>CANLDN010000005.1 GCA_947489445.1 uncultured Paracoccaceae bacterium
ACACCAGGCGAGGAAAATGTTGCAATATTTGCAGGGACACCGAGGCGCTCGTTCAAGAAACTATGGAGGCTGGCCGGAATAGGTGTGCCGGCCGGGATCGTCAGTGTCTTAGCGGCACGCATCACCGTACGTATTCTCAAGTGACGATGCGCAGAAACCGAATCTGCCGTCGACGTGGTGGATCAAAAACTGCTTGATCCGAACAAAGGTCACCGATGGGTGCCGAAACATCATCCGAATGGTCCTGCATATTATGGGCAGGCTGAAGCACGTCCGACGGCTTACAGCCATCACTCACCTGACCACCAATAAAGTGCGATCGAGGCAATCAATCGCCACGAACGGTGCGACCCTAGATTAAACAGGACCCTAGTGGTGCTGAACTGATCAACTAAAAAAGAAACGCTTCATTTTATTGGCGTGGCGCACCCGAGAGGATTCGAACCTCTGGCCTCTGCCTTCGGAGGGCAGCGCTCTATCCAGCTGAGCTACGGGTGCGTGTTCGACCAGTTAGCATTGCCAGAACACTGTCGCAATGGGGAATTTTGTGGCGCAGCCCGCTGATACTGCGCCCGCTGCATTATGGCCAACCTCGCAAAAACGAAATCTGTTCAACGATCTGCGCGTCATCAATAAACACACGCATCTCCCAACCCAATTCATCCGCAACAAAACCATTGCAGAACGGAATGACATAAGCGGGCCCTGGCGCCACATCGCTTTGCGGGGTGGCAGGCTCCATCCCGAAAGCGTCGACAAGCGCCGTGCGTGTCATCCCCACAGCCAATCCAGAAGGCGTTTGCCATCGCGGTTGTGTCGCAGTCATTTCGACGACTTTGTTGTCGAAGACAAAAACATCAAGCCCGTCATAGCGCCAGGTATCAATCGGAAAGCTCAGTTCTGGCATGTCTTGATGGGACAACAACGACGCAGGATCACCCAAGACCTCATGGACCTGTGCGGTTGGATCATCCATCGCCACCGGCCCAAACGCGAATTCGGCATTTTTCATACAGGGCAAGCCAAAATAAGAATAAGGCACCAAAAGCCCCTCATCCTGGGCAAGGCAAGCACTTCCGGCGACCGCGAAGGCCAGCGCAAAGAATGTCCTCAAACCTTGCAACATAGGGCCCACACAGGCGCGTCAGCTAAACAATTCATGACATAGCTCAAGCGCATCGATCAGCACGTCGACCTCGTCCTTGGTATTATACATCCCGAACGAGGCACGACAGGTGGCCCCCGTCCCCATATGCTCCATCAAAGGCATCGCGCAATGTGTGCCGGCACGCACCGCCACACCCTTTTTGTCCAACACGGTCGAGATGTCATGCGCATGCGCAGCCCCCTCCAGCGTGAACGAAAAGATCGCGCCCTTGGTGGCCGATTTGCCCTGCACATTCAGCCAGTTCAGCCCATCCAGCCGGTCGCGCGCGTAGCTGCACAGGTCGTGCTCATGGGCCGCAATCTGCGCCATTCCGACCTCTGTCATGTAATCCAATGCCACGCCCAAACCGATGGTCTGAACAATACCGGGTGTGCCCGCTTCAAACATCATCGGCGGATCATTCCATGTCACCTCATCACGGGTCACATCGCGGATCATATCACCCCCGCCCATAAAGGGACGCATCTCGGCCATCCGTTCCCTGCGCACGTAAATCGCACCAGAGCCGGACGGACCATAGAGCTTGTGACCGGTGATCGCATAGAAATCACATCCAATATCGGACACATCAACCGGCATATGCACCGCCGATTGAGAGCCATCGACAAGCACTGGCACACCCTTGGCATGCGCACCTTCGGTGATTGCCTTCACATCGACGACCGTTCCCAACACATTGGACATATGCGTGACGGCCACCAGCTTGGTGCGCGGGCCAATCGCATCAATCACCTTTTGCGGATCAAGATCACCATTCGCATCCACATCCACCCACTTGATGACCGCCCCCTGCCGTTCGCGCAGGAAATGCCAGGGCACGATATTGGCGTGATGTTCCATGATCGACAGAACGATCTCATCACCGGGTTCAAACCGGGGCATGGCCCAGCCATAGGCGACCATATTGATGCCTTCGGTGGTACCGGAATTCAGGATGATCTCATCCTCGGATGCGGCATTCAAGAACCGGGCGATGATGCCGCGCACGCCTTCATATTTTTCTGTCGCCAGATTGCTGAGGTAATGCAACCCGCGATGCACATTGGCGTATTCCTCGGCATAGCCACGGGTCACCGCATCGATCACAACTTGCGGCTTCTGGGCCGATGCGCCGTTATCTAGGTACACCAGCGGCTTACCGTTCACCTCACGCGACAGGATCGGGAAATCGGCGCGGATCGCCTCTACATCATAACTCATGTCGTTCCTCCGGGCGGACCAACCCCTAATAATGCCAGCAACAGACCGGCACCAAGTGCCGTCCCGATCAAGGCCATCAGAATGGTGACCAGCGCCTTGCCGCGACTTTCAAAGCCGTGCAGCACATCAATGAAGTTAACAATGCACCAGATCAGCGCACCCAGCGAAATCATCCCATAAAGGGCTGCGACATAAGGGCTGAACAGAACCAGAATGACCTGCCCCGCCTCCAGCGTCAGACTGATCGCCTGAAACCACACCACCATCGTCAGCGTTGCAGGTAGCGTCCCCTGCCCGTCCAGCATCCGTCCCGCGTGAAACAAGGCAAAGACGAACATCACCAAAAAGACGCCGATGATGGCCGTATAGCCAAAAGGCGATAGCTGGATGATTTGCGTGCTCATCGCATCCGGCACAGGGCTCAGGGCCTGTACCAAGGCCAACAGCAACACATTCAGCACCACCACCAACGCAAGCGCCATCCACAGACTGCGCATATCAAACCGCATGTCCTGCACCTTGCGGGCCATATCAGCCGGTTCAATCAGGCTCATCCAGACGGCACGTATCCAGCTTTGGAAATCCAAGGTCATGCTCCGCTTTCTGCCTCGCGCAGGGATTGAAACCAAATGACCAAAAAGGCCAGAACCCAGATCGCACCCACGATGTCTCTCTGCAACCCCGGACCGATAAAACCAGCCGTCAAACCATAAAGCAAAAGCAGCGGTGTTGTGGCCAGCAGGCTCCAGAACAAGGCAATCCGCGCGCCATACATGTCGCCCTGCCCGCCGAACATCCGGGCAACAAGATGTGTGAGCCCGCCAATCATATACAGAAACAACGGCCAGATCATCAGCCAGGCAAACAAGGCATAAACCATCATTTCCGTCAAATCACGCGGTTCGGTGCCGGGCGGCAGATCAAAACCCGCCGCACGGCGGGACAGGACCGGCAATTGCGACAAGAATATCAGGAAACAGGCGATCATCAGAAACGCAATCGCCCGGTCCTCGCGCCGGCCCTGGGCCAGAAGGTCCCGCATCACTGCACGCGGCGCGCGCCACGTGCGCACGATATCGGATGTGACAGGCATCAGCTGTGACGCGACAGCCAGCCTTCCAGCCGGTCCCGCAGATCATCCGCCAATGCGTCGTTTTCGATCTCTTCCAATGCCTCCGCCAGAAACGCCAATGTCAGCAGGTTCTGCGCCTCCTGCTCGGGCACACCGCGCGAACGCAGATAGAACAGCGCATCCTCGTCAATTGCGCCAGAGGTTGATCCGTGTGAGCAGGCCACATCATCGGCGTAAATCTCCAGCTCTGGCTTGGCCAGGAACTGACTATCCTCATCCAACAACAATGATTGGCTGATCTGATAACCATCTGTTTTCTGGGCACCAGCCTTCACCAGAATTTTGCCCTGGAACACGCCGGTCGCGCCATTGCGCAGCACCTTTTTGAACACCTGACGGCTTTCGCAATTCACTGCATCATGGGTGACGAACACGGTGTCATCATGATGGAAATCACGGCCATCACCGACGCAAGCCCCCGCCACATGGGCGACAGCATCATCGCCAACAATCTCCAGCACGCATTCATTGCGCGTCAGCACGCCGTTAAAGGTCAATGTGAAAGACTTAAACGTACTTTCCGCACCAATCTTTGCAAAACAATGCGTTACGGCGCGACGTTCATGATCGCGGCCTTGGGCGCGGACATGATGAAACGCGCCACCATCAGCGACCTCAACCTCGAGCGACTTCGAAAAACGCGCCGCTGCCGGACCCGTTTCCAACAACGTCATATCAGCTCCAGCCTCAACCTTTACCACATTGTGCAGTGTCACGTCAGACGCCACATCCTTATGCAAATAGATCAGGTTCACCGGCTTGGTGACCTTCCCCGTCGCACGGATCACAACACCATCGGTTGCCATGGCCGTATTCAACGCTGCCAAGGGGCGTTCGACTGGCACCTGCCCACGCGCCTCCAGTACACCATAAACATCCTTGGCCCAATGAATGTCGCGGGCCGTGGCATCGACAAGCCGCTCTATCTCCAGCCCTTCAGCGCTCAGATCGTCAGAGGCTGCGGCATCAAACACACCATCCACAAACACGATGCGCACGCGGTCGACAGCATCAAACAACGGACCCTCGTCATTGTGAAACAACGCCGCCGTTGGTGGATCAGCAGCCGTCAAAGACGCAGGATCTGTGTATTTCCAATACTCATCGCGCTTGGTCGGCAGGCCCATCTGCTGTACCCGCGCCAACGCATCCGCCCGCGCGGCATTCGCCCAGCCTGCGCCATCTGGCAGGGAAACACCGGACAATCTGGCCGCAGTTGTATCTGCTTTCAACTTCGCCAACGCCATCAGGCCACCTCTGCCAGAATATCGGCATATCCGTTGTTTTCGACCTCAAGCGCCAGTTCCGGACCGCCCGATTTCACAATCTTGCCATCGGCCATGATATGCACAACATCCGGCTTAATATGATCCAGCAGGCGCTGGTAATGGGTGATCACCAGAAACGACCGGCCCGTTGACCGCAGGGCATTCACCCCTTCGGCCACCAGTTTCATCGCATCGACATCCAGACCGGAATCGGTCTCGTCCAGAATGCACATCTTTGGTTCCAGCATTGCCATTTGCAGGATTTCATTGCGCTTCTTCTCGCCGCCTGAAAAGCCGACATTGACCGGACGCTTCAGCATATCGGCATCAATTTTCAGGCTCTTGGCCTTGGCACGCACTTCTTTGAGGAAATCAGCAGCGCTCAATTCCTCTTCGCCGCGGGCCTTACGCTGGGCATTCACCGCAGTGCGCAAGAACGTCATGTTACCGACGCCGGGAATTTCGACAGGGTATTGAAACGCCAAAAACAGGCCGACAGCGGCGCGTTCTTCGGGATCCATATCCAACAAATCAGCACCTTCCAAAGATGCCTCTCCATTCGTTACCTCATAGCCATCCTTGCCTGACAAAACATAGGACAAGGTAGATTTACCCGACCCGTTCGGCCCCATGATGGCATGCACCGATCCCGGTTCAATCGTCAGATCAACACCTTTCAAAATCTGCTTGTCTTCTTCTTCCAGTTTGACGTGCAGGTCTTTGATTTCCAACATCTTCTTCTCCTCAGGATGCGTATGATCGTGCAACAGCAAAAGACCCCTTGCGACCCATGTCGCAAGAGGCTTCAACGCCGTTCATGTTCTTGAATGCGGCTAAAACTCGTAGATTGTGGACCCGACTACGATTGATGGCGGCGTGGTCGTGCGCGCTACGTATTGTGCGTATTCGGGTGTGTAGATGGTGGCCATCGGTTCGGGCCAGCGCCAGAACAGGTTGTGGCCCGCGACCAACATCGCGCCGATGCCGACGACCTGCGAAAACCTCGCCAACACGCCTTTGCGTTTGATCAGGGCGGTCAGCAATAGCAAAAACCAAACCGTGGCCAAAAGATCCACGGCCAAGGTCACATTGCTGGTCTCGATCAGGCCAAAATAACGGATACGCACCAACTGCGCCAAACCCAAGCAAAACGCCCCGATCACCGCTGAGACGATAAATGGCCCCAAGAACGACTCGTCCTCTGTGGATTTCGGTTTCTTGATCTTGTCGCGCGTGACCCGCTTGGGAACATGCATTTCGAGGTCGGGATCGTAATAGGCGTTGTTGCGCGGATTGTTGATCCGCTTCACCCGCGCCTTGAAGTCGTTGATATCCTGTTTCGCCGCCATACGCCGTTCCGCCACTCTGCCCGCGGCTATAGTATCGCCTCAAACTGGGGCAAGAACGGGGCCGCGCGGTGACGGTCTCGGGACAATAGACCCCGCTCATAGGACAACCGGCATGAAACGCAGGGTCAGACTTGCCGAAGCACCACCAAGACCGACCCCAAAAAGGGTGGCCCAGCGTTTCGGCATTGATCGCCCTCCGAGTGATTGCAAAATGCCGGAGAGCAGCATGACAGCGATCACCAAAAGTGATCCCAGAATGGCCGCGATCAAACCCAATGCCAGATAGCCCCCATCAGCGGTCCCTGCGAACGCGCGGAAAACCTCATAGTTCTGATTGATGACGATAATGGCACTCAAAAGCAAAAAGCCCCAAACAGCGCCGACGACAAGGATCATCCAACAGAACCTTCCAGCGAAATCGCCACCAGCGCCTGCGCTTCCATCGCAAACTCCATGGGTAGCGCCTGCAAGACCTCCTTGCAGAAGCCGTTGACCACAAGCGCCACGGCCTCTTCTTCGTCCATCCCGCGCGAGCGGCAATAAAACAACTGATCATCATCCACCTTGGATGTGGTCGCCTCATGCTCCACCCGGCTGCTGTTATTTTTGACTTCGATATAAGGCACCGTATGCGCCCCACATTTGTCGCCAATCAGCAAGCTGTCACATTGCGTATAGTTTCGGCTTTCCTTTGCCTTGGGATGCATCGACACCAAACCACGATAGGTATTCTGCGCCTTGCCCGCCGAAATCCCCTTGGACACAATCCGCGATTTAGTGTTCTTGCCCAAATGCACCATCTTCGTGCCAGTGTCGGCCTGCTGCATGTTGTTGGCAATCGCAATGGAATAGAACTCACCCTGGCTGTCATTACCGCGCAGAATGCAGCTTGGATATTTCCAGGTAATCGCCGATCCTGTTTCCACCTGCGTCCACATCACCTTGGACCGGTCACCGCGACAATCGGCGCGTTTGGTCACAAAGTTATAGATGCCGCCAACACCGTTTTCATCACCCGGATACCAGTTCTGCACGGTGGAGTACTTCACCTCTGCATCTTCCTCGATAATGATCTCGACAACAGCCGCATGTAGCTGGGCCGTGTCACGTTTTGGGGCCGTGCAGCCTTCAAGATAGGACACGTATGACCCCTTGTCGGCAATGATCAGTGTCCGCTCGAACTGTCCGGTGTTTTCGGCATTGATGCGGAAATATGTGCTCAATTCCATGGGGCAGCGCACACCAGGCGGGACATAAACAAATGACCCGTCCGAGAAGACGGCGCTGTTCAACGTCGCATAAAAATTGTCCGACGGCGGCACCACCGTGCCCAGATATTTCTTCACCAGTTCCGGGTGATCACGAATAGCTTCCGAGATCGAACAGAATATCACACCCGCCTTCTTCAACTCCGCCTGAAACGTCGTGCCGACGGACACACTGTCAAACACAGCATCCACAGCCACCTTGCGGCCTTCGGCTGGCATATCCTCGGCACCTTCAACGCCTGCCAGAATAGCCTGCTCTTTCAACGGGATACCCAGCTTGGCATAGGTGGCCAGCAATTTGGGGTCCACCTCATCCAGCGATTTCGGTTTCACTTCCATGCTCTTGGGGCGGGCATAGTAATAGATGTCCTGAAAATCGATATCGGGATAGCTGACCATTGCCCATGTCGGCTCTTCGATCTGCTCCCAACGGGCAAAGGCGGACAAACGCCAGTCGGTCATCCACTCCGGCTCTTCATTTTTGTCGGAAATCAAACGGACGATATCGGTGTTCACGCCCTTGGGCGCATATTCCATCTCGATCTCGGTTTCCCAGCCGTGCTTATACGCGCCAGAGAGTTCCTTGACCGCGTCAACCGTCTCCTGATCAACGCCTTCCTTGACTTCAACAGTGTCCAAAGCAGTCATGTTTTTTCCTCTCAAGCGGCCTTGCGCCGCGCCCGTTTATCCGTCCAGGCCTGCACGAAACGCATGACCTCATCTTCTGTTGTCTCGATCCCAAGCGACACCCGCAACGCACCAGCCGCCGCCTCATCATCCAGGCCATGGGCCTGCAATACGCGGCTCACCTTGACCTTGCCAGACGAACAGGCCGACCCTGCCGAAACAGCAAATCCTGCCAAATCCATCACCATCACCTGCGTCTCACCCTTCCAGCCGGGCGTTATGAAACAAGAGGTGTTCGGCAGCCGCTTGCAGCCTTTCCCGACAAAAATAGTACTCTTTTCGGCGGCCTCAATGGCCTTTTCTAGAATATTTCTAAGTTTCGCAACCCGGTCCCATTTTCCAGCAGCCAAATCAGCCTGAGCTGCAGCCGCCGCCGCCCCCATTCCGGCAATCGCCGCCACATTTTCAGTCCCCGACCGGCGACCCATTTCCTGCCCGCCACCCTTGATCTGTGCGGCAACATCGGTACCCGCAGGAAAGATCAACGCGCCAACGCCTTTGGGGCCACCAAACTTATGGGCCGACAAGAACACCATGCCGACACCGGCCCAGGAAAACGAAAACGGCACCCGGCCAAAGCCTTGGGTGATATCCGACACGGCCAGCCCCTGCGGCAAATCCTGCACAATCCCGGTCTCTGAATTAGCCAATTGCACGGCAGACTGCGCCGGATCATCCACAACCACTGCACCATCCACGATAGGCAACACCGGATCGACCCAGGCATGCACAGCATCATGTTCAATCGGGGCGGCCTTCAACCCCCGCCCGGCCAATGCCAGCGCCGCAGCCTCCGTCGCCCCGGATGTGAACACCACATCGGCACCAGAGGCGCCCACAGCCTCTGCCACCTGCGCCCGCGCCCTTTCAACCAAACCCTTCGCGGCCCGGCCTTCGGCATGCACTGACGACGGATTACCCACCACATCCATGGCGGCCATCATCGCTGCACGGGCCTCCGCGCGCAGCGGGGTCGTGGCATTGTGATCCAGATATGCTCTCATCTCTTCTTTTGGCCAAAAGTATCCCGGGGTCCGGGGCTGGCCCCGGCAAAACATGTCTTGCGGCGCAGCCGCACCGTCGGGTCACGCATCATCCACAACCTCAAACAAGGCAGGCACCGCAGGACACGGGGCCAGTTCATTGCCCACCACATCCGACAACCGGGCCTGATGCAAAAACACGTAAACATGGGCGGACAACCCTTCCCACAACCGGTTGGTCATCGATTGGGCACGACTGCCCGATGCAGCCCCTGACGCACCGGCACCCTTGTGCATGGCCGACACGGTCTCATCGACGGCACCCAAAATCTCGGCCACACGAATGTCGGATGCAGGGCGGGCCAAACGATACCCGCCGCCGGGGCCACGTACTGAATCGACCAAACCGGCACGACGCAGCTTCACAAACAACTGCTCCAGATAGGGCAATGAAATATCCTGGCGCTTGGAAATCTCTGTCAGGTTCACCAAGCCATCCCCCGTCTGCAAGGCAAGATCGGCAAGGGCAACCATCGCATAACGGCCTTTGGTACTCAGTTTCATGCGACCTCCCCGGGGGCTGCGACGCAATTGCATTGACGACACAGCCTCACGTCATTACTTCACCGTGAACACAAGATTTGGGGGCAAACCCCAAGTTTAGAATCTTTCTAAAGTGCCCGAGCATTTTCGTCAAGAATGCAAACGGGCCATAGCAGCGACGGAACACGTATGCCCGAAGTCATTTTCCCCGGACCCGAAGGGCGCCTTGAAGGGCGCTATCACCCGCAAAAAGACCGGGACGCGCCGATTGCCATCGTGCTGCACCCGCATCCGCAATTTGGCGGAACGATGAATAACCGGGTTGTCTACAACCTGCATTACGCGTTCTACAACATGGGCTTTACAGTGTTGCGGTTCAACTTCCGGGGCGTGGGGCGGTCACAAGGCGAATACGATCAGGGCGTGGGCGAACTGTCAGATGCAGCCAGCGCGCTGGATTATCTGCAATCCATGAACAACAACGCCAAACATTGCTGGGTTGCAGGGTTTTCGTTCGGGGCTTGGATCGGGATGCAGCTTTTGATGCGGCGGCCCGAAATCACCGGCTTCATCTCGGTCAGCCCACCGGCCAATATGTATGATTTCAGCTTCCTTGCCCCCTGCCCGTCCTCGGGTCTGATCATCAACGGGTCCAATGACCGGGTGGCACCGCCACAGGATACTGTGAACCTTGTGAACAAACTGCACGAACAAAAGGGCATCACCATCACCCATGACTGCATGGATGGGGCCGGTCACTTCTTTGAAGACCCGTATATGGAGCCGATGATCGACACAGTAAAGTCCTATGTGCGGCGGCGTCTGACCGAAACAACAAGGTAATCCCATGGCCGAAAGCTACGTCGAAAAGGTTGCCAACGAACTCGCCGATATGGCGCTCGCCGATCAAAAGGCCTCTGGTGATATCGGCATCGTTGACATGATCGGCGACGTGCTTGGCGCATCATCGCAGACCCTGCAGGAAACCTACCTGACGGCGGTCCGGGTGCGCCGGGCCGAAGAACGGGCCCGCAAGATATTGGGCGAGCGGATCGAAAACGGCTACAAGGATACACCCAAACCCAAAGCAGCCCCGCTGCAGGGTCTCTCCGAAGAAGAAAAAGAAGAAGCCGAGGCCGCGATCGCAGAGGAAACACCCCGCGAAGCAACGCCAGAGCCAGCACCGGAACCTGAACCCGCGCCCGAAGAACCCGCCAAACCAACGGTCGGCATGCCGCGCCGCGTGACGCGCTAGGGCCTGATACGCCGTTTCACAAGCTGTACGACTTTCATATCCTGGACGTAACGACCCATGACAGATCGTATCAACGCACAACTGGCTTTCCTGACGGAGGCCTGCAAACTCAAATCGATCCTGCGTGGCACAACGCTGTGTGATGGATCGCGGCCCGAAAACTCAGGCGAACACAGTTGGCACATCGCGCTTTACGCGATGGTCATGGCCGAACACGCCAACCGGCCCGTCAATATCGACCGGGTCATCAAAATGCTGCTGATCCACGACATTGTGGAAATCGACGCTGGCGACAATCCGATCCATGGTGACCACGACCCAGCTGAAATGGAGGTCATCGAACAAGCTGCAGCCTCGCGTATCTTTGGCTTATTGCCCGCCGATCAGGCATTGACCTTCCGCGCGCTCTGGGACGAATTCGAAGCAGCTGAAACCGATGACGCCATCTTCGCCAAATCCATTGATCGGGTGCAACCGGTGGTCTCAAATCTTGAAAGCGGCGGGCAAAGCTGGACCGACTACAACGTCACCCGCGCGCAGGTTGAAACCCGCGTCGGCGCAAAGGTGCAAAAGGGTGCACCCGCGGTCTGGGCTACCCTGAAATCCCGCATCGACGCATGGTTCACAGCCTCCGGGTAAGGTGGATCAAGATCCACCTTACGACAATTCAACGTCATATCTAACAATGTAGGGTTGGGTTCCACCCCACACCCAAAAGAACTTAACACCCCATTCACACTTCCACCGTGCGCACCGTTAACGGGTGCAGCATGTGTATGATCATGCGCATGGTTTCTGCATAACATCTGCATGCGCTGCACATGCCAGATTTTCGAACAAATCACAGCGTTAACACGCGATTCGCGCCACACCGCACCCGACCTCCAGATACGTTGCGTCTCCCCCCTATACAAACGCAGCTGACAGGCGTACTGCGCGAGGCTTACCCGCCCCAGAAAGCCACCGCTATGATCCCGACCCTCGCCGATGCCCTCGCCAAACAAGGCTATACCGATCTGACCCCCGTCCAGATCGCCGTGACCGACGCCGAACTGGAAGGCAAGGACCTGCTCGTCTCGGCACAAACAGGCTCTGGCAAGACCGTTGGCTTCGGCCTCGCCATCGGGCCCACGATCCTACCCGAAGACGGCGCTTTCGGCCCCGCGGGCCGCCCGCTGGCCCTGATCATCGCGCCCACCCGCGAATTGGCGCTGCAAGTGAAACGCGAATTGCAATGGCTCTATGCGGGTGCCGGTGCGACGCTCGCATCCTGCGTTGGCGGCATGGACTTCCGCGACGAACGGCGCAGCCTTGAGCGCGGCGCGCAGATCGTCGTCGCAACACCGGGACGTTTGCGCGACCACATCATGCGCGGCACCATAGACCTGAGCGAAATCAAGGCCGTCGTCCTTGATGAAGCCGACGAAATGCTGGATCTGGGCTTTCGCGAAGACCTCGAATTCATCCTTGATCAAGCACCCGAAACCCGGCGCACGCTGATGTTCTCGGCCACGGTGCCCAAGATGATCGCGACGCTGGCAAAATCCTACCAGAAAGACGCGGTGCGGGTGGCGACCGTGACCAAGGAAAGCCAGCACAGCGATATCGAATACCGCGCGCTGAATGTGGCCAACCACGACATAGACGCCGCCATTATCAACGTCTTACGCTACTATGACGCGCCCAATGCGATTGTGTTTGCCAACACCCGCGCGATGGTCACACGGCTGACAACACGACTGGCGAACCGGGGCTTTGCCACGGTCGCGCTGTCGGGTGAATTGAGCCAAGCCGAACGGTCTCACGCCCTGCAAGCCATGCGCGACGGACGGGCCAAAGTCTGCGTGGCCACGGATGTTGCCGCCCGCGGGATCGACCTACCCAACCTCGAACTGGTGATCCACGCCGAACTGCCCACCAACGCCGAAGCCCTACTGCACCGGTCTGGGCGCACGGGCCGCGCTGGGCGCAAAGGCATCTCCGCGATGATCGTACCGGCCAAGATGAAACGGCGCGCGCAAAACCTGCTGACATGGGGCAAGTTGAACGCGACGTGGGCCGTGCCCCCCACAGCCGAAGAAGTCACCGCCAAGGACGAAGAACGGCTACTGACCGATCCCGTCTGGGCCGAGGATTTTACGGATAGCGAAACAGCATTCGCCCAACGCCTGTTGGCCGCACACGCGCCCGAAAAAATCGCCGCCGCCTATCTGCGGCTCTATGCTGGCAAGCAATCCGCGCCCGAACACATCAGCGAATACAAAGACGGGCCACAAGCCAAAGAACGCAAACCGCGCGAGGCCAAATCATTCGGCCCGTCCAAATGGTTCAGTGTCGATGTCGGCCGCGAAGGCAAGGCAGAGGCGCGCTGGCTTTTACCAATGATCTGCAAGGCGGGCGGGATCACCAAGAACGAAATCGGTGCGATCCGGATTCAACCGAACGAAACCTATGTTGAGATTTCAGCACCCGCCGTGCCCGGTTTCCTCAAATCTGTCGGCGGCGATATGAAGCTGGAAAATCAGGCAACACTCAAGGCGCTTGATGGCGCGCCGCAACTGGGCGAACGCGGCCCGCGCAAGACCAAACGCGACTATGACGACCGGCCAAAGCACGATGCAAAACCCAAACGTCACGCACCCCGCGACCAGTCCGCACCGCCCCCCTCAAAACAAGACCATGTGCCCGCCATTCAGCCCATCCCGGGGGCCGCAGATGACAAACCGGCACGCAAGCCGCGTACAAAACCTGAACGGCGTGACCATGGCGAAGCACTTGTCGAAAAGCGTAAAAAGCCCCCGTTCAAGGGCAAATCGGACGGCAAGAAACCGACTACCAAAGGTAAATCCAGTTACAAATCTGACACAAAACCGCGTAAGCCCGGCAGCGACAAGCCGGGCGGAAAGCCCGCCGGGAACGCAAAAGATACGTCAAAACGGTTTGTACCACCGGGCGGAAAATCAAAACCTCGCAAGGGTTTAGGTCGCGGAGGTCATGCGACCCCGCGACGTGGTAAACCCTAAAAACAGGGGGATAGGTCGCATTTTTGTCACATCACAAACATGCCATATCCCAATGTCTATGTTCTGAAAGGGGCCATGTCAGGTACACTGACCCCATAGGCAGCAAGGACCAGGAACATGGCCACAGCAAAACCAATCGGCGATGAAAAATCAGCGCCCGCCCCACGCCCACAGGCGTCCGGGCCCGCGCAACAGCAAGCCAAGGGCAAACCCCAGGCTCCAGTATTCACGGATTTCGCGAGTATCTGAGGTTAACGAAAAACCGCAGGGGGATATATCTATCCTCCTCCCCTGCGGATCGTTTAAGGCCAGCGGGGCATTCCGTGCGCATTGTCCTCCCCAATTGGGCACGGGCCCCTCTGGCCTTTTTTTGCCACCCCGCTAAGCTGGATGTATGGCAGCACTGACCACCATTAAAAACATTGGCCCCGCGTTCGAAACCGCGCTGAAGGCGGTGGGCATTACATCAGCAGAGCAGCTGCGCGACCTAGGTGCGGACGCTGCCTATACCAAATTATTGGAAAACGGCTCTAAACCCCATTTCATTGGCTACTACGTCCTGCATATGGCGTTGCAGGGCCGCCCATGGAATGATTGCAAGGGTGAGGAAAAGAAAGCGATGCGCAAACAATTCGACAAGATCAAGGCGCAATCATTTGATCAAAACCTGTCAGAGATGGAACGCATTCTCGACAGTATCGGCGTCGGCAGACGCATGTCCGCGGACTAAACCGATGGACATGTTTCCCTATCTGGTGCTGATCAGTGCCCTAGTCGGTACAATCATTGGCTTTGGGATCAACCGCAAACTGGCGCGTCCGACAATCGCCAGGGCCCTCCTTTGGTCCGCATGCGTCACCCTCATGATCGTGATGGCGTTGGGGCTTAGCCTTGTGCTGGCCGATCACCTGCGGGCCCAAATGCTTTATCCCAAATACACCGCCACGATCATTGATTATGAAAGTGAGTGGAAAGATCAGGACGATGGACCTGACGTGCTGATGCATAGCCCCATCCTGCAATTCACGGATCAAAGCGGGGAAGAGATTACGCGGAAAAGCAGCACGTTTTCCAGCCTCAAACCGATCATCGGGGACACGCAGACAGTCTATTTCAAGAACGGAAAACTCTATGAACCGTCCGCCTTTCTCTATGGCATTCTTGGGCTTTTTATCTCCATCTCCGGCTATTTTGTTACCTACGCCGCATTCTTTGCGCTGGGGCGCGACCGGAGACGTTTGGAAAGCATCGGAGTTCGAGCTGTCTCAACCGGCATCATTCCCGGCGCCCTTCTACTTATGTCGCTCTCAATGTTTTGGGCGGTTTTTGACTATGGGTTCGGGCGCAATCAGGCAGAGCTTTCTGCGGGAACCGCCATTGCATTGACGATTTTAGGCGCGCTTACCCTGCGTTCCCTCGCCAGTTACATCCGCCTTATGATCAAGGGCAATCCACCGAAACTGCCAAAACAAAAGTAAATACCCTTCACATAACCGCGAGAATCGTGTATGTTAATGGTATCAACATAGAACAGGACATTGATTTCGAACTCGCTCGCCTCCGCCGATTAGCCTATCGGATGGACGCGATTTTCTTCATTCCCGGGACCAATATCTCAATCGGTCTTGATAACATTCTGGGCCTGGTTCCCGTCGTGGGTGACTTTCTGGCCTTGCTGCCATCAGCATGGACGATCCGGCGCGCGCATGGATTGGGTGCAACACCGGGCACGCTGGCCTATATGACAATGAACACGGTACTGGATTTTGTCATCGGCTCAATCCCGGTCATCGGCGATATCTTTGACGCGATATACAATGCAAATATCCGTAATTTCAAAGCGTTGGAGCGTAACTTGAACAAAAAGGCCGCCCGCGCCAAACCGGTACGGACGACCCAAATCATGCATATCGCTGACGCGATATAGGGCGGGTTTTAGCCCACCAGTTCCAACCCGGAAAAGAAGAACGCGATCTCTTCTGCAGCCGTTTCAGGCGCGTCGGACCCGTGGACCGAATTTTCGCCAATGGACAGCGCAAACTCCTTGCGGATTGTGCCGTCAGCAGCATCTGCCGGGTTGGTCGCGCCCATGACTTCACGGTTCTTGGCAATCGCATCTTCGCCTTCCAGAACCTGCACGACGATGGGTTCGGAAATCATGAACTCGCACAGCTCGCCAAAGAATGGGCGCTCAGAATGCACGCCGTAAAACTGCTGCGCCTGCGCCAGCGTTAGCTGAATGCGCTTTGATGCGACAACCCGCAGGCCCGCCTCTTCAAACTTGGCAACAATCTGCCCGGTCAGGTTGCGCTTGGTGGCATCGGGTTTGATAATCGAAAAAGTACGCTGGATAGCCATGTTTTCAGGTCTTTCATTACTTTGGGTTTGCTTTGGCGGTCCCCTAACACGCAGGTCGCGCAGTGAAAAGGGGCAGCGAAAAATCACCGTTTGAACCAAGCTCTGGCATCACGTGAATGCATGAATGAACCGCACCGCTAGCCATCACCGGCCATGATCCGCTAGGCTTGGCCTTATGTGGCAGCTTATTGTGCATCCTGTCTTTGGTCGCTTATTTGCCGCGCAGATCGTCGCTCTGACAGGGACCGGTCTGCTGACGGTCGCACTTGGGCTTCTGGCCTTTGACCTTGCCGGGGCCGCCGCCGGTTCCGTGCTCGGCACTGCTTATGCGATCAAGATGATTGCCTATGTCGGCCTCTCCCCCATTGCCGGGGCGCTTGTGGCCAATCTGCCGCGCAAGCCGGTGTTGATCGGGGCCGATCTGGTTCGCGCGGTCGTCGCCCTTTCGCTCCCCTTCATCACCGATATCTGGCAGATCTACGCCGCAATCTTTGCATTGCAGACAGCCTCTGCCACCTTCACGCCGACCTTTCAGGCGACAATCCCCGACGTGTTGAAAGACGAGGACGATTATTCCAAGGCTCTCTCACTTTCGCGTCTTGCCTACGACCTTGAGAACCTGATCAGCCCCGCCCTTGCTGGCCTTCTGCTTCTTTTTATCAGTTATCACTGGCTGTTTGGCGGAACGGTCATGGGCTTTGTCGTCTCAGCAGCCCTCATTCAAGCCACCGCCTTGCCGCGGCGCCACCCCAGCAAAGACCGCCCCTTCCGCGAAAGACTGACACGTGGAATGCATATCTACCTCGCCACACCGCGCCTGCGCGGTCTTCTTGCCCTAACCCTGACGGCCGCCAGCGCCAGTGCTTTTGTCATTGTCAACACCGTTGTGCTTGTGCGCAGCGGTTACGGTGGCAGCGATGGGGATGTGGCCGTTGCCTTGGCGGCCTTTGGCGGTGGCTCCATGCTCGCGGCTCTTGCGCTACCCGGCTTGCTCAAACGGCTGAGCGACCGACCAGTGATGATCACCGGGGCGCTACTGCTGACTGCGCTCATGGCAGCCCAGACTTTCATCACCCCAAACTGGCCCGCCTTTCTACTGATCTGGGGCCTGACAGGCATCGGCTATTCGGCCACGCTAACACCGCAAGGGCGGCTGCTGCGACGCTCGGCCCACAGCGATGACCGGCCTGCCGTATTCACAGCACAATTCGCCCTGTCGCACGCATGCTGGCTTGTCACCTATCCGCTGGCCGGTCAGCTAATGACCGTCTATGGCGCGGGGCCGACACTGGGCATCCTCGCCATTCTGGGAGCCGTCGGCGTTGTGGCAGCGATCCGCCTCTGGCCTGAAGGCGACCCCATCATCGTGCCGCACAGCCACCCTGATTTGCCGCCCGACCATCCACATCTGCGTGGGGCCGGGCCGCAGCATTCACACGCGTTGATCATCGACGACGAACACCACGTCTGGCCGACAAACGGATGAAACCGATTGCAAGGAATATGTTGGTAAGCTGACACAGCTTTCGGACACCCATGGCGGCGAACGTTCGTGTATCAGAGCCGCCCATCATTCTTCATTTTCGGTTGTACATTTTAGTGTCCACCAGTCAAATCAGCGCCATCCGCTCTGCCCGCTCAGGATCAGGAAATGGCCGGTACAATGTCGTTTCCACTGGGCCCACCATCTGGTGTACTGTTGTGTAAAGACGCTCCACAACTTCGTCACCTGTGCCGGTGAAGCGAAAGGCTCGATCCAGTTGGGCCAGATCAAGCACCTCCACTTCCAGCAGGAAATCACGCGCCGCAGGGGCGCCGAACCCAAGTTTCCGGCGACACAAACGCCACGAGACGATCACATCGTTCTCCTGCAGATGGCGCATCCAGGCCTCAACCGCTGCGGCAAAGGCAACAGCCTTTGCATCATGGTTCAGATCAAAGGCACAATGATAAAGGTTCATAATATCTCCGGGTGGACAGCGTCAGACGTCACGGTCGCAAATCGAAGTTACAGAATGGTTATCATCATCCAACAGTCGGTGATTGACCCTGTGACAATCCTCAAGCATAGCGCTTCTCATGCTCAAGATTTCAGACCTCACCTACTCCGTCGAAGGCCGCACATTGGTCGAACACGCCACCGTAACCATCCCCACCGGTCACAAGGTCGGGCTGGTCGGGCGCAACGGCTCTGGCAAGACAACGCTCTTCCGGGTGATCCGGGGCGAGATGGTGCTGGACACAGGCAATGTGAACATGCCCAAGGGCTGGAAAATCGGTGGCGTCAGCCAAGAGGTGCCAGGCAACGAAGTGTCCTTGATCAGCACCGTCCTGCGCGCCGATACCGAACGCGAGGCGTTGCTGGCCGAGGCGGACACCGCCACCGACCCCACCCGCATCGCCGAGGTGCAGACGCGGCTCGCCGATATCGACGCATGGTCTGCCGAAGCCCGCGCAGCCACGATCCTCAAGGGACTGGGCTTCACCCACGCCGAACAACAAATGCCCTGCTCTGCCTTCTCGGGCGGCTGGCGGATGCGCGTGGCCCTTGCCGCCGTACTGTTTTCCGAACCCGATCTGTTGCTGCTGGACGAACCCACAAACTATCTGGATCTTGAAGGCGCGCTCTGGTTGGAGGCGTATCTGGTCAAATACCCCCACACTGTCCTGATCGTCAGCCACGATCGGGAGCTTTTGAACCGCTCTGTCGGCGGTATCCTGCATCTCGAAGACAAAGGGCTGATCTACTACACCGGCACCTACGATATGTTCGCCAAGCAACGCGCCGCCAACCGTGCGGTGCAGGCGGCAGCAGCCAAAAAACAAGACGCCCAACGCGCGCACCTGCAAGCCTTCGTGGACCGGTTCAAGGCCAAGGCATCCAAGGCAAAACAAGCGCAATCCCGCGTCAAAATGCTGGAAAAAATGGACACGATCCGCGCGCCCGAGGACGCGGCAAGAACGGTATTTACGTTCCCCGAACCCGAAGAATTGTCGCCCCCGATCATCGCAACCGAAGCGGCGGCTGTCGGTTACGGCAACAACATCGTGCTGCACGACCTGAATCTCCGCATTGATCAGGACGACCGGATCGCGTTGCTGGGGCGCAATGGCGAAGGCAAATCGACCCTGTCAAAAATGCTGTCCGACCGGCTGCCCGTCGCCCGCGGCAAGATGGTGACATCGAATAAACTACGCATCGGCTTCTTCGCCCAACATCAGGTGGACGAACTCCGCATCGAAGAAACCCCGCTTGACCACCTCTTCCGTGAACGGCCCAACGAAGGTCAGGCAAAACTGCGCGCGCGTCTCGCTAGTTTCGGCCTTGGCGCGGATCAGGCAGACACGGAAGTCGGCAGGCTCTCGGGTGGGCAAAAGGCGCGGCTCTCGCTGCTGTTGGCCACCCTGCCCGCCCCGCATCTGCTTATCCTTGATGAGCCGACCAACCACCTTGATATCGAAAGCCGTGAGGCGTTGGTCGAAGCGCTGACAGCCTATACAGGCGCAGTCATCCTCGTCAGCCATGACATGCACTTGCTATCAATGGTCGCTGACCGGCTGTGGCTGGTGAAGGACGGGCATGTGAAACCCTATGACGAAGACCTGCAAGCCTATCGCAAAATGCTGCTGACGCCCGAAAAGCCAGCGGAAAAGGACAAACCCAAACCTGCAAAAGCCGCCAAACCCGGTCGCGAAGCGATCCAGACCATGCGGGCAGACGTGCGCAAGAACGAAGAACGGGTCAAGAAAATCAACGACATGCGTGACAAACTTGCCAAAAAACTCGCTGATCCGGTGCTCTACGAAGACGGCAAGGCAGGCGAGCTGGCCACCTGGAACAAGAAATACGCCGAAGTCATGGACGGGTTGGAACGCGCCGAGGCGATGTGGATGGCAGCACTCGAGAAGCTGGAAAAGGCCGAAAAGGGATAGAATGCCCAAGTCTAGGCAGCCGCAGGGACACGTCGCAGATGACAGTCCTTTTCATGATCTGATTGAGCAGGCTTACAAGGTATTCAAACGTGCAGCACCACCAGATGATGGTGCGTGCGACTGCTGCATGTACCCTGATATCAAAGCCGATTTTTTCAATCATGGCCAGCGCGACATGCCTCTACATTATCTACACGATTGGTACGCAGCAGCGGTCAACCCGAACCTGTCCAAGGCCATATGGGCCTACCTTTTACCGCGTATTTTGGACGCCGTTGCTTCTGGCCATGATTTTCCAGCGCTGGGGTTTGAAGTCGCACTTTCACGCTTTCCAACAGGCGACCAGCATCAATGGACACAAGCGGAATGGCACATCATCGACACCTACCAACGTATGTTTCTGGACTGCTTTGAGCGGCGAGGACAGTGTCACCTGGACGACATCATCTGTATGTTTGCCAACGCGAAATGGAACGTCGATGATCTGTTCTCGCAGGTATTTGCATGGCCAACCGAACGGCTTGTCACAGAATTTTGGCAGGACTGGTGCGCGCCGCCAATCGTCAAACCAGCCATTTGGGTTACGGCGTTTTGGGCAGATGAGAGAGTTCCTATGCGATACTATACCGACAACGCATTTTACTTACGGCTGCTCGACTACGGTTGCGATGAAAAAACTGCACCTGCGCTCGCCACAAAAGCGTTCGCATTGGCCGATCTGATCGACAGACATCAAACGTCTTGAACCCAACGCGAAAACCAACCAAACATCCGACATGACCGAACTCCCCGCCCTTATCGCCGCTTTCACGACGATGTTCATCATCATCGACCCGCCGGGGCTGGCGCCTGTGTTCATTGCGCTGACCCAAGGCATGACCACCGCGCAAAGGCGCAGCATCGCCATCCGGGCGTGCCTCGTGTCTGCCGTCTTGATGATCCTCTTTCTGTTTCTTGGTGAAACGGTGCTGGGCTTTATCGGTATCTCGATGGATGCCTTCCGCATCGCGGGTGGCATTCTGCTCTTTCTCACCGCTCTCGATATGCTGTTTCAGCGCAGGCAGGCCCGACGCGAAGACAGCGCCGCAGAAGGCCAAGCCGAACACCATGATGACCCGTCCGTCTTTCCGCTGGCCCTGCCGCTGATCGTGGGCCCGGGTGCGATCACAACTATCATCCTGCTGGCTGGCGAGGCACAAGGGGCTGCCGATTTCGGCGCTATCGCCGGCGTCCTTATGGCCGTCTTACTGATTGTTTTCGTGGCCTTCCTCGCCGCCCCGGCTATCGAACGGGCGCTTGGCAAAACCGGGCTCAACATCGTGACCCGTGTGCTGGGGATGCTTTTGGCAGCGCTGGCCGTCCAGTTCGTCCTTGATGGTCTCAGGGGTTTCGGGATCGGCGGATAGGCCCTATATCAAGATGATGAGTACAGACCAAATCATGCAACTGACTTACCTCATGCTGCTGGGGGCTGCCGTTGGCGGCTCTGTTATTGTGGCGGGTCGGGATAATCTGGGCAAAATGGCCCAGCAGGCAGCCATCTGGTTTCTGATCTTCATCGGCGTGATTGCGGCCTATGGTTTGTGGGGCGACATCAGCAATGATGTGAACAGCCGTCAGGCGATTATCAGCGACACACGGGTCGAAGTCCCGCGCAGCGGTGACGGGCACTACTACCTCACGCTTGATATCAACAATGTGCCAGTACGCTTTGTCGTTGACACCGGGGCCAGTCAGGTCGTGCTCAGCCAGCAGGATGCACAGCGGATCGGCATCGACGTCAACGATCTTGTTTTTGGCGGCGCGGCGAGCACGGCCAATGGTATTGTACGCACCGCCCCCGTGACGCTGGATCAGGTTTCTCTTGGTACAATCAATGACGACCGTTTACGCGCCGTCGTGAATGGCGGAGAGATGGAAGACAGTCTGCTTGGGATGACCTATCTGGGGCTCTATAGCCGGATCGAGATCGCGAATGATCAGCTGGTGCTTAACCGATGATACGCTGTGTTCTGGTCGCTGCCCTGCTGAGCGCATGTGCCGCCCCGGCAGAGTTGCCAGAGGATTTCGACCCGTCTTTCGCATTCTTTGTCACACCTGAATAATCAGGCGATCAGCGCATCCCAAATTGCCTGATTGCGCTTTGCAAACGGCCCAATATGACCAATCTTGGCAAGGCCGAAAGCCGCCGGATCAACAACCAGCTGTTTCTTACGCGCCAATGGGTAATACTGCATCAGCCGCCAGACAGCGGCCGGTGGCACCATCACATCATCCTTGATTGCGACCACCTTCATGCGGGCCTGTAGCCCGTTCCAATCGGGCATCGGCATCCGGTGGCCGATGTCCGCCGCAAAAAACCCGCGCGAGGTACACCATCTGCGCCACTGCCGGTAAACGCCCAAAGGCAGGTCAAACCCATATCCCAACCTGCGTCCTGGCACATATCGCAGGATTTCTGCAAACGGCCGTAGCAGATGCCAAAAAGCGGCCACCTCAAACTGATAAGAAAACGGATGGTCCGAGAAATGAACCGGACCACTGGCCACTGTAATTACCCGGTCGATCCGATCCAATTCCTGCTGAAACGACAACAACAACCCGCCCAATGAATGACCAATCACCCAAAGCGGTCTGTTCGGAAACATCGCAGATAGATGATCGCGTGCGGCCTGTTGATCATAAACGCCCCAATCCACCATCGTCGCCCGGCTTTCCCGCGCATGTCGCCGCGCCGACGCCCCGCAATCGCGATAATCATAGGTTAGACAGGTGATATTGTGTTCATCGGCCAACCATTGCGCGAAACTGGCATAATAGCTCTGCGGCACGCCGGTCGCGGGGTTCAATACCGCGACAGCGCGCGGCGGTTCTTGCGTCAGAAACAACTGGCCTTGCAGCTTATGGCCCCCGGAATAAAACGCCTGCGGTTCCGGTCCAATCCCAACATGCATATTCATCGTCGCCCCCTAGACTGATTGGTCTAATGATAGAAGTAGACCAATCAGTCTAGTCATGCAATACCTTTTCCCATGACATCAACACGCGAAAAACTTGCGCTCAAAGCGGGCCTACTCTTTCAGCAAAAAGGGTATCACGGCGTCGGTCTGGCCGAGATCCTGCAAGCGGCGGGCGCGCCCAAGGGGTCGCTCTATCATCACTTCCCCAATGGCAAGGCAGACCTAGCGCTCGCGGCGGCCGACATCGCCTCGACCGAAATGTTGCGGATTATCGATTCTTCTTTCGATCCGGCACAGGATTACGCCAATGGGGCAACGACGCTGTGCTACAAACTGGCAAAGTTCTTTGACATCCAGGAAGGCAAGATCGGTTGCCCGGTCTCTGCCACTCTTCTGGAAGGACCGGACAACGCGACGTTTCAAGATGCGCTGAAAGCGATTTTTGGGGCCTGGATTGCGCGGATCAAGGATCATGCAATCCGGCTTGGGCGTGGGCCCGAACAGGCCGAAAAGGACGCGCAGCTCTTGTTCTTGACCATTCAGGGTGGCTGGACACTCGCGCGGGCCTCGCACAATTCCGATATCTTGCGTGGGCTGCCTGCACTTGTGCTCAGCGATACCTAGGCAATGCTACAGGTAAGATTTCCTTAGGGCGTCATGGCTACGCTGCAGCCATGCAGATCGTTGACACATCCGCCCCAGTTGTCGCGCCCGAAACGGCGCAATGGGCGCTCTGCATCGGTTGCGTGGTGAACCTGCTAATAATGGTCATCTGGATCATAACCGGCGGCTTGGACACGCCCACCATGTCGGTGCTTTTGGACTTCTGCTAGGCGGTCTTTTCGGCTTTCATCGTCCAACGACCGCCCTCTTGCGCCCAATACTGGGCGACACAGCCCCCATCGGTCAGCGCCTTCCACTGCCCGCGCGCATGTTGCAGCGCCGCGCCATCATGCCCGTCAAACAGGATACATGTGCGCTCCAACGCGCCGACCTCATCCGCAGTGACATCAGCGCCGCCCACGCTCATCGCGCAGGCAAAGCCGACGCTCGGCACATCCCCCAACAACACCGGCTGATCTGCATCATGCGGACCGCCTGCCAGCCCATGCGGCAAAAACCCGTCGTCCGACCCGGTCCACAACACATCATCCAACCGCTTGAGCAGGGCCGCGTCAGACCCGCGGACCAGCACACGCCAGCCCGCCTGACGCGCTTTGCCGATCAACATCGGCAAGGTCGCTTCAAGCGGGGTATCCGTCAGATGATAGAAATAGACCGCGCCCATATCAGCCTTCGTATTTATCGGCGATCAGCCGGTTGAGCGCCATCACGCCCCAGCCCGTCGCGCCCGCCGGTGCAAGCGCTGTTTCCGATTTCACGTTTGCGGTGCCCGCAATATCAAGATGACACCACGGCACATCGTCCTTCACAAACCGCCGCAAGAACTGGGCCGCAGTGATTGATCCCGCATTGCGCCCACCGACATTCTTCATATCCGCAATCCGCGATTTGAGCAGTTCATCATAGGCCTTGCTCATCGGCAGGCGCCAGGCCCCTTCGCCCTCCGCGGCCGCCGCTTTGATGAAATCAGCACTCAACTCATCTGAATTGGAAAACACGCCCGCATTTTCATGACCCAAAGCCACAAGAATTGCACCGGTCAGCGTTGCCAGATTGATGATTCCCGATGGTTTGAACCGCTCTTGCGTGTACCAAAGCACATCGGCGAGCACCAACCGTCCTTCGGCGTCGGTATTGATGATCTCGACCGTGTCGCCCTTCATGGAGCGCACCACATCGCCCGGGCGCGTGGCAGAGCCTGACGGCATGTTTTCAACAAGACCGACCAGGCCAACAACATTCGCCTTGGCCTTGCGCAGCGCCAATGTACGCATCACGCCTGCCACAACACCGGCACCGCCCATATCGGCGGTCATGTCTTCCATGCCTGCGGGCGGTTTCAGGCTGATGCCGCCAGTGTCAAACACCACGCCCTTGCCCACAAGGGCGAAGGGCGCGTCACCCTTCTTGCCGCCATTCCAAGACATGACCACCACCTTGGTCGGGCTGTCAGACCCCTGCCCCACACTCAAGAGCGTGCGCATCCCCAGCTTTTCCAGCGTGTCTTCTTCCAGAATTTCGACATCCAGACCCAATTCCTGCATCGCCGCAAGACGTGCCGCAAAATCATTCGTTGTCAGCACATTGGCCGGTTCATTCGTCAGATCGCGTGTGAAAAACACACCTTCCGCGATCGCAGCCATAGGGGCCGCTGATTTTGCCACCACTTCGGGCTTTGACACCATGAACGTCACATCACCGCCCGGCTTCTTTTCATCTGTCTTATGGGCGTCAAATTTGTACCCGCGCAGCGCCAACCCCAGCGCAATCTCATCCGCGCGGTTGATACTGCCCGCCATGACCAACAAATCAGCGGTACCTTGCGCCTTGGCCAGCGCGGCCCCCGCTTTGCGCGCGTCCTGACTGTCAGGGCGGCGGCTCAGCTTGACGACCAACACAGCCGCCGCCGCCATCCCCGCCGGAAACGCCATGACAGACACATCACCCGGGGTCTTTTTGACGAAGGTCTCGCTTTCAACCAAACGCGCTACCGCCTTGCGGGTCAGCGTGTTCACCTTGCGTGCACCGGCATCAAGTTTGCCATCATCCCCCACAAACACCACAACCTTACCAGCAGCACCTGCGACGGCATCAAGATCGACATCTTTGAACTGAATTTCAGTGGGGGTTGTCATGGGAGCTCCTTATGAAAAGACATTGGTATGGGGCAATAGGTAGCCCGCAACCCGACCATTGACCAGATAGCTGTTCAATCCGCCGCAGTGATAGGCTAGCTTGGCGCAAATCAGGCAGGCATACCCATAAAGGACGCATCATTGGCACGATTTGACAGATACATGCTGTCGCAACTGATGGTGTTGTTTGGCTTTTTCAGCCTGGTGCTGGTGCTGGTTTATTGGATCAACCGGGCCGTGGTTTTGTTCGATCAACTTATTGCCGATGGCCAATCGGCAACCGTGTTTTTAGAGTTTACGGCCCTGTCACTGCCATCGGTCATCCGGCTCGCCCTGCCCTTGGCGGCGTTCGCGGCCTCAGTCTATGTCACCAACCGCATGACAACCGAATCCGAACTCGTCGTCGTACAGGCCACCGGCTACTCGGCATTCCGACTTGCACGCCCGGTGCTTTACTTTGGGTTGGTCGTCGCCGCCCTGATGTCGATCCTGATGCATTTTTTGGTCCCGATGAGCAGCGCGCGTCTGGCCGAACGGCAGGCTGATATCGCCCAGAACGTCACCGCACGGCTACTGACCGAAGGGCAGTTCATCGAACCAATGCGCGGTGTCACCTTCTACATCCGTGAAATTACGCCAGCGGGTGAGTTGCAGGATATTTTCCTGTCAGACAATCGCAACGCCGACGAACAAGTCACCTACACCGCCGCACAGGCTTTTCTGGTGCGGGACGCCGACAAAACGCAATTGGTGATGATTGACGGGCTGGCACAAACATTGCGCACAGAGGATCAAAGACTTTTCACCACATCCTTCGACGACTTTGCCTACAATATCGACGGTCTGATCACCGCGAATACCCGCAAGGGACGACGCGACTCGCATCTGTCCACGATGGAACTGCTCCGCGCATCAGAGGCCGTGCAGCAGGAAACTGGGCGGAGTGCTGCGCGGCTGATCTCCCGCGCGCATGACCGGTTCAGCCAGGCGATATTGGGAACGGTCGCGGCATTGCTGGGTTTTGCAACCCTGCTGGTGGGCGGGTTCAGCCGCTTCGGGGTCTGGCGACAAATCGTTGCAGCCATCTTTTTGATCGTTGTGGTCAAGGCGATGGAGACAGCAGGTCTGAACATGGCGCGCAGTGACGAACGGCTCTGGTTTGCGACTTACCTGCCCGGTGTCGCTGGCTTCTTCATCGTCTGGTGCCTGCTATTCGCTGCAAGCCGTCCTTATCTGTTTAAACGCCGGATCAAGGATACCGCAGCCCCATGATCTTGCACCGCTATTTCGCCCGTCGGTTTCTATTCACCTTTCTAGGGGTGTTCGCAGTCTTCTTTCTGATCATGATGTTCCTTGATCTGGTCGAACAGCTCCGCCGCTATGCGACCGCGGATGCCAGTTTTTTCGATATCCTGACGCTGACCCTGCTCAATGTTCCGCAAGGCATCTACCGGATCATGCCGCTGATCATGATCCTCGCCACCATCGCGCTTTTTCTGGGGCTGGCACGCTCGTCCGAAATGGTTGTGACACGGGCGGCTGGCCGATCAGCTTTACGAGCCCTCGCAGCACCGCTCGCGGTGGCGCTGATGATCGGGCTTTTATCCGTGGCTATCCTGAACCCCATCGTCGCGGGCACATCCAAGGAATACGAGGCGCGGGGCGACGCCTTGCGCGGCGACAGCTCTGTTTTATCGATTGGGTCGTCGGGCCTGTGGCTGCGCCAAGGCAGCGCCGCAGGTCAAACCGTGATCCGGGCGCAAAGCGCCAATCTCGACGGGACAGAGCTAACCGGTGTGACCTTCATGACATTCGCGGATGGCGGCGAACCGGCACAGCGCGTGGATGCGAGCGCGGCGCGTCTTGTTACTGGTGCATGGATGCTCGAAGATGCCAAATCCTGGCAACTAAAAGGTGAAACCACACCAGAGGCTGCGGCAAGTCTGCATGACACCTTACGCATTCCGTCCACCCTGACCCCCGACCAGATCCGGGACAGTTTCGGCACGCCATCATCCATCCCGATCTGGGAACTGCCCGCCTTTATCGACCGCTTACGCACCGCTGGCTTTTCGGCCCAACGGCATCTGGTCTGGTTTCATGGCGAACTGGCGCTGCCGGTCTTTCTTGTCTCCATGGTCATGATCGGGGCCAGTTTCACGTTGCGCCATCAACGGGGGGGACGCACAGGCATGATGGTGATGTTCGCCATCCTGCTGGCCTTCATCATCTATTTCATCCGCAATTTCGCGCAGGTGCTTGGTGAAAACGGGCAACTGCCCGCCGTTCTCGCCGCATGGGCCCCGCCACTTGCGGCAATTGGCCTTTCGCTTGGGTTTCTTTTGCATAACGAGGACGGGTAATGCGCCTCGCAGTTTTTGTGTTGCTGTTGCTGCCGCATTTCGGCTTTGCGCAAGGGGCGGCAACCCTGGTGGCCGATACGGTGACATTGAATGCCGATGAGCAGTTGATTGCCAGCGGCAATGTCGAAGTGATCTACCTCGACACACGGCTGACAGCGACGCGGATCATCTATGACCAGTCCGGCGACCAGTTGATCATCGAAGGGCCAATCTTCATTCGGGCCGCCGACGGGACCATTCTGACAGCAACACGCGCCGAACTGGATCCACGCCTTGAAAACGGCATCCTGCAAGGGGCGCGGCTAGTGCTGGACCAACAACTGCAACTGGCCGCCAACCAGATCGACCGGCGCGACGGGCGCTATTCACAGCTTTACAAGACCGCCGCAACCTCCTGTCAGGTCTGCGGGACCAAGGCGCCACTCTGGGACATTCGGGCAGAACGGGTCATACATGATGAGGTAGAGCAGCAGCTGTATTTCGAAAATGCGACCTTTAGGATCCGGGGGGTTCCCGTGGCCTGGCTACCGCGCATGCGACTGCCTGACCCGACACTGGACCGGGCAACAGGTTTCCTGATCCCACAGCCACGCAACAACAGCCAGTTAGGGCTTGGCCTGAAAGTTCCGTATTTTATCAAGCTTGGCGACTATAACGATGTGACCTTCACGCCCTATCTCTCGCCCGAAACCCGCACGCTGGAAGTGATCTACAGACAAGCCTTTGCCAATGGCGACCTGCGCATCGAAGGGGCCGCCAGCGATGATACGCTACAGGGTCAGGACCGGTCCTATATCTTTGCCGAAGGACGATTTGACCTCGCCGATGAGTATCAGCTGCGCTTCGATATCGAAGCCGTCAGCGACCCGGCCTATCTGTTGGAATACGGCTATTCTGACAAAGACCGGCTCGACAGCGCAATCGGACTTTTGCGGGTGACCGATGCAAGCCTGTTTCAGACACAGTTCACCTATTATCAGACCTTGCGGGATGACGAATCAAACTCGTCACTGCCACCCATCGTTGCCGATCTGAATTACGAAACGCGGGTCGCGCCGGGTTTTGGCGGCACCCTGACGCTCAGCGGTGGGTTTGATACGGCCTATCGGTACAGCGATGTCGATGGTGACGCGGGCCGTGACCTGACACGGGCGGGCGGGCAGGTGCAATGGCGCGACGCCCGGGTGTTGTCCGGCGGGGTCGTAGCATCGGCCCAAACCGGGCTACGGGCCGACATCTACAACGTCAATGATGACACAGCCTTTGCCGAAAACGACATCCGCGTTGTGCCGACACTGGGGGTCGACTTGCGTTGGCCATTGGGGCGGCAAATCGCGGGTGGTGCATCACATCTGATTGAACCGACGATCGCCATCAGTTGGGCCGACAGCTTTGGCGGTACGCCCCCAAACGAAGACAGCACCCGCAGCGAGTTTGATGAAGCAAACCTGTTTTCCGCCTCGCACTTCGTCGGCGAGGATGCGGTCGAGACGGGATCAAAGGCCGCATTTGGCATCAGGTGGACGCGTAACGGGGCGGCAGGCACAACATCCACACTGACCGCAGGGCGGATATTACGCGACCAAAACGTGGACGGGTTCACGCGCTCGTCCGGTCTGGATGGCATGCAATCTGATTGGCTGATCGCAGGTCAAATCCTCACCCCGGACGGGTTTTTGATTGATGCGCGAACACTGGTTGACGACAATAACGGGTTGAACCAGGCAGTGGCGCGCCTTGCGTGGCAAAACGATACCGTGTTGCTGGCGGCGGACTACATCTGGCAAAGCAAAGACGCGGCCGAAGACCGACCAGCCACAATTTCGGAATGGACGCTCGACGCAGATTTCGTGCTGAGCGATGCGTGGTCGCTGAGCATGGACGCGCGTTACGACGTGGCCGCCGACCGGCCTGTACGCGGCGGGATCGGGTTGGAATGGCGAAACGAATGCGTGACCGTGGGCGTTTCGGCCTCGCGCCGATACACGTCTTCAACTACGGTTGAACCAACGACGACTTCTGGGATAAGCATCGCGCTGAACGGCTTTTCCGCCGGTCGCTCGGGCGGCGGCCCGGCCGCAGCTTGCAAAAACTGAATGAATGACGAGGACCTGAATGCGCGCATTTTCCAAACTGGCTGTCTTTCTGGCATGGACGCTGACGTTCTGCCTTGGCACTGCGGCTGTTGGACAAGGGCAACTGACCCCTGTCATTACCGTCAACGACCGGGTCATCACACAGTTTGAACTCAACCAGCGAAAGCTTTTGCTCGAACTGTTTCGTACACCGGGCGACCTGGACGAACTTGCGCGCAGCGGGTTGATCGAAGACCGGCTCAAGCAACAGGAGCTGGACCGGTTCGGCATCGCCCTGAGCGATGAGGCGCTGCAATCAGCGTTGGAAGAATTCGCGGGTCGGGCGAACATGAACCTGTCACAGTTCAACCGCATGCTCGGCCAAAACAATATTGATCCCAGCACCTTGCGTGATTTTGTACAGATCGGCGTGGCATGGCGCGACTATATCCGCAGCCGTTTCAGCCGTCAGGTGCGGGTCACCGATGCCGATGTGGATCGCGCCCTGTCCGGCCAAGGCAACAGCACATCCGAGATCGAGGTGCTTTTGTCCGAAATCATCATCCCCGCACCACCCCCACAAGCCGCACAGGCCCAAGCTGTCGCCGAACGTATTTCACAGTTGCGGTCGTTTGCACGGTTTGAGGCCGCAGCCCGCGAGGTTTCAGCACTGCCATCACGCGACGATGGCGGACGTCTGGGATGGCTGCCAATCACCAACTATCCGCCGCAGATACGCAGTATCTTACTTGATCTGCGTCCGGGCGAGGTGACAGCGCCCATCGGGATCACCAATGGTGTGGCCCTGTTCCAAATGCGCGGCATCCGCGAAGTTGTGCGGCGTACACCACCGCCGGTCAGCATCGATTTTGCGGTTTATTATATTGATGGCGGACGTTCATCGAAGGGGTTAACGACAGCGGCACAGGTCGCGTCGCAGATCGACACCTGCGATGACCTATACGGTGTCGCCCGCAACCAACCGGCAGAGGTGCTGGACCGCAAAGATCGTGCTCTTTCTGAAATATCAGATGATATCGCGCTTGAACTGGCCCGTCTTGATCCGGGCGAAGTGTCCTATAACCTGACCCGTCACAATGGTGAAACACTTGTTTTCCTCATGCTTTGCAGCCGCACAAATGCTGGCCAGCAAGGGCGCGATCCGGATGCGGTACGCAACCAAATCCGTGGCCAGCGATTGACTGGTCTGGCCGACGCCCTGCTCGAGGATTTGCGCGCTTCGGCGGTTATCACCGGACGATGAAACCCATCGCGATCAGTTGCGGGGAACCTGCGGGGATCGGCCCGGAAATCGCTGTCGCCGCCTGGCAACAGCTCAAGACTGAATACCCGCTTTTGTGGATCGGCGATCCAAACCACCTGCCCGACGGCACAGTGTTCCAGCCTGTCAGCAAGGCAGAGGACGCAAAATCGGTCTCACCTCACAGCTTTGCAGTCCTCGCCCGCGATTTTGGCCCTTCTGCCACGCCTGGCACGGCCAACGCAGCCCACGCGCAGGGTGTGATTGATGCGATCGCGACCGGCGTTGATCTCGTGACATCCGGCGGCGCCAGCGCGCTTTGCACTGCTCCCATTCACAAGGCTGCCCTGATCGACGGGGCCGGTTTCGCTTATCCCGGCCATACCGAGTATCTGGCCGCATTGGCTGACACAGACCGCGTTGTGATGATGCTGGCCTGCGATCAACTGCGCGTTGTGCCCACCACTATCCACATTCCGCTGGAACAGGTGGCCACAAATCTGACCGCCAGCCTGCTCACTGATACGCTCCTAATCACACATGCCGCCTTACGTCTTGATTTTGGTATCGCCAATCCACGCATCGCCGTCGCGGGTCTGAACCCCCATGCGGGGGAAGATGGCAAGATGGGTACCGAAGAAATGGACATGATCGCGCCTGTCCTGACCTCACTGCGGTCCCAAGGTATGAATGTGACCGGACCACTCTCTGCAGACACCATGTTTCACGTCGGCGCGCGCGCGCAATATGATGTGGCCGTCTGCATGTACCATGATCAGGCACTCATCCCGATCAAGACGCTCGACTTCTCTGGTGGGGTCAACGTCACGCTGGGGTTACCCTTCATTCGTACCTCGCCAGACCACGGCACCGCCTTTGACATCGCGGGCCAGGGCAAGGCCGATGCGACATCCATGATCGCAGCCATCCGCATGGCCGCCCAGATGGCCGATGCACGCGGATGAGCGGGATTGATGACCTCCCCCCCTTGCGCGACGTCATCGCCAAACACGATCTTGCGGCCAAAAAATCGCTGGGGCAGAACTTCCTACTGGACCTGAACCTGACCGCAAAAATAGCACGGCTCGCCGGTGATCTCAGCAATGCAGACATCCTCGAAATCGGTCCCGGCCCCGGTGGCCTCACACGTGGTCTGCTCGCCGAAGGCGCACGCCGCGTTCTCGCCATCGAAAAAGACCCGCGCTGCATCCCTGCACTGGCGGAAATCGCCGCGGCCTACCCCGGCAAACTGCAAACCATCAACGGCGACGCGCTCACCGTCAACCCGCTTGAGCACCTGTCAAAACCCATCAAAATCGCGGCCAACCTCCCCTATAATGTTGGCACAGAACTGCTGGTGCGCTGGCTCACGCCACCCGAATGGCCGCCCTTCTGGGACAGCCTGACACTTATGTTCCAGCGCGAGGTCGCCCAGCGGATCGTGGCGACACCGGGCAGCAAGGCCTACGGACGGCTCGCGCTGCTGGCACAATGGCGCACTGACGCCAAAATCGTCATGGACCTGCCGCCAGAGGCGTTCAGCCCGCCCCCCAAGGTCAACTCTGCGGTGGTGCACCTGACCGCCCTGCCCGCCCCGCGCTACCCCGCCGACCCCGGCACTTTGAACAAGGTCGTGGCCGCCGCCTTCAACCAACGACGCAAAATGCTGCGCTCCGCGCTCAAATCCGTCAGCCCTGAAATCGAGGACCACCTGATCGCAACAGGCATCAAACCCACCGAACGGGCCGAACAAGTCGATCTTGATGCCTTCTGCGCACTCGCACGATCCTTAGACGCATGAAACCAGACGTCAAAGACCGGGCATAAAACCCGTCATCAGCCAACGGCCATCGATGCGCTCAAACGTCACGCGATAATCGCCAATACCCAGCAAGTCAGCCCTGCGCAGATAGCCCAGCCGCCCATCGGTCAATCTGACTTCGACAAACGGCCCGTCACTCCAACGTGTCGCTTCGAAGCCGACGTTTTGCAGTGACGTCAGAACCGGTGCAACCAGTGATGGCCGCGCAAAGACAGGCTGGGGCGTAGGACCGGCGAAATATGTTGCAGCAATATCCCAATCGACATCGGACCAGTTGTCATCAAAGCCGGTTGTGACAAAACGGTCTTCATCGATAAACATGCCACCAGCCGCGCTTGAACGCGCCAACGCTTGCCAAAATTGCGCAGCATTTGGACCTGTCAAATTCGACAACAAAACGTCGCGACGGCTTGGGCTGTCTGGCTCCAAAACCACCTCTGGCGCTGTTATTCGCTTGATAGCGGCAACGTCACGGGCAGCAGAAGCCGCGGCCAAAACCGCACGCGCCGTTTGGAAAGACACATCATCGGATCCTTGATCGACAAATGGCACCGTCACCTGTCGGGCCGCCTGAACCAAGTCGTCCGTATCATCCGAAGCCGTTGAACAGGCAACTGCGATGACCAAAGCAAATCCAGCCGCCAGCAAATGTCTAAAACACTTCATATTTATCATTAATCAGTCACCCGCGATAAAATAGATCATCTGCCACACGCCATCACGTTTCTCAAACGTCGCGCGATAACCCACCAACGGCTGCAAATCGGCGGCGGCCATAAACCCGATCTCACCGTTTTTCAGCGATACCGCACGAAACTGATCCACACCATTCACCCGCGGCACGCCTGGATAGGGCGGGGCCTCAAAACCAACCTCCTGCAAGGTCATCAAAACCGGCGTATCTGTTGCAGGTGCGGCATAAACCGGGCGCGGCGGCCCCACGACAAAGAATGTGTCAAACACATTCCAAGCGCCCGGAATGTCAGCGCGCCAGAAATACGGGGCGGCAAACGTGCCCGCGGCATCAAAGCGACCACCGCCAGTAACAGCCGCCTCCAACGCCTGCCAATAATCCTCACCCTGTTCAGGTCCATTTGGCAAAGATGGCCCAGTCAAACGCTGCATCAGGGCGGCACGACCAGCCTCACCACCAAACGTCAGTTTGATCTCCGGCGCCGCCATCTGGCTGACAGCCTGCGCATCACGATCAGCAATCGCCGCCAGTAACTCCGCGCGCCAATCAAGAAACGCCTGGTCCTGCGCGGCCTCATCCGCAAATGGCGCAGAGACCAAACCATTCACCAATGCGGTGCCATCGGTCACTGGCGGCGCGGCGGCAACACACCCAGCCAAAAACATCATCGCCAGTAGCAGTCGAAAACGCGTCATAAATCCATCCCCGTTGAGACCCGACGATTCAACATGCAGCCAAGAACCGGTCAACCTCTGCCCGACCACGCAACCGCACAACCGGGCCGTCCCACTCCTCCAACGCGCACCCAATCGCATCCGCAAACCTGTTACCATCGCACAGCGCCTGCCGTGCAAACCGCCATTGCCGCGAACCCGGCCAAAATAGCGCAGGCTGCGGCAGACAACACGCCACGCGCGCACATGATGCCAGTCCAAAGACCTTCTGTGTCCCTTAAAACTTCCATCCAACCCTACCAAAGAAAAAGCCCTCCGAAATCGGAGGGCTTTGAAATCACTCTGCGGCCTCTGGGGCGCTATCCCCGCCGGGTCCGTTATCGCTATCCGGCGCCAGTTTGGGTTTGCGCGGGGCACGGGGCTTGCGGGCGCGGGGTTTTGGTTTTTCCTCTGGGGTTTCCACCAGACCAGATCCCTCATCTTCGGATACATCCATAACTGGCACTTCGACATTCGGCTGATCCATTGTTGCTGGATCATTCGCCGCCGCCTCTTGGGCCTTGAGCCGCTCGTTGCGCTCGCGGTCCCGCTCGGCCTGACGCTGGCGGTTCTGTTCTTCCTGCTCTTCGCGCTTGGCATCGACCTCGCGCTGCGCCTCGGCCAGCATACGGGTGTAGTGCTCGGCATGCTGGGCAAAGTTTTCGGCGTTCACGCGATCATTGGACAATTGCGCATCACGGTGAAGCTGATTGTACTTCTCGATAATCTGCTGCGGGGTGCCGCGTACCTTGCCATCGGGGCCCGAGCTGTCAAACACCCGGTTGATGATATTCCCGCCCGACGGGCGATTATTGCGGTTCTTATTCCGCGACCGTGACTTCGATGATCTCATAGATATGCTTTCAAGCCTTTGGCTGTCGTTGCGCTGACCGTGCATCACGCCTTGTTGCGTGTCTAAAATATATGGCCTTGCGATGTTCTGGCGACTAATCGGGGAGAGGTCCAAGTGGCTCTCTAACGTCCGATATGTTTGAATAAGCATGTGGACGGGTGCAAGACAAGCATAAATTACGAACAATACGCATTTATCGGCGGGTTGCCGCGTCAAAACCCACCATTTGGCCCATGACGACCCGGTCGCGGCCATCAAGATCGGGAATAACGGACACATTGCGCAAATCCGCGTGACGCATCATATCCGACACCGCAGCCCCTTGGGTCGGGCCAATTTCAAACACCAACCTGCCGCCTGGCATGAGTGCCGGCAGGGCCTGATCGACAATCGCGCGATAGGCCGACAATCCATCCCCTTCGTCGGTCAGCGCCATGCGAGGCTCCCATTTACGTACATCCGGCAACAAATCACGCATCTCGTCCGCTGCGATATATGGGGGGTTTGAGACGATCAGATCAAAAGGTTGGCGAATGGTCCCCATCCAATCGCTTTGCACAAACGTCACCCTGTCATCCACACCGTGGCGCTGTGCATTGCGCAGGGCCACCGCCAGCGCATCCGCAGAGGTATCACCACCCACACCGACCGCATCGGGCATTTCCGCAAGCAATGTCACCAAAATGCAGCCAGACCCGGTGCCAAGGTCCAATAAGCGGCTGAAATTGTCCCGCAACGCCACCTCGATCAGCGTTTCGGTTTCTGGGCGCGGATCCAGAACATCCGGCGTCACCTCAAACTTACGGCCATAAAATTCGCGGCTGCCAATCAGATGCGACACCGGCTCGCGGCGGACGCGGCGGGCGACCAAGGCCTCAAACCGGGCCCTTACATCATCTGTCACCGGTTCGGGCAGCGTCACAGTCAATCGCCATGCATCAACGCCTGAAGCAAAGGCAAACAGCCTACGCGCATCGCGGGCCGCGTCCGGCACACCCGCATCATTCAAGGTCTTTGTCGCTGCAAGCAGCACCTGGCTGCCTGTCAGCGGGCGGGTCATGCGCCCATCTCGGCCAGTAACGTGGCTTGTGCATCCGCCTGCAAGGCCGCGATGATCTCATCCAGGTCACCCTGCATCACCTGCGCCAAACTATAAAGCGTCAGGTTGATCCGGTGATCTGTCATGCGGCCCTGCGGAAAATTATAGGTACGAATACGTTCTGACCGATCGCCCGACCCGACCTGCGACTTCCGATCGGCAGAGCGTTCATTGTCAACACGCTGCCGTTCCAGATCAAACAAACGGGTCTTGAGCACCTGCATCGCGATCTCACGGTTGCGGTGCTGCGACTTCTCGGCACTCACCACAATAATCCCGGTCGGTTCATGCAAGATCCGCACCGCACTATCGGTGGTGTTCACGTGCTGCCCGCCCGAACCGGACGCGCGCATCGTATCAATCCGAATATCGGCGGGATCAATATGCACATCCACATCCTCGGCTTCCGGTAGTACCGCGACCGTGGCAGCAGAGGTATGGATACGCCCCCCGCTTTCCGTCTCAGGCACACGCTGCACACGGTGCACACCGCTTTCATACTTCATCTTGGCGAAAACGCCCTCACCGGCGATGCGGGCCACGACTTCCTTGATGCCGCCAAGTTCTGTCTGGCTTTCCTCAAGTATCTCGAACTTCCACCCCTGCCCTTCGGCATAGCGCTGGTACATCCGCAACAAATCAGCCGCGAATAGCGACGCCTCATCACCGCCCGTACCGGGCCGGATTTCCAAAAGCGCCGGACGGGCGTCAGCCGCATCCTTGGGCAATAGGGCCAGTTGCACCTCATGTTCTGATGCTGCCATGGCAGCCTTCAGGTCAGGCAATTCCGCTTCGGCGAGTTCCTTCATCTCTGGGTCCGACAGCATCGCCTCGGCATCAGCAATCTGGGCGACCAGATCCTTATAGGCGGTCACCGTCTCGACCACTGGACGCAGCTCAGCATATTCCTTGCCAAGGGTCGCAATATCGGCCCCGGCTGACCCATCAGCCATCTTCGCTTCCAGAAACTGGAAGCGGTCAATAATCTGTTCAATCTTATCGGACGCTATCATAGCACCCCGATTGGCCGATCACAGCGGGGCGGTCAAGGGGCCAAGCGTTTCCAACCAACCCGCGATGCGCGCGCGGTTCACACCCAAATCAGACCGGCCAAAGCGCAAACGGCCATAAATCACCAGCAGATCACCTTGCACCGCGACTGTTGTATGATCCGGAAAGCCCATGATCAGCGACCGGGTCTGAAATGTGATCATTCCCTCGGCGACACTTCCCCGCAACAACGTCGTGCGTGGCGTGGCCAAGGCACGTTGCTCAACCGCTGCCAAAACTTCTGCAGCCGGGGCCGTGATCCGGCGGACGGCAAGAAAGCCGCCCTCTTCGGCGGTATCCCCCGGACCCGCCACATCCGGTAGCGTGTGCCAACGCGCTGCATTGGTCGGGACCAGCCGGATGTAAGCGACCAACACCAGGACCAGCAAAACCAGAAAAGCCAAAATGCGCATCGTTCAACGCCCCTTGCATGATGAAAGCTGTACGTTTGGGATCTGTACGGGTTCTGCACGCCCGCGGCCAGTCCCATCCGCGCAAAGCGCCCGATAAGATGCAAGGTAAGAACAGGCTGGGATTCGACCGATTTGCGGGCTATCGAATACAAAACGAAAAAGGTCACATCATGCGCCGCACAACTCTTTGCACAATCCTCACTCTCACACTGGCCGCAGGTTGCGCGACAGTCGGAACAGACCGGGTCGTTGTGACAGGCACAGGGCCTGATGACTTGCTCAAGCTACGGTCCGGCCCCAGCCTTGGCTTCAACATCATCATGGGGTTGCCGGATGGCACCGAACTCAATCGGCGCAAATGCGTCACCGAAGTCGGGCAACGCTGGTGCGAGGTGTCATTGGCAGACGCGCCGGGCGTGACCGGCTATGTGTCAGCGGATTATCTGACGGAGCGCTAACAATAATCGTTAGATGGCGGCCAACCCAAGGTCACCAACCGATCTCAGATATTCAGCAACGTAACAAATGTCTGCAAAGAGCCCTTAGCGCCGATTTCTGCATACCGCGCGAAGGCTCGCTTTCTGCTGCGTCCGGAAACCCGTGATCGCCCCGTTGTCATAGGCCGGATCAGATAATTTCATCCTCGTCGAACATCGGGTCATCAGCAAGCTGTGACGAATGATCGTCCATCGCGTTCTCGGCCTTCCTGACCGAGTGGACCCGCGCCAGATGGAACACGGCATCCCCCTCATTGACCACTGGCAACACGGCCCGTCCTACGATGATGCCATCGAACGGGGCAGTGACGTCGGTCTCTTGCTCACCAAACGGATCGGACACGATCCCAAGCACATCATTCTTGTGCACCGGATCGCCATCGGCCTTCAGGCTGCGAAACAGGCCACCCATCGGTGCGCGCAGCCACTTGCTGGACGGGCAAAACTGCGGCAGCGCCTTGGCCGGGGCAACAGCGCGCCCCGATATCATGCCAATTGATTTCATCACCCTGAGAATGCCGGCCTGTCCCGCGCGCACCGAAACTTCATCAAACCGCAGACCTTCGCCGGCCTCATAAAGCAGGACGGTCTTTCCCAAATCTTTTGCCGATCTTCGCAATGAACCCTGTCGTACAGGGGATTCCATAATGATCGGTGCGCCAAAGACATCCGCCATTTTCCGGGCCGCCGGGTCATCGGGCGATACACGGACCTGCGGATAATTGATCCGATGGATCGCGGCCGAGTGAAGATCGATGCCGACATCGGACCGTGACACGATTTCCTTCAAAAACAGATGGGCAAGGCGCGCGGCAAGCGACCCACCCTCATTGCCGGGAAACGATCTGTTCAGATCGCGCCGGTCGGGCAGATAGCGTGACCTGTTGATGAACCCGAACGAATTTACGATCGGCACCACGATCAGCGTCCCCTTCAGGCCACGCAAAGCCGGGGATTTCAGCAAGCGGCGCACGATTTCGATGCCGATCACCTCGTCGCCGTGAACACCGGCGCTGACAAAGAACACGGGTCCGTCCGTTTTTCCCTGGATCACATGGGCAGACATGTTGACCGGGGTATGATCAGACAGCCAACTGACGGGAAGGTCGACCGTGCGTCGGGTGCCGGGCAGAATCAATTCCCCGCCAATGTCAAAACCCGGACGTTTCAGCATCAGCCCTTGCCCTTCGTCTTGGTCTTGCCAGGTTTTGCGTTCTTTTCGATGAACTCGATCATCTTGCCCGCCACATCAAGACCTGTCGCCTTTTCAACACCTTCAAGGCCGGGCGAAGAGTTCACTTCCATTACAACCGCCCCGTGATTTGCGCGCAGCATGTCAACGCCGCAGGCATTCAGCCCCATCGACTTCGCTGCCCGCACAGCGGTCGATCTTTCCTCTGGCGACAGTTTGATCAGCTGGGCAGAACCGCCACGGTGCAGGTTGGACCGGAATTCGCCTTCCGCGCCGGTGCGCTTCATGGCGGCGATGACCCGGCCTCCGATGACGATGGCCCGGATGTCCGTACCTCCGGCCTCTTTGATAAATTCCTGGATCAGGATGTTCGTGTCGGTTGCCCGAAACGCCTCGATCACCGATTTTGCCGAACGGTCTGTATCTGCAAGAACGACACCAAGGCCCTGTGTGCCTTCGAGGAGCTTGATCACCAGCGGTGCACCGCCAGCAAGCGCCAGCACCTCTTCGGTTTGCTTTGGATCATGCGCAAAGGTCGTCACCGGCAGGCCGACACCATCGCGCGCCAAAAGCTGCATCGACCGCAGCTTGTCGCGTGACCGCCCGATGGCCACGCTTTCATTCAGGGGGTAGACACCCATCATCTCGAACTGGCGCAGCACGGCCATGCCATAGAATGTGACAGAGGCGCCGATCCGGGGAATGACCGCATCGTAGCCTTCCAGCTTTTCGCCATTGTAATAGATTTCCGGCCGCCGGGACGCGATGTTCATGTAACAGCGCAACGTATTTATGACGTCGATCTCGTGACCGCGTTCTTCGGCGGCCTCCACAATGCGCTTGTGCGAGTATAGATTGGCATTTCTGGCAAGCATCGCGATTTTCATGAGGTTTTCCTTTTGCCGGTTTTTGCGGCGGTTGATTTCAGTGTGGTCAAATTGCGCTTGCCCGGATTGACCAGTATCGCGTGTCCGCGCAGGGCCGTGCGCCCCACGATCATGCGGAACTTCATCTCGGTTCGCTCGGTCAGCGACAGGTCGATCTTCCATAGACGGTCCGCTATCCGGAACTTGGTCCGGATGACGATGCGCCTTTCGGGAATGCCGCTTGTATTCTTGATTTCTCGCTGGTCGTGGATCGGGCATTCCACATCGGTGTCGTGCGCATCATCGTCAAACCGTGTGTGAAAGCGGACCCAGCGAACGCCATCGCGTTCGAAGGTCACGATATCGGTGGCATGAAGGGCGGATGTGCGCGCGCCGGTATCAATTTTTGCCCTGAGGTTCGTAAGTCCCAGAAGCGGAAGATCAACCCGCTCCTGCCAGCCGACAACGAGCATATGAATCGTCTCCAGTTTACCGTAGCTCGTCTTGTTATGACATCTCAGGATGGATTAGCCAAACCCGGTTCTTCGTCTGCAAAGCTTTCATTCGCATGGATGCGTCGTGGGTCCGCTAAGTGCCGCATATCCGACATTGCCGCGGAAGCACGTGAAGATCAGGCCTGATCTGCCCAACCACCTACGGCATCATACGCCTATCGATAGGGCACACCCGGCAGGATCGACAGCATCTCGAACATCAAGTTCGCACCGGTCAACGCGGTATTGCCCGATGGATCATAAGGCGGCGACACCTCAACCAGATCGCAGCCCACGATATTCAGCCCCCGCAACCCCCGGATCAGTTCCATCGCCTGCGGCGTGGTCAGCCCGCCAATCTCCGGCGTGCCGGTGCCCGGCGCATAGGCCGGGTCCAAACTGTCGATATCAAAGGTGATGTAACATGGCTGATCACCAATTTTCGATTTGATATCAGCGGCTAACGGCGTCAGCGACTTATGCCACAAATCCGGCGCCAGATATTGATTGAAGCCCCACCCGGCGGCTTCGGTAAAGTCATCTGCCGTATACCCCGTACCACGCAAGCCAATCTGGAACACCTTATCGGCGGTGATAATCCCTTCCTCATAGGCCCGCCTGAACACCGTCCCATGCGTTTCGCGCTCGCCAAACATCTCATCATTCACATCCGCATGGGCATCCACATGGACCAGCGCCAAGGGGCCTTGCTTCGCCGCCACAGCGCGCAGCACAGGCAAAGTCAAAGTATGATCACCACCCAGCGTCATCGGTACGAAATCATGCTTTAAATGTGCTGCGTAAACCTCTGTAATAATGCGAATACTGTCACTCAACGAAAACGTATTGATCGGCACATCACCCAGATCAGCACATTGCAACGCATCAAACGGCGCGGCCCCGGTCTGGATATTGTAAGGCCGGATCATCGCCGATTGCTCGCGCAACTGCTTCGGCCCCATCCGCGTGCCAGAGCGCCAGGATGTGCCGATATCCATCGGAATACCAATAAACCCCACATTCAGCCCCGCAGCCGACGCCGCATCCGGCAACCGCATAAAGGTCTGCGGCCCGGAAAACCGGGCAAGATCATTCCCCGAAATCGGTTGGTTGGGCATCACTTGCCCCTCTTGCTCCAAAGCGCCAGGCAGCAAAGCTCCATTGCCACATGCGCCCCCGCAATCGCCGTGGCCCCGGTCGTGTCATATGGCGGCGACACTTCTACCACATCGCCACCGACCATATTGATGCCCGCCAAATCACGCAGCATGGCCGCAGCCTGCCATGACGCTAAACCACCCCAAACCGGCGTGCCGGTGCCGGGCGCAAAAGCGGGATCCAGCGCATCAATATCAAAGGTCACATAAGTTGGGTGATCACCGACAATGCTTTTTATGCGATCAACCACATAAGGCACGCCGATTTCATGACAGCTGCGCGCATCGATGTAAGGCATCCCCAGATAGTCATCGCATTGCGTGCGGATACCGATCTGCACCGACCGGGTCACATCCACCAGCCCGGCCTTCACCGCCTTATACATGAATGTGCCATGATCAATCCGGTCCATGTCGTCATCGGCCCACAGGTCGGAATGGGCATCAAACTGAATGACGGATATCGGGCCATATTTGGCGGCGTAGGCGCGCAAAATCGGTAAGGTGATAAAGTGATCGCCCCCTAACGTGACCGTCCCCGGCCCTGCGGCCAATATCCCCCCGATATGCGCCTCAACCAAGGCAGGCACACCGGCAACATTGGCATAGTCAAAGGCCATATCACCATAATCGGCGATGGAGAATTCTGAAAGCGGATCAAACCCGTCCCAACCATAAGGGGGATCATAGGGCTGCAAACAAGATGCCTCGCGGATCGCGCGCGGACCAAAGCGGGTGCCGGGGCGGTGGGTCACGGCCTGATCAAACGGGATGCCTGTAATGGCCAGATCAACACCTGTCAGGTCTTTTGTGTAGTGCCGACGCAAGAACGACACCGCGCCGCCAAAGGCATTTTCATAGGCCAACCCGCGCCGGTCGCTGCGCGTAAAAGCCAGATCGACCTGTCCTTTTGCATCCTCAAGTGCCATGGCCGTTCAATACCTTCCCAATTTGGCGATCACGTCGATCAATTCTCCAGAAATTTGATCACCCCACCGGCAGCGCACGTTCCACCAGCCGGGCAAAGAAAGATGCGCCATAAGGGGCGGCGGTATCATCAAAATCATATTCCGGGTGATGCAGGCCTGCGCTGTCCCCATTGCCCACAAATAAATAGGATCCTGGGCGTTTTTCCAGCATATAGGCAAAATCCTCGGCACCCATTTCGCGGCCCACATGGTCGGCCACCTGGGGGGATATCTCGCGGGCGACCTCGGCAGCAAAGGCGGTTTTTGCGGGATCGTTCACCGTCGCTGGATAGCCGACCTCATATTCAAGATCCGCCTCAACCCCGTAAGCGGCGGCCTGCCCTTCGACAACAGCCTCCAGCCGGGCCATGACCATCCCCTGCACCTCCGGCTTGAACGTGCGCACAGTACCGTTGATATAAGCAGTTTCCGGAATGATGTTATCAGCCGATCCGGTATGGATTTGGGTGACCGACACAACCAGATCATTCTGGGCATAGTGATTGCGGCTCACAATGGTCTGGATCGCATTGACGATACCCACCGCAGCCACAATAGGATCAGCCGTCTCATGCGGCATCGCCCCATGACCACCGATCCCTTTGATATGGATATGAAACGTGTCCACCGCCGCCATGATTGGCCCCGGTGTTGTGTAAAAATCGCCCACAGGCCGACCGGGCGCATTGTGCAGTGCATAGACTTCGGCAATATCAAATCGATCCAGCACGCCCTCTTTCACCATCACCTCCGCGCCGCCGCCACCTTCTTCGGCAGGCTGAAAAATCAACGCAACCCGGCCTGCAAAATTGCGGGTCTCGGCCAGATACCTGGCCGCCCCCAAAAGCATAGTGGTATGGCCATCATGGCCACAGGCATGCATCTTGCCCGGCACAGTCGACGCGTGGTCAGCCTCTGTCCGTTCCTCCATTGGTAATGCATCCATATCGGCACGCAGACCAATCGTCCGGCCACCACCGCGGCCTTCGATGATGGCAACGATACCGCTGGTGGCAATACCTTCATGTACCTCATCAACACCGAACGCGCGCAGGCGTTCTGCAACAAAATCAGCCGTCTGATGACACGCGAAACCCACTTCGGGATGCGCATGCAGATGGCGGCGCCACGCAACCATGTCATCGGCATAATCGGCAATACGATTGATGATCGGCATCCTATCTATCCTTAAACAAAACAGAGCCGGCGTTTTCAAACCCACCGAACTGGGCCAAAGGATGACCTGCGCATCGGCCCAACGCAAGGGGATTGACGACCGACCTACAAGCCCCGCCTATCCATGACTGTGTCCATGCAACCACATCTTAAAATTGCCGCTTTTCGGTTATGGAGGCAGACCAAAAGGGCCGGTAGTGCGACGAGACAAGACAGAGGTTTTGAAAAGGATGGGCAAATTATGCCAAGACTGAATGCACTCACACTCGCCTGCGTCGCGATGATCCCCACATCTGCCTTTGCAGACTTCAACGGATGGTATGGCGGGCTCAGCTTTGGCCAGTACGCCAATGGCACATTTGAAAGCGAACTGATCCCGGGAGCAGATGACGACATCGCCGATAGCGAAGTCATCGGCGGCTTCATCGGGGCCCTCAACCAAAGCGGCAACATGGTCTATGGCTATGAATTTGCGTTTTCCACTATCGAAGATGCAGATGTCGCAGCTGTGCCCGGGGCAGAGGTCGAATCGCCGCTTTATGACATCAAGTACCGGATTGGCTATGCGGCCGGAAACCTGCTGCCCTACGGGGTCATCGGGCTGTCAGGGACCAATATCCAGGGGGGCGGCGCCGATCTGCCCGCAACAGGCTTCAGCTTCGGCGCTGGCCTTGATGTGGCCATCGGTGACAACCTTATGGTCGGGGCAGAGTACCTTTATAGAAACAGCAGCGTCGAAGCCACTGACGGGTTTTTCGAAGGCGATGCGGATACAACCGCTGAATTGCTGACCGTCCGTGTGTCGTTCCTCTTCTAAGATGTAAAGCAAATCGGGTAGCGCCCTTTCAGGGCGCGCCCTCTTGGCGCGGCCTCGCCGTTTCGCTAGCGTCCCCTCAAACGATGCGAGGCGCCATGACAAACGACACCCTCATCCACGACCCCAACGGCGGCATGCCGCGCCTTTTGGAAATCATGCGCCGCCTGCGCGATCCTGACACCGGCTGCCCTTGGGATGTCGAACAGGATTTCAAAACCATCGCCCCCTACACCATCGAAGAAGCCTACGAAGTGGCAGACGCCATCGCCCGCAGCGACTGGGCAGAGCTGGAAGGGGAATTAGGCGATCTGCTGCTGCAAACCGTCTACCACACCCAAATGGGGGCCGAGGCGGGGCATTTCACCTTCGACACCGTCGTCAAATCCATCGCGGATAAAATGGTCGCCCGGCATCCGCATGTCTTCGGCGATGAATCCCGTGACAAATCTGCGGAACAACAAACTGCTGATTGGGAAAAAATCAAGGCCACCGAACGCGCGGGCAAAGCACAAAAACGAACCCTTGACGGGGTGGCCATCGGCCTGCCGGGGATGACCCGCGCGGTAAAACTGCAAAAGCGCATGGCCCGCGTCGGCTTTGATTGGGACGAAACCCAAAGCGTGCTCGACAAGATCGTCGAAGAAACCCAGGAACTGGTCGAGGCGCGCGACACCCTGACCCCCGACGACGTAGAGGCCGAATTCGGCGACCTGATGTTTGTCATGGCCAATCTTGCAAGACACCTTGATGTCGACCCCGAAGCCGCCGTCAGGCGAACAAACGCCAAGGTCGAAAGTCGCTTTGCCCAGATCGAAGACGCGCTGGCGGCACGCGGAAAAACCCCCGACCAAAGTGATCTGGCGGAAATGGACGCGCTTTGGAACGCAATAAAGAAAAAAGAAAACCTAAAAAAAGCAAACGGATAGCAGCAATTAGTCGCACCCAGCCCACATTTTTTTGAAAAAAAAACAAAATACGGGAATAAACCCGCGCCCCAGCACGTAACCCTGTCAAGAGCGGCACAGGACGCCAGCTCTACCAAACATGACAGGAGCTTATAAAATGAAACTCACCGCCGCTATCGCCCTTGGTTTGCTTGTCGCAGGTTGCGACACCGCTTATGCCGCCTCTTCCTACAGCTATGACATCGTGGACGACAACGTCACGCTGATCGCCGGCCATTCTTACTTGACCAACACCGCAGGCATGACACTTTATACATTCGACAATGATACAGCAGGCGCATCCAACTGCTACGATAATTGCGCCGTCAACTGGCCACCTTACGCCGCCCCCGCTGGCGCCAAATCCCCAGGCAACGGTTTTTCGATCATCGACCGACGCGATGGAACACAACAATGGGCCAAAGATGGCCAGCCACTCTACCTCTGGGTTGGTGACACAGCGCCCGGCGATAGAACCGGCGACGGTGTGGGCGGTGTCTGGCATATCGCACGCTGATCCGAAGGGTCTTGAGCCCACGCCGGTCACGGCGTGGGTCAAACAGCGGATCATCGCCAAAAAGCCTGCAACATCGCATTGCCACCCCCGCAAAAATCGGCATCATACCTCACGGCAAAGGCGTCGATGTAAGCTAGGGGCTAAGGGATCACACCGGACCAGTTCAAAACCGAGATGATCGGACTATTGCCGCGCTTGCGGCGTTTCGCGCTCAGCCTCACACGGTCGGGGCCGGACGCCGATGATCTGTTGCAGGACGCCTGCACGGCGGCTTTGCAGAAATGGACCCAATATGATCCGGCGCAACCACTTGATCGTTGGCTGTTTCGGATCATCCGCAACCTTTGGATCAGCGAAATCCGCAAACGCAAGGTCAGACAAGGCGAAGGACAAGTGCCCGCAGAAGAAGCCCATGAATTGCAGGTGCAAAGCGGCGTAGATGACGCATTGACGGCACAAACCGTGCGTGGTCAGGTCAGCAAATTGCCAGCAGAATTGGCGCAGCCGCTGATGCTGGTTTGCGCCGAAGGCTATAGCTACCGCGAAGCGGCTGACATGTTAAACGTACCCATCGGCACAATCATGAGCCGCATCCACCGTGCACGAAAGTTACTTGTATCCCGGTTAACCCCAGCAGAGATTGTCGCAACATGACTGATTTCTCGATCAAACTCAGCGCCTATCTTGATGGCGAACTTGACCCGGCAGATGCGCTGGCCGTTGAAACACGGCTGGCCGATGACCCGGCAGCTCAGGCCGAGCTTGATGCGCTGATGGACGCAGACGCAGCAGCCCTTGAACAATTCGATGCGCAACTCAACGATCCGGTGCCATTTGCGCTGGCACAACAGATCAAAAACACCCCGCTCAGCGCCCCGGCCCCTGCGCCCGTGCGCCGCCCCGTTTGGGGTGCAATCGCCGCCAGCCTCGTGATCTTCGGGCTGGGCGGTGTCGGCGGCTATGTGGTAAAGGATCAAACCACGCCAACAGTCCTCGCAGGTGGCTGGCTGTCCGATATCGCGGACTATCACGCCATCTATGCCAGCCAGGGGCGGCATCTGGTCGAAGTCGGCGCAGACGAATCCGATCACATCGAAACCTGGCTTGGTGATACTGTCGGGGCAAACTTCACGATCCCCGACCTGTCGGCGTTCGATCTGACCTTTGAAGGCGGGCGGCTGGTTGTGGCCAACGGCAAACCGGTGGCCCAGCTGATGTACCGTGATCCTGCAGGAACCGTTATCGCGCTTTGCCTGATCAGCTCTGACCAGCCCGCAGGCGATGCGCCCAGTTTCAAATCGCAAACTATCAACGGTTTCGATTTCGTATCATGGCGCGGGGCTGATGCGGCCTATGTGGTCATTGGTCCGGATGGGCAACCCAACCTGGATGATATCGCGGCAGCCGCCGCATTGGATATCTAAAAAAAAAATCTCAACCGTTGCAGAATAAATCCCATGCCCGGTGCGTAGTCCTGTTGAGACGCCCGTCTCAATGAACAGTTTGCCTGCCAGCAATGAGCTGGGGCACCAAAACGAGGGACACGAACATGTATTTCAAATCTATTCTCACAGCCGGGGCTTTGCTTGTTTCCGCCACAATGGCGCAGGCCGCAGACCATGTCGTCACCATCACAGGCTTTGCATTTGAACCCGCCAACCTGACCATCGCGGCAGGCGACAGCGTGACATTCGTCAATCGTGACAACGCACCGCATACGGCGACAGCCTCCAACGGTGCCTTCGACACAGGTCGGCTGTCCAACAACGGCCAGACGGCGCTGACCTTTTCATCCGCTGGCACATTCGACTATTTCTGCGAATTCCACCCCGGCATGACAGCCCAGATCGTGGTGCAGTAAGCTCTGGCAAGCTGGGTGCGCGGCTGCCAATCAGCGCTGGCGCGCACCAATACTGCCTAAAATTTGCTTTTTGTCGCGTTTTCGCGAACACTCTTCCCGGGTCCAACTCCTGGGAGGGGAACAAATGCCACGCTATTTCAGACGCATTATCGCCGCTATTTTTGTCACATCACTTGCAACATCTGCCACCGCGCAATGTATCGAAGACCGAAGCACCAATGCCGGTCCGGTCGCCGAAGCAACGCAATGCTTTCTCGGCGCGCGGGCTGCATCACTTGCCGCCATCCAGCCTGAAATACTGGACAGACGCACCACGCAATCTGGCCAGTTACAAGCCACGCAAGGTGCCGCCGCCGGCGACACAGCCGGCTTTTCAGGTCCGCTCTGGATCTCGCTCGGGGTGCGTTACTCTGAACTGGATGACGCCGACCTCGACCTCGGGCTTGCCACGATCGGCAGCGACCTGATGGTCGGTCCCAATGGAATTTTCGGGTTGATGGTACAAACCGATCTGTCCAATCAGGACGGCACCAATGGCAACAGCTTTGACAGCGCAGGCTACATGGCCGGGGTCTATTTCATCCGCCCCGGTGAGACGCTGACATTCGACGGGCGGCTGATGGCCGGTCAATCACGTACCGATGTGTCCGGCGGTGGCGATCAAGCCGACGATGTCAGCGGCACCCGCTGGCTGGCCGCAATGCGCGTCACCGGCGAACGGTATCTGGAAAACGAAGTCCTCATGATCCCGCATGTGGGCGTCAGCTGGCTTGAGGATCAACTCGACAGCTACACGCTCGGGCTCAACAGTGTCGATGAAGACAGTATTTCCTATGGTCAGGCCAACCTTGGTTCGACCTGGCTGATCCCGATCACCGTCAATGAAACGGCAGGCAGCATCGTTCTGGGGGCCAGCGGGATCTGGGGCTTTGGCGATGCCGCAGGCAAGGAAGTCCCTGACGATCTGCGCGGACGGGTCGACCTGGGCCTGGAATTCTTCCGTAGCGATGCGTGGGCGGCCTCAGGCCGGATCTACGGCGACGGGCTGGGCCACGACGAATACGAAGCGCTCGGCGTTGATCTGGGCATCACCCTCTGGTTCTAGGCGATAACGGCGCCATCCAGCATGAACCCGCAACCCAAGGAAAACAGGCCGCTAGCGTGCGTCCTCTATTCCCTTTTCCGTAACCCTGATGCACCTTCTGCGTAAAAGGGAGGGCACGTCATGGACATCACCAAAACCCGCGCCATCGTCACCGGTGGCGCGTCCGGCCTCGGGGCCGCCACAGCGTCAGGGCTGATCGACGCAGGCGCACAGGTCACGATCTTTGATCAGGATCCACGCGGGGCCAGCTTTGCCGCCGACGTCGGGGCCTTCTTTGCCCAAGTCGACGTCACGGACGAAGACAGCGTGCAAAAGGGCCTCGACAACGCGGTCGACGCGATGGGCGGCCTGAACACCACCATCAATTGCGCAGGGATCGCCACAACCGAAAAAACCCTTGGCCGCGACGGGCCACACACCCAGGCCAGCTTCAACCGGACCATCAACATCAACCTCAACGGCACCTTCAACGTCGCCCGGCTCTCAGCGGCGCGGATGACCGATGGGGGCGTCATCATCAACACCGCTTCCATCGCAGCCTTCGACGGACAAAAGGGGCAAGCGGCGTATGCCGCCTCCAAATCCGGCATCGCAGGGCTGTCGCTCCCCATGGCCCGCGACCTTGCCCGCAACGGCATCCGGGTCATGGCCATTGCGCCGGGCATCTTCCGCACGCCCATGCTGATCAGCCTGGGACAAGAGATCATGGACGGCCTCGCCGCCGACGTGACCTACCCCCAGCGGCTCGGAGACCCCACCGAATTCGCCGCCCTCGCCCGATTTATCGTGGAATGCGACTATCTGAACGGAACGACAATCCGGTTGGATGGGGGATTAAGGATGCCTTAGGACGGACAGTCAGTTCGGGTCGGTCGGAGTGCGTAGTTCCAAAGTGCGATATGCGGACTTTGCCGTCATTCAACGTGATCTCGCCAATGACTTATTTTTCTATCTTACCGACGACCGGCTCGGCACACGTGTTTGCAAGGTCAGGTATTCCCTACTTACAGTTCATCCTTTGTTCGACCAACTCTGTAGCGGGGTGCATACACAACGTTCACATGCCCGAAACAACACAACAGAGCTTTAGAAATCCAATAATGTTCACACGCTTTGATGACGCTATTTTTAGTTGGATCGCATTTGCAGTCAGTGTAGGCGTTTTCTTCTTCCTACTCCCCGGACTGATTTCAATTTCATACCACCCGATAGCGCCTAACATTCATCTAATCCCAGTGCGGATCGCTCTATCTGCGATTGGTGTGCTGTCTTGCTTCGTTCTTGCCATTCGTCACAGCATAGTAAAACATCGAACACCAGTTTTTCGTAACGCGTGTGAAATCGTTGCGGTTCCGGTTGTTCTCTGGGTCGTCTTTCAGCTCACGACCGTGATCTACCAACAACCCGATCACCTGAGCATGACTTATAGGGGCGATACATACTCTATCCCCCGCGTTTACCGGCCGATTCAATCATCCGAGAGAAGTTCATTCGAGTTAATCAACGTTTCTATCTGTAATAAAACACGCGCTCCAGTATACGCGGATACTTGCAATGCATACGAATCCGTCGAGCTTGGAAACAGGCCGATAATTAGACAATTCTATGCGCATTATGCACTCGATCAGGCGGGCGCAGTGTATGCAGGCGACATTGTTACGGAAAGAGGCCCAGATGCAAAGAAACTGCACGACGGCAGTTTTACCTTGAGTAGTGGCGGTACGACAACCCGATTTCTATTGGATGATACGGGGCGAATTGTTCGCTTTACGAGCTGCTTTGTGGTAACAAAAGACTGTAACGTCTCTGTCCGAACCTCTCAGGGCATTCTTACTTTTCCAGCCCATGAAGAAGATGCTGATGCTGCAGATTTTTGGCGTACAGAGGAGAGCCGTTGGCTGGCAATTTTTGATGGTTGGAAATGCGATGACGAAAAGTGCGAAGGTCAGTAGGCAGACAGTCCAACTGCTGCCGGACCGGACGTTGGGTTCATCCCGATAGGTAGCACTTTGGGCTCAAACCGGCCATTCACCTTCACACCTCCTCCCGCATCACCCACGCGCTCGCGACAATAATCACGCCTGCCCCGACCCACATCAAACCCGGCGGGGCAAAGCCAAAGAAAACCAGCCCCAGCCCCACATTCAGCGGCAGCTTCAAATGATCGAAGGGCTGCAAATAGGCGGCGTCGGCCAATACATAAGCCCGCACCAAAAGATACTGCGCGCCCGCCACCAGCAATCCCGACAGCGCCACAAGCCAAAGCGCCTGTGATGCTACGGTAAATCCCGCGCCCAAAGCCGCCAAACCATTCACCGGCAGCAGCAAGATCAACAGCGCTAGGGTCAGCGTGCCTGCATCCTCTGTCGCAGTCAGACGCTTGGTGACCAAAGACGATGCCGCCCAGAATGCCGCCGCACCAACAGGCAAGAACGCAGCCCAAGTGAATGCCTCTGACCACGGTGCAAGGATCAACGCGCCTCCAAAGGCGCCCAGCACAACAGCCATGATGCGCGGCACCGTCAAAGCCTCACGCAGAAACAACCCGGCCCCCAACGTCACAAACAACGGCGATGTCAAAATCAGCGCCACCGCCTGCCAGATCGGCACATAGGCCAACCCTGCGACCCACATCTGCACGCCCACCGCCGCCAAAACCACGCGCAGCAGATGCATCAACGGGCGGGTCGTCCGCCATGGTGCACGCCATACCAACGGCAGCGCGGCTACACATGCCACCGCATATTGCCAGAACGCAATGGTCGGCGATGGCACACCATAAAGCATCCCCGCCCCCTGCACGGCCGTATTCGCCCCGGCAAACAAGGCCCCGGCAATCACGAAACAAAGCGGGCCCGCAACGGCACCCCGCGTCATATTCATCTGGATCATCGCATCTGTCCTTTCGTTTTGCGTGACCCAAGGCAAAACAGGACAGACCGAGCGCCGACGCACCCGGATCTCCCCGCTCTCTTTCATCCGAACTATGACCGTCGGCTCAGGCATCGCACCTGATCTGCTGGACCCTTCGGCAAAACCAAAGGCGCTCGCGGGCTCGGGCCCATGACCCATACCGCCGGTGGGGAATTTCACCCCGCCCTGAGAACGTGCCGCCCGACATCGGACGACTCGGGGCAGGTTAGCGCAGCAATCCAAGTATATCAATAATGTATCAATCGTATTGAAACGACGACGATTTGAGCAACAGCAACCAACAAAGACCCGGTTCACAATGCCCTTGCCCCATCACGCATTGCCAAGAAATCAAGACCACGGCAGTCTTGGGAAACACCCGCATGCAGGAAAAGCCGATGAAAACAAACACCAGTTTCCCCGCCACCCTCGCGCTTCTATTTTGTGGTTTGATGACAACGGCACAGGCCGATACGCCGCGATTATTGGCCGACGCCAACACGCTCACAACGCTTGACTTGCCCCTCGTCAGTGCGATTTCAACCCAACGTGACGGCACCTCCGACATCATGGTGGAAGATCATACAAACGCAAATGGCATCTCAGGTGAAACACTGATCGACCTAGGCTCAATCACAAAATTTGTGACCGCCGTTGCCACACTGCATCTGATTGATGCGGGTCATTTTTCGACGCAATCCACGCTGCAAGAATTGCTGGCGGATGTGCCCGACGACAAGGCACAGATTACAATCCACCAGCTCCTGACGCATTCCAGCGGGCTGATCAATTCCACCGGAGATGACGAAGAACCCCTCACCCGCGCCGCATTCCTGTCGCGGGTTTTGGCCTTACCGCTCGCACATGAACCCGGCGGCCCTTATCTCTACTCCAACGCCGGATATTCGGTTCTTGCGGCCATCATCGAACAAACATCAGGGAAAGCTTACGAAGATTACCTGATCGACGATATCCTCACACCGCTTGGCCTCACGCCGATCGGGTACGACGCCGCCTACACAGCTGACAGATCACTGCGCAGCGACCGGATCTGGCGCACCGGTTTTGCGCGCGCGCCAATCCGGGCGGCCAGCTGGGGCGATCAGTCGCCAGGTTGGAACCTGATCGGCAATGGCGGCACCGTCACAACAGTCGAAGGTTTCGTGGATTTCTGGAACGCATTTCTCGACGGCACCATTGTTAATCCGGCGTTGGTATCCGCCGCACTAACGCCCCATGTCGATGAAGGCTTGAACGGCAGCTTCTATGGCTATGGGTTGGTTGTCGAAGACAGCCCCAGTCTGGGTCGGATGTATTGGCACAATGGCGGCAATGACGTCTTTTCAGCCGAGTGGCGCCATTTTTCAGATCACGACACAACCATCATGCTCGCTGGCACCGGCGAAGATGCGTTTGTCGGCATGGATCGCTTGATGACGGCGGCGGAATGATACGCTGGTCCAAGTGGTGAAAACCTTAACGCCGCAGCAACACAGTGGGCGTGCGCTGCGTTAACGGGGCAAATCGTGCATACCGCATGCGCATGGTTTGCGCATGGTTTCTGCATGGATCGCATATTCCGCATTTGCGGGCAAAAACCCGCGTTAACACATGATTCGCAGTATCCGTCAGTCAGCGCACGAAAATCACCCACCGAACGTTGCTTAGGGCTCTTCTGGCGGCTCACCCAGCAACGTGCCTGCGTCAATGCGGCCAAAGCTCCCCAAAAGCTGGCCAAGGAAGGTCACATCATTGATCCCATCCTCAGTCACGCGGCGGTCCAAAACAACGACGCGCCCATCCGCCAACGTATAGCGGCTGATGTTGCGGACTACGCCATCCGGAGTGAAATCAATCTCAAGAACTTGCCTGTTCACCTCTTCCGGCGCGAAGGCCCCAAAATGGCGGAACTGACTGGAAACATAGTAAAAAGCGTCGTTTTGCAGCGCACCCTCAGAGGTCGGCGGACCAAAAGCCGCCACCACATTTTCGCGGGTTGACTGCCCGACCTGCACAGCCGCCAGTTCGGCTTCTGTGGGGGCAAAGCCATGAAAACGGTTAATTGGCGTACAGGCCGACGCCAACAGCACGGCCACAAGGCCTGCCGCACGCAACCGGATAATCATTTTGCCTGTATTCGTGCCCATAGCGGCCCTCTTGCTTTGGCGCCTTATGCCTTTTATCTCCCCTACATGACAACCCGCCCCCTGTTCAAGAATGGAAGCAGCTTTGGCCAAATTGCCCACATCACACTTGCGTTTGGCCGATCTGGCAACGCGGCGGGCGACCCCGTTTGAACTTGTTCCAACGGCACAGGAACGCAAAGCAGTTGCTGACGCACTGGGGATCACCGGCATCAAAAAACTTCGTTTTTCCGGTACGTTAGCACCGATCGGGCGCACTGACTGGGCGCTTTCGGCGGACCTTGGGGCAACGGTTGTGCAGGATTGTGTGGTCACATTGGACCCGGTCACAACCCGGATTGATGAACCGGTCAGGCGCGCCTATGTGGCCGAATTGCCAACGATCGAAGCCGCCGAAGTTGAAATGCCCGACGACGACACCGTCGAAGCGCTGCCCGCCGCAGTCGACCTTGGTCAAGTGATGATCGAGGCACTGACCCTGGCGCTGCCGCTCTACCCGCGCAGCGACGGGGCCGATCTGGGCGATGCGGTTTTTACTGAACCCGGCAAGGCCCCGCTGACCGACGAAGATACAAAGCCCTTCGCAGGGCTCGCCAACCTCCGCGATAGCCTTGAAAAAAAGGGCGAATAACGCCACGTGACAGTCAGTAGAAAAAGGGTTGCGCTGCAACAAAATCGCAGTATGTTCGCGGCCTCTTTTACATCGTATCTCGACAGGGCAGCCACAATGGCGTAGGACCCCGCCAGATGCACAGAAATCAGGGCCATGTGCCCATACATCATAGGGTTGAGACATGGCCGTCCAGCAGAACAAAGTATCCAAATCCCGCCGCAACAACCGGCGTGCGCATGACGCGCTTGTTGCCGCAAATCCCAATGAATGCGACAATTGTGGTGAGCTCAAGCGCCCCCACCATGTCTGCCCGTCCTGCGGGCACTATGCGACACGCGAAGTGATCGCAGACACCACAGAAATCGACTTGGACGAAGACGCAGCATAAGCTGCGCTGCGGGCACAAAAAGATGACGCAAAGCCAGACGGACAACGCTCCGACCCCGGCTGCAAGTGCATCCAACGTGCTATCGGTTGACGCCATGGGTGGCGATCAGGGGCCTGCAATTGTCATTGCGGGCCTTTCGACGTTTCTGGGCAAAACGCCGGACGCCTACGCCATTGTACATGGTCCAGAGGCAACGCTTAAACCTCTGATATCCAGTCATAATATCGCAAATCGTGTGACGATCCACGACGCCACTGATGTGGTCAAGATGACCGACAAGCCCAAGGTTGCTTTTCGCAAAGGTGCCACAACCTCCATGTGGTCGGCGATCGAGGCGGTCCGTTCAGGTCAGGCATCAGTCTGTGTCAGTTGCGGTAATACGGGCGCCTTGATGCTGATGTCGACCATACGTCTGCGCAAGACAGATGGGGTCAACCGCCCCGCCATTGCCTGCCTGTGGCCGTCACGCAACCCATCTGGCTTCAACGTGATGCTGGACGCGGGCGCAGATATCAGTGCGGATCAGGATGACCTTCTGACCTATGCGCTCATGGGCGCGTCTTACGCCCGCAATGGTCTGGATATCAGTCGTCCGAGGGTTGGCCTGCTGAATGTCGGGACAGAGGATCACAAAGGCCGTGCAGAGCTAAAGGTCGCGAACGAACTCATTGGAAATGCAGCAAATTCCGGTGATTTTGAATATGTTGGATTTGTCGAAGGTGGTGATCTTCCCTCCGACAAAGTTGACGTGATCGTGACGGACGGCTTTACCGGCAATGTCGCCCTGAAAACCGGCGAGGGCACCGCCACACTGATCAGCGAACTGCTGCGCGGCGCGCTCTTGAAAAACCCGCTGTCGATGTTTGGTGCCCTGCTTGCCCGCGGATCACTCCGGCGGCTGCGCAAACGGATCGACCCACGCCGCGTCAATGGCGGGGTGTTCCTTGGCCTCAATCAAACCGTGATCAAAAGCCATGGATCAGCGGACGCAACAGGCGTGGCCGCAGCGCTCGATCTCGCTTACCATCTGGGAGAAAACGGTTTTTCTGATAAACTGGCCGCACGGGTTGCATCTGCCGCATCGCTTGCCCAAGATGCATCCCAAGAAGGTGACGCAGGGACAAGCGACACCAATACAGGCTAACAAATATGATACGTCGCGCAGTCGTTAAAGGTGTCGGGCATTACCTGCCAGAGCGGGTTGTTCCCAACGCCGAATTCGAAGAGACCCTCGATACATCCGACGAATGGATCAAAGCCCGATCCGGCATTGAGCGTCGTCATTTCGCCGCACCGGGCGAAACGACATCAGATCTGGCCACGCACGCCGCCAAAGCGGCTTTGGCCATGGCCGAAATGCAAGGCGAAGACATTGACGCCATCGTTCTCGCGACCTCCACCCCCGATCTTACATTTCCATCTGCGGCCACTATGGTGCAGAATGCGATTGGCAACACCACTGGCTATGCTTTTGATATACAAGCGGTTTGTGCCGGTTTCGTCTATGCCCTGTCCAACGCCAATGCCTTGATCGCATCCGGTCAGGCTGACCGGGTCATGGTTATCGGGGCGGAAACATTCAGCCGGATCATGGATTGGACTGATCGCGCAACCTGCGTGCTGTTCGGTGATGGTGCCGGCGCCGTCATTCTGGAGGCAGAAACGGGCGATGGCAGTACAGATGACCGTGGGATCCTTTCGATTGATCTGAACTCTGACGGACGCTTCAAGGACCTGCTTTATGTTGATGGCGGCGTCGCGACCCAGAACACCGGCATGCTGCGCATGGAAGGCAAAGAGGTCTTTCGCCACGCCGTCGAAAAGCTAGCCAAGACCGCTGATACGGCATTGGAAAAGGTGGGATTGAGCGCGGATGATGTCACTTGGGTCGTCCCCCATCAGGCAAATATCCGCATCATTCAATCCACTGCCAAGAAACTTGGTGTCGGTATGGACCGGGTCGTTGTGACGGTTCAGGACCATGGCAATACCTCTGCGGCATCCATTCCACTGGCGCTGTCGGTGGGTGTCGCAAACGGTCAGATCAAACAGGGCGATCTTGTGGTGACCGAAGCGATTGGTGGTGGCCTGGCCTGGGGTGCCGTCGTGCTACGGTGGTAAGCAAAAACTGACTGTCAAGGCCGATTGCCAAGTCCTTGTTATTGACTCTGATTTTGCCCGGCGCTTATGGTCAATGCAGTATTCAGGGAGACATTTATGACCGATAAAACACTAACCCGCATGGATTTAGCCGATGCGGTGCACAATCAGGTCGGCCTTTCCCGTAACGACAGCGCCGATCTGGTCGAAAGCGTTCTGGGTCACGTTTCAGACGCGCTAGTCACGGGCGAGACTGTAAAAATTTCATCCTTCGGGACATTTTCGGTGCGTGAAAAAGCGGCCCGTGTCGGTCGTAATCCTAAAACCGGGGAAGAGGTGCCGATCCACCCCCGCCGGGTGCTGACATTCCGCCCGTCGCATCTAATGAAGGATCGTGTCGCAGCCGGGAACAAGCGCTAAGTCATGGCCAAAGCCAAGGACGCTTTCCGGACCATCAGCGAAGTCGCCGAATGGCTGGACACACCGACCCATGTACTGCGTTTTTGGGAAAGTAAATTTACCCAAATCAAGCCCGTAAAAGGGGCCGGTGGGCGGCGTTACTATCGGCCTTCGGATATGGATTTGTTGGGTGGTATCAAGCAGCTGCTGCACGAAGAAGGCTTGACGATCAAGGGCACCCAGAAGCTGTTGCGTGAAAAGGGTGTCAAACATGTTGCGACGCTCGGTCTGAGCATGACAGCGCAGGCAGCAGAGGACAGCGCCGTCCAGAAACCGGCTGCGACGAAAGCAGTTATTGCGCCAGAACCGAACGATGCATCTGAAGCTCCCGCACAAGAACCTGGCCCTGCCACCGAAGATGACGATACCCCGATTCAAAGCGCCCTGCCCTTTGATGACGTGCCCGCCGCGACACCTGAACCAGCGACGATAGAGTCTGCCGAAGCGCGCGAAGGTGACGCACCTGCAACCATCGTAATCGATGATGGCATCGTAACGGAGGTAGCACAGACACCTGAACCTGAACCGGAAGATGAACCTTTATCGATTGCCGGCGCACCTGCGGCAGCGCCTGAGATTTCGGAAACCGCGGCCTTTATAGTTGATCTACCTGCGCTACCAGACGAAATGCCCGCCGTATCACCGCGCCTGCTCGGGCTTGCCGCGGCCGACGCGGACCACTTGAAAGCACGTGCTGCCGACATTGCACCCTTGCTGGATCGGCTTGCGCAACTACGCGAACGGATGCGTGCGGAGTAGCCTTGAAAATCGTGTTTTTCAGCTTGCCCCTTTCGCCAATTCGGCTATGAAAGCCAAACGTCGGGCTATGGCGCAGCCTGGTAGCGCGTCCGTCTGGGGGACGGAAGGTCGCAGGTTCGAGTCCTGCTAGCCCGACCAAACACAATCGCCCGCTTGTGCATCGGCGCAGCGGGCGTTTTGGTATCTGAAGGGGGCAGATATGTCAGCATCCGGCGTTCTCGCAGACCATCAAATCCGCGATATGATCGCGTCCGGTGGCATCACTGCGGCCACCCCGATCACGCAAAACCAAGTTCAACCGGCCTCGCTTGATCTGAGATTGGGCAACACGGCCTATCGGGTCCGCGCGTCTTTTCTGGCAGGGCGGCAACGCACCGTGCAGGACCGTCTGGCCGATTTCCAGATGCATGCCGTTGATCTGGAAGGCGGTGCAGTGCTTGAGAAGGGTTGCGTTTATGTTGTCCCGCTCATGGAAAGCCTGTCCCTGCCCTCCGGGATGACCGGCGCGGCGAGCGCGAAATCTTCGATCGGGCGACTGGATTTGCTGACGCGGATTATCACCGATCACGGCATCGAATTTGACCGGGTGCCCGAAGGGTATGCCGGCCCGCTTTATGTCGAAATATGCCCGCGCTCATTCTCGGTTGTGGCGCAACCGGGGCAAATGCTGAACCAAATCATATTCCGGCAAGGCAAAACATTGATGTCGGATAGCGACCTGCGCGCGCTGCATGACAAAACGCCCATTGTATCTGGCGATCCGGTCATCTCGGATGGGTTGGGGTTTTCCGTTGATCTTATGCCAAAGGATGGCAACCTGGTCGGTTATCGCGCCAAGCCCCATACCGGCGTTGTGGACCTGTCAAAGCTCAACCATTACGACCCCGCAGATTTCTGGGAACCCGTGCATACGGAAGACGGCTGGATCATCCTTGATCCGGGCGCATTCTACATTCTTGTCAGCCGCGAGGCGATCATCATCCCACCCATGCAGGCCGCCGAAATGGCCCCCTATCTGGCGATGGTTGGCGAATTCCGAGTACATTACGCGGGCTTCTTTGATCCCGGCTTCGGCTATGCCGAGGCGGGCGGTGCGGGATCGCGCGGGGTGTTGGAAGTCCGCTGCCACGAGGCACCCTTCGTGCTCGAACATGGGCAGGTTGTTGGCCGTCTGGTTTACGAACATATGGCCGCAATGCCTGATGCACTTTACGGGCGCGAGATCAAATCAAACTATCAGGGACAAGGTCTTAAGTTGTCCAAGCATTTCAAAACTAGCGCATAAATCGTCGCGCAATATTCAACCCGCGGCGTGCGCCATGTGCGTTATCGTGGTTATTGGCAGCGGCTTCGCGTTCTTCTGCGGTCATGTCTTCGGGACGCTTTCCCCCACGACTGGCCATATCAATTCCGCGATTGATACCGGCATTGATGCCGCGCCGCATGATCATACGGATTGCCATGTTTATCAGCTGGTTTGCATTCATCACTGTTTATTCCGAAGTTCGCTTACATAGGAAAGATAAAGGGATCACGGATCACATCAACCCTGATGTTCGATAGTCTGATCCGCATCATCCATGCCTGAATAGGCCCATTGCAAATCGCCCGTCAGGCAGCGGTGGATTTGCCGTCGATCGTCTGGAACATGACCTGATCGCGCCCTGCTTCCTTGGCACGGTAAAGAGCGAGATCAGCACGCCTGAGCGCATCCGAATAGCCGTCATCAGCATCCATGAACGTGCCAACACCAAATGACGCGGACACCTGAAATGGCACGATCATACCCTCGTTTTGGTTGGCGATGAGCTTTGGAAGGGTCTTCATCGCGATGCGCAAGCGATTGGATATTGTCTCAACGGCCTGCCGGTCCACAACGTCCAGAATAATCACAAACTCTTCCCCACCCCAGCGTCCGATTACGTCAGACCCGCGCAGATGCGGGGATAGGGCCGCATTCACAGCCGCCAAGACACTATCGCCAGCGGGATGGCCATAGGTGTCATTCACATTTTTGAAGTGATCAAGATCCATCAATACAACGCCAACACCATGACCCGTTCGCTGAAACCGCTTCCAAAGCCGGTCCAGGACATCATTCAATCCAGCACGGTTCAATGTACCGGTCAAACGGTCATGCACGGCGGCAAAGGCAAGTTGCCGTTCTACATGGCGCCGCAATCGGTCGGCCCGTTCTTGTATCAGACCAGAGTATAGCGCGGTACCAATCATGCTGCAGGCGATCACACTCAGCACAATTGCTTCGACAGGGTATGAACGGTCGGGAACACCATAGCCGCGATAAAGCACAAGCCCACCCAACCATGGTACAACAAAGCCGAATAGCACCATCATGCGGGTTCGGGACCCGTTTTCGTCCGAGGTCAGCGGCAAACGCGCAACCGGGTAATGTGCATAGATCGTTAGCACCGCAAGGGTGGCTGGCACCAAGGCGATCAGGGTCGTAAGGGCCATATGACCGTCCAAATAGTGCACATCATAGGTGTGCCCCATCACGCTGAAAATAATTAGTCCTGTCGCAAGAATTGCAAGCGCGATCCCGACACGCCCAGCCTTACGACGGATCAGCAAAGAACTGAAAAGCACGGCCAGCACCACCGATGTGTCCTGCCCCATCCGGCTGTCAGCCGTGGCCGCCAACGGCAAAAAGAGGTCATGCACAAAATCTGGCTGCACCAGATTGAACAATGTCATGCATAGCGCGATCGTGCCAATCGCATATCGCCAGGCCGGTGTGGGCTGTCGAAGGCGCATATGCAAAAGCCCAACCGACATCATCACAATCAGAAGCGCAGTCATCGGGTGTGTTCCCAACGCCGCGCCACCCGGCCCCAGCGTCACCGTCAGATCGAGCACATTGACGATGAGCCCCAAAATACCAGCCGCCAATGACACAAGCGCCAGCGGGATGCGCAACCGATGCGCCGACCTTACCAATCTATAGCGCCCGTGCTGCGCCCGCGAAATGTGTGTTGTGCCGTCCAAGTTACGAGATCCAGATTAAACTTTCTGGTCGGACACTAAGCAATGACACTTAAGGGAAGATTGAGCGCTTTCGATTGTTGCGGAAATTTTTAATCTTCAAACAACTCTGTCTGATCATCATCGTCATCGTCTTCGTCTTTTTCGCCCAAACCAATCGCCCCCGGCGGTGGCCGATTTTCCAACAAACCGGCAGAGCGCAGTTCCTTGAGGCCCGGCAAATCCCGCGCGTTTTCAAGCCCAAAGTGATCCAAAAACCCTTGGGTCACGACAAAAGTCACCGGTCGGCCCGGCGTCATTTTCCGCCGACCAAAGCGAATCCATTCCATCTCAATTAACTGGTCAATCGTGCCCCGGCTAACGCTGACGCCACGAATTTCTTCAATTTCGGCGCGGGTCACAGGTTGATGATAGGCGACAATCGCCAGCGTTTCGATGGCTGCACGTGACAGTTTGCGCGTCTCGACCGTTTCCTTCTGCATCAAAAATCCAAGATCAGCAGCGGTACGGATCGCCCACGCATTATCAACCTTCACGACATTCACCCCGCGGCCCTCGTAGCGTTTGCGCAGATGCGCGATCGCCTCGGCCGGGTCACAGCCATGTGGCATACGCCCCGTCAGTTCTGCGATCGTCACTGGATCGGCGGTCGCAAACAGGATTGCCTCGACCATGCGCTCTTGTTCACCCATGGGCGGGGCTTCGAACAGGCTGTCATTTTTGGGTTTACTCATCACGCGGGGCCTTCTTGCGGATCTGGATGGGGGCGAAGCTTTCGCCCTGCCTAATTTCGATCTTGCCTTCCTTCGCAAGCTCCAACGAGGCAGCAAAGGTTGCTGCGGTGGTGGACCGGGTACGTTGCGGGTCAGCATCCCAGCCATCGGGCAGGTAGTTGGAAATCTCGGTCCAGTCGCCTGCAAAACCAATCAGATGCCGCATCCGTTCCAGCGCCTGCTCCATGGTCATCACATGCTGGCGGTCCATCACGAAAGGGCGGAAATCGTCACGGGTGCGGATGCGGGCATAGCCTTGCATCAAATCCAACAGCGTCGCGGTATAGGTGACCCGGCGCACGCGCTGCACATCTTCTGTTACGCCGCGTGCGAAGAAATCGCGGCCCAGCTGGTCGCGCGCCATCAATTTGGCAGCCGATTCCCGCATGGCTTGCAGGCGTTCCAACTGAAATGCCAGATGCGCGGCCAATTCTTCGCCAGATGGCCCCGCCTCGGATGGATCAGGTGGCAGCAACAGCCGGGATTTGAGGAAGGCAAGCCAGGCGGCCATCACCAGATAATCTGCGGCCAACTCTAGCCGTAGCTGTTTCGCTTTTTCAACAAAAGCCAAGTATTGCTCGGCCAATGCCAGAATGGAAATCTGGCGCAAATCAACTTTCTGAGTGCGCGACAGGGTCAGCAAGAGGTCCAACGGTCCCTCAAAGGCACCGACATCCACGATCAGCGCCTCGGCGGCCACGCGTTCGGTGACACTCATGCTGTCTTCTTGAAACTCTTCGCCCTGCATCTGCCCTCAGCCTAGTAGCGCTGCAAGTTCCGCTTCCAGACCTTGGATGTCAACGTTTTCTGGGGATTTCCGCTGCGCCAAGGCGCGATTTGCGCGGGTCTGCGCCGGCTCCGTCATCTCGCCGGCGGCGGCGGCAACGGCGACCATCTCTTCCGCTTCGCCATTGCAGTGCAGAACGATATCGCATCCAGCCCTGACCGACGCCCTTGCGCGATCTGCAACGCTCCCCGACAACGCCTCCATCGACAGATCATCGGTCATGATCAACCCATCAAACCCGATATCATCCCGGATCACTTGCATCATCTTGGCTGAGGTTGTGGCGGGCGCGTCGGCGTCGATATCCGAGAATACGATATGTGCTGTCATCCCCATCGCAATATCGTTGAGCGCCTTGAAGGGGGCAAAGTCATGCGCGTCGAGTTCAGCCTGCGACACGTCAACACGCGGCAGGTCCTTGTGGCTGTCTACAGCCGCACGCCCATATCCCGGAATGTGCTTGAGCACCGGCAAAACACCGCCCGCCAGAAACGCATCAGCACATGCGCGCGCCGCTGTTACAACAGTTTCGACATCGGCCCCGTAAAGGCGATTTTTCAAAACGGGGTGGGTTTGGTCCTCGACCACGTCAGCCAAGGGCGCGCAGTTAACGTCGATCCCCACATCGTGAAGCTCGGCCGCGATCAATCGGTTCCGGATCCATTGCGCACGCATCGGATCGGTAGCGTTGGTCATCTGGTCAAGGGCGGGCAAGTATTCGCGCCAATGTGGTGCGCGCATGCGTTGAACGCGCCCCCCTTCCTGATCAATCAGGATCGGCGCATTGCGCCCAACGGCGTCCCGCAAATCAGCGGTCAGTCGGCGCAGTTGATCGGGATTATCGATGTTGCGTGCAAAAACGATAAAGCCAAGTGGCTGCGTTTCGCGGAAAAAGTCGCGCTCCCAATCGGTTAGTGTCCGCCCCTCGGGCCCAAAGATCGTAGCATTCAACGCCACTAGTTGACCACAACGGCAATACAATCAGCGCCTTCAGCCTCTAGCGCGGCGCAAAAGCGACGCGCCTCCGCCCGATCGGCAAAGCCGCTTGCGCGCAAGCGATACCACGTACCACTTGATTGATTGCTGACCTGAATGACGCGGTCGCGGCTATCCATCAGCTGACCAAAGCGGCCCTGCAACCGGGTCCATTCGTCAGCGGCCAGTGTTGGTGTCGGGAATGCACCAAGCTGAACAAGGTTTGTGCCAACCGGAAACGACGTCGTGGTCACAGCGACTTCATCGCTATTGCTGGCAACTGATGGCACCGTCACACGTAGGCTCGCGGGCCGGATAAGCGGGCGCAACGATACGGCGACACCAGGCACAGAGGCCGCAATCAGCTGCGGGGTGGCATTCGCCTGCGGCTCAGCACCGGAAGCAATCTGATCGGCCAATGCGATGATATCATCAGCGCTCAGCGCGGCGGTGTCGGGCTGAATAACGTCTGCCGGACTGGCCAACACAGGCACTTGGGTCGTGACTGAGGCGGGCAGTACTTCGCCGGCTTCGGCCATCGGCTGTGCGTCCAAATCCTCTTGCGCCAGCCCTACGGTTGCGGGGGCCAACACCAGCCGATCCTCAGGACCACCAGCTTCACCCACTGCGGGCACTTCGTTGACGGCAAGACCGGTATGCAGTGCCACAGACCCACCAGGATTAGCCGGAAGAGCGCGCATCTCGCCTTCCATGGCACGCACGACAGGGATGCCGCTCACATCGCGCATGATCAGCTTGTAGCCCCAGAAACTGACGCCAGCGATCAGGGCCAGCGACATGGCCGCACCTGCATAATTTACCAATAAACCAGCGCGTGACGCGCCACCTGATGGGGCGAACCCCTCATCATAAACTGCCATCTCTGCCTCACTGCCCGGGCCGTTATCGGCTTTATGGGTCGGTTAGAACTGCTCGGCCCCGGCAACGTGTGCGTTAGCGCATCTCTTCCGCCGGAGTGACACCAAGAATACCAAGACCGCGCGAAATAACAATCGCTACGGCCCGGATCAGGGCAATTTTCGCCTGTGTTGTTTCTGAGTCACCCTCTTGAACAAAACGCAAAGCGGGTAAATCGTTGCCCCGATTGTACAGCGCATGGAAGTCAGACGCGAGGTCGTAGAGATAAAACGCGATCCGATGTGGTTCGTGCCCCTTGGCTGCAATCTCGACCAAGCGAGGCCACTCAGCCAGCTTCTTTATCAGGGCAAGTTCGGCCTCATCGGTCAGATCAGACAGATCAACCTTGGCCAATGTGGCATCTGCGACATCTGCAAAAGCCGCCGCCTTGCCCACCGCAGAATTCACTCGGGCGTAGGCATAGTTAACGTAGAAAACCGGATTGTCCTTGGATTGCTCCAGCACTTTATCGAAATCAAAATCCAGCGGCGCGTCGTTCTTGCGCGTCAGCATATGGAACCGGGTCACGTTCGGACCGACCTGATCGACCACATCGCGCAGGGTGACAAAGGTCCCTGCCCGCTTGGACATCTTGAAAGGTTCGCCGTTTTTATAGAGCTTCACCAATTGCGTCAGTTTGACATCCAACGGCACCTTGCCGTCAGACAACGCCGATACCGCCGCCTTCATCCGTTTGACGTAACCACCATGATCGGCCCCAAACACGTCGATCAATTGGTCAAAGCCACGCTGCACCTTGTCATAGTGATAGGCGATATCGGGCGCAAAATAGGTCCACGAGCCATCCGATTTCTGCACAGGCCGGTCAACATCATCGCCATGCGCCGTTGATTTGAAAAGGGTTTGCTCGCGCGGTTCCCAATCCTCTGGCTTTTTGCCCTTTGGGGGCTCTAGAACACCGCGATAGATCAGACCTTTCTCGTCCAGCTCAGCAATCGCCTTTTCGATCAGCCCCGTGCCATAAAGCGACTTTTCCGAAAAGAAGTTATCCATCGCGATGCCCAGTTGGGCCAGATCATCGCGGATCAGGTTCATCATGGCTTCGGTCGCGAACGTGCGGATTTCTTCAAGCCAGAACTGCTCACCTTTATCCACAAACTGATCGCCGACTTTGTCTTTCAGCGCCTGGCCAACGGGTTTGAGGTAATCCCCGGGATAGGTTCCATCCGGAAAAGCGACGTCTTGGCCATGCGCCTCCAAATACCGCAAATATACAGACCGGGCGAGCACGTCGACCTGCGCGCCGCCGTCGTTGATGTAGTATTCGCGGGTGACGTCATAGCCTGCATAATCCAACAGACTGGCCAATGCGTCCCCAAAGACAGCGCCGCGCGTGTGCCCTACATGCAATGGGCCGGTCGGATTGGCCGAAACATATTCGACCATCATCTTTTGCCCCTGCCCCAGCGTGGACCTGCCAAAAGTGTCATCGGTCAGTGCCGCAACGATGACACTCTGCCAGACAGAAGGCTCCAACCGCATGTTCAAAAATCCGGGGCCCGCGACTTCGGCTATTGCAATCATCGGATCTTCCGACAGCTTGGTCGCCAAAGCTTCTGCAATGGCCCGCGGGTTCATCTTGGCCGGTTTTGCCAGAACCATCGCCGCGTTCGTCGCCATATCGCCATGCGCGGGGTCACGCGGCGGCTCGACCGCCACGGCCGCAGTAGAAAGGCCGCCCGGCAACAGGCCATCGGCGACCAATTGGTCAAGGCAGGCCAGCACACGGGTGCGAATATCGGCAAACAGGTTCATAATGCATCCAGGACAAGTGTTTGACGCGGTTTACCACCCTCTGGCCCCGCGTCAATGCATCGGCATTTCGTACAAGCCTAATCGCCCTTCGTGGCAGGTGGTTGGTCGCCGTCACTTTCACCCGGAGGACGCAATGCGATGATGCGCACATCAGCGGCGGGCTTTACCTCCTCATCCTTGCGGATCAGTGTGATTTCTCCAGCAGGCGAAATACGCGCGACCAGATGGGCCACCGGTCGTTCGGCACGCCAGTCCTCAAGCGTGAATTCCTCGCTCAGACGGGTGGTGCGAAAAGTCCAACCATCGCGGATCAGCTGTTCCATACCTGCATGCGTCTCATCGGGGCCAAATCTGCGGCCACCCAACGTACGTGGAAGTTGGTGGCGCGCACTGTCATTCTTTTCGCGCATCACCTGAAAGACATTATCGCGCCCAAACTCCGGTGCCCAATCGGTTGCCACCAGCGTATTGTAGGCATCATTGTCCGTCGCCGCGACAAGGGTGGCATAGCTGACAAATTCAAGCCGCTGTTCGGCAGCCTCAGACAGAATATCGCCTGAAAACGTATCAATCCCAGCGGTACGCGCCGCACGCAGATGTCCAAAATTCGGATCAGTCATCAGTACGGGGATATCTGCCAGCTTCAAGGCTTCAGCCAATGCGGTGGTCCAACGCGACCCTCCGATGATGATGACACCCGGCGTCTCCGCCCCGGTCAGGCCCAACCAGCGGGCCACTGGAGCCAGCGTGAAGCCATGCACCACCACCGTTACAGCCACCAACACAAAAGCGAGCGGCCCAATTAGCGCGGCATCTTCAAACCCCAGATTCAGCAAACGGTCCCCGAACAACCCCGCCACGGCGACCAACACAACGCCGCGCGGACCCGTGAAAGCCACCAAGATCTGTTCTTTGTAAGGAATGCCGGACCCCAAAAGTGATATCAGCACCGTCAATGGACGGGCCACCAGAACGACCAGCAGGACAAAGCCAGCCGCCCGCCAGTCCAGCTTGCCCAGGGCTGCGAAGTCAAGCCCCGCCGCCAATAGAATAAAGACACCAGATACCAGCAAAACGGTGGCATGTTCCTTGAAGCGGCGCAGTTCTTCATAGCTCGGCAGATTGGCATTCGCGATCACGATCCCCATGATCGTTACGGCCAGCAAGCCGCTTTCGTGCAGCACCGCATCAGAGACCGCAAACACGCCCAACAGCAAGGTAAATAGCACCGGAACTTTCATATATTCCGGCACCCAACCGCGCTTGAACGCGTGCGCCAGACCAAAGCCAGCCGCAACCCCCAATACCGTTGCGACGCCAATACCAACCACTAAATCAGCAATCGCCGCGTTCACGGTCGTGGCTGTGTTCAAGACCAAAACCACCGAAAACGCGAGCACGGCCGCCAGCGCGCCGATGGGGTCGTTGATGATCGCCTCCCATTGCAACAATGCCGCCGGTCGCTTGGACAAACGGGCGGTGCGCAACAGTGGCGCAATCACTGTTGGGCCTGTCACGATCATGATTCCACCAAAGACAGCCGCACTTTCCCAACTCAACCCTGCCCCGTAACGCAGTGCCAAAGTTGATGTCAGCCACCCCAGTGGTGCCCCGATAAACACCAGCCGTTTCACACCCTTCGCCGCATCCTGAAGAGAATGAAAATTGAGCGTTAGGCCGCCTTCGAACAGGATAATCGCCACCGCAATCGAAATAATCGGCCCCATCAGTGGCCCAATATCGCGCGCGGGATCAAAGACCCCCGCGACCGGTCCAATCAAGATGCCTGCCAGCAGCATCAGGACGATGGCAGGCATCCGAAGCCGCCATGCAAGCCACTGTGATCCTACACCCAATGCACCCACCAAAGCGAATGCCATCGCCGGAGCCATTGCATCTGCCGGTATTCCGGTTGCGCCTTCAATTGCCATCAATCACCCCTGCTGGAATTTCTTCGCCCCCAATCAGGCGTTTATGTTCTTGAATGGCAAACCGGTCGGTCATGCCTGCGATGTAATCAGCGACGATACGCGCCAATGCCGTCTGATCCACCGCATCCGCCACATCCTTGCGCCATTGCTTTGGCAACTCACTCGTATTGTTCATGAAGAACGGGAAAAGATCATCAATCATTTGTGTCACCACCCCGCGCATTTCGACAACCGCCGGGGCGCGATACATACGTTCAAACAGGAACTGACGGATAACTTTCAAATCGGTCCAAAGTTCAGGAGAAAATTGCACCATCATGCGTCCAGCATGTCGGATGTCATGAACCGTCGACGGATCAAGCTGAGTCAAGTTTCGGCGACTGACGGTAATGACGTCCTCTACCAGAACACCAAAGAACCGTCGCAACGCTTCATGGCGACGACGGTAGTAGTTAAGGTTGGGGTACTTCGCATCGACGCGGGCAAAGCATTCGTGCAAGATGGGCAATTCCGCCAAATCATCGGTACTGAATAACTCAGCGCGCAGGCCATCATGTAGATCGTGGTTGTTATAAGCAATATCATCTGCAAGGGCAGCCGCCTGTGCCTCTGCACTGGCATGGGTGTGCAATTCAAGATCGTGGCGCGCATCATACGCCGCAAGCGCGTATGGAATATCGCCGGTCACAGGGCCGTTGTGCTTGGCGATGCCCTCCAAACTCTCCCATGTCAGGTTCAGCCCGTCCCATTCGGCATAGTGCCGCTCTAGGTTGGTGACGATGTGTAGGGCCTGCGCGTTGTGGTCAAACCCGCCATATGGCTGCATCAGCGCATCCAGCGCCTCCTCTCCGGTATGCCCAAAGGGCGTGTGGCCCAAATCATGGGCAAGGGCCACAGCCTCTGTCAGTTCCACATTCAGGTCCAACGCCGCCGCCACCGTCCGGGCAACCTGTGCAACCTCAATCGAATGGGTCAGCCGGGTGCGGAAGTAATCACCCTCGTGCTCGATAAATACTTGCGTCTTATGCTTGAGCCGCCGAAAGGCGGATGCGTGAATGATACGATCCCGGTCACGTTGAAACGGCGAGCGGAAGGTACTTTCTTCCTCTGCATAGAGCCGCCCGCGCGCGTTCGCCGGGTCGGTCGCATAAGGTGCGGCCATGTGATTTGCCTGTCTTGTTCGTCTTGCCTGCACCCCCTATATTGCAAGTGAAACAGAACCGATAGGTTGCAATATGCTCACGATCCCGCCCAAGGTGACGCCGCGCGCGTTTGAACGACTGGCCGAAATCGGTGCATCGGCCCAAGGCAAGGCGCTACGCGTCGCGGTCGAAGGTGGCGGATGTTCGGGGTTTCAGTATGAAATCGATCTGGACGACGCAAAAGATGACGATCTGGTCCTGTCAGAACAGGGCGAGACCGTCGTGATCGACAGTGTATCCCTGCCCTTTTTGGCCGATGCGGTTATCGACTTTTCAGAAGAACTGATCGGCGCCCGCTTTGTGATCAATAACCCGAATGCCACATCGTCCTGTGGCTGCGGTACATCCTTTTCAATGTAATGCAGAACAACGCGCGGCTGGCCAAGCTGATCCTGAGTCAGATTCAGGGCGACAAAACTGACACGAACTGGGACGGACGCGAGCTTGAGATTTCCGAGCTGCTCGACGAGGCTTTGCAAGATGGCCGATCGCGCCTTGATCTGCGTGACAAATTGTTTGCAGGTGCACGGGCGACGAATGCGTTTACGCCGAAAGACATCACAGAGGTAATGACCCAAAACCTGTCTGATCAAATCCGGGATCTGGATCAGATCATTGCAGAGCTTGAAAACGATATGCTGCCCAGCCGTCTGGTCATGGGCAGTCTGATCGGTCTGGTGCTGGGTGCAACTGGCGCTTTGATCTATGGATCGACCGATCTGATCACCTCAGTGATTGTAACTGCGGTGATGGCCAGCGCTTTTCTTATCACCCGCACCTTTCGCAATCGCGCATTGGGCATTATATTGGGTTTTAAGGTCAGGCGCGCAAACTATGACAGCTTTCGGGTCCTTTTGCGTGATAGCGAATAATATGTTAATGCTGACCTTGTAAGGAAATCGGATGGCAATGACTGACATGATGCAACAACTGACCACAATAACCCCCGCCGAAGGGGTTTTGTTGATTTTGGCAACCGCGTCGCTGATCCAATGTGCGATCTTTTGGGTGCAGGTGAATGCCGCTGCAACAAAGGACAACGCCCCGCACTTCCCCGGTTTGATGTCTGCTTTGGCTGACATTCCGGCGCGTGCAGAGCTGAAAGCCAAGCAGCGCGGCGACTGACCGCTTGTGCATTGCAGCGTGCTGCGGCAAAACCGGTCCCAAGCAAGGGGGCGGATATGAAAATCGCGACATTCAATATCAACGGAATCAAGGCCCGGATCGGTGCGCTGACCGACTGGATTGATGATGCACAACCTGATGTCGCGATTCTGCAGGAAATCAAATCCGTCGACGAAAACTTCCCCCGCCAGATATTTGAAGACAAAGGATACAATGTCGAAACCCATGGCCAAAAGGGGTTTAACGGCGTGGCAATCCTGTCGAAATTACCGCTTGAGGACGTGACCCGCGGCCTGCCTGGTGCCACAGGCGCAGGACGCGAAGGCGCTGATGACGAAGAAGCCCGGTATATTGAAGCCACAGTCGTTGGCGAAAAAGCCGTGCGTATCTGCGGGCTGTACCTGCCAAACGGCAACCCGTCACCAGGGCCAAAATATGATTATAAATTGCGCTGGATGGAACGGCTTCAGGCCCGGGCGAGAGAATTACTAACACTTGAAGAACCCGCTCTAATGGCCGGGGACTACAACATTATTCCGCAGGCAGAGGATGTTGCGCGTCCCGATGCATGGCGTGACGATGCGCTGTTTCGCATTGAAAGCCGCGACGCCTTCCGCCGCATCCAGAACCTTGGATTTACCGAGGCCTTCCGCGCCCGCGAAGCAGGTGCGGGCCACTATTCATTCTGGGATTACCAGGCCGGAGCATGGGACAAAAACGATGGTATACGCATCGATCATTTCCTTCTAACCCCCCAATGCGCCGACCTTTTGAACAATTGCTGGATCGAACAAGAGGTACGCGGACGCGAGAAGCCGTCCGATCATGTCCCCGTCTGGGTTGACCTGGCAGCCTAAAGCACTGATTATGCACAAAGCAAATAAACGAGCAGCGATGTAACACGTAAGGAGCGGATTGGATCATGCTCGACAAGTTTATATGCGCGGTCGCTGTGGCGGCTCTTGTCCCCATCAGCGCAAATGCCCAATGCCGCATGGCTGTGGCGGGTACTGCTTGTGTTTCAATCCCGCAATCCTCCGCCCCGCGCCCCGGACCGGTCAATATCGGCGATGTGCTGCAACGCGGCCAATATTCCATGCTCATGAATGCACGCTATTACGGGTTGCCCAGCGCTCGCGACGGATGGATTTATATGCAGATCGAGGAAGAGATTTACCGCGTCGATTACCGCAGTCACGAAGTGTTGGAGCGTGTAACGCACAAGGCCAGCCGCAACTGGTAGATTACGCCGTCACATCGTGATCATAAAGCCAGCTCAGCCGGTTTAGGAACGCTTTCGGCGCGACTTTTCCCAAAATCTGCAAACCGCTATGTGCGATCATACGTTTTGGGCCTGACAGGTGATAATTCGCAGCATTGGCGTTTGCGGCGGAAATCGCACGTACGGCGCGCGCGCGCCGGGTCTGCTGATAGGTTTGCAATCCGGCTTCGACCGACACATTTTCATCGCAACAGCGGGCCAAAACATAGGCATCCTCTATCGCCAGGTTCGCCCCCTGTGCCAAAAACGGCAGCGTCGGATGCGCCGCATCACCCAGAATCGCGACGGACCCCATATGCCACTGCGCGGCTACGGGATGCCGGAACAAGCCCCAAAGGTTGACCTGCGCGATCTCGCCCAGAATACTTTTGAGTTCCCAGCACGCATCCGTGAACGCAGCGCGCAGATTGCCCGGCTCATCGCTGTGGTGCCAGCCTTCATCGGCCCATTGCCTACGCTCTTGCACCGCCACGATATTCAAACGCCCGTGCGACAAAGGGTAAGTCACGATATGCCGCCCCGGCATCATCCAAATGCGCGCGACAGGTTCGGCATCAGGTTGGTCAATCATCGCCCGCCATGCCACTTGCCCGGTGAAAAACGGCGCGTTGGGTTTGTTAATTTGGTCGCGCACGACCGATTTGATGCCGTCAGCCCCAATCGTCAATGCGGGCTTCACCGGACCATCGGCTGTCTGAAACGACCCGTCGGGACCAAACCCATCAATGCGCGCGTTCAGCTTGATCGCCACGCCGTTCGCCTCACAAGCGCGGGCCAGCAAATCAACAAGGTCGGCGCGGTGACAAAAGCGATATGCCGGGTTTTGTGACGCCAAATCAAACCGGGCGACGGCCCGTCCGGTGACACCGTTCACAGGGATCACCGCCTGCGCCCTTACGCCAATCGCGTCCAACGCATCACCCGGCATCAACCGGTTCAACACGCGCGCGCCATTTGGGGTAATCTGTATTCCGGCGCCGACCTCAGCGATTGCGGCGGCTTGTTCGTAAACGGTAACATTCGCGCCGTTGCGAGCAAAGGCAATGGCAGCGGTCAGTCCGCCGATACCACCGCCAATAATGGCGACGTCGCGGCCTGCGTTATGATGCTGATTAGTCGTCGCGATGGACCTTTTCGCGGCGCTCGTGGCGTTCTTGTGCCTCAAGGCTCATGGTTGCAATCGGACGCGCATCCAGACGCTTGAGCGAAATCGGCTCACCTGTGATTTCGCAATATCCGTATTCACCTTCATCAATGCGACGCAGAGCAGCATCAATCTTGTTGACCAGCTTGCGCTGGCGATCCCGGGTGCGCAGTTCCAGCGCGCGATCCGTTTCTTCCGAAGCGCGATCCGCCACATCAGGAATATTGCGGGTCTGGTCTTTCATGCCGGCAACAGTGTCACGGCTGTCTTCAAGAATTTCAGATTTCCAGTTTTGCAGCTTACGCCGAAAATACTCGGTCTGGCGCTCGTTCATAAATGGTTCAGTATCTGCGGGGCGATAATCTTCTGGCAGAAACACTTCGGCTTTCATCGTCATACCCTTTATCTCTCCAACGCGACTTCGGGCCACCCACCCCGCGTCGTGATCCTATTTTGTCGGCGGGTGTACTCCGTTGACACATCACTGTCACCCCCTCTTTTCGGGCAGTGGCGAGGTGTTGATGATCCGTGACGACATGCTAGGTTGCGGCAAAGTTTCAAAGGCAAAAAAACATGCATTTTTCAGGCACAGACAGCTATGTTGCAACCGATGACCTCACCATGGCGGTCAATGCAGCCGTCACATTGGAACGCCCGTTGCTGGTAAAGGGCGAACCCGGAACAGGTAAAACTGAACTGGCGCGACAGGTTTCGGCGGCCCTCGATCTGCCGATGATTGAATGGCACATAAAATCCACAACCAAGGCACAGCAAGGCCTGTACGAGTATGATGCTGTGAGTCGTTTGCGCGACAGCCAATTGGGCGACGAACGGGTCCACGATGTTGGTAACTACATCAAACAGGGAAAGCTGTGGCAGGCCTTTGGCGCAGATGGCAAAGTTGTCTTGCTTATTGATGAGGTCGACAAGGCGGATATCGAATTCCCCAATGATCTATTGCAGGAACTCGACCGGATGGAATTCCACGTCTACGAGACCGGCGAAACGGTCACGGCTACCCATCGCCCGATCGTGATCATCACATCGAACAATGAAAAGGAACTGCCTGACGCCTTTCTGCGCCGCTGCTTTTTTCATTACATCCGTTTCCCGGATATCGATACGATGCGCCAGATTGTGGCCGTCCATCATCCCGGCATCAAAGAAGCATTGCTGACCACCGCCCTCACCCAATTCTACGAAATCCGCGACACCGCAGGCCTGAAGAAAAAGCCATCGACCTCCGAAGTACTGGATTGGCTGAAACTGCTACTGGCCGAGGACCTGCGCCCAGAAGACCTAAAGCGTGACGGTGCCAACGCTTTGCCCAAACTGCACGGTGCGCTGTTGAAGAATGAACAGGATGTGCATCTGTTCGAACGGCTCGCATTTATGGCGCGGTCGGGTCGTTAAGGGCGTCTTGCAAAAACTGACCAATGACAGCGGCAGCATCGGTGGGGTTGGCCTGCAGAAGGAAATGCGGGCCATCTATCGCCTGCACATTCCTAAAGGGTGCAGCCGCACTTGATGGGACCAGACGGTCATGTAACGCTTGCAAATATAGCGTCGGCACGCTCACGCGATTCAAATCGCCAACAACATCAACAGCACGCACCGCGGCCAGCCGCTGCAACAACGTACGCCTGGGCACGCCATTCAGTGCCCGAGAGAACTGGTCTAGGAATGCCCTATTTGCCCAACGTCCCATCGTCAACGGCTGAGAGAGCCAGGCAAGGCTTGGCGACGTGACGGGCAACCACCGGCCCAGCCAAAGGGCAATTCTCGGAATGGGATGCGGTGATTTCGCAAATGCGGCAACAAAAACAACCGCTTTCGGCTGGTGCACGCTATCTGCGGCCAACTGGATCGTCAGTGGCCCGGAGAACGATTCAGCAATGATAGCAAAGTCACCCACTGGCAATTGCGCCTCCAGCCACGCCAATAACTCAGCATATTTCGTCAACGCTACCGGGTAACGCAATACCACAGGCTCAAACGGTTTTGGCATCGCTGCGCAAAACGCATCCACCAGCGCACCCGTTCCATCCAATCCGGGCAAAATGATCACTTTCACAAAACAATCCCTTTCAAACCGGCGTGACATCGCTGCCCGCACATCTAATTGACTGGTCACGGCATCAAAGGGCGGTATTGTCCTGCAGAGGCACAAAAGAGCAAACCACGATGACCGACAAGAGAAAAACCATCATCAGGCCGCTGCATGCTGACGATGAAACTGCATGGCGCGCGCTATGGCGGGACTATTTGACATTCTACAAGTCAACAGTCCCGGAAGACGTCTATGCATCAACATTTGCACGTCTTTTGGGGACCGATGAGCAGGATTATCACTGCCTTATCGCAGAACAGGACAGCACACCTGTAGGTCTTGTGCATTACTTGTTTCACCGGCATTGCTGGCGCATCGAAAATGTCTGCTATTTGCAGGATCTCTTTGCAGACCCATCCGTCCGTGGCACTGGTGTTGGTCGGCAGTTAATCGAGGCCGTCTATGCTGCAGCAGATGCAGCTGGGGCGCCATCAGTCTATTGGATGACACAAGACGACAATTTCACAGGCCGTCAGCTTTATGACCGTGTCGGTCAGCTGACGAACTTCATCAAATACCAGAGGCCCGCATGAAACGGCTCGTCGTCGCGGCTCTGACGTTTTTTGCCGCTTGTGCTGAAGTCCCGGAGGGGCCCGAACCTATCCGTCTGGAGTTCCCGGAAGCCCGCAGCTTTGCAGCTGCCAGCCCCGGCAGACCGGAGCGTCCGAATTCTGAAATCGCTCTCGATTTCATCGATCTGGCCTTCCGCATGGAAAGCGGGCGGGAATTGCCTATATTCACACGTTTCGAAGGGCCGATCACGGTGCGACTCGCGGGTGCTGTCTCTGAAAACATGGTCGCTGACCTGACCGCGCTTTTGGGCCGACTGCGTAATGAGGCACGGATCGATATCACCCTGACCGATGCAGATGACGCGAATATCGTGATTGAGGCTGTGCCAACTCGATCTTTACAACGTATTGCCCCCAATGCGGCATGCTTTGTTGTACCCCGTGTGCGCAGCTTTACAGAGTTGCGCCGTGCGCGTGGGACGCCAACACTGGATTGGGGGACGTTACGGTCACGTCAGCGCGCCGCCATATTCCTGCCCTCAGACGCCGCCCCGCAAGAAATCCGCGATTGCCTACACGAAGAATTGGCGCAGGCACTGGGACCGCTTAACGACCTTTATCGCCTGCCCGACTCGGTCTTCAATGACGATAACATCCATGCGGTGCTGACTGGTTTCGACATGCTGATTCTGCGGGCTTACTATGCCCCCGAACTGCGCAACGGTATGACCGAAGCGCAGGTCGCGGACCGCCTGCCGCGCATTCTGGCACGACTCAACCCGCGTGGGCAACGGCAAGGCGGCCAGATCCCCAGCAGCACATCACGCGCTTGGATCAACGCGATTGAAATGGCGCTCAGCGACGGGTCATCCGCCAACCGGCGGCGTCAGGCCGCAGCACGCGCTATCGCGATTGGCCAGACCCTCGGCTGGACCGGCCCGCGTGAAGGGTTTGCACATTATGCCTTTGGTCGTTTGCAAATCGGCAATGATGCCGCCCTGGCCCTTGGCGCATTCAACACCGCCGGACGGGCTTATTCACAAAGCGCGGTCACCGACATTCACGCAGCCCATGTTGCCGTCCAACTGGCGGCTTTTACATTGATCTCAGGCGATGCAAATGCGACGATCACGATCGCCGATCAGGCCATCCCGGTGGCCCGCCGCCATCAGAATGCAGCGCTGATGTCGCTCCTGATGATGTTCAAGGCCGAAGCACTTGATCTGCGGGGCGACACAGAGGACGGCATGGCCCTGCGGCTGGACAGTTTGGGATGGGCGCGTTACGGGTTCGGCAGCCGCGACGCGGTGATCGACCGGCTAAACGAAATCGCTTCTTTGCCGCCACAGATACCGCCAAGCTGACAAGGGTCACACCATGATTTATCCACTCTGCGGTCTTCTATTTGGGGCACTTTTTGGGGCATTTCGGGCAAAGGCACGTGGCGGAAAGCTGCAGGATCTACTGCAATGGGGTGCCGCCTTTGCGGTAATATTCGGACTGATTGGCCTCTTTGTTCTGATCTTCATCGAACGCAGCTACGTCTGAGAGATGTTTCTGCCTTTCTTCGACAATCTGCGTAGCCAAGGTGTCCCCGTCAGCTTGCGCGAATTTCTGTCGTTTCTCGAGGGTATGAAGGCTGGGCTGGCTACTTATGATGTCGAAGCGTTCTATTTTCTGGCCCGCACGATCATGGTCAAGGATGAACGGCATCTGGACAAATTTGACCGCGCCTTCGCAACCACCTTTGAAGGGCTCGATGCGATCCCGGCAGAGGCCGTTATGAATGCCGTCGATATCCCTGCCGACTGGTTGGAAAAGCTTGCCGAAAAACACCTGAGCGATGCCGAAAAGGCAGAAATTGAGGCGCTTGGCGGTTTTGACAAGCTCATGGAAACCCTCAAAAAACGCCTTGAGGAACAAAAGGGCCGCCATCAAGGCGGGAATAAATGGCTTGGTACGGCCGGCACCTCCCCATTTGGCGCTTACGGCTATAATCCCGAAGGCGTGCGCATCGGCCAAAACGAAAGCCGCCACCAACGCGCCGTCAAAGTGTGGGACAAACGCGAATTCCGCAATCTTGACGATACGGTCGAACTCGGCACCCGCAACATCAAGGTCGCACTCAAACGCCTGCGCCGCTGGGCGCGTGACGGCGCCGCCGAAGAACTGGACTTGAACGGGACCATCCGCGCCACCGCTGAACACGGCTACCTTGATGTGCAAACACGGCCTGAACGGCGCAACGCTGTCAAAGTCCTGCTGTTCCTTGACATCGGCGGTTCCATGGACCCGCATGTCAAAGTCGTCGAAGAACTGTTCAGCGCCGCCAAGGCAGAGTTCAAACATTTTGAACATTTCTATTTCCACAACTGCCTGTACGAGGGCGTCTGGAAAGACAACCGCCGCCGCTGGAACTCACAGACCCCAACCTGGGACGTGTTGCGCACCTATGGTTCCGACTACAAATGCATCTTCGTGGGTGACGCCAGCATGTCACCCTATGAAATCGCCTTTCCCGGTGGGGCCAACGAACACTGGAACGAAGAGGCCGGCCAAACATGGCTTACTCGTGCGCGCGAACAATGGCCCAACCATCTGTGGATCAATCCGCTCGACGAACGCTATTGGCCCTACACCCAATCCATTCAGATGATCCAAGAGATTTTCGGCACTGATCGGATGGTGCCAATGACCTTGTCAGGTATTGAAACGGGCATGAAGCTGCTTGGGCGGTAACATGGAAATCCTGAGCATCCAGATCGGCAAGCCCCAAAAAACACCCGCAAAACCTGGGATGACCGGCCATTTCAAAACCCCAGTGACGGGCTCGGTGGAGATTGGACCAATGGGTTTACAGGGCGACACGATCTGCGATCTCGCAAACCACGGCGGCGTTGATCAGGCCGTATACCTGTTCGGCGAACCAGACCGGCTTTGGTGGGCGCAGGAACTGAGCCGCGAACTGTCCCCCGGTTTCTTTGGCGAAAACGTCATCATTTCCGAACTGGAAACCGCCAATCTTGCGCTCGGCGATATCCTGACGCTGGGCGATGTCACCCTGCAGATCACATCACCCCGCATTCCCTGCGCCACTTACGCCGCCCATATCGGCAGCGGTCAGGCGATCAAGCAATTCTATGCTGCTGAACGGCCGGGCGCTTATGGTCGCGTATTGCAAACCGGCAAGATATCCGGCGGGGATCGCGTCAGCCTACACCCGTACGAAGGCGACAGGATAACGCTGATAGACTATATGCATGCCTATCTGCGCAATTTCAAACACCATACCTTTCTGGAACGTGCGCACTCTGTGCCAGCACATTACAAGCTGCATGCTTTGGCAAAGGAACGTTTGGGGCTTCACTAACGGCAGGCAGCTGCGACAACGGGCACTTTGATTTTCCGGGTGCAGCCCCCATATTCACCTTATGATCAAGTTTCTTCCCATCCTTTTCGCCGTACTTTACGGACTGGCCATGTGGCGTTTTTCGATTTGGCGTTTGTCGCGCGAATTGGACGACAAATCGACAGAGCTTGCCGATCCGATCCTCAAGGTCCTGACCGACCGCATGGCCGCTGCCCTCGATATTGAGCGGATCAAGGTCCATATCTACGAAATCGAGCCAATCAACGGTCTTGCCGCACCCGATGGACGCATCTTCATTACGCGTGGTTTCTTTAACAAATACCGCGAAGGTCAGGTGACGTCCGAAGAATTGGCGAGCGTCATTGCGCATGAGCTGGGCCATGTGGCCCTTGGTCATTCCCGCCGCAGAATGATCGACTTTTCCGGGCAGAACGCGATGCGCACCGTACTTGCGATGATCCTTGGACGCTTCCTGCCCGGGATTGGGCCATGGGTCGCGAATATGCTGATGACGCTACTGGCGGCACGACTGTCCCGCGCGGACGAGTTCGAAGCCGACGCCTACGCATCGGCACTGCTGGTCAAGGCTGGCATTGGGACCGAACCGCAAAAAACGCTTTTTGCTAAGCTGGAAACGCTGACAGGTGCGCGCGGTGCCACAACACCGGCCTGGATGCTGAGCCATCCCAAAACCCCAAAACGCATCGCCGCCATCGAAGCAAACGAAGCAAAGTGGGAAGCAGGCTAGCCCAACGCCTCCAACCGCTTTCCAAATCGCGGCAAACGCGCTTTTTTCATAAGTGCGCGCATCGTCCATGGCTCTGGCGACAATCTGTTTGCCTCGGCCAGCACGGCATAGGCAACAGGCCGAACAGCATCCGTATGCTGTGCCAGCAACGCCAACAAAAATCCGTCCGGGTCAATCCGTTCCAAATCTGCATCCGCCAGAATATCGCGCGGAAAATCTTTCGCGTTCATAGTCAAAACAGCGTCACAAGACCCCGCAACAGCAGCCGTCAACACATGGATATCAGCCGCATCGGGCAACCAAAATTGCCGCTCCATACCACGATCATATGTCACCAAAGCGCGCGGAAACCGCGCCGACAGCGTTGCAATTTCCCCCCGCGCCCATATTTCTTGCTCAGGCCCCAGCTTGCCGGCAGCGCGCGCCCATTCCTCGAGAATGCGTACTGACCAGCGCGGTTCGAACAGGTCCGCCTGTGCCGCACCAATCACAACTTCGCGCATGACGGTCGGGTACAGCACGCAAGCGTCAATCATCACCCTCATAGACGGTAGACAACTGCCTTAAGATACCCGCTTTCCGCCAGATGCGGCATCAGCGGATGATCTGGGCCGGCAAAGCCGGTGTGGATGATCTGCCCGCGCCGCCCGGCCCGACCAATCCCCCGCGAACACGCGTTACGGAACCGGGACAGATCAGCCGCGTGTGAGCAAGAACACAAAACAAGATATCCACCAGGGCTGACAAGGGGTGCCGCCAGTCGTGCCACGCGCTCATAAGCCCGCAACCCGGCCTCAAGCGCCTGTTTTGACGGGGCAAAAGCGGGAGGATCACACACAACAATATCAAACACTTCATGGGCGGCGACAAGCTCCGCCAAAACATCAAACGCATCGCCCTTGCGGGTTTCAAACCGATCCGCAACGCCCATTGCAGCGGCACCCTTTTCCGCGAGCGCCAGCGCGGGCGCCGATCCGTCAACGGCCACAGTCGACGCCGCCCCGTTGGCAAGTGTTGCCAAACCAAATCCGCCAACATGCGCGAAAACATCCAGCACGCGGGCGTCCTTGGCCAGCCCCGCCGCAAAGGCATGATTGGGGCGCTGATCAAAAAACAGCCCCGTCTTTTGACCACCTAAAACATCGGCCATGTAGATGGCACCATTCATTGGCACCTGTAGTGGTCCATCTGGGGCGTCACCGGCCAAGATTTCAGTGCGCTCCTCAAGCCCTTCAAGCCCCCGTGCCCGACCTGTGCCATTCATAATCACCGTTTCTACGCCGGTGACATCTTGCAGCGCGGCAACCAATGGCGTGATGAGTTGATCAGCCCAAGCCGCATTAGGCTGCACAACCGCAACATCACCAAATCGGTCGATCACCACGCCGGGCAATCCATCCGCCTCTGCATGAACCAGCCGATAGAATGGCGCGTCATATAGGCGGGCGCGATGGGCCAATGCCTGTACCAATCGGGTCGCAAACCAGCTCTGATCAATCACGGCGTTGGGATCACGATCCAACATACGGCAAATGATTTTGGACGCAGGGTTCACCGCGACCACACCCATGGGCGTGCGCGCGGAATCCTCGAGTTGGGCGATCGTGCCAGCGGTCAATGCGCGCGTACGACGATCCGTGACCAACTCATTTGCATAGACCCACGGAAACCCATGACGGATCGCGCGCGCCTCTGCCTTGGGGATCAGTCGAACGGTCGGACGTTGCGTGGAAGGGCCATTTATTGTCATGGCTCACTCCTACCGGGGTTTTTGCAACGTTGAAAGATGCTTAAGCCAGCGGCCTATAAAAGCTCCGACCGCAGTACAGTGGTGAGAAAATCTGTCACGCGAACCTTCTGGGTCTGGCCACTCTGTTCGAGTTCCACCGCGCGGTTTCCGCCAGGCGCGTCCAGGTTGGCAGCAATCCGGCGTGCTGGTTCGATCACTGCGCCGGAGGCAGCATCGCGCACTGTCATCAAGAAGACCACATTATAGACACCACCAACCGAATAACGGGTGCGATCCGTCACCCCATGGAAACGCACAAGTTGTACATCAACGGCCACCGGCACGTCGCCATCAATCACTTGCCCGGCCCGCGATGCAGCGGTCTCAAACATGGCGGCGATTTGCTCTTTGCGGGGGCCTGGCGGATCGCCCCGCCAGACAATGTCAGCAATTGGATAATATCCGTCATTTTCGGACACCGTCATATCCGCGCTGAGACTAAAATTGAATTCACGCAAATCATAAGATCTGCTCACAAACGCGCCAGTGTCGTCCTGCGCCCGCTGCTGCGTTGCCGCACACCCCGCAAGCCCGAATACAATTACAACAATACTCAGTACAGCACGAACCATGATGACAACCTTTCAACAAAGCGATTTATCTTCGCATTAGCACACATCTAGCCTCTTGATAACGAGCGACTTTCAACGATCTTCATATTCGGCGATTTCACGACAAGGACAAGCAATCTTGTTAGCGCTAACAGCATGTGATACGATACTCGCAACCAAGTTACGAGGACGTTCATGCCCCTTCACCCCACCATTGCCGCTGTCACTGATCGCATCCGCGCCCGATCAGAGGGTCCGCGCCGCAAATACCTCGATACGATGGCCCGCGCTGCGGCTGACGGACCGCGTCGCGCCCATTTGACCTGTGGAAATCAGGCGCATGCCTATGCCGCCATGGGCGACGACAAGGGCGCGTTAACCGATGCCCGCGCGCCCAACCTTGGGATTATCACAGCGTATAATGACATGCTGTCCGCCCACCAACCGTTTGAACGCTACCCCGACCTGATCCGTGCTGCAGCACGCGGCGCTGGCGGTACCGCACAAGTTGCAGGCGGCGTGCCTGCCATGTGCGACGGCGTGACCCAAGGTCAGACCGGGATGGAGCTGTCGCTTTTCTCGCGCGATGTAATTGCGCTCGCGGCTGGTGTGGGGCTGTCACATAACGTATTTGATTCGGCCATTTATCTGGGGGTCTGTGACAAGATCGTCCCCGGCCTTGTGATCGCCGCTGCAACCTTCGGCTATATACCGGGTATCTTCATGCCCGCAGGACCAATGACATCCGGCCTGCCCAACGATGAAAAGGCAAAGGTTCGTCAGCAGTTCGCAACCGGCGATGTGGGCCGCGAGCAACTGATGGCCGCTGAAATGGCCTCTTACCACGGCCCCGGCACCTGCACGTTTTATGGGACCGCCAACACCAATCAGATGCTGATGGAATTCATGGGGCTACACCTGCCGGGTGCGTCCTTTGTGACCCCCGGCACGCCCTTGCGCGACGCGCTGACAGTGGCCGGAACCGAACGCGCACTTGAGATTACCGCGCTTGGCAACGATTACCGCCCAGTGTGCGACATTCTGGATGAAAAGGCCTTTGTGAACGGCCTTGTCGGTTTGATGGCAACAGGCGGATCGACAAATCTGGTGATCCACCTGCCCGCCATGGCGCGGGCCGCAGGGATCATCATTGATCTGGAAGACTTCAGCGATCTGTCCGAGGTGACACCGCTTATGGCAAAGGTCTATCCAAACGGTCTGGCTGATGTGAACCACTTCCACGCCGCAGGTGGTCTGGGTTTCATGATTGGCGAACTGCTGAATGCGGGACTTCTGCATGATGACAGCAAGACCGTCGCAGGCGACGGATTGGAACGTTATACACAAGAACCGCAACTAAAGGATGGGCGCATCACATACGCCCCCGGCGCTGGCGAAACCCTTAATGACAAGATTTTGCGCCCTGCCAGCAATCCGTTTCATTCCCATGGCGGCCTGACGCAATTGGCAGGCAATCTGGGCCGCGGTGTGATCAAGACTTCTGCCGTAGCAGAGGAGAGGCACATTATTGAGGCCCCTGCCCGCGTCTTTCATAGCCAAGACGCCGTCAAAGCAGCCTTTAAGGCCAATGAATTGACAACCGACACCGTCATCGTCGTGCGTTTTCAGGGGCCCAAATCAAACGGTATGCCCGAACTGCACGGCCTGACCCCTGTTCTCGCCGTGTTGCAAGACCGGGGGCTCAAAGTAGCGCTTGTCACCGACGGGCGTATGTCGGGGGCGTCCGGCAAGGTGCCATCAGCCATTCACGTCTGCCCTGAAGCTGCGGATCACGGCCCCATCAGTCTCATCCAGGACGGGGATATCATCCGACTGGATGCCACCAAAGGCACAATTGACGTGCGCAATGTTGACCTGAGCACACGGATACCGGCAACAGCTGATCTGACCGGCAATGGCACCGGCGTTGGCCGCGAATTGTTTGAGGCATTCCGCAAGAATGTTGGCCTCGCTGCAGATGGCGCAGGCGTGGTTGTCTGACCATATCTGACCTAAAACACTCAACGAAAGTGATACCATGACACCTCAAGAAGCATCCGCAGCAGCAGCCAAAGTATGTCTGCTTGCTCCCGTCGTGCCGGTTTTGGTCATCAATGACGCCAGCACCGCCGCTGATCTAGCGCGAGCACTTGTCGCAGGCGGCTTACCCGCGCTCGAAGTAACACTGCGCACGCCGGCGGCACTGGATGCGATCCGGGAAATGGCATCGGTCGATGGTGGTGTGGTTGGGGCCGGTACCCTGCTGACACCGCAAGATGTCGAGGCCGCGAAAGAAGCCGGGGCCACCTTTGGCGTCTCACCGGGGGCCACGGACCGGCTGCTGGACGCTTGCGAAGCAAATGATCTACCACTTCTTCCCGGCACGGCCACCGCATCCGAAGCAATGCGCCTGCTTGAACGCGGCTATACAGTCCAGAAATTCTTTCCTGCCGAAGCCAATGGCGGGGCCAAGGCGCTCAAGGCGATCGGTGCCCCCATACCCCAGGTTAAGTTCTGCCCAACTGGCGGCGTCAGCCTTGCGAATGCCGGTGACTATCTGGGCCTGAGCAATACATTATGTGTAGGCGGTTCCTGGGTCGCGCCGAAAGACGAGGTAGAGGCTGGCGATTGGGACGCAATCACCGCTCTGGCCCAAGAGGCGGCGCGCTTGCCCCGCAGCTGACATTTAGGAACAAGGCGAAATCCAACCGTATTTACACGGTCTTAGTTTTTGCGCGCTAGGACGGGGCAAATATCTCTGTGGAGTTGGATAATGCTCGAATCTTGGTCAATCGCGCGGCGCATCAGCGCTGGATTTCTTGTCGTAACGCTTGTCGTTATCGGCCTTGCGGTCTTCTCAAATCTATCTGTCCGTCAATTGGGCGGCGGATATCTGGAATACCGGCAAACAGCGCGTCAGACCATCGCCATCAACGCCTATGTCGAAGATTTGTTCGAAGCGCGGGTCGCGGCGCTCAAATTCCGCAGTCAGCCAACATTGGAAAACAGGCAAGAGGTGGTCAGCAACATCCAAGAGATACTTCAGGGCACAAGCTATCTTGCAGCATTCGAAGTCAACCCGGGCAGGCTTGCTACTGTGCAAGAGCTACTGACATCGGTCGAAGAGTATCAACAGGCGTTTGAACGGTCTGCTGACTTCAACGACACAGCCGTAGCATTCAAAAAAGATCTATTGATCCAACTGCGCGCGATCGAAAGCGCTGTAAACGATCTATTCCTGGCAAGTATTGAAACAGGTAATCAAACACTTATTACCAACACCGGTGTCGTTCTTGGGGATTTCATGCGGTCAAGTGTGGGTATCAAACAGTACTTTCTCACAACAAATATGGAAGACTTAGAGCGTGCACAGACCCAATTCGCAGAATTCAAGGAAAAGATTGGCGCGCTTTTGGCGCAGAACCCTGTGGGTCAGGTCGCGGGCACGCTATCAACGGTTGAAAACCTGACAATCGGCTTTGAAGATAACCTTCAGGCCTTTGGTGACGCCAATCAGTCAGCCAAATCAATCCAGACAAACACGCTCGACCGTATCGGGCCTCAGGTGCAGGAACGGTTTGATGTGATCGCAAGCGACATCGTTGATCGGCAAAATCAACTCGGACCGCAGGGATCCGCTATCGTGCAGAACCTACAGATGGTCATCCCGGCGACAGGTGTTGTTGCAACCCTGATTGCCATATTGTCGGCATTTGTCATCGGACGTTGGATATCCGGGTCCGTGCAGCGATTGGCCGACACGACAAGCAAACTCGCTGAAGGTGACAATGAAATCGAAATCGCTGGTGCAGACCACGCGCACGAATTGGGCCAAGTTGCGCGCGCGCTTGTCGTCTTTCGCGATGCGCAGATCGACCGCGAACGCGCCGAAGCGGAACGGCTTTCGATGCAAAAAAGTCAGGAAAAGGTTGTTAACGTGATGCAATCGGAACTGTCACATCTGGCCGATGGTAACCTAACAATACAGATTTCCGAACAATTCGATCCGGAATACGAAGAATTGCGCTCGAACTTCAACCGGACAGTCAGCGCTTTGCAAGCTGTTATTGCCAAGGTAGCGGAAGCATCGTTAATCATCCGCTCGACAACTGTCGAAACGAACACAGCGACAAACGAATTGTCGCAACGCACCGAAAATCAGGCCGCAACATTGGAAGAAACGGCCGCGGCACTGGATGAATTGACAGCAAGCGTGCGCTCTGCTGCCGAGCATGCAAAGTCAGTGGACAGTTCGGTCCACAAGGCCCGTTCAGAGGCAGAGAGGAACGGAACAGTTGTCGCACAAGCCGTCAGCGCAATGGGTGAAATTGCCGAATCTTCCAAGCAGATCACGCAGGTCATCACAGTGATCGAAGATATCGCCTTCCAAACCAATCTGCTGGCGCTCAACGCCGGGGTTGAGGCGGCAAGAGCAGGGGAATCCGGCCGGGGCTTCGCCGTGGTTGCATCCGAAGTGCGGGCGCTGGCACAGCGATCTGCAGAAGCCGCTAAAGAAATCTCGGAACTGATTGCCAACAGCTCCAAACACGTCAAGCAGGGCACTCAACTAGTCGGTGACGCCGGCACTGCCCTGTCAGAGATCATCACGCAGGTGAACGAAATTGCCAGCATGACATCTCAAATCGCCAGCAGCTCCGCCGAACAATCGATTGGGCTGTCGGAAATAAACATCGGCGTAAACCAACTTGATCAAGTGACCCAACAAAACGCCGCAATGGTACAAGAATCCATGTCACGCGGGGAAGGCTTGGCCCATGAAACTGAAAAGTTGAATGGTCTTATTGCAAAGTTCACCATCGCCGAGGGTGCGCATGAACTGTCAACTGACTATGCGCCGCAAGATGCGCTTTCGACCGCAATCACGCAGACACATACGCCAGCACCACGCCCGGAACCCAAGAAAGTCGCCGTTGGTGGTGCACAGGACGCAATGTGGGAAGATTTCTGATCGCGGTATCCATCACTGATCAGCTAGACGACCTTGTCGTCCCCCACGCCTGCGCGCTGGCGCGGCGTCACTTAGGGCGGCATGCAGGGTCGCCATCATTGGATGATCGGCTGCAACCTCTTGGTATTGCGTGATCAATTTGCGCACAACAGCACGCATATCCACGTCTGTTGGCACCCCAAGCGCCCAATCCAAAAAAATCGTCCGACACTCTCCGGTCGAAATACCGTCGATACGAAACGCCTCGCGAATCAAACCTTTCGGATCATTTTCATCAATTGCCATCAGCGGGCCCCAGTAAACGGTTGATAATAAGGGCCGCTTCTTCGCGGGCCGCGATCATACCCGCATGCAAATCAGCGATATCGCGGCATCCTGTTTCCTGCAAAATCATTCGTCTGGCCCCCTCTCCAATGGCGTCCAGTTCAAACGGCCCGCCGGTTAGCAAACGCGACGCCGCCTGCACCTTCCACAAAAGCGCCGCCGCTTGGCGAACCGCCCGTGCATCAGCGGCGTCAATCCAGCCAGATGCGACACCCGCTTCCAACTGATCAAACATATCACATGCGGTTGACCCGCTGCGCAATGCAGCGGTCTGAGCAAACAATTCGATGTCCTGCAACCGACCCGGCCCGATTTTTGCGTCCCAATCCCCGCTTGGTGGTTTGGCCTCTGCAATCCGCGCACGCATATCGCGCACATCAAAAAGAACAGTTTCCCCACCACCCTTTTCGGCAAGAAGCGCGCGTCGAAACATTTCGATCTCTTGGGCGAATATCGCATCGCCCGCGACAGCACGCGCGCGAGTCAGCGCCAGGTGTTCCCACGTCCAGGCGTCGTTCAGCTGATAACTCTTGAACGCCTCAAACGATGTCGCAACCGGTCCCTGCCGGCCAGAGGGGCGCAGGCGCATGTCAACCTCATAAAGCCGTCCCTCCGACATCGGCGCGCCCAATGCCGTAACAAGCGCCTGTGTCAAACGGGCAAAATAGGCGCGGGTTGCCAAAGGGCGCGCACCATCAGATGCATCAATACCCTGCGCATCATAGATCATGATCAAATCAAGATCAGATGTCGCATTTAGTCGGCCCGCACCCAGTGATCCCATTCCCAAAACAACACCACCGCGACCCGGCATCGCGCCGTGTTTGCGGGCAAACTCGGACACGATCACAGGCCATAGCGCAGCCACCACAGCCTCGGCCAGTTCAGCATAATGCTGACCGCTCGTTTGCGCATCAATCAATCCACGCAGATGGTGCACACCGATGCGAAAATGCCATTCCTTCTGCCAACGGCGCGCTGCAATCAACTGAGCCTCGTAATCGGGCTGTTGGGACAAGACTGCGCACAGTTTTTCCCGAAGATCCGTCATCCCGGACCAAGGCGCAAAAAAATCACCCGCGATCACCGCGTCCAGTACACCCGCATTTCCCGACAGGTAGTGCGCCAATGCCGGTGCTGTTGCGGCAATATCAACGATTAGCTGGGTCAGCTGCGGGTTCGCCTCAAACAGAGAAAACAGCTGCACGCCAGCCGGCAAACCCGCCAGAAACCCATCAAATTGGATCAAAGCCTCGTCCGGTTTGGCGGCTTCCTGCAAGCGGTTCAGGATTTCGGGGCGCAGCCGATCAAATATCGCGCTCGCACGCGTTGATCGCAGTGCTGGGTAACTGTGCCAACGGGCGACAACATCCGCCCCCCAATTGGTGTGTTGCAAATCTTCGGAATGATCGGGGGCAAAAAAGCCCTCCGTCAACCTGTGTACCTCGTTTGACCGTGCGACGATGTCGCGCCGCAGCGCGGTCACATCTTTTCCCATAAAGGCGGCCAACCGTTCAAAACCCAGCGTATCATGTGGCAAATGATGCGTCTGCGCATCGTTGATCATCTGCAAACGATGCTCAATCTCGCGATGTGCGCGGTAATGATCGTATAAAATATGTGCAGACTGCTCGGGTATCCATCCAGCGGCAGCCAGGCGGTCCAACCCATCACCCGTACCGCGCGTACGCAAAGACGGATCACGCCCACCAGCAATCAATTGGCGCGTTTGGGTGAAAAATTCGATCTCTCGAATCCCGCCGCGCCCAAGCTTCATATTATGATCTTCTAGCACCAAAGGGCCATGCAATCCCTTGTGATCGCGAATTTTCAGGCGCATATCATGCGCGTCTTGTATCGCCGCAAAATCAAGATGCTTACGCCAGACAAAGGGTCGCAGCGTTTCCAGAAAACGGGCACCGGCGACCTTATCCCCCGCGCAAACGCGCGCCTTGATGTAGGCAGCCCGTTCCCACGTGCGGCCCACGCTTTCATAATACCGCTCTGCCGCCTCCATTGATAAACAAACCGGCGTCACGGATGCATCCGGGCGCAACCGCAGATCCGTACGAAAGACATAGCCCCCCGCTTTCACATCAGACAAAAGTGCCGTCATGCGCCGGGTTACACGGATAAACGCGGACCGCACGTCGTGATAATCGTCAGGATTGAACCGGGTTTCGTCGAAAAGGCAAATCAGGTCGATATCGGAAGAATAGTTCAATTCGGCGGCACCCATTTTGCCCATAGCCAAAACCACCATGCCGCCAGCGGCTGCCGGATCATCATTCCCAGGCAGCTTGCCTCGCGCGACCTCTGCAGCGACCAGCTTGCTTACACAGGCTTGCACAGCGGCATCGGCAAAGTCCGTCAATACGGCAGTGACCTGCTCTAACGGCCAGACACCGCCAAGATCTGCCAACGCCGTGACCAAAGCGATGCGCCGCTTGAGCAAACGCAAATGGGCCGCCAACTGATCCAGGGGCACCTCACCCAAGCCCGCGATTGCCGTAGCAACCGCCGCCTCCGGATCATCTAGGGCTGTTATCAGCCAAGCCCCCTCAGTGGCGATCAATCCGGCAAGGTAAGGACTGCAGCCAGCCGTTCCCACAACCAGCGGGGCCAGTTCTGAGGGTAAACCGCGTAAAGATGAAAGTGCATCCTTTCCGCGATCAGCATCGAACGGACGGGGGCAACGTGACAGGCGCGAAGTAAATGACATAATGCGACACTGCGATTGTCCGGGCATCTGGTCAATCCGGTCCGCGCTGATACGGTACGCAAAAAGGACATGACAATCATGAGCAAGAGCCTCAAGCGCGTGATCCGGGCATTGCGTGACGCAGATATTGACGTGCAACCGATCGAGATGGGCGCAGAAACACGCACGGCACAACAAGCGGCCGATGTTGCCGGCTGTCATTTAGATCAGATTGCAAAATCTGTCATCTTTGCGGGGCAATCATCGGGCGATGTGCATCTATTTATTACCGCCGGTGGGCGGCAGGTCGATCACGTCAAGGCCAGCGCTGTCGCAGGTGAACCATTGGGCAAAGCCGACGCCGCGCTGATACGGGCGCGAACCGGGTTTGCGATCGGTGGCGTCGCCCCTATCGGACATCTCAACCCGATCCCAGCGTTCTTGGACCCTCGCCTTATCGATTTTGACGTCGTCTATGCCGCCGCTGGCACGCCACGGCACATTTTTCCTATCCATCCGCAAACTCTTTTGGTGATGTCTGGCGCGCAAGTTGCTGATTTCACGACTGTTTCAAGATAAATGTAAAAAACATTTACATTGGCTCTTGAAGCACGCAGTCAGGACTCCGATATCTATTCATGTGAAGAGCATTCACATCAACCTGATAACCAATAATTAAGGAGCCCGACCATGAACACCGCCACCACCCATTCCCCGATGGCCATGAACGATAATCGTTCTGGGTTTTTCGCCCGTGCCGAAGCCTGGCTTGATGAGCGTGGCAAAGGTGCTTGGATCGCCGCCATGGTTCTGGGTTTCATCTTCTTCTGGCCGGTGGGCCTCGCCCTTCTTGCCTATATGATCTGGAGCAAACGCATGTTCAAAAATTCCTGCACCGCAATGACCCGCACACGCGCCCGACATATGGGCAAATCATCCGGCAATAGCGCCTTTGATGCCTACAAGCATGAAACATTGCGCCGCCTGGAAGAAGAGCAGGACAATTTTGAGGCGTTTCTAAAGCGCCTGCGCGATGCGAAGGACAAGGCAGAGTTCGATCAATTCATGAATGATCGTGCCCAAGCATCCAATCGCGACAGCGCCGACGACGGCGACGATCTCGCAAAGGCATAAGGCCTATCGGGCCCTCTTTCAGAGGGCCCGCCACCATTTTCGGAGACCACTCATGACCAGCATCGACATCGCAACGGCGCATAACGCCCCTGCCCCCGTCCCTGTGGCCGTACAACTTCTTTCAACACTCTTCTTTGGCGTCTTCGGCATTCTGGCCGTCATCTTTGCTTTCGATGCCTCATGGATCGCCGGCCTGATCGTGGCGCTGGTTCTTGGTTGGCGAGGCGGCTTCGCCCCCGGCCACTGGGGCAACACTCCATCGATCAAAACCCTTATTCCGCTCGCGCCAAAGGCAGAAAAGCGCAGCAGTGGCAATGCCAGCTTTGACGCCTATCGCACGGATACGCTGCGCCGGTTGGAAGACGAACAGATCAGCTTCCAAAGCTTTCTCGAACGCCTGCGCGCGGCCAAGGATAAATCCGAATTCGACGACTTTCTGGATCAACGGGCGCGTCGGGCCACCAACAGTGTAGCCAACGTCGGTGGAGCCATCGAAGCCGGCAACTGAGATCTTGCCCAGATGCATCAATGGTATGGCAAATCAGGTTTTCGACGCGCAATGACCGGAATCAACGCACACAATTAAAAAGTGCATACAACATCATGACCTCCCGTTAACTGTCGATGAACACAAGGGCTTGGCGGAAGTGAAAACGATTGTTAAGATTTCTGAAATAAGTCGGATTTGTCTATGCGCCACACGCTTCCTATTGCACCGCAGTTCTATGTAACTGCACCGCAGCCCTGCCCCTATCTTGAGGGGCGGATGGAAAGAAAGTTGTTCACGGCACTCCAGGGGGACACAGCGACAAAACTAAACGATTCCCTTTCAAAACAAGGGTTTCGGCGGTCCCAAAATGTGCTCTACCGACCATCCTGCGCGGAATGCTCCGCTTGTATGTCAGCACGTATCGATGTTTCACGGTTCAGTCCCAGCCGCAGCCAACGCCGGGTGATCAAGCGGGCGAGCCATTTGACGCGGCGCGCCACATCCCCTTGGGCGACCGAAGATCAATACGCGCTTTTCCGCGAATACCTTGACGGGCGGCACGCCGCGGGCGGCATGGCGGACATGGATATGTTCGAATTTGCCGCAATGGTGGAAGAAACACCCATTCGGTCCCGACTGATCGAATACAATAATGACGAAGAGTTACAGGCGGTTTGTCTGACCGACATCCTCGATGACGGCTTGTCGATGGTATATTCCTTTTTTGATCCATCGCTCGAAAAATTGTCGCCAGGAACCTATATCATTCTGGATCACATCACGATCGCCCGCGACCTTGGGTTGCCATATGTCTATTTGGGCTATTGGGTGCCGGGCAGCCCGAAAATGGGCTACAAGGCCAATTTCAAAGGGTTAGAAGTCTATCGCAACGGTAACTGGACCCAACTTGGGGATCCCGATGCCTATAGCGCTGATGTTCATCCGCTGTCCACAGATCCAATCGCAGAGCAGGTCGCGCGCATCAGTCTGCCTGATGGACGGAATTAACTGTCGGTACTCCGCTTTTCCAGCACCAGAAAGGTCATCATCCTGATCGGGGGAAATGCCTTTTGTTCGGTCAGTTCCAGACAGTCTTCGCCCAACACACGCGCCATCTGAAAATCCGAATGCCAGCCAATCAGGTTGGCAAAGGGTGCTGTGACCCGCTCCCAAAACGCAAGAAACCCTTTGTCGCGGGCAAAATGATTTGTGATAACAATCCGGCCACCAGGCTTGCAAACCCGGGCCATTTCCGCGACCACACGCTCTGGTTCGGGTACGACCGACACGATATGCATCGCGGCCACGGTATCAAAGCTGTTGTCCGGGAAATCAAGATTGCGCGCATCCATCTGGCGTAATTCCTTGACATGGCTCAGCTTTTCATTGGTCACTTTGGCCTTTGCCTTGGCCAACATCTCTTCGCTGAAATCAATGCCAGTCACTTCCAAATGCGGCGCGTATTCCCGCAAGGCAAGACCAGTACCGACCCCAACCTCCAGCACGGAACCCTGTTGTTTGTTGATGTAAGCCACCGATTTTCTGCGGCCCGCATTTGTAATGGCCCCAAAGGTCTTGTCATAGACAGGGGCCCAACGGGCGTAAGAGGTGCTGACAGCGTTGATATCCATGATTACTCCTTTGTGTTCACGTGCCGCCAGGCCCAGAAAACCCCAGCGATATAAAGCAAGTCCAGCACCACCAGCGTGGCCCAGACATAGGTCAAAAGTGCTGCCAACAGCAGCATCGCACCCAACAAAAAGAATGGCACATTGGCGCGCGATATCGTCATCATCTTGAAGGAATATGTGGGGACACGGCTGATCATCGCCATCCCGACAACAACCAACCAGATCGCCGCGACCTCAGGCGGAAACATCGGTGCATCTGAAACCAGAAACGAGACAAACATCGGCAGCAACGCAAGCAACGCACCGGCGGGCGCCGGAACACCGACAAAGTAACGGTGGTCGCCATCAGAAATGTCCGACTTATTTTGCACGTTGAACCGCGCCAAACGTATTACGCAGCAAATCGCGAAGAAAAGCACCGCGATCCATCCCGCGCTTCTGATGTCGCTCAGGGCAAATAAATAAAGCAGCAAGGGTGCGGCTACACCAAAATTCAAAAAATCCGCGAGCGAATCCAGTTCAGCACCCGTCTTGCTTTCCGCGCGCAACAGGCGGGCCAGACGCCCATCCACAGCATCCAAAAACCCTGCAAGCAGGATCAGCAGTACCGCCCGTTCATAATCGCCCTGGAACCCGAACCTGATGGCGGTGAGCCCGGCACAGATCGCCGCCAGTGTCACAGCATTCGGCAACAGCGCGATCACAGGCAATTCAGGCTTTGATGAAATGCCCTGTGCCATGCTTATGCTGTCCGCCCTATCCGCGGTTCTTCGGACGACGCCAGATCAGCCAGCACCGTTTCACCCGCGATCATGCCCTGCCCTACGGCAACCAACGGGGCAACGCCATCTGGCAGATAGACATCCAGCCTTGACCCGAACCGGATCAAACCAAACCGTTCGCCCGTTTGCAGCGACGCACCTGTCGTCACAAAACAGACGATCCGGCGGGCCACTAAACCCGCGATCTGAACAACCGCGATCTGACGGCCATCGGCCATTTCGATGCAAAGCGAATTGCGTTCATTGTCGACGCTTGCCTTATCCAACGAGGCGTTGAAAAACTTGCCCGCACGATAGGCAACGGCCCTGACATGTCCGGCAATTGGTGCCCGGTTCACATGGCAGTTAAAGACATTCATGAACACGCTGACCCGGGTCAGCGGTGCGTCCGGCATGCCCAACTCCGCAGGTGGGACTGCCTTTTCAATCAATGACACAATCCCGTCAGCCGGACTAACAATCAGCCCCTCACGCTGCGGCGTTGTGCGTTTGGGGTCGCGAAAGAAGTAGTAGCACCAAACCGTTAGGCCAATGGCCACCCAACCTAAAAACGCGGACAGAAAGAACAAGGCAGCCGCAATGGCTGCAAAAATGGCGACAAACCGGCGGCCCTCCGGGTGCATCGGTTTGATGAAGGTGCTGAGCATTGTCATGAGTGGCTTGCAGTCCTGAATGGTCAAATTATCTGCGCAACACACCAAAAACGACACAACCACCACGCAATACGACACTACTGACAGACGAAAAAGGGCGGCGCAAGACGCGCCGCCCCCTCATTGGCGAAACTCGGCGATTTAGTTCAACAGGTTGGGCACAATCGTCACAACGCTTGGGAAATAGGCAAGTAACGCAAGACCCGCGACCTGAATGCCGATGAACGGCAGCACGCCTTTGTAGATTTGGCCGGTCGTGATCGTCTTGGGCGCGACCCCACGCAGATAGAACAGTGCAAAACCAAATGGCGGGGTCAGGAATGATGTCTGCAGGTTCACCGCAATCATGATCGTCACCCATTTAGGATCAAACGACCCACCGTAAATGACCGGCCCCACAATCGGGATCACGATGTAGATGATCTCTAGGAAATCAAGCACAAAACCCAATATAAACAGCACCAGCATAACCAGCAGGAACACCTGCCATTCGTCGTCAAACGACCGCAAGAATTGCTGAATATAGTGTTCACCCCCAAACGAGATCAGCACAAGGTTCAGCAGTTGAGAGCCGATCAGGATGGTAAACACCATCGACGTGACCTTGGCCGTTTCGCGCACAACGGGCGACAGAACCCCCCCCGCCAACAAAACGCCACAGGACCACACAAGGCCGAACATCGCGAACAGGAAGCAACCAAAGGCCACGATGTAGGCCACCCGGTTTTCCAGCAACACCACCTCTTGACCAAGGCGCATGTCGAAATTCACACCGATGATCAACATCAAGACAATGGCACCCGCCGTTAGCAACACCAAACGACCGGACCGGTCCTGATCCTGCAGCTTACGATAGGCCGCCAGCAGAATCGCACCGCCTGCACCCAGCGCCGCAGCGGGTGTTGGATTGGTGATGCCGCCCAGAATGGACCCCAACACCGCAACGATCAGAACAAGCGGCGGAAAGACAACGCGCAAAATCTCATTGCCTGCAAGGAACTTTGCCGCTGTACGCAATCCGATGAACGCCACAAGCATCGGTATGGCAATGATCAACGTCGTCGCCCCCGGTGTTGTCAGCGGTCCGACGATCAACACATCAACCAGCAACAGCAAACCGACCCCAACGGCCCCGATCAGCAGCGGCGTTTTATCAGCGCGCGGTGCCACACCACGTGCAATCGCCAGCATCAACCCCATCAACAGCGCGGTGATTGCAATGCCGGTTCCGATTGGGGCGGCTTCCGCCACACGCTCCAACACCAGTGTCGCACGTTCTTCATCCGACAAAGCACGCGCCTGTGCGACACCGCCAGCATCGTTGATCGCCGTCTGCTCTGCCACAGCCTGATCCCAGGCTTCTTGCCCATGCAGATCAATCATCGCAGCCTGACACTGTTCATTTACGCCCGTACGCAACGATGCCGTCTGACCCGCATCGGTAAAGCTATCAACGATCACAGATTGATTGCCGACAATCCCAACCTGCCCCAAACCAATCATCAGACCAATCAAGCCGACAGGCACGGCTAGGAACCAGGTAAGACCGTTTCCAGCGGGCGCGGCCTCTTTCTCCAAAACGCTGCCCATCTGCACAGCCGGGGCCTTGGACGGGTTCAACAACGCAAATCCAAATGCGTAGGACGCATAAAGCACCGCCAACATAATGCCGGGAAGCAACGCCGCCTGGAACAATGTACCGACTGAAACAACCGCAGGCTCACCAAGGAAGGTCAGCGCATCGCTACATCCGACCAGTTGTGCGCGCTCTTCCTGTGCGGCGGAATACAAATCACCCGCAAGCGTACCCAGAAGAACAATCACAATCGACGGCGGAATGATCTGGCCCAGCGTACCTGATGCGGCAATGACACCGGTAGACAGCTCTGGCGAATACCCATTCTTCAACATCGTCGGCAGCGCCAGCAGGCCCATGGTCACAACAGTCGCACCAACAATACCCGTTGATGCCGCAAGGAACGCACCCACGATCACGATGGAAACGGCCAACCCACCGGGCAGCGGGCCAAACACTTTGGCCATGGTTGTCAGCAATTCATCCGCAATCCGCGACCGTTCCAAAACGATCCCCATCATCACGAACATCAGCACCGCCAACAGCGTCTCAATCGACTGACCCGCCAGCACCCGTTCGTTCATACGGTTGACCATAAAGCTCAGGTTGCGGTCCAATGCCGTTTCCCAACCATCCTTGAACAGCGCATGTTCGTATCGGGGCAATTCGGGATAGGTAAAGACCGATATCGCATCCGGCCTGACATTCTGCGCAATCAAGGCGGCATAATCGGCCGAGTTCGTGTCAACAGCGGCATGTATCAACAGGCCGGAACTGTCGAGAGCGGCAATAATCGCGAATGAAATCACGGCTGATCCACTGATGGCGAACGCCACTGGGAAGCCCGACAAAATACCGGCAAACAACGTCAGGAAGACGATAATGATGCCGATCTCGATGCCATCAAGTCCAAAAAGCATGTCTCTACCGTCCCAGTTTAGTGAATGTCTGCGACAAGTTCGGCAGTCGGATCGCCGATCTTATCTTTATCAAGGTACTTGCCGTCGCTTTCTGGCCCTTCCTTCAGTTCAAGGAACGAACGGTAGAAAAACGCGACAGCCTGCAACAGGATCAGGGCGGTAAAGGACACCAACAGGACCTTGAACAGGAAGTAAGCATCAAACCCGTTAGGCGAAAATCCGATCGTTTCAACGTTCCACCGCAGGGCACGGGCCTTGTTCATCAACCGCTCAAGACTATCGGACGCGGATGGGTTCGGCACCACCAGATGCCGCCACAAGAAAAACCAACCATAAAGCCAGACAAGGATGGCGGCAGGCACCATAAACACCAACGCGCCGATCATATCGATCGTCTTTTTGACGCGGTATCCAACAGCGGAATAAACAAGATCCACGCGCACGTGGCCGCCCTGCACGAAGGTGTAGCTGGCGCAAAGGCAAACGATCATTGCGTTATAAAGTTTCAGTTCTTCGGACCACCAGCTCACATCGCGGGTAAAGGCCACGCCAAACCCAAGGCTGATCTCCGACACGGCAAAAACACGTTGCATGAAGATGATAACGATTTGCTGCAGCACCATCAAAAGCCCGGCCCAGGCAAATAGGCGACCGACACCATTTGCAATGCCCTCTAGCACCCGAACACAGCCCCACATGAAATGGTTGCTGATGAAACCGATCACCGTAACGACAAGGAAAATAGCCAGCACAACAAAGAAAAATTCGACCGAGGCGCCATAATAGATAAAGCGCACCAGTGCTTCCTTGACCTCAGTCTCGGCCATTGGACCATTGATAAAAGGAAGCCAGGCCAACCATTGGTCAGGGTTCAACAAGGCATATCCGAGGTTATAGAACGCCTCGATCAGATGTGCGAAAAACCAACCAAAAGCGTTGCCGCCCCATGCTTCAACCAAGCCCATGTGGTAATCCCCCCGTCGTGCTATCTTAGGATGCAGCGCCTTCCCGGCACTGCCTAGCATAGGGGCCCTTATGCACGTGGCATCGGGCCCCTACTTTGATCTTGACCATCTACGCGATGATCTACCAAAAGACTTAGCCCATCACCCGGTCACGCTGGCTGCGATACGCACCCTCAGACTGTGTGATCCAACCGGAAGACGCACGCATAGACGCTTCATAGCTGGCGCGCATCCGATCATAAATGTCGTCGCCATTGTACTGGTCCATGGTCTCGCGGGCGGCTGTGCCCATTGCGTCCCAAACGCTGTCAGGGAATTCCAGAACCTTCACGCCACCGGCCTGAAGACGTTGCAGCGCGGCACCGTTATTGTTCATGAACTGCGCCAGGTTCCACTGATGTGCTTCACCCGATGCGATCTCGATGATCTTCTGATGCTCTGGGCTCAGGCTTTCAAAGACATCCAGGTTCGTTGCCAGCGATAGGGCCGCACCCGGCTCATGCATACCAGCTGTGTAGTAGAACTTGGTGATTTCCTGGAAACCAGCCTTTTCATCCGCCCATGGGCCGATCCACTCTGTGCCATCAATCGCACCGGACGCCAGTGCCTGATACACTTCCGCACCGGGAAGGTTCTGCACGGACGCGCCCATGCGGCCCAGCGCCTGACCACCAAGGCCCGGCATACGGAACTTCAGACCCTGAAAATCTTCCGGACCTGCGATTTCCTTGGCGAACCAGCCGCCAGCCTGTGGGCCCGTGTTGCCTGCAAGGAAGGATTTCAGGCCAAAGATGCTGCCCAGCTCATCATGGAAGGCCTGACCTTCGCCCTGATAATACCAGTTCATGATTTCCATTGGCGTCATACCAAATGGCACCGATGTAAAGAACGCATACCCCGGATGCTGACCAACAAAGTAGTAGTCCGCGCCGTGATACATGTCCGCCTGACCAGAGGTCACAGCATCAAACACCTCGAACGCACCAACCAGTTCGCCAGCAGCTTTCAGATCAATGGTCAGCGACCCACCGGACATTGCGGTGATTGTGTCTGCAGCACGCTGTGCCGCGTCATGCACACCAGCCAGACCGCGGCCCCATGTGGTCACCAGCGTCAGCGTGCGGTTACCCTGCGCATATGCAGGTGCCGCTAGCGCTGTTGCAGCGGCTGCGCCGCCACCAAGTGCTGAGTTTTTTAGAAAAGAACGACGATCCATTTAGTTTCCTCCCATATTATTGATACCCCACCCAACTCATTGACAGGCGAGGCCCGATCGATTTCGTCCGCGCACACTAGCCTGCGTATTGGCGTTGGAAAATACGTAGTACTGCGTAGAAATCGCTATCTTGTTTCATATTCTGACCAATTTTCGCGACGGTTAAGACATTAACACTCTTAAAACCTGACGCAGGAACCGCCTCACGACGTTTGATTCGCAAGTGATTCCCGCGTATCGACTTATATCATGATCACGATCCTTGCGCGCCTGCGCGAAATGTTCAGTATAAGTTACGGGCAAAAGGTGTTTTTGCTGGCAACGCTGCCGTTAATCGTGGCGGTATTCCTGATCTTTCTTATCGTCACATCGCAGTCTCGCCAACTGGCAGAACGCGAAATTCAGGCGCTGGAAACCCAGCTGATCGAAACCAAACGGGAAGAGCTCAGAAATTACCTCTCAATCGCGCGAACGGCGATCGTTAACACCTATGGTCGCGCCGCTCCCGATGACGAAGCGGCAAAACTGGCCGTGACCCGCGAACTCGCCGCAATGCAATACGGACCGGAAGGCTACTTCTTCGTTTATGACTATGATGGCAACAACCTCGTCGCGCCGCGTCAACCCTATCTGATCGGCAAGAACTGGACCGGGCTGACCGACCTGAACGGCACGCCCATCACGGACGAGTTGATCCGCATCGCGCGCACCGGGGGCGGTTATCACAGCTTTGACTGGCCAAAACCATCGACCGGCGCGAACGGACGTATGATCGTCTATGTAAACGGGTTGCAAGACTGGCGTTGGGCCATCGGTACGGGCGTCTTCATCGATGATGTCCTCGAAAACGTCGCCGCTGCCCGTGCCGACGTGGAAACCCGGATCCGGCGAACGTCCTATTACATCGTGGCCATTGCAATCGCCGCGCTGGTGGGCGTCTTCACGACCGGAATGTTCCTTAACCTGCGCGAACGGCGTTTGGCCGATGCAAAGCTCAAGGACCTGACCCAGCGGATCATTGATACGCAGGAAGAAGAACGCGGGCGGGTGGCGCGCGAACTTCATGACGGGATCAGCCAGATGCTTGTTGGTGTACGCTATGCGCTCGAACTGGCCCGACGCAAACTGTCGACGGGCAAGGGCGGCGGCGACAGCCTCGACAAAGGCATTGATGGCCTCGGCTCAGCCATTCAAGAGGTACGGCGGATCAGCCGCGATCTGCGGCCGGGCGTTTTGGATGACCTCGGGCTTGGGCCAGCACTGCAAGCACTCACGGATGATTTCAGCAATCGCACTGGGATCAAAACGGAATTCGAAACCGTCGTGTTCCGCAACAGACTGGATCAGGAAGCACGGATCGCCCTTTACCGGATCGCCCAAGAGGCGTTGACAAACATCGAACGGCACGCAAATGCCAACCGGGTCGATATCTCGCTCAAAGGACATCGAAAAGGCGCGATGCTGCTGATCAAGGATAACGGGGTTGGCATGTCGTGGCCCCCATCCGCCCGACGCCGCAACAACGGCCTGGGGCTGCGCAACATGCAGGAACGGATCGAGCAGCTTGGCGGCAGCCTGCGGGTCCTTTCGGTACAGACCGGCAAAACAACGGGCACAGTGATCGAAGCACAAGTCCCCCTCACCCACATGCTTAGCCCGCAAAAAGCAAACAAGAAAGAAAGCGCATGACGATACGCATCCTGATCGTGGACGATCACCCGATGGTCACCGACGGCATTCAGGCCATTCTGGAAAGCTATGATGATATTCAGGTCGTGGGCACATTAAACAATGGGCAGGACGCCGTTACGCAGATCAACGATCTGGCCCCCGACGTGGTGCTGCTTGATCTGAACATGCCGGGGCTGTCTGGGCTGAATGCCACCGAAATGATCCTTGAAGAACGGCCTGCAACGCGCATCCTGATCCTGTCGATGCATGACAGCCCCGAATATATATCAACCGCCCTCAGCCATGGGGCCAAAGGGTATATTCTCAAGGATGTACCAACCGATGAAATCAGGATTGCCATCGACACCGTAATGGCTGGTGGAGAATACCTGTGCACAGGCGCCAAAGGATCGCTGCAACCCAAGATCAGCGATGGCCGCGAAACACTCACCAGTCGCGAACAAACCATTCTGCTGGAACTGGCGCAGGGACAGTCGAACAAAGACGTGGCCAATACGCTCAACATCTCGGTCCGGACGGTTGAAACACACCGCAAAAACATCAAACGAAAACTGGGAATTAGTTCGACGGCCGGGCTGACCCGCTACGCGCTTGAACACGGTGTGTTGCAAGGGACGGGCATTTAGGCTTTCAAAAAAACCAAAGTGCATAAACTAAAGTTATATTTGACGTTAGGTAGTCTTCACACGCCCCCAGACAAATAAGAATACGCTTGCGCTGCGCCCTCTTTTCGGAAAAGGCTGAATCTGGGTTCGGGCAGTTAACAAGTGGAAAATTTATATGGCCTTGCACAAGCCTGCAAAGCAATCAATTGGGTTGCGTAACGGAACACTTCTTACATCAGCATTTTTGGCGATGCAATTCGCGGGCACAGCTGCCCCGGCACAGGACGTCACGCTGACCTCTCTGGATGGTTCAATCGATATTGTCGGTGATATTTTCGCATTTGACGATGAAACCGTTATTTTGAATACAAATCTCGGCCAGCTCCGACTGCAGCGTGGGGCCTTTACATGCGCAGGCGACGCATGCGATTTGCTGGAAGACGATGATGATGATGATGATGACGACGATATCGCAGTAGACATCGACTTCACCTTCGAAATGATCGCATCCGCCGGTATTGCCGATCAGCTGTTGCCAGTTGTCGCACAAGGTCTGGCCGAACGGTTCGATGCAACTGTGATCACAACCGACGGTTTGGGCGAACCATTGCCCGACGATATCGGTCGCCCGCTGCCCGGCGGACCAGAGGATGATGACGATGACGACGACGATGCCCGCGATGATGACGACGATGATGATGATGACGGCCCCATCGATCTGATCGATATTCGCCTGCGCCAGGACAATGGCGAATATGTGCGCCGCTACGGTGTGATCATTGAGGAAGAAGAAGAAGCCATTGAGGCACTGTCCGAAGGCGAGGTTGAAATCATCTTCCTCGACGAACCCGCAGAAGACGATGACATCGAAGAAGTCGCCGAAGGCGGCGGCGGCACCATCACCGACCCTGGTCAGGAACGTGTCTTGGCTGTGGAAGGGCTTGTCGTAGCGGTCTCACCGCAAAACAACCTGCCCCGGATCAACGTCGATGACATTCCGCGCATCTTTTCGGGCGACATCACCAACTGGTCCGAAATCGGTGGCCCAAATGCACCCATCAACGTCTATTCCTTTGATGAGGCAAACGCCGCAATTCACTATGTTGACGAACTGGTGCTCGAACCTGCCGATGAAGAACTGAGCGACGATATAAACGTCGTCCAAACCATGAGCGAGATGACGAGCAAGATCACCAATGACCCAAATGGCATCGGTGTTGTCCCGTTCGCCAACCTGCGCGGCACACGCGCGGTTCCAGTGGCATCGACCTGCGGGATCGTGAACACGCCGACCGCGTTTTCAATCAAAACCGAAGAATACATCATGCAGCGCCGTTTCTACGCCTATAACCGGGTGAACGTATCGGCAGAGGCACGTGAATTCCTTGATTTCCTTGATGATGAAAGCCTGGATGATCTCGTACGCAAGGCGGGCTTCGTTGATCTGTCTGTTACAGCCGAACCACAGACGCGGACGGCCCAACGTATCCAGCAGCAAATGGTCAATGCAACTGACACGTTCGAACTGACGCGCATGCGTGAACTTCTGCGTGATCTGCAAACGACAGATCGCTTGTCGACAACATTCCGTTTCGCACTCGGCTCCAGCCGGTTGGACGTACGTGCTGTCGCTGATGTGCGGCGGATTGCAAACTACATCGCTGAAAACCGACCAAACGAGGTTATCTTTGCAGGGTTTACCGACTCCATCGGCTCTTTTGAGGCCAACGACCGGTTGTCACAAAGCCGTGCACAGACAGTCCGGGACACGATTGTCGCCCAACTGCCTCGCGATGTAACGAACTCAGTACGCATCTCGACACTCGGTTTCGGCGAATTGGAACCTGTGGCCTGCAATGACCAGAATAGCGGCCGCCGGGTCAACCGCCGCGTCGAAGTCTGGATCCGCTAAAAGAATATGCATCGGGCAGGATCACCTGCCCGATGCATAACGCTAAGCCTTACCGATACGCTGCCTAGTTCTCGATCGTTGTTTGAATGCCTCTGCGCACAATTTCAAACCATTCACCCGACAGACGCAGCTGTTCCAGACCCGCATTCACCGTTTGCAGATAGGCCTGACCATTTGGGTTGTTCTTTGGCACAAACACATGCAGCGTCTGCTTGGATGCCAATGCCGGGATTTTCACGATCCGGTCTTCCAATCCCATCTCGCTATAGTCTTCCTCGGCAGGCAAGGCGTCATATGTCACGATGTCCACAGCGCTCAACTGCAACAATTCCCAGCACCGTTCTTCCGTTGGGGCAAAGATCAGCTCGATATTCGGCGCCACCAGGCCTTCACCTTCCAGATCAAACGAGAACCAGCCGTCAGGGCGACAAAGCCGCGCACCATAAAGCTGCTCGTATTCTGTCACGCCCTCGTAGGGGCTGCCTGCCAGCGTGTAATATCCAACCAACGCATCATAAAACGGCTCAGAGGCATCAAACTGCGTACACCGTAGCGCATTGGCTTCAGACAAAATGTCCACCTTCGAACAATCTGGCAGGAACCACGGGAAACCCATATCAAACGCGCCAATTGGCAGAAGCGTGGTCAGATGCGAACCCCAGTCATTCACAAAGATAACCTCGAATTCCTGATCGGGGTTGCCCAGCTCCATTGACCGCTGGACCATCTCGGTGAACAAACCGCCACCGGGCAGGTTTTCGTCGGTAAATGGCGCATAGTTGCTGCCGGTCAAAAACCGAACAGGCCGGTCGCTGGTTGCCCCCGCAACCGCTGTCGCAACCCGCGCTGGTTGACTATCGCCAACAATCGGCAACGCGCCATCTGCGCATGGAATGCGGATCACCTGCCCCACCTCCAGCGTGTTCGGCCCGGCCAGCACATTGCGATTGGCGTTATAAAGCTGTTGGAAGCCGCCGCTCAGATCAACCGCCTCCGAGATCCCGTAAAGCGTATCGCCACGCACGATCGTATAGTTGGAACACAGCGATTGTGCCGCAACGGTATCAGCGGACAAGGTCGCCACCCCACATGTGACAGCAAAAACCGCTGCCATACTCGATAAACCAACAGTTTTGTTACCCGTTTTCAAAGCCTTGGAGTATAGGCCTGTGCAATTCTCCATTGGGTTGCCCTTTCAGCGGTTGGTTTCTTCCCTGTCTACTATGAGGCAGAAAAAGGCAAAATGTTGACAAAAACCACATAACGCGAAGAAAGCTGACAAAATGCAAACGGCGTTTTGAAGTCTGCTGATGACCACCAGCTGCCGCCGACACTTTCAGCCATGACAGCGTGTCGTAAAAAACCTGCATCATGTTTCAGGCGACAACGCCGCGCGACACTGATACGTCCTGGGCGTTTCGAAAAAAGTTGAAGTCTCAACCTTTTTGCGAAATGCCTGAGCATCAAACAGTTCACTCACATGACGGAGCCTGCCATGACAGACCAACCCCCTTACACACCACCCAAAGTCTGGACATGGGATGCCGAAAACGGCGGCAAATTCGCCAATATCAACCGGCCCATCGCAGGTGCGACCCATGACAAGGAACTGCCCATCGGCCAACATCCTTTGCAACTGCATTCGCTGGCCACACCCAATGGGGTCAAGGTCACGGTGATGCTCGAAGAACTGCTCGCGGCGGGACATGACGCCGAATATGATGCCTGGTTGATCGACATTCAGGAAGGTGACCAATTCGGCAGCGGCTTTGTCGACATCAACCCGAACTCAAAAATTCCGGCGCTGCTGGATCGTGACACCGGCTCGCGTGTCTTTGAAAGCGGCGCCATCCTGCTTTATCTGGCCGAAAAATTCGGGGCCTTCCTGCCCACCGACACCAAAGCCCGGACAGAAACGCTCAACTGGTTGTTCTGGCTGCAAGGTAGCGCGCCCTACCTTGGCGGCGGTTTTGGCCATTTCTACGCCTACGCATCCGAGAAATTCGAATACCCCATCAATCGCTTCGCGATGGAGGCCAAGCGGCAACTTGACGTGCTCGACCGGCGATTGGCCGAGGCTGCATATCTGGGTGGTGATACCTATTCGATCGCTGATATGGCCACTGCCCCGTGGTATGGCGCACTGGTCAAAGGGCTGGTCTATGACGCCGCCGAATTCCTTGATGTTGCCGCCTACAAGCACGTGAACCGCTGGGCCAATGATGTGATGACCCGCCCGGCATTCTTGCGCGGGAAAATGGTCAACCGGGCATGGGGCGAAGACAGCGAACAACTGCGCGAACGGCACGCGGCGTCCGATTTTGACACCCAGACATGGGACAAAATCAAACCGGAAGCGGCTGAATAATGATTTATGCAGCAAATGCCAGGCGGGCACGACCATCCCGCTTGGCACGATAAAGCGCCTGATCGGCCTCTCTCAAGGCCGCCATCACGTCACCGCCCGGCCCTAAATGGGCCGCGCCGACAGAGGCAGTGACACGAAACCCTGCTTCCAGGCCCTCGAACTCAATACCACCTGCCAAGCGGCCTCCTATCTGGCCGACATCCTTTGCATCTTGGCCAACCAGAAAAACAGCGAACTCCTCGCCGCCCAGCCGGCCAACCAGATGATCGGGCCCGGCCACGTCACACATATGGTTCGCAATCTGGCACAGGACCTCATCACCGATGGCATGCCCGTGGCCGTCATTGATGGCCTTGAAATGATCAAGGTCCAGCATCAGCATCACACCAGAACCGGCATCTGACACAGACGCCAGAAAGGCCCGGCGGTTCATCAGGCCCGTCAACGGATCGGTGGACGCCATCCGGGTCAGCTCACGCTGTAAGGTGTCGACATGGCGAAATAGAACAAGACCAAACAAGATAAGTGGTGCCGCAATCAGCGACGTCATCGCCACATGGATCAGAAACGGGTCATCAGCCTGACCGTCAAAGATAAATTCAACCACATAGGCGATGGTTGACGCGACCAATCCCCAAAAGACCAAACCAAATGGCCAATCCCACCACCGGCGTGGTGTAAGGAAAGCGACAAACCGGTTCATCAATGGTTCTGAACTTGACATGATCGTTGTGTAGGTCTGCACCATTGAAGGGGTGTTAAATTTTTGTCGCAAACAAAAGACAATTGTCCGGACCCAAACCCCACCCCTGAAAGAAAGTTGCGAAACACCGCCCGCTTACGACATTTTCTCCAATCTTACTGTTGACCACCCTTTCTGCTCACACTAGTGTCGCGGCACGTAAAGGAACCTCGATGAACAACGTCGTACTAATTGTGAGAAACACGCGCATGGGCCGGTGACGGTAAGACCATAACGATCCCATGCGCCCCCGACATCCTCGGGGGTTTTTTTGTGACTGATGAAACCAAAACGCGAAGGACGCGAGAACAATGAGCAAAGCCATGACGGGCGCAAAAATGGTAGTCCAATCCCTGATCGATCAGGGTGTGGACGTCGTCTTTGGATACCCCGGTGGCGCCGTCCTACCGATCTACGACGAGATTTTTCAGCAAAACCACATACAGCACGTGCTGGTGCGCCACGAACAAGGGGCGGTGCATGCTGCAGAAGGCTACGCGCGGGCAACCGGCAAGCCAGGCGTTGCCTTGGTCACATCAGGCCCCGGCGCGACCAATGCAGTCACCGGCCTGACCGATGCGCTGATGGACAGCATTCCAATCATCGTGCTGACCGGCCAAGTACCAACCTTTATGATCGGCTCTGATGCGTTTCAAGAAGCTGACACCGTTGGCATCACGCGCCCCTGCACCAAACATAACTGGCTGGTGAAAGACACCGACAAGCTGTCGGCTGTCATGCACGAGGCGTTTCATATCGCCACCTCGGGTCGGCCCGGCCCTGTCGTGATCGACATCCCCAAAGATGTCCAGTTCGCGACCGGCAAATATACCGAAGCCCGGCAGGTCGAGACGCATTACAACCCGCAGGTCAAAGGTGACATGGAGATGATCACCGAACTGGCCAAAGCGATGGAAACCGCCAAACGGCCGATCTTCTACACCGGCGGCGGGGTGATCAATTCCGGTCCGGCGGCTTCCCAACTGCTGCGCGAACTTGTGGCAGCCACCGGGTTCCCGATCACCTCCACCCTGATGGGCTTGGGCAGCTATCCCGCATCCGGCGACAATTGGATCGGTATGCTGGGCATGCATGGGCTGTATGAAGCCAACATGGCCATGCATGACTGCGACCTGATGATCAATATCGGCGCACGCTTCGACGACCGGATCACTGGACGGCTTGATGCCTTCAGCCCGAAATCCAAAAAGGCGCATATCGATATTGATGCATCATCCATCAACAAGGTGATCAAGGTCGATATGCCGATCCTGGGCGACTGCGCGCATGTGCTCGAAGACTTGCTGAACGTCTGGAAATCACGCGGTCGCAAAACGGACAAGGAAAATGTCGCCAAATGGTGGCACCAAATTAACGACTGGAAAAAGATCGACTGCCTGAAGTTCGAACAAAAGGGCAAGGTGATCAAACCGCAATATGCGTTGTCGCGCCTGGAAGAGCTGACCAAAAAGTACGACCGCTACATCTGTACCGAAGTGGGCCAACACCAGATGTGGGCTGCCCAATATCTGGGCTTCGAAGACCCCAACCGCTGGATGACCTCTGGCGGGCTGGGCACGATGGGCTATGGCTTCCCCGCCTCCATCGGCGTGCAGATGGGCCACCCAGACGCATTGGTCATCAATGTCGCGGGCGAGGCGTCATGGCTGATGAACATGCAGGAACTGGGCACCGCCATGCAATACCGACTGCCCGTCAAACAGTTCATCCTCAATAACGAACGGCTGGGGATGGTCAGGCAATGGCAAGAGCTGCTGCACGGCGAACGCTATTCAAGCAGCTGGTCAGAAAGCCTGCCCGATTTCGTGAAACTGGCCGAAGCCTTCGGGGCAAAGGGAATTCAGTGCCACGACCCCGACAGCCTTGATGACGCGATCATGGAAATGCTCAACCATGACGGGCCGGTGCTGTTCGACTGTCTGGTCGAAAAGCACGAAAACTGCTTCCCCATGATCCCGTCAGGCAAGCCGCATAACGAAATGATTCTGGGCGAAAACGCGGATACGGCCAACGCTATCCAGTCAGGCGGCGCGGTGCTGGTTTAAAAGTGAGCATGCGCATCATCATGCGCATGGTTTCTGCATAAGTTCTGCATGCTTTCTGCATCCACATAATAACACGAAAAAGGGGCATCCCATGTCGCCGCTCAAAATCAAAAAAGGCTCCACCAGCCACTCCGCCTACGACCTCCGTCCGACGTTTTCGGACAAGAAAGAACAGCACACACTGGCTGTTTTAGTGGAAAACGAACCTGGCGTTCTGTCTCGCGTCATCGGTCTGTTCGCCGGGCGTGGGTATAACATTGATAGCCTGACCGTGGCCGAGGTGGACCATACCGGTCACCGCTCAAGGATCACAATCGTCACATCCGGCACGCCGCAAGTGATCACGCAGATCAAGGCACAGCTTGGCCGGATCGTGGATGTTCACGAAGTCCATGACCTGACCGTCGAGGGGCCATCGGTCGAACGTGAACTAGCATTGTTGAAAGTCGCCGGTGCGGGCGATCACCGGATCGAGGCAATCCGGCTAGCGGATATTTTCAGAGCAAATGTGGTCGATAGCACATTGGAATCATTCGTGTTTGAGATCACAGGAACACCCGAAAAAATCGACGCTTTCGCTGATCTCATGCGCCCGCTTGGCCTTCAGGAAGTCGCGCGCACAGGGGTCGCGGCACTATCACGCGGGGCATTATAAGCGACACCCTCCGCATCCGATTGGGGTAGAACGCGAAGGATGCTGACGTGGCCGGGATCAGAGGCTGACCCCGGCCCGTGTCATCTTAGGACTCTGGCAGCAGGCCAGCTTCGGTGCCGACTGCAATTTCGTCCACGTCCAACAGGCCATCGCCGGTGGCGTCAAGCGCTGTGAATTCGTCTTCTGTCATTTCAGGCATCACAGCCTGCAGTTCAGGAAAGCTGTACATCCCATCGCCATTGATATCGATCGCGGCGTCTTGCGCAAAAGCTGGCGCAGCCAGTGCAACAACAAGGGCGAGTGGTGTCAGCAGCTTTGTCGTATGGGTCATTATCGTTCTCCATTGCTAGGACATTAAGAAGGTCGTTGCCTTCGCCATAAGAGATGGGCTTCCAACGACTGACTTACCACGACTCCCCACAAAACAAAGCAAAAACGGCCAAGTGTCGCCATATTGGGAAACAATGATGCGCAGAATGGCGCTTACGTTTCTTGTCCGAATACAAACTGGCAATCCTTTTCTTACAGATTTGATCAACGTCGGCAGGTTCCGGCCAAAACATGTCGCTGTGAGAAAAATGCGCGTCGCCATGGAACACCCGATGATGCGCACGGTTCGTTATCATTTGTTAAGACATAGGAAGTGTATCATGGCCAAAGATGTCCCCACAGACGCGCTCGATGCGGTGCGCCAGCCCATCGAAACAGCACACGGCCTGCCAAACGCGCATTACGTCGATCCGGCGGTCTTTGAGGCTGAAAAACATGCCGTCCTGTTTGCCGGTTGGGTCGGCCTCGTCGTGGCCTCAGATGTGCCGGAAGTCGGCGATGCCAAACCGATTGAATTGCTGGGCATCCCTCTCCTCCTGATCCGCGACAAAACGGGGCAGGTTCGCGTTTTTCAGAACATCTGCCGTCATCGCGGCATGATACTCATCACTGAACCACGCAAAATCGAAGGGGCAATCCGTTGTCCCTATCATTCATGGTGTTACGCCACGGACGGAAAACTTGTTTCCACCCCGCATGTGGGCGGCCCGGGTCACAACACCCATGAAGCGGTCGACAAAGACCAGTTGGGGCTTGTGGAAGTGCGCAGCCACATCTGGTTCGACACCGTCTTTATCAACATCGACGGCAGCGCACCGCCCTTCGAAACGGTGCATGCAGATCTGATTGCCCGCTGGGCCGCTTTTGACCAACCGCTTTATCATGGCGGCTGCGACAGTCGCTTTACCCTCGACGTCAAGACGAATTGGAAACTGGCGGTCGAAAACTATTGCGAAAGCTATCATCTGCCATGGGTCCACCCCGGCCTGAACAGCTATTCCCGTCTCGAAGATCACTATAATATCGTCGCATGCGGCAAATACTCCGGACAGGGTACTTTGGTCTATCGCCAGCTCACTGGTGGTGATGCTCAGGTTTTCCCAGACTTCCAAGGACTTACCGATAACTGGATCGATGGCGGCGAATACCTGGCACTCTATCCCAACGTCCTGCTTGGCGTGCAACGCGACCATGCTTTCGTGATCATTCTCGCACCCCAATCGCACGAACACACCCGCGAACACGTTCACCTCTATTACGCTGCCGCACAGACCGATGACGCGCTGCGCGCCAAAAACAGCGCCCAATGGCGCGAGGTATTTGAAGAAGACATCTTTGTTGTGGAGGGCATGCAAAAGGGGCGCCACGCCCCCCATTTCGACGGCGGCCGCTTCAGCCCTGCCATGGACGGCCCAACCCATTGCTTCCACGATTGGGTGGCAGGCAGGCTTCTGGCCCATCGCACCGGATGACACTGGACGAGCGGCTGCTAGAGGCGCATGCGCGGGGTGATCGCGCAGCACTCGTGGCTCTTTATACTCAAGCCGCCGATCAGGCGCCCGACACGGATGCTGCCTGTTTCTACCTCACGCAGGCCTATGTCTTTGCGCTCGAACTCGGCCACCCCGCCGCGGCAGCCCTTTATCAACAGCTCAAGGCACACAACCGCGTCTGACCCCTTGCCCCTGCCCGCCCGGCGATACAGGTTAAGTCAAACCAGACAGGACAAGCCATGGCCCCGCGCAAGATCATCATCGACACCGACCCTGGACAAGACGACGCCGTCGCGATCCTGCTTGCCCTCGCCTCGCCGGAGGATATCGACCTGTTGGGAATCACCGCCGTGGCAGGCAACGTGCCCCTTGAACTGACGGCCAAGAATGCGCGCATCGTCTGCGAACTGGCGGGCAAACCGGAAACCCGTGTCTTCGCCGGTTGCGACAAGCCGATGAAACGCAAGCTGGTCACGGCGGAACATGTGCATGGCAAAACCGGTCTTGATGGCCCACAGATGCAAGACCCGACCATGCCTCTGCAGGATCAGCACGGCGTTGATTTCATTATCGAAACCCTGCGCAGCGAACCCAGCGGCGCGGTCACCATCTGCCCCATCGGACCGCTGACCAACATCGCCACAGCCTTTGAACGCGCCCCTGATATCATCCCCCGCATTCAGGAAATCGTCCTGATGGGTGGCGCTTATTTTGAGGTGGGCAACATCACGCCCGCCGCCGAATTCAACATCTATGTTGACCCCGAGGCCGCCAAAATCGTTTTTGGCTCCGGCGTCCCGCTGACGGTTATGCCCTTAGATGTCACTCATAAAGCACTGACCACCAAACCGCGCGTCGACGCCTTTCGCGCGATGCATAGCAAAGTCGGCGATCATGTTGCCGCATGGACCGATTTCTTTGAACGGTTCGACATGGAAAAATATGGCTCAGAAGGCGCGCCGCTGCACGACCCTTGCACCATCGCCTATCTGATCGAACCACAACTGTTCAAAGGGCGGCACATCAATGTAGAGATCGAAACACAGTCGGACCTGACACTTGGCATGACCGTCGCCGATTGGTGGCGAATCACGGACCGCCCCAAGAACGCAATGTTCATGAACGACATCGACGCGGCAGGCTTTTACGCCCTGTTGGCCGGTCGTCTGGCGCGGCTATGAAAATACCGTTCGACAACAGCTATTTCCGGCTGCCGGCACAGATGTTCACCGCACAACTGCCAACGCCGGTAAATGATCCCCAAATCATTGCAACGAATGACGCATTGGCCACCAAACTTGGCATCGACATCAGTGCAACCGATGCCGTCAACATATTCGCGGGCAACAGCATTCCAGAAGGTGCGGCCCCCCTCGCCCAGGCCTATGCAGGTCACCAATTCGGCAATTGGAACCCGCAACTTGGCGATGGTCGCGCGATCCTGCTGGGCGAGGTGATCGACGCTGACGGTATCCGCCGCGATATCCAATTGAAGGGTGCGGGCCCAACCCCCTTTTCACGCCGTGGTGATGGCCGCGCGTGGCTGGGGCCCGTGATGCGCGAGTATCTCGTGAGTGAAGCGATGCATGCCATGGGCGTCCCTACGACCCGCGCTTTGGCCGCCGTCACCACCGGCGAACCCGTCTATCGTGAGGAAGCGCTTCCAGGCGCAATTATCACCCGTGTCGCCCAAAGTCATATCCGTGTCGGCACCTTCCAGTTCTTCGCCGCACGCGGTGACATCGAAGCATTGCAAGCCCTTACCGACCATGTAATCACCCGACATTATCCTGAGGCGGACGGTCCGGCAGCTCTGCTTGATCTGGTGATCGCACGTTACGCAAAACTCATCGCGAAATGGATGGGCCTTGGTTTCATTCATGGGGTGATGAACACCGACAATGTGTCCATCGCGGGGGAAACCATCGACTATGGCCCCTGCGCCTTTATGGACGATTTCCATCCTGACAGCGTCTTCAGCGCCATCGACCAATACGGGCGTTACGCTTATTCGAACCAACCCGCCATCGGGGCTTGGAACATGGCGCAATTTGCCACCGCTCTGATCCCGCTAATGCCGGATCGGGACAAGGCGATTGAGGATTTCACCGCTGCCGTGCACCGTTTACCCGTCACCTATGAACAAGCATGGCTGGAGGTCTTTGGCGCAAAACTGGGGCTGTCTGACCCGACCGAAGAGGACCGCACGCTGATCGATGACCTCCTCACGCTGATGACGAAAGATAGCGCTGATTTTACCAATGTTTTTGCACATATGGGTCAAACTACCGCGCGCGATCAGTTTCTCGACCGTGATGCATTTGATGCGTGGGACGCCCGCAGACAAGCCCGCGCGGCACCAGATGCCGCTGCAATGATGGCCAATGCGAACCCACAGATCATCCCGCGCAACCACCGGGTTGAGGAAGCCATTATAGCTGGACGCGGCGGCGATATGGCCCCATTCCACGCACTGCTTGCGGCTGTCACACAACCCTATGTGTATAATGCCGACTATGCCCGCGCTCCAACGACCGACGAACGGGTCACGCGAACTTTCTGCGGGACCTGACGGGCCGGTTGATCAACAATATCCCAATGGCGACCAGCACCAAGGCACCGATCAAGTTCGGGCCGATCTCCTCACCCAAAAGCAACCAGCCAAGTGCGACGCTCAACACCGGTGAGAGAAAGCTGAATGATGCCACACCAGACGCCGGATAGATCGACAACAGCCAAAGCCAGAAGATAAACCCGGCACTTACGACGACGACGATCTGGAACAACAGACCCGCAATATGGACCGGAGCCAGATCGCGAATGAACGGCCCAAAGAAGAATGCCGCCACCAACAAGATCGGGGCGGAGACGGCAACCTGCCAGAAGAGTTGTATCTCCGGGCGAACCCGCGCCAACGGAGACGCCTTGGCGATGATCGCCGTGACAGCCCAGCCCAGCGCCGCACCAAGTGCGGCCAAATCACCCCAGATACTGCCCGTCGCATCATCCCGACTTAGGATCGCCCAGGCCACACCTGCAACTGCCAAGCCAAGGCCAAGCGCCTTGAGCGGTGTGATCTTGTCATCAGGCATGAAAAAATGTGCCATCAGCGCCAACCACACCGGCATCGAATAAAAGATAACGCTCGCCCGGCTGACAGCCGTCAGATCAAGGGCGACGAAAAGACACAGAAACTCAAAGGCAAAGACAATCCCGACAATGGCTCCGGCAAGCCGCGTACCCGGTTCGAACCGCAGCGGAATGCCCCGCCACCGTAGCCATAGCCAAATGCAAATCACCGCCCCCGCCGACCGCACACCAGCAAAGAAAACAGGCTGCAAGCCACCATTGGTGACCTTGATCACAACCTGATTGAATGCCAGCAGCAGCGCGAAACCAGTGAGAGCAACCGCGCCAAAAAGATCAATCTGGGATTTCCGTTCCATCCGCGCACCAGAAGCACGCGGAAGGGTCAAGTCAAGGACAGATCACTGCCCTAACATCCATTCACCCTCGGGCCAGAAGGCATGGAACGCAAAGGCGAACATCACGTCATGGGGCAAGTCAGCACCAGCGGCATTCTTGACCCGCACATTGCCGACTTCTTTACCCGCCGCTAGCCGATCAGTATCTAATGCAGATGCCTGCCCTTCGGTCCAGCTGAGTGTCACGCCCTCTTCCATCACTTCCCCCTGCTCGGCCAGCCGTGTCAGCGGCCATGCCCGGTCGCCAACACGCACCACACGGGCGAGTGCCGGTATGTCATGGGGTGGCAGTTCCCCCGAATATAGAAACGGACGCGAGGAACTGTCGTAGCGCACATAAGGATTGGCCCCGTAATTGCGGCGGTGGTTGGGCTGATCCATTACCAGACCATCCGGATTACGGGTCGTGAACGCCTCCCAGCTTTCCATCCAACTGGGCAGGCTGTCGAGTTCCATGCCCGTCAGCTCACCGACGATCCCTTCACCAATGGCCTGCTGCCACCAACTTTCGGTCTGACGGTCATACATCACCATATCGGAATTGCGTAGCTTGCCAGAAACACCGAAACTCAGCACCCCAGCCTCTGTGCGTCGGTCAAACGTGATGCCGGAATTACAAAGGGGACAGAAGGTTACCGCAACAGGAATACCGCCCACTTCATCGTTCACGATCTCATGCCAGGTCAGATAACGGATCGGATAGGCGCGCGGTAACTCACCTTCTATTTCGAGTGTAATCACCGGCTCGCGCGGCGTCAGACGGTTTTCTTCGGATGCCGGTTTGAATTTAGGATTGTCGAGCGCCGGTATCCCATCCTTTGGTGGACCACCGGATAGAATGTCACCCCAGCTTTCGACACTTGTTTGCTCAAAATCTGTATTGGGCCACTCACTCGCCCAGAAATCCGGGCTGGCGATGGCGTTGCTGGCTGCCGTGCAAAGCGCTGCAATAAGGGGGATCAGGCGCATGGGTCTCTCCGCTTGGTTTCAAGGCAGAGTGGCCGATGCGGATCGGTACGCCTAGCCCCCTCGCGGCAATGTGAGGGGCCTAGGCAATTTCGTTATTCAGTGACGCGCACGGTCTTCATGACATCTGGTGCACCAACGACGGATCCGTTTGGACCGGTGCCACGTTTGATCGCATCAACAATGTCCATACCAGCGGTCACTTCGCCAACAACGGTATATTGGCCGTTCAGGAAATAGCCGGGTTCAAACATGATAAAGAACTGACTGTTGGCAGAATTGGGATTCTGTGCGCGTGCCATACCCACAATGCCCCGTTCGAACGGCTGGTCCGTAAACTCTGCCGGGATGTCATCAAACTGCGACCCGCCGGTGCCCGCGCGGGACAGATCACCACCCATCACGCCATTCTGTACGTCACCCGTTTGGGCCATGAAGCCGTCGATGACGCGATGGAACACGACGCCGTCATAATCGCCAGCCTCTGCAATGGCCGCGATCTGTGCTGTATGCAGGGGGGCGGTTTCTTCAAACAGGTCGATGACAATCGTTCCATTCGCCTCGCCTTCGATATCAATTTCCAGACCCGCGCTCAGCGCAGGTGTGGCCATGACCGCGAGTATGGCTGCAAACTTATACATCAGCCGCCACCTTGACGCTGATCATCCGGTCAGGGTTCATCGGCGGCTCACCCTTCATGATGGCATCCACATGTTCCATGCCGGACACAACCTGCCCATAGACGGTGTACTGCCCGTTCAGGAAATCATTGTCCTTGAAGTTGATAAAGAACTGACTGTTGGCCGAGTTGGGGTTTTGCGACCGGGCAGCGCCCAATGATCCGCGTGCATGTGGAACTTTGGAAAACTCCGCTGGCAGATCGGGCATATCTGATCCGCCTGTCCCGGCACGGCCAATGTTAAAGTCCTTTTCCATATTCCCGTTGGCCACATCACCAGTTTGCGCCATGAACCCGTCAATGACCCGGTGAAAACACACGTTGTCATAAGCACCGGAACGGGCCAGCTCTTTCATCCGCGCCGTGTGTTGTGGGGCGACATCGGGCAGCAGCTCGATGATCACATCGCCGTCTTTGAGGGTCATGATGATCGTGTTTTCGGGATCTTTGATATCGGCCATGGGGCACTCCTTACCTATACGTTGGGGTCTGACATATTGCGCGCAGGCACAATTGCCAAGCCGGTCTGGTTGACCTTGGCCGCCCATTGCCGCAACTAAGCCGTGAACTGGACCTTGGGAGAGCGTAAATGGCTTGGAAAACACTCGATGATATGGATTTTGACGGCAAACGCGCGCTGGTACGTGTCGATATCAACGTGCCGGTCGAAGATGGCGTCGTTACAGACACCACGCGGATTGATCGCATTGTACCAACCGTTGACGACATCCAGGCCAAGGGTGGCATGGTCATCCTGATGGCGCATTTTGGCAGACCGAAAGGTCAGGTCGTCCCGGAGATGTCGCTGGAAATTATCGCGCCGGCCGTGGCTGATGTACTTGGGTTGCCAGTGACATGGGTCGATTCCGACTATGCTGATGCGGTTTCCGAGATGGAGGGCGACGAAGTATTGTTGCTCGAAAATCTACGTTTCAATCCGGGCGAAGAAAAGAATGATGAAGGCTTTGCCAAGCGGTTGGCCAGTCTTGGTGATATCTATGTGAATGATGCGTTTTCTGCCGCGCATCGAGCCCACGCCAGTACAGAGGCGATCGCCAAACTTCTCCCGGCATGCGCAGGCCGTTTGATGGCAGAAGAGCTTGGCGCGCTGGAAAAGGCGCTGGGTACACCAGAACGGCCCGTCGTCGCAGTTGTTGGCGGGGCGAAAGTATCGACCAAGCTGGATTTGCTCGGCAATCTGGTCAGCAAGGTCGATCATTTGGTCATCGGCGGCGGCATGGCGAACACATTTCTGGCCGCGCAAGGGATCAACGTTGGAAAATCGCTTTGCGAACATGATCTGGCAGACACTGCGCGTGATATCCTGGCCAAGGCGGAGGCGGCAGGTTGCGAGATCATTTTGCCTCGCGACATCGTTGTCGCCCGTGAGTTCAAGGCTGGTGCCGACAGCGAAACCTGCGCGCCCGATGCCTGCCCCGACGACGCGATGATCCTTGACGCAGGCCCTGCGACGGTGGCGTATATCAGCGAGGTGCTGGAGGGCGCGAAAACACTTGTGTGGAATGGCCCATTGGGTGCGTTTGAAATCGCGCCGTTCGATACCGCGACAAATGCGGCGGCCGTCAAAGCCGCGGAGTTGTCCAAGGCTGGCAAGCTGATCTCTGTTGCCGGTGGTGGTGATACTGTTGCCGCACTCAATCAGGCAGGTGCGGCTGATGATTTCACCTATATCTCAACGGCGGGCGGCGCATTTCTGGAATGGATGGAAGGCAAGACCCTGCCCGGTGTCGCAGCACTTGGCGAGCATCTCTAAATCAAAACTTGAATTATGAACATAGTTCAATTATGTGACAATTGTCCAAAGGAGTTTACCAATGAAACACATTACTGTCCTTTCCGCCTGCTCAGCCATTGTACTGATCACGGCCGCGCCTGTACTCGCACAGGACCGTGACCCGCAGGCCTCATTTGCAGAATTCTTTAGCCCTGACCGCATCGCGATGGCCATCGCCAACACCGTCATTTCAGGCATTCGCACACGGATGGAATTGCAATACGACCATCTTTCGGCTGATCCGATGCGCGGCGTCGTCTCAATCTCCGGGATCGTTGCGCGGCCATTGCTGCCTTATGATCAGGCCCGTCAGTGTGAAGTAACGATTGAGCGTGCGACCCTGAGCAGCGATCTCGCCCACCCGTTTCAATCCACGGCCGAGCTGAACCTCAATCTCATCGGTGCCAAGGCCAGCCTTGCCTGCGTCGAACGTGATGTTGCGCTGGCGCTGCGCACCGCTGGTTATAAGGACTTACCGCTCGATCAATTCAAAATTCGGGCCAGCTACGCCTATCCTACTGGCGAAACGGCAGTTGACAGTACCATCGCAATCAATGGCTTTGCCGTTCTTGATTACTCGGCGAGTGGCACAATCCTGCCCCGCCTGAGCGACTTTGGGTATCCCGGTGATCCCGCCATCCGCATCACCCGCGCCGTTGCCACATTGAAAGACGACGGCGGCTGGTCGGCGATTTCTCAGGTGCTTCCTGAAAATCTGCGTGATCCTGTCACAATCCGCGAACTGGGTACCGAAGCCGTATCCCAGTTCTTGAGCGACGGTGGTCTGCGTCCACTTGGCGCCGTGGAGCGGAACTTTGTCGGTGACCTGATGGGCGAGGTTGAACAATTCGTCGCCGATCCGGGCGAGATTACGGTTCAGGCTGATCTGCCCCCCGGCGGCATCGTGATTGAGCCAGATATGTATGAAGCCCCGCAATTATTGATCGCAGCACTTGGTTTGCAGGCGCGCAGCACGCCGCTTGCCCGGACCCAGCTTCTGTCAGTTGCCGATCTCGCCGCGATCCAGTCGCCGGGCGACCTGACACCAGCAGAGCGGATCGATTTCGCTATCGCCTTGTTGGACGGCAACGGCGTGCCCCGCAGCGCTGCACTGGTTCCCGATTTGCTCTTGCCGCTTCTGGATGAAGAAAACGTGGCTGGCCCGGCAGCCGTGCTGTTGGCGCGGGCGACACAGGAAAATGATGTGCCAACCGCCTACGGCTACGCATTGATTGCTGCGGCCTCAGCCATGCCAAGCGCAGTTGCACAATTGGACCGGTTGGAAGCGCAGATGACCACACAAGCTGTTCTGACGGCACAATCCGACTTTTTGACCCAAACCAATGCGCCCGCTCCGATCACACGCATATCCGGCGATGATCCGCGTGATTTGCGCCGGTTGGCGCTGGCACATTTCACCGGTTCCGGTGAAGGGCGGTCCTATGCGCGGGCATACTACTACGCATTGTTGGCGGAAGCGGCGGGTGACATCGCCGCAACATCGTTGCGCGAAGAGATCGAAGCGCGCTTTGGCGCCCGTGGGCCGGAGGTCGCACGGGCCTGGAGTAGTATCGCAGCAGAGATGCAGCAACAGGCGATTACGGACTGGATTACCGCCGATTTGCCCAGCGCGTACCTGACACAGAACTAAACGCACGCTGTTTGCGATAACATCGGACCCGGTTGCGCTAACACATTTGCAACCGGGTTCACCCGCGCCTATCGGTTTGGAAACGATGCTAAAACCCAAAGGTCGCACAGATGAAAACCACCAAAATCGTCCAACGCATTCTTGCCAATTACGAAGGGGAAACACCCGGCGTAAAGGCCAATCTGGCACGCATCTTGATGAACGGTCGGCTCGGCGGCACCGGCAAAATGATCATCCTGCCAGTCGATCAGGGGTTTGAACATGGACCTGCGCGGTCGTTTGCACCGAATACGCCCGCCTATGATCCGCATTACCATTACCAACTGGCGATAGATGCGGGGCTAAACGCCTATGCGGCCCCACTTGGCATGATTGAAGCTGGGGCTGACAGTTTTGCCGGACAAATCCCGACGATCCTGAAAGTGAACTCAGCCAACTCGCTCATCCCGGGTGACGCGCCAAAAACACAGGCCATTACCGCTTCGGTTGACGATGCGTTGCGGCTGGGGTGTTCGGCGATCGGCTTTACGGTCTATCCCGGCTCATCCGCAGCCTTGGACATGTTTGGCGACATCGCAGAGATGCGCAAGGAGGCGGCCGCCAAAGGTGTTGCCACCGTCATCTGGTCCTATCCACGGGGCGAGGCGCTGGATAAGGATGGTGAAACCGCCATTGATATCGCCGCTTATGCGGCCCAGATCGCCGCACTTTTGGGCGCGCATATTATCAAGATCAAACTCAGCACCGACCACCTGAGCCTAAGCGAGGCTAAGAAAGTCTATCAGGCCGAAGGCGTCGACATCGCGACCCAAGCCGCGCGCGTGCGGCACTGCGTGCAAAGCGCCTTTGACGGACGGCGGTTGATGGTCTTTTCCGGCGGCGCCGCCAAAGGTGTCGATGCCGTTTTTGACGACGCACGGGCCATCCGTGACGGTGGTGGCAACGGATCCATCATAGGGCGCAACTCTTTCCAGCGGGACAAGGCCGATGCCTTAGCGATGTTGGGCAAGCTGGTCGACATCTATCGCGGGAAAGCCTGATCCCTATTTCGCGGATGCGCAAATTAGGGGATTCACATTGCGATTCGTTTGTGCGATTCTCTGCCTCAGTCACCCGTAAGAGGTGACAGATGAGGCAAACACATGTTGCGACGTAATCGCCCCCCTATGGGCGCATTGTTCTATTTTTTGGGTGCCTTGATGCTGGGGCTCTATTTTACCTTTGCCGCCGTGCAAGGGGATTACGGCCTGTTCAAAAGGATCGAGGTCCAGTCCGAAGGCGATGCGCTTGAGGTTGAGCTTGCTGCATTGCGGGAAGAGGTCGCGCGAATGGAAAACCTGACCACACGTTTGTCTGATAACTTCCTTGACCTTGATCTGCTGGATGAACAGGCGCGTGATGTGTTGGGCCTGATCCGCGCGGACGAGGTCGTTATCCGCTAGGCGCAAACCAGCTATGATGAATGGGAGTGACGGAACGTCACTTTGCCTCTCGCAATCTGCATGCGCATGCTATAAAAGATAGTTTAACGCTAAACTATATTGCGCAACGCTGGAGGAACGCACATGCCGCCCAAGAAAAAGGCCGCCGCGAAACCCAATATCTCAGCCGAGGAGTTGCTGGGACATTACCGTGAAATGCTGCTGATCCGGCGATTTGAAGAAAAGGCTGGTCAGCTTTATGGGATGGGCCTGATTGGTGGCTTCTGTCACCTTTACATCGGACAGGAAGCCGTTGTTGTGGGATTGGAGGCTGCGGCTGAAGAAGGTGACAAGCGTGTCACGTCCTACCGCGATCATGGCCATATGCTGGCCTGCGGCATGGACCCCAAGGGGATCATGGCAGAATTGACTGGGCGCGAAGGTGGCTTTTCCAAGGGCAAAGGCGGCTCCATGCACATGTTCTCGAAAGAGAAGCATTTTTATGGTGGTCATGGGATCGTGGCAGCGCAGGTTCCGCTGGGCGCAGGTTTGGCCTTTTCAGATAAGTATAAGGGCAATGACCGCGTAACCTTTGCCTATTTCGGTGATGGTGCGGCGAACCAAGGTCAGGTCTACGAAACCTACAATATGGCAGAGCTCTGGGACTTGCCTGTCGTATTCGTGATTGAGAACAACCAATATGCTATGGGCACCAGTGTTCAGCGCTCGACCAAGTCCCCATCGCTTTGGGAACGCGGCGCAGCCTACGGCATTCCAGGCGAGGAAGTAGATGGCATGGATGTGCTGGCTGTCAAAGAGGCAGGCGAACGTGCCATCAAACACTGCCGCTCCGGCAAAGGGCCATATATTCTGGAGGTGAAGACCTATCGTTACCGTGGCCACTCCATGTCGGACCCGGCCAAGTACCGGACACGCGAAGAGGTCCAGAAGATGCGCGATGAACGTGACCCGATCGAACAGGTACGCGAGATGCTGTTGACGGGCAAACATGCGTCCGAAGACGACCTGAAAGCGATCGACAAGGAGATCAAAGGTATCGTCAACGATGCGGCAGAATTCTCCAAGGAAAGCCCGGAGCCTGCGCTGGAAGAACTCTGGACCGACATCTACGCAACCGAAATCCCGCAGGAGGCTTGAGCAATGGCAACTGAAATCCTTATGCCCGCCCTGTCCCCCACCATGGAAGAAGGCACATTGGCCAAGTGGATGGTCAAGGAAGGCGACACTGTTTCCTCCGGCGACATCATGGCCGAGATCGAAACCGACAAGGCCACGATGGAGTTCGAGGCCGTCGATGAGGGGATTGTTGGCAAAATCCTGATCGCCGAAGGCACCGAAGGTGTGAAGGTCAACGACGTCATCGCGATTCTCGTCGAAGAAGGTGAAGACGTCCCTGAAGCCGGTGCCACACCAGCAGCTACTCCAACCCAAGCAGCCACCACGCCTGCCGCACCAGCAGAGCCGGCTTCAACCGCAGCACCAGCCGCCCCTGTTGCCGACGCGACCCCGGATTGGGATGCCGATGTCGAGGTCAAGCAAACGACGGTACGCGAAGCGCTCCGCGATGCGATGGCCGAAGAAATGCGTCGCGATGAAGATGTATTTCTGATGGGTGAAGAGGTTGCTGAATATCAGGGCGCCTATAAGATTTCCCAGGGCTTGCTGGACGAATTTGGCGCCAAGCGAGTCATTGACACACCTATCACCGAACATGGCTTTGCCGGGATCGGTGTTGGCGCAGCCTTTGGGGGCCTGAAACCGATTGTCGAGTTCATGACATTCAACTTCGCCATGCAAGCCATTGACCAGATTATCAACTCTGCCGCCAAGACGCTCTACATGTCAGGTGGTCAGATGGGTGCGTCCATGGTTTTCCGTGGCCCCAACGGTGCTGCTGCACGTGTCGGCGCGCAGCACTCTCAGGATTATGCCGCATGGTACATGCAGATACCCGGCCTGAAGGTGTGCATGCCCTATTCAGCCGCTGACGCGAAGGGGTTGATGAAAACGGCGATCCGTGACCCCAACCCGGTCATCTTTCTCGAAAATGAGATCCTTTACGGTAAATCATTTGACGTGCCGGTCATGGATGACTTCACGATCCCCTTTGGTAAGGCCAAGATTGAACGGGCCGGTGATGACGTGACTATTGTTAGCTTTGGCATCGGCATGACTTACGCGCTGGAGGCCGCAGAAAAGCTCGCCGAAGAGGGAATCAACGCCGAGGTGATCAACCTGCGGACCCTGCGCCCGATGGATACGGCTACGATCCTCGCGTCTGTCCGCAAGACCAATCGCTGCGTGACGGTCGAGGAAGGCTGGCCGCAAGGCAGCGTGGGCGGCTATATCAGCTCGGTGATCATGCAAGAGGCGTTTGACTATCTTGACGCGCCAGTCATCAACTGCACCGGCAAGGACGTGCCCATGCCTTATGCCGCAAACCTAGAGAAACATGCGCTTGTTACGGCCGCCGAAGTGGTCGACGCCTGCAAGCAAGTGACCTACCGGTAAGGAGACGACGCGATGCCAACAGAAATTCTGATGCCCGCCCTGTCCCCCACCATGGAGGAAGGCACGCTGGCCAAATGGCTCGTCAAGGAAGGTGACACCGTCGCATCCGGCGATGTCATGGCCGAAATCGAAACCGACAAGGCCACGATGGAGTTCGAGGCCGTGGATGAAGGCACAATTGGCAAGATCGTCGTGCCCGAAGGCACCGAAGGTGTGAAGGTCAATGATGTCATCGCCGTATTGCTGGAAGACGGCGAAAGCGCTGATGATATCGGTGATGTATCAGCCAAATCGAAAGATGAATCTTCGCTGGCCGCACCGGCAGAGGCGAGCGACAAGACCGCCCCGGCCAAAGACCATGGACGCGGCGAGACAGATGCAACACCCGCTCCGGCGGCTACGAAGGCCGGTGACGGGCAACGTGTATTCGCAAGCCCCCTCGCCCGCCGGATCGCGGCCGACAAGGGTTTGGACCTAGCTGACATCACAGGGTCAGGCCCACATGGTCGGATTGTGAAAGCCGATGTGGAAAACGCCAAGCCGGGCGCGAAGGCTGCGAGCGCAACTGTGCCTGCCGCGAAATCGGAAGCGACTACTGCAGCGGCAATGGCTGCCGGGCCAAGCACCGATGTGGTGCTGAAAACTTACGAAGGGCGCCCCTTCGAAGAGGTTAAGCTGGACGGGATGCGCAAAACGATCGCGGCCCGCCTGACCGAAGCCAAGCAATCGGTGCCGCACTTCTATCTGCGCCGCGACATCCAACTGGATGCACTGATGAAGTTCCGCAGTCAGCTAAATAAGCAACTGGAAGCCCGTGAGGTGAAGCTGTCGGTCAATGACTTCATCATCAAGGCTTGCGCCCTTGCTCTGCAACAGGTGCCAGATGCAAACGCCGTCTGGGCCGGTGACCGGACGCTGAAGTTTGAAAAATCCGACGTTGCAGTAGCGGTGGCCATCGAAGGTGGCCTGTTTACACCGGTTCTGCGCGATGCAGAGATGAAATCACTGTCAGCACTTTCTGCGGAGATGAAGGACCTTGCCGGCCGCGCACGCGACCGCAAACTGGCCCCGCATGAGTATCAAGGGGGTAGTTTTGCAGTTTCCAACCTTGGTATGTTCGGGATCGACAATTTCGACGCAATCATAAATCCGCCTCACGCTGCAATTCTGGCTGTTGGTGCGGGCGTAAAGAAGCCCATTGTGGGCGCAGATGGTGAGCTGGCGGTGGGGATCGTCATGTCCGTCACATTATCGGTTGATCACCGGGTGATTGACGGAGCGCTTGGCGCGAACCTGTTGCAAGCGATCAAGGACAATCTCGAAAATCCGATGACAATGCTAGCATAAATGTGAAATGACCGGTTCCTTTGGTGGAACCGGCAATTTTACTTCGCAGTGTCTAGCAACTGGTCCATGCTGATTGATGGTTGCGAGCATCCCGCCTCCCCCACGATCTTTGCAGGCACGCCGGCAACAGTTTTCATTGGTGGCACTTCTTCCAGAACGACAGAACCAGCCGCGATGCGACTGCAATGGCCGACCTTGATATTGCCAAGCACCTTTGCACCTGCACCAATCAATACGCCATTTCCAATCTTGGGATGACGATCATCATCTTCCTTGCCCGTACCGCCGAGGGTCACCGAATGAAGCATAGAGACGTTATCGCCGACAACAGCCGTCTCACCGACTACGATTGAGTGGGCATGGTCGATCATGATCCCCTGCCCAATCCGAGCCGCTGGATGAATGTCAACACCAAAGATCTCGCTGACCCGCATTTGCACAAAATAAGCAAGGTCGCGGCGGCCCCGCTTCCAAAGCCAGTGGCCAAGACGATACGATTGAATAGCCTGAAACCCCTTGAAAAACAGCAAGGGCTGCAGAAGCCGGTGGCAAGCCGGATCACGATCATAAATCGCGACAATATCTGCGCGCGCAGCGGTCAACAAAGCTGGGTCCTCGGCGTAGGCTTCATCAGCAATCTCGCGCAAAATCTGTTCGGACATCTCTGGCGAAGCCAGTTTCATCGAAATCCGGTACGCCAATGCACCTTCAAAGCTCTTGTGGTGCAGGACACCGGCGTGAATTAAACCACCCATTAAAGGCTCTGAGACAATAGCGTCTTCTGCTTCTTCGCAGATACGATGCCAAACCGGGTCAAGCTCTGTAAGCGCAGGTTGTAAATGTGCCATTGGACTTATCCTTCATGCCAGACCTCTTGTTTAGTCCAGATATGGAGCATTCGCCAAGAACAAAGCTGTGATTTGTCAAATCACCCTAATTGATCGCTTGTGCAAGCGGACAAATGCGTAATCACGACGCACAGGCAATCCAGATAAGTCTTGCTGCATCTTTGGGCGCGCGGGGCCGCATTAAATCGCGCTGAGGCAGACATGAGCGAACCGTTTCCAAAATCCGGGTGAGGTCGCCCGGTTCGTTTCCTGTAGCGATCTGCCAGTCGTGCATTCTGGTGCAGAACTGCCATGGCGCCCAAACGCTTATCACAGTCAAGAGCCAGCAGAACACGTGCTGCCATCTCAATATCGGCAAGTTGAACAGCGCGCATGAGATGTTCTAACTTTGCCGCAGAAGTGTCACTTCGGGCCCAGCGCCATATCTATCAGAAAGCTGTGCCACCTTGATGCTGAACGGATCAGTTCCAACTTCCGACGCTTGGTCCGCTGCCGGATAAGTCCACCGAGTACTTGTAACGATTTCTTCGCGGCGTATTACGCCATTCTGAACAACACGAACCACGTAGCTTTCGATTGCCTCCCCGAGTGGGATATCTCCGTCCGCCCAGATATCGCCGTCAATTCTACTACAACGGATCCAAGACACATCAAGGCCTGTCGCAGCCTCGTTCGCGCGCAGATGCGCAACGGGATAGGGCCTTAGTCCATTGCCCTTAAAGGTGAATGCCGCAGAGCGAAAACTGGGGTCAGTAATGGGCCGTTTTGCTGGCCCATACCTGAAGAAGCGCTCGCTACCTCGCGTGGTCGTCGGCAATGTCAGTTGATCTGGCGTGCCGTCAAGCAAGACCACGCGCGACCCAGCGGGCCATACATCGGGCATGATGCCGCGGCTTCCCGCTTGCCCGCGCAATAACGAGGTCATTAAAAATAAGCGTTCTGCAATTGGATCGGCGTCACGAAATTGGATAATCTCCCACAGGTCGGCAGACCCATCACCAATCGCAATCGCATTTGCGCCCGACAACAGCATTTGCGTTGTCACAGAGCTGATAGCCCCATCAATCAGCTTCACCTCCAGCCCCGCCCCACGATCCCAAATCCCCACTGGTCCCCCTGGAAGTGGGTTTTGTGTGACACCGATTGTCGCAGCGTCCTGGACAATCTCTTGCAGCACATATCCGCTATCTTGTGCGGCTCCATAAAGCGCGACACTTCCCGGCCAAGGACGTGCTGATGCCGCCACATGCGGCGCATACGGGTCTTCGCTGCCCGTCAAGAGTGGAAGGTCCAAAAACAACATCTCGACAGGCACTGGGCCAACAAAAGGTCTCCGACTGATATCATCAGTCCTTGTCGGCTGATGGCGGTAAACCTCCGCATCTATCCGGGTTGCCTCGGCGAGGCGCAGACCTGCCTCCTCGACCCGATCAACGCGGTAAAGTCCGGCGTGATCACTGGTCTCAAGCGCAACAACGTCGCCAGGTCCGACGGCAAGTTGCGATGGCGGTATTGCGAAGCTAGCGGTGTCACGACCAACCCGCGCTTCTTGCAGCCAGCGAGTGACAGTATTGCAGCCTTCGCCACGGGTGAGCGCTAAGGGTACCTCGCTGCGGGTCACGCCAAGTGTGGCCTCATCAGGATGGACAGCTTCAGCCGCTACGGCCTCATAATCACCATCTGCATTCAGATGGCCGAACTGCACCCGACCTGCAACCTCTGCAGACGGCAGGCGGGTTAGCGCAATCGACTGATCCTTTTCTGGATCAATCGCCAAAACGTCGTCATTCAATATATGATCAACGCGCCCATCACGGTTTTGGAACACAAGCATGCCGTCCCGTTCCATCGCTTCAAACCCATAGGTCAGCATCAAAGGCTGTAAAGCAGCACGTGCCGAAGTCACGGTATTTACAACATAACCTCGCACCACCCCATAAAGCCGTGACACATCGTAAGCCGAAACACCGGATCGCTCGCAGATTTCTGATACCACGCTTGCCAAAGATCTATTTGTGGCCCGCCCATTCAACCAATGGCCGCGCGCGTAATTGTCACCATCTGACCACAAAGTCCGATTGGACGGAAAGAATGGATGAGGACGTGCATCCCAGGCCCAGACATGCATACGCGCAGTATCAATCATACGCCCATCGTACTCTGTCGACATCGGATTATTTGCACCGTCTGCGAAGTGTCCGTAAACAGCACGCAGATATTGCATTTGCATAAAGTCATCACGGTTGCCGTTTGAATAGTATGGCAACCGCGATTCCGATGACTTGGGATCGAGGAATTTGTTAGGCTGGTTCGCACCTTTATCAATTGCCGCGCAACCAAACTCTGTAAACCAGATAGGCTTGCTTTGCGGCTCCCACGCCGTTCGCGTTTCCTGTCGAATGCCGTCAATACGGTCGTGGTGTTGATTGCTCCACCACCCCACAAAATCCTTATATCGCCAGACCCAAGGCTCGCCATCGCCATCAGTGATCGGACTGCGTCGCTGCGCATCGCGCGCTTCGGGGGTGGCATAAAACCAGTCATATCCTTCCCCCCCGGCAACATTCGCGCGAAGGTAATTCAGGTCATAAATGGCACCTGCGGCGATGTCCTTATGGTCCTCACCATCCCGCCAATCGGCCAGCGGCATATAGTTGTCGATGCCAATAAAATCGATGTTGGCATCTGCCCATAGCGGATCAAGATGAAAGAACTTGTCGGCAGTGCCAGCAGGTTGATACCCATGGTACTCGGACCAATCGGCGGCATAGCTTATCTTACAGTCCGGACCCAAAACGGTGCGAACATCACCCGCCAATTGCCGCAACGCCTCAACGGCAGGAAATGTGTTGTTGCCCCCCCGAATTTGAGTAAGGCCGCGCATCTCAGAACCAATACAGAATGCTGCTACACCACCAGACGCAGCGCAAAGATGAGCGTAATGCAGAACGAAGCGACGATAGCTCCATTCATCAGGGCCGGTGTAGCTAACTTGCGTCCCCGAAATTGCAAAATCGGCAACTGATGCAGTACCCATAAAGGCTGCCACTTCAGCATCAGCCACCGCAGTCCCATCGGGCGTGCCAGCCAGCGTTGGCGCGAGCGATGTTGTAATACGCCCACGCCAAGGTAGAACCGGTTGTCCTGTCTGGCCGGTCCAAGGGTCGGGGAGCGTGTTTCCGTCCAACTGCTCCATCAAAATGAAGGGGTAGAAAACGGGTTCCAGTCCACGCGCCTTCATGTCGATGATCGCCTCAACAACTGATGCGTCTGTTGGTGTCCCGCCATAAACGGGCTTTCCGTCTCTGTATGGAACGGTTGATGCGCTGCCCCTACTCTGTCCGGCGACGAGCCACGGCATCGCCTCGGCATCAATCTCGGTCTGCTCTACCTTCGGTTCGATTTGACAATCGGCACAGCGCAAATCGGTCCCAAACCATGAAACAACCATGACTGTTGAACCACAGGCTGGCAGCTCCCCTTGCAGCGCGTCCATCGACGTTGCAAAGTCGCTCTGCCCAAGCGGAGAGTTCGTGTTTATTGCAACCTGCTCACCATATGAAGGCGACAGATAGACCTGAGATGTGGCAAGCCCATATTCCCCAGTTCCGGGGATTAGCGCCACGCCTGTCACAATATCCGCAAGATCGTCGGCCACATCAGGTTGGTCGGCGCGCATCACTTCGAAAGTGAACTGCGGCACCCGGTTGCCGAACTGTGCCAGAGGAAGGTCTTCAAAAACAACATAAGCCGTACTACGATAGGCAGGCGTATTCGCTATGCCTTCTACGGCTGCGATCTTTGGATCGGCCATCTGATCCAAAGTGCCTTCGTATACGCGCATATTCAGATCACCTAAGGAAACTTCTGCACCATCAGCCCAGATACGACCCACCCGGCTAATCTGCCCTTCGCATAATGCGACAGCCAAGCTGACGGTGTATGAATACTCCTTTACTGACGGTGTCGCCGGCGCACCCTTCCCGCCTCCCTGGGTTTTGCTGGATTCCTTGAATTGAGACGCCCAGATAACCTGACCCGCAACACGCATCCGACCATAGACCTGTTGCACGTCGGCGCCTTCCGAAGCGCCCGTCAGACGGAACCGATCAACGCGCCCAGTTTCTACTGGCTCACTACCAGCGCCAAGCAATTGCTGATCAATGTGACGACCAATTGCAGCGCCAGCCGCACGTCCGATTGCAGCCATAGAAAGACCAAGGACAGAGCCACCAATAGACCCGCCAATTGCCGCACCAGCAGCAGAAAGAACGATTGTCGCCATAAGACTTATCCTTGTGAAAGGGTGAAACGGGCGGCGATGCGTCGCCGCCAGGGCAATGATAGCGGGCTCTCAACAACGCCATGACCGGTGTAGGCGTGAATGAAGTGCGGGTAAGAGCCAGCTTTGGAAACGATGCCAAGATGCTTGGCAACTGCACCATCGCGCATTCGAAAAAGCAGGATATGGCCTGCTGATATTTCCGCATTTTTCGCCAACGACAAATGGCGCATCGCAGCAGCATAGAGCATCTCATGTCCCTGCGGTTCTGACCAGTCGGCCGTATATGCTGGCACAGTTTCCGGTTCCTCTCCCCTTACCTCGCGCCAGACACCGCGCAGAAGACCTAAACAATCACACCCAACACCTTTAACAGAGGCCTGATGAAGATAAGGCGTCCCAATCCAAGATCGTGCTACATCTGCAAAGACATGCGTCATCTGTCACCGCCTTCGTCAGGATCGCGGCTTTGGCCGGTATTGCTCCCATCTGAACGCGGCACACTGACGAGCCAATCATCCCCTGGAATTGCGGGGAAGCCCTGATAATTCAAAAGATTCTCGAATTTCTCGCGACAGGTCTCAGCGCGCTTGTCGCAGCCCGCGACCAGACGAACAATGTCGCCCATCTCAACAAGTGCCCTGATTGGTTGCCAAAGTGTAATGATGCGATCCTCACCCGATACTTCATCAAGCTTGATGACACCGCTCAGCCCCGCCGCCGCGCCGGACTGGATCTCCAAGGAACCACTCTCAAACCAACGGCTCTCAAATTGGGAAACCCCAGTGAACTGATATACCTGTTTATTTTCAATGGCTTCAACCGCAATCTCTATGGTGTGGTTGGCGGTATTGGTATCAAATCGGCATCGTTCATCGCCCAGCACGGCGCTGCATGTTTTGAGGTAGGACCGCCCCTGAGGTTGGTTCAGCGCATCGGTTAACCCACGCAATTCCGCCTGAAAGCCGCCAGATGCGCGAGTAATTTCACCAATTGTACCTTTAAAGCGAATTTGACGGGCCTCAGGATTATCCCACTGCACCAGCCAGGTGGTCACTTGCGCGCAATCATAGCGACCTGCCTCAATGTCAGCCTCCGTAATCGCAGCGGCAGCTAACACACCAATCGCCTCAGTGTTATTGACAGAAAGCCCCGTTGTACTGGAAATAGCGCGCGCGCTCAGACCCGCTTCCGGCATGAAATCGAGCCCGTCAAAACGGATTGGACGGTCATGGTCGGTAAACCCAAGCGTCAGGCCATCCTGGCGTACCACCGCCCAACAATGACAAACGTGGGTGGCACCGGTCGACAGATGCGCGATCAGTGCATCAACGGTCATACCCTGATCTCCACAATCGGCACATCCGGTACTTCACCGGCATCAAAGCTGGAGATTGAGGTCATAATCGCGTCGGTGTCAAAACGAACGGGAACGTCGAATTCAAAGCCAGCACGCACTTCAGCACCCAAGTCTGGCGGGTGATCAAAACGCACGGTTCCCGTTTCGAAATCAACCTCAAAATCGACACCCTCCTGCCGCAGGTCGCCACCAATCGACAGACGAACCGAACCCGCGACTGGTTTTGAAATGGGGCGAACATAGGTTGTCTCGCCCGATCGGTAAGTCTTGGTCAGTTGCGCGATATCCGTCACCTCATCGCCAACGGCAATCAGTTGATCCAAACCTGATATCTCTTGAGAAGGAATGCAGGATTTGAAATCGCTCCAATCCTTCCAACGAAACCCGATCAGCTGACCCTGGCGGGCCTCAAAGAACGCAATCAGTACTTCAACGTCATCAAGCGAACGCAGCCCCAATCCCGCATCATACCTCCTGCGGGCATGCGCCCAAGGAGTGTTACGTTCCTCAAACCCATTCGCAAGGGTCACAATTTCTGTCCGGCGCTCCGGCCCACCGACCGAACCAAAGCTCAATGATGCCGGAAAACGCACCTCATGAAATGCCATTCTTGTCCCCTTAACGATTACGCTGACTGCGACCCAAAGCGCGGGCCATCTGTGTTGCAATCTGTCCCTGGCTTCGCTGAAAACCCTGCGCATCCGGGGACGAAATATTCATGTTGACCGTAACAGCCCCGCCGCCTTGGGTGCGCACACCCAAACGCCCATCTGCACCGCGTGACAGCGGCATTATCGCCTCCGGACCCGCCTCACCCATCAGGCCTGTCCCGCCGCGCATGGGAAAGCTGGTGGGGGAGCTAACAACACCACCCTTGGCAAATGGCATCACCTTGCCTTGCGAAAACGGCGCACCATCAGCGAAGGGCATCAAACCTGCTACGGCGGCACTCAATCCGTCAGCGAGCACGCCGCCCATATGATCAGCAACCGGTTGGATCGCAGCGGAATAGGCCGTATCGATCATCGATTGGGCCAAACCGCTCAGCGCATCTGACAATTTCATGCCGTCCAGTAACAATCCATCAAATGCCTTTCGCAGACCCCCGGAAAAGCCCCGTTCCAGATTGCCAAGGTCACGTGTTGTCTCACTCAACGAACCTTGAACGTCACGTAATTGATTATCGAACGCCGCAGTAACAGCGGCGGCGTCTCCCAGCGTCTGCTCAAGTGCGGAAACGTCGCTTTCAAGCGCATCCAACTTGTCTAAATCATCCATCATTCACGTCCTTCGCTTTGTCGGGAAATGCGGCCAGTAACTCATCCAAACGACCCCGCCCCATCGGGGCGCTGACCTTGGTCAGCCCAAGCATGATCTGCAACTCAATCGGGGTCAGCGCCCAAAACTCGCGGGGGGTCAGGCGTAAGCCATGCAACCCGGCGGACATCAGCCCCGACCAATCCAAACCGATCATTTGGGCAGGGCAAACGCGCGCGCCAAAAGTGTGGCCGCAACACGCGCAGCCCCAACCGGCCCGCCGTCAATTTCTGCGGTGATCAGATCAGACGAAGTTCCGGACCAGCCGCCCCCGCGCAGGCCCGCGACAACGACTGCCATGACATCCCTGCTGGAAAACGCTCCACCCTCAAACCGGCGGATCAGATCCACCAAAGATCCATCACCCAATGCCGCCTCAAGCTCGGCAAGCGCGCCAAGGGTTAGCTTGCAGGTATGAGCTGCGCCATCAATCTGTACGACCACCTCTCCCGTCCAAGGGTTTGCCATCAGATCAATGCCGTAAAGGTCAGCGCACCAGCAGAGGCGAGCGATAACTCATAAGTCGCTTCACCATTATGCGAGCCCGCGTATTCAACTGACGTAATCTGAAACGGGCCTTCGACGGTACCAAAATCCGGGATGATCACTTGAAAATCTGGCGTCTCACCATCAAAGAAAATCTGCCGGGCACGCTCGTCCGTCGCCTCGTCCTTGAAAACACCAGAGCCTGAGATTGAGGCCGTCTTCACGCCTGCCCCGCCCAACAATTCGCGCCATCCACCAGAGCTCTCCAAACTGGTGACATCCACACTTTCCGCATTAAAACTGATCCGCGTTGCACGCAAACCCGCAGCGGTTTCAAATAATCCATCACCTGTCATGTCGATCTTGACCAGCAGGTCCTTACCGTTCTGTGCAGCCATTACCGTTACTCCTTTGAAAACTTGGGGTTACGTGTCATCCGCGACGCGTGCCCGAAAAATAAGGTTGATCTGGCGGACATCACCCGTGCCAACCCGGGCGGCCTTCGCCTTGTAGAAATTCAATGACACGAGTGAGCCACGGCTCAACATAAGATCCGCATCCACAAGAGCATCAGACACCGCAGCCGCAGCTGTTTTTGCGGTCGCAAACCCTGCGCTTTCGGTGACAACCGTCACCGTGAACTCATGCAACGCACCACCGCCGGTCTTGTCAGATGCGTCACGCACATTCTCGGCCCCCAGCACCACGTAAAGTGGCGGTAACGTGCCCGCGGGCAACGCATCAAAGACCGATGTGCCAACCAAACCGGCAACATTGGTATCGTTAACCAACGTCTGATAAACGGCCGCCTGCAACGCCGAAGACACCCCATAACTCATGACGCGGTCTCCTCTTGTGCATGGCAGATCAGATAGTGCGCATGCACATCCTGCTCCGACACAGCATTTATACTGAAGATGCGTTCACCATCGCGAAACCGCTGGCCAGCAATTGGTCGAGACGGCGCACCAACCGGGGATGCGCGCACCGTTATCCGATAAGGCACACGGGATACGGTCGCTGCAAACGCAGCAGCCTCGCGTCCAGTGCCCGGTTTCACTTCAGCCCATAGCGATCCCAATAGCTGCCAATCACTCACATAACCGCCAGCGCCATCACTGACGCGCAAAGGCGCCTCCAAGGTCAATGATCGGTTTAGATCCGGCGCCTTCATATCCGACCACCCATGAACAAACGCACAGTGCGATACCGTTCAATCAACGAAGACACGCCAAATGGCATTGGCGCGGTGCCATGGCTGACATCATGGCGATATTCGTAATAATGGGCCGCCAACAACATGACCGCCTGCGCAAGATCGGCAGGTAGATCACCCCATTCCGGCCCAAACCCGGCCAACAAACCGATGCGTACGGTACCGTTTACCGGCACATTGGGCAGGCAATTTGAAACCGCCTTCAGGCAAGGTCGCTGACTGTCTGGTTCCAGATACCATGCATCACCGTCTGCAAATGTCTCGTCACCATTCATGTCGACCAACATCACGCTCGTGATTGCGTTGACAGGGGCTACCGGCAGGGGTTGGCGTCGCCCATCACGCCATGCCGTCAGAGTCCAACTGAACTCGCGTTCGATCAGAATCTTGCCCGTCCGGGCTTCAATCGCGGCAGCAGCAGCGCGCAGATAGCTCTCAAGAACCTGATCCTGAAATCCATCATCCGAAAACCCCGAACCAAGACGCAAATGTTCTTTGAATTGTGCGACCGGTAGCGCCGATTGCGGCATGGTGGTCTCTTCGACTAACATCATGGATTTACTCCAAAAATCACTGATCTTTTGGCCACACTGGACCGCTAGGCCCCGGACACACAGCTCCCGCATTGCTCGGACGGAAGGGAGCAGCTAGACAATGCGGGATTGCCTCGCGTGCGTCCGGGGGGCAGGCGCTATCCCTGTGGAACAACGCCCTTTCACAACACAGCCTGTTAGCTGGTCGCGAACTTCAATAGCTTGATGGCACCAAAGTCGCTGACAGCACCGCCAACACGCTTGGTGGCATAAAACAGAACATGCGGCTTGGCCGAAAACGGATCCCGCAACACGCGCAGATCAGGGCGTTCAGCGACAGTGTAGCCTGCGTTGAAATCACCAAAGGCAATCGCCATGGTATCATCCGCGATGTCGGGCATGTCCTCGGCGATCAGCACGCGATACCCCATCAGACGAGCAGGCTCGCCCACAGCCAAACCGTCGACCCAAACAAAACGACCATCTGCGTCCTTCAACTTGCGGACTTGGCCTGCGGTTTTGGAATTCATCACAAACGTTGCGTTGGCACGGTATTCAGCACCTAACGAATAAACCAGATCGACGATCGCGTCGGCACGTGTGATCCCACCAGCGGTGCCGGATGGCACATAACCGACACTGCCCCAGGTCCAGCTTTCGTTGTCAACCGTCGGATAGGTCAACAGACCGGTGGGCTTGTCCACGCCGTCACCATTCAGGAACGCGCTGGCCTCGGACCGCGCAAATTTGTCGGCAATCCGGCCAGCCAGCCAACCCTCAATGTCAAAAGCACTGTCATCCAGCAGACGTTGCGATGCCTTCGGCAAAGCAGACAGTTCATGCAGAGGGATGGAAATCCGATCAATCTGCGGCGTATCAGTTTCAACCGAAGGACCAGCCTCAGTCGCCCAACCGGCACCAATTTCGGACCGGTCAACCAGCACATCGTACGATGTCGCATCCACGTTCACGACATTGGCAATGGCGCGGATCGAGGCAGTAGAACTTAGCGTGCTCTGGATGGTTTCTGCCGTCTGTGGATCCACCAAATATCCACCGTCAGCGGCAATCGACGTGTTCAGCGCCTTACCTTCCATCTCCAACCCCCGCAGCGCATCATCATCACCTGAGCGCAGATAAGCAGCAAAGGCCTTCTGATGCGGTGCATCTTCATTTGCTGCAGTCGCCAACGCAGGGCGGGCATTCATCATTGATTTTCGATCCAGCTTATTCATCCGGTCATCCTGTTTTTGAAGTTTGGCATTCACGCCGTGGGAAAAGTCTTTGAAATCGCTCATGAACCCGGCAATGGCAGTGTTCAGTTCCTGGGCCGGAGACACGTCTTCCCCGACCCGAGAATCTCTCTCAGTCTTACTCATCAATCGTTCCTTTGATCGTGGTGTGGCCGGACTTAGTCCCGCGCCATCAGACTACGCGCACTTTCAAATGCTGCAGCCAAATCACGCATCATGGCGGCTGCAGGGTCATCCCCTTTCGCCCCCACACGCGCATCAGGAAGCATGGGAAAAGTGACCAACGACACCTCCCAAAGTTCCAGCTCGGACAAAAGACGTCCGCCTTTGTCATCCTTGCGGGCCTTAACGGTGCGATAACCAATCGACAGGCCATCAATCGCCCCAGCTCCAATCAGCGATGCAGCTTCACGTCCCTTCGCCACGTCCGTCAACAACCGGCCCTTGACCCAAAGACCCTTGGCATCTTCGCGTACCTCATCCCAAACACCAATCGGCTGTGCGGGATCATGTTGCCAAAGCATCTTGATCGAACGGTCCTTCGACAATGACGCAGCGTAGGCCCCCTTCTCCACCGTGTCGCCGCCTTGATCGGACTTACCAAATAGCGACGCATATCCGCTGATGATCGTGCCATCCGTCACCGTGACATCTGCACCAATCGCACAAAACTTGTGTTCCAAACTCATAGGGGTCTCCCACTCAGCGCTTTGACAATTTCAAAAACCAACAATCCCGCGCAACCGCACACAATCAGCCAAATCTGCCACTCGAGCCGGGACACCATGAACTCAATGCGACCCAACCGGATGTCCACCTGAGCAAACCAAAAGTCAGAAACCGGTGGCGGCACATGATCACGCGGCTTGCCCTTCAAATCGACAATTTTATTGTCCATCACCCACCTCCAATGCGGGCAGGCCAAGCAAGGTACGCTTTTCTCCATCCGTCAGAAAGGCCGCCTCACTCACCCTGCGCCATTGCGCATCGCGCTCCGCAGACAGCGCGGAGATCTGATCCAGATCCGGGCGCAATTCAATCCGCTCACCCGAGAAGTCAGACAACCAATCCGCAATTGCAGACATCACGCGACTGGCCAGCGGCAATATGGTCAGGCGATAAAAGGCACGGTTCGCTTCTTGATAGTTTGCATAGGTTGCATCACCAGGAATGCCTAACAGCATTGGTGGCACACCAAATGCCACCGCAATCTCGCGGGCGGCAGCCTCCTTGGTCTTCTGAAATTCCATATCCGAAGGCGAGAACCCCATCGGCTTCCAATCCAGCCCGCCTTCCAGCAACATCGGTCGACCCGCATTCCGGGCACCCTGATGCTGCGTTTCCATCTCGCTCAACAAACGATCATACTGATCGGCACTCAACGATGCCTGACCATCCGCCCCGCGATAGACAATGGCGCCTGATGGACGGGCCGCATTGTCCAGTAACGCCTTCGACCAACGCGATGCGGCATTGTGCACGTCAATAGCACTCGCAGCTGCCTGCAGAGCAGAAAAACCATAGTGATCATCTTGCGGATGAAAGCTTTTGATATGGCAGATCGGGCTCAAACCCTCTGCCACAGCAAAGCGATGCTTGCGACCGTTCACATTGTACTCGTAGGCTGCGGGCCAACCATCCGCACCCGGCACAACGGCCATTCGGTCCGACCGCAATACATGCATCTCAACCGGTAGCGCATCATCTGCAACAGCTTCCAGATATCCGTTACCGGTCAGTAATATCTGACCAAATAGCGCTTCCAGTAATTCCGCGCGGCCTTGTCCCCCATTGGGGCGGGCAAGCAGGGTCTGGACCGGGTGCGTATCATAACGACGCTCTGCATCCTGTAGCACGACAGGCAACGCTGCTGCTGCCTCGGCAATCAACTTGACCGCACGAAATCCAATCGGGTTGCCTGTAAAGCCCGCGCGCGTCAACGACACAACGTCGCGCGGGCTCCACGCCACACGGCCAGCACCCTGCATCGCAATCACGCGCCCTGTCGCCGAGGCCTTGATCTCGGTAACAGGGGCGACCGACTTCGCACGGTTTAAAAAGTCAAACATCCAAAACTCCTCGATGCCGGTCAGTGGCGACCGTTTGCGATCCATGAAAAACAATATCGGGGACAGGTCTTACGAAGCTGCGACAGGTGCGTACGGTCCCCCACGCAACACCCATGCCACGATCAGCCAAGCCCACGTATCTTGGGGTTCCGCCACTTTGCAGAAGGCTCAATCATCAGATCATGCAAGGCCCAGACAAGCGCATCCACGCGGTCGGGCGACCCCTTGCCTTCAAACCCCTGCGTCGTCATCTGACACATCTGATCCTCTAGGGCGCCAAGCCCACGCGCGTGAAACACGCGCTCCTGCTCGTACAAGGCCGCTACAGGCTCTGCCCGCGCCACTTTGCCCCTTGATGCATGAACAGAACGATAGGCGACCAGCGGATCAATCTGGCGTAACACCGCCTCTACCATGTCGCCCCCCTGATTGACCTCAGCAACCAACCGGTCAGCCCCATGGCGCGTCATGGCCGCGACCGCCGCCCTGGCCCACTCAGTCGGGCGTGCGGCAGGGATCGACGCATCTTCAACCACATAGGCACGCCAATCCTGCACAGGCCCGTCCATCACAACGCCAGCAACGACGATGCCGCAATCATCAGACCCCGCATGCGATGTTCCAGGCGGGTCAATTGCCACGACAATGCGGGTCAATTTCGGGACCTCCGCCACCTGACAGCTCGCCAATTGTGCCGACCCCCAAAGCGCGCCATCAACATCTTCAAGCATCGCACCTTCGATCTCCTGACGACCAAGCGAGGTGCCGCCATAGCGTGCCTCGATCTCTGTTAGAAAACTCTCAGCAAGATTGGCGCGGTTGGCGCGGGTGGGTGCATGGGTTACGACTGTCGTATCCTGATCGAGCAAATCACGCAGCATGGCTGAACGGCGTGGCGTCGTCGTTACGCAGGCGCGGGGGTTGTCGCCCAACCGCAGACCGAATTGCAGCATGTCCCACGCATCTCCAGCCCGCCGCCATTTCGCCAACTCATCAGCCCAAACCGCATCAAATTGCGGGCCACGCAAGCTCTCTGGCTCATGTGCCGAAAACAACTGTGCCACCCCACCGTTCTTCCAGCGTAGCATTCGGCGACCCGGAATCCATTCAGGCCTACGATCCGGGGGGGAAACAGCCAGAATGCCGCTTTCGCCAAACACCATCACTTCGCGCGCCTGCTCAATGGTTTCGGCCACAATCGCAACGCGGCGGGCTTGTCCCGGCGCATCCGGCAACGGGCCCTCTACAATTGACCGGACCCATTCCGCCCCGGCGCGGGTTTTCCCCGCGCCGCGCCCACCCATGATCACCCAGGTCCGCCATGCCCCCTCAGGCGGCACCTGATGGGGCATGGCCCAGAACTCAAAAAGATAGGGCAGCGCGGCAAGCTGCGCAGGGGTCAGCATCGACAGGAACTTTGTCTGCCAGGATCGCTGCCCGGATGCGATCAAGCTGGCTCCCGATCTCAGCGCGAATTGCTTCGAAATCGAATTCAGTGCCACCTGCGACGTGATCTTGATGGTCATCAAAAGCCTCCTCGGCTGCCAGCACCTTTAGATGTGCCGACTGTAATTCATTCAGTTTCGCAATAACGGCTTTAGGGGTATGCCCATCCGGCACACCAATGGCTTGGATCATCTGATCCAGTACCTGCCGGATACTTACAAATAGTCGGGTAATTTCTGCCACGCGGAGCGCAGCTTCGTCAGAGTCCTCAGGACCCATTTCGTTCAATTCATTCATGATATCGTGGCCTGTAAGGATACTTCCGTTACAGTCGAGCGACAGGAAATTCCCGTCGTCTAGCCAGCAAAAACTACCCGACTAGGCCAAAAAAAGTCAATCAATCAAGGGTTGTGGGTCGGACGGCACATTTATGTTTCGTTAACATTTACAAAATGTTAACCGTCGCTACCGCGCTGCGCCTCGATCTCACGCCAGCGGGCCACATTGCGGTTGTGATCATCCAGATTGGTCGCAAACGCGTGGCCACCTGTGCCATCCGCAACAAAGAATACATAATCCGTGCTATCGGGGTCCAAAGCAGCCTCAATACTCGCGCGGCCGGGGTTCGCAATGGGCGTTGGTGGAAGACCTTCGATGACGTAAGTGTTCCAGGGCGTCGCGCCACGCAACTCACTCTGGCGCAATCCGCGGCCCAGCACACCTTCACCGCGGGTGATCCCGTAAATCACTGTCGGATCGGTTTGCAGCCGCATACCCCGGTTCAACCGGTTGATGAAAACACTTGCCACCTGACGGCGTTCATCAGCGACGCCGGTCTCCTTTTCAATGATGCTGGCTAAGATCAACGCCTCTTCGGGTGTCTCAAGCGGAAGCCCATCCACGCGAGAGGCCCACGCCTCCTCCAATATTTGTGCTTGTGCCGATTGCATCCTCGCCAGGACCGAAGACACGGTGGCCCCGGGCTGCAAATCATAGCTATCCGGCGCAAGCATACCCTCAGTCGGGGTCTCCGTCACATCAGCCTGCAGGATATCAACCTCACTAAGCGAAAAGGCAACCTGCCAGCTTGTAACACCCTCAGCGACCACAACTTCATAGGTCGTGTCCGAAGCGGAGCGTACCGTCTCATACACAGGAGGAAATTCAGGATCAGCATAGTTAAAGCGTGCAATCTCAATATCGGTATTTGAAACAGGGTCCAGTTCACGGATGTCGACCAGCATCTGATTGACACCAATGCGATAAATTACGGTGGTGCCACACTCATTCTCACCCGGCGTGGTTATGATCTCAGCAATACCTTCCATCGAGGTATTCTCGGGTATTCTGTAGCTGCCAAATTTCAGCTCATCGGATTTCCCAGTATAATCGGCCCCCAGATTGAACAGCAGTTCAGAACGTATCGCGCCCCGCTCGAACAATTGCTCGCTGACAGATCGAAAGCCGCCGCCTCTTGGCACCTGAAAACAAATGCCTGCCTCCAATGGTCCGGATACGCGATACTCCCTTGCCCCCCAACTGACTGCACCAACTGACAAAAACAGCGCCACAATCAGAAAGGTCAGCGCATTGGACGCGATATGGCGCCACATCAGCTAATCTTCCCAAAGACGACGCTGGCATTGGTGCCCCCAAAACCAAAGGAGTTCGACAAAGCTACATTGATTTCGCGTGGTCGCTTCGCGTTAGCACACAAATCAACCTCCGTTTCCACAGCGGGATTATCCAGATTAATTGTCGGCGGTGCGACCTGATCACGGATCGCCAATATGGAAAAGATCGCCTCAATCGCGCCGGCAGCCCCCAGCAGATGACCCGTGGCTGACTTTGTTGAGGACATCGTCAACTGCGACGCCGCATCACCGACCAGCCGCTCAACCGCCCCCAACTCAATCGTATCCGCCATGGTGGATGTACCATGCGCATTCACATAGTCGATCTGGCTCGGTTCAATACCAGCGTTACGGCAGGCTGCACGCATCGCACGCTCCGCACCTTCATGGTCGGGCGGCGGGGCCGTGATGTGATGTGCATCGCCACTCAACCCATACCCCAGAACCTCGGCATAAATCTTGGCGCCACGCGCCTTGGCGTGCTCATATTCTTCCAACACGACCATGCCCGCGCCTTCACCCATCACGAACCCATCACGGTCCTGATCCCAAGGGCGGCTGGCTTTCTGTGGATCGTCATTATGTTTTGTGCTCAACGCCTTACAGGCGTTGAAACCAGCAATACCAATCTCGCAAATCGCAGCCTCGGCACCACCGGCAACCATGACATCCGCATCACCATGCAGGATCAAACGTGACGCATCACCAATTGCATGGGCACCCGTCGAACACGCGGTCACGACAGCATGGTTCGGGCCACGGAACCCGTATTTGATCGAAACCTGACCCGAAATCAGATTGATCAACGCGCCCGGTACAAAGAACGGGGACACACGGCGCGGCCCCTTTTCTTTCATCATTACGGCTGTATTCGCAATCGAGTTCAGACCGCCGATACCTGACCCCATCAAAACGCCGGTGCGTTCCTGACTTTCCCGGTCCTCAGGCATCCAGCCCGCATCCTCAATCGCTTGCTGCGCAGCGGCCATTCCGAACAGAATGAAAGTATCAACCTTCCGCTGTTCCTTCGGCTCCATGTACTTGTCAGCATTAAACGTACCGTCCGTGCCATCGCCCAACGGCACTTCGCAGGCGCAGGTTGTGGCCAAACCGCTGGCATCAAAACCAGTGATCGTGCCAGCACCGGACTGGCAGTCCAGAATGCGCTCCCACGATTTTTCGACACCATCGGCAAGCGGGGTCACAAGCCCCAAGCCTGTTACAACAACACGACGCATATTCTGCCCTCACCTCTTTAGGGTATTCCGGACAGTGATACCTCAGGCCATAGGAGAGGAGCAAGGGCAAGGGCGCGGCGTGATCTCGCCAACCAATACATTTGTATGCTTCACCACGTTTTAATGGCTACGACTTAACTCGGTCGATAATCCTATCTCGGGCCAAGTTATGAAACCACTTCTTCACTTTGCAACCTTGTTACTTCTTCTCATCGGACAGGCTGCCAAGGCAGAAGTAAACTGCACAGCAATCGCAGCCTTTGATCGGCTGCATGATGCGCAGGTGCGGTTGAACGACTACCAAACACCAGCAAGATTCGATTTGGATGCCTCTATCGTCAGGGCCGAACTTGCGTATGTCCGTGACTTAGACCTCGCAACGGTCCTCGGCTCAAATAGCCTAGTACAAAACAAACAAGTCTTCGCGAGGTTCACTGCTCACTCCGAACGTCTCTTGGCACGCATTGAACAGGGCGACCCAGCCCGATTGCGGGCGCATTTCGCCGACCCGGATCGGAAACGAAACATGGAAACGTTGATCGTATATCTGCGGTCGCTGCCTTGTAATCTGACGGGGGTATCATTCACCAATAACACCATGGAACAGACGGTGGGATCAGGTTCACCATTCGAAATTGATCTGAAAGAGGTTATTATTTTCCTTGCAGCGGTCGTGACCGCCGGACTTCTTGCATGGCTTGCCCAGCGGTATCGGCGCAAACAAAAGCGGCGGGCGCGCAGGTATACGGCAAACTATGCTACGACCTATCGATGGAATAACGCTGATTTTGCGGGCTTGTTAATGGACATCAGCGGTCGGGGCAGCAAATTGAAGCATCATCCCGACGCACCACTAGAATTAGGTGCATCCGTGCACATCCTCATTCTTGGTGAATGGAAAAGCTGCTCAATCGTTTGGACCAACGCGCATTATAGCGGCATACTGTTTGAACAGGCCTTGCGGCACAAATCGGTTCAAAAAATCCACAAAGCGCAATTGATCAGGCAGGGCCGTGCCGCATAAGTACCTGTTCAGCCTAACTTGCGGTGACAATCGGTCAAACCAGACAAAAAAACGGCACCCAAACGGGTGCCGTTTTAAACGTATTGAAGACGCCTACTGTGCGCCGTTGATGAATTTAACCGCATCACCAAATGTCTGGATGGTTTCAGCCGCATCGTCAGGGATCTCGATCCCGAACTCTTCTTCAAAAGCCATAACCAGCTCAACAGTATCCAAGCTGTCAGCGCCCAGATCATCAATGAAGGACGCAGATTCCGTCACTTTGTCTTCTTCAACACCAAGATGTTCTACAACGATCTTGCGTACGCGGTCAGCAACGTCGCTCATGTCTATTCCTCATGTCTTTCTGGGCTTACGCCCGTTTTACCTTGGACTTGCGCCCATCTTTGTGTCCCCAATAAGGACGAATACCGAACCAAACAATCATATGTGCGGCACAGCAAATCTGCGTGGCCTATAACAGAGAATTCTCTCTAGGCAAACGGTTTCAGCATCACCGGCATGCCTTGCCTACAACATGGCCATGCCGCCATTCACATGCAATGTCGTGCCCGTAACATAAGCCGCTTCGGGGCTGGAAAGATACAGTACTGCGGCTGCAATCTCTTCTGCGTCTCCCATCCGACCGGCAGGGACTTGCGCAAGAATGCCTGATTTTTGCTCATCGTTCAGTTTGTCGGTCATCGCGGTTGTGATAAAACCGGGGGCCACACAGTTGACTGTAATACCCCGACTAGCAACCTCATAGGCAATAGATTTCGACATGCCCACCATACCTGCCTTAGACGCAGCATAGTTCGCCTGCCCCGGATTACCTGTAGCACCCACAACGGACGAGATATTAACGATCCGACCCCAGCGGGCCTTCATCATACCGCGGATGACGCCCTTGCACAGGCGCATGGTCGACGTCAGGTTCACCTCCAGAACGCTTGACCACTCTTCATCCGACATCCGCATAAAGATATTGTCGCGCGTGATACCCGCATTATTGACCAGCACATCAACAGATCCCATCGCATCAGCGGCTTGCTTGGGCAGCGCATTTACCGCTTCCGCATCGCTCAGATTGCAGGGCAGAACATGGGCGCGGTCGCCCAACTCTGCGGCCAGCGCCTCAAGGGGTTCAACACGTGTGCCCGACAAACCGACCGTCGCACCGGCGTCATGCAACGCCTTCGCAATCGCACCACCGATCCCACCAGAGGCGCCGGTCACAAGCGCATTCTTTCTATTCAAATCAAACATCTATCAGCCCTTATTCATCTAGCCTTGATTGATGGCTGCAGCCACCGCTATAACGTCATCTTGCGTAATAACCGCTTGGGTCGCGACGGACCGGTCAATACGTTTAACCATACCCGAAAGCGCCTTACCGGCACCAATTTCGTACATCTCTGTCACGCCTTGTGCGGCCATATAGGCCACGCTTTCGCGCCACCTGACCGAACCTGTGATCTGATCAACCAATAATTTTCTGATCTCCGCGGGATCAGTCACCGGGGCTGCGATGACATTGGCCACCAGCGGAACAACAGGTGCGGCTATGTCGGCGGCATCCAAATGGCGGGTCATGGCACGCGCAGCCGGTGCCATCAGGCTGCAATGAAACGGCGCGCTCACAGGCAGCAACAGACCGCGCTTGGCACCTTTTTCCTTTGCAATTTCAATGGCGCGTTCTACCGCAGCTTTATCGCCAGAGACGACGACCTGTGACGGATCATTGTCATTGGCCACGTCGCAGACCTCACCCTGTGCCGCTTCAGCGGCGACCTCTTTCACAGCGTCAAAATCCAACCCCAACAATGCGGCCATGGCACCAACACCAACAGGCACCGCGTCTTGCATGGCCGCACCTCGGGCGCGCAAAAGGCGGGCCGCATCAACAACCGACAAGGCACCAGCAGCGGCAAGCGCCGAATATTCACCCAATGAATGACCGGCGACATAGGACGTGGCCGACACCTCAACACCTTCGGCCTTCAGCGCGTGTATCACGGCCAAGGATGTCGCCATCAGTGCAGGTTGCGCATTGCTTGTCAGGGTCAGATCAGCGATGTCACCTTCCCAGATCAAACCGGAAAGGTCTTGATCAAGCGCGTCATCTACTTCTTCGAAAATCGCCTTCGCGGCCGGATAGGCGTCGGCCAACGCCTTGCCCATACCAACGGTCTGCGCCCCTTGACCCGGAAAAACAAATGCCCGCATCACTCCCCCTTTTTTTATCAGTTTGTTGCGTCAACGCTTACCGCGCGAACGAGAAACGCACAAGCAATGTGCGCAAATTACCACGGCATTTCTACCGCATGTAACCTATACAGATACCGTACATAAACCGTACACATGCCAGTACGCACAACCCAAGGACGCAGCAAATGCAGCAAAATGCCTACAGCACCGTGACCAAAACATTTCACTGGCTGACCGCCCTTTTTATTTTGACGGTCATTCCCTTGGGTGCTGTGGCCAACAGACTGCCCTATGAAACCGACGCGCAGCTAGCGTTCAAAGCGCAACTATTTTCCATGCACAAAACGCTGGGTGTTATCATTTTCATCTTGGCAATCGGGCGTATTCTATGGGCGTTCACTCAAACCAAACCTGGCCCCCTGCATCCTGACCGCAAGGCTGAGACATTCCTAGCAGAACTCGTGCATTGGCTCCTTTATGTCTCTCTAGTCGCAGTGCCGCTCACCGGGTGGATACATCACGCGGCAACAACGGGGTTTGCGCCGCTCTGGCTACCGATCGGACAAAATCTGCCCCTGGTGCCCAAAAGTGAAAGCGTGGCAGAACTCTTCGCCGGACTGCATTGGGTCTGGAGCAAGATCATGATCGGCGCGATCCTGTTGCATATTACAGGCGCTTTGAAACACGTATTCGTCGACAAGGATGGCACCCTGCGGCGGATGTGGTTCGGTGCCAGCGACGTCAACGCGCCACAGGCACATAACGGTGGGTTTATGGCACCGTTGGCGGCAATTGCGATCTATATGACTGCAACAGCGGGCGGCGCTGCCGCAGGCATATTCAGCCACAGCGACGGGCCAACAGGCCCGGCCCTGGCTGCTGTCGCGTCCGACTGGACCGTACAGGACGGCACCATCGGCATTACCGTCAAACAACTGGGCAGCGACGTATCAGGCAGTTTTGCTGACTGGACATCCTCAATCAGTTTTGATCCCGAAGGGGCTGATGTTTTGGGGAATGTAGAAACGACAATCGCGATTACCTCGCTGTCATTGGGATCAGTGACAGGTCAAGCGATGGGCGCAGATTTCTTTGATGCCGAAACCCACCCCACAGCAGTTTTTGTTGGCGAAATTACCGCGGCCGAAACTGATTATGAGGCAAACGGCACCTTGACGATTAAGGGCAACACAATGCCAGTCACCCTGCCCTTCACGCTTGATATCGTTGATAACACCGCCACAATGGCAGGCCAGATCACATTGGACCGCAGAGACTTCAATGTCGGCGCGAGCATGGCGGATGAAAGCAGCCTTGGTTTTAGCGTAATTGTCGAAGTTGCGCTGACAGCAACCCGATAAAAAAAGGCCACGCCGGTTTCAACTCGGGCGTGGCCTTCTATGTATCAAACGCTGATTTTTTATTCGGCTATTGACGCCTCAATCGAGATCATCACTTCAACTTCGTCGCTTACGAAGGGGGCGAAAGCGCCAACCTCAAAATCAGAACGCAGCAGCGTGGTCGTGGCATCAAAACCGGCCCACGGTTTTTCCTGCATTGGGTGATCACCCGTTTGGTTCAGCGTCGCATCGAGAACAACAGATTTTGTTATACCGTTTAGTGTCAGATCGCCGGTTATCAGGGCTGTCGTGTCACCCGTGACTTCGATACCGGTTGACGTGAATGTGACCATTTCATCTTCGTCGGCCCCAAAAAAGTCTTCGTCCATGAAGTGGTTGAACCGCGCTTCCCAGCCAGTGAACATGCTGCGCACTGGGAAAGATACGTTCACGGATGATGCAGCGGGATCTTCCTGATCAAAGGCAATCTCACCCTCAAAACCAGAGAACATGCCCCAAGTCGTGGAGTAACCCAAGTGATTGTAACTAAAAAGAATCTGGCTGTGGCTGGCGTCGAGCACATAGTTTTCTGTGCTCGCAATCGCGGGGGCGGCAAAAGATGTAGCAAGAACGGCGGCGGCGAGGATATTTTTCATCTTGATCTCCTTGAGTGTTTGCATACGCACTCAAAGATAGTGCGCCACCTCACAAGGCAATCCCGTAAAATCGAACAGATATTGTTCACAACGCATGGAAATGCGTGGCTTAGGCCGCGCTGGCCTGTGCTGATGTACGTGGCTGCAGCATTAAATCCTGCCCCAACCGATCGCGCAAAGATAGCAACTGTGCCGCTGTCCCTTCGGCAACTGCGACGGATTGGGATGTGTTGCGATACTGCAAAACAAGCGATGCACGACCGCCCGGCTCTTGTTCGTCCAGAAAAACACCACCGATTGTATCAAACCCGTAACAGCCGACAGTCGTTGGCTTTCCAGCGCGATTACAGATGACTTCGCGTATCTCGCCAACGCTTGTGTCGACATGCACCTCAGCCTGCGTGCCGCGGCTGGCGAACCAAAGCAGATAAGCCGCAACCGCCCCAAACAGAACAGCGGCAGCCATGCGCATTACCCCCAGATCCCCATCAAAGATCAGCGTAGGCAGCAACAAAATGCCGAGTGACGCGGTCAAGAAGCACGCGCCAAAGAAAAACGAGGCCGCCTGCGCCAGCATAACGCCGACCGACGGACCACGACCGGATCGAATGATGTAACCCCAGTAGGTGTCTTCGACTGAAAAACTCGACATTCTGGCGAACTCTCCCTGCAAAGCGCCTGCGGATGCATTAAAATCGGTCATGCGACCTCTCCTTGTGCTGCCTTGGGCAATTAGATGCCCGTCAAACAGGGCGATAAAGGGGCAACGTCAAGGCATCGTTAAGAAATATCACATTGTGACCCAACGGACTCAATTCCCTTGCCACACAAGGCTTGCATCAGCGCAAACCGGCGTTATAAGGCCCCATCCTTCCGTGATGACTTTGAACTGCGCAGTCTCTCGTGGGTGGGGAGCGGAAGGTAAAAAACGCCCCACACTTTGAAATGCGCCGATATATGAACTGGAGTACGCATGCCGCTATACGAGCATGTCATGATTGCGCGTCAGGACTTGTCCAACACGCAAGCTGAAAGCCTTATCGAACATTTCGGAACCGTTCTTGCCGACAACGGCGGCAAGCTCTTGGAAAACGAATACTGGGGCGTCAAGACGATGGCCTACAAGATCAACAAGAACCGCAAAGGGCACTATGCCTTTATGCGCACCGACGCGCCCGCCCCTGCCGTGCAGGAAATGGAACGTCTGATGCGCCTGCACGAAGACGTGATGCGCGTGCTGACCATCAAGGTCGACGCACATCAGGAAGGCCCTTCCGTACAAATGCAAAAACGCGAAGAACGTGGCGACCGCCGCGAACGCCGTTGATCAGGAAAGGACAGTAAACCATGGCAACCAAACCATTTTTCCGCCGTCGCAAGTCCGATCCGTTTGAGGGTGATAACGCCCCAAAGATCGACTATAAAGACACCCGCCTTTTGCAGCGCTACATCTCTGAGCGTGGCAAAATTGTCCCCGCCCGTATCACGGCCGTCGGATCCAAGAACCAGCGCGCACTCGCCCGTGCGATCAAACGCGCCCGGTTCCTTGCCCTGCTGCCCTACGCTGTAAAGTAAGGAAAATCCCATGGATGTTATTCTACTTGAACGCGTGGCAAAGCTGGGTCAGATGGGCGAAGTTGTGTCCGTCAAGCAAGGCTATGCCCGCAACTACCTTCTGCCACAGGGCAAGGCCCTTCGGGTGAACGCTGCCAATATGGCACGATTTGAGGCTGAAAAAGCCCAGATGGAAGCCCGCAACCTGGAAACCAAGAAAGAGGCGGATGCGCTGGCTGAAAAGCTGGACGGCGAAACCTTTATCGTGATCCGGTCTGCGTCTGACGCGGGTTCGCTTTACGGTTCTGTCACCACACGTGACGCTGCTGAAGCGGCAACAGAAGCCGGGTTCACGGTCGACAAAAAGCAGGTTGTCCTGCTGGGCGCGATCAAGGAACTGGGTCTGCACGATGTGTCGGTCGAGCTTCACCCAGAAGTGGCGGCCACTATCACGCTGAACGTCGCCCGGTCTGTTGAGGAAGCTGAGCTGCAAGCTGCCGGTAAATCCATCGCAGAGCTGGCCGCGGAAGAAGAAGCCGCAGCAGAGTTTGAGATTCAGGAACTGTTCGACGACATCGGTGCCGCGGCATCCGACGACGAAGAACTTGCCGAAGCTGCGGGTGTCGAAACGGCAGAACCTGCCGAAGAGACCGAAGAAGACTAAGCGTTTTCAGAAGATCGAAAACATAAGGCCGCTCCGAAAGGAGCGGCCTTTTTCATGCGGTTTGCTGTACGCGGACATAAGGCGAGTTATCGCGTATTACCTTGTTAATATTGAGTTAATGCATTGAATACACGGCTCGGTTGAAATAGCAGACCCGCTGGGTGGGCAGAAAAAATGGAGCGTGATGAAATGGATCTCAAGAGTTATATGTGGCTGACGGGCCTGACGTTATTGACTGCCTGTGGATCATCCGGATCAAGCGGCGGCGATGAAGTAGACACAACAACGCCGCAAGCGTCCACAGGGTTTGCTGTTGCTGGCCAGACAGACCGCGCAAGCGTCACATTCACGATACGCGACGTGCCATCCTATGAAGAAACTGGTGATTATTCTCAAGTCGTCGCCAATGGTGGTGTTTTTGTAGACGATGAAACCGGTGAGGAAACCCCATTTACGTTGGATACCTTTGAACTGGGGTCCCAAGATGTCTCCATCGGGTTCAACGATGATGAAAGCGAGGCCACACTTACGATCAATGGCAACACATATACTTTGACACGCGTGATCGATCCCGAAGAGCCAGACGACATCATTTACGAATTCGCCGATGACACCGCCTATGTCGGTTTCTCTGTTACACCGATCTTAGATTTTGAGCTTGGGGCTGATTCAAGCGTCGTCACGGCCGTGTCCGGTGCAGAACTAACAAACACAGGGATTTCAACATTCTTGGACGTTCTGGGTTTTGATACCAATCCGGAAGCCATCGCCGCGACAACTGGTGAAGCGACATATGAAGGAAATCTCATCCTTGTCGGAACAAACATCAATGAAGAAGGGCCCGACGACGGATCTGAAACGGATCCGGATGCACCAACCCAAGGGTTTGATGGCATTGAAGGGGCGCTGACGATGACCGCCAACTTTGATAGCAATACGATTTCGGGCAACGCCGTTCTTGATAACGACAATCCTGAAATGCCTTTGACAGAAACCCTCATATTCGAGAGTGCGGCGATCACTGGAAATGGGTTTTCCGGCGCAGTCACGGGGGATGGTCAGTTCTTCGAACCAGGTTTGAGCTTGGGTGACGTGAACTATGACGGTCATTTCTTTGGCGCTGAAGGGGAAAGTGTCGCGGGTACGCTGTCGGGCGAAGTTCTTGTTGAAGGCGCAGACCCCATACTGATGCTGGGGGTCTACGGCGCAGAGGACGTAACTGGCGCACCCTGATGGATGGGCATGCAAAATTCGGAATCTAAGCGCTGTTCGACGATATCAGTCCTGCAGCGCCCAAGAAAAATGACCGAAGGAAGCTGATTGTTTTCATATAGTTAAAGAAATCAGGCCGCTCCCGAGGGAGCGGCCTTTTTGCGAAAGCGGCAATCAAAATCAAACGGCTGCGTTATTGACCCGATCACGGCTTACATCAAAAACTGACTGGGGAAGGAAGTCAGTTTCCGATCCAACGTGCCCTTTGATGCGCATGCGTATCAGGCAGGCGTAGTCGCGACAGCACGCTAAACTGCCGCAGCGGGACAGGTTCCGACAGAACGGCGTTAAAGATGGATGATCGTTCATCGTGCAGTGGCTTACTCCAGACGTGACACATCCACAGGGTGCCGAACCACACGGCAGGCGCGATGCCCCAATCAGCCAACAGCGCATGGACAAGCAGTTCGCCCAGCGCACCAAAATAGAGCGGCGCAATCAACGTCAGGCCGATCCCAACCGTGATAACGCTGGCAATCGCCAGCCCCAATATCGCCCGCGCACCACCCAGCAGGCGGGCGGTGCCGAACCAGTGCTGCGCAAGAAAAAGACCAACCAATGCAGCGAATGCACCTGCCATATAGTTCCACATAATCTGTATTTCAGTGGATACGGGCAGCGAGGCCGACACCCCGGATCGCGTGATGATCCAATGCGACAGCGTCGCGGCGACAAGTAACGCCAAACCAAAACCCAGACATCTGAGCCACTCGCCGCGGGTCAGTCTAAATTTATGTGTGATTTGCGATAGTTGTGTCATGACAGCCCCAATCTGTGAATACGACTATTCTGCGCGGGTCGTCTTACGTCAGCATGACCGACGTAGATACTTTTGAGCCCCATCATGGTTGTCCCTGATATGGCACTTGCACCGCCCGGCAGGCATGCGGTGCCGAACCAAAACGCAAAGAGCTGAGCCACCCATCGGGAGCAACTGCAGACTTACGTGTGATTTTTGATGGTTGTGCCATGACAGCCCTGATCTGTTGATGACTCAGATTATGCGCGAAACGCCGCCGATATACGTCATGTCGCAGTGCGGCATTTGGTACGTTCAATTACGTGCTTTGTAGGTGTCTACTTAGTCAGACCCGGCCGGTTGCTGCCACGACACCCATCGGCGACCCGCGACGTGATGCCAGATAATACAGGCGCGCCAATGCCTTAGACCTTCCATGCAAAAAGCCGGGCGTCATGCCCTTGTGACCTGGCGCTGCCAGATGTCTACTGAGTGTATCAAAGCAATCTGGGGGCTTATCATGTCACTTCGTCTGAACCGTCGTCATTTCATCGCGGGCACTGCGGGCCTTGTCGCCATGCACCCGTTTTCCGTCAACGCCGCCACAGGTCAGGCGCATCTACGGCTGATGGAAACCACCGACCTGCATGTCCATGTCTTTCCTTATGATTATTACGCTGACCGCGCCGTTGACACGGTGGGCCTGAGCCGCACGGCTAGCATTATCGAAGGCGTGCGCGCGGAATCAACGAACTCCATGCTGCTCGATAATGGTGATTTTTTGCAAGGCAACCCAATGGGCGACTACATCGCCTATGAGCGGGGCATGAAGGAAGGCGATATGCACCCCGTTATCACTGCGATGAACACGCTGGGGTTTGATGCGTCTACCCTTGGCAACCACGAATTCAATTACGGTATTTCGTTCCTGATGAAATCTGTCGCAGGCGCCGCCTTTCCCATCGTTTCTGCCAATGTTGTCAAAGAGATGGGTGCATCGCCCACCGCTGACACCACGCTGGTGCCACCCTATACCATCCTTGATCGCGAGATCATTGATGGTGATGGCAATGCCGCCCCGATCAGAATTGGCCTGATCGGCTTTGTCCCGCCCCAGATCATGAACTGGGACCGCAAGCACCTGGAAGGCAATGTGCAGGCGCGTGATATCATCGAGAGCGCCCGGGCTTACGTGCCGCAAATGAAGGAGCAAGGTGCTGATATCATTGTCGCTTTGGCCCATTCTGGCATTGGTGCGGCTGATCATGAAGACGGCATGGAAAATGCCGCCATTCCGCTGGCCGCTGTTGAAGGCATTGATGCGATCATGACCGGACACAGCCATCTGGTGTTCCCATCGTCCAATTATGATGATTGGGCGGGCGTTGACGTGGCAGCGGGCACTATCGGCGGCAAACCCGGCGTGATGGGCGGTTTCTGGGGGTCGCATATGGGACTTGTCGATCTGTTGCTAGAGCGCGACGGCGATAGCTGGCGCATTCTGTCGCACACATCCGAAGCGCGCCCGATTTCGCGGCGCGAGGAGGATCGCAGCATCACGGCGTTGGTTGATGACTATCAGCCGGTGCTTGACTCCATTCAGGATGTGCATGACGAAACATTGACTTACGTGCGCACGGCGGTGGGCAAAACCGCAGCCCCGCTGCATTCGTATTTCGCCTTGGTCGCTGATGATCCGTCGGTTCAGATCGTGTCCAACGCGCAGCGCTGGTATATCGAGGAGCAGATGGTTGGCACCGCTTATGAGGGTCTGCCGATCCTGTCGGCCGCGGCCCCCTTCAAGGCCGGTGGCCGTGGTGGGCCGGAGTATTTCACGGATGTGCCGGTCGGCGATGTGGCGATCAAGAATGTCGCGGACCTGTATCTATACCCCAATACTGTACGCGCGGTTAAGGTCACGGGCGCACAGGTGCAGGACTGGCTGGAACGCAGCGCTGGTATGTTCAATCAGGTGGATGCGGGTGCACAAGATGCCGTCCTGCTGAACCCGAATTTCCCCAGCTATAATTTCGATGTGATGGACGGAGTGACCTACCAGATTGATCTGACCCAGCCATCGAAATTCGACCGCGAGGGGGCGGTGATCAACCCCGATGCCAACCGGATCGTGGACTTGCAATTCAATGGCGAACCGATTGATCCTGATCAGGAATTCATCATTGCCACGAACAATTATCGCGCGTCTGGCGGGGGTAGTTTCCCCGGGACGGGCGATACGGTGATCTTTGAAGGGCCCGACACCAACCGGGACGTCATTGTGCGCTATATTGTGGATCAGGGCACGATTGATCCGCAGGCGGATGCGAACTGGTCATTCAAGCCGATGCCCGGGACGACGTTGATGTTTGAAACCGGCCCTGCGGGCGCGGCTTATGCGGACAGCGTGGCGGGAATGAAGATCGCGCCGGCGGGCACGTCTGATACCGGGTTCGCACTGTTCCGGATCGAGATGTAACAACACGTTCGCGCAACGGTCGGTGCCCCGAGAGGCGGGCATCGGCCAATTTTGGACGAATCGTCGATTAACCACAGGTTTTACGGCATTTTGCACCATGTGTTTTTCATGCAGAAAGCATGCGGATACCATGCGCATGATCATATGCATTGGGGCAGATTAACGCGGCGAGCGGCGCAAAGATAAACAGGCTGTTAACCAAAGCAAATGTCAGATGACATCGCTCTTATTCCATGGTCCTGTTTTCATAGATCACATTGCACCCCTGTTCATCACGTTGCAGCATGCGATCACTGTTCCAAGGGTGTTGACCTGCATTGTAATTGCGGAACATCCGCACCTTATACATGTCCGATATCTCTTTCATTGCGGCGAAAGCCTGATCCCGCGCGGTATCAAGATCGACGCCGTCGTTGCCTGCCCTAATGACCGCACCCGCGCCTAGAAAGTACTGAACCTTTTGATCCATTATGGCAAAATCTTCGGAGGTAAAACTTTCCCTTCCGACCAGTTCGATCATGCCGTGAAAATATGCGGCACAGCGGGCCACGCTATATGTCACATCCACCTCTCCCGCGGCCATCATGTCGACAAAGTCAGTCAACGCGGCGTCGGGTTGGGTGTCTGTAACGACGACGTCAATCATCACTTCCAGCGGGACCTGCTTGTCAGGTGGGCGTGTGTGATCAATGAAGACAAAGCCGACATCATAGCGCCCCGGCGCAAGTATACGCGCGCTGACGGTAAAACGGTCGCTGAAGTAATCATCTTGTAGTGGCGCGTCTATTCGCCGGACGCCCTGGTAGGTGTGTACCGGGCGGATTTGATTGATCAATCCACCACTTTTGTCACGGATATTAATGTAGAGTTCCATTTCCTGCGGGTTGTCGACCAATCCTGGGTTATGTTTTCCGACGTTCGCCAGATAGATAACGGCATCAATCTGTTCGCCGACGTCATAGACGTTACTGGACCGATTGCCCCAACCGCCCCTTTCGTTGCGCGGCCCCTGCTTGTCCACGACATAGGATTCGATCAACCTGATGGGATCCATAGCATCCTGAAGTTCCTGTAGCGTCATGTCGCTGTCCCCTGCCTGGACGGTTTCATTGTCTATCTCGACGGTCTGGGCATGGGCATGGCTGGCGAATGATAAGGCCACGATGGCCGCAAGTTTCGTGAGGATATGATGCTGTTTGGTCATGGCTTGCCCTTCTCGGATTGATCTGTGTTGCTAGCTTTCCACGCCTTAGCGTTTTGAACGATGTTCAAACACCTATACGATCAGCGGGTGGCTGTCAATAAACTTGAACAATGTTCAAAATTGTATATATATGAGAGAGTAGCTCCCGCCGAACGACAGGTAGACAAAGCGTCGGGCTCGCTCGCGTCAGCCGCCAGGCATGTCCATTTCGCGACAGGCAAATGACCCAACAAAAAAGGGCACCCAATCGGATGCCCTTTGATGAACCGTGTTTTGGTTGCTTTACTCTTCTTCGAGCTTCTCTACAGCCTTTTGCAGGTCATCTTTGCTGACCTCTTTGTCTTTCACAGCGGCCTGTTCGAAGATGTGGTCAACGACTTTGTCTTCGAACAATGGCGCTTGCATCTGCTGGCGGAACTGCGCGTTTTGTTGCACGAATTCAAAGAACTGGCGTTCCTGACCGGGGTATTGCCGCGCCTGGTTCATAATCGCTTGCGTCATTTCCTGATCGGTGACCTTTACCTCGGCCTTTTGACCGATATCAGCCAAGAGCAGGCCCAGTTTTACGCGGCGTTCTGCAAGCTTGGTGTGTTCTTTGGTTGGCTTGATCTCGGGGTGATCATGGCCTTCCACATCGGGGTTTTCTTCATGCCAGAGCTGGTGGGCGATCTGGCCTGCCTCTGCCTCGACCAATGATGCGGGCAGGTCGAATTTGACCTTCTTGTCCAACGCATCAAGCAATGCACGCTTGGCGACCGCGCGGGATGCGCCGGTGTATTCGGCCTCCAGACGTTCGGTGATTTGGGTTTTGAGACCTTCAAGGTCATCTGCGCCGAATTTCGTCGCCAGTTCATCGTCGATCTTGGGCTTTTTGGGGCCGCGCACCTCTTTGATGGTGCAGGTGAAGACGGCTTTCTTGCCTGCCAGGTTTTCGGCCTGGTAATCTTCGGGGAACGTGACTTCGATGTCTTTTTCGTCGCCCGCCTTGACCTTCAGCAGCCCATCCTCGAAACCGGGGATGAAGGAGTTGGAGCCGATCACAAGCGGGTAATCTTCGGCAGCGCCGCCTTCGAAGGCTTCGCCATCAACCTTACCCACGAAATCCAGAACGACCTGATCGTCTTTCTTCGCTTGGGTCTTCTTGGCCTCATAGGTCACGGCCTGCGGGCTTTCGGCGAGGTTATCAAGCGCTTCTTTGACCGAATCCTTATCGGCCTTTACGACCAAACGTTCCAGCTTGATCTTTGAGAAATCGACATCTTCGATTTCTGGCAGCTTTTCGTAGGACACATCGACGGCAACATCGTCGCCCTCTTTCCAGTCCTCGTTGGTCATCTTCATTTCGGGCTGGGCCGCCGGACGGTCGCCGGTCGTTTCAAGATGCTCGGTCAGGGCGCCATCAATGGCTTCCTGCATCGATTCGCCCATCAGGCGCTGGCCAAACTGCTTGCGCAGCAGTGCCATCGGGACTTTGCCCTTGCGAAAGCCCTTCATTTCAACGGTTGGCTGGGCCTCTTTGAGCTTTTCCTCGACCTTGGCGTCAAGTTCGGCTGCGGTGACCGTGATCGCGTAACCGCGCTTGAGGCCTTCGTTCAGGGTCTCGGTGACCTGCATCTATTTCCGTCCTTCTACATTTATGGTGCGGGTGAAGGGACTTGAACCCCCACGCCTTGCGGCGCCAGAACCTAAATCTGGTGCGTCTACCAATTCCGCCACACCCGCATGATCAAAAGGGGCAAGCGGTCGCCTACCCCGTGGTTGCGCGCTGTCTAGCAAAGGTCGCAAGCGGATGCGAGAGGAAAAATCACCCCAAAATAAGCGGGTCTTTAACGCTTTCTTGCCATGATTGAGGCGCACCCTAAATGAACCATCACACTTCTGGGATATATCAATGCGCCCGACGAGCCAAAACAATCAGACCCGCGTGGGTCTGCAGACGACGTCAAGCACCGGTATTTGTGCGGGTACGTTGATCATGACGACGGATGGCGAAATCCCGGTGGAGCATCTGGTCGTGGGTGATCATATTGTCACGCGCGATGGCGCCGTGCCGCTGCGTGCGATTGCGTCGCGTGATGTCGTGATTTGCCCGGTGCGTGTCAAGGCCTCATCGCTGGGCCACAGCCGCCCGGACCGCGACGTGGTGGTGACTTTGCAGACGCTGATCCATGTCGATGATTGGCGCGCAGAGGTTATTTTTGGCGTCCCTTATGCCAATGTCGCCGCAGGCCGGTTGATTGATGGTGAATACCTGTCGGTTCTGCCCGCGCAGCAAATGAAGGTGTTTGATCTGGGTATGGATGAGGATCAGATCATCTATGCTGACCGGATCGAAGTGCTGACACAGGCGGCCTAAAGCCCCAAGGCGCGAAATACTTTTGGCAGTTGTTCGGGCAGGTCTTCTGCGATTAATCCCGGTCCAAAGCTGAGCGCGCATTCGGTGTGCAGCCATGCCCCAGTTTCCGCCGCTTGCATGGGTTGGAAGCCGCGCGCGAGCAGCCCGGTGATGAACCCCGCGAGCACGTCGCCGGACCCTGCTGTCGCAAGCCAAGGGGTCGCGCGTTCATAGACGGAGGCATTGAAGCTGCACCGCCCTGAGGGATCGGCAATGACGGTGTCGGGGCCTTTGAACAGGACGATGCACCCTGCCCGCTTGGCCGCCTCGCGGGTCGCATCGACTTTGGAGTATGCTGGGCCTTTGGTGGCGGGGGCGTTCAGCTTTTCGGCGATGTCGGGGAAAAGCCGCGCGAATTCGCCTGCGTGGGGGGTGAGGATGCAGTTTTTGTGGAGCTTTTCGAAAAGGGTTTTGTCCTTTGCCAGCAATGTCAGCGCGTCGGCATCCAAAACGATGTAGGGTGCGTGCTCGCACGCGCGACGGACCAACGCTGTCTCGCGCGCGCCTGTCCCCATCCCCGGGCCAAGGCAAAGCGCGTTGATCCGCTTGTCCTCTAACACCTCAACCAAGGCGTCACTGTCTTTCAGCGACCGGAGCATGATCGCGTTGAGTTGGGCCGCGTTTTCAATCAACGCGGCGGGTGGCGGTCCGAGGGTGACGGCCCCAGCGCCTATGCGGATGGCGCCGCGTGCGGCAAGGCGGGCAGCGCCACCCTTGCCGACGCCGCCGGAGAGAATGAGGGCGTGACCGTGGGAGTATTTATGGCCATCAACCTTTAACAAGGGAATTCGAAGAATGTCAGCGCGACTAAGTATATGTTGCTCAATCATTGCCTATTCCGATATTCACAACGACGACCTTTCCACATGACATATCGGTCCATTGGTGGATGTGAGCCATTTTCTTACGGTGAAACGTTACCGTTAGGTCGGCAAGAAACCAACTAAGATACTGTGGTGGTTGCGGATTGTCAGAATACATTCCAGAGGGAATATCTATCGAAACATGGCGAGCAGGAAAGATCCTGTTTCCAACTCCAACTTCAATGTCGTTGGTTGCAAATAATGGCGACAGTCCCGAAATTGGGCGGTTTAACCCAATTCCGAAAAGCGCATCAACAACGAGTTGGGTTCCGCTGACGGAGTACGCTGCGTCATCAACACATTCGCAGTCCATGTCCGTTACTTGCGGAAAGCTAAGTTGTCGCACTTCCCCCAATTTAACCCACCGCTCATAATTCACCCTCGCATCCGGCGGCAGCTTCTGTGCATCCCCGTACAGAAACACATCAACCTCCCACCCGGCCTCCTTCAGCAGTCGCGCAACGACGAAACCGTCGCCGCCGTTGTTGCCGGGGCCGCAGAGGGCGACGGCACGGTGCCCGCCCTCTCCCAACTCCGGCCATTCCGCGAAAATCGCGTCCACGACGCCCTGCCCGGCCCGCTCCATCAGCTCCAGTCCGGTGACCTCGCCACTCTCAATCGCGGCCTGTTCGATGGCGCGCATTTGGGCAGCGGTTAGCAGTTCGGTCATGGTTTCAGCACCTCAAGTTCTTATTCCGCCCGATCAACGGGCGAGTTGCACAAAAATTAGGCAACACATATGCTTTCCCCTGACCAGCTTGCCCTTAGGCTCTGCCACGAATTGTCCAGATGCAAGAGAAATGGTCTGACCACCGGTGCACACATGAGGGGAGTCGCGACCGTGAAAAAGATCGAAGCGATCATCAAACCATTCAAGCTCGATGAAGTGAAAGAGGCGCTGCAAGACGTTGGCGTGCAGGGGCTTTCGGTCATTGAGGTCAAGGGCTTTGGCCGCCAGAAAGGCCATACGGAACTGTACCGTGGTGCCGAATATGTGGTCGACTTCCTGCCCAAGGTGAAGATCGAGGTCGTCCTGGCCGATGATCAGGTTGATGGCGCTATTGAGGCGATTATCGCGGCGGCCAAAACCGACAAGATCGGCGATGGCAAAATCTTTGTCTCGCCTATTGAACAAGCCATTCGCATTCGCACCGGGGAAACCGGCGACGACGCGCTTTAATTTCCAAGTATCTACCAAGAAAAGGGACATCCCAGATGGACAACCAAGCTGTTCTGAAACTGATCAAGGACGAGGAGGTCGATTATGTCGACATCCGTTTCACCGACCCGCGCGGCAAGCTGCAACACGTGACTGTGGTTGCTGATCTGGTCGATGAAGATTTCCTCGAAGAGGGGTTCATGTTTGATGGCTCTTCCATCGCGGGCTGGAAGTCGATTGATCAATCCGACATGAAACTGATGCCGCAGGCCGAAAGCGCCTATCTGGATCCGTTTTATGCCGAGAAGACCGTCTGCATTCACTGCAACGTTGTTGAGCCTGACACAATGGAGCCCTATGCCCGCGATCCACGTGGCACGGCGGTCAAGGCTGAAGAATACCTGAAAGCGTCCGGCATTGGCGATACTGCCTATTTCGGCCCTGAGGCCGAATTCTTTGTCTTTGACGATGTGCGTTTCAGCGTGTCGATGAACAAAGTGTCCTATCAGGTTGATGCCATTGACGGCGCTTGGAATACCGACACCGAATATGAGATGGGCAACACGGGTCATCGCCCCGGCGTAAAGGGCGGTTACTTCCCTGTGAACCCCATCGACGACGCGCAGGAAATGCGTTCTGAAATGCTGTCCACCATGAAGCGCATGGGCATGAAGGTCGACAAGCACCACCACGAGGTGGCGTCTTGCCAGCACGAGCTGGGTTTGATCTTTGGTACGCTGACATCTCAGGCTGATGATCTGCAGAAATACAAATATGTGATCCACAATGTGGCACAGGCCTACGGGAAATCCGCGACGTTTATGCCAAAGCCGATTGCTGGCGATAACGGCACAGGTATGCATGTGAACATGTCGATCTGGAAAGATGGCAAGCCGCTCTTTGCAGGTGACAAATACGCGGACCTGTCCCAAGAGGCGCTCTATTTCATCGGCGGTATCCTCAAGCACGCCAAGACGCTGAACGCTTTCACCAACCCATCGACCAACAGCTACAAGCGCCTGATCCCCGGATTTGAAGCCCCCGTGCTGCGCGCCTATTCGGCCCGCAACCGGTCGGGTTGTGTGCGTATCCCATGGGCCGAAAGCCCCAAGGCGAAACGTGTCGAGGCTCGTTTCCCCGATCCGGCGGCCAATCCGTACCTGTGCTTCTCGGCCTTGCTGATGGCCGGCCTTGATGGGATCAAGAACAAGATTGATCCCGGTCCGTCATCTGACAAGGACCTTTATGATCTGCCGCCCGAAGAGCTGGCAGATATCCCGACGGTCTGTGCGTCCTTGCGCGAGGCCCTGGAAGCCCTGGAAGCGGATCACGAATTCCTGCTGGCGGGCGACGTGTTCACCAAGGACCAGATCGAAGGCTATATGGAGCTGAAATGGGAAGAGGTTTACGCCTACGAGCACACGCCGCACCCAATTGAATACAAGCTGTATTATAGCTGCTAAATTCCGGCAAATTCGATGAATGGGCCCCGTCGGAGTGATCCGGCGGGGCCCTTTTTATGCGCCGCTATATGCAATCAGCTTCATAAGCTGTCTTTTCAAAAGAAAGGCGGAGGCGGTCGACATGATTGCAAAGAACAATATCGCATTCGCGATCAACGCATATGCCAGCGTATTGAATTGATCGATGGACGTCGCGGGCAGCAAAAGCTGCGCCCCCTGAAACAGATAGACGGTCGTAACCACCGCAAGGCCGCCATGCACCACCCCAAGTATGATAATGCTGGGGATATCGCGCAGCACCATATGCACCCGCACCCTGATCCCTGTTGAATTCTGTTCCATCGCGATCCCAAACAACACGAAAATGATCAGCAGTGCTGCGAACATCGCATGCAGGTAGGTGGCGTGTTGGGTGTAATAGTCCCAGACCGAAACCGTATTCACCGGCTCCAAAAGCCCGCCCAGCGGCACCCCGAGATCGGCAAAGCCGTCGCTGCCGATAACAACGGCCGCCACACCCAAAGCAACGAACACGAAGCCTGGCAGAACCAGCCATCTGCCCGCCGGCAGAAACAGCGCTCGCAGCTTGCGCGCCGGCGCGATCCCGACCATCTGCAACGTTGAGCTTTGCATCCGGTAAAGGAACAGCAGCGCAAAGAAGCCGATCACGATTGCCTCAACCCCGACAACAACGTCGATGTTCCGCGTGATGGCGGGCCAGTCAAATCGTGTTGGAAATTCCGTGATGAAGGATGAGATAGCACCCGCCTGCGCGGGCGATAGCGTGAACCAAGGGTGCAAGGCGATCAGGCCCGCCACAAGCAGCAGATATGGCAAAGCCCCAATCAGTGCAAACGCCGCCAGAATGGGTGCCGCAAAAAGCGCCTTGATGAAGGTAGACATGTCTGTTCCTTTCCCGCCTGCCGCCCCCGCAGATCGTGGCACGTTGCTTGCGCCGCTCGCAAAGGTGCCAAGTATTGTTGTTTAGTTTGGCCAAGGTGCTGATCTTGTCAAAGTGCCGCCCACTGACACGGCCAGATGTCGCTTTTCGACCAGACCTCTCGGCGTCATCCCGCCAATCATGTGGCAAAAGAGGCGCATCATGGACACGCGATACCGCGATTTTCGCAAGATTGACCCGACGCGCGGGGCGCTGTTGGCGGATGGCACCCCGAACAATCAGGACCGGGTTGAGATTGGGCCGACGCAATTGGCCTTTGCCGAATGGCAGGCGGCCGGGTTGGTCTCGCCCGATCTGCCCGCGATGCGCGCCTATCGCCACCGCCGTCTGATCGATGCCGTTCATGCCCGCGATTATGGTGGTATTTTGATGTTTGACCCGCTCAACATCCGCTATGCTACCGACAGCACCAACATGCAGCTATGGAACATGCATAACCCGTTTCGGGCCTGTCTGGTTTGTTCAGACGGCTACATGGTTGTCTGGGACTATAAGAACGGGATGTTTTTGACGCAGTTCAATCCGCTTGTGGATGAGCAGCGCACCGGCGCTGATCTGTTCTATTTTGATCGTGGTGATGGGTTGCCTGACGCCGCGAATGGATTTGCAACTGAAGTGCGCGACCTGATCGTGGAACACGCGGGCGGGAATATGCGCCTTGGCGTGGACAAGCCGATGCTGCATGGGCTGCGCGCGTTGGAAGGTGTTGGGTTCGAGGTGTTCCCGGGTGAGGAGCTGACCGAGAAGGCCCGCAGTATCAAAGGCCCGGATGAAATACTGGCAATGCGCTGCGCCAACCATGCCTGTGAGGCGGCTTGTTTCGCGATGGAGGAAGCTGCGCGAGAGGGTGTCCCACAGGGCAATATGTCGGAGGATGATATCTGGGCCGTTTTGCACGCCGAAAACATTCGCCGTGGCGGCGAATGGATCGAAACCCGGTTGCTCACCTCTGGCCCACGCACCAACCCTTGGTTTCAGGAATGCGGCGGGCGGATTGTGCAGAACAATGAAATTGTGGCCTTTGATACCGATCTGATTGGCGCTTACGGCATCTGTATCGATATCAGCCGGACATGGTGGATCGGTGATCAGAAACCTCGCGCGGATATGATTGAGGCCATGCAGATCGGGGTAGAGCATATTCACCAGAACATGCAGATGCTGCGCCCCGGTGTGTCGTTCAATGACCTGACCCATAATGCGCATCGATTGCCTGAGAAGTACCAGAAGCTGAAATATGGCTGCCTGATGCATGGGGTGGGTCTCTGCGATGAATGGCCGCTGATTGCCTATCCGGACCGCTGGGTCGCAGGCGCATTCGATTATGAGGTGCAGCCGGGCATGGTGTTTTGTGTCGAGGCGCTGATCAGCCCCGAAGGTGGCGATTTTTCCATCAAGTTGGAGGATCAGGTGCTGGTCATAGAGGATGGGTTTGAGAATCTCACGACCTACCCGCATGATGCAGCCCTCATGGGGGCGTAAGGTGGGCTTCAACCCACCCTACTTGTTCAAAACGACCGTCGCCAAAACGCCCCGATGATCCGACCCCAGCAAGGGCCGATAGCTGACCCGCCCGCCACCGGGCGCATAGACGTGATCTAGCAGCAGCGGCACACCGCGCAAATGCAGCGTCGGACGGATCGGGCGGGCCGCAATTGTGCCGCTGGCCTGCCGAAGACGGCCCACGCTGGTTGCCCAAGGGAAGATGTTGAAATCGCCGGCCATCACAACGGGCCCGTCTAACTGCGCCAACACGGTCTTTGCATCCACCACTGATGTGACCTGATCATAGGGAAAGGGCCACGACAGATGGACCGAAGTCAACCAAACAGCTTGCCCATTTGCCACAATCTGCGCGGCTGCAACCGCGCGCCGATCCGAGCATGCAGTCGTGGCAATCGGATGCGCCGACAGCACTGCAAGCCCATTCCACCACCGATAGCGGCAGACATGTTGGTAAGGAAAATCATCCAGCAGTAGCGTCAGGATCGCATCATTGCGGTTGGATACCTCTTGCAGCATCACAACCTCTGCGCCACTTTCGCGAATATCCCGCGCGAGCGCAGACACCGCCGTATTTCCGAACCAGATATTCTTGGTGTAGATCGTCAACTCCCCGTCCGGCTGACCACCAACAAAAAGCGGCAGTGTCGTGAGCAAAGCGGCCCCGCCCGTCAGACCAAGGGTTACGCGCCAAAACCGCCTGATCTGCCACAAGCAGCCCAGAAGGCAGATGACGCCCAAGATGATCCGAAACAGCGCGACGCTGTCGCCTGCAGGATGCACGGCCCCGGCAAATCCAGCCCAGACGCCCAGCGCGGCGCATCCAAGTCCGATTGTCAGGCCAATCCGGAGCAATTTCATCACGGTAACATCTCTCACCTTGCTGCGATTGTCTGCAAAGAGAGTTGTTTCATATGCAGCCTGTTGTCATGTCTTGCGCAGATTTAATGCAGGACAGCAAGAAAGGCGCCCCCTATGCCGACAGAAAAACTGACATTCACCGGCCATGCCGGCGACACGCTGGCCGCTCGTCTCGATCTGCCGAATGGCCCGCATCTGGCCACGGCGTTGTTTGCGCATTGTTTCACCTGCTCCAAGGATATCACCGCCGCGCGCCGCATTGCCGCCCGCCTTTCAGCGATGGGCATCGCCGTGCTGCGGTTTGATTTTACCGGCCTCGGTCACTCGGAAGGTGAGTTCGAGAACACCAGTTTTTCATCAAATGTTGATGATCTGATCGCCGCCTGTGAGGCGTTGGATGCGCGCGGCATGTCGCCATCGCTGATCATTGGCCATTCACTGGGTGGTGCTGCTGTGTTGAAGGCCGCCCCGATGATGGACAGCATCAAGGCGGTCGTCACCATCGGTGCGCCCTTTGATCCCGGCCATGTCACCCATAACTTTGCCGATGCCATCCCCGAAATCGTCGATCAGGGCGTGGCCGAGGTGACCCTGGGCGGCAGGCCGTTTCGCATTGGCAAGGGGTTTGTCGATGATGTGTCAGAGGCGGCGTTGACCAGCTCGATTGCCAAGCTGAACGCCGCCTTGCTGGTGCTGCATGCCCCGCGTGATGCGACGGTGGGGGTCGAGAATGCATCGAATATCTTTCTGGCGGCGAAACATCCCAAGAGCTTTGTCACGCTGGACGATGCCGATCATCTGGTATCGCGCCCGGCAGATGCGGAATATGCCGCCGACGTCATCGCCGCATGGTCAAAACGCTATCTGAAGCTGGAAGAACCACCCAAGCCCGCCGCCGCCCCCGAAGGCGTGATGCGTGTGACCGAAGCGGATGCAAACGGGTTCTTGCAGGATGTACAATCAGGTCCGCATCACGTGCTGGCGGATGAGCCTGCAAAATATGGCGGCACCAACAAGGGGCTGACCCCATATGGGTTTGTTGCCGCCGGTTTGGGGGCGTGCACGTCGATGACGATCCGCATGTATGCGCGTCGCAAGGGTTGGCCTTTGCAGGGGGTCAGTGTCGATATCATGCACGCCAAAGAACATGGCGCGGATGCCGCTGATCCGGGCGCGAAGGTTGATCGGTTTGAGCGGGTGATCCATTTGACGGGGGATTTGTCAGATGAACAGCGCGCACGGTTGCTGGAGATTGCCGATAAGTGCCCTGTGCATAAGACGCTGGAGCGCAGTTCACAGGTGAGCACTCGTTTGGCATAATGGTCGGGTTTCGGCACGTCTTGCGTTAGGCTGGTAGCATCAGCAGCAGCAAGGAGGCCTACCATGGCGCAGTGCCGGTATATCGTTGAGGATGTTGGTGCCTCGGTTGCGTTTTACACCGAGCATCTTGGTTTCAAATTGATTGAGCAATATGGCCCGGCGATGGCCATACTGCGCAAGGATGATCTTGATCTTTGGGTGGCAGGACCGCCTGCCTCAGCCTCCAGGCCGATGCCCGATGGCGCGCAGCCGGTACCGGGTGGCTGGAACCGGGTTGTGGTCATTATGGATGATCTGGCCGACGCAGTTGCGCGCATGCGCGCAAATGGCGTCATTTTCCGCAACGATATTGTTGAGGGGCCCGGTGGTCAGCAGATTCTGTGTTCAGACCCCTCGGGCAATGTTGTTGAGCTGTTTCAGCCCGCCTAAACCGAAAAGGCGCCACGGGGTGCAGCGCCTTTTCTAATCACGTATTGCTGAAGGCTTACTGTCGGGCGTCGCCAATCAGTTTCCACAAAGCGGGGACCAGCAGTGCTGCAAGGCCAAGTTTCAGCGCGTCGCCGATCAGGAAGGGTGTGATGCCCCATGCAAGCGTTTGCTCAAGCCCTGAGGAAAACTGGTGCAGCCAAAGAAGGCCGGGCACATAGATCAACGCATTGCCGACCAGCATCGCCAGCGCCATCAATATCACGTTGCGATCCCATCCCTTGCGCGCGGCAACACCCAAGGCAAATGCCGCCAGAACATAGCCAACCAGATAGCCGCCGGTTCCGCCCATCATGTAAACAAGGCCTGCTTTCTCAGCCGATGAACCGGCAAACACATCCATTCCCATGGCGCCGATGGCCAGATAACCAAGAATGGTGATCGCCCCCAGCCGGGCGCCGAAAGCCGCACCGATTGTCAGCACGCCAAAGGTGGTCAGTGTCACGGGCACCGGGTTGCCGGGCAAGAACACCTGGATCTTCGCGGTTAGGGCCAGTGCCATGATGCCTAAAACCACCATCACCGCTTGTTTGATACGCAAAGCGGAACCTTGTGACGGGCCAAATGCCTCTGTAAGGACTTTATCATTGAGTGCGAGGGCCATGTGCCGCTCTCCCCTGTTTTGATTTCGTTGGTCTTTTATTGCCCCAGCCAGACGCCCTGTGCAAGCGCGATAGCGATAACAGACCGGGGATGTAAGGTGGGTCTTGACCGACCTTACCGGGTGAATTCGGTCACGGACGTGTAATCCTTGCGCGGTCCCGTCACGACCCAGACCGCCCGCCACCGCGGCCAAGGGATGAAATCATACCGGACATTATAGGTATCGTCGCCGCAAGGATGTTTGGTGCCGTCGACATATCCGTGGGGTGTAAAGCTGTGAAAGGCCGCTCCGTCATCGAATGTCATCTCCACCCGATCACCGACAAAGTGCCAGCGATAGCGCCGCGTCGCCTCTAGCACCGGGCCATCGCCAAGCCGCAATGTGCCGCGTTCTTCGTACAGCAGCACATCGTCGCCATCACGGGCGAAACTGGCGGTCCCGGTCAACTGACCGGGTTTGCCTGCCAAGCGGTCCGTAATCTCGCGGCTGATCTGCCATGTGCCTTCGAAATCGTCGATTGTCAGCATTTATTCCACCAAAATTCCGTCTGTTGTGCTGCCATCTGCAGCGATGAACCTGACTTGGCCCGTGGCAATCTGTACATCATAGCAATCCCACCCATCAGCCGGGGGCCACTGGCTGCAATACTGGTTCCCGCGCACCGCCCAATAACCCCAACTGTCCTGACCTGCATTATAAAGCGTGCGGCCTGATGCATAAAACCGCTGTGACGCGCTCTGATAGTGCACCTCACGATCGGTCAATGCGGCGGTGATGCCGGCACCGTCCAGTGGCACCCACTCGTCGGCCAATAATATCTCCGGGCAAAGCAAGACCGTGGCAAGCACCATCTTCATGTCATCTCTCCCTTGAGGCTTCGCTGGCACCTCTTTATGACGCAGGTGCAAACTGCTGCCCACCCCATATCAAAGGTGCCCCATATGATCCCTCGCTACTCTCGTCCCGAAATGACCGCCATTTGGGAGCCCGCGACCAAATTCCGCATCTGGTACGAGATCGAGGCGCATGCCTGCGACGCGCAGGCCGCCATCGGCGTGATCCCGAAAGAGAACGCGGAAGCGGTCTGGAAGGCGAAGGACGTCGAATTCGACGTCGCCCGCATTGACGAGATCGAGGCCGTCACAAAACACGACGTCATCGCGTTCCTGACCCATCTGGCCGAACATATCGGGTCTGACGATGCGCGGTTTGTGCATCAGGGCATGACCTCTTCCGATGTGCTCGACACCACATTGAACGTGCAATTGGTCCGCGCCGCTGACCTGCTGATCGCCGATATGGACCGGGTGCTGGCGGCACTCAAAACCCGCGCGCATGAACATAAAGATACAGTGCGCATCGGACGCAGCCACGGTATTCACGCGGAACCCACCACCATGGGTCTGACCTTTGCCCGATTCTATGCCGAAATGGACCGGGGTCGCGCCCGTCTGGTCGCGGCACGCGCTGAAATCGCGACCGGGGCCATATCAGGTGCGGTGGGCACATTCGCCAATATCGATCCATCGGTCGAGGAACATGTCTGCGCCCAGCTTGGCCTGACGCCCGAACCGATCAGCACGCAGGTGATTCCCCGTGATCGTCATGCGATGTTCTTTGCAACACTTGGCGTTATCGCATCCAGCATCGAAAACATCGCCACCGAGATTCGGCATATGCAGCGCACTGAAGTTTTGGAGGCCGAGGAGTTCTTTTCCAAAGGGCAAAAAGGATCCTCGGCAATGCCGCATAAGCGCAACCCGGTGCTGACCGAAAACCTGACCGGTCTGGCCCGATTGGTGCGCATGGCGGTTATCCCCGCGATGGAAAACGTGGCCCTATGGCATGAACGTGACATCAGCCATTCATCGGTTGAACGCGCGATTGGACCCGATGCGACCGTCACGCTGGATTTTGCATTGAACCGGCTGGCCGGTGTGATCGAAAAACTGGTGATCTATCCCGACAACATGCTGGCAAACATGAATAAATTCCGTGGCTTGGTAATGTCACAACGCGTGCTGCTGGCACTAACGCAGGCGGGTGTCAGCCGCGAAGATGCCTATCGCCTTGTTCAGCGCAACGCCATGAAGGTTTGGGAACAAGGGGCTGATTTCAAGACAGAGCTGCTGGGTGACGCAGACGTCACCACGGCGCTGTCAGCTGAGGAAATTAAGGAAAAATTCGACCTTGGTTATCACACCAAGCATGTCGATACGATTTTTGCCCGCGTTTTCAGTGCGGGCTAATACCTTTGTGACCGGCCGTCTGTCCCACCCCGGCCGGTCACGTTCTTTTCATCAGATGACCGACGGCGCGTGAACAGCCTGTGGCTGCGACATATGCGTCGCCTGCGGTATACGCGCCGTCAGAATGTCCGCTGCTGCCTTTGGTACGCGAATCGGTCGGCTTCTGATCGTTGGCATGCTGATGCACGCATAGCGACGACCATCTTCTTCGTTGCGGTACGCCTCACCGATACGTTCTGCTTGGTAGCCCAGCTTGCGCAGTGTGCGGGCCATCGCGACCGGTGATAGTGACAGCAGGTCTGTGGCGCCCTGCCCGCGTGCGACATCCACCGCGCCATCGAGCATCAATGACAGGCATTCGGACCGATCTGCCTGAGTATCGACGTCATCGGATATGACGGTGCGCGTCACTTCCCATACATTGGAACTTGGATCTGCGGCGGGCAGAATATCGCGCGGAATACCTTCGATTTTTCCAGCAACTGCATCACGCAGCATATATGTGTGGGCACCCCATTGCGCCGTCGTTGCCATGACACGGGCACCGCCAACAACCTTTCCATCGCGCAAAACCAGGGAATAATACGCCGTTGGGTTGTCGTATTGGTCCATCTCTACTTCGTCATCATGCGGGATATCCCAACCCAGCTGATCGACGAAAAACTGCTTTCTCAGGCCCAGAAACTCGTAAAACGCTGTCCCATACTGGTGAAGTTGCGCGAGGTTAAAAGTAATATTTTCCATCTGTCTGTTCTTTCTACTCATAAGCGAGTGGTAGCTCGCACCACATGCGTTGACTGTCACATTTACTGTGACAACGACAAATTAACTCGAATTGTTCCGAAATGAGAAAAAAAAACGACTTTTTTCAGATCAAGCCGTACTGGCTTGCCAATGTGGCCGCTTGCGTACCTGTTTTTGCGCCCAGCTTCAGCTTGGCGTTTTTCAGTCTTTGTTTGACCGCACCTTCACTGACACTCAACTCATGGGCGATCTCCTTGAGACGCTTCCCATCCTTCACCATACCTAAAGCTTCTAATTCCGCACGTGTCAGATTGGTTGGTGGTGCGGTTTCGTTGTGTCGACGCAACAAATATGCCTTCAGCAGCTTCACTTCCAGATCGGTAAATTCGCGATCCGACCGCGCAAAAGATGCAAAAGATCGTTGCCCATCCGCGCTGCCATCAAAGATCGAAATCGTCACCCCGTAGCGCAATCCGAAGGTCTGCGCCTGCGCCACAATCTTCTTGGGATCATCGAGGGGAAGCGCGCTCCATCTGCAGCTTCCGACATGGCTGTAGGCCCACCTAACCACTGGATCAAACAGCATAAAGCGGTGGTTGGTGTAATGCTCTATCCATTTCGGAGGTAGCTGATTTATCTCCTCCAGAGGGAACGCAAATCCAATGCGCAGCGCTATGTAATATCCCGACGGGGCAAGCTGCCCAATATCGTCAGGACCCAAAAGTGATGACATCCAAGTACCTCGAGGCCTTCCCGTTTTTACAAAAGCCTTGTTGCTTCCGCACTGTTATACCTACAATAATGATACGCAATGCCCTCATGAAGAGTATTTCGAACGTCACGTGCTTGGCAACCGGAAAGCGAGTTAACGAAAATGTCACCGACACAGGTAGAGATAAGCCAGGTCTTAGGTGAGTTGAATGACATGGCACCAGCGGGCTACGCTATCGGCCTTCAAATTCAATACACGACCCCAAAATTCATGTTTCAGACCTATAGCAAGGCCTGGCTGAACTACTATTCACAAAATGGCCTGCTAATGTCTGACCCGACATTGGCATGGGGGTTTGACCACACCGGCGCCGTGCGCTGGAGCAAGTTGAAGGAAAATGATTCGGCTGGCGTGCTTGAAAAGGCGGCGGAGCATGGAATCAATTTTGGGATCACTTGTGCGACTGAAACCCCCAACAACAAGGACGGCATCCGCAGCGTAGGCAGCTTTGCCCGGGGCGACCGCGAATTCACGGACGATGAGATTGTACGTATCCTTTCCGCATTCGACCAGCTTCACACAAGGACCGAAGATCAGGCGCAATTGCCACCAGAGACGATCCAACAACTCAAGAATATGTCGATTATGGTGACCCATCCCGGTTCATAGCGGCGTGGCCTAACCATTCGTTTACGGAATATGACGTATTTGAGTGGGTATGGATTTCCAAATCGATTCACCTGTTGCATCGCCAATGACCCGCCGCCGCAAGGCGGCGATGATCGTGCAGATGATGATCAGCGATGGCGGGACTCTGTCACTCGCTCAACTGCCCCAATCACTGCAAGAGGTGTTGACCCGTGAATTGGGTGCCATTCGACTGGTGGATCGCAACACCGTTTCTGCCGTCGCAGAAGAATTCGCGAGCGAGCTGGAAGCCGTGGGCATGTCGGCCCCCGGCAGCCGCGACGGCGCGATATTGGCGCTGGCTGATCACCTGAGCCCCGATCTGGCTGAAAAGCTGCGCAGCCAGCTTGAGAGCGTCCGCAATGGCGACCATTGGCCCAGAATAACCGACCTGCCGGTCGAGCGAATTGTCGCCATTATGGTCGCCGAAAGCGTCGAGGTTTGCGCGGTCACATTATCCAAACTGCCGGTCGGCAAGGCCGCCGAAGTGCTGGGGCAGACCCCCGGTGATCGCGCGCGTCGAATCACATTTGCGATGTCGCAAACCGCTGATATTTCACCCGACGCCGTCCGCCGCATAGGTGCCGCCCTTGCCGAGGATTATGGCAGTACCCGCGATCTGGCATTTGAAAAGGCCCCGGTGCAGCGGCTTGGCGCAATCCTCAATTCCACCGGGACCGACAGGCGGGAAGATGTGCTGGAAGGTTTGGGCAGCAAAGACCCCGATTTCGCCAGCGATGTGCGCAAGGCGATCTTTACCTTCAAAGACATCGCGCCCCGGGTCAAACCAACCGATATTCCCAACTGCATACGCTCAGTCGATGGTGAGGTTCTGACAACCGCCATTGCCGCTGGCCTTGCCGGAGAAGAGGATCTGGTCAAATCAGCGGAGTTCATTCTAGCGAGTGTGTCGCAACGCATGGCCACCCAGCTGCGCGAAGACGCAGATGAACGCGGCCGCGTCAAGAAAGCAGACGCTGAAAAAGCAATGACCGAGATCACCACCGCGATCCGCGAAATGGTGGATGGCGGGGTCATCACATTGATTGATCCCGACGAGGCAGACGAAGAGGAATAGCGCGTGGACAGTCCTATGTGATCTGATTTAACGTGGTCGCATGGCAGACACCCCCGACACATTCAAAGGCCGCCGCTGGCATGATATGGGCGGTGATGCCGCTGGCCCCGTCCCCACCGAACAGCATGATTTTCACCTTTGGGAAAAGCGCGTTGATGCGCTGATGATACTGTGTTCGGGCAAGGGGCATTTCACCGTTGATGGATTGCGGCGTGTTTTGGAGGATATGGGCCCTGACGCCTTTGAGACCATGACATATTACGAACGCTGGATTGCGGCGGTGAACCAGAACCTGATCGAGGCGGGGGTTTACACCACTGCCGAACTGGGTGCCCGCATGTCCGATATTGCCGCACGCGGCCCAACCTATGGCGAGGCGAGCGTTGGTTGAACGGACCTATATGCGCGTCCGCGCCGATATGCCGCCCGGCCATGTACGCACCCCGGCCTATCTGCGGGGCAAGACCGGTTGGGTGGAACGCACCCTTGGCCCATTTCCAAATCCGGAAGCTCTGGCTTATCGGCAGCCCGCCGAACCACACCCCGTGATGCGCCTCCGCTTTACCATGGCAGAAGTCTGGGGGGCGGATGCAGAGCGCCCGACCGACACGATCGACGCCGAGATTTACGCCCATTGGCTGGAACAGGCGGAGCCCCCCTATGCCCCATGATCATCACGACCATCTGTCACCCTCGGGCCATCCGTACCGCGTGGATGATGATCATCCGCTGACCTATTGGCAGCAGATGGAAATCGCTGTGCGCGAGCTGTTGATCGAAAAGGGCGTCACCACCGCCGCCGAAATAGCCACACAGATTGATGCGATGGATGCGCGCAGTCCGGCCAATGGTGCCGCTGTGGTTGCCCGCGCCTGGATTGATCCCGCGTTCCGCGCGGACCTGCTGGCAGATGGCAGTGCGGCCAGTCAGGCCATGGGTTTTGACGTGGGCCCCATGAAACTGATCGCCGTCGAAAACACCGCTGACATCCATAACGTCATTGTTTGCACCCTATGTTCTTGTTACCCGCGCAATCTGTTGGGTCTGCCGCCTGATTGGTATAAATCCCGCGCCTATCGGTCCCGCACCGTCAAAGAACCGCGCAAAGTGCTGGCCGAATTTGGCGTCACCTTGCCCGATCACATGACCGTTCGGGTCCATGACAGCACCGCCGATATGCGCTATATTGTGATCCCCGCGCGCCCCTCCGGGACAGAGGGCTGGCCTGCGGCTGATCTTGCCACACTTGTGACCCGTGACAGCATGATCGGTACAGGGCTTGCCAAACTGCCGGATGCATAAGTGAGCACCGAGCCCCCAACAGAGGGAACCCGCGCTGACTGGCTGGCTGATCGTGCCCTGCGTGGGTTGATTGCCACCATGCTTGCCTTGCCCTACGAGCGCCGGGTGCCAATGATGGGGGCGGCATTGCGCCGTGCCCTTGGCCCTTTGGTGGGCTATCGCAAACGCGCCGAAGAAAACCTTGCCCTGATTTATCCTGCAATGCCCCTGACCGAGCGGCGCCGTCTGGCGATGGACTGTTGTGACAATTTTGGCCGTACGCTGATTGAAAACTACGCCTGGCAGGAGTTTGGCGCGCGACTATCCGACACAGAACCTGTTGGCGATGGTTTGACCGCGATCGCACAGGCTGCACGTGACAAACGCCCCGTCATCTTTGTCACCGCCCATTTCGGCAATCATGAGGCCCCGCGTCAGGTTCTGACCCGTATGGGCCACACCATTGGCGGGCTTTATCGTCCGATGATGAACCCCTATTTCAATGCGCATTATGCCAAGACCATGACATCCTGGGGTGGGCCGGTGTTTGAACAAGGCCGCCGTGGCACAATGGGTTTTGTGCGTCACCTGCGGAATGGCGGGATGGGCACATTACTGTTTGACGTGGCCGCAGAGGGCGTTCGCGTTCCTTTTTTGGGCCGTCCCGCGCATACTGCCACCTCTGCTGCGGATATCGCCGTCAAGCTGGATGCCCTGATCATTCCCTATTTCGGCATTCGGCAAGCCGATGGCATGTCATTCGCCGTTGAGATCGAGGGACCGGTCCCACACGGCCCGATCAAGGGCATGATGATCGACATCACGCAGCGGCTGGAGGCGCAAATCGCACGAAATCCGTCCCAATGGTTCTGGGTCCATCGCCGCTGGAAAACCCGCAAAGGGGTTTAGCGCAGTTCGGCCGCGCCGACGATTGGCCCGTTTCTGGCATGCTGAATGATCACCACAACGGGGTCACTGCCGGATGCAGGCGCGTCTATCGTCAGTGCGCGCGCGCCATCCCAGCGATGGATGACTTCCCATGAGTTCACGACATGTGCATAGCTCAGCTCGCGGCCCGCGTTTTCGCCCCGCCGGATCGACACGGTTTCTTGTGGCGTATAGCGCACCAGTTGCACGACGTAATCACCGCGATCCGCCTGACCTGCCGTGATCCGCACCCGGTTCCCGTTGCGCGTCATATCAACGTTCACGGGCGTTCCCTTGGATTGATGTGCCTGCAACAAATCCATGACTTGCATTGGCCGTGATCCAACTACATCGTCTTGTCCATTGATGATCATCTGCGGGGTATAGACCCGTCTGCTATTGGCCGCCTGCGCATAAGCATGCTGGCGGGCCGTATATTCAGGCGTTGCAAAGATATCTTTCCAGCCGATGTAATCCCAATAATCCACATGCAGTGCCAGTGCGATCACTCCATCACGCGCCGCCAGTTCGTGCAGCATCGCGTCTGCTGGCGGGCAAGATGAACAGCCTTGTGACGTAAAGAGCTCAACCACCACAGGCCCGTTTTGTGCCGTAGCCTGTGTCGTTTGAAAAAGGCCGAGGACCGAAAGAACAGCTAGAAACGCGCGCATGGGACATCCTGATAGTGATATTGCTCATTTGGTCTATTGGCCTTTGTCTGTAATAACCAATCAATGAATTGCGAGTGAAATGTCAGCGTGGCGTTTGTGCCGCTTTCACGAATCACGCATATTTGTGTGCAATGGTATACAAAAAGTGCCGACACCCCCTTGAATGCGTTGTTCTATTGGGGCAAAAGCCCTTCAATAGCTTCGCACAGCACCTGCATTGAAAGGGATAGCCATGACGATCACGGTCGGCAAAGACACAGCCAAAACCCGCAAAACTCTTACCGTTGGCGACCAGTCGGTCGCTTATTATTCGATTCCCGCCGCACAGGCCGCCGGTTTGGGCGATTTTTCCAAATTGCCCGCCGCGCTAAAGGTGGTGCTTGAAAACCTGCTCCGGTTTGAGGATGACGGGTTTTCCGTTTCCGTCGATGATATCAAGGCGTTCTCTGCCTGGGCCGATAATGGTGGCAAGAACCCCCGCGAAATCGCCTACCGCCCTGCCCGCGTGCTGATGCAGGATTTCACCGGTGTGCCTGCGGTTGTTGACCTTGCGGCGATGCGTGACGGCATTGTCGCCCTTGGTGGTGACGCCCAGCAGATCAATCCGCTGAACCCTGTCGATCTGGTCATCGATCATTCGGTGATGATCGACGAATTTGGCAACCCTCGCGCCTTCCAGATGAATGTGGACCGCGAATATGAACGCAATATGGAACGCTACCAGTTCCTGAAATGGGGTCAGGGCGCGTTCAACAACTTCCGCGTGGTTCCCCCCGGCACCGGCATCTGCCATCAGGTGAACCTTGAATATCTGGCCCAGACCGTCTGGACCGACACCGACCAGAATGGTGAGGAGGTCGCCTATCCGGACACGCTTGTCGGTACTGACAGCCACACCACCATGGTGAACGGGTTGGCCGTGCTTGGCTGGGGCGTCGGCGGGATTGAGGCCGAGGCCGCGATGCTGGGCCAGCCTGTGTCCATGCTGATCCCCGAGGTTGTCGGGTTTGAGCTGACCGGCCAGATGGTCGAAGGCACCACCGGCACCGACCTTGTGCTGAAAGTCGTGGAAATGCTGCGCGAACTTGGTGTTGTCGGCAAATTCGTGGAATTCTATGGCGCTGGCCTTGATGTGCTGCCGCTCGCCGACCGGGCGACCATCGCCAACATGGCGCCGGAATACGGGGCCACCTGTGGCTTCTTCCCGATCGATGGCGAAACCCTGCGCTACCTGCGCAATACAGGCCGAGATGAGGACCGCATCGCGCTGGTCGAAGCCTATGCCAAGGAAAACGGGTTCTGGCGGGATGCGAACTATGCCCCCGTCTACACCGACACACTGCATCTGGATATGGGTACAATCGTGCCTGCGATTTCCGGGCCGAAACGCCCGCAGGACTATGTGGCACTGACAGACGCTAAGACCGCCTTCACCCGCGAAATGGCAGACACCTTCAAGCGGCCCATGAACAAGGAAGTTCCCGTCGCGGGCGAAGATTACACATTGTCATCCGGCAAGGTCGTGATCGCCTCGATCACATCCTGCACCAACACGTCGAACCCATATGTGATGATTGGGGCCGGCCTGGTGGCGCGTAAGGCGGCTGCTTTGGGTCTGGACCGCAAGCCTTGGGTCAAGACGTCGCTCGCCCCGGGATCACAGGTCGTCAGCGAATACCTGGAGGCTGCTGGCCTGCAGGAAGACCTTGATAAGATCGGGTTCAACCTCGTCGGCTATGGCTGCACGACCTGCATCGGCAACTCCGGCCCGATCCAGAAAGAACTGTCCGATGCCATCGCAGAGGGCGATCTGGTTGCCACGTCGGTCCTGTCAGGCAACCGAAATTTCGAAGGGCGCATTTCGCCTGACGTACGCGCCAACTACCTCGCCTCGCCGCCACTGGTCGTGGCCTATGCGCTGGCGGGCACGATGGATATCGACCTGTCCAGCGAACCGCTGGGGCAGGATCAGGATGGCAATGACGTGTTCCTGAAAGATATCTGGCCAACGAGCGCCGAAATCAACGAACTGGTCGAGAAAACCGTTACGCGCGAAGCGTTCATCAGCAAATATGCCGATGTCTTCAAAGGGGATGAGAAATGGCAGTCGGTTGAGACGTCGACCGGCGAAACCTATGACTGGCCGCCGACCTCTACCTATGTGCAGAACCCACCCTATTTCCAGGGCATGTCGAAGGATCCGGGCGAAATCAACGATGTGGTCAATGCCAAAGTCCTCGCGGTCCTGGGCGATATGGTCACCACCGACCACATCAGCCCTGCCGGTTCGTTCAAAGACACAACGCCCGCAGGCAAGTATCTGATCGAACGGCAGGTGCCCGTGCGCGAATTCAACAGCTACGGCTCGCGGCGCGGCAACCACGAGGTCATGATGCGCGGCACATTCGCCAATATCCGCATCAAGAACGAGATGCTGGATGGGGTCGAAGGCGGCTACACCAAAGGGCCGGAAGGCAACCAGACCTCGATCTTCGAGGCCGCGATGGCGCATCAGGCCGAAGGCACGCCACTGGTCGTGTTTGCTGGCGAACAATACGGTGCAGGCTCATCGCGCGATTGGGCGGCCAAGGGCACGGCCCTGCTGGGCGTCAAGGCCGTGATCGCCGAGAATTTCGAACGTATCCACCGCTCCAACCTCGTTGGCATGGGCGTGGTGCCGTTCGAATTCACCGGCGGCGATACCCGCAAATCGCTGGGGCTGACGGGTGAGGAAACGGTGACCATCGCGGGCCTCGGCGACGTGAAACCACTGCAAGAGGTGATGGCGAACATCACCTTTGCGGATGGGTCGACGAAAGACATCACGCTGAAATGCCGTATCGATACAGCGGTCGAGATCGACTACATCAAATCCGGCGGCGTGCTGCATTACGTGCTGCAGAACCTCGCTAAGGCGGCTTGACCAAAGTGGTCTCGGCGGAAACGCCGAGACCTTCCATTTTCCCAACGACGGCTTCGAGCCCATCTTGACCAATGCTGCGTGGTGCCTGAACGGCAGCGGCGCGCTAAAGGCGGACACTGCAAAATTGCAAACTCGGATCAGTCTATAGCGTTCGGACCTCCTAGTGTTCTCAGCGATAAGGCTGATCCGGTGTTGTGCCAGTGATCAGAATTGCCGACCCTCGACCCGCTCGCAGCATGTCGATGGGGAGCTATCGAGTGTGGCAGATTTCAATCCGCCTCGGCTGCCCAGGCGTTGTCAGCCTCGGGGCACTGCATACATCAACCACGAGGAAAATGCCCATTGTGGCGGCTACTGACGCGCTGTACCCTGCCTTTATGTTGCGGTCACGCAAGATGTAAGTTGATAGTTCAAAAGCCGTTTCTTGGGGAGATTACTCAAGGCATTTTGTTTAGCTGCGCTGTTGCAGGCAGATATGCGCCTCAGTTTTATCTAGCCCTAGTACACCTTTCGGGAGGCTCTACCGGGCCACAAAAATAGGATGACATCATGGACGGTACACTTGGTCTAGTCTGGCTGCTGACGAGTTTGACAGATATGACATTGAATGATTGCCCCAACGGTTGCCTTGATACCGAAAAGCAAGAACCACAGATATTTTATCAGCTGGGACAACTGCAATCTGATGAATTTCAGAGTGCGAATGAGGCTTACCTTGGCTACGACAGCCATCGTCGACGCGGGCCCTTTCGCCCGACTTATGGTCTTTCGCTGACAACCGATGGGGCTGCTTGGTTCGGAATCGGCGGGAAATGGAGCAGCCAATACGTGTACGACACTCCATTGTTCATCGAGACCTCGCTGATGCCTGGCTTTTACAGGCAAGGTGACGGCGCTGATCTTGATGGAGTTCTGCAATTTCGAGCGGGACTTGGTATTGGCTATACGTTTGACAACGGCAGTAATCTGACGATCACCTACGACAGCATGGCCAATGCAGATTTTTTCGATGACAGCCCCAGCCGCGAAACACTTGCCATCCGTTGGACCACCAACTGGGAGGGAGAAAGCCTTCGTTCAAGACTGGGTTGGTGAGAGCGACACCTGAGAAGGCGGCCTCGTCTCTCGAAAGTACTGCCAGGCGCACTGGGTCGCTGTTACCAATAATATCGGCAATATTTGCCTTTCATGCAGACGCTGGCCCGTAACGCACATGGTGTTCGATAGATTCATCCAATGTCTTCTTTTGGCTGGCTTCTGCCATCGTCGGAAAACTCGCGAATGACGGACATGTCCGCAAAGCAACCTTTGTGCCTTACTCCACCGCCTTCGCCAGTTCCGGCAAAAACCGCTGCTCGTAATCCGACCCGACCAGCGGCCCGACATAGCGAAACAACACCGTGCCATCCCCGTCCACGATGAATGTCTCGGGCGGGGCGGTCACGCCCCAGTCAATCGCCACCCGGCCCCGCAGATCGAACCCGGTGGCAAAGAATGGGTCTTCGTAGTTCACTAGATATTCCGACGCCTGGCTCTGCTGATCGCGGAAATTGATGCCTGCGACGCGGTAACCTTGTGCCTCCAAATCAAGCAAATTCGGATGCTCTGCCCGGCACGGCGGGCACCAGCTAGCCCAGAAATTGACGATTGTCACGTCGCCCATCCGCAAGTCAGCATCGGTCAGTTGCGCCGTACCCTGCACCGCCTCAACCGGGACGCCGGGGGCTTGCTGGCCGACAAAGGTTGACCGCAACTCGTCAGGATTGTCGCGCATCATGCCTGCTACGGCCAAGCCTGCGAAAGCGGCAAAGATCGCGGGTGGCAGAATCATCAGGGGGGAGATTTTAGTCATTCTTTTCCACCCGCTCCAACGCTGCACGCACGCGCACATAGCGCCGCCAGCTCAGCCCGACGATGGCCGCCAACAAAGCAATGCTTACTGCATAGGCCGACAGCACCTCGACCGCGTATGTTCCCAGATCAGGCACGTCGCATCCTCGCTTCCAGCGCGCGCATCCGGCGCACACGAATTTCGGTGCGGGTGCGCATCAGAACCAAAGCGATGAACAGCAGCACAAACCCTGCGATGCAGACCAGCAAGGGAAACCAGAAGACATCGGCCACGTTTTCCTCTGCGTCCAGCGACAGTGATGCGCCCTGGTGCAGCCCCTGGTTCCAGAACAGGACGGCATAGCGTGACAGGATCGCGAAGATGGAGCCGACCATACACAGCACCGATGTCAGGTCGGCGGCAGTGTCCGGGTCCTCGATCGCCTCCCACAAGGCGATGTAGCCCAGATAGAACAAAAACAGGATCAGGAAGGACGTCAGCCGCGGGTCCCAGGCCCAATAGGTCCCCCACATTGGCTGCCCCCAGATGCCCCCGGTGAAAAGCGCGATCAGCGTCATGACCACACCTACAGGCGCCGCGGCGCGGGCTGCAAGTGCGGACACATGATGCCGCCGCACCACCCAGATCAGCGAAGCGACCAGCATCATGATCCATGCATTGATCGCCATCAGTGCGGCAGGCACGTGCAGGTAGATGATCTTAACCGTCGATCCCTGCCGGAAGTCATCGGGCGTGAAGAAGAACCCCCAGATCAAACCGACCGCAAGGCAAAGCCCGGCCAGCGCAAAGGTCCAAGGCAAAACAGGCCGTGTCCAGCCCATGAATCGTTTCGGATTGGCGTATTCCCATAGCGACATTTGGTTTATCTATCCCGGTCCATCAGCGCCCTCAATCCCCGATCACCGCAGATTGATGCGTAAGACAGCCGCAGTCGCAAAGGGTAAGAGGGCAAATGTCCCCGCTGTGATCCCGCCGAGCAATAACAGCGCGCCGGTCGGGTCGAGCGCGTCCGCCCCGCGCCGCACCGCTTCTGCCCCGAAGATCAGCGTCGGGACATAAAGAGGCAACACGAGGAGGGATAGCAAAAGCCCTCCGCGCCGTAAGCCAACGGTTAGCGCCGCCCCGAAGGTGCCGATCATCGACAGTGCTGGTGTACCAATCAGCAGGGAGAGGAGAAGAAAAACGTAAGCCTCGGGCGCGAGGCTGAGCAGGAAACCCAATGCCGGAGCGGCGATCGTTAGTGGCAAGCCCGTGGTGATCCAATGTGCGAGCGCCTTCATCAGTGCCACGCCTTCGAGCGGAAGGGGTGAAGTCGCCAGCAGAGCAAGTGAGCCGTCCTCATAATCCAATGCGAATATCCGGTCGAGTGAGAGCAACGCCGCCAGCAGCGACGCTACCCAAAGAATGCCGGGGGCGATACGGCTGAGCAGTTCGGTTTCTGGCCCGACCCCGAACGGCACCAGAACCACAACGATCAAAAAGAACGCAAGACCCAACCCGAAGCCGCCCCCTGCCCTGACGGCCAGCCTCAGGTCTCGCAGTAGCAGCGCAATCACAGGAACGCCTCGTCTGATCCGCCTTGGTCGAGCGCGGCCTTGAACGGGGTCAGGTCCAGCTCAGGCGCATCCAAACCCAGATCGATATGGGTTGCGATGACGGCAATGCCCCCATTCGACAGATGGTCGTGCAGCCAGTCGGCGAACAGCTTCACTGAAGGCCGGTCCAGCGACACTGTAGGTTCATCAAGAAACAGGACTTTGCGGGCAGTCACAGCAAGGCGTGCAAGACCAAGGCGCCGTTTTTGACCCGCCGACAGCGTCCCACCCATGCGGTTGTGCAAATCCAACAAGTCAAATGCCTCCAGCGCAGTTTCCCGTAAGGTGCGTCCTGACCCACTCCCCTCGTAAACATCCGCCCAGAATTGCAAATTCTCTGTCACCGTCAGTGCCGCCTTGATGCCATCGGCGTGGCTGGCATAAGCGCCTGCGTCTTCGGGGTAATCCACCGTACCGACCAAAGCCGGCTGCAACCCGGCGAGTGTGCGCAGCAATGTGGTTTTTCCGATCCCATTCGGGCCGCGCAGGATCAACGCATCGCCTGAGGCGACTTCAAAACTGACCCCGCTCAACACAGGCACACCGCCGCGCGCGCAGGTCAGGTTGGAAACGGTCAGCATTCAGATCGGGATCAGGGCCACGCCCACACGGCGCCCCTCGGACAACAGCACATTATAGGTGCGGCAGGCGGCGGGCGAGGCCATGGTTTCCACACCGATCCCCGCATCTTCAAGCGTTTTGCGGAAATCAGCGGGTAGATGGGCGATCTCAGCGCCCATGCCGACAAACAGCACATCCAGTGCGGCGGCTTGATCTAGGATGACAGCGGTATCGTCAAAACCACCCCAGGCGGTCACGCCATTGGGGGAAACGACAACCTTACCCTCGATCTTCTTCCCGCCGATCCGAAAGAAACCGGGACCGTAGCCATCAATGGGAACGGCGTCGTTATAGCTGATCTCGTTCAGGCGCATTGTCGCTCCCTTTGGCATCGATGTGGCCGTAGCGTGTACCTGCGCTTGGGTCCTTCTTGGACCAATCGCGTTTTACACCAAGCACAAGCAGGATAGCAGAGGCCACGAAGATTGACGAATAGGTCCCAATGATCACGCCCCAAATCATCGCAAACACAAAACCCCGGATCACATCACCGCCCAGCACAAACAGCGAAATCAGCGCCAGCAGTGTCGTAACCGACGTCATCAATGTCCGGCTAAGGGTTTCGTTGATCGACAGGTTGAGCACCTCTTTGAGGTCCTTCTTTTTGTACTTGCGCAGGTTTTCACGGACCCGGTCAAAGACAATGACAGTATCGTTGATCGAATAACCAACGATGGTCAGCAGGGCCGCGATAATCGCCAGATCGAATTTGATCTGAAGTTCAGAAAAAATACCGATGGTCAAGATCACGTCGTGCGTCAGGGCAAGAACCGCACCGATGGCAAACTGCCATTCGAACCGTAGCCAGATATAAAGCAGGATCGCAAGCACCGCGAGGGCGACAGCAAGGATGGCGGTGTTGATCAGTTCGCCTGACACCTTGGGTCCGACGGATTCGACAGATGGGAACGTCATATCCGGATCAACCGTTTGCAGTGCGGCCTGAATGGCCTCAATCGTTTCGGTCGCGATCCGTTCATCGCCTTCTTGCGCCTGAATGCGGACCATTGCGACGTTCTCATTATCGGCAAAGCTAGGATCAAATACCGGGATGATGGACACATCGCCCAGATCAAGCGGGTTCAGCGCACCACGATAGGCTGCCACATCTACCGGCTGTTCCGACTGGGTTCTGATGCTTGTCCCGCCTTGAAAATCGATACCGAAATTAAGGCCCTGAATGGCAAATGATGCAAAGGCGATCACCATCATCACCATGGAAATGCCCAGCCACAGCCGCGCCCGGTTGAAGAAGTCGATAGAGGTGTTTTCGCGGATCAGTCTCAGGCGCATATCAGACCTCGATTGTCTTGGGGCGGGTGCGGCCGAACCAGATCACGATCAGCGACCTTGTCACGAAAATTGCCGTAAACACCGATGTCATTATGCCAAAGCCCAAAGTCACGGCAAAGCCACTGACCGGGCCGGACCCCATGGTGAACAGGATCACGGCGGTCATAAACGTGGTGATGTTGGCATCGATGATTGATGACAGCGCCTTTTCATACCCAAGCTCAATTGCGCGCGCAGGGCCTTTGGCGGTTTTGAGTTCCTCGCGGATCCGCTCGAACACAATCACGTTGGCATCAACAGCCATCCCGATCGTTAGCACGATCCCCGCGATGCCCGGCAGTGTCAGCGTTGCCCCGACGATGCTCAGCAGGCCGAAAATCAGCCCCACATTCACGATAAGGGCAACATTGGCAAAGATGCCAAACAACCCATAGCTCAGCACCATATAGACCAGAATGGCGAGGCCCGCGACGATACAGGCGATTTGCCCCGCATCAATGCTGTCCTGACCCAATTCCGGCCCAATTGTGCGTTCTTCGAGAAATGTCAATTCCGCTGGCAGTGCGCCAGAACGCAGCAGCACGGCCAGATTGGTTGCTTCCTCAACAGTGAAGTTGCCGGTGATGATACCTGACCCACCGGGAATATGGCTTTGGATCGTCGGTGCCGAGATGACCTCCTGATCCAAGACAATCGCGAAGGGTGATCCGATATTGGCTAGCGTATAATCGCCAAAATCCCGCGCTGCAGAGGTGTTAAAGCGGAACGACACTGCGGGTCGCCCGTTCTGATCAAAATCAAGCTGCGCGTTTTCAAGGTCCTCACCAGTCACCACAGGACGGCGTTCGAGGATATAGAAAACTCCATCTTCGTCGGCGGATGGGTAAAGCACATTGCCACTGCCAGGTGACTGATCGGGGTCGGTGGATCGGCCCAGCACCGGATTGAACGTCAATTGCGCCGTGGTGCCCAGCAGTTTGATAATCTCATCCGCTGATCCGACACCGGGCACCTGCACCAGAACACGCTCTGCCCCCTGCCGCTGAATGGTTGGTTCGCGCGTGCCTACTTCATCAATCCGGCGGCGGATAATTTCGAGTGTTTGCGCCATTGTGCGGTCGTTCATCGCGACGATTTCTGCCTCGCTGAGGGTAATCGTCAGAACGGGGCCATTGATACTGACATCAATGTTGGTGGATACGGCCCCCGTGAATGACGTGACCGGCCGACCCAGACCACGGACCAGTTCAAAGGCACGCGCGGCCCCTGCGGCGTTCGAGATGCGCACCCGCAACTCTGTTGGCGCGCTGTCCTCGCGGGTGACAAAACCAACTGTGTCACGCTCTGCCGCGAGCACATCGCGCACCTCTGGCCAGAACCCCTCAAGGAAGGACGCATGCACATCTTCCACCTGCACTTCGACAAGCAGATGCGCGCCGCCGCGCAGATCAAGGCCCAGATTAACAACGCCCGACGGCAAAAATGACGGCCAACCGGCCGCCATCTCGTCGATTTCCAGCTGAGTCACGCCTGCTGCGAGCAATGCCTGTGGATTGTTCAGCGCGTCGTTGTGCGCCTCAACCCGACCGTAAAACCCGTTGGGCATCGCAAATGTCAGGCCGATGACAACCGTCAGCCAGATCATCACTTGCTTGGCGAAAGAGATTTGAAGCATGTGTCAGCCCTTCGGCGATTTTCAGGAATTCGCCGGTTCGGTCTTGTTCATCACCGTGGTGATGGTCGATTTGATCACCCGCACATTGACGCCCTTGGCGATTTCGACCTCAACCTCGTTGCTGTCATCCTTGACCTTGACAATCTTACCGATCACCCCGCCTTGGGTGATGATCTGATCACCGCGGCGCAAACCAGCTAGCAGGGCCTGATGCTCTTTGAGCTTTTTTTGCTGGGGGCGGATCAGCAGGAAATACATGATCGCGAAAATCGCCAGCAGCATAATCAGGTCAGCAGGTCTCATATCCTATCCCTTTATTGGCGGGTGCCCCCGGGCCCCGAAAGTCGGCGCACATTATGTCCGGCCCCACTGAATGGCAACCGGGATTGGGCGCGCTTTTGTTGTTCTTTGGCATAAGCCTTTGAGGCCATATGGGGGTGGGTTTCACGGAAAGCAATTGCCAATGTTGCAATCAGCGCGATACGAGCAGTTTCGCCAGCTGTGGATGCGGGAAATTGCGGTGTACGGTGACTGCGAAAAATGTCTCGGTGATCGGTAGGTCGAAGGGCGCACTTTGCAACAGACCTGATGCGATTTCATCAGCCAGAACCACTGTCGGTGCGACGGCCACGCCAACACCTTCGCGGGCCAGAAGCCGTACCATCGCCATGTCATCCACATCCGCTGCGATGCGCGGGTTGATCCCCATTTGCGCCATCAGACTGTCAAATCCCGCCCGAATGGCGCTATCGGTTGGAACAATCAACGGTGCGTTCGCCAGCAGGTCGGCCAGCGTGTTATATTGCAACAGGGTTGGCTTACCGTGGATACCCACCGTCTGCTCTGCGATCTTATGCGCGGTAAATTCGGCCGCCCCCTGCGGCGGCGCCGTGGTCAGCACAACATCCAAGGCGAGCGCCTTGAGCTGATCCAGCAACACGGTCGGGCTGCCAGACCGCAACACAACATCGACATCCGCCCCTAGAACCGGACGCAGGAAATGGAGCTGGAAATTCCGCGACAGTGTCGAAAAGGCCCCGATACGCAACGGCGGCGACGTATCACCCGCCCGCTGCAACGTCGCCAGCAATTCATCACCCGTTTCAAAAATACGGTCCGCATGATCGAGCGCGATGCGGCCCACCTCTGTCAGCACCAATTGCCGCCCGACCCGGTCGAATAGCGGATGGCCCAAACGATCCTCTAACGTGCGGATCTGTGTGGAGAGCGCAGATTGCGACAGGTTCACACGGGCCGCAGCACGAGTCAGGTTCCCCTCATGTGCAACTTCACGGAAGTAACGCAGGTGGTGATAGTTCAGTTGAGCCATATACATTCATAAAACAGAACGATTATTCATAAAAGTTATATTTTTTATTATCTATGACATCACGTAAGTCGGCCCGAACGTCATGTGAAAGGGCCCGCTATGGAAACGCTGATCGATATCGCCACCACGATGCTGACCCAAATGCAAAAGCCGACAATGGCCTTTCTGATCGGAGGCATGATGCTGGCCGCGTTGGGCAGCAAGTTGGAGGTTCCCGAGCCGGTCTACAAATTCATTGTCATATTGCTTTTGCTCAAAATCGGTCTGGGCGCTGGTATTTCTGTGCGCGAGGCAGATCTGATTGCCTTGGCGGTACCGGCTGTTGGCGCAGCCCTTTTGGGGGTCGCCATCGTGCTGCTGGGCGGGCGTGCGCTGGCAATGTCATCCGGCGTCTCCCGGATGGACGGCATGGCAACTGCGGGCTTATTTGGCGCGGTATCTGCATCAACACTTGCCGCTGGCATGGCCATGCTGGACGCAGAAGGCATTGAATATGAAGGCTTCGTCGGTGCGCTTTACCCTTTCATGGATGTCGCGGCCTTGATCACCGCCATTGTTCTGGCGCGGCTGAGCGCCGCGCGCACCGCACAATCCCAAGGGGGCACCATGACCATGGGCGGCAACGGTAATGGCGCCTTTAACGGTGACGTTATCAAGGGCATTCTGACCGACACGTTACGCAGTCCGGCAATTTCTGCACTGCTATTGGGTATTGCCATCGGGCTTTTTGCGCGTCCCGAAGCCGTCTATGAGAGCTTCTATGAACCGCTTTTCCGGGGTCTGCTATCGGTTCTGATGCTGATTATGGGGATGGAGGCATGGGCGCGCCTTTCAGAGCTGCGCAAAGTTGCCCACGTTTACATCATTTACGGCGTGACGGCCCCGATCATTCATGGCCTGATGGGGTTCGGTGTTGGCATGATTGCGCATGAATTGACCGGGTTTTCGGCAGGTGGCGTGGTGCTTTTGTCAATCATGGCCGCGTCGAGTTCCGATATTTCCGGCCCGCCAACCATGCGTGGCGCCCTGCCAGAGGCAAACCCGTCTGCATATGTCGGTGCCTCAACCAGTCTTGGCACGCCTGTCGCAATCTTGAGTATCCCGCTGTTTATCGCCTTGGCGGAAGCAGCCATCGGCTTTTGATTTCGTGTCACGGCATCCCCCGCGGAACCCGAATGATTTGCGGAAAATTTGGAGGATACGACCGGCCAACATTCAGACAGGATTAAGGCTTGTCATGTACCCATGATCGAGATTTTTTGGGGAACATCAGCACATGAACTTTATTGGCAAGCAAACACTTCGCGGTTTGATATCGGGCGCGCTTCTTGCTGTGCCCGCCTTGGCTGGGGCGGATACACTGACACTCGGCAGTGTCAGCGATAACGTTAAGAAACACCTGGCCCGCTTTGAACCGTTGGCCGCCTATCTAGCAGACGAACTGGCCGACGATGGCATCACCAGTGTCGAGGTCAGAGTGCTGACATCATCAAGCGACATGACACGCGCCTTGGCCGACCAGGAAGTTGATCTTTTCTTTGACAGCCCGCTTGTCGCGACCAGTGTTGCAGATCAGGCTGGTGGATACCCATTTTTGCGACGTTGGAAAGACGGGGTTGCGACATATCATTCGTTGATTATCGTCCCGAGCGGCAGCGACATTGAAACCCTTGATGATCTGGTTGGCCATAGGATCGGGTTTCAGGAACCGGATTCCACATCAGGTTTCCTGCTGCCTGCAGCCTTGATGCGCCGCGCGGCACTTGAACTACATCAGCTGCGTGATCGTGATGCACTGCTCCCGCCAGATGAGGTCGGATATGTGTTCACGCTTGACGATAAAAACACCCTGACATGGCTGCATCGGGGCTGGATCGACGCGGCTGCGACGGACCCAGATTCATTTGCCGAGTTGGACGCAGCGCTGCCGGGCCAATATCGGATCATTGCGCAATCTGTCGATGTACCACGCCAAATCGTTGTGCGTGGCGGGCATGTATCACCCGCGCTTGCGGAGCGATTGGCGCAAGTGATGACCAACATGCACCTGACAGAACATGGCCGCACCATCCTTGAAGATTTCAACGAAACCAATCGCTTTGACGCGTTTCCCGACGGCATCGACGCAACATTTGAACCCATTCGCGAAGTTCTGTCTGAACTGCGCGCGCTTGATCTGTACTAAGCGGCGCTGAAATTAATGCGACACGGGAACATCCGTTTGCTTTATGCCGCCATGACCTACGGTCTTGGCCGCAAGCTGATGCTGAGCTTCGGTGCGGTTCTGGTATCCTTTGTCGTCGTGGCCTTTTGGGTCAATCTTAGCACACAAAAAGATATGATCGCGCAACGTCTGGACGCGCGAACCGAAGAACTCAACAACCTGCTTAGCGAAATCAGCTCATCCTATCTTTTTGAACTCAAGGTGTCCGAACTTGAGATTATTCTGGAAGACATTCAGCGACAGCCTGATATCGAATATGTCACGCTGATTGATCCAGAAGGGTTTATCGTCGCAACCGGAAACATCGGTGACGGGTCATTCCTGAGTGTCGATGATCATCCAAGCATTGCAATTGTTCAGGAAAATCGTAGTCCCATCGTGTCCGAAGACGGCAACATCCGGCATGTTACCGCCCCGATCGAACTTGGCGGCGATTATCTGGGAACAATGCGGCTGGGCATTTCGCTGGAACAATATCAATCCGACATCGGCTTGCTACAAAACCGGAACATGGTGATTGGCGCCGTATTCATTGCTATCGGTGTCCTCGTCAGTGTCCTGATGTCACGACGACTGACCCGGCCCTTGCGGCGGTTGATCGAATTGACCCGGTCTGCACGTGACGGAAACCTGGATCAATCCCTGGAACTGGCAACGAATGACGAGATCGAAACACTTGCCGAAGAGTTCGGTGAAATGTTGCGGGCATTGCGCAGCACCATGCGCGAAATCAATCGTCTCGCTTATGTGGACAGCCTGACGGGATTGCACAACCGGGCCTGGTTCGCCGACTACCTTAACCGGATTGTCAAACAAGCAGACACGCAGAAATCCGCAATCATCTTTCTGGATCTGGATCGATTCAAGGATATCAACGACACCCACGGTCATGATATCGGCGACCACGTTCTTTGTGAAATGTCCAATCGGCTTAGGGCTGTCGTCAGCGAACATTCCACATGGTCCGGTCACATGAACGGCGATGAAATCGATCCTCAGAAGGCACAAAAATCCGATGTTGGCATCGCCCGACTGGGCGGCGACGAATTCACGGTCCTGTTGCGCGACATCACCGATACCGCAGCGATCGAAACGCTTGCGCAACGCATCGTAACATCCATGCAGAAGCCATTCGATATCGGCCGGATCAGTTTCAAAACATCCGCCAGCGTCGGGCTTGCCTATATCCCGATGCATGGGCGCACAGCTCAGGAAATTCTCAAAAGCGCAGATGTTGCAATGTATCAGGCAAAAAAAGCTGGGCGAGACACCTATTGCGTCTTCGATCCAGCGCTGGCTGCCCAAGTATCGGACCGTCGTCTGATGGAACAGAAACTTGCGGGTGGACTGACAGGTGGGCAGCTTTTCTTGCAGTTTCAACCACAGTTTAACATTGCGACCGGCAGACCTGTCGGTGCCGAGGCCTTGATCAGGTGGCAACATCCGGTCGCGGGCCTAATCCAGCCGGACGATTTCCTGCCCATCGCAGAGGATGCGGGCCTTATGGGGCAGATCGGCCGTTTCGTTGTTACCGAAAGCCTGCAAATGGCAAGCCAATGGCCGCGCCCTGACGGCATACCGCAGCGTTTGGCCGTCAACGTCAGTGTCAGGGAGCTGTCCAATCGCGACTTTGCCGATTTCGTTTTGATGGAACTTGACAGATTTCAAGTTGACCCAGCCACATTCGAACTGGAGATCACGGAAGGCACGGCCATGGCGGAAAATGCCGAGGTTGAGGACAATATCAAATTGTTGCGTGCCGCTGGTATCCGTTTTGCTGTCGACGACTTTGGTGTCGGCTATTCCAATCTATCAAGACTGAAAGCCCTTCAATTTGAAACGCTCAAGATTGATCGCAGTCTCTTGCACGGTGTTGGCATCGACCCCAGCGCAGAAGCCGTGGTAAAATCGCTACTTCAACTGTCCAAAGCGCTCAACCTCGATGTTGTCGCGGAGGGCGTGGAACGACCAGAGCAGCTTGCTTTTCTGCAAGACGTAGGCTGTCAGAATGCGCAGGGGTACGGGCTGGCCCGCCCGCTGTTGAACGATGATTTCACCGCGCTGTTGACCAGAATTGACGATATCACGTTCTTTCAACCCGACAATCAAAGCGCGGCTTAACGAACTCGTTTTTTATCGCCCCGTCCCCCAGCCCAAGGTTGAGGTCCGAAGCAATACCGACCGTAATTTTCGGTTTCCTTGCGCCTGCCAATCGGGCATATCTCCGCGCACCAAAACCCAAAAAGGACTGGCCCCATGCATGATATCCGCACCATCCGCGACAATCCCGCTGCCTTTGACGCAGCTTTGTCTCGCCGTGGGATATCACCTGCATCCTCCGAGATTCTGGCAATTGACGAGGCGCGCCGCGCGGCCATCCTTGCCGCCGAAACCGCGCAGGCAGAGGCGAACAAGGCGGCCAAAGAAGTGGGAGCAGCCAAGGGTCGTGGTGATGAGACTGAATTCCAACGCCTGCGCGCATTGGTTGCTGAAAAGAAAGCTGAGATTGGGTCGCTGAATGAACAGGCCAAGGCAGAAGATACCCGCCTGACAGACCTGTTGATGGGCATTCCAAACTTACCCGATGACGCCGTGCCGGACGGCGATGACGAAGACGATAATGTTGAAATCCATCGGTTTGGTGATGTTCCGAATTTTGCCTTTGATCCGCTGGAACATTACGATATCCCAGCCATCCGACCCGGTATGGATTTTGAAACCGCTGCGAAACTTTCAGGCAGCCGTTTTGTGCTACTCTCTGGTGCCGTCGCCCGCCTGCACCGGGCGCTCGCCCAATTCATGCTCGACACACATATCGAAGAACATGGGCTAACGGAAACGATCACTCCGGTATTGGTGCGTGAAGAAATGATGTACGGCACGGGCCAACTGCCCAAATTCGGTGACGACAGCTATCAAACCACGAATGGCTGGTGGCTGATCCCGACGGCGGAGGTGACGCTCACAAACATCGTGAATGGTTTGACACTTGCAGAAGATAACATGCCGCGCCGGTATGTTGCCCATACGCAGTGTTTCCGGTCAGAGGCAGGATCAGCGGGTCGCGACACGTCGGGAATGCTGCGCCAGCACCAGTTCGAAAAGGTCGAAATGGTCAGCATTACCACGCCAAAAGACAGCGCCGCCGAACATCAACGCATGACAAAATGCGCCGAGGCGATTTTGGAAAAGCTGGAGATCCCATACCGCACCGTTATCCTATGCACTGGCGATCTGGGCGCAGGTATGCGCAAGACCCATGACATCGAGGTCTGGCTTCCGGGACAGAACATGTATCGCGAGATTGCATCCGTGTCTGTCGCCGGTGATTATCAGGCCCGCCGGATGAATGCCCGCTACAAACCTGAAGCTGGCGGAAAGCCTGAGTTTGTTCATACGCTTAATGGATCAGGCCTTGCCGTTGGCAGAACCTTGATTGCTGTTGTCGAAAACGGGCAACAGGAGGACGGTTCGGTCGATCTGCCCTCGGTTCTGCACCCATATCTGCGCGGGAAAACACGGATCACGCCAGACGGCGCGCTGGCTTAACCGGGCGGCAGCAGGTCATCCTTTGTGATCTGCTGCTGCAGTTTTGGCAGCACTTTTTCCAGCGTCTTCGGCTTGTAGCCTGGGTCGCAAGCGACCCGTTCGACAGTCGCGCGACTGACATCCAGCACGCGGGATGGCCCGTTGCGGTCTCTGGCGTTCCGGCGCATCAGGCGTGTCATGAATCCGACGTTTGATTTATTCGTCAATTCATCACGGATGTTCCTTCCGCCGCGCACCATTTCGATCATCGGGTCGTGTAAACAAAGCCCGACACGCCGCGCCCCTTCCGCGATCCAGTCGAATGTGTAGGATGACAGTCCGCGTCTGTCTCCGCCACCACCGACCGAACCGTGATCGCCCGGAAACCATTCCTGCCGATAGGGCCAATCTGCACGTGTCGCCGGATCAAGCGTCACATCCTCATCCAGACCCAAGGCCGTGCGGTTCATATCATCCAGCTTGTCAGACCACATCGCCGGCGGAAACGTCTTGCGCCGTTCATCGATGGCAACCGCATGGCGCGCGGATTTCACCATGCGTGACAGGTCGGCATCATGAAATTCGTGGGCCTTGTTAAACAAGGGTGCGGCCATCCAGTAGCCCGGCACGCCAAGTGCGCCGACTGTGTCCCAGACGCCCAGATAGTTAACCGCCAATTTGACACACATGCCGGGTTTAGTCTTTTGACGCCAGTTCCACTCCGCATCGCTAGTGGCGGTGTATTTGGCAAAGTCGGACCGAAACAGGAAACTTTCAGGATCATCAGGCTTTGTATCGGGGCTGCGCGACCGGTAGCGCGCGATCGCTTCACCAATGCGCCCCACGTCTTCCCGGGGCGGAATGCCACAGGACCGCAGCAGGCCAGCCAATGATCGGGCCGTATAAGCGCCCCGCGAAAACCCGAAGATGTAAATCTCGTCCCCGGGTTCGTAGCAGAACACAAGGCTGCGATAGGCATCTTCGATATTTTCAATCAATCCCCAGCCCATCGCCCCACCGGCGACCCGATCAAGCGTGCGTGCCAATGCGTTTGACCCGCGCCCAGTTCCAACTCCAAGGACGTAGAATACCTGTTGTTTACGCCCGTCATCCGCTGTGTGCTTGACGGCCTGGGCCAGTCTGACAACATTTGTGGGGTGTGGCGCGTCATGACGGTTCCATGTCCCGTCGCAAAAAATCGCAATACGTTTCATCGTAAAAAATCCCAATTTAATGCGTATATGTTGGGCCAGCGGGCGGGGTGGAGCAAGTCAGACATTCCTGACCCTGCGGCAGCGCTGGAACGCTTGGCTGCGCAAGCTAGTTATACCCTCATGAAATACACAGCAGCCCTTCTCACTCTCGTCTTCACGTTGAGTTTTGTCATCTCGCCTGCGCTGACCAGCCCGTTCAGCGGGTTCACCGCAGACCAATTGCCGATCCCGCAGATTGACCCGCCTGTGCAGCCTGTGGGTTATGCTTTTGCGATTTGGGGACTGATCTATGGATGGCTGGTGGTGTCCGCGGTCTTTGGTATTTGGCAACGTGCCACTACGCCTCAATGGAACAGCGCCCGATGGCCGCTGATTGCAAGTCTGGCTGTTGGCACACCTTGGTTGGCCGTCGCCAGTGCAAGTGCGATTTGGGCGACTATTCTGATCTTCGTGATGGCAGTGACGGCAATTATCGCCTTGATGCGCGCACCGAACGCGGACCAATGGTGGTTTGGTGTGCCCGTTGGCATCTATGCAGGATGGTTGACGGCTGCTTCATTTGTGTCGCTTGGCAGTACCGCCGCGGGATACGGTATTTTGACCGATCAGCTTGGGTGGGCTTACATCGGCATTATCGGTGCCTTGGGCGTGGCCAGCATTGTTATGTTACGTTACGCGTCCGCCGCTTATGGCCTCACCGTCGTTTGGGCACTTGTTGCTATTATCGTCGCAAATGGAACTGCGCAGATAAGCGTATCGTTATTGGCCGGGGTCGGCGCGCTGATCATCCTCGGTCTGACATTCACCACCCGCTCTACCGGTCGGATGGCCCCTTCTTAAGGTGCTTGGAAAGGCGTGATGGTTGCGAGGACTTCTTGTCCTTATAGGGATTCTTGTCGCCCTGATCGCGCAGGAACAGCCGGATCGGTGTGCCGGGCATGTCAAAATCTTCGCGCAGGCCATTTACCAGATAACGTTTGTAGCTTTCTGGCACCGCATCGGGGTGTGAGGTCATCACAACGAATGCAGGTGGTCGCGTCTTAACTTGTGTCATGTAGCGCATCTTGATGCGTTTGCCGCCCGGCGCGGGTGGCGGGTGCTGTTCCAGCATACCTGTCAACCAGCGGTTCAGATGCGCGGTTGTGACCCTACGGTTCCACACATCATGGGCACGCATAATCGCCTGCTGCAACCGATCAAGGCCCTTACCTGTCTTGGCCGATACGGTAACTAACGGCGCGCCACGCAACTGAGGGAGCAAGCGTTCAAAGCTCTGACGCAATTTCTTGAGCTTTTCCTGTTTTTCGTCTTCCACGTCCCATTTGTTGACGGCAACAACAACTGCCCGCCCTTCACGTTCGGCCAGATCGGCGATGCGCAGATCCTGTTGTTCGAACGGAATTTCAACATCCAGCAACACCACCACGACCTCTGCAAACTTGACCGCGCGCAGCCCGTCAGAGACCGAGAGTTTTTCCAGCTTTTCCTGCACCTTGGCCTTCTTGCGCATCCCGGCAGTGTCAAAGATGCGCATGGGCACACCGTCCCAGTCCTGCTGGACGGAAATGGCATCGCGTGTGATCCCGGCCTCTGGCCCGGTCAGCAGGCGTTCTTCCCCAATGATCTTGTTGATGAGGGTCGATTTACCTGCATTGGGTCGTCCAACAACCGCGATTTGCAGCGGCTTGGCGCGGGTCGGAATGCGTGGTGCGTCTTCATCATCATCGCCCACATCGACATCTGTTTCGGGCGTGTTGCTGGCCGCATCTTCAGCGCGAGCATCTGCAATGGGCCGCAGCATATCGAGCAGTTCACCCATGCCTTCCCCGTGTTCGGCGGACATGCGGATAGGTTCACCAAGGCCCAGCGCGTAAGCCTCCAGAATGGACGCATCGGCGGCTTTGCCTTCGCCCTTATTGGCCGCAAGGATCACATTGGCATTCTTTTTGCGCAGAATGTCCGCGAATACTTCGTCTGCAGGCAGCACCCCTGCCCGCGCGTCGATCATGAACAGGCAGACATCGGCCATTTCGACCGCCCGTTCCGTCAACCGGCGCATGCGACCTTGCAGCGAATCGTCCGTTGCCTCTTCTAAACCAGCGCTATCGATGACGGTGAACCGCAGGTCCGCGATACGCCCTTCCCCTTCACGCAGGTCGCGGGTCACCCCGGGCTGGTCATCGACCAACGCCAGTTTCTTGCCAACCAGCCGGTTGAACAACGTGGATTTGCCCACATTAGGACGCCCCACAATGGCAAGGGTAAACGACATCGGTCTGCTCCTGAAGCAATTGAAACGCGGCCCTACACCAATTGGCGGTTAACGGAAAGCGTGCAATTGCCCCGTTTTACTGACGACGTAGAGTGTCTGGCCCGCCACGACGGGGGCAGAGGCCGCCCCGCCGGGCAATTCAACTTCACCAAGCAGTGCGCCGGATGTTGGATCAAACTGCCGGATCGCCCCGTCGGATGAGGTGATGATCAAACGCCCCCCCGCCAGGATCGGCCCGTAATGGGCAAAAACACGTTTTTGCCGGGCCGCGCGTTCGGCGTCCACGTCAGGCAGACTGACACGCCAGACAGGCAGGCCGCTATTTGCGTCAAGTCGGACGAGTTCGTTTACATCATTGATCAGGAATACCGCGTCATCAACAGGCCAGACCGGGCTGATCGCGCCCTCGCTCGCGGTCCAGATACGGGTGCCATCAAAAATATCGAGCGCCACAATCCGTCCACCGAAATTACCCACGTAAACCCGGTTGCCGTCGATGACCGGATCACCGGCAATATCGTTGATCAACGACGCAGCCCGCCCCAGACGGTCGCCAGACACCACACTGGACCAGCGGCGCAAGCCACCTTCGGGGAAGGTCGCAACCACTTCACCCGACGGAAAGGGGAAGATCGCTATATCGCCCTTTACGGCTGGTGCTGCACCACCGCCAAAATTCGCGTTGGACGGCGTGCCGCTTTGCTGCCACCGAACACGCCCGGTTGTTGTTTCCAGGGCCCATGCTGTGCTGTCACGGGCGACGACATAAACTAAACCATCCCCCAATGTGGGTGCGGCATTGGCCGGCGCATCAAGGTCCTGAACCCAGATCACCTGCCCGTTGGCCGCGTTGAGCGCTGTAATCTCACCAAAGCCGGTCGTGACGTACACCTGCCCGCCCCCGACCGACACGCCCCCGCCAGAGGCATCGTTGGGATTGTCGCGACTGGGGGTCAGATCGCGTGACCAAAGCATTTCACCCGTAGTCGATGTCGCCGTCACGGTCGCGCGGGCGTCGACGGTATAGATCACGCCGCCTGCGACAACGGGATCGGCCGTAATCCGAGCGCGGCGGCTATCGCCTTCACCGATATCAGCCTGAAATACCGGCGTCAGCGTGCCACCCAATGCCGGATGTCCGATCTGATGGGCTGGTCCACCGTTGCGATGTGTCCAGTCGGCATTCGCCTGTGCCTCCGGCAGGTTGATTGGCCGAACGATATTCACCAATGCCGGTGTGTCGCGCAGATCGGACCGTTCGCCAGGCAAGATCACGTCGTCTTCGCCGCAAGCGGCCAGAAGCCCAAGAAATAAGGTCACACCGATGAATGATTTGGCTGTCAAGGTAAAGTCCAATTCAAGGGCTATTGCGTCACGGGCTCTGGCAGCGGCTCACCCAGCGCAACCAGCAGGGTTTGCACCCGTTCTCGCAGCCCACGCGTCACGGCGGCGTCTTCGGCGATGCGGCGCAATGTGTCCACAGCCGTGGCCGTATCGCCCGCAGCAAGTGATGCATAGGCCAATTGTTCGAGGGCCAGCAGGCTGAAAGGTTGCCCCGGCTGGGCCAACGCCTCGAGCGCCAACAGGCGCGCAGCCGCATCATCGTTCGGCAGCATGGCAGATTTGAACGCAGCCAGATCGCGGTAGATTTCGGGAATATCACTATTGACGGCCAGCGCGTCCAAAGTTGCAGCAGCAGCACTGATATCGCCCGCCTCTTCCTGAGTGGCGGCTGTCAGCAATGCGGTGACGGCAGCGGCTGCGCCTTCGCTTTCAATTGCGGCAATCGCCTGGGCCCTTGCTGCGGTGTCATCTTCTTGCAGCGCATTCAGCAGCGCATCACCCGTTGCCTGTGCCGCTGCACTTTGCTGTGCGTTACGATATTCGTTCCAAGCGGCGCCACCGACCAAAACAAGCACGCAAAGCACGGCAATCCAGCCATAGCGGCGCAGGTAGCCGTACAGTTTATCGCGCCGTACTTCTTCGGCGACTTCGTCAATGAAACTGTCCGAGTTGCTCACCTTGGCCCTCATTTATCGCTGGATACGACACGCTGTTTGCGCGTTCATATCGTGAAGGTTGCCAGATGGACAAGGCCTGACAGCCCGCTTGGGTGTCAGTATGATGCGGCAACGCAGAAATGTGATCTTGTCGGATGCGGATTTCGCCTGTAAAGTGAACTGAATGGTTTAGTATGAATTGTGATCTGCGTGTCGTGTTTTGCCGTAAGAAAATAAACAAAAGCTAAGATTCGTCGCATATGCGTGGCGTGGGAAAAGGCCAAGATATGAGAATAATACCGATCATTACAGCAATACTGGTTTCCGCGTTGCTGTATCTCGTGGTTTTTGAGCGTGACCGCCTTTTGGCGTTCGCCCAATCCAGCCCAGCCGATGAAGAGATGGTGGTAGCCGATAATCCATCGGCGGCCCAAAACGGCGACGCGGCACCATCCGATACGGCCGGTGTGGGTGTTGTTGCGCTCAGATCCGTCGCACGGACAATTGATAGCGCCGTGATCCTGCGCGGCAGAACAGAGGCCGCACGTCAGGTAACCGTGGCCGCAGAAACGTCTGGCCTGGTTGCATCCGAACCCCTGCGTAAGGGCGCGTTCGTGGAAGCAGGCGAAGAATTGTGCCGCCTTGATCCCGGCACCCGCCAAGCGTCATTGGCTGAAGCCCGCGCAAGACTGACCGAGGCCCGAGGCCGGGTTCCCGAAGCGCAGGCCGGCGTGACAGAGGCCAATGCACGCGTGCGCGAGGCGGAAATCAATCTGAACGCGGCACGCCAACTATCCGAAGATGGTTTTGCATCTGAAACCCGTGTCGTCAGTGCACAGGCCGCAATGGATGCCGCAACTGCCGGTGTACAGCGTGCAAATTCGGCTGTCAGTTCCGCAGAGGCTGGCATTGAAGCGGCCCAAGCCGCCGTTGCCACCGCCGAACGCGAAATCGAACGGCTTGCGATCGCGGCCCCTTTCTCTGGATTGCTGGAGACTGACACTGCAGAGCTGGGATCACTCATGCAGCCGGGCACGCCCTGCGCCACGATCATTCAGCTAAACCCAATTAAGCTTGTCGGTTTTGTTCCTGAAACGGATGTTGGCAAGGTGAGCGTGGGTGCCATCGCTGGTGCCCGCCTGGCGAATGGCGACGAAGTGCAGGGGCGCGTGACCTTCCTGTCGCGCAGTGCCGATGAATTGACGCGCACTTTCCGTGTTGAAGTGACAGTTGCCAACGAAGATCAGGCAATCAGCGATGGTCAAACCGCTGAAATTCTTGTGGCAGCAGAAGGCCGCACGGCCCATCTTCTCGCGCAGTCGACATTGACACTGAATGATGACGGTGCGCTGGGTGTGCGCACAATAAATGACGATAACATCGCAACATTTATGCCCGTCACATTGCTGCGTGATACTGCGCAGGGCGTCTGGGTGACCGACCTGCCAGAGACCATCAATGTGATCACTGTCGGCCAAGAATTTGTCATTGATGGTGTGCGCGTCGCGCCAACCTTTGTGGAGGCACAAGGATGACTGGATTAGTAGACTGGGCCGCATCCCGCGCCCGGATGGTTCTGGCCTTTATTGCGCTGTCGCTATTGGCGGGGGGCATGGCCTATGTGGGCCTACCCAAGGAAGGCGAGCCGGATATCGAAATTCCGGCGATTTTCGTGTCGGTCCCATTTCCCGGGATTTCAGCCGAAGACAGTGAAACTCTGCTGGTCCGCCCGATGGAAACTGAACTGTCCGACCTGGATGGTCTGAAAACTATGTCTGCAACCGCCGCCGAAGGCTATGCCGGCGTGGCGTTGGAATTCGAGTTTGGCTGGGACAAGACCAAAATCCTCGCCGATATTCGATCCGCCATGAACAACGCAGAGGCACAGTTTCCGAGTGGGGCCGATCAATATTCAATTAACGAGATAAACTTTTCCGAATTCCCCATTATCATCGTCAACCTGACGGGTCAGGTGCCGGAACGTACCCTGATCCGTGTTGCCAAGGATTTGCAGGAACGCATCGAAAGCATGGATGCCGTGCTGGAGGCCGGACTTGCCGGGACCCGTGATGAGATGCTGGAGGTGGTTATCGACCCGCTTCGGCTTGAGGCGTATAACGTCACCGCCGGCGAGCTGATCGGCGTCGTGACCAACAATAACCTGCTGATCGCGGCGGGTGAGGTTGAAACCAATCAGGGCACATTCGCCGTCAAAATCCCATCATCCTTTAATGAACCTCAAGATGTCTACAACCTGCCCGTCAAGACCAATGGCGACCGGGTTATTACTTTGGGCGATCTGGCTACAATCCGGCTGACATTCGAGGATCGCGCGGGCACGGCCCGCTTCAACGGTGTCAACACGGTCGCCCTGCAGGTAGTGAAACGTAAGGGTTACAACCTGATTGACACAACGGCGCTGGTGAACCAGTTGGTCGAAGAAGAACGCGCAAGTTGGTCCCCCGAACTGCAAGCCGCGATTGAGGTCGGAACGTCGAACGACCAATCCCGCAGTGTGGCGTCGATGGTCAGCCAGTTGGAAGGATCGGTCCTGACCGCCATCGCGTTGGTGATGATTGTGGTTCTGGCCGCATTGGGCACACGCCCTGCCCTGTTGGTCGGTTTTGCGATCCCGACATCCTTCCTGTTGTGCTTTGCGCTGCTGGCCGTGATGGGCATAACGATTTCAAACATCGTGATGTTTGGCTTGATCCTTGCGGTCGGTATGCTGGTCGATGGGGCCATCGTGGTCGTCGAATATGCCGATAAGCGGATCCGCGACGGGGTTGGCCCGATGCATGCCTATGTCGAGGCCGCCAAGCGGATGTTCTGGCCCATCATCTCGTCCACGGCCACCACACTTTGCGCGTTCTTGCCAATGCTGTTCTGGCCGGGTGTTCCGGGCCAGTTCATGGGTATGCTGCCGGTCACGTTAATTTTCGTGCTTTGCGCCTCGCTTGTCGTGGCGTTGATCTATTTGCCTGTCATGGGCGGCGTCACCGGCCGGATGAGCCGGTTTTTCGGTAACACCTCTGACGCACTGCGTAATCGTCTGCCATGGTTTGCTTGCGCATTGTTGGTCATCCCGGCGGTTATGATTGTGTTTACAGGCGCAATGCTAACTCTGAACCCTGGGTATCTGTCGGGAGAGGCCGTACAGACAGATGGTTTGTCTGCCTCTTTGCCAGGCATGATCGTGTTCCTTGCGGGTGCAGTTCTTTTGTCGATCACAATGGGTGCTGCGCGTCTGGAACGGCGCGCAACGAAGATCAGGGCGGGTTATCAACGGTCGCCCTTTGGACACCTGATGCATTTCATCACAGGTAATCCGATCATGCCGCTGGTGGCTGTGGGCGCTGTAGTTTTCACTGTCTTTTCGATCTTTGGATATTACGGGGCCAACAACAACGGTGTCGAATTCTTTGTGGAATCCGAACCGGAACAGGCCATCGTTTATGTGCGTGCACGCGGCAACCTATCACTGACAGAGAAGGATGCGCTTGTTCGGCAGGCTGAGGAGGTCGTCTTGGCCCATCCCGGCGTGATCACCGCATTTTCGTTCGCCGGTGATGGCGGGCTGAACACGGATGCCAGCGGCGCAAGTACACCGGGTGATACCATCGGACAGGTGCAACTGGAAACGATACCCTGGGTCGATCGGGCTGGGATTGCCGAGCTTGATGGCGATGTGGTCTTGGCCGAACTTCTGACCGAGCTGGAAAAGATCCCTGGGATTGAAACAGAGATTCTTGCACAATCACGAGGTCCGGCATCCGGCAAGCCCGTACATCTGCGCATGAAGAGCGACAGTTGGGAAGATCTTTTGCAAGCCACAACGCTGGCCCGCGCGCAGTTTGAGGCGACGCCGGGCCTGATCACCATCGAGGACAGCCTGCCCCTGCCCGGGATTGACTGGCAAATTGACGTCGATGTTGAAAAAGCTGGCCGCTATGGGGCTGACGTGGCCACAGTCGGCGCGATGGTGCAGATGGTGACCCGTGGTATCCTGCTTGATACAATGCGGGTCGATAGTTCGGACGAAGAAATCGAAATTCGCGTTCGGCTGCCCGAAGAAGATCGTGTTCTATCCACCTTGGACAGCTTGCGCGTGCGCACATCATCTGGCCTCATTCCGTTGTCAAACTTCATCACGCGCACGCCTGTGGCAAAGCTGGCCCAGATCGACCGCGTGGACCAGAAACGGTATTTCGATGTGAAAGCGGATGTGACCGGAGGCTTGTTTGCCCTGACTGACGCCGATAGTTCAGACGCTATCGGTGTTTTGATCGAGACCGCAGAGGGCGCGGGCGCGATGACGCTGAATGGCATGTCATATGACGTGTTCAACGTGGCGGAGGGGCGCAGCATGTCCGATGTGCTGGCCTATGATGGCGACAGCGATGCACGCCTGTCACCCATCAACCCCAACGAACGGATCGCGTTACTCACCGAATGGCTGGACACCAATCCCCTGCCCGCCTCAATCGAATGGGAATGGACCGGCGATCAGGAGGAACAAGCTGAATCCGGTGCCTTCCTGCAAACGGCATTTGCCGGTGCACTGGGGCTGATGTTCATCATCCTGCTGGCGCAGTTCAACAGCTTCTATAACGCCATTCTGGTGCTGCTGGCGGTCGTCATGTCAACGGCGGGTTCATTGGTCGGCATGCTGGTCATGGATCAGGCGTTTTCGATCATCATGACTGGGACCGGGATCGTGGCGCTTGCCGGGATTGTGGTGAATAACAACATCATCCTGATCGACACCTATCAGGAATACAGCCAATACATGCCCCGGACTGAGGCGATTACCCGCACCGCAGAGGATCGCATCAGGCCTGTACTGCTGACAACCATCACCACCATGGCGGGCCTTGCGCCGATGATGTTCGGGCTCAGTCTGGATTTCATGAATGGTGGCTATTCCATCGACAGCCCGACGGCCCTGTGGTGGAAGCAATTGGCGACTGCGGTTGTGTTCGGCCTTGGCATCGCGACAGTGCTGACCCTGGTCTTTACCCCATCCATGCTGGCCGTGCGGGTCTGGTTCGTGACTTATGTGCAATGGTTGGCGCAATTGCTGGCGAAATTATCGATGGGTCGCAGCAGCAAGGCCGCGCGTGACTGGGCGCTGTCCCGGCAGGCCAAGCGGATCAAAATGGCAGAGTTCATATGGACCGAAGAACAGCCATCTGCCCAGCCGCCCATGCCGCTTAAGCAGCCGCTGCAAGCTGCGGAATAAGCTACGATATGACTGCGCCCATGTGGCGCAGTCGTTCAACTTGCGATCATCGCCACCCGGGTTACGACAAACCACGGCAGCAATGATGCAAGCCCCAGCACACCAAGACCCAAAAGCGCGAAAATGCCGTCGCGCGTCAATATCCCGACCGATATCAGCAATATCCCCATACCGATCGTCGTGGAGGACATCGGCACCAGCTCCAGAAACGGGATGAAAGCCGCAGCAACCGCACAGACCAGATACAAAAGGTTGTTTAATGGCGTCCGCACAAGGAAAGACAACCGCCGTCGGCTGACACGGTCCAGCCATGCCGTCATCCGACGCAAAACACCAATGGCTGTGCGCGTCCGCTCAGCAGGCAGGCTTCGATCCTGCAGAAATCGCGGCAACCACGGCTGCGAACGACCGACCGCCCCTTGTGCCGCGATCACAATGATCGCCAGTCCACAGAACGACGAAAACAATGGTATCGCACTTAGCGGCGAGACGAGCAGCAACGCGGGGACGATAAGTGCAGGAACCAGCGCCGCCGTCCCCAGCCCATCAAGCAACATACGCGCGGTTAAAGGCGTATCTGAAACCGCATCATCCAGCCGATCAACAATTGATGTGACGGGAGTGTCTTGCGTCATGGGGTCAGGCAGGTTCTTCCTCTGACTGGCGGTTCCACAGATGCGCATAGCGCCCCTCGCGTGCCAGCAAGTCGTCGTGTTTGCCTTCTTCCACAATCACACCGTTTTCCAGCACGACGATGCGGTCTGCATCCGCAATGGTCGACAAACGATGGGCAATGGTGATGACGGTGCGTCCTTCGCCCATCGCCTTCAATTCGGCCTGAATCTCCATCTCCGTTTCGGTGTCCAGCGCGCTTGTCGCTTCATCCAACAGCAAAATAGGGGGGTTTTTCAGCAAGGTACGGGCAATGCCGACACGCTGTTTTTCGCCGCCTGACAGTTTCAACCCACGTTCGCCTACGGTTGTCGCGTATCCATCCGGCAGGCTGACAATGAAATCATGGATCTTGGCGGCCTTGGCGGCAGCGACAATCTCGTCCTCGGATGCACTGGGGCGCCCATAGGCGATGTTGTAATGGACCGTGTCGTTGAACAGGACCGTGTCTTGCGGGACCACGCCGATTTGCGCATGTAAACTGTCTTGCGTGACATTGCGAACATCCTGCCCGTCGATCAGCAGCGCGCCATCATTCACGTCATAAAACCGAAACAAGAGCCGCCCGATAGTGGATTTACCTGACCCGGATGAACCAACGATAGCAACCGTCTGCCCCGGCTCTACGCTCAGATCGATCCCTTTGAGGATTGGGCGTTCGGCATCATAGCCGAAGGCGACGTTGTCCAGTGTCACCCGCCCTCCATTGACCTGTAAGGCTGGTGCATCCGGTTTATCCATTACTTCGGCAGGTTGCCCAAGCAGGTCAAACATATCGCCCATATCAATCAGCGCCTGCCGGATTTCGCGGTAAACTGTGCCCAGAAAGTTCAACGGCATTGTGATCTGGATCATGTAGGCGTTCACCATGACAAAATCACCCACAGTCAGGTCGCCGCGCTGCACGCCGATGGCTGCCATCACCATCACGGCGACAAGACCACCGGTGATCAATACGGACTGCCCGAAGTTGAGAAATGCCAGCGAATAATTTGTCCGAATAGCCGCATTTTCATATTGCGCCATGGCGACGTCATAACGGTCAGCTTCCCATTTCTCGGCGCCGAAATACTTTACAGTTTCGAAATTCAGCAGGCTATCAATCGCCTTTTGGTTGGCGTCGGTGTCCTGATCATTCATTTCCTTGCGGATTTTGACCCGCCATTCGGTCACCTTGAAGGTAAACCAGACGTAAAGCGCGATAGTCAGCACAACGACAGCCAAGTACCAGATATCAAAGAGGAAAAACAAGATGACGGAGATCATCAGAAGTTCCAGAACCAGTGGCCCCATGCTGAACAGCAAGAAGCGCAGCAGGAAGTCGACACCCTTCACACCCCGTTCAATCACACGGCTCAACCCACCCGTCTTGCGAGTGATGTGATAGCGCATGGATAGACGGTGGATGTGGGTAAACGTCTCAAGCGCCAACTGCCGCAGCGCCCGCTGACCGACGCGGGTAAAGACCACGTCGCGGAGTTGTTGAAACCCCACCGTCATCAGGCGGGCAAAGCCATAGGCGAGCGTCAGGCCAACCGCCCCGAACCCCAAAACCGTGGCAGCACTCGCCCCATCGGGGGCCAGTGCATCAACGGCCTGTTTGTACAAAATGGGTGTCCCAACCGCGATCACCTTGGACAGCAAAAGCACCAAAAGCGCCAAAACCACCCGACGTTTCACCCATGCCTGATCCCGCGGCCACAGATAGGGCACAACCCGCCGGATGACGGCCCATCCCTGCACTTTGGCGTTGTCGAGGTTGGCGGATGTTTTGGGCAGGCGACGCATCAGGCACTCCGGTTAACAGCCCCCTTACGTAGGGTGCTATCTACCGGATGACCAGTGCTGGGTGCGTTATTGGTTCATGTCGGGGATACGAAAAATCTGGCCGGGATAAATCAGGTCGGGGTCGCGGATCAGATCAGCATTTGCCTCAAAGACTTCGACATAAAAAATGCCATTGCCCAGGTTTTCCTCGGCAATGGCCCAAAGGGTGGCACCGGGCTGCACCGTTTTGACGGCGACCTCGAACCCGTCGCGCGATGTTTCTTCGGCAAGAACGGCGGCGACATCTTCGGCCTCTTCGCGTTTGAACGGCGTCTCGATACGGGAAACGACATCGCCTTCAACATCGACCTCATCAATCCGCAGGGTGTAGACGCCTGTATCAACATCTGGCAGGTCAATCCGAAAATCGCCCTGATCCGTAATCGGCGATGTCGTAAGCGGTTCATTATCAAGATAAACCTGCACGGATCCCTCACCCGTTGCCCGGCCCGAAAGCTGAACCTCGCCCTGAGGATCGTAGGTGATCGCGTCAAGGGCGACATTGTCATTCGCTTGCGGTGTAGCAAGTTGAGGGGCGGTTTGGATCACGCGGATGCCTGTTGCGTCAGCCTGCAAAACCGTTGGTGTCGCGGGTTCTTGCGCGGGAGTGATGATAGGGACCTCAGTACTGGGCAATGACGGGGCCGTTGGCGGGGCGAGCGTTGCATCCGCTGTGACCGTTGGTTCATCCGGCAACAATGCGGTTGGTGCAGCTTCTGTCGCAGGTGCGGTCAGACCGTCCGTTTCCGTGATTGCGGGTTCAGCGACCGCCGCGACTTGCGGAGCGGCAATTGGGGCCACCATATAGCTGGTCTCGGAACTGATTGCCGCACCATCAGGGTCGGCCACCAGCGACAGGCGACGCGGCTGGTCTGAGGGGCCCGCCACAGGCAGCGCGACGAAGCTGCCGCTACTGTCCGCCGTGACACGCTCCAACACGCTGTCAGACAGGATGATATCGACGACCTGCCCCGGTGCCGCGCGGCCCGCAATGACCATGCTGCCGTCACGCTCAACCCGAAAAGTGTCGAACTGCGGTGCGGCTTGTGTGGCAATCGCTTCGATTGGTGGATCTTGCAGCGTCGTCTCTGCTATGACAGCTGGTTGAACTTGCGGTGTTTCGATGCGCGGCTCTGGCGCTGGCAAAAAGATAAAGACCGCGACACCCATCACCACGGCGGCCAAACCGCCCAGAGCGAAAAGCCCAGCGTTCGATTGCGTTTTTTCTGACACGTGTCGACCCCTTCACGGCACCAATGCAGCCCATTCCCCCACCACATTGTTGTCGCACCTTACCAACGCCGCTATGACCGGTCAAAGCGAAGCTGTCTGCAAGGTACCCGATGACCACATTTCCCAAATCAATCTGTGTCTATTGCGGCTCACGTGACGGGGCGCAGCCCGCCTATGCGCAGGCAGCGGATGCCACCGGACAAATGCTGGCGGCAAATGGCTGGCGGCTGGTCTATGGCGCAGGCGACGTGGGGTTGATGGGGCGTGTGGCCAATGCGGTGCAGGCCGCAGGCGGCCAGACCTTTGGGGTTATCCCGACACATCTGATGGACTGGGAGGTTGGCAAACGCGATCTGGACAGCTTTGTCATCACTGAAACCATGCATGAGCGCAAAAAGGTCATGTTCATGAATGCGGATGCCGTTGTGGTGTTGCCGGGCGGGGCCGGATCGCTGGACGAATTCTTTGAAGCCCTGACTTGGCGGCAACTGGGTCTTCATTGCAAACCGATCCTGCTCCTCAATATCGACGGTTTTTGGGACCCACTGCTAGGTCTACTGAACCATGTTGTTGATCAGGGCTTTGCTGGCAATGATATTCTGACATTTGTGCAGACGGCTGATGATGTTCTGGCATTGGAGGCGGCACTGCGCGCAGCACTATAGCTGCGTCATCAACGCCTGATAGCGAGAGAGCGAAATGTTGGAACCGCATGCGATGATCGCGACGTGACGCCCGGCCAGATCATCCCGAAGCGGCCCAAGGATGGCCGCCAGCGACGCGGCACAAGCTGGCTCTGCCGTGATCCGCAAATTGTTTTGGTAGATATCCATTGCCTCCAGCATCTGATGATCGGTGATCTGCACAATGCGATCGACGTAAGTACGTGCAAGACCAAAAGTATACGGCATGGCAAGCGGCGACCCGAGGCTATCCGCAATCGTTTCCACCTTGTCCAATTCAATGGGCGCATTCGCCTGAAAGCTGCGCGACATGCTGTCGGCACCCACGGGTTCAACGCCAATCACCACCGCGCTCGGCTTGATCTGCTTGATCGACACCGCCATGCCACTGATCAAACCACCGCCACCAATGGGCACGACAAAGATGTCGGCTTCGGGCACCTGCGCCAGATACTCTTGTCCGCAAGTCGCGGAACCCAGAACCATATGCTCCGCCTCGAACGGGTGCATCAGCTGTCGTCCCTGCTCTGAAGCAACGTTCATCGCGGCAAATGCCGCCGCCATGTCATCATGAAGATCGACACGTGCGCCCAGCGCTTCACATCCCTTAATGCGCACCGGATCAGTCGAGCGCGGCATCATGATCAGCGCGGACACGCCTGCTTCTTTTGCCGCCCAGGATATGGCCAACGCATGGTTGCCACCGCTTGCGGCAACCACGCCCGCCATTCGCTCATCATCGCTCAATCGTTGGATACCCAGCAAAGCACCACGCGCCTTGAAGGATCCCGCTTGCTGAAACAATTCCAACTTCACGTGGGCACTCGCGCAATTTGGCAAAACCGTATCCCAACGCGACGCAGATAGCGGCAAAACAGGGGTTTGCAGCACCGACCCCCTCAGCGCTTGCGCGGCTGATGCGATTTTTGACAGCTTTGGCGCGATCATGATGCCTCCGGCAGATTATTCTACAGGATGTCCCACGTGCCCGTCGTGATGTCTAGCGGGCCGCTACCCAGCCAATTCCTCTTTCACGATGCTCTGGATTTTCGTCAAAGGATGCCGGGTCAATGTCTTTGGGATCTCGCCCACCACCTTCTGCGCGACATCAGCGTGAAGCTGTCCGCGCAATGCACCCAAAACGCTGGGGGACGCGACAAGCACAACCTCACGGAAGTCACCGCGATGCGCGTGATGATGCAACAGCTCGGACAAATCATTGGCAAAACGATCTTTGGCCAGCTCATGCCAATCGGTTTCTTCGAACGCTGACTTTTGGCCAGGTCCACCGTCGCGCATCCGACCGGGCCGGTCGCTTGACCGGTCTGCGGGGGCCTGCGCATTTTTGCTGACCACTGTCAGATGCGGATTTTCTACATCCGTCTGATTTTCAAGCAAAAGCGCCTTTTCGCTATCTGCAATCAGAACCCATGTTCCTTTCTTAAGCATGATCATGTCTTGAAATCCTTTGCTGGCCGGATCGGAGAAACGCGTCGGATGGCAAGCCCGATTTTCATAACCATCCCATCACCTATCTAGGTACGCTGCGGCCCCGCTACGACCCCAGCGCGACAATCTGGCAAATAAAAAAGGCCCACCGCTATCCGCGGCAGGCCCTTAAAGCAATTGTTCAGTTGGCTCACATCCGGCTGGCGACGTTTTCCCAGTTCACAAGATTATCAAGGAAGTTGGTCAGGTAAGCAGGCCGCTTGTTGCGGAAATCTATGTAGTAGGAATGCTCCCAAACATCGCAGCCAAGCAGTGTAGTCTGGCCAAAGCAGACCGGGTTCACGCCGTTTTCGGTTTTGGTGACCTTCAGGCTGCCATCCGTGTCCTTGACCAGCCACGCCCAGCCAGAGCCGAACTGCCCAGCACCTGCGGCGCTGAAGTCTTCCTTGAACTTATCAACGGACCCAAAGCTGTCCGTGATCGCTTTTTCCAGTTCACCGGGCATAGCACTATCGCCCGGGCCCATCATTTCCCAAAACTGGTTGTGGTTCCAAAGCTGGCTGATGTTATTGAAGATTCCGTTCTGGGCAACCGAATTCGCGTCATAGGTGCCCTTGATGATCTCTTCGAGAGATTTGCCATCCCATTCGGTACCTTCAATCGCCTTGTTGCCATTGGTCACATAGGCGTTGTGATGCAGATCATGGTGATATTCGAGCGTTTCGGCAGACATGCCTTTGCTGGCAAGCGCGTCATGTGCATAGGGAAGATCGGGGAGTTCAAAAGCCATCTCGGGTATCTTTCTGAGTTGAGGACGGGATACACGATACATGTCACATGGCGACCTAAGGTCAAGAGGTGCCTGGCCCGGTTCCAGTTTCAACCAAACGAGCATTCAGATTTTCACCGAACGTCTAGTGACAATTCCGGTGTCAGGAACTGTTCGCGACCTGCGGAAAAAAATCGACCCCACCCGCCTTCGCACTGGCTGCCAGCAGATCGAACGCATAGCCGGCCACTGACCGAAAGCATACCACCTCAAACGTGTCTTCATCCCGCATCCAGAAGGCCGCGGCCACCTGCCCCAGTCGCGTGCGTCGAAAATCGCCCGGCTTGAACGTTGCGGGGTGCAGATCTACCGGGGCCAGCTTTGCCATCACCTCGCGGGCAAAGGTACCTTCGACATAGAGCAGCGCCCGCGCATCCGACACGTTCTCGGCCAGATAATGCGTGCCCTTTAATGCCTTGTCGATCAGCTTAAGCGCCTGATGCACTTCGGTATAAGGGACCAGCACCAGCAACTCATCCGGTGACATCCAGCACAGGCCCTTTTCGCCGACGCAATTCGCATTGCTTTTTTCAGGAAAATCCACACCAGTTACTCTGGTGCATACAGCCTTCAGTTTGCTGTTTGCCAAATTGCCGCGCAGGGTAATCATGCCGCGCAGCCCCGCGTCGCGTATTGTGACCTCACCGGGGGCAACCTTGCCTTGCAATGCACTGACAGCATTAGACATTCTGCTTCTCTCCCTCATTATCATAGAACACCGGGTCGACGATCTTGGCGCGAATGGTGGTACCATCGACCTTATTGAATTCAATCACCTCGCCCATGCGGTCCGGCCCGTTATGGACCAGCCCCATCGCGATACCCCTTTCCAGCGTCGGTGAATAATAGGTCGAGGTCACGCGCCCTTGCGTGTTGCGCTGACCATTCTCATTTGTGCCGGATGCAACTGCATAGGCGCCATCAAGCAGGACCGATCCGTCCTCTGTCTCCAACCCGACCAGCTTCCAGCGGTCCGGGTCGGCCATGTGGGACCGTTCATGCGCGCGTTTGCCCAGGTAGTCATCCTTCTTTTTCGACAGCGCCCATTGCAAGTTCAGGTCTTGCGGAATGATTGTCCCGTCCGTTTCATCGCCGATCATGATAAAGCCCTTTTCGGCCCGCATGATATGCAATGCCTCAGTGCCATAGGGCATTACGCCGAATTCCTCGCCCGCCTCCAGCAGCGCATCCCAGAACGCGCGGCCCTGCCCGGCGGGCACCGCGATTTCATAGCTCAACTCACCGGAAAAGCTGATCCGGAAAACCCGCGCGTCGAAATCCCCGATCTTGCCCTCGGCCCAATGCATGAACGGCAGCGCCTCAGCCGAGACATCCATGCCGCCAAGCTTGCGCAGCACCTTGCGCGCATTGGGCCCGACGACCGCAATCTGCGCATATTGCTCGGTCACGTTGGCGACATAGACCTGCCAGTCCCACCATTCGCATTGCAGCCAGTCTTCCATATGGGCGTGGATGCGCTCTGCCCCGCCGGTGGTGGTGTGGCACAGCCATGTATCCTCGGCCATGCGCACCACGACGCCATCATCCATCAGGAACCCGTTTTCTGAACACATCAGCCCGTAGCGGCATTTGCCGATGGGTAGGGTCGACATCATGTTGGTGTACATCATGTCAAGAAACTTGCCCGCGTCCGGCCCTTTGACGATCAGTTTGCCAAGGGTCGAAGCATCCAACAGGCCAAGGTTTTCGCGCGTGTTCTTCACCTCGCGGTTCACGGCATCTTCGACACTCTCGCCGGGGCGCAGATAGGCATAGGGCCTGCGCCACTGACCAACGGGTTCATTGTCGGCCCCGTTGTCATTGGCCCAGTCCGAAACAGGGGTTTTGCGGATTGGCTGGAACAGATCATCCTTCGCCACACCTGCAATTGACGCCATCGAAATCGGCGTGTAAGGCGGGCGGAATGTGGTTGTGCCGACATTCGGAATATCAGCGTTGAGCGATTGAGAAAGGATCGCGAGTCCGTTGATATTGCTCAATTTTCCTTGATCTGTTGCCATACCCAGCGTCGTATAGCGTTTGGCATGCTCAACGCTTTCAAACCCTTCCTGCGCGGCCAATTTTACGTCAGACACTTTCACATCGTTCTGAAAATCCAGCCAAGCCTTGGAGCGCAACGTATGGCCTGCTCCCTGCGGCATTAGCCAGACCGGTGAAATCGGCCCCTCTGCCGCGTCATTGCCGAACGGGGCCTGCGCACCGCGTTTCGTGTAACCGCTCGCCTTGGCTGCGGCACGCCCTGCGGCCCAGCCATCGCCAATCACTTCGGCGGTGAACAGATGTCCGTTCGCCGTGCCCGCTGTCGCGACAAAAGCCGCGCCGTCATGGCTGATCGGCGGGCGTTCAGGATCGGGCCTGAACATCGCCTGCTCGGCATCCCAGTTCAGCTTGCCACCGCAATGCGACCACAGATGCACCACAGGGGACCAACCGCCTGACATCGCGACACAGTCGCAGTCAATCTCTTCCAGCACAGCGCCTTCACCGGCTTGGGTACACAAGGCGACGCCCGTCACGCGCTTGCCGCCTTTGACCTTCGCGATGCCTTTGCCTGTTTCGATGCGAATGCCAAGGCTGCGCGCCTGTTCGATCAAATCGCTTTCGACTTCTGTGCGCGCGTCAATGATGGCGGGCACTTCAAGCCCTGCTTGCTTGAGGGTAATCGCGGTCCGATAGGCATCATCATTATTGGTGACGACAACGGTGCGGTCGCCCAACGACACGCCGTAATTCACGACGTAATCGCGCACAGCGGAGGCAAGGAGGACGCCCGGCAGATCGTTCGCAGCGAACGACAACGGCCGCTCAATCGCCCCCGTGGCGGTCACGATTTGCTTGGCGCGGATGCGCCACAAACGATGGCGCGGGCCTTCGTTATCTGGTGTATGATCGGTCAGCCGTTCATAAGCCAGCGCATAGCCATGGTCATAGACGCCTGCCCCCATACAGCGCAGACGGATATCAACATTTGGCATGTTTTCAAGTGCTTGTACGGTGTTAGCGATCCACTCTTGCGCGGGTTTTTCGTCGATCTCGGGCATATCCACAACCGCGCGACCGCCCCAATCGGCGGTCTGTTCGACCAGCAGCACCCGCGCGCCGCGTTCGCCCGCAGCATGGGCTGCAGCAAGGCCTGCGATGCCACCGCCAACGACCAGCACATCCACATGGGCGTGGAAATGTTCATATGTGTCTGTGTCGCGGTCTTTGGGTGCTTTCCCAAGGCCCGCGGATTTGCGGATGAAGGGTTCGTAGACATGTTTCCAGAACGGGCGCGGGAACATGAACATTTTGTAGTAGAAACCGGCGGGCAGGAAGCGCGACAGATGGGTGTTGATCGCCCCCACATCGAATTCCAGGGTCGGCCAGTGGTTCTGCGATGTGGCGGTCAGCCCCTCGAACAGTTCGGTTGTTGTCACCCGTTGATTGGGTTCGAACTTCGCAGCTTTGCCGAGGTTGACGAGGCCATTGGGTTCTTCCGCGCCAGAGGCCACGACACCGCGCGGCCGGTGGTATTTGAACGAGCGCCCCACAAGCATTTGGTCATTTGCCAACAGCGCGGAGGCGAGCGTATCACCTTCGAAACCGCGCAGATGTTTTCCGTTGAAGGTGAACGATACCGCTTTGTTTTTGTTGATTAAACGACCATGGCCAGCAAGACGTGTGCTCATTTGAAAATCCCCCATGACCAGCCGGGGCGTTTGCCGGACATCTTATCCCTGATCTCCTGCGGGGGGTCCAAAGTCTGGGCCGGATAGGTGCCAAACACTTCAAGCGTGTTGGTGCAGCGGGCGGCATGGAACCACTTGCCACAGCCATAAACGTGGCGCCAGCGTTCGAAATGCACGCCTTTGGGGTTCTCGCGCGTAAACAGGTAATCCTCGAAATCCTCGTCAGAGGATCCGGGGCCTTCGCGCCGCAAATGCGCCTGACCACCGGGGTGCAGATCGGTTTCATCGACATCCATGCCGCAATAAGGGCAATGCAGGATCAACATGAAATAACCTCGAATTTCGGGATGTGTTTTCCATGCAGAAACCATGCGCAAACCATGCGCATGATATGTGCATACGCGCCAAAGGCGAACGCATCGCTGCGCCCGCCCTTCGCGTTCGAGTGGTGAGTGGTGTTATTCAGTGATAGGCGCTGTCGGGACAACGGGTGCTGTCTCGTCAACGATGGGTGCTGTCTCTTCGGCGCCGATGGCGGCTGGGTCTGTTGTCGTATTGACAGAACCGCCCGCAAATAGCGCATAGAGCAGGACCAGCACGACGATAACTGCGGCAACGACAAATCCAATGCCGCTGGCGCTGCTGGTCTTTGTTGAGGTGTGGTCAACCATGGTGCGTCCTCCTTTTCAGACAGGTGCATCAAAACAGATGCTCGCCAAAAGAGAACATGAGCGGAATTCCCCGGTTGATATAGGCCAAGTGCAGCCAAATCCGCCGATCCTGATAAGCTAGACATTGCTTGAGTCGTATTTTGTGGGGGCAATGTTACGCTATGGCTATGGAACTTGTACTGATTGTCATCGGTGGGATTTTGGCGACCGCGATCATCTTTATGGTCGTGGACCGTATTCGTGGAGAACCCTTTGCCGAGGATGACGATCCGTTTGATCACGAGGGATACGAAGACCCGGTGATGACGCCAGAGTTGCGGGCGCGGCTGACCAGAAGACAGGCTGCATCCGACTAGCCCACGACCAAAGGGACCGCGCGCCATCAATGCGCCACCCCCGCCGCAACGCTTTCATCGATAAATTTGCCCTCGCGGAAGCGGAACATGCTGAATTCATCTGTCAGCGGTGAACGCCCTTTGGCGATCAACTCGGCCATGGCCCAGCCAGAGCCGGGGATTGCCTTGAACCCGCCCGTACCCCAGCCGCAATTGACGAACATGCCATCAAGCGGGGTTTGCGACAAAATGGGAGACCGGTCGCCGGTCACGTCCACGATGCCCCCCCATTGCCGCAGCATTTTCAGACGGCTGAGCATCGGGAAAGTTTCGACCAAGGCGCGCACTGTTTCCTCAATATGATGGAATGACCCGCGCTGGGTGTAGTTGTTATAGCCGTCCGTACCGCCCCCAATCACCATTTCGCCCTTGTCGGATTGCGACAGGTAGCCGTGCACGGTGTTAGCCATCACGACGACATCCATGCACGGTTTGATCGGCTCTGACACCAAAGCCTGCAGCGCCACGCTTTCGATGGGCAGCCGAAAGCCCGCCATCTTGGCCAGCACCCCGGAATGACCGGCCACGACAGCACCCAGCTTGTCACAGTCAATCGCACCCTTGGAGGTGTCGACACCTACAACCTTGCCATTTTCCTGCCGGATCCCCTGCACCTCGCATTGCTGGATCACATCCATGCCCATATCCGAGCAGGCGCGCGCATAACCCCATGCCACCGCATCATGCCGCGCGGTGCCACCACGTGCCTGCCACAGGCCACCCAGCACCGGATAGCGCGGCCCGCTGATATTCATGATCGGGCACAGTTCCTTGACCTGTTCCGGCCCGATCCATTCGGTCTGGACCCCCTGCAACGCATTGGCATGGGCGGTGCGTTTGTACCCGCGCACCTCGTGCTGCGTCTGGGCCAGCATGATCACCCCGCGCGGGCTGAACATGACATTGTAATTAAGGTCCTGGCTCATGGTTTCATACAGGCTGCGCGATTTTTCATAGATCGCAGCGGACGGGTCCTGCAGATAGTTAGACCGGATGATTGTCGTATTGCGGCCGGTATTGCCCCCGCCAAGCCATCCTTTTTCCAGAATGGCGACATTGGTTATGCCAAAGTTCTTGCCCAGATAATAGGCCGTGGCCAGCCCGTGCCCGCCCGCACCCACGATGATCACATCGTATTTCTTTTTCGGCTCGCTTTTTGCCCATGCCCGTTCCCAGCCGGTATGATTGCGCAACGCCTCGCGGGCGATGGCAAATGCAGAATACCGTTTCATGCGCGTCTCCCCGTCTGGGTGGGTGGTCTGGATCGTTTCTGAACGCTTCGTCAGTTTTACAGGATACTGTCAGCGGCGTCTGGCCTTCGTTTTACGACATGGCGTCGGGGGATGGAAATGGCATCGTGCCGCAGGGGGTTTTCCTTAGTCCGGTGCATGGTTATGTCGGGACGACGAAACACAAGGGAAACCCATGCTGTTCTGGCTGATCTGCCTCATCCTGACGCTTGTCGTAGCGGCGATGGTGGTGCGTCCGTTGATGCGCCCCGGGGCGGTTGCGGCGCAAAATCCTGATGTGGCGCTTTATCGTGCGCAACTGGACGAAATTGATCGCGATTTGGCGCGCGACGTCTTGGCGGCGGACGAGGCTGAAATGGCCCGTACAGAGGTTGCACGACGGTTGCTGGCCGCAAATCAGGCGGCCATGCCTACCAGCAAAAGCGCGCCGTCCAGGATCATTTCCGGCATCGTGGGTCTGGCCGTTTTGGGATTGAGCTTTGCGATGTATTGGCAATTGGGTGCGCCCGGGTATGGCGATCTGCCCTTGCAGGCCCGCCTTGATGCAGCGGATGAGATGCGGGCCAGCCGGCCATCGCAAGCCGCATTGGAGCTTGTCGCGCCGCCCCCACCCCCGGTTGAGGTCCCTGAAGAATACCGCGCCGCTATTGAACAATTGCGTGACATTGCCCCCACGCGCCCGGATGAGCTTGAGGTCTGGTCCCGCCTGGCATTTCACGAGGTGGAATTGCGCAATTATAGTGGTGCAAGACAAGCGCAAGAACAGGTCGTCGCCATCATGGGCGATGATGTGACCCTGCAAGACCGGCAGCGGTTGCTTGATCTGATGGTTGTTGCCGCCGGTGGGCTGGTGTCGCCCGAAGCGGAGGTGCTTTTGCGCGCTATGCTGGATGATGACGCCGCAAATATCGCCGCGCGCTATTATCTGGGTGCGCTTTACAATCAAACTGATCGCCCCGATCTCGCGTTTTCGTTATGGCGCGGCATGGTTGAAACTGCGGACCCGCTGAACTTTCATGTGGCCAATGCGCGCGCGCAAATTGCAGATGCCGCGTTTCGGGCCGGGATCGAATATGCGTTGCCGGAAACGCGCGGGCCGACATTTGAAGATATGGATGCCGCGTCAGACATGTCGCCTGAAGATCAGCAGGCGATGATTGGCGCTATGGTGTCAGGCCTTGCCAGCCGTTTGGCCAACGAAGGCGGTCCCGCGCAGGACTGGGCCCGCCTGATCCGCGCCTATGGCGTTTTGGGTGAAGAGGAAGCGGCGCGTGCTGTCTGGACGGAGGCGCAGCAGGTTTTTGTCAGCAGTATGCGCGGGATGGAGATATTGACCAATGCCGCCCGCGATGCAGGCGTGCTGGAATGATCTGCGACGATCCAGAGAGTTTTCTGGCCGTCCTGCCCCGGCATGGCCCCCTTGCCGGGTTGGATCTGGGAACCGCAACGATTGGCGTTGCCGTGTCGGATGGGCGGCGCACGGTGGCCACTCCGGTTGAGACGATCAAACGCAAGAAGTTTGGTGTGGATGCAGAAAAGCTGCTGACCCTGTGCACCGCCCGCGAGGTTGCGGGGCTGGTGCTGGGTCTGCCGATGAATATGGATGGATCAGAGGGCCCGCGCTGTCAGGCGACCCGCGCGTTTGCCCGTAATCTGGAGCGCCTGACCGACTTGCCGATTGCCTTCTGGGATGAACGGTTGTCGACGGTTGCTGCCGAACGCGCGCTGCTGGAGGCGGATACGTCACGAAAACGTCGCGCGGAGGTCATTGATCATGTGGCGGCAAGCTATATCTTGCAAGGCATGCTCGACCGGATGGGGCATTTGAGGAATGCAGTTTGACCAAACCTGAAAATACCGATCACATCTGGGCGCGGGCCGAGATTGAAAGCCCGTGCATCAAGGTATGCGTGATCCACCCGGCGTCGCGGCTTTGCACAGGCTGTTTGCGTTCAATCGATGAAATCGGGGCATGGTCCCGAATGACGCCAGAGGCGCGTCAGGAAGTGATGACAGCACTGCCGACACGCGCGGGACAAATCACCCAGCGGCGCGGCGGGCGTGCGGGGCGGCTGAAGTCACCTTAACTTCCTTAGCTTTCTGCGGATTATCCATTGTCCGATTCTGATGGTTCCACGCTGATGCAGGCTGGTCCTTCGCAGTTCATCATGGCAACCGGAATGCGCAGCTCCATGCCGTCGTAGTCGATCACATAAGCAAAGTCGCGCAGTCCCATAAACTCGCCCGTCAAGACCACAGAACCGTCTTCTGAGGTCAGTGTAATCTCAACAGCGCTGGCCAATGTCGGCATCAGAGCAAGGCTGGCAAATGTTGCAAGAAATGCGACCCTTGTTCCGGTCTTTAATGCAGTTTTCATTGATCGCGCTCCTTTTTACTCGCTACCTGGAACAATCGCGTTGGGGTGGGCATTGATTGCCAAGATCATTCACAACCGCATATTTCCTGCAAGAATGTGTCAGATTGACGCCAAGGCACCCTGACCTTTTGGATATGGCCTGCCACAATTCGTTCATCTTCGCCGTCGTGCGGTTCACTCAGGTTTTGGGAAACACAAAGCACCGGTCACGCCGGATCATGATCCAAAGCGGTGTGCCCGGTTTGGGCAGGAAGACAGAGGGCACGCTGGCGCGCAGGATGGAACTGTCGAAATCCATCCGAAACTCGATCAAGCTGGATGCCCCCATGAATCGTGCGCGCTGCACGACACCACGCGCGGCTGTGCCATCCGACGGGGTGGGATTCGGCCCGCGCCCGCCGCGATCAAAGTCGATCTTGAGGTGTTGCGGGCGGATCACGATATCAACATCGGTCCCATCAGGCACGCCGGGTGCCAGGAATTGACCAAAGGGGGTATCTGTCAATGCCCCTTCAACTTTGCCATTTATCACATTGATATCGCTAAAAAATGCTGCCGCCTTCAGGTCTTTTGGCGCGTTGTAGATATTGTAAGGCGCGCCGCGCTGTACGATCTTGCCATCGCGCATCAGCGCAATCTCATCGGCCATGCGCATCGCCTCGCCGGGTTCATGGGTGACAAGCAGAACGGCGGTGCCTTCGCTTTTCAAAACCTCAAGCGTTTCATCCCGGATATCATCACGCAGGCGATCATCAAGGCCAGAGAATGGTTCATCCATCAGCATGATGTGGGGTTTTGGGGCCAGGGCGCGGGCGAGCGCGACCCGCTGCTGTTCGCCGCCCGATAACTGATGCGGATATTCGTCGATGAAATGTGCCATCCCCACCTTGTCGAGCAAGGCTTTGACGCGGGCGGCGCTGTCGCGTTTGTTGAGCCCGAAAGCCACATTCTGCCCTACAGTCAGATGCGGAAATAAGGCAAAGTCCTGAAACATCAGCCCGATGGAACGCCCTTCGGGTGGCACGCGGTGGACGGTATCGCAGACGAGTTCGCCATCCACATGGATGGTCCCGCTATCCTGCATTTCCACCCCCGCAATGATCCGCAGGGTTGTCGACTTGCCGCAGCCAGACGGACCCAACAGGCAGGTCACCTGCCCCGGCATCACCGTCAGGCTGATGTCATCCACAACGCGGCGACCGCCATAATCTTTGACGATATCTTTGATCTCAAGGCGGGGGGCTTGCATGAAGGGGTGACGATCCCTGACTGAAACGATTAGGTATAGCGCACCTAACAACGCAAAGGCGCGAGGGCAAGGTCAGGTCAACGTGAAAGGCAGACCGCCGACGATCCGGCCATTGACCTGAATATGCAAATGGTGTGCGCCCGGATGCAGGGTGAAGGTTGTGGCGTTATCTTTGAAGACATGTTTCTTTTTGAGGGGTATGGCGATGCCAGCTTTGGCATCTAACACCTTCAGCTTGAACACTTTTGGCGCCGTTTTTCCGTTCGCTTTCATGAAGTCGATGACGTAGTCAATGATCAACGGCGCATCCTGTTGTGTGGTCAGCGTCAGCGCGATGTCGGCGGCACCGCCGCGCGCAAGGACGTCTGGTGTGATGCTGAATTGCGACAGATTGACCGTTACATCAGGCCGGTAACCCAGATGTGTCATCGCCCCCGCATGTCCTGCCTTGATCAACCCGCGCAAGGTATGGCGGCGCATCCAGTCCAGCTCTTTCACTTTCTGTTGGCCTGCGGTTTGCCAATCTTCAAGCCGCTTAACCACCACGTCGGGGTCCGATTTGCTGATATCATTGAGATGGTTGGCCACAGACCGGGTCACAAACCGTGCCGGATCGCTGTGCAGTGTGTCCAGCAGCGGCAGGGTTTGCGCAGGGGTCAGACCGATGGCCTTGCCCCATGGCAGCTTGGGCCGCGCGCCTTCACTGACCAGCCGTCGTACATGATAATGATCGTGGCGGGTCCAGTCCTGCATCCGTTCCAGCGTGACATCCTGCCAACGGTTGAGAAATGTCCGGATCGAATATTCCATCGAGAACCGCTGCGTGATCTGTTCCAGCATATCAAGCCCAAGGTCGCAATGATCCTCAAGCCCATGGTTTTCCAAGTAAACACCCAAGGGTGCATAGATGAAATGACCGAAATCATCATCGCGCAAAGTTGGGTCAAGTGGCGGCGGCAATGCGGCCCTGATCGCCTGTGCTGCTGCCGGGAAATCGTCCGGCAGATGGTTTGCGAGCACATCGGCAATCATCGCGATACGCTCTTTCAATTCCAGCGGGGCCATTTGGCCCAGCACCTCTTGGATGAAAGGGGCCGCCTTGAAGACGCCCGCCTTTTCAAAGTGATTGCCAAGCAGACCCACCGTTTCGGCGTTGAACAAATGATCCTTGAGGCTGAATTTCTCGGCCATCAGATGGTCGCGTTGATAGCACCACCGTCCAGAACGATGTTCTGGCCGACGATAAAACCCGCATGTTGCGAACACAGGAACGCGCACATCGCCCCAAATTCCTGCGCCGTGCCATAGCGACGGGCCGGAATGGTGGCTTCGCGATTGGCACGGGCCTGCGCGATGTCGATGCTTTGTGCCTTGGCCACCCCGGTATCAAGTCCAACCGCCCGGTCGGTGTCGTGAATGCCCGGCAGCATATTGTTGATGATGACCCCATGCGGGGCCACCTGCCGCGACGTGCCCGCCACGTAACCTGTCAGACCGGCACGCGCCGAGTTGGATAGCCCCAGTTGTGGGATTGGTGCCTTGACGGAGCCTGAGGTGATGTTGACCACCCTGCCCCAGCCCTGATTGATCATACCGGGCATCAGCGCTTTCATCAGCGAAATCGGGGCCAGCATATTGGCATCCAGTGCTTTGATAAAATCGTCGCGTTCCCAATCCGACCAGACGCCGGGGGGCGGGCCGCCCGCGTTATTCACCAGGATATCCACGTTTCCCGCAGCCTCAAGCAAGGCCGCGCGTCCGTCTTTGAGCGCGACATCTGCGGCGACGGTTGTCACGTCAACGCCATAGGTGCTGCGCAGGTGGTCAGCGGTGGCGTCCAGCGCGTCGGCCCCGCGGGCGTTCAGGATAAGGTTCACCCCCGCCTCTGCCAGGGCTTCGGCACAGCCGCGCCCCAGACCTTTTGACGATGCGCAAACCAATGCGCGTTTTCCTTTGATGCCAAGATCCATATCGGTGCCTCCAGTTACTATTCCTGATGGACCTAGCATTGCTGTGGCACCCCGGCAATCTTCGGGCTTGGCCCTTGGGGTAGGCCAGTGTTATGGCAAGCCATGAGCCGGAAGATGCTGACCATTGACGTATTCACCGCGGAGGATTTTGTGGCGACCGATGGGGTGACATTGGGTGAGCCGCTGTCATTCGCAGATGAGCTGGTGTTGGATGACGTGTATCAGTTGCGGTCGCGCAGGGCGATGCAACCACTTGATCTGGTGACCATCGATAACCGTCTGCACCGTACAAGCGACCCCGGAAACATGGTGCATCTTGATTGTTGCATCACCCTGATGGCCCCTGATGGCAGCACGCATGAGGCGTTGATCCTTGTGGAAGTCGCCGGTGATGTCGCTGATGCGATATTTGTGCTGCCGCTGGGCGAACTGACGCCGGCTGTTGATTATCGTCTTGTGGGTGTGGAACGCCACGCCGCGACCCGCCGGTTTGCCGAAGCCGCCAGCGGTTCATTCGCCAGAGGGACGCATATCGTCATGGGCGATGGTGAGATGCGCGAGATCGAAACGCTTGAAGTCGGTGACATGGTGCTGACCCGCGATGCCGGCAAGCAGCCCATTCGTTGGATTGGTCAGGCGACATTGCGGGCCACGGGCAGTTTTGCCCCTGTCGTGATTACCAAAGGTGCCTTGCATAATGAAAACGATCTGGTGGTGCGCCCCGATCACCGCCTATTTGTCTATCAGCGCGAGGATCATCTGGGTGCCGGACGTGCCGAGGTACTGATCAAAGCGCGCCATTTGATCAATGACAGCACGGTGATCCGGCGGTCTGGTGGCTTTGTCGATTACTTTCAATTGGTGTTTGATGATCATCATATCATCTATGCTGAGGGGATTTCGGCTGAGTCCCATTTGATCGATCCCAGAACCCGCGCGGCCCTGCCGCAGGATGTGACCCGCGCAGATCATGATCACAAACCACATCTGGATTACGAGGTGCAGGCGCATCTGATTCCGCCAGCAAAAGCGGCGGCCCTGTTGCGCAAGGCCTCTGCCCGTTAGGGTGCTGTTTGCGCTGCGAATGCGCCATCAAAGACGTCGATCACGTCCCCATTTGCGATATCGCCGAAAATCACGCCTGCAATCGCATCGCCGGTGCGGCCATAGATATCACCGGCCATTTCGCCGCTGAGCGTGTAGTCGGTGCCTTGATCATACAGGGTGCCCTGCACTGTGGCGTAAAAATGGTAGTCATCGGCAGGGTCGACATCGGGCTGCAACATGCCATCGCTGACGGTTAATATGCCTGACAGCGTCGTGCCGTTACCTTGCAGATTGCTGATGCTGCCCAGAACCGGAGGCACGCCGCTGTCAAAGGCAAGTGTCAGATCAAGGTTTCCGACAAAATCCGCGGACGGGGCATCGCCCAGCGGCAAATCAAGCCGTGCCAAACCGGCATATGTGAATGCGCCGCTTTCGGGCAATTGTGCCGCCGGTGTGATATCACCGCCGACAATCCCAGCCTCAAGCGCTGCAAAATCTGGCATCGGATTGTCGTTGCCGCCGCTACCACCGCCACAAGCGGCGAGGCAGAAGCAAGCTGTCAGATGCCGGATCATGGCCGGTAATCTGTCTGATCGTGGTTAAGGCCGCGTTAAGGGGACACCACGCCGGTCGTTTCGCCGATCAGGACGATTGTTGCATCCACCGGCACGGTGTTTTGCGTAACCTCAGCCTCCAGATCGGCAGCGGTCAATGCGCCGAGCGGGTCGCCAAGGAATTCGCCCGTCATGGCCCCTTCGAAAGTCAGGCTCTCGCCGGGTGCGGATAATGCGCCGCCATAATTCAGCGTGATGCCATTGGTATCTGCCCCACCTACATCGCCGCCATCGATCCCAAGCGCGCCGGTATAGTCGACCACCACACCATTGCCATTGGTGCCAAAGAAGTTGTCCATATTCCCGCTGACTGCACCATCACCAAAACCGATGGTCACCGCCACATCACCAAACAGAACCAAAGGATCGGCCCCTTCGAGCCGGATCGTAGCGGAGCCTTCGAAAACGCCGGTTCCCGCATCGGGCATGGCAATATCTGGTGTCGGGTCCATGCCCATCGCCCCGGCCCCCGGATCGCCAAGAACCCGCAGCTTTTGCGCCTCGTAGACGTCCAGCCGGGCCAATCTAGGGTCAATGCCGCCCCCACCTCCGCCACCGCCCCCTCCGCCGCCGCAGGCTGCAAGTGCCGACAATGTTGATATCATTCCGAAAAAGCGAACAGTCATCCCCAAGCTCCGATACGCGTCACCTGATGGGCTAGCAGACAAACCCAAAACATCCGTTAAGCGCGCCCTGCATTGCCCTTTGTCGCCCGACCGCATAAAGCGTGCCCCATGACAAATCGCCCTGACCTTCCCCCCGAAATCGCCCGCCGCCGCACGTTCGCGATCATCTCGCACCCGGATGCGGGCAAGACGACCCTGACCGAGAAATTCCTGCTGTATGGCGGTGCCATTCAGATGGCCGGACAGGTGCGCGCCAAGGGTGAGGCACGGCGCACCCGGTCGGATTTCATGCAGATGGAAAAGGATCGGGGGATTTCGGTTTCTGCTTCGGCCATGTCATTCGATTTCGAGAAATACCGGTTCAATCTTGTAGATACGCCCGGCCACTCGGATTTTTCCGAGGACACCTATCGCACCCTCACCGCTGTTGATGCCGCAGTGATGGTGATTGACGGGGCCAAGGGTGTAGAAAGCCAGACACAGAAACTGTTTGAGGTCTGTCGGTTGCGCGACCTGCCGATCCTGACCTTCTGTAACAAGATGGACCGCGAAAGCCGCGATACGTTTGAGATTATTGACGAAATTCAGGAAAACCTGGCAATTGACGTGACCCCAGCCGCTTGGCCCATTGGCGTCGGGCGCGAGTTCATGGGGACCTATGACATCCTGCGCGACCGGCTGGAACTGATGGACCGGGCCGACCGCAACAAGGTCGCCGAAAGCATCGAAATCAGCGGGTTGGATGACCCGAAACTGGCCGAACATGTGCCTGCGCATCTGCTTGAGAAATTCCTTGAAGAGATCGAGATGGCCAAGGAATTGCTGCCCAAGCTGGACCATGAAAGTGTGCTGAACGGATCGATGACGCCGATCTGGTTCGGCTCTGCGATCAACTCGTTCGGTGTTAAGGAATTGATGGACGGCATCGGCACCTACGGGCCTGAACCGCAGGTACAAACGGCGCAGCCGCGCAACATCGCGCCCGAGGAAAAAAAGGTTGCCGGTTTCGTCTTCAAGGTGCAGGCCAATATGGACCCCAAGCACCGCGATCGGGTGGCGTTCCTGCGTCTGGCGTCCGGGCACTTTGAACGCGGTATGAAGCTGACCCATGTGCGGTCAAAAAAGCAGATGGCGATCACCAATCCGGTGCTGTTTCTGGCCGCCGACCGGGAACTGGCAGAGGAAGCCTGGGCCGGCGATATCATCGGCATTCCGAACCACGGACAATTGCGCATTGGCGATACATTGACCGAGGGCGAGGCGATCCGCGTGTCGGGCATCCCCTCATTTGCGCCGGAACTGCTGCAAACCTGCCGCGCGGGCGACCCAATGAAAGCCAAACATCTGGAAAAGGCGCTGATGCAATTTGCCGAAGAGGGCGCCGCCAAAGTGTTCAAGCCGACATTTGGATCAGGCTTTATCGTGGGCGTGGTGGGGGCCTTGCAATTTGAGGTGCTGGCCAGCCGGATCGAGATGGAATACGGGCTGCCGGTGCGGTTCGAGGCGTCGCAATTCACCTCCGCCCGCTGGGTGCATGGCGACAAGGACGCGGTTGAGAAATTCGCGGCCGCCAACAAACAGCACATCGCCGAGGACAATGACGGTGACGTGGTGTTTCTGACCCGCCTGCAATGGGACATCGACCGGGTGGGCCGCGATTATCCGGATGTGACGTTGAGTGCGACGAAAGAGATGATGGTCTAAAGGTTTCATTAACCAAAAAGGGGCAAGGCTGGCGTATGTTGCTGCGCCTGTCGATCCTTGTCCTGTCGCTTGCCGCCTGCGCCCCGCGCGAGGATGTCATCACGCGCTATGATGACTGGACCGGTTTCAACGAATTTACCACGCCGGAGCATGAGATTTTCCGCGCGCGCCGCGGGATCATGACCGTGCGTCCGATCATTATCGAACGCGGCGGTGTGCGGGCCTATGGGTTGCTGACCAATATCCGCCGCCGGGTGCCCAATGGTCCAATTGTCGAAGCGATGTATTCCGGCGATATAAAGCTGCAATATCAAAAACATGACCGGGTCTGGTCGCATTGTCTGGATGGGTGCCAGCGGGCGGAGGTCGGCGTTATTCATCTGACAGAGGCCGCGTTTCGGACCGCTGCCATGAACGGCTTGCCCATCCGCGTGCGCGGACGCCGGGCGCGATACGAGGGCGTGGCACCAGCCTGGTTATTTCAGCGGCTGCTGACGCCCAATTGATCAGCTTTGCGTTCTGCGGCTAATCTGTCGTCATGCCGTTACAAAACCGCGTTCTGCCCACCGCTGATATCGTCGCGATTGCGGATCGCGGCACGCTGACAGGCAATCGCGGGATCATTCACCGCGATGACAAGACACTTGGCACCACGCGCTGGTCACATCACGCCTGGATTTGCTGCACACTGTATTGGCAGGGGCGCAAACGCACACCCATGTCCGGACGAAACTGGACCGAGTTGTTTTTTCTTGATGAGGCTGTGGCGTTGGCGGCGGGTCACAGACCATGCGGATATTGCAGGCGCGCAGCCTATAACGCGTTTGTTGAGGCTTGGACCGCAGCTGTTGGTACACGTCCAAAGGCCCCGGAAATGGATCGCGCCTTGCACCACGCACGTATTGTGCCGCGCACCAGGCAGCAGCAAAGACATCGCGCGCCGCTGAAAACGCTGCCCAATGGCACGATGATCCTGCATAACGATGCGCCCCATCTGGTTTGGGCGGACGATCTGCGCCCCTACCACCCAGCTCGTTACGGTTCCGCAGTCCCACGACAGGACGCAGGCGATGTTACTGTCCTGACGCCCGTGCCGACCATTTCGGTGCTGCGCGCAGGGTTTCAGCCAATGCTGCATGACAGTGCCATCTTGTAAGCGAGCCGTAGCCTCGCGATACTCATGCATGAGTTGAACAAAGGTGCGATGTGTCCGATCCAGAAGAAACCTTTCCCGGCGGGATCCGCAATCTGTTGCCACGATATCAAAAACGGCGGTCACTGCTGACCCATGATGCGGGGCAGGAACTTGCCCCGCTGGATGTGGATTTCAAAGCACTGGCCGCACAGCCGCTTCCGCCGCAGATCAACCCGCGTCCGGACGGGCTTAGCCGTGTGGCCAAGAAACGCCATATGCTGCTGGGGGAACTGGCGGGACACAGCGAGTTGGCGCTGTTGCATGGGCTGCTGATCTCGCATCTGCGCAAGCACAGCTATCCCGATCACGCGCCCGACCTGTTCCGGCGGTTATGGTCCGAAGAGGAAGACTGGCTGCTCGACACCCTGCCGACCCGCTGGCTGATCTCGGCGATCATCACCTTTGCCGATCATGGGCAGGACGAGGCGGACCGCAAGTTGGCACAGTCGTTCAACATCCTGTTTTCGCTGATGAAAATATATGAGGCCGAGCGTTCCTTTTCTGGTCTCACTCCGCAGGAGCCGTTCCGGGTCAAAGATCGTAACAAGGCCCTCCTGCCCATGGGGATGAAGGATTTTTCCGTGCTCAAGGGCGATCTTGAGGCGCATTTGCTTGCCCCACTTTGGCGCGACGCCAAACATGCACCCGCCACGGGGCGGCTGGCGCGGCATCTGCTGACTGTGCTGAACCATGACGATGGCACCGTCTTTCGCCGCTTTGCGCATATGCGGCAGTCGGCGGAAAAGGCCAGATGATACGGGACGTTACAAGGCCCGCGCCTTGACGCAGCGCAGCATTTGGGCTACGCGATGCCACGGCCAATCAGGCCCATGACGCTGGGACGCGCGGAACATTGCGTCCTTTCACTTTTGCGGACCGACCCGCAACCATAGGACGTATATGACCAAGTTTACTGACATGAACCTTGATGCCAAGGTTCTCAAAGCCGTCGCAGAAACCGGCTATGACACCCCTACCCCCATTCAGGCGGGCGCAATTGCCCCGGCTCTGGAAGGACGCGATGTTTTGGGGATTGCCCAGACCGGCACCGGCAAGACAGCTGCCTTTACCCTGCCAATGATTACCCTGTTGGGCCGTGGCCGTGCACGAGCGCGGATGCCGCGTTCGCTGGTGCTGGCCCCCACACGGGAACTGGCCGCCCAAGTGGCCGAGAATTTTGATACTTATGCCAAATATACCAAACTTTCCAAGGCGTTGCTGATCGGCGGCACGTCGTTCAAGGATCAGGACAAGATCATCGACAAGGGCGTCGATGTGCTGATCGCGACGCCCGGTCGCCTGCTCGACCATCTGGAACGTGGCAAGCTGATCCTGACCGATGTGAAGGTCATGGTGGTGGATGAAGCCGACCGTATGCTCGACATGGGGTTCATCCCGGATATCGAGGAAATCTTCAAACGCACACCCTTTACCCGTCAGACCCTGTTTTTCAGTGCGACCATGGCGCCGGAGATTGAGCGGATCACCAACACATTCCTGTCGAACCCGGCCAAGATCGAGGTGGCGCGGGCGGCCACGACGAATGTGAATATCAAACAGGGTGTGGTGATGTTCAAAGGCTCTGAAAAGCGCAAGGAGCCGTCGGAAAAACGCGCCCTGCTCCGCGCCCTGATCGATGCCGAGGGTGAGGCCTGCACCAACGCGATCATCTTCTGCAACCGCAAGTCGGACGTTGATATCGTCTCGAAATCATTGACGAAGTACGGCTATCAGGCCGCCCCGATCCACGGCGATCTGGACCAGTCGCACCGGACCCGCACGCTGGATCGGTTCCGCGACAATGATCTGCGGTTCCTCGTGGCTTCAGACGTGGCCGCCCGCGGCCTCGACATTCCCGCTGTGACACATGTGTTCAACTTCGACGTGCCCAGCCACGCCGAAGACTATGTGCACCGCATCGGACGCACGGGCCGCGCGGGCCGTTCTGGCACGGCGATCATGATCTGCATTCCGCGGGACGAGAAAAACCTTGATGACGTCGAACGGCTGGTCAAGGAAAGCATCCCGCGTCTGGACAACCCGATGAAAGGGGCACCGGCGCAGGAAGAGACCAAGACCGAAGAAAAACCAAAGCGGACCCGCAATCGCCGGAAAAAGGACGATGAGGGTGAAGCCGCGGAGGCCAAACCGGTCGAAATGCCCGTGCCGGATGAAAGACCGCAGCGGGATGACAAACCAAAGCGCGAAGAAAAGCCGCGTCAGGAACGTGCACGAGGCGGACGCGGACGCGGCCGGAACGAACCTGACGTGGTGGGCATGGGTGAGGATACACCCGCATTTATCGCGATGAGCTTTGAAGAGCGGGCGAAGGCATAAACGATGATCGGATGGCTGCGTCACTTGGGTGCTGCGACTGTCCTGATGTTTTTGTCAGCGGCCCCGCTTGCCGCACAGGATTGCGGGCTTCGGATCAACGGCAATGACTTTATCGTTGATGCCGGGCAGTTTGCAGACGGCACCGCGACCCGGCGCGAACGCATCCTGAACTGGCCACAGCAAGGCCTCGCCCGTTTGCGCGGCAATCTGCCCACATGTCCCAGCGACGTAACACTGAACTTTCTTGCGGTGCTTGAAGGCTTACCCGATACCGACGGCTATTGCCTGACAGAAAGCGACACTGACGCAGGGCTGCTTCTGGTGCCGGGCGAACGCAATTTCCGCGGGCGCTGCGCTGTCAGCACCTGTGAGCGGGTCAATGGTACAGCTGCAGAGGTGCAGGAACTTGCCACGCAAGTGACTGATTTCGCTTACGGAACAGCACCAGAAGACAGTTCAGCGGTTGCGCATTCATCAGGATCGATCCTGTTATCGGCCAGCAAGCTCACACTGCAACGCTCCCTTGAGGGGGGTGCCTCAACCGCGCTCGCCACACTGCTCGCGACACCGACAATCGCAGGTGGGACGGCCCTGACCGTGATCACGGTTGGCGGTGGGGTTTGGTTGTGTAGCGAGTAGTTGACCACGATTTGACGTATCTCGCAGTATCCCAACTTATTGCAGTCGCACGTCAGTAGCGCCAGCACCGCCCGGCTTGCCCGGGCATCGCCCGACCTCCCCCCGGAGGGCGATTTTGCGGCGTTGCAAGAAGCGTGAGGGTTAGCTGTCTGGCGATATCTTGAACAGCAGAGATGTCACGACGCCCTCCAGGTCGGGCGCTCCCCTATCGTTAGATGACATCAAAGCCAAACTTAACCGTTAGGTTAAAAAGTTATCCACACCATTGTGTGGATAGCCTTCCAAAGAATCAAACGAAAATCAACATAATGTTAAACCACCTTACGGCAACACCACATATGGCGTAGTATGAGATCATTGCAACGATCCACAGTATTACTCCGCAACTTATCACCAAACCTGTTAACCTTGCCAACGCTCCCAAAAAGCGCCAATATCGAACCATCAAAGGCAAAGACAACGACGCATTTAAAGCTGGGAGTCTGCCTTGAAAGCATTCATCAACTTAATAAAAACTGCCGAACTCAAGCTGGGCTGGATGCAGGGGTCCGGATTGGGGGCGTTTTTCTTGTTCGTGCTTGTCCTTACCTTAATTTCAGCCGATCGGCAGTGGACCGACATCTTCAATGCGCTCCAATACTTGAAGCCTTGAGATCAGTACGCTGCGCGGATGCTGTATTGGTAGGGGCGCTAACTCCCTACCCCAACCTGCTCACAATCACCGTCACCTCCGGCTTCTTACCGATCTCGCTTTGCGCTGACTTCCGGGCGATGCTCCGCATCTCTTTCTCCAGCTTGTCATCATCCCGCAGCGTCTTTGCGTTGGCCCGCCCGAGGAACTGGCTGAGGTCTTCTTCGACCACTTCGACAAGGGCCGCATTGTTGCGCCCCATCTCGGGCAGGCCGTTGACTTCCACCCAAGGCTCACCCAGCGGTTCGTCGTTTTCGTCGATGATCAGAGTCACGATCATATGCCCGTTCAAAGCCATACGGATGCGGTTGCGCACCACGCCGTCGAGCGCGCCGATCTGCACCGTGCCGTCCAGATAGGTCCGGCCCGTGTCGATATATTCGGCCACCGTCGGCTGATTGCCCGACAAGTCGATCATCATGCCGTTCACTGCCACGATACCGGTAATCCCACCCGCATTACCCAGCTTTACATGTTCCCGCAGGTGCCGGTGCTCGCCATGCATCGGGATCAGGATCTGCGGTTTGACGATCTGGTGCAGCCGCTCCAAATCAGGCCGGTTGGCATGGCCGGAGACATGGTATTTGCCGCCCGCGTCGTCGATCACGTCGACGCCCAGTTCCGACAGCTGGTTCATGATCCGGATCACGCCGCGTTCATTGCCGGGGATCGTTTTGGAGGAGAAGAGGAACGTGTCCCCTTCCTGTAGCGACAGCCCCAGATACTTGCCCTGCGCCAGTTGAGCGGACGCGGCACGCCGTTCACCCTGTGAGCCGGTGACCAGCAGCATCAGGTTCTCGCGGGGAATACCCAGCGCATCCTCCGGGCTGACCGTGCCGGGGAAACCGTCCAATATCCCCTCTTCGGTCGCCGCCTCGACCATCCGGCGCATGGCCCGACCCAGCAGGCACACGGATCGCCCAGCGGCCTTCGCGGCGACCGCCAGCGTTTTCAACCGCGCGATGTTGGAGGCGAAGGTGGTCGCTACGACCATGCCCGTCGCGTCCTGCATCAGTTCGGTGATGGTCGGCCCGATGGAGGTTTCGGATCGTCCGGGCGCATCTGAAAATACGTTGGTGCTGTCGCAGACCAGCGCCTTGACCCCGCCTTTCGACACCTCTTCCCACAGCGCCTGATCCCAGGGATCGCCCACCACGGGGGTTTCATCGATCTTGAAGTCGCCCGAATGCAGCACACGTCCGTCCGGGCTGTCGATCAGGAGACCCGCGCTTTCGGGGATCGAGTGGCTGATGGGCAGGTAAGAGACCTTGAACGGCCCGCAGGTGATCACATGCGGGTAAGGCTCGACCACCTTGACCACACTTTCGGGGTGGCCGTGTTCGTCCAGCTTGCGCCGGGCGATATTGGCGGTGAAGCGGCGGGCATAGACGGGGGCGCCGAGCCGTTCCCAATAATGCCCGATGGCGCCCACGTGATCTTCGTGCGCGTGGGTGATGAAAATCCCTTCGATCTGCGCCTTGCGTTGTTCCAGCCAGCTGATGTCGGGCAGGATCAGGTCCACGCCCGGCGTGCCGTCCATATCCGGGAAAGTGACGCCCAGATCGACTACGATCAGTCGTTCCTTGCCTTGTGGTCCGTAGCCATAGACATAGGCGTTCATGCCGATCTCGCCGGCGCCCCCAAGGGGCAGATAGATCAGGCGGTCGCTCATACATTGTCCTTGTTATATTGGTGGATGACGGTCAGGCCGTGCATCGTGAGATCGTCTTCAAAAGCGTCAAACAGTTGTTCGGCCTGCTGGAACAGGGGCGCTAACCCGCCGGTCGAGATGACTTGCATCGGCACGCCGCGTTCACCTTTGATCCGCGCGCATATCTCACGCACCAGCCCGATGTAACCCCAAAAGACACCCGATTGCATGCATTCGACCGTGTTGGTGCCAACGACCTTCTGCGGCTTGGTGATATCGACATGGGGCAAGGCGGCGGCGGCATTGTGCAGCGCCTCAAGCGACAGGTTCACGCCGGGGGCAATAACGCCACCCACATAGGCGCCGTCACGCGCGACCACATCAAAGGTGGTGGCTGTGCCGAAATCCACAACGATTAGATCGCCACCATGCCGGTCAAACGCCCCGGCTGTGTTCACCAACCGGTCGGGGCCCACTTGTGTCCCCTCGTCGACACGCGGGTTCTGAGGAAGCAAGCAATCTGGTTTACCAACGACCAGCGGGCGGCAGTTATAGTAGCGGTCCGCAAAGACACGCAGGTTGAACACAACGCGCGGCACGGTTGAGCTGACGATCACCTCGTCAATATGCACATCCAAGTTCTGAAAGCGCATCAGCGTGGACAGCCAGACATAGTATTGATCGGCGGTGCGTTGCCATTCGGTGCTGGTGCGCCAAGTCGCAAGGAACTGCGCCCCGTCCCAGATGGAAAACACAGTGTTGGTGTTGCCGCAGTCGATGGCCAGAAGCATGACCCGCCTCCCCTAGAAAAACACATCCGCCGCCGGGATCGCGCGCGGCCCGGTGCCGGTGATCAGGACAAGGTTGCCGTCCTTGTCGATCGTATCAAAAGTGCCCGTGATCTCTTCGCGCCCGGTACGTGCTGTGATGACCTCGCCCAGCCGGGCCGCATTCGCCAGCCAATCATCGCGGATCCGGTCAAATCCGATGCGCAGAAGCTTTGCTTCCTGGGTGGCATAGGCGTCCGCAAGCGTGGCGAGGAAATCGCCGATCTCGACCTCCCAACCGCCCGCAGCGGTCAGGCTGGTGGGCGGAAAGCTGGCGTTGGTAACATTTTCTGGCGTATGGCGCAGGTTCACACCAATGCCGATCGACAGCCAATCCACAAAGGGCCCCTGCCCGCTGCTTTCCAACAGAATGCCTGCAACCTTACCGCCCGAAAGCAATACGTCATTGGGCCATTTGAGGGATAGTTTTTCAGCGGGCACATAAATCGACAAAGCCGCGTAAAGCGCGTTTGCCGCCAGAAACGACCGTTTGGCGGCCTCTGCGGCTGTCGCCTCTGGCCGGAAGATCAATGTGGCGTTCAGATTACCGGGTGGTGTGGACCATGCCCGCCCTCGTCTGCCGCGGGCGGCCGTTTGGCGATATGCCAAAATCCAAGTGGGGCGGTCCAATGTCGGGGCCAATCGCGCGGCCTCTGCCATTGTGCTGTCAACCTCACCACGCACCACACAAGCGTAGCCTTCCGGCCAGACCGCATGTGTTGTTGGATCAGTTGACAAGCGTTGCTGCCGCAGCCGCGGCCATGGGTTCGATACCGAACAGGTTCACAACGCCGATCACCATGATCAATGCGGACCCCATCAGGAAGGTCCAAAGGACCGGATTCATCTTACCGTCCAGTGCTTCGCCCTCTTCACCGAAATACATGTAGTAGACGATGCGCAGGTAGTAGAAGGCACCGATCACTGACGCGATTACACCGGCAACGGCGAGCCATGCAAGGCCCCCGTCATAGGCCGCGCGCAGCACGTAGAACTTGCCGAAGAAACCGACCATCGGTGGCACACCTGCGAGGCTGAAGAGCAGCACAAGCATCGCCAATGCCCGCAGTGGCTGCCGCTTGGAATACATGCGCAAACTATCGATATTGGTCACAGGCCGACCGTCACGCTCCATCCCGAGGATGAACGCGAAGGTGCCGACATTCATCGTCACATAGATCGCCATATAGATCAGCATCGCCTGCACGCCGAACGCCGTGCCGGCAGCAAGGCCCATCAGCGCGAACCCCATATGCGCGATGGATGAATAGGCCATCAGCCGTTTGATATCGGTTTGGCCGATGGCGGCGATGGCCCCAAGGAACATAGAGACCACGGAAAGGAACGCCACGATCTGCTGCCAGTCGCCGACGATGCCGCCGAAAGCGTCATGCACAACGCGGGCAAACAGCGCCATGGCGGCAACCTTTGGGGCTGTGGCGAAGAAGGCCGTTACTGGTGTGGGTGAGCCTTCGTAGACGTCCGGCGTCCACATGTGGAATGGGGCGGCAGAGACCTTGAACGCGAAACCGGCCAGCAGGAAGACAAGGCCGAAGAGCAGGCCCAGCGATGGGTCGTTAGCTGTGGCTTCGATAATGCCGGAGAACAGTGTTGTGCCCGTGAAGCCGTATGTGAGCGAGGCACCATAAAGGAGCAAGCCGGAGGACAGCGCGCCAAGGACGAAGTATTTCAAACCCGCCTCGGTCGATTTCACGTTATCGCGGCGCAGCGATGCGACAACATAGAGCGCCAGCGATTGCAGCTCCAAGCCCATGTAGAGCGCCATCAAGTCGCCCGCAGAGACCATGACCATCATGCCGACAACCGCCAAGGCAACCAGAATTGGATATTCGAACCGCAAGAGACCACGCCGCTGCATGTAGCTTTCCGACATCAGCAGGACGGCAGCAGCGGACAAGAGGATCGTGATTTTCGCGAAGCGCGCGAACCCATCATCCACGAACATGCCCCCAAAGGCGATGTTTGTTCCCTGCCCGTTGATCCTGATCCAGACCGCCAGCAGCACGAACAGCCCCGATGTTGCCCATGTCAGCAGCGGGGCCATGCCATCTTTGGTCGTGTAGACCGCCGCCATGAGTGCTGCCATGGCGTAAACCGCCAGCACAATCTCGGGCATCAGGATTTGGATATCAGCACCAATCATTGTGGGCCTTCCTTAGTTCGAAGCAAACTGCGTGGCGGCCTCAAAGGTCGCCAGCGCGGTTTCATAGTTGCCGACCAATGCGTTCACGCTTGGGCCAATGATGTCGAGGACAAGCGCCGGGTAGACGCCCAAAAGCAGCGTCATCGCCACCAGCGGGGCAAAGATCATCCGCTCGCGTTTGGTCATATCGGTGATGGTTTTTAGGCTTTCCTTGATCAGATCACCCATCACCACCCGGCGGTAAAGCCACAGCGCATAGGCCGCTGACAAGATCACACCGGATGTCGCGAAAACCGCGATCCAGGTGTTCACCTGGAAGATGCCCATCAATGTCAGGAATTCACCTACAAAGCCGGATGTCCCCGGCAGGCCGACATTGGCCATGGTGAAGAACATGAAGATCAGCGCATAGGCCGGCATCCGATTGACCAGACCGCCATAGGCGTCAATCTCGCGCGTGTGCATCCGGTCATAGATCACGCCGACACACAGGAAGAGCGCACCAGAGATGAAGCCGTGGCTGATCATCTGGAAAATCGCCCCATCGATCCCCTGCTGGTTGACCGCGAAGATACCCATCGTGACATAGCCCATATGGGCCACAGATGAGTAGGCAATCAGCTTTTTCATATCTTCCTGCACCAGTGCCACCAGTGAGGTATAGACAATCGCGATGGCTGACAGCCACAGAACCAATGGCCCCATGACTTCGGACCCTACAGGGAACATGGGGAGCGAGAAGCGCAGGAAGCCATAGCCGCCCATCTTGAGCAGGATCGCGGCCAGTACGACGGACCCGGCCGTCGGCGCCTGCACGTGGGCATCGGGCAGCCATGTATGCACTGGCCACATCGGCATCTTCACCGCGAAGCTCGCGAAGAAGGCCAGCCACATCAGGGTCTGCATACCACCGACGATCTGGATACCCAGGAGGCTGAAACTCTCGGTTCCGAATGTATGGGTCATCAGCGCCGGAATATCCGTGGTGCCCGCATCGGCGAACATCGCCACCATGGCCACCAGCATCAGAACAGAGCCGAGGAAGGTGTAGAGGAAGAACTTGAAGCTGGCATAGATCCGGTTCTTGCCACCCCAGATACCAATGATCAGGAACATCGGGATCAAACCGGCCTCAAAGAACAGGTAGAACAGCACCAGATCAAGCGCGAGGAACACGCCCAGCATCAGCGTTTCGAGGATCAGGAAGGCGATCATGTATTCCTTGACCCGCGTTTTCACATCCCAACAGGACGCGATCACCAGCGGCATCAGGAATGTGGTCAGCATCACAAACAGGATCGAAATGCCATCGACACCCATCTTGTATTGCAGGCCCAACAACCATTCGCGGGTTTCGACCATCTGGAAGCCGGTATTATCGGGGTCGAAATTCGTCAGGATGAAGAGCGAGCAGATGAACGTGACGACAGTCGTCACAAGCGCCACCCATTTGGCGTTGCGCTGCGCGGCCTCGTCATCACCGCGCAGGAACAAGGCCAGAATGACAGCCCCGATCAGCGGAAGGAACGTGGTGAGGGAAAGGATGTTGCCCATCAGTTTGCCCCCCCGGTCAGCGACACCCAGGTCAGTAGCACCGCAATCCCCAGCACCATCGCAAAGGCGTAGGTGAACACATAACCGGACTGTGCGCGGCCCGCGAGCCGGGTAAAGAATGGAATGATCCCCATGGCCAGCCCGTTGATGCCGCCGTCAATGGTATTGGTATCGCCCTGCTTCCACAGGATGCGGCCAAGGGCCATGGCAGGCCTGACAAAGATGAAATCGTAGATTTCGTCAAAGTACCATTTGTTGAGCAGGAAGTTGTAAAGCGGTCGTTGCTGTTCGGCCAGTTTCGCGGGCCAATCCGGACGACGAATATACATCTGATAGGCCAATCCGAACCCGATCAGCATCGCAAAAAAGGGCGACAGCTTGACCCAGATGGGCACGTAATGCGCATCATGCAGTACGTGGTTGTCCGGCGCTTTGAAGATCGCACCTTGGCCGGGCACTTCGGGCCAGGCTGCCTCTTCCTTGCTGTGGTCGTCATCCGTCTCTTCGCCCGCGGCGTAGGCCGGTGAAATCAAGCTAAAGCCAAGCGCTTGTTCTTCACCCCCCTCATGCGCTTCGATGACGCCGAAGAATTTGCCGACTTTCTCGTCGCTGCCAAAATACGGGCCGTAAAACACCATGCCGGAAAAGATCGCGCCAACCGACAACACGGCCAGCGGGGCCAGCATTGTCTTGGGGCTGTCATGCGCATGTTCATGCGTATGTTTATCGCCACGCGGGGTGCCATAGAATGTCAGGAACATCAGGCGCCAGCTGTAGAAACTGGTCATCAGCGCCGCCACAACCAGCATCCAGAACGCGTAGCCCGCACCAGCGGCATAGGCGCTTTCGATGATCGCGTCCTTGGACACGAAACCGGCAAAGCCGACCGGGAAGCCGATATAAAGCAGTGGAATGCCCACACCGGTAATGGCCAATGTGCCGATCATCATCGCCCAGAACGTATAAGGCATCTTGTCTTTCAGCCCGCCATAGTTCCGCATGTCCTGTTCGTGATGCATCCCGTGGATCACCGACCCGGCACCAAGGAACAGCATCGCCTTAAAGAAGGCGTGTGTCAGCAGGTGGAACATCGCAACCGAATAGACGCCCACGCCAGCGGCGACAAACATGTAGCCCAGCTGCGAACAGGTCGAATAGGCGATGACGCGCTTGATGTCGTTTTGGACCAAACCAACAGTGGCCGCAAAGAACGCCGTGCTCGCACCCAGCCAGACGATAAAGGACTGCGCCTGCGGGGCATATTCCATCAGCGGTGACATCCGACAAACAAGGAACACACCTGCCGTCACCATGGTCGCGGCGTGGATCAGCGCCGACACCGGCGTCGGGCCCTCCATCGCGTCAGGCAACCATGTGTGCAGGATCAACTGGGCCGATTTCCCCATGGCCCCGATGAACAGCAGAACCGCGATCAGGTTGGCCGCATTCCAGTCCGCCCAAAGAAAGGTGATAGATTGTTCGGCCAGATCAGGCACGGCGGCAAAGATATCTTCGAACCGGATACTGTCCGTCATCATGTAAAGGGCTAAAATCCCCAGCGCAAAACCAAAATCGCCAACCCGGTTGACGACAAACGCCTTGATCGCCGCGGCATTGGCCGTGGGCTTGCGGTAGTAAAATCCGATCAGCAGGTAAGAGGCAACGCCGACCCCTTCCCAGCCAAAGAACATCTGTACGAGGTTATCGGCGGTCACCAGCATCAGCATCGCGAAAGTGAAGAATGACAGATAGGCAAAGAAGCGGGGACGGTAGCTCTCGCCCTCTTTGAAGTTATCGTCATGGGCCATATAGCCAAACGAATACAGGTGGACGAGCGCCGACACGGTGTTGATCACGATCAGCATGGTTGCGGTCAGACGGTCCATCCGGATCGCCCAATCGGTGCTCAGCGTCCCGCTTTCAATCCAGCGCAGGATCGGGATGGTCTCGGTTGTGCCGTCAAATGTCAGAAACACGATCCATGACAGGATCGCCGCAAGGAACAACAGGCTGGTTGCCACCCATTGGGCCGCCGTTTCACCGATCAGCTTCCAGCCAAACCCGCAGAGGATGGCACCGACAAGCGGGGCGAATAGGATGATGGTTTCCATTGTGATCAGCCCTTCATCACGTTGACGTCTTCAACGTCGATGGTCCCGCGGTTGCGGAAGAAACAAACAAGGATCGCGAGGCCAATCGCGGCCTCGGCAGCGGCGACGGTCAGCACGAAGAGGGTAAACACCTGCCCGACCAGATCGCCCAGATAGCTGGAAAAGGCGACCAGGTTGATGTTCACAGCAAGCAGCATCAATTCGATGCTCATCAGCAGGATGATCACGTTCTTACGGTTGAGGAACAGCCCGAATATGCCAATGACAAACAGGGCGGCAGCCACCGTCAGATAATGTTCAAGTCCGATCATTCATTCGTCCCTCCGAGGCGTAGTGCCCCGATACTCTTTTCACTCGCAGTCCCGGACTTGCGCCGGGACTTCATCGTTTTTTGTCACAAATCCCGGATCAAACCCGGGACTGCGATATATTTTACAACCCCTGCCCCGGCTTCACGTCGCGCAGTTCCATCGCTTTTGCAGGATCGCGGTACATCTGCTCCAGCACGTTCTGGCGCTTGATATCCACCCGGTGGCGCAGCGTCAGCACAATCGCCCCGATCATTGCCACCAGCAGGATCAGACCAGCCAGTTGGAATAGCAGGATATACTTGTCATAGATCAGCAGCCCCAAGGCGCGGGTGTTGTCCAGATCGCCCGCAGGTGCGGCGATACGCCCTTCAACCCCGTCGGCAAAGCCCCAGACGCCGAAGGCCAGCGCAAGTTGCATGATGATCACCACACCGATCAGCAGGGCGAGCGGCATGTATTTCGCCATTTCCGCCTTCAGTTCGGCGAAGTCCACATCCAGCATCATCACCACGAACAGGAATAGCACGGCCACCGCGCCGACATAGACGATGATCAGCAGCATCGCGACGAATTCGGCCCCTAAAGTCACGAACAGACCGGCAGAGGACAGGAAGGCCAGGATCAACCACAGAACCGAATGCACCGGGTTCCGGCTGATCACCGTGAACAGCCCGCCCACCACGGTCGTGATCGCAAAGAGGTAGAATGTGAACGCGAATACACTCATTTAACTCTCATCCTTTTCCAACACGTCATTGGCCAGTTCCATGGCCTTGGTCATGGCGGGTAAACCGGCGAACATGCCCATCTGGGCGATGGCCTCGGCGATTTCCTGTTTGGTCGCCCCCGCTTCGACAAGATGTCGAACAGTCAACCTGATCTGCGCCTCGGCCTGCGCACCCAATACAGTCAACCCCGCCAGCGTCAACAGCAGGCGGGTCTTTGCGTCCAGCCCCTCGGGGTTGATGCCCTTGCCAAAGAACATCTCCATCGTTTCCTTGGGCATGGTCGGCCAGAGGTTTTCGAACCCCTTGGGCGTAAAAGTATCCGCATCGATATTCATCGATTTGGCCCAGTCCTGACCCATCTTCATCATCGCTTCAAAGGGGTTCTGGTCGGTCATCAGCCGTAAGTTCCCTTCAAACAAACTTCTTCGAATTGTACGGTGCGGCGACCGCTATCTATGGTCACAATGCCCGCATTCTGCAACGCAACGAGGTCTTTCCCCTCGGCCACCATAGGATTGACCCAGCCACCCGTGCAAAACGGCCCCTTGCCCATCACCCGAACGGCAAAACCACTATCCATGATCAATCCATAGGGTGCTGGACCCGTATCAATGGGTTGTGGTGGGCCGGACGAGATTTCAACAATGCCAGCGATAAGCGCCACACCGCCAACGATCCCACCAATGATTTGCAAGGGCGAACTCATCTGTAAGGCGCATCCATTTCCAGATTGCGCGCGATTTCAGCTTCCCAGCGGTCGCCGTTTTCGAGGAGCTTTTCCTTGTCGTAATACAGCTCTTCGCGCGTTTCGGTGCTGAACTCGAAATTCGGTCCTTCGACGATGGCATCCACCGGGCAGGCCTCTTGGCAGAAGCCGCAATAGATGCATTTGGTCATGTCGATGTCATAGCGGGTCGTGCGGCGGGAGCCGTCATCGCGCGGTTCGGCGTCAATGGTAATGGCCTGCGCGGGGCAGACGGCCTCACACAGCTTGCAGGCGATGCAGCGTTCCTCGCCATTGGGATAGCGGCGCAGGGCATGTTCGCCCCGAAAACGCGGGGACAAAGGGCCCTTTTCATGCGGATAGTTCAGCGTCGCCTTAGGCGAGAAGAAATACCGCATCGTGAGGCGGAAAGCGGAAAAGAAATCCTGCAGCAGGAAATATTTGGCCGCGCGTGTGTAGTCGATTTGGGTCATATCAGCTGAAGTCCTCACAATCGAAAGAAGCTCGGGAAGCTTCTAGATATTGGTCATGATCTTGAATCAAAGCATCGTGCATCGCCAATCTGTTCTCAGCGGCCATAGGGACCAATTGCATCGAATGATAGGCCTCAAAAAGCACAAAAAGCTGAGTATCACACTCACCAACAAATAGCTTTTCGGCCATAGCACCCCATCTAGTATCCGCCAGTGTTCGTACACCTTCTGCGTTGGGCCATAAACACCTCATAAATTGCAGTAGTACTTCTGCCCGAGAGCGGAGAGGCTCCGCTTCATTAACAAAGTCCTGCCCATTCAAGGGAGAAGGGTCAGCAAACAAACCAACAAACTCCAGGTTCTTAGCCACACCAATCGTACCCACTACAGTCAACGCAATGGCGCGCTTGTCCACATCTTGCAATGTTGGTGTTGAAGCGTTTTGTCGCGCGACAACCACATCCCATGGCAACCGAGATTCCAACGGTTGAATTGGACTATCCAGAACTTCGTAAATTTCCGCATTCAATTCATCGTTTAGCTCAACCTCGACAGAGCAAGCACCCTGAATATGAGCCCAAACAGCGTTCGCAAAGGCACCTCCATGAGCGTCTTCCTCTGCGGTTTGTGCTGCAACCATACTCGGAAGAACAAACAGCAAAACGGCGATAATGGTGCGCTCAAACATCAGCCACCCACCGCCCAGCGCGCCCAGAACCCGCCGAGCACTTCGTATTTGGCGAGGAACGACACGATCACCACCCATGCCAGCGACATGGGCAGAAACACTTTCCAGCCGATCCGCATCAGCTGGTCATAGCGGTAGCGCGGCGTGATCGCCTTGACCATGGCGAACATGAAGAAGACCAGTCCCATCTTCAGCACCATCCAAAGAATGCCGTCGGGCAGACCCGGAATGGGTGACAGCCAGCCGCCAAAGAACAGCAGCGATACCAGCGCGCACATCAGCACGACAGCCATCAGTTCGCCGATCATGAACAGCAGGAATGGGGTAGAGGAATATTCAACCTGGTAACCGGCAACCAGTTCTGATTCCGCTTCGGGCAGGTCGAACGGTGGCCGGTTTGTTTCGGCCAAGGCGCTGATGAAGAAGAGGAACAGCATCGGGAAATGCGCGACCCAGAACCAGTTGAACAGGCCCGCATTGCCGTCTTGTGCTGCGACGATATCACCAAAGTTCATCGACCCCGCCGAGATGATCACACCGATGATGATCAGGCCGATTGAAACCTCGTAAGAGATCATCTGTGCTGCAGACCGCAGCGAGCCGAGGAAGGGATATTTGGAGTTTGACGCCCAGCCCCCCATGATCACGCCATAGACCTCAAGCGAGCCAATGGCGAAGATATACAAGATGGCGACGTTGATATCGGCCAGCACCCAACCGTCGTTGAACGGGATCACCGCCCATGAAATCACGGCCAGTACAAAGGCGATCATAGGGGCGAGGAAGAACACCGCCTTGTCGGCGCCCGCAGGCACCACAATCTCTTTGACGATATATTTGAGGAAGTCGGCGAAAGATTGCAAAAGCCCGAATGCGCCAACCACGTTGGGCCCTTTGCGCATTTGCACTGCCGCCCAGACCTTGCGGTCCGCGTACATCAAAAACGCGAGAGCGACCAGCAAGGGGATCAACACGAGCAAACACTGCCCAAGGATCACAAGGACGATGCCAAGGTTGGTATTGGTAAAAAATTCAACCATTTATCAGGTCCTTATTCCGCCGCCAGCGGCGCGGTTTTACGGGCTTTGGTATTGGCGCTCAGTTCCGCCATAAGGCTGGAGGCACGTGCAATCGGGTTTGTCAGATAGAAATCCGTGACCGCATTCACAAAATCCGCCTTGCCAGGTTTTTTGACGGGGATCGGCTGCCAATCGTTTTCGGCCACTTCGTCAATGCGCCCCAGATGTGGGTGGGCCTTAACCAGTGCCTGCCGCAGTTGCGCCATACTGTCGAATGCCAATGTCGCGTCCAGTTCAGCAGATAGCGCGCGCAGGATCGCCCAGTTTTCCTTGGCCTCGCCCGGTGGGAAACTGGCGCGTAGGGCAAGCTGTGGCCGTCCTTCGGTATTCACGAACAGGCCGTTTTCTTCCGTATAAGCCGCAGAGGGCAGGATGATATCGGCGCGATGCGCCCCACGATCACCGTGCGAGCCTTGGTAAATCACGAAGGCGCCCGGCTTCACCTCAACCTCGTCTGCGCCAAGGTTGTAAATCACTTCGGCCCCGTCCAATGCCGCCTCAAGCCCGCCTTCGGTGACGGCACCCACATCCATCGCACCCACGCGGCTGGCCGCAGTATGCAGGACAAGGAATTTCGAATTCGCGGCATCTGCGGCCTTCATCGCCTGGCTCAGCACGGCCTCACCATCGGCTTCTGTCAGGGCACCCTGCCCGACGATCATGACGCCAGCGACGTCCTGTTTGTCGGAATGATCCATAGCAGCCAGACCGACCAGATCATCGCGACCAGAGCCGATTTGCACCACATCAAAGGTCAGATCATCGCTTGTCCCGATCCGGGCCACTTTGGCCCCTTTGGTCCAGGCCTTGCGGATGCGGGAATTCAGCACCGGCGTCTCTATGCGCGGGTTGGTCCCGATCATCAGTATCATCTGCGCATCGTCAATGTCTTCGATGCAGGCAGTCCCCACATAGGCCGACCGGTTACCAATTGGCAGCTTCGCCCCATCGGTACGGCATTCTACATTGCCACCCTGCCCCTCGATCAATTGCTTGAGCGCGAACGCGGCCTCAACCGGGGCGAGATCACCCACGAGCCCGGCAACCTTCTTGTCCTTCATCGCGGCGGCTGCGGCAGTCAGTGCCTCGGGCCAGCTTGCCTTGCGCAGTTTGCCGTTTTCACGAATGTAGGGCGTGTCCAAGCGCTGCTTGCGCAGCCCGTCCCAGACAAAGCGCGTCTTGTCGGAAATCCATTCTTCGTTCACGCCGTCATGGTTGCGGGGCAGAAAGCGCATGACCTCGCGGCCCTTCGTGTCCACGCGGATGTTGGAACCCAGAGCATCCATAACGTCAATGGATTCCGTCTTGGTCAGCTCCCATGGCCGTGCGGTGAACGCATATGGCTTGGACACAAGCGCGCCAACCGGGCACAGATCAATGATGTTGCCCTGCATATTCGAATCGAGTGTTTCGCCCAGATAAGACGTAATTTCGGCATCCTCGCCACGACCGGTCTGGCCCATCTGGTGGATGCCTGCCACTTCGGTCGTGAAACGCACACAACGGGTGCAGGAAATGCAGCGGGTCATATGGGTTTCGACCAGCGGGCCAAGGTCCAAATCCTCGGTCGCGCGCTTGGGTTCGCGGAAGCGGCTGAAATCCACGCCATAGGCCATGGCCTGATCCTGCAAATCACACTCACCGCCCTGATCGCAGATCGGGCAATCGAGCGGGTGGTTGATCAGCAGAAATTCCATGACGCCCTCGCGGGCCTTTTTGACCATGGGCGAGTTGGTTTTCACGACCGGCGGCTGCCCTTCTGGCCCAGGGCGCAAATCGCGCACCTGCATGGCACACGACGCGGCGGGCTTGGGCGGACCGCCTACAACTTCAACCAGACACATCCGGCAGTTACCTGCGATGGAAAGCCGTTCGTGATAGCAGAAACGCGGGATTTCGATGCCCGCCTCTTCGCAGGCCTGGATCAGGGTCATCGCCCCGTCAACTTCGACCTCAGTTCCATCAATGACGACTTTGCGCAGATCAGACATGGCGTGCCTTTTTGTTCCCGGTCGCGCATGTATCCGCGTTGCGGCGGCTGCGCGTTGCCGCGTTCTAGCGCGACATGGGCGGCGATGCCAGTCAGATCGACAAAAAAGAGGGCAAATTTCAGACGCGCAGCAGCGACTTAACGCAGCAGCCAGCCAACCCGCGTGTTTGCGGCGATCTGGGCGCGGCCAGCGGCGCAATAGCTGGCTTCATCGCCTTCGACGACGCCAATGGCGGCCAGTTGCTGACGTGCGATGCGTTCCAACCGGCGCTGTTCATCGCGATCGTCGATATAGGCTTCGATTTCGGCATCCGAATACCCCAGCTCGGTCGCGCGATTCTTGAGCGATTGCAGATAACCGATGCCACGCCATGTTCGGGCGCGAATGCTGTCGCACTGCTCTGAAATCTCATACGCCATGCCGACAAAGATGATCCCATCGCGCACGGATGGTTCATCCTTCAACGCGGCCTGCGCTGACATGCTGCCAGCAAACGTCACTGACGCGATTGAAACAGCGGCCAAAAGGGCACGGGTCTTGGTCATCACAATTCTCCTACAAGGCACGGCAATATGTGTGTCTTTTCGTCGATATGACATCGCGTGTCAGCCCACGCTATTCAATATCACCGCGTTGATATCCACCGATTTATCCCGCTTCAGCATGGGCCGCGATGGTTAACCCATTGGCACCAAAAACATCTTTCGTCTCACCGTGTTTTTGCAGATCGCGCCAGCGTGCCATGCCTTCGGCCACATCTGGCCGATGGGTTGCGGCAATCCACCAGCACACAAGAAAACCGCTATCGCCCGGCACAAACCATTCGTGCTGCCGTGCCATGATGCGTGCATGTAATGTCTTGGTCACAAACCGGTACAGTGGGGCGGCACCCGTCCAGACGGACAGGGTCGAGGCTGTATTGGGCCTCTCACCCAGCGGGCCATGCGGGTCGTTTTGCACCGCATCCATATCATCATCAGACATGCGCCAGACAAATCCCGGGCTGCGTGCCGCTATGGCGTTGACCTGATCAACGGCGTCTTCAAAACCGGCAATACGCGGATCACCCCAAGGGTAGCGCAGGGTGCCAAAGTTGAATTCGGCCAGATGCCGGGTCATTGGGCTGCTTGGGCGCGCAACCAATCCCAGCCAAAGGCGGCGGCGCTGTCGCCGTGTTTTTCGCGATGGGCCAGCTTGGCCAGCGCGTCGTCCAAACTGGGCTGGGTGCCTTCCTCGATCCACCACATGACAAAATGCATGTCGACCAGTTCTTCGAACCATTCCTTGCCGCGCTTCATGAACTTGTCGTGCAAGGTGCCAAAAACAAAGGTTTCGAGTTGTTGCGGTGTTTCCCAGACCGAAAGATTGGCGACAAACTGCGGATCGCCATCAATGCAGGCATCGGTATTGCCGCGACCCGGTTCGCCCGAACCTTCCATCATCCAGACGAAGCCGGGCATCCGTTTGCCCAACCCGTTGATCCGATCCAGATTATCCATGAACTCTGCCACGCGCGGATCATCCGTGGGGGCAATAAGGCGACCAATGTTCAATTCTGCAACGTGCATATCCGACTACCTGCGCCGCTGGCGCGTTGGGGCCACCCCGCCAAACGATTTGCGTAGGAAGGCCAGCGTCAAAATACCGCCGATAAGGGCCAAAATGCCCGCAGGGGCATAGGCCCAGAACGGCGCAATTTCAGCCATAGTCGCGCGGACGGTAAACCACGCGGGCAATCCGCAGATTGCGGATGTGACAAGGGCCGCACCAAAACTTGCGGCCCCATCAAGGAAATTACGAAATGCCATCGTCAGGTATCAGACGGGCACCAACACGGCAGCCATCGCACTGTTTTCAAGCATCTCGGCATCCGCCGCCGGACACAAATCTGCGCCGGTCAATTCCACGCCGTGCTTGGCCGTAAAACTGCGCTCGCTGACATCTGTTTCAAGCTCAATCGCACCGCGCAGCCCGATCGCTGACAGTGACCCGCGCCCAACCTCGTTGCGCTTTTCGTTCACGTCCAGATCCAGTGCCGTATCATAACGATACCGCGCACAGTTCTGCGCCACCTGATTGGCGATTTTCAAGGTCGCGTAATATTGCGGTGTCGGCAGGTTATAAAGCTTCTGCACCGCCGGGTCCGAAAATGGACGCGCCGCGCTCGATCCCGTTGCACATGCGGCCAACGTCAACGCTGCCCCAAACATCAATCCACGCATCATCATTCTGCTGCCATCCCTGCTAGTCGCTTGTCTTTGATCCGGTCTTCGATTTCGTCCCGGAAGTTTTTGATCAGACCCTGAATGGGCCATGCCGCCGCATCGCCAAGCGCACAAATCGTGTGCCCTTCGACCTGCTTTGTCACATCCAGAAGCATATCAATCTCTTCAACCGATGCATCACCTTTCACCAAACGGGCCATAACGCGCATCATCCAGCCGGTGCCTTCCCGGCACGGGGTGCATTGGCCGCAGCTTTCATGCTTATAGAATTTGGACAAACGCCAGATATTCTTGATCATATCGGTGGAGTTATCCATCACGATCACAGCAGCGGTGCCAAGGGATGACCCTTTTTCCTTGAGCGCGTCAAAATCCATGATCGCATCGCGCATATGTTCACCGCGCACACAAGGCACCGAGGATCCACCGGGGATCACGGCCTTGAGATTATCCCAACCACCACGAATACCGCCGCAATGCTTTTCGATCAGTTCCTCAAAGGAAATCGACATTTCCTCTTCCACGACACAGGGGTTGTTTACATGGCCGGAAATCGCAAACAGCTTGGTGCCCGCGTTGTTCGGACGCCCCATGCCGGCAAACCAATCCCCGCCACGGCGCAGGATGGTCGGCACCACAGCAATTGATTCGACGTTGTTCACAGTCGTCGGGCAGCCATAAAGACCAGCGCCCGCCGGGAATGGCGGCTTCATGCGCGGCATACCCTTTTTGCCTTCAAGGCTTTCCAGCAGCGCGGTTTCCTCGCCACAGATATAGGCCCCTGCCCCATGGGTCAGGTAAATGTCGAAATCCCAGCCGGATTTCGCAGCATTCTTGCCGACCAGACCGGCGGCATAGCATTCATCGATGGCCGCTTGCAGCGCCTCTTTCTCACGGATGTATTCGCCGCGGATGTAGATGTAGCAGGCGTTCGCATTCATCGCGAAAGATGCAATCAGACACCCTTCGACCAGCGTATGCGGATCGTGGCGCATGATTTCGCGGTCTTTGCATGTGCCCGGCTCAGATTCATCGGCATTTACCACCAGATAAGCCGGACGCCCGTCACTTTCTTTAGGCATAAAGGACCACTTGAGGCCTGTTGGGAAACCTGCGCCCCCGCGCCCACGCAGACCAGATGTCTTCATCTCATTGATGATCCAGTCACGTCCCTTTTTGATGATCGCAGCCGTCCCATCCCAATGACCACGCTTTTTTGCGCCAGCCATGGTACGGTCATGCATCCCGTAAAGGTTCGTGAAAATCCGGTCTTCGTCTTTGAGCATCAGCCATCGCCCTTGTCGTTCTGGCGCGCGCGCCAGAGTTGAAATGTCTGCCATAGCGCAAAGCCGAAACCGGCGAGCGCTGCAAGGTCAAAAAGTGCACGGGTCCGGTTGGACCAGCCAAATTCCGACCCTGCCCAGATCGCGATCATCCACATGACACCTGTTCCGGCCAAGATCAACGCGACGCGTTGTCCTGCCTTGGCCTGTTTGGTGTCACCATGTTGGGTCATGATTTAGTAGACGTCGCCCTTTTTCACCTTGCCGGAAAATGCGGTTTCGCCACCGGCGGCCAGAGTCTTGGCTTGGGCGACCCAATCATCGCGGGTCGCGCGACCTTTGAAGCCTTCCAGATTGTCATCCATCCATGCCTGTTCGGATGGACCCCAGCCTGCGATCTGATCAAAGTGATAGATCCCCATGCCGTGCAGCGTCTTTTCCAGCTTTGGGCCAACGCCTTTGATCTGCTTAAGATCATCGGCACCGCCTTCGCGTGCCTCACTCAGGAACGTAGGTTTGCCATCCGCATTTGCAGGTGCCGCAGCGGGTGTTGGTTCGGGCGCAGGTGCGGGTTCCGCAGCTGCGGCCGGTGCGGGGGCAGGTTCTGGTTCTGGTGCTGCTGCGGCGGCCGGTGCAGGCGCGGGCTCCGGTTCTGCAACAGGTGCGGGTGCTGCGGTCGGCGCAGATGCAGCCTGCGGTGCGTTCACACCTTGTGGACCGGACTGCGGCTCTCGCCACCCGATGGCCAGTGCAATCGCGGCAACAGCCGCCACAAGCGCGCCAATAAAGACGCCGCCAACCAATGCGTAATCATAAAGAACAATCGCGACGCCCGCCGCAATGATGCCAACCAGTGCTGCAATCGCAATGATGCCGTACAGCTTTGGTGCCGGTGACGTGTCTTTGATCATGTTCATTCTCCCTCAGGTGGCCGTGAGCGCGGCCCTTGCAGACAGTATTGGCGCATCGCGTCAAATTGACCCGCCGTCGCCCCATGCAACATCTCTAACCGAAAGAATGCCAATCCGTAAATAATTTGTGCATTTTGGGTCACTTAGCGGCGGGCTTACAACAAAACGGCCCTATCAGTCCTTTTTGGCAAGGTCTGCGGCCTGCGCCATCCAGTTGTCCCGCTCGATCCGGCCCTTGAACTTCAAACGGCTATCGACCCATGCGATCTCATCCGCTGTCCACTTGGCGATCTGGTCAAAATGCCAAAAACCCAGCTCATTCAACGTCGTTTCCAGTTTCGGCCCCACCCCGCTGATTTGCTTGAGGTCATCAGCCCCTGTCTTGCGTGGTGCAGACAAGGTTTCGGGCTTTTTCTCTGCCGCTGCGGCAGGTTCGGGGTTTGATTTTGATACAGGCTTGGCTTTGGATGTTGCCTGCGCCTGCTGCTTGGTCACGCCGGATCCGTCGGGTGCCGCCTTTGCCGATGGTTTTGGCGCGGGTTTCTTGCGCCCTTTCGGTTTGGCGGGGGCATCCGTCGCTATCCAGGGGGTCAGCAACGGCACCTCGGTTCCATCGACCCGCTTGACCGTGTCGCCGATATCAACGGCCAGTTGCACGCTGGCATTATACTGGGTCTTGCCACTGTCATATCCGCGCAAAGACGTCAGCCCCTTCAACGGCTCCGCCGCAAAGCGCCCATTTTGCGGGCCCGGAACCGGTACTTTGCCCGCAGCCAGTTCATCAATAATCTCGCCCAGACGTTCGGCGGTCAGATCCTCGTAATAGTCCTTGCCGATCTGGGCCATAGGCGCGTTCGCACAGGATCCAAGGCATTCAACTTCTTCCCATGAAAACTTGCCATCAGCCGACAGCGCATGCGGTTTGTCGGCAATCTTGTCCTGACAGACACCAATCAAATCCTCAGCCCCGCAAATCATGCAAGACAGCGTCCCGCAGACTTGGATATGGGCAACAGAGCCGACCGGCTGCAGCTGGAACATGAAATAGAAAGATGCGACCTCGAACGCGCGGATGAATGCCAGATCCAGCATACCTGCAATATGTTCAATCGCTGGACGGCTCAGCCAGCCTTCTTGTTCCTGCGCCCGCCACAACAGCGGAATAATCGCAGAGGCCTGGCGCCCTTCGGGAAACTTCTTCATCTGCGCCTCGGCCCATTTTTGATTGTCGGGGGTAAAGGCGAAACTGTCAGGCTGATCAGGATGAAGGCGACGCAGCATAGGAACCTCGGCTAGCAACATGGGCGGCTGCGGGCACCAGCCCTGCAAACCTTTGACACCGAACTACACAGGACCGGACCATTTGACAACGGCATCACGACCCTGTTTTTCGATGTCGTCTAGCCTGCGCCCAGCACCAATAAAGCACCCGTTACCAGACCAAAGAGGGCGCTCGATACGGGATCGCCAAAACTGCCTAAAATCACCAGGATGCCGGGGACCCCAACATTTACCATTACGCGCAAGCCCCAGTGGTCACAGTAAACGATTGCCCGTCAGCGGCGACACCACCGCGCCCTTCGGCCTTCAGTTCTGTCATGATCCGCGCCAGATCCTCTTGCGACAATGTGGCATCCGCGAGGATCACAGGGGCGGTTTGTGCGTTGACCACGCAGCCATTGGCCTCAGCCGCCTGGACGAAACGTTCCTTGGCAGATTGCGGGTTCACGGTGACGGGTGGTGGCGGTGTTGTCATTGGTGGCCGCGTGGTGATCGGGATCGTACAAGCGGACAGGGTGGCAATGGCGAGAACGGGAAGTTTACGGATCATGACGCTTTCCTCTTTGCGGGCGCGTGATAGGCGCCCATGGTGTGTTTGTTTCTTTTGAAGCAGTCATCTGCAAGATGCGTCAACGTACCGCCACTGGTTTGCGATATCCAGAAGCCATCGCAATGGCGCGAGGTTTTCTGCCGACGAAACTCAGAAAATATCCGGGCTGAGACGGGCTATATGCGCCCAGAAGCGACCGAAATCTTCGAACCCGACGAACCATAGGATCGGGATCTGAAAGCTCAGACCCAAGACGAGCACGCTGCAGGTATAGGCCACCCATGGCCGCACGATACGACGCGCAATGATGATCGGCACCAGCGTGATTAACAACACCCAGAGCAGAAGACCCAATAGCCCAAACATCTCGGCCCATGCATTCAGCACCTCGCTCAGGCCAATTGGCATTCAGAACAGGCCTCGCGCCAGATCGATCAGGAAAGCGACGACCGCGCCAATGACAGCCGCTTTGACCAAGCGGCTGCGCCCCTTGGCCAGTGCTGTCGCGGCAACACCCGCACCTGCACCAATCAACAAGAGCCAGATATCAAATGTGATGGTCATATTGGGTCAACTCCCGCTGTCGTGTTATTCTTCTGAAGGTATCATCGCCGCGTCAAAAAACTCTGCCAGTCCGTAACGCAATATGACCACCGAAAAGGCGATGCCCAAAACGCCCCCGATGATAATGCCGGTCATTGATCTGCGAAAAAGACGCGACACGCTTGCGGATACAAAAAATCCACCAGCCACTAGAAAACCAAGCAGGATGTCTGCAATGCTCATCGTATTCACCTTCCCCGCGGGCGGATAACGCCCCCTGGGCCAACGATCTGGCATCTTGTCAGAACTGGCAAGCCCCTACAAAACGAACCGGCGGTCAACCGATCATTTGCGAAAACAGCGGGTTAGCGGTCGATCTCACCAAACACCACGTCCATGGTGCCAATAATCGCGGCCACATCGGCCAACTGATGGCCGGTTGTCACATGATCCATCGCTTGCAAATGCAGATAGCCGGGCGCACGCAGCTTGGCGCGATAAGGCTGGTTGGTCCCGTCAGCCACAAGGAAGACGCCAAACTCGCCCTTGGGCGCTTCGACCGCTGCATAGACCTCTCCTGCGGGGACGTGGAACCCTTCGGTGTAAAGCTTGAAGTGATGGATCAGCGCCTCCATAGAGGTCTTCATCTCACCACGTGTTGGGGGGGTCATCTTGCCCCGCGCCATCACGTCACCCTTTTCATGGCGCAGCTTTTCGCAGGCCTGACGGATGATCGAGGTCGACTGGCGCATTTCCTCCATCCGGCACAGGTAGCGATCGTAGCAATCGCCGTTCTTGCCGACAGGGATCTGGAATTCGAACTCATCATAGCATTCGTAAGGCTGCGCGCGACGCAAATCCCAGGCAAGGCCGGAACCGCGTACCATAACCCCCGAAAAACCCCATTCGGTGATATCATCTTCGGTCACGATACCGATATTGGCATTACGCTGCTTAAAGATGCGGTTTTCGTTCAGCAGGCTAGCAATATCATCAATGATTTTGGGGAATTCGACGGCCCACTGGTCAATGTCTTCAACCAGTTGATCCGGCAAATCCTGATGCACACCACCAGGGCGGAAATAGGCGGCATGCAGGCGCGCGCCGCAGGCACGCTCGTAAAACACCATCAGCTTTTCACGCTCTTCAAAACCCCATGACAGGGGCGTCATCGCGCCCACATCCATCGCCTGTGTGGTGACGTTCAGCAGGTGGTTCAGCACGCGGCCAATCTCGCAATAAAGCACCCGGATCAGGCTGGCCCGACGGGGCACCTTGGTGCCGGTCAGTTTTTCAATCGCCAGACACCAGGCATGCTCTTGGTTCATCGGGGCCACGTAATCCAGCCGGTCGAAATAGGGCAGGTTCTGCAAATAGGTCCGCGATTCCATCAGTTTTTCAGTACCGCGGTGCAGCAGGCCGATATGCGGGTCACAGCGTTCCACAATCTCGCCATCCAGTTCCAGCACGAGCCGCAACACGCCGTGGGCCGCCGGGTGCTGCGGGCCAAAGTTGATGTTGAAGTTCCGGATCTGCTGTTCGCTGGTCGCCGCGTCAGTTGACCCGTCATCATATGTATTCACACGAATATCGCCGTCCATCATGCTCTTATCCTTGCGCGGTTCTCCTGCCAGCGGGCTGGCAGCGGGCCGATATGTCGGGCGACCCAATCATAGTGTTCATTCAAAAGTTTCGACGTCCGGGGACGCAGTTTATCCAACATCACAACCTCTGGTCCTTGGTGAACCGGCTGCGTGACGTCAGGCGTTACAGGGCTAATACCAAGGAATGCCGCGATTTGCGAGATACCATCTGCGCCCATCATGTTTTCTGTGAACTGCACCAGCAGACGATCCTCCGGCACCACGCGGCGCAGCTTGCGAATGATCGCCGGATAATCGCCGCGTTCCAGAATATGTGTCTCCTGCCCCCGGTTCAGCATCCTGTATAGGATGTTATTGGCCTTCTTTTCATAGACTTCGTGGGTTTGCCGCTGCCTGCGGGCTTGCATCCGGATATGCGACCATAACCGATCCAGCGGGTCGCGGATCAAAAAGACAACCTTGGTAGCGGGCGACACTGCGACCATACGTTGCAGGATGTCATCGGAAAGCGTGGCATAATTCGGGGTCATATCTACAAAAAGGGCCGCGCCTTCACCCCGCTGCGTCAACCAATCGACATAGGCACGGTCCCCCGAACGGTCACCTTCCACCGCCGCCATCAACCCTTTCATATCCGCGATTCGACGGGTCACGTTTGCCACTTGCCAACCGCGCCCCGCGCCATCAGCCTCATCCCGCAAATCACGCAACTCGCGCAGGCGCACCCGAAAGGCGGCCACCTGCCTGTCCCGCGCGTCCGCATCAAACGTATCCCAATAATGCGCTTCCTTCACGGCGGGCACAGCGCAATCGGGATGATCATGCAGATAGCGGTATAGCCAAGAAGTACCGGCCTTTGTGGCTCCGACGCAAAATAGGATATTCTGGTCAGACATCGTCACAAAGCTCATGTTCTCGATTGGCCTGCCACAGTGGGCTCATTGCCAGGCACGTGCGGTTTTGGAAACGTCACTGAACGCACATACTGCCCCAACATCACAGCAACCACAGACATCACAAAGACCAACAGGCACGTGCGCATGCAGCGCACAAAAAAGTCGTCCATTTGCTCACTCGAAATGCGACCCGCGCCTGTGCCGACCATAGCATCCCAAAGGCGGTAAGAGAGTATCTGCAAGCACGCTGCAACACCGACAAAAACGAACGCTGGAAAAACACAGGCACCCCAGCCTGATATCAGCAATCCGCAAATGAAACTCAAGGCAACAACGATGGGCAGCAGCAACGGCGCAAAAAGCCAGAACCCGTAACGGTGCAATGCGTTATTGTATTTTGTCATTATGGGCAAACATAGCAAGAATCTCTGTGTCGGAGGTTGTCGTCCCAACGATCAATGCAGAATGATCCGGCGCCTTATCAACAAAAACCTGCATGGCGACTTATGCCCCCTTTGGAAACGTGATGTGGCGTAAGTACTGACCGAGACTGGCCGCAACCAGACAGCCCACAAAGAACAAGACACACGTTCGCGCCATACGATAAAGTGCTTCGTTTTGCTCTGCCTTAGGCATCATTTGGCCACTCGTACCGGAAACAAAATATGCAAAAAGATATGTTATGACCTGCATGATCGCAATGATGACAAGAAAAGCCACGGTCGGCCTAAGACGTCCAGACCACCCGGATATGAAAAGTCCATTCACGAAACACGCCATCAACGCGATCGGAAAGGCCACCGGTGTCCAATACCAGAACGCAGGATGTCCAAGCACTTCTTTATATCTCCGCATCCGGCGCAAACATCGCAAAAACCTCAGCCTCGGTCATCGTCTTGGTCTCAGCCGCTAGCGCGTAGTTGGCCGGTTTCTTGTCAATAAACACCTGCATCCCAATCTCAAACTGTCCTGGGTCCTCGAAGGCCTGAATGGACACATGCTGGTTCTGGCCATCTTGCGTTTGCCACAGCAATGAAGACCCGCAAGTTTTGCAGAACAGGCGTTCGCCCCATTCGGACCCTTTGTAGGACCCAACCGGCGCGCCTTCATCAAAGACAACTGACGATCCGCAATCCACCGACATAAACATGCCGCCGGACCATTTGCGGCACATGCCGCAATGACAAGCCCCGGCGCCATAACCCGCCGCGTTGGGTATTGCAGTAAAAGTGCAAGCGCCGCACATGCATGACCCTTTCAGAGCGGGGTCATCTGTCATCAGCCCGCCTTTTCGTCGGTCTTTTCATCACCGGGCAGAATATATTCTGCACCTTCCCAAGGCGACATGAAGTCGAACTGACGATATTCCTGCACAAGGTTCACCGGCTCGTACACAACACGCTTTTGGACTTCGTCGTAACGCACTTCGGTGTAACCCGTCGTCGGGAAATCCTTACGCAGGGGATGCCCGCGAAACCCGTAATCCGTCAGGATCCGGCGCAGGTCTGGATGACCGGAAAACAGGATGCCGAACATATCAAACACTTCGCGTTCGAACCAATTAGCCGACGGATGCACGGGCATGATGGACGGCATCATATCCTCTTCGCGGATTTGCACGCGCAAGCGGATCCGCTGGTTCTGATACATGCTCAGAAAGTGATAAATCACGTCAAACCGCTTGGCCCGATTTGGGTAATCAACGGCCGTAATATCGACGAGCGATGAAAACTGACAAGATTGGTCGTTCTTCAGAAACTCGACAAAGCTGACCAGCGACGACGGGGCCACATTGACCGTCAGCTCATCATGGGCAACCTCCCAAGATAGCACACAATCGGTGCGCTTCATCTCAAGATGGGTGCCAAGTTCTTGCAATGCCTCTGTCATCGTACAATCGTCCCCGTCCGGCGGATCTTGCGTTGCAATTGCAGGATACCATAAAGCAGCGCCTCTGCCGTGGGCGGGCAGCCGGGCACATAGACATCCACGGGCACGATCCGGTCACAGCCGCGCACCACGGAGTAGCTGTAGTGGTAATAGCCGCCGCCATTCGCGCACGACCCCATGGAAATCACATAGCGCGGCTCAGGCATCTGGTCGTAAACCTTGCGCAAGGCGGGGGCCATTTTGTTGGTCAGCGTACCGGCCACGATCATCAAATCTGACTGGCGGGGGGATGCGCGCGGGGCCGTGCCAAACCGTTCCAGATCATAGCGCGGCATGGATGTATGCATCATCTCAACCGCGCAGCAGGCCAACCCAAATGTCATCCAATGCAGGGACCCGGTGCGTGCCCAATTGATCATGTCCGCAGTCGAGGTCACAAGAAACCCCTTGTCCTGCAACTCGCGGTTCAGTTCTTGGGTCGCGACCTCACGGTCGGCGCCAGCGTCATTCAGACCGGTTGCGATGCCCATGCAGGCCCCCTTTTGATCTTGTCCAGCGAGGCACACAGCCCCGGCGTTTCTTCTGTATTTGACCTAAGCGCAGCCTATCAGAACGTCAAGCAGACAGAGCCGGCGCGCGGCAAAATGGCCGGGCGGCCCGGTCGGGGCGAAACGGCACAAGGCGGCAAAGAATTTTTAATCCCTGGTGGATACGGTGATGCGGAACAACTGCAGGATCTGGCCTTGATCAAACCAACCCAACTGGACCGTCCCAAGGATGAAGAAACGCACCGGCTGGCACGGCGGATCTATGTCACGTCAGTGGCCAACGGGATCGCGGCGATTGTCGTTATCATCGGTATGGCCTTTTGGATGGCGGACCGCGTGGATAGATTGGCAGCCATCACCACCAACGCCTTGTTCCAAAGTGCATTGCAGGCTGAACTTGACAGTATCGAGATCAGCACGGCCGACTATTCGTACTGGGATCACGCCTATGACCTAGTCGTCACCCGCAATGAAGTGCAGCTTTATGCTGACATCGGTTCAGGCGCGACCGAAGGCGAAACATTTGATTTCATTTATCTTCTCGATAGCGATGGTTCACCGCTCTATGCCTACGAGACCGACGGCGATACCTCGGACCTGACGCTGGTGCATCCCGAACTGGTCGAAGCCTTCTTTCCCCGTGTCATCGACCTGCAGCTTACGCCGCATACCACAATTTCCGGCTATGCGACCTACGGGCAGCAGCTCGCGGTTGTTGCCGCAGGGCGCATTCAGACAAATGATATTGATGGCCGTGGCGAAAGGGATTTTCCGGTGATGATCGGCGGCATGTGGTTAAGCGCGGAACGATTGGCCGGGATCGGTGAACAATTGCTGATTTCCGATGTCATCCTGCACAGTACCGGCGATGGCCACACCCATGATAAGATTGATCTTGAAATCACAGGCATCAACGGGGCTTTGATCGGCCATATAGGATGGCGTGCACCGCAGTCTGGCAGGCAATTGCTGGCTTCCGCATTGCCCGTCATTCTGGCGTTATCCGTGCTGACATTTCTGACAGCCGTATTTGTGGGCCGCGCATCTGCACAACAGGCCAGCGCATTCTTGCACCAACGCAAAATTGCCCGGACCGACCCATTGACGGGCCTGACCAATCGCGCGGGACTGGATGATCTTGTGGCATCAGACATGATCAGTCAGGCCATCACGGCAGGCAAGATCGCCGTGGTCTATCTTGACCTGAACGGTTTCAAGCAGCTGAATGACAATTTTGGCCATGATGCCGGTGATCTTGCCCTGCAAATCATCGCAGAACGGGTTAGAGGCGCAGTCAGGGCAGAGGATTATGTCATCAGGTTGGGCGGCGATGAGTTTGCTTGCATCCTGATCGATGATGCGCCCTGTCAGACGGCAGAGCAGGTCGCTGGTCGGATCATTGCCGCGACCGAACCGCCAGTCAGAATCGGTGATGACACGCACACGCTGCGCCCGGCAATCGGCGTTGCACTGGGCACCGCGGCAATGGGCTGGACAGAGCTGTTGAAAAACGCAGACCGCGCGATGTACAGGGCAAAATCCAGCCGTACCTTTGAACCCGTGTTCTACGCAGATAGTATGAAAAGCACCGGATCACGCAGCGCGGCTTGATGCCTGGTAGGGTCTGACGCGACGAACGCGCAGGCCCTATTCCCACTCAAGCGCGCCTTTTTTCCATTCATAGGCAAAGCCGATGGTCAGCACGCCCAAGAATACCATCATCGACCAGAAGCCGACCATGCTCACATCCTGGAAGGCCACGGCCCATGGGAACAAAAAAGCAACTTCAAGATCGAAGATAATGAACAGGATAGAAACGAGGTAGAAGCGCACATCGAATTTCATCCGTGCATCGTCAAACGCATTAAATCCGCACTCATAGGCCGATACTTTTTCCGGATCCGGGTTGCGCACCGCGACAATCGCAGCAGCCAAAATCAGAATCAGGCCCAGCGCGATGGCGAGCCCCAAAAAGATCATGATCGGCAGATATTCGGAAAGCATCTCTTCCAAGGTGGCGGTCCTTTCGGCAAGGCACGCAAAGCATACCCAAAATCAGTTACCCGTTGCCTATCGCAGGGCTGCGAAAGGGTCAACCGAGCGTATTCTGACAACGCAATAAAGCGGTGTTCAATTCAGATCAATGTGGTCGCCATCGCGCATGTTGGCCCGCAACTGCCGCCGCATGAACGCACGCCCCAGCAGCGTCAACAGCCCGTGGGTATGTTGCAGGCGCAGGGCCGGACTTTTGCGCTGTTCCGACCGGTCGCGGATCATGATCAACCGATCTTTCTGAAAATCTGTCATCCACATGCCCAGATTCAAACCCTGCTCAAATCCCATCACAGTTTCCGTCTCGGTCACTGTCCAGCCTTTTCCAGCGGGGGTGAATTTATATTCTGTAATGCCATGCTCGCGCCGCGCCAAACCTTCATCAGGAACAAAGGCCCGGATCTTTTGATAGTCGGCGGTTTCTTCGATGATTTCCACCCAATATGATGGCATCGACGCCAATTCACCGACATCCGGCCCATCAAATGCGCCTTGATCGCGCAATGCCTCCATCTCTTCCCTGATCTCATCAGCGTTTTCGCGGGCCGCCCTTTGCATCATTTCATCAAATTCCGGGCCCAGACCCTCATCGATGCCCTGATCATGCATTTTCAGAAACACCGGAAACACACCATCTGCGTCCGGCGCGCCGGATCGATGATCGTCCTCATCGCGATTGGGCTGCATGGTAAATGCAGTGATCGCCTGCTCTTTCGGGGCGGTTGTGTAAACTGACGCACGCAGGACACGGGCTGATTTCGGGCTGGTCATTTGCCAATTCAGCAACCGGTTTTGACCAAAGACAGCGACACATGCCGCGATAAGCAGCAAAACCAGCCAGCCCAGCACCGAATTCCCTGCCAGCGGTGCGGCAACCACCAAAATCGCCAGAGCGACCGAAACCGTTGCCGTCTCGGCCATCGCGTTTGGAAACAAGATCGCGTGGCAGGCCACCACCACAAAAAATATGAACGCAAATGTCAAAACACCGGTCACCGGCTGTCCAACGGCAAGCCACCACAACAGCTGCACCAAGACATAGACCGCAACGGGGAACATCACACCGCAAAAGATCAATTTGCGTAGCCGGACAAGACGGTAAAGAACGTCTGCGAATGTCGGAAACGAGAACGGCATGAGTGTCCCTTTTGTCGCCAAACCAACCGGCCATCAGCCGCTTGAAATCAATATCAATGGTGGTTGGTTTGGGCTTAAGAAGCCCCTACTTCGCCCGATCCGGCAGCGGTCGGCGTGGCGACAAAACAGCACCTGCAATCGAGATGAACGAGACGCCATGCGCCAAACCGTTGACGCGGGTGTCGGTGCCGGTGATCACATCAGCCGTTTCCATCAGATTGTCGACTTGCTGATCTGCCAACCAAAACAGCAGATGCATACCCAAGGTAAAGTCCCCCGGCATTTCAGAAATCTCAACACGGCAGCCCGTTGCCGTCGGCTCGAAACGCTCTGACGTGACGGTGACTGAGCCGTTGCCAAGGACAAGCATCACCTGATGGTCCTGATCAGTCTGCTGCATTACCTTTGCGGTCACATGCACGACAAAGGGTTTGCTAGCATCGTCCGGATCAGCGACTTGCGGCGATGCAACTGCCACATCAAAAAAACCATTGTCATCGGCAGCGCCCGTCAAAACACGCCCGCGGCGCGTATCAGGCTGCAAGGCAAACTGCCCACGCGCCACGCCAACAGAACAAGGCAAATCAACCGTCGCCGTGATCCGGCGCCGCACCGCGGGCCCGGCATATGTCAAAGCCCCGACAATGGCATGCACGGCGGTCATCAGCACGCCAGTCGCCAAAACCGAAAGACCGACCAAAATGATCAACGCCGCATCGACATGTTCTGCCGGGGCCATCTGCGCGATAATGCGGACCCATGGGGCCGAAACAGCAAGCACGGTGACAGCCACAGACAGGCTGATGGTCTCAAGCGATGCATTCGGGAACAGGACGACATGACCCGTGACCAATGCGGCGACAGCCATCGCGGCCAGTGTTGCGCGCGGAGGCGACAGAAACGCCGGATCCAGCAATGACCCGACCAACATAACGCAAACGGGAATCGCCACAGCAAGCAACACAAGGCGCCGCAAGCGCGTGATGCGATAAATCATTTGGTCTGTTGTCGGCCAATCAAACGGCATGTCTGTCCCCTCTCAACGGACAAACAACCCCCCAAATCGGTCAGAAGTGAGACGGAAATCTGACAATGCATGAATGACGCTAGGGTGGCGCACCGGATACCAGCAGTGGCTGCGCCAAGTAGGTCGTCCAGTCAGCATTTAGAAAGCAGAGTCTGGAACGTCGTACCTGTTAAGCGATCCGGCGCATTTTGCGGCTAAAACAACGCTGGCTCGTCAAATATTTTCGGCCCAAAAGCCACGCATTTCTTGCCCAGATCGAACCAAACGCACGATCCGCGTCAAAGTCGGCTTTGCGGACGAAGCCGACATTCGGCTCAGCTAGATTCCTCTTGGCGCTTCGGCAGTCGCCGCTTTTGAAAACCGGTTCTCGATTGTTCGAAGCCCGCACTTTCGTAGAAAGACAAGATGGCAGGCCGCGTTGATCCCGTACTGAGCATGACCTTGTAACATTCATTGCGCCACGCGCGTGCACACGCAGCGTCGAGTATAGCCTTGCCAAGCCCTTTTCCTCGGTGGTCCGGATGTGTAACCACATTTTCAATGACCGCATAGGGTCTTCCGCCCCTTGATAAATTTGGAACTACGATGAGCGTGCATGTCGTCAAAGCCTCGCCGTTTATCTCGCCCAAAAGCACAGCACTGCCATCAATCTGGTAAATCTTGGAGATATTCGTCTTCGCGAGTTCGAGCGGGCATCTTTCATTGTCAGATGATAGAAAGTCGTAAAGCGCCAGTAACGCCTCAGCGTCACCGGCGGATGCATCGCGTGTTCGGATATCATAATTCATGCATCAATTTTAGGTGGGTTTCTGCGACCGCACAATCATGCATCTTGGGCTCATCCGTCACCTTCGCTGCGATCCGCGTGGGTAGCAGCTTTGCTGCTTTCTCCGAATTTCCGGCAATGTCGTGACGCAAAAGCCTAAGTCATCTGAGGTTCAACACTAGGCCCATGGTGGTGGTGTCTTGTCAAAAAAGGCCGCGATCCCCTGCTCTGCTTCGATACCGTCCCAGCGGGCGATCAATGCGTCAATGGATCGCTCTACCGTGGTTTCATCGATAAGCGGGCCAAGACTGCGTGCCAGTGCCTTGGCCGCCGCAACTGCCCCGGGCGCGCAGGCCAGATAGGGTGTCACCTCGGCCTCAATCGCGGCATCCAGTTGATCCGCGGGCACCGCCTTGGCCACAATACCCAGCGCCATCGCCTCTTGGGCATCAAACACCCTGCTCGACATGAAAACACGCCGCGCATGCGCCTCGCCCATGCGGGCCAGAACATATGGCCCGATGGTCGCGGGGATCAGGCCCAGTTTCGTTTCCGTCAGGCCGAACTCTACGTGATCCGCAGCGATTGCCACGTCACAGACGCAAGCCATACCCACCCCGCCCCCAAAAGCATTGCCATGTATGCGGCCAATAACTGGCTGTGGCAACGTATTCAGCGCCCCAAGCATTCCAGCAATCGACCGGGCCGCGATGCGTTTCATCGCGGCATCACCGGCCATCTGGTCACGCATCCAGTTCAAATCGCCGCCAGCACAAAACGACGCCCCCTGCCCAGTCAGGATCACGACCCTTATGCCGGAGTTCGCCGCAATCTGATCCGCCGCATTGCGCAGATCATTAATTAACGCTTGTGACAGCGCATTATGCTTTTCGGGCCGGGCCAGCGCCAAGGTTGCCACACCGCGGTCGTCTACTGTCAATTCAATCATCGCATCCCCCGCGCCATTTCAGCGGCCTTTGCAATCACGTCCCGGTCCACGCCGGTCTCAAAGCCAAGCCCATGAACAAGATCCAGAACCGCCTCAGTCGCGACATTGCCCGGCGCACCCGGCGCATAGGGACATCCGCCCAAACCGCCCACCGCACTATCAAAGGCACGCAGGCCCATCTCAAGCGACACCTCGATATTGGCGAGCGCCTGCCCGCCGGTATCATGGAAATGCCCGGCCAATTGCGCAGCCGGTGCCACATCAATGACTGCTTTCAGCATCGCGCCAACAGTCTCGGGCGTGCCTTTGCCAATCGTATCGCCCAATGACAATTGCATCGGGGCCACGGCCAGCAATAACTCTGCCGCACGCGCCACCGCATTGGGGGCGACCGGCCCATCAAACGGGCAATCCGTCACGCAGGAAATATATCCGCGCACCCCGACCCCTGCATCCTTTGCCGCCTGCACCACGGGGGTTAATCGCGCAACCGATTCAGCGATGGAACAATTCAAATTGCTCTGCGAAAACCCTTCGGAGGCCGAAATGAACACGGCCACTTCATAGGTCACATCCGGCACACGTGCGGCAACGAACCCCTCCCAACCACGCATATTTGGCACCAAAACCCCGTAGCGTACATTTTTGACCGGTGTCAGTTCCGCCAGCACACGATCCGTGTCTGCCATCTGCGGCACCCATTTGGGGCTGACAAAGCTGCCCACCTCGATATCACGCAGCCCTGACGTGCTGAGCAGATCAATCAACGCCACCTTGTCGGCCACCGGAATGACGGCGCTCTCGTTCTGCAACCCATCGCGCGGCCCCACCTCGTGAATGCGCACGAACGCACTCATGACGGGATGTCCCACGGGGCATAGAAGTCCTTTGCATAAAGGCCGGGGCCGTCAGGCAGGGATTTTTGATAAGCCGGACGGGCCTGTAGTCTTGCAAACCAGGCCGACAGCACCTTGAACGCATCCAATTCGACAAAATGGCCAGCCATGTAAACCGCCTGCCCGACCCCAATATCCGCAGCCGAAAAGGACGAAAGCAAATAGTCACCTTTCAGACCTTCCTCAACCGTCCGTAGGGTCTTGGCCAGTCGCTTCGCCTCCAGCTGCATCACAATGGGGGATCGCATGTGATCTTCGTAAAGCGCCACATGTTGCTGGGTTAGAGCCGCCGTGTGCTGGCTGATCGTCTCCGCGAAATGCACCCAGTTGAGCCAGGCGATACGCTCTGCGTCACCTGGGTCTCGACCCAGGCCCGCCTGCGGAAAACGCTCGCAAAGCACCTCTGCGATTGCTCCGCTTTCGGTCACAATCGCGCCATCAATCTCTAATGTTGGGACACGGCCTGTGGGGTTGAGCGATCGGTACGGTTCCTCGCGCAGGGTCTTATCAAAAGGATAGACTAGCAGCTCAAAATCGATCCCGATTTCATGCAGCAACCACAGGCTGCGCATCGACCGGGTCTGATGACAATGATGCAAGCGAATCATGATTACTCCTCCAATGCGACCATCAGCGCGCCTGCGGTCACCTGATCACCGGTTGCGACGGAGACCGCACCGACAACACCGTCACGCGGTGCGCGCAGCACATGTTCCATCTTCATCGCCTCAAGGACGACCATGCGGTCGCCTTCCACAACCGATTGGCCGACCTGTACCGCCACATCGCGAACAAGGCCCGGCATCGGGGCCAGTACCGTGTCGCCGCCCATCGCATCCCCGGCGCGGTCGAGCGGATCAACAATGTCAAAGGTGACTGTCTCCGCCCCAAACACCGTCACATGACGCCCGTGCCGGATTGCTGGCGTCCCCCAATGATCGCCATGCCGCAAAAGCGAAACATCCTCGTCACCCACTGTCACCGCGACATTGCCCGCCCCATGCACCGTCAGTCGCGCGGCGATGTCAGAACCATCATAAGCCAGTAATATATCGCGTTCCAGCGGCCCCCATAGGGTGAAGCCCGCCAGCGGATCTGATCCGAATTGCGCCGCAACAACAGCCGCCACCGCCACAGCGCGCGCATCCGGTTTTGGGGCGGCACATAATGCGGCTTCCTCGCGCGCGATCAGCCCGGTATCCACCTCACCCGCCACAAAACCGCGATCCCGCGACAGCAACCGCAGAAATCCAAGGTTCGTCACCGTCCCGGCCACCTGCGTCGCATCCAGGGCCGCAGACAAAGACCGCAACGCCGTTGCCCGATCTGGCCCATGCACCGTCACCTTTGCAATCATCGGATCGTACCAAGGCGAAATCTCGGACCCCGGACCAACCCCACTGTCAATCCTTGCTGTTCCCGGAAATGCCAGGTGATCAATCACGCCGGTCGCGGGTAAAAAGCCTGCTGGCACGTCCTCTGCATAAAGCCGCGCCTCGAAGGCATGTCCATTGATCGCGAGGTCGTCCTGATGCGCTGGCAGGCTTTCGCCCGCTGCCACCCGCAACTGCCACGCAACAAGATCGACGCCCGTGATCGCCTCGGTCACAGGATGCTCGACTTGCAGGCGTGTGTTCATTTCCATGAACCAGAACCCATCGGTGCGCAGCCCGTTCGACCCATCCACGATAAACTCAATCGTGCCCGCCCCGGCATAGCCGATGGCCTTGGCGGCGGTCACGGCAGCCTTCCCCATGGCGGCGCGAACTTCGTCGGTCATGCCGGGCGCCGGGGCTTCCTCAATCACCTTCTGATGACGCCGCTGAAGCGAACAGTCACGCTCAAACAGATGCACTGCATCGGTGCCATCGCCAAACACCTGCACCTCAATATGCCGAGGCGAGGTAATGTATTTTTCAATCAGCACATCCGCGTTGCCAAATGCTGTCCTTGCCTCAGCTTGAGCGGAGGCCAAATTTTCCAGAAAATTCGGGGCGGCCTCGACCAGCCGCATCCCTTTGCCACCGCCACCGGCGACAGCTTTGATCAAAACCGGATATCCAATTTGCCCAGCTTGTTGAGCCAGAAACGCAGCATCCTGATTGTCACCATGATAGCCTGGCACGACAGGCACGCCCGCCTTTGTCATCAACGCTTTGGCCGCATCTTTCAGCCCCATCGCCCGTATTGCCTTTGCGGAAGGACCGATGAAAACCAGTCCAGCCGCCTCAACAGCTTCGACGAAGTCCGGGTTCTCGGACAAAAAACCATATCCCGGATGGATCGCCTGCGCGCCAGTCTCCAAGGCCGCCTGCACAATCAGATCACCGCGCAGATAACTCTCTGCCACCGGCGCGGGGCCAAGCCGCACCGCCTCATCTGCCTGGACCACATGTAGCGCATTCGTATCGGCATCTGAATAAACCGCAACTGTCCGCACGCCCATCGCGCGGGCGGTTTGGATCACGCGGCAGGCAATCTCTCCGCGGTTGGCGATCAGGATTTTGTCAAACATGTTCATTCCTTTGCACCGCCATCCAGATCGCTATAGGCGCGATATCTGTGACGATAGATCAGGTTCGGTCGGTCACCCTCGAACAGATAGATCAGGACGCCAAGCCCAAGTGCCGCCTGCATGGCCAAAAGATCGGGTGGCAGTGGTGCCACAAAAAGGCTGAGCACAATGCCCGCGATCACTTGCACCAATACAAGCAAGGTCGCCATCGGCGCACGCAAAGCCAGCGCCAGCGCGACCGCAAAATTGGTGAGCGCAAACGGGAGGATCAACAGCGTAATGGTGACCCCATAATAGGTGCGCAGTACACCCACACCCAAGTTGATCACCACAATGGCCCATAAGATCAAACCAAGCCGACCCTGTGGATGCGCGCGCGCCATTTGTGGTGTGACGTGGATCCAACGCGCACCGGTTGCGTTGTCGATCCCGGCAGACTGAAAATGGCCTTCCTTCGGCATTCGTTCAGTCATCTTAACCAGCCCTTAGCAGAGCGCGCGTTGGGGTCCGACGTTTTGCCGACACAAGGCCGACGCGACGCCGACCGCTGTTTTGACCAAGACTGCATCACATCCGAAACACGCCAAAGCGTGTCTCCTCGATGGGTGCATTCAGCGCGGCAGATAGTGACAGTGCCAGCACTTCGCGGCTTTTGCGCGGGTCGATGATGCCGTCATCCCAAAGCCGGGCACTGGCATAGAGCGGGTGTGACTGTTCATCAAACATATCGATGGTGGGTTGCTTGAATGCCGCTTCTTCGTCCGCCGACCATTCCCCGCCGCCACGTTCAATCGCGTCGCGTTTCACCGTTGCCAACACACCAGCGGCCTGTTCACCGCCCATCACGGAAATCCGCGATGTTGGCCAGGACCACATGAAATGCGGGCTATAAGCCCTTCCTGCCATGCCATAATTTCCCGCTCCGAATGATCCGCCGACCACCATTGTGATCTTCGGTACCTTCGTTGTCGCAACGGCAGTGACCATCTTGGCCCCATGCCGGGCGATCCCTTCGTTTTCGTATTTCTGGCCAACCATGAAGCCAGTAATATTCTGCAAGAAAACCAAGGGGATACAGCGCTGACTGCACAATTCGACGAAATGCGCGCCCTTCTGTGCGCTTTCGGAAAACAGCACCCCGTTATTGGCGACAATCCCGCAAGGCCAGCCATCGATATGCGCAAAGCCGCAGACCAGCGTTTCACCGAACCGCGCCTTGAATTCATCGAACCGAGAGCCATCGACAATCCGCCGGATCACCTCGTGAATATCGTAGGGTGTACGCAGATCGGCGGGGATCATGTCGAACAAATCATTCGGGTCCAACGCAGGAGGTTCAGGCGGTAACCTTTTGACTTGTTTGGTATTCTCACGCGAACAAGACGCCACAGCTTGCCGCGCCAAGGCCAGCGCATGGGTATCATCCTCGGCCAAGTAGTCCGCCACCCCTGATAGCCGCGTATGCACATCACCGCCGCCCAAATCCTCGGCCGAGACGACCTCTCCGGTTGCGGCTTTCACCAGCGGCGGGCCAGCCAGAAAGATCGTGCCTTGCTCTTTGACGATGATCGAGACATCCGCCATGGCAGGCACGTATGCGCCACCCGCCGTGCATGAGCCCATCACCACCGCGATTTGGGGGATACCTTTGGCGGACATCTGCGCCTGATTGTAGAAGATGCGGCCAAAGTGGTCCCGATCAGGGAACACCTCATCCTGATTGGGCAGGTTCGCCCCGCCACTGTCCACCAGATAGACGCATGGCAGATGGCACGCTTCTGCAATCTCTTGGGCGCGCAGGTGTTTCTTGACGGTCATAGGGTAGTAAGTGCCGCCCTTTACGGTCGCGTCATTGCAGACCACCATGACCTCAACCCCGTTCACCCGACCGACGCCTGCGATCACACCTGCACAAGGCGCGGCACCATCATACATGCCATGGGCCGCGGTGGCTCCGACCTCAAGAAAAGCAGAACCGGGGTCGAGCAATCCGGCAACCCTGTCACGGGGCAACATCTTGCCGCGGCTGAGATGGCGCGCGCGGGATTTCTTACCGCCGCCCTGAGCCGCTTCATTGGCCGCCTTGGTGACGTCGGACAATGCGGCCTCATGCAGCGCACGGCCCGACATCGTGGTCTTCGTATTGGTCAATGCCCGCCCTCCAGAAACAGGGTTTGTTCGGCAGTGGCTTGCATCAAGCATTCCATCAGTGCTGGCGACCGTCCGGTCCCTTCGCCCCAAGCGGCGAAGACCGCATCACAGCGCGCATCGCGATAGACGATCCAAGACCGTTGTAGGGCGCGTAATGCTTCCGCATATTCTGGATTGTCTGTTGCCGCAGCGTTCATCTGCCGCTGATATGTCGCATTAAGTCTGCTGTCCCAAATGGCCAGTTCTTCGGTAAAACAGAAAGATTCAACATAAGAGCCGCCGCCATTGGACGGTGCATCAATGCATTGTCCGCTCGATACGCCGATACATGCCACACTCTCTGACTGCGATACGGCTTCCTGCAAGCAACTTTGGACCGGTTCACCGCTATATGAAGGCTCTTGCGCGTTCAGAGCGGTGGTTATGGTGACAGCACCGCATAGTGCGACAAGATAGATCCCGATATTCATGCGGATGGCCCTTCTGGCTCTGGCAGTGCCGCACCACGCGGACCGACGTAGTAAGTGGTCACCACACCGCTGGAATGCGTGCAGGTAATGACCATGCGTATCGTTTCATCGGGATGGGATGTGGCCGCACAATCGGTCAGTTTTGCATCTGCACCAGAGGTTTCAAGATAGGCGGCGGCGTAACGGTTGATGATATTTGTATCTGTTGGCACTTGCCCGGCCCGCAGGCCCAGATAGCCTGCCCAGACAACGAGAACGGCCAGAGGTATGAAGAGCATCCAGCGTCTCACCTCAGATTTTCCGCACAGTAGACGGCAAAGTCGCCTATTGCATCGCGGGCGCAGGCATCGCGCAGCGCAAACTCGGCTTCCATTGATATCAGGGCCGTTTCTTTCATCCGGCACATGGCCTCATCAAGGACAGGGCGTTCGCTTTGGCCGATGCGGTTCACCCTGACATCGCATTCAAGCGTCAGATGCGCGGTAGCCATTGTCGGGTTTTCATATAGCGGCAGAAACATATCCCAGGTGCCGGGGGTCTTGTGCGCCTTGGTCCATGCAGCAAGGCCGATGAATGACTGATCAATACGCCATTCCCAATAGGATCGCTCAAGGTCTGCGCAAGCAACAAACCGGTCATCAGTTGTGGCACCGTCATTGTGCAACGCGGACCGGCACTCGGCCGCCGCTGCGCCGATGCAGGCCTGCGCAGCATCTGAGACGAGCCCAGCAGGGCCGGTATTCAGCAGATCATCGATGCACTGCTCGACGCTGACAACGTCCAACGTCGTGCCGTCTTGCGCAAATTCAGGCAGCGGCGCAAAGGCCTCTGCAAATGCCGCACAGGGCAGCAGAAAGAGGATAAGGGCGACCCTCATACCATCGCTCCCATCAATTCACGACCGACTAACATCCTTCGGATTTCCGAGGTGCCGGCCCCGATCTCCATCAGTTTCGCGTCCCGGAACAGGCGTGCGACTGGCGCGTCATTCAGGAACCCGGCACCGCCCATGGCCTGGACAGCCTGATGCGCCTGTTTCATGGCCTCTTCGCTGGCATAAAGACAGCAGGCGGCGGCGTCCTGCCGCGTGACCGTTCCCCGGTCGCAGGCCTTTGCCACCTCATAGACATAAGCGCGAGCCGAGTTCATCGCCGTATACATATCCGCGATCTTACCCTGCATCAGCTGGAAGTTTCCGATGGGTTCGCCAAACTGTTTGCGGGTCGACAGATAGGGCATGATTTCATCCAGACAGGCGGCCATGATGCCCAGTCCGATACCTGCCAGCACCACCCGTTCGTAATCAAGGCCGGACATCAGGACCCGGACGCCCTTGCCCTCTTCGCCCAGCACGTTCTCGAACGGTACCTGCACGTCATCAAAGATCAGTTCCGCCGTGTTGGATCCGCGCATACCCAACTTGTCGAAATGGGGCGATGTGCTGAAGCCCGTCATCTCCTTTTCGATCAGAAAGGCGGTGATCCCCTTTGATCCTGCATCCGGGTCGGTCTTGGCGTAAACCACCAACGTATCGGCATCCGGACCGTTGGTGATCCAGTATTTATTGCCGTTCAGCCGGTAGTGATCGTTGCGTTTCTCGGCCCGTAGCGACATTGAAACAACATCGGACCCGGCCCCTGCCTCGGACATGGCCAGCGCACCCACATGCTGCCCGGAAATGAGCCGGGGCAGGTATTTTGCCTTTTGTTCATCATTTCCGTTCAACTTGATCTGGTTGACGCAAAGGTTTGAATGGGCCCCATAGGATAATGAGACAGAGGCGCTGGCGCGCGCGATTTCTTCGATGGCGACTGTATGCGCGAGGTAGGACATGCCTGCCCCGCCATATTCTTCGCCCACGGTGACACCCAACAGACCCAGTTCGCCCATCTCGGGCCACAGTTCTGGCGGGAAGGTGTTGTTGGCGTCAATCTCGGCGGCCATCGGTTTAACCCGTTCCTGCGCCCAACCATGCACCATGTCGCGCAGGGCATTCACATCCTCGCCCAGATCAAATGTCATTGAGGCGTGAAACATGTCCCCGCTCCCCCCGGTTAATTGAACACTTGTTCATTTATAGGCGTGGCCAATCAGCCCTGTCGAGTCATTTCTGATCAAGCAACCGCAGATCAGAAATGTCAAAAACATAAGGTCCCGGCTGCTTGCGACGCAACGCCCAAAGTTGGCGCAGCTGCGCCTGATCGAACTTACCACCAGTCGTCTTCATCCCGTTGGCGCGTGCGAAAGCCACCAAGTCGGATTTCAGAAAGTACCATGCGCGAAATGTTTCGCTGTCCGGGCACATATCGATATCAGGGCGTTCAGTCATGGTGATGGCGTTAGCTGTCGCGAGGCATTTCGCAAGTCATTCCGCCGCAGCCAAACCCTGATAGACCGCCGAAACTTCACCACGAATGATCCGCGCGATTTGCGCGCAATCTTCCAGACTGAAGGTCAATGGCAGGCGCATATCAATTACCCCGGCCAATATCCGGTCAGAGGCAGGCATAGGGTCCGACAGTGCGTAGCGCCAGCTGTCATAGCGCGATGTGAACCCGGTCGGTTCTGCCCCGCCAAACCACTTTAGCTCAACACCGCGCGCTGCACAGCGTCCCAACACGTCGGCGACCGCTTCGCTAGACCAGTCCAGTAAAAGAAACTGAAATGATGACGCCACAAACTGTTCCTGCGCTGGCCGTTCAATCAGCCGTAGCCCCGGCACATCGCGCAACCCGTCCTCTAGCACACGGTAGCGGGCATTCCATTTTTCGCCCTGTGTTTTGAGGTTGCGCAATTGCGGGCGCAGGATGGCCGCGCGCAGGTTATCCATACGCCCGGAAATGTTGGGGGTCTCGTACTTGATTTGTGCGAAAGCCGTTGCTGGCGGGGCCGCGCGGTGTTTTTCGAACAGCATGTAGCTGCCGGAAAGCATGATCGCGCGCGCCATGCCTTCGGCGTCATCTGAGATCAGGAAACCGCCTTCGCCGGAATTGATATGTTTGTAAGTCTGGGTCGAATAACACCCGAACTTGCCCCAACGCCCGCTGGGCACCCCGTCCCACGCGGCCCCCATCGTATGTGCGCAATCTTCGATAACGGTGACGCCAGCGGCATCGCACATGGCCATCAACTGCTTCATATCGCAGATATGCCCGCGCATATGGCTGAGCAATAATATCTTGGCCTGATCCAGCTTGGCGGCCAGATCTGCAAGGTCGATCACCAGGTCTTCGGTCACGCCAACAAATATGGGTACACCACCCACGGCGGCAATGGCACCCGGCACCGGCGCTAGGGTAAAAGCATTGGTCAAAACCTTGTCGCCATGTCCGACCCCGCATGCCCGGAGCGCCGTCGTCATTGCGTAACCGCCAGATGCAACCGCGAGGCAATATTTGCTGCCAACGGTCTGTGCGAATTCTTCTTCCAGCAGCGCAGCTTCGGCCAGCTCACCCGGGGCCGTATTATAACGGTGCAAGCGCCCATGCTGCATGACCATCGTGGCTGCCGCGATCCCTTCGTCAGGGATGGGTTCCTGCTGCGTGAAGCTGCCTTTGAAAATCTCTGTCATGGTCAGAGTTTGACGCCGCATATCGCCTCGCGTCAATGTGCATTTGTCCAATTTGAAAACGCTGAATGCCGGTTTCGGGAATGCTGCCTAACCGATCAAACGGGCCACCACCGCGGGCAATTGGTCGTAGTGATCGATGGTTGCTTCTGGATCAAGCGCTAGGACGTCCTCCCTCCCCGGCCCGAAGGTTACCAGGATCGAAGGGACGCCTGCATTGCGCGATGTGTCACGGTCGGTCGCCGTATCGCCAACCAGCAGCGACCGCTTGGGATCACCTCCGGCACGGTGCACGGCCTCAAAATGATGCGCCGGGTCAGGTTTTCGCACAGGCAAGGTATCGGCCCCGATCAGTGATGCGAACTGGTCACGCACACCGAGGCTCTGCATCAGTGTTTCAGCCAAACCTTCCGGTTTGTTGGTGGCTATGCCCACGGCATAACCGCTAGAGGTGAGTGTGGCGACGGCATCCATCGCGCCGGGGTAAAGTGTTGTATGCGTATCAATGTCATCCGCATAGGCCGCCAGCAGGATCGGGTATTGCGTATCGATATCCGCATCCTCAAAGCCATCGACCCGTGAAAACCCAAGCGTCAGCATGGCCCGACCGCCGCGCAGCGCCGTGGCGGCATCCGCAACCGGATCCAACAGGTCACCCAGGCCCAGGCCCTGAAAGCAGCGGTTCGCCGCCGCAATCAGATCACCGCTGGTATCAGCCAAAGTCCCATCAAGGTCGAAAATCACTGTGCGCATTGGTTGCCCCGTCCGGTTGTAATTCTTGACCTGATGTAACGTGGTGTAAACTGATGTGAACCCCCCGCCCTTGTGATAATGCAAAAGGCCAGTAGAAGACGGATCAAACAAAAGGTTTGGGGCAGCAATGGCAACCGCACTAATCATCCTGGCCGCGGGCATGGGCACACGTATGAATTCTGACACGCCCAAGGTGCTGCACCTGATCGGTGGCGCACCTATGCTGGTGCATGCCATGAAATCAGGCGCAGCACTTGAACCTGCACGAACCGTTGTTGTCGCAGGGCATGGTGCACAGGCCGTCGAGAAGGCAGCGGCGGCATACGATCCTGCCACCATGATCGCCCTTCAGACCGAACAATTGGGCACGGCCCATGCCGTGGCACAAGCGCGTCAGGCTTTGGAAGGCTTTGAGGGCGATGCCATCGTGCTTTACGGCGATACCCCCTTTATCCGCCCCGAAACGCTGGCCGCAATGAGTGCGGCACGGCTGACACATGACGTGGTCGTGCTAGGGTTTGAGGCCGCTGATCCGGGACGGTATGGGCGATTGATCATGAAGGCGGATCAACTGGATCGCATCGTGGAGTTCAAGGACGCGACATCGGAAGAGCGATCCGTAACCCTTTGTAATAGTGGTGTTATTGCGGCAGATGCGGCAACCCTGTTCAAGCTGATCGACGCTGTTGGCAATGAAAACGCGGCGGGCGAATATTATCTGACGGACATTGTGGGCATTGCGCGCAAGCAGGGTTTGACGGCAACTGTCGTCCGCTGTGATGAGGCCGAAACGCTTGGCATTAATTCGCGCACCGAACTGGCCGGGGCGGAGGCGTTGTTCCAAGCTTGCGCCCGCGCGACCGCGCAATCGGATGGCGTAACGCTGACCGCCCCGGAAACTGTATTTTTCGCCCATGATACCGTGATCGGGCGCGACACGATCATCGAACCCAATGTGGTCTTCGGCCCCGGCGTCAGTGTCGAGTCGGGAGCAACAATCCGGGCTTTTTCCCACCTTGAAGGCTGCCATATTTCACGCGGTTGCGTTGTCGGCCCATACGCCCGGTTGCGCCCCGGTGCCGAGCTTGCAGAAAACGTCAAAGTCGGCAACTTCGTCGAAATCAAGAATGCCCAGATCGATGAAGGGGCCAAGGTCAATCACCTGTCCTATGTCGGTGACGCAGATATCGGTGCACGCGCCAATATCGGCGCAGGCACCATCACCTGCAACTACGATGGTGTATTCAAGCATAAAACCACGATCGGCACAGATGCTTTCATTGGATCAAACACTATGCTGGTGGCTCCTGTCAGCGTAGGTGACGCCGCGATGACCGGCAGCGGATCGGTCATCACCCGCGATGTGCCTGACGGCGATCTGGCCGTGGCCCGCGCCAGACAGGATAACAGGGCAGGATTTGCTGTCCGCCTCTTTGAAAAACTACGCGCTAAAAAAGCAAAAGGAGCCTGATCATGTGTGGCATTGTTGGGGTTCTGGGAAATCATGAGGCAGCACCGATTTTGGTCGAGGCGCTGAAGCGTCTTGAATATCGTGGCTATGACAGCGCCGGTATTGCCACGATCAACAATCAGCGACTGGATCGGCGGCGCGCCGTTGGAAAGCTGGTGAACCTGAGTGATCTTTTGGTGCATGAGCCGCTGGCGGGTAAATCCGGTATCGGCCACACCCGCTGGGCCACGCATGGTGCGCCCAATGAAGGCAATGCGCATCCACACAGAGCGGGCGGTGTGGCCGTTGTTCATAACGGTATCATTGAAAACTTCCGGGAATTGCGCAGCTTTCTGGCTGACAATGGCGTCGGTTTCGAAACCGATACAGATACGGAAACTGTGGCCCTTCTGGCACAACACTATATTGATCAGGGCCTTGGCCCGCGCGAAGCCGCAGAACAAACCATCGCGCGCCTTGAAGGGGCCTATGCGCTGTGTTTCCTGTTTGATGGGCACGATGATCTGTTGATCGCCGCGCGCAAGGGATCGCCGTTGGCCATCGGGCATGGTGAGGGCGAGATGTTCGTGGGCTCGGACGCTATTGCCCTGTCACCAATGACGGATCGTATCACCTATCTCGAAGAAGGTGACTGGGCCGTTATCAGTCGTAACGCCGTCGAAATCCGCGACAGCCAAGGCAATATCGCCAACCGCGCGGTCAAGGTCATTCAGATCGACACGGCAGGCGTCGACAAGGGCGGCTACAAGCATTTCATGGCCAAGGAAATCGCCGAACAGCCCACCGTGCTGCAAGGGGCGCTGTCGCATTACATCGACAAGGACGGCACAGCGATCACGCTGCCGGAACCGGGGCTCGATTTCACCCAAATCGAACGGCTCACCATGGTGGCGTGTGGTACTGCATTTTATGCCTGTCTGGTGGCAAAATACTGGTTTGAGCAAGTGGCCGGTATCCCGGTTGAGGTCGACGTCGCCTCCGAGTTCCGCTACCGCGAACCGCCGGTGACACCGGGCACAGTGGCCTTGTTCGTCAGCCAATCGGGTGAGACCGCAGACACACTGGCCGCCCTGCGTTACATGGATGGCAAAGCTGCAAAAGTTCTGTCCGTGGTGAATGTGCCTGAAAGCTCTATCGCGCGCGAAAGCGACCTGCCTTTACCAATCCTTGCAGGCACCGAAATCGGCGTGGCGTCTACCAAGGCGTTTACCTGTCAGTTGACCACGCTTGCCCTGCTCACCCTGAAGGCGGCACATGCGCGCGGGCGCATCACGGACACCGAACTGGCCGATAAGCTGGCTGCGCTGCGCAACTTGCCCGGTATTTTGAACCTGGCGCTTGGTATCGAGGATAAAACATCGGCACTCTCGCGTAAGCTGGCAGAGGCGCGCGATATCCTGTTCCTGGGACGCGGCGCGATGTATCCACTCGCCCTTGAAGGCGCATTAAAATTGAAAGAAATCAGCTATATACATGCCGAAGCTTACGCATCTGGAGAGTTAAAGCACGGACCCATTGCACTGGTCGACAAACACGTGCCCGTCATTGTAATGGCCCCCAGAGACGCGCTTTTCGACAAAACGATATCAAACATGCAAGAGGTGATGGCGCGCGGCGGCAAGGTCCTGTTGATCACAGATAAACAAGGGGCTGAAGAAGCGGGCGACGGGGTCTGGGACACGATCCTGATGCCCGAAATCGATCCGTTCCTCGCACCCATCCTCTATGCGATCCCCGCACAGTTGCTGGCCTACCATACGGCGGTGGCAAAGGGCACGGACGTAGACCAACCCCGCAACCTTGCCAAATCGGTGACAGTAGAGTGACCCCTGCCAAAGCCATTGCAGAACTGCGGGCTGCCGGCGACGCTGCCAAGGCGTCTGAAATGCACCGCTATCATAAGGTTGACCGGCCCTATCTGGGCGTGGCCAACCCGGTGATTGACGCGTATGTCAAAGAATGGCGGGCTGCGGTTGATCTTGAAACGCGGTTGGCCTTGGCCAATGGTCTTTGGAGGGGCAACACCCATGAAGGTCGGATTGCGGCAGCAAAACTGCTGACGCAGGCACGGATCAGACCGGATGACACTGCCGCATGGGACCTGATTCAATCATGGGTCCCGACCTTCGACGCATGGGCCATCGCGGATCACGCCAGCATTGCAGGGCAAAAGCGGTTGGTGGCCGACCCCTCACGGTTGGATGAGGTGGAAAAGTGGACTGCCTCCGGTCATATGTGGACGAAACGCGCCGCCCTGGTCATGACCCTGCCTTGGACAAAGCAAAACCACCCCAAACCTGCGGAACTGGCTGTCCGCGACCGGGTGCTTGGCTGGGCTGCAACATATGTCAGCGACCACGACTGGTTCATCCAGAAAGCCATCGCCTGGTGGCTGCGCGAATTGTCAAAACATGACCCAGCAAGGGTGCGCACCTTTCTGGACACGCACGCTAGGGCAATGAGACCCTTTGCAGCAAAAGAGGCGGGTCGAAAGCTAACGGACGATGCGTAAAATCCGGCCACTTGAATGGCTATGTTGAGGCCCCAACACTTGCGCCATACAAAACAATAACCAAAAACTGTCATAAATCCTGCAGCCGGTTTTTCATGCCTGAAGAAAATTACCTCCCGCTTCCCTACTTTGATAATGCCACCGCCGACGTGCCAGAGGAGGTCGCAGAGCACCCCGCTTTCGGTCGCTTTCTGAACCTCACGCCAGAGGACCGCCGCGCTCACACCCCCATGTTGTAGCGCATTACCAAGACAATATCATCGACATACCCGACAATTTTCTGGAAGAAATTTTTGAAGAAGTTGGCGGCACTCCGGAGATATCGGCTGCGTTATGGCAGCATCTTCCCCCAAATTGGGTCATGCTGAATATCGAAGATGACGGAAAGTCTTATATTGTTGTCGATTGTGCATGTCCTTGGGATCCAGACCACGGCATCGCCTTCTCGTTTGAGAATGGCACGACCCTCGTGATGGTCGGACAGTACCATGACTACCCGACCAATGGCGACACGGTTGAGAACGACATTGTGTATGCTGCCATTCGTCCAGAATATACGACGCGCCGGGCCGATCACCGAGCAGAGCGGTAGAGCGGGTACTCACACCCATCTGTCCTACCTTGCGAAAACCGTCACCTCCGGCAGGCTGGTCAGCGGGGCCTCGATCAGGCGCATCGCCGCCAGGCTGATCTGGCTGCCAGAGCTCGGCGCGCCGCCCGAGGGGCGCAATTCGACGTTGATGGACCTGCCCTGATATTCGATACGGCCTTCGACAAGCTCTGTAACCAGTGGCGTCTTGAGCCATATGCCCGGCTCGGCTGGTGGGCCCAGCGATGCGACAGTCACGCCCAACTCCCTTTCGCCGCCTGTTTCGGACACCGTCGTCGCAGCCACCCGGTCCTCCTCAGAGGTGGTATCGAACTGCTCTACCGTTGTGGCCGTCGCGGGCGGCGGGGGGGGCGGCGTGGGGTTCAGCGTCGGGGCGGGCACAGCTGCCGCCGGACCAGCCGGGCCGGTCCCGAACAGGCTCTGCATGGAGGGTGACGTACACCCGGCGAGCGCCGCGACGGGCAGGATCAAAAAAAAATATTTCATGGGTCAGACCGTATGTTTGGGCGGACTGTCATTCAATAGCGACCTTGCTGCTTGCGCAACCGATTGCCCGGCCTTACGGTTCCATTCATGACCGCACCACTGATCGATCCCTTCGCCCGCGCCATTGAATATCTGCGCGTCTCCGTCACGGACCGCTGCGATTTCCGCTGCGTTTACTGTATGTCGGAAAACATGACCTTCTTGCCAAAGAAAGAATTGTTGACGCTCGAGGAACTGGACCGGATGTGTTCCGCCTTTATCCGGCTCGGCGTGCGCAAGCTGCGTATTACAGGCGGCGAACCCTTGGTACGGCGCGATATCATGACCTTCTTTCGCGGCATGTCGCGGCACCTGGAAAGTGGTGCGCTGAATGAACTGACGGTCACGACTAATGGCAGCCAGTTGGAGAAGTTCGCCGATGATCTTTATGCCGCTGGTGTCCGCCGGATCAATGTCTCACTCGACACGCTGGACGAGACTAAATTTGCAGATATCACAAGGTGGGGGCGCCTGCCGCAGGTCCTGCGTGGCATCGATGCCGCCCAGAAGGCGGGGCTGCGCGTCAAGATAAATACTGTTGCGCTACAAGGGTTTAACGAAGACGAACTCTTCACCCTGACCGATTGGTGCGCGTCCCGCGATATGGACCTGACTTTTATCGAAGTTATGCCAATGGGTGATCTGGGTAATGAGGATCGCTTTGGCCAGTATTGGTCTCTCAAGGATCTGCGCAAGCGGCTGGAGGAGCGTTCCGCACTGACTGACCTTCCCGATAAGACCGGTGGCCCGGCACGCTATGTGCGGGTTGAAAACACCGGCCAGAAGATCGGTTTTATTACGCCGCTCTCCCATAATTTCTGCGAAAGTTGTAACCGCGTGCGGATCACCTGCACGGGCGAGATTTACACCTGCCTTGGCCAAGAAGGGCATTCGGACTTGCGCGCACCGCTGCGCGCATCAGAGGCGGATGCGGAGCTGGAAAATGCAATTCGGGCTGCGATTGCGCTGAAGCCGAAAGGGCATGATTTCGACTATTCGCGCCAACAGGTCGATGGGCAGGTCAGCCGCCACATGTCGCATACCGGCGGGTGACGTAAGGTGGGATATTATCCCACCTTACCCCGATATGTTTTCCATGCAGAAACTATGCAGAAACCATGCGCATGGTCGTGCGCATTCGGTCAGGCAGCGGGCATCCTCTGCTCCACGATCTCGGCCCACCACGAGCACCCTGCAGGGATCGCGTCGTCGTTGAAATTGTATTCGGGATGATGGACCGACGCCGTGTCACCATTGCCGACGAGGATGTAAGCGCCGGGGCGTTCTTCCAGCATGAAGGCGAAATCCTCACCCCCCATGACCAATGGTGCCTCGGCGCAGTCGCCTGACACGGATTTAGCGATCTCGGCGGCAAAATCCGTTTGGTCGTGGCTGTTCACCATCACCGGGTAGCCGCGAATATATTCAACGTCTGCCGTGGCCCCAAAGGTGGCGGCGACGCCATTGACGATCTCGCTCAGACGCCGTTCGGCCAGATCGCGCACCTCAGGTGAAAGCGTGCGGACGGTGCCGCGCAGGTGAACCCGCTGCGGGATCACGTTATGGGCCTTTGATGATGTCTCAAAACTGGTGACGGACACGACAACCTGTTCGACCGGGTCGGCATTGCGGGCGGCGATGGTTTGCAGGGCGATGACCGCATGCGAAGCAACGACGGTGCTGTCGACCGTTTCATGCGGTTTAGCGGCATGGCCACCCTTGCCTTCGATCACGATTTCGAACTGATCGGCCGCAGCAAAGAACGCGCCCGGGCGGATCGCGAAACTGCCCACCGGTTTGCCGGGCCAGTTATGCATGCCGTAGACCTCCTGAATATTCCACCGCTCCATCATGCCGTCGTCGCACATCTCCTTGCCGCCGCCGCCGCCCTCTTCGGCGGGTTGAAAGATGACGACGACCTTCCCGTCGAAGTTACGCGTCTCTGACAGGTATTTAGCCGCCCCCAGCAGCATGGCGGTGTGCCCGTCATGGCCGCAGGCATGCATGGCCCCGTCCACCTTGGATTTATAGGGCAACCCCGTCTGTTCGTGGATCGGCAGCGCGTCCATATCGGCGCGCAGGCCGATGACCTTGCCGGATGTATCGGTCTTGCCGTTGATCACGCCGACCACCCCGGTGCGGCCGATCCCGGTGACAATCTCATCACAGCCGAATTCCTTCAGCTTGTCCGCGACCATGGCCGAGGTCCGGTGCGTGTCGAACAGAATCTCGGGGTTTTCGTGCAAGTCACGTCGCCATTCGGTGATTTCGGGCAAGAGTTCAGCAAAGCGGTTTTTGACGGGCATGGGGTTCCTCAGGGGTTTGACTGTTGCAGTTGAACATAGCCCGATCGGGCAACGTTGCTAGAGATTGGGGCCAAGGACAAGGCGGCTGCCGTCCGAGAAACGTGAGAGCCGGAAGCGAGACAGATCATGGCCTGTGTCCTGCCCGGTGGCAAGCCGTGCCGCAACGCGGCCCATGGCGGGACCGATGCCGAACCCATGGCCACACATACCGGTGCAGATGGTCAGCCCCGCAATGGCATCGCATGTATCAACCACCGGGACGACATCGGGCATCGTGTCGATCATCCCTGCCCATGCGCTGTTGATCCTTGTCGGACCAAGCGCCGGGAAGGTGGCCGTGAAGTCACGCGCGAGCTTGGCGACCTTCGCCTTATTGGGCGCGGGGTTCAGGATGCGCATTCTTTCAAACGGGCTGACAGTGTCACCTGCCCAGCGGCGTTTGGTACCCCACGCATCCGGGTAGCCTGTGGGTGCTACGGGCAAAATCCGGGTGCCAAGCGGGTCCTTGATCAGTTGTGGGGCGAAACGCCGCAGGGCGCGAAATGCATCTGGCCCGACGAAGAGTTCGTGAAAGCCGGAGGGTGCGAGTGTGTAGCCGCCATCGTCGCGCCTGCGCCAGGCCAGTCGGTTATCGACCGCGCCGCCTGCGTAGACCTCTGGCATTGGTGCGGTCAGTGCGACTGAGGCCCGGACGGAGAGTTGCGGGATATGCACATTATGTCGGCGCAGGAAGAGTGACGACCATGCCCCACCGGCGAGGACAACAGCACCGGTTTTGATCATCCCCTTTTCAGTCATGACACCAGTCACCCGGCCAGATTCGAGATCGAGCAGACGCACCGCGCAATCCTCGATGATTGTGGCCCCGGCACCTGCTGCGGCATGGGCGCAGGCGGGCACGGTCACCCATGGCTCTGCCCGCATGTCGGTCGGGGTGTAAAGGGCACCGGCCCAGCGCCGCGTGGCGGTGGGCAGGAGGTCGGCGACCTCTGCCCCTGTCAGAATCCGGCTGCTGACCTGATAGATGGCGGCATCGTCCAGCCAGCTTTGATAGCGGGCCAGTTCGTCGGGTTTATTGGCCAGATAAAGCGTTCCGGTTTGCCGCAGCCCGATATCGCCAGTGTCCTTTGCGATATCGGCCCACATGCTTTGCGCTTCTAGCATGATGGGCAATTCGGCGATGTCGCGCCCTTGCGCCCTGATCCAGCCCCAATTGCGCGAGGATTGTTCGCCCGCGATGCGCCCCTTTTCCAGTAGCACGGCCTGCACGCCGGATTTCGCCAATTCCCACGCGGTCATGACGCCAATGATGCCGCCACCTATCACAACCACATCAGCCGACGCGGGTAAGGGGCTGGTGAATTGGGCGGGTTGTCCGGTGTGGATCGGAAACATCACTCAGCAAGCATGTCGACCAGTCGCCCTATAAAGGCCTCGCCCTTCTGAAATTGGTCAACGGTGAGATATTCGTTAGGTTGGTGCGCCTGTGCGATATCGCCCGGGCCGCAGATGACGGCGGAGTAGCCGCGTTCCTGAAACTGTCCGGCCTCGGTGCCATAACTGACGACATTGCTGGCGTTTTCACCGGTCAATTTGCGCAGGAGCGCTTCGGCCTTGCCATCCTGTTCCGGAACAAGGCCCGGCATGTCGAAATACTGGGTGGCGTCGATGCCCGTGTCGGGGTGGATGGCTTTCATCTCGGCCGCGATTTCGGCCAGTTTGGCCTGAAAGCGCGCTTGCCATGCCGCGCTGTCTTCTCCGGGGACAATACGGAAGCCGATATCGAAATGGCAGTCCTTGGCCGTGATGTTATGCGCCGTGCCGCCCTGAATCGTGCCGATATGCACTGTTGTGTAGGGTGGGACGAAATCAGCGGCCAATTCGCTGGGCGTCTGGGCCGCGTTTTCTGCATTCACCTGATTGGCCCATTCGATCAGCTTTGCCCCCATCATGATCGCGCTGACGCCGGTATGGGCGAGCGATGAATGCACTTCGAACCCACGGAAATGCATTTTGTAGCCGATACCGCCCTTATGGCCGGTGACGATCTTCATCATGGACGGCTCACCCACCAGCACGGTATCGGCGCGGGGCATGCCCATGGCGACCATGTGGTCGATCATGGGTGGGGCACCGATGCAGCCGATTTCCTCATCATAACTGAGCGCGATTTGCAGGGGGCGTTTGATGCCGCGTTCCAGCGCAAGGGGCACCGCAGAGAGGGCCAGCGCATCGAAGCCTTTCATGTCGCAGGTGCCGCGCCCGAAAAGTTTGCCCTGACGTTCGGTCACGGTAAAGGGATCGGTATCCCAGGCCTGACCGTCGACAGGCACGACGTCAGTGTGTCCAGACAACACGACGCCGCCTTCGATATCGGGACCGACATGCGCATAAAGTGCGGCTTTGGTACCGTCCTCGTTGGGTACGCGGGTCGATTTGACGCCATAGCTGTCGAGATATTCCTCAACAAAATCAATAAGATACAGGTTGCTGTCACGGCTGACAGTGGGAAAACCCACCAGCCTGTCCATCAATTGTCGTGCGCTGAGTGTCATGGGGTGTCCTTTGTCATTTGCTGCAATTTACGCCTTGCCATTGGGCAGCTGCATAAAGCAGCAGCACTGGCACTTTCGCGCGGATGTGCCGGACCCGCAAACAGGAATCGACTTGCGGGATCGAAATTTGATGATACCGTTTGCCGCAATCGCCGAATTTCTGTGCAAAGCAGCGGCAAAGAATAAAAAAAACTGGACCACTTGGGAGGTTCTATATGCCCGATGGGGCGCTGCCTGTTCTGGATGTCCGGGACCTCAAAACTGTGTTCAAGACGCGGGCCGGAGAAGTGCACGCTGTTAATGATGTCAGCTTTTCGCTTAAACCCGGTGAATTGTTGGGTGTTGTTGGCGAAAGCGGGTCCGGCAAATCCGTTACCATGATGTCGCTGTTGGGGCTGCTGCCCTCGCCGCCCGCGGATGTGCGCGGCGGCACGGTCGGCTTTGGCGGCAAGGATTTGTTGCGCATCGACGCCGAAACCCTGCGGTCCGTCCGGGGCGGCAAGATCGGTTTCATATTTCAGGACCCTATGACATCGCTGAACCCGGTGTTCACCGTTGGCGTTCAAATCATGGAACCTTTGCGCAAGCATATGGGCATGAACAAGCGCCAAGCGACTGCCCGCGCGCAGGAATTGTTGGAACTTGTGGGTATACCGGATGCCAAGCGCCGCTTGCTGGATTATCCGCATCAGTTTTCCGGCGGTATGCGCCAGCGGGTGATGATTGCCATTGCTTTGGCGTGTGATCCGCAGGTGTTGATCGCCGATGAACCAACGACCGCGTTGGACGTGACCATTCAAGCGCAAATCCTTGAGTTGATGAAGGAATTACGCAGCAAACTGGGCATGGCCGTGATCTGGATCACCCATGATCTGGGCGTGATTGCAGGTATCGCCGACCGGGTGATGGTGATGTATGGCGGTCAGGTTGTTGAACATGCACCAGTGCATGAATTGTTTGGCAATCCGCAGCATCCCTATACCCGGGCGTTACTGAAGACGATCCCGACTATTCATGGCGAACGCGCCGCCCGGCTGACGATTATCGAAGGCCAGCCGCCGTTGATGGTGGGCCCACCAACCGCCTGCCCTTTCCGCGACCGCTGCGATGTGGCGTTTGCGCGTTGTGCCCAAGAGGTTCCGCCGCGCTATGACGTGGGTCATGGCCATGATGCGGCCTGTTTCTTTGACGCAAATACCGGGGCACCACGCGATGTTTGACGAGGCGCCCAAACCGCTGGTCAGCGTGCGTGACCTGAAGATGCATTTTCCGATCTATGCGGGTCTGTTTCGTCGCCGGGTGGGCGAGGTTAAGGCGGTCGACGGTGTCAGCTTTGACGTGATGGAGGGCGAGACGCTGGGGCTGGTTGGTGAATCAGGCTGTGGCAAATCGACCTGTGGCCGCGCGGTTTTGCGTTTATACGACATTACATCCGGCGAAATCAGTATTGACGGCCGTGAGATTGGGGCAATGCCCCAAGGACAACTGCGCCCCATGCGTCCGACCATGCAGATGGTGTTTCAGGACCCACAGGCATCACTGAACCCGCGGATGACTGTCGAGGCGATTATCAAGGAACCGCTGGACGAGCATACTGACCTTTCGGAAGCGGATAAGCGCACCAAAGTGGCCGAGCTGATGGATGCCGTCGGCCTGAACCGCAAGTTTGCCAAGCGCTATCCACATGCGTTTTCTGGTGGCCAGCGCCAGCGGATCGGGATTGCCCGCGCACTCGCCCTTAACCCCAAATTCATCGTTTGTGATGAGCCGATTGCGGCTTTGGACGTGTCTATCCAAGCACAAGTGGTGAACCTGCTTGAAGATCTACAAGAGCAGTTCGGCCTGACCTATCTGTTCATCAGTCACGATCTGTCCATGGTCCGCCATATCGCGACCCGCGTGGCGGTGATGTATTTGGGCAAGGTGGTCGAACTGGCTCCGCGCGAAGGGCTGTATGCCGAGCCTTTGCACCCCTACACGAAGGCATTGCTGTCGGCGGTGCCCGAACCGGACCCTAGCCTCGCGGCGACAACCGAACGGATTATCCTGCAAGGCGAAGTTCCATCACCATCCAACCCACCGGATGGTTGCAATTTCTGTACCCGCTGCCCCTCTGTCATGGATATCTGCAGACGGGTTGAACCAGACTACCGCGAGGTTCAGCCGGGCCGTTTTACGGCCTGTCATCTATACAACGACACTGCCGAAGCAACGGCAGGTCTTGAGGCACACAAGAGCACCAACAAGGAGAAGATAAAATGAAACTCAAAGCAGCCCTTCTGGGCGCTGTTGCGACCGTTGCCCTTGCGCCGATGGCATTTGCCGATGCGCATGAAGGCGAGCGCGGCCGCGACGGCGAAGTCAAAATCATCTATTGGCAAGCCGTGTCGATCCTGAACCCCTATCTGTCAGGCGGAACCAAGGATGTCGAAGCTGCCAGCCTCGTGGTCGAACCATTGGCGCGCTACAATGAAAGCGGCAACATGGTGCCCTATCTGGCCACCGAAATTCCGACAGTCGCCAATGGCGGCGTGTCCGAAGATCTGACATCCATCACATGGAACATCGACCCCAATGTGACATGGTCCGACGGTACTGCTGTGACCGCGCGTGATGTGCAATTCACATGGGAATATTGCACCGCTGAGGGCGGCGGTTGTGCCCAAGGCGCGAAGTTCAGCAACGTCACCGGTGTCGAAATCATCGATGACAAGACTGTCACTGTGAATTTTGATGGTCCTGCACCAAACCCGTATCAGGCATTTGTCGGTCACGAATCTCCGATTATTCAAGCCGCTCAATTCGCCGATTGCCTTGGCCCGCGCGCGCCGGAATGCACCGATGCCAATTTCGGCCCCATTGGTACTGGCCCCTTTGTGGTCACCGACTTCCGCGTGAATGACGTGGTGCAGTTTGCGGCGAACGAAAACTACCGTGATCCTAACAAACCTGCCTTTGCGACGGTCACCTTTAAAGGCGGCGGCGATGCGACAGCCGCTGGCCGGTCCGTCATGGAAACAGGCGAATTCGATTATGCCTGGAACATGCAGCTGGCCCCCGATGTCATCGCGGCAATGGCTGAAGGCGGTCAAGGTGTGCCTGTTTCAGCCTTCGGCACACTTGTCGAACGTCTTGAAATGAACCTGACCAACCCGTCGCCTGATGTTCCTGAAGGTGAGCGTTCAACGGTCGCCGCACCGCATCCGTTCCTGTCCGATGCACGGGTCCGCGAAGCGTTGTCGATCGCGATCGACCGCGAACTTCTGGTAGAGGTAGGCTATGGTCAGGCGGGTCGTCCGACCTGCAATCTGGTGCCAGCCCCTGCGATCTATGCCTCTGATAACACCGCCTGTCTGACACAGGATATCGACCGCGCGAATGCGTTGCTCGACGAGGCGGGATATATGATGGGTGGTGACGGTGTGCGCGTCAACGCTGATGGTGTGCGCCTGTCGGTTCTGTATCAGACATCGACCAATGCCGTGCGTCAGGATTTCCAGGCCCTGATCAAGGAATGGTGGAGCGAGATCGGCGTTGAAACCGAATTGCGCAATATCGACGCCTCTGTCTTCTTTGGCGGTGATCCGGGGTCGCCGGATACATTCCAGCGTTTCTATGCAGATGTTGAAATGTATGCCAATAACTTCCCCGGCACGGACCCGCAGGCCTATCTGGGTGCATATCTGTGCGACAACATCCCATCGCCAGAAACCCAGTGGCAGGGTGAAAACATCAACCGGTTCTGCGATCCGGCCTATGATGCACTTTGGGCCGAACTGGCCGCGACTGCCGATCTGGATGAGCGGGGCCGCATTGGTCAGGAGCTCAACGATATGGTGACGAAGGACAGCAATGTGATCGTGCCACTTGTTGATCGTGGCCGTGTCTCTGCCCATTCCGTTACATTGGGCGGTGTTGTGCTGAACACCTGGGATAGTGAGCTGTGGAACATCGCTGACTGGTACCGCATCGGCGACAACCGCTAAATCAATTGGCGGGACAGTATCACCTGTCCCGCCATCCCCGTTGAAAGACCTGACCTGAGGCGTCGCAATGCTGACCTACACACTTCGCAGATTGCTTATGTCGATCCCGACGCTTTTGTTCATTGCTTTCGTGATTTTCATGCTGCTGGAACTGGCCCCCGGTGATCCGATGGCGCAAATGCCATTGACGATCCCGCCGGAGGTCAAACAACAGATGCGCGAGGCCCTGGGCCTGGGCGAGCCCTGGTATATCCGCTTTCCGCTTTGGCTGAACCAGTTTTTCATCGTTGAGCCGCAATATTGGATCGACAATGCCTTTGGCACCAATTTCGCGGATGGCGCGCAGCGGATCATCAGTTTCCAATCCCGCAGCCCGGTCTTTGACGTGATCGCCGAACGTCTTCCGCAGACCTTGTGGGTTGTGGCCATGTCCTATGTGGTGGGCGTGCTGATCGCCTTGCCCATCGGCATTATCAGTGCTTATCGTCAGTATTCCGTTTTCGATCAGGCGGGCACATTCGTGTCGATGATCGGCTTTTCTGTGCCGCCGTTCTTTTCCGGCGTTCTGTTGATCGTGATCTTTTCGGTCCAACTCAAATGGCTGCCTTCGATTTACGACACCACCCATGTGGTGAATGACTGGCAAAGCTTCAAATTCCAACTCCAGCAGATGATTATGCCGGTCATGGTATTGGCCCTGCAGACAACAGCGCAGGTCAGCCGCTATATGCGCGCTTCGATGCTGGATAATCTGGGGCAGGATTATGTGCGGACCGCCCGCGCCAAGGGCATGTCGGAAAGCGTCGTTGTCATGAAACACGTGCTGCGCAATTCGATGATCCCTGTGGTGACGGTCATTGCGCTTGGCATTCCGTCGATCTTTGGTGGTGCCATCATCACGGAGCAGATTTTCAAAGTGAATGGCCTGGGTCAGTTGCTGATCATTGCCTTGCAGGGGTCCGATATCCCGATGGTCATGACCATCACCTTTCTGCTGGCGGTTCTGATTGTGATGATGAACCTGATTGCCGATGTGCTTTACGGCATTCTGGACCCGAGGATCCGCTATGACTGATGTGAGCCTGAGTAAGGAAGCCATCGAGAAGCCGCGCAATCAATGGTGGGATGTCTGGGATCAGTTCAAGACCCATAAAGGTGCTGTTTTCGGCCTTGGGTTTCTGATATTCATCACGCTTTTTGTCTCAATCGGTCCGCTGCTTTGGGATGTAGATCCGGGCAAGCTGAACATCCGCAATAAGGATGTGCGCCCGATTTATATGGGGTTGTTTGATAGCGGGGCAAAGGTCAATTGGGCCAACCCGATGGGCACCGACAATCTGGGTCGTGATATCATGGCCAATATCATGCAAGGTGGGCGGATTTCACTGGCCGTGGGCTGGACCGCGATGATCCTGGCCGTATTTCTGGGCACGCTGATTGGCGTGCTGGCCGGTTATTTCCGCCGGTTGGACGGCCTGTTGATGCGCTTTACTGATCTGGTACTGGCCTTGCCCCTGCTGCCACTGCTGCTGGTCATGATGCTGCTGTTTCGCGATCCGCTGCGGGCAGCATTCGGTCCCGAAAACGGGATTTTCATCCTGATCGTGACAGGCATTGGGATCACGTCCTGGATGCAGACCGCCCGGATTGTGCGCGGTGACGTCATGGCGCTGAAAGAGCGCGAGTTCGTGCTGGCGGCAAGGTCGATTGGCACCCCTGCCCGGCGCATGATTACCCGGCATTTGCTGCCCAATGTGTTGTCACCCATCATGGTTTCGGCAACACTTGGGCTTGCGACAGCGATCATCACCGAAAGCGCGTTGTCGTTCCTTGGCCTGGGCTTTCCATCGGATTTTCCGACCTGGGGCAAGATACTTTTTGATAGTGTCGACCGCATGACAGCCTTTCCGGAGCGGGTCATCTGGCCCGGCCTCGCAATTTCGCTGACGGTGCTGGCCGTGAACTATATCGGTGACGGGCTGCGCGACGCGCTGGACCCGCGCATTCGCGGCCATTGACGGGTAGGATGGGTTGAAACCCATCTTACACTGGCCAAGCGTAGGGTCGGAACCCTAGACCAAAATAGGTTCAGCCTGTGTGGTGATGATCCTGTCAATCTCTTCGCGTGCATAAAGAGCAAGGCGTTCCTGATCATCGCGGGCCTGCCCCGGTGGGAGATCAAGATCACCCAGCACCATGATGTTTTCGTCATTCAACAGGTTGGCCGGGCCAGTATAGTTGAAACTGCCGATGATCGTCAGCGTGTCATCGATGACCATCAACTTATGGTGCACCTTGCGCACCCCGGTGCCGGTTCTGTTGCGGTGCAGGGTTACATCCCCCGCTGTGAGCGTGTGCTTGGCGGCCCATGTCTGGTTCGCCTGTCTGCGGTCCAATATCCCGGTGACCTGTAATCCCTTTTGTCGTGCATTGACTAACGCATCGTCGATCCCGGAGGATTGCGCAAAGGTGAATGCCGCAAAATCGATCCGCGTCTCCGCCTTGATCATCTGTTTGATAAATTCCATCTCTGGCGCGTGGTCGGGCGCGAAAAGCGGTTTAATCCTGACGCCATCGACAAAGTGATCCTCGAGCGGCTTGCGCGGCACTTCAAGACTGCGTTTGCCGAAGATACCCTTGCGCATCTGCCGGAATTCACGGGCGTATTCCCGCGCGACCTCAACATCTTCGAGAATTGCGATGTGGTTGAGGTTCTTTGTTACGCCGGTCGTCGTAAAATTTGTGGAGCCGGTGAGCGTTGCATTGCGATCCCGGACGATGAATTTTTGGTGAAAGATATTCGGGTTATAGTCAGCCTTGGCATCCACACCGACCCGAAGGATGCGCATCAGGAGTTCGCGGTTGATCTCTTGCGTGCCAAGGTCGTCATCAGCAGGCGTCTTGGCTTCGCGCAGATAGTCCTGTTCTAAAATGACCTGGATACGCACACCCCGTCTGCGCGCGGCGATCAATGCATCGGCGATGGGCCGGTGGTCGAGTTCCTGAACGGAGACAAGCAGTTCTTTCTGTGCGGCACCAATAAAATCGATGATCGGCGCTTCGAGACTATCGGGGGCGCCTATTGTATCCGGCCCCATGTAAAGCGTAATCGCGCCAACGGTGACGGGCATGGTGTACCTCTCAAATAGATCAATCAATGGCATGGAGGCTGGCATTGATTATCGATTCGAGCAAGTTCAACGCAAATGGCCCCGTCGTTGTGCCGACGGGGCCTTCATTTGCTGTGGTGGGTTGAAACCCACGTTACGGTGTTGCTCAGTCGATTTTGGGTAAAAGCGTGTCGAGTGACGCCTTGGCATCGCCGTAGAACATCCGCGTATTGTCCTTGAAGAAGAGCGGGTTTTCGATGCCTGAATAGCCGGTCCCCTGCCCGCGTTTGGAGACGAACACTTGCTTGGCCTTCCAGCATTCCAGCACCGGCATGCCGGCGATTGGGCTGTTGGGGTCGTCCTGTGCGGCCGGGTTCACGATATCATTGGACCCGATGACAATGGCGACATCCGTATCAGGGAAGTCGTCATTGATCTCGTCCATCTCCATCACGATGTCATAAGGCACCTTCGCCTCAGCCAAGAGCACGTTCATGTGGCCGGGCAAACGACCCGCCACAGGGTGAATAGCGAAACGCACAGTCTTGCCCTGGGCACGCAGCTTCTTGACCAGTTCGGCCACAGCCGTCTGCGCCTGTGCCACCGCCATCCCGTAGCCGGGAATAATGATAACGCTGTCAGCCTCATTGAGGGCCGTGGCCACACCATCGGCATCAATCGCCACCTGCTCACCTTCGACAGCCATCTGCTCACCCGCAGGGCCGCCAAAGCCACCCAGGATCACGCTGACAAAGGACCGGTTCATCGCCTTACACATGATGTAAGACAAGATCGCACCAGACGACCCGACCAAGGCACCGACCACGATCAACAAATCATTGCCAAGGCTGAAGCCAATCGCCGCCGCTGCCCAGCCGGAATAGCTGTTCAGCATCGACACAACGACAGGCATATCCGCCCCGCCAATGCCCATGATCAGATGATAGCCGATGAAGAGACCTGCCAACGTCAGCAGCACCAGCGCCCAGGACCCGCCACCGGTCAGATAGACAAAGAGCAAAATCACCGACAAAGCCGCCGCAGCCGCATTCAGCAAATGCCCGCCCGGCAGTTTCTTGGCACTGGTGTCCACCTGAAACGGCAGCTTCGAAGACGATCCCGCCAGCTTGGCGTAAGCAATCACAGACCCGGTGAACGTCACCGCGCCAATCCAGATCCCCAGCACCAGTTCAACACGCAGAATACCAATCTCGACACTCGATTTCTTGGCAATCAACTGACCAAAGGCACTCAGCCCGTCATAGGCCTCCTTCGGCAGCCCAATCGCCGTGATGCCATCATCGCTGACAACACCCAAAACCTGACCGTTGGCCTCATAAATGCCGCCGATATAGTTGATCATCAGATCGGCGTTGAAGCCGACAAAGACGGCGGCCAGACCCACCAGCGAGTGCATGATCGCCACAAGCTCCGGCATCTGGGTCATTTCGACCTTTGTGGCCAGTTGATACCCCACAGCCGCGCCCAACGCGATCAGGATGATCGAAACACTCCCCAGACCGGACCCTGGCCCGATCAGCGTAGCAAAGACCGCAATCGCCATCCCGACGATGCCGTACCAGACCGCGCGCTTGGCGCTTTCCTGCCCCGACAGACCGCCCAGCGACAAGATGAAAAGAATACCCGCGACAACATAGGCCGCAATCGTGAATGCATTTTCCATTGCCCTGTTCCTCTCAAGATTTCTGGAACATGGCGAGCATGCGCCGTGTCACAAGGAAGCCACCGAAGATATTGATCGCTGCCATGAATATGCCGAGCGCGGCCAATATGGTGATCAGCACGCTTGTCGATCCAATCTGAATCAGCGCACCCAGAATGATGATCGACGAAATCGCATTGGTCACCGCCATCAGCGGTGTGTGCAATGAATGGGCGACGTTCCAGATCACCTGAAAGCCGACAAAGACCGCCAGCACAAAGACGATGAAATGCTGCATGAAGCTCGCAGGCATCCCCGGGATCATCCCGATGCCAAGGATCAGTGCGGCACCAACGGCCAGCAATGTCACCTGATTGCGGGTCTCCGCCTTGAACGCCGCCACTTCCTGCGCCCGCTTTTCCTCAGCCGTCAACTCCTTGGGCGGCGCCTTTTTCGGCTGTGCCGCAATCGCGGCCACCTTGGGCGGCGGCGGCGGGAACGTGATCTCACCCTTGTGGGTGGCCGTGGCGCCCCGGATCACGTCATCATCCATATTGTGGTTGGCCACACCGTCTTTTTCCGGTGTCAGATCCGTCATCATATGGCGAATATTGGTGGCATACAGGGTCGAGGATTGCGCCGCCATCCGGCTGGGGAAATCGGTGTAACCGATGATCGTCACACCATTATCGGTGACGATTTTCTCGTCCTTCACAGTCAGCTTGCAGTTCCCGCCGCGTTCAGCCGCAAGGTCCACAATCACCGAACCCGGCTTCATGCTCTCGACCATATCCTTGGTCCAAAGCTCCGGCGCGTCACGGCCCGGGATCAGCGCCGTGGTGATCACGATATCCATATCCGGCGCGATCTCGCGGAACTTCGCCAACTGGGCCGCAGCAAATTCCGGCGAAGACACAGCGGCATAGCCCCCTGTCGCGGACCCGTCCTGCTGTTCCTCTTCAAAATCGAGAAACACAAACTCCGCCCCCATCGATTCAACCTGCTCGGCCACTTCGGGCCGGACGTCAAATGCATAGGTGATCGCACCCAGCGAGGTGGCGGTCCCGATCGCCGCAAGCCCCGCAACACCGGCACCCACAACCAGCACCTTGGCAGGCGGCACCTTACCGGCGGCAGTCACCTGACCGGTAAAGAAGCGGCCAAAATTGTTACCAGCCTCAATCACCGCACGGTAACCCGCGATATTGGCCATTGATGACAGCGCGTCCATCTTCTGCGCCCGGCTGATGCGCGGCACCATATCCATCGCGATGACGGTGGCGCCTTTCTTGTTGGCGGCCTCCATCAGCTTTTCGTTCTGGGCCGGATAGAAGAAGGAAATCAGCGTCTGGCCTTCGCGCAAGCGCTTGACCTCGGCATCCTCGGGCGGGCGGACCTTGGCGATGATGTCGGCTGCTTTGTAAAGTGCAGCAGCGGTTTTCACCACTTCGACGCCTGCATCCTTGTATGTCTGATCGGAAAATCCCGCAGATTGACCGGCCCCGGATTCGATCACGCAGTCATAACCCAGCTTTTGCAAATCCTTGGCCGAGGCCGGGGTCATTGCGACCCGGTCTTCGCCTGGAAAAATCTCTTTTGGTGTGCCGATTTTCACGGACCATCCCCCATTTTTGTGCCAGCAGTTCCTGATGGATTATAGGTCGGAATAATATTTCACAAGGGATGGGTCGTAGCGTTCTTTTGTTGTCAGGCGCTAACAGTCATACCCAACGCCGGGTCTTTTCGCAGTAACGCGCAAATTCAGCCCGGAATTTGCGGCGCAACCGGTTCTCTTCTGGGATAATGAACCGCTGGACGATTGTGAACATGAAGAGCGGCACCAGAATCAGTGCGATAGGCGCATCCCACCGCAGGGCGAGACCAGCGAGGATGAGTGTATCGCCGAGATAGATCGGATTGCGGCTGCGTTTGAAAATGCCGCTGGTGACCAGTTGGCTTGCCTCTTGATGCGGGATCACCGTCGTCTGGCGCTTGCGCATTTCGGCAATTGCCAGCAGCATCAGCACGATACCACCGCCCACCAGCAGCCCACCCAACAGGTCGAGGATCGGGCCACCAACACGCAGCCACAAAGGCTGCACATCCGCAACAACCCAGGTCATCGCAACGGCCAGCAATAGCCAAACAGGGGGAATGTCGATCCATTTCATAGTCATCTGCCGCACATTAGATGACTATGACCTCCACGTCACCAACCGACGCGATCCATTCAAACCGCCGCCCGCAGAGAAGGTCAGCTTTGAGCCCAACCCGCTCATTTGTCACAGTGCAGCTAATGGCTGCTTGTGCATCATTCAACCTGCTCTGCTGATGTCGGCACGGGGGCCGGTCTGTGGATGGCTATGGTAGGCCAAAGGTGCTACGGTCGGGACTGTAGCCATCAAGATCGAACCAATTGGGATCGAAAATCAATCGGTATGGCGTTGTGGTTTCGAACACTAATTTTCGCGCTTCGGCCTCCTCGATACTCCAGAGAACTGAATTGCCACCAACACTCACAATCTCACCCGGTATCGTGATGCTCGAACCATCTATCGCCTCGACAACACTTTGATATAATGATCCGCTTATTAGGTTAAACCTGAAAACCGACAACATCATTTTTCCTCTGGAAACCTGAAGAAATCGTGAAAGGTTTTTTCTATAGTATTGAATATTTTCGGCGGCTTTATTGTAGTCATTCGATGGATTTTCCGAATGCATTAGATGCCGGTCACCATAATCGAAATCTAAATTGAACCTTGCCCGAACCGTACCAAACCCGTAATTTGGAGAGAATGCATCGTTCACCAAACCGACCAAATCTTGGACAATTAACTCAGATTTGGCTTGACCATTATACGGCATTGAAACTGACAGGCAGTGTATCACGGGGTCCCCAACAGAGATCCGTGAAAGAGTTATTTGACTTTGTGGAAAACGATTATCTTCATTTTTATTTTTCGAAAATATATGGAGGCCCAAAGTTTCATCATAGCAGCCCTCTACAAATAACTTCTCAAGTTTTTTTTCGCTCAAAGGACCTTTCTTTTCTTTAAATGCGTTATCGAGAAACGTTAACGAGCTGGGCATTGGTTCCAAGGATTGAGAGATACGTAAAACAAGAGAGATGATGACTTGTGGATCAGGTAGCTCCTCAAAGTACCAAGTGAAATTTACAACCTTGTCAGTGATGTTTTTCATACTTAGTAGACCAAACTTGGCAAGACGGTGATGTTGGGGTTCGCGTTTTGAATGGCTGTTTCGACCGGGGTCAATTTCAATTGTTGTCCCCGAACGGTTTGGGAAGGAGAAACATTTTCTACCATCTGCAACGTTTTTGTTTTAGGGTTATAAGCCATTACGTCTGGTCTTAAACGCCCGCCCTGACCTGAAATCGGCTTTAGACCAAACTGATTTAGTCCAGTATTTGTATTTCGGTTATAGGTTCCTTGCGAAAAGCCCTGTGATTGTAGTTTTTGTCCCGCCGCCAAACCTTGGTTTGCATGAGCTTGTCCATTTTTCCCACGAGTCTGCTGCGGTTTTTCCGAGTATGGGCCTGTCACGGTGCAAGGCGCCAGACCTAGCGGATCAATCCACATGTTGGGTCAGGTGCATACCGGTTTGGATGTCCCCCTGCCAACCCAATCCGGTCTTGGTTCACAAAACACCCGACTATCGGATCGTTGTGCCGGAACCAGTTGTTGTGCAGTCCGGTTTCCGCGTCGTGGTACTGCCCTTATCACGCGGGTTGGCCGTCTGCGCCGTCGACTACCGCCCGGTCCATGCCTTCAGAGCGACCTGCCAGACCGCGTCTCCGGCCTGTCAGGAGATTGCCATGACGCTTTCAAACGCGTTACTGTCAAATCGAGAGCGACCTCATGCTCCATCAGGCGGCGGTATCCCATCCTTCTTTCGCGGCAATGGCTTCGACATCGGCCTTCAGCGCGACGGCATCAAAATCGGGGATTTTCTTGGTCGCCATCAGGTCGAGCGAGCGCAACATGCAATCGTATAGCAGCTCGCGACGCTCTACCTCATCACCCTTCTTGAAAGCCTCGAAATCCACGTTTAAGCGCAAATCGAGCTCCTTGGTTTTCTTTTTGAACATGACACGCTCGGGAGCACCTCGTCCGGGCGTATCGGGACTAAGGATCACAAACATCAGGAACCATTCGGGCAAGCCAGGGCCGTAATTCTTTTGCGCCAAAGCCCGTTTCAACCGAGATTCCATTTGCATGTAGATCGAAGATGCCTGCTTGCCCAGGGATCCACTTGCGGTTGAAGTGAAGAAAACGTCCAAAGGTAAACTCCTCAGTAATAACACTTGTTCAGCGAAGGCTTGATACCATGCCTACGTTCATACTGCCGAATGCGCTCACTTTGCCAGCGATGCATTTCTGCCTTCGTTCCGCTTTTTACAATACGCATTTCCGCATTGTTGTCTCTGTACCATTGCCGCGTGTAACGATGCTCTGGTGTGGTATTACTCGTCTCGCCGAATTTCAGAATTCGACCGGTCCCGCGCTCTTCGACGATATATCCGACAGTAGGCCGCGTGCTGGCGTGCGAATTGCCGTGGACCGCCCCGGTTGATGGCGTTGGCTTGGGGTAAAGCTTGTTGTAATTCGCCGCAGCTTGTTGCGGGGTCTGACCCGGATTATTCCGCAGATAATCATTCCATTGGTTCAGGCCAAAGGGGTCAAGCCAATCCAACGGATTGGGGGCATAGAGCGCCCCAACCTCGCCACCCCATAGCCCAATTGGGTCCTGGTTGATGAAACACCCCATGCCCGGGTCGTAATGCCGGAATCGGTTGTAGTGCAGGCCCGTCTCTACATCATGATATTGCCCCTGGAACCGCAGATTGTTGCCGACCTGCTCGACCAGCACGCTACCGATCCCGCCCCAGGCCTTTAGCGCGACCTGCCAGACAAGTTCCCCCGCTTCGTTGGTGATCTCTTGCGGAGTGCCCAGATGGTCAAGCCAGTAGATGTAGACCTGGCCCTCTTTATCGGGTGCGAACCGCCGGATTTGGGCCGTGGGCCGGAAGCTGTCCGGCTCGTAAACATAGACCAGTTCAAGCGGATCAACCGCGCCAGCACCATCACCCGCCCCTTCGGCCAACAACACATCGCCGTTCCACAGGAACCATGTGGTTTCTTCTTTGAGCAGCGTTTCCGGCAATTCGTCGTCAGGCGGCGGTACTAAGTTGGCTGCCTGGAGAATGCGTTTTTCTTCGCGGTAGCGTTTGCTAACCCGACGCCCCAAAGCATCATAGGTAAAATGGGTGCTTTTGCGCCGGCCGGGCAGCGTTTCCACCACGGATATCAGCTGGTTCTGGTGATCATATTCGTAATCAAAGGCGTTGATCCCGCCCCAGCCGCGTTCAAGATGGACCCGGTTCCCCGCATCATCATAGGTGTAGTGGTTGTCGCCTTGCATCAGCAGCCGCCCGCCTTCGACAGAGGCATCATTGGGATTTGCCACATCCCCTAGGATGTTTCCTGCGGGATCGAAGGCAAACATCTCGGGCCGGTCGCCTGTCACCGCCCGAAGTTGTTCCCGCCCGTCATACTGGTACCGCGACACGCCGCGCGCATTGTCCCGGATTTCGTTAATCAATCCAGACGGATCATAGCTATAAGCCCTGCCAAAAATCGGGTTTTTCTGCCCTTGTTTATAGGCTTGCTGCTGTTCGATCCGTCCCTGTGGATCATAGTTGGTGCGTTGAACAACGCCGCCAGCGGTTCGTGTTTTTTCGCGCCCAAGGCGGTCGCGCTGCACATCCAGTACGTCACGATCCATGAACCGCAGCGACCCAAAGCCACCGTCCTGATCATAACCAAATTTCACGAAACGCCCGTCGGGCAGAACTGTTGCAGTACGTTGTCCCCGCCGCGAATAAGCGTGCGTCGTGCTAAAGCCGTCTTGGGTTTCTTTTACCAACAGTCCGCGAGGGTCATAGTCAAACGTCAGCTTGCGCACGGCATTCGCGGCCTTGGTCATTTGTCCCATTGCATCGTATGCGTAGCTTGCGGTTTCGCCGTCAGAGCTTTGACGCTCGAGCAGTCGGCCCAAGGGATCACGCATAAATTCATGCCGCCGGTGTCCGTCGGTTGCATGGGTCACATTTCCCGCGCCGTCATATTGAAAGGTCTGTTCGCGTCGGTCAAAACCGGTCTCGCGGATTAGGTTTCCATCGCCATCATAGTCAAGCGTGTAAACTTCGCGCACCTCGTTGTGCAGCTCGATCAGATTGAGTTCGGTGTCGTACCCATAAGCAAACACAGACCCGTCAGGGTTTGTACGTCGTAAGGGGAATGGGTAAGAACCAAAGTGCCACGCCGTCGTGCGCCCGGCCGGGTCAGTGAACTGGGTGACATTACCTTCGATGTCGTAAAGTAACTGTGTTTTTGAGCCGTCGGGGTGTTGAACCATTGTCAGCTGATCAAGTGCATCATATGCGTATTGCGTGACGCCATTCCGTTCGCGCTGCTCGGAAATGATCCGGCCGAAGCTGTCATAGGTGAACGACAACTCGCCGCCGGTTGATGTGCGCTCCTGTAGCAGCGTACCGTCACCTGACCAGTTGAAGCGGGCAACTGTGCCAGCGTTGTCGCGTATGGCGAGCGGCAAGCCGCGTTCGTCGCGCAAGTATACAACGGTGTTGCGTAGCGGATCAGTAATTGCCGCGATGTTTCCAGCGGTGTCATAGTCGATGTGGGTCGTGTGCCCGAGGGGGTTTAGCTCTGTCTGCGTGCTGTGGAAATTCGGCGCACTGGGATCGTCCGTCACGTAGGTATATGCCGAATTCGCCCCGTCTTTGTCAGTAAAACTGATCACCCGCCCGAAATCGTCATATTCAGATGCGAGGCTATTGCCGTTTGGATCCTGCATGTTCTGCAGTTCTGCAAAAGCATTGTAACTTTGTTTGGCGACGTGGCCCAAAGGTGTGACGATCTGCGTAATCAGCCCATTCGCATTTGCCGCATAAGTCGTTTCATGTCCGCGGGAATCAATGACACGGGTCGTGCGTTCGTCTGTGTCGTAGAAGATGTTGCGATAGTAAATATTGTCATCGCCCCACGTTTTGACGCATCTCGCCGCGGGGCCCAAGTTCAGGTCGTTCCATTCGAAATAGAACGACAGACCACTACGCCGGACTTCCTGGATGATCAGATGGTTGGTATAGTGGTAGCCGAACGGCACATCGGTGCCATTGGTCGCCGTCGACAGATTTCCATCGGCATCATAGCCATAACGCATCAATAGGATTGTGTTATCCCTGCTGGCCTTATGCGCCGCAATAACTCGTCCGTATTGGTCTAGATCAAAATGCACCGCGATCCCGGCGTCGTTCGTAATTTTTTTAAGGTAGCCCTCGTCGGTATAGGTAAAGGTCAGACTGTTTTGGTTAAAATCACCTATCTTATAAATCGTATAGCGGCTTGGGTCCATCTTGCTGGCGGTAAATGTAAGGCGCTGTTTTTCTTCAGTCAGAACACTGTAGTCACCTGACGCTTCACGGATCGCAGTCAGCTTTTCTGCCCGGTGGTAGAATGTTTCACCCGGCAGCATCTGAGGCAGCGGGATCAGGCGTCCATGTTCCATCCGAAGGACGTTAAAATCGGTTCCTTCGACAATCATCACATCGTAGGGGTGGTGCCACTTATGGCCAAGCTGATCATTTTGTGTCGAGGACGAAATCCAGAATCTTTCCCAAACAATCGGGATCAGGCCGGGAATAACAAAATCAACCTCTGAGGTGAAAAGTTCACCCGTTGCAACATCGACAGGGTGGCCCGTAGAATACCGATTGCCCAGTTTAGCGCCAAAAGCACCGCCCAGCAATCCTCCGGCCGCTTCACCCCAGCGGCGTCCAATATCTCCGCCGAGCGCCTCGCCAATATGGCCGCCCGCAATTGTACCGAGATAGCCCCCAGCCATCCCACCAGCGGCGGTACCTGCAAAGCTGATTACGCCGCATATACCACCTACAACTGCAGCGGCGGCAACACCGAATACGAGCGCGACTGCGGTACCCACAATCACCATGCCTTGCGCGATCTGCACCATCCAATCGGGCACCTCGCTTTCAATTTCGAGGTATTGCGCAGTCTCAGCACCAATAAAAATATGATCCATCAGCGAGCCGAGTGTGCCACCGCATTCCGTTTTGTCGGTTTTCCGCGCCGAAGGGAACGTATTGATGAACACGCTGTCACTGCCCAAGGCGATCATCTTCGGCCCGTGGTTCTTGCATGCGACAAGGTCAATCGCTGAACGAGCCGCAGGCATCTTGGCTGGGCCAAACAAAACATTGGGTGACCCTGCTGAAACGGGCCCGCTTGGGTTTTTATACCCCTCGCCAATATATTTGCCCGTGAGGGCCATACCTCCTGTGGCGGCGACGGCACCTCCTACGGCCGCAATAACTGCAAGGGCTGCACCACCAGTGACGACAACTGCGGCCACTGCGACGACACCGATTGCCAGCCCGACAATCGCCCCCGCAATAAAGCCAAACATGGCTTTTGAATGTTCAATTTGATGGCCGACATGTGCGGCCGCGAGTGCAGCAGGCATATCGCCCCTTAGTTATTCCATGAAACAGAACTGAAGATGGCCTTGAAAGTCTTTTCCAAGTTTGAGAAATCCTTGTTTGCGGCAGTTGCCACAACCGTGTGTACAATCTTGCTGCGCGGGGACGTCACGAAAAACAACTGTTGCTGTTGCAGCATCGTTTCCTGCGGCTTCATACAAAATTGCAAGACAACGGCGGGCTTGCCCCCGAATTCAGTTTTCTCGCGTTTAATCAGATCGAAGTTTTCAACTTTCGTCATCAGTTCCTTCAGTTGCCGGTTGACGAAAGTATCAAGATTTTCGTCTTTTCCCATCTCATCCTTGGAGCACAGGATGTTTGGCAGTACCTCGCGTTTGCCATTGTTAGGAGCAACCCAAGTGATCATGCTTTTGTCGGCCCAATTGGTTGGCACCTTTAGGGTGTAGTCTTCGGTGACGCATTTCGGCATCCTGCGGTCCTTTAATTGATCGAATTCTTAGGTGTCGGGCGCGGCTTCACGTGGGTTGATCAGAGTTAGCCCACCTTCGACGACAACCGTGCCTTGGCTGATTGACACGAAGTTCGAACCGTCGGCCTTCAGTACGATGTTGGGCGCCTCTAGGATAATCGCTGTAGCCGCCTTGATCGTGACTGCACCGTTTTCGGATGTGGTGAAAATATCGCTATTAACAGTTGTTGCCTGTTTGCCGGTCGCCACCGAGGTTACGTGGTTTCCGGTATCAACGCCTACATACCGGTCTCCGGTTTCGACAACAGTTGACTGATTACCTGTCTTCACCACGACCTGCTGATCACTTTCGACCGTCGTCGTGTGTTTCCCGGTCACAACCGACACAGACTGGTCGCCCTCTGTCACCGTCGTGCTGTAGTCCAGCTTGATCGTCTCATGCTTTTCGCCGTCCACAACTTCGTTGTGGTCCTTATCGACCTTGATCGTCTTATTTCGGCCAATCTTTTCGACCTGATCACGCGTGACCGACTTTGACCGGTCATTCAAAATCTGGTGGGTTTCATCATTTTCGATAACGGTGTTGTGGTCCTTTTGGGCGTGCATAAAAATTTCTTCTTTGCCGCCAGAATCTTCAAGTCGGATCTCATTGTATCCGCCACGCTCATGCGATTGGGATTTCAAAGACATCCTTGTCTTATTGGCTGGCAAGTCATACGGCATCCCGGTTTTTTCGTTGTAGACGCAGCCCGTAACAAGAGGTTTATCTGGATCGCCTTCCAGGAATTCAACCACAACCTCCATGCCAATGCGCGGGATCGCTATACCACCCCAGCCCTGGCCTGCCCATGTTTGACTGACCCGGCAGCGCATAGAATGCGCCTTGGTCAGATCCCAGTGAAAATGCACAAGGATGCGGCCATATTCGTCGCAATCAATCTCGCCCTCGCCAACAACCACTGCAGTCTGTGGACCCTGAATAGTCGGGACTGGCGTCTTACGTCTGGGCGCCAGCGGCGCGTCTTCGGGCATGAAAACATATGATCCCGAGTATGACTTCCCGTCACTTTCTGTATCGCCAGAACCATAAGCATCGGAAACGTATGAATGTGAGGCCGACAAACACAAATACCCACTGTTTTTGACACCAGGTACCTGATCACCAGTCAGTGTCAGCAGCATACCAGCGCGCAAAGATGTACAGTCACCCACTGCGCGATGCCGTTTATCCTGTCCGCGTTCTTGTTTGGTCCGAACAGCGGCAAGTACTTTGCCCGCCTCAGGGTCAAGGTAGTCGCCTGGATAATCATAACTTTCGATCTGACCTTCTGCATATGCTGCATCACCAGCCTTATCCACCTCCATTGCGACCGTCGGCGTCTTGAAGTTGAAGTCAGTGAGCCGCACCGCGCCTGTGACAAAATTCCGCTCGGGCTGCCATTCCCAAAAATGCTCTTCTGTTGCGTTGTTTTGACCATCAACCCCTTTATACAATCGACTGCCGCCCGGGATCGCATCGTGCTGTTCTGTTGCATCCGTCAATATCATCGTGTGTCCGCTCGATGAGAAAACAAAGTGATAGCTGATCCCAAACCGCTCCATCATGCGGCAGACAAAAGCCATGTCGCTTTCGCGATACTGAACGGTATACTCTAGCTCAGGGTAGTCGGATGTGAGCTTGTTTTGGAGATGGGGTTTACCCAAATGCGCATATGAAGATAGCACCTCTTCGATGATCTGAGGAGCCGTCTGGCTGTGGAAGATGCGTTGTTGGCGACGCTGATCCGCAATCCAGAGCCATGGGCGCAGCTTCATATTGTAGCGATGCCCATTTTCGCCTGCACCAACCCATCGGGCTTGTGTGACGATCCCGTCAAACCAGCTGGGACCATCCTTTTGGGTGAGTAGCTCTACACTTGCGTGCGTGCCAATAAGCTTATCAAAGTCGATATTTGCTTGTGTGCTGAGGGCCTCGACATTGTATTCAAATAGATTGTTAACGTGATCCGAGCCGTCAAATCGCAAAAGCACAAGTTTGTCCGGCCCTAACGCGGTTTCCAGCCGTCCCAGTCGTGCGTCCTGTTTGAAAGGCACATTCATAGTGATCAATCCCGCTATGACAATAACTTTGTCAACAACTTAGCAAAAATTCAGCCGCTGACAACCGTAGGTTTATGCGATGACAGATCTGATGTCATTCTGTGCGGGTCGCGAGAAACAGGCGCTGGCTTCAGCAAGCGCGTCTTGATGCATATCGCATAAATCCACATAGATCTTGATGAGGCGCTTCTGGCGATCTTCCAAATCGGTCTTTTACTTGGAACAGAAGCGAGAGGTAAACTTGGTTGCAACATGCTACTAGACGCAAAAGCTGCCGTCGACTCATTTGCGACGAGTGTCAGGAAGGTCCCGCGTTGTTGTCATTGACCGAGGCCAAGCGCTGCCGGATCGACCAACCTCCGCTTTAGGGGGGCTGCGGTGCAGCGTCGAAGACCATCGCTAAGGTCTGCTAATGGGATGTACCGGCTGCTTCACCCAGCAGGTTAGACTGAGCCTATCTCTTCATACAGGAGAAGTAGCATGGCGAAGACTGAATTTGATGAGTTGATGTCGATTGGCCTCGATATTGGGAAAGATACGTTCCACCTTGTTGGTTTTGATTACGATGGGCGGCGTGTTTTGCGCAAGCAGATCAAACGACTTGCCTTGATTGCGACATTCGAGAATCTGCCACGTTGCGTGGTTGGCATGGAGGCCTGTTTGAGTGCGCATTTTGTCAGTCGGACGTTGCGCAAGATGGGCTTCGAGCTGCGGATCATTCCCGCAGTCTACGTCAAGCCATTCAACAGGGGGCGGAAGAACGACTACAACGACGCAGAAGCGATTGCCGAAGCGGCACTGCGCCCGAACTTGAAAGCAGTTTCCGAGAAGACTCAGGACCAGCTTGAGCTACAGGCCATGCATCGTGTGCGATCACGTCTGGTGTCGCGTCGAACCGCGACGATCAACCATATCCGCGCCTTCTTGATCGAACAGGGCATCACCGTGCGTAGAGGCCTTCGTGCTTTGAAAAACTCTTTCGAAGCGATCTTTGAAGAACGAAAGGACGAGATATCGCCACGCATGCGGAGCATATTGATCGGCCTCTACGGCGACTGGATGTGGATGGACGACCGGATCGAGAAGGTGTCTGCGGAGATCGAAGAGATCAGCCGAACAGAAGAGAACTGCGTCAATGTCATGACGGTGCCTGGCATTGGCCCGATGATCTCTACCGCGATGGTCGCGGCCATTGGCGAGGGGGAGGCGTTCGATCGCGGTCGAGACTTTGCAGCTTGGGTTGGGCTCGTCCCCCGACAATACAGCACCGGCGGTCGAACTGTGCTGGGCCGCATCTCCAAGCACGGAAGCCGATATCTGAAAACGTTGTTCGTGCAAGCCGCGAAGATCATCATGATGCGATCTCACCGTTGGCCAGACTTCAGTTTTGGCGCTTGGCTGGCGCGCGCATCCGAACGCATGCATCGCAACAAGGCCGCAGTCGCGCTCGCCAACAAGTTGGCGCGTATGGCATGGAGCATCTTGAGACACAAAACGGCGTTCGATGCGCCACGAGACGAGGTCGCCATCGGCGTTTAAGCCGGGACGACCCAAAGGAGTTCGCGACAGATCGAAAGCATGGAACGGAAATATTACGCCCCCAGAATCTGACGGCCCAAATGGTCTACACTGACCTGTCCGCTAATGAGATCACGGTGCGAGCGTAACCCCAACAAGGCCACGACCCGCGTGTCGATATGTAGGCCGGATACATATGAGCGACTTCCCGAAGACGTGCTATTGATCACTTGCGAATAGCAGCCGGTGCATACATTTGGGCCGTGTTCATCTGCCGGCGCGCCGGCCCAGATTACGGGTGCTTTCTGGATCGCTTTTGGTCTGCCGCACTGTCGTCGCCAACAAAAAGAAATCCACTGCGCGCACGACGTTGGATCGGATTTCCTCTTCGGTGATGGCCAACTTCCTGCCCATCAGCATTTCAACCTGGAAATTCGCTCTAAACATCGTGGGCAGCAGGGTCGCTGCGGCGCCGACATCAGGGATGTGTAGACGGCCCTCGTTGTGCTGGATCTCGAGCCATTTGCCCAAGGCGCGCTGGAACTGTGCGGGACCGATCTGCCAGAGCCGCTCCGCTGCTTCGGGTGTCGCGCCGCCGCTGGCGATAAAGTGGCGTAGGACCGCGACGATGTCGGGGTCCAGCATCCGCCGGGTGAATGCTTCGCCGACAGCGATGAGCCAGTCTCGTGGCGGCAGGTCCGGGTTTGGCGGGGCTTCGGCGATCTTTGCCGTATCCTCCAGAATGGTTTCGACAACCGCTTCGACCAAGCCGTCCTTGCCTCCGAACAGGTTGTAAATGTTGCGTCGGGACCCGCCCGCCTCTGCGATGACATCGTCAAGCGACGTCCCCTCAACGCCATGATGCACGAAGGCACGCCTTGCCGCGGCAATCAGCGCGTCGCGTCGCGGTGCCTCGGTTCTTTGCCGATCGGATGTTTGTTTCTGAATCGTTTTGGCCATTTTGCGCACCTTCACCTTGACTTGGTATTTCTCAGTACCATATGTACGTCAACATGGTATTTTAGAATACCATTCGGAAGTAAGAGAGCTAAAGGAATCGGGCATGGCAACAAAGACCTTTCTACTTATGATGTCCGTCATCGTTCTGACAGCATGTCTGCCGGAAGATGACACCGCCTCGGCGGAGGATCAGACGCCGATCAGGACCGTGCGGACGGATATTGCCGTGATGGCTGATCCAGTGATCACTCGCAGCTTTCCGGCGGTGCTTGAGCCGCCGCAGATCACGGCGCTTGCCTTCGATATCGGCGGGCGACTCGGTCCGGTTCGGCTGCAGATTGGACAGGCCGTTGCAGAAGGGGATGTGCTTGCCACCGTAGAAGCTGCAGATGCCGACTTGCGCCTGCGTCAGGCCGAAGCCGCGCTGTCCGAGGCGGAAGCCACTCTTGTGAATGCAGTGGAAGAGGCGAACCGACAGGAACAGCTGTTCCAGCGCAACGTCGCATCGGAAGCTGCCCGGGACCGTGCTCAAACGACTGCGGATCAGGCGCGCGCGCGCGTCGAACAGCAGCGCCGGAGCCTTGACCTGGTGCGCGAGACACTCTCGGACACCGAACTACGCGCCCCTTTCGATGGCTTTGTAGACAGCGTCGAGGTGCAGAACTTTGGCAGTGTTGCAGCAGGTCAGCCAGTGGTCACACTCTACCAAGACGAAGGCCTGCAGGCGACGATCCTTGTCAGCTACGAGATTGCGTCAAATCTTGAATTGGGTCAGCCGGTTGACGTGCGCCCGGACAATGGTGATCCAACACCGCTGCCTGCGACCGTGACCGAGATTGCTCGCCGTGCGCCAGCCGTGTCGTCGTTCCCGGTCGTGGTGACTCTGACAGAGCCGCGACCCGATCTTCGGTCCGGGATGGCCGTCGAAGTGCTGATCAACAGTGCTTTGCCCGATACCCTGCGCGGAGTGTCATTGCCTTTGGGTGCGCTTGCAACGCAGCGCCCGGCCGATCTGTCGACGCCGGGTGCGCGGCGCGCGTCCGTGTTTGTTGTAGCCGAAGATGAGGGCGGCAGGCATGTGGTGCAGCCCCGCGATGTCACGCTGAGTGCAGTGGTGGAAGGGCGGCTTGTCGTACGCGACGGGCTGGAAGAAGGCGAGCGGGTTGTGACCGCAGGTGTGCCGTTTCTGGAACCCGGGCAGGCCGTGCGGCTGGAGGCACGAGCAACCGCTGCAAACCAAACCGAAAGTGAGGTGACCCAATGACCTCGCTAACCGAACTTGGGCTTTCCCGCAGTCGTGTAACGATCCTAGTGATGATGTTGACGGTTGCCATTGGCCTTGTCTCGTATCTGAACTTCCCCAAGCGCGAAGACCCGGCGATCACCGTGCGCACGGCAATTGTTCTGGCCGCCAACCCCGGGCTTGAACAGGAACAGCTAGAAGAACTGGTCGCATTGCCGCTTGAAGAAGTAGCCCGCGCCATCCCCGGTGTTGATGAGGTGCGCACGCAACTGACCAATGGCGCTGCGATCCTGCAAGTCGATATCGCCGATGCCGTTCCGGAAGAAGATCTAAAGCGCATCTTTGACGAATTGCGCGATGATGTGGCGGGCATCGCCAGCGCTCTGCCCGAAGGCACACAAGGCCCGGTCGTGAATTCGGACTTCGGGGATGTGGCAATCGCGACCATCGCTATCACAGGTATAGGGTTCTCGCTGCCCGAGATTGAGGAAGTCGCCGAAGACCTGCGCGACAGGCTTTACGCGATGGACGGCATCGCTGCGGCAACGCTTTTCGGCACTCAGGATGAAGTGATCGAGCTGCGGCTCGACCGGGCACGGCTCGCATCCATAAACGGAACGCTCGGCGCGGTGCTCGCGGCACTCGAAGGCCAGAATGTTCGTTTGCCCGCCGGATCGGTCGTCAATGGGGATGCGCGTGTGCCGTTGGAAACCTCGGGTGATCTGTCCTCGGTCGCAGAGATCGAGGGCTTGCTGGTCGAGTTGCCAAACCTCGGTTTGATCCGTCTGGCAGATGTAGTAGATGTGCGCCGCACGTTGGAAGAGCCCGCATCAGCGCCGGTGTTTCAAGACGGCGCCCCGGCCATCGTTGTGGCCGTCGAGATGGAGGACGGTCAGGATATCACCGCGCTTGGACCCGAACTGCGCGCGCTGGTCGAAGGTTTTGTCGCCGACCAACCCATCGGGATTGACGCGACATTCAGCACGTTTCAGCCCGAGATCGTCGAGGCTAGCGTCAACGGCGCGCTGATCAATATGGCGCAAACCTTTGCCGTTGTGCTGGCTGTCATGCTGCTTTTCCTCGGATGGCGCGAGGCGCTGGTGATCGCCTCTATCGTACCCTTCGCAGTTAGTTTTGCATTCGCCTTTATGGGGCCGTTCGGGGTGGAGCTTCAGCAGGTGTCCATCGCTGCAATCATCATCAGCCTGGGGCTTTTGGTGGATAACGGGCTGGTCATCGTCGAAGACATGGAGCGCCGCATCCGGGCAGGCGAGGCGCGCGAAGAGGCCGCTCTTGCAGCCGGTCGGCAGTACACCATGCCGCTGCTCATTGCATCGATCACGACTGTTTCTGCGTTCTTGCCCCTGTTCCTGCTTGACGGAACCGAAGGCCAGTATGGCTATTCGCTGGGTGTTGTCGTGATGCTCATGCTCACCGGCAGTTTCTTGTCGGCGCTGTATCTGCTGCCACGACTGGCCGTGTGGATCATTCCCGAACCATCGGACAAGGAAGAGAGGCGTGGGTTCTTTGACCGGCTTGCCGACGGTTACGGCTGGCTTGTGCGTGGCGTGGTGCGCGCGCCGCTTCTCACGCTCGCCATTGTCGCCGCAATCGTCGCGGGCAGCGCGTCGCAGATGCCCCGCGTGGCCAATCAGCTTTTCCCACTGTCTGAACGCGCACAGATGCTGGCCTATATCGACCTGCCGCGCGGCACCGACATCGGTGTGACGCAAGACGTCGCGTTGCGCCTAGCGAATTGGCTGAAAGGGCAACCCGACGTGACAGGCACGACGACCTATGTTGGCTCGGGTGGTCCACGCTTTGTGCTATCGCTCGATCCCGCCGATACCGATCCGGCGGCGGCCTTCATGATCGTAAACACAACCGATTTCGAAGCGTCGACTGAGGTCATCGACCGGGCCCGCACCCATATCGCGGAGGCCTTTCCCGAAGCCTCAATCCGCTTCAAGCGGCTCGCCATGGGTGGGCGTGAACCGGGCGTTGACGTTCAGATCAGTGGCCCTGATGCGGATGTGCTGATGGCGGCCGCCTTGGAGGTTCGCGCTGCCTTTGCCACCGCACCGGGAATTGTGCAAAACCGCCACGACTGGGGCGCGCGACAGCTTGAAGGGCGGATCGAGATCGCGCAGGACCGCTTGCGCGAATATGGTCTGACATCGCGCGATGTGTCGCAAGCGCTTGAAGGGTTCTTTGATGGTCAGCACATCAGCACCTACCGCGAAGGTGACGAGATGATCCCGATCGTCCTGCGCGGCGCACCCAAGGACCGACTATCCTACGAGGCATTGGCCAACGCGGTGATCGAGGCTGAGGGCCAGGTTCTGTCGCTTGACCAGTTTGCCCGTCTGGTGCCCGAGCTTGAGTTTTCGACCATCCGGCGCGTCGATCAGCGACGTATGCTAACAGTTTCCGCCATCTCCGAGACCATCACCGCGTTTGAACTTTTGGACCACGTGCAACCAGCGATGGACGCCCTGGCCAAAGAGCTTGGTCCGGCCTACACGATCAACGTGGCAGGCGAGGTCGAAAACTCGGCTGAGGTCCGCGAAAAGCTGGGTGGCGGATTTCCCGCTGCGCTCACGGTGATGCTTCTGGCGTTGATGGTTCAGTTCAATAGCTTCCGCCGGGTTGGCATCATCCTTTTGTCGGTGCCGCTGGTGATTGCAGGCGTGCCATTGGCGCTTTTGAGCTTTGGACAACCGCTCAGCTTCTTTGGAACGCTGGGCCTGATCGCGCTGTCGGGGATCATTATCAACAACGCCATTGTTCTCATCGACCAGATCAACGTCGAGCGTGACACGATGGACCGGGACGACGCCATCATCAAAGCGGCCCGCAAACGCTTTCGACCCATCGTTTTGACCTCAATGACGACGGTGCTCGGCCTTGCCCCCATGGCCATCGCCGGCGGTGCACTATGGGAACCCATGGCAACCCTGATGATGGGCGGGCTCGGCATGGCGTCTTTGCTCGCGCTCTTCTGGGTGCCCGCACTTTACCGGCTGTTCTTTGCTCGATCCGAGACGGCGCAGGACACGTTCTTGACCTGTCCCGCTTTGGTACCGCCCCAAGTGCTCGTTTAAGCCACCTTTCGCTCGAAGGCGACGGGGGTTTTCCAGCCCAGTGCTGAGTGCCGGCGTCGTGGATTGTAGAAGCCGTTGATGTATTCGAAGATTGCCATCTCAGCCTGGCGCCGCGTTTCCCATGATCGCCGCCAGATCAACTCTGCCTTGGTGGTTTTGAAGAATGTCTCGACGGCGGCGTTGTCGTAACAATTGCCCTTGCCGCTCATCGAGACCTGGAACCCATGCTTGCGCAGGATCTTCTGATATCATGCGAACAAGACTGACTGCCGCGATCGGTGTGGTGGATGCAGCCCTTTGGCGGTGA
>CANLDN010000006.1 GCA_947489445.1 uncultured Paracoccaceae bacterium
TCTCAGCAGTCGATGACAACTGCACTATGGCGCATTGCGACGCCGGGTGGAGCAGGAGCCATACACCTCATCCGGTTGGGGCCGAAGGTGGCGGCGAGTTTTTGCGCTCACGCAGCATTTCCTACGCTGCGAGCGCACGCAGCACAAATTCAACACTTCTGCTACGGGTTCAAAGCAGCCTTCCAAAAACGGCGTAAATAGCGGCGTCATCACACTCGCGGACATCGCCTGCTTTGATATCCCCATCCTGAATATGCTCTCAAGCCCGCTCTCCAAACCAGTGACGCAGGGTTATGATGGACCAGATCATCCTTGGCCATGCATGTTCCACAAAACAATGGAGCAATCACAAACATGAATCCTACACTGATCTACCGTTGGATCGTGTTTCTGCTCGCCGCGGGCTATTGCATCCGTACCATGGTTTTTGGTGGCTTTGACGCGTTCGGTGGCCCGTTCCGCTATCTCACCATCTGGGCGCTTTTCGCGTCCTTCTTTGCGGCCAGTCGTATGATGGCGATCATTGAAGGACGCAGTACCAGGCGCTGGGACGGGTTCGTTTGCATGACCGCCGTGATCAATACCATGGTCGTGTTCCTCTATTGGCGGCTCTACTTTGCGGATCCCACGTCCGTCACACGTGACGGGCAACTGGCGGCCTGGCATCTGGAAATCTATCTACATCTCGCGGGTCCGCTGTTGCAGATCATCGACACGCTTTTCATTCACCGCAGTTACCGGCGATTGGGTGCAGCACTGCTTTGGCTGCTAGGGGTTCTGGCCGCATATATCGTCTGGGCCGAACTTCTGGTCCAACCCATGAATGACAGCCCAAGGGGCAGCGTCACCAGTGGCTTGCCCTATCCGTTCCTCAACGATCTGGAATTGCCCCAGCGCATGGTGTTCTACAGCACGAATGTCGCGACAGCCGTGGTTCTGCTCTTTATCTTCGCCGCGATTGCTACGCTCGTCAGGCGCCGATTTCCTGTGCCAGCAACGCCTTAAGGCCGACACGGTAATCGGGGTAAAGCAGTGCAACCCCCAGCTCATCCTTGATCCGGTCGTTGCGGACCTTCTTGCTCTCGGCATAAAAGCTGCGCGCCATGGGGGTCATATCGGCCGTTTCAAAATCAATCGCTTCCGGGATGGGCAGGCCCAGCAACTCAGCGGCATAGGCAATCACGTCTTGCGGCGGGGCAGGATCATCATCGCAGACATTATACGCCGCACCCGGATTGGGTTTCGCAATCGAGGCCGCAAGGACCCGTGCAATATCGGTCACATGTGTCCGGCTGAACACTTGGCCCGGCTTGATGATCCGCCGTGCCGTCCCATTACGCACCTTGGAAAACGGACCCCGACCGGGGCCATAAATCCCCGCAAGGCGAAAAAGATGCAGTGGCAGGTCTGGGATCGCGGCCCATGCTGTCTCCGCTTCCACCCGTGCAATCCCGCGCTTGGTGGCCGGGGTCAGGGCGGTGTTTTCGTCGACCCAATCGCCTTGATGATCGCCATAAACACCTGTTGTTGACAGATAGCCGACCCATGCAAATTGATTGGCGCGCGCTGCAATCTCATCGCGCAGTTCCGCCAGCACCGGATCGCCATCCTCACCCGGTGCCGCAGAGATCAACACATGCGTCGCCGCGTCCAGCGCCGGGATCATATTCGCCCCTGGCCAAATCCGCGGCTCAATACCCTCAGTCATCAGGCCTGCCGCCTTATCCTCTGACCGGGTCGTCCCAATGATCCGCCAGTCCTGCGGCAACAGGATGCGTGACAGCGCGCGTGCGCTATAACCATGGCCAAAAGAAAGTAGTGTTTGCGTCATGCCATTGTGTTGGCGCAACCTGTGCCTTTACGCAAGTCATTGTTCTTTGGTGATATCTTGGGATGCCTTCGGCGAGGATATTTTTAGCCAAAAGAAGAAGATGACCCCTCTCTACCCATTCGGACAAAGAGGGGTTTCTTATGGCACGGTCATCGGCGTCCCCGCCTGTACCGCCCAGTGATCATTTCCCCAACTTGGTTAAGAAGCCTCTAATTCTTTTGGCTAAAAATATCCCCGCCGGTGGCATGAAATCTGTTTTGGTGCGCGCCATGCAACCAGTGCTAACTGGCATAATCTGATCCCTCACCATCCAAAATCGCTTTCAACTCCGCCAGATGGCGGGCGTCCTGTTCGGGATAACCTTCCAACTCCCGGGCCGTCTTTTCCGCAATCTCATCGGGCAGCACCCGCAATGGCATCCCTGTCTGCAAGGCACGAATATAGGTCTCGCAGGCCCGTTCAAAATAATACATCCGGTTGAACGTCTCCGGGACCGTCTCCCCAATCACCAGCACCCCATGATTGCCCATGATCATCACCCGTTTGGCCGGATCATCAAACAGCGCCGCGCATCGCTCGCCCTCTTCCTCAAGCGCGAGGCCCCCATAACCATCATCAATCACGTGGCGATTAAAGAAAGTGCAGCAATTCTGATCAATGGGCGGCAAACGACTGTCCTGCAATGACGCCAGCACCGTCGCAAAAATCGAATGCACATGCATCGCACAGCGGGCATGCGGAACAAGACGATGAATACCGCCATGCAAACCCCATGCGGTCGGATCGGGTGCGTTCGGCCCGGCCAAGGTCTCCGGATCATTAGCATCCACGACAATTAGATCGCTCGCCTTGATCCGCGCGAAATGCATCTGGTTCGGGTTCATCAGAAACCGCGTCCCATCTTCATTGATCGCAAGGCTAAAGTGGTTCGCCACCGCCTCGTGCATATTCAGCAGGGCGGTCCAGCGGAACGCAGCCGCCATATCCACCCTTTCCGCCCAATGGGTCAGATTTTGTGCATGTTCATTCATCGCTGCTCCCTTGGATTTGCCCCGCACCCACGCTAATGATGGCGCAAACACCCCCGCAAAGGAAGCATATCATGGCCTTCAAACCCGCCAAGTGGCCCCGCAAGCTGCGCTCGCAAGAATGGTTCGGCGGCACGTCAAAGGACGCGATCTATCACCGGTCATGGATGAAGAACCAAGGGCTTCCCGCCGACCTGCTCGATGGCCGCCCGGTCATCGGCATCTGCAACACCTGGTCCGAACTGACACCCTGCAATGCCCACCTGCGTGACCTCGCCGAGCGCGTCAAATTCGGCGTCTACGAGGCGGGCGGCCTTCCCGTCGAATTCCCGGTGTTCAGCCCGTCCGAAAGCACAATCCGTCCCACTGCCATGCTTTATCGCAATCTTTGCGCGATGGATGTGGAAGAGGCGATCAGGGCCAAATGCATCGACGGTGTCGTCCTGCTCGCAGGATGCGACAAGACCACCCCGGCCCTGCTGATGGGCGCCGCCTCCGTCGATCTGCCCGCCATTATGGTGTCGGGCGGGCCGATGCTGAACGGCTATTTCCGGGGCGAAACCGTCGGTTCCGGCACGCACCTCTGGAAATTCTCCGAAGCGGTGCGGGCGGGCGAGATGACGGCAGAAGAGTTCGTGGAGGCCGAGGCGTCCATGTCCCGCTCCCCCGGCTCCTGCAACACCATGGGCACCGCCAGCACGATGGCATCCATGGCCGAAGCACTCGGCATGGCGCTCTCCGGCAACGCGGCCATCCCGGCCGTTGATAGCCGCCGTCGTGCCATGTCGCACCTGACCGGGCGGCGCATCGTGGACATGGTCAAGGATGACCTGAAACCGTCCGACATCATGACCAAACAGGCGTTCGAAAACGCCATCCGCACAAACGCCGCCATCGGCGGGTCCACCAACGCGGTCATCCACCTGCTCGCCATGGCCGGGCGGACCAAGAACGTGGATCTGACATTGGATGATTGGGACAGGCTAGGCCGCGACGTGCCCACCATCGTCAACCTGATGCCATCCGGCAAATACCTGATGGAAGAGTTCTTCTACGCCGGTGGCCTGCCCGTCGTCATCAAACGGCTGGGCGAGGCGGGGCTGCTCCACAAAGACGTGCTTACCGTGTCGGGCGGCGCGATCTGGGACGAGGTCAAGGACGTCCAGAACTGGAACGAAGACGTGATCCTGCCCGTCGAGAAGGCGCTCACCAAATCCGGCGGCATCGCCGTGCTGCGCGGCAATCTCGCGCCCGGCGGGGCGGTGCTGAAACCGTCCGCCGCGACGCCGGCACTGATGCAACATCGGGGCCGGGCGGTCGTCTTCGAGGATATCGACGACTACAAGGCGCGCATCAATGATGACGCGCTCGATATCGATGAAACCTGCGTCATGGTCCTGAAAAACTGCGGCCCGCGCGGCTATCCCGGCATGGCTGAGGTGGGCAATATGGGCCTGCCGCCGAAGATCCTGAAGAAAGGGATCACCGACATGGTCCGTATCTCTGACGCGCGCATGTCCGGCACGGCCTTCGGCACCGTCGTTCTACACACCACGCCAGAGGCCGCGCGCGGTGGGCCGCTGGCCGTTGTGCAAAACGGTGACATGATCGAACTGGATGTAGAGGCACGGCGCATCCACCTCGATATCAGCGACGACGAACTGCAGGCCCGGCTTTCCAAATGGACCGCCGAAGCCTCCGGCGCCAACCCGCGCCCTGAAAGCGGCTATGCGATGCTCTACCATGACCGGGTCCTTGGCGCTGATACAGGCGCCGATTTCGATTTCCTCGTTGGCTGTCGGGGCAATGCCGTGGGCAAGGAAGCCCACTGATGACCCCCATCTGCCTTGTGGGCATCGGCAAGATCGCGGTGGACCAGCACGTGCCCGCGATCAACGCCAGCAATGACTGGACGCTCGCCGCCACCGTCAGCCGCTCCGGCACGGTCGACGGTATCCCAGCCTACACCGATTTCGACCGGATGCTGACGGAAACCGATATCTCCGTCATCTCCCTTTGTCTGCCACCCGTCCCGCGCTATGCCTACGCGGCCAAAGCCATCGCCGCAGGCCGCCATGTGATGCTGGAAAAGCCCCCCGGTGCTACGCTGGCCGAAGTCCACGCGCTGCAAGACATGGCCGCCAAAGCGGGCGTCACGCTTTTTGCCACATGGCACAGCCGCATGGCCAAAGGCGTCGCTGCGGCCAAAGCCTTCCTGGCCGACAAAACCGTCACATCAGGCCAGATCACCTGGAAAGAGGACGTGCGCCGCTGGCATCCGGGGCAAGAGTGGGTGTTCGAACCCGGCGGCATGGGCGTCTTCGACCCCGGCATCAACGCGCTGTCGATCCTGACAGAGGTGCTGCCGCAGCCGGTCCATCTGAAAAACGCAGCGCTGTCATTCCCCGAAAACCGGCAAACACCCATCACCGCGCAACTCACATTCTCCGGCGATATCAAGGCTGACTTCGATTGGCGACAAGAAGGCTCGCAAATCTGGGAAATGATCCTGCACGCAGGCGATGACGTGGTGCATCTGCAAGACGGCGGAAACCGCTGCGTGATCAATAATCAAGACGTCGCAGGGACGCAGCTTGACGAATACCCTGCGCTCTACGAACGCATGGCGCAGCTGGTTGGCAAGGGCGCATCCGACGTCGACCTATCCCCCATGATCCACGTCGCAGACGCGCTGACCATAGGCAAAAGGGTTACAGTCGACGCGTTCCATTTCTAGATGTGGAGCATGCAGAAGATGTGACCCGACTAACAAGCAAAGCGTGATTAAAAGCCTATCAATGGCAGGAAAGAGCCCACACCGACTATTGCTGCTCGATGATTAGATTAGCGTTGACTGCCATGCGACAGCATCCGTATGAGGAGGCACGACAAACGCTACCTCATTCCAAACTGCTCCTGACACAAGAGCCTTTTGGCTTTTCCAGCACCGATGAATGGTCTAGCAGACTCGACCGTTTCTGATTGAAGTTCAGGGAATATTTTGAATAATTCGCTCTGGCAGTCTTTGCTGAGGCTTTGAGTTGCCATCGGCCCTGGGAACATACTTTCAGTCTTCGCACCTTCAGAAAAGATAACTTCATGCTGATCGAATACCAAGTGAAAGTAAGCGACTGTCCGGCATCCCATTTTCTGACGTATCCCCTTTAGGTGAGTGAGCGCTTTCGCAGGTACAAGCCATTCACCATTGCCGAAAGCCTCACGCGTGGCGGTATTGGCAATCAGAATGCGATGCTGTGGCGAAACACATAGTGTGCGTCGAGGCAGACCATCTCCAAGACTACCTGCTTTGATTTCGATTGGCTTGTGGTCGTTTTTCCACTCGGGAAAGCTGATCTCACGATGAATTATCATCTGAATCTCTTTGGACCCATGATCGACAGTTTCGACAAGGTCACCAACCTCAAGAAACTCGACAGGGCGTTCGCCTTCTGGCGTTAAGATCCGCGTGCCTTTTGCAAAGCAAACAGTTTTTGAAGTTTGGATATTGAAGATGCCGTTTCCAACCTCGGTCGTGCCACCATCAATTGTGCTGTTGCCATTGAAATCATTGTCTGAAACTCGATCTTCAATATTAAGTGTCAAATCCCCGCCTACCAGCGTCGCATCTGCAAAATTCACGTCATTCGTCGGCGCAAGGAAAAAAAGCTTGATGCCTTCTACAAAGAAATAGGCATCGCCTTCAAACGTATCCCCACCACCGCCGAATTTAATTTTGTCCGGTGATGACAGCAGTTCGACACCGTTAACCTTGATGGAAAGAACCGTGACGACACCATCGCTGCCTCCCTCAAGAAATTCTCCATTGGGCCCAATATCAGCGTCGTCGATCTCGATCATGATCGTGTCTGAGGCCGCGTAATATGGGTTACCATTGCCGTCGAGATCGACGCTTTGATCCAAGGTAAGGTCAGTGCCCCCGTTCCCATCATCGTTTGCGCTATCTACAGCAGCTACACTGGTACCTTCGAACGAGAGAATGGCCATATCTTGTTACACTCCAGAATCGTTAAACTCCTAATTTTACGATACTAGGTATGAAATTTGGCGCAACTAAGTCGATACTCTGGCTGCGGACAAAACGACCTGTGGTTGGGTCGCGCCGCGGGCCCAAATTCCAAGTTATTTTGCACGGGTAGCGAGTCGCCACAATCCAAACACGGCCCTTTGCAGTTAGGACGTCAGCAAGGGTATGCACTCTTAAAACGGTAGCTTCGTTTGGGCATTGGAATGGCGCGGTTGGCTGACGCAGTCGACATTCGTGGGTCGGCTGCAAGATGGCAGAAAAGTCCGCATTGCGGTCCTTGGTGGGCGCGAGATCGAAAGTCAGGTCTCGGCCTGCATTGCTTGATGTTCGGACTGCAATTGCATAGTGGACTGCCACGTTATGACCGAAGGCCTTCCAGATTGGGATAAAAGGGTTGCAGACACCGACTGTGAAAGGATTGGACCATTTGGTGCTGACGGTGGCTGATCTTGAGCGGACCGTCGCCTTTTATCAGACCGTTCTGGGTATGACCCCGGAACAATTCCAGCCCGCCGATGGGTCCACGCGCTGGGCGTTGAAATTCGGGCAACAGAAAATCAATTTGCACCCGGCTGATGGTCCGTTTGACCCCAAAGCACGCGCACCTTTGCCTGGCTCTGCTGATCTGTGTTTTCTGACCGATGCACCACTTGCAGAGTGGCAGGCGCATCTTGCGGCGCATGACCTAACAGTTGAAGACGGGCCAGTCGCCCGTACTGGTGCCACCGGGCCCATCATGTCGCTTTATGTCCGTGATCCGGACGGGAACCTGATTGAAATCTCGCACGCCACGACCGCGTAAAGCCTTATTAACAATCGCGACCGTGCGCTGCATTAACCAGGGTTGCCCCGTATGTTCATGCGCATGGTTTGCACATGGTCTCTGCATGGTTTGTGCATCGGCCATCTTCCTGATTTGATTGATGATTAACGGGATCTCAGCAGGTTTGGTCAGAATTCTCTGAAATCCTACCGAACGTTGCTACCGCGTCAGCGGCATGTGCCTGTTCACATCCTTATAGAGCAGATAGCGAAATGGCCCCGGCCCACCGGCATAACAGGCCTGCGGACAAAAGGCGCGGAGCCACATGAAATCCCCCGCCTCGACCTCTACCCAATCCTGATTAAGCCGGTAAACCGCCTTGCCCTCCAGCACATAAAGCCCGTGTTCCATCACATGGGTTTCGGCAAAGGGAATAACCCCGCCGGGTTGGAACGTGACGATGTTCACATGCATATCATGGGCCATGTCACCGGGATCGACAAAGCGGGTTGTGGCCCATTTATCATCGGTATCTGGCATGGCGATCGTTGTCGCATCGGTCTCGTGCGTGACAAAGGGGGCAGGCGCATCAATCCCTTCAACCCATTGATATGATTTGCGTATCCAGTGAAACTTGACGGAATCTTTGCCTTCGTTTGTGACGCTCCAGGCGCAATCGGGCGGCAGATAGGCATAGCCACCTGACGATAGCGTGTGGATATCATTGCCGATCCGTAAGGTCAGTGTTCCCGCGACAATGAACAGGACCGCCTGTGCGTTTGGGTCAGTGTCAGGGCGGGCGCTGCCGCCACCGGGGCCGACCTCCATGATGTATTGGCTGAAGGTTTCGGCAAAGCCTGACAGTGGGCGGGCCAGCACCCAGGCGCGCGTGTTGCTCCAGAACGGGATGTTGCTGGTGACGATATCGGTCATCGTCCCCTTGGGAATAACGGCATAGGCTTCCGTGAACACGGCGCGATCTGTGAGCAGTTGGGTTTGCGGCGGCAGTCCGCCGCTGGGGGCGTAATAAGGGGCCTTGGTCATTTATTTATCCTTTGGGAATGGCCGCAGTAGACCCCAATTGCTGCGTGTCGCAATAGAGCGGATCAGCAAACAGGAACTTTCGGTTTTCTTTGAAAATTCAGACGCTTGGTGCTACGGCAAATGGCAAATGACCTGTCTTGATCCAGAACGCGGCCCCCTCGGTCCCGGCCTTTAGGCCAAGTGACCCGCCATCAGGCATGCGCAGCCATGACCCTGTGTGCAGGTGGTCAGCACCTTCCTGCATTTCGCCGCGCAACATCAGGATTTCAGCGCCACCGGTCGGCGCCTCTTCCAGCGTCTTATCGGCCTCTAACCGGACATAGCGCACGGTCTCTCTGGCATCTTTATGGAGCGTTTTCATATAGATGCCGTCATCGACCCTTGCCAGATCTTTTGGCATGTCCACCCGGAACTGCGTCCGATCATCGGGATCAAATTGCCAGAGTTTGACAAAAATCGTGCAACCCTCCGCCGCGCCCGGTGTGTGGGATGTGGTTGGCGGATTGCGCACATAGGTGCCCGCCGGATAGTCGCCATGTTCATCCTGAAACACGCCGTCCAGCACGATGAATTCCTCGCCGCCCGTATGTGTATGCGCCGAAAATTTGCTGCCCGGCGCGTAGCGCACAATGGATGTGGCGCGCGCGACCTCATCCCCGATCCGGTCAAGCATGCGCCGATCAACGCCCGCCATCGGGGATGGCTGCCACGGGATGTCATCGGAATGGATTAAGACGCGGGTGTTAAAATCTGCGTTCAGTTCCATGGTCTTACCTCATAGCGGGACGAGCGTGACGCCCGCCTGTTCCAGATGTTGCCGGATACCGCGTGCCATGTTTACGGCGTCGGGCGTATCCCCGTGCAGGCAGATTGTGTCGATCCGGCAGGGGATGTGTTTGCCGGTTTCGGAAATAATTGCGCCCGCTTCAAGCATTTGCAGAATACGCGGTGCGGCGACGTCCGCGTCATGCAGAACCGCGCCGGGTTGGCTGCGATCCACAAGCGTGGCGTCGTCGTTATAGGCGCGATCCGCAAAAATCTCGCCAGCCCAATTACACCCCAGTTCTTGCGCGGCGTCCTGTTGTGCGGTGGCGGCCAGAACCATGATCACAATATCGGGGGCAACGTCGAGGGCGGCCTGATAACAAACCCGGGCGAGCGCATGATCCTCTGACGCCATATTTGCCAAGGCACCGTGCAGTTTGAGGTGCCGGACTTGGCCGCCAGCGCGTTTCGCCATCGCTTGCGCCGCCCCCAGCTGATAGGCTACCGCATTGGCCAATTCATCATGTGGGATAGGCAATTTACGCCGCCCGAACCCTTTGAGGTCGGCAAAGCCCGGATGGGCCCCGATGCCCACCCCATTGGCGATAGCGGTGCGCATGGTCTGGTCCATCACATCGGGGTCGCCTGCATGAAAGCCGCAAGCGATACTGGCAGAGGTCACGATGTCGAGCAGGGCCGCATCGTCCCCCATCTTCCAAGGGCCGAACCCTTCGCCCATGTCTGAATTCAGGTCGACTTTGCGTGTCATGTCAGGGCCTTTCGAGGTCATCACCGGGGGTGGCCCCGCTGATCAATTGGTAGCTGAGCAGATCAGGGATGTCATGCGGATCGCGGATCAGCGGCTGGCACATCTGCGTGAGGGTCTGCAAGATGGCCGCGTCAGAGGTTGCTGTGGCATCCGCTTCCGCCACGGTAAGCCATTGGAATTGCAGTGTGGCACCGGGCATTGCCTGCGCGACTTTGGGCAGATCAGCTGGGATCACCGTGCCGATCCGGGGATAGCCGCCAATGGTCTGGCATTCCGCCAGCAGGACATATGGCACACCATCGCCCGTCATCTGGATATCGCCGGGCACGATCAGGTCTGACGTGATGCTAAGCCCACCACTGGTGGTGAAGCCATTGCCATCATGGTCAAGGCGGATGCCTTGCCGGTTCCCGCGTGGGCTGCGGTGAAACGTGGTTTTGGCCAATGCAGCCTGGGTGTTGGCGCTGAAGAGTTCGGTTTGCGGGCCCGGCATAATCCGGATGGTTCCGCCAGAAAGACGATCGATTTTGGGTAGTTGCGCCAGCGGTCGATGCGGGTCCGGGTCCATGCCCAACGACAGCGTATCACCTGCCTCCAGCCGTCTGCCAATTCCGGCGGTCAGATGGGTCGCCCGGCTGTCCATAACGGGTGGTGTTGTGATCCCGCCGGCCAAGGACAGATAGCCGAAGACCCCTTGCCTTGCCCCACCAATGCTGAGTTTCGCACCTCCGGGCAGGTGTTGCGTGGTGTTGTGCGGAACGGGTGTGCCATCGATGTCCGCTTGCATGACTGCCCCGGTGAGCACGATGCGGGTATCCTGATCTGTGCTGAACGTGCCACCCATTCCCATCATTTCGATGACTGCTTGGCTGGGCCTTGTACCAAGCAAGGCCGCGGCTTCGATAAGTGCCAGACGATCTGCAGCCCCACCAGTGGACAGCCCCTGTGCCGTCCAGCGGGGGCGACCCATGTCCTGAATGGTCAGGCCGGGGCCCGCGCTGTGTATACTGAGTTGCGGCATTAGCGCAGCACGGTGCAGGTTGCACCGCCATCTGGGTTGGCGCCGGATTTAAGATGGCGGAATTCGGTGTCTGAAACAGCACAGAATTGTACAGCATCCCCGGCGGTGAATGCGAAAGGATCGGCAGCATCAGGGCGGTAAACCTGAAATGCCGTCTGACCGATATGTCGCCAGCCGGTTGGTGCGTCGGCGCAAAAGATAATTAACTGTCGGACGGCTGCGACCAATGCCCCGGATGGCATATGCGGGGTAAGTTCGGCCTGGCGAGGCAAATTCCAATGTTCGGGCAGCATCCCCAAAAAGGGCTGGCCTGGCGCAAAGCCGATGGCCAGAACATGCAGGGTCTGCGCCTCAATTTCTGCGATGGCCTGTGTTGTGGTAAGGCCAGCCAGCGTGGCGGCTTCTTCAAGTTGTGGGGCATGATCAGGGCCGAATGCGGTGGGTATCCGCCACAGGCGCCGGGGCATGGCATCCGTGCCGTGCGGTCGATCAAGCAACGCGCGCAGTGCGGTGGTGATATGTGCCCGATCCGTCAGGTTCGGGTCAAAACCCACGCGGAGGGATGTCAAAGCAGAGGCGATCACGGTCACGCCGGGCAGATCCGCTTGGGTAACCAGATCGCGGAATGCCAACATGCGTTGGTTGGCGTCTTCCGACAATACCCGTGCAAAACGGATCAGCACACCATCCACCCCAAGGGGACGAAATTCGGGGGCTGTTGCAGGTTCTGACATCGGACGGACCGCTTTCTGAGGGTGCGGTCCCTTAGTGTGAAGCCTGCCAGATATTGTCAATGACGGTGCTACGCGTCTTGGATCGGGCCGCCCTGTTTCACCCAGTCTGAAAAGCCGTCTTTAAGGTGGGCGGCCGGGAAACCCATGTCATTGAGCATGGCGACTGTCAGGGCGGATCGCCAGCCGGACGCGCAGTGAAAGACAAAGCGCCGGTCTTCGCCAAGGATCGCTTTGAAATAGGGGCTGTCTGGGTCGACCCAAAACTCAACCATACCACGCGGGCAGTGAAAGCTGCCTGGGATCGACCCGCTACGTTGCCGTTCACGCACATCACGCAGGTCTACAAACAACGTGTTTGGGTCATCCAACAGGCTGATCGCGTCACTGGTTTCAATCTCTTCGATCCGCGCACGGGCGGCGGCGACCATTTCGGCGGCACTTGTTTTAAGCTGCGGCATAGTTTCCATCCCTGACCAATTGCGCGCCAATATCGCGAACGGCGTCCAGCATGATATCCAGATCGGCCCGCGTTGTCCTGTGGTTGGTGATGCTGACCCGGATTGCGTTTTGCCCGTGGATCATTGTGGTCGACGGGGCCGCGACGCCCCGCAATTGCAGCTGTATCACGATGTCATCGTTGAGCGCGTCAAGATTGATGCCAGCGGCGGTATAGCGAAAACAGCAGATATTCATGGCAACAGGTGCGCGCCGTTCAAGGCATGGATCAGCGTCAATCTGATCCGCCAGATATCGGGCCTGTACGCAGTTCTGAGTGATGAGTTGCCCCAGTTTCTCGGTGCCATGTTCAGCCAGTTGTGCCCAGATTTTCAGGGCCCGGAACCCACGCGACAGTTCGGGTCCATATTCTGTGGGCCAAGGGTTGCCAGCGGCAAGGCCTTCGTCCGCGCCTTTGAGGTAATCGGGCCGCTCAGAGAAAGCCCGCCGGTGGTCGGTTTCAGAACGCATCAGGATGAAACCTGCGTCATAATTGACATGTAGCCATTTGTGGAAATCAAAGGCGATGCTGTCGGCCCTTTCGATCCCGCACAGCTTTGGTTTCAACATATCGCTGAGGATGCCGGTCGCCCCAAAGGCCCCATCCACATGCAGCCACAGCTTTTCAGCGCTGGCAATGTCCGCAAGTGCATCAAGGTCATCAATGGCGCCCACATTCACCGCCCCCGCTGTGCCGATAACGGCGAACGGTGTCAGCCCTGCCGCTTTGTCGGCGGCAATCGCAGCCTGTAGCGTGTTTGTGTCGATCTCAAACGCATCATTGACCGGGATTTTTCGTAATGCATCGCTGCCAAGGCCAAGCATATCAAAGGTGCGCGCCACACAGGAATGCGTCTGGTTCGAGGTGTAGCCAACCAGTTGACCTGCGTTGACCCCGTCTTTGCGTGCCGCGAAATCTGACATCCTGTCGCGCGCAGCCTTGAGCGCGATGAGGGTGGCGATGGACGTGCCGGACACGACAAGACCGCTGGCGGTGGCGGGAAAGCCGAAGATGGATTTAACCCATTCGACCACCTGTTTTTCAACATAGATCGCCCCATGATCGCGCCCGCCAAGATTGGCGTTCAGCGCCGCTGCCACCATGTCGGCGATGATATTGGATGGCGTTCCGGAACCGTGAACCCAGCCAAAGAAACGTGGGTGGGTGTTCCCGACGCCATGAGGCAAAAGGGCCCGCATCTGGGCGTCTGTTGCATCCGGGTTTCCGCTAACTGGCACATCCACCTGCAACGCCTGTTTGATCTGATCGGTCACGGGGTGCCAGACCTGACCATCGCGCGCGGTGGCCATCTGGTCGATGGCAACATCCAGCATCTCATGCGCGCGGGTACGAAAACTGTCCCAGTTTTCTGGGTCTAGTGTCTGTTCGCCTTGATGATCACGCATAGGGCCACCTTTCTGCTGTGGTCCAATAGGCTTGGATCAGAAGCCGGGGCAAGGGCTATCAGGGCATTTTTTGGGAAAGCCGAAAGGATGATTTGCTGCTCTGCAACAATGACTGACGCGGATATGATCAGGGTTCATTTCATTGCGCGCAGTTTGGACGATACGGATGGAGCAACGCTTTTTGAGAACGGAGAAACACCATGACGCGCCTTACGACCCTGACAGCGATTGCAGTGATGACGGCCACTGGACCTGGCTTTGCGCAGGATCAGGCTGCTGATGCCGAAACGGCCGTTGAAGAGGTTATGGAAACGGAAGCGGTGGATGCCATGCCTATTGATGACGTAAGCGAAGACGTGGTCCCAAGTCTGGAAGAGATCGCCTCCGCTGACCCCGCGTTGGATGTGCGTACTGGCGAAGATGGCGAAGTCGATGCGATGGTGATGTTGTCTGACGTGTTGTTCAATTTTGGCGATGCCTCACTTGAGCCTGCCTCGCTTGATGTTCTGCGAGGGGTCGCCGAAAAGCTCGACAATGTGCAGGCGATCGAAATCACTGGGCACACGGATGCGGTTGGTGATGAGGATTTCAATCTGGCGCTCGGTCAACGTCGCGCAGATGCGGTGCGTGATTGGTTGGTTGCGAATACGGGTCTGTCGGCAGATGTCATAACGGCACGCGGTGTGGGCGAGGCTGATCCAATCGCGCCGAACCTGAATGAAGATGGGTCCGACAACGCCGATGGTCGCGCCTTGAACCGCAGGGTCGAATTTACCTTGCCGGATGCAGGTTAATTCACGCCATTACGTTGGTTCAACCGTTCAAGGTTCACGATCGTGGACAACATCAAGCGGTCCTGCGACCAGTCGCCTGATCGCTGAATGGCGACAGCCGATAACGTAACGGCAAAGGTCAGCGGAATCAAAAGAGTGGGGACAAGCCAGCGATGGGTTGGCCCGCTGTCCCCTTCGATCATTTGCAGCACCCGGTGACGCAGAAAGCTGGCGTTGCGCCTGCCTTTGGCTTGAACAAGGGCCACCGCGGGGATCGTTGCATAACCCTGTCGGTTCATCGCGTTTGTGCAGACCCGCAGCAGGCAGTTGGCATAATCCTGGGCATTCAGCTGTTTGCGCTGCATCACGCCCTGATCACAGGCAAGCTCGCGCTGCCGTTCGACCTGCCCTTTCCAATAACGCATTGCCGGGTTGAAGACGAAAAGCGGGCGGAGAAGTTCAAGAACGCCTTCCCAGTTCAGGTCACCCTGACGCAGATGCTGGAATTCATGGGCGAGCGCGATGCGCAGATCGGCGGGTGTGGCCAACATTTCGGACGGGATGACGACATAGTGCTTGCGCAGCCCACGGGTCGAAAACGGGATCGAGGACGTATCGGTCAGTCGGATCTGCACCTTTCCGGATTGCCGCCAAAGGTAACTTTGACTGATGATCCGCCGCACGCCAGTCAGGTTGATGAATGTGCGTAGCGTGGCAAGAGCGATCCCGGCGATCATGATTGCGGCGATGATCCGGCCCGCCTGTGTGCTGAGCGTCGTAATCTCGTGGATCAGCGTGTCGCGTGTGGTCAGCAACCCTTCGAATGTTGTGGGGGCCATGGCAAAGCGCCCGCTGAGATATTCGGCGACAACCATGTCGGAGAGATTGAAATTGAGTGATTGCGCCTGCGGCCAAAGCGCCAGTGCCGCAAACGGCGCGACGCCCACGATGCCCAGCACGCCGTATAGCAGGTTCAACTGCGCCCCATGGGCGCGTTTCAGACTGGTGCGGCGGATGATCCATTGCGTCGCGGCCCAGATGACTGCGCCGAGTGCCAATATGATATTGGCATCGATATAAGCGTTTAGAACGGTATCAAGGGAAATCATCAGTCAGCCTCCGCCGGAGTAGTGCCTGTATTTCCTTGAGGGCGTCCTCGGAGATGCCGTCGTCATCGACCAGACGGGCGACCATGGACGCGGGCGTACCGTCAAACAGTTTGTTCGACAGATCGCGCAGCGTCTTGGCCTGATAATCGTCCTTGGCCAACACGGGGGAGTAGATGAAGGTCTTGCCTTGCTTTGCGCTGGTCACAAAACCTTTCTGCTCCATGATCCGCAGGATCGTGGCGGCCGATGTATAGGCAAGGTTCCGATCGGGGTTTAGCCGGGTCAGCACATCACGCACGCTGCCCTCACCCATCGCCCAAAGCTCTGTCATGAACTCCAGTTCGACTTCTGTTAGAAACTCGTTACGCTTTTTCTGCCGCATTTACTGTCCCGTCACGTGTTGGTCTGCTCGTCCCCCCACGAGGGGCAGTAAATACGAAAGATTTCGTATGTCCAAGCATTTCACACTTTCCAAAAGCAGAAGAAGAGCCACGCGAGCGCAAGTCCAAGCGGCACCCAGAGCGGTGTGCCGAAGATGCCGAGCCACGCGAGGAAGATGTAGGCGGAACCCAGAAGCCCCAGAAACAGCCGGTCGCCACGTGTTGTGGTGAGCCCTAGCACACCCTTGCGTTCGCTTGTCCCCGGCCAGCGAATTTCGATGAACGTGATAACACCCATCGCCGTGAAAAGTGCGATGAAAAACAAGGCTGTGGGCCATGTCCAGGCCATCCATGACAACATCAGACCCTCCCCAGGGCAAAGCCCTTGGCAATGTAGTTGCGCACGAAATAGACGACGATGGCACCGGGGATGATTGTCAGCGTCCCGGCGGCGGCGAGCAGCCCGAGTTCATAGCCCGCGCTTGAGGCCGTCTTGGTCATTTCCGCGGCGATGGGTTTGGCATCGACCGATGTCAGGTTTTTCGCTAAAAGCAGTTCCACCCATGAGAACATGAAGCAGAAGAAGGCCGCGACCCCGACCCCGGCCTTGATCGCAGGCAGGAAGATGGTGATGAAAAAGCGCGGGAAAGAATAGCCGTCGACGTAGGCTGTTTCGTCCAGTTCCTTGGGCACGCCCGACATGAACCCTTCGAGGATCCAGACGGCCAGCGGGATGTTGAACAAACAATGGGCGAGGGCCACCGCAATATGCGTATCGAAAAGGCCAACGGCTGAGTAGAGCTGGAAAAACGGCAACACAAAGACTGCCGCAGGGGCCATGCGGTTGGTCAGCAGCCAGAAGAACAGGGTCTTGTCGCCCAGAAACCGATAGCGCGAAAAGGCGTAGGCAGCGGGGAGCGCCACGCAGATCGACAGCACCGTGTTGATGGACACATAGATGATCGAATTGACATAGGACCAGTACCATGATGGATCGGTAAAAATCGTGACGTAGTTGTCCCAAGTGAAGGTCTGCGGGAAGAGCGAGAAGCCCGACAGGATCTCGTTCGTGGTCTTAAAGCTCATCGCGATGAGCCAGTAGATCGGTAACATCAGGAAGATGATGTAGATGATCGGGATCAGGCTGCGTTTTCTCATTTCCCGTCATCCTTTGTCATCAATGTGTAGAACAGCCACGACACCAAGAGCGTGATGGCGAAATAGATCAGCGACATCGCCGCCGCAGGTCCAAGGTCGAACTGACCCAGCGCGATCTTGACCAGATCGATCGACAGGAATGTCGTCGAATTGCCCGGCCCGCCGCCGGTCATCACAAAGACCTCTGTATAGATGTTGAAACTGTCCATGAACCTGAGCAGGATCGCGATGGTCAGCACTTGTTTCATCTTGGGCAGTTGGATGTAGCGGAAGACCGACCAACTGCTGGCCCCATCAATCTTGGCCGCCTGATAATAGGCGTCTGGGATGGACACGAGGCCTGCATAGCTCAGCAGCACCACAAGTGAGGTCCAGTGCCAGACATCCATCGTGATGATCGTAGCCCATGCCGCGAACGGATCCTGGGTCATGTCATAGTCGATGCCCAATGTGGTGTTCATCAGATAGCCCAGCAGGCCAATGTCAGGCAGGGCAAAGATGTTCCACATGGCTCCCACCACATTCCACGGGATTAGCATGGGCAGCGCCATCAGGACGAGGCAGACAGGGACCCAGAACCCTTGGCGGGGCATGGACAGGGCGATGATAATGCCGAGCGGGATTTCGATGGCAAGGATAATCCCGGTGAACAGGAATTGACGCCCAAGGGCGGCGTGAAACCGATCTGAGTTCAACAGCTCTTCGAACCAGCGCAACCCTTCCCAGAAAAAGACGTTGTTGCCGAATGTTTCCTGCACCGAATAGTTGACCACCGTCATCATCGGGATCAGCGCGTTGAACGCGACCAACAGCAGGACCGGCAGAACAAAGAACCAAGCGCGTTGGTTTTGAGTTTTCATGATGCAGCCCTCGTGGCGATCCAACCATCCCGGTAGAGCCGGGTTTTGGTGGGGTCGAATGACAGGTGGGTGGCGGCCCCTTGCACGGGTGCCTCGCCTTCGATGACCGCTTTGACTGATGTGTGGCCGACCTTGGCCTCGACCACCGCATGGCGGCCCACGTCGGATACTTTATGCACGATAGCTGGCAGGCCCTTGTCACCCAGCGTCACGAATTCGGGGCGGACGCCGATTTGGCTCGGGCCGGTTCCTTGTTCGATCTCGCCTTCCAGCGTGATCAGCGTGTTTTCAAAAAACGCACCGCCCTCGCGCACTTCGCAGGGCAGCACGTTCATGCCCGGTGAGCCGATGAAATGGCCGACAAATGTATGTGCCGGGCGCTCGAACAGTTCAACAGGCGTGCCGATCTGCACGATCTCACCGTCCTGCATGACCACAACCTGATCGGCGAATGTCAGCGCCTCGGTCTGGTCATGGGTGACGTAAATCATGGTCGCACGCACCTTCTGGTGGAGCTCTTTCAGCTTGGACCGCAGCTTCCATTTCAGATGCGGGTCGATGACGGTGAGTGGTTCGTCAAACATGACGACATTCACGTCGTCACGGACCAGACCACGGCCCATGCTGATCTTTTGCTTGTTGTCGGGGGACAGGCCGGCGGCCTTCTTGCCCATCATGTCGGTGACTTCCAGCATCTCAGCAATCGCCATGACGCGGGTGTTCACTGTCGTCTCGTCTACTCCGCGATTGCGCAAGGGAAAGGCGAGGTTATCGAACACTGTCATCGTGTCGTAGATGACCGGGAACTGGAACACCTGCGCGATGTTGCGCTGGTTCGGGGGCAGGTGGGTGACATCCTTGTCATCAAACAGGATCTTGCCGTTGGACGGCGTCAGCAGGCCCGAGATGATGTTTAACAGTGTGGATTTGCCGCAGCCGGACGGGCCGAGCAGGGCATAGGCACCGCCATCGGACCATTCCAGGTCTATCTCTTTCAATGCGTAGTCATCCGGTCCCTTGGGGTCCGGGTAATAACTGTGCTTGAGGTCTGAGAGGGTGATTTTCGCCATTATGCGGCACCTCCGGCAACGACCTGCCCGTCTTCGGCGAACAACATGCAGGCGGACGGGTCAAGGTAGAACGGATGATCTTCGCCGACCTGATAAGGGTGGACGCCGTGGGCGAGCGACACCCAATCAGCATCGGGCATGGCGAAATGTGCGCTGCTTTCCGACCCACTGAGTTCGGTGACCAGCACACGACCGTTCAGTTTGACAGTGTTCGCGGGGCTGGGTTTGGGCGTCACATGATGTGGACGAACAGCGATGTGATAGTCGCCGTCAGGCGCATCTTTCATCTTGGCCGAGTCCCAGCGCGCACTGTCGCCCATGATCAGGGTACTGCCCATCTTTGTCACCTTTGCCACGTTGATGGGCGGATCGGAAAACACCTTGGCCGCTGTCAGCGTCTGCGGCTTGCGATAAATCTCTGCCGTGGGCCCGAACTGTGCGACATTTCCGTCATCCATCAGTGCGGTTGAGCCGCCTAATAACAGCGCTTCTTCGGGTTCCGAGGTTGCATAGACCACGACCGCCCCACGCCCGGCAAAAAGTTCGGGCAGTTGTTCGCGCAATTCCTCGCGCAGTTTGTAATCCAGATTGGCCAGCGGCTCATCCAGAAACACCGCCCGGCTTTCTTTGGCGATGGCGCGGGCCAGCGCGGTGCGCTGCTGTTGCCCTCCAGACAATTCATGCGGGCGGCGGTGCAGCATGGGGCGCAGTTGCAGGATAACTGCCGCCTCTTCCACGCGGCCCTGAATTTCGGATTTCGCCATGCCTGCAACCTTCAGGGGGGAGGCAATGTTGTCGAAGACCGTCATATGCGGGTAGTTGACAAAAAACTGGTGGACGAGGCTGATATTGCGCTTTTGCGTGCTCAGCCTGGTCACATCCTGACCGTCGATCTCAATCGTGCCGCTGGCCATCGGATCAAGGCCCGCCATCAGTTTAATGAGTGATGTTTTGCCCGCGCCTGTTTCGCCCAGAAGCACGTTGAAATGCCCTGTCTCGAACGTCAGCGATGTGGGTTTGATGTGGGTCTGCCCGGCAACCACTTTGGTTATTTTGTTAAGTTTGATTGTCATGGTCTGCCCTTTGATAGTGGCCGGGGCGCGTGCGCCCCGACCGGTGTCGGCGCCACCCGAAGGCGGCACCCGACAGGGAGGTTATTCAGACGCCCAGCGGGCAACGAGTTCGTCATAGTTGACGGTCTCGCCCTGCGGCTTCTCGTTCTCCAGCGGTGGTTTGGCACCGCCATTGGCAAACCAGAACTCGGCATCCTGCGGCTCGTTCAGACGTGGACCACAACCGCCATAGACATTCGCTGCCTCATCGGCCTGCTGCATCCGGGCCATGGTGATATCCATCTCCTCGGCCAGACGATCCATGGCTTCCTGCGGTGTGAAGGCGCCGGAATTCACGTCACCGATCTGCTGCCACCAGATTTGGGCCAGCTTGGGATAGTCAGGCACGTTGATGCCCGTTGGTGACCAAGCAACACGATCAGGCGAGCGGTAGAATTCCACCAGACCACCCAGTTGCGGTGCGCGTTCGCTGAAGCTGTCATGGTTCACCGTGCTGTCGCGGATGAAGGTCAGACCCACATGGGATTTCTTCACATCAACCGTTTTTGACACGACGAACTGTGCATAAAGCCAAGCAGCCTGCGCGCGGTCCAGCGGTGTGGAGTTCAGGATCGTCCATGATCCCACGTCCTGATAGCCGACCTTCTGGCCTTCTTCCCAATAAGGGCCGTGCGGGCTTGGGGCCATGCGCCACAGCGGATTGCCATCGGCGTCCACCGTATTGTTGCCCGCAGATTGCGGGGCGACCATGTCAGCGGTGAAAGCGGTGTACCAGAAGATTTGCTGGGCCACGTTGCCTTGCGCCAATGCTGGCAGGGACTGGTAGAAATCATAGCTGGCCGCACCGGGTGGTGCATAGGCGCGTAGCCATTCGTCCCACTTCCGGATCGCGTAGACGGCCGCAGGACCGTTGGCGGCACCACCGCGCGACACGGATGCGCCGACAGGGTTACAGGTGCCCGCTTCCATGCGGATGCCCCATTCGTCAATCGGGATGCCGTTTGGTTCGCCTTTTGAACCTGCACCAGCCATGGACAGCCATGCATCCGTCATCCGCCAACCAAGGTCAGGCGCACGTTTGCCGTAATCCATGTGGCCGTAGATGCGGACACCATCAATTTCCTGCACGTCCTCGGTGAAGAATTCGGCGATATCCTCGTAGGCGGACCAATTGACCGGCACGCCAAGATCATAGCCGTACTTCTCGCGGAACTGTGCCTGCAGGTCGGGGTTGTCGAACCAGTCCTTGCGGAACCAATAAAGGTTCGCGAACTGCTGGTCAGGCAGCTGATAAAGGTCGCCATCAGGACCCGTCGTGAACTGGATGCCCATGAAGTCGGCCAGATCGAGGCCGGGGTTCGTGACCGCCGCCCCTTCACCCGCCATGAAATCGGTCAGGTTACGCGCCAGTTGCAGGCGCGAATGGGTGCCGATCAGGTCACTATCGTTGACATAGGCGTCATAAAGGTTCCGACCCGTTTGCATTTGGGTCTGGACCGCCTGTACGACCTCGCCTTCGCCAAGGATCTGGTGGTTGACCTTGATCCCCGTGATTTCCTCGAATGCCTTTGTCAGCACTTCAGATTCATACGAATGGGTCGGAATGCCTTCGGACAGTACGTTGATTTCCATGCCTGAATACGGCTCAGCGGCGCTGATGAACCATTGCATTTCCGCCAGCTGTTCGTCTTTCGACAATGTTGAAGGCTGGAATTCCTGATCAATCCATCGCTGTGCAGCGGCTTCGTCTGCCATCGCAGTTGTGGACCCCGCAAGCAGGGCTGTGACCGCTGCTGCGGAGAGCAGATACTTACGCATCTTGTCTCCTCCCTAGAGATTATGTGAGCCGGTTTTTGCCGACTGACTTACTGTCATTCCGAAGAGACGGCATTGTCAAACTAAATCGTTAGTAGAAGGGCGTATGTGGATAAGTATTTGATAGCTATATATTTAATTATCTGCTCAAAGCGCTTTGATGCTGATCGTCAGACAACAATCAGGTGAAAATTTGTCGTCCAACGACCGACAATGTCACAAAATTGTGAGTCGTATGGAGGCACAATATGTCAAGTCATCAGGTCTGTCTGAGGTATGCGACGAAGGTTGGATTGCACGGCGCGCGCTCCGGCAAACCACCCGCAAAAGTGCGCTGATCAAATCCCAAATATCGAATAGGTTGTGCCGGCGCACTTTTTGCGGGATTGACGCTTTGGCGTGCGGTGTTGTTGGATGATCGGTCTTTCTTTGCTCAATTGCGCGCTGATGTCTGGTATCCTGCGACGCGGCCCCCTACGTAAGGGCAATTCGTGACAAAGCGTCGCAGTTTTTGACGCAAATATGGCTGCAAAGGATTGCCTGATGGCGAAAGATAGCGCACCCGATTTGACCGGCAAACTGACATTCGAAAGCGACAAGGGGGCTGGCAAATCCAAGTGGATCGCCGTCTTGTTCGCGGTGTTGCTCATCGGCTGGATGGGGAGCGGGTATATCATTCCCAGCGAAGCGTCGGATAATACCGCAGAGGAGACGGCCGCAAAAATCGTGACTGTCGCAGTGATGCCGTCCACCGCGCAGGATATTGAATTGGTGCTGACCGCGGAAGGGCAATCCATGCCGGATCGGGCCACTTCTATCCGTGCAAAGGCGTCAGGTCAGGTGACGACAGTGTCTGTTGCGCGCGGTGATCTGGTGACAGCCGGGCAAGAGATCGGGCGCATTGACGCCGAAACGACCGAGGCGCAGGTTTTGCAGGCCCAAACCCAGCTGGAACAGGCGACGCGCGATTATAATAACGCCATTGCGTTGCAAAACCGTGGCGTCGCAACCGAAGATCGCGTGTCGCAGGCCCGCGCGGCCAAGGCGGCAGCCGAGGCCGCAGTGACAGCGGCGGAGGAGCAGTTGGACAACGCAGTGATCCGCGCACCCTTTGCGGGGCGCCTGAATGATCTGACGCTGGATGTTGGCGAATTTGTCGATGATGGTGATCCGGTCGCAGAAGTACTGGACAATGATCCGTTGACCGTGGTGGTGCAGGTGCCGCAACAGGCATTGTCGCGGCTGAGCAAGGGGCAAATGGCCGAGGTTTCGTTCATCACCGGCGAAGTGCGGCCCGGCACGGTTGGTTTTATCGGTAGCAATGCGGACCAGCAGACCCGCACATTCCGGGTTGAGGTCATCGTGGACAACCCCGATAGCGTCATGCCTGCCGGTCTAAGCGCGCGGGTGGCCGTGCCCACCGGCCAGGCGCGGGGTCACTTCATATCGCCTGCAATTCTATCGCTGGGGTCGGCGGGTGATCTGGGTGTGAAAACAGTTGTTGAGGGCGATGCCGTTGCCTTTGTCGCCATCTCGATCGTGCGTGCGCAGACGGATGGGATTTGGATCACCGGATTGGATGAAAAGGCGCAGATCATCACTGTTGGTCAGGGCTTTGTAAACGCCGGTGATGTGGTTGATCCGCAACCCGCTGCTGCATTGCAAGCCGCAGAGATCACGCCATGAACGCCCTGATCGACGCCGCCTTCAACCGCAGCAAGGTTGCCCAGCTTTTGCTGATCTTTCTGTTGGCGGTCGGGGCGTTTTCCTACATCGCCATCCCTAAGGAAAGTAACCCCGAAATCCCCATCCCGATTGTCTATGTGTCCACCAGCCTTGACGGTATCTCGCCCGAGGATTCAGAGGATGTCTTGGTCGGCCCGATGGAGACAGAGTTTGCGTCGCTAACCGGCCTGAAATCGATGACAGCGACCGCGAGCGAAGGCCATGCCAGTGTGCAGCTGGAGTTTGAGCCCGGTTTCGACTCCGACGCCGCCCTCGACCGGGTGCGCGAGGCGGCTGACAAGGCAGAGAATGAGTTACCGCAAGATGCGCGCCTGACGGTCACCGAGATCAACACAGCTTTGTTTCCCATCCTCACCGTGATCTTGTCAGGCCCGGTGCCAGAGCGGACATTGAATAATCTGGCTGATGATCTGAAAGATGATATCGAGGCGCTGAGCGGTGTGTTGGAGGTGGATGTTGGCGGACAGCGCACAGAGCTGATGGAAGTCCTGATCGACCCTACTGTTTTTGAAACTTACAACATCTCGTTTGATGAACTGATCAGCTCGATCACGCGCAATAACCAGTTGATCGCGGCGGGTGCAATTGAGAGCGAGGCCGGTCGACTGGTGTTGAAAGTCCCTGGCCTGATCGAAGATCTGCAAGATGTGATGGAGTTGCCCGTATTGGTGCGCGGCCAGACCGTCGTGACCTTTGCCGATGTGGCCTCCATCCGGCGCACGTTTGAGGATCCGACAGGTTTTGCCCGGATTGATGGCCAACCGGCGCTTGCGCTTGAAATCAAGAAGCGGGCCGGCGCAAATATCATCGAAACCGTCGCAGAGGTCCGCGAAGTGATTGATGCGTCGCGTGCAGACTGGCCTGATAGCGTGCAAATCCGTTTTACGCTGGATGAAAGCGAACAGGTCAAATCGATGCTATCCGATCTGGAGGCGAACGTGATTGCCGCCATTATTCTGGTGATGATCGTGGTCGTTTATGCATTGGGGCTGCGGTCGTCGTTGTTGGTTGGGCTGGCAATACCAGGCGCATTTTTGACCGGTGTGGCGGGTCTTTATTTCATGGGGTTCACGATGAATATCGTCGTGCTCTTTTCGCTTATTCTGGTTGTAGGCATGCTGGTTGACGGGGCGATTGTCACCGTTGAGCTGGCAGATCGATACCTGAATGAAGGTCACAGCGCCAAGGTTGCCTATGCAGAAGCGGCAAAGCGGATGTCCTGGCCGATTATTGCGTCCACGGCGACAACGTTATGCGTGTTTTTCCCCCTGCTGTTCTGGTCCGGTGTTGTCGGGGAATTCATGAAATTCCTGCCGATCACGGTGATTTTTACCCTCGCTGCATCCTTGTTCATGGCCCTTATTTTCATTCCAATCACTGGCGGATTGATCGGCAAGCGGCAGCGCCAGACGGCCAAGGCCAAGGCGCAGCTTTATGCGGCTGAACGGGGCGATCCCCGGTCAATGACCGGCTTCATGGGCGGTTATGTGCGGGTATTGGAATGGTCGATTCTGCGCCCTTGGACCACGTTAAGCTTTGCCTGCATCGCGCTGGTCGGGTCGTTTGTGGCGTATGGCCATTTCGGCAATGGCCTGACGTTTTTCCCGGACGTGGAGCCTGAATATGCGCAGGTTGAAGTGCTCGCCAAAGACAACTTCTCGGTCTACGAGCAGGACGCGCTTGTCCGGCAGGTTGAGCAAAAGCTGGAAAGCTATTCCGAAATCGCAAGTGTTTATGCCCGTTCTGGCGGTTCAAACAGTGGCGGCGATGCCATCGGCTATCTGCAACTGGAATTGGCCGAATGGGACACCCGCCGCCCTGTGGCTCTGATCGCTGAGGACATCCGCGCCGACATGGCAGAAATTCCCGGCATTGACGTGCAAGTGCAATCTGATTCCGGCGGACCGGGTGGCGGCAAGCCGATCAATCTTGAGGTGCTGACCAAAAACATGGCTGATCAGGATGATGCGGTGAACATGATCCTTGCGACAATGAACCGGTTGGGTGGCTTCATCGATGTGGTTGAAAACCGGGCCAGCGCTGGCGTGGAATGGCAGATTGCGGTGGACCGGTCAGAGGCGGCGCGCAGTGGGGCCGATGTGGCCTTGCTTGGGCAGGCGGTGCAACTTCTGACGCGCGGGATAACCGTTGCGGATTACCGCCCCGAAGATGGCGATGGCGAAGTGGATATCGTTGTTCGTTTTCCTGCCGTTGACCGCACATTGGCCGAGTTGGAAGGGCTGCGCGTGCCGACCAATGCAGGCTTGGTCCCGATCTCCAACTTTGTATCGTTCAACCCGGCCCCCAGTAGTGGCGTGATCACGCGTATCGATCAGTCTCGGGTGATCACCATCTCTGCCGATGTGGCCCCTGATGTGTTGCCGAATGATCAGATACTGGCATTGCAGGCAGCGTTGGAAACCATTGATCTGCCGCCCAGTGTCGAGGTAAAATTCGGCGGTGAGGCAGAAGAGCAGGCCGATGCGATGACCTTTCTGGTGGGCGCGTTTATATCGGCCATCGGTTTGATGTTCCTGATCCTGTTGACCCAGTTCAACAGCTTTTGGCAGGCGTTCATTGTGATGTCTGCGATTGTCTTTTCGATCGCGGGTGTTTTGCTGGGCCTGATGATTACAGGCCGCCCATTTGGCGTGGTCATGGGCGGTATCGGGGTCATCGCACTGGCCGGGATCGTGGTGAACAACAACATCGTTCTGATTGATACGTTCAACAGGCTCAAACACTCCGGGATGTCATCGTTGGAGGCTGCATTGCGTACCGGGGCGCAGCGTTTGCGCCCGGTTGTGCTGACCTCTGTGACGACGGCGCTTGGTTTGATGCCGATGGTGATCGGGTTGAACATCAACTTTTTCACCCGAGAGATCGTTTATGGTGCCCCGTCAACCCAATGGTGGACAGAGCTGTCCAGCGCGATTGCCGGTGGCCTGATCTTTGCGACAGTGCTGACATTGCTGGTCACCCCAGCCATGCTGATGCTGGGTGAAAAGCGGGCCCGCCGGTTCGAAATTGGCGGTGCGGCGGTGCCAGCGGAATAGGTCAGGGTGATAGAATTTGGTTTGCTGCGACTTCGGCCGCAGCCAGCGCCCCTTCGATAAGCCCACCACTATCTGCGACCAGTTCAGTTACGGCGAAGATCAGGTTACCGTTCCAGATATCCGTTAGCGCGGCAGGCATTTCATAGGCCGGGTGGCCCGGGGGCGGCTTTGCGTCATCGGCGGTCGCTGTGAAACGGGCCTGGGACCAATCTTCAATATGTGCGACGATGGGGGTTGCTGCCTTTGATCCAAACAGGCTTTCCAGTTGTGCCAGCGCCGCTTTTTTCAACGCGGCACCCGCCCTTTGACGCATATCTGCGGGCAAACCTATGAACCCGAACAGCGCACCAAGCTTGCCATCTGACGGGCTGGCGTCATGAATTTCGGCCAGTGGTCCGCGCCTGCTGCTGACGTCACCTGACAGCCCCGCATCGCGCCAAAAGGGGGTCGGGTAGACTGCGATGAATTTCGCATGCGCGCCCATCCAGGTTGGTACAGCATTCAGCAGGGCGGTGGTGTTTTGGGGCAGGACCGGATCGAAAGTCAGTTGGGCTGCGATGCGTGGCGGCACGGCCAGGATGATCCTGTCGGCCTCGAATATGCGCCCGTCTGATAGCGCTGCGCCTGATGTTTGGCTGATTTTCGTGACAATGGCGTCTTTGTGAATACGTGCCGGATCAAGGTTTCCGACCAATGCGCCAATCAATGCGCTGGTGCCGCCTGCGATCCGCAGGGACCCGGCCATCGGCGCAAGGCCTGCATGCTGCATGACTTCGCCGTTGGGCTGTTCGTAAAGATGGGTGCCATCGACCCATTGCTGAAAAACGCCAAGCTCCAGGTCTTGCAGCAGGCTCGCGATGCGATGCTGACCCGGCCAGGCCCAGGATGGCCCAAGGTCGAAATGCTGATTGCGGATGTTAAGCGACTTGATCCGTCCGCCGAACCGGTTGCGCGCTTCGAGCAGTTGATAATCATGACCTGCGTTTTGCAGGCGGTGGCCCAGCGCAAGCCCAGTGAGGCCGCCGCCGATGATCAGCGTTTTGGTTTTCATGAGATGCGCCTGTGGGCGACGCGAGGTTAGCGGTTCGCGTCAAAACAGGGCGCAGCCAATGCTTTGGCTACGCCCTGTTGGTTTAGTTCAGATCAAAGCGATCCAGTTCCATGACTTTGGTCCATGCGGCGACAAAGTTGTTTACGAACTTCGTCTTGGCGTCGTTCTGGGCATACACTTCGGCCAATGCGCGCAGTTGCGAATTGGAACCGAAGATCAGATCGACACGCGTACCTGTCCATTTGACAGCCCCGGAACTGTCGCGACCTTCGAACACATCTTCGGCGTCAGACACAGGTTTCCATTCCACACCCATATCGAGCAGGTTGACGAAGAAGTCATTGGTCAACGTTTCTGGTTGATCGGTCAGGACACCATGCGCCGTCTGCCCGACATTGGTGTTCAGCACACGCAAACCGCCAACCAACACGGTCATTTCGGGTGCTGACAGCGTCAGCAATTGCGCGCGATCCACCAGCAGCTTTTCAGCGGGCACGTTGTAATCTGCTTTCAGGTAGTTGCGAAAGCCATCCGCGACGGGTTCAAGCGGTTCAAAGCTTTCGGCGTCGGTTTGTGCATCCGTTGCATCGGCGCGGCCTGCATTGAATGGTACGGTCACATCATGGCCCGCGTTCTTTGCCGCTTGCTCAACCGCGGCATTGCCCCCCAGAACGATCAGATCGGCAAGCGAGACTTGCTTGCCATCCGATTGGGCGGCGTCAAACGTTGTTTTGATGCCCTCCAGCGTGTTGAGCACCTTGGCCAATTGTGCCGGTTGATTGGCTTCCCAGTCCTTTTGTGGTGCCAGACGGATGCGCGCGCCGTTGGCGCCACCCCGTTTGTCAGACCCGCGGAATGTGGACGCAGACGCCCATGCCGTTCCGACCAGTTCGGAAATCGACAGGCCGGATGCCAGAATTTTGGCCTTGAGGTCTGCAGCATCCGCATCATTGATCAACGGGTGGGTGACGGCGGGGATCGGATCCTGCCAGATCAGGTCTTCTGCCGGGACCTCATCACCCAGATAGCGGACCTTTGGCCCCATGTCGCGGTGGGTCAGCTTGAACCATGCCCGTGCATAGGCATCTGCAAAGATGTCGGGGTTTTCATGATAATGCTTGGAAATCCGGGCATAATCCGGGTCCAGCTTCAGGGCCATATCGGCGGTCGTCATCATGGGCGCGTGGCGTTTGGACGGATCATGCGCGTCCGGCACAGCATCGCTTTCTGCACCGCCTGCGGGGCGCCATTGATGCGCGCCTGCCGGGCTTTTCGTCAGCTCCCACTCGTTGCCAAGCAGTGTATCGAAATAGCTCATGTCCCATGTGATCGGCGTCGGCGTCCATGCGCCTTCAATCCCGCTGGTGGTAGTGTGCACGCCTCTGCCGCTTTCAAAACCGTTGCGCCAGCCCAGGCCCATTTCGTGGATGGGGGCACCTTCCGGTTCTGGCCCCATCAGGGCTGCGTCGCCGGCACCATGCGCCTTGCCGAAGGTGTGACCACCGGCAACAAGTGCGACCGTTTCTTCGTCGTTCATGGCCATACGCGCGAAAGTGTCGCGGATATCGCGGGCCGAGGCGAGCGGATCAGGATTGCCATTGGGACCTTCCGGATTCACATAAATCAAGCCCATCTGCACGGCAGCCAGCGGGTTTTCCAACTCGCGATCGCCCGAATACCGCTTGTCACCAAGCCATTCAGCCTCAGTCCCCCAGTAGATATCTTCTTCTGGCTCCCAGATATCTTCGCGTCCGCCACCAAAGCCGAAGGATTTGAACCCCATCGATTCCATAGCGCAGTTGCCTGCCAGGATCATCAGATCAGCCCAAGAAATCTGGTCGCCATATTTCTGTTTGATCGGCCACAGCAGGCGGCGCGCTTTATCAAGGTTGCCGTTGTCGGGCCAGCTGTTGAGCGGGGCAAACCGTTGCGAACCAGAAGAGGAACCACCACGCCCGTCACCCGTCCGGTAGGTGCCTGCGCTGTGCCATGCCATACGCACAAAGAAAGGACCATAATGGCCATAGTCAGCAGGCCACCAATCCTGACTGTCGGTCATCAGCGCATAAAGGTCTTCCTTAAGCGCCTTGAGGTCGAGACCCTTGAAAGCCTCAGCATAGCTGAACCCATCATCCATGGGGTCCAGCGCTGGCGGGTTCTGGTGCAGGATTTTGAGGTTCAGCTGATTGGGCCACCAGTCCTTGTTGGAGCGCGCATCGAATGTCACATGTCGTACACCACCGTGCATCACAGGGCATTTACCGGTGTTTGGGGCGTCATTTCCGTCCATAATTCTCTCCATTGGGGCTGAGTGGTTTGTTGGTGTTGTAACAGTTCTGCTAGGCGAGCCTATGCATCATAGGGGCCATCAATGCGCATGCGTTGCGGTTGCAGTGACCTATCATTGGTTTGCATGTGCGCTGCATCAATATCCCCCATTTATAATGATTCTAACATACACGACTGATTGGTTTAAGTTGCATTTTATAATCACCGCGATAGTTTTTCATTATGACAAATCTCACTCTTCGGCAGTTGCGATATTTTGAGGCCTTGGCGAATGAGGGCCATTTTGGCCGTGCCGCCGATATCTGTTCCATTTCTCAGCCAGCCCTGTCCGTCCAGATCAAGGAGTTGGAAGCGACACTGGGTACGGTGCTATTCGAGCGCGGCCATAGGCAAGCCCGGTTGACCGCATTTGGCGAACAGTTCGGCATGCGTGCCCGCGATATTCTGCGCGCGGTTGATGAGCTTGGCGATATGGCCCGTGCGGCACAAGGTGGTCTGGCAGGGCGGTTGCGCATCGGGGTTATTCCGACGATTGCGCCCTACCTGTTGCCAGCATTGATCGGCACCTTGGGGGATACAAATGCAGAGCTTGATATACATGTGCGCGAAACGATCACGCCGCGGCTTTTGCAGGAATTGATGGATGGTCAGTTGGACACAGCCATTGTTGCCCTGCCGGTGTCAGAGCCGTCATTGACCGAGGTTGCATTGTTCGACGAAGCGCTTGTTCTGGTCCGACCAGAGACTGAGCAACAACAGCCCATCCCAACTGTCGACGCCTTGCGCGATATGCGGCTGCTTCTGCTGGAAGAGGGGCATTGTTTTCGCGATCAGGCCCTGTCGTTTTGCAATCTGAACAGCGGATTGCCCCGCGCGGGGTTGGATGGCAGTTCCTTGTCGACGCTCGTCCAGATGGTTGGCGCCGGTATCGGGGTGACGTTGATCCCCGAAATGGCGGTGTCGGTTGAAACCCGTTCTGCACCGGTCTGTGTGGCCCGGTTCAATGATGCGCACCCATCGCGCACCGTTGGCATGATTTGGCGAAAAACGAACCCATTGGCGGATCAGCTCTTGCAGATATCACAGGTTGTTCGGCAATCCGCGGAAGGATTACGCACCGCGCATTCAGCGACGTAAATCGCACCAACTTCATACCTGCGAACAAACCGGCCTTTCGCCAGATGCCTGCGAAAGACCGGAATTGGAAGCGGCGTCTGCCAATACGCCGCTTTGCAAGATCTCACCTGCTGGCTTCAATGGTTTTCGATTGAATGAACCCATACCTCTGCCTCTGGTTCATGCGGGGCCCGCGTTCCGTCCGTGCTGGCACCGAGCCTCTTTGCCACAGCCTGCGAACGTATATTCTCAACGTCGATATAGCTGTAAAGCCGATCCAACCCCAGATCCTCACGGGCCCATTTCTTGACGGCCATCGCGGCTTCCGTGGCAAAGCCTCTTCCCTCCGCGCCTTCGAATAGATGCCATGCCAATTCTATGTCCGGCCAGTTCGAATGCTTGATCAAGCCCACGCGGCCGACAGGCTGCCCCGTCTGCTGTTCTACGATCGTAAAGAAACCGAATCCGTGCCAATGCCAGTGGCCAATGCCAGTCAGAAACCCGAACCAAGCCTGTTCCGCTGTGACCGTCTCGCCCTGCGCTTCCATTGAGGGGGCACTGGTCATGAAACGAGTGAACCCCATTAAATCATCCCGTTCCGGCCCACGCAAAACCAACCGTTGCGTCGTCAGCCTGGGTGCGGTCGAGAGATTTTTCATCAGACGCCTTTCTGGTCACAGACCCTCGGTTCTGGGCCATGTTCAGTATAGCGAACGGTCGCGCACAACTGAAAGCAGCCATTCAAACTTGTTACGGCATCCAGAACTTTTGAGCTCTCAGTCAGATTTCTCCGCGCTTGAGACGAACGGCTGGTTTTTAGAATACCCATGGGCAAAGAGCGCTCCGATAGATGAGGTCTGCACGCAACGCGCAGTCGATAAGGCAGCCCGAGATCTCCCTTTGCTTTGGAAGGGCTTTATGATCCTTTATGGTGCATGGATTTTGTCGATGTCAGTCATCACCCCGGTTTGGTTGTTGCGTCGTTTGTTGTCGCGCTGGTGGCAGGCTTCACCGGGCTGACGCTGACCAAAGACCTTTCTTCGAAGTCATACGGTCAGCGAAAGTTTGCAATTGCGCTGGCCTCTGTCGCATTGGGTGGCGGCATCTGGTCGATGCATTTTGTCGCGATGTTGGGCATCCAAATGCCGATCCTGTTCTACTACGACTCCGCCTTGACGCTTGCGTCGGCCTTACTTGCCATCTTGATTGTCGGGGCGGCGTTGATCCTGCTGCATTTTGCCGAACGCACGCGGGTGACGGTTACCCTTGCAGGGGCCATCGTCGCTGTCGGTGTTCTTTCGATGCATTATCTGGGCATGGCGGGGCTACAGTTATGCCGCGCCGTTTACACGCCGCTGGGCATCTTTGTCGCCGCACTGTCCGCCTTTGTGCTTTGCACCGCCGCGTTCTGGATCGCTTATGGTCAGCGGTCCAACCGCACTATTTTGCTGGGTACCCTGTGTTTCGGGGTCGCGGTTTTTGCCGTTCATTTTGTTGCCATCTCAGGCACCCGGTTTGTCGCGGTGCCGGTCTTCAACGAACTGGGGCCCATCATGAGCAATGAGGTGCTGGCGCTGGGCGTGATCCTGTCCAGCTTTGTGATCTTCGGCGGGTTCTTGTGGATGGGCGTGACGTTTCTGGTGCCGCAGTCTGCCCCGCGCGCTGCCATGACGCCACAAACAGTCACTGCACCGCAGCCACAGGCGATGCGCATCCCATGTGAAAAGGACGGCAATACCCTTTTCATTGACCCTGCTGATGTCGCCTTTTTACGCGCCGAAGGGCACTACACACAGATCTATACCAGTAACGCCCATCATTTCTGCGCGTGGCCGATTACCGAGGCTACAAAGCGATTGGACCCCCATGGGTTTATAAAGGTCCATCGCAGTTATCTGATCAACCCGGTTCATGTGCAGCAGTTTGAACGACTCAAGGATAATGGGCTGTGCCGCTTCGCCGGCGATGATCTGCCGCCAGTGCCGGTCAGCAGATCGAATCTCAAGGCGGTACGCGACGCGCTGGGTCTTTAACCTTTCGCCTTTCGTGCATGCAAATGCGCAATTCGTGCAAAATCATCTGCCTCTCGTTGATTTACGGGCCGCAAGGCGCGTGCCGCCCCACAGTCTGGCAGCCCAGAAGGGCGATTGCTGACCAGGGAGGTAAGGCGATGATACCAGCGGCATTCGATTATTATCGGCCAAAGGATATGGCGGGGGTGATTGCCCTGCTCGAAGAACACGGTGATGACGCGCGTGTCATGGCGGGCGGGCACAGCCTGATCCCCATGATGAAATTGCGCATGGCAGAGGTGCCGCATCTGATCGACCTTCAGGATGTTGCAGGCCTTTCAGGCATCAGTGTTAAGGATGGACAGGTCCGCATTGGCGCGATGACAACGCAGGCCGAGCTGATCGATCATGCCGAACTGACCACAGCCGCCCCGATCCTGAAGGAAGCCGCGTTGCAGATCGCTGATCCGCAGGTGCGCTATATGGGGACTGTCGGTGGGAACGTGGCCAATGGGGATCCGGGCAACGACATGCCGGGGCTGATGCAATGTCTGGACGCGCAGTTCACGCTGGTCGGTCCCGATGGTGAGCGGTCCGTACCTGCACGCGATTTCTACGAAGCCGCCTACATGACTGCGCGCGCTGATGAGGAAGTGCTGACAGCAGTGTCCTTCGCCGCGCCTTCGGGTGGTTACGCTTATGAAAAACAAAAGCGCAAGATCGGGGATTATGCGACAGCGGCGGCCGCCGTTTTATTGGTCAAGGATGACGGTCACTGTACTGCCGCATCCATCGCCATGACGAACCTCAGCGATGTACCGGTCTATTCCGATGCCGCCGGTGCGGCCCTGACCGGCACAGATGTTGACGCGGATGCGGTCAAGGCCGCTGCGGCCGCCATGTTGGGCGATATTGACCCGATGGAAGACAATCGCGGCCCGGTGGCGTTCAAACGCCATGTGGCGGGCGTGATCCTAAGCCGGGCGATTGAACGCGCCTGGTCGCGCAGCTGAGGGAGGACGCAATGCCAGATAAAATGCACATCAAGCTGACGGTGAACGGTAAGCAAGAGGAATTCTTGGCCGAACCGCGCGAGTTGTTGATCCACACACTGCGCGAACGGCTGAACCTGACAGGGCCGCATATCGGGTGTGAAACCTCACATTGTGGGGCCTGCACTGTGACGATTGACGGCAAGTCGGTGAAATCCTGCACGATGTTCGCGGCGCAGGCCCATGGGGCCGATGTCACAACAATCGAAGGGATGGGCGGCCCCGATGCCCTGCATCCCTTGCAAGAGGCGTTTCGCGAACATCATGGCTTGCAATGCGGCTATTGCACACCCGGCATGATCACCCGGGCGGCCAAGTTGCTCGAAGAAAACCCCAATCCGACCGAGGAAGAAATCCGGTTCGGCATGGCAGGCAATCTGTGCCGCTGCACCGGCTATCAGAACATCGTGAAATCCATCCTTGCCGCCGCGGCTGAGATGAGCGCAGCAAAGGAGGCCGCGGAATGAAGGACGAAGTGGACAGCCGCGAGGATCGTGTTGCCAATCTCAAAGGGATGGGATGCGCCCGCAAACGGGTTGAAGATGCCCGTTTCACCCAAGGCAAGGGCAACTATGTCGATGATATCAAACTGGACGGGATGTTGTTTGGGGATTTTGTGCGTACGCCTTATGCCCATGCCCGCGTGGTCAGCATCAATGCAGAGGCCGCGCTAAAGGTACCCGGTGTTCTGGCCGTGCTGACGGCAAAGGATCTGGAACCGCTTGGTCTGCATTGGATGCCGACGCTGGCCGGTGACAAACAAATGGTGCTGGCGGATGGCAAGGTGCTTTATCAGGGGCAAGAGGTGGCGTTTGTTGTCGCCGAAAACCGCGTGGCCGCCGCTGACGGGATCGAACTGGTAGAGGTCGAATACGAAGAGCTGCCCGTCATTACCGACCCGTTTGAGGCGTTGAAATCTGACGTGGTCCTGCGCGAAGATCTGGACCCCACCGCCGATGGTGCCCACGGCCCCCGTAAACACCCCAACCATATCTTCACTTGGGAGGTCGGCGAAAAAGAGACGACCGAACAAGTATTGGCCGAGGCGGATGTCGTCGTCGAAGAGATGATCTATTACCACCGCACCCATCCCTGCCCGCTTGAGACATGCGGTTGCGTGGCGTCGATGGACAAGGTCAATGGCAAGCTGACGCTCTACGGGACATTTCAGGCGCCGCACGCGATCCGCACGGTTGTCTCGCTGATATCGGGGATTGAAGAGCACAATATCCGCGTGGTGTCGCCAGATATTGGCGGCGGTTTTGGCAATAAGGTGGGTGCCTATCCCGGCTATGTCTGCTCTGTTGTTGCGTCGATTGTGACGGGCAAACCGGTCAAATGGATCGAAGACCGGATGGATAATCTGATGACCACGGCCTTTGCCCGCGACTATTGGATGCAAGGCAAGATTGCGGCCACCAAGGAAGGTAAGATCACTGGGCTATGGTGTCATACCACGGCAGATCATGGCGGGTTTGATGCCTGCGCCGACCCGACCAAATTCCCTGCTGGTTTCATGAATATCTGCACCGGGTCCTATGACATCCCCACCGCCTATCTGGCGGTCGATGGTGTTTACACCAACAAGGCCCCCGGCGGCGTCGCCTACCGCTGTTCGTTCCGCGTGACAGAGGCCGCGTATTTCATCGAACGTATGATTGAGATGCTGGCGATTGAGCTGAACATGGACGCCGCAGAGCTGCGCCGTATCAACTTCATCAAGAAAGAACAGTTCCCTTATCAATCGGCCCTTGGCTGGGAATATGACAGCGGTGATTATCATACAGCCTGGGACAAGGCATTGGCTGCGGTCGGCTATGATGATCTGCGGCAAGAGCAGGCCGAAAGGGTCGCCGCCTTCAAACGGGGCGAGACCCGCAAACTGCTGGGCATCGGCCTGTGCCACTTCACAGAGATCGTCGGCGCGGGTCCGGTTAAGAATTGCGATATCTTGGGTCTTGGCATGTTCGACAGCTGCGAAATCCGCATCCATCCCACAGGGTCGGCCATCGCGCGGCTGGGCACGATCAGTCAGGGGCAGGGGCATGCAACGACCTTTGCCCAGATCCTTGCGACCGAAATCGGGCTGCCCGCAGACAGCATCACGATTGAGGAAGGCGATACCGATACGGCCCCTTATGGGCTTGGCACCTATGGATCACGGTCTACCCCGGTCGCCGGGGCTGCAACGGCCATGGCGGGGCGGAAAATCCGGGCCAAGGCGCAAATGATCGCGGCCTATCTGCTTGAGGTGCACGACAACGATGTGGAATTCGATGTCGATCGGTTTGTTGTGAAAGGCGCGCCAGAGCGGTTCAAGACAATGAAGGAAATCGCGTTCGCCGCCTATAATCAGGCCATTCCGGGGCTGGAGCCGGGGCTGGAAGCCGTCAGCTACTACGATCCACCGAATATGACCTATCCGTTCGGGGCCTATATCTGCGTGATGGAGCTTGACGTGGATACCGGCGAACATGAGGTCAGGCAGTTCTACGCGTTGGATGATTGCGGCACCCGGATCAATCCAATGATTATCGAAGGACAGGTCCACGGCGGCCTGACCGAAGCGCTGGCCATCGCCATGGGTCAGGAAATTGCCTATGATGAGCTGGGCAATGTGAAGACCGCGACGTTGATGGATTTCTTTCTGCCAACCGCATGGGAAACGCCGCATTACACCACCGACCATACGGTTACGCCCAGCCCGCATCACCCGATCGGGGCAAAAGGTGTCGGCGAAAGCCCCAACGTAGGGGGTGTGCCCGCCTTTTCCAACGCGGTGCATGATGCCTTTCGGGCATTTGGATTGCGGCAGGCACATATGCCGCATGATCACTGGCGGGTCTGGAAGATCGCCAATGATCTTGGCTTGCATGACTAACCATGGCGGGGCGCGGGGTGCCGTCCATCCGCGCGCCTCAATGGGATATCAAAATGGCGTGGACTGACCTTCAAACGGCCATGGCGGCCCAGGGCTATGTCGCTTCTGACGATCTGTCGGTCGCGCTGCATCTGGCTTTGTCGCTTGGTCGGCCCATTCTGCTGGAAGGGACGGCCGGTGTCGGCAAGACAGAGGTGGCGCGCGTATTGGCCGCCGTACAGGACACACGGCTGATCAGGTTGCAATGCTACGAAGGGTTGGATGCCAGCCAAGCCATCTACGAATGGAATTACCAACGCCAGCTATTGGCGATCCGCGCCGCGGGAGAGGCCGGACAGACCGGGGCAGATGTGGAAGCCCGCATCTTTTCCGAAGACTATCTGATGGAACGCCCGCTTTTGGCGGCGATCCGGCAGGACAAGGCGCCGGTGCTCCTGATCGACGAGGTGGACCGCGCAGACGAAGAATTTGAGGCTTATCTTTTAGAAGTGCTTGCCGATTATCAGGTAACAATTCCCGAATTGGGTACGATCAAGGCCACCACTCACCCCATTGTCATCTTGACCGCCAATGGCACGCGGGACCTGTCCGACGCGCTGCGGCGGCGTTGTCTTTATACCTACCTTGATTATCCTGATCGCACGACAGAGCTAGCTATTCTGAACGCGCGATGCCCGAATGTCTCTGACCGTCTTGCCGGTCAGATCATTGGCTTTGTGCAAAAACTGCGCGAGGAAGAGCTGGAAAAAGTACCCGGCATTGCAGAGATGCTTGATTTCACCGCCGCCCTGATGGGATTGGGTATCGCTGATCTCACCGACGATCCGGCGGTGTTGCAGGCAACCTTGACGACATTGCTGAAAACACAAAGCGATCAGGCGAATGTCACCACCGAAGTGGCCCAGCGGATCGCGGGCCGCGCCGCATGAGCCGGGTAACACGCTTCGCAGGCCGCGATCCCGGACCTGCCGCCAGGATGAGCGGGTTTCTGGCACATCTGCGCGAAAATGGCCTGCGGCTTGGCGTCGCTGAAACAGGGCTTGCCTTGGATGCCTTGACCCATGTGGTGGCCGCCGATCCTGCGCAATGCAAGCGCGCGCTCAAAGCCGTCTGTTCCGGCTGCAAGGAAGAGGCGGCGCAGTTTGATGATTTATTCGATGCCTTCTGGCTGAACGGGGGCAAGGTCAGCCAGAAAATCGTGCCAAACCTCAGCAATCGAGCCAGCGATCATGTGCATTCGTCGCGCCATGCCAAAGGTGAGGCAGCGGGTGCAGGGCAAGCCAACGCACCCGATGGCGGAACCGGTGAAGCGGAAAGCGACGGATTGGGCAAGCTGGTCGCGACCGAAATTGCCAATCTGATGAAGAAAGACCTGCGCGATCTGGTGCAAGCAGATGAGATCGCGGCGGCAGAACAGGTCGCACGGCGTCTTGGGGCAGCTTTGCGTGATCGCCGTTCGCGCCGTCGGATCGCAGCGCGCAAGGGGGACCGGCTGCACTTCCGCAAAGTGATCCGGCAAAGCCTTGCGACGGGTGGAGAGCCATTGCGGCTACCGAAAAAACGCCGCCCGGACCGGACGCGTAAAATCGCCGCGATCTGCGATGTATCGGGGTCAATGACGGTTTATGCGCAGGTGTTTTTGGCGTTTCTGGCCGGGCTGCTGCGCGCCGACCCACAGGCAGATGCCTACCTGTTCCACACCCGCCTCGTGCGGATCACAGAGGCCTTGCGCGACCGCGATGCCATGCGGGCGCTGGCCCGCATGTCGCTGATGGCCGACGGGTTTGCCGGGGGGTCCAGAATTGGTGGTAGTCTCGAACAGTTCGCAAAAACCTATGCCAAACGGTTTGTCGATGGACGGACTGTCGTGCTGATCCTTTCGGATGGCTATGACACCGATCCACCCGCAGTGCTGGCCGCTGCATTGACCCGGTTGAAGAAACGCGGATGCAAAATCATCTGGCTGAACCCGCTGAAAGGCTGGCGCGATTACGAACCTGTTGCGGGTGGCATGGCGGCGGCCCTGCCACATCTTGATCTGTTCAAGGCGGCCAATACCTTGGCGGATCTGGCCGCGCTGGAACCGGAGCTTGTGCGCCTATGATGCCCAAGGAGCTTCTTGATCCCGCAATGTCCCAGGTGCTTGATGATCTGCGGCAGAGCGATGAGCCGTTTGCGATTGCCACGATCGTGCGGACCGCCGGGGCGACCGCTGCAAAACCGGGTGCGACGGCCTTGTTGCGTGCGGATGGCACGATCCTGCATGGCTGGCTTGGCGGGGGCTGCACCCGTGGCGCGGTCAAGGCGGCCGCCGTAAAGGCGCTGGCCGAAGGGCAGGCGCAACTGATTTCCATCGCGCCCGAAGACGTTCTTTCGGACAAGGGCCTGCAAGCGGGGGATCATGTGGATGGCGTGCATTTTGCGCGTAACGGCTGCCCTTCGAAAGGATCGATAGATATCTTTATCGAACCGTGCCTGCCACGTCCGCAATTGGTGATTTTCGGGTCGTCCCCGGTGGCGCGCGCCTTGCAAGAGCTGGGCCCGCGTTTTGACTGGGACGTAACCTGTTTGAACGCAGATGATCCACTTGGCCCTATTGCTGCGGGTCGCCTTCATGCCGTGGTCGTGGCAACGCAGGGACAAGGCGATCTTGCGGCGCTGAAAACCGCGCTGAACAGTGACACGGACTACCTCGCCTTTGTCGGTAGTCGTCGGAAATACGCAGCACTTTCAACGCGTTTGGCGGAGGCAGATATTTCCGCCAGCCGCATTGCGGCGGTCCATGCGCCAGCGGGATTGGATATCGGCGCTGTCACCCCAGAAGAGATTGCCCTGTCTATTCTCGCTGAATTGACGCAGGTGCGGCGGCGCGCGCTGAGCCAGTCGGCGGCTGTCTGAACCCGATGTAGAACGTCGCGCCAATTTGACTGTACATCGTGCGTCATCGCCAAGCGCAAGGGTCCGTTTTTCGCCGATCCCCGAATTGGGCAGGTACAAACTGTTGCGCTGCTTGCCAAATTCCTCAAAACTGCACGCCAAGGGGTACCAAAGCGGCATGAATGCGCCGCTGCATAAGAGGGATCAAACCGATGGGTTTCATGAATATCACCAAAAAGGGCGTGGCCATCGCTCTATCCGCACAGCTTGTATTGGCGACGCAGGCCGTGACCTTGGCCCAGGCGCAGATGCTGGGCACGGACACCGCCATTGCTAAATATACAGCACTCGCTGATCGGGCCGTCCTGATGGACGAATTGCAACGCGGCGAAGTCCGTAATCAGATCATCGAACTGGGCGTTGACCCCGCCGAGGCCGAGGCACGTCTTGCCGCTCTGTCTGACGCCGAAATCGCAACAATCCTGAACCAGATGGAAAATGACAGTGCGGGCGCTGACATTGTCGGCACACTCTTCACCGTTTTCGTCATCCTGCTGGTCACTGACCTTTTGTGCTTCACGCGCGTGTTCAACTTTGTGCGTTGCATCCGCTAAGCATCCTCCGCCGGGCGGCGAGCCTTCTGATCCTCAGTTGGCTCGCCGCCTGTGCGGCACCTTTCGATCCTGCTGAACGCATCACCGCTGACGTGCCGACGCGCGCGGCGGTGCAGGGCGTGCCGCTGATCCAGCAGGCCGCATTCTATTGCGGACCCACCTCTATCGCGATGGTCATGCAATGGTCAGGGCATGATGTCACGCAGAACGATATTGCCAAACTCGCCTTCACCGAAGGGGCAGGTGGAACCTACACTGCGGATATGATCGGCAGCGCCCGGCGCAAGGGGCAGCTTGCGGTCGAAATTTCTACCTTCAACCAGCTCATGCGCGAGGTTTCAGCGGGCCACCCCGTCATCGTCTTCCAAAACCTCGGCCTTGGGATCGCCCCCGTCTGGCATTACGGCGTGGTGACCGGCTACGATCTGCAAAAGGACGAGGTTTACCTGAACTCTGGCCAGCTTGACCAAATGGTGTTGCCCTTCGATCTGTTCGAACGGACATGGCGGCGTGGTGGCTTCTGGGGGCTGGTCGTCCTGCCCCCCGATCAATTGCCCGTCAGCGCCCGCGAACCCGCAATCCTTTCCGCGGCGGCTGCCCTTGAACGGGCAAATCAACTGGACGCCGCAGAAACGCTTTATGAAACAGGTGCAGCGCAATATCCGCAAAACTGGCTCTGGCAATTCGGCCTTGGCAACACGCGCTATGCGATGGGGGATTTGCGCGGCAGCCGCACCGCGTTACGGCGCGCGCGCAATATGGCGCCAGACATTCCAGAGATCCGCGCAAACCTCGCCCACGTAGAGGCCGAGCTGGCAGGCTAATCGCCCCAGGTATTTCGTGACCGTCCGCGAAACACCCAGCTGGTCGTGTATTTGCAGGGCATAATCTAGCAAACGCTTGAAACCTGGGCACCACGGAAATAGGCGTGAGCCATGCATATCGTGTCGATCATCGCAAACCGCCCGCAATCCTGTCGGGTTGGCTCGACCGCGTCCCTGTGCCGGGTGTGCATACCGTCTGCAAATCGGCGACGGCGAACCCGAGGGGCTGCACCGCCTTTGGCCCTTAGGTGGCCGTGACCAAGTTAACCCATCCGAAACACTTCCGACCGTGCGGCGCGTTAATCCCGTCTGCGCCGCATGATCATGCGCATGGTTTGTGCATGCTTTCTGCATAGGTTCTGCATCGTCATATTACCAACAAACGCGATGTATTAAGGGCCTCCTGCATCCAACCGCAACAAACCGGCGCAACACACCACCGACCGTTGCGTTCACCTGACGGAAACCGGCGTCGCCCATCGGAAATCCGGCATGGCGCAAAAGCGTCGCCTGCGGTCGCCCATGGCCTTTCGCGAAACAGGTCCGCATGATGTAGTCTGGGCGAAAGAGGCGGAGAATCCAGATGTCAGACCCGATCACCTTCACGCTTGATGGCGCAACCGTGACGGCCCAACCCGGTGAAACCATCTGGGAGGTCGCAAATGGTCGCGGCCTGATCATTCCGCATTTGTGCCACAAGCCCGCGCCGGGTTACCGGTCTGACGGCAACTGCCGCGCCTGCATGGTTGCCATCGAAGGCGAACGGACCTTGGCGGCCTCCTGCATCCGCGAACCTTCCGAAGGTATGGTCGTCACAACCGATCAGCCGCGTGAAAAACAAGCGCGCAAGATGGTGATGGAGCTGCTTGTCGCGGACCAGCCGGAACAACAGGTCGCCCATGACAAATCCAGCCACCTTTGGGATATGGCCGCCAAACAGAATGTCAGCGAAAGCCGCTTTCCCACCAAAGACGCCGACCACATCCCGCTGCTGGATGACAGTCACGTCGCCATGTCCGTCAATCTTGACGCCTGCATCCAATGCGGCCTGTGTGTGCGTGCCTGCCGTGAGGTGCAGGTCAATGACGTTATCGGCATGGCCGGACGGGGTGGCAGCGCCTACCCGGTCTTTGACATGGACGACCCCATGGGCGCATCTTCTTGCGTGGCCTGCGGTGAATGCGTTCAGGCCTGCCCCACCGGTGCGCTGCTGCCCGCAACGGTAACGGATGATCAACAAATCGGCGATACCAAGGACTACGACCGCGAAATCGAATCTGTTTGCCCTTTCTGCGGCGTTGGGTGTCAGGTCAGCCTCAAGGTCAAAGACAACAAGGTCAAATTTGTCGAAGGCATCAACGGCCCCGCCAACGAAGGACGGCTTTGCGTCAAGGGCCGTTTCGGTTTCGACTACATCCATCACGACCACCGCCTGACCAAGCCCCTGATCCGCCGTGATGACGCCCCCGCCAAGGGGCTGAACGTAGACCCCGGCAACTGGCAAACGCATTTCCGCGAAGCATCGTGGGACGAGGCGCTGGATGCAGCGGCAAAGGGTCTGAAAGACATCGGCGGCACGGGTGTCGCGGGCTTTGGCTCTGCCAAATGCACCAACGAAGAAGCCTATTTATTTCAAAAGCTTATCCGCCAGGGGTTTGGCCATAACAACGTCGATCACTGTACGCGGCTTTGTCATGCATCATCCGTCGCGGCACTCATGGAAAACGTCGGATCGGGCGCTGTGACGGCCACATTTAACGAGATTGAAAACGCCGATGTTGCCATCGTCATCGGTGCCAATCCCATCGAAAATCACCCGGTCGCCGCCACCTATTTCAAGCAATTCACCAAACGCGGTGGCAAGCTGATCGTGATGGACCCGCGCGGGCAGGCGCTCAAACGGTTTGCGTCGCATATGCTGCAATTCCGCCCCGGTGCGGATGTTTCGATGTTGAACGCGATCATGCATGTGATCGTCGAAGAAAACCTTTACGATCAACAATATATCGATGCCTACACGGAAAACTGGGACGCTGAAAAACAGCACCTGAAAGACTTCGCACCAGAGAAAATGCAAGACATCTGCGGCATCCGCGCCGACACCTTGCGCGACGTCGCCCGCACCTTTGCAGGGGCCAAGGCCGCCATGATTTTCTGGGGTATGGGCGTCAGCCAGCACATCCACGGCACCGACAATTCCCGTTGCCTGATCAGCCTCGCGCTGATGACCGGTCAGGTCGGCCGCCCCGGTTCCGGCCTACATCCGCTGCGCGGTCAGAACAACGTGCAGGGCGCATCCGACGCGGGGCTGATCCCAATGTTCCTGCCGGATTATCAGCCGGTTGGTGATGATGGTGTGCGGTCCGCTTTTCAGGAGATCTGGGAGGAAGGGACCATCGACCCCAACAAGGGGCTGACCGTGACCGAAATCCTTGATGCGGTGCATGCGGGCGATATCCACGGCATGTATGTTCTGGGCGAAAACCCCGCCATGTCCGACCCCGATGTCGAACACGCCCGCGATGCGTTGGCCAAGCTCAAGCACTTGGTTGTACAGGATATTTTTATCACCGAAACCGCCAACTACGCTGATGTGATCCTGCCCGCGTCAGCCTTCGCGGAAAAATCCGGCACCGTCACCAACACCAACCGGCAGGTCCAAATGGGCCGCCCCGCAGTGCGGCCCCCGGGTGAGGCGAAAGAGGATTGGTGGATCACCACCGAACTCGCCAAACGACTGGGGCTCGGCTGGACATATGATCATCCGTCACAGGTTTTCGCCGAAATGGGCAAATCCATGAAATCGCTCGATAATATCACTTGGGATCGGTTAGAGACCCAAAATGCCGTGACCTACCCGTCACTCTCCCCCGAAGATCCCGGCCAGCCCATCGTCTTTGGCGATGGCTTCCCCCGCCCCGACGGGCGCGCGCGGTTCACCCCCGCAAACGTAATCGCACCCGACGAAGCCCCCGATGCCGACTATCCCATGATCCTGACAACCGGGCGGCAGCTGGAACACTGGCACACAGGCTCCATGACGCGGCGATCCAAAGTGCTCGACGCGGTCGAGCCCGAAGCCAACTGTTCGCTGCATCCCTCCACCCTGCGCAAACTGGGCGTTGAACCCGGCGGGCTGGTCCGCCTGTCCACGCGCCGCGGCAGCATCGACATCATGGCGCGCGCCGACCGCGCCGTCGCGCCCGATATGGTCTTTGTGCCCTTCGCCTATGTGGAAGCCGCCGCGAACATCCTGACGAACCCGGCAGTGGACCCTTACGGCAAAATCCCTGAGTTCAAATTTGCCGCCGTGAAGGTAGAAAAAGCAGGCGCAATTGCCGCAGAATAATGCACTAATTGAACGCTTGTTCAAAAAATGATTTGACGTATTGCCACTCACCCCCGCAATATAGTTGCGTGGTGCGGATCGCGAGGAGGCGATTCACCCGCAGATAAGACCGGAACACACCGGTACGGGAGGAATTTTGGCATGACAGCAACCGCGACCAGCGGACTGAACTCTATTCCCGCCTTGCTTGCGCAGAACGTTGCACAGCATGGGGCAAAGGCTGCCTATCGCGAAAAGGAATTCGGGATCTGGCAAAGCTGGACATGGGCCGAAGCCGCTGCCGAAATTGATGCGCTTGCGGCGGGTTTTCTGACGCTTGGGGCCAATGTCGGCGACCACATCGCCATTACCGGGCGCAACCGCCCCGCGCTCTATTGGGCGATGGTGGCTGCGCAAAAGGCGGGCTGCGTTCCTGTGCCGCTCTATGCCGATGCGGCGGCCGAAGAAATCGCCTATGCGCTCGATCACTGCGGTGCCCGTTTTGTTGTGGCCGGTGATCAGGAACAGGTTGATAAGATTGCGGATATCCGCGATCAGCTACATGTTTTGGACCACATCGTCTATCTGGATGGGCGTGGACTGCGGAAATATGACCACAGCCACATGACGTCCTACGCGGACCTGCAAAAGGCCGGGCGCGAAAGCGGGCAGATGGATGAAATCGAAAAGCGGTCCGCCGCGCTTGGCCCCGACGACAAATGCGTGATGCTTTATACCTCCGGGACCACCGGGCGGCCCAAGGGCGTGGTCCTGTCCAATCGCAACGTGATTGAGACCTCCAAAAATTCGGCTGAGTTTGATCACCTGAAAGCGGGTGATGAGGTGCTGGCCTATCTGCCCATGGCCTGGGTTGGCGATTTCATTTTTTCCATCGGACAGGCCATGTGGACAGGTTTTTGCGTAAACTGCCCCGAAAGCCCCGATACGATGCAAACCGACCTGCGCGAGATTGGGCCGACCTACTTTTTCGCCCCGCCCCGCGTTTTCGAAATGCAGCTAACCAACGTCATGATCCGGATGGAGGATGCAGGCCGGTTCAAGAAATGGCTTTTCCACAAATACATGGCCATTGGGCGTGAAATCGGTCCAAAGATCCTTGATGGCAAACCCGTGACGGGGATGGAACGGCTGCAATATCGGCTTGCCGATTGGTTGGTGATTGGGCCGTTGAAGAACACCCTTGGCCTCAGCCGGGTACGCGTCGGCTATACCGCCGGGGAAGCGATTGGGCCGGAGATTTTTGATTTCTACCGTGCGCTGGGCATCAACCTCAAACAGCTATACGGCCAGACCGAGGCGACGGTGTTTATCACGCAGCAACCCGATGGTGAGGTGCGATCGGATACCGTTGGCGTCCCAAGTCCGGGGGTGGAGTTGAAGATCGCCGAAAATGGCGAGGTGTTCTATCGCTCGCCGGGTGTTTTCGTCGAATATTACAAGAACGCGGAAAGCACGGCATCGACCAAAGATGCCGAAGGCTGGGTCGCGACCGGCGACGCGGGTTTCATCGAAGAAGGCACCGGCCATCTGCGGATTATCGACCGGGCCAAGGATGTGGGCAAAATGGCCTCTGGCGCGTTGTTTGCGCCGAAATATGTCGAGAACAAGCTGAAGTTCTACCCTGATATTCTGGAGGCCGTCGTTTTTGGCGCGGATCGTGAATACTGCACGGCCTTCATCAATATTGACCTGACTGCGGTGGGCAATTGGGCCGAACGCAACAATATCGCCTATTCCAGCTATCAAGAGTTATCGCAGCATCCGCGCGTGCTGGACACGATCCAGGCGCATGTGGCGGAGGTGAACAAATCCGTCGCGGCCGACGAAATGCTGGCGGGCTGTCAAATTCACCGGTTCCTTGTGCTGCATAAGGAACTTGACGCCGATGACGGCGAAATGACCCGCACCCGCAAGGTGCGTCGCCGGATCGTGGAAGAGAAATTCGCCGACCTGATTGATGCGCTTTATGGCGGGAAGTCCGAAATCTACACCGAAACCGAAGTGACCTATGAAGATGGGCGCAAAGGCAAGATCACAGCGACATTGGCGATCCGCGATGCGGCGGTGGAAACTGCCGGAAAGGTAGCTGCGGAATGACGATGCGACGCTCGCCTGCGGCTGCGCCCCGCCCGCCATCCCGTGAGGAGGTTCGCATATGAAAGATACCGTTGAACCCTACACAACCCCCGACGGGCGCACCATTGGCGGCGTCCTGATGGATATGCGCAACATCACCCTACGTTTTGGCGGGGTTGAGGCGATCAAGGATATCTCGCTCAATATCCGCGAGGGCGAAATCCGCGCGATCATTGGCCCTAATGGGGCTGGCAAATCCTCTATGCTCAACGTCATTTCGGGCTTTTATAACCCGCAAGAGGGCGAGGTCTGGTTCCGTGGCGAGAAACGCCCGCCAATGAAGCCGTATCAGGTGGCGCGCCTTGGTATTGCGCGGACTTTCCAGAACATTGCGTTGTTCGAAGGGATGACGGTGCTTGATAACGTCATGACCGGACGGCTGACGCATATGAAAAGCAATATGCTCGCCCAGGCCATCTGGCGCGGCAAGGCCGAGCAGGAAGAGGTTGCGAACCGGGAAGTCGTTGAAAAAATTATTGATTTTCTCGAAATCCAGGCCATTCGCAAGACCCCAGTCGGGCGACTGCCCTATGGTTTGAAGAAGCGTGTCGAACTCGCGCGGGCCTTGGCAGCGGAACCGAAACTGCTGCTGCTGGACGAACCGATGGCGGGCATGAACGTCGAGGAAAAAGAGGATATGAGCCGCTTTATTCTTGATGTGAATGATGAATTCGGCACCACCATCGCGCTGATAGAACATGATATGGGCGTGGTCATGGACCTGTCCGACCGTGTGGTTGTGATGGATTACGGGCGCAAGATCGGCGACGGCACCCCCGATGAGGTGCGCAACAACGAACAGGTGATCGATGCCTATCTGGGGGTGGCGCATGATTAAGCAAAACCCAGTCCGGGACTTCAACCCCAACAAACAGGCCCCGGATCTGCTCCGGGGCTGCGGAGGCGCATATGTCCGCTGATTTCCTTTATGGCATTGAAGTCATAATCAACGGCCTGATGGCCGGGGTGCTTTATGCGCTTGTCGCCCTCGGCTTCGTCCTGATCTTCAAGGCGTCGGGCATCTTCAATTATGCCCAGGGGGTCATGGCGCTTTTCGCGGCCCTGACCCTTGTGGGGATCATGGAGGGCCAAGTCCCCTTTGGTCATCTGATCAACGCGATTTTCGGGACAGATGTGCACCATTTCGGGTGGGAGGTCCCGGCGCTGTTGGCGATTGCCTTTACCGTACTGATTATGATCGGTTTTGCCTGGGCGGTGCAGCGCTTTGTCTTTCGACATCTGGTGGGGCAGGAGCCGATCATTCTGTTCATGGCGACGATCGGTCTGGCCTATTTCCTTGAAGGTGTGGGTGATCTGATGTGGGGCTCTGACATCAAGACGCTGGCACTGGGCTTGCCGCAGGGCGGGTCATTGGCGGTCGAGGAATGGACCGCAGGTTTGGGTGGCGATGATTTCTACGGCTTCTTTATCGACAAGCTGGATATGGTAGCCACATTGGTCGCCGCGGTGCTGGTCATCAGTCTGGTCGTCTTTGCCCAATATACCAAGCAGGGTCGTGCGATGCGTGCGGTTGCCGATGATCATCAGGCGGCGCTGAGCGTGGGCATTTCATTGAACTTTATCTGGGTGCTGGTCTGGTCGCTGGCGGGGATCGTGGCGTTGGTGGCAGGGGTCATGTGGGGCGCGAAATCAGGCGTGCAATTCTCGCTCTCGCTGATCGCGCTCAAGGCGCTGCCGGTCTTGATGCTGGGTGGCTTCACCTCGATCCCCGGGGCCATCGTCGGCGGGTTGATCATCGGTGTGGGCGAGAAACTGTTCGAATACACCATCGGCGCGCCATACCTTGGCGGGGCGACTGAAAACTGGTTCGCCTATATGCTGGCCCTGATCTTTCTGGTTTTCCGGCCGCAGGGATTGTTCGGCGAAAAGATTATCGAGAGAGTATGATGGACGACCTGACACTAAAACTCATCCGAAAGGCACCGACGATACTTGTTGGGATTGCGATTGCCTTGTTCATCGGCAGCCTGGTGAACGCCTTTTCGACCATTCAATCGCTGCAGGGGCAGGGCATCAATCTTGTTCAGTACATGTTTTCCATCTTATTCAGCGCCCTCTACCAGCCAGCGATATTGATCGCGTGGGCGGCGGCGGTGCACTACCTGTCTCTTATTGCCATGCGGAGGGTCTAGGATGCTTTATCGTGAAGCCGGGGATTTCAAAACCTCCTACCATGCCGACAACCAGACCTTTCCGATCAAGTTCGACCGGATCGGGTTCTGGATCACCATGGTGATTGCGTTCCTCGTGATCCCGTTCATGATCAACGACTACTGGGCCAATGCGATCTTTGTGCCTTTCCTAATCTACGCCATCGCGGCCATCGGGCTGAATATTCTGACCGGTTATTGCGGTCAGGTATCGTTGGGCACAGGCGGGTTTATGGCGGTGGGGGCCTATGCCTGCTACAAGCTGATGACGGCCTTCCCGGATGTGTCCATCGTCATCCACATCATCCTCGCGGGGGGTATCACGGCCGCGGTCGGAGCAGCCTTTGGTCTGCCATCCTTGCGGATCAAGGGTTTTTACCTCGCCGTCGCCACACTGGCCGCGCAGTTCTTTCTGGTCTGGCTCTTTAACAAGGTGTCGTGGTTCTACAACTACTCTGCCTCGGGCCAGATCAACGCGCCGGAGCGGTTTGTTGCGGGTGTTGCTGTGACAGGGCCGAACACCGATCCTTGGGCGCAATACATGATCTGTCTGGTGTTTCTGACAGTCTGCGCCCTGATCGCACGGAACCTGACACGCGGCACCATTGGGCGATCATGGATGGCGATCCGCGATATGGACATCGCGGCAGAGATTATCGGGGTGAACCCGCTCAAGGCCAAGCTGACCGCCTTTGCGGTGTCATCCTTTTTCATCGGTATCTCGGGCGCTCTGTTTTTTGCAGTCTATCTGGGCGCGGTTGAGGTGGGTGAGGCGTTCGGCATCCAGAAATCATTCCTCGTCCTGTTCATGATCATCATCGGTGGGCTTGGGTCGATCTTTGGCTGCTTTGCGGGGGCGGCGTTCCTGGTGCTGCTGCCTGTCGCATTGAAGGTGATCGGCGTTGATGTGCTAGGCTGGCCCACAGACCTTGTGTCGCATCTGAACCTGGTCATTGTGGGCGCTCTGATCATGTTCTTCCTGATCAAGGAACCGCATGGGCTGGCGCAGCTGTGGCGCTTGGCGAAAGAAAAATTACGGCTTTGGCCGTTCCCCTATTAGGTGCGCATGAACGCGCACCCTACGACAATCGGAAAAACCTATGGGAGGAAACAACCGATGAAAATGAAGACACTGGCCGCAATGGCCTTGGCGGGCACACTGGCCGCTGGTCCTGCGCTGGCAGAACTGGTCATTCCTGACCTTAGCTATCGTACCGGCCCTTATGCGGCAGGCGGCACACCGTTTTCGGACGGGTATCAGGACTACTTTGCCTTGCTGAACGCGCGCGATGGCGGCATCGGCGGCGAGGCGGTGCGCATCGTGGAATGCGAAACCGGCTATAACACCGAAAAAGGTGTGGAATGCTACGAGGCGACCAAGGGCGAAGGCGCGCTGATCTATCAACCGCTGTCCACTGGCATCACATACCAGTTGATCCCTAAAGCCACCGCAGATGAAATCCCGATCCATACCATGGGCTATGGCCGGACCTCTGCCGCGAATGGTGAGGTATTTAACTGGGTCTTCAACTACCCCGCCAACTACTGGGATGCCGCATCGGTGGCAGTGAATTACCTGCTGGACGAAAATGGTGGGTCACTGGATGGCAAGACTATCGCGCTGGTGTATCACAACTCTGCCTATGGCAAGGAACCTATCCGGACCCTTGAAGTTCTGTCGGAAATGCATGGTTTTGAGCTTAGCCAATTGGCTGTCGACCACCCGGGTCAGGAGCAAAAATCGCAGTGGCTGCAAATCCGCCGCGAACGTCCTGATTATGTCCTGATGTGGGGCTGGGGCGTCATGAACCAGGTGGCCGTGCAAGAAGCCGCGAATATCGGTTTCCCGATGGAGAACTTCATCGGCAACTGGTGGGCCGGTGCAGAACATGATGTGACACCCGCAGGCATGGCCGCTGATGGTTACAAATCGCTGAACATGAACCGTGTGGTTGACTACCCGGTTCTGGCTGACATCCAATCCATGGTGCATGATGCGGGTAACGCGGCAGGTGACGGTTCCAACCTCGGTTCGGTGCTTTATGTCCGTGGCATGTACGCGGCCATGCTGGCGGCAGAGGCGATTGCCAAGGCGCAAGAAATCCACGGTGTCTCTGCCGTGACCCCCGCGATGGTCCGCGACGGTATGGAAGCGCTGGAAATCACTGCCGCACGCATGTCCGAACTGGGCATGGAAGGTATCGGGCCGGAATTCTCGGTCAGTTGCCAGAACCATGGTGGGTCCGGTCAGGGCCTTGTTCAGCAGTGGAACGCTGCTGACGGTGTCTGGGTCCCGCTGACGGACTTTATCCAGCCCGATGACAGCGTCACCGATCCGCTGGTTGCTGAAGATTCCATGGCCTTCGCGTCGGAAAGCAACATCACACCAGGTTGCCTTTGATCGAACCAAAGCGGGCGGCTTTCCTGAGCCGCCCGCATCTCTAATGGAGACACGCCATGCTGGACACCGCCAAGACAGAGACCCTGCTAGAGGTCAACAATATCGAGGTGATCTACAATCATGTGATCCTCGTGCTGAAAGGTGTTTCCCTGAACGTGCCCAAGGGCGGGATTACGGCCCTGCTTGGTGGTAACGGTGCGGGCAAGACGACGACACTCAAGGCGATCTCTAATCTGCTGCATTCCGAACGTGGTGAGGTCACCAAAGGCACAATCAGTTATCGGGGCGAGCGTGTGCAAGACCAGTCCCCAGAGGCGCTTGTGAAGAAGGGTGTGGTCCAGGTCATGGAGGGGCGGCATTGCTTTGAGCATTTGACGGTTGAGGAAAACCTGATGACTGGCGCTTATACCCGTCGGGATGGGTCAGGCGCTGTCAGCGCCGACCTTGATATGGTTTATACCTATTTTCCGCGTCTCAAAGAGCGGCGCAAATCCCAAGCTGGTTACACGTCCGGTGGCGAACAACAGATGTGCGCCATCGGGCGGGCACTGATGTCCCGGCCTGAAACGATCCTGTTGGACGAACCGTCCATGGGCTTGGCCCCGCAACTGGTCGAAGAGATTTTTACCATTGTCAAAAACCTCAACGAGAAGGAAGGTGTATCCTTCCTTCTTGCCGAGCAGAACACCAATGTGGCCCTGCGGTTCGCACACCAAGGCTACATCCTCGAAAGCGGGCGCGTCGTGATGGAAGGACCCGCCGCAGAACTGCGCGAGAACCCAGATGTCAAAGAGTTCTACCTTGGTATGTCCGACGAAGGGCGCAAATCCTTCCGTGATGTGCGCAGCTACCGGCGCAGAAAACGCTGGTTGGCATAGGGTTATCGCCCATCAACCGCGTCAGGCGGCGATGTCGCATGAGGGGATCGTGATCTTGCCGACATGCTTGGCTTGAGATAGCCGGGTGGAATGAAAGCCAGTGCATCCAAGATAACTTCGATCCGGCCCGTCATGCGCGTAGGGATTGGTGCCTTGGCCACGTTAGTGGCTGTTTTGTGCTTTTTGCCTTACTTTGCTGTCTTGACGGCGGCGCTTGCAGGGTCCGTTGATACCTTGACCCATCTGGCTGAAACCGTTCTTTGGCGATACACGCGCGATACCTTTGTCTTGGTGACCGTCGTGATGATCGCGACCGCATTCATTGGGGCAGGTGCGGCTTGGCTTGTCACCATGACAGAATTCCCGGGACGTCGCTGGTTAGAGATCGCGCTAGCCCTTCCGCTGGCTTTCCCGGCCTATGTGCTTGCTTATGGTTATACGCATATTCTGGATCACCCCGGCATCGTACAATCGACCCTGCGTGATCTGATGGGGTGGGGGCCGCGAGACTACTGGTTTCCGGAAATACGTTCGCTGGGCGGTGCGGCTGCGATGTTATCGCTTGTGCTTTATCCATATGTCTACCTGCTCGCGCGGGCAGCGTTTTCTGTGCAAAGCGGATCGGCATTTCTGGCGGCGCGGGTCCTTGGCCGCAATCCGTTGCAAGCCTGTATCTCGGTATCGCTGCCGATGGCGCGCCCTGCTATCGCGGCAGGCGTGTTATTGGTTGCGATGGAGACGATCGCGGATTTCGGCACTGTGGCCTATTTCGGTGTGCAGACGTTTTCCGTTGGTATCTACACAAGCTGGTTTGCGATGGCTGACCGGGCAGCCGCTGCCCAATTATCGCTTGGGCTGCTGGCCTTTGCTTTGCTGTTGGCCTTCATGGAACGTTACAGCCGTGGAAACGCGGCCTATATCGATAGCCGTCGCAAGGCCCCGATGGAACGCATCGCGCTGAGCCGACGGTGGCAGGCTACGGCTTTCGTGTTTTGCTTTCTGCCCGTCTTGCTGGGTGTCATCGTGCCGGTCATTACTTTGTTCAGCATGGCGATTGGGTCTGAGCAGGATTTGTTGAGCCCGCGATATATGGGGTTTATCCGTAATTCGGTGACGCTGGCATCCATTGCGGCGTTGGTCACTGTGATTGCCGCAATGCTGCTGGGTACCCTGAACCGGGTGAAGGGGACACGGATCACAGCGATCTCGCTTTATCTGGGTCGGATTGGCTATGCCGTGCCAGGTGGTGTGATTGCGGTGGGGCTGTTGGTGCCTTTTGCGCTCTTTGACAATACCCTTGATGCCTGGATGCGGGCGACATTTGATATCTCGACCGGGTTATTGCTGACCGGATCAATCTGGTTGCTGATTGCGGCATATATGATCCGGTTTCTTGCTGCCGCAATCGGGGCCTATGAAGGCGGGATCGCCTCGGTCGGGACGAATATTGATGCTGCCGCGCGCACGCTAGGCGCCGATCTGCCGGGATTGGTGCGCCGGGTGCATATGCCCATTTTACGGACCAGCTTGCTGACTGCCGGATTGATCGTCTTTGTCGATGTGATGAAGGAATTGCCCGCGACGCTGATCATGCGCCCGTTCAATTATGATACGTTGGCTGTGCAGGCTTACAGGCTGGCATCAGATGAACGGCTCAGCGGGGCGGCGGTGCCCAGCCTTGTGATCGCGGCCATCGGTCTGATCCCGGTCATCCTGCTATGCCGCCGGATGCGTCGGGGCGTGTCATGAAAAAAGGGCGCCCCGTTTGGGACGCCCCGTGCCGGGAAGCGGCAGCTGTTATTCCCAACCGACCTGATTGAATATCTGCTGTGCGGTGGGAACGTTCTTGGCGACGGCGCTAAGGTCCACCGCATCGGGCCGGAAGATACCCAAGGCAGCGACGGATTCAGAAAGCCCAACGCCCGGAACGGCGGGGTATTCGTCATTGCCCGCGCTGAAATACTGCTGTGCCTGATCCGACGCCAGATACTCCATAAACTTAATGGCGTTGTCGCGGTTGGGTGCATTTGCAGCCACGCCGCCACCCGACAGGTTCATATGCGCGCCTTCTGCGTTTTGCGCAGGGAAGATCCAGCCGATGTTGGCCATGGCTTCCTGATCAAGCCCGTCCACATCTTTGCGCAAGGCGCGTGCGAAGTAGTAGGTGTTCGAAATCGAGATGTCGCATTCACCCGATACCAGACCGCGCAGTTGGTCCGTATCACCGCCCTGCGGTGCGCGGGCAAAGTTATTGACGACGCCTTCGGCCCAGCCCGTTGCAGCCTCAACCCCGTGGTTTTCGATCACGGCGGATAGCAGGGTTTGCGAATAGACGTTCGACGAAGACCGGTGGCAGACCAGACCTTCGTAGGCCGGATCAGCAAGGGCGACATAATCCAGCGGCGGGTTCGTCACATCGGTCTTGTCGTAGAAGATGATCCGGGCGCGCTGGCTGAAGCCGAACCATTGGTTATCAGCATCCTGCAGGTAGGCGGGTACTCGCGTTTCAAGCGTATCGCTTTCAATCGACTGCAGCACACCGGCATTCTTGGCCCGTTCCAGCCGCGAGGTATCGACCGTCAACAATACGTCAGCGGGTGAGTTTGCACCCTCGGCTTCCATACGGGCGATAAGTTCGTCGGCATTACCTTCGATGCGGTTTATGGTGATGCCCGTCAAATCAGTGAAGTCAGAATACAGCCGCTCATCCGTGTCATAGTGGCGGGATGAATAAAGGTTGAGCTCTCCTTCGGCCAATGCATTTGTAGCAAGAACGCTCGCGGTTGCAGCCAGCACAAACCGGACTGATGTCTTAGTCGTCATGATCGAATCCTTTTCACGAGTATTTTACTCAGGAAACGTTTTAACGCCGTTTTTTCTGGTGTCCAGTATCCTGATTAAAATTGTCAGGTTGACATGGGCAATCAAATCATCAGCCGTATGGTTGCCCTCTGGCCATGCCGACATCTTTGATGGGGAAGCCCCAAAATCGACAGGCACAAGGATTACCCAGGATGCGGTTAGACCGGATGTCGCACTTCGCAGCAAATACCGGAGCGGGATGTGACTGCCGCGCTCATTGTTATTGCCGACCCTACATCCACACTTATTGAAGCGTCCACTATCACGCCAGCGCCGCTGAAAGAGATCTTGCACCGGGCCGACCGTATCGCAAAGGCAACGCCCCTTTTTTTATGTGCTCATTAAGCCGCCTCAAGCCGCCTCAGGCACGATACGACGCGCAATTTCTGCAAGGATGGTTTCCAAATCTGCAGGCATCTTGTTGTCCGCCAGTTTTCCGTCGATGCTAAGAAATGACAGCCCGTGGACAAAGCTCCACAACATGAACGCTTTTTGGCGATCTTCGTCTTCTATGACCTGCCTGCCATGACATTTCGCCACTTCCATCTGCACGACCGCGAATTTTTCATCACCTAGCGCGTACAGCTTCTGGTCGTCATCGGTGTCCCCTGACCATGTGAACATCAAACGAAATACACCCGGCTCTGCTGTGGCAAAGCGAATATAGACACGACCAAGAGCGATGATCCTTGCCTGCGTGCCATCAGGGTGGGGGGCGAGTTCGGCCATCATCTGTTCGGATTGACGCACCATTCCAGCTGCCGCGACCTCGCGCAGCATTTCTGTTTTGTCCTTGAAGTGCTTATAGGGCGCCGCGGTTGAGACGCCCGCGCGCCTGCATGCCTCAGAAACCGAAAAATTATCCGGGCCCTTTTCTTCGACGAGTTCGCGAGTTGCTTCAATCAGTTGAGACCGCAAATCACCGTGATGATAGGACGCTCTTTTTTTGGATTTGCTCTGCATTTTCATGATCTGATCTTTTTCATGGCGCGTACCACTTGTCAAAGTAAGAGTTTCTAACATATGTTAGAGACTCTTACTTTGCGAGAGGGCATGTCATGAAAGATAACACAAAACCAAGTATTCTACGCCGCGCCACCATTCTGACTGGAACGGCGATTGTTATCGGGATCTCTGGCGGTGCTGTCGCAATTGGATCGGAATTTCTGGTCGAACGAGTGGAAAATGCGCCGCAGGCTGCTGTGGCATCCATGACGTCGGTTGCGGTCGATCTTGTCACGTTCGAGGATCATTACACGACTTCAAGACGGTTTTTGGGCCAGATAGAAGCGACCGCCGATACCGTCTTATCATTCGAGCTTGGTGGTCGTTTGGCTGAACTTACGGTTGGCGAGGGCGAAAGTGTTACCCAAGGTGATGTGGTTGCCCGTCTCGACACTGCCCTTCTGGAGGCCGAGCGTGCGCGTCTTGTCGCATCACGTAATGCAACCCAGGCACAGTTGGCATTTGCACAATCCCGGCTGGCCCGCGCGCAAAGGTTACAGGGTGAAGGGTTTTCCAGTCAGGAAACGCTGGATCAGGCACGTGCAACCCGCGACGAGCTAAACAGTCGCATTGCAGAGGTTGAGGCCGCCTTATCGTCCGTCGCCATCAATATTGAAAAGTCGGTGATCCGTGCCCCATTCGATGGTCGCGTTGGTGCCCAGAACGTCGATATCACAGAAACGCTTAGCCCCGGTCAGCACGTATTGACCTTGATTGAGATAGGCAATCCAATCGTGCGTGTCGGCCTGCCACTGAGCATGTCGGAACAAGACATGGCCGATGTGATGATCAATGTTGAGGGCGCGCTTTATCCGGCGCAACTTGACCAGTTGCGCCCAGATATTGACCCGACCACACGGACCAGAACCGCGCTGTTCACGCTGCAAGGCGACATTGTGCCGACATTTGGTCAAACGGCAACCTTGCTGATCGAAACTGATGTCGCAGCACGTGGCGCGTGGATTTCGCTGGATGCCCTTCAACAAGGGTCGGGTAGCATTTGGACAGCATTGGTTGTCGAAGACCAGATCGTGCGCACCGCAGCAGTTGAGGTCCTATATCAACAAAGTGATCGGGCTTTCGTTCGGGGCACGTTTGCGGAAGGGGCGCAGTTGATCCGGACCGGGGCGCATCGTGTTGTGCCCGGCCAGCAGGTGCATGTCTTGCAGGCTGAGGGTTGATCAGATGAAAACGCTCACCTTCCGTCAGCCACGACTTGTCGCTTTGATTTTGCTGGTTCTGATTTCTGCTGGTTTGTCTTCATTCTTGTCGCTTGGCCGACAGGAAGATCCCACCATTACCAACCTCTTTGCGGCTGTTACAACGCAATTTCCCGGGGCTGATCCGGCGCGTGTTGAAACGCTTGTGACGGCCGAAATAGAAGAGGAATTGCAATCCATTGCTGAGGTGGACATCATCACATCTGTCTCTCGCTCTGGGGTTTCAATCGTTTCCATCGAACTGATCCAGACCTTGGATGATGCCACAATTGAACAGGTCTGGTCCGAAGCCCGCGACGCGGTTGAGGCCGCGCGCCGCAACTTTCCGACAGGCGTGCAAGCCCCCGATTTCAACGCGGAAGGGATTTCCGCCTATTCCGCTGTGGTCGCTGTAACCGCAGACCATGATGATGTTCCCATCTCAATCGTTGAGGCGCATGCAGATCTTTTGGCGGACCGGTTGCGATCCATTCCGTCGACACGCGCTGTCGACTTGTTTGGGGAACCCGAAAACGAAGTTCTGGTCACCGTGGACCCCAAAGCCGCCGCCGCACTCGGCCTGAGGGCACAAGACATATCGCGCCTGATCACCGCTGCCGATGGGAAGGTCCAGGCGGGCCGCGTACAAAGCGAGGCCGTCAATCTGACAATCAGTATCTCCGGCGCGATTGAAACGCTGGAGCGGTTGGGCGACGTCGTGCTACGGCAAAACGAAGACGGTGCCACGGTTGCGCTAGCGGATATTGCAACCATCACACGCGGAGAGCGTGAACCCGCCAGCCAAATGGCGATCGCAAATGGCAAACGGGCCATATTGGTCGGCGTGCTCGCGCAGGACGGCGTACAAATTGATCGGTGGATGACGTTCGTACGCGACGAATTGCAGGCCGGCGCTGATCAGGTCCCCGTCGGGCTGACGGAAACGCTGATGTTCGATCAAAGCACCTACACTGCTGACCGACTGGCAGGGGTTGGTGCAAATATGGCCATTGGTGTCGCACTTGTGGTCTTGGTTCTTTTTGTGACGCTGGGATTACGCGCTGCTGCAATTGTTGCCGTGGTGTTACCAGTTGTGTCGCTTGCCACATTGGCCAGCATGAATTTTATTGGCCTACCCATTCATCAGATGTCAGTCACCGGCCTGATTGTGGCATTGGGCTTGTTGGTTGATGCAGCGATTGTGATGGTGGACGAGGTGCGTCAACGGCTTGGCCGCGGCATGGATCGCGCGACTGCCGTGGGCGACGCAACGGGCCGGTTGGCGGCACCGTTGCTTGCATCCACGGTGACAACCGCACTGTCGTTCACTCCGATGATCCTGCTTCCCGGACCTGCGGGGGATTTTGTGGGCTCAATCGCTATCGCCGTCGTACTCATGCTGCTGTGGTCGCTGTTTGTGGCGCTGACTGTCACACCCGCGCTGGCGGGGTGGTTTTTGAAGGGCGGCACCGCATCGGGTATCCAGTTGCCGCGCATGGGTCGCGCGTTCACAGCTTTGATCAACCTATCGGTCCGCAACCCGGTCAGGTCCATGTCTTTGGCGCTTGTCCTGCCGGTGCTTGGTTTCGCCTCCTTTCCGACACTGACTGCCCAGTTTTTCCCCGGGGTGGAGCGTGACCAATTTTATCTGGAAATCGATATGCCGCCCGGTACGGCGATCTTTGAAACTGCCGCGATTGCACGCGACATTGATGAGCGTCTCGCCAATAGCGATGGAGTTGATCGTGTGTATTGGTCTATCGGGCAGTCTGGCCCCGCCTTCTACTACAACATCACCGGTGGCCGATCTGCGGAACCGGGATACGCGCAGGCGATGATCAAGACACAAACCGCCGAAGATGCCGCGCGTATCGTGCCAATCCTTCAGGCCGAGCTGGATAGTGCGTACCCTCAAGCACAGATCATTGTGCGTGATTTGGTTCAGGGCCCGCCTGTCGCAGCCCCGATTGAGGTGCGTCTTGTTGGTCCGGACCTGGACGTTCTGCGTAGTCTGGGTAATGAAGCGCGCGCCATCATGGCCGACCTGCCTTTAATTACGCAGGTCCGCGCGGGCGTTGTCAGCGGGACTCCCAAGTTACGCTATGAAATTGATGAGCCTGCCGTGCGGTTGCTTGGGATGAACTTGACCGACGTCGCGACACAGCTCGAAGCAGGGCTGGTTGGGGTGACCGGCGGTAGCCTTGTTGAAGGGACCGACCAACTGCCGGTGCGTGTACGTTTCGGCGATGACATGCGCAGTAGCCTAGAGAACGTGAACGATCTGCCCATCCTGATCCCGAACGCTGCGGCATTATCCGGAACCGGGTTATTGCCGATTGTCCCGTTTTCGGAACTGGCAAGGACGGTTCTGGAACCGGCAGAAAGCGTTATCACGCGGCGTAATGGTGAACGTGTCAACACGGTGCAGGCATTCATCATGCCCGGCGTTCTGCCGGAGGAGGCTTTGCAGGACACACTGGCTGCCTTGGATGCGCGTGGGTTTGACGTGCCGCTTGGTTACCGGATCGAGCTTGGAGGCGATAGCGATGCGCGTTCTGATACGGTCGGCAATCTACTCGCCTCTGTCGGTTTGATCGTCACGCTAACGATTGCGACGATTGTGTTGACCTTCAACTCATTCCGTCTAACTGCAATTGCGTTGGTTGTTTGTGTGTTGTCAGCGGGATTGTCGATGCTTTCGCTTGCTGTGCTACAATTCCCGTTCGGGATCAACGCGATCATCGGGGTGATCGGCTCTATCGGCGTATCTATCAATGCGGCGATAATCATCCTGACCGGCCTGAAAGCCGACCCAGATGCAACGGCAGGGGACAAAGATGCCATTGCGCAGGTTGTGACCGGGTCCAGTCGGCACATCATCTCGACAACGATTACGACCTTTGGTGGGTTCTTACCCTTGATCCTTGCTGGCGGTGGGTTTTGGCCACCGTTCGCAGTTGCCATTGCAGGCGGCGTGATGCTGTCTGCGGTGGTCTCGTTCTTTTTCACGCCAGCGGCATTTGCGCTGATCTATCGTACAAAGCGGACGCATCCGGTTTTGGAGCCATCCCAAGCCCTGGCTTAGTGTTTCTTGTCACCGGGATCGGTGTTGGTGTGCCGCCCGGTGCCCCTGTGGTCAAAGACATGGCGTAACGCGTCGCCAAAGGCATGCGCCGCCATCGTCTTATCCTCGATTTTGCCCGGTTTTTCAGCATTGGGCAGAAAATAACCGAATTCGATTGCCATATGTGGGTGCCAATCGATTAAGGCAATGTCATCAGACAACTCTGGATCCAAGGCCACCGCATCTGCGAATGTGAAACCGAGCCCGGAATGAACCATCCGATAGGCCGCCGTTCCCAGCGATACTTCGTGTGCCGCCTTCAGTTTTACGCCATATGCGGCCATTTCACGGTCCACGATGCGGCGGATCACGGTTGTTTCATCAAGCGCGATATAGGGAATTCCAGTCACGTCCTTGGGACCTAATTTGCTAAGGGTTGCGAGCGGATGGTCCTTCGCGATGGCCACCTTGAGCGATGCTGCACCCAGAATGTGTGGTGCAGGCTGAACCACTGGCATGGGTAGTGCCGACACACCCACATCATAACGGTCATTCATCATGCGCCGCCCCAGATCGCGCCGCAGGTGGATTTCGAGTTTGACCGGCTGATCGGGCATCTGTTTTGCAAAATGCGCAATTGCAGGCAAAACCAGACCATTGACGATACGTGTTTGCGCGATGACGCGGAGCGGCTCTGGCGTATCAGACTGTATCTGTTTAACAAAATCAGGCAGCGCTTCGACTTGCGACATGATGCGTAGCGCTTCGGGGTAAAATCGCTCAGCGGCTACTGTTGGTATCAGCCGTTTGCGATCTCGGCGAAAAAGCTCAACGGCAAATTCATCCTCAAGCAAATGCAACAGACGACTGGCGGCGGACTGGCTAAGGTTCATACGATCAGCGGCCCGTGCCAATGTGCCTTCTTCCATCACAAAAACGAAGACTTTGAGGCTGCGGAGGTTCATTGTTCGAATTTTCCGAATTATAGTTCTGATAATTGCGTTTTTTTTACGATAGAATTGATCTTAAGGTCCAGCCACTACTACAAAACAAGTCCGCGAAAAAAGGCGGACGGCTGGGAGGAACAAATGAAAAGACGTGATTTTATCCAAACCGGGCTGTGCGCTTCGGCCATGTTGGCGGCGGCGCCAGCCGTTGCAGAATGGGCACCACGACGTCCGATAAACGCCATTCTGCCATATTCAGCAGGCGGTGGCACAGATGCATTGGCACGTGCTGCTGCGGCGTCCGCCGACGGTATCCTGCCAGTCCCGTTGGTTATCGTGAATAAACCGGGCTCTTCGGGGATCACGGGTGCCACAGAGGCCGCAGCGGCGCGCCCGGACGGCAATACCATCATGGTCACTTCTGCTGGATCATTTCTGCTTACTTCGATGTTGCGCGACACTGATGTGAACCCGTTCGACAGCTTCGATATCATCGCCCAAATTGGCAACTTGACACCGGCGGTCATTGTGCCAGCAAACAGTCCGTTCCAGTCGGTGCAGGACCTTGTCGATGCCGCAAATGCAAACCCCGGCGCGTTGCGGTGGGCACATAATGGGCGTGGTGGATTTCACCAGGTCGCAGGTCAAAGTTTTCTTAATCGCAACGGCCTTGAGGCACAGGACGTTCCGTTCAAAGGTGGTGGTCCGACACGTGCCGCCGTTATCGGCGAACAGGTGGATTTTGCATTTGTCGGCATCCAGCAGGCGGCTGGATTCGAAAATGAACTACGCGTGTTGGCTCTTGTAGCGCCTGAACGCGATCCGATCCGAGGTGACGTGCCCACATTGGCGGAACTTGGGTTTGACTATGTTGCGGTATCTTCGCCAATTGTATTCTTCGCGCCAAAGGGCACCGACCCAGAGATCGTCGCTGGAATGGAGGCCGCGTTGGCCGAAATCACCCAAACGCAGCAATTCGCTGATCTGATGCGTGAGCGCGGGAACGTTCCGGCATTCTTAAGCGGAGCCGAAACAACAGATCGCTTGATGCAGATGCAGGTTGATACTCAGCCGGTGATTGACGCTCTGAAATCGCAGGGCTGATCGATTGGCTACTGGGTCCTCTCCTGCCCCGTTGGCCGTTGGAGTGGCGCTGATCCTGATCGGGATCGGCGCCACTGCGACCAGTGCCAGTATTGCCCTTGACCAATATGGTCGATGGGGTGCGCGCTTTTTTCCATTGGCGGGGTCTTTGTCGTTGATCGTCCTTGGTCTTGTTGAACTCCGAAGTATGCGCGGCAGCGCGGCATTGAATCGGCGTTATTTGCCACTCATTCTGGCACTGTTGTTTTTGTCCGTGGCCTATGTTTGGACCATCTCGGTCTTCGGTTACTTGATCGCCACGGCTATCGCAGCCCCGGCTGCCTTATGGCTTTTTGGCATACGCAACCCGGTCGGGCTTGGTGCCGCGGCGGTGTTATGCCCGGCGATTTATCATCTTATCTTCTTCCAGCTCTTGGGCGTCTTTCCTCCGCTGGGTCGTTGGTTCGATCTTATGGACGTGATTGGGGGATACTGAGCGCATGGAGATTTTTCCTGCCCTCGCAAGCGTTCTGACAGATCCAATCTTGTTGGGATGGGTGCTATTGGCTGCCATCGTCGGCATGGTGGTGGGCGCCATCCCAGGTTTGACCGCCTCTGCTGCCATCGCGATGCTGGTGCCGTTGACTTTCTACATGGAGCCGTTGCCCGCGTTGGCCTTTCTCTATGTGATTGGGAAATCGGGTCGTTATGGCGGGTCTATCGCTGCGATCCTTTTTAACACGCCCGGCACTGCTGCATCTGCCGCGACGCAAATAGACGGCTATCCGTTGGCCAGGCAAGGCAAGGCCAGCAAGGCGATGAAGGTGGCGACGATCTCATCTGTCATCGGCGATTTCACCGGAGAAATCTTATTGATTGTCGGGGTTGCATGGATCGCAATCATCGCTCTGAAATTGGGCCCGCCTGAGCTTTTTGCGGTATATTTCGCCGCCTTCATCGTCATCGGATCGGTGATCGGAAAATCCGTCACACGGGGGTTGGCCTCGGCCGCATTGGGCGTGCTGGTCGCGATGATCGGTCTGGACCCTATCAGTTCGACCGAACGGTTCACCTTTGGCAGTTTCGATCTGACCAACGGCATCAGTCTTGTGCCGCTGATGATTGGGATATTCGTTCTGGGCGAGGTCTTCACTCAGATCGAAGAAAAGCACGTAAAAGTCGAGATGATGCCCGACAGCAAAGATGCGGCACGCAATGGGCTGAGCTTTGCGGAATACCAGCCATGCCTGCCGCATGTGTTTCGGTCATCCTTTATCGGGGCGTTCATTGGGATGTTGCCTGGGCTTGGCTCAGCCATCGCCGCCTTCGTCGCTTATGGAGAGGGCAAGCGCCGGGCCAAGAACCCCGAAGAATGGGGTCATGGCGCATTGGAAGGCGTGGCCGCACCAGAGGCCGCCAATAACGCGGTCAGTGGACCGTCCATGGCGCCGCTTTTGACTTTGGGCATTCCAGGATCGACCATTGGCGCCATCCTAATCGGTGTTTTCCTGATCCATGGCATTCAGATTGGGCCCACACTATTTCTGACCAGTCGTGATCTCGTATTCGCCCTCTTTGCCTGCGGCCTTATCGGGATCGTAATGTACGGATTGATCGGCTATTTCGGGGCGGCCTTTGTGGGGCGTTTCATTACGCGCATTCCCACGAACGTGCTGTACCCTATCATTTTCCTGACCTCCTTTGTTGCGGCATACACGTCGCGTGGAAACCTTTTCGACGTCTATGTCATGGTTGCAGCAGGCTTCGCTGGCTGGTTGATGCGAAAGCTTGATTTCAACCCAGCGGCCTTCGTAATCTCATTTGTGCTTGCGGGTGGAGCTGAAGAAACGTTTCGTCAGGCGCTTTTGTTGTCGGACAACGGGCTGTTGATCTTTGTCCAGCGCCCCATCGCGTTTGGGTTTCTCTTAATTGGTTTGCTGGCCCTGATTGCGCGTGTTCGCAGTGTAAAACGGGCAGAACGTCTTCGCACAGAAAGGGGCCTGGGATGACTGCGCCACTTGACGGTATCCGCGTCATTGACTGGACTCACGTATTGGCCGGGCCCGCGTGTTCCTACTATCTGGGGCTTCTTGGCGCGGAGGTGATCAAGGTCGAAGCGATCGGTCGCGGCGACGCAATGCGGCACCGCGGTGGGACCGACAATGAACGCGCGGCAACCGGGATGAGCACTGCTTATCTGACGCAGGCGGCCGGAAAGCAGGCGATTGCACTGGATCTGGAAAACAGCCACGGCCGATCAGTTTTCGACAAATTGCTGAAATCGGCGGATGTGTTGGTTGAAAACCATCGGCCTGAAACACTTGAACGCCTCAAACTTACTGAGGAACAAACCCGCAAAATCAATCCACGGCTGATCCATTGCGCAATGACCGGCTATGGCCGGGACAATGACATGTCCGATGCCCCGGCATATGACGTAAACATTCAGGCGATCAGTGGTCTTATGGCTATGACCGGCACGACTGAAACAGGGCCAACACGCACAGGCGCGCCGATCATTGATTATGCCACGGGTTTGGCTGGTGCATTGGCTTGCACATCAGCTCTCCTGCAGCGCCAGTCGACGGGGATTGGTGCGTTTGTGGATGTCGCCATGTTGGAAATCGCGTTCAGCTTGATGAGTTCGACGATCACGGATTATCGTCTGACCGGCCATGCCCCAACGCCCCGCGGCAACGCGGCAAATAGTCGGTCGCCATCGTCTGGGGTTTTTGACTGTGCCACAGGTCAAATCAGCCTCGGGGTGAACGAAGAAAAACAATTCCAAGCTCTGGCGCGGGTACTTAACCGTGCCGCTTGGTTGAAAGATCCAAGATTTGCGTCGGACGTCGCACGCAACGTACATGCTGTCGAACTGGGCGCGGCAATGTCCGAAGCGCTAAAGGCAAAATCGGCCTTGGATTGGGAATGCCAACTGATGGCCGCCGGTGTGCCATGCGCAATGTTGCGACGCTTGCCTGAGGCGCTGGAGTTACCGGCAGCGCGACAACGTGGCTTTGCCACGAGAGGTATTGCAGGATTTGCAGGTCTGCCTTTCAAGATGGGTGATAATCATGACCGGAAACATGATATGCCACCCCGGAATATAGGCGATGACACATGGTCCATTCTTCGAAGTCTTGGCTACAGCCACGATGAAATCGATGAACTACACGCCCGTGGCGGTGTCGCTGGAACCACTGAAAATGCGGAATGTCTCTAGGACAACAGAGTGATCATTTGGCTCCATTTGGACCTTACCGATGGTTTGCATGTGGCTATGTCAGCTATCGCTGATGGGGCATCATTGACCGGTAGATTGGCGTCTGAAGCACGTGATTGATCTGCTGGGATATGCCCATCAACTCCCAAAACAGACGCTTGACTACCACATGATCAAAGGCGCGATCACTCAACGTTAGTGTACCTCCCATCAATGCGCCGAAGGCGGATGCAAATCATCGTTGATACGACCCGCAAACGAAATCGCTTGCCGAAACCGGTTTCGGAACGCAAGCTGAGTCGTGTGGGAGGACAAAATGACTGCTGGCACGACACAACTACACAAAGATCGCACTGCGATGCGGGTCACGATCAGCGATGTCGCCGATGCCCTCAACCTCACGAAATCCACTGTGTCGCGCGCGATGAACGGCTATCCGGATATCGCTGAGGCAACGCAGTTGCGTGTCAAACGCATGGCGCAGGAGATGAACTACCAACCGTTGAGTCATGCGCAAGCGATCAAGACTGGGCGAACCAGATCGTTGGGCCTTGTCCTGCAGCTGTCAGACCATGATGCGCACCGCCCCTTTTTGGCAGAATTCCTGGCAGGGCTTTCTGAGGGTGCAAGCATTGAGGGATATACGCTGACGGTGGCGTCTGCCGATAGTGATCAACATGTGATCGAGAGTTTCAGGGCATTACTGCGTGACGGAAAGGCCGATGGGTTCATTTTGCCGCGCGCGATGGTGGATGACCCGCGCGTCAAACTATTGCGCGATGCCGATGTGCCATTCGTTTTGTTTGGTAGGCAGCAAAACCCTGAAGGGTGCAGTTGGTTCGACATTCGTGGCGAGGATGCCATGCGTGACGCGGTGCACCATCTGGCCGCATTGGATCACCAGCGCATCGGTTTTATCAACGGCGGCACCCGATATGCTTATGCCGGTCTGCGGCTCCAGGGCTATCTGGATGGCATGGCAAGCGACGGTTTGAGCGTGGCCTCTGAATTGATCGTGGAAGATGCTCTCACGATGGCCGACGGCGCTTGTGCGGCGAAAAAATTATTGGATGCAAAGCCCCCCCCGACGGCAATCATCTGTGCCACCGATCAGGTCGCATTGGGTGTTTACCGGGCGGCAACTGAACGCGGACAGGCAATCGGACGAAACCTATCCGTGGTCGGGTATGACGGTATCCAAGAAGGTGCGCAGGCCCAGCCAGCCCTGACCACGTTCTCTGTGGATAATCGTGTGGCTGGCGTCCGGCTTGCAACACTGCTGATCCGGCGCATTCGCGGGGAACCATCCGAAAATCTACGCGAGACTGCCGCCGCTGTGTTTCTGGATCGCGGCTCAACCGGGCCGCCGATGGGCGAGTAACGAAACCAAAAATCTACGTTTCTATGGGAGGAAGAATATGAAAATGACAACCAAAGCGGTCATGCGCACCGGTGTGGCGATGGTGCTCGCGCTATCCGCATCAATGCTACACGCCGAAGAACTGCGGTTCTGGACGACCGAGGAACAGCCGGAACGTCTGGCCCGGCAACAGGCAATGGCAGCCGATTTCTCTGCCGCAACGGGTCACACGGTCGAGGTCATCCCAGTGTCCGAGAATGATCTTGGAACACGTGCCACGGCGGCCTTTGCTGCTGGTGATTTACCTGACGTGATTTACCACACGCTACAATATGCGGCCCCATGGGCCGAGGCCGGCATTCTTGATACGGACGCCGCAACGGATGTTGTTGAATCCTTGGGTGCTGACACTTTTGCACCAGGCGCCCTGGAAATGGCCGCTGCGAATGGCGGCTATGCCTCTGTACCAGTGGATGGCTGGACCCAGATGCTTGTTTATCGCGCAGATTTGTTTGCGGAAAATGGATTGGAGCCGCCAAATACTTACGCAAACGTCCTCGCGGCGATTGATGCCCTTCACAATCCGCCAGAGATGTACGGTTTTGTGGCTGCAACCAAGATCGACGAAAACTTCATGAGCCAGGTGTTGGAGCACGTATTCCTCGCCAACGGTGTGTCGCCGGTTGGCCCCGATGGCGTTCAAGCACTGGATGAAGTGGCCACGATCGAGGTGTTGGAGTTTTACAAAGCCATTGCAGAGGCATCCCCACCGGGCGATTTGTACTGGGACCAGTCCCGCACCCTGTATTTCAGCGGCAATGCGGCAATGATCATTTGGTCGCCGTTCATCCTCGATGAATTGGCAGGGCTACGCGATAGCGCCCCACCAACGATCAACGATGATCCGACAACATCAGAGCTGGCGGCAGCGACAGGCGTCGTCACTAACTTTGCCGGCCCGTCAAATCCGGATGGCGCGGCATGGGGTGACGTGCGGTATTTCGGTATCACATCCGATGCATCCACAGATGCGGCGATGGAGTTTGTCGAATACTCCATGAGCGAAGGCTATGGGGCCACGCTGGCCATCGCGCCTGAGGGGAAATTCCCCGTGCGCCGTGGTACCGCTGAAAACCCGACCGAATATGCCGATCTTTGGGCAACGCTGGATGTGGGTGTAGATCGTAAGGCACCACTCGGTGACCTCTATGAAGCCGCAATGATCGAAGAGATCGTGGGCGGGCTGGACGTGGCCCAGCGTTGGGGTGTGGCTGATGGTCAGCTTTCAGCGGCCTCAGCGATCATCAACAGTCAGGTCATCAACCGTCTGGTGCGCGAGTATATCGACGGCGAACGCGATGCCGCTGCGACCGTAGCCGAACTGAACAGCGCGATCGCTGCTGTTCAGTAGAACCCAACCATCTGGGCACCCTCATACTGGGGGTGTCCAGACGTCCTATGCATTCAACGCACCGTAGCGGGAGGTTTCCCAGATGGCAGAGAGTCACCCCCCTATCGGAACAGGCCCTTTGGCCAAGCGCGAAGCGCGACTTGCCTGGGGGCTCTTGTTTCCGACAATTGCGGCAGTGGCCCTTGTGGTCCTGCTCCCGCTGCTCGCGATTTTCTGGATCTCGTTCAAACCGGTGGGGCTTGCGGATCTTCGCGCACCCGAAGTCGTGCTGCGCGAAGACATACGCGGTGACGACGAAGCCGTGGGCGACGCGGCGACGATCCGCTACCGTCTGCGCAATTCTTCCCAAGACCAACCCATTACCGGTGTCACCTTTTCCGACGTCATCCCAATGGGCCTTGCGGTGCAGGACCTCGATCCGCGCTGCACCCTTGAGAACCGCGATCTGACTTGTGATCTGGGCGACTGGGAACCGGGCAACCGTGAAATCCTGACCATCCCGGTCATTGTTGAACAACCTTATCTCGACAATGCTTTGCGTCCGCAGGACAGTCCGGCCACGACAACGGGCGTTGCGCCCAATGTGCTCACAAACACTACGTTCACGCTCGACAACTTCTCTCGCATATTCAGCGGTGAGGAGTTCGTGGAGGTCTTGTGGGTCACTTTGTTTTACACTGTCTTCGGCACCATTGGCGCCCTGCTTGTCGGTTTGTTCGCAGCACTGCTTCTTAATAAGGCCTTCAGGGGCCAGGGCATTCTGCGCGGGCTTTACCTGTTTCCCTATGTGGCGCCTGTGATCGCCGTGGCCTTCGCTTGGCTAATCTTGTTTGACCCCTTCTCGGGATCGGCCAACGCGCTGCTCATCCAGATGGGTGTGACACCGACAGCGATCAATTTTTTCGGTGAGCGCCCTTTGGCCCTGATCATGGTCACCGTGTTTGAGATTTGGCGTTACTTCCCGCTGTCGTTCCTGTTCATTCTTGCGCGGATGCAAAGCATCGATACTGATATGTATGAGGCGGCCGACATGGACGGCGCGTCGCCGTTCCAGCAGTTCTGGTATCTGAGCGTCCCACAGCTTCTGGGCATTCTCAGCGTGTTGTTCCTGCTGCGGTTCATTTGGACATTCAACAAGTTCGACGACATCTTCCTGCTGACGGGTGGCAATGCAGGAACGCGAACCCTGACGGTGAGCGTCTATGAGCAGGCGTTTGCGATCTCCAACATCGGGGCCGGGGCTGCGGTGGCTGTGGTCATCTTCGGATGCCTTCTGGCATTCTCGATCTTCTTCCTCAAATACATCAGTCGGGAGGAAGGGCTATGATCCGCCAAGGGTATGTTACAGGCCCGATCCTGGGCGCGCTGTGGATGCTGGTGCTGTCTGTGACAGTTTCGGTTGCGATGTCATTTTCGACCGGTGATCCCTTTCGCCCCAGCGTCTGGTTATCGTTGTTTTGGGGCGCGATCGCCGGTGGTGCTGTCGTGGCGCTTGGTCGCACACGGGCCGTTCAGATCGGGATTGTTGTCATCGTCACCGGGCTTGTGCTGTCCGGTATCGGGCCGATGTTAACGGGCGATGCCGCGGGCAGCGTGGCCCGCGTGCTGGGGTCTGTCATCCTGGGATGTGCCTTTTCTTTTTCCGTAACAGTCATTCTTGATGAGGTCGTTTCCGGTCCGCTCAACCGCCACGAGTTCGAAGGCGCGGTGATCCGGTTTCTGACCGGGTTTGGGTATATCTTCTTCACCGCGATTGTACTCATCCCATTCTATGTGATGGTGATGACCAGCCTCAAGAACCAGGGTGAGTTGATGCAGAACCCTCTGGATTTTTCCATCGATTTGTCCAAGGGCACAGACCTTTTGCGGTCTTACGAAGAACTGTTCACCCAGTTCAACTTCGGCACGTATCTGTTCAATTCCTTCTTCATCTCGGTGCTGACGGTTTTCATTACACTGGCCTTCGCGATCCCCGGTGCCTATGCCGTGGCGCGCCTGCGTTTTAGGGGGCAGGCGGCCTTCTCCCGGTCGATCCTGTTGATCTACATGGTGCCGATGATCGTGTTGGCGCTGCCGATCTATATCGCGTTTTCGATGACGGGCTTGCGCAATTCGTTTTGGGGCATCGTGATGATCTATCCCGTCACGACGATCCCCGTCGCGCTTTACATGTTGCAGGGCTACTTCCGCGGCCTTCCGTCGGAGGTGGAAGAGGCCGGGTTGATGGACGGCCTGTCACGGCTTGCCGTGATCTGGAAGATCACCTTGCCGCTGTCGCTGCCCGCGCTTGCATCGGTATCTCTCTATGTCTTCATGATCGCCTGGAATGAATTTCTTTTGGCGTTCATGTTGCTGGATGATCCATCGAAATTCACTTTGACGCGCGGCATCGCCTCGCTCAACTCCTCCGAAATTCCACGCCAGCACCTGATGGCCGGATCGGTTATCGCAACCGTCCCGATCATGGCGCTGTTTCTGGGTTTGGAACGATTTATGACAAAAGGCCTGACCGCAGGGTCAGTGAAGGGATGACCATGAACCTTGACAACAAAGCACGCGAAATTCTGCGCCAGAACGACAAAGGCGGTTACACCCTGCCAACCCATGGCCTGTATCCTTACCAATGGAATTGGGATAGCGCATTTGCAGCTTGGGGATTTGCCACCTTCGATCTGCCCCGCGCATGGGATGAGTTTGATACGCTTTTCGCCAGTCAGTGGGACACCGGGATGGTACCGCATATCATTTTTCACGAACCGGACCCCGGATACTTCCCCGGGCCCGATGTCTGGGCCACAGGGCAATCGCCCGAAACTTCCGGGATAACCCAACCCCCCGTCGCCGCAACGCTGGCGCGACAGGTCTGGGAAATGGACAAGACGGCAGGGCAAAACCGCCTTGCCAAGTTGTATCCAAAAATGGTCGCTTGGCATCGCTGGTGGCACCACGTGCGTTGCATCCATGGCCCCGCCGCGATCACTCACCCATGGGAAAGTGGGCGTGACAACTGCCCCGATTGGGATATCGGGATGGCGGGCGTGGATGGCTCTGGCGTTGGCGACTATACACGCCGCGACACCGGGCATGTGGACCCGTCGATGCGACCGACCAAAGCCGAATATGATCGCTACATCGCTATGGTTCAGTTTGGCGTGAGTGTTGGGTGGGATCAAAGCCGGATTGTCGCAGACGGCCCCTTCCTGATGGCGGACCCGGGGATCACGTTCATCCTGTTGCGGGCACATGAAGACCTGATCGTGCTTGGTGATGCGTTGGGCGAGGATACAACAGAGATCGCGGGTTGGGCGCGCAGTCTGCGCGCGGCGCTTCCCCAGATATGGAATCCCGATCTGAAGGCCTACGATGCCAGAAACCTGCGCGATGGTCAGTTTGCGGGGGTTCTGGGATCTGGCGCATTCCTTGCCTACCTTGCGGATGCGGGTAATCCGGACCTGAACGCGCAATTGGCACGGGTGTGGGACGCTGTGCAATACGGTATCCCTTCGGCTGACCCGCAGTCGCCGATGTTTGATCCGCGGAAATACTGGCGCGGGCCTACTTGGCCCGTGGTCAATGCGTTAATGGCGATTGGCCTGCGGGATTCGGGACGCTCAGATCTTGAGGCTCGATTACGGCGCGAGACGGCACAGCTGATCCAAAAACATGGGTTCTTTGAGTACTTCGACCCGATTGATTCAACGCCCTGTGGTGGCGATGATTTCACTTGGACGGCGGCCATCTGGCTCACGTGGGCCGGTAATGATCTTGAACAGGCGAAGGGGGCTGCATAATGGCATCTATTTCGCTCAAATCGGTCGAGAAATGGTTCGGTGCTGCCCAAGTCATCAAGGGCGTCGATCTTGATATCGAGGAAGGTGAATTCGTTGTATTCGTCGGCCCGTCAGGCTGCGGCAAATCCACATTGCTGCGCATGATTGCGGGGCTTGAGGAAACATCGCGTGGCCAAATCCTGATCGGCGACCGTGATGCGACCGCAGAACCGCCAAGCAAACGCGGACTGGCCATGGTGTTCCAGTCTTACGCGCTTTATCCGCACATGTCGGTGCGCGACAATGTGGGCTTTCCCTTGAAATCCGCTGGACTTCCCAAGGCCGAAATCGACGCCAAGGTCGACGACGCGGCACGGATTCTGAAACTTGACGACTATATGGAACGGCGCCCGAAGGATCTGTCTGGCGGCCAGCGCCAGCGTGTTGCAATCGGGCGATCGATTGTGCGCGACCCGACCGCATTCTTGTTCGATGAACCCTTGTCAAATCTCGACGCGGCTTTGCGGGTGGAAATGCGCTACGAGATCGCAAAGCTGCACCAGACGCTCAAGTCGACAATGATCTACGTCACCCACGATCAGATTGAAGCAATGACGCTGGCGGACAGAATTGTGGTGCTGGAGTTTGGCAAAATCGCCCAGGTTGGCACCCCGCGCGATCTGTACGAAAGGCCTGCGAATTTATTCGTGGCGCAGTTTATCGGCTCACCGCGCATGAACGTTTTCTCTGCGGATGCAGTCGTATCGATTGATCTGCCGGACACGGCTGCATCGGTTGGTATACGCCCCGAGCATATCGAGATCACAACGCCCGGCGCGGGACAGATTGAAGGTGTTGTGGATGTGTTGGAATATCTTGGCGCCGACACCTTCGTGATCATATCATGTGGCGCTGCCGGGCAGATAACGGTGCGGGTAAACGGGACAGCATCCAATCAACCCGGCGACACCGTCGGCCTGACCGTTTCCCACGACCATATGCATGTGTTCGATGCCAACGGATACGCGATTGCACAAAGCTGAACGCGGCAAATATCGGGTGCTTTAGAGGAGTGGTTCGGCCAAACTTGCGCGGTCAACAACGGCTTTTGAACAGCGGGACCACAGCAAAAAAACTGCAAGGCCGGGAAACGGAGATGCAAGGCAGCGACGAGAAAAACGAACCTGCATCTAGGCCTCGAAATGCACGCGCAACGTTTTGATCTCAAACGCTCCAATCTCCAGAGAGACCTTCCCCTCAACGACCGGTATGGACTCAATAGGGCTTTCATCAAAACTAACGAGATGCGCCGCGACGGGTGCATTGGAAAAATCAAAAGTCGCTTTAGTGCTTTTGCCATGTGCGTCGAAGACGCGCAGGATGACGGCCGCCGTCATATCAGCGGGCTTGAGCGTTTCAATAATGACGTTCGGCTGGTCGGAAATGACGAAACTTCCATCTGCTGAACGGCTTGCTCCACTTTCGGGCAACAACCTGATTGGCGTATTCAGTGCATATGCCTCATGATCAAGCTCGGTTCTGCCGGGACCCTGCGTGGCCAGCAGACTGTAGGTGAATACGTGTTGGCCTTGATCGGCCATCGGGTCGGGTGATGTGGACGATTTTATCAGTGTGATGCGGATTGTGTCATCCAGCACGTCATAGCCATATTTACAGTCGTTCAGGATCGCCACCGCGCGCGTATCATCAACCAGACGCGCCCATTTTTGTGCAGGCACTTCAAAGCGGGCTTGGTCAAAGGACGTCTGGCGCGTTGTCGCGCGTTCGACATGCCCCCACTGAATGTCAAATTCCGCAGTTGGCGCGAAAATACCGGTTGGAAAGGCGGCCTTCAGGAGCGTGTGTTGTTCGTGCCAGTCAACCTCGGTTCGAAAGTCGACTCTCCGGGAGTTTGCACAGAGTGATATTGTTTGTGTGATGACGCTGTTGCGCCATTTGGTTCGGGCACGAACGCTACTGCGTAGGGGGCCGGTTTCGATGATTTCAAAATGTGTATCGCCGCCAACCACCTCCGTCCGATCCTCGAATGACGGATCGATGTCCCAAGCGTCCCAACAGATAGGGCGATCTTCGAATGCTTGCAGGACGTTTGCTTGGGCTCCTTCTCGGAGTACGTTGATACTCAGCGCATTGTCAAAAACTTGGGTAAGCTGCCCCTGCGCGTTTATCTCAACACGCAGATGTTCATTTTGCAGCGTTGCACCGTTTGATGACGCGGTGACGCTGACAGGGATGCTAGGCGCGGTGGCCTGTGTGATTGGTGTTACAGCATAGGCATCTAGATCGTCGAAATAGAGCGGTTCGTTGTCCGGCCCTTCGATCACGCGCGGCCCACAGATGGGCGCAGTGTTGGCGACTGCCGACACATGCCCGGACAGAGCATGCGCTGCCTTTGCGGCGGCTTCTTCCACGATTTGTTCTATCCGGGCAAAGTCACAGCGCGCATCTTCGAACACTTCGGGCACAGATGTGCCAGTGACAATGTCATGGAATTGATTGAGGCACAGCAGTTGCCAAGCCTCTTTCAGGTCTGGGCGCAAACCTGCCATCGCAGATAATGCTTCTGCCTCGTGAAGGGCGCGCTCTGCCGCCCTGTTGGCGCGCTTGATCCAGCCTTGCGATGTCAAAACACCGCGATGCCCTTCCATATAGTGCTCACCACGCCAGACCTTCAAACCTTTGGCCTGCGTCTCGATCCGTTCAAACGCTTCGCGCACCGTGGACATCTTGAGCTTTGGCATCCCGGGCATCGCGGCATACGCATGAGCCTTTGCCAGCAAGTCTCGTGTAGGTCCGCCGCCGCCATCACCATAGCCAAAACAGATCGGCAGGTCGGTGATCTGACTGGGAATGGTTTCATCCTGCGTGGTGCCCAGAACCTCTTTTGCGGTTAGATCGCTTTTGTAATTTGTGGGGAATGGCAGATATTGAACATCGCGCGGGGTCGTCAGGATGTGAGCCAAAACGCGCGACCCATCAAGCGCCTCCCAATAATGCGTGGACGAAGGCACCTTGTTCCTTTGGTTCCAATTGAGCTTGTTGGTCACAAACCACTTTAAACCAGCATGGCGCATCAGTTGCGGAATCTGGGCCGGAAAACCAAAGGTATCGGGCAGCCATAAAACAGGCGTTTCAACCTCACCAAAACGGTCTTTGAAATACCGGCGCCCAAGTGTCAGTTGCTGCACCAGCGCTTCGGGGCCGGGAATGTTCAAGTCAGGTTCGACCCACATGCCGCCCATAACTTCCCACCGGCCTTCGGCGACGCGCGCTTTGATGCCCGAGAAAATGTCCGGATAATCCTCTTCGACCATCGCGTAGAGCTGTGGCTGGGAGTGAGAGAAACGAAAGTCAGGGTCATCGTCCATCAGGCGCAGGACGTTGGAATAGGTCCGCGCATTCTTGAGACGGATCTGACTGACAGGCCAAAGATAGGCGATGTCCATATGGGCGTGCCCGATAGCATGCAAAGTCTGATCCAGCGGCGCACCGGCTGCGGCAATACCATCTATCAAGCACGCATGCGCCGCAGGTACACTGGCATAAAGCGCGTCTCCCAAGGGTGCGCGGGTATCAAGGATGATGAATGCCTCATCCAGCGCGCGCAGAAGACCCTCAAATTCCGCGCTGTCCCTGTCCAGCACACGAACTGTATCCAGCGCCACCTGTGCCAGGTCATGAAACGCACGCAGGTCCGTGTCGATCTCGACCAATGCCGGTCGCCCCATACGCAGTTTCTCGGGACTGTTGGGATCAGGTGGCCAACCGGCAAGCCCTGTCCAACCTTGCAGTGACAGAAGATGACGGTTGCCGTCGGCAAGGGCCGCGTCAAGCGGGACCGTATGATGATAGCGATCAGCCGAGCCTATCAGTGTCCTGCCGACATGTACCAACGCCTCTGGATGATTGAAGATGTCACCCAGAATGCCTAACGGCAAGTACAACGCCAAGGCAGACGCATCCCAGTCATCGGGGATGGTAAAGTGGCTCTTCATCAAAAAATTTAGGTTTGCCGCACCCCAATAACTGTCATGTGCGATTTCGGACCACCCCGCCGGGTCGTCAGAAATGGGAGCATTAACATCGGCCCGCGGAAGTTCGCACAAACGAAACGGTGCAAGCTCAACCCGGCGGCGGTGGATGAGCGGCGCGATCAATGCCAGCCGCGTAGCGATTTTTTCTGCTGTAAAGGGCCACCGTCCAGCCATACTTATCAGGCCTTTGACAAATCAAAACCGGGCACGTCCCCTCGATATTCAGTCTTGGCGTTCAACGCCGCAACCTCTTGCTTTGCCGGATCCCAATCGGCCCGACCATCCCCCCATGATCGTTTCAGGTCGGGCCAGGGGATGCTGTCGATCAGTAATCGCGTGTATGGATGTTGCGGCGCACCGATGACCTCTTTTGGCGGGCCTGCCTCAACCACGTTGCCCTTGAAAAGAACCATGACAAAGTCGCTCACGTGATACGCAGTCGCGAGGTCATGGGTGATGTAAAGAATACTGATCCCATGTTTATCCTTCAGGTCGTAGATGTTGCTGAGGATCGACGCCCGCAAGGACGCATCAACCATCGATACCGGCTCATCGGCGATAAGCAGTTTGGGGCTGAGCATCAGCGCGCGCGCCACAATCAGACGTTGCCGCTGACCACCCGAGAGCTGGTGCGGATAACGCGAAAGAACCAGATCAGGGTCAAGCCCCACGGCCACGCATGCCTCCTGCATAGCCTGTTGGGAATGGGCCTCGGACTTCGCCAGACCGAATTGTTTGAATGGAAATTTTAGCGCATGGTCGACCCGGTAGAACGGGTTGAAACAGGCATAAGGGTCCTGAAAGACGGCTTGCACGTTCTTGCGAAACTCCAACGACTGTGCCGCGTTCATCGTCTGGATGTTTTGGCCTTCATAGAGCACGCGGCCTTTGCTGGGCGGGTTAAAGCCCAGCATGATCGATCCCATTGTCGATTTACCTGATCCAGACTGGCCAACAATCGAAATGATTTGTGGGGTGTCGCCGTGCAGAGTGAACGAAAGCGATTGCAGCGCGGCTACGGCCCCATAGTCCTTGCGAACGTTTTCGAACCTCAGAAGTGGTTCGGAAGAGATGCGTTTCGGCGCGTCTGCATTGCGCTCAGGGTTAAGGAAACTGTCGCCGCCCACCAATGGGACCGACGAAATGAGATCTTTGGTATAGGGGTGCTTTGGTGCCTCCAGAATCTGCTGGACGGTGCCATGCTCGACAAGCTCGCCGTTTTTCAAGACAGCCAATTCATCAACAGTTTGCGCCATCAATCCCATGTCGTGGCCGATCATCATCAGGCCCGATCCGATCCGTGTTTGAATGTCCTTGAGCGTCTGGATCACTTGTCGTTGCGTCACGACATCAAGCGCGGAGGTCGGCTCATCGGCGATTATCAATTCGGGGTTCAGGATGATCCCTATCGCGATACAGACCCTTTGTTTCATGCCGCCAGACAGTTCGTGCGGATAAAGCTGGCTTGTGTGTTGGGGCAGGCCTACGCTTTCCAATGCAATATCCGAACGTTGCTTGAGCGCGTCGCGGCCCACAGCGCCTTCGTGTGCGATGATCGCGTCCCACATCTGCGGCTCGACCCGCATGACAGGATTGAGCGAATTCATGGCACCCTGCGGAATATAGGCCACGCGGCCGAGGCGGGTGCGGCGCATGGCCTCCTCGCTCAGGCTCAGAATATCCGTACCGCCCAGATCAATCGTGCCGCCAGACACGCGCCCCGGCTCTGCCAACATCTGCATCACAGCAAGCGCGGTTGTCGTTTTGCCGGACCCGCTCTCCCCAATGAACCCCACGCGGCGTCCCTTGTGGATATCCAGGCTGAGGTTCTTGACGGCTTGCACGATGCCTTTTGGGGTCGGAAATTCGATCGATACATCGCGCAGCGTCAGGACCGGTTTGTCAGGTGTCACATCATCCAGCATCAACTTAGCTTTCTCAGGCGGGGGTTGGAGACTTCATCAAGACCAAGATTGATCAGCAAAAGGCCTATAAACATGACCCCCAGCAGCAATGTGGGGATCCCCCACCACCACCAGAGGTTCTGGATCAGAGCGCCGGCGTTGATCGCTTCATAAATCGTACGGCCCAGTGTCGGGATGCGTTGCGGGCCAAGGCCCAGTACCTCAAGGCCGACAGCAGTGACGATAGAGGTGGTCACTGAGGCAATGAACGATCCAAACAGATATGGGATAAGGTTCGGCAGCATCTCACGGAACATGATGTGAGAGGTGGATGCGCCCGACAATTGCGCCATTTGAACATATCCCGATTGCTTCATCGACAATACCTGTGCCCGGATCAGGCGTGTGGGTGACTGCCAGACAAAGCCTGCGATCAAAATGGCCATCATCGTCAGCGTCACGTCACCAAAGGCGGATTGGAATACGACCAGAATCAAAAGTGGGGGGATTGTAATCATGACGTCCGCGCTGACACGGATCGTGTCGTCAATCCGCCCACCAAGAAAACCTGCTGAGAAGCCTAAGAAAATACCAATCGACATCCCGATAAGCGATGCCAACAGCCCCACAAAAAGCGTGTTTGGCGCGCCGATAATGATCAATGCGAGCATGTCGCGCCCGCCTCCATCCGTGCCTATTGGGTTGGCCCATTGCCCGGCTTGTCCACGCAGGTTTTCAAAGCCGACAGGTGGAAGCTTGAGCGGCGTTGATCCGGTGAAAACGAGGTCGAGATTCCATAAAAGCCGCCCCATCAACCCAATTGCGATGATTGCCAACAACAACGCCGCACCCCAAATCAGCTTGGGATTCAGCCATGGATTGTCAAAGCGGCGGATGCGACGCGCCTGCCGTTTTTCGGCGCGGGTCATTGGCATGTTGTCCTGGCTGGTCATGCCGTCGCCTCGTGCCTGATCCGCGGATCGATAAAGGGATACAATAGGTCAACAAGAAAAACGCTCAGTGCGGTGATCAGGATAATCACGTAGCTGACGCCCTGAATAACAGGGAAGTCTTGATTAAGGATCGCATCATAAAGCAGCTTGCCCATACCATTGTAGGCAAAGATGCGTTCGACCAGAACCTGCCCGGCGATAAGCAGGCCGATCTTCAAGGCAAAGGCCGTAATCTGCGGTAAGATCGCGTTTCGGATCATGTAGCGATAAAGGATGTATCGGGGCCTTAACCCCTTAGCTTCGGCGAGTTTCACGTAGTCCTCGCCCTGCACACCGATCATCAGCCCCCGCATCCCCAGCGCCCAGAACCCGAAGGTCACCACGACAATCGATAGTGCAGGCAGGAAGCCGTGATGGATCACGGACTTCACGAATTCCCATGTCCAGCCGGGTTCCACGAAGATGGAATATGCGCCGGTGAGCGGGAACCACTGCAGCTTGGCTGCGAAAATCCACATCAAAAGCAGACCCGACAGGATTGGTGGGATCGATGTGAACACCATCGCCGCCGGAATGGCGACCTTCACCAGTTTCGGTGAACGCTCCCAAACCATCAATGCGCCCAGAAGGTTGCCGATAAAAAATGTGATCACCAATGAAAGGATCATCAATCCCAGCGTCCAGGGCAAAGCATTAAGGATAAGTGTGGACACAGGTGTGGGGAAGGCCGCAGTAGATAAGCCAAAATCGAAGACGAACGCACCAAAGATATATTTGAAATATTGTACGACCAACGGTTGATCGATGCCCATGTTGGCCCGTAGCTGCGCCAAAATCTCATCCGAATTGGCGACCGACCCCGCCCCGGCTGCCATCCGGCCAAGCGCTATTTCGGCGGGGTCAACAGGCGACAGGCGCGGGATGATCCAAATGATCGTCGCGGCGATCAACACCGTGAGGATCAAGGTGAATAGCCGGTTGATCAGGTAGGCGCGGGGAATGCGTCCCATAGTCAGGTTCCTTCTCAAAGACTGTGTGGACAACAGCGGGGCCGAGGTCATCGGCACAGCATTCGCCTGTTTTATGCCCTCCGGTCGCACGGCCCTTCATCAAGGGGCCAGCGCGACAGGCGCCGCGCCAGCCCGCTGGGGAGAGGTCAGTTACCAGCCGGTACCAGATTGTGGATGATCTGATGGGTGTGATTCCACCAGAAAAACGGGTGGTTGTAATAGTTGTCAGCCGTGGGCCACCCCGTCCAATAAGTCTCGTTCATGGGTAGAAGCTTGCTGGCTTGCACAAGTGGAATGAACGGCATCTCTGCATCAAGATGGGCATAGGCCTCTGCAACCAGACCGGGGATCGCATCATCCCCCAGCGGCAATGCAGCAATATCGTTCATGATCGCGCTGTAGCTTTCGGCTGCTTCACCGTCCCAACGGGCAGTGTTGTTAAAGCCCGGTGAACGCTCACCGACTGGCACAACATCCTGAATGGTGTAGCGCCCCATAGAGGCCCAAGGCTCGTTTACTGACCCACAGGACAACCAGCTATATGACATTTCATATGCGCCAAAGGGGAGGACTTCGCCCCAGAACACACCATTTTCAACCGGCACTGCGCGCGCGTCGATACCTGCGCGTTGCAACTGCTCAACGATCACATCAATCGTGCGGGTGTATTCCGTGGAGGCAGAGTTCACATGGATTTGCACCGACAGTGTTTCACCGTTTTTCGTGTAGTAATCCCCGTCGCGGGACCAGCCTTCTGCTTCGATCATGGCCTGCCCGGCAGCGGTGTCGCTTGTTGAAGGCAGCCCGTAGCCCGCTTCGATAATTGTATTGATGAACGGAGACATGGAACCGTACTGTGCAAACATGGTTTGCGATGCAGTCGTCGTACCCTCATAGGCAACGTTGACAATCTGTGTTCGGTCAATGATCGCAGCGACTGCCTTGCGCATGTTGGCATTGTCCCAAGGCGCGACAGTTGTGTTGATTTCCAGCTGGCGCGCACATGGGTCGGCGGCGGCATAGGGATAGTCGGCATACCATGCGATGACGTTGGGGTTCTGCGCCTGTATTGCTTCAAAAGTGCCGATGGTGACGTTTTGTGCGGCATCCAGCTGGTTGGCTGCCATCAACTGCGCACGGCTTTCCTCGCCGCCTGTTTCAACAAAGATCACACGCTCTGGTGCTGGCAAATCCATAAAACCCGTCTTGGCGCCCCACCAGTCATCGTTGCGGTCCCAGATCGCGCGGTTTGATGCGGCCGAAGTAAAAGTATAGGGGCCGGTGCCGATGGGCGGATTGAATGTAAAGGTCGCGGCGTCTTCGCCGTTCCAGATGTGCTCTGGCATAATCAGGAAAGATCCGAAAATACGTACGCCGAAGTTTTCGACGATGAAGCGTGGATTGGGGTTGTTGAGTGTGAATGTCACGGTCTGATCATCGACTTTTTCGACAGACGCCACCTGCGCCTTTATGGTGCTGGCCTCCCGGCTCGAAATCTCTTCATTGGTCAGCGCGAGATTGACTGTGAAGATCACATCATCTGCATTAAACGCTTCGCCGTCGGACCATTGAACGCCCTCGCGTAGTGTAATGGTGAATTCAGTGCTGTCGTCATTCTGGGTGAACCCCGTGGCAAGCCACGGATCAATGTTGCCCGTTCCGTAATTGAGGATAAAGAGCGGTTCCCACATGGTCTGATGCGCGCCATGCATCCGCTTGGTGCCCGGTGTCATCCAGTTGAAGTTCTCAGGGTCTTGAATGGTGCGGTCGAGATCGAAGATAACCGTGTTTTCGCGCGCCACGTCCTGTGCCAGCCCGGCGGTGGTCAGCAGGATCAGCGCGGACGACGCCAATAGAGTCTTCGTGAGTTTCATTCTTTCCTCCCGGTTTGATAGGCTTTGCGCCCTTTCGTTTGCCCTAGCGGGCATAGTCCATGACCAGAACGCGGGTGCGGTCCGGCAACGTATCCTTGGTGATGTCGGCTTCGCAATCAAAGGCAAAGTCGACATCCTTTTCTTCGTCGAAATAGGTAAGAAACGTCTCAATCCAGTGCAGGTTGCGAGGCTTGTAGGTAAGCGTGCGAAAATGCATCGGTATCACCAGTTTTGGCTGGCAGGTGTCGATAAGCCTTTTGACCTCGTCCAGCCGGGTCGTGAACACGCCGCCAGCAAGCGTGAGCAGAACATCAACACCGTCGAAGAAAGCCACTTGTTTGGCATTCAAGTCGTTGCCGATGTCGCCCATATGGCCGATCTGAATGCCGTCCAGCTCAAACCGGTACATTGCATTGGCACCCGGTTCATGAAGCGGGTGATCCGCAATCTCCATTGCCTCAATGGCTTTGACCTCAAGCCCACCAACCGTGCTTGTACCACCCGCCCGCACCGCGTCGAGCGTGTTAAGCCAAGTGTGATTGCCCGGAACAAGGTCATGACGACAATGTGCGCTGTCATCATCCGAAGACGTGAGCACGATGTCTGCGCGGTCAGTCATGGGCGCGTAGCCAAGCTCATGCGGGGTATAAGGGTCCGTTGCAACACGCAGGCCGCTATCCGTGGTAAGCATGAAGGCCGCCTGACCATACCATTTGATCCGCATCAGTTGTTCCCCAAAACGTGAGGACTGCTGGTTTGTGTGATATCGTTGTTGTCCGGGCGTGGATGTGCGCGCCATTTGCCAGCATCGCCACGGCACAGGATCGCCTCAACGCCAGTCGCCCATGTTGTGTCAGTGATCTCAACACCCGGTGGGCAGTAACGCAGTGTCAACCCGCAGCGACGTCGGTCAGAGACGTTGGGCCGGGACCCATGCACCAACATATCGGCATGGAGCGATATCTGGCCGGCGCGCAGGGTATTGGTAAAGGGCCGCCCCATGGCTTCCGCATTGGCCGTACCCTTGTGAAAGACATTTGCACCCCCGTCGGTTTCAGCCACCGGCAGCGCGCCCTTGTCGTGCGTGCCGGGAATAAAGCGCATTGCAGAATTGGCCGCGTCTGCGTCATCAATCGCCAGCCAGACCGTGACTGTACGCGCCGGTGACAGTGCCCAGAATGATGCATCCTGATGCCACGGAACCGCCTTTGGGTCTTGCGGTTTTTTGGACAGTACTGCGCTGGCCCAACACAGAATGTCGGGGCCGATGATATCTTCGACATGGTCCAGGATGCGCGGATCGGTTGCGATATCATACAACCCCGCCAGGCGTGCCTGATAGCAGTTGATGCCATAGGCCCCGTCGGGTCCCATATCTGCTATGAGCCCGTCGATATACGCGCGGATGTTTTTTATCTCGTCGTCGGAAAACACATCGAATGGCTGAACAAAGCCATTTTGATTGTAGGTCGTAATCTGATCAGCAGTCAGCTTTTTGGGGGCCGTTATGCGCACGGGCTGAAACCGTAGGTCTGGTTCGACGCTTAACATGTCCGCTCCTCCCAAAGCATTTACCACAATGCTGTGAAACGCGCATAAGTCAGTAGCGCAGCTTGACATTTTTTTGCACCATATTGATATTTTTGCGCGCAGGATGGTTATTGCTTCGCTATTATTGCCTCATGCAAAAGACTCGCTTTCACATCGACACGTATCTTTCCCCCCAAGAAACGTTTCACTTCGCGCGAAAACAGCTGGCAAGACGCTATCCTTCCAAGGCCCATGATCACGATTATTTCGAGGTTTTTGTCATCGAAAGCGGTAAGGCTGCCCATTGGATCAATGGCGTGACCCAGACGCTTGAGGCCGGACAACTGACCTTTGTGCGTCCCGGTGATACGCATGCATTTTGTGCGGATCGCAGGCTGGGATGCCAGATAATCAATGTCATGTTCCGCGCGGAAACTGCCGCACATCTGGCATCCCGCTATTATGATACCATTGGCGGTCGGTTTTTCGATGCTTCCGGTCCGTTGCCCGAATTGCACACACTCGGCCCGGTACGTTTCGCCCGGGCAGTGACAGTGGCCGAACAACTGCAGACGGCGGAACGGTCGCTTGCCCGCATCGAAGAATTCCTTTTGACCTTGATGAACCGGGTCGCCCATGTTTCCAGCGGCGTCAGCGCCTCAACGCCCCGGTGGTTTGCGGAAGCCTGCAGTGCGGCCCTGTCGCCCGAAATTTTCAGGCGCGGTGCGCCCGGCTTGGTTGAGGCGGCGGGGCGAAGCCATGAACATGTCTGCCGGACCTGCAAGACGGTCACGGGGTTCACGCCGTCACAATACGTCAACCGGATACGGATAGAACACGCAGCACAGATGCTGCGAAGCACTGAAGTCTCGGCCGAGGACATCCTCGAAGGCTGCGGTTTTGAAAACGTCAGCTATTTTTATCGCTTGTTCCGACGACAAATTGGGCTGACCCCGCGTGCGTATCGGCTTGTGAATGATCGGGACCCTTTCCAGCAAGCACAGCAAACCGATCATTCGGGGCTGTCCTGACAGAACCCATAGCTTGTGTGATCGACCATTCGCGCTGTCTACCGCCCGTTCTTTTTGATGGCTTTCGCTTGGATCGAAGGTCTTAAGTCGCGTCCTTGACCAGCCGCATGCCAAGATGCGCAGGAGGGCTGCCGACAGCACACCCACCACGGGCCGGATCGCGAACAAGAAATGACATCGCCGCGATATGTTCACCTGCAACAAAGAAAGCCGGACAGCGGTTCGGATCCGTTGCGCCGGATCCTGCATAGCAATCCATGGTCCACTCCCAGACGCTGCCGTCAAGATCGGAAATTCCTTCTGCGGTTGTTGAAAACGCACCGCGTTCTCGCAAGGCCCGTGATTGCTGTTCCTCCAGCAAATAGGACGACGCCCATGTCAGGTTGGGGTCGATAAAGATCGGATCGGGCTCATCCGGCAGCACAGATGCCGCCATATGTTCCCATTCGGCCAAGGTCGGTAGTCTGAAACCGCCACCTGTCTTTGCGTTGATCCAGGTAACGTAGTCGCGCACGTCAACGTAGCTCAGTCCAGTCGCCGGCGTTTCGGCAGGGTCTTGATTGGGCCGCGCCCGCAATTGCAGGGCGCAGCCGCCATCTTGATGGCAGCGGTCCCATTCGGCAATGGTGACTTCGTATTTCATCACGTGCATTGATTTGCCGTCGACCTGCACAGGCAACTCCGCCATCAGCGGGTCGAGTGCAAAGTCGGGGCCGTCCCTTGTCAAGGCGGCCCAAAGCAAGAGCGCTGCCGCCAACACAATGCCGATTGCTACGGGGAAACGTAGGCTTGGCTTCGGTTCATCGTTGACGGCAGACATCTTGGGTATCCCTTTGGATTAAGTCTCAAATGCTCTTGGTGCGACCACCTGTTCCATCAAGGCGTTGTTCCATTCACCTTCGACAACAAAGTGAGCGGTCGCGCCGAGCAAGACAGCCTCGATCAGGTTGTGGTTCACATATGCGTACACACCGGGTTGTTCGAACGTGTACATCGCCGCCATAGCGCTACCGCCACGCACGAACCAGCTTTCAATACCGGTAAGCGGTGGATCGGTGAACGATCCGGTTTCCCAGACATAGTTGCCATGCCCGCCGATCAGGTGCGGGCGCGAGTCCCGGTTGGCCTGATTATGGATCATCAGGACGGTTTCGCCCACATTTGCGCGCAAGGCGCTATCGCCAGTCAAGGCACCGACGGCACCGTTAAAGACCGAATGTGTAGGCACCAGCGTCCGCATCGCATCGATGCTGTCGGCATAGTCATCTCCGGCAAACTCATAGGTCTTGTAGTCGCCGTTTTCATCCATAGGCAGGTAGTAGTCCTGTTCGCCAATATAGGCGATGCTGTCATATTGCAGTGGGTTGCCTTGTGGATCTTTCAACCCGTCGCGCGGCAACACCATGATAGCACCGTTCATACCGTGCGTGACGTGATAGGGGATCATCGCTCCGCCGGGGGCGCAGTGATAGGTGAAACAACCTGCCTTGGTTGCCTTCCAGCGCAAGACCGTCTCTTCACCTGGATAGACATGTGTTAAGCCACCGCCGCCCAGCGCACCGGTGGAGGCGTGAAAATCAATGTTATGCTCCATCTGGCTTTCAACGGGATTCCTCAGCGTCAGTTCGACATAGTCTCCCTCATGCACGATGATCAGCGGGCCGGGCACGGATCCGTTGTAGGTCAGCGCCCAAACACTGGCGCCCGTGTCTTCATCGACCACCATCAGACGTTCTTCAGTGATCATCTCGATCTCAACGATCTTTGGTGCGCCCGTGGCGACCTGCTCGTGCACAGGCGCAAAGGGTGGGGCAACCAGCTCTTGCTTGACCCGCTCATAATCAGACAAATCTACGGGTGCGGCGGCGGCCTGTGCTTGCGCCTCGGCCTGAATGAATTGAGGTGATGCACCGCGCAAGGGCGGCGTTGGAACACGACGTGGACCGGCAGCCCCGTTAGTGGCAATCGATCCCGTTATTGCAGCGGCACCTGCCAGAACCGAACCGCGCAACACATTGCGGCGACTGGTTTGCGTCAGCCCAGGGTTGATAAATCTCGTCATCGTTATCTCCTCTTTGGAATGCACGGCAGCTGATGAGCGACCGCGAAAAAATCAAAACGCAGCAAGTTGGTCTTCGAACCGCTGCTTGGTGCGGCGTGGGATCCGACCTTCCAGAAAGTCGTCAGGCGCTGCTGCTGCGTCGCCCACCGCGATCACCATCACCATGCCCATCGCAAAGTGAGGCTTGCATTTGATGCCGTAGAAACCTTCGGTATCGAATGTCACTTCGATTTCTTCGTTGATCGCGCCGACAAAGGGCGCTGCACCGGCGGGCAGCATGGTTTCGACAGACTCAGCATTATGGCCGCGATCGGTGGCCAGAAACTTCACTGTGTCACCGGGTGCGATGCGTAACGACGAAGGCTCAAACACCATCGTTCCTTCGTCGCCGCGGTTCAGCATATGAACCTCGAACATTTCAGCGAATGCCGGACCGCTCAGCGCCATAAGCACGGCGGCTGCCGATGTAAGATTGCGAAGCATTTTGTTCCCTCGTTGCAAGAATTGTTGTTGCGCCAAGGCTACGAAATGCTGCAGGCGCAAACTTTGCGTTTGCGCAAACTTCTGGCGGATAAATCCGCAATAGGTTGCGCAGGTGACGGCCACAGAAAACTTGCTATAAGGTTTTGGACGATCTTTCCTTCGGAGCAGCCGTGCCCAAACTTGACGAAAGCCTGCTTCGCCCGCTGCCCCCATTTTCAAAGTTGGATGATAGCGCCATCCGCGCGATCCTTGATCAATCCACAAGTCGTCGTTTTGAAAAAGGATCAACCGTGTTTGAAGAGGCAACCGCAGCCGAAAGCTTCTTCCTTTTGCTGGATGGCACGATCAGGGTTGTTCGGATCACGACCGAAGGTGAACAGGTCACTGCCTTGCACATTCCTGCGGGGCAGCTATTTGGGATTGCGAGGGCACTCGGGCGGGATACCTATCCCGCGACTGCCGTGGCTGCGTCAGAGGGTGTCGTGCTCTCATGGCCCACCAGATTGTGGGATGGTTTCGTTGCACAATATGAAGGCTTTGCAACCGAAACGTACAAAACCATTGGCGATCGTGTGGGTGAAATGAATACCCGAATTGTTGAGATGTCGACGCAGCACGTCGAACAACGCATCGCGCGCGCCTTGCTGCGGCTGGTGAAACAATCGGGAAAAAAAGTTACCGAAGGGATTGAGATCGGGTTTCCAATCACGCGGCAGGACGTGTCCGAGATGACAGGAACGACACTGCATACCGTCAGCAGATTGCTAAGCGCTTGGGAAAAAGAAGGGCTTATCATCAGCAAGCGCAAGAAAATCACGGTGTGCGACCCGCACCGCATGGTCACACTAGGCGGCACCTAGACCAAGCTTGCCGCAAAAGGCTGCAGTTCGTAACTCAGCGCGAAAACTGTCCTCGTCAATATTGTATTCCCGACATGCGTCAATGACCGTGTGAAAAGGGCCGATCGTGCAGCCAACGCAAAGCATGTGATGATCCAGGAATACGCTGATCGTCTCTGGCCATGTTGACATAAGAACATCCAGTTCCAGATCGGGGTCATCGAGGTTTGGCATTGCCATTACTGCGCTTCCTTTCCACGTGACCTGACCCTAACCGTTGCTATCGCCTAAAACCTTGCGCTTGCACAAACTCCAAACATGGCGCGCGCGCTATCACCCCCGGCAATAGAAATCGCCAGAAGGGGGCCGGGCTATGGCCGAAATCCTGACAAAGTCGCGGGCGCGCAATATTTTCTACGGAGGATCGATATTCTTCGTCGTGATCTTTATTGCGATGACCGTGCACAGCCACCGCTATGTGGTGAACATATCCACAGCAGGTATGCCCCTGACCGAAGAGGTCGCGATGGGCAAACGCGTCTGGGAACGCCATTCCTGCATCAACTGCCACACGCTGCATGGCGAAGGTGCCTATTTCGCACCCGAAGTCGGCAACGTCATGACACGTTGGGGCGTTCAGGACGATCCGGAAGCCGCATTCGAAGTGCTGCAAGGATGGATGCAAAGCCAGCCTAGCCGGATCGAGGGCCGCCGCCAGATGCCGTATTTCGAAATTTCTGATGAAGAAATGCGCGGGCTGGCCGAATTTCTGCGTTGGGCAGATCAAACCGACACGCAGGGCTGGCCGCCCAATGATGCGGGATAACGGAGAGAATTCATGAAGTATCAATCTCAGAAAGTCGCACTCGCCTATATCGTCTGCGCATTGGCCCTGTTCGGTGTTCAGGTGCTGGGCGGCCTGTTGGCTGGGTGGGTCTATGTCTCGCCAAATTTCCTATCTGAAATCCTGCCGTTCAACATCATTCGGATGATCCATACCAACGCGCTGATCGTCTGGCTGCTTCTGGGCTTCTTCGGGGCCGCCTATTTCCTCGTACCCGAGGAATCCGAACGCGAGCTCTATTCGGTCAAACTCGCCTACATCCAGTTGGCCCTTCTGATGGTGGGCACGCTGGGGGCTGTGGGCAGCTATCTCGTCGGTATCCACGGCGGGCGCGAATTCCTCGAACAACCCTTGTGGGTCAAGATCGGCATTCTTGTCGCCGCGCTGATCTTTCTGTTCAACATCTCGATGACCGTTCTGGCAGGCAGGAAAACCGCCATTACCAACGTGCTGCTGATGGGCTTGTGGCTGCTGTCTCTGCTCTGGGTCTTTGCCTTCATCAATCCCGAAAACCTGTCGCTGGACAAAATGTACTGGTGGTTCGTCGTCCATTTGTGGGTCGAAGCGACATGGGAATTGGTTATGGCCGCAATCCTTGCATTCCTGCTGCTCAAGATGACCGGCGTTGACCGCGAGATCGTTGAAAAATGGCTTTATGTCATTGTCGCCACCGCCCTGTTTTCCGGCATCCTTGGCACCGGGCACCACTTCTATTGGATTGGCCTGCCGGGCTACTGGCAGTGGGTCGGGTCGATCTTTTCCACGTTTGAAGTCATCCCGTTCTTCCTGATGATGTCCTTTGCCTTCGTGATGGTCTGGAAGGGCCGCAAGAACCACCCCAACAAGGCCGCACTTCTGTGGTCGCTCGGGTCCAGCACCGTGGCCTTCTTCGGCGCTGGCGTCTGGGGTTTCCTGCACACCCTACATGGCGTGAACTTCTACAGCCACGGCACGCAGATCACCGCAGCACATGGGCACCTGGCCTTCTATGGGGCGTATGTGGCGCTGAACCTCGCCATCTTCACCTACGCAATGCCGATGCTGCGGGGGCGGGAACCCTATAATCAGGTGCTCAACATGGCCAGCTTCTGGCTGATGACCGGCGGCATGGCCTTCATGACCTTCGTGCTGACCTTCGCCGGCACGATCCAGACGCATATGCAGCGGGTGCTGGGGGACTACTACATGACCGTGCAGGACGATCTGGCGATCTTCTACCTGATGCGCTTTGGCGCAGGCGCGGCGGTTGTGATCGGGGCGCTCTTGTTCATCTATTCGCTGCTGGTTGTGCGCAAGACGGAAATCATAGCGCCCGGCCCCAACGTTGTGCCGGGGGAATAGGCCATGAATATGCAATCAACCTTGCAGGTCCCGTTCTATCAGGAAACAGCGCGTGAATGCGCGCTGTTTCAGACCGCCCACGACAACGGTCTGCCCCTGCTCCTGAAGGGGACAACCGGCTGCGGCAAAACCCGCTTTGTCGAACACATGGCGGCACGTCTGCGCAAGCCGCTCCATACTGTCGCGTGTCATGATGATCTGTCAGCCGCCGATCTGATCGGGCGCTATCTGCTCAAGGGCGGAGAGACGGTCTGGGTCGACGGCCCGCTCACCCGGGCGGTCCGCGAAGGCGGCATCTGCTATCTGGACGAAGTGATCGAGGCCCGCAAGGACGTGACCGTCGTCCTGCACCCGCTGACCGATAACCGGCGCACCCTGATGATCGACCGAACTGGGGAAGAGCTAGCAGCACCCCCAGGCTTCATGCTGGTCGCTTCTTACAACCCCGGCTATCAAAACGTGCTGAAGCGTTTGAAGCCATCGACCCGGCAGCGGTTCCTGTCTATGGCCTTCGACTTCCCCAAACCGGACATAGAAATCGCCGTTGTCGCGCAGGAAAGCGGGCTGGACCCGGCTCGTGTCACGCCACTTGTGCGGCTCGCCGGACATATCCGCGCGCTCTCCGGTATGGATCTGGAGGAAGGCGTCTCAACCCGCCTGTTGATCTATGCAGCAAGCCTGATGGCGGGCGATATGGGTGTCGAACAGGCACTTGAGGCCGCAATCATCGAACCGCTGACCGACGAACCGGACGTCAAACAGGCCCTGCGCGACCTGATCACGACCATCTACGGATAGCCCCATGAAACTGCGCGACCTCATGGAACCCGAAGAGACCGTGGGTAATATCTGGCATGACATGGCCAGCCAGATGGGGGCAGAGGTCAGCTACCCCGATGCCGCCTGCGAAATGCACAGCCTGCGGACCAGCCTGTCGGTCCTGTTCCGCGCCCTTGGTGGTGCCGCCGGGGTTGAGATCACCGAAGCCCCCGCGACGCTTGTCCAGCACCGCCGGTCGATGAAACAAAAACTCGCCGCCGAACGAGCGCATGAATGGGTGGCCACCTTTGATTGGGAAAGTTTGAGGTTACCCCCTGTGATTGCCAGCTTTCCGGACCCAAAATTGAACCGGGATGCCTATCTGTGGCTGGTCGCGATCGCAGCGGTCGCAAAACGACCCTTGGGCGACCTGCCGGGCGTTGGAACACTGGCAAACGACAAAACACAAATTCAGATGAACGGGCAAAGCGCAGAGCAAGCATATGCGCGCTGCGCCGGGCTGCGCCATAGCTTCGACCGCATGACCGAACTCTTAGCCGGAACAATACCCACAGTTGCGTCGCTAGGCACCACAACCCACAACTACCAGCCCTTCGCGATGGTGCCGGTCTGGGTGCGGTTTACCGCTCCCGGAACCACGGGTCAGGCCGCAGAGGAACAGGTCGAAGCATTCAGCCCGACCCCCGCCGCGGCATACACGAACCGTAAGCTGGGCGAACGCAAGGATCAGGACCAGACCCGGCGCAAGGACAGCTTCATCATTCATCGGTTTGAATCCATCCTGTCCTGGGTCGAATCCATGAACATCAACCGCAGCGTCAATGATGACGATGAAAATGCCCAAAAGGCGGCAGACGATCAGGACATCATCACCTTGTCAAAACACGACCGGCGCACAGCGACGCGGTTGCGCCTGCACCTTGATCTGTCCCCGGCTGATGCGGATCACGAAGCCCTCGCCGGCGAACATACCTATCCCGAATGGAACCACCGGACGCGCAGCTACATGGCCGATCACTGTCGTGTTCTGGACGCACCGGCCCAGCCCGATGTCAACCACCCGTTCCAGCCCGACGACCGCCAAATCCGCGCGGTACGCCGCCAGTTCGAGGCATTGCGCCCGCGCCGCATTCTGCAACCCCGCCAGATCGATGGGGCAGAGCTTGATCTGGATGCGCTGATAAAGACCAAAGCGGACATCGCGGCGACAGGCCGGGGCAGTGACCGCATCTGGCAAAGTGCGCGCCAGACTGAACGCGACCTTGCAGTGGCGTTCCTTATCGACACGTCACGTTCCACCGAATGTGCAATCGGCGACACAAGCGTAATCGACATCGCGCGCAACGCCATGGCTGCACTGGCCACCGGCATTGATGTCGCGGGCGACCGGTTGGCAATTTGGGGGTTTTCATCGCTCCGGCGCGACCGGGTTTTTCTGACGCTGTGCAAGGATTTTAACGCCGCCATGGGTCCGGACGTGATCGCCAATATCGGCGCGCTCAAACCCGGACACTACACCCGACTTGGGGCCGCGATCCGGCATGTCAGCGCGCAACTGGCTGATGAATCTGCTACGCGCAAACTGCTGATCGTCCTGACAGATGGCAAGCCCAATGACCTTGATCATTACGAAGGCCAGCACGGCATCGAAGACAGCCATATGGCCGTGGGCGAAGCAAGGCGATTAGGGCAAAGCCTGTATGGCATCATCATCGACGAAGACGGGCAGGATTGGTTCGCACGCATCTTCGGGCGCGGCGGCTTTTCTCTGCTGCCCAATCCCACGCGATTGATCCGTGTTTTGCCCGACATCTACCGAACGCTGACACAGGAGAACTGACATGCGATTTCTAACGCTCATCGCCATTTTTGTGGCTTCAGGCGTCCATGCCAAAGGCCTTGATCGCCCGATCCCGCAAGCGCAATCGGCAACGGCAGAATTCTGGTTCGGACTGGCCTGCATTTCGCTGGTTGCGGCGCTGGTCGCCGTCCAGCAATTGGTTTCCCGCCGATGATGCAATCCGGTTGGACCAAGGGGCAAATTACACTGGTACTTTATCCATTTGGGGCGGGTGCCATGGCCGTAAATGTCTTTTTTGCCTCGCTCATCTGGAGTTGGGCCGGACTGCCTGTGCTGACAACCTGGTGGTCGATCCTGATCGGGGCTGTGATCGGCTTGCCGGTGACATACGTTTTTTCGGGCCATATCCGCCGATTGATGGATCATGCAGATAAAAGCGACGTAGATTGATCGGTGGCAAACATGTCTGGATCAGCAAATGGTGAGCCAATAGCAGCATCGCTGGCCGCCCGACCAAAACCTGTACCAATCAGGTAGGGATTACCTGACTACTGCTGCGGGTGGTTTCGGATAACCTGAATTTGTTCATTTAGAGCATTTTTTTTAAGTACGAATTTTGAAAGGAACTATTATGGCACGACGCATGGGCTCGTGGTGGATTAAGGACGGCCTGGATGGCCGTCGTATCGAAGCGCAAAGCTTTGCCTCCACCTTCGATTTGCTGTCTGGATTTACGTGGTCGCAAGACCATGGCGACAGCGCCGTTCTGGAAAAAGACTTTGTCGTCACAAGCAATTATAGCGAGAAGACAGAGCAGGTGGACTGCCTGATGATGTCGTCGCATGGCTGGCCTAACGGGTTTTCCGTCTGGGACGGTTCAGTGACCACGACTGACAATGTCGCGTTTGGCATCGGCGATCTTGAGGTATGGGCCAGCCATGCCTGCCAAGTGCTGCGCCACGACAGCAACAATGCAGTATGGCGCTGGATCGGCGCGTTTGAGCGGCTTCACTACATGTGTGGTTTCCACACAAACTCCTATTCAGGTGGCGGGCGCGACAAACGCGGTCAATGGTTTGCATGGTATGGCGGCGTTGGCGCCGGGCTGTTGTGGGGGCTGGCACCACATGACACGATCCGCACAGCCTGGAAGAAAGCCAACCGGATGGTCGAAGGCTCAAACGTCGAATGGGCGTATCTGCGGACATCAGGCGACAATTCCGCAGGGAATTTCGTCAGCACCTATAACGAGAAATTCACGGCAAGTGAGCCTTCAGATCCCGTCAGTAACCGGACGTTTTTCTGGGCACGCGGCACCTGCTGAGGAGTAAAGATTATGACATTGAACATCAAAGATATTCGTTTTGAGACCGACTTGCCGAAGATCCCCGAAATCGCCCCTGTGCTACGTTGCGAGGCCCCTCGTTTTCAGGACCGTGCCGAAGGCTTCAAGGCGTTGGCAGAGCGTTTGCAATTGGGCAGACTACGAGAACTGGAATCCGAATTTGGGCGCATGTTGGCATCCGAAGTCGGGGCGGTGGAGTATTTTGCGGCTTCCGGTGCAATCTGGGCGGCGAATGCCGTCTTTGACGCAAAGGCAGAAGACGAGTTCTTGAAGTGGGACGATCTTCGCGAAAGCGAAGACGCCGATGGGTTGGCTGTATTTGGTCTGAGTGGTCGCACTTTGGAAAATGCCCTTGGGTTGGCCTCAGAACTTATTGATATCGGTGGTTTCGACATGAAACATGCCACCAGACCCCAGGTGAAGCTCATGCAAGTGGCCGAAGCCAATGAAGATGGCAAAACACTCCGTCAAGGTGCGGGAGAGGCCACTGTTACCTTCGGCTATGCGATCGATGATCTGCCCGTGATTGGTGCGGGTGGTAAAACGCTGATCGATATCATTCCGGTGGATGGCGAACTTGTTCCAACCGGTGCCGTGAATGTCTGGCGCACGCCGCAGGCGAAGGGTGAGGTCAAGATCGGTGGAACGGAGGCTGCACTTGCCGCCGGGCTTCTTGAAGATCCTGATCTTAACATTGCTGCAAAGAAGGGCGCGAAGATCACGATCCAAAAGGCACGTCTGGGTCTGATGGCGATGCCAGCGGCAATTCACCAAAGTGTCTTGTTCCCCGCGCTCGAATACGAGGCCCGCGTCGATATGCGTGAGAAAGAAGAGCACTACTTCATCGGTCGTGTCGCGCCCGTGGCTACGCCGAAAGCCTATGAGCAGGCTGGGATCGTTTCATCCCATTTAGGCCTTGGCATGGGGTAAAGAAACAGGTTGGCGGCCGTTTGGGCCGCTGACCATCATTGTACGCCCGGTCGATTGGCCGGGCGTTACCCTTTGCGCTCAATTGGGGTGTTGCGGCCAACCCTGATCCCGCACTAGCGTACCCCCATGAATTACGAAGACCTGCATTTGATTACGCATTGGGCCCAGGTGGTACAGCTGCGCGATGATGATCTGCTGACCTCGGCTGAGTTGGAACTGATTGAACGCGCGGGCCGGGGCGAGACGGCGCGGATTGGCCCGACCGTACCGAACCTCAAAAACCCTGCCATTCTGATCCGGGCGGCCTTGCTGCGCTACCTGATCCTTGGGGGCTGCAAGGATTTCCCTACCCAGCCGCAGGGTGTCACCGTGATGGGGGCGTGGATTTCCGGCACGCTTGATCTGAGCTTTACCCAAGCACGCGGTCCGATTGACCTGTTCAATTGCTACATCGCAGAGCAGCCGCAAATGCTGCAGTTGCAGGCCGATGGGCTGGCGCTGGCGGGCAGTACGTTGCCCAAGGGACTGAATGCCGCGCGGTTGCAGATCAGCGGCAATGTTGCCCTGAATGGCGCGCGGATCGAGGGCAAAACCTCGCTTTCGGGGGGCGAGATCAAGGGGCATCTGGCGTGCAACAGAGCCAGCTTTCGCAATGCAGGCGGTTCTGCCCTGAAGGCGCAGGGGGTCAAGATCGCCAGCAGCGTGCATTTTGAGCAGACAACAGCAGAGGGGCTGGTCAGCTTGCTGGGGTCGCAGATTGGCGGGCAGTTGATTTGCATTGCGGCAGAGCTGCGCAACCCTGATGGGATCGCGCTGAACTGTCAAAGCACGCAGGTGCGGGGCGATGCCTTTCTGCGCGACAGTGTGACCGCGGGCGAGGTCAGCTTTCTTGGCGCAGAGATCGGCGGCGTGTTTGATTGTGCCCATGCCAGCCTGCGCAACGGTGACGGCCCTGCGCTGAATGCGCAGCGGCTGGTGGTAAAGGAAGGGTTCATTTGGCGGCGCATCAAGAATGTCGCGGGGGCGGTTGATCTGACCTCTGCCCATGTGGGTGATCTGTGGGATGATCCCGAAAGCTGGGCCAAATGTGACCGCCTGTTTCTCAGCGGTTTTATTTATGACGTGCTGCATGGCGGCATCGACGTGGATGCCCGGTTGGCCTGGCTGCAAAAGGGGGCCGTGTCCCGCCGCGAATTTTACCCGCAACCTTACGAGCAATTGGCCAAGCTGTTGCGTGATACCGGCCATCGCACGGATGCTCGGGCCATTATGGTCGCCAAGGAAAAAGAACATCGCAAAGCATCGCGCGCCCGCTGGCGGCGCGAAATGGACTGGCGGGATGCGTTGCGTCAGGCCAGTTTACTGACCGGTGACGACCGGGTCGCGGCGATTGCGCAGCTGACCCTGCAACGCCCCAATGACGAACATCTGGCCCGGCTGCAATTGCTGCATGAAACACATGATGACATTGCCCCGCTGACCCTGCAATACGCCCAAAAGCAGTTCCGGGATGAGCAGCGCTGGCATAATATCCGCGCGCGCCTGCGCAACGCAGGGAGCGTGGTGGCGGATCGAGTTTTTGGCGTTGTCGTGGGCTATGGGCACAAGCCGGAGCGTAGTTTTTATATGCTGATGGCGCTGGTGTTGATCGGCTGGTTCTTGGCCGATCAAGCGTGGGAAGAGGGCGATTTCGCCCCAACCGCCGCCCCGGTGTTGATGTCGGCGGGCTGGCAGGTTCTGGCGACGGACGATGCGGTGCAGAACCCGGCCAAGGTCTGGTCCGATAAATATATCGCGGGCACGGACCAATTCACCGCAGGCCGCGATTACGAAACCTTCAACGCAGTGTCCTATGCCATAGATCTGGTGGTTCCGATTGTGTCACTGGGGCAAGAGGCCGCCTGGGCACCATCCACCACACGCGGCCCATGGGGCTGGTGGCTGTGGTGGGCGCGCTGGTGGTTGATCATCTTTGGCTGGATTGTTACGGCAATTGGGGCGGCGGCTGTGACAGGCGTGATCCGGCGGGACTGATAAGCAATTTTTGGGACAGTAAAGGAATGACGCGATGATCCGCTCCGCAATGAAACTTTGGCGCAAGAGCATGATGATTGGGGCTCTGTGTCTGGCTCCCGGTGTGGCGATCTCGCAAAGCGCGGCGTCGGCACAGGCGTGTCATGGTGCCGATTTCACGCCCGGCGATGATCTGCCCTTCATTATTTTCAGCTCACACAGTTATCCGGCTGTTGATCGCAAGATGAGTCAGGATTTTGATGTCGACCGTCTGGCCGATCTTGCGGCGATCGGGAAGTTTGCCGGGCTGGCCGTCAACGACATGTTTGTCCCGTTGCTGATGTTGCCGTGTTCACATGAGGTATATGATGCGACGGCGTGTCGGCCGAATTTTCTGTTTGGGGCTGCCGCCGCGGCCGAAGATGTAAACCTGACTGGCGAACGGTTGTCTTTCACGTTGATTGATGAAGACGCGGGCGTCGTGAATCAGGTTATCATTGGCAACCGCAGTTATGACAGCTTGTCGTTGACGTCAGAAAAGGGTGGTGCCACGACCGTCTCCAGTTGGAACCGGGCCAGTGACGGTACTGAAACCTATGAAGGAAGCAGCGGCGATGGCAACATCGTGCGTTATACCGAACGGCCCGATTGTTCGGGCGAAGGGTATATCGCCGAGGCTGAAAACGGTGCTGTGACCCACACGGCGGATTTCAGTTGGACATCGACAAAGGCGGATGATTTTGTTCTGACCTACGAGCTGTGCAGCTATGTTGACGGCAAGGATTGCGAAAGCGGCGCGTTCTAGGGCTGCAAAGGCACGCGACCATTGTCGGTCAGCAGCCAGCAGTCGCGGCCTTCAAACACCGCGGGTATCAGCAGGTTGCCGTACCCGGCCCCGCCATCCAGATCGACCCGATTGCCAAAGTGCTGTGGATGTTCAAGCGCCGTATGGCCGTGCACCACAAGATGGCCAAAGTTGTCATCGCTTTCCAGAAACGGATCGCGGATCCAGATCAGATCATCCTCTGCCTGCTGGGTCAGTGGTATGCCGGGACGCAGGCCGGCATGAACAAACAACAGATCATCTGTCTGGTGCCACAGCGGCAGGTTTTCAAGAAAATCCAGATGCGCAGGCGGCACGGCATCCTGCACGATCTGGTGAAATGCGGGGGGTGATATCCACCCATCCGCGCCTTCGAAATGCTGTAGTCGTTCCAGCGTATCAGCGGATGATGGGGTGAAATGCATCACACCTTCAACACCATATGACGCCAGCGTCTGTGCGCCGCCCAGACGGGTATTCAGCCAGCTGATCCCGGACTTCACCCGGGCGTCATGCTCAGCCCCGCTGCGTACAAAATTGCAGAACATCCGGTCATGATTGCCCCTGATGAAGACCCAATTGCGGCCCGCATCACGGCCCGCAATCAGTGTTTCGATCACGCCCTGGCTGTCAGGGCCGCGATCTGTGTAGTCGCCCAGAAACACGATCTGCGCGTCGGGTCCGCCATCAGCCTCGATCAGCGCGAGCGCGTGATCGAGCATGGCTTTTTGGCCATGGATATCGCCAATGGCGTAGATGGGCTGCATCAGGTTATGGCCCTGTGAAGGTGCGCATGAACGCGCACCCTACACGTTGAAGGTCAGCGGTTTGACCTGCTGGAACAACCCGGTGTCCTCTAGCGCCTTGATCGCGGGCGTGGGCACCTGTTCATCAACATAAAGCAGCGCGATTGCTTCGCCGTTTGCAGCGGATCGACCCAGCGTAAAGTTCGCGATGTTCACGTTGTTGTCGCCCATGGTCATGCCCAATGTGCCAATGATGCCCGGTACATCCTTGTTGGTTGTATAAAGCATATGCGCGCCGATTTCGGCGTCGATATTGATGCCTTTGATCTGGATGAAACGTGGCTTGCCATCGCTGAAAACCGTGCCCGCAATGGACCGCTCACGCTTTTCGGTCACGACGGTCACTTTGATATAGCCTTCAAAGGCGCCCGACTGATCCTGCTTGGTCGTGGAAATCTTCACCCCACGTTCCTTGGCCATCACAGGGGCCGACACCATGTTCACATCCGGATTACCTGCCTTCATGATGCCTGCCACAGTTGATGCGGTCAGCGCCTTAAGGTTCATTTCGCTGGCTTCCCCGTCAAACAAGATGTTGATCGCCTTGATCGGTTCATCCGTCATCTGGCCGATGAAATTACCCAAATGGCCCGACAATGTGATCCAGGGGCCCATAACCTTGGCTTCTTCCGCCGTGACGGATGGCATGTTCAGTGCGTTTTGCACAGCCCCCGTCAGCAGGTAATCCGACATCTGTTCGGCCACCTGCAAGGCGACGTTTTCCTGTGCCTCGGTCGTGGCGGCGCCAAGATGCGGGGTGACAACCACATTGGGCAGGTTGAAGAGCGGGCTTTCGGTGGCGGGTTCCACCGCAAAGACGTCAAAGGCAGCACCGGCCACATGGCCCGATTTCAGCGCCTCGGCCAGCGCGGCCTCGTCCACGAGACCACCACGTGCGCAGTTCACGATCCGCACGCCTTTCTTCAGTTTGGCGATGTTTTCGCGCGACAGGATGTTCTTCGTCTGATCCGTCAGCGGCACATGCATGGTGATGAAATCGGACCGGGCAAGCAGTTCGTCCAGTTCCAGCTTTTCAACACCAATTTCAACTGCGCGTTCTTCAGACAGGAACGGATCATAGGCCACGACCTTCATCCGCAAGCCTTGCGCACGGTCGATCACGATGGACCCGATATTACCTGCGCCGATCACGCCAAGCGTCTTGTTGGTCAGTTCGACCCCCATGAACCGCGATTTTTCCCATTTGCCTGCATGGGTGGATGCGTTGGCTTCCGGGATTTGACGGGCGACGGCCATCATCATGGAAATCGCATGTTCAGCGGTGGTGATAGAGTTCCCGAAGGGCGTGTTCATCACAATGATGCCCTTCTTGGAGGCGGCGGTGATATCGACGTTATCCACGCCGATGCCTGCGCGCCCGATGACCTTCAGATTGTCAGCAGCGGCGATGATTTTCTCGGTTGCCTTGGTGGCGGACCGGATCGCCAGCCCGTCATACTGGCCAATCACTTCCAGCAGTTTGTCCTTGTCCTTGCCCAGATCAGGCTGGAAATCCACATCAATGCCGCGATCCTTGAAGATCTGCACAGCAGCGGGGGAAAGTTTGTCAGAGATGAGTACTTTGGGGGCCATGTTGCCACTCCTTAAACGTCGTCAAATTTTGGGATGTAGGGTGGGGCTTCACCCCACCGATGCGGTCTCGGCCTCAAACGCCCATTCCAGCCAGGGTAGCATCGCCTCGATATCCGAGGTTTCAACCGTCGCCCCGCACCAAATGCGCAGACCAGCAGGCGCGTCGCGATACGCCCCGATATCCAGCGCGATCCCTTCCGCCTCCAGCCGCTTTGCCACAGCCTTGGCAAAGGCAGCCCCATCCGTGATCCGGTCATCGGTGAACTTCAGACAGACGGAGGTGTTCGACCGCGTCGCCTTGTCCACCGCCAGATTGTCGATCCAGTCGTGATCGGCGCAGAAATTCCAGATCGCACGGGCATTGGCATCTGCCCGGTGGATCAGCGCATCCAAACCGCCGATTGACCGGCCCCATTTCAGGGCAACCAGATAATCCTCAACCGCCAGCATGGACGGGGTGTTGATTGTCTCGCCCCGGAAAATCCCTTCAATCAGCTTGCCACCTTTGGTCAGGCGGAAAATCTTGGGCAGCGGCCAGGCGGGGGTATAGCTTTCCAGCCGCTCCACCGCGCGGGGCGACAGGATCAGCATCCCGTGGGCTGCTTCGCCGCCCATCACCTTCTGCCAAGAGAAGGTCGTGACATCCAGTTTGTTCCAAGGCAAATCCTGCGCGAAGGCAGCCGATGTCGCATCACATAGCGTCAGCCCGGCCCGATCACCGGGGATCACATCGCCTGACACGACGCGCACGCCTGATGTCGTGCCGTTCCACGTAAAGCAAACGTCCTTGTCGTAATCGAGTGCGGCCATATCGACGATCTCGCCATATTCGGCCGTGTGAACGGTGGCGTCGATTTTGAGTTGCTTGACCACATCGGTGACCCAGCCTGCGCCAAAGCTTTCCCAGGCGACCATCTCGGCAGGGCGTTCACCCAACAGCGACCACATTGCCATTTCAAACGCGCCGGTGTCAGAAGCAGGCACAATGCCGATGCGGTAATCGGCAGGCACGCCCAAAATCGCGCGGGTCAGATCAATCGCCTCGGCCAGCTTGGCCTTGCCGACGCCTGCACGGTGTGACCGGCCCAAGGGGGCGTCACGCAAGGCATCCAATTTCCAGACGGGGGGTTTGGCACAGGGGCCAGACGAAAAACGCGGATTTACCGGCCGCGCAGCCGGTTTGGTCATTACCATCGATGGTATCCTCACAGATATGCGCCCTTCGTTGGGGAAGGGTGTCCCACCGCCGCAGATAGCGGCGCGCCCGCACTTTCACAACAGCCAAAATGCCGCTAGACCGCCAGTTGAGCCGCTTTTTGCGACATGCCCGACGCCGATAGGAAACCTCATGTTCATCGTCACGCTCCTGACCACGCCCACCGAACGCACGCTTGACGCTGCCCTTGTGGACAGTTTGCGCAATGCCTGGGGTGGGGGTGACGCGATCTGGCTGGCAATCGACGAGGCGGCGGAATTTGCCATTCCGATGATGCCAGACAACAGGTGGGACGTCTGGGCCGACCTGCAAAACGCATGTGTCGATCTGATTATTCAGCCTGCCGAAAACCGGCGCAAAAAGATGTTGCTGGCCGATATGGACAGCACCATGATCCGGCAGGAATGCATCGATGAATTGGCGGCAGAGGCGGGGGTCGGCGCACATGTCGCCGACATCACGGCCCGTGCGATGAATGGTGAGCTGGATTTTGAAGAGGCGCTGATCGAACGGGTTGGTCTGCTCAAAGATCTGGATGCGGCGATCATCGAAAAGGTGGTTGATGAACGGATCACCCATATGCCCGGCGGGTACGAACTGGTCAGCACGATGAAGGCGAACGGGGCCTACACCGCCCTTGTGTCAGGCGGCTTCACGGCCTTTACGGCGCGCGTCGCGGCCGGACTGGGTTTTGATGAAAACCGGGCGAACACATTGCTGATCGCGGATGGCAAGCTGACCGGCGATGTCGTCCGACCCATTCTTGGCAAACAGGCCAAGGTCGACGCGCTGCACGACATCACGGCGCGGCTGAACATCACCCCCGCCGATGTGCTGGCCGTGGGTGACGGGGCCAATGATCTTGGTATGCTGACACTTGCGGGCACCGGTGCGGCACTCCATGCGAAGCCAACCGTGCAGGAACAATGCGATGTGCGGATCAACCACGGCGACCTGACCGCGCTGTTGTTCCTGCAAGGGTATGGACGGGATGCGTTTGTGACGTAGTCGCACCACATCGCAGACGAAAGTAACGACCATGAAATTTGGCTTCCTCGAAGAACCACCCTTCAACTTCAAAAAGGATGATGGCAGCGTATCTGGCTGTGATGTGCTGCTTGCCAAATATGTGTTCGAAGCGCTTGATGCAGATCGTTTTGAGCCGATCGAGACCGAATTCGCAAATCTACTGCCCGGCGTGGCGCGTGGTGACTGGCGGATGACAACCGGCCTTTTCGCGACGCCGGAACGACAAGAAATCGTAGCCTTCAGTCGCCCGATTTGGGCCTTGCCCGACGGGTTGTTGGTGGCCAAAGGCAACCCGCTGGATCTGTTGGGTTATCAATCTGCGGCGGACCATGCCGACTGCATTCTGGCCGTCATCCGCGACCAGTTCCAGCATCGCTCGGCCGTGGAATTTGGTGTGCCAGGCGCACGTATCCGCATATTCGAAACCTATGAAGATGCTGCCAATGCGGTTTTGTGCGGGGATGCCTCTGCCTACGCGAGCGTTGCGCGGGCGCATGGCGGATACATCGCGCGCGACCCTGCATTGCCGCTTGATATCACCACAATACCGATAAGTGAGAAGGCACCAGCCTATGGCGCGTTCGCATTCGCCAAAACGGATGACGCTTTTCGCACGTCTGTCGATGCGGTGCTTCAGGCATATCTGGGCAGTACGGCGCATCGGGACATGATGGCGGAATTCGGATTTTCGAAGGCCGAGATTGATCTGATCGCAACCTGAACAATTGGCACTGCTTGGATTGGCCTGCGTTGCCGCCCATTCCGCCAACGCGGCCATGATGTAGCACGGGGTCAGACCGCATCCTGCCACGTCTGACGATGATAGGCGCTGTGCCAGAACATCCATTCATGCCAGCTGGATCGGTCAAATGCGGCCTGCATATCTGCGCGCAAATCCGCACCGGCCCCTTCTGCCAAACGGTCTGTCAGATTGATCATGCCACGCACGGCGCGTGCAAAGTCATCGCCCGCATAGGTATCGATCCAGGCCCGATAGGGATGGTCCGGGGTGGCATTTGCGTGAATGCGCTGGCCCACCTCCTGATACACCCAAAAACACGGCAACAAGGCCGCGACAGCCACCGGAAAAGGGTCTAACGCGGCGGATTTGAGCAGAAAGCTCACATAATGATCGCAGGCCTGTGACCGGGGCGTGCCCGCAAAAACCGACGGTGAAACGCCATAACGGGCCATATAATCGGTGTGCAACTGACGTTCGACTGCAATCGCCCCGCTCGCGGAACCGGCAAGCTGGGCAATCGTTTCAGGATCAGGCGCGCGGGCAGCGGCCAGTGCCAGCGCACGGGCGAATCCTTCCAGATAATGCGCATCCTGAATGATGTAGGTCTGGAACGTGTCAGAGGGCAGGGTGCCATCTGCCAATTGCTGATTGAAGGGCATCTCTTGAATGCGCGTCTGTAACGCCGCTGTCTGATCCCAAAGGGTGGTGGTAAATGTCATCGTCATCTCCCGCATTGCGTTGGTCGCCGCACGGGAAAAGCATGAACAAGGCCGGGGCCGATCCACGACCTCAAAGCACTGCGCAACTTCCTCCGCCGGCATTATCCGGTTCAGGTTCGAAGGGTGCTTCTCAGCTTGGTTGATCCCAAGCGCCCCTGTCGCAACTGCCTTGGTTCCACGGCGCTGATGGGGTGTCAAATGGTTAACGGGGCCTTCACATATGTGCCGTGCGCTGCGTTAACCGGCTGCACCGTACGGTGGGGTCCGACGTTTTGCCGACGCATCGCCGACGGGATGCAGACCGGCGTCCGACCCTCAAAACGCTGGCGTTAACCCACGATTCGCAGCCCGGCGCGCTGATCACTGCTCATCAGACCCACGCAACACCTGCGAACGTTGCGCGCCCTCTTGCGCCTGCACCCCTCCTCGCGCCAGAAAGGGGTATGAAAAAGACCCATAAACCCGCCACAATCGCCGCCCACGCCGCGGGCGCACTTGATCCGCAATCGGGTGGCGTCGTGCCTGCGTTGCAGCCCGCCACGACGTTCCTGCGCGATGAAAACTATGAACTTATCCGGCCTGATAACACCTATTCCCGCGACAATTCCGATAACTTGCGACAGGCCGAAGCTGTCATTCAAGCGCTTGAAAACGCTGACGAAACTTTGCTGTTCCCGTCAGGGATGGCCGCGATTGCCGCGGTCTTCCGGACGCTGCCAAATGGTGCAAAGGTCGTTGTACAATCGGGCATCTATTGGGGCACAACGGCGTGGATTCGCGATTTTTGCACGCGGCGCGACATCGCCCTGATCGAGGTTGAGGTCGATGACCTGCAAACCGCTTGTGCCGTGCATCAACCCGCTCTTGTCCATATCGAAACGCCCTCCAATCCGTGGCTGAAAACTGTTGATATTCAGTCGGTTAAAGACGCGAGCACTGCGACCCTGCTGGTCGACGCCACTGCAGCCACCCCGATCCTGACCCGCGCGCTGGACCACGGGGCCGACATCGTCATGCATTCGGCGACCAAGGCGATCAACGGGCATTCCGACGTACTGGCCGGAGTTCTTTCAACCCCTTCAAAAGAAACAGAGATTTGGCAGGCGATCCATGCCGATCGCAAGATGGCCGGTGCCATCCTCGGCCCGTTTGAGGCATGGCTGCTGACCCGCGCGATGCGCACGCTGCCCTTGCGGGTCGAGCGGATGTCGCAAAACGCGCAGGCCCTCGCTGAATACCTGCTCGCTCATGCAAAAGTTGATGATGTCTTCTATCCTGGCCTTCCCCATCATACCGGCCATAAAACCGCGCAAAAACAAATGACTGGCGGTTTCGGCAGCCTGCTTTCTGTGTTAGTATCTGGCGACCGCGAAGAGGCGTTGCGCGTCGTGGGTAGGCTACAATTGTTCCTGCGGGCCACATCCCTTGGCGGCGTGGAAAGTCTGGTTGAACATCGTCATACGATTGAGCCGCATACCGGCATCCCCGAGAACCTGATCCGGGTTTCCGTGGGAATAGAAGATATCGGCGACCTGATTGCAGATTGGACCAAAGCGCTAAAGGAGTGACCTCATGAGCACCATCCGCTATCGCAAACTGACTGTGGGTGATTATGCGGATGCGTTGGCGCTTTATAATGAATTAGATCAGAAAACCCCAGCATTATCAGGATCTTGGGGCGAAGACCGTTTCGCCGAGGTGCTGCATCATGATGGAACGACGATCTTTGGTGCGGTGCTCGACGGCACGGTTGTGTCCATGGCGACCCTGCACATTCTGCCCAACATGACGTGGGAGGGACGGCCCTATGCCCTGATCGAAAATGTGGTTACGCATTACGCCGATCAGGGGCAAGGCTATGGGCGTGGGGTGATGGATCAGGCCGTTCAGGCCGCGTGGGGCGCGAAGGCCTATAAGATCATGTTGCTGAGCGGAAAATCAAACGATGCCAAAGGGTTATATGAGAAATGTGGGTTTGGCGCGGACGAAAAGTTCGGTTTCGTCCTGCGCCGTAATCTTAAGAATGATCACATCGACTAGTCTTCAACCGGGCCGCCCGCGACTTTCCAATCGCCGACGCCACCCACATTGACCACATTGGTATAGCCCATTTCTTTCAGTGTCTTACCAGCCAACGCCGCCTGACCGCCTGCCCCGCAGACAAGATACAATGCCGCGTCCTTCTGAAAGAACGGCTTATGAAACTGGGTGTCGGGATCGGCGGCAAATTCTATGAAACCACGTGGCACGCGCTCGGCTCCTGCAATTGTACCTGACTTGGCGATGTCCGCGCTGTCACGCACGTCGATGAATGTGGCACCGCCTGCCGCGTGTTTGGCAACAGCTTCTTCGCTGCTGATCCGTGGAACATCGGCGTTGGCGGCATCAAGGTAGTCTTTTGCAGATTTCATATCGGGGCCTTTCAAGCCAATGTAATTGAACTAAAACAAAACAAACGGGAACCGTTTGTGTTCCTTTCGGATTGTAGTTTCAAATCAATGCGTGGCCAAGGGCCATCGAACAGGGGCTGACATGACAAAGCCGGTTCTTCAGGCAATTGCTACATTCCGCGCCAGCCTGCTTCGGATCGCGCCGGCAAAGATGTTGCTTTTGGGCTATCTCAGCTACATGCTTGTCGGGTGGGCGCTGCTGTCGATGCCATTCGCGCAAGAGGTTGCGGTCGATGCGCTCGATACGCTCTTCATCGCGACCTCCGCTGTGTCTACCACCGGGTTAGTCACAGTCGACCCCGGCGGCAGTTTCACCTTCGCGGGCGAGATTATTATCCTGCTTCTGATCCAGATTGGTGGGTTAGGCTACATGACCATCGGGTCGTTTGCAGTTCTCGCGGTTCAGCAGCGCATATCGGGGCTACGTACCCATGCGGTTAAACACGCGTTCAACCTGCCCGAGGATATCAAACCCGCTATTTTCCTGCGCGCGGTCATCGTCTTTACCGTATTGTGCGAAGCCATCGGCGCCACTGCGCTCTATTTCATCTTTGTAAACAACGGGGTAGAGAATGCGCTGTGGTCCGCCATCTTCCATGCGGTGTCCGCCTTCTGCACCGCAGGGTTCTCTCTTTTCAGCACGTCGTTCGAGGCCTTTCGCGGCGATGCCGCGCTGAATATCGTGATCTCGGCGCTTAGCCTTCTGGGGGCGATGGGGTTCCTGATCATCGTGGATGGCTGGCGCACACTGACCGGCAAGACCAGCCATCTGGGATTCACGTCAAAGGTCATCGTGCGCGTCACGATGTGGTTCCTGTTGATCGGCACGCTGATCGTCGGGCTGGCCGACAGCGGCATCGCGGCGCTGCCCGCATCCGAACGCTGGCTGGCCGCGTTTTTCCAGACCATGACGGCGTCAACGACAGTGGGGTTCAACACGCATCCCTTCAGCAGCCTGACCCCTGCCGTGCTGATGATCATTTTCTTCCTGATGATCTTTGGCGCTTCGCCCGCCGGAACCGGGGGCGGGTTGAAAACCACCGCTTTCGCCGCCCTCGTCGGCCTTGTCCGGTCCACGTTGAAGGGGCGCGAGCGGATCCGGTTCTTCAAACGCGAGGTGCCGCTGGTGAAGTTACAGGCGGCCACTGCCGGGTTGGCGTTTTATTGCACGCTTCTCCTGATCGCGATGTTCATCCTGCTTCTGGCGGAAACCGGTGCGGCGTTCGAGGTGGTGATGTTCGAGGCGATATCCGCCATGGGCACAGTCGGCCTGTCGATGGGGATCACCGGCGACCTGTCGGAAATCGGCAAGATCGTGATCATCGTACTGATGACAGCTGGCCGGGTCGGCATCCTGACCTTCGGGATTGCTTTCGCTGCCGCTGACGAGACGCGCGAGGAAGAGCAGGATAACGAGCTGATCCTGTGACGAAATGGGGTTCCGTCTTTCATGCTTGATTTTGCCACTCCCGTGTCATCGCGGGATTTCGCCATAGCGTTGATGTTTTCTACATAAGGATGCCGATTCAGAGCCGACGGATCACCACGCAGCAGATTTCGTTCTGGCCGAGTGATGCAACCGGGCAAGACAGGTCCCGCCCGGCCGATTGATCAGCCCTTCAAATGAAGGGCAGCATTCTCGAACGGGTAGCCGAGGTCGTCGACATCACGCCGGGACACTTCGCTGAATCCGAGTGACTTATAGAAACAGATAGCCTGTTCGTTCGCGGTATAGACCTCGAGCGAAAGCTGGCCTTTGCGTTGCAAGGCATGCGCGATCAGCATGCGACCGACACCCATGCCCTGACGGTCTGGCGCGACGAATATCCCGCCAACATGGATGTCCAAAAGGCTGACGAAACCGATGGCCTCGCCCGCGTGACAGGCAACCCATGTTTCAGATTGGGGAAGATATTCGTCTTCAATTAGCTGACGCTGTTCAACAAGCCTCGGCTCGCCGATGAACGGATGCGCCTTCAGGGATGCTTCGAGCCAGATGCCCGACAGTCTTTCGATGTCCGTTGCCGCGTCAAACGGACGGATCACAATGTCTTGGTTTTCCATGAGAGCTCCACAGAAATCATGCAAAAAGGATCGACACTTAATGTGTCGAGCGGTACCGCCCTATGCGGCGCAATCGCAGCCTCTGTGCATGAATCTCCTTCTGTAGAGCCGTCGCGGATACTACCGAGACCTGAGATCGTCAATGATTACAACGGACACCGACCGCACTTTTGCTGCATGTGATTGGGTTGGTCAAAGCCGACATTGGTGCGTTTGCAGCGAAGTCCCGGGTTGTTTGCGAAGCCGCCGCACCGATCGTGAGTGTCAAGGTATGGACCTTGATCCGACCTGTCTGATGCAACCGTCCGCTAAATATGTAAGTCCCCCCAAAAAAAAGCCCGGGCGCGAAGCCCGGGCAAGTCCAACAGGGAGGTGGAGATATAACCCGATCTCCGGCGGGATTCTCTGGTCCCGACGATCAGAAAAGGGAGGAATTCCGACCGCCGGGTAGAGTACTACGCCACTAACCTATAACCCCCAGATTCGGTCACAAGAAGGCGGGCATTAGACGGATCTGGTTCAATTTTTTGGCGAAGACGGTAAATATGTGTCTCTAATGTGTGCGTGGTCACGCCGGCATTATAGCCCCAAACCTCGTGCAGCAGCACGTCGCGGGCCACGACACCTTCGGTTGAACGATAGAGGAATTTCAGGATATTTGTTTCCTTTTCCGTCAGGCGGACCTTCTTATCGTCTTCTGTCACAAGCATTTTCTGGGCTGGCTTGAATGTATATGGCCCAAGCTGGAACACGGCATCCTCCGACTGTTCATGGGTGCGCAGCTGGCTGCGGATGCGCGCAAGAAGCACCGGGAACTTGAACGGTTTGCTGACATAATCGTTGGCACCCGCATCAAGGCCCAGAATTGTGTCTGCGTCGCTGTCCTGAGCCGTCAGCATGAGAATCGGGCATTTTACGCCCTGCTTGCGCATCAGGCGGCACAGCTCGCGGCCATCAGTGTCGGGCAGGCCCACATCAAGGATCATTAGGTCGTATAGGCTTTCCTTGGCCTTCACCATGGCGCTGGCACCGTCATCGGCTTCGAAGACGTCAAAATCTTCGGTCATCAGCAATTGTTCACCCAGCGCTTCGCGCAGGTCATCATCGTCATCAACGAGCAAAATCTTCTTGAGTTGTCCCATGACATCCTCCTTCTTTTCGTAATTAGATTTGTGTTCTTGTTACGCTTGGGACAAGCCATGCATTCGCAGCTTCACACGGACGTGTGATTTGTCGTGCAATTGTTTCACTTTGCGTCAGAAACGGCTATCTGATGAAACAAAGACAGGCGGAGGCGCATGGGATTTTCTCCCGATATTACAGAGCGGCTGGCCCGCGCCCGCGCTGATTTGCGCATGGGCGTGCCTGTTGTGTTGTCCGAAGGGTGGATCATGCTTGCCGTTGAGACGCTGGATCAGACGCGTTTTGCGGATCTGCGCGGGATTGGCGAACCGATACTTGCCGTAACAGGCTGGCGGGCCAAGACCCTCAAGGCGCGTGCTTATGACGGCGATGTCGCACGCATTGTCGTGCCGCATAACCGGCCATTCACATGGGTGAAATCCATTGCCGACCCCGCGGATGATTTGAACCATCCCATGAAAGGGCCATTGCAGACCTTGCGGGACGGTCCTGCCGGTCCACACCGGGCGGCCATTGCCTTGACCAAAGCGGCCCGCTTGCTGCCAGCAGCGATCATGATAGAGGTCGATGACCCCGCAGGGTTTGCATCGGAACACAATCTGACCTTGATACCGGGATCGTCGGTCGTGAAGGCTGAGTTGAGTTCATTGCATCACGTCATTCACGCGCGCCTTCCCTTGGACGCCTCAGAGGCGGGGCGTTTGCATATCTTCCGTCCCGAAGACGGCGCAGAAGAGCATTATGCGGTCGAAATCGGCCACCCCGACCGGTCCAAACCCGTTCTGTCCCGCCTGCATTCCGCCTGCTTCACTGGCGACCTGCTGGGGTCGCTGAAATGCGATTGCGGCCCGCAACTGCGCGGGGCGCTGGCGCAGATGGGCGCTGAGGGTGCAGGTGTGTTGCTTTACCTTAATCAGGAGGGGCGTGGTATCGGGTTGGCCAACAAGATGCGCGCTTATTCGTTGCAAGATCAAGGATTTGACACGGTCGAGGCGAACCATCGGCTTGGGTTTGAAGATGATGAGCGTGATTTTCGGATTGGCGCGGAGATATTAAAGCGGATGGGTTTTTCTGCTGTGCGTCTGCTCACAAACAACCCCGCCAAGGTGGCCCGGATGGAAGGATGCGGGATCAGTGTGACGGAACGCGTGCCGTTGAAAGTAGGAGAGAACCGACACAACACCCAATATCTGGCGACGAAGGCTGCAAAATCGGGGCATTTGCTTTAGGCGTTTGGCACGACAACCAGCTTGCCTGACACCTGCCCTGCACCGACTTTGGCCAGTGCGTCAGGTACATCCTCCAATCCCAAGGTAGCTGCAATTTCTGGTGTTAGCGTACCATTCAGGGCGCATATACCGATACGGTCAAGCGTGTCAGGATCACCTTCCGCTGTCCCGATGCCCATCCTTTTGCCGCTCAACATCCCGCGCAGGGCACCGATAATCAGCGCCGAAAACATGGCGCGCATCGTGCCGCCAATCAGGCGGTAGCGGCCACCGGGGGCCAACACAGGTTCAATACGACGCATCGGGCGGGTGCCGACCAGATCAAGGATCAAGTCATACTCCACATCCTCGTCTGTAAAGTCAGTGTCGCGATAGTCAATCGTCCGATCAGCACCCCGATCACGCATGAATGCCGCTTTGCCCGCATGATCGACAGCGGTCACATGCGCGCCCGCCGCCTTGGCGCGTTGGATCGCCAGTGGGCCGGACGCGCCACCCGCACCATTGATCAGCACCCTTTGATCTGGCTGCACGTCCACGGTCCCTGCCAGTGCGATGCTGCCCGGTTGGGGTAAAGAGGCGGCGGTGATGGTATCCAATCCTACAGGCACGCGCGCCAGCCGTTTGACCGGCAGCGTGGTCTGCGTTGCAAACCCGCCCCCACGCATCACGACTTCGGCCCAGACCCTTTCGCCTATGGCCCAGCCCCGTATGTTGGGGCCAAGGGCTACGATCTCACCCACGATGTCAGACCCCAATATGGGACGGCCAGGGCGAAACAAGCCGCCTAAACGGGCATAAAGCGGTGATCCGGTCAGATTTTCCCAATCCGATAGGTTAATCCCGCAGGCCAGAACCCTGACGGTAACTTCGCCTTTGCCCGGCACTGGATCAGGTCGGTTCACAATGGTCAGGTTCTCGGGCCCGCCATATTCCTCGTAGACGACTGCGCGCATCATTTCCCCCTTATTATCAAAGATATACGTGGGCAGAGCGATCTTTGTAAATGCGGCCTAGGTGTCTCCGAAAATCCCCGTCGGGGCTCCGTCGATGCTGTCGACGTTCTTGCGGCTCCAATAATCGCGAACTCCATCCGCGCCCATATCTGCGTAGTAGGGCAGCAATTCTTCCGGCCCCCGCTGTTTTTCGAAATTCATGAGTGGAACACCTGTTCCGCAAGAGGTCTGAACCATATCGATCGTCATATCAAAGATTTGACGGCTGCCTGCCATGGCTGGAAATTGGGCGAGCGCCGCATCCCAATCTGCATCATGCGGGTGGAGCGTTTGCGCAGTGCCATAAACCCGCAAGATCAACGCATCGCCTTCAAATGCGCAGAACATGAGCGTCATTCGGTTCACATCGCGCAAATGGGCCGCTGTTTCATTCCCGCTTCCGGTCAAATTGAGCCAAACGATGCGGGTGTCGCCCAGAACACGTAGGGTATTCATACCCTTGGGTGACATGTTGACCCTGCCATCTGTCGCTGCAGTGGCCACAAAGAACATCGGCTGGCGCTCAATGAAGGTGGTCAAAGTCTTGTTGAGTTGTTTGCCTATGGCCATATCTGTTTTCCTGTTCCACAATGCGAACATAACACGAACAAACACATTCAGGCAATGTTGGTGGCGTCACATCGCTGTCGGGGATAACCCTTTGGTAACGCAGAAACGATTCGCGTCACCGCTATAAACTATGGTTTATTTTTGCCCATGAAATCGTCAGATATCGTCGTCACGCCAACTCAACTAAAGTTTATGAACCGCGCCTTTCCCCGGACGGTGGGGCGCGGTGGCATCACAAATCGCAAGGCAGAAGGGGATGGCGCCACCCCGTGCGGCACCCATCGGATCGTGGGTATGTTGTACCGGCCGGACCGCCTGAAAAAGCCCGCAGATTGGGCGTTACCCATCCGTCCGGGAGACCTTTGGTCGGATGATGTGACCGATCCGGACTACAACATGATGGTCAAAACACCCCATAAATACAGGGCTGAGACGTTACGCCGTGCGGACCCGATGTATGATCTGATCATTTTGACAGACTGGAATTGGCCCTACGCCGTGAAGGGCCGCGGTTCCGCGATTTTTATGCATCAGTGGCGTGGAAAAGGTCGCCCGACGGCGGGTTGTGTCGCGGTGTCACGACGTGACCTATTGTGGATCGCGGCCCGCATATTTTACGACACGCGCCTTGTTATCCGATAACCCGACCAGCAACGATAGTCTGGCTGAATAACAGCGAGGCTCCTTCTGATGAAACACCAAGGCCCATTTATGACCCCCGAAGAAATTGAAGATCTGCCATACCGCCCGTGCGTCGGCATAATGTTGACCAATCCACGTGGCCATGTCCTGGTTGGGCAGCGGATTGACCGGGATCAGGAGGCCTGGCAGATGCCGCAGGGTGGGGTTGATCGGGGCGAAAGGACAATCGATGCAGCCTTTCGGGAACTGGAAGAGGAAATCGGCGTTACGCCTAACCTTGTGAGCGTCGAAGGCGAGAGTGCCGGGCTGATCCGTTACGATCTGCCCCATGAGCTGGTTCCCAACATCTGGAAGGGTCGTTATCGCGGCCAGGAACAGAAATGGTTTCTGATGCGGTTTCATGGGTCTGATGATCAGATCAATCTGGACACAGAACACCCTGAATTTTCGCAATGGAAATGGATGCCCAGTGAAGATGTGGTCGCGTCCATCGTTCCGTTTAAGCAGGCAGTCTACGCACAGGTTCTGGCCGAGTTTCAACAAAAACTCTGACGCACCGGCGGCGAACCATAGCTGATCACAGAAATCAGCGTGGTTCTGCCAAGGATTGACCATCGGCAAACGTCTCATTCCCGGATACCGTGAAAAGCGGTTGAATGAGACCAAGGAGCAAACCGATGAAATCTACTGCCCTCGCCCTTTGCCTGACGGCGCTGGCCACACAGGCAACCGCACTGAGCTGTATGCGCCCCGACCCGATCCAGACATTTCAATGGGTGGCTGACGCGCCTGAAAGCTATTTTGTTCTTTACGGCCAGCTGACATTTGACGAAAGCGCGTTGCCGGCAGGTGTTTCGGACAAGCCAACACGTGAACCAGCCCCGATTGCAGCATTTTTTCGCGGCAAGGGCCTGACCCTCGATGGGTTTACTGCGGACTATATAAGCCCGGCGATGCTGGAAATCGGCTGTGCCGGTCCTTGGTGTGGGTCGGCGCGCAGCGGCGTTGACGCGCTGTATTTCGTGCGCGCCGACAATTCACCCGTGGTGATGGAAGCAGGCCCGTGCGGTGGCATGATCTTTGAAGAACCCGATCAGGCCACGCTGGATATGATCACATCTTGCATGCAGGGCGGTGCGTGTTCATCGCAGCCGCTGCAATAGCGACAAAGAGGCGTAGCCGTCCGCAGGCAGCCCAACACTGCGCTGATAGGCCCGGATTGCGGACATGGAGTTTGGCCCGATCCGTCCATCTACCCCTTGGGTTGAAAACCCTGCTGCTGTCAGCCGTTGCTGCAGCTCCACCCGTTCGGCCCGACGCAGCCCGCGTTCTTCTGCGGGCCATGCGGTTTGTAGTGGTCCCAGACCCCGAATACGGTCACCCAGATGGCCAACCCCAATGATGTAAGCTTGCGCGTTGTTGTAGCGTGAAATCGTTCGGTAGTTTGAGAATGTCAGGAACGCTGGCCCAGCCGCACCTGTGGGGAATATCAAAGAGGCGTTACCGTAGTTTGGAACGACCTGCCCATCTGTGCCACGCACGCCCAATTGCCCCCATGCGGCGGGTGATCTGCTGTCTGTCTGCGTAAAATCGAAATCACGGGGCAGGCTCACCTCGACCCCCCATGGCTGACCCTTGCGCCAGTTGAATCGCCGGAAATAGGCCGCTGTGGACGCAAGCGCATCGCTGGGATCGTCGGCCCAGATGTCGCGCCGTCCGTCGCCTGTGAAGTCCACTGCGTAGGCCTGATAGGATGTGGGAATAAACTGGGTATGCCCCATGGCGCCGGCCCATGATCCGGTCATGTTCTGTGGGGCCACATCGCCGCGCTGCAAGATCTTGAGGGCTGCGATCAGCTGTTCTTCGAAGAAGCGCCCACGCCGTCCATCATAGGCGAGCGTTGCGAGGGTGGAGATCAGCGGCACATCGCCCCGCCGTTGGCCATAATTTGTTTCCATCCCCCAAACCGCGACCACAATATGCGGTTCGACCTGATAAGTCGCTTCGATCCTTGAAAGCAGGTTCGCGTATTGGTTGACCATTGCCCGACCATTCGTCACCCGCGCATCAGAGGCGGCGGTGGACATATAAGCCCCTAAGGGGCGTACGAACTCAGCCTGATTGCGGTCGCGTTCAATGCTGTCGGGCAGGTAACGCGCATTGGCAAAGGCCGCCTGAAATGTGCGGTCGGTGATCCCCGCCGATCGCGCCCGGCTGCGAAACCCCGCGACCCAATTGGCAAAGCCATTGGCCTGCGCATGGGCCGCACCGGCCCATGTGAATGTGGAAATACCTGCCGCGATGAATTGCCTGCGATCCATATCGTGCCTCCTTCTGTGTTTTTTTGGTTATTTAACGCAAATAGAGGCTGAACAAAATCAACTCTGCGCCATTGCGCCGTCTTTTGCGACCATAGCGGTGGATTCCGGCCAGCAATTCGACAAGACCTCTATCGCGTCGCGCAGCATCGGCACGCGGCGTGGGCGAAAACTGGCATCGGTGATGGTCAGGTTTTGCATGCGGTCCAGCCGGAAATTCCGGTAGGCTTGCCGCAAATGGCACCATGCAATCAGGTTATGTGTTTCTTTGAAAAAAACGATACTGAGCGGATCGACCCGGCGTGTGGTCGCCCGACCTTCGACATCAATGTAATCCATCTCGACCGTGCGTTCATCCCATGTTGCCTGTCGCAGGGCGCGCACGTCGACGGTGGGCAAGGGTGGGCGCACCATCCGATCTGCGTGAAGAACGGCATATTTCAACCGATGGGCCTGCGCGCTGGGCAGGCGGGCGTGTAGCTTGGCCAAGGCGTTTTGGGCCGCTTGGGCCAGATGCGGATCACCCACGGCCTGCACATCGCGCAAGCCTAAAACAATCGCCTCGATCTCTTCATCGTCGAACATCATCGGCGGCAGGGCCGCGTCTTCGGTCAGGGCATAACCATAGCCTGCGGTCCCGTCGATGATCGCGCCAAGACCGCGCAACGCCTCGATATCCCGGTAAAGGGTGCGCAGGGACACGTTGGTATCATCTGCCAACTGCCGTGCGGTCACTGGTGGCGCGTGACGGCGCAGTGATTGCATCAATTGGAACAGGCGGGCGGTGCGTGACATGGCGGGATCTTAACACTGCTGCCAGAAACTGTCAGCACCTTGGTTCATAAGTCTGTTAACCGAATGGAGAGACATATGATCACCCTCATCACCTATCAGGCCGGTTTCGGTCAGCCCAGTTTCAGCCCGTTCTGCATCAAAGCCATGTGGCTGCTACAGGCGGCAGGCGTTGAATGGCAGCGCGAGGACAGCAATGACCCGCGCAAAATGCCTTATGCCAAGTTACCTGCGATCCGTACGCCCGAAGGGATCATCGGCGACAGCCATAATATCCAGGCCTATCTGGAACGGCAGGGGGCTGATTTCTGGGGCGATGCAGGTGACCGGGTTCTGGGTCACGCGCTGATCCGGATGGCCGAGGAACACATGTATTTCCATCTGGTGCTGGACCGCTGGGAAAATGAAGAGGTCTGGCCGATTATTCGTGAAAACTATTTCGCGGCGATCCCAAGGCTGCTGCGTAAACCGATCACCGGGGCGATCCGCAAGGGCACGCTTAAGGGGCTACGCAGTCAGGGGCTGGGCCGGTTTACCCCGGAAGAACGATTACAGCGCATTGAATTTGATCTGGTCGCCTTGGCCAACCAGTTGCAGGATCGGCCCTTTTTGCTTGGCGACACCCCTAGCTTGCCAGATTATTCCGTGGCGGCAATGCTGAACATGGCGACGGCGGCCCCATTGCCCACATTGCTCAGCACACGGGTGGCGACAGATAGTGTTCTGGTCGATTATGGAGCCCGCGTGGCAGAACGGATGAAGATGGCATGATACGTCCATTCGAGGATGAAAAGGTAAAGGCTGTCTATGACGGCTTTCCACCTGATATCCGGGAGATGACCCTGACACTGCGTGATCTGATTTTTAGCGTGGCCTGGGACACGCCGCAGGTGGGCCGGGTGGAAGAAACGCTTAAATGGGGGCAGCCATCCTACCTGACGCCTGACACGAAAGCGGGGTCAACCCTGCGCATCGGGATGGCGAAGCAGGGTGGTGCGGCTCTTTTCGCGCATTGTGCGACGGGCATCATCAGCACCTATGCCAGCACCTTTCCCGATACCGATCTGATCGAGGGGAACCGCGCGGTAATCTTCACAAGCGCCGACAAAATCGTACCAATGCGGCTGCGTCTTCTGATCTACCATGGGCTCACCTATCATCTGAAAGAGCGTCAGAGGTAAGCTGCCGGGCGAATGCGGCATCACCATGTCACTTAGCGCACTTGATTGCGGCAGCGTCTACTTGCGGGTCCGCTTGACCTTGCGAGCCGTTTTGGCGGCTTTCTTCTTTGCCGACCCCATCTTGCGCCGTGGCGGCTTGCCCCGGCCTTTCGATGGGCCACGCGGCATGGTGCGCTCGTCGATCTTCAGTAGTTCGAGGATCAGCCCGCCGGTCACAGGTGCAGCTTCGGCCAGCTTTGTGGTGACCCGTTGCCCAAGCCCGATCACCATGCCCGTATCCGCGCCCATCAACGTTTGTGTGTCGGCGTCATAGTGGAAATACTCACGGCCCAAGGTCCGGATCGGGATCATCCCGTCGGCCCCGGTTTCGTCCAGCTTCACGAACACGCCGAATTTGGCGATGCCACTGATCCGGCCCGTCAGCTCCGCCCCGATCCGGTCTGACAGGAACGCGGCCAAGTACCGGTCTGTTGTGTCCCGCTCTGCGGTCATTGATCGCCGTTCGGTATCGCTGATCAGCTTTGCCGTGTCGGCCAGATGTTCGATATCCCAAGGACTGAGCCCGTCATTGCCCCAACCATGTGACGCAATCAGCGCCCGATGCACGATCAGGTCGGAATAGCGGCGAATGGGTGAGGTGAAATGTGCATAGGCCAGCAATGCCAGGCCGAAATGGCCAAAATTATCGGGGTTATAATACGCCTGCGTCATCGACCGCAGGGTCGCCATATTGATCAGCTCGTCATTTTCAGTGCCTTCGGCCCCAGCAAGCAGTTTGTTCAGATGTGCTGTTTTCAGCACTTGTCCCTTTGCCAGCACCAGACCTGATGCTTGTGCCACCTCGCGCAGCGCGTCCAGCTTTTCCGGGCTGGGTTCCTCATGCACCCGGAACAGCAAGGGGGATTTCTTGGCGATCAGCGTCTCGGCGGCAGCTACATTGGCCAGCACCATGAATTCTTCGATCAGGCGGTGGGCGTCTAGGCGCTCCTTGTACTGGACCGACGTCACTTTGCCTGTATCATCCAAGACAATCTGGCGTTCGGGCAGGTCCAGTTCCAACGGCTGCCGGGCCGCGCGGGCCTTCGTGAGCGCCTCATATGCGGCATAAAGAGGTTGGATGATATCACTCATCAAGGGCGCGACTTTGTCGTTGGGTTGCCCATCAACGGCTGCCTGCACTTCCTCGTAATTCAGCGAAGCGACTGATTTCATCAGGCCGCGATGAAATTCATGCCCGATCTTCTGGCCCTTGCTATCGATGTGCATCGCGACGGCCAGACAAGCGCGTTCCACCCCTTCGTGTAGGGAACACAGATCGCCTGACAGACGATCCGGTAACATCGGCACCACGCGATCGGGGAAATAGGTGGAATTGCCCCGTTTGCGGGCCTCGCGGTCCAGTTCGGACCCTGGCGTGACATAATGGGCGACATCCGCAATCGCGACCCAGATGATGAACCCACCGTCGTTCTTCGGATCCGGGTCGGCCTCTACAAAACAGGCGTCATCGTGATCGCGCGCATCCCACGGATCGATGGTGATGAGGGGCATATCGCGCAGATCGTTGCGCCCTTTCAAACCAGCGGGTTTGGCCGCATCGGCTTCTGCGATGACTTCGTCGGGGAAATGGTCGGGGATGCCATGCTGATGAATGGCAATCAAAGAAACTGCACGCGGCTCTGTCGGGTCGCCGAGGCGGGCGACGATCCGCGCCTTGGGCAGACCCATCCGGCCTTTTGGCCCGGCCTGTTCCGCTTCGACCAATTCGCCATCCTTGGCGCCACCCGTGGCGTCCGCGGCCACAACCCATTGCTTGTCCGCACCTTTATCAATCGGCAGTACGCGGCCCCCTTCGGAGCCTGCCCGAAACACGCCTAATATCCGCTGCGGATTGGTGCCAATGCGGCGGATCATGCGGGCGGTGTGGCTGTGCTCTTCGGTTTTGTCGACAGTCAGGCGACCCAAGATACGATCGCCCGCGCCCAGGGCGGGGTCGCTGGAACGAAGCATCATCAGAATGCGCGGCTCTGGCCCCTGACCTGTCCATTCCAAGGGCCGCGCAAACAGATCGCCATCAGCATCGGGACCTGTCACCTCAAGCACGGCCACGGGTGGCAGTTCTTCGGCGTCCCGATAGGATGAGCGGCGTTTGGTCAGTTTACCCTCTTGCTCAAGCTCTTTCAGAAGGCGCTTGAGATCGATGCGCGCCGCACCTCTGATGCCAAAGGCCTTTGCGATGTCGCGTTTCGCCGTTTTGGTGGGGTTGTCGGAGATCCAGGTCAGGATTTCGGACTTCGATGGAATACGTATCATGGATCACGCCCTATCACGGCCTTTCACTGCCGCCAATTCCTTGCAAGGATTTTGCATAGACTCCAGTCGAAAGCATGAACTGCGAGCAATGGGTTCTACAAATCAGTGACCATGTCGCGATGCGGAATGCCTGCGTCATCGTAAAAGGGACCGATGGGTGTGAAGCCCAGTTTCGCATAAAATCCGATGGCATGATCCTGTGCGCCCAGCTTGGCCCGGATCACCCCCGGTGTATTGCGTAGGTGGGCGATCCCGGCTTCTACTAGTGCCTTGCCCAAGCCGGTGCCGCGCTGATCGGCCAGCACGCAAATCCGACCAATTTTGCCAAGATGACCATCGACCAGCAGCCGCGCCGTGCCGACAGGGCGACTGTCGATATGTGCCAGCAGATGGATCGCTTGCGCATCCAGATCGTCAATTTCATCCGCTTCGCTGATACCTTGTTCATTTATGAAAACTGTGCGCCGCAGGGCAATGCAGGGGGCGTGATCATCAACCACTTCAATCTGCCATGTCATGCAAAATAGTCCGTCAAAATCCGTTTGTAGATCGTCTTGAGTTGGTTGATCTGTTCGACCAAGACCCGTTCATCAACCTGATGCATTGTTTTGCCGACCAGACCGAATTCGACTACAGGGCAGTGGTCCTTTACAAAACGCGCGTCCGACGTCCCGCCAGAGGTAGATAACGCAGGTTTGCGCCCGGTTTCAGCCTCAACAGCGGTGGCCACCAGATCAGACAGATCACCCGGTGGGGTCAGAAAGCTTTCGCCTGACACCTTCACTTTGATATCAACATCCACGTCGAATTCATCTGTGATGCGTCCAGCTTCGTCCCCGATCCAATCCACGATGGATTGGCTGGTATGGGCATCATTGAAGCGCACATTGATAGCGGCCTGACATGCTGCGGGGATCACGTTTGTGGCCGAGTTGCCGGTGTCGATGTTGACCACGGCAAGGGTGGATGGATCGAAGTGGTCTGTTCCTTCGTCCAGCACATGGCTGGACAAACGATCCACCAACCGCGCCATCGCTGGTAGTGGATTTTTGGCGCGATGTGGATAGGCCGAGTGCCCCTGCACGCCACGTATGGTCAGCCATATCGTCAGCGACCCGCGTCTGCCGATTTTCATCGCCTCGCCCATCACATCCGGGCAAGTGGGCTCACCCACAAGACAGACTGACATGGCTTCGCCCTGCATCTGCATCCAGTCCAGCAGCGCGGTTGTGCCATGCAACGCGTCGCCTTCTTCGTCACCGGTAATGGCGAGCACGACAGCACCGTCGGGTGGTGTCTCGGTCACAAAATCAATCGCCGCAGCAGCAAAGGCCGCGACGCCTGATTTCATGTCTGTGGCCCCCCGACCGTAAAGATATCCATCTTTCATCTCTGCCCCAAAGGGCAGTACGGACCAGTCGTTTTCATTCCCGATTGGCACTACATCTGTGTGACCATTAAATCCGAACGTCCGGTTTGCCCCCTGTCGGCCCCAGCGTGCATAAAGGTTGGGGACACCGCTGCGATCGACGCGCGTACATTCAAATCCGGCATTCGATAGAATGCGGTCCAGCAAGACCAGGGCGCCGCCCTCTGCGGGGGTTACGGATGGGCAGCGGATCAGATCGGCGGTCAGGGCGACGGGATCGATGGGGGACATGTCAGGGCTCCTTTGAGCCATGGCTAGCCCTAGTCGCGATGGGATGCAATTTGTGAATTGCGTGTCAGTGGCGATCGTTACTTCGCGCCAAATAAGCGGTAGTACATCCAATCCGGCATGAATTGCGACAACCGGAACACCCACGAAAACACCATCGGGAAGCTTTTTTTGAACGTGTCGGTGTTCATATGGTCGAACACTTCCTTTGCTGCATCTTCCGGTGACATGATGAACGGCATGTTGAAATCATTTTTGTCAGTCAGACGCGTTTTGATGAAGCCAGGGTTGACCAGTTGCACCTCAATTGGCGAGGTGCGCAGGTCCGCTTGCATGGATTCCGCCAACGCCATCATACCCGCTTTGGAGGAAGCGTAACCGATAGCACCCGGCAAGCCCCGGAACCCCGAAAGTGATCCCGTCAGCACAATATGACCGGAGCCGCGCGCAATCATGTCCTTGATCACTGAGCCCACGACGCGCGATGCGCCGAGGTAGTTAATCTGGCCCATCATGTCGGCTTTTTCGTTGTCCCATTCAGATGACTTCATGGGCCAATAGACACCAGCGAGATACACGACGCCATCCAGTTCGCCTGCCTCTGCAGCGGCTTTTTCAACCGCTTCGCGGTCTGCGACATCTACCGTGATGTAGGATGCCTTGCCGGGCAGTTCGGCGACGAGTTCTTTCAACCGGTCTTCGGATCTGGCTGAGACGATCACCTCGGCACCGGCGCGGCTGAGGCAGAATGCCACTTCGCGGCCTAAGCCCTCGCTCGCGCCAACGAGCCAATAGCGTTTTCCCTGCCAATTCTTCACGTTATTCTCCTGCGTAGGCTTTGTCTTTGGGGCGCATAGTGGCGACGAGTTCTGCCACTTTGATCCCGAATTTGCGGAACTGGCTGCGGTTCATGATCGATCCATTCGACATCAGATACATCCAGTCGGTCACGTCCAATGCGTGGCCACCCGCCTCTTCCGCCAATTTGATCCGGTAGTTGAGAAGGACTGCCGATCCTTCTTGCTGACCGCTGCCTGCACCAACGACGTCAGGTGCTTCGGCTTTGATCCGGCCATCATTGCCGAGTGTCAGCGTCCAGACCCGGTCTTGCACGAGACCGCTGTCATAATGAAATTTTTCGACCATGGTGCCGACATTGCCGTTCCATGATGCTTCGAAATCGGCGACGAACCGCGATGAGACCTTGCCGGTTGGGCCATAGATGACGCCTTCGCACACGATGGGGCCATTAAACCGTTCTCGGATGTCGAAGATGGGTCCGTCTGCGTAGTCGGCAGACTTTTGCGCCCAGAATGACACATAACGTGTTTTGAGGATTGTGGCGGCAGCCATCAGCGCGGCCCCAATCAGGATGTAGGTCAAAACTGACATCGTTCAGTCCTCAAGTTTCATGGCAACCAGCAGGCCGATTGCCACAAGTTTCAAAAGTGACGGCACGAGCGCATAGAGCACCGTCAACGTGGTTAATGCCTCGGAAGGCAGGTTTGTTCCCCCGGCTTGAAAACCGGAGCGTTCCAGAAGTGGCAGTAGGACCACAGCGGCGAAGGCAAGTGTGAACTTGTTCACCAAATTCCAAAGACCGAACCCTTGCCCCCCATTGGGAGAGATCACAGCCATACGTTTTGCAAACATGGCGGGCAAAAGTGTCAGGTCCGCTCCGATGCTTGCACCACTTAATACGCACACAATCGCAAAGGGGATCACATCGCCCGTCGATAAAGTGAGGGTGTACCCAAATGACGCAACGGCAAGGACCATCGCAGTCAGCAGAACAGGCCTTTCGCCGAACCGTTGTGCCAGTGCGGACCAGATAGGTGATGAGATGGCAGCGGCGAGAAAGAAGAGGACCAAAAGGCCGCCTTCCCAGCCGGGCGCGCCAAGGCGACTTTCGACGTAGAACAAGAACAAAGTTGAGGAAACGGCCAGCGGGGTGGCGTTTACAAGGGCGAGGATTAGCAGTTTGCGGGCGGTGCCATCGCGTATGATTTCGCCAATCTGCGACGGCTCAGTCGTGGTGCGCCCCTTCCATTCGGGCCACATGAAGAACGTTGCAATCAGTGTGACGGCGGCAAACCCGTAGGCGAAGGCGGCAAAAGGGTGTGCCACAACCCCGATCAGTACCGTGGGGATGACGGCTGCGATACAGACGCCCAGAAGCGCCCCGCTTTCGCGCCATGCAGCAAGCCTGACATGCCCCTTGGGTCCATCGCCTGCTTTGCTGACGCCTTGGGCATAGAAATTGATGCTCAAAAAGCTGAACGCGGTGAAAAGCCCGGTGATGGTCAGCCCAAACCACCAGATAGCGCTGATGGGTGGGGCTACAGCAAACAGCCCAATCATGGACAATGCGAGGATGAATGCTGTGATCGTAACCACGAGTTTTTTCGTATGACCCAGCCGTTCGCTGATCCAGCCCAGGATTGGGTCCTGCACGACGTCGAGCAGACGCAAACCAAACAAAACAGCGCCCAGTGCCGTCAGACTGACACCGAACGTGTCGGCGTAATATTTGGGTGCATAAATATAGATGGGTAGGCCAGCGCCGGCTAGTACAGCGGCGAAGCCGGTGTAGGCGGGCAGCCGTTCTTTCAAGGCTTGCATTAGCTGATCTCTTCCACCGGGGGTTTGGGCTGCGAGCGGAAGGTCGCCCCTTTGAACCACAGCTTGAGCGCCTGCCAATGGATCAGTGTCAGCACCCGGCGCGAGCCGAAGGGGCGGCGGATGACGGATTTGAGGATGGAGAGATTGCTGATGGGTCTGCGCTTGCCCGTCAGGGTCGCAATCAGTCCGCCATTGCCGCGTGAATAATCGATCCAGACGCCGATGCTGTCGGGCTGGATATCAAAGCGGAAGGTATAGCCGCCCTCAATGGGTTGGAAAGGAGAGACATGCATCAGCTTCTGAGCTGACATTGTTTCGGTCTTTGTGATCTCGCGCCCGTCATCGTGCCGACATAAGTAGGAATGACGGTCACCGAACGTATTTGTCACCTCAGCGATGACGGTGCGCAATATGTCTTCTGCGTCATAGCAGAGCCAGAATGAGACCGGGTTAAACACATGCCCCAGTACGCGCGGCTGGGCGAGCAGTTCAATCCGCGCGGGGTCGTCGATATCGTGAGTGGACAGCACATCGCGAACCCAAGCTGCCCCGCGACCATGTTTCGGTACGCCACCATGGTCGCAGTCTTGCAAAGACACCATATTGCCAGCGTTCTTGGAAAACAGCGCGGGTGTTTTCGGCACAGCCTCTGCATCCATCAAGACGTAGTCGATCGAATAGCGAAAGGCGTTTTTTGTGGCGCCTCGCCGTCCGTGATAGGTTTCACCAGCGATATGATCGACTGTTACGGTCACTCTGCCGCCATTTCAAAGCGTTCAACAGCGTTGAGCGCGTGCACAACGTCGAGCGCGCTGGACAACCCGTCTTCGTGAAAGCCGTTCTTCATCCATGCGCCACAGAACCATGTGCGGTTTGAACCATTCATTGCAGCCGCGGCATCCTGCGCGGCCAAAGCCTCGAGGTCGTAGACCGGGTGGTGCAATGTGACCTCGTCCCAGATCAGCTCTTCGCGGATGGGCCGTTTGGAGTTGAGGGTGACCATCATGTCTTCGCCCTTCAGCCATGGCTGTAGCGAATTCATCCAATAGGTGAGGTCAATTTCAGAGCTCGTGCGGTTGGCATCTTCAGAATAAACCCAAGACGACCATACGGACCTGCGTTTGGGCATGATCGAGATGTCGGAATGCAATACGACCTTGTTCGGCTGGTAGCGCACAGCGCCAAGCACTGATTTTTCCACGGCAGTGGCATCAGACAAAAGGCGTAATGTATCATCGGAATGCGTGGCAAAGACCACTTCGTCGAACATGTCCCACTCACCGCCTTGCGCCTTAACCTCGACCCCTAATGGGCCACGGCGTACCCCGTCAATTGGTGCCCCCAGGCGCATATCGACACCACGGCGGAACATATCCGTCGCCAGGCGGCTGACATATTCGCGCGAGCCGCCATCAACCGTATACCATTGGTGCTGCCCGGTCGCGCCAAGCAATGCGTGATTGTCGAAGAATTTCATCATCGCATAGGCCGGGAAATCGAGAATTTTTTCTTTGGGCGTGGACCAAATCGCGCCGGAGAATGGCAACAGGTAGTGATCGCGGAAGAAATCGCTGAGATTGAGTTTTTTGAGCAACTCGCCGATCGTCAGCGTTTCGTCCTTGCTGGCATCAAGCCCCGCGGCATTGAAGCGCATGATGTCGCGGACCATCCGCAGAAACTTTGGGCTGGCGATGCTGGAGCGGGTGGCAAAGAGCGCGTTCAGACTGGCTAACCCGTATTCAAGCTTGCCGCCATTGAAGGAGGCCCCAAAGCTCATGTTGCTTTTGATGACTGGTACTTCAAGATGATCGAACAGTGCCGTCAGATTGGGATAATTCGCATAGTTGAACACGATGAAACCAGTGTCGACGGTTTGATTGCCATGACGTCCCGCCATACGCGTACGCGCGTGCCCGCCAAGACGCTTTTCAGCTTCAAACAGAACGACCCGATGATCTTTGGCCAATGCGTGGGCCGCGCCCATGCCTGAAATACCTGCACCTATAACTGCAATTTTGCGCGGTGCAGCTGTTGCTGTTTCGAATGGCATTGATGATCGCTCCGTTGTCTGGTCTTGAAGTCATTATTTGTTACGTAGCTTGGACTTGACCGGATCAAACAGAAAAAATTTCACCGACACTGATCCAATTGTTAACGCCCCCCGTAGTAATAATATGTTGACAGATAATAACGTCCTGACAAAAGCGGATGCGCGTCCGGTGCCACACCCCTATAGTGGATCAGACACCAAGGCGTTTCGCAAATCGGGGGCGAAAAAGTTGACAACCGAACAATCGACGAAACGCATGGCCTGGATCGTCCAGGTCACAGCGATACGTGAAAAGAAAGACAAGGCGGCGTTTGCTGAACTTTTCGCCTATTTCGCCCCGCGCGTGAAGTCGTTCTTGATGAAATCGGGAGCCAGCCCGGATCTGGCAGAAGAATGCACACAGGAGGTTATGGCGACCCTTTGGAACAAGGCCCATATGTTCGATCCGACAAAGGCAAGTGTATCAACATGGATTTTCACCATTGCCCGAAACCGCAAGATCGACTTGCTGCGTAAGCAGCGGCGCCCTGAACCAGAAGACCTGCCATGGGGTCCAGAGGCCGAGCCTGACCAGGCCGAAGCCATTGGATTACAACAAGAAACGGAAAAATTGGGCGAAGCACTTGCGACATTACCGCCCGAACAGAGGAAATTGATCCAGCGCGCCTATTTTGGTGAGTTGAGCCACAGCGAAATCGCGGCCGAAACCGGTCTGCCGCTTGGTACGATCAAATCGAGGATAAGGTTGGCGCTGGATCGTTTGCGCCATGCAATGAAATGAAAACAGAGATGAAACAGATCAAACATCACCTTACCGAACCACTCTTGATGAGCTATGCAGCTGGCACATTGCCCGAGGCGTTCAACCTCGTGGTCGCCACTCACATTTCGATGTGTGACAGCTGCCGCGCGGCCTTGGCAGAATATGATGCCGTCGGTGGCGAAGTCATGTTGGATGTTGATCCGATTGATGTGGCCGAAGATGCGTTGGCGGCAACGCTTGCACTGATCGAGAATGGTTCGGTTGATACGCCAGTGCGAAAGGCCGCACCGACAAACAGCGTTTTTCCTGCGCCGTTGCGGGATTACGTGAATGGTGATGTCGATGCCGTCAAGTGGCGAAAGGTCGGTGGTGGTGTCAGTCAAATGCTGCTGAGCACCTCCAAGGATGCAAGTGTGCGTCTGCTGCACATTCCTGCTGGAACGGCCGTACCGGATCACGGTCACCGTGGTACTGAGCTGACGCTGGTATTGCAGGGCGCTTTTGTTGATGAAACCGACCGCTTTGGCGCAGGTGACGTGGAGGTCGCAAACGAAGACCTGAACCACACCCCGGTCGCAGAAGCCGGAATGGATTGCATCTGCCTCGCAGCCACCGACGCGCCATTACGGTTCAACAAACTGATGCCGCGTATCGCCCAGCGGTTCATCGGCATCTAAGAAATTTCCAAGGCCACTCAACCCATGGCCCCGGTTTGTCCGGGGCCTTTTTTTGTTGTTGCTTCGGGGTATTGGGAAATGTATCCCTAACGCTGGTAGTTCAGTGATTATTCCCGCGCTGGTTGCGCCTATTCAAAGGACTATTTTCATGCTCGATATGCAGAACCCTCCTAAATATACCTACACAACGATCCATGTACCGCTGAGCGGCGGTCCTATCAAACGTGTTCAGAAGACACCCAATTACGGCGAGGTTGCGCATTGGTTGGTTGGCCTGTTAAATTGGGGCATCAATAAATCCAAAATCGCTGATGCGATGGAAGCGCTGGAACCAGAGATTGATCGCCTGATGTCCACTGACGGTGGCGTGATGATCGGTCAAAACTTCAAGGTTCCGCCCAAGATGTCGGGTAATTCGGACAAGCCGATGTTTACGCAGGCTTACATCGTGGGTGCCGGGTGTTCCTATGCGACGGTAGCTGCAGAGTGGCGCGCGCGGCAGCAGGGTCCGCAAATCAGGCCCTATTACGGTCCGGGTTGGACGATCGACACCCAGTTGATTTGGTTGACGATGAACACCGAATAATAGAACCTCGTTATGCGCTTAGGTCGGATCGTGCAGTTGGCTGCGGTCGACGATGTCCTGCTCCGATATATCGGGTGGAAACAACCCATCGTATTCGACCGCGAAGGCGGCTGCGGCAGCTGCAAATCTCCCTGCCCGTTCAATGGTCATACCGCCCCTTTGCGCGTGCCACAGCGCCACTGAAAACGTATCGCCGGCGCCATTGCTGTCGCGTAGGACCGCCGGACACGCCGATACTGAAACATATGTGTCGGTTGTGTTGATTTCTGCCCCTTTATCACCTTTTGTCAGCGCAACTTGTGTGGCGCGCCCGGCAAGCAACTGTTGCACCACCGGATCAGGCGCTGGAAGGGCGACATTAGAAAGCTGTACAATATCGGCGCAGGCGATGAAGTCGTCATACCACGGGTTTTTCCCATCGTAATCATGCAGGTCCAGAAGTACTTCTGCCGAGCTACCTTGCAGAAGTGGCAGGGTACATTTGGATGACGGTGCAAGGCTGAGAAAGATCGTTTCCACCTGCGCAATCTGGCGTTCTAAGCGCACTGTATCTAGTTCCGGTTTGTCAGCCCCGTTTGATAGAAAGATGGAATATCGCCCGCCCGCCTGATCCATGATGTTCAGGTGCTGGGCTGTCGGATCATCATGCAGATCGACGATCATCTTGATGCCGCGGTCAGCGCAGGCTTGCTGCACCTTGTCGGCCAGATCATCGCGCCCCAGCGTACAATGCAGGGTTACGTCGTAGCCCAACGTTGCCAGAACCATGGATTTACCAACGCCAGTTGACCCAACCCCTTCGGTTTGGCGCGCATGGGGGATGGTAGCCGCATGCCCCTGGGGGAGCGCATCCACATGGACCATACGGTTCCAACTGGCCGCACCCAGAACAAGGACAGGCGTTGTCATTTGGGCGGGGTCAGTGGCACGACCTTGGGGTCGGTATCGGGCGCCAGTTCTTCGAAATCGAAATTATCCAGTCGCCGCGCCCGTTTGCCAGCCTTATCGGCCGAGATTTTGATATCGCTGAGGTCCTTGGCCGCTTGCCCGAAGTGTCGGTCCAGATTATCGACGCGCGTGCCAAGCCTGTCCACATCGCTATAAAGCAGGGCGAGTTCCTTGCGGATCGCCCCGGCCTGTTCGCGCATCCGGCTGTCTTTGAGGATTGCCCGCATCGTGTTCAGCGTTGCCATGCATGTCGTAGGAGAGACGATCCAGACGCGGGCAGCAAACCCTTCGCGCACCAATTCAGGGAAGTTGGCGTGTAGTTCAGCATAGACGGCCTCTGACGGGAGAAACATCAGCGCGCCGTCTGCGGTTTCGCCGTCGATGATGTAGCGCTCGGCGATGTCCTTGATGTGTTTTTTCAGCGATGTGCGCATGAATTTGGCGGCTTCATTGGCCTCCCAATCGGTACTGGCATTGCGCAGGGCCTCGTAAGCCTCCAGCGGGAATTTTGCATCAATGGCGATGGGGCCGGGCGGGTTCGGCAGGTGAATCAGACAGTCGGCCCGCTTGCCGTTCGACAGGGTTGCTTGAAATGCGTAGGCATCCGAGGGCAGCGCCTTGCTGACGATATCATTCAGCTGGATTTCCCCAAAAGCCCCGCGGGTTTGTTTATTGGACAGAATATCCTGCAGTGACAGCACATCGCCGGACAGTTTGGTGATATTTTCCTGCGCCTTGTCGATGGTCTGCAGCCGCTGCTGCAAGTCACCCAAAGACTGCGCCGTGCGCTGGGCAGAGCTTGACAGGTTCGCCCCCATCGCCTCTGTCACATCGGCCAGGCGTTTTTCCATCAGCTGGATGGTGCGGGCCTGTTGTTGCGCTTGTGCCTCTGTGACTGAGTTCAGGCCGCCGAAAAGCTGTTGCTGTCCGTCCGACAGCATCTGCACCCGGCTGTTCATACCACCCATCTGGCTGGCCAGAATCTGGGTTACCTCAGCGGTTTTACCCGCACGGCGCACCGACGTGATCAGCAGGATCAAGACCAGCAGAATGATCGCCGCACCGACTAATGCGCCAATGACCATGGGGTCGCTGAAGGCGTAGGTTTGATCGCCAATCTGGATCATGTGCGCCCGAATAGCCGTTCGATATCCGACAGCTTCAGTTCCACATAGGTTGGTCGCCCATGATTGCATTGACCCGATAGCGGTGTTGCTTCCATTTCGCGCAGCAGCGCATTCATCTCGGCGCCTTGCATGCGACGGCCCGACCGGATCGACCCATGGCAGGCAACACGGCTGAGGATCGCCTCAATCTTGATCTGCACACTGGCGCTGTCGCCCTGATCGGCAAGCTCATCAAGGATATCGCGCAGCATAGCCTTTGCATTGACCTCACCCAGGATCGCTGGCGTTTCGCGCACAGCGACAGCACCGCCACCAAAGGGTTCGATTGTTAACCCGAGCCGGGACAGATCATCGGCGATTTCGTGCAGTTTTGCAGCTTCACCTTCTGTCATCTCAACGATCTCGGGGATCAAAAGCGCCTGTGCCGCGACCCCGTTTTCCGCCATCTGTGTCTTGAGTTTTTCATAAACCAATCGTTCGTGGGCTGCATGTTGGTCAACGATCACAATACCCGTTTCGGTTTGGGCGATGATATAGTTTTCATGCACTTGCGCCCGTGCGGCCCCTAGCGGCAGATCGTCAGGTTCATCTGCAATCACAGGTTCGATGCGGGCTGATGGAGTTTCATTGAAACCCGGTGCTTGGGCCTGAAACGTCATTGACCGTGCGCTGAAGCTCGGCCGGTCCATCTGATAGATACGTGGCTGGACCGGTTCTGGCGTGATCGCGCCAAGGGTGGCATTTGCAACCGTCGTAGAGGCGCGGTGCCCTGCACCTGCCAATGCATGCCGCAGACCTGAAACGATCAGCCCGCGTACAGTGCCGGGATCGCGAAACCGCACCTCTGATTTGGCGGGGTGGACGTTCACGTCAACCAGCGTTGGGTCGCAATCCACAAACAGGGCCGCCACCGGATGTCGGTCACGTGAAAGCACGTCCATATAGGCGGCGCGCAGAGCACCCAGCAGCATTTTGTCCCGCACGGGGCGACCATTGACGAACAAGTACTGCGCGATGGCGGCACCACGCGAATAGGTGGGCAAGGCAGCATAGCCTGTCAGATGAAATCCGTCCCGCTCAGCATCAATCGGCAACGCATTATCGGCAAAATCACGACCCAAGACACTGCGCAACCGCCCATGCAGTGCGTCAAACAAATCGCCTGTTTCGGCGTCCGTCCGAAAGACTGTGCGCTGATCGCCTTTTGAGGCGTCGCGCAGGATAAACGTGACGAACGGCTCAGCCATGGCCAGCCGTTTGATCACATCTCCCAACGCCTGCGCCTCTGCCCTATCTGTGCGCAGGAACTTTAGCCGGGCGGGAGTGGCGTAGAACATGTCGCGCAGTTCCACGACCGTTCCGTTGGACAGGGCTGCGGGGCGCACATCGCTCATGCGGCCACCCGACACGGCGATACTATGGGCGCCGTCACCGGGGGTGCGGCTGGTGATCGTCAGACGGCCAACGGCACCCAGTGACGGCAGTGCCTCGCCCCGGAAGCCAAAGGAGGTAATGTTTAGAAGATCGGAACCGTCAATTTTTGAGGTCGCGTGACGTGACAGGGCCAGCGGCAAATCGCTGGCAGCGATGCCGCAGCCATCGTCGGCTACGCGGATCAGTGTTTTGCCACCATCAGCAATGACGACCTCGATCCGGGTCGCACCTGCATCAATCGCATTCTCCACCAGTTCTTTGACGGCAGAGGCCGGACGCTCCAACACCTCACCCGCCGCAATCCGGTTGATTGCGGCGTCATCCAGCTGTCGGATCACCGGACGTGGCTGTATCTGGGGGTTTGCGACAGTCATAGCACAAATTCTAGCATGAAGCCGTACGATTCTACGAGAGGGAAATGGGTGTTGACTTCGATCATTGTGTAAGCGAACTCTTACGTAGTGGGAAAGCTCATGAGGCTACTTGTTGTCGGCGGAACAGTGTTTCTGGGTGGTGCTGTCGCACGTGCCCGGGTCGCAAGCGGCCATGATGTGACGGTGATGACGCGCAGTGGGCTAAACGTGGCGACCGGCGCGAAGACCCTGATCGCTAATCGTGAACAACCCAATGATCTGCGCGGACGGTTTGATGTGGTGATCGACACTTGCGGATATGCGCCGGACATGGTCACGCATCTGGCAGGGTCGGTTGGTGACGTGCATTATGTGTTTGTCTCGTCGATCTCTGTCTATGAAGACATGTCAGAACCGCTGATGACGGAGAGTGAATCTGCCCCCGCCGCCACACCGGTTCAATTGCAACTGGCCAGTGAGGTGCCATCTGAACTGCGCGGTACGTCAGATCCTTACGGCGCAGCATACGGTCCGCTCAAGCGATCCTGCGAAGAAACGGCGCTGGCTGCGTTTGGCGATAGCGCTTCTTTGATCCGCTTAGGTCTGATTGTCGGTCCTGGTGATTATACGGACCGATTTACATGGTGGGTCCGGCGCTGCGATGCAGGTGGGGTCCTGCCTGTTCCAGCGCCGCGCGAGCGGCATGTGCAGATCATCGATGTGCGCGATGCTGCCGTGTTCTTATTGCACCTCGCCAAGCAGAGGTTGGGCGGTGTGTTTCACGTGACGAGACAGCCGATCGCCTTTGCAGATCTCTTGGCAGAGATCGCGACAGAAACTAGTGTCCCACTTGATCCTGAATACCTGCCTCTGTCTGACTTCACTGATGCCGGGTTGGAACCTTGGACCGATTTACCGTTGATTTTGCCAGATGAAACCTCCGTGGCGCATATGCAGAATGTCAGCGTTTCGCGGGCTATCGCAGCGGGCCTGACGTTTCGCCCGTTGAAAGACACTATTCGCGATACTTTGATGTGGGACCGAGGCCGCCGAGCAACGCCGCTGAGATGCGGGATGTCGCCCGACGCAGAAACACGTCTATTGGGTTGAAACCAGATCAGCGGGTTTACCAACGACAACGAAATGGAGGTCATCCGGGCGCAGTAATTCGGCGGCCACCCGGTTGATGTCATCAAGTGTGACGGCCTCGATGAAATCATTGCGATTGATGACGTAATCGGGCGGCAAGTCAATCATTTGCATGCCGACCATGATCTCAGCGATCTCGCTGTTTCCATCGAACCGCAGCGGGTATTCGCCGGTCAGATAGGTTTTGGCGGTGGCCAGTTCTTCAGCGGTCATACCATCATTGGCCATACGTGCCCATTCGGCGCGTGTGACCTCAATCGCCTCGGCGATGGTGGCATTTGAAGATGCGACCCTGCCCAGCATCATTTCAGCGTGGAATTTCGGAACAAGAAAGCTGCTGATGCCGTAGGTCAGCCCGCGCTTTTCGCGCACCTCCTCCATCAGACGGGACTCAAAGCCGCCAGCACCCAGAACCTGATTGATGATGTAGGCCGCAAAGAAATCATCGTCATTCCGTTTTATGCCGACATGTCCAAACAGCGCGACGGATTGTGGTGTGTTAAAGTCGATCACGGTGACACCGCCATCAAGACCGAAGGCGACATCAGGGGGCAGAGGTGGCCCTTCAGCAGGCAGATCGCCCAGTAATGTATCAAGCAAGGGCCCAACTTCGTCCGCAGTGATATCGCCGACAACGGAAACATACAGCCGGTCGCGGGTCAGCGCGTTGCGGTGTGCTTCGAACATGTCCTCTTGTGTCAGGGCGTTCACACTTTCGACTGTGCCATCGATGGCAGTTCCATAGGGATGATCGCCGAAAGCAGCCGCATCAAAAGCGGCCCCAGCGATCCTGTTGGGGTCCTTTGCATCGCTGGCGATACCTGACAGAACCTGCGCCCGCACCCGTTCCAATGCGTCTTGATCGAAGTTGGGTGTGATCAAAGCCTGACGTAAAAGAGCGAGTGCTTCGTCCCGGTTTTCAGTCAGTACCTGTGCAGAAATCGAAAGCGTATCGTCAAAGGCGCGGAAGCTGAACTGCGCCGCGAGTGCTTCGCGGGCGGTTTGGAATTCCTGGGCAGTCATGTCGCCCGATCCTTCTTCGATCAACCCTGCCATTAGGTTGGTGGCACCGCGTTTGCCGGGCAGATCGAGTGATGCGCTGCCCCGAAACCGAATTTCGAGCGCAACAAAAGGGATGCTGGGTTCTTCGACGACCCAAGCCTCAATCCCGCCGGAAGATGTGACCTCTACAATGTCAATTTCAGCCCGTGCGGCTGAGGCAAAGACCGTCAGGCACAAAGTGGCTAGAATACGCAGCATCAGCGTGCCTCCTCTTTATTTGCAACAACCCATCCGGTGACGGATTGATCGCGGTTAAATACCTTGGAGGCGGCCGCCTTGATGTCCTGCTCAGTCACATTTTGCAGGATGTCGGGCCAGGCTTGCACATCTTCGACTGTCAGGCTTTGGGTCAAGGCCGCACCGTAGCGGCGGGCGAGGCCCTGCACATTGTCCAGCGCAAACACCTCTGACGCGCGCAGTTGGGTCCGGATGCTGTCCATGCGGGCGGGGTCAATATCGGCTTCCATGAAGGCTGCGATGACCTCGTCCATTGCGGCCTCGGCCTCTGACAGGCTTACGTTGTTTGCAGGTACCACGGCTAAAGAAAACACGGTGTCATCAAGCGAACTGCCATTATAGGAGGCGTTGGTATAGATCGCTGTTTGGCTTTCGAATTGCAGTGCGCGCCCCAGATCGGATGTGAAGGACGATCCCCCCAAAAGTTCTGCCAGATAAACCAGTGCGGCGGCTTCCTGTTGCGCCCCGGGGTCGCGTTCGGGCGCGAGGTATTGGCGCACAAGGTAAGGCTGGCTGACACGTGGATCGACATAGGTGATCCGACGTTCTGCCCGCTGTGGCGGCTCTTCGGGGCGCAGGCGTTCGGGCAATTGCGGCTCTGCCGGGATCACGCCGTAATATTCCTCGGCCAATATGCGCACCTCGTCCGGTTCCACATCGCCGGCCACAATCAGGATGGCGTTGTTTGGCGAATAATAGAGGTCATAGAAATCCAGCGCGTCCTGAAGCTCCAGCTGTTCCATCTCGTGCTTCCAGCCGATGATGGGTACGCCGTAGCGGTGGTTTTGATAGAGCGCCGCGTTGAACTGCTCGCGGGCAAGCGCGTTGGGGTTGTTTTCCGTCCGCTGGTTACGTTCTTCCAGGACCACGTTGCGTTCGGTTTCGATGTCTGCTGCCGCGATCTGCAGATTGTTCATCCGGTTGCTTTCCATCTGCATCATCAGTTCCAGCCGGTCAGCAGCGATGCGTTGGAAATAGGCGGTGTAGTCGTAGCTGGTGAAGGCGTTGTCACTGCCACCATTGGCCGCAACCGTGGCGGAGAATTCACCGGGTTCGAGCACATCCGTGCCCTTGAACAAAAGATGCTCAAGAAAATGCGCAACCCCGGACGCGCCGACCGGTTCATCCGCCGACCCGATCCGGTACCAAACCATATGCACGACGGCTGGTGCGCGGTGGTCTTCGATCACCACGACCTCCATCCCGTTGTCGAGCGTGAAAGTGGTTACTTCTTCGGCCTGCGCGGCAAACGCGGCCATCGCCATCGCCAAGGCGGCAAACAAACGTGTCATGGGCACCCTTTTTGAAATTGCTATCCAGGTACCTACGCCAGATGAGGCATTCTTCAAGGTGCCATACGTGGATGTGAAATTGGGTTTATTGGTCTTCATCCGTAATCGGCGTGCAGACCCGTCGCAGCCGATTGTCTGGTGGTACTGTTTTGAAGACACAGTTCTGGGGCACGCCATTAGAATCCTCAGTGGGATCCCACACCCGCTCGATGAAATCATCAAGGGTGCGTTGCAGGAACCTTGGTTGTTCATCTTCGGTCTCGGGCGCAGACTGCTCTGGTTCCACTTGTGGGCGAGATTGCGGTTGCGCCCTGACTGGGGTGGGAACGGCAATGCCAAGGGCGCGCAGCCGCTCGAGTTCTGCAGAAGCATCAAGTGCTTGCCCCGCATAAGCGGGGAAATAGCGGTCACGGTTCAGCGGGTTGAATAGGTTTGAACGGCGTTTTCGGTCGCGCAGTTGCGCATCTTCCGTCGCCAATTGTGAGCGGATCGCCGGATCAACACCGTATCTGCTGGATTGGTTTACCAAAGCGCTATCTCCGCTTGGGACACCACCCGCGATTTGCGCGTTGGCATTTCCACCCAATGCCGCAATCGCGTCGGCGTTGGGCTGTGGATCTGTTCGGTTTGTCCCGCCCGGCGTCGGTTCGGGCAAGGTCAGTGTTTTGGGCGTGGTCAGTGGACCAACGGGGATCACTTGAAATTCGTCCGGGCCGCCACCTGCCGCACGCATATCGCGCAAGGGCCGGTCCGTATTTCCGCAAGCCGTCAGCAAGACCAAAACAGATAATGTGATCGCGCGCATTCCGGTTCCCTCAAACATGTGGCGACTGTGTAACCCAAGCCATGAGGGAGGTCACGCCTTCTTCTTTATCTTGCCGTCATCAGCCAGAAACGCCAATCCGATGGCCCCCATAAAAATGGTGATATCGGCAATATTGAAGGCGTAGGGGTTATCGATTCCGCAGCACGACATATTCAGGAAATCCGCGACGGCCCCATAGAAAATGCGGTCGATTACATTACCCAACGCCCCGCCGATTAAAAAACCAGCTGAGATATAGACCCATTTTGAACCGCGGGGTTTGCGAAGCCAGTACAGCACCGCCGCCGAGATGATCAAAGCCACTGCAACCAGCACCCATCGCATGTCGAAATCAGCAAAGAGTCCAAAGTTGACACCGCGATTCCACGCCATCCGAAACTCAAGGAAAGGCGGCCAGACCTCGATCCGGCCATCGGCTTCGTTGATCAGACCCAACCAATGCACCACGTAGTACTTGCTGATCTGATCCAACAGGAAGACCCAAAGACCGGTCCAGAAAATCAATCGCATCGGGTGCTCCTAATGCCGGAAATGGCGCATGCCGGTAAAGACCATAGCGATACCCGCTTCATCCGCGGCGGCGATGACTTCATCATCGCGCATGGACCCGCCGGGCTGGATGACGCAGGTGGCTCCCGCCGCGGCGGCCTCCATCAACCCGTCCGCGAAGGGGAAAAACGCATCAGATGCCACAGCCGAACCTTGCGTCAGGGGGGCGGGCAAGCCCATCGCCTCGGCCATCCGTTCGGCCTTCTTTGCCGCAATCAAAGCACTATCGAGGCGGGACATCTGGCCTGCGCCGACACCCACTGTGGCCTTGTCTTTTACGTAAACGATGGCATTGGATTTGACGTGTTTAGCGACTTTCCAAGCGAAGAGCAGATCTGTCATCTGTGCATCGGTTGGGGCGAGTTTAGTCACGACTTTCAGATCATCCAGGCCGACATAACCGGTGTCCTTGTCCTGCACCAACATGCCGCCAGCAACCTGCCGGTATGTCGTGATCGGTGCCTTCACATCGGGCAAACCATCTGTGGTCAAAAGGCGCAGGTTCTTTTTGGCGGCAAAGATCGCCTTCGCTGCATCGGACGCGCCCGGCGCAATCACAACTTCGGTGAAAATCTCGACGATGGCTTTGGCTGTGTCTTCGTCCAGCGGTTGGTTAAGCGCCACGATCCCACCAAACGCGCTGGTCCGGTCGCAATCAAATGCGTTTTTATAAGCGTCCAGCAACGTTGTGCCTCGTGCAACGCCACATGGGTTCGCGTGCTTGATAATCGCCACTGCAGGGCCGTCCGCAAGGTCGAATTCGGCGACCAGTTCAAAAGCCGCGTCGGTGTCATTGATGTTGTTGTAAGACAGTTCCTTACCCTGATGTTGGACTGCCGTTGCAACACCCGGACGCCCTGTCCCATCCGTATAGAAAGCTGCGGATTGATGGCTGTTTTCACCATAGCGCATGGTCTGTTTGAAGGTTCCGCTAAAAGATCTGCGGCGCGGCTTGTCCTGTCCAATTGCCCCGGCCATCCAGGTGCTGACGGCAGTGTCATAAGCCGCCGTGCGGGCATATGCCGTTTGTGCCAGCCTCTGCCGCAGCGCCAGTGTGGTGTGTCCATCATTCGCGTCCAATTCGGCAAGAATGGCGGCGTAGTCTTCGACATCGGTAACGACGGTGACAAATGCATGGTTCTTGGCCGCAGACCGGATCATTGCGGGGCCGCCAATATCGATGTTTTCGATACAGGTGTTGAAATCAGCGCCTTTGGCGACGGTTTCCTCAAAAGGATATAGGTTTACGACCAGCATATCGATGGCGCCGATATTGTGTTCGACCATTGCATCCACATGACCTTCCAGATCGCGACGGGCCAGCAGCCCGCCATGTACCACCGGATGCAGCGTCTTGACTCGCCCATCCATCATCTCTGGGAATCCAGTCACATCGGCCACATCGCGCACTTCAAGCCCGGCATCGCGGATTGCCTTGGCTGATCCGCCGGTTGAAAGCAGTTCGACCCCGCGTTCTGCCAGCGCCTTTGCAAGGTCAATCAGCCCGGTCTTGTTGGAAACAGAAAGCAGTGCGCGGCGCAGTGGTGCAAGGTCGGTCATGGTATCCCCAAAGTATCAATCAACAGGGTCCAGTGGATCGGCCTGCACCAGATCACGCACCGCATGGGGCGTGTCGTCGGCTTTGGCGAATGACCAGCGGACGCGTGTCGCATAGGCCATTGTGCGTCCGGATAAAACCACCTGTTGGGTAGCAATCGGTCTTAGTCGCCCATTTTGTAGATAAACCGATGGGGAAAGCGATAATTCCGCGGTGTTATCATGCGTGAAAACCCAAGTTTCACCGGATTTGAGGGTTAGGGTAATCGTTTCATTATTCCGATGTGCTTTCACGTCGGGGTGCAAATGAAAACGTATGGCGTAGGCAATGCCGTCGCCCCGTGCATTGTTGAACACGGCCTCGTCGTCGGGATTGAGGGTCGCAAGCAGGTCTTCCCCGATCAGCCCACGTCCATCGACCGACAGTTCCAGAATGCGGGCATGGGTCAAGCCGTGGGTCAGACGATATCCGTCATGCGACAGCTCCAGCTTGCGGCCCTGTTGACCGTCGGTGACGTTGCAAAGCACTTGCTGCGGCACATCGCTTAGCAATTCCGGATGCGCAATCATTCGACCGGGTGGTGCAAGATGTGACGATGAAACCCCTTCGATCCCCAACGTGCAATGGCTGGGTGTTGCACGGCTTGCCCGCTGCCATTCATTGCCAAACCGTGCGCCAGAGCCGCAATTGACAATGAACCGGCGTCGTCCTGACGCTAACTCAAAACCTAATGTGCTTGCATGCGCATTGGCCGATGCTTCACCTTCGGGTGGCGCCGCCGCGTCAACGATCAAAGACGTGCGCCCCGCGTTCAACCTGACAAACCCCATATGAGTGCCCGCCTCTGGCAGGTCCTTAACGCCAGACGCCGCAAGCGCCTGATCAAGCCGCCCATCGAGGCCACGCCCGCCGCCGTGAAAGCGGGCCAAACTGCCATCAGCGTGACGCAAGGCGCGCAAGGTTGGCGCGATGCGTCCAACCGCCCGCATGATATCGGGGGGGGTGGGGCGATCTGTTCCAGACAGTGCCTCAGTCGTCCAATTGAGCAGAGTGAGAATTTCCAGCAACGCCTCAGGGTTACGGGTGGCAATGCCACCGTCGGCGTCAATTTGGGATACGCAATCCGCAGCGAGAGCGTTTACCGCTCTGTCGACATGTTTCTCCATGCCTTCCAGCGCCAACCCGGCGTAGATTATGCCAGAAAGCGCCTCGAACCGCGGTAGGCCGGGGGGCATGACCTTCCAACGCCGGGCCAGAAACAAAGTCTGCCGCGCCAAACTTTGGAAAAGAATATCAGCAGAAGCTTTTCCTTTGCCTCGCAACAGGAAAACGCCGTGATTGATCCAGCGGATCAGGCGCCGACCCACGATATCGGGCGTCCAGCCCGGCCCGTTCCCATGACCATAAAGATCAATCCATTCGAACACCCATTTCTGCGCCCGCATCCGTGCCATTTCATCGCCAACCGCCGCCAGATCATCCAGCCACGCACAGCCCTGGATTTCGTCTATGACAGCATCGTCGTCTTTGGCGATCTGCCAGATGGACAATCTGGAATCCTCGACCAGCAGGCCAGAAAACAGGAAGCTGCCCGCGATCAGTTGCTGTCCACGGGTGAATATGCCGATTGTCCGCGGCTCCGGTTCAGCGACAAACCTGGTCTCAATAGGCAAACGTACCACGCGGCGCGCGTGGACACGGTGCATGAAATTGATCCGGCGGTCCCGCCATGTTGTTGCTTGTGCCACGTCGCTGCCAGCCTCGGTGCGCAGTGATGCGCTGTTGTTCGGCTGACCATAGGAAAGTGTTAACGGCCTGTCACGCGGGCTTTGTCAGAACCGCCATATAGAACCCATCCATGCCGCCGATATCCGCCCAATAGTCTGGACGCAAGCGCAGGCCGCCTTCTTCGGTTCGCCATGCGGGCTCGATTCCGGGGCAATCCGGGGTGGTGATTGTCAGGCCGGGATGACGCGCGAGCGCCTCTTCCACCTGCACCTCGCCTTCGTCGGGCAAAAGCGAACAAGTGCAAAATAACAGTCGCCCGCCCGGTTTCAGTAAAGTCAGGGCGTGATCGATCATTTTTTCCTGCTGCGCAATCAAGGTTCCGAATTCTGATCCATCTTTGGCATAGGGCAAATCAGGATGTCGCCGGATCGTGCCGGTGGCTGAACAAGGCGCGTCAAGCAACACAGCATCAAAGTGGGCTTCAGAAAATTCAAACGCATCGCTCACGACGATTTTTGCGGATAGCCCAACACGGGACAAGTTTTCACCGACCCGCGCCATACGATTGTCAGAGACGTCCACGGCCGTTGCATCGGCACCAAGAGCCGCAAGCTGCATGGTCTTACCACCCGGTGCTGCGCAAAGGTCCAGTACTTTCAGACCCTCGATATCTCCCAACAACTGAACAGGAACGGCTGCAGCGGCATCCTGCACCCACCAATCGCCGTCTTCGTAACCGGGTAGGGTTGTGACCTGACCAGCGTCCGCAAGACGCACTGATCCGGTTGGCAAAACGGTGCCGCCAGTTGCCTTGGCGACCGCTGCCGCATCCGTTTTTGCTGTCAAATCCAACGACGCGCCCGCGAAATGTGCGGTCTCCATCCCGACTACAGCATCACGCCCCCAAGCAGCGACTAGGGGTTGACGCAGCCAACCGGGGGTCAACGGAACGGCGCGTTTATGCCAGCCATCGGCACCTTCTGCCGCGATCTTGCGCAGTACGGCATTCGTCAGACCCTTCATTGCCTGCGTGCGCTTATTGCGGCTGACGATCTCAACATAGGCGTTGACCACACCATGCGCGGCTTCGCCTGCGCATAACTCGATGAAGCCAAGCCGCAGCGCGTTCATGACATGATCTGGCGGGGTCTTCTTCAAATAGGGTTTCAGCATACGGTCGGCCCGATCCAATCCGCGCAATGCATCCAAGGCCAGACGCTGCGCGCGGGCACGATCATCGGCAGGCAGTTGCGCCAGCGCGCCTGCAGCGATCAGTTCAGCCATCAGCCGGCCTTCGCCGATGATCTGCATCAGCAGACGATGGGCCGTGCGGCGGGCGGGCAGACCTGTTTGGGCCATGTTCTCTCTCTTGAAGCGGGCTGTGGGCGGGGTATATCAAAGATATGAGACCCACAAGGATGGCCCGATGACGGATGAACCAAAGGACCTGCCACCGGCGGCCCAACGTGCGCTTGCTGAGGCGGAAGAACGGCGCGAACAGGCGGCTTTGGACCTACCACCGGAGTTGGGTGGGCGCGATGGCCCAGAACCGGTACGTTACGGTGATTGGGAGAAAAAGGGCCTTGCTATCGATTTTTGATAGCAGACGGCATATTTCCGCGTAGGGTGTTGGAAAGTTTTGTGCGCTTTGGTTAGGCATAATACTGATTAATGAGCCTACCGTTATACAGGATAGATATCATGAAGTTTTCCGCCGGCCTTTTTGCTGCATTTCTTGCATTTGTATCCTCCGCTACAGCCCAAGAGGCGTGTACTGCGGATGTCGTACAGGCCAAATCGCAGTTGGTTGCAGATGCGATGCAAACCATCGCCGCACAAAATCCTGATCGCATGCAGGAGCTAACCGCAGAGCTACAGGCCCAGATGGATGCCATCCAGAGTGGTGGCGATGTCAGCACGGTCTGCACATTCTTTGATGAGGTCATTGCCGAGGCTGCGGGCTGATCCTTACCCTAGCTGGTCTGGGCGAATTGTTCGAATGATAAAGTATCAAAGGCGATCCCGTCGGGATCATCATTTGTGATGAAAAATCCGGCGACATCGTTTGCAGCGTTTGGTGCCTCAAAAGCGTATGCCCGTTCAGACAATGGCCCAATGATCCAGGTATCAATTGTGGTGCCGTCCCGGCGTAGGAATACGACGATTGCTGTGCCGCCCTCTCCTCCGCGCAAATCGAACTTGAGGCTCGGTTGATCCCGTTCAAAAAGGACCGCGATGGCCCCTTCGCCGGTTGCAGTGGGCTTGGGGTAGCCCGTTGGGCCATACCCGCTAAGCACGTTTGTATCTGATAATCGCACAATGCTGAGGCTGGGCGTGTTGACTGTTTGGATGGTCAATGGGGCATCGGGCATGCCTGCGACCCGGTCAAAGTTACCATCGGCCTGCAGAGTTTGCCCTGCAAACAACTCCCCAAAAGCGGCACCCGACAAGGTCATAATGTCGGTTTGTGGTCGGCCGGGGCCATAGCTGCTTGCCTGATCGTCAAAGGTGATCGTGCGTGCATGGTAAATGCTGTCCGGGGCAACCATGCAGATCGGTCGTTCACAGGCGTGCGCCAGGGTCGGTAGAAAAAGCAGCAACGCAAAGCGCATAACAGCTTCCTAACATATCTGATCGTTACATGTTGGCTGCTTGGCGTGATTGTGTCAAATGTTGCTGCTTTTGACGCTGCTGTGTTGTTGTTGGGCGGATTGAACGTATATGTTGGCCCAAATCCGGCAGGGGGAATCATGCGTTTGAGTTTGCACCGTTTTGTGGCCGTTGTTTTAGTTGTTGCCGTTGCTGGATGTAGTCTGCCGCGCGGCGCAGGTTTTCAGTCAGAAGTACTGGCCGCGTCGAATGCGGGCAACCAGGAAGAGGGCGAAGCGCCAGTCTACGATTTTGCGGTTTTTGAAGTTAACCGTGCAACGCTGCCCGTCTTGAATTTATGGCCAGGTAACAACGAAAAATCGTACCCTTGGATCGCGCGCCAAGATCAGCCTGCCTCTCTTATCATCGCACCGGGTGACAGTATTCAGCTGACCATTTGGGACGCCGAAGAAAATTCACTTTTGTCGGGCACTGGTCAACGGGCTACCCCTTTGCAACAGGCACCGGTTAGTTCTGATGGGCGCATCTTTGTGCCATATATTGGCGAATTGCGCGTGTCCGGCATGTCACCCAGCACGGCCCGCGCGCGGATCGAAGAAGAATTGATCAAAACCATTCCGTCGGCTCAGGTGCAGATGGTGGTCGAACCGGGGCGGGCGAACACAGCGAATTTGGTCACAGGTGTCGCAGTGCCCGGCGTCTATCAATTGCCCGATCGAAATTTCAAGATGCTGGATCTGTTGTCCCTTGGTGGTGGAGCCAACCCCGCGTTGATCAATCCGCAGGTTCGTCTGATCCGGGGTGGCAATGTTTATGGTGTATCATTGGAGCGCCTGCTTTCGGAGCCGAACCTGGATACGACGCTACGTGGCGGCGACCGGGTGATTGTGCAACAGGATGAACGCAACTTTCTATCGCTGGGTGCCACTGGAACAGAACAGTTGCACGTGTTCCCAAAAGACCGCGTGACTGCGCTAGAGGCGATGGCAATCGTGGGTGGTGTCAGCGATGACCGTGCCAACCCGCAGGGCATCTTAATTATGCGTGAATACGACATGGCAGCGGTGCGCGATGACCAGACCGGTCCACCCAAGGATCGGGTAGTGTTCACCATTGATTTGACGTCTGCCGATGGTCTGTTTTCGGCGGGTAATTTCGCCCTGCAGAGTGGTGACTTGGTCTATGCTACAGAAAGCGCGCTTGGGCCGACACTGACGCTCTTTAATATCGCGACATCGCTGTCGAGCCTACGAAATTAGAGCGTTCCGAGAAAAACCTGAATCAGGTTTTGCGCGATGATGCCTTAAAAAAGGAATATATCGTCAGCAAGCGTGCTGAAATCCAGCACGTTTTCGATCGTTAGCGTGTTGCCCTCACCAAAATTGATTGTCGCCACGTTGCCATCCGAACTGCCATAGACGAACAACACATCAGCCGCGGAGGTGAGGCCAGTCCATAGATCCGCATCAAGCATGATTTCATCAATGCCCTGTTCGAAATCAGCAATGTGATCTTCACCGCTGTTGAAGATAAAGGTATCAGCACCCGCGTCGCCGAAAAGGGTGTCATCACCCGCCCCGCCATTTAGAATGTCATCTCCGATACCGCCGTCCAATGCGTCATGTCCATTGCCGCCGTTCAGCGTGTCGTCGCCCGCCCCGCCCATCAACGTATCGGAACCATCATCACCATTCAGGGTATCGTTCCCTTCCCTGCCTAGAATGACATCTTTATCATTTCCGCCTGACACGATGTCATTTCCATCACCCGCAATGATTATGTCGACCCCGTCTTCGCCGTATAGCTGATCAGCACCGCCCAGACCCATGATGACGTCATTGCCGGCCCCACCGTAGATTATGTTGTTCCCGGCAGTCCCTGTCAGGCGATCATTCCCGACCGACTGTACAGGCGAACCTGAGGCGGGCGTGCTGCCAGATAACGCATCCCGGAGGTCGCCGATATTTGCGGCGGTGATCACTTGCTGCCCAGCAAGCAGGCTGTTTGCTGCACCTTGATCAACGGCGGGGTCGTCGGGGTCAGGTGTTAAATCGGGCGGTGGGGTCGCAGGTCCCGGATATCCCGGTTCGATGTTTTGCGGTATCCGTGTGCCACCGATAAGGTCGGCTGTGGTCAGGTCACGATAATCGATGGGCGCTCCGTCGGCGCTTTGTACGATCAGTAATTCATTGCCATACATGATTTCCATGCCAAAGGATTGGATGCTGAATGTCAGTTGGCTGATATCTCGCAGCATGGGCCAAAGCGACAAATCGATGGTGTCTTCGCCAAGCCTGAAATCAATGATTGTGTCGATCTGGTCGTCTGCTGACGGGATAAAAAAATCGGCACCGGTGCCGCCTGTCAATATGTCAGAGCCCGCACCATCACGGATAATGTCGTTCCCATCGCCGCCGGTGATGACATCGTCACCATCATGACCTTGCAAAACATCGTTGCCGGTGGTGCCCGACAACAACCCGCCCGCAAGTGTCGCAGTTGTTGTAATGCCCGCTGTACCGGTATCAAAACGCAATTGCGTTATGCCTGTTTCGCTACTGCTGGCCACAAATATGTCGAGCCCGTCACCCCGCCCTCTGGCAGAAATCGCGCTGATATTGTCCAAGCCCATTTCAGTTGTGTCCGCGATGTGGGCCTGTGCGACAAGCTGGCCACCTTCCAACAGCATGTAGATTGACACGCCGTCATCCCCGCCGCCTACAATCACGAAAGTCTGATCATTATGTGCGATGATCTCAACGGATGTCACCCCAGCAAATCGCGTGTTGAGCGTATCAAGAAGGTGTTCGCGGATAATCATGCTTCCGTCGGCGCCCAGCTCCATGACGCTCAGGCTACTACTGCCTGCGGCCCCGAGAACGATGTAAGTGATGCCACCAATCTCTGCTACGCCCATAGCCGTCGGTGCGTGGATCCAAAGGCCTTGCTCAGTACCCATGTTCTCAACAATGCTGAGATCGCCGGTTTCGTTTACGGCCCAGCTGGTTATCCCATTTTGGGTCACACTAGCGCTCAGCAGATAGGTGTTCTCGCCGATCCTTGCAGTAGCCGTAGCGGATATCTGATCAGTGAAACTGCCAACGGGACCATTAACCGTGGCGTGACCCAGCAGAGTGCCATTGGCGTCAAACTGCAATTGTGCAAGACCTTCTTCGCCTGCTAGCCCCCCGTAAATGGCTTGCGTTCCGTCGCCTAACGTCAACGTTGTTCCATGCTGGAACCCGCCAAATGCAACAGGAAGGCTTGATAACGCCGTCGCTGTCTGGATGCTGCCGTCAGCGCCAAGGCTCACGGTCTGCAAGGTGCCGTTTGTTCCACCACCGATAGTGATCCCCAGACCGCCGTTCAACGAAAGTGCTGCCAGACTGCCCACACCACCAGGCCTGTCTCCTCCATCAAGTACCAAGGTTGAGTTCAAAGACAGCACGCCGCTGTCGATATTCCAACTGTTGAGCACACCGTCAAAACGGGTGGTGCTCAGAAGATGCGCCATGCCATCGATGTCGACTATATCCAAATCTGTAATCCGGGAGTGTTCCGGATCCAGCTCAGACGCAACATAACTGACAAGATAAAATGATGACATTGATGGTCCCCCCCAGGACCGACCGCTTCTGACGCTGGCCTTGTCATCTACTGTGGGGGCGGTCGCACCGTGGCCCAATTGCGGCGGGGGCGTGGACCTTAACCGGCAATTTGTTCAATATCACTTTGTATTTGAGGTTTACGTTTTGCTAATCCTTCGGATTGAAGCATGGGCTTTTTATGATGAAGAACCAATCAAGGCCAAGATCAGGAGAAGCACATCGTGGCACCGAAATTTGGCACAAGTGGTCTGCGCGGGCTCGTCACGGAGCTGACGCCTGATTGTGTCGGTCGTCATGTTGCCGCTTTTGTTTCGACTTGTCCGGTTGGAACGGGCCTTTTTGTCGCGCATGATCTTCGCCCATCATCGCCGTCTATCGCAGACACTGTTGCAGATGCGGCCAAAGCGGCTGGATTACAGGTCACGATGTGCGGCGCTGTCCCTACGCCAGCTTTAGCCCTGGCCGCGATGCGGGCAAGCGCGGCGGCTGTCATGGTGACGGGCAGCCACATCCCGGCGGACCGCAACGGATTGAAGTTCTATACGCCGGCTGGAGAGATCACCAAAATGCACGAGCAGGCCATCACAGGCGCACTGGGGCTGACGCCTCAAACGGTCGGTGGGCCGCCGTTCAAGCGGGATGAGACTGCGGGCGACAAATACATCGGTCGCTATCTTGCGGCTTATGATGGGGCGTTGCTGGGCAAGCGCATCGGCGTCTATGCACACAGCGCCGTGGGCAGTGAGCTGTTGTCAGAGCTGTTGATGCAATTAGGTGCCGATGTCGTCACGCTGGGTCGGTCAGAGACTTTCGTCCCCGTGGATACCGAAGCCGTTGACACCGCATTGCGCAACCAACTTCGTGGTTGGGCAATAGAGCATCGGTGCGGCGCAATCGTTTCAACAGATGGTGATGGCGACAGGCCGTTGCTTACTGATGCGAATGGTACGGTTGTACCCGGTGATATACTGGGGCAGATCACAGCTGATGCTATGGCGGCAGAGATCGTTGTGACACCGGTATCTTCGAATACGGGTGTCAATGAAAGCGGACGCTTCGCACAGGTTATTCGTACTAAAATTGGATCTCCCTTCGTCATCAGCGCAATGGTGGGTGTGCAAGGGCGCGTCGTGGGATATGAGGCGAATGGTGGTTTTCTTCTGGGGTTTCCGGCTGATGGTCCATCTGGTCCGCTTCCAACGTTAATGACACGCGATGCGTTGTTGCCAATCCTGGCTGTCTTAGCGGCGTCGAAGGATGGTGGTGTTGCAACCCGTGTCGCGGCAGAGCCTGCTCGTTTTACGGCCGCAGGTCTTTTGAGAGATGTGCCACCAGAGCAATCCCAAGCGTTGATCCAGCGGCTTATCAGTGATGCCGATGCACGGGCGGCTTTTCTGAAGGAATTTGACGGTGTTGAGATGGATATGAACCTTGTCGATGGTGTGCGTATGACGCTTTCGGATCACCGAATTGTGCATTTGCGTCCGTCGGGTAACGCACCGGAGTTGCGGCTTTATGTGGAGGCCGAGAGGGCGACATTGGCCGATGAAATGCTGCATGTTGGATTGGCGTTGTTGCGAGGCATGTTTTTGCTGCGCAGGTAACGATAACTGAGCAATCCTAGCCAAAGAGCTACGATGACAGCAGGCGCAACTAATTTTATGATTGTTTTACGGGAATGTGATGAAACGCACAGACCCGGGTAAGCGCTTGGCTTAATTGTTTGCCATACAGCGTGTTGGTTACGAGGAAATGCTATGAATGTTTTAAAGCTATTGCGTCGGTCGCTGTTTGGTCTGTCACTGTTCGTATTGTCAGTGCCGGCAGTAACTGCGACGCAGGTGACAGCACAGGCGGTGATCATGATCAAGCTTGAGTCACCTGACGGATCAGTATCCGTTGAAGGGCGACTTTTGGCGGTCGAAAATGGCTTCTATGTTATTGAAACGGCTCGCTTTAACAGGATGCTTGTTGAAGCAGATCGTATCAAGTGCGTAAGCTTTGTCTGCCCGACATAGGGTTGGTTTGCTGTAGATTGGCCTGAAGAACATCTCGCTTGGGGCTATGCGAGATGTTTTTTAGGTGTCATAACCATGCGGGTTGGCTGATTGCCAAGCCCACGTACTGGCTGTCATGTCGTCGAGTGTATGTGTTGCAGACCATCCTAGTTCTGCCGCGGCACGGCGCGGATCAGCTTGCATCGCCGCAATGTCACCTGCCCGCCGACCTGCTTGTTGGGTGGGGATTGAACGATTGCAGGCTTTTTCGAACGCACGAACCATTTCGCGCACGCTGTAGCTTTGACCCGTGCCGATGTTGAAGTGCCGCGCGCCGGCGTGGTTTGCCGCGTAGTCCAGCGCCGCTACATGGGCCCGCGCCAGATCAACAACATGGATATAGTCCCGCAACCCGGTGCCATCCGGTGTTTCGTAGTCATCTCCGAATACGGTGAGCGCCTCACGTTTGCCAACAGCGACCTGCGCAATATAAGGCATCAAGTTATTCGGAACGTCTTTTGGATCTTCCCCGATTTGGGCGGAGGCATGTGCACCAACTGGATTGAAATAACGCAATAACACTGCCGATACATCACCCTGCGCTGCGGCCCAGTCTGACAGGATACCTTCGGCCATCAGTTTTGAGCGTCCATATACGGATGTTGGGGCGGTTGGATGCGCCTCGTCATATGGCAGATATATGGGTTCTCCATAAACAGTTGCCGAGGATGAAAAGATGATACGCCTGCATCCGGCTCTGCCCATCGCACGCAAAAGGGCCAGTGTTCCGCCGACATTCACGTCGTAGTAGTATAGGGGTTTTTCAGTGCTTTCACCGACGGCCTTAAGCCCGGCGAAGTGAATGACCGCCTCTGGCATGAAGTCCTGCATGACTTTGTCCAGCATCGATGCATCGCGCACATCACCAGTGTAGTCCAGAATAGTCCTGTTCGAGAGAGTGCGCACACGTGTCAACACTTCGGGCGTGGCATTTGTATAGTTATCAAGCACACAGACCTCATGCCCCTGTGCCAATAACTCCAATAGCGTGTGGCTACCAATGTAGCCCGCGCCGCCGGTGACAAGAACACGCATCAGAGGATGAAGTCGTCCACTGTCAGCGTGACGCCATCAACGAGGATTTCCATGTCCGCATTGCCGTCACCGTTCCGGTCAATGCTAACGGTGCCAGCGCCCAGGACAATTTCGCCCGCCGTGCCAGTGAAGGAATCGACAACTGCAAATGCCTGATCGCCCTCGGCAGCCAAGTCGGCATCGATTGCCGATAGGTCAATATTGTCTACACCAACCGCAAAGTCAGTGATGTTATCGGTCTCGCCAACGACGCTGTCGCCCACAAAGGAATATATAAAGCTATCGCTGCCCATACCGCCCGTCAGTTCGTCGGCGCCCATACCGCCCGTAATCTGATCGGAACCTGCACCACCGTCTATGGTATCGTCGCCGCGTCCACCAAAGATGGTGTCACTGCCGCCATTGCCCATAATGGTATCATCCCCGCTACCACCGAAGATCGTATCGCTGCCAGTGCCGCCGGTGATGTTATCAAAGCCGGACCCGCCATAGATGGTGTTGGTCCCGCTTGCGCCTTGAATGTCGTCCGCACCGGAATTGCCAGCGACCATGTCGTTGCCGCTACCTGCATCCACGTCATCATCGCCTGTGCCGCCATAGGCGGTATCATTATTTGCGCCGCCTGAAATGTTGTCGTCACCCGCGTCGCCATAGATCACGTCATTACCATTATTGCCTGTCAGGTCGTTGTCTGCATCGTTGCCGATCAACATATCATTGCCAGAACCACCGGTCGCGTTCTCAATCACGACGCCATGCGCGATGGTAAAACCGCCTTGAATACCATCAACGGTCGAAACGAAACCGCCGCCGCCAAAGCCATACTCCAGTGTGGCTGCACGTAGATCAATCACAGCATCAGCACTGCCAATGTGTTGGATCGTGTCATTGCCGTCCGCATCCCAAATCGTCCGCCATGCCGTTCCGGTTCCGTTTGTATTGACAAGGATATGCGTGTCGTCGCCGGCAAAGGTACCTTCGTTGGCACCATAAAGGGCCTGTAGAACAGCAATATCCAGCGCCATCGGGCCCGCTTCATAGCCGTAGTCGAAACCATCGGGAACAGAGTTATTGCCGGTCAGAAAACCGGTATTGTAAGACATCGTGGTAAAGATGCCCTGATTGAGGTTGAATAGACCGTAGTCATCAAATGCCTGTGTGACACCCTGCATCACATCAGATGTGCCACCGTTGTCATGGGGATGAGACATGCCCAGGCCGTGCAATAGCTCGTGCACGATGGTCACGTAGCCGTAACCACCTTCTTCTAGTCCACCGCCAGGTGTCCGATCCCAACCCGTACCATTCGCGTTGAAAACACCGGAATTCTGGGTGCCGCCATCTGGTGTATTGAAGAAACCGAGAAACTGGTCGTCTGGCGGAAGATTGATAACCTCATTATCGTCCACGATAAGTACAAGGTCCGCATCTGCGGCAGTCGCAGCTTCGGTAAATGTTAGGTTCGCTACGGCTGCGATAGCAGCAAATGCAGTAAGAAATTGTTCGCGCTCATAGGATGTAAAGCCGTCGGATGTGAACCCGTCCGCATCGGGATTGCTGACGCCATTTGGCGCAAAGTAATATGTGATGACCGGATCATCCCATTGTGTACCCCAAATCAGGGAATCAATCAGGACAGGTGCCGTGCCAAGGGCGGTGATCAATATGTAATCGCCAGTGTCGGCAAACGTGTCATCCTGATAACCTGCGGCTTCGATGTAGTAGGTCTGCCCCGCCACAGCAAAAAAAGAGAGCCCTGAAGAAAAATCGACTGGAAAGGCCACATCGTCATTGAAAGCGATTTCATTGCCCATCTCGTCATAGATCGTCAGAACAGTGTCCTCGATTCCGCCAATCCCGATACCTTCCAAAGAAACCTCGACAAATTGCGATGAGTCGATGGAAAATGAGAACCAGTCACGATCTCCTTCGAAATCAATGCTACTGAAGACACTGCCATTTAAATCAATGGTTTCATTTGTCGTATTATTGCCGGGAATATTGGTCATTTCTGGCTCTCTTAAATCGGTGCGGGATGTGACATTTGCATTTCAGACGAATTTTCCCCAGTTCGCGGGAGAAGACAATGCAACTATGGCAAAAATCGGCAAAAGTCGCGCATTTCCGGCGGCAATCAAAGAGACAGGCGAATTGTCGCAAGGTCCACTATCAAAAACAGGACGCACGTTTGCCTTAAGTTCGGGCGTAGACATCCTCATAACGGATAATGTCGTCTTCCCCCAAATAACTACCTGTTTGTACCTCGATCAGCACCATTGGCAGCTTGCCGGGGTTTTCCATGCGATGTGTCGCGCCAAGCGGTACGTAAACCGACTGATTTTCGGTCACCAACTGTACCTCATCGCCAATGGTAACGCTGGCGGTCCCCTGCACCACGATCCAATGCTCTGCTCTGTGGTGATGCGATTGGAGGGAAAGCGCAGCGCCAGGATTGACAACAATGCGTTTGACCTGAAACCGATCGCCGATCGCTAAACTTTCAAACCAACCCCAGGGCCTGTGATCCTTAGGGAAACTTTCGGCTTGTGGTGCGCCTTTAGATTTCAACGCTGCAACAGCGGTTTTGACCTGTTGCGTATTGTCTTTGTGGCTGATCAATACCGCATCCGGCATCGCGACTGCGACAATGTCCTTCAGGCCGATGCCTACGATGTTTTGTCCTTCGACTTCGGATCGCAGTAATGAGTTTTCGCAATCAATGGCCGTTGCAGCGCCCGAGAGCGCAATACCGTCACTTTCCGTTTCACGCCATACGGCCGCCCAGTCGCCAAGATCTGACCAACCATCCCGATAAGGGACGACGCTGAGGTTATTGGCTTTTTCCATGACCGCGTAATCAATCGAGATCGCAGGCGATTTCGCCCATGGTTCAGGGGCAAGCCGCAGGAACCCGAGATCGGTCTTTGCCTCATTGACTGCTTGCTCAACAGCTTTGACCATTTCAGGCGCGGACGAGGCATAGGCCGCCAAAATAGATCTGACTGAGAAAAGAAATATCCCCGCATTCCAAAGGTAGCGTTTATCAGCCAGCATTTCCGCCGCCTGCGCCGCATCAGGTTTTTCTACAAATGATTTCAAAGGAATGGGATGAGCATCGCAACATGGATGTGTTGCCAAGGCGAGGTAACCATAGCCGGTTTCCGCACGGTCGGGCGTGATCCCAAACGTGACAAGCTGGCCCAGCTCAGCGGTGGGGATTGCCTTTGCGACCGCGGCATCGAACTTGGCTGCATCTGGGATCACATGGTCAGATGGTGCCACCAGCATAAGTCCGTCAGGGTCGGTTTCGGCCAAATGCAGCGCGGCGGCCAGAATCGCGGGGGCCGTGTCCCGCCCTTCGGGTTCGATCAGAACGGTGCCGGGTGCCACGCCCGCTTCTTGCAGTTGTTGGACGACGATAAACCGGAACGCATCGGAGGTCACAACAATCGGTGGCGCGTAGCGGTCCCCCTGTAGGCGTTTTGCGCTGGCCTGGAATAGGCTTTCATCGCCGATCAATGGGGAAAACTGCTTGGGATAGCTTTTGCGCGATAGGGGCCAAAGCCGCGTGCCTGACCCGCCGCATAAAAGAACCGGAGTGATCATCGATATCCTCCCCTTCAACTTGCGCGCAGGGCGCTGCCCGCATCAATTTGCGCCAAATACCAATCGTAGGTTGCTCTGATCCCGTCGCGCAGATTGACATTTGCGCGCCAACCTAGCCGGTTGATCTGGCTGACGTCCATCAGTTTGCGCGCAGCGCCGTCTGGTTTGGTCGGGTCGCATATGATTTGTCCCTTAAAATCTACTACCTCAGCAACGGTCCTGGCCAGTTCCAGGATAGATGTGTCGCGGCCCGTGCCGATATTGATGTGGCTGCGCATGGGATGGGTTTCGGCCGCATAGGTTTGACGATCCAGTTGCATCACAAACAGCGCGGCACTGGCCAGATCATCCACATGAAGGAATTCGCGCCGCGGCTTACCGGTCCCCCAGATAGGCACCTGATCCGCCTCTGTCTTGGCAGCGTGATGAAACCGGTCAATCAGGCTGGGCAGCACATGGGCATGTTCGGGGTGAAAGTTATCCCCAGGCCCATAAAGGTTTGTGGGCATGATCGAGCGGTAATCAGTTCCGTGCTGCCTGTTGTAGCTTTCGCAAAGCTTGATGCCTGCGATCTTGGCCACTGCGTAGGGTTCATTTGTGGGTTCCAGCGGGCCGGTCAGCAAGGCATGTTCTGCCATCGGCTGTGCAGCATCGCGTGGATAGATGCAGGACGAACCAAGCTGCAAAAGGCGTTGCACGCCGACGTTATGGGCGGCATGGATCACATTGCAGGTGATCATCAGGTTTTCATAGATGAAGTCAGCCGGATAGGTGTCATTGGCCATGATCCCCCCAACCTTCGCGGCTGCAAGGATCACCGTATTGGGGCGCTGAGTACGCATGAAATGACGCACAGCCGCCTGATCTGTCAGGTCAAGTTGCGCCCGCGTGGCGGTGATCAGCTCATGCTCCCCTTTGGCCGCAAGCTGGCGCAATATCGCGCTGCCTACCATGCCATTATGTCCAGCTATGTAGATGCGCATTACCTATGCCTCGACTGAAACGGGCATATTCAGTCCATGTTCTTGCAACAGAGCATGGCGTCGTGCGGATTTCAGATCTTCGGTCACCATTTCCGCGCACATCTCTTGCGCGGTGATTTGCGGCGTCCAACCCAATTTCGCCTTGGCCTTTGCCGGGTTGCCGAGCAGCGTTTCGACCTCTGCTGGTCGAAAATAGCGTTGGTCGATGCGCATGACCACATCACCAACGCGGACACGGGGCGCGCGGTCGCTCGTGACGGCGGTCACCGTGGCTGTTTCATTCAGGCCGACGCCCGAGAACGCCAATGTCAGCCCCAGTTCTGATGCGGCCCAGATGATGAAATCCCGGACGGAGTATTGTTGGCCGGTCGCGATCACAAAGTCCTCTGGTCGGTCTTGTTGCAGCATCATCCACTGCATCCGCACATAGTCCTTGGCATGCCCCCAATCCCGTAACGCGTCGATGTTGCCCATGTAAAGACAGTCCTGCAGGCCCAGCGCGATGTTGGACAAGCCGCGTGTGATTTTGCGGGTGACGAAGGTTTCACCACGCCGGGGACTTTCGTGGTTAAACAGGATGCCATTACAGGCATACATGCCGTAGGCCTCGCGGTAATTCACGCAGGTCCAGTACGCATACATCTTGGCAACAGCATAGGGGCTGCGCGGGTGAAAAGGGGTTTGCTCTGTCTGCGGTGTTTCACGCACTAGTCCGTAAAGCTCGGAAGTTGAGGCTTGATAGAAACGGGTTTTGTCTTCGCGCTTGAGAAACCGGATGGCTTCGAGAAGTCGCAAGGTTCCGATGGCATCGACATCGGCGGTATATTCCGGTGCTTCAAAACTGACAGCGACATGGGATTGAGCACCAAGGTTATACACTTCATCCGGTTTCACCTCAGCCATGATGCGGGTCAGGTTGGAGCTGTCGGTCAGGTCGCCATAATGAAGCTTAAACCGGGCATTATCGGTCTGCGGGTCTTCGTAAATGTGATCTACCCGATCCGTGTTGAACAGCGATGCACGGCGCTTGATCCCATGCACCTCGTAGCCTTTTTCAAGCAGCAGTTCGGCCAGATAGGACCCGTCCTGTCCCGTTATCCCCGTAATGAGCGCGCGTTTAACCATGATGAACCTTTCAGACCCCGTTAACCATTACGTGTCCCATAGGTCTTAAAGTTGCGTTAACCGTCGCGCGGTGTGGCAAGACATCGTTGACGAGATAACCCCAATACTGCGCGCGATTTCATCTCATTGCGGAAGGCGCGATTTTTCATGTCCGAACAAACACCTAACCTGTCACTGCCGTTCATCATGCCTGCTCAGGCGCAAAAGCACGTCACCCATAACGAGGCGATTGAGCTGCTTGATATGATTGTCCAACTGACCTTGGAGGAGACTGCGGCGACTGTGCCACCCGGTCTGGCGGAGGAGGGGCAAGCGTGGGCGCTGGGCCCTGGAGCAACTGGTGCCTGGGCGGGGCGGGATGATATGATAGCCACCTGGCGGGGCGGTGGTTGGCTGTTTGTCGCCCCGCGTGACGGCTGGTTGGCGTGGGTGCGTGATGTGGCGCAGATGCAGGCCTTTACCGGCGGCGCGTGGGTCGCCCAGGGCGATTCGGAATTGCAGAACCTGCCCAGCGTCGGGATCAATGCGACGGCGGATGCGACCAATCGGTTAAGCGTAAACGCGGCGGCGACATTGCTGAACAATGATGGGGCCGGTCATCAGGTCAAGATCAACAAGGCTGTCGTTGGTGATACAGCCTCATTGCTGTACCAGACCGGGTTTTCCGGGCGTGCCGAGATGGGCCTGGCAGGCAATGATGATTTCAGCATCAAAGTCAGTGCCGATGGGTCATCATTTGCGACCGCGCTGACCGTCGTTGCCGCAGATGGGCATGTGCAGATTGGCGAAGTACTGAACCTTCTTCCGGGTGTTGGCCCGGCGATCCCTGCTGTGGGTGATGTCTATTTTGATAGCACGACCAGCAAGCTGCGTTGCTATGACGGCACCGTTTGGCAGGATCTGTTCTAGGCCCAAAGGCCCGTATTTGTATCCAGCAGATATTGCGAGAAGATGGGCCCACATGCCGCGCCGATTGCGCGCGCATTACCGCCTATGGTTCCCGCCTCAATCCTAGGCGGAATCAGGCCGCGTTTGTCCTGTGTGGCAATATAACGTCGGACCCGTTCAACAAGTGCGGTTCTGATCTCAGCTGGGAACGCGCCGTCGATCAGGACCGCCTCGAAATCAATAACTGAACAGACAGACAGGCTGGCCTTGGCCAGTTCCTGTGCTGTCTGGCCCAGCCATGGTTCTACATAGCGCGCAATCGGCGTCCAATCCTGCGGGCTTTGCCAGATCAGGGCCGGGTCCAAGTCGACCTCTCGCAATCGCCTTTCCAGCAAGTGGATTGAGGCAGTATCGATCAGTTGCTTGCTCTCTCCATTTGGTCCGATACTGCGTAATGCGCCAAGCGCGCCGGCGTTCCCTTGTCGCCCCTCGAACACCGAATGGTTCAGCACGACCCCGCCACCAACGAATGCGCCAAGAAAGAAATACGCATAGTCACAGAATGCCTTGCCCCGGCCATATACGTGTTCTGCCTGACAGGCTGCTGTTGCGTCATTCATCATCGCGATAGGTAGATCGCTGAAACGCCCCACAGCGCCGCGCATGTCGATATCTTTCCAAGACATAAACGTTTTTGCTGTGGGGTCCGAGGCATCCTGCCAGTTCCACATTTCAAATGGAGCAGCAATGCCGATACCACAGATTCGGTCCATCTCGGCCGCGCTCAGACCATCAAAAATTGTGGCCATACCATCCGCGAGAAAGCCAAAGATGTCCTGCGGAACCGGGGCGGTGTAGGTCATTTGCATCTGCTGACGGACAACCCCTGTGAAATCCATCAGCAACAAGTCGGCAGATCGGCGCCCAATCTTCAGACCAATTGACAAGACACCATCGGGGGCCAGACGTATGGGTACAGATGGCTTGCCGACTTTCCCTCGTGTCGGAGCGCCGCGGCTGAGCAGGTGGTCTTTTTCAAGCCGCTTCAGAATCGCAGAGACCGTTGGCGGTGACAGGCCTGCCAGTCTGGCCAGGTCACTGCCGGGTAACTCGCCATGCCGTTGCAACAGCGACAAAAGCAGCCGTTCGTTGTGATTGCGCACACCCTTCTGGCTGAGGCCAGTACTGATTGATCTAACAACACCGTCGTCCATTCCGCTGACCATAGGCGGGTCCTCCATCATATGAAATACACCAAATCCATTAATAAGTAAAATTAACTAATTAATTGACAGGTCCGTCCGAATCGCGCTTTGTTGAGAGTGAGGTTCGTTGGAGGCGGACCGTGCTGTGGGGGCAAAACCCCAGCAATTTCAATACTGGGAGGATATTATGAAAAGACTGCTGACAGGAACGGCGCTTGCGCTGATGACCACAAGCGGTGCGGCATTCGCAGGGGGCCATGGCGTGTCCGCTTGCCTGATCACCAAAACCGACACCAATCCATTTTTTGTGAAAATGCGTGAAGGTGCGGAAGCCGCAGCAGAGGCGAATAACATCACACTGCGATCCTATGCCGGTAAGGTTGATGGTGATCACGAAACCCAAGTGGCCGCGATTGAGACCTGCATCGCGGATGGCGCATCAGGTATCTTGCTGACTGCGTCGGACACGTCATCCATTGTTGGTGCAGTGACCCAGGCCCGCGAGGCCGGTTTGCTGGTGATCGCACTCGATACGCCGTTGGAGCCTATCGACGCGGCTGACGCCACATTTGCCACTGACAACTTCCTCGCGGGCGAACTGATCGGCCAATGGGCCGCCGCTACCCTTGGTGATGACGCGGCGAACGCCAAAATTGGCATGCTCGATCTTGCTGTGAGCCAGCCAAGTGTCGGTGTGCTGCGCGATCAAGGCTTTTTGCAAGGTTTTGGCATCGATCTGGGCGATCCCAATAAGTGGGGTGATGAAGATGACCCGCGTATTGTGGGCAATGACATCACCGCCGGGAACGAGGAAGGTGGCCGTCGTGCGATGGAAAACCTGTTAGCCGTCGATCCGATGATCAACGTGGTCTACACGATCAACGAACCTGCCGCTGCCGGCGCCTATGAAGCGCTGAAATCGATTGGACGCGAAAATGACGTGCTGATTGTGTCGGTTGATGGCGGATGTCCGGGCGTTCAGAATGTCGCTGACGGTGTGATCGGGGCGACGTCGCAGCAATACCCGCTGCTGATGGCATCCAAAGGGATCGAGGCGATTGCGTCTTTTGCAGCCGACGGAACCTTGCCTGCCAACACGCCGGGCAAAGATTTCTTCGACACTGGTGTGGCGCTTGTCACGGATCGGCCCGCCGATGGTGTCGATAGCATTTCAGTCGCTGAAGGCATGGACCTGTGCTGGGGTTGATCTGAGGCACTGATAAACATGAAGGGCGGGCCACGGTCCGCCCTTTGCACAAATGGGGGAGGGACACGCCATGCCAGCCGATCAGGATAATTTTGAAGCTGTTGTTCAGGCAAAGCGCACGGAGGCAGTTGCCGAATTCGATACACGAAAAAAGGGGCCGTTGGATAAACTGCAACATGCGTTGCATGTGAATCCCGCGCTGGTGCCGCTTTTCGTGTTGGTCGCGTCGATCATCGCCTTTGGGCTGCTGTTGGGGTCCAAATTCTTTTCTCCATTTGCTCTTACATTGATCCTGCAACAGGTCCAAATCGTGGGCATTGTCGCCGCGGCGCAAAGCGTTGTGATCCTGACCGCGGGCATTGACCTGTCGGTGGGGGCCATCATGGTGCTGTCGTCGGTGGTCATGGGGCAGTTCACATTCCGCTATGGGTTGCCCGTTGAGATCGCGATCGTCTGTGGTCTGCTGACGGGCATGATTTGCGGCTATATCAATGGCTGGCTCATCGCTGTGATGAAACTGCCGCCGTTTATCGTGACGCTTGGTATGTGGCAGATCGTTTTGGCAACAAATTTTCTGTATTCGGCCAACGAAACCATCCGTGCGCAAGAGATTGAGGCGAATGCGCCGCTTCTTCAGGTTTTCGCGACCAAATTCAGCGTGGGCGGTGCCATTTTCACTGTTGGTGTGATCTTCATGGTCGTCCTGATGTTGGTCTTGGCGTATATTCTGAAGCATACGGCCTGGGGACGGCATGTTTACGCAGTGGGCGACGATCCAGAGGCGGCGCAGCTATCGGGGGTCAACGTCAAACGGACGCTGATTTCGGTCTATGTGTTATCTGGCCTGATATGCGCCTTTGCAGGCTGGGCATTAATCGGGCGAATTGGGTCGGTGTCACCGACATCGGGGCAGCTTGCCAATATCGAATCGATCACTGCGGTGGTCATCGGGGGTATTTCGCTCTTTGGCGGGCGCGGATCGATCCTTGGCGCGCTCTTTGGCGCGCTGATCGTTGGGGTCTTTACGCTTGGCCTACGGCTCGCCGGGGCTGACGCGCAGTGGACGTTCCTGCTGATCGGCGTGCTGATCATCGGTGCGGTTGCTGTGGACCAGTGGATTAGAAAGGTATCAGCATAATGGAACCCATTCTAAAGGGGCGCGGATTGGTCAAGCGGTATGGGCGTGTCACTGCGCTCGATCAATGCGACTTTGACCTTTATCCCGGCGAAATTCTGGCCGTGATTGGTGACAATGGTGCAGGCAAATCAACGCTGATCAAGGCGGTTTCGGGTGCCGTGGTGCCCGACGACGGCCAGGTTTATCTGGAAGGAAAACCAGTTCGGTTCACTTCCCCCACGGATGCGCGCAAGGAAGGGATCGAAACCGTCTATCAAACGCTGGCCATGTCGCCTGCATTGTCGATTGCAGACAACATGTTCATGGGCCGGGAATTGCGTAGGCCTGGTTGGCGTGGGAAATACCTGCGACAGCTGGATCGGCCGCGCATGGAAAAACTAGCGCGTGATAAGCTGACCGAGCTGGGATTGATGACCATCCAGAACATCAATCAGGCGGTCGAGACGCTATCTGGCGGGCAGCGGCAAGGCGTCGCAGTGGCCCGTGCCGCAGCATTTGGGTCAAAGGTGATCATCCTTGATGAACCCACGGCGGCCCTTGGCGTCAAAGAATCACGTCGGGTGCTGGAATTGATCCTGGATGTGCGGTCGCGTGGCATTCCGATCATCCTGATCAGCCACAACATGCCTCACGTGTTCGAGGTGGCCGACAGAATCCATGTGCACAGGTTGGGCAAGCGGCTATGTGTTATCGACCCAAAGGATTACACCATGTCTGATGCTGTGGCCTTTATGACCGGTGCGAAGGAAGCCCCGGCAGAGATGGTGACCGCCTAACCCAAGGGTATATACAAAATTGATACAATGATTCTTGTCGTAGGGTGCTTGCGACGCCATAGGACCTCTGTTACATCCGCCGAGATTTTGCTGCTTTCGTGAAAACGAGGGCCTAACAAGTTGCCCTTTCGCTGCCCGTCACTCCGGGCCCAGTGAAGCCGGGCCAAGACATCGGAAGGGTGGACGTGTCCGAAACAGCTGGAATTTCCACAGGCATTGCTGCGCGCTATGCAACGGCAGTGTTTGACCTCGCCAAAGAAGGCAAAACCATCAAGGCGCTCGAATCTGATATTGATGCACTCGAAGCCGCCATGCAGGACAGCGCTGATTTACGCACATTGCTCACCTCACCGCTGTATAGCCGCGACGAACAAGGCGCCGCAATCGCAGCGATCGCGAAGAAAATGAAATTGTCCGAAACAACGGGCAACGTGTTGAGCCTGTTGGCCGCAAAGCGTCGTTTGTTTGTGCTGCCCCATCTTGTCAGCGTCCTGAAGGATCGTTTGGCCGAAGAGCGTGGCGAAGTGACCGCAGAGGTCACAACCGCCAAGAAGCTGACCAAGGCGCAGTCGGACAAGCTGGCAAAAACACTCGAAGCCCAAGTGGGCAAATCTGTCACCATCAAAGAAACCGTCGATGAGGCAATCATTGGCGGTCTTATTGTTAAAGTGGGCTCCAAGATGATCGACACGTCGATCGCCTCCAAGCTCAACGCACTCCAGAACACTATGAAAGAGGTCGGATAATGGCGATCCAAGCGTCTGAAATCTCTGCGATCCTGAAGGACCAGATCAAGAACTTCGGTCAAGAAGCCGAAGTGGCCGAAGTTGGCCGGGTACTAAGCGTCGGCGACGGTATCGCCCGTGTGTATGGCCTGGATAACGTGCAGGCCGGTGAAATGGTCGAATTCCCTGGCGGTATCCGCGGGATGGCATTGAACCTGGAATCCGACAACGTGGGTGTTGTTATCTTCGGTTCCGACCGTGACATCAAAGAAGGCGACACCGTCAAGCGCACCAAATCCATCGTGGATGTACCTGTGGGTGACGAATTGCTGGGCCGCGTTGTTGATGGTCTGGGCAATCCGCTGGACGGCAAGGGTCCGATCAAGACGAAAAAGCGCGCTGTTGCAGATTCAAAAGCGCCGGGCATCATCCCGCGTAAATCCGTACACGAACCAATGGCGACTGGCCTGAAATCAGTCGACTCCATGATCCCGGTTGGCCGTGGCCAGCGTGAGCTGATCATTGGTGACCGTCAGACCGGCAAAACAGCTGTCGCACTTGATACGATCCTGAACCAGAAGTCTTATAATGACGCCGCTGGTGATGATGAGAGTAAGAAGCTGTATTGCGTCTATGTCGCGATCGGTCAGAAACGTTCGACTGTGGCGCAATTGGTGAAGCGCCTCGAAGAATCAGGTGCGATTGAGTATTCCATCGTTGTGGCCGCGACCGCGTCCGAGCCTGCACCGATGCAATATCTGGCGCCGTATTCGGCAACTGCGATGGCCGAGCATTTCCGCGACAATGGCCGCCACGCGCTGATCATTTATGATGATCTGTCCAAGCAGGCTGTGTCTTATCGCCAGATGTCCTTGCTGCTGCGCCGCCCACCGGGGCGTGAGGCTTATCCTGGTGACGTTTTCTATCTTCACTCCCGCCTGCTGGAGCGGTCTTCGAAACTGAACGAAGACAATGGCTCCGGTTCTTTGACGGCGCTGCCGATCATCGAAACGCAAGGTGGTGACGTGTCGGCGTTTATTCCGACCAACGTGATTTCGATCACTGACGGTCAGATCTTCCTTGAAACCGAACTGTTCTATCAAGGCATCCGCCCCGCCGTGAACACGGGTTTGTCGGTGTCGCGTGTGGGCTCCTCCGCGCAGACAGATGCAATGAAGTCAGTCGCGGGTCCAGTGAAGCTGGAACTGGCACAGTACCGCGAAATGGCCGCGTTTGCGCAGTTCGGGTCCGACCTGGATGCGTCCACGCAAGCCCTGCTGAACCGTGGCGCACGTCTGACCGAGTTGATGAAACAGCCGCAGTATTCGCCGCTGACCAATGCCGAAATCGTCTGCGTGATCTATGCAGGCACGAAGGGTTTCCTCGACAAGATCGCCGTCAAGGATGTGGGTCGGTTTGAGGCCGGATTGCTCAATCACCTGCGCACCAACGCATCCGACGTGCTGGATTACATCACGAAGGAAGATCCAAAGGTCAAAGGTGAAGCCGAAGACAAGATCAAAGCTGCGATCGAAGCCTTCGCCAAAGATTTCGCCTGAACCCGGACATAGGAGCACCTTATGCCCAGTCTTAAGGACCTGAAAAACAGGATCGAGTCGGTCAAATCGACCCGCAAGATCACAAAGGCCATGCAGATGGTCGCGGCTGCGAAACTGCGCCGCGCCCAGGACGCAGCCGAAGCGTCGCGCCCCTATACCGAACGGTTTAACGCCGTGATGGCAGGGCTGGCGGCATCGGTTGGCGGATCAGATTCAGCGCCCAAACTGCTGTCCGGTACGGGCAGCGATCAGGTGCAACTATTGATCGTTCTGACAGCCGAACGCGGCCTGTGCGGCGGCTTTAACGGCAACATCGCAAAGCTTGCGCGCAACCATGCGCAAATGCTTGTCGGTGAAGGCAAGACGGTGAAAATCCTGACGGTCGGCAAAAAAGGTCGTGATACACTGAAGCGTGATCTGAGCGACCATTTTGTGGGCCATGTGGATCTGACCGAGGTAAAGCGCGTCGGTTATGCGGATGCCCAAGGCATCGCCAAAGACGTGCTGAACCGGTTTGATGCCGGTGAATTCGATGTCGCGACGATCTTTTTCTCGCGCTTCGAAAATGTTGTGGCCCAGCACCCAACCGCGCAACAGATCATCCCTGCGAAGTTTGAACAGGTGGCCGATAAAGAGGCGACACTGTACGACTACGAACCTGGCGAGGAAGAAATTCTTGCTGACCTGCTGCCGCGCGGTGTTGCCACGGCCCTTTTCAGTGCATTGCTAGAAAATGGTGCATCAGAGCAAGGCGCGCGGATGTCTGCGATGGACAACGCGACCCGCAACGCGGGCGAGATGATCGACAAACTGACAATCGAATTCAACCGCTCGCGTCAGGCCGTCATCACCAATGAACTGATTGAAATCATCTCGGGGGCAGAAGCACTATAAGTATCGGACTGTGGATAGGTCTTGCGCTTTTTCTGGCGCTGTCACTTTGGATTTTGTGGCTGTTCGTCAGACCCTCAGGAAGGGCAAGGCAAATCGAAGGCGCCAAGGGAGCGAAACCACGCAACCTGACGGACAGAGACAAGGCATATGTTTTGGAACTCTACGAACGTTTCGGCGAAGAACCCTTCAAGCTCTACAGATTCAAAAAGGTCTACCTGGCCAAACGCATCGCTGATCGGTTCGGAGTAACATCCGCCAGAGTGGATGACGCAGGGATGATCGGAAACAGACTACCACGGCACGGGTTCCTGATTGCCCACCGCGCCGGAAAATACCAACTCACTGCTGCGGCGGTGGAATTAGCAAAAGAACTTGCGAGCCCGCCTCGCCTTGAAGAACCGGAGAAACCAAATGGCTAACGCAAAAGGCAAGATCACGCAGATCATCGGCGCCGTCGTTGACGTGCAGTTCGATGACCATCTGCCTGAGATTCTGAACGCACTTTCGACAGACAATAACGGCAAGGCGCTGACCCTTGAGGTCGCACAGCACCTTGGTGAAAATACGGTGCGGGCCATTGCGATGGACGCCACAGAAGGTCTGGTGCGCGGTCAGGAAGTGACTGACAAGGACGGTCCGATCATGGTGCCCGTCGGCGACGCCACATTGGGTCGTATCATGAACGTTGTGGGTGAACCCATCGACGAAAAAGGTGATATCGGTTCCAAGGAAACGCGTTCGATCCACGCCGAAGCCCCGCCTTTTGAGGCGCAGTCCACGGCGTCCGAGGTTCTGGTAACAGGGATCAAAGTGATCGACCTTTTGGCCCCTTACGCCAAGGGTGGTAAAATTGGTCTGTTCGGTGGTGCCGGTGTGGGCAAGACGGTTCTTATTCAGGAACTGATCAACAACATCGCCAAAGTACACTCTGGCTATTCCGTATTCGCGGGTGTGGGTGAACGGACCCGTGAAGGGAACGATCTTTATTACGAATTCATTGATTCAGGCGTTATCAACGCCGATGACCTGACCAAGTCCAAAGTGGCGCTGGTTTATGGTCAGATGAACGAACCTCCCGGTGCGCGTATGCGTGTGGCCTTGTCCGGTCTGACCATGGCCGAGCAGTTCCGCGACCAGTCCGGTACAGACGTTCTGTTCTTTGTCGACAACATCTTCCGCTTTACACAAGCCGGTTCCGAGGTGTCAGCGCTGTTGGGCCGTATCCCATCCGCCGTGGGCTACCAGCCAACACTGGCGACCGATATGGGTCAGATGCAGGAACGGATCACATCGACCAAGAATGGCTCGATCACCTCTGTGCAGGCGATCTACGTGCCTGCCGATGACTTGACCGACCCTGCACCGGCCACATCGTTCGCGCACCTTGACGCGACTACCGTTCTGAACCGTGCGATTTCCGAACTGGGCATCTACCCGGCTGTTGACCCGCTTGATTCCACATCGCGCCTGATGGACCCCGCCGTTTTGGGTGAGGAGCACTACAGCGTTGCGATGGACGTGCAGAACACATTGCAACGGTACAAATCCTTGCAGGATATCATTGCTATCCTCGGCATGGACGAACTGTCAGAGGAAGATAAGCTGACGGTGGCCCGCGCCCGGAAAATCCAGCGTTTCCTGTCGCAGCCGTTTGACGTGGCACAGGTGTTCACCGGTTCGCCCGGTGTGCAGGTCCCGCTTGAAGACACAATTTCGTCTTTCAAGGCCGTTGTTGCCGGTGAATACGATCACCTGCCCGAAGGTGCATTCTACATGGTTGGCGGCATTGAAGAAGTGAAAGCCAAAGCCGAAAAAATGGCTGCGGACGCAGCGTAAGGAGCCGATATGGCAAACCTACAATTCGATCTTGTCTCGCCCGAACGCCGCTTGGCGTCGGTTGAGGCGACCGAGGTTCAGATCCCCGGCGCTGATGGCGATATGACGGCAATGGCCGATCACGCCCCAACGATCACGACATTGCGCCCCGGCGTTCTGACAGTAGTGCATGGCGGTGGTTCTGATGAATACGTCGTATCTGGCGGTTTTGCAGAGATCACGGCAGAGGGTGTATCGGTTCTGGCCGAACAAGCATTGCCCAAGGCAGAGGTCACGCAAGACGTCTATGACCAGATGGTTGAGGACGCAAAGGCTGCTTATGGTCGTGCGCAAGAGACCTTCAAGAATGAACCGGGTCCGGTTGATGATGCGGCTAAACTGCTTGCCGACATGGTCGCGATGGGTGGAACTATCGGCTTGCACGCCAAAAACTGAACCGAATGAAAATATTCAGAAGGCCTCGCTTTGCGGGGCCTTTTGCATTTTTAGTGTCGTTTTTGCCGATAAAACCTGTAATACAACCACCGGGGGAACGGAAGGGGCCGTTGGCGGCGATGCGTAGGTTACAAAGTGGTACGGTTGGTATTGATCATGGCGACGTGGTCCTATTTTCCGATTTTGAACATGACGGTACGATGTGGCGTGGCGATGGCCCGCGGCAAAGTCGCGAGCCTGTTACGTTCACCCAGCCCTATCTAAACCCACCGCATGTGCAGGTGTCGATCTCAATGTGGGACATCTCGAACAACACCAATACGCGGGTTGATGTTCAGGCGGAAAAGATCTCTGAAACAGGGTTCGAAATCGTCTTTCGTACATGGGCCGATACCCAAGTTGCACGGGTGCGCGTGGCATGGACGTCCATCGGTGAACTGCCAAATGACGATGGCTGGGATCTTTATTAGGCCAGAATTCGGATCATTTTCCTACCCTTTGGTGCAGGGTCGGGCGCTAACGGCCTGCTGCCTCGTCTAATAGGCACCTAAAATTTGAGCATTAGCTACAAATTGGAGGTATCTATGAAAAAGTTCTCAAAAAAGTCAGTTATCTTGGCCGCGATTCTGACCTGTGGTGGGCAGGTTGCGCTTGCGGATGGCCCCTATTACGGCGGTGGGGTTGCGATTTATTCTTCAAAGTCTGAGCCAGCTCCGGGTGCCGGCATCGACAGTGAAGATGTCTACGCCGCTATTGGCGGCACCATCGGATATCGTTGGGATCAACCCACAGTCTTTTTCGGGGTTGAAGCTGATGCAGATATTGCATTTGGCAGCGACTTTGAATACTCGGGAACCGCGTGTTCGGATGCTGCGTCAGCACCCTACTATTGTGAACACAATGCAACCCTACGGTTGCGTGGTGTGGTGGGCGCGCCGGTTGGATCATTCGAAGGATTTGCGTCATTGGGCGTTGCAGCCATGCAAGGGCAGGGCGCTGATTCCCCGACATCAACTTCGCGCGGTGTGAACACTGGCTATACCGTCGGATTGGGTCTGCAAAATGATTTCAACGCCGGTAAGCTGCGGTACGAGATTGTTTACGACAACTTGGAAAATGTCTCGACCAATCCGGATGGTGGTGATCCCACGTTTGAGTCAGTTTCGCTCAAGGTGTCTTACTTGTTCAACTAAATCACAAGCGGCGAGCGGGGCGAGGCCGCCCCGCTCTACTATTCCGCCGCATACAGCCCTTCGTAGATTGGGCCGAGTGTTTTGTGATCAAAGAGCGACGAGACGGATGTGCCGTTCCATGTATTCAGGATCGCCTGCGCGAACATCGGCGCTGTCGGTACGATGCGGATGTTTTTGCACCCCTTCACGGCGACAGTTGGTTCGATCGTGTCGGTGATCACGAGGCTTTTCATCACTGATTTGGAGACCCGTTCAACCGCTGGGCCGGACAACACGCCGTGGGTGATATAGGAATGGACCTCTTTTGCGCCATTTTCCATCAGGACTTCTGCCGCTTTGCAAAGGGTACCTGCCGTGTCGACGATGTCATCGACGATGATGCAGACGCGATCTTTGACATCCCCTATGACCGTCATCTCGGCCACTTCACCGGGTTTTCCACGTCTTTTATCGACGATGGACAAGGGCGCGCCAATACGCTGCGCAAGATCGCGGGCGCGGGCCACCCCGCCCACATCGGGCGAGACAACCATGACATCATCCATCTTGCCGCGGAAATTATGCATCGCATCGAGCGCATAAATGGGTGAGGCATAAAGGTTATCGACCGGAATATCGAAAAAACCCTGGATCTGCGTGGCGTGCAAATCCAGGGTCAAAACGCGCTCAATACCGGCTTCGACGATCATATTCGATACCAGCTTGGCGGTGATCGGGGTGCGCGCCTTGGACCTGCGATCCTGCCGCGCATAGCCGAAATAAGGGATCACGGCGGTGATGCGGGCGGCAGAGGAGCGGCGCAGCGCATCGGCAATAATCAGCAGTTCCATCAGGTTGTCATTGGCGGGGTTCGATGTGGGTTGAACGATGAACATATCCTCGCCACGGACATTTTCGAACACTTCCACGAAAATTTCGCCATCGTTGAACCGTTCCACCCGCGCATCGCAAAGGCCAACTTCCATCCCCCGGTGCATCGACATGCGACGGGCGATGGCCTTGGCCAGCGGCTGGTTTGCGTTTCCGGAAATCAGCTTTGGCTCGATCATTGTGGGCATGAGGGGTCCTTTGGCAGAAGGGAACTGGCATGTAACAGATTCGTGGCGTTGACACCGATTAACACAGGGTTACCGTCGCGCAAACACACAGCAGCCCGTCGGAGACCGAAATGCCCCACATCGATTACTTCTTTGCAACGCTCTCACCCTTTACCTACCTGACCGGCACCCGACCCGCCGAGATTGCCCAAAAACACGGCGCGACGATCACATATAAACCGCTCGACATCATGGCGCTTTTTGCGCGCACAGGCGGCACGCCGCCCAAGGACCGCCACCCCAACCGGCAGGAATACCGCCTGCAAGAGCTGCGCCGCCGGTCCAAGCTGATCGGATTACCACTAAACCCCAAACCTGCGCATTGGCCCACCAATGGTGCGCCTTCAGCTTATGCCATTATCGCTGCGCAAAACGCGGGTGGGGATGTTGGCCAGCTGGTCCACAATTTTGGCGCGGCCTGCTGGGCCGAAGATCGGGATATCGCGCAGGATGATGTTGTGCGCGATGTGCTTGAGAAATCCGGCTTTGACCCCGCCCTCGCTGACAAAGGGCTCATGACCAGTGCCGATACTTTTGCCTCCAATCTGGAAGAGGCCGTGATGCGTGGTGCCTTTGGTGCGCCGTTCTTTATTACCGACACTGATGAACGGTTCTGGGGCGAGGATCGGCTTGCCGATCTGGACGCGAGCCTCGCTGGCGATCTCTGACCGGTGCAGATCGCGGGTCACGATATCCACATCACGACGGTTGGCGCAGGTGCGCCCGCCGTCATGATACATTGCGCCCTTGCCCGGCACGAGGCATTGCTGCCGCTGGCCGAGATACTTGAGCAAAAAACCGCTTTGTTCGATATGCCGGGCCATGGCCGTAGCGGCGACTGGGATGGCAAGACAGAGTATCAAGGACTGGTCGCGGATGCTGCGGTAAGCCTGTGTGATGGTCCGACACATCTGATTGGCCATTCATTCGGGGCAACGGTGGCGCTGCGCCTGGCTGTGACCCGCCCGGATTTGGTAAATCGTCTGACCCTGATTGAACCCGTCTATTTTGCCGCCGCCAAGGGGATGGACGCGCATCAGGCGCATGCCAAGGTGTTCCGCCCTTTTGTGATGGCCATGCTGGCGGGGGACGAAGCGAAGGCGGCCCAAATCTTCAACGGTCTTTGGGGCGACACGGATTGGGCCGATCTGTCACCGCGCAGACAGAAATACCTGACCGACCGTATTCATCTGATCGTGGCTGGTGCTGCGGCGATTGAGGAAGACAGTGATGGCATCACATCACCCGAACGACTGGGCGCATTGGACATCCCGGTGACCCTGATCCGTGGGGCGCATTCAATCGATGTGATCGCGGCTATTCACACAACATTGGCCGCGCGTATCACGCATGCGACGGATCATATTGTGCCTGATGCGGGCCATATGTTGCCCCTGACGCATACAGAACAGGTGGCTGACCTTATCCGCGCAGCAGATCAAGGAACTGATTGACGCCGTCCTCTGTCATTGACCAGTCGGTCACGAGGCGGCCGATAAGCTGATCGTCCGGGTCGCCTGTTTCGGGATCGCCATTCATCACGTAATAGACAGCACCACCGTCCAACATGCGTTTATGTTCGCGGCGGGACATTTTGAAAAAGATGATATTGGCCTGCGGTTCGAACAGGAAATTTGCGGCGTTATGGTCCCGCATACCGTCGGCCAATTGGGCACAACGCAGGTTGGCCGATTTTGCCATGTCGAGCCACAGGTCGTCGGTCAGATAGGCCTGCATCTGTGCTGATAGATAACGGTGTTTGGACAAAAGGTGCCCGCCACGCTTGCGCCGCAACTCGAATTCCCACGCGATTGCGGGGTCGAAAATGATGCAGGCTTCGACACCCAAGACGCCGTTTTTTGTACCGCCAAAGCTGACGGTATCGATGCCTGCCTTCCATGTCATTTCGGCAGGCGAGCAATCAAGCGCGGTCAGGGCATTGGCAAAGCGCGCGCCGTCCAGATGGGTTTTCATCCCAAATTCCTGGGCTGTATCGGTGAGCGCCTTGATCTCTTTCAGCGTATAAAGCGTACCCTTTTCGGTGACCTGGGTGATCGACAGCGGCCCGCGTTGTGGACCGTGCACGCCGCGATTTTCTTCGCCCATGATCATTTGGCGTAGGGCATTGGGGGCCATCTTGCCATCGCTGGTCGGCACAAGCGTGAGCTTGGCTTGCGTATAAAATTCCGGCGCATTGCATTCGTCTTCATGGATATGCGCGCAGTCGCTGCAAAAGATCGTCTGCCACGGTTGGGTCATGGAGCCAAGCAGGACAGCGTTGGCTGCTGTACCGTTGATGATCAGAAAAACGGCGGCCTCTGGCGCTTCAAATATGTCGCGTACCTGCTGGCGCACTTCGTCCATGATCGGGTCCGCGCCGTAACCCATCGCATAGCCATTGTTGGCCGCCACCAGCGCCTCCATCACCTTTGGATGGGCGGGGCCCGCGTTGTCAGAGGCGAAAAACATCTATAGCGGCTCCTCGATGATGTGATTTTCCCAGTCGTCTTCGTCGATCTCGAACTCTGGCACGGTCATGCCGCGCACGGAAACGCCAGCCCGGTGCACAGATTCCGGATCGCCAGAGATCAGGGGGTGCCAATCGAAAAGTGGGCGCCCTTCATGGATCAGGCGGTAACCGCAGGTTTGCGGTAGCCAATATAGGTTTTCAGAAATGGTTTTGGGCGTTAACACGATGCATTCTGGCACGAATTTGTGCCGGATAGCGTAGTTTCCACATAGGCAGCTTTGGTCGTCCAGCAGGCGGCAGGCCACGCGGGTCATGGCAACGGTGCCCTCGTCGTCTTCCAGCTTGTTCAGGCAGCATTTGCCACATCCGTCGCAAAGTGCTTCCCATTCCCTTTGGTTCAGCTTGTCCATCGGTTTGGTTTCCCAAAACCTGTTGCTGAGCCCGGCGCGATCGATCTTAGACATCTTGCAGGATCTCGCGGGCCCTTGTGCAGTCCGCGTCCATCTGGGTGATCAGCTTGTCGACGCCGTCGAATTTCAGCTCTGGCCGCAGGTGTTCGACCAACGCGACGGAAAGGGTTGCGCCGTAAAGATCCCCTTTGAAATCAAAGATAAAGGTTTCGCAATTGGGCAGGTTTTCCCCAAACATCGGACGGACGCCGATTGATGCCGCCCCGTCATATGTGCCTTGGTGGGGTCCATCCAAGACATCAACTTTCACCGCGTAGACGCCAAATTTCGGCGGGTGCAACCCAGCAATGGACATGTTGGCAGTGGGATAACCCAGATCGCGTCCGCGTTGGTCGCCGCGGATCACCTCGCCTTCGATCCGGTGCCAGTGGCCGAGCATTGCGGCGGCGTCGCGGGGGCGGCCGTCGGTCAGGGCGGCGCGGATCGCGGTGGAGGATACGGCACCGGAATTGTTGGTGACGATTTCGGCGATTGTGACGCCGAACCCCATCTCTGTGCCGAAGGTTTGCATGTCATCCACGGTGCCCGCCCGGCCCTTGCCAAAGCAGAAATCGGCACCGACAATCACGTGTTTCAGGCCAAGCTGATCGGCAATGATGGTCTGGGCGAAGTCGCGGGGGGACAGGCCTGCGAGGGCCGCGTTGAATGGGACCTCGTAGAGTTTTTCGACGCCGAGTTTGGCCAGCCGGTTTGCCTTGGCTTCTGCATTCATCAGGCGGAATGGCTTGGGATCGTTAGAAAAAAAGCTGCGGGGGTGCGGTTCGAACGTCATGATGCCCAGCGGTGCATTTGCAGCCTTGGCCGCATCGCGGGCGATACCGATCACCGCCTGATGCCCAATATGGACACCATCGAAATTGCCAATTGCCGCGACAGCGCCGCGGTCTGAAGGGTCAATATATACTGTATCTCGGACAATCTGCATGGCCTTGCGTAGCGTGGCCCAAGCAGAGGCGCAAGGTCAGTCGAATTTGCGCGACGGGGCGAGTACGGTGGCGTCGCCCACCAGCACCTTTTTGTCGTTAACGAGGCATCGCGTATCCATTTTCACGCGCCGCCTTGAATGGTCGATTTCGGTGACTTCAACTTCGGCAACAACCATGTCGCCGGGGCGGACGGGGGCGAGGAATTTCAGGTTCTGGCCCAGATAAACCGTGCCGTGACCAGGGAGTTGTTCGCCGATCACCGCGCTGACAAGCCCGGCCGTCAGCATGCCATGCGCAATACGACCGGCAAATATGGTGTCTTGGGCGTAGTCCTCATCAAGATGTACGGGGTTCCGATCGGTGGAGACTTCGGCAAACAGCTCAATATCCCGATCAGTGACGACCTTGCGGAGCGACCGGATCATGCCAATCTCAATATCTTCGATACAGATCGTGCCGCGGGGTGCGTTATCAAGCATGTCGCGCTCCATAAGGTAACAAAAAATCCCAATACTATATCAGTATTGAAATTTAATTACTTTGCAAGCGCAGAAAAATCAAGTGTTTTTGTCAGCGTAGGTGGCCGATCGTGTAAGTGGTGCTCATTTGCTCGGATTGCAGGTATTTCCTTAACGCATCGGGCTGTGGTTGTGTTTCGGTCTCCGTTTCCTCTGCTGCCAGCCCACCCGAGATGAACAGCGCGTCAATATCTTCCTGGAGGGCGCCGAGGATGTCGGTCTTGATCCCGTCGCCGATGCCAATGATACGCGGGTCGGATGGCGCAATGTTTAACGCAGCGAGCCTGCGGCGCGCGAGATCATAGATGGGTGGGTGCGGTTTGCCGAAATAGAGGCTTTCGCCGCCCATTTCAGTGTAAAGCGCGGCCAAGGCACCAGCGCACCATTCGCGTATTTCGCCCCGATCCACGACGATGTCAGGGTTGGCGCAAAGCAGCTTGAGCCCTTTCTGCTTGGCATAGAGGAATTCCGGGCGGTTCACGTCCACATCGGCCAATGGATCAAAGGGGCCGCAGCAGATGATGCCTTCGGCCTGATCCAGCGGTACCTTTTGTATATCAACCGGGTTTTCGATGATTTTCAGGGGTTTGAAAAAGTCATCATCACGCGGGCTTTCGCCCATGAACCATATCTTTTCGCCCACCATGCCTTGAAACATTGCCGCGCGCGCGCTGTCGCCAGACGTGGCGATGGCGTCCCATGCGTCGTCAGGCACCCCAAAGTCGTTGATCTGATGCGCGACGCTGTCCCAAGGGCGCGGTGAGTTGGTGACAAGAACAACCGCGCCACCGGAAGCACGGTATTTCTGCATGGCTTTGACCGCGTCAAGCAGGGCGTGGATGCCGTTATGCATGCAGCCCCACAGGTCCACGAAGGCAGCGTCATATTGGCCCGAAATCTCTTCAAAACTCTCGATGATCTGGGTCATGCGTTAACCTTTGTAAACAATGTGCATTCTATGCAGAAACCATGCGCATACCATGCGCATGATTGTACATATCGCAAGGTTGGGGGTGTCAGACCTTGAGGTTTGGGATGATCTGCTTCTTGCGGCTCATAACGCCAGGCAGGATCACGGTGTCGCCGTCAACCTTTGCGTCGAATGACTTTTCGGCCACGGATTTGCTCAGATCGTTGGGGACCAGCATCGTCGCTTCTTCCTTGAGGATATCGACAACGAAAAGCAGAACCTCGTCGACTTTGTCTTCTTTGGCGACGGTTGGCATTGCCTTGACCAGTGCATCTTTGCGATCAAGGATTGCCTTGGGCGAGGTGGTTTCTAACACTGAGACACGGAATTTTTTGCCGTCGACGGCGTATTCCTTGCTGTCCATGCGCAACAGTTCCGCATCGGAGAACGCGGAGACGTCAGATTTCGCATCGAACATTTCGGTCGCGTACTTCTCAATATCGACTTTCAGGTCCTTTGCCAGTTTTTCGGCCAGTTCTTTATCCATCGGGGTGGTGGTAGGTGAGCGGAAGGCAAGGGTGTCGGACAGGATGCAGGACAGCATCAGGCCCTTGATCCCTTCGGGCATGTGGCCTGCGTGGTCGCCCATCATCTGGTGCATGATCGTGGCTGTGCAGGCCAGCGGGCGGATCGTGATATTGATCGGGTTTTTCGTTTCCAGACCGCCTGCCAGTTTGTGGTGGTCGATAATGGCCAGCACGTTTGCATTGTTGATGTTGGCGGGGAGTTCGGCGGGGTTGTTGGTGTCCACGATCACGCAGGATTGGTCGTCATCCACATCTGCGATGATTTCCGGCAGATCGAATTTCCAACGCTTGGCGACAAAAGCAGCCTCTGTGTTGGGCGTGCCGAGCAGGGCGGCCTTGGCCGTGATCCCGGTGTGGTTGAGAAACCATTCCCAGATTAGTGGTGATCCGGTGCTGTCGGTATCGGGTGATTTGTGGCCAAAAACGAGGGTGGTCATGAGTGTCTGCCTTCATCTGCGATGCGGTTTGGCGGCGTTATAGCAGGGCCGGTCGGGATGTCACGTGTGCAAGCTGGTTTGACTGTGACCCGGCGGATATGCTAGTTCCTGAATTCTCAAAAGAAGGAATATGACAATGGACCAGCTGGCCTAACCCCCCGCACATTGATCAACGGGCCGTGCCGCCCGCCCTGTTTTGAGAAGGAGCACCCTGACAATGGACCTGTGTGACTGACGCCTTTTGGCGATCCGTTTGGCCGTTTCGGCCCCATGACCATTTTTCAAAAAGGTGCAGCTTATGCCCCGTAAAACACCAAAACCCCGCAAGCCGGGTCAAAACCCACTATCCGCCAACAAAAACCGCAGGGCCAATCGGCCTGATCCGGTTGGAAATGTCCGCGCAGGCGCAAGAACCGGCCCGGACCGCGACAAACGGTTTGACCGGCGACCGCCAAAGTTTCCCGGTCGTTTGGGTGGGCGATAATGGTTCAGCCCCGCCAGCGCATTGCTGGCGGGGCGTTTGCGTCCGGTTGATTAGTTTTCGTCGGCGAGGAATGCGCCTTGGACATAAATGGTTTCTTCGCCGCTTTCCTGGATTTCGGTGAAGATCGTACCGCCAATGGCACCAGCGTCAGCGCCGTAGAACGTGCCATCGATTTCTGCACCCACCAGTGTTTGACCCGGAGCCAATGCGCCGTCTTCAACAGTGAAGGTTCCTGAGAAGCCGTTTCCGTTAATGCTGACCGAGGGGATGATGTAGGTTTCAGACGTGGTGGCGCCATCGAAATTGCCTAAATCGAATTCACCCGAAACGCTGCCGCCGCCGCCAAAGTCGACGTCCAGAGTGATGGCACCAGATTCCCTATTGTCAGAGATTGGTAATTCCCAGACCGTAGAATCAACATCAACGGCATTCGCGGAAATCGTTCCTTCATAGGTCGCGGTACCAGTTTCTGCACTCACCGTGGACGGATCTGTGTCGTAGCCAATGACGAAAAAGGCGCCTTCGGGTCGGTCAAAGACCGTGTTCGTCACATAGCTGTTGAAGAAACTATAAAGTTCGGCAGCCCCGTTGTCAGAAGTCTGTTCGCGTAGAACGCTGGTAAAACCCAGACCGCCAAGTTGCTCTATGTAGAAGCCGTCACCAGTGCCCTCCGGCAATGTGTATGTACGATCCGCGATCTGTATTATCACCTCTTCTTCGCCGGTCGTTACATTGGTTACGAAGGTGAATTCAATTTCGTCGTCTTCAAGGATTTCTAACGTGACACCCCCGTCCCGGGTGATCATGGTATTCACATCGGCGGGCCGGTATGTAACGCCAGTGCGGATGATATCGCCAGGTTGCGCAAAACCGCTGCTTGCTTGCGGCGTAATGCTGCCACCCCCGCCGCCTCCACCACCCCCTCCACCGCCGCAGGCGCCGAGCGTCAGGGTGAGGAGAAGTGCGGTAGAATTCCGTAGGATAGCAATTGACATCTGGCAGCCCTTTTCGTGAGTGTTAATAATATATTAATAACAAGGCTATCATGGACTGGAAGCGGAAAGGCGGTCTGCTTGCAACTTTTCCGTGTTGTGGTGCGCTAGGGAGGCAGGGTGATGGAGAAGCTGCGCGAGGCGGATCTTTATGCCCCCGTGAAGGCATTTCTGCAGCGTCGGGGCTATGAGGTCAAAGGCGAGGTCGGTGCTGCGGATGTGGTTGCCCGCCGGGCTGATGAGCCGCCGGTTATTATAGAATTGAAGCGCGCATTTTCACTGACCTTGTTTCATCAGGGCATCACCCGGCTGGCGATGTCTGATCACGTGTACCTTGCGGTGGCCCATAAACCCGGCAAGCCGTTTCAGCGTGCCTTGAAAGACAATGTGAAACTGGCGCGTCGTGTGGGGTTGGGGGTGATGACGGTACGCTTGCGCGATTATCATGTGGAGGTTCATGCGGATCCCGGCCCTTATGCCCCGCGCAAATCACCCAAGAAGACTGCACGCCTTTTGCGTGCGTTTGATCGGTTGCAGGGGGACCCGAACGAAGGCGGCGCGACCCGGCACGGTCTGGTCACAGGCTACCGGCAGGACGCGCTGCGCTGTGCCCGCTTTCTCGCGGTGCATGGCCCGTCACGGGGCGCGCAGATCAAGGCCTGGGCCGAGGTGCCGGATGCCACACGCATTATGGCCAATGACCATTACGGTTGGTTCAGCCGCGTGTCGCGCGGGGTTTATGATTTGACAGAGGCGGGCCGCAAAGGATTGGCGGATTATGGGGACGTTTGATCAGTTCGCCCGCGTCAGTGTCCAACCATCATCTTGCAACAGCTGGAGTACCCCGTCCGAGCCGATCAGGTGCGCGGCACCGACCGCCACAACGATATCGTCATGGGTTTCGGTTGCCTGAGTGATCACGGGCATCCAGTTGCGGTTGCGGTCAATCAGCAGGGCCTTTTCGGTTTCATCAAACAGCGCGGCGGCGGTGCTCGGGTCGATGCCGGGGACTTCGGTCATGGCGATCCGCGACATTTCCCAAAGCCTACCCACATCTTCGGCAAAATAACGGTCCAGCATGGCCACGAACATTTGCTGCTGCATGTCGGGTGCGAGCAAATTGACCATCAGCATTTCGATCTGCTCATCGATGGGTTCGTCCTGAAAAATATCAAATAGCGTGGTGAACGGTTCGAGCGCTTGCAAGGGCACATTGGCGGCGGCGGCATTTTCGCCGATGATGTGGTCCAGACCACGGTTGCCGCTCAGCATATCCTGCGCCGCACATGGCGGGATCGATAGCACAAGCGACAGATACCAGGGCTGCATCTTGGCTGCCATGAAGCCGGGGATGTTACGCGCCTGTGCCGCGTCCGAGACCATTGTCCATGTTTCTTCATCCAGAACATCAGGCAGGGTTGGTCCGTCAACGATGAAAAGGCGGCTGGGGTCGGATGCAATCAAATCCTCCAGCTGTGCTTCTTCCTTCGCTGTGGCCTCTAACAGAACAAGATCAGCGTTTTCGACGTTATCCGCGATCCGATCATAAAGGGCCGCCAAGCGCGGGTCATAGATATGAACGGTGCCGACAATTGTGATGTCTTTTGCATCCTTGGTTGCGTTCCAGATCAACCCTTCAGCAAAGGGCATCTGGGCGACCGTATCTGTCAGACTGGCCCGTTGATCGGCGCTGAGCTGATCCAGATAGTTCGCGCCGACGCATTGGGCCGCGGCTGGCAGGCCGATAAATGTGAGCAGGGCAATGGCGGCAGTGCGCAGGAACATGGATCATCCTTTGGGTTGTGATATCTTACAAGGTAAGCACACACCGCCCCGGGTCAATCACCCGGGACGGTTTTCAAGGATCATTCGTTGTCCGGCCCGGATCATCCAGCGCCCGATGATGTGCCGGAATGTTCGCTGGGGTGGCGGGACAACATGCAGCCGGGGGCGCGTGGCAATGACCGCACCGGTAGGCAACTGCGCATTGCGGTTGTCTTCGGGCGGGCCGGGTTGCAGCGATACAGGTGGCCAACCCACCGCACAAGGCGTCAAACGCAACCGTTCGGGCAAGCTGCGCCGTTTTATGCGCTTGCTATCACCGTGGTGATGAATATCGGGGCCGATCCGATGATCGACGGTAAAAAACGGGGGATGCATGGTGGTATCCGATCGACGAAATTCAAAGTGGGAACGCGCATACGCGCACTGCAAAACACTGGCTTAATTCCAGGTGGGGGTAAGATCCTTTCGATGCATTGCAGTCTCCTTGAATGATTCGTATCCGAACGCCTTTCGTGTAACCCGACGTCAAGCGATCAGCCAAGACCTTTTTTACAACCGGCGGGATTTGTTATCTTGCCTGTCCATTTTGGAAAACGATGCATCTGACGGGCGCGGTGGCATTGAACCGCGCAATCGCGATCATTGTGAGTAGCTTTTGACCGGTCGTTTTCATTTCGGTCTTTTCGCCCATCATCGGGTCGGGCGCATTAATGACAATGACATATCCATGCCTACTGAAATACGTGAAGACACGCTTGATCAATTTCCATGGGAACTGATCGAGACGACGTTTGACGATAACGGCCAGATCATTGGTCGCTTCACTTTATTTGATAATCAGACAGATCGGGTCGAAGAGTTTCAGAACGGAATCCGTTCGTTCATGATCCAGACTGACCTGTCAGCCCCCGGCGTCGCAGTTCCGTGGCAGTCCATTGAAACGTTCTTTGATCCCGCAGGCGCTACTTGAGACCCGGTTCACGGTTTTTGACAATGAGACGGAGCGGCTTGAACTGTTCGACGCCGGAGTGCTGACGCGGACCACTCAGACGGATCTTTCGCAAGACGGCAGCGCGGCCATTTGGCAAACGATTTTGACGGTTTTCGATGATGCTGGATTGGTTCAGACACGTCGGACAGTGTTCGACGACAGTGATCAGTTTGTTTTCAACTTTGAAGGTGTCGAAAAGGTGCAGACCATCGAATATGATGGTGATGGCAGCGATCCATGGATCGTTGAGGTGAAGATCTTCGATATGGCCGGTCAGGTTGATGAGGTTGTTACCTATGACAGCATTGACATGGTGCCGCTGGACATTCTTGATCAACTCGACCTCGGCTTTTTCGCCTAATGTGAACACGGCATGATACCCTTTTTTGTAAGGATATCATGCGTCTCGAGCTGTTGTTGTGCTGCGCCGTAGACGGCCTTTGGCGAAGATATGAAACGTTTCATATTGACAGAAATCCGAAACACGGCATGCTAGTGGCAGGGTGATTTCCGTGTCAGGAGGGCGTGGATTCGCCTGATTAAACCAGGGAGGCTCTTATGAAGCTCGTTAAATTCGCTGCCGCGGCAGCGACCGGTATCTTATTGTCTACAGGAATGGCAGGTGCTGACGATAAGCCTGTTGTCGGCCTTGTCATGAAGTCGCTTGCCAATGAATTTTTCCAAAACATGCTGGTGGGTGCTGAACAACACGAAGCGACCCGTGGCGATTATGAGTTGATCGCGGTGGGTATGCAGAACGAGACCGACTTTGAATCGCAGATCAATGCGGTTGAGAATTTCATCACGCAGGGTGTTGATGCCATCGTGATCGCCCCTGCAGACAGCCGCGCCATGGTACGTCCGCTGAAAAAGGCGATGGAGGCCGGGATTACAGTTGTCAATTTTGATGTCGCATTGGATGCGGCGGCCAAGGAACAGCAGGGTGTTGAGCTGGCCTTTGTCGGCCCGGATAACCGTGGCGGTGCACAGCTGGCCGGGAATGCGCTGGGCGAGGCTTTGGGCGCAGGCGGCAAGGTCGTCATTATCGAAGGCAACCCGGGCGCTGACAACGCCAATGAGCGCCGCTTGGGTTTTGAGGATTCAGTCGCGGCATATGGTCTGGAGCTGCTGGATAGCCGCACGGCCCATTGGGAAACCGAAGAAGCCAATCAGGTATTTTCAACCATGCTGACGGCCCATCCGGATGTTCAGGGCGTCATGGCGGCCAACGATTCCATGGCTGTTGGTGTTGTAAAGGCGCTAGAGGCTGCGGGCCGCGACGACATCATGGTTGTTGGCTTTGATAACATCCCTGCTGTTGGCCCAATGATCGAAGATGGCCGCATGTTGGCCACCGTTGATCAGTTCGGCCAGCAGATGGCGGCCAACGCTATTGACCTTGCGTTGGAGGTGGTTGCCGGTGGACCCGCGCTGGAAGGCTGGGTCAAAACAGAAATCGAACTGGTCACAGCAGACTGAATGCTGTTCTCCCAGGTGTCCGGCGCGGTTTTGTCGGACACCACTATTCCTCGGGTCAAAATGACACAATCAATCCCTGCACCCAGCGACCTGATCCTTGATGTTCAAGGGTTACGTAAATCCTTTGGCGGCGTGCATGCGTTGGATGGCGTCAGCTTCTCGCTCAGAACGGGTGAGGTGCACGCGCTTGTCGGCGAAAACGGGGCCGGGAAATCGACGCTGATCAAGGTTTTATCGGGGGTTCACCCGTTTGATGCCGGTGCAATCACACTGGCAGGCGCGCCCTTTCGACCGGCTGACCCGCATGCGGCCAAGGTTGCGGGCATTCAGGTGGTGCATCAGGAATTCAACCTGCTTGATGATCTGAGCGTGGCTGAAAACATCTCGATCGAAGCGTTTCCCCGTCGTCGTTTTGGGTTATTGGACCGGGCCGAGATGAAGCGCCGTGCCCGCGCAGCCTTGGACGCGATCGGGTTGCATGATGTGGACGTGAACGCACCGGTTAGCCGGTTGGGCATCGCGCATCGTCAGCTGATCGAAATTGCGCGCGCGTTGCAGTCGGACAGTCGTATCTTGATCCTTGACGAACCGACGGCAACCCTGACGGAGCGCGAAACATCGCGTCTGTTTGATATTGTGGCGGGCATCAAGGCCAAGGGTGTAACTGTCGTATTTGTATCCCACCATCTTGAGGAGGTGTTTGCGATTTGTGACCGGGTGACAGTGCTTCGCAACGGCCAGACCATCGCAACCGAGAACATCGCCGATACCTCGCCCGAGGGGATTGTGCGCCACATGGTAGGGCGGGCGTTGGTCAAAGAGGTCAAGGAAGCATCGCTGCATATTGGGACCGAAGCGGTTCTGACGGTTGAGGGTTTGCAGACCTTGGCCAACCCACATCCTGACGGGGTGTCGTTTGCGTTGCATCAGGGCGAGATTTTGGGAATTGCGGGACTGGTTGGTGCTGGTCGGACCGAGGTGCTTCGCGCAGTTTTTGGTGCAGATCCATCGCGATGCGGTCGGATCTTGCGCGATGGTGTTCCGCTGCATATCCGTCATCCGCGTGATGCGATTGCGGCTGGGATCGGGTTTGTTACCGAAGATCGCAAGGACGAAGGCCTGATCCTGGATATGCAGATTGCGGCGAATATGACGCTTGTCAGTCTCACTGATGTATCGTCGCACGGAGTGTTGAATTTCTCACGCGAACGTACCAAAGCGGCCCATGGGGGTGCCCGTCTTCATCTGAAATACGGTAAAGTGTCTGACCCTGCCGCCAGCCTGTCGGGCGGCAATCAGCAAAAGCTAGTGTTGGCCAAGTGGCTGGAAAGTGGTCCGAAAATTTTGCTGCTGGATGAGCCCACGCGCGGCGTTGATGTGGGGGCCAAGGCCGAGATCTATGCCATTTTAAAGGACCTTGCCGCCCAAGGCATGTCGATGATTGTGGTGTCGTCGGAATTGCCTGAACTGATCACCTTGGCGGATCGTATTCTTGTGATGGCCGAACACCGCATTCAGGGTGCGCTACTGCCCAATCAGTTCGATCAAGAGGCCATTTTGAAGCTGGCTTATGGCCAGCCAAAGATATCGAAGGAACCGGCGGTATGAGTTCAGCAGACGACATCGGTGGGACGCCCAAAAACGGTGCGTTTTCCTTGCGGGCTATCATCAATAATGCAGGGATCGGGTTGGCCCTATTGGTGTTGATCCTGTTTTTTTCCGTCACGACAGAGCATTTTCTATCGCCCAACAATATCACCAATATTCTGACCCAGATCACCATTAACCTGATCCTTGCCGTGGGTATGACCTTTGTCATTTTGATTGGCGGTATTGATCTGTCGGTGGGGTCGGTGATGGCCTTTGCCGCCGTGGTCGCAGGCAAGGCCATTACGCTGCCCGGTCTTGGCACGACGGAGCTGATCGTGTTGGCCGTGCTGGCAGGTCTGGCGGCTGGTCTGGTCTGTGGCATCATCAACGGCGGCATCAGCGCATATTGGTCACTGCCGTCATTTATCATCACGCTGGGGATGCTGAACATCGCGCGCGGTGCCGCCTTGCAGGTATCGGATGCGCAGACGATCTATTCCTTCCCATTTGTATTCGAGGAATTTGGATCGATGCTGATTTACGGGGTGCCGGTGGTGTTTTTGTTGGCACTGTTGTTGGTGGCGATTGCGTGGTTTGTCCTGAATTTCACCGTCTTTGGCCGCCTGATCTATGGCATTGGCAATAATGAAGAGGCGGTGCGCCTCGCCGGTCATCCGGTGTTTTGGTACAAGGTGGCAGCCTTTACCATTTGCGGGCTGACGGCGGGAATTGCGGCGATTGTCTATATGGCCCGGTTGAGCATCGCCAGCCCGATTGCGGGCATCGGGTTTGAGCTGAACGCGATTGCGGCCGTCATCATTGGCGGGACCAGTCTGGCGGGCGGGCGCGGGTCGGTCATTGGCACGCTTTTGGGCGCCTTTATCATCGGTGTGCTGGCCAATGGCTTGATCCTGATCGGTTTAAGTGACTTTATGCGTCAGATGATCACGGGTATTGTGATTGTCGTCGCTGTAATCCTTGACCATTATCGTGCAAAGTTTTCTGCATCATGAAACGTACTCCCCTTTTGAACCGCCATCTGAGCCAGCTTGTTGCATCGCTTGGTCATCTGGATGAAATCGTTCTGGCCGATGCCGGGCTGCCGATGCCTGACGGCGTGCCGGTGATTGATCTGGCCGTCACGCGGGGGGTGCCTGCGTTCTGGGATGTGATGGCGGCCTTGCGGTCGGAACTGGTGATTGAGGCGGCCTGTTATGCCAGCGAGGCGTCGGATGAATTGCAGCAGCAGATGGTTGATGAGATGGCGCGCTGGGATACGGATATAAAGACTGAAATGATGCCGCATGATGCGTTCAAGGCCCGCACCAGCAGGGCCAAAGCCGTTATACGCACCGGTGAATGTACCCCCTATTGCAACGTCATATTAGTGAGCGGCGTACCGTTTTGACGACTGTTAAGGATGTTGCGCGTCAGGCGGGTGTTTCGGTTGGCACGGTGTCAAAGGTTCTGTCAAAGGACCTGACGGTCAAGGTTGCGTTGCGCGACCGCGTGACGCAAGCCGTTGCTGATCTGGGGTATAAGCCCAACCTTGCCGCCCGCGCGTTGCGCACAAGCAAAATGGATATGGTGGGGCTGGTTGTTCCCGATATTTCAAACCCTTTTTTCGCTCAGCTTGCCAAGCAGATCGAGGCGGAAGCCGCCAAGCATGGTCATGTGGTTATGTTGGCCAATTCTGATGATGATCCTGCGGCAGAGGCGCGTCAGGTGCAGACCCTTCTGGATCAGTCGCCGCGCGGCTTGATTGTTGTTGGTTGTGCCAGCGAAGGGGTCTCGCCGATCAAGACAGATATTCCCGTGGTGTCGGTGGACCGCCGCTATGGTGCGCATGACCTGATCGCCACGCATAACCGGGCCGCGTCGGCGCTAGTAGCGGATCATTTGTTTGATTTGGGTCATCGTCGCGTCGCCTATATTTCCGGGCCCCAAACAACAGAGGTGGGACGGCTGAGACAGGCCGGTTTTTGTGACCGGTTCAATGTGCTGACCGCGGGTTTGCAGGGCGTCGATCTGCACGTGGTCGAAGGGCAGTTTGATTACGCATCCGGCGAAACCCTTGCCAGAAATCTGCTTGGGGCGGCGTCCGCCATCCGCCCCACGGCGATTGCCGCTGCGAGCGATCAACAGGCTATTGGTGCGCTGTGCGCTGCGCGTGATCTGGGCATTCAGGTGCCAACCATGCTTTCAATCGCGGGATTTGACGACATTGATCTGGCGCGGCTTGTAGTCCCGCGTTTGACCAGTGTCTGTCAGCGGCTTGACCAGATTGCATTATTGGCCGTTCATGCCGTTCTTGGGTTGAATGGCGTGCCTTTGGCAGATCAGTTTGTCAGTGCCGATCTTGTCGTCCGCGGCTCCACGGCGGCGCCAAAAACCTAGCTTGCCGTATCAGGTTCCCGGTCCATTTCCGGCACGTTCAGCGTTGACCATGTATCGTCAAGGGGCGGCGGCGGCGGGGTGTCGCAAGCGCGCCGGTGGATATTGACCTTGGCGATGAAGTTTGCCGAAATCGGTGCCGTGACGAACAGGAACCCCATGATCAGCAATTCATGCAGTGACGTCTCGCCCAGCACAAATGAATGCACCATGGAGGCCAGCAAGAGCATACCGATCCCGATTGTGCCTACTTTGGTTGGGGCGTGCAGGCGCGTCATGGAATCGTTGAACTTCAACAACCCGATAACCCCTACAATCACGAAGCCTGACCCGATGAGCAAGGCGATCCCCACGACATAGGTACCAATAATCTGAGCGATCATTCGATGATGTCCCCCCGCAAGATGAAGCGCGCCAGCGCCACAGTCGACACAAACCCCAGCATCGCGATCAGCAGCGATACCTCAAAATAAATCTGCACGCCCTGATGGATGCCGAGCAGGACCACAAGGCCCAATGCGTTGATCACCATCGTATCAAGCGCAAGGATCCTGTCGCCGGGGGTTGGCCCCATCACCAGCCGCGCCATCGACATGATCTGCGCCAAGGCCAGTGTCACAAAGGCGATAGACAGCGCGATGTTCATTAACTGCGTCGCAAACATCATGAGAAAATCTCCTTCAAACGACGCTCATAGCGGGTCTTGATCTCGTCCCGCACGCCGTCGGGGTCGTCAGTATGCAGCACGTGGACCAGCAGGCTGTGCCCTTCGTCCGACAGGTCAGACGACACTGTGCCCGGGGTCAGCGTGATCGTTCCGGCAAGGATGGTGATGGCCTCGGGTTCGCGCAATTCCAGCGGTACAACGATCCAGGCTGGTTTCAGCTTTGCGTTGGGAACGGTCAGGACGATCCATGCCACCTCGATATTCGCGACGATGATGTCCCAGATGACGATCAGGCTGTAGCTAAACATCTTGCCCAAGCGGAACCCTTTGGGCGTGTCGGGCCACCAGACGGATGTGCTCCATGGGATGATAATCCCCAAAATGATGCCGAATACCACCATCCCGGCAGAAACCTCGTTCTGCAAAAGCGTCCAGACGATGGCCAGAAGCAGCGTCAGGAATGGATGCGGCAGGAGCCAGTTGAATGCGCGCGTCATATCAATAATCCCCCGTTGGTTCGCTGAGCTTGCCGGGCGTTTCGATCACTGTCGTGATATATGGTTCTGGTGCGAAAAGCTGTGCGGCCATGGTGGTTGTGTAACCATGAACTTGCCCTGCAAAGACAGCGTGCGCCGCCAGAAGCGAGATCAGCCCACCTACCGCCACATAAGACAGAATTGCAGGTTGTGGCATCACCGGCGTATCGGTGGCCGGTTCCACACTATGCGCTTTCCAGAACAGGATACTGCCGGCCCGTGCGAAACCCAGAATGCTGATCAGGCTTGAGCTGAGTACGATGGCCCAGACCCAGACCATCAGATCGCTGTTGAAGGCTGCTTCCAACACCAGAAGCTTGCCCAAAAACCCCGATAGGGGTGGCAGGCCCGCCATGGCAATCGCCCCGGCAAAGAACAGACCCGCAGTGAGCGCGGTTCCGGCCATGGCCGGTTGTGGTGTCAGTTCCAGATTGGACCGCCCGGTCCGTACCAGATCAGAGATCAGGAACAGGGTTGCCGCCGCCAAGGTCGAATGCACCATGTAATAGAGCGCCGCAGCGATCCCATCGGGCGTGAACAACGATATTGCCACCATCACCATGCCCATGGAACCGATCACCGAAAAGGCCACCAAACGGTCCAGCCGCTTGGCCGCCAGGACACCCACCATACCAATCGCCAGTGAAATCAGCGCGGCCGGAAGCAGCCAGACATCATGCAAGCCGGATGTGATGGCGAGGTCGGGGGGGAAGACCATCGTATAGACCCGGATGATCGCGTAGGCGCCCACCTTGGTCATGATCGCGAAAAGGGCGGCAACCGGTGCCGGTGCCTCTGCATAGCTCGACGGCAACCAGAAATGCAGCGGTACAACCGCAGCCTTGATTGCAAAAACCAGCAGCAGCAGGACGGCGGCCACACGAATGCCGACCGTTTCATCAGGGCTGATCAGTGTGACCCGATTGGCCAGATCAGCCATGTTGAGCGTGCCTGTTTCCGCATAGATCGACCCCAGCGCAAACAGGAACAGCGTCGAGCCGATCAGGTTGAAAAGTACATATTGCACCCCGGCCCGCAGCCGCGCGTTGCCGCCCGCGTGGATCATCAGGCCGTAAGACGCGATCAACAGCACCTCGAAAAAGACGAAAAGGTTGAAAAGGTCACCGGTCAGAAACGCCCCGATGATCCCCATCAGTTGGAATTGGAACAGCGCATGGAAATGCCGCCCCCGTTCGTCCCAGCCAGAGCCGATGGCGTAAAGCAGCACGAAAAGCGCCAGCAATGTCGTCAGCAAAACCATCAGCGTTGATAGCCTGTCACCCACCAGCACGATGCCGAATGGGGCAGCCCAATCACCCAATTGATAAAGGATGATGGTGCCGTCTGACGCCTCCCAGGCGAGCCCTGCCGCCATCGCGATGAGCGCAAGCACGCCTGCGATGGAAAACACCCGCTGGATGCCGATATGGTAGCGCGCGGCCAGAACGATGAAAGGTGCCAGCAATGCGGGCAGGATAACCGGGGCAATGATCCAATGGCTCATGACTGACCCTCCGCCGGATCTTCGGGCAGGTCGGGTTGGTCATCGACATGGTCGTCGTTTGACCCAAGAAAAGCCCCAAGGCCGATCATCACAACCACAGCCGTCATACCAAATGAGATCACGATGGCCGTGAGTACCAATGCCTGCGGCAGCGGGTCCGCGTAAGCGGTGATATCGTCGCGCAGAACCGGTGGTGCGCCGGTAGTCAACCGACCGGATGCGAACAGAAAGACGTTCACGGCATAAGTAAGCAGTGAGATACCCAAGATAACCGGAAAGGTCCGCAGCCGCAGCAGCAGGTAAATCCCACCGGTTGTCATAATGCCGATGGCGGATGCGACAAGAAGTTCCATGTTACGCGCCCTCCCTTACCGGGGTGCCTTCGGGCGGGGGCATTTCGCGGGACGGGTCAATATCCATAGGGTGTTCAGTCTCGGGCATGTGGGCGCGGCGGGCGAGCCGCGAGAAACTTTCGAGCGACAGCATCACGGCACCAACAACGGCCAGGAACACGCCCAGATCAAACAGCGCGGCAGTTGCCAGCTCAAATTCGTGGAACGGTGGGATGCGGACATAGGTGAAGTCAGAGGTCAGGAACGGTTTGCTGACAAACCACGACCCGATCCCGGTTAGCCCCGCAATCAGAACACCCGCGCCAATGACCCCGTGATAGGGATAGCGCAACCTTGCAGAGGTCCACGAAAAACCACTGGCCATGTATTGCATCACCACCGCGATGGAGACGATCAGGCCAGAGATGAAACCCCCACCCGGTTCGTTATGGCCGCGTAGGAATATGTAGAAACCAACCATCAGGACAACAGGCATGATGACCCGTGTCAGCACGACCATCATCATCGGATGCATGTCGCCTGCGCGGGCCTGATCATGTTTCCGGTTCAACAGCCGCGCGCGTACGGGCCCGCCCAGCAACGTTTCGGTCAGTGCGTAGATCAGCAGGGCCGCAATACCCAGCACGATGATTTCGCCGTAGGTGTCAAAGCCCCGGAAATCGACAAGGATGACGTTGACCACATTGGTGCCGCCACCGCCTTTATAGGAATTCGCCAGATGGAATTCTGAAATCGGCGATGCCACCGCGTCGCGCAAGAGGTAGTGATAGGCCAGCCCAAAGGTCGCCAGACCACCCACGATGGCCACGCTCGCATCCCGCACCCGACGCAAGACCGTGCTTTCGATGGGGGTATGATTTGGTAGGAAGTTCAGCGCCAGAAGCAGCAGGATAATCGTCACAACCTCGACGGTGAATTGCGTCATCGCCAGATCGGGCGCGCTGAAGAAGACGAACCCGATGGATACCATCAATCCGACGATCCCGATCAGGATCAGGGATAGGAAACGGTTGCGGTGCATGAACACCATCCCGCCGGTTGCGGCCACCAGCATCAACCAACCTGCGATGGGCACGGGTCCCGCGGGTTGCATTTCGCGTGTGGGCGCGCCGACGGTGCCGGTCATCCATGCGTGAAAACCAACTGCGACAATCGCGGCGGTGCCGACGGCCGCGTAGCGCGAAAACGCGCCGTTATGCAAAGGCAGGATGATGCTTTGCGCCAGCTTGGCCGCCGCTTCGACGATAGTGTCGAAAATCGTCTTGGCCTCCGGTCGTGGCGTGCCGTCCCATAGCCGCAATGCCGGGTTGAAGATGGCGAGCATCAGCAAACCGCCGATAATCGCCGCGATCGACATGAACAGTGCGGGCACCAGACCGTGCCATATCTTGAAATAGGCGGTTGGTACGTCAAGCACGCCGCCCAGCACCGAAGCGGTGACAAGTTTGACGAATGGTTCCGCAAGGAACGGTGCGACTCCGATTACCACGACCAAAACGACAAGGATCGCGGGGGGCATCCACAGGCCTGCACCCGGATCATGTGGCTTGGCCGGATAGTCATCGCGCACCGGCCCCATGAACACATGACCGATCAGGCGGAAGCAATAGGCCGCGGAAAAGAGCGATCCGATTGTTGCCAGCACGGGTACGAGCCAAGGGCTGTTGAAGAGGACGGTATGCGTGGCCTCTTCCAGCATCATTTCCTTGGATAGGAAGCCGTTCAGCAGTGGAATGCCCGCCATGGACAGTGCGGCCAGTGTCGCCACGATAAATGTGATCGGCATCAATTTGCGCAGGCCACCCAGACGCCGAATGTCGCGGGTGTGGGCTTCGTGATCGATGATCCCGGCGGACATGAACAGGGCAGCCTTGAACGTGGCGTGGTTGAGGATGTGAAACATCGCTGCCATTGCGCCGAAGGCCGTGCCAGTGCCCAAAAGCATCGTAATCAGCCCCAGATGGCTGACGGTCGAGAAGGCGAGCAGCGCCTTGAGGTCATGTTTGAACAGCGCAATGACCGCGCCAAGCACCATCGTGATCAGCCCGGCGGTTGTCACGATGACGAACCATTCGGGCGTGCCGGACAGAACCGGCCACATCCGCGCCATCAGGAAGATGCCTGCCTTCACCATGGTGGCCGAGTGCAGATAGGCCGATACCGGTGTCGGCGCGGCCATCGCGTGTGGCAGCCAGAAATGGAACGGGAATTGAGCGGATTTTGTAAAGCAGCCCAGCAGGATCAGGATAAGCGCGGGCACATAGAGCGGATCAGCCTGAATAAGGTCGCGGTTTTGCAAAATCACGCTGAGGTCATAGCTGCCTACGATCTGGCCTAGGATCAGCATCCCACCGATCATCGCCAAGCCACCCATGCCGGTAACGGTCAGGGCCATTCGCGCCCCTTGCCGCCCTTCGGGCAGATGTTTCCAATAGCCGATCAGGAGGAAGGATGAGAGCGACGTCAATTCCCAGAAAATCAGCAGAAGCAATATGTTATCGCTGAGCACGATGCCCACCATCGCGCCTTGAAAAAGCAGCAGATAGGTAAAGAATTCGCCCATATTGTCATCGCGGCTCAGGTAGTGGCGCGCGTAGGCGATGATCAGAAGACCGATGCCAAGGATCAGGAGGGCAAAGAAAAAGCCCAGCCCATCCAGCATCAAGGTAAAGTTCAACCCCAGCGATGGTATCCAATCGACCCGGGCCATCACCACCTCTCCGGCCATGATCGCTGGCAGGTTGGTGAGCAGGCCGATAAAGGCGGCCAGCGATACGGTGAATGTCACACCGGCACATGCAGCACGGCCCGCGGTATTCATCAATCCAGGTAGAAGCGCGCCGAAGAAGGGCAAAGCAACGATAAAGAAGAGAGACACGAGAGCTCCTGATCCGATGAAATTTTTCGTATGCCAAGAACTGCATCGAATTTGCAAAATCTCAAGGGCAATCGACAGATATTCTGTCGTCATTCGCGCCCTGAGATGTCCGGACCAGTAGCATCAATTTAAAACAAGATGCTGGAGAGGCGCAACCAAGTTCGGTTGTCCCGCTACGCTTGTAAGGGGCGCATACATTATTTGCATTCGGACGCGGCGTTTATCACGCCACATTGGCCGTGTTGCAGCGCGAAAAAAGCGTTACGCCACCTTGGTGGCATAACGCGGTATTCTGATCACGAAGGTTGTGGTGCTAGCGCAGCCAGATCTCAACCCGGCGGTTGCTTTCGCGTCCATCTGCCGTTGTGTTGCAACCAACAGGGGCCAATGGTCCGTACGTGCTAACGCTCACCCGGCCCGCAAGCGCATCACCTGCCGCCGAACCCACCAATGCATCGCGCACACTGGTCGCCCGCAGCAGGGCCAGCCGTTCGTTCAGGTCAAAACGTCCAACATCGTCGGTGAAGCCGATGACAAGAATGTCACGATTGCGCGCCTCGGGACTGTTGAGGTAGGCAACCATGCGTTCCACGTCGTCCTGCGATTTCGTATCCAGCCGCGCCGACCCCGATGTGAAGCGGAACGTGGTTGACAGACGATCGGCCGTTGCCAGGTCACGCGCAAAGTTTTGAACCAACCCAAGCGTCGAACCAGTCGTTGCGGACAAGATCGCAGAGGTCATACGTGTGCCTTGCAGGCTGATTGGCTGCGTCACAATCGTCTGATCGACATAGCCTGCCCCTTGGATCATCGCCTGCGCATCAGCAGATGTCAGATATTGCAGGAAATTCGATTGTGTCCCTGTCTGACCATCATCGGCGGTATAGGCATAAACACGTTGGCTGAGCGGGTATTCTTCCGCTTTGATCGAAAAGTCATTTGCATAGGCCAATGGACCGCATGACTGTCGGATTGGCAGTACTTCGGTGTCCCCGTGGCCAGACAGGCTGGTGATTGTGATGGCGTTTTCGTCTGACGCGACAGTCGACGCCGCCTGGCTTTCACTTTCGGACCGTTCTGCGCTGCGCCGCAGGCGTACGCGGTTTGGCTCCAGAACAAGCTCTGCGAACGCATCGTCGAGCGTTGAGCCTTCGGAGGGTAGCAACATCCGGATAGGGGCATTTTCACCACCCAGTTCCGACCAGTTTCTAATCCGACCGGCTGCGATCTGTGCCAGTTCTTCCAACGATACGGACCGAACAGGGTTATTGGGGTGTATCACCGGCACCAGCGCATCAAGTGCGACAACACGTTCGCGCCGTTCGTCGCGCAGATCCACCCGACCGGATGCCACTACTGCATCAGCGATTGATGCCGGTACCGGGCTTGTCGAGATATTCATATCGACACCGCCAGCGACCAATTGCTGGAAACCCGCAAGTGTCGGCTGAACGGAGATATCAACGTTGCCTTCGATGGTTGTCATCGTGCTGTCGCGCAATTCGACACGCGCCACGCCGCCATTGTCATCGGGGAAGGACCAGCCAACAAGGTTTTGCTTTGTCGCAAAACCATTCACAAGCGCTTGCAGCAGTTCGGTTTTGTCTGTTTCTGATACCGATACCACCATTTCAAGATTGCCGGCGGCTGCGGGGCACGCCGCGCCATCACATATGGTTGTGTCGCGCGACAGGCGTAGTTCGCCAAGTTCGGTCTGCATAACGTAAACGGAATCGTCGAAAGATACCAATTCGCCCGTGATGCTGATTGATCGATCCGGACTTGAGATTGTCACCTGCTCAGCGGTCGCAATCGCTGGCATTGCGGCCAAAAGCGCGGCGATCGAAATGCGTTGGCAAAGTTGTGTCATAATGGAACCTCGGTCTAAGTAGCTTGCACATGCCTTCAGCGTTGCGCAAAAAATGCGTGGTATTTCGAATGCAGGTTGATCAGTGACTGGCAAGACTTGCGTGCTTGGCCTTGTACCTATGGATGTCTTTGTCATTCTCGGTTCCCTAGTACGCACTGGCGGTGTTGATATCGTCGATCCACGTCTGTCGCAGGCTTGAATAGCGTTCGATCGAATGGGCGGACCACGGCATCAGTTTCTTGCGGAAATCGATGTAGCTGTCGTAGATGCGCATCGACAGATCATCGAATTCTGCGGCTTCGGCGATAACGTCTTCGGCCATCCGTGCGGCTTCCAGCCAGACGTCAGCAGGCAGGATGGTCAGCTTTGCATCATATTCATTGACCAGTTGGATCAACGAGCGCCCGTTTTCACCCCGGAATTCGGCCATGGTGATGGCGGATTCTGTCGCACAGCAGGCTTCGATGATTGTGCGCTCAGACGGTGTGAGGGAGTCCCAGAATTGTTGGTTCAAGCCAAGCGTGATGCTGGAACCCGGATCGTGAAAACCGGGCTGCATGTAGTATGGCAGCAGCTTTTGGAAGCCAAAGCCTTTGTCAGCGAGCGGGCCATTCCATTCAACGGCGTCGATATCACCGTTGAACAATGCATCGACCAGCGCATCAGCCGGCAATGAAACCGGTGTTCCGCCGACGCGCCTGACAACTTCGCCGCCATAGCCGGAAATCCGCATGCGCAGTCCGCTCATGTCAGACAGCGATTCGATTGGCTTTGCGAACCAGCCGCCGGGCTGAACGCCGGACCCGCCGCAGACCAATGCCTTGATATTATAGCGGGCATAGAGCTCGTCCATCAGCGGTCGGGCGCCACCTTCGCGCAGCCAAGTGCCGTTTTCTTCGCAGGTGAACCCGTTTGGCACGGTGTTCAGGAATTGAAATCCAGGGTGTTCCTTGCGCCAGTAGCCACTGATCGCGTGAAACATCTCGGCCTCGCCGCGCTGCACTGCGAATAGCGATTCAAAGGCCGGAAAAAGTTCACCGGATGCGTTCAGTTCAACCGTGACAGACCCGTTTGTCGCAGCTGTGATCCGGTCGGCAAGGCGCTGGGCGCTTTCGTGATATCCGCGTGATGTCCGGCTCCACGTTGTTGTGAGCCGCGCGATCTTGGTTTGGGCCGTTGCGATGGAAGGTGCGGCAAGTGCCGCTGTCGTGCCAACACCGGCGGCCAGCAACATTTTTCGGCGAGAGAGCGCTTGGGTCAATTTTGCGTCCTTCATGACAATGCCTCCCGGCGAGCCGCGACATATTCGCCGTCGGAATTTGCGGTCCAGCTTGATACGGCCGACCGCATATCGTGGAATGATTGGTAGATATCGCCGACAATGCTGGTAGACTGACCGATTTGAGTTTGCTGGGCGATCACGGCGGCAACCAATGCAGATTTGACGTCATCACTGTAAGTGATTTGCGTCCCGCCTGCGGCGATGAAGCGGTTTAGTGACATGGCGCTGTTGAAATTTGCGCGGCTCAACATCAGGTCATTTTCAGCCTGAATGCAGGTTTCCAGCAGGCTGCGATCACCTGCGTCCAACCCTTCCCAGCGGGCGAGGTTGAACCCGACAGACAGGCAGCGCGTGGGCTGGTCCATGCTGGGGCTTACGAGGTAACTTGCACCCGTCTCAAGTTCTGCCATGACAGCGTCGCTGGCTTCACCCAGATAGGCCAAGGCGACGTCACCGGATTTGATCCGGGCCGCGGCCTCTTCATCAGTGCCGGAAATGACATTGGCACCCACGGATGACAGGACCTGCGCCCATTGCCCGTTGGCGTGCACGGCTTGCCCCTGAAGATCAGTCAGATTTTGGACATTGGTCCCGGCCCAGCCGCCCATGCTGGCGCCAAAAAGCCCAGCAGGCAGCGGCTTGATGCCGGATTCAAAAGCAAGATCATCCCAAAGATATTGGCCGCCGAAGAAATACAACCATGATGCGTGTTCTTCCGCATTCAGCCCAAGAGGGACGGAATGAAAGAAGTCATAGCCTTTGGATTTTGGTGCCCACATGCCTTCATGTGCGTGATACAGGTCAACATCACCAGCTGACACTTGATCATGCAGAGCGACGCCAATACTTGGGTCGGCGACTGAGAGGTTAACTGTGATGCGGCGGTCTGTTGCCACGCTGACGCGGTTTACAATCCGTTGCGCGCTGGCACCGTACAACGATGTTTTTGGATCCCATATGCTGACAAGATCAAGCTGCAGGTTGCTTTGCGCCACCGCCGGTGAAGCAAGCGCTGCAGAGCCGGCCAGTGTCTGAATAAATCGTCTACGTTTCAACATATTCTCCATTTCCTTTTGTTGGACCGCTAGTTACGAATTATGTCTAGTTTGGCGCAAACACATGACGTAATGGGGATTTTTGACCTTTTTTGTAGGTTTATGTATTTTTATGATATATTTTGTACTTTTTTATACAATCTAAAATTGTAGTAATAGAACTTTCCATGGGTACCGTCTGCGCGCTTTGCGGTTGGCATGACAGTCGCGTGCAGTTCAAAAAGATTTACGAAATCTCACGAGAACCATGGAGGGATTTCGTATGGTTAACTGGACTCTACAAATGCGTGAAAGCCAACTACAAACCTTGATACGAAACCAATGAAGGCGACCGCTATCGATCTGTCGGGTACGACGCCGCGCTAGGACAAGTCTTCTGACAGGGCCATGGGGTCCAGAATTTCAATGCGTTGCCGTGATGACTTGATGGCACCGCTTTTGGCAAGTTTGCTGACGGACCGGCTGACCATTTCCCGGTTGGCCCCGATAGAGCTAGCGATTTCCGCATGGGTCGGGGCGTCCGTAATGACCGCCCCGGCAAACATTTTGTCCTGCTCGGCGGCCAAGCGCAGCAAGTACATCGTGACCCGCTTTTCCACCGACAGTGTTGTCATTTCCATGTTCCGCTCGGTTAATGTGCGGACCCGTCCGACCAGCACCTGCACGACCCGATCGCGGATCACGGGAACCTGATCAAAGAGTGCCAGAAAACACTCACGTTTCATGGTTAATATGGAGGCTTCGGTCTTGGCGAATACGGCCAACGACCTTGATGTGCCATCGAATGCGGCCAATTCCCCAAAATACGCCCCGATGGGGAAACGGGAAAAGACGATCTCGCGCCCCTCGCTGGTCCAGATGACGGCCAGCAACGATCCGGAAAGCAGAAAGTGGACGTCGTAAGTATTGTCTTCCTGATCAAAGATGGTTTGCCATGCGACCAAATGCTGCTCGTTAACCTGTAGCGGTGTTTTGGACAGCTCGGCTGCCGTCAGCCCCTCGAATAGCGGCAAGTTATAGTTGAGGAGTTGTTCAGGTGTCATGCGATGCCCAAGATGCGTTGCGCGGCGATAACCTCGGTTGGTTGGGCCTCGGGTGCGAATTCCGCCAAGGCTTCGGCCAGTTCCGCATGGCCAGCCCAGCCGGTGTTGACCTGATCCATACGTGCCCGAATATGCCAAAGGCTGGCGCGCTGGCGCTGGGCCACTGCGACCGCCTGCGCCAGATACCGCCCGGCGTCATCCACCCGGCCAGAGGTTTGGCAAATCTGAGCGTGTAGCCGCAGCACCTCCGCGTACCAGCAATGCAGACCGTTTTCTTCGTTTTCCCGCACCGCCATAAGCGAGGTCTGATAGGCCTGATCATGTTGCCCGTGTTTTAACAATGCCAATGCATAATGCGCCCTGAAGTAGGGAAGGCCGATATTGGCCCCAATCAGCTCATGCGTCTTGATCACCTGTTCGAAATTCGCAAGACCGTCAGCACTGTCGCTTTGGCTGGGGTCCATCACATTCAGCCAGGCACCGCCTGTGACTTGCCAGAAAGCGGCTGACTGGTTTTGTGCGGTCTCAAGCCCCTTGGTCAGGCGGGCGAGGGCGGCGTCCTGCATCCCGGCATAGAACAAAGGCACCGATCCAAATATCTGCGCATAAGGCAGCATGACGGGAATATTGAGCATTTCCTGATGCGCGTCCGTCTCTGCAATCAGTCCCGGGATCAGGTGGGCGTCGCCGTAGATCGCGCGACCTGCCATGGCGAACATCTGTGATGTGGCAAACACATCGACACCGTAGCTGGAAATCATTCCACCATGTTTGCTTATGTCGTAGATCGCGCGCAGCTTTGCGAATTCTTCGAACAGTGGTTCAAAGTCGCCGCTATAAAAATGCAGGCACGACAACACGTTGAGCGAGGCGAGGCGGATTTCGCTGTTGGTATCTTCTTCTGATACGTTATTGGCCGTGTCCAGCAGGAGGTCACTGAACCGGTCAGAGCTGGCCTTATCCGCCGAAACAATCGCATGTGAAACGCTGCCCATGAAGGCCGGGCCATTCGCGCTGGAGTATTTCTGTTGCGCGGCCGCCAATTTCTCGACTGCTTCGAACGCTTCTTTCACAAGCGGGGCCATGAAGCCCTGGGTTTGTGTCCGGATCGCACCCAGCGCGGTATAGCAGGCGATTTCCAAGTCACTGACATCCACATCTGCAGGCGCTTCGGCACATAGGGAAATGGCCGCGAGCGTATGTGCCTCGGCATCATCAAACGCACCTTGGAACAGCGCCCACTGGGCGACGGTCAGGTAGTTCTGGATCGCTGGCACATGTTGTTGGGCACGGCTCAAATGGTTGGTCAGCAGGGCTGGGTTACGGCGGACGGCATCGGCATGCTTTTCATGCAAATGCGCGGCAAGCTGACTGTGATAGTCGATCCGCGTGCGCCGCAGTAACCCCTGATACGCGGCCTGATGCAACAATGCATGCGAGAACGTCCAATGATCATTTCCATCCTGCTGGATCACGCCGCGGGCGCAGGCTTTGCTCAGGTGCCGTTCGAGCGGCTCGTGATCATCGGCGATGGCGCGCAGCATATCCAGGTCAAAGCTGCGCCCAATCACAGCGGCGCATTGCAGGACTGGCTTGGAAGGGCCGGTGGCATCAATCTGTTCGGCCAGCAGATCCATCAGCGACCCGGGAATATGATCGCCACTGTCCCGCCCGGTGATGCTACGCTTGAACAATTGCTCAAGGAACAGGGGCACGCCTGCGGCCCGTTCAATCAGCGACGTACGCTTGTCGGTTTCAACTTCACCCTGCGACAGCGCGCTTAGCATACCGGCCGCTTCGTCATCGTTCAGGGCATCAAGCGGAATGATGTTGATGGGCAGGTTACCCAGATATTTGCCGATCTTGGTGTCTTCCCGGCTGGTCATGAGTATTTGGTAGGTGCTCGCCTCATCACTTTTCAGGATGCTGACCAACACGCCAAAACTGGCGTTATCAAGCCAATGCAGATCTTCAAAAACCAACAACCCGCCGGGTTGGGTGGAGCGGATGGCTTGCCAAATACTGCTTTCGATCAGCGTCTTGAGCGCGACATTCGTTTGTTCAGCCAACAGCCGCTGCCCTTCTGGCAGACCCAGAACAAGCGCCAGTGCACGATGGGCATCTCCATTAAGATCGTTAAACTGGTTCTGGATGTCGCTGAATTCAGGCAGGGCGCTGCCCGTCTGACGCATGATCCAGTCACTGAATGGTTGATAGCTTGCCCGAATACGCACGCCGTCCGCGGCAAAGGTCGACACATTGGATGCGGCCTGGGCGATGTGCAGGCTTAACGCTGTCTTCCCGATCCCGGCCTGCCCGATCACCAGACATGGGGTTTCACTGGTGCTGATCCGGTCAAGTTCGGCCTGACGCCCAACAAAGAATGATGGTGTCTTGCCAGTGGGTTCGGCCAGTTTGGGGATTGGTTGATAAAGGGTCTGCGCCTCGGCAAACCCTTTCAATTTCTGATCAGGCTTTTCGGTGACCGCGATCCCGTCGCGCAGCAGACCGCGGGTCGCCTCTGCAATCATCACGGTGCCGGGGGCTGCCTTTTCCTGAATGCGCTGGGCCAATGTGGTGACCATGCCGGTGGCGCGCGGCAAATTGTCGTTGCCGCCGGTCGCACGCACTGCAACCTCGCCCGTGGCCACGCCAACGCGCAACTGCATGTCCACACTACCCCGATAACCGGCATTGATGTCGCGCACAGCGGTCATTGCCGCATTCACAGCCTTTGCTGCCGCCAATTCATCCGCGCGTTTCAGGCCAAACAAGGCCACGATGCCATCGCCAAGATATTCGGTCACTTCGCCATCATGGGCTTCGACGATGGCGCGGGATTGGGTGTAGAAGTCTTCCAGCCATTGTTCGAGATCTTCGGCATCAGCCGTGCTGGCAATATCGCTGAAACCGACGACATCGATGAACACCGCTGTAATTTGCTTGCGTTCGCCGACGCCGCGAACGGCATCCGGCAGATGTGGCCTGTTCATAAGTCACTCCCAAATCCCGGATGACATTATAAGCGGGTTTTCGCCGCTTCCAAGCGCGCAATGCGTCCACTGTCAAATGGATTGGACAGGGTCCAACTGGTCCAGATGCGAAACGCGCCGGGTAGCGTGACGTTTGAAGCTGCCGGATCATTTCTTAACTGCAACGGCTGAGAGATCATTTTGCCTGCCGGAATATTGGCGAGCGCCGCATCCTGAACGTCAATTTCTGCATGTACACCAGCGACATAGGCCGAAGTCGGGCTGAAATCGAGGTTCGAATATTGCCATCTCCCAAGCTTGTTTTTGGCGACAACAACCTGATTTGCCAATCGGTCAAACGTACCCAAAGCGTCATAATCGGTAAACGGGCGGGCGAAATCACGTTGCGCATATTTGGCCGACCAGATGGGAGAACCTTGCGCAGATGCAACAGTGTAGCGATTATTGCCCATGGTCAGTTTGCCCATGCGCTTGTTATATCCGTACATCCAGACGCCAGCGAGCTGCGCCATCCGGTTGTTCAGGTAGAGATTCGGCAGATAGGCAAACGTTCCTTCCTGCCCGTCGACCTGCACATAACTGATCGCGATAATCGCCTCGTAGTAATTCCGATATCCCAAAAGCCGTGGCAAAACCGTTGGTCTGACCCCCATCTGCTGGTTGGCCAGAACAGATACGGGATGGGTCCCTTCCGGTGTGATGCTTTGGGGATGAAGTTTCATGCCCACTGGCAGGCATTTTTCCAATTCCTTTGCATCGACCGCATGGAAGCTGAAGAATCCGTCAATCTCGCCCACTGCGAACAACGGTGTCAGGGGCCAGTTTGCAGCCTGTGCGTATGGGCTTTGCAATTTGGCGGCGTCGGTTGGCCCCGCATCCGGGCCGATATCGCCTTCGCCAACGATTTCGATATCGGCACCCGTCAGACCGCGTGCCGCACCAAGCCCGGAAATGGTCGCGGCTTCGACGCACCCGGCATTGATGCCGCACCTTGTCCAGTCACCTGCGATAAACAGGTTTTCAAAACCCGTCCCGTCGGGCGGCAGTCGATATTGTACCGAATTGGGCACTGACAGCACATACCGTTCAGAGCCATAGAAATTCTGTCGGAAATACTGGGCCTTAAACTTTGCAGGTCCGGTTGTGGCCCCTTCCGCGTGCAACAACGACATATCAAACTTGTCGCCCTTCTTGGCCTTTGGCCAAAGTTTGGTCAGCCATTTGTCGGCCCATTCTTTGACGCTGTCCTCAAATGGGTCCGGGTCAACGCCTGCGTCATGGGCCGGGCTACAGAAATAGGCGATAGATTTCGGGCCGGGGTCTTTCCAGTCTTCGCGGTCGATCAGGTCGGACATATCCGCCCAAGTATCCAAAGGTTCCTGAAAGCTGGTGATCACAGTTTTGAGGTCTTTTGGGATGTCGCCGATATTGTGTTTGGCAACCAGATCGTTCCAACCCATTTCTTCGGCAGTCTTGTCGACCCAAAACTGAGCCGCATGGGTGGCGACGGTCTTGACCCGATACATCATGGCTTTCCAACGGTTGCTCGCATCCACCAGCTCTGTCGCCATGTAGGGCAGCGACCCCAGCGAAGCGCCCAGGATCAGTTCATCAAAATCAACGCCCCGTTTCAGGCTATAGGCGCGACCGGTGGGCGGGTCTTTTTCGCATTCGAAATCGATGCCATCCTTTTTATATTTTGCTCCGTCTTTGAGTTGATCCCACAACGGCTCTGACGGCCAGCAGGGCAGGTCTTTGACGACCACAAACGGGTCATAATCATCGCCTTTTAAGGCGGCCTGCTCCACCATATCGATGCGGTCGATATAGGTTTTTGTATGATCCAGACCCAGATGGGTGGCGGCATTGAAGAATTTGAACTTCACCCCGCGGTGTTTGAGGATCTGATAATAAGGGCCAAAGATGGTATCACCCATCCCCGCCATCATCTTGAAGAAAAGCGATCCCTTATAGGTGAAGGCAAGCCGCAACAGGCCGCGTATGGCGGTGCCTGCGCCAACGCTGCGGTGGTCCGTCACACCGGCGGGATAGCCAAAGACGTAATCATAGCAACCCCGGAAAACAGCCGAATAAACCGACTCTTTACTCGCACCATAATGGAGCAGCCATTCGCTGATTTCCCAATTATCAATCGCATCAAAGCCCTGGCGGAACAGCCCATTATCAATTGTGCCGCGGAAAAAGGCGAGCGACAGGCTGATCAGATACGTGATGCGGCGCGCCTCATCCGACAGGACGCCCTTGGTAAAGGCCTGTTCGTCAAACCAGCATTGCGCGTTATTGGCCATCGCGCCCAAAGTCATTGTCTGGCTATGCGTGTGGTCAAACGGATTGTCGGAAATCGACTTTGCATAATCACGCAAATGATGGATGGGGGACGTGTTCTTGATATCCAGTTTTTGCGTCTTTAATTGCGGATGAAAGCGCGGCGGCATTGTATGGACGCTTTTGGTGCCGGCTTCTTCCATCACGTTTTCAAGAAACTTCGCAATCGTTTCCAGCGCTTCAAGAAAGTAGGAAAACGGCGACGGAACCACGCCACCGGTGCCAGGGACTTCGTTATTGGGCTCAAATTCAATCCGCCAGGGGTGAATTTCGACCTTTCCGTCTTTTTCAATCTCTTCGGCCAGCAGGAAACTATTCAGCCCCGTAAATGCCTTATCCAAGGTGCCCAGCGGCGCGTCGGGGCTGCGCAAGCCGGTTTCGTTTAGCTGATTGTAACAATCCCGCATCAGCCGAAAGCCGTTTTCGTAGAACCCCGCCCAGATATGTAATCCATGTTCTTCGATGCGGCCTGCATGATCCATATTGCGGCCGCTGGCCCCTTTACCGCCGAGCCGCCAGCCCAGCTGATAAAGTGTGATGTCGTATTCGTCCTGCCAATTGGGCAATTGTGTAATCGCATAGGCGGATGTAATTGCACCGACACCACCGCCAATGATGGCGATCTTCTTTTTCTCTGACATATCCTACCACTCCCCGATTGATAAAAGTACCCGGCGCGATTTGTTTCCCCACCTGAAACGTCCGGTATCGCGTCACCATTGCCAAGGTTTTCCTTGGCATCTCGCCTGCATCGTTACGAATTGACGTTAATGTTGACGTAACGGCAACACATGCAAAAGCAGGCCGCAAACCCTTTGCGGATTTGCGGCCTGTCATTGCACGAGTTCGGAATTGGATCAGCTCCCGACGAAGTCGCAAAACCATGGTGCGGCAACACCGACCGATAGGACAGGGGCTGCGTTTTGGCGCGCCGTCATGCCGATCTTGCCATGGTGTGTCTGGCCGATTGGTGCGGGCGGCTGATTGTCAGCAAGCGCAGCATATCCGGTCAGCGCATGACCACCACAGGCCTTGATGCGTCGACTGATCGCCGCATCCGTGCCGAACAGATCCCTTGACGAGAAATAGAGCGTCAGTTGTGGCGGTGTCTCGTCGCCTGTCATGGTGTAGCTGAACCCCAGCTTGCTGGTCGGCAGCGCCATGCTTGGCATGCCTTCGGTCAGCCCGTCAATCGACAGCGACAACACATCTGCGGACACCTGTGCGGGTTCAGCTAACGCGGGAAGAACACTGCGCATGACATTATGCGCCTCGCAATAGATGGTGACCTGACCAGTGCGGCCATCATATCCCAGCATCGTCGCATGCGCGTCGCCACCAAGTTCGTCCAGAACCGCGCTGAATGGGGCAGGTGACATCAGTGTCGACAAATCAGCCGCATCAGCAGGCAGTTCCGCATAAAGCATCGTATCAAGGCGTGTGCCCGCCTGCCGTAGACCAAGCCAGGCACCATAGCGCAGATCAGCGGTCCCTTGAGCCGCGCTGATCACATCGCGCAAGGCAGCTGTCGGTGCCGTGCCGCCAAGATCCGCTATGATCTTACAAACCTGGGCGACCCGCCGGGTGCGATCAGCCCCGGGATCACCCACTTCGGTGGTCAGTTGCAATGCGGTCTGCGTAGCAGAAAACGCCATTTCGACGGGGGCGCCTGTGTCCGTGAGTGTGCTTGGCTTCCAGTCAGCCCAACCGCCTGGGTCCATCACGCCGATATTGTGCAGCGCACGCTCCAGCGCTTCGCCCGGCTGACCTTGACGGCGCAAATACCAGCACCAGTCCAGATCACTGCGGGATGGAATAGCAGGGGCGAAATTGAACATCATAAACCTCTCGACTGTGGTGTGACATCGCATTGATGGCGCTGGCATTGATGAACAAGGCGCCAGCCGTTCCGTTCTAGCCAGAGCAACCGCCCTTGTTTGTGCGTTTCGACACACAAGCCCGTTCAGATCATAATAAAGGCAAGGCAATACGCATCGCTGGTGCGTAGTCGTCATATAAGGCGATGGGGTCAGTTGCGTGACGGGAACGTGCCCTCCAACGCGATGATGTAATTGATGCAAAGGCTTGGCTGCATGTTGTCATGCGCCGCCCCGCCGCCATTCATCCCTGTTGTCTTGTGGCAAAGGGGGCCGGTGCCGGTCTGCGCATCGGGTTCCGTTCCAATTACAAGGGCATCAGCCCGACCGATTGCGTCATTGGTTATGGGGATGTCTTCCAACGGGGGCCCGGTGATCAGCAGGTCATGCTGATGTTCAGGCAATTGTGCTGCGCTCAATACCACAGTTTCCGCGCCGATTTTCTGGCCAATGCTGCGCGGCGTCAGCCCATCCCCGTGCCCTGCATGTACCGGCACGCGCCCTCGCAGGTCGGGCAGCCCGAATTTGTGATGTCCATCACCACCATAGGTCGTGCCCAGTATCGCGAACAGCGCCTCATTGCTTTCAATATCCAGCAGTTGCCCATCGCAAAAGGCCCACCCGCGCGGCGCAAAATTTCCGCCGAAAAGCATGATCTGCCCGACCAGTGGTTCCATGCCTGCTCCTGATTGATGCGCAGTTCAAAAAAATGGAGGCCAAGCCGCGCGCACTGCTTCAGATGGAAAGTGCCGTGACTGTTACAAGCCGGTCTGTGATAAAACGCACAAAGTTCTAGTGTTAGTTGTGCGCGCTTGCCGTCTGGGTCAAAATGCCACGCACCTGCCGGGGGTCGGATCCGGTGGGGGACGGATCGTAGGTGAGCGAACGTCATTCTGCGTAACGGTGGCCCGTCGCGGCTGTGCTGTGCGAAGTCGGCTAATTGCAGCAATGCCGGATCTGGCCATACAGTCGTTTTCGCAGCGTTTCGTGTTGCGGGTATTGATCCGAATTGTGTGTTGGCATGCCAAAAATGTGGTAAATGCATGCCAATAAACAAACGTCCAAAAAGGAACGCACAGAATGATTGCCTATGTTACCGTTGGTGCTGACGACATCGCGCGTGCAAAGCGGTTTTATTCAGCGTTCCTGCCAGCCCTTGACTACGGGCTGGAGGAGGGCCCTGAGGGCCTGAGCTATGCGCTACCGGTGCCACCGGGTCAGTCTCCTGTTCTGCCTGATTTCTATGTGAAACCAACATTTGATGGACGTCCGGCCTCGGCTGGCAACGGTGCGATGGTCGCATTCGAGGCGCGCAATCAAAAACAGGTCCGTGATCTTCATGCCGCAGCACTTGCCGCAGGCGGTTTCGACGAGGGCCAGCCGGGCTTTCGCGCTGCGTATGGGCCACATTTTTATGTTGGCTACTTGCGCGACCCTCAAGGCAACAAGATCGCATTGTTCTCCAGCGATCCAGACGAGCCCGGACGCGACGGATAACCGAGGTGTCGCGGACGATAATAGCGCCGGGTTTGCATCCCAGACCGGAAGGCTGCCAGATCGATGGCGCTTTTACGCCGCGCGGTGGAGCGCGCTGGTTTCGCTAAGGTACGATCCTGCCACCTACCGGAACAACCCCCAGCCGGGGCCTCGCGGGGTTGGCAAATGCTTCATGGATCATCCCGGTGACAAGGTGGTTCATGGGTGTGGCGATACCATGTATTTCGGCTTGCCGGACGATATGGCCGTTCAGCCAATCAACCTCGGGCCTGCGACCCGCTGCATAGTCGTCAGCCATTGATGACCGGGCCGCCGGGTCAATACGCAGCATGGATTGGGCGATGCGCAGGAATAGGACATTTGGCAGACGCAGCAGCGTCGGCAATATGCGCGGATGCACCTTGCCCAGCCGTTCCAGTTTGATCCCCTCTGCCTTGGCAACGGCCAACCCTTCCACGATGCAGGTGGCCAGCACCCGCCGCCAGTCGCGATCTTCCAGTTGCGTTTTCAGGGGCAGGCCGGACAGTGCATTCAGCGCATTGTTGAGGTTCATCAGCAGTTTGGACCACTGCACGCCGGTCATGTTGTCGTGGCAATGCGCATCAATTGGGGTATCGGCAAGCGCATCACACAATTTGGCTCCGCCCGGGGCAAGAATGATTTCACCATCAGTCGTTTGGATGAAATGATCGGGCGCTTGGCGTACCACGTTAAACCCGACCATGCCCGCAATCACGCGATCTGGACCAAGCGTGTTGGCAAGCACGTCCGGATTGGTGATCCCGTTTTGCAGGCTAATCACCGGCACATCTTCAGGCGCGTGCTTTTTGATCAGTCGCGCGGCTTCTGCCGTATCTGCCGATTTGACGCAAAGCAGTATCGTCGTTGCGTTGGACAATGCGCTTGGGTCATCGGTCACAAGCGGATATATGTGACGTGATTGACCGTCCATGGCGGTAACGGTCAGCCCATCCGCCAGCGCCTTTACCAACGATTTACGCCCGATCAATGTGACCGTATTGTCCGCCGCCAGCATCCCGCCCACATAGCAGCCGATCGATCCGGCCCCCAGAACGGTGATCATCCGGCGGCCCGCCCGGCGCGACGACCCGAATGAATGCAACCGCCAAGAAATGTCCCCTCGAGCGCGTTATTGCCGTGATATCCGCCCCCGCCAAAGCCAGCGGCCTCTCCTGCGGCATAAAGCCCATCGATAGTGTTGCCGCCGGGGGCGAAGACGCGGGCATCAAGGTCGGTGTGGATGCCGCCCAGCGTCTTGCGGGTGACCACATGAAGTTTGACGGCAATCAGCGGGCCCTTTGCCGGATCAAGTATCTTGTGCGGCTTGGCCGTGCGGATCAGCTTGTCGCCCAGATAGTTGCGGGCGGTGTGGATGGCCGATACCTGCGCGTCTTTCGTAAAGGGATTGTCCATCTGCGCATCCCGCGCCTCAATCTGCGCACGCAGGCGGGCGGGGTCGATCAGATTGCCACCCAATTGGTTCATGCCATTCACCAGTGTGTCGAAATCATTGGCGACGACGAAGTCCTCGCCCTTTTCCTTGAACGCCTCAACTGCTGTAGTCGCCCCCTTGCCCAAGCGCTCTTTCAACACGCCGCGCCATTGCCCGCCTGTCAGGTCAGGGTTCTGTTCGGACCCCGAAAGCGCGAATTCCTTTTCAATGATCTTCTGGGTTAGCACGAACCAGGTGTGGTCATACCCGCGTCTGCAAATCTCGTGCAGGGTCGACATCGTGTCGAACCCCGGCAGACAGGGGGCAGGCAGCCGTTCGCCGGTGGCATCGAACCACATGGATGACGGCCCGGGCAGGATGCGGATACCGTGATGCGGCCAGATCGGATCCCAATTATGGACGCCTTCGGTGTAATGCCACATGCGGTCGGTATTGATCAGTTCGGCCCCAGCATCCTTGACGATATCCAGCAGCAGCCCGTCCACATGTTCGGGCACACCCGACACCAACTTGTCCGGCAGTGGGCCCGATTTGCTGGCATCCCAGTTGCGGCGGACCAGATCGAAATTGCCGCCGATGCCGCCGGAGGTGACGATGACCTGTTCGCAACGTATGTCGAAATCATCGACCACATCGCGATTGGTCGCAGCCCCACGCACAGCGTCATCCGGGGCGAGGATTTCGCCCGCAACGCCAGTAACTTTGCCATCGGTGATGTCCAACCGCGTCACACGGTGGCGGAAACGGAACGTCACCTTGCCCGCCTGTTCACCTGCCAGCACGCGATCTTCGAACGGCTTCAACACGCCCGGCCCCGTCCCCCACGTGATATGAAAGCGCGGGATCGAATTGCCATGCCCATCCGCAAACGACCCACCACGTTCAGCCCAGCCAACGACCGGAAACCAGCGCATGCCAAGGCTATGCAGCCATGGGCGCATCTCGCCCGACGCAAAATCCAGATATGCATTCGCCCATTCACGGGGCCAGTGATCCTCTGGCCGGTCAAACTGCGCCGATCCCATCCAGTCATTCGTGGCCAGGCTCAGGCTGTCCTTCACCCGCATCCGCCGCTGTTCGGGTGTGTCGATCATCAAAAGACCACCCAAGGACCAGAACGCCTGCCCGCCAAGGTTTTGCCGTCCCTCCTGATCCAGAATGGTGACCGTCTTGCCTCGCTCCAGCAGTTCATGTGCTGCGACCAGCCCGGCCAAGCCGCCCCCGATGATCACCACATCGCTTTGCATCATTCTGCCCCCTTGGTTGCGCGGCGCATCAGGTAGCCGCCCGGCAGTGCGCCCAGATACATCAGGATACCATACATGGCCGCGGGCAGGGCGATGGCGGGCAATACCTCTGGCCCTGCATGCATCATGGCGGCCAATGTGATGCCGAGCGTTGAATTCTGGATGCCTGTTTCCATCGCAACGGCGGCACGATCCCGCACCGTCAGGCCCGCGATCCGCGCGATGGCCCAGCCCATCGCCAGCAAAGTGATCACCATCAAGAACATCAGCGGCGCAAGTGTGGCGAAGTTGGCGGTGAACACATCCCACGATGCGGCCAGCGCGCCTAAGACAATGACGACAAAAAGAACTGTAGCGAGGATCGAGACACCCCGTTCAATCCGACTGACCAAACCGGGTGCGATCGCACGAAAGATCATGCCCAGCGCGACCGGCACCGTTGTAATGGCGAACATCGCGAGCGCGAGGCCCGTGATGTTGATATCAAGGCTGCCCGCCTCCATGAACAATCCGGCCCAGAACACGATCAGGATCGGGACCGTGATGACGGACAAGAGACTGATCAATCCGGTCAACGAAATGGACAGGGCCAGCGTACCGCCCACCAGCTTTGTCAGGATGTTGGACGTCACGCCGCCCGGGCAGACCGACAGGATCATGACCCCAAATGCCAGCTCCCCGCTCAGGCCGAACGCTATGACAAAGGCGTAGGCTACAAGGGGCAGGATGATCACCTGCGCAAACAACCCGGCGATCAATGCGCGGGGTTGGCGGATGATCCGGACGAAATCCCCGACCGTCAGACCCAACCCAAGGGACAGCATGATGATCCCCAAAGACACTGGCAAAAAGATGGATAGCAATGCGTCCATGGTGATGATCCTCCCTGTTCATTCTTTGTTAAGGATCATAGTTGCCGTGGCGACGGGCTTGTCAAACGTCCTGCGTATTTTCGTGGCGTCAGGTGCCTTTCCAAACGGGCGGGCGTTTTTCAACAAAGGCGCGGGCGCCTTCACGGGCATCGGCTGATTGGCCCAGCTCTTTGATCAGGCGGTCGTTTTCGGGCCAATTGCGCGCCTCATCCTCGGCATAAACCATTGCAGATAGCGCCATGGTCGCCCGCACGGCCAGCGGTGCGTTGCGCGCAATTTGGGCGGCCAACGTTTGAGCTGCCGCCAAGGCACCCCCATCCGGCACGACCTTGTTGAGCAATCCCCAATCGGCAGCATCACTGGCCCCAAAGGCAGCCCCGGTCAGCAAAATCTCGTTCGCGCGGACGCGCGATATATAATGTGGCAAGCGGATCGCGCCGCCAGCGCCCGCCACCAGACCAATGGTCGGCTCGGGCAAGGCGAATTGCGCAGACTGGCCCGCAATGGCAAGGTCGCAGGTCAACATCATCTCAAACCCACCCGCCAGCGCGGCCCCTTCGACGGCAGCAATAACGGGCTTGGTCCGTGCGCGGTTCACAAAACCACCAAACCCGTATTGACCAAACAGGATCTCATCGCCTGCCCCACCGGCAAAGGCCTTCAGATCCATGCCTGCGCAAAAGAGCTTGCCCGCACCGGTCAGGATCGCGACGCGCACATCCGGATCGGCTTCCACCTTGTCGAAAGCGTCGCGCATTGCGTCACAAACTGCGGGATTGATCGCGTTGCGTTGATCTGGGCGGTTCAGGGTAATGGTCGCGATACCATCAGCGACACTATATAGAACGGGATCATTGCTCATCTTCAGCTTCCTTTTCGGCACGGAGGCGCAGGTCGGCGCGGATAATCTTGCCCGTGGTGGTCAAGGGCATGTCGTGGATGAACCGGACAACGCGGGGGTATTCATAAGCCGCAAGCCGGGCTTTGACATAGGCCGCGATGTCGCTGGCAAGCGCATCAGAGGGCGTCTGCCCATCGACAAGCTGTACATAGGCGGCCACGACCGATCCGCGCAATGCATCTGGCTTGCCAACAACCCCTGCCATCTGAACAGCAGGGTGGGTCAGCAGGCAATCTTCAATCTCGGCGGGGCCGATGCGATAGCCGCCGGAACTGATGATATCATCGTCACGGCCAATGAAACGAATGCGGCCCGTCGGGGTCTTGCAGCCCTTGTCGCCCGTCAGCAGCCATTTCTGGCCACTCACCTCAATGAACTTGGCTGCGGTGGCATCCGGATTGTTCCAGTATTCCAGAAACATCACCGGGTCAGGTGCGCGGACAGCGATATCGCCCTCTTCATCCACCGCACAGATGCGACCGTTCTCGATAATCTCGACATCATGTCCGGGGACGGAGAACCCCATCACCCCCGGTTCAGCAGGTTTGAGGGCGGCACAGGATGACACGATCATGTTGCATTCGGTCTGGCCGTAGAATTCGTTGATCGTTGTGCCAAACACCTGTTGACCCCAGGTGATCAACTCCCTGCCCAGCGTTTCGCCCCCGCTGGCGACAGATCGCATGGGGACCGGCGCATCTGGCGGATCAAGCCGCATCATCTTCAGTGCGGTGGGCGGTAGAAATGCATTGCGGATGCCATGAGTGCGGATCAGGTCGAACGCGGCCTTCGCGGTGAACTTTTCGAAGCGACAGGCAACGACCGGCACGCCATGATGCAAGGCAGGCATCAGCACATCCAGCAGCCCGCCAATCCATGCCCAATCAGCCGGGGTCCAGATACGGTCACCGGGTTGGGGAAAGAAATCATGGCTCATCTCGACGCCGGGCAGATGGCCCAGCAGGACACGATGCGCATGCAGAGCGCCCTTGGGTGCGCCCGTCGTGCCAGACGTATAGATCAGGATCGCCGGGTCATCAGCATGGGTTTCAACAGCTGCAAATTCCGATGATTGCGCCTGACACAACGCATGCAAATCGTCCGCATGATCTGTCTGGCCGTCCACGCTCAGGATGATATCCAACGCGGGCAAAGACGCCCGCAACGTGGCAAGGGTCTTTGCGCCCGCTGCATTGGTGATCAGGGCGCGCGTGCCGGAATCGCGTAGGCGGTGCAACAGCGCATCTGGCCCGAATAACGTAAAAAGAGGCAGTGCGACGCAACCTAATTTGGCAATTGCGATATGGGCCGCAGCCGTTTCCACACATTGCGGCAGCAAGACAGCAACGCGATCACCGCGCTGCAGGTTTGGGCGCAATGCATTTGCCAGTTGGTTTGACAGATCACGCAGGTCGGCAAAACTGTATGTTGTGGCACCGCCACCATCCGCCACATCAAAGATTGCTGGCGCGTCCGGTGTCCTGTCCGCCCAGCGGTCGCATATATCGACACCGATATTGTAGCGCGCTGGCACGTCCCAGGCAAAGCTGTCGCGGATTGCATCAAGTGTGGACAGCTTGGGTAACATCGTGATGTGACGATGAAAGGCGGGCCCAATGATGTCAATGCGGCTGTCAATAAGCGATTCGTTAACGATGGGCATTTTGGGCGTGTTTTCGCCGACGTAATTTTGCGATCCCTATACTTTTGGATAGGAGTCGAGCCAAAATTGACGCGACGTCATCTTTTAAAATTGAAATGTATTAACGCCCGGCAAGACGCCATATTTGGTGTTTTCAGCGCCTATTCCACCAGTTATGGGCTGATTTTGCGCCATTTCAGTGCCTCCGCCTTGAACATTAACGGAAGATGAATGCATTGTTTCTGTTTGGTTCACTAGAGGCTGACCATACAAGGATTAACAAGTCGTTAAGCGTGTAGAACCATGGCGATAGTTGCACACAGCAATGTCTTTGCGGAGTAATGAGTTAATGTATATCGGGCCGTTTCCTTCGAATGATAACACGCCAGTCAGTGCGTCCAGCAGCACGTCATCCGTGCCAAAGGATCGTGCGCATCTACGGGTCGCGTCGACATCTGATGACGCGGTGCGTGGCAAACCAACCGCTGCAGCATGCGATCGTTTTCCAGATGTCGACGATATTCTTGAGCGCCTCACCAACCACACGGATATTGCAAGACAATCTGCAGGTCAGCGGGGTTAATCTGACGTCACTGCGCGCGGTTGCTACGCAAGCGCGCGGATGTCAGTAAAAGGCAAAAGTGAAATCGTACCTTTTCCCCATTCTAACAAGTTTATGCATCGCTGCAGCCCCGGCGACAGCCGACATCCGTGAGATGTCGCAGGCAGAGTTGCGCACTGCTGTCGCCACCAAACAAGCCATTGCGACGCGCCGTCTGATTGCCGGCGTTGAAAACCATACTGGTGGCGATGTGGTCGAAATCCGCGCCTTCATTGTCGATGGTGTTGTGATGTACCGCGTCCTTGTGCGCCAGCAAAGCGGACAATTGGGGTCGATCATGGTCGATGGCTCTACTGGATTTGCCGTGCCGGACCGATCACCCATCGGCCAAGAAGTTGCCCAATACGCACGTGAAACAAACCAGGATCGAACAGCCTCATCCAGCCCAGGCAATGTCAATGGAAACCGCGGTGGCTACAACGGCGGCGGTAACAACGGCAACGGCAATGGTAATGGCGGCGGAAATAACGGCGGCGGCAATGGGAATGGCGGTGGTAACAACGGCAACGGTGGCGGTAACAACGGCAATGGGAACGGTGGCGGGAATAACGGCGGCGGCAACGGGAATGGCGGGGGCAACGGCGGCGGTAATAACGGTAATGGGAATGGTGGCGGCAATAACGGCAACGGAAATGGTGGCCGAGGTCGCGGTTAACTGAACATCAGTGTCTGCGATGACCATTGTCCCAAAATGGCCCAAATGTTGCCATGACGTCTGGTTAGTCAAATCCCATGCGTATTCTCCTTGCCGAAGACGAGCACGTGCTCGCTGATCAAATCAAAAGTGTTCTCAAATCCGAAGGACGCGTCGTCGATATTGCGGGCGACGGTGTCGAAGCACAGTTTTTGGGCGAAACAGAACCTTACGATCTGATCATCCTTGATATTGGCCTGCCACAGCGCGACGGTTTGACCGTGTTGAAAAGCTGGCGGGCAAATGGGATTGAAACACCTGTATTGATCCTGACCGCCCGCGATGGATGGTCGGACCGGGTGGATGGGCTGGATGCAGGTGGGGATGATTATCTGACCAAACCCTTTCACATGCCGGAACTGTCTGCGCGTATCCGGGCCATGATCAGGCGGCAATCTGGCCGTGCGAACCCCGTCTTCTGCAAAGATAACGTCAGCTTTGACTCTCGGAACAATCAAGTGATGGTCGGGGGAATGCCTGCCAGCCTGACATCGCAGGAAATCGCCGTCCTATCTTATCTGTTTCATAATTCCGGGCGGCTGGTGTCGCGCACTGAATTGTCCGAACATATTTATCAATATGACGGTGATCGTGATTCAAACACGATTGCGGTGTTTGTAAATCGGCTGCGCAAGAAACTTGGCAACGATCTGATCGAAACCGTCAGAGGGCGCGGTTACGTCATTAAAGCAGCTGCATGACGTCTCTGCGTGCCCGCGCGGTTGCAAGCGGCATACTTTGGGCAGTTTTGACAGCAGTGATCGGGCTATATGGCTTGGCCTCTTTTCTGGATCGTCAGACAGATCAGCGCTTTAATGAATTGCTGCGCAATCGCCATACCCAAGTGGTTGTTGCAGTCGCAAACTACCGCCAATCCACAGCGGATATCCTGCGCAGCGTCGGGGAGCCGGCCTATCAGCAGCCATTTTCGGGGCAGTATTGGCAAATCGAAAGTGATGAGGGCCAGATCAGCGTTTCTCCGTCGCTTGTCGATACGTTGCTGCCAATGGCAGGCACACCCACCGGTGGCGTCATCATCAGCGACTATGTCGGACCCGGTGGCGAACAATTACGCGGTGCGCAGGAATGGTTGACCTTGGATGATGGGACAAACTTGCATGTGCAAGTGGCGTCATCACTCCTGAGCCTGCAACTCGACCGGCAAATACTGCGCAACAATCTGATCCTCGCTTTTGGGCTGGTGACCTTGGTTGCGATAGGTGGTGCGTTGCTGCAAGCGACTGCCGTACTCCGCCCGCTGAATGTTTTGCGCCGTGATGTTTTGGCCCGTTGGGAAGCAGAAGATGGGTTGTCGGCGGAAGACTATCCAATCGAGGTGGCACCACTTGTGACCGACATCAATAATCTGATGGATCGCAATCGCGAAATCGTCAGCCGCTCGCGCAGACAGGCCGCTGATCTGGCGCATGCGATCAAGACACCCTCGGCCATTGTCCGCAACGAATTGGAAAAGCTGCGCCATCAGGGGGTGCCCGTCACGGAATCCATCAATGCGCTGGACCGGCTTGATGCACAACTCAAACGGTCCTTTGCCCGGATGCGCGCAGACGGCGGCGATGGGTCGATGCGTGTGTTCACAGATGTTGGCACATCACTGGATCGGATGATCCGCGCGTTCACGGCCCTTGCTGCAAATGACAACAAGACCCTGTCGTCAGAAATCGCCCCGGGTTTGCGCGCCCGCATCGATCAAAGTGACTTTGAAGAGGTGGTCGGAAACCTGCTCGACAACGCCCTGAAATGGGCAAACAGCCGTGTGCATCTTATTGCAGTACGGGACGGTCAGAACATTCAGGTCATCATCGAAGATGACGGCCCGGGGATACCCGATGATGATATGGATACCGCCACGCTCAGCGGTCAGCGTTTGGATACCTCAAAACCCGGAACTGGCCTCGGCCTGGCTATTGCGGCCGATCTTGCCCATGCCTATGGCGGCAAGGTCAGTCTTGGGAAATCGCGCGACCTGCCCGGCCTTTGTGCGACGTTCCAGCTCAAGGCATCGGGCGCTCCGTCTTAGGGTCTGTCGACCTTCTTCGGCCAGCCGTATTTATCCGCGCAACCTAACCGGCACTTGGACCATCAGCGGATTGCGGCGGCTCATGCTCTTCCAGATATGCCTGTAGCTGCCGCACACGTTCGACGTTATCCTCGATATATGAAATCTCCTCGATTTTCGGATCATTTTGACCGGCCATGGTATTCAGAAAGTCCAACCCCCAACCTTGGTCATCATGACCGAGTTTCGTCAGCTTTCGCAGAGGTCGTAAATCCGCCACGGGGCAATTATTGATGCGCAGCATTTTGAGGTTCTTCATGTTTGCAACAGGCGACAAATCAGCGACAGAGGTATTCGTCAGATCAAGTTCCTCCAAGTCTTTAAGGGTCGCAATCGGGCCAATGTCGACGAGCTGCCGTTCATAGGGCATAAACAGGCTTCTAAGGTTGGTTAGTCCCGAAAGTGGCCCCAAATCGGTGATCTGCGTTATTGAGAAACTGAGCCATGTCATCTTTTGCAGCCCTGCGATCGGAGAGAGATCAGTAAGCGGCGTGTTGGAAAAACCGAGTTTGGTTAAGTCCGTCATTCCGGCAAGCGGTAACAAATCATCAATCGGGTTCCGCGCCGCAAAAAGCTCTTTCATCATCGTGGCGCCTGCAATGGGGCGCAGGTCGGTGATGTTATTTTCGATCAAAACCAGCTTCTTGAGCGCGGTCATGCCCGCGATGGGTGTCAGATCAGCAATTTCATTGCTGCCTATGTCAAGCGAGGTGATCCGCTTGAGTTCGGATAGCGGGCTTATGTCTGCAATGCGGTTATTCGCCAGCTCAAGCGTTGCGATACTGCGCATCGGCGTGATGAATGACAGATCGCTTATCCGGTTATGACACAGCCGCAGGTTCTCAACACGATCCATCCCCGAAATGGGGCTGAAATCCGTGATCCTGTTATTGTCAGACAGATCAAGCACCCTGATACCGGTCATCCATGCAATGGGTGACAAGTCGCTGACCTTCGTATTGACCATGCGCAGTTCCCTGATATTGGGCAGCGTGCTGATCTCATCGGGAAGTCGCTCAAGCGCGTTCAACGCATGAAGGTTCAAGACCCGCGACCCGGTTTTCCTGACATATTCGATTTCCCGCCTTGCAAGCGCAAAGGTGTGCTCGGCATCGGTCATGGTCTGCTCCTCGTGCGACACGGCGTATGGACCGAGACAGCATCGTTTACAAAATGGGGTGGTTCAACAGCGTCTGCACGACGCAGGGTTGTGCCAGAAAACTAAGCCGGTCAAGAATGCTATTCCATAACAACATCTGTATAGGCCGTATTCTGATCACCATGGGCCAGACAACATCACAAGGCTGGCCCCGGCGCGGCACACAAGTTAGACCACAATGACCCAAAACCGGAGCGACCTGATGCGGCGACTGACATTTCTGGTGATCATCCTTGCAGCGCTTTACAGCGGCTATTGGTTCGTCGGGGCTCGCGCGGTCGAAACGGGCGCACGCGATGGTCTGGCCAACCTGCAAGCCGCCGGATGGGAGGCGCGCTATACCGACCTGAACACAATCGGCTTCCCGTCTCGGTTTGATACGACGATCACCGATCTGTCACTCATCGCGCCTGACAGCCAATTTAGTTATAGCGGCGACTTCCTTCAAATTTTCGCACTCAGCTATCAACCGAACAATGCCATCGCCGTGTTCCCGGAGTTCTTCCGCCTCTCGCTTGATGGACGCCCGATCAATGTCAAAAACGAAGGTCTACGGCTCAGCGCGGGGATCAAGGCGCGCACCGACATGGCACTGGATGCGATTACGGCACAGGCGGCAAGCGCCGAAATCTCAGCCGAGGCGATGGGTTTGCTACGGCTCGAAAACCCGCTGACAGCGATACGCGCCAACCCGGATGGTGACGACAGCTATGACCTTTATTTCAAGGCGGACCGGATCGAAATGAACTACGCGCCAACCAGCTTAACTAATCCTGTCAGAAACCGCCGCGATGAATTCACAAATGTGGTGATTGATGCGACAGCAACGCTGGACAAGACACTGAACAGGTTCGCGTTTGATGGCTCCGGCGCAGAACCGGTGGTCGAAAAACTGATCCTGAATAACCTCACAGTGAACCAGGGCGACATCGCGCTCCAGGCCGCTGGCACGTTGGATATCGATGCGCTGGGCGTCCCGGATGGGCGGATCACGTTCAAGACCGCGCAATGGCGCGAGATGATCGATCTACTAACCGCATCAGGTCTGATTGATGAAGGCATCGCGCCGACGATTACCAATGTCGCCCGAACCATGGCACTGGGTCGTGACACGCTGGAATTGCCCGTAACATTTCAAAACGGCTTTATGTCGGTCGGCCCACTGCCCGTGGGCCCAGCGCCGCGCCTGCGTTAGCTGCCACCAAACAGCCCCGTCAACGCCCGGCGTACCAGTGCGGTGACAGAGGGGCGTTTGGCCGCATGAAACGGCAATGGGCGGCAGACCTCTATCGCGGCGACGCCGACCCTTGCAGTTAGGGCGCCATTCACGATCCCCTCACCAAAACGGCGCGACACTTTCGACAAAACACCGCCCCCCGCGACCGATCCAATCAGGTCATCGCCAACAGCGACAGCACCGGTCGCCACCAGATGGGTCAACACGGACCGTGTCAGCCGCCAACTGCCCAATGTGCCAGCGCGACCCCCGTAAATCTCAGCAACCCGGCGGATCATACGCAGGTTTGCCGTCAATGCGGTAAACAAATCGGCCAAGGCCAGCGGCACAATCGCGGTGACCGTGGCGACCTGCCTCGCTGCGGCCTCCACCTCGCGCTGCGCGCGGGCGTCCAAGGGGGCCAGCAAGGTATTCTCTGCCAATCCCAAGACCCCATCCGCATCCAGAACATCCGACTGCCGCTGTTGCAGTTCTGCGCGGCCCCATGCGGTGTCTTCACGCGCGGCGTAAAGCCGATCAAGCGCCGCGATGACGGCACGCGCGCCTTTCAGATCGCCAGCCGCCAATGCCTCTTCGGCCTGCTTTTGGATCGTATCCAGCCTGCGCAACCTGCCAAAGGCAGCCAATTCCCGCAGGCCCACAGCCAACAACATGACGATCAGCAAACCCACCAGAACAGTCGCGATCCCGCCCAGAATAGCCGACCGCTCCAACAACCCGGTCACATAATCCCACGCCGCAAGCGACGCGACAAACCCCACCAACGCCACAGCAACCGACCAGAACCAGCGCGCCAACCGCGATGGGCGACGGGCGGCTAATGCGGCCACCTGTTGCATTGCCGCATCCGTCGGGACCTCGGCGATATCCGGAACAGCCGGGGCCGCATCGGGGCGCGCGACGTCATCATCCTCAAGTTCAATCAGAACTGGTCCCTTGCTCATCCGCGCCTCCACGCATAGCGGACGTCGGGGGTCCGTTCTTCGTTTGCCAAACCGTCGGTGAAGTCCGTCGCGGCAAACCCATGGTTTTCGTAAAACCGGCGGGCGGGAGCATTGGCCTGAAAACACCAAAGCGCCAGATGATCTGTCCGCCCCTTCATCAACTCCAATAGCTGACCACCCAAGCCCTGACCGCGGGCGGCTTCTGCGATGTAAAGCTGACCAATTTCGGCATCCTCACGAATGATAAACCCTTGCACATCGGCCCCATTGGTGACCACCGTCGCATCTGCTTGCGCGACCGCACGGTTGAGAAACCAACAATTCTCCTCGTTTGTGTGCAGACGCGGGACAAAGGGGGTCACCTCAAACCAATGGCCCATGATGGACGCCATTTGCGGCACATCTTCGGGTGTTGCCGCGCGCAGGGTCATAGCCGATCCCCCAACAAAAACTGTGCAGCCTTATCCAGCCGGATATGTGGCGGCCCGTCGCCGGGGCGCAGGGTCAGCGGGGCAGGGGCAAAGTTCATCACGCTGTAATCTGCATCCAGCCACTGCTCCGCCCCATCGCGCGCCGGGGCCAACAGCTGCGTTGGGTCGCTAGGCAGTTTGCCGGGGTAGAACGCGGCTTGTTTGCCATTCTCCAGCAATCGCCCCCGGACGACATCCAGCGGGCCATCGCGGTGGTCCACGGTTTCCTCAATCGTGGTGCGCAGGGCCGCGATTGACATCGCACCAGTCGTGGCCCCGGCAAAATCGGCCCGGTCCTTGGCTTCACGCAGCAACGCTTTGGTGATTGCGGTCAATTGCGGGTGCTGGCTGTGATGCAGATGATCTGCCTTGGTCGCCGCGAACAATATCTTTTCGACGCGCCGCCCGTTGAAAATGCGCGTCAAAAACGCATTCCGCCCCGGTCGAAACGCCCCCAATATCCGCGCCATGGCCCCGCGCAGATCATCCAACGCCGCTGGCCCCGCATGAATGGCGCCCAACACATCAACCAGCACGATCTGCCGGTCGATCTTGGCAAAATGATCCCTGAAAAATGGGCGCACGATATTGCGTTTGTAGCTTTCAAAACGCCGTTCAAATTCGCGGCCCAATGACCTGCGGGCGAACCCATCACCGGGCAAGGGCGCAAAGGTCAGCACAGGCGACCCCGCCAGATCACCGGGCAGCAAAAACCGCCCCGGTGTGCAATCTGAAAATCCGGCCTCGCGTGACGCTTGCAAATGTCGGGTAAAGGTCTCGGCCAGGCTCTGCGCCTGCGGCTCGTCCAGCCGAACATCAGCATCTACACCCGCGACCGCCGCCAGATAGGCGTCGCCTTCCGGGCGTCCCTTGGCCCGCTCCAACGCCGCTTGGGACCATTCGGCGTAAGACTGATCCAGCAATCCAAGATCCAGCAACCACTCACCCGGGTAGTCCACAATATCCACATGCACCGTGCGCGGCCCGGCAAAACCCGAAAGCAGCCCGCTTGGCTGCACACGCAAGGACAGGCGCAGCTCGCTGATCTGGCGGGTGCCTTCGGGCCAGCTTGGTTCTGGAGCGGTCAACCGGTTCAAATGCGCCTCATAGGCAAAGCGGGGGATCGTGTCGTCAGGCTGCGGTTGCAGATATGCCGTGCGAATGGCCCCATTGGCCGCTGCCACCAGTTGCGGCATCCGTCCCCGGTCCATCAGATTGGCCACCAGCGAGGTGATGAATACCGTCTTGCCCGCGCGCGACAGGCCCGTCACGCCCAGCCGGATCACCGGATCAGTAAAGGGTGCGGATAACGTATCGGTCACGCCTTCCACGCCGCGCACGATCTGATCCGCTATTGTCGCGATAACCAATGACTGCCCTTTCGATCCTTTCAGCGAAGATAGGGCTGCGGGCGCCAGATGTGTAGGGATTGATTTTAGCAGCCCGCGTGCCTAATCGGGGGCCATGCCACGTTACGCCCTTCTTGTTGAATATCACGGCGCGCCTTTTTCGGGGTGGCAACGGCAACCCAGCCAGCCCTCAGTGCAAGGTGCGATCGAAGCGGCACTGGCCAAACTCGAGCCCGGCGATCATACCATCGCCGCAGCGGGCAGGACGGATGCAGGCGTTCATGCCACCGGTCAGGTTGCCCATTGTGATCTGGCACGCGACTGGGATGCGTTCCGCCTGTCAGAGGCGTTGAACTACCACCTCAAGCCTGATCCAGTGGCGATCCTGGCCTGCGCGCAGGTTGCCGATGACTGGCACGCACGGTTTGATGCGGTTGAACGGCAGTATCTTTTCCGACTAATCGCCCGGCGCGCGCCATTAACGTCGGAGGCCGGGCAGTTGTGGCGGGTCAATCATGATCTTGACGCCGCCGCGATGCAGGCTGGGGCAGACAGGTTGATCGGGCAGCATGACTTCACCACGTTCCGGTCATCTATCTGTCAGGCCAAAAGCCCGGTCAAAACGCTTGATGAGCTGCGCATCGAAACGGTGCGCCGCGCTGTCGGCACCGAATACCGGTTTCACGTCCGCGCGCGGTCGTTCCTGCACAACCAAGTGCGCAGTTTCGTTGGCACGCTCGAACGGGTCGGCGCAGGCGCATGGACGCCCGAAGATGTGACGAAGGCGTTGGAGGCGAAGGACCGCGCAGCTTGCGGCCCCGTCAGCCCGCCACAGGGGCTCTATCTGGCTGGGGTCCGCTATCCACAGGACCCGTTCGCCTAATCGTTATCGGTCAGCCCGGCGCCCGCACCCGTTGCACGCGATCCCTCGCTTTCAGGGACATAAGTGCGTGCGGCCAGCGTCTGGAACTGACGCCAGATATCATCCGGAACGACCGCCGGCCCTGTGCGTGGGGCAGTTACGATGGGTCCTGCAAACACCAGCGCATCACCGTCGGGTTGCACCCCAATACCTGCCGCCGCCAGCATCGCAACGATAAGATCGCCATGCGCAGGATCAGCCATCACCGCCCTTGTCACACCCATTTCAAATGCATCGCGGATCACCGGACCTGCCATGGCGGCAGCACCGCTGCGTACAACAATACGGTCACTGTCCCAGCGCACATCCAACGACGCAGCCGGTTCAGCCAACGCATCCGCCACGCAGCGCAAGCCTTGCCGGGTGCCTGCCAGATAGATCGCGACATCCGCCAGATCGTCGGCCTGTCCAAGGGGAATATCAGCCCCAATCGCGGCCTTCTTCGCCATCGCGTGAATTTCATTCAGTGAGCGCGTCACAGCGCGGCTGTGGGCAACCACCAGTCATCGGCGTTGTCCAACTCGTCAAATAATGGGGCACCTTGCGCGAGGGTGATACGGGTCCACCTGTCGGATTTCGGGTCAAACTTTGCGGCCCCAAAAAACGCGAGCTTGCAACGCAGAATATCGCTCGGCAAACAGTTTGTACCGATTAGATTATCGCGAATTTCAGCATAGGGATGATAGGCCAGCGTTTGGACACGGCGCATAGCCGCGCGATGCTGGGGATGGGTGGCCAAAAACTGACCGACCGGGGCGGCACCGGACAAATCCGCCGCCAATGCCTTCACTTGGCGACCAATATCCAAACGGGTTTCCAAATCGGCACCCGGTTCCGCGTGACGATCACCCAGGCGCGGTTCCAGCTTTGCCTCTGACACATACCAAAATCTGGCGCAGTCATCTGGCCGATCATAGTCTACATCGCAAGCCCAATCCCAATCCGCTGCGATCAAATCCGCCACCGCTTGGCATGACATCTTAGGATCAAGCTGCGGCTCAAACGGCGTGGCCATGCAATCAGTCAGCCCGTCAATCAGATCACCAAATGGTTCCAGGACCAAAGCTGCAATCAACTCCTGCGTATCAACCGACCATCGATCAGTATCTGACATGATGCGATCAATCGGCTCTGGCCCGCTCAACGCCTCTGGCGTCAATGTGGCGGCAAATTCGGGCCATTCCTGACGCATAACGGCAATCCGCTCTGCAGCAACCGGATCGGGAACGTCCCATTCGGCCAGATGATTGGCGGCGCGGATCACCAGATCATAAATCCGGGCAATCTGATCGGCATCAAGGGTCGGCAGGGCACGCACGCGGGCCAGCGCCGTCTCGCGGGCCTGCATCCATGCATCCAGTAGCAGCGGGTGGTTGACGACAAATGGGGCCATCCCCAAACCGGTCGCATTGCCAATGCCGAGATGACGCTTCGCGGGCCGCGACAGGGCGGCACCGCCCAGATGTTCGACCAGATCATGCGTAAATCCACGGATCAGCCAAACCGTCAGCATTTCTGCCATGAAAGGACCCGACAATCCGGGACGGTCTGCAATACGGGCGCGATCCGCAATGCCAAACTTGCCATTGCCATAAACGGCGGTCGTGCGCATCAGATAGCCGGTCCGGCGCAGCATATCAGGATCGGGCTGACGGCCCGCGCGCAACGCTTCAACCACGTGATCAAACAGGCGCACCGACTTGTTGGCGCGGCTTAGCACCAGATCGCGGGCGGTAAAACGACCAGCCTCCTGCTTGGGGGCAGTGGCCACGATCCGGGCCACCTCATCCGCGCCGGGCAAACCATCATACAGCACATAAGACGTGTCCCAGGCCGATGCGATGACACGATCGGTACGCATATCCTCGGCCAAGGGGGTCGAAACCGCCACCAGCGCATAGTCGAAACCACCCAACCGCAGCGTATAGACGGCGTGACCATACCCATTCTGGTCAATCTGCCAGACCGGGCGTTTGACCTGTACCTGTTCCGCAGCCAATGCGCGCAGCAATGTCCGCAAAAATGACAGGCGTGTGGGAAAAGCTGCCCCCATGCGACGCAGGCGCATCACCGTTTCTGGCGGGCGCAGCGGTTTGGCAGCATCAGGAACAAGGTCTTTCATGCCGGGCAGGTTACTTCGCGGCTCTTGCAGGACCTAGCGGAAAAACGACCATTGCTGTGCCAGTTTGTCGCAGCAGCAATTTGGCAGTTCAGGCGTTGTGTTTATAAGAGAAAAATGTCCGACATGGTTGAAGACCACGCGCCATCCGGTCACAACGTCTAAGACGCGCGAAACCATCCAGCAGCAAGGGGGCTGTCTGTCATGATCAGAACGACGCTTGCGACAGCGCTGGTCTGCTGCCCATTAATGGTGGCAGGACAAGATGTGCGCCTGAATTCCGAAGCCGCGCGAAGCGCGTTGAGCGAAGCATCGCTTTTGCGCGAACTGCGCCGCAACGACAGCGCCGCACCGCAGGATTTTGTGGCAGCAGCGCGTGCCGATTACCGGCGTCTGCTTACAGCACTTTATGCCGAGGGGTATTACGGCGGAACGATCTCTATCACGGTGGACGGGGTCGAGGCGGCCAATATATCGCCACTCGCGGCACCATCCACGATAGATGAGGTGGTGATCAACGTGACACCGGGGCCACGGTTCACCTTTGGGACCGTATCAATCGCACCGCTGCCACCGGCGGCGGTATTGCCAGTTGATGTAGGCCCGCGCCGCACAGCGCGATCAGAGCGGGTCCGGTCGGCGGTAAGACAAAGCCTCTCCACTTGGCGCGATCTTGGGTTTGCCAAGGCCCGGGTGACCAATCAGCAAATCACCGCACGTCACGACGAAAGCAAGCTCGATATCGACGTAACCCTTGATCCGGGGCCAAGGTTGAGTTTCGGAGCGCTGGTTGTTTCAGGCAACGAAGACGTCGACGCCGCGCGGATTCGCCAAATTGCGGGGTTACCGACCGGCCAGGTTTATTCACCCGCCGAAATTGATGCCGCAGAACGCAGGCTGCGTCGCACCGGCACTTTTGACAGCGTCTCAATCACCGAGGCGGACGAAATCGGCCCTGACGATACGCTCGCCATCAATGCGCAAATCGTCGAATCCAAGCCGCGTCGCATTGGTTTCGGGTTGGAATTGTCGACCATCGAAGGGCTGACTGTCTCATCTTTCTGGTTACACCGTAACCTGTTGGGTGGTGCCGAACGTCTCCGGATTGACGGGGAAATAGCAGGGATCGATGGTGAAACCGGCGGAACCGACTATGCGCTGCGCGGTAATTTCACCCGGCCTGCGACCTTTGGTGCCGATACGGAATTCTTCATCCAAGGCGAAATCTCACGCGAGGATGAACCAGACTACCTGCTTGATAAAGTGTCGGTAGAGGTTGGCTTTTCGCGCATTCTTACCGATGACCTGACGGTCAAGGCAGCGGTCGGCCTGCTGACGGCCCGCGAGGAAAGCGACCTTGGAACCCGGGAATACATCCTGCTGACCCTGCCGCTTGACGCGACACTCGATCGCCGCGATGTCCCCACTGATGCGACAGCCGGTTACTATCTCGACGCGTCGCTGACACCATTTGTCAGCCTGCGCGGCGATGTAAACGGGGCGCGCTTTTTTGGGGATACCCGTGCGTACTACACGCTGGGCGAAACGCTGCCCCTCACCCTTGCCGCACGCGGACAAGTCGGCAGCCTCTTTGCCGCTGGCGTGGATGAGGCACCGGCCGATTTTCTTTTCTACTCTGGCGGCGGCGGAACAGTGCGTGGCCAGCCCTACAAATCGCTTGGCATTGACAGTCTGGATGGCACCGAAACGGTCACCACAGGCGGCACGTCCTTCATCGGTGCCCAGCTGGAGGCACGTTTCTCCATCCGAGGGAACATCGCGCTCGTTGGTTTTTATGATGTCGGCCATGTGGGCGATACGGCTGTGCCCCTGGAAAACGGCGACTGGCATGCAGGCGCGGGGATCGGGTTGCGCTATGACACTGGAATCGGACCCATCCGGCTTGATCTGGGCACACCGGCCAGCGGCAGCAAAGCGGGCGAAAGCCTCCAAGTCTATATCGGCATCGGACAAGCGTTTTGAGGGTACTGGCCATCATATGCGCCCTGTTGATGCCCATCGCGGCCTTCAGTCAGTCACAAGAAGATCAGGACAAGGGCTACTTGACCGAGCTGATCGAAGACAACCTGTCCGGCGTCAGCCGCGAGGTGAACATCCTCGGCTTCGCGGGCGCGCTCAGCTCAGAAGCGACCATCGAAGTGTTGACGGTGGCCGACGCCGAAGGGGTATGGCTGACCCTCGAAGACGTGGTGCTGACATGGAACCGATCTGCATTGTTACGCGGGGCCATCGACGTTGACGAAATCAGTGCCGCCCGCATCATCGTCTCGCGGGCACCAGTATCGGAAGATACCGGGCCCGCGCCCGAAGCGACCCCATTTTCCCTGCCCGAACTGCCTGTCAGTGTTTCATTGGGGCAATTGCAGGTCGACCGGATCGAACTGAGCGAGGAGTTCCTTGGCGAACCCATCGCCATCAGCCTGAGCGGCACAGCGCAGCTGAGCGGTGGGGAAGGCTCCGCCAATGTCATCGCAACACGGCTGGGCGACAAGACCGGCGTTTTCGAGATTGACGGCAGCTACGCCAACGAAACGCGGGTCCTTGGCCTGCTGTTGAACCTCGAAGAAGGGGCGAACGGGATTGCCGCCCGCATCCTTGATCTGCCTGGCAGGCCGCCCATTGGTTTGCAGATCGAAGGCAACGCACCCATTGACAATTACGAGGCCAGACTGGCCATCGCGACCGATGGTCAGGACCGGTTAAGCGGGACTTTCGCACTCACAAACAACGGTGAGCGCGGCGAGGTGCAACTGGACGTTGGCGGTGATATCTCGCCGCTTTTTGCGCCCGAATATCAGGGGTTCTTTGGCACGGATGCCCGGTTATTCGCCCGCGCCGTCCGCACCGATGATGGGCGCATCGACATCCCCGCGCTGGAACTGGATGCAGGTCGGGTGGCGCTTTCGGGTGCGATACAGATCGGGGCACAGGGTTGGCCCGAACTGATCCAGCTGGATGGCGGGATCACCGCCAGCGGAACGGACGCAGTCCTGCTGCCGCTCAGCGGTCCCAAAACCTATGTGGATGGGGCCACTTTGGCGATCAACTACGATGCAGCGCTTTCCGATGATTGGCAGACAGATATCACAATCGCAGGGTTTGAACGGCCCGGCCTGTTGATCGACACACTCAGCCTGCGTGGCGGGGGTATTCTCAAACCCGGCGAAGGGGCCGATATCGGGCAAGTGACCGTCAATCTGCGCTACGGTGCATCCGGGTTGGCGCTGGATGATGCCGGTGCCGCACAGGCCTTTGGCGACACGATCAGCGGTGAATTCGTTGCCTCCAGAACCGAAGGTGAACCAACGCGCGTCTCAAGTTTCACGCTCTCGGGTGCCGGGGTGGACGCACGGGTCGAAGCGACAATTGATGGCCCCCGCAGCGGGTTCGAAACAGATGCCACGGCTGATCTGACAATCGACGGTCTGGGGCGTTTTTCAACCCTTTTGGGCCAAGAGCTTGGCGGCGGTGCCACCTTTGGTGTTCTGGCCCAGATCACCCCGCTTGACGGGCTGTTTAGCATTGTGTTGACGGGCCAGACCGACAACCTCAGCGTCGGCATTCCGCAGATCGACAACGTATTGTCGGGCACCGGATCCATCTCTGCCAGCGTCAACCGGAACGAAACCGGCACGCGGCTGGACGGGCTGCAACTACGCACGGATGCGGCTGAACTGACCGCTGCCGCAGAACTGACCAGCGACGGGGGCAATGCCACCCTGAATGCCCGCGTCAGCGATCTGAGCATGATCGAACCAACATTAACCGGCCCGGCCACGTTGTCTGGCAATGTCATCCGAAATGCAGCAGGGGTGATTGATTTCGCGTTGAACGGAACCGGCCCCGCCACACGATTTGATGCGGACGGTACTGTCTCACCCGCCGAAACAGGGCAAACGATCAACGCGCGGGTCAACGCAAATGTCAGCGATCTTTCACGCTATGCGGCCCTGACCAATCGGCCCCTGTCCGGTGCAGCGGACCTGAGCTTGCGGGGGGTGTTGCTCAGCGATGGGTTGCGGTTTGATCTGGATGTCGACGCGCAGACGCAAGATGTGATCACCGGTATCGCGCGGGTCGACCCTTTGCTGGCAGGCGCAGGGCAGTTGTCAGCAGGCATCGCACGGCCCGCCAATGAAACCGTTCAAATCGCAGATCTGATCCTGCGCACCCCTGCGATTAGTTTGCAAGGGGACGCAGACCTGCAGTTGGGCGGACCAAGCACGGCAGACCTCGACCTGCGGATCAACGACACCGCCATTTTGGACCCCAGCCTAAGTGGGCCACTGACGCTTTCGATTGACGCAGACCCTGGCCCCGACAATGCAACAGCACTCGTGCTCAGCGCGACAGGTCCGGGGGTTGATGTCAGCACGGACGTTGTGATCGGCGCACCAGCGGCAGACTACGAAGTGACAGGCGATATCAGCGCAGACATCGCTGATCTGGCGCAATACGCCACGCTGATCGGGCAGCCCGTGTCCGGCAGCATTGATCTGACGGCCTCCGGCAGCGTGTTACCGGACCTCAGCCGGTTCGACACCGTGGTCAACCTGCGCAGCGAGGACCTTCAGATCGGCAACCCGACAGCCGACCCGCTATTGCGCGGCACCGGGCGCATCAACGCAACCATCGGCCTGTCTGACGGCATTCTGGCTGTGCGCACGTTAGAGGCCACAACGCCGCAATTCTCAGTCGTGGGGGCGCTGAACGGCAATGCGGGCTTTGGCCAAGGGCGGTTCAACGCCAGCTTGCGGGATGTCGGTGTGCTGACCGATCAGATCAGCGGGCCGGTGCGGGCAACAGGAATGGCATCACTGGATGAAGAGGGCAATTGGGGTGTTGATGCAACGGGCACCGGTCCCGGCGGGTTACGCGCACAGATCGCAGGTCAGGTCAGCCAGACCGGGCAACTCGACCTTGATATCGACGGTAGTGCACCACTCGCGCTGGCCAATGCCGCGATTGACCCACGCAGGCTCAGCGGGACCGCCAATTTTGATCTTTCTGTGAATGGGCCACCCGCCGTTTCATCGCTCAATGGGCAGGTGACCTTTGCCAATGGGCGGCTGGCGGCCCCCACGCTTGCGCAGGCGCTGACAGATATCAGCGGGCAAATCAGCGTCGCAGGTGGCACCGCACAAATCGATCTGGCGACACGCGTCGAAAACGGCGGGCGTGTAACTATCAATGGACCGGTTGGGCTGACGGCCCCAAACCAGGCCGACATCACCGTGCGGCTCGATGATGTCGTGCTCAAGGATCGGCAGCTATATTCCAGTTCGGTGGGGGGGCGGATCACGCTCACCGGGCCGCTGGAAAACGGGGCGCGGATCAGGGGACGGTTGGAACTTGGACAAACCGACGTGCAGGTGCCATCCTCCGCGATCAGCACCTTGGGCGACTTACCCGATGTGATCCATGTGGATGAAGATGCCGCGATACGCCAGACCCTGCGCCGGGCAGGGGCTTTGGACACCGGCGGTGATGGCGGCGGCGGGCAAGGCGGGAACACGCGCAGGGCCTTCCCGCTCGACATCGTGATTGATGCGCCCTCGCGGATATTCATTCGGGGGCGCGGTCTTGATGCGGAACTTGGCGGGCGGCTGGATATCGGCGGTACCACGCGCGACGTAATCCCCGTTGGCCGGTTTGAACTGATCCGTGGACGTATCGACATTCTGCAACAGCGGTTCGAACTGACCGAGGGCAGTGCCACATTGCAAGGGGATTTTGATCCCTACATCCGGCTTGTGGCGACGACCGAAACGGCGACCGGCACGGTGATCAACATCATCGTCGAAGGGCCCGCAAACGAACCTGATGTCCGGTTCGAATCCGTTCCGGAATTGCCGCAGGACGAGGTTCTGGCCCAGCTGATTTTCGGGCGTGACCTGGAAAGCATCAGCCCCCTGCAGGCGGTCCAACTTGCGGCAGCCGTCAGCACACTCGCGGGCCGGGGGGGCGGGGCCATTGACCGGCTACGCCAGAACATCGGGCTGGATGACTTTGACGTCACCACCGATGAAGAAGGGGCCGCGGCCGTGCGGGCAGGCAAATATGTGTCTGACAATGTCTATACCGACGTGACCGTCACCAGCGAAGGCGAGACCGAAATCAACCTTAATCTGGACCTGACAGATGAAATCACAGCCAAAGGCAGTGTCGATCAGGACGGCGAAACCAGCGTTGGGGTCTTTTTCGAGCGCGACTACTAAACCGGTATTGTTTGCCAGACCGCACAACTAATGCGGAAATTCAGGCGAAATATTGCCAGAAAAAGTCATTAATAAACCATATGTTGGCACTTTTTTGATTTTAAAAAGCTGTCCAAAAAGCGATATGGATATCGTATCTACGGTTTCGTATCAGCGAATATGTTGATTGGTCCAATCAGTTACCGGCGTCGCCGCAAGGAAGGCAGTTTTTTATGACGATCAGATCCTTCACTGGTTATCTCAATACTGAGCTAACTGGCTTTAATGACTATCAGAACGGCGACCCCGTCAATATCGGGACCGCATCTGGTATTGAAATTCTGCTTGAAGACAATAACGCTGACCTATTGATCGAAGGCGATGCCCCCAACGAAAATTCGTCCGACCCGGATAACAACCAGATAGCGTTCGTCCGGGATGCCTCCGGCAATGTTCTTGTCAATGGGTCGGAATTTTTTCTAGAAGCTACATTTACGTTTACGTTCACGCCCGGTGGGCCGCAATACACTGGCTACTACTTTGAACAGCAGGGCGGCAGTGGGCTTGGTTTCACGATTTTTCCACCAGGCGTGCCGACAACTGGCACGGGGACAGTTCAATCTGTCAATTACAATCCTGCGTCAATACCTTATTCCGTCCTCAGTTCTGGCGATGAAATTGTCGATGACGGGATTTTTTCCAATCTCGATCTGACAGATAACGACACCATTATCGGTGGTGCCGGTGATGACGTCATTGATGGCGGCGCTGGTGATGACACAATCAACGGCAATGACGGTGCTGATACGCTTTATGGCGGCGCTGGCGACGACACCATCGACGGCGGTGGCGGGGCTGACGTCATCTATGGCGATTCGAGTATTGGCGGCGATGATGTCACCGTCGGTACCGACTATTCCACGATCCCTGATCCGAATGGTGGCGACCCAATCGACGACGAAGACGACCTGAGTGGTGGGGTCACGCTAGACGCAGGGACCTCCTCGGTTTCGGTCAGCTTTGTCGATGATGACCTGACCAACGATGCGGCCGTTTTCGAATACAACAACTCGGATACACAATATACCGAGGGGCTGAACGATGGCGCGGGCGGCAGCAACAACGCAATATACCTCGGCGGCCCCGGTGCGCCCAACGGTGGAACTGCGGATACATCAACAACGACAATCGCATTTACATCAAACGATACCGACTTCACGGACGAGGTGTCGAACGTCAACTTCCGCATTAACGACATTGATACAACCAGCTGGCGCGATATCGTCACCATCAGGGCGTTTGATGCGAATGGTAACCCGGTTGAGGTGACGTTGACCGGCGGCGCGAACATGACGCTCTCCGACACCGACGGTGTGGCGGGCAATGACACCGCTACCGCCAATACCGGCACCGGCAACGCAAACCCTGGCACCGCGGCTTCATCCCTGTTGGTTGAAATCGCAGGGCCTGTGGCCTCCATCGAAATTTCCTACGGCAACCTGGGCACTGGCGGTCAACGCATCGACGTGACCGAGATTTTCTTCGATCCAATCCCTGCCGATCAATCGACTGGCTACGACGACACGATCGATGGCGGCGGCGGCGCCGACATCATCTTTGGTGAGCTTGGGGATGACACCATCGATGGTGGCTCTGGCAACGACACCATTGATGGCGGGACCGGCAGCGATACACTGGACGGTGGCAGCGGCACCGACACGATTGATGGTGGCCGTGGTGACGATGAAATCCGGATCAGCAGCGGCACCGATACCATCGATGGCGGAGAAGGGTCTGATACGTTTACGGCCATAGGTGGCAGCTCGCTGACCGGCGAAACAATCACTGTCACCGTCGATAACAATGGCGATGGGACCATTGTAAAGGACAGCGATGGCACAACCGACACAGTGACAAGTGTCGAAACCTTCATCGCGGATGAGGCCCCCGCCGAAAACGACCAGATCACACTCACCGCCACCGATCTGACAGCCGGTGACGTATCCGGCATTGATGACACCGCGACCGGTACGTTCACCGCCTATAATGGTGGCGCACCCATCAGCTTTGGTGGCCCCGGTCAACCGACGATCAGCCAATTGCTTGCGGGCAGCTATGTACGGCCAGACGGGTCGTCCGTACCCGCATCGGGTGACTATGAAATCGATGGCGGCGACGAAAGCGGCCAGATCGGCAATATCTCATTCGAGAACTTCGAAAATATCGACTTTACCATCGTCTGCTTTGCCAATGGCACGCTGATCCAGACAGATGCCGGGCCGCGCGCTGTTGAAGACATCCGTATCGGCGATGTGGTACTGACCGCAGATAATGGTCCGCAAACGATCCGCTGGACGGGCAGCAAACAGCTTGACGCGGCCACACTTTCGGCCAAACCGAACCTGCGCCCGATCCGGATCAAGGCCGGCGCCTTGGCCGATAACATGCCAACACGCGACCTGATCGTATCGCCGCAACACCGGATTTTGGTACGGTCAAAAATCGCGATCCGTATGTTCGATGCGGAAGAGATTTTCGTGCCCGCCAAACATCTGCTTGGCCTTGATGGGGTGGAGGTTGCCGATGATATGACATCTGTCACCTATGTTCATATCATGTGCGATGACCATGAAATCGTGCAAGCCGAAGGGGCGCTTGCTGAAACGCTCTATACCGGGACAGAGGCGATGAAAGCCATGACTGATGAGGCGCGCGAAGAAATCGACGCGATCTTCGGGGATGCGCCCTACATGAACCGGCCCTTGGCGCGTGTGACGCCCAAAGGCAAACATGCAAAGCGTCTCGTGGAACGGCACGTCAAGAACGACAAGTCGCTTTACACCGCCAGTCTCTGACCGGCAAAGGGCGCGCAAAAGGTTGCAAAACCGCCCCATGGCGCAAGACCGATCAAGCGGATTGCATTGCAATGGGACATTGTAAAACCTGTGAACACCCACAGGAGACAACAATGTCGCTTGCAGACAAACTGCTTTGGCAGATCGAAATGAGGTTGCACACATCTGTAACCCTTGCGGATCTGTCAGATGCCTGTGCCATCAGCCCCTATCACATGGCGCGCAGTTTTCGCATGGCCACAGGCCTGGCGCCCATGACCTATCTGCGGGCGCGGCGGCTTTCGGTTGCTGCATCCACATTGGCAAATGGTGACCATGATATCCTCACCGTCGCGCTTGATGCGCAATACACCTCGCATGAGGCGTTCACCCGGGCCTTTGCCGCCTATTTCGCCACCTTGCCGAACGTGGTGCGCAAGGCACGGTCCACCACAAACCTGACCCTGATGGAGCCTTTGCAAATGAACAAAGACATGATCATCGACATCCCCGCCCCCGATATCAAAACCCGGCCCGCCATGCGGATCACAGGGCTCAGCACCGCATGCACCTTTGACGACACCAGTGCCATTCCGGGTCTCTGGCAGCAGTTCAATGCACGCGAGGAAGAGGTCGCCGACAATCCCGCCGCCGCCTACGGTGTCTGCTACGACGCCGATGGCGCAGGCAATTTCCGCTACCTTGCCGGAATGGAACGGACATCAACTCATCCCCTGCCAGCGGACATGGACAGCATCGACCTGCCTGCCGGGCGTTACGCGGTCTTCACCCATAACGGCCACATCGCCGATTTGCCCAAAACGATCTACACCGCGTGGAACAAGGGCCTGTCCGACGCGGGTCTGGAACCGCGACAAGCCCCCGACTTTGAACGCTACGACCGGCGTTTCGACGTGGCCACCGGACGTGGAGCGGTCGAGATCTGGATTCCCGTGCAGTAAGTGCAGGTTCTGTTCAGCAACAGCGGGTTTAATGACGGCTGTGAGCCCAATTTGACCGATGCTGCAATGAGTGCGAATAGCCGCTATCCCGTGTGAAAGTCTACTAGGCCAATAGGTCCAATTCGCACAACAGCCAATCACGCTTTGATCCGGCCCGTACGGCAACCTTGTCACCTACTTTAAACTGATCACTCTCCTGTGTGGTCAAAGTCATGCTACGCGCAGTTTTGCCCCCAGTGTCCCGCCATTTGATATAACCGACAAATCGCAAAGTACCGGGAAGCCAGACGGTTCCAACATGCGTCACCTCAGCAAAATAGGGCGTGCCATGCATTCGGGTGTTCTGGGCATCCCATTTGATTGTCATGGCCCGTGCTACCAGAAAAGCGCCTAACAGAAACCCTGCTGATGAGAACGCCAATAGCCCCCAGCTTCGAGATACCATCTTTGCCACGCTTGGCTTTCTCCGCTGCAAAGTCTCGGGTTCATCGGGCACCATGTATACTGTGATCTCAGACCCTACTGAAACTCGAACGTCATGACGAATCTCCTCCGTACGCCCATCGGGATAAGTCACACGAAGATCAGTCCATCGGAGTCCACTCCCAAACTCACTCGATGCCGTCGACAATGCCGGAAACGCAATCAGCGTACGTTCCCGCATTCCTTCATCCACGATCAGGCTAACAATTAAGGCCAGCACTAAACCAAAAAGCACTGCAAGCACGATGCCGGAGTTCCGTCCCAACCGCGCGCCAAATCCGATCCGTTTGTTGAGTGTCGCCGCAACGGGTTCTTTCATTCTGTTTCCTACTTTCCATCTGAACGATGAATAACTTGCTTAGCCAGAGTTTGAAACAGCCCTCGATCAGGGCGTATTATGCCGCCCAAAGATCACCCCTTTGTTAAATGGTTCGCAAAACCGGACATTGATGCCCGCGCCGCAAACGGTAGCAAAGTCCGCATCTGCGACATTCAAGTTGAGCGGACTCCGATCGCAGGTCGGCAGCATCTTGCCCCCACGTCGCACTGGTAACAGCTTATTGAGTTTTGCAGGGTATGGTTAACGTCGCAGGGTGGGGCGATGTTTAGCGAAACCGGGTAGATAAATGCAAAATGATGAAATGATGCTGGCAGCGATGGCGCAGATTGGGGCGATGCGTAAGCTGGTGCTCAGCGCACTGGCCCTGCGCCTTGTTGAAGAAAGCGAACCATTGCAGGCGCTGGATATGCTAGGCGGCGTGGTGACAAACACACCCACATTGCCTGCCAATACGGGCGGAAACCTGAACCCAGCGATGTCTGATATGCTGGCCGCCATGACCGATGAACAGGTTGGCAGCATGATTGATGACCTGCGCCTGCATTTGGCGGTAGCAAGTTAGGGAAACAGGTCAGGCGCAGGTGTTACAAAAACATCAGCGACAAATTCGTCTAATGCTTCGGGTATATTGGTGGCGTGTGCGGGCACGTTTGCCGCCAATGCTGATGATGGATCGAGCCCGAATGTTTCTTTGAAAAGTTCATCTGGCCCCATGATCGACAGCGTGTTCAGGTTTCCGGCAGCAACCTTGAACCCCAGTTCCTGCAACCGAGACCGGATCAGCGTTGCGCGTGCATCGTCAACGTCGCCCTGCCCGGCCGTTTGTGCGCTGCCTGCACCACTGTCCAGAATGGACCGGCCATCGGCCCGCTTCATGACCAATTGCACGACTGGGTCTGGTTTATCTTCCATGATATTGCTCCGCCTATCACGAAAATGCATGGGCCGCGAATGCAGCCCATGCGTTGCGTTTGCTTAGCGTGACCGCAGCGTTTCGATCAGGTCTTCCACAAAATCGCTGGAAATCTCGGGCATCGCACCGGATGTGACCATGGCCATCTGCTGATCCTTGGGCGCCGAGAAGAACGCGGTTGCAACGTCACCCATCGTGTTCAGGTAAGCCCACTTCGCATCCGCAAGCCCCGCACCCGTGGCCAGATCAGGCCCAGTACCAGCAGTGTCACCATTGGCTGTGGTTCCTTTCTTGACGTCACGCGCGCTTTTGATCAGCTTTTCTTTGACTTTTGCGGGCGTGATGGTTGGGTCCTTTTCCAACATCAGGGCCACAATCCCGGCGATCTGCGGCGATGCCGCCGACGTACCGGAAAACAGGCCATACCCGTCATTGCCGCTGCCGGTTGATGGCGCGATTCCGTCCAGTGTCGCGCCTTCCTGTACGGGCAACAGCAGGCTGGGCGCCTTGCCGCCGCCGATATTAACGCGCTTACCGGTCAGACCACAGACATCGGGGCATTTGCGGCCAGGATAAAACCCAGACTGGAAGCTGGAGGCATAGCTTGACGCCTCAAAATCCGTCACATTCGGCAGGTTTACATGCACACCGCCGACTGAAATCACGTCCGGGTGGCTACCCGGGAACGCTTTGTGCCCGTTCCCGGCTGAGAAGCAGACAGTGACGCCAGCAGCGACGGCATTGGCAATCGCGGCCTCAAGCGGTTTCAACCAGTTCGGGATCGGCCCACCGTGATCGACATTGTAACCCCAGCTATTGGTGCAAACCTGTGGCTTTGGCGTGGAGTTCAGCAGCACGTTGAATGAACCCACCGGATCATTGCCCGCCTTGACCATACGCAACCGGCAGTCGGGCGCGTTGGCAAAGATGTTTGCCGCTTCGCCAGTGCCGTGCCCGTTAGGGTCCGTTGCCGCATCAGATGCGCCTGGCCCAAGCAGCGTGCTTAGCAAACGGTAACCCCGTTCACGGTAGAACGGATGCTTGAAAAGACCCGTGTCGATCATGCCGACAACGACGTCTTTGCCTGTAACCCCAAGACGATGCACGCGCGCAGACCGCATGATGACGGACACGCCGTCAGGCACCGTCAGATAGGGGTAAGCGGCGGGATCGACCGGTGCAATAGGCGGAATGGCAGAAGCTGCGAAGTACTGCGGTGGGCGGGCCACAACGGCCCCTTCAAGCAGATCCTGAAACTGGTCAGGGGCCTGCATCAGCGATTCTTCCGAATCTTCGCTGGTGCCAAAGAAAGTCGTTGTTGCGTCCGGGCCGACGTCGACCTTCTGTTTGGTCAGGCGCGTGCCAAAGAATTCCTTGAACTGCTTGACCGATCCGCCGACGGACAGTGTTATGTCGCTGCTCGCTTCTGAAAAGACCGTGAAGCCTGCGTCGCGCAACACGCGTTCCGCATCGCGCACGTCCGACGAAGACGACCGGAAATCATCCACATTCTCGGTCGTGATCGGGCTGGTTTCCTCAAAGAGGGTTTTGGGTCCAACGGACCGTGGTGACACATTAGCAATGACTTCAAACTCGTCGTTTGACATAATATTCTCCAAAAAAAAATTGCCGTAAAATGCAAACGGACGGTACCATAAATTGCACTATTTGGAAACAGTACGATATTCTTAATCGCATTGTGCTTGTAAGTAGCTGAATTCGTGATTGTCCGAGTAAACGCGCCGTATCGCGTTTTACATCCCATATGCAGGTTATCTGATCGTGATCAGATGGTTGGAAATGGCGATTCGGTCAGCAAGCTTTGTCGCGTGTCACAGACATGTTCCCACATCTTTTGCTGCCTCTCGCAAGCTCATCTTTGCCCCGGCAAAATACCACGAAGTTACTTCGGCATTTCAAACGCCGAGCACTACGGTCGCCCCTTATGCAGCGTCGGAGACAAACGAATCGCATATGTTGCGCGACTGTTCCGTCAGCGGTCCACCGGCACGCAGCGAGTTCTTTGTTCCAAACCGAAATGCTGCGCATCGCGCCCTACCATACTGAAGGAACAAAAAATGCATTTTCCAGTGAAATCAGCCGCTATCATGATGGTTGGCTTTTTCCCAACAACCAGCCTTGCCGATTTTAGCGGCGCCTATGCGGGTGCCGCTATCGCAGGCGTCAGCAGCGAGTTTGAGCTGTCATTCGAGGATGAAAGCTCTGGCGATATTCCGTTGCAAGACGGTGTCGGGTTCTCGGCATTCGCAGGCTACCAGCTGCAATCAGGTGATCTGGTCTATGGCGGTGAAATCGCCGTAACCAGCGCGTCAGACATTGAATTTTTGGATTTTGTGGACATCAAATTTGATACTGTCGCGACGGATATCAAAGGACGGCTTGGTTATGTCTTTGACGACAAAATCATGGCTTATGGTACGGCGGGTTACACCACGTTGACCGTCAAGGCTGAAGGTGAAGAAGAAGATGCTGACGGTTTTATCGTGGGGGCCGGTGTCGACTATCTGATGACGGAGAACATCGTTATTGGTGCCGAGTTCACAAATCGTCAGGTCGACACTTCAGTTGAGGATATCGACGTCGATCTGGACGTTAGTTCCGTAGCCTTGCGGGCTTCGTTCAAGTTTTAAACAAACAACCACTCACCGGGACGGAAGATACCCGCGCAACGTTTTGCGCGGGTATTTTTTCTAATGCTGTTCTGGCACCAGGATTTCGCGTTTGCCGACATGGTTGGCGCTGCTGACAACGCCTTCGTCTTCCATTTGTTCAACCAGACGCGCGGCCTTGTTATATCCGATCGCCAGCTTGCGCTGGATATAGCTGGTTGAACATTTGCGGTCCTTGATCACAATCGCGACCGCCGTGTCATAAAGCGCGTTTTCGGCGTCTGAGCCATCGCCCAACCCCAAAACCAGATCAATACTGCTTTCCGTATCATCTGAAGGCCCTTCGACCACGCCCGACATGTATTCCGGTGGCCCGAAGCCTTTGAGGTGATTGACGATTTCCTCAACCTCTTCATCGCTGACGAACGGCCCATGCACGCGGGTAATTTTGGATCCACCCGCCATATACAGCATGTCACCCATGCCGAGCAGTTGTTCGGCGCCCATTTCCCCAAGGATCGTCCGGCTATCGATTTTCGAGGTCACCTGAAATGAAATCCGGGTGGGGAAGTTGGCCTTGATGGTGCCCGTGATAACGTCAACAGATGGCCGCTGTGTCGCCATGATCAGGTGGATGCCTGACGCACGCGCCATCTGGGCCAAACGCTGAATACAGGCCTCGATCTCTTTACCTGCTACCATCATCAAGTCGGCCATCTCATCCACGATGACAACGATGTAAGGCAGCACCTCTGGCTGGAATTCTTCGGTTTCAAAGATCGGATCTCCGGTTTCATCGTCAAATCCGGTCTGCACCGTTCGGCTGAACATCTCATCCTTGGCGAGCGCGTCTTTGACCCGACCGTTATAGCCATCGATGTTGCGCACGCCCATCTTGGACATCTTGCGGTAACGCTCTTCCATTTCACCCACGACCCATTTCAGGGCGACAACCGCCTTTTTCGGGTCGGTCACAACGGGCGACAACAGATGTGGAATGCCGTCATAGACGGAAAGTTCCAGCATCTTGGGGTCAATCATGATCATCCGGCATTCTTCGGGTGTCAGCTTGTAAAGCAGCGACAGGATCATGGTGTTGATGGCGACGGATTTACCCGAGCCCGTGGTCCCTGCGATCAAAAGGTGGGGCATCTTGGCAAGGTTGGCCACGATGGGTTCCCCACCGATATCCTTGCCCAGCGCCAGCGGCAGTTTCTGGTTGCCGTCGCCAAAGTCGCGATGGGATAGAATTTCGCGCAGAACCACCTTTTCGCGGTTTTCGTTGGGCAGTTCGATCCCGATGACGGTGCGCCCCGGAACAGTTGATACACGTGCGGCCAGCGCGGACATCGAACGCGCGATATCATCGGCCAGACCGATCACCCGGGATGCTTTCAAACCGGGCGCAGGTTCAAGTTCGTACATGGTGACAACGGGACCAGGACGGACGCTGACAATCTCGCCCTTCACGCCGTAGTCGTCCAGAACGCTTTCCAACATACGTGCGTTTTCTTCCAGTGCTTCATCGCTTAGATGATGGCGCTGAATTTCGACGGGGTTTGTCAACAGACCAAGGGGCGGGTGTTCGTAATCTGCATATTTGTCGTCAAAGGCCAATGCGGGCTGCGCCTCTGCCATGGCCTGCTTTGATGGCTGCGGGGCTTTTTTGGGTGCATGTTTTACAACCTTGCGCGGTTCGGCGACCAGTGGCGTTGGTGGGATCGTCAACGCATCATTATTATCCAGAATGGCGTGAATATCGGTTTCAACCTCTTCCACGGGGTCAAATACCAAGGGTTTTGGCCCGCGTCCGGCGGTCAAAGACGGTTCAATCCGCACACCAGTCGGCGCAGGCGGCACACTGCGGTTTTTGATCGCATCGGCGATACGCGCACTGACCCGGTCGCCATTGCCAGCTGGCGGTTCAGGCAGTTCATGGTCTGGCGTCACCAGTTCGGGTTCGGGCATCGCTTCGTTGCGTTTCAATAACCCTGACAGGAAACCGCCCTGCTGTGGTTCTGGCATACGCGTGTCTGCCGCCAATGGCGGCGCGGGGGGCATTTTGGGTGCCGTCAATGGTGGCTGATCGGTCGGCATTACCAGGTTCGAACGCACGACAGCGGCGGCGCGGCCGCGCAAGTCATGTTGCGGCACGCTCGTGGTTTCCAACGCGGCAACCTCCTCGCGGGCGGCACGCACTTCGGCCACTTGCGCGCGGCGGTCCTGAATAGTCGATGTCATGCCTTGTGCGGCTTTGGCCGATAGCGCAGCACCACCTCCCACGATCCGCAGAAGACCGGCATAAAGCATGATCGTACCGAGCAGGATAAACCGGCCTGCTAAGCGCAGCTCTGCCTTGGTGAAGCCAAGCACAAACGCCATCAGCGCGACCAAGGCCACGCCAGACAGGAATGAAAAGAGTTTTACACTGAAGATCGCACCGAAAGGTACAATCGTGAGGATTACACCCAATACGGTATCGCCGAACAGCCCCCCAAGACCAAAATTCGCAGGCCAGATAGGCCCCGGCGTCAGCGTGGCCGCGTAGACAGAGGCGAGCGCGATAGCGATGGGCGCAAAGACCAATCGTGCAATTGCTTTGTCTTGCCCGTTATGCATCACGAACCGGACACCCCATGCGACCAAAACCACAGGCACTGCCCAGACACCCAGGCCGACGATCATCATCAGCGGAGCCGCAAGCGACGCCCCAAAATGTCCTAGCCAGTTTTGTACCGGCGCATCAGTGGCCGAAATCCAGCTTGGATCATCGGGGGCGTAGCTGCCCACCATGGCCGTTACCAGAAGGCCCAATGCGATCAGGGCCATGCCTAGCAGCTCTTTACCGCGTTTTTCGATCATGGCCTGGGTGCTGCTGTCCAATAGCGGATCGCGCTGCCGTGTCTGATATGATGCCATTTCGCTCGTTCCCTCAGTCGTACAAACAATCGCGGATCAGTGTCAGACCGCGCTGCATTTCTTGTTTTGGAGCCACCATGGCGACCCGAATATAACCCTTGCCGGGGTTTTCGCCCCGGACGTCACGGCTTAGATAGGCACCGGGTAGAACCCGCACGCCTGTTTCCTGCCAAAGCTTCACCGCCGCCTTTTCGCCGTCAGCAACCGGCAACCATAGAAAAAACCCGGCTTGCGGTGACCGATAGCCGGGCACATCGCCCAGAACATCATCAGCGATCTTGTATTTTTCATGATAAAGTGCGCGGTTGGCCACAACGTGCCCTTCATCCGCCCAAACAGCGGTGGCCACAGATTGCAACGGCTCTGGCAGGGGCGCGCCAGCATAGGCGCGCAAGGCTCTGATGCGCGCAATGGACTCGACGCCGCCTGCGCAAAACCCCGACCGCAGGCCCGGCAGGTTTGACCGCTTTGACAGCGAATGAAAGATCACGACCCGGTCGGGGTCCGCACCCATATCTGTCGCGATTTGCAGGGCACCGGGTGGGGGTGTGTCGCGGTAAATCTCTGAATAGCATTCATCGGCGAAGATCTGGAAATCATACTTTTCCGCCAGTTCGATCAACCCATGCCAATATTTCTCATCCGCCACGGACCCCTGCGGGTTGGCGGGCGAACAGACATAGGCAATGGCGGTGCGCGCCAAGACATCCTCGGGGAGCGCATGAAAATCGGGCAAATGGCCGGATTTTTCGGTGGCGGGCACATAGACGGGCTCTGCCCCGACCGACAGGGCGGCGACCGCATAGACCTGATAGAATGGGTTAGGCGTCAGAATGATGGGCTGCTTGCCGTTCTTTGTTTCCGGACAAAGCGCCATGGCCGCATTGTAAAGCCCTTCGCGCGTTCCGTTCAGGGCCAACAACTGGTTAGGCTTGATATCCAGGCCATAACGGCGCTTCAGAAACCCGGCGATTGCGTCCAGCAGATCAGGCAAGCCGTTGTTTTCCGGGTATTTGGCGAACTTATGCATCGTGACATCCAACGCCTCTCGCACGAATGCGGGAAACGCGTGGCGCGGTTCACCAATCGTCATGTTGATCACGGCATCAGCGCGGCTTGGCACGTCAAGTAACGCACGCAAACGCGGCCACGTCGCAACCGGGAGGTTCGAAAACCGCTCGGGAAAGTCCATAACTGCCTCAATTCGCGGGATCATTTCGCCCCGCTTTTGCCTAAACTAGCCCGACCAATGTGGCCCTGTCCAGAATAAGGCGCGCTTGGCAGGCGCATTGTGGCTTTTTGGCCGATTCATTTCTGGTCGGTTTGGTGGAATACCCGGCGTTTCCAATTACATGAACCTCAGGCGTATTTGGCAGGTTACCGGCAATGGTGGCACCGTTCGTATCATGCAGGTTTCTGTCGCGCTGGATATTGTGGCTACGCCAGCGCCTTTTCTGCCGCTGCACAAAGCCGCAGCAAAGCGATGTCGCCGTCTGGCGGCCCGTTAAACATAATTCCACAGGAAGGCGTATCCGTGGGCAAGGTGATCGCGCACAACCCCATCAGGTTCGCCACGCGCGTGTTTCGCAACGCCAGCAGGTTTTCGGTTTTGTAGTAAGCGTCTTCGGTCAGCAGCCTTTGGGCATCGGGTGGCAAGATGGGGGCTGTGGGAAGGATAACGGCGTCAAATTCCGAGGTGAGCGCCACATATTGCTTGCGGATGTCGTTTACGATGTTCCATCCAGCCACATAATCGGCAGCGCGCACATCCTTTCCACCCCGCACCCGTTCAAGGATTTGCGGGAACATCTTTTCGGGGTGCGCCTCGACCAGCGGGCGCCACCACCCGTAACTGTCGCCGGCAAAAAGCGCGCCCGCGACATCAAAGGCCTGTGTCAGCGCCGGAAACGCGCGCCGGGTGATGGTGGCGCCAGCGTCCTGCAACTGTGTAACCGCCTTTTCGAATGCGGCTTTTGGGGCCTCTCGCACATTATCGGTCACAATGGTGTCCAACAGCATCAGCCGCGCGCCGGACAGCGAATGCCCGGTCAGATCAGCCGGTTTGGTGCCCTCCAACGCTGACAGTAGCAGGTTGGCATCCTCAATCGACCGGCAAAGCGGGCCAACAGTGTCGAAGGTCAGGCAGAGCGGGACCACGCCCTTGAGCGATAGCCGCCCATGGGTGGTCTTCAACCCGACAAGATCATTCCACGCGGAGGGGATGCGTACTGATCCGCCGGTATCCGATCCGATGCCAGCGGCAGCTAGACCAAAAGCGACCGACGCCGCCGCCCCGGAAGACGACCCGCCCGGCACGGTATTGGGGTCGTTGACGCAGGGCGGGGTGGCTGTGATCGGGTTCAGGCCAAGCCCGGAAAACGCGATTTCAGACATGTGGGTTTTGCCAAGGCATACCAGCCCTGCAGCGGTTGCAGTTTCCAGAACGAATGCATCGCGTTCGGGCACACGGCCCTTCATCAGGGCGGTCCCGGCCTCTGTCCCGGTCCCGGCGGTGTCGAATAGATCCTTCCACGACACCGGCACCCCGTCGAGTGGGCCGCGCCGAAACCCGGTTTTGGCCCGTTCCGAGGCCGCCGCCGCCTCTGCCCTTGCGCGGGCATGGGTCACCCGCGCATAAATCCGGTCGCAATGTTCATGGGCGTCGATGGCATCCAGATAGACCTCTGTCAGGGCCACGGGATCAATCGTACCAGCCGCGATCCCACGCCCCAATTCCGCTGCCGTCATCCATCGCCAGTCTTGCATCGCACTCTCCCGTTTGGTGCGACGGTAGCGGCCAAGCAACGCATGGACAATCCCGGATGGGTGACCATATTGCGGGGCATGGATACTGATATCATCATCGTGGGCGGCGGGTTGAACGGCCCTGCCCTTGCCCTTGCCGCCGCACAGTCCGGGTTCAGGGTCACGATCATCGACGCGCTGCCCGTGGATCAGCGCAAAAAGGCAGGTTTTGACGGGCGGTCTTATGCGCTTGCCCTTGCGTCGACCCGGTTGCTGAAAAGCATCGGCGTCTGGGATGTGATCAGCGACAAAGCCCAGCCTATGTTGGAGATCAAGGTCACCGATGGGCGGGCGGGCGAAGGCTCCAGCCCTTGGATGATGCATTTTGACCATGCCGAGATCGAAGAAGGCCCGATGGGTTACATGGTCGAAGATCGGCACCTGCGCCGCGCATTTCTGGACGCGATGAAGGCCGATAAGCAGATCACGCATCTGGCCAGCGAAACCGTTGTGGCGCAGGCGGCGGACGGGCCACGGGCAACCGTCACCCTAGCCTCTGGCAAGACTGTCACCGGTGCCCTGCTGATTGGCTGTGACGGACGGCAAAGCGGGACGGCGACCCGCGCAGGCATCAAACGCACAGGCTGGGGCTATGGGCAAACCGCTGTGGTTTGTGCTGTCGCGCATGAGCTGCCACATCATGGCATCGCACATCAATTCTTCATGCCCGGTGGGCCGCTGGCCATCCTGCCGCTGACTGAAAACCGCAGCTCGATTGTGTGGAGTGAAGAGGAAAACCGCGCCGCAGCACTCGCCGCAATGAACGACGAAGATTTCCTCGAAGCACTCCGCCCCGCCTTCGGCAGCTTTCTGGGACGGATTAGCCTGACCGGCGCGCGGTTTACCTATCCGCTAGGCCTGACGCTCGCCAACAGTTTCATCGCCGACCGGATCGCACTGGTGGGCGACGCGGCCCACGGGGTGCATCCGATTGCAGGGCAAGGGTTGAACGCGGGGCTGCGTGACGTGGCGGCATTGGCAGAGGTGTTATCAGACGCGCGTGCACGCGGCGAAGACATCGGTAGCCCGCAGACCCTGCAACGCTATCAAGAATGGCGGCGGTTCGACACGACGACGCTGGCCATTGCGACGGACACATTCAACCGGCTGTTTTCCAACGATAACCCACTGCTTCGCGCCGCGCGCGATATTGGGATGGGGTTGGTCAACGCAGCGCCCAGCCTGCGGCGTGGGTTTATCCGCGAGGCGGCAGGGCTGACGGGTGATTTGCCGAAGCTGATGCGGGGGTAGGTGAGGCTAAGGTTTGGGCGGCTGTGCCGGACAATCCGGACTTGTGCAGTCGCAATCGATGCGAGCGCAGAAAGCGTTGGCATGCGCGGCATCAATTTTCGGCGGTGCAGCGGCCCTCCCCAGACCGGTCGTTTGACGATGCTGACATTCGCAGCATTCAGGCCGACCTTTCGCTGCGTTCTGTCGCAACTATTGTGATGCGGATCAGGTGAGTTTTCACTTCGGTAAAGGGCATGATCGAAAGCTTAGGCATGCCTCGAGCCATACGCCCTCGTTTCAGCAGAATTCCATTTCTTGCAATCAATAATTGATATTCGTCAATTGGAATATGTTGATCTGCCCTAATCAGAGATTTGTATCACCACGAATTGAGTATCGGTCCGAAGTACTTGGCCGGATGTGGAGGCGGTGATTCATCTGATCCATGCCAAACAACAAATCAGGAGAGAACCAATGAATATTCTTACAAATTCAAGTGTCTTTACAAAAACGATCACTCTGTGCGGTGTTGCGGCATTGATGCTGACCGCCGCACCGATCATGCTGGATGATTTTGTGCCCTCCTCGGCACAGGCGCAAGGCCAAGGCGGCGGCGGGAATAGTAATCAAAACCAAGGCGAGAACTCCGGCGGGGCCGGTAACAATGCGGGCTCGACGTCATCAACCACACCAAGCATGCAGCCTTCGGGGGGCGCTGCCCAAGGCGGAACAAATGCAGCATCCGGATCACAAAGTGGCAATGCTGGCTCTGGCAATGCTGTGGTATCGGTTGATCCACAAAGTCCATCTGAGGGTGGTCAGTCTGGCGGCAGTGGCAATGGTCCGACGTTCTCTGACATCATTCTTGATATGGCCGGGGCGAGCGTAGATGAAGACTCTGACCGGCCAGACTGGGCGGGCGAACCTGGCGGCAAAGATGGTGCCGGCGGCGGTCAGCCGGATACGTCAGGCACAACGAAAGGCGACTTATTTGGCGATCTTTTTGTGATTGCGCGCGATGCCAACGGTGTTCCGATTCTGACTGCAGAAGGCTGGGTGCAACCTTTGGATGCTGACGGAAACCCAATCGCTTTGGACGAAGATGGCCATCCGCTGGATGAAAGCCTGACACAGGAGGTCGAACTTGGTCGACTGAACGTCAGCCGCGCACCGGTGTCGGTTCTTGATAACCGGGCTCATGAAGTCATTGACCTGATGTTGAACGCAACGGATCTGACCACCGACGCAGCGGGCCGTTTGGTCTTTACGATTGATGGTGCAACCAAAACGATCGACTCGCCGCTCGAGAATTTGGCGATTTATACCGCGACTATCACAACGGGCACGATCCCCGGCGTTGACGATTTGCCTGGAACAGAGTTTGATTTTCTCGTTGATGGACAAATGACCGATGAGGATTTGGCGGCGTCAGCCGTGTTCCTTGCAGCGGCTACCGACAAGACCGGTGTTTTCACGTCGGATGAAATTGCGTACCTCAACGCCTTCCTTGGTGTGAACACGCAGACAGTCGGATCGGTGATCTATTCGGATATCGATTACTCCGACTTTACCTATAGCCGCGAGGACACCTATCAGGACGTCACAGCCGAAGTTCTGGTCTTGCAAGAAGATGGCAGCTGGATACCAACGGTTGTGAATGTTTATGACGCTGTGTTTGATGGCGAAGATGCAAATGCGGCAGGAACCTTGGGCGCCTATACCGTGGCTGCTGACGATGCGCGCAACATCGTGAATTATATCCACGAGTACGAAGTGCCTGCAGTGGATTTGGATTCAGTCACGCACTAGCCGTTTCGTGTTCTTGCCCGAGGGCGACACCCTATACCCCTGCGTTTCAAAGACGCGGGGATTTATGATTGATACCTCAGTTTGAGTCTTTCAAGCTGTACTATGAAATAGTGTTCGAGGCTCTTCATCATTGAGTGACGGCTTTGCCCGCTGCCTAGCCGCAATTATGCCTACGCTGCTGCAGCGTAAATCGCGCTGCGAGCGCTCGCAGCACGATCTGGACGGTTCCGCAATGGGCTCAAAGCCGTCATCCGACTGTTTCAGTCGGGTTCATCTGCCTCTAAAATGTGCCAGATGACCGCTGTGCGGACTTTGCTGCCGTTGCTAAGTCAACCGCCGACGACCGCTTTAAGGTAATTTGTAAACTACAATAATCAGACGCGAACTGCCACGACAGTAAAAGCCCAAGCAGCAATCCGGTCTTGTTCTAGGTGTTGTCAACGTCTGCGATAATCTTCCACGCACCGTCACGATCTCGCACATAGGTCAATGCGACACGTCCTGCGATGTTCATGTCGTCGCCGCCCGCTTTTGGGGACATCGCGACGGTGTAGCGGCCAACCACCACAGCCATATCGCCTTGAACGATCAACGTTTCTTCGTCCCAACCAGATGTAATTGCAAATTGCGCGATCCGAGGTGCGTAGCGTTCGCGCATCGTCGCGATGCCCGTTGCGGTCGGTGAACCGCCGTTCGCCATAATGATGTCCTCGTGGCAGCAGCCAAGGACGCCTTCAAGATCGCCTTTATCCAGCGATGTCATCCACGTATCAACAGCCGCGCGGACCTGTTCCTTTTCATTCATTCCGATTTCTCCTTTGTGATGTCGACGAAGTGTTGTCCAACCAGCATCTCTTCGATCTGGCCTAAAAACGCCTTGGTTTCCGCCAGTTCGGAAAACTGTGCGCCCGCTGCTTTGGCTATTTCTGCGCTGTCAAAGGTGTAGGCTTCCACGAACAACGTCGGACGGTCCTTTGCAACCGACCGATATGTTCGCCAATCCTGAACCCCTTCCAAAGCGCAAAAAACTGGGCGTGCACTGTCGCGTGCGTGTGCGGCTGCGTCTTCGTCCAACAGGCGAACGACAAAAAATTCTGTGATGCTGGTCATGTGATTTCTCCTTGCTTCCAGACCGCTTCTAGACGACATCACACGCAGAATTAACTGCACAAAGATTGCACACGATGTCCGAAATACCGAACAATAAGCTGATCAGCCTCGATGATCTTTCCGTCCTGCGTGCAGTTGCGCGCGCGGGTGGGTTTAGGGCGGCAGCGGTGCAGATCGGTTTGTCTCCGAGCCGGGTTTCGGACATCGTGCGCCGCTGTGAGGATCGTCTGGGATTTCGCCTCTTTGAGCGCAACACACGTCATGTTGCGCCGAGCGATGTGCTTGTGAATTTGCTCCACCAAGCCGATGGCCCTTTGGCAGAGCTGCATGACCTCATCGCCGGAATGGCCGATACAGATACTGCACCCAAGGGTGTTTTGCGGATTGGTGCGCCGGTCGCGGCAGGTCCACTGTTCCTGACCAAGCTTGCCGCCGATTTTGCAGCGCAATACCCGTCTGTATCCGTCGATCTGCGATACGATGATACTATTGTCGATCCGATCGCTGAAGGTCTAGATCTGGTCGTGCGCAGCAGTGCTTTCTTGCAGCAGGATCACCACGCCTTACCTATTGGTCCCAAGATTGCGCTGAGCCTCGTGGCGTCACCAAATTACGTTGATGGACACGGTCGCCCGGAAACTATCGCGCAAGTCGCAGACCACGACGGAATATGTTTCCGTCTGCGCACCGAAGATCGGCTCGCGCCCTGGATGTTAAAAAATAGTGAAGAGGGCGACGCGGTGGCAATGCTGCCCCGTGTTCGGGCCACTGTTGACAGTCTGCCTGATGTGATCGAACTGGCGCGCGCTGGTCTCGGGTTGGCGATGGTCTATGCGGACGCTGTGAAGGAAGACTTGGCGAAAGGACAGCTTGTCGAAATTTTGTCAGGACAGGCGATAAACAGCCCCGCTTCAGCCTCGCCTATCTGTCAAAAAGACACCAACCGCTGAAGATTGCAAAGTTCATCGAGCTTGTTCGATGCGGAGCATAAGTGAAGTAAATTCTGTTTCGTGGTAAGGAGGACTCAAACGCATAGTCATGAAAACCGCCATTCGTGCAAGCCGCAGCATTGGTAGGTATGGGCTCTGAACGGACATCTGACAGTTTTGGTCGGTTGACCGATGCCAGCCCGAACCGGCTATTCGATCTCCGGGCAGGATTGGCCGGTCAGCGGGACTAGCCGGACTTGCGCAGGCGCGGCTATTGCCCACGCAGAAAAACCTCGCATGCGCGGCGTCGATCATTTGGCAGTGCAGCACAATTCACCGAACCGGTCGTTCAAACAGCTCAAACTTGGCGGAACGCGATCCGACTATTCGCTGCGGCGCAGGCGACACAACGTTATCCGCCGATCCGCAACGCAGTCAGGGCCGACTTTCAATCGATCTGCGTCTTACCGATGACGGCGTCTTCGTGGCGGGCGGTAACGATGCAGAGCGAACCGCGAGAAATCCATCAGAGTCCAAAGGCACTGTGACGGTGCACTAGCCCAGATACGCTGATGAGAACCGCGCAGCCAAGCGAGCGAAAGATCGCGCAACGCTTGAAGCACATGCCGAGGCGAGGGGCGTGCCTGAATTCATAGCCTATGATGTCATTTTCAGGTTCGACGACGGAGAGCTGTCGGCAGATGATGCACTATCACGAATTAAATCGCTCGCTGACGACACGGCGGCGGGTAAGGAGGTTGGTGACTTAGACCAACAGATTATGACGCTGCGTGAAGAATCGCGCCAATACAGAGGGGTTTCGCTAGAGGAGGATTTCCGTCAAAGGAACAGCGCTGAATACGATCTGGTCCCCGAGAGTTTCCGCGAAGAGGTTCTAAGGCGTGTTCTGGATGATGAGATTTCCGAAATAGATGCTGATATGCTGATTTACCGACGTCAGATCGATCTTCAGGGTTAATATTGAACTTCAATCAGTTCGCACCTACGCCAGCGATATCGGCGCTGACCCATCTTCCAGCGACTTTACTGCGGCGGAGGTTTCCCGAGACGGCCTTGAGAAGTATCAATCGCCCGCAGAAATTCCTGACTATCGTCGTTTCAAATACGCGGGATATACGCACCATTCAGGAGCCGATCCAATGTCACCTGGCCCTCCCTTTGTCGACAGAACCGACGCAGGCAACCAATTGGCAGCCGCCTTGCCGGCCTTAGACCGCGACAGCACAGTCGTTTTGGCCTTGCCCCGTGGCGGCGTTCCCGTGGCCGAAGAGATTTGCAAGGCCTATCACCTGCCGCTCGATTTGGTTTTTGTGCGCAAAATCGGCGTGCCGGGACAACCTGAGGTCGCGATTGGCGCCATCGTTGATGGCGAAGACCCTAAGGTCGTCGTCAATGACCGTGTGGCCCGCAGCGCCGGTGTGACGTTCGCAAGGATCAAGGAAATGGGACACGCGCTTTTGCCGGAAATCGAGCGGCGCAGGGCGCTGTATTTTCAAGGCAGGCAGCGGCATGATTTGAAAGGCAAAACTCTGATCGTGGTTGATGACGGTGTGGCGACCGGAGCGACCTTGCGCGCAAGTCTGCTTGGTCTGCGTCAAAGCGGTGCCGCGCGCATTATCGTGGCCCTTCCCACTGCACCGCCGGATGTTCTGGCGTCTTTTGAAGGGGCGGCGGACCAGATCATCTGCCTGCATCAGCAATCCCCGTTCTGTTCTGTTGGTGCAGCCTATCGCAGTTTTCCGCAAACCTCGGACGTGGAGGTTATGCATGCTCTGCAACGCTGTGCGGGCTTTGTGGGGTCGGTTGCAGTAGAGGGCAAGGTCGTACGTTAGCGATTGCAAGTGACACGATCAGCATTGCTGCCTAACTTAGCGCATGTTCCGTTGGAATTGTACGACTTGGGCGTGCTATGTTTGATGAACATAGCTGCCAGGTGCGTCGGAAAGCCGTGTGCCGCTGGCACCAACCGCAGGGGGCGTGTCGGGAGGGCTGCTCTGCTCCGCCAACCATGCGCTATATTGTGGCCACCAAGACCCCGGTTCGGGATCGTGTTGTACCAGCCATCGGTCGGGCCCGACATAATGTGCGCCTTCCGGGCGATGCGCGATGCGAAACCGTCGTCTCTGGTGGCCCGGTTCGCTGATAATCCCGCCATTATGGCCACCGCTGGTCAACACAAAGGTTAGGTCGCAATCGGTGAATAACTTGGTCTTATAGACCGACCGCCAAGGCGCGATATGGTCCTTTTCGGTGGCGATCACGAACATCGGCAGGTTGATATCCTTCAGCGCAATCACGCGTCCTTCAACGGCGAAACGCCCCGCAGTGAGGCGGTTTTCCAAAAACAAACCGCGTAAATACTCCGAATGCATCCGTGCCGGCATTCGGGTCGTGTCGCCGTTCCACACCATGATGTCACTGGGCAGATCATCCTTGCCCAGAAAGTAACGGTTCACCGCGCGGGTATAGATCAAATCTTCTGCCCGGATGGAGGCGAAAGTCCGCGTCATCTGCGGACGATCCAGATAGCCTTGATCCCACATCATATCCTCGACAAATGCCACCTGACTTTCATCGACAAACAAAAGTAGCTCCCCGGCTTCCGCGAAGTCCACCTGTGCCGCCATCAGCGTGACAGTGGCAAGCCGGTCGTCCCGATCACGCGCCATTGTCGCTGCTGCAATCGCCAGCAAGGTGCCACCAAGGCAGTAACCGTTCGCATGAACTTTCTGGCCCGGCACAATCGCATTGATCGTATCCAGCGCCGCCATTACGCCCCGCTTTCGATAGTCCTCAAGCGACAGTTCAGCCTGATCCGCAGTTGGATTGCACCAAGAGATCATGAAGACGGTAAACCCTTGCCCCACGAGATAACTGACCATCGAATTATGTGGCGACAGATCAAGAATATAGTATTTCATGATCCAGGCGGGGATAAATAGGACTGGTTCAGGATGCGTAACCTCAGTCTGGGGCGCATATTGAATCAACTCAAACAGATCATTGCGGAACACGACTTTGCCCGGCGTGCAGGCCAGATCGGTGCCGATCTGATAGCCCTCGGGTGCTGGTTTGTGTTCTTGGGTCAGCGTCTGCACGAAGTCTTGAAAAAAATGCGACCCCCCCTCAATTAGGTTTTGGCCGCGTTGGCGAAAGGTTGCGTTGAGAATCTCGGGGTTTGTCAAAGGGAAGTTGGACGGTGACACCAGATCAAGCATTTGGCGGACCTGAAACTTAGCCCGGTCAGCGTCTTGCTTATGCAGGCCCCGAATGTCGTCGGTGGCATGATCCCACCAATCCTGCACCGCAAGAAAGCCCTGTTTCCACAGGTTGAATGGTGGATTGTCCCATGCAGGATTGGCAAAGCGATGATCGTGGGCCTTGGGGGCAAAGGGCGGATCGCCGATCGTGCCCCGCGACCATGCTCCCATCGTGTAAGCTGCCAGTTGCGACAGATTGGTTTGGGCACGCTCCGCCAACTCCAACTGACGTCCAGGCGAACGGCCCAGATGCAAGGCCCAGTCGTGCCAGGTCTCGGTGATGGCATGGGGCGACATCCCGCCGGTGACCCTTGCCACCGCAGCCCTGATTGCCCGATCGAGATTTTGGTGCGGATGCTCCTCCGCTGCACCTGGTTGGACCAGTGCACCATTCGGCACGACCACAGGCAAGGTCGATGTCTGCTTTGCTTTCGTCATATGCACGGAAACCTTTGCTGCAGCGCTCGTGCCACTCTAGTCATGCACAACCACACTGGGATTGATCTTCGTCAATGGCTCAAACAAGCGGCCAGTATACTGCGACAGCACAGCGGTGAAGCTGAAAACAGGATGGCGTCCATGGCCAAGGATAAAACTGACAATCGCAAAGCAACCGTGATCGAGGTTCCGCAGGTGATCGGCGTACTTGACACGCACGAAGACTTACAAAAAGCCTTCTATGACCCGCGCTTGGTCGGCCTTGATCATTCCAACATCAGTCTACTGACAGATGAAAAGTCTTGGAGAAAAAGCTGGGCAACGCGTACTGGCGCGCAGCAGCGCTTGAAGATGATCCAAAGGCACCGCGCGCGCATTTCGTCTCCGAAAAAGCCATTGGTGAACTTGAAAGAGCCATTGCCGGCGGGTTCTTCTTTGTTGGCTCATTGTTAGCAATGACGGCCATACTCGCGCCAGCAAGCACACTTGCGGCATCCATCGCCGCGATTGCCATCTGGGGCAGTCCGGCTGCGGCAATCGGCACGTTGCTTGCGCGGCGCGTTTGCCAGCATCGCAAGGACTACTACGCAAATCAGATCCGGCGCGGGGGTATCCTGCTCTGGCGGGGGGTGCGTGATGAGGAGCGAAAAAACTCGCCGTCGAGATCATGAAGGGCCATCTCGGTCGGGATGTGCATGTCCACCCGTGGAGCAAGTGAATTTCGCCGCGAGGCTTATGGCAATGCCAAGGCAAACATTGCCGCAACGCGTGTGGTCAATCGCGAGCGTCGTCCTGCTGTTTATTTGCCTGATGTTGTCGGCAACAGCCATTGTCGCGCAAAAAAGCGGCACCGACACCGTACGCGTCTACCTGTTCTGGCAACAAGGCTGCCCCCATTGCGCTGGCGCAGTTTCGGTACTGAATGACATAGCGGTCGCCGACCCGTCGCTCGAGCTGATACTCATCGAGCTGGGCCGCGTTCTAGGGTCAGGACTCATAACCAATATATGACGTTTGCGGCGAGGGCGATTGCTGAGAGGAAGACCTTTGGGCAACGATCATATCGTGTT
>CANLDN010000007.1 GCA_947489445.1 uncultured Paracoccaceae bacterium
AACAGGCCGGACACACGACTGTACTGACGGATGATCGCAACACAAACAACGCTTGCAATGCAGGAGCCATCCACACAGGTCGTTAAGCCGATCTACTACTGCTGCGGCGCAGCGTTCAAATACCGGACAATCGTCAATATCGCAAAAATTTGGTTGGCCGGAAGGCGGGACTGACAAATGTCTGTTTAAGTCCCCCGCTGAAACAATGTCCCCACACCCGATAGCGACATCTCCAGGCTTGCAACTTTACCCAGGTGCCATGCAAGAATCTGATTACTCGACAAAACAGGTTTGCTGATCTGCGCCTCGACCCGCTCGATCACATCCAACGTTCGCAAGTTTGTGCAGGACAAAAATACCGCCTCACAATCAGGGTTTTGACCAACGTCAATTGCGGCTTGCCTGATTGCATCAGCCGAAATGCGCACCACTTTTTCTTCAACTGGCTCATCGAAGCTTGTGAACCGGGTGACGGTAATGCCGGCATCAGCCAAAACCACGCGCAGCCGATCCGAAACGGTTGCGATATAGGGGCTGACCAAGCCGATGCGGGTCACCTTCAACGTCCTGCATGCTGCAATCAGAGCAGACACAGGCTCAGTTACCACTGGGGTGGAGACACCGGCTTGAACAAGCGCTGCGATGCGATCTGCGCCGATCTGAGCTGTGCCAGAGGTGCAGCCATAAGCCACGGCTGCAAGTTTGGCTCCGACCGGAAACAAGCTGGCGGCCTGGGTCAGCGCGGTGTCCATGGATTGCAGGCTATCAGGTGTCACACTCTGCCCGGAAGGGACGCGTGTTACGAGGTATTCGACATCTTGCGGAAGAAGAATGCGCATATCGCGTTCAAGTGTTTCATCCGATTGCAGGACAATCAGGCCAATCTGCGTGGGGCGATGGTCAGCGGACACAGGCATTACAAAGTCCGGATCTGGCGATCTTGCGGGGCGGACAGATATTCCGCGCCGCCATCGCGGATCACAATATTTTCTTCATGCACCATGATCTTGCCACTGGGTAACTTTACCGAAGGTTCCAGCGTCAGAACCATGCCTGGAACCAACGGAGTGTGGTCGACAGCGATAATGGACGGCCATTCCGTCAGCTGCATGCCCAAACCATGCCCAAGACGCCCGGCATCCATCGGCCGTCCACCCGGGTTGGTGACTGTATTCATGGCGTGGAACAAGTCGGATATCACAGCGCCGGGTTTGGCGGCCTCGCGTCCAGCCGCCGCCGCGTCTATCAATTGGCTATGTGCGCTCTGCACGGCGGCGGAAGGAGGACCGACGCTATAGTTGCGATCAAAGTCGCAAAAGTACCCGTCCCAGACCAGCCCTGTATCCAGCATCAGCACGTCGCCTTTGGCGAGTGCCTTGTCCGTCGCTGGCGAAATCACATCGCCGTAGCCATCTTGATCCGCCGCACCGGCAAGGTAGGGCACCCAATCGGCCCCTTCATCCAAACAAAGCACCTGGAAGGATCGAAACACACCCGATAGCGGCACCCCAATTTGGGCAATCTCAGATATGCGATCAAAAGCCCGACCAGCGATCCGCGCTGCGATCCGTATTTTGTCAATCTCGGCCTCGGACTTTATCATGCGCAAGTGTCGCGTGATGCAACGGTCAGACGTAAGCACCCGCGTTTCAAGCCGTCCCTCGAGGGTTTTCAGATCGCTCAGCGGCATACGCACATAGCTTTCCATCTGATCTGCAATGCCGATCTGACCGCCCACCGGGGTGACTTCGCGCAGCGCCTCAGCAAGCAGCCCGATGCCGTCATCTTCGTAATCAGGCGCTTGCCAAGTTCGGATGTCCTTGACCCAAGTCTGGTCCATCAAATGCGCGCCGATCGATGGGATGACCGCGATTGGCGCGCGGTCTACGGGTAAGATAACAAACCATGGGCGGGTGGGGCTTTCCCAAAAACGGGTTAAAAACCCTGTGTAATATCGCACCTCTGGCTCAGTCGTGAGCAGAAGTGCCGACAACCCGGCTTCTGCCATAAGGCTTTGTGCGGCCCGCGTGCGCTGCTCAAATTCCGCCTCCGGAAAACCACGCGGCGGGGCGGGCGTCACGTTGATTCTTCGCTGAGGACGACGAGCACACGGGACGCTTCAGACAGGCCCAATGCCGCGCGATCAGCTTGCACAGCCAGCAAGCCTGCGAAACCAGCCGCGCCAGACGATGTTGATGCGTATCCGGCAGCAGCACAGGCTGCACTTCCTGCGGTCCCTTCGGCCTCTGTAATCAGGACGAAGTCATCAGCGTCATGCGCCAGTCCTTTCAAAGCGATCAACGACGGCTCTTTGCAATCCAACCGTCCCATATGTGAGCTTGGTCCTGTCGTGATCTGCGGACTTCCGGCTTTGATTGAAGCAAAGATCGCCGGTGCCGCGTCAGGCTCAACCACAATGATCCGTGGCGTATTTCCCCATGCTTTGCGGGCATAAGCCGCACTTGCGGCAGCAAGCCCACCAACCCCTGCTTGCAAAAAGATATGGCTGGGTGCCTCGGGGATCTGTGCAATAGCTTCATGCATCAAAACCAGATAGCCCTCCATCAGCGTGTGAGGCTTATCGCAATACCCTTCCCAAGAGCTGTCAGAGAGAAGTATCCATCCTTTTTCTTCAGCTGCAGTTGCGGCACCCGACATGCTTTCTTCATAAATTGCACCATGCCTGCGTACCTCTGCACCTAATCCGCGCAGCCGATCTGCGAAAACGTCCGGTACTGTATCAGCAAGAAAAATAACCGCCCGCCCGCCAAACGCCTGCGCGCCTGCGGCAACCGACAGGCCGTGATTGCCGGCACTTGCGGTCACATAGGTTTGGCGCGACACGTCACCATCATGGGCGTCGACCGCAATGACATATGCCGCCCCCAAGGCTTTGAAGCTGCCCAACCCCATCCGGGCGCGCTCGTCTTTCACATAGACTTGATCCACGCCGGCCAGCTTGGCCAGTGCTGGAACGTCTTCTAACGGGGTTTCGCCAGCAACAGGACAGCGCGACAAAAGCGACAAAGGACGGTCCACGTCGACACTCGGCCATGGTATATGCGCGAGAGCCTGCATCAATGCAGCGGTTTGAGCGGTGGGTTCATGCAAGAATTCCATTTCATAAAACTAACAGTTAGCTACTGATAGCCAAGCCACTAATGTGGCGCTTGAGATAGTAGTCGCCATAGAACCAAGTTAGGTGCCCCAGGCTTCAGCGCAATCATGTACATATCGGCATATTTCGTTAGAAAAACTCTGGCTTGATCGAGACCTAAGTAGCTCATTCAATTCGCGCTGCAGGGAGGGATTGGCGATGTTGGGACCAAGGCAGGAAGCACAGGCGGCATTGTTCTACGAGTTCTCGCCGGAAGATCATGTCCCTCAAGATCACCTGCTGCGATCGATTGATCGGTTCGTCGATCTGAGCAGCATCCGCGCACATTTGGCAGATTTCTACAGCCACACTGGCCGCCCTTCTGTCGATCCCGAACTGCTGATCCGCATGCTGCTGGTAGGGTATTGCTTCGGCATCCGGTCGGAACGGCGGCTCTGTGAAGAGGTGCACCTGAACCTCGCTTACCGCTGGTTCTGCCGTCTCGATCTGAATGACCGGGGGCCGGACCATTCCACCTTTTCCAAGAACCTACATGGGCGTTTCCGCGAGAGCGAGCTGTTGCGGCATCTATTAGAGACAACGGTGGCACGGTGCATCGAGGAAGGTCTGGTGGGCGGCCACCGTATGCCAGCCTGATTGAAGCAGACGCCAACAAACAGAACTCAACACCAAAGGATAATTGGGACACCGCAAGCATCGATCCTGCAGATGCGCCCCGCGCGGTCCGCGATTATCTCGACACGCTGGATGAGGCGGCTTTCGGGGCCGCAAGCGAGGTGCATCCCAAGTTCACCTCTCATTCTGACCCGGCCAGCCAATGGACAGCTGCCCGCAAAGGTCCTGCTTTCTTTAACTATTCTAACAATTACCTGATCGACACCGATCACAGTGCCATCGTTGACGTGGAGGCCACTCGATCCATCCGGCAGGCCGAAGTTGGATCAACCAAAACCATGCTGAAGCGCGTGAAGGAACGGTTCGATCTGCATCCCGAACGCCTGCTCGCGGACACCGCCTATGGCACTGGGCCGCTACTGGGCTGGCTGGTCGACCGCAAAATCGTACCTCACACCCCAGTCTTCGATAAATCTGGTCGCAACGATGGCACCTGGACCCGAGCCGACTTTGAATGGGATGCTAAGAACGACCAGTACATCTGTGCCGACGGTTCCTCGCCCTCAAGCAGTTCCGCCGCAACTATTCTGACCCCAACCGCGGACCGACCGGCAAGGGTACCGCGCGCTACCGCGCTTTGAAGGAGGTCTGCCAGGCGTGCCCGTCCAAAGCCAGGTGCTGCCCCAACGCCGACGCGCGCAAGATCAGCCGGGAAGAACATGAAGACGCTCGCCAAGTTGCCCGCGACATCGCCAAGACCCGCCAGTACGACATTTCGATGAAGCTCCGGAAGAAGGTCGAGATGCTCTTCGCCCATCTCAAACGCATCCTAGGCCTGGGACGCCTCTGATTACGGGGCCCATGCGGCGCAAACGATGAATTCCTCCTCGCCGCCACCTAAGCTCCACTTTCTGCGCATGCAACACCTTGTTTTTCCACAGAATGAGCGGAGAGCGGCCGTTCGTTGCGGGTGCGAGCCAACCACGCCGGAACGTTGGGAGCAGACATTAAAGAATCTAACAACAAGTTTGTTTCTCCAACGCCGTAAATCAGGTCTGAACCACGTATCCGGTATACTGCGAGGTGTATGATTGACAGCATAGTGCCTCGCCAAGCCGACTTTGCGCCAACTGAAGTCAGTCAATCAGGCTTGTTGTTCAACAACAATTGATACCAAATGTTAATCGTTTCCGTCGCTGTTCCTAGGAGTACAATCACATGAAAATCACCTCCATCGAAACTGTGCGCATCGCAGAGAGGCCAAATCTGATCTGGGTTCTCGTCCATACAGACGCGGGCATCACCGGGCTGGGCGAGACCTTCTTCGGAGCAGGCGCTGTAGAGGCTCATGTCCACGATTGGATTGCGCCAAAGGTCATCGGGCACGACCCGTTGCAGATTGACAGGTTGGCTGCTGATCTTGTGACCTATGTCGGATTTCGCTCTTCCGGGGCAGAGATGCGCGGGAACTCTGCTTTTGATATCGCCCTTTGGGATATTTTTGGCAAAGCCACGGGTCAGCCAATTGCACAGCTGTTGGGCGGCTTCACGCGATCATCCATACGCACCTATAACACCTGTGCCGGCACGAATTACATCAAGAAGACCTCGGGCCAGAATACCGCGAACTATGCTCTTGGGCAGGATAACGGCAGCTGGGATGACCTGAACGGTTTCCTGCACAGGGCAGATGAATTGGCGCTGTCTTTGTTGGACGAGGGCATCACGGCCATGAAAATCTGGCCCTTTGATCAAGCGGCTGAAAAGAGCCGAGGGCTGTATATCTCAAGCGAAGATATGAAAGCCGCGATTGCACCTGTCGAAAATATCCGCAAGGCCGTCGGCGATAAGATGGATATCATGATGGAATTTCATGGAATGTGGCAGCTCTTGCCGGCGATACAGATCGCGCGGGCGCTGGAGCCATACGACACGTTTTGGCACGAAGACCCTATCCGTATGGATAGTCTATCAAGCCTGAAACGCTATGCAGAAGCATCCAGGGCACCGATCTCCGCCTCAGAAACACTGGCGAACCGCTGGGGTTTCCGTGACCTGTTGGAAACCGGAGCGGGCGGCATCGTGATGCTGGATATCAGTTGGTGTGGCGGTCTGTCAGAGGCCCGCAAAATCGCATCGATGGCCGAGGCATGGCATCTGCCTGTTGCCCCTCACGACTGCACAGGGCCGGTGGTTCTTGCGGCGTCAACCCATCTGTCGCTGAATGCAACCAACGCGCTGGTTCAGGAAAGCGTGCGGGCGTTCTACAAGACATGGTACCGCGATATCGTAACCGCTTTGCCAGAAATCAAGGACGGGATGATTACAGTCCCTCCCGGTTCTGGTTTGGGGCTGGAATTGAACCCTGATTTGGACCGCGCCTTTGAGACCACACGTAAAGTAACAAAAAGCTAGGTTTTTCTTTGGGTGGAGGCTCTGACCTTTAACGCAAAACCAAGATTTATGTTGCGGTTTTCTGGCTGAGGCAGACCGGTGTTTCGGTCCAATATGTACTGCGCCGCCCGCGCGCCAATCTCGGCCCGTGGTGTGTTGACGGATGTGATGGCGGGCTGCATTTGCGAGGTCGTGCCCAAATCGTTGAAGCCGCAAATACCCATGTCTTGTGGAATACGGATGTTACGACGCTGACATTCCAGCGCAACGCCGACGGCAACATCGTCATTGTTGCAGAAGACACCATCGCAGTCAGGAACCTTTTCAAGCAGTGACCCCAACAGATGGCGGCCGATTTCAACACTGGATTTCTGCGGCGTTGTGACCAAAAGCGCTTCATCAAACAGCCCATGTGCTTCCATTATGCTGCGATACCCCGCCAAACGTTGCTGAGTTCGAGGGTCCATTCGCGTACCGACGAATGCAATCCGCCGAAACCCCTGTTCAATCATATGTGCGACAGCCTCTGCCGAGGCCAGGAAGTTTGAAAACCCGACAATCACGTCAATCGGATCGTCGGAGGTATCCATAATCTGCACAACCGGACAATCAGCACCTGCCAGCATCTTGCGAGATTTCTCTGTTTGGTCGACACCCGCAATAATGATTCCAGCAGGCTTTAGCGTCAGAAATTTCGGGATCATCGCCTCTTCGGTCAGCGCGCTATAGCCGGTGTTACCAATCTGGACAGAATACTTGGTTCCCTCAATGACGTTGCTTGCGCCTGCAAGGACGTCAGAAAAAACATAGTTTGAAAATGAGGGCACCAACACGGCAATGACCGATGACCGGTTTGATGCAAGTGTGGCTGCCGCTGCATCGGGGACATAACCAAGTTTTTCGATGGCGGCGAAAACACGTTCACGCAGGGCGATGGATACACGATCTGGGTCACGCAATGCGCGTGATACCGTGATTGCGCTAACTCCTGACTCTTTTCCAACATCAACGAGCGTTGGTTTCTTCATGACGCTATGCCTTTCTTTTAAAGGATTATATATGGATATACCTCTCAAAGAAAAGAGAATTTGACAGATGATTGCGCAATCATTTAGGTGTTGATCAACGGGGGGATTCGATATGGCCACAGAAAGCCAACATTGCGCAATCATAATCATGGGCGTTTGCGGCGTTGGAAAAACTTCTGTTGGGCGCACGCTTGCCGCGCGCTTGGGAGCGCGTTTCATCGAGGCTGATGACTACCATTCTGCAGAAAACAAAAACGCGATGGCGCGAGGTATCCCCCTTTCAGACGAAATGCGGCTTCCGTGGCTCAAACGGTTGGCGTCCGCTGCCGAAGATGCGCGCCAAAATGAAACAGTCGTTATAGCATGCTCTGCGCTCAAACGAAGCTATCGTGACCTGCTGCGCGACAGCATCAACAACATCCAGTTTGTTTTCCTGAACGGCGACCGCGATATCATCGCGAACCGGATCACAAAGCGGGAAGACCACTTCATGCCCCTGTCTCTTCTGGACAGTCAGATAGCGATTTTGGACCCGCCAACGCCTGATGAAGATGTGCTGGCGGTTGATATTGCACCCTCGAAGTCAGTTGTGGACGATGTCGTTGAGAGCGCGGTTCGTTCCAAGTCTTTCCACCACAACGCTACGTGAAACCGAACATTGAAAAAGAGGAGTAACTCAATGTCGCTAAACTTCAGAACACTCACGGCCGCTGCCGCCATGACAATCGGCCTTGCGACCGCGGCAACAGCGCAGGATTTTGCGCTACGTTTCCAATCATCGGATCCTGCGGGCAACCCAAACTACGAACTCAAAGTTGAGTGGGCCGAAAGTGTCAAAGCGCTCACCAACGGTCGGGTTGAGGTCGAAATGCTGCCAGTCAACTCCATCGTGCAACACACCGAGACACAGGACGCGGTGGCCGCAGGTATCATCGACGGTCACATTACCGATACGTCATACTTCACAGGCAAAGACGCGGCATTTGGCCTGATCGCCAACCCAGTTGGTGCATGGTCATCGCCCTATGAGATGTTTGCGTTCTTGGAATATGGTGGCGGCAACGAGCTGATGCGCGAAATCCTAGAGCCCTACGGTCTACACTTTATTGGCGCCACAACACCTGGTCTCGAGGCGTTTATTTCAAAGGTCCCTCTCGATGGCGTCGATGATTTGGCGGGTCTGAAAATGCGCGCGCCCGAAGGCCTTGTGCAGCAGGTCTTTGCAGCAGCGGGTGCCGCACCTGTCAACCTGCCCGGCTCCGAGGTATTCACGTCGCTCGATAAGGGCGTCATTGATGCTGCAGATTACACGGTGTTCTCAACCAACCATGACCAAGGCATGCACGATGTCGCAATGCACCCGGTCTATCCCGGTTTCCACTCTATGCCGCTGGTCGAAGTGTCCATCAACAAGGCCACATGGGACAGCATGCCAGCTGACATTCAGGCCATTCTTGAGATGTCAGTCCGCGATTTCGCGCACAATATGGTTGGCAGACTTGCAGCGAATGACACGCTGGCTGTGGCTGAAGCAAACGCAGACCCCGACATTACCGTGCATAACTGGTCAGCAGCAGAGCGTGCAAAGTTCCGCGCAATCGCTCAGGGCGAGTGGAGCAAGGTCGCAAGCCAATCTGCAAATGCACAGCGCGTCTATGATGTCTTGACTGGTTATCTCGTCGCACAAGGCATGATCTCTGAGTAGATCGAACATGCAAAGACCGCGTCCGCGCATATGTGCGGGCGGGGTCGATAATAATGGGGTATAGCCATGACCGAACAGATCGCTGAACGCTTGCACGAAGACCCGGGCGCTGATCCACACTCTGGCGCCTTGGGCCGTATCATCAATGCGATCGGGATTATTTTCGCGATTGGCATCCTGATCTCGGCAGGCATTCTCGTGATCGAGATTTTTCTGCGTTATGCGCTAAACGCTCCTACGATCTGGGCGCATGAAACAGTGATATTTCTAACCGCCAGCGCTTTTGTCTACGGTGGTCTTTATGTCGTCGCACGCAACGCGCATATCCGCGTCGTCCTGATCTACGACTACCTTCCAAAATCCATACGCCGCTATTTCGATATTGCTATTTCGATGATCTGTTTTCTAGCCTCTGGCATGTTCGCATGGGCGGCTTGGAAAGGGGTGGAACGCGCGATCTGGACACCCGCCGGTGATTTTCGGCTTGAGACATCTGGTTCAGCGTGGAACCCGCCAACGCCTGGTCTGTTGAAAGTCTTTTTGCTGTTCATTCTGATCATTATGACAATGCAGTTCCTTATTTTGACGATCGCCTATTTCAAGAAGAAGGACCACTGAGATGGAGTGGCTGGCCGCCTTGACCGATCTCAAGTCGATGGGCATCGAGTGGGCGACCTTTGCGATGTTCGCCTCTCTCCTGCTGTTGCTGCTGACAGGGATGCCGCTCGCGTTTGTGACCCTGTTGGTTGCATTGATTTTCGCGTTGGGCTGGTTCGGTCCCGCAGCTGTGCCACTGATCACCAGCCGCATTTTCAGCTTTGTAAATTCGTTCGTCTTTGTCTCAGTACCGATGTTCGTTCTGATGGCTGCGATCCTTGATCGTTCGGGCATTGCCCGTGATCTGTTTGACGCGATGCGGCTCGTCGGCGGCCGCCTGCGCGGCGGCGTGGCGATCCAGACCTTGCTGGTTGCGGTGGTATTGGCGGCTATGTCGGGGATCATCGGCGGAGAAGTTGTCTTGCTTGGTCTGCTGGCTTTGCCGCAAATGTTGCGCCTCGGTTATGATCGCAAACTGGCGATCGGTGTGTGTTGTGCGGGCGGAGCCTTGGGCACCATGATCCCACCATCTATTGTTCTGATCGTCTATGGCTTGACCGCTAATGTCTCGATCGGAGATCTGTTTACAGCGTCATTTGTTCCCGGCCTGATGCTGGCGGGGCTATACGTGCTGTATATTCTGGTACGGGTCCAGTTTAACCCTGCGATGGCGCCGATCCCCGAACAGGATGAAATTCCAGCCACCGAAAAGCTGCGTCTGCTCAAGGGTCTGTTCTTGCCCGGCCTCGTCGTCTTCTTTGTCCTCGGGTCGATTTATGGTGGGATTGCCAGTGTCACTGAAGCTTCTGCCGTCGGGGTGCTTGGTGTCACGTTGTCTACCGTCGTGCGGGGCGAATTCTCAATGAACCTGCTGATTGGCGCGGCGCGGCAAACACTCGCGACAGTTGGCATGATTGTTTGGATCGGAATTGGGGCAACTGCCCTTGTAGGTGTGTTCAACCTGATGGGCGGGATTGATTTTGTGTCCCGGCTAATAACGGGTATTTCGGACGAACCCATCGTGATCATACTGTTCATGATGGCCATCTTATTCGTGCTGGGCATGTTTTTGGACTGGGTCGGTATTGCACTTTTGACCATGCCGATCTTTGTCCCAATCGTCGTCTCGCTCGGATATGATCCAGTTTGGTTCGGCGTGGTCTTTGCGATGAACATGCAGGTCAGCTTTTTGTCACCACCTTTCGGTCCGGCAGCTTTCTATCTGAAAAGCGTGGCGCCCTCCGATATTTCGCTGGGGGAAATCTTCCAATCGCTCCTACCTTTTATCGGACTTCAAATCGTTGCTCTCGCGTTGCTCTTGGCTTTCCCTGGGATCACGCTGATCGAAGGGCTTTGAATCGGTCAGGTATCTAGCTTAGCAATCTTAAGTGGCAACCAAGAAACGAAAGATTTGAGACCGCACAAGCTATTTTTGATTGCGCATTGCAACATTTAGCAACAGAGCGGACAGCAGTCTGTCTGCTGACCGACGATGATGCCGACAAAATGCTGCGCGGTGCACGAACGTCAGCAATGTCAAGGCCGCACCGAAGCCCCGACGCGTAAAGCGAACGGCGGGTTCGGGACGTCTCTTAAAGGGCGGTGCCATTTGTCAGGCAAACATGTTGTGATAAATCTAATGGCCGCTTCGAGCCCATAGTGCATGATGCTGCACTTTGCATCTATGTCCGCTGTCGAGGAAATCATACCGGTAGCTTTGCTTATCGGCGAACTAGATGTCTGGGAAAAAGGTCGCCACGGCACTTGCGTTTACACCATCCGACCCTCGCCACCAGATCGCAGGATAACTCCAATCATTGTAGTGCTCGCCGGTATGTTCACGCTGAAACGCAGGAGTAAACTCGCAAAAGTAGCCAGGCCTATTTCGAGGGTGCAGGATACCAGCCATGCTTAGAACCTCTATGAGAACGCGCCGCTCGGCAGAATTTGATTTTAAAACACCGCCAAGTTCCTTGGCCAAAACGCTGGGACGTGCATCATCCGGCAAGCTTGCCGAAATTCTAAGGATAGTCCGCAAAATGTCTGCATCCTCCTTAGTAGGCTGAATTTGCATCTCGCGTCTGAACTGAGACAGGTCAAACCAAGCATAAGTAACGTCGTCGTGTCTAACACCACCCCACTTATGTCGCTCAAAATTCAGAATATTTAGATCTTCAGCCTGTGGTTCATCGAAATCAAAATATCCACACACTTGGCACAAAGTTGCACCAGAAGAAACTTTACAAGACTCACTACTAGCTAGCTTGTGATCCGGGAAATGCTTGGCAAATGCAAAACTTCCCAGAGCAGACCTAAGTTCGAGACGTCTCGATGAAAGGCTTGCAAGAAATGCGTCTCCAACTTCTTTGGCCGTAACTTCATCCTTTGCTCTGATCAGATCGAGCGCCAGATCGTCGTGATTAGTTATCAAATTGTCGAACCAATACCCTTTGGACTTGGCATACGAAACATCGTCGGCGTTCGCCCCTGGGGTCTGTGCTTCGAGCCACCCTGATCGCCAATGGGCATCAAGCAAGATTTTTCTGGCCTTTTTGTCAAAGACTTTCATCGGTACTGCTAACAACATATCGATGGTATTTTCAAGTTCTGCGGGGAAAGCCGACCTTCATTGCTGCTCTTACAACGGCAGCAAGGTCCGCGTTGCTGCCGTTGCGCCGCCGTCTACTAGCCGTCCGCAGTGCGGACAGAGTTGCCGTTCGTCATATCTGGCTCAATGTCTGCTAGGCAGCTATGCTTGCTATGGAGACGCGCTGAGACATGCGCGCCTTTTGGTTCGATAGCAGTCGGATCCCAAAGCAGGGGATTTTTTGACAACAACCGCAGAGATGACGGCGGCGTTGAAAGACCATTTTATTCTGCATCTCAGAAAGGTGGGTTTCAAGGGATCTTTTCCGAACTTCCACCGTGACGACGACCACTTTGTTTGTCTGGTGAACGTCCAGTTCAACAGTGTCGGCGAAAAGTTTTGCATGAACCTAGGTTTCGCCGACGTCGAGCGCAGGAATATCGTCACGCATTGCCGTGACTTAGAACCGAAAAAACTCCGCCTTTCCATGAGTGGCTCACTGATCGAAGGCAACAACCATCTGTCCGGCCGATGGCGGGTGGGGGCGCAGCCATTGGGCGACGAAATATACGGTGACTCGTGGTTCGGTTATGCTCCGGGACAGTATGGTGAGGACCGTTCGGTTGTAGCTGTCGATCCGGGCATGCTGGCACGCCACTGTACAACCCTGTTCGAGAAAGAGTCCGATACTTGGTAGGCCGAACGCCGCGCGTTTGCGGCAGGCATGGCGACACGTCCAATGGGCTGAGCCGTGAGGCCGGTAATAACTGTCGGCTATTTGCCCCCGAATGCAGTTCAATTCCCAGTCAACAGAGCGGACATCCCCAACTCGTAAGTCATATGGGACTATGCGCTCTTTTCCAACTGAAGTGCCCATAATGCCAACGGTGGGTGAGGCCACTGCCGTGAAAACAAGTCTTTTTGCGGTCGTAATCCGATCATCTTAATCTGAGCCACCATAACGAGCACGGTGATGACCATTCGGCCAGGGTTGGATCCCAAAACCCTATGTTGTTACCGTTAGGCGATTGCATCCGGCTTTTAGGCAACCACGCCTAGCCACCCGCAATCTCGATCTGCCATCTTGTCCGTGCACCTGTCGGCGGCGGCGGAAAAGGTGCCGCCTGCCTGATCACCTGTTGGGCAAGTCGGTCCACTTCGCGGCTGCCAGAGCTGCGGGCGATGGTGACGCTGGCAAGACTGCCGTTGGCGCCAATGGTGAAAGTGACAATGGCAACGCCGCGTTCACTGGTGCGGGGCCGCCGCACACGCGCAATCTGGTTCAGCACGATACCGCTATAGTTCGTGGCGGCCGCATTGGCGCGCGCGGCGGTTCGGGTCGCGGTTGTGGCGTTTGATCCTGATTGCAGTGCCGTGGCCGCGCGGGGCGTCGTGTTCGCCCCTGCTGTGGCATCCTGTTGTGCGTTGCCTTCCCGCGGCGCGGAGGAGATTTGCGCAAGGTCAGTGGGCCGCGCGACAGGCCGGGCAGCTTTTTGTAGCGGCTCGGCGGCCGATGTCGCAACAGCCGCCATTTGCGTGATCGCATTGGATGTTACGGTCGGTCGCAGTGGTATGACGGGGGCGACATCCGCAATTCCGGGGCGCACAGCTATATCGGTGGTCTGTACCGGATGGATAGCCTGCGCCGCGATGGGCGGTGTTGGCTGCAAGACCCCCATGGCCAGGTCGGCAAAGGATGATCCGACCTTTGCCTCGGCCACCGGACCGGCGACGGCGATTTGCGTGCTTTCCCGGTGCTGCCAATTGCCAAGCCCTAGCAGGTGTATCCCGCTGGCCAAGATCAGGCAAAACCCCATCAGCACACGCGATTGCAGGATCATTCCAGCACCGTTTCTGTGGCAATCAGGATCGTTTCCGCCCCGGCATCGCGCAGGTCTGCACTGATTTGCAACAACGTCTTTGCCGGCAATGCCCGGTCGGGGATGACATGCACCGGACCGTCACCATATGCGGCCAGAAAACGGTCTAACTGCGTCACAACCGCCCCGTCCGACTGCATGCGTCCGTCTGCATGGATGACCAACCCCTTAGGCGGCTGGGTTGGATCCAGATCGCGTGTTTCGACCAATTGCAGGTCATCTTTCAACGGGGGTGCCAATGTGCCTGCGATCAAGAAAAAGATCAGCATCAGGAAGACGATGTTGATCAAGGCAATCGTTGGCTCTGGCTTGGATTTGCGTCGTGCCAGCGTCATGCAGGCACCAAGACGTTCAGCAAAAGATTTGCGACAACGCGCACCGCCGTCAGCACATCGGTCAGTCGCTGTGCGGTCACATCAGGGCCAAGTGACAGAATTGCAGTCACCGGATCGGTTTGGGTTAGCGCCGTTGCCAAATCCTTTAACGCAACCGGATCGCCGTTGAGCGTTACGGTATCCGCCTCCACTTTGACAAAAACCGGCGCGGCTGTGGGCGCAACGGCGCCGCTTGCCCCAAGAGGCAGGGGTACAAGCCCGAATTTGGAAAATGTCGACGACAGCATGAAAAACAACAGCAAAAGAAAGATGATATCAATCAGTGATGTCATCGATAAACGACGTCTGGCGGTTCTACGCCGCATCCGCTGCGACCTGTTCAGACATTTCTGATGTCAGCGGGGCGACGATGTTTTGGATCGCTTGCCCAGCAAATACTCGTTCTGCATCCATGCGCTGTTCAAACCATGACAGGACCAGCGAGGTGGGCATCGCAACGGCAAGGCCGACCGCCGTTGTGAGCAGCGCCACCCAAATCCCCCCGGCAAGAAGCGATGGGTCCACCTGATTGCCCGCGTCTTGCAATGCCTGAAAGGCCGAAATCATCCCAAGGACAGTGCCGAACAGACCCAGCAACGGCGCAATCTGGGCGACATTGTCAAGAAACCTGAAACCGCGTTCAAGTTGCATGAACTGCGCCTCGGCCTCGGCCTCAAGCCTGGCGGCGAGGGTGGTTGGTGCGGTGTCGGATGCGGTGAAACCGGTCTGCATAACCGGCGTAAGATAGGTTTTGCTGCACCCTAGCTCTGCAACCGCGAAGGTGCGTTTCCCGCTGTCCCACAGGGTTAAGGCACGCTGCAACTCATGATGCCGCCCCACGCCTGCCGCGCGAAACTGGATGATTTTATAAAGTGTCACGGTCAGCGCCAGAATCGAGACTGCCAGCAGGATGGCAACGACAGGTCCACCCATTTCGATGATGCTGTGAAGCGGTGCAAACATGGATCTGTTCCTTTAGCCAAGCAGGGCGATTGCGGTGCGGTTGATCAATCTCAGCGTTGAGCTGCAGATATTTGCGCCAAGCGCACCTGCCTCGCACGTGCTGGCTCCGTTGATCAGGATGCGCGACAGCCCGTCACAAGCCAGACCCGGCACTTCGAATTGCCGTACACGCGGGCGGTTGGCGGGCAGCGTGCCAAAGTCGAAGAGACTGAGTTGATTGACCGCCCCATCGGCGTCGAACAGGACGGTTTCGTATACCACCTGCGCGATATCGGTGGCATGTGTATTTTCGACCAGAAACGAAAGGCGACAGGCTGTATCGGTCGTCTCTGCGGTGTTGAGTTCGACCCGCACCGCGCTGTCCTCTGCTGCGGCAGGTACCGCCGCAGACGCGACAAGCAACGTGAGGATGATGGCTGTTCTCGGCAACATCAGAACATCCGGGACACTGACAGGTTGATGCTGCGACCCGCGCGGCGCACATCGGCGCTTTGCAGATGTGTCCGGTAATCTGTATCGGCAAGATTGGTCACGCCAAGCCGTATGGTAAGATCCTCGAACACACCTTCGTCGGGCGTCCATGCCGCATAGATATCGTGGATCACCTCATCAGGGGTGTCGATTGTTGTGACACCCGTCATGCCCGCGCTTGACCGGCTTTTGCTTTCGTAATGGGTTCCGGTCCAACCCAATTCCAGATTGACGGCGGGAATGCGTGTGCCCAGCGACAGCACTAGCGTGTTGGCAGGAATGCGGTCTTCCAGATTGGGGTTCAGGGATGCCGGATCATTTTCATTTTCGCCATCCAGATTGGTGTAGGCAAGCGCACCAAAGAACCGTTCAGATTCGTAGGCGGCTTCGAGTTCCACGCCCTGAATGGACGCCTCGTCTATATTGACAAAGACCGGTTCGCCTGCGGCCCCTGCATTATTGCGGGCGATCAGGTTATCAAGGTCGTTGCGGAAAGCGACCGTTTTGAATGACAGTTGATCACCTGTGCCAATCACATCGTTTCGGCTGTAGGAAAAGCCCAGTTCGATATTGCGGCTTTCCTCGTTTTCAAGTGTTCCTGCCGATACCTGATCTGCACCGCCGGTCGTCGCGCGGCTGTCATAAAGCTCGTCCACGACTGGCAAACGTTCGGTGTAAGAGGCAGAACTGAAAACCGCCCATTGATCCGTCAGCTGGTAATGCAGCGCAAGCGTGGCGGCCCGGCCTTCGCCGTCAACCGTTTGATCTGTGGGGACCTGATCGCCCGGTGTCGTTTCCTGAAAATCGATGCGGGCGCCGGTCAGCACGGTCAGCTGCTGATCCCAGATGAATTCGTTCTGGGCAAAAATGCCGATGGTGTCTGTTGTACCTTCGGGCTGAAACGCCGCATTAGCGGCAGAGGCGCGGGTGCTGATCCGGTCTTGCTGGCTAATATCAACGCCGAAGGTCAGATAGTTTTCAGCAGCAGCCCCCTGAAATTGCGCGGTGTTTTCAATGCGCAGCCCCCGCCCTTCATAGGCGTAATCGGTGTCAAAACTGTCGGCGATGCCGGGACTGCCCTGAAAATCGGTGGCGTTGTTTTCGGATTTGCCGTAGGACAACTGAACCTCAAGATCGATCAGGTTATTGTCCAAGGGGTTGTATTGGTAGTTCACGAAGGCAGTTGTGTCGATCACTTCGCGATCAACGGTGCCGAAGAAACTGACATTGTCGATCACATCCAATAGCTGATCATCCGCTTCGCCCTGATAGCGGATATAGCCAATTTCAACCACGTGCTCATCCGCGTCGCCAAAACGAAGCGTGCCTTTGACCAATACGTTTGTTTCGGTGATGCGCGTGCCAAGGATGCGGTCGCCGTCACCGCTTTCCATGAAATCACTGTCGTCATAGATAAACCCGATCAGGCCATCGAACTGATCATCAGGTGCAAAGGCAAGGAAGGTTGCGGATTCCCTGCCGTCACCATTGCTGCGATATTCCAGCTTTTGATCAATGCCAAAGGGGTCGCCCGGTTCAAGAAAGTCCGAGGCGTCTTTTGTTTCCAGCGACACGACACCTGCCAGCGCACCCGCGCCGTAAAGGGTCGATGATGCAGGCCCACGCAGGATTTCGACTGTTTTGAAGAACGCTGGGTCGGTAAACAGCGACCCCTGCCGATAGGATTCGTAGTATTTTTTGACCCCGTCAATCAACGTCACAATCCGTGGTTCATCGGCAGAGGTCCCGCCACCGATCCCACGGATATTCAGGCTTTCGCCAAATCGCGATTCCGACCCCACGGTCGAGATACCGGGGCTGCGTTCCAGCACATCGCCAATGGTGCCCGGCTGCACCGTTGCGATATCGTCCTCATCAAGGACCGAAATGGATTGCGGTGCGTCAATCGCGACTTTTTCCGCACCAGCCCCCAGCACGATACGCCCAAGCGGTGTGAAGGTTTCGACATCTTCCTGTGCCATGGCAGGTGCCGCGACGGTGCTAATCACGGCCACAGATGTCAGCAAAATATGTCGTTTTGATTTTCCGATACGCATAGACTTCCCAATCTTTTCTGCGGTTATGCTGGCTGGGAAGCTGGCGTTGCCTTTCCGCTTATTAATGCTGACAAAAAGAGTCAAGTACCTTGACGGACTTGCGTTGTTGCAACGCAGTTCTATGCAAAACCCGCAAAAAAAGTGGAGTTTGGGATGCCGACGTCGACAATGCGCACAGACCCCCCTTGCATCTGAACTACAATTCCTAGTAATCCTATCAGGAATAGGGTGGATGTTATCCATCACCCCCTCGCAGCCAGGCGGAATCGCATTCCCGGCCCAGCCGTTTCTCTTCCTTATCGTCGCATCACAGCAAGGCAGACAATGGCACAGCGTAACACGATCTCTCCTGCGGATATCCGCGCTCAACACCTTGAAAACCCCAAAACTCGTGAACGCGATCTGGCAGCAAAGCTGGGCATCAGCGAAGCCGCACTGGTTGCCGCCCAATGCGGCGATCTGGCGACCCGGATCGATCCGCATCCCGATCACGTCATGGGACTGGCCACGAAACTGGGCGAGGTTATGGCGCTGACCCGCAACGAAAGCTGCGTCCATGAAAAGGTGGGGGTTTATGACAATTACCACCCCGGTGGCCATGCCGCTATGGTATTGACTGACGATATAGACCTGCGCATTTTTCCAGCCCATTGGAAACATGCGTTTCTGGTTGAAAAGCATACTGATGAGCAAGTGCGACGCAGTGTGCAGGTGTTTGATGCCGCCGGTGACGCGGTACATAAGACTTTCATCCGCACTCCGGAAGGCCATGCCGTCTGGGAGAACTACCGCGAAATCCGCGCGCTGGATGATCAAAGCCAGACCATTACGACAACCCCGCGGGTCCCCCCCGAAACCCCCAAGGCCGATGCCGCGAATGTAGATATCCTGCGCAAGGAATGGGCACGCATGACCGACACGCATCAGTTCATGCGCCTGACAAGCAAGTTGAAAATGAACCGCCTTGGCGCCTACCGCATCGCCGGTGCGCCATTCGTGCGTCCGCTGGCAACCGATGCTGTCAACGACGCGCTGACAGCAGTGGCACGACAGGGGATTGAGGTGATGATTTTCACCGGCAATCGCGGTTGCATCCAGATCCACAGCGGCCCGATTGAGACACTACGGCCCATGGGTCCATGGCAAAACGTGATGGACCCCCGCTTTAACCTGCATCTGCGCGCTGATCACGTGGCCGAGGTATGGGCGGTGGAAAAGCCCACCAAACGCGGCATGGCCGTGTCGCTTGAGGCGTTCGATGGGCAGGGCGCGCTGATTTTCCAGATCTTCGGGGTGGGCAAGGAGGGGCGCGATCATCGCGCGGCCTGGGCGGATGTCGTCAACGCGCTGCCCGGCCTTGCGCAAAAGGAAGTGGTCGGATGAACATCTGGATCAAAGCGGCCAGTTGTGCAGCACTTATCCTGTCACCTGCAATAGCCCCGGCAGATAGTGACAGGAACGTGCTGTCCATTGGCGGCTCCGTCACCGAAATCATCTATGCGCTTGGCGAAGGCGACCGCGTGATCGCACGCGACACGACATCAAGCTACCCGGCCCAAGTCGAGGCATTGCCCGATGTCGGATACATGCGCGCGCTGTCACCCGAGGGTGTGCTGGCCGTCGGGCCCGGCCTGATCATTTCCGAAGATGGAGCAGGCCCGCCCGAAACCATCGCGGTGCTTGAGGCGGCTGATATCCCGTTTGTGACGGTCCCGGATACCTATTCCACCGAAGGGATTGTCGCCAAGATCCTCGCAGTGGGCGAGGCATTGGATGTCGAGGATGCCGCAGCCAAGTTGGCGGAAGATATTCGCGCTCGCCTGCAAATGGCCGAAGCCGCCGCATTGGCGCGGGCTGGTGATGCTCCCAAACGGGTGCTGTTCATCCTCAGCACCCAAGGCGGGCGCATCATGGCATCCGGTCGGAACACCGCCGCGAACGGTATCATTCAAATGGCTGGCGGCGTAAACGCGATCACCGAATTCGAAGGGTACAAACCTCTGAGTGACGAAGCCGTCAGTGCTGCCGCCCCCGATGTGATCCTGATGATGGACCGCAGCGGCGATCATAGCTCTGACGATGCAGAGCTTTTTGCGATGCCCGCTATCGCGACCACGCCTGCAGCCCGAACACAATCCGTGGTGCGCATGAACGGGCTCTATCTGCTGGGGTTCGGGCCACGGACCGCCGATGCCGTGCTTGATCTGACAGCAGCACTTTACGAAAGCCGGGATGACAATATCTGAAAGCATATCCGGTATGGCGGCTCCGACGGACCGGCGCAGCCGTGCGCGGCAGGCGCATATCTGGCTGGCGTTATTTCTAGTGGCCGTATCGGTCATCAGCCTTGCTACTGGGCCCACCGGCACCTCACTTTGGGGTGCCGTCGCAAAACTGCTGGCAGGTGAGCCGCTGACCGCAATGGAGCGGGTCGTCTTATGGGACATCCGCATGCCACGGCTGATCCTGGGGATTATCGTAGGGACAGCCTTGGCCGTGTCGGGCGCCGTGATGCAAGGATTGTTTCGCAATCCACTGGCTGATCCCGGTCTTGTCGGGGTGAGCGCCGGTGCCGGGTTGGGGGCAATCCTTGCGATTGTGCTGGGCGCATTGCTGCCGGTTTGGGCGCAGGATGTCGCGGGCAATGCGCTGGTGCCGATTGCCGCCTTTATGGGGGGATGGCTGTCAACCATCATCCTTTACCGCGTCTCGACCCGGCAGGGGCGGACATCTGTGGCGACGATGCTGTTGGCCGGTATCGCAATTGGGGCCCTGACGGGCGCCGTGTCAGGGATATTGGTTTACATGGCCGACGACCGGCAATTGCGTGATCTGACCTTCTGGGGGCTGGGATCACTGGCTGGGGCCACATGGTCCAAGGTGCTGGTGGCTGGCCCATTGATTGGCCTGGCCGTGATCGCATCATTACTTCTGGGGCGTGGGTTGAATGCGCTGGCCTTGGGAGAAGCGACAGCCGCACATCTGGGTATCCCCGTGCAGCGGCTGAAATCCGCATCCATCCTGATCGTTGCTGCCGCAACGGGCGCCGCGGTCGCCGTTTCAGGCGGCATTGGTTTTATCGGTATTGTGGTGCCGCACCTGTTGCGCCTGGCAACCGGGCCTGACCACGAAACGCTTTTACTGAACGCCGCTCTTTTGGGGGCAACGTTGCTTTTGGGTGCCGATATCATCAGCCGCCTGATCATCGCCCCGGCTGAACTACCGATTGGCATTGTGACCGCCGTGCTGGGCGCCCCGGTTTTTCTGTGGATTCTGCTGCGCCGGCGCGGTCTGGTGGATCTTTAAGCCATGATCACTGCTCGCGATATTCAGGTTCGGATCGGGCAAAAGACAATCCTGCAAGGTGTCAACTTTACCGCCAAACCCGGTCAGGTCACTGCGATTGTCGGGCCAAACGGATCTGGGAAAACAACCCTGCTGCGCGCGCTGACAGACGAGGTGCCATGGACCGGACAGGTGCAAATCAACGGGCAGGATACCAGTGTATATAAACCATGGGAACTGGCCGCCATACGCGGGGTGTTGCCCCAAGCGGCCACGCTTGCATTTCCGTTCACAGTGGTCGAGGTGGTGCGCATGGGGCTGATGTCAGGCATCCACGGCAACAAGGACATCATCGCCCAACAGGCGCTGCAAATCGTTGGGCTGGAAGGATATAGCGAACGCTTTTTTCAAGAACTTTCGGGCGGTGAACAACAGCGGGCCCATCTGGCGCGCGTCCTGTGCCAGGTATGGGAGCCGGTACAAAACGGCAGCCCGCGCTGGCTGCTGCTGGATGAGCCGGTGGCCAGTCTAGATATCGGCCATCAGCTGCTGATCATGAATTGCCTGTCCGACTTTGCCCGGCGGGGCGGGGGCGTTGTGGCTGTAATGCATGACCTGAACCTGACGGCGATGGTCGCGGATGCTGTGGCGATCATCGCGGAGGGGCGTGCCATTGCGCGCGGGCCGGTCGCGGATGTCTTTAACGATCAGACACTTTCAATGGCCTACAAATGCGACCTGCGCACAAATACCATCCCGGCGCGAACCAAATCATTTATCCTGCCGCAGGTCGCCAGCTTGTCCAATTTGGCGGTCTGAAAAGTTTCATGTCGGAGTTCCTTAATGCTGAGACTGCCGTGTATAGAAAATCAACAACTTAGTATTCTTAATTAATGAGACTCAGCGTACAGGAAGTTTTCCCGGTCCGTGTTCAAAAGCCGACCTTTAGTAAGAGGCGGTCGATGTCTTACATGCGGGACAAATCTGCCTTACGAAGACCTCGACCCAAGGTCTGTTTGAACGGCGCCGTTAAAATCAGAGGATTTGCTTAATGCGGCTCTGCAATGCTGGAATCACCTCATCTTCAAACCACGGGTTCGATTTTAGCCACCTGTTATTTCTGGGGCTTGGATGGGGAAGGATTAGTTTTTCGGGCCAGACGTCTGTCCAGGCTTGAACCGCGCGGGTCACTGTATGGCCAGCGTAATCGGGAATGTGCCAGTCAATCGCATAGCGACCAATGATCAGCGTGAGTTCGACGGCCTTCAATGTTTCCAGAACATCAGCGCGCCACGCGGGGGCACATTCGACACGCGGAGGCAGATCCCTTCCCTTGCCTGTCCCGGGATAACAAAAACCCATCGGCAGGATGGCAATCTTTGATGCGTCGTAGAAGGTCTGTCGGTCGACGCCGAGCCAATCCCTGAGCCTGTTCCCGGACGGATCGTCAAATGGAATACCCAAGTGGTGCGTGATTTGTCCCGGCGCTTGGCCAACGATCAACACTTTGGCGGTCGGAGCAACTTGGAGAATGGGACGCGGCCCAAGAGGCAAGCCTTTGCAGATCGTGCAAGCGCGCACGTCTTCAAGCAAAGTTCGGACAAGCGAATTGCGGGCCATGTTGGGTCCTTGTGTTGAAAGGGCCGCACCTTGGGCGACCCTTTGGTCGTGTGTTTGCGGTTTAGGCTGTCGCGGCGTTGTCTTCTGGTTGGTGCAATCCAACGACGGCCAGAACCGTCAGGCCAAGACCCATATAGTACCAAAAATCCAACCCTGCGAAGCCCAGAAGGGTTGGGGCGGCGACAAAGGCAACTCCGACCAGAGCATCAACCGCCAAGTGCAGGCTGTAGGGCAGGACGCGGATTATTCCGAGGTGGTGATCGGTCAGAACGGTCAGCGCAAAGGCGGCAACCCCGGTGATGACGGACAGCCAGAACGCCAGCGGGGCGGTCTCTCCCAGGCCGAACAGAAGCGGCATTGCGATCAGGCCTACAGCAACTGGGTAGTCGAGGTACGCGTGGATGGTTTTGGTAATTAATCGTGGAAACATGGGGGTTTTCCTTTTTCCGTTTGGACCAATTGTCATTGTCGATAAACAGAAGTTAGTCCCGGAAATGTCGCTGTGACATGCTCAGGTGTCCCAAAGATCGTGCAGATCGTTCAAACTTGCGAACGAACGGCAGCAACGCCCTTTCGGAACTCAGCTGGTGTGCGGCCCGTCTCTTTCTTGAACGCACGTGTGAACGCAGAATCCGAGGCATAGCCTGCGCCTTCTGCAGCATCCGTCAGTGATGCACTGTCTTGCTGAAGAACCTTCTTTGCAATCTCCATCCGCCATGAGGTTAAATATTCCATGGGAGACATCAGCATCAGTTTTTGGAACTGCACGGCAAAACCTGTCCGTGACATTCCGGCAGCATTGGCAAGCATCTCGACCGTCCATCGTTTGGCGGGCGCTTTGTGAAAGGCGTCCAGCGCGCGGGCGAGATTCTTGTCAGAGAAAGCCCCCAAAGCCCAGTTTTGCGCGTCACTGCTTTCAATGAAACTTCGAATGGCCTGCGCAAGAATGGCTTCGGACATTTTGAGCGCGATCAGATCGCCACCCATTCTGCGCCCGCCCGCTTCTTCGCCGATCACCCGCAGCGTGGCCTCCATCCACCGCCCCGCATTTTCACCATAGTTGGTCAGGTGAATGAACGGGGGCAGACGCTCCATCAGAATGTGCCGGGAGTTTGGTTCAAAGGAGAAATGCCCGCAAATCAGCTGGGTTTCGCTTTGCGGTTCTTCGCCGCCATAAACAAGAACGCCCGAGCCATCAAAACCGGATTTTTCCAGCACCGCATCCAGGGGCATGACTGTGCGTTCGGGTTCATGGCCGCAATACAGATCGTGAGACGCTCCGTGCGGAATGATAACAAGATCGCCTTGTGCAAGAGAGATCGGTTCTTCTTGTCCATCAACCTTCACCAGACAATGGCCCCGATGGGCAAAGTGGAACCGGGCCACATTCTCATAGCTTGGAACGGCAACGCCCCATGGTTTTGTGAATGACGTACGGAAATATAGCGTGCCGCGCATCGACAGGTTGGTGAGAATGTCACTGAGAAGGTCAAGCATGTGGTATTCAAACCTTTCTGATCGAACCTGTACAGACTTTTGAACGATCTGCATGAAATCCGGGACGGCGGGGCATGTCCCGATCACATCTCTTGCGGATACGCATTCATCATCGAAACACTCAATGGAGCTTCCGAGATGAAGAAACTGATTTCCGCACTTGCCGTCACGCTTGCCATGACTGGCGTTCAGGCCAACGCTCAGGACGTTGCCGACATGAACGACCTTGAATACGCGCACATCGCATATACGGCTGACAATATCGACATCCGCTATGCATACCTTGCGCTGGCCCTGTCCACCAATCCCGACATCCATGAATTCGCCAACACAATGATCCGCGACCATACAGCCGTGAACGAAGCCGCCTTGGGCTTGTTGGACAAGCTTGGCGCATCGGCTCAGGACAACGCCTTTAGCCAAACGCTGAACGCAAACGCAGACAAGATCATTGATGGTTTCGTGGAACTGCGCGGCGCAGAGTTTGATGTGGCCTATGCCACCAACGAATTGGCCTATCACCAGGCGGTGAATGACCTTGTCGAAAACACCATGATCCCGAACATTGACAATGCCGAAGTCAAGGCACTGTTCCAGCAGGGGCTTGAGATTTTCAAGGCGCATGAAGGGCACGCTGAAATGATGGTCAAGGCGCTGCAGTGATGAAAAAAACCTATTCACGCCGCAACGTGATGGTGGGGGCGGCTGCATCTGCAGCCGTCCTGACTGCCGCCCCGCTTCGCGCACAAGGCCCGACCGTTCATGAGGTCCAAATCCACGCCTTCAAATTCGATCCTCAAACGGTGCAGGCGCGTGTCGGTGATGCAATCCGTTGGACGAACCAAGACCTTGCCCCACATACGGCAACTGCGGATGAGTTTGGCTGGGACACTGAAGAGATTTCGAAGGGTGAGTTTGTCGAGATCGTTGTCACCAAAGGCATGGAAACATCATATTTCTGTGCTTTTCATCCGCACATGAAGGGAACAATCGAAATCCTGTAATCTCAGAGAAGCTTTGAAATGAAAATCGATTTGGCTTGCGCACTCAAAACGCCAATAGCTGCTCCGAGCCGGCCCTAGCATTCCAACCGACCACGCCATTCAGGATCAATTTATTCCCAGCCAAGAACCACGCCCGATAAGATGGCAGGCCGGGGAATTGAGGTCCAACTTTGAGAGACATGTATATCAGCCCCTGATGAAACACCGCAGGCCTTGATGGATCAGTGCTGTGAACGGATCAGAGTGGCCGACTATGCTCGCGCGGAAGAACTATTCTCAGACCTCATGGAGTATTGACCACATTATGCAGAAGGCTGGAATCGACGTGCGTAAGTGCGCTTCTTGAGACAAGATTACGGGGACGCTCTTGAGGATATCTCGATCGTTTTGGACCTCAAACCCCGCCACTTTGGTACCCTCGCTGGCTGGGTCACAGCTCTGCTCAGCATGAGCCGCGTTGAAAGGCGTTGACAATTAATCCGTGGCTACGTGAACGCTACCTTTTGCCTCAAGGTCGAGATACTTAGATCGTAGCCCACGGAACGGACTCTAGCCGCGTAACAGAAAAACGGCAAAGTGGGCTCGGTACGGTCCAATTCCGCGTGATGAACGAACAGCTGCTGTCGCATGGCGAACGGTAGGACCGTTCGCAAAGGTAGCTCAGATACCGATGCGTTCTGCGATGCTCAAAGCATCTTCCAACTCGACGCCAAGGTATCGAAAGGTGCTGTCGACCTTCGTGGGACCGAGCAGCAGCTGCACAGTGCGCAGATTGCCGGTCTTGCGATAGATTTCCACTGCCTTGGTGCGGCGTAGCGAATGCGTGCCGTATCCGCTTAGCGCCAAGCCAATCGCGGTCACCCAGTCACGCACCAGCCGACCGTATTGGCGAGTTGAGAGGTACGGACGGTCGTGGAACCGACTAGGAAAATAAACCTGCACGCGAGCATTTCGGGCGATTTGACCCAAGCCAAGACGGTTTCGCACGTGTTTTCGGCGAGCTCAAACTGAACTGATCGCTTGGTTTTGCTTTGGATGACCGAAACACGCTCGCGCACACGCTCATCATTGACAAGATCGGTCACCGTGAGTGTGACGGGGTCGCAGCCGAGCAACTTGCTGTCGATGGCGACGTTGAACAGAACCAGATCGCGCGCGTTGTTCGCAAGTTCGAGCCGAGCGCATATCGCCCAAACCTGCTTGGGCAGCAACGTTCGTTTCTGACAGATGATCCGCCCCTTGTGCCAAGCTCTACGCTTTGGGGTGACGGCTGGAAGTTGGACTCTTGGCATGATGTGACCTCCGATCCTGCCTTCACGCCCAAGCATCAGCACCATGCTGACAAGACGAGTGTGCAAGCAAGATGCAAGGTCAGTTTTCGGGAGCGCACTGCACGTTCGGTTGCTGCGCGCGCATTCGTCGGCAATGAGCCCACATTGATCAATGCTGCGCATCGCACAAATGTTTGCTTTGGCTACGACCAGCGAGAACTTGGCTTTCTTCTGAAAGCAAGTTAATTATAGTCTTTGTCATGAACGATGCCGGAATTCTTGCGATTTACACTACGTTAGGTGCTCTCGCTGTTAGCGTTTGCCTGTTCGTTGGCTGCTTCTTGCGAACGCAAGCAGCACTCCGGTCGCGGCGTAAAAGCCTTTACTTTGATCATACAGATAACCTCTATCGCTGGATTGAGCTCAGTGGCCGTGAACACAGCTCGCCGAAGCATCCTGATCAACCAGGTGGCAAATGGTACGAAGCTGCGATACGGCTTGGATCAGAGTGGGTGTAGAAACGGCAGCAAGAGATTTATGCTTCAGTCCGCCTAGCCTTCTTTTCGAAAAGCAGACCCTGGAAAGGTAGTAACAAACGACAACTCTGTCCGCGAATTGTAAATTCGCTCTTCAATAGAATTCGCGTTTGCGACGAATGTCCGGTCTGACAGGCTGCGCTGCAGCAAAACGGACTGGCGGTGAATGTCGGCTTTGGGCCGCCTGCGAACCCGCCATGTCCTCCCACATCGACAACCCGACGTTGACGATCCATCATATCACAAGATGTTGCGCAGCATCCGACGTCCGGCAGAACACCAGATTCTCATACGTCGTGGTTCTTGTGATTGTCCGCTTTCGGCAGCAGGCTAGGTAGGCGCCTCATTTTGTCGGCGACCGGCGGGCACACAAGATCGAAGGTTCGTTCGCCGCACTCAATTCAAGACCATGGGCGGCGTTGGAAACAAGATCAGGTCTGCTGGCATTGTAACTCTGACGCAAAAAGACTACGTACAGAATACAAAGTTGTGGTCTTCTGCGGCATGGGCGCATCGCCCGCAATAGCGAACTACAATTATCTATCATGAAAATTCAGCTGTCACGTCCCGTTGCAAGGATCTGATGTTTGGGAAGGTTGCCGATGTTATCGTGCACGACCACATCACCCATGCGGTAGGTTTATCCGTTTTGGCGGCCGGATACGCCCATGAATGACGACAAGATATGAACAGCGCCCTGTCGATCAATACGACTTGGAAACGGTGCTGACGCAATATCGTGTCAGCGCAAAAAACAGTGAGGCGGCGCTTTCTCCGTCAAAGGATCAAAATGACTTTTCCAGAATGGACGAAACCTGGCATCTACGGTGCTTTGGGTGGTGCGATTGCAGTTTCTATCCTCGGCTTTACTTGGGGTGGCTGGATCACGAGCGGCAACGCCCAGACCATGGCACAGGACTTGGCAACTGAAGAAGTGACCTTGGCGATGGTCCCGGTGTGCCTCAACAATTCAGCGGCTGATCCACAACGCACAGAGAAACTCGCAATTCTTCAGGATCTCTCTGGCTTTGGCCGCCGTAATGCAATGATGGAAACAGGGTGGGCGACCCGCCCGGGTTCAGATGCGCCGGACCGTAGCCTCGCAGACGCTTGCCTGGCGGGGCTTGCGTTAGATGGATCATAACTCAAAAGCAGCGCTGCAATTGCCCCAGACAACTTGCGGGACATCTGTGGTGGCGGACATCCGAATGATTTGGATCTTTTTATTCGGCCCTATTTTCACTCTGCTTGTTTTTGCAATGCCTGCGCTCGCCCAAACCATGCCGGAAAACGCCAGCGCAAAGAGCTATGGTGACGGTTGGGAATGCAACATCGGGTATCGGCTGGTAGGCGATAACTGTGCAGCCGTTGTGGCACCGGAAGATGCATATGAGACGAACCGTACATATGGTCTCGGATGGGAATGTCTTCATGGCTTTCGCAAGGTCAGCGAAGCGGCCTGTGTTGCAGTGGTTGTCCCCGAAGGTGGGTTCCTGGACCCGTCTGGCGAACGCTGGCACTGCCTGCGGGGATTTCTCAAAGTCGACGATACTTGCCTAGAGGTCGTCCTGCCCGAAAGCGCCTATCTGGTGGATGGAACCTATGGGTCCGCGTGGGAATGCGCACGTGGGTTCGAGAAGATGGGTGACCGTTGCAACGCCATTGCGGTTCCGGTCAACGGATATCTGAACGGTTCTCGCTATGGTCAACCGTGGACATGCGAACGTGGGTTTTTCGAACAGGACGGTCTGTGCGAGGCCGTCGTCATCCCGGAATTCGCATATTTTGACGATGCAACTTACGGTGAGGGATGGAAATGCCAGAGGGGATATGAAGCCTCCGGTACAGGCTGCGAAGTGATCGACATCCCCGCGAACGCCCATCTTGACAGGTCTGGAAACCGTTGGGAATGCAACAGGAACTTCCAAAAGTCCAAGGGTCTGTGCGTTCTCAATAATTGAGCGCGTCACACCAAGACGTCCGCCTCAACACCCAGTTGGGCGACAGTCTCGCCATCAAAAGGAAAATACGATGAAAACCGAAATCCAGTCGGCAGATACCGTTCGCCCTCCCATCAGGGGCGCTCAAGCGCCTCCCATGATCAGTGACACACCGACACGATCAACTTCGCTCAATCAGAACCCGACAGCGGTTATCTATTGCGAGGGTAACTTTGCCAGAATTGACGGCAAGACTGCCAACGGCCTTGTGCGTCATTCAGAGGCCTACCGGATCGTCTCGGTCATCGACAGCAACCACAGCGGCGACAACAGCGGGATGGTTCTTGATGACGCGATCAACAACATACCAATTCTCAAAAGCCTAGATGCCGCTGTTGCCCACTACACGACCTTACCTGATACTCTTATCTACGGAATGGCCCCCTCGACCGGGCGGCTTTCAACGGCTGATCGTGGGGTCGTGCTGGATGCAATTGCGCGCGGCATGAATATCGTCAGCGGCTTGCACGAATACCTGAGCGACGACACCGAAATTGCGCAAGCGGCATTGGCAAGACAGGTAACCATCCGCGACATCCGCAAACCCAAGCTCAGCAAGGACATGCGTCTGTTCGATGGCAGTGTCGCGAATGTTGATGCACTGCGCATCGCCGTTCTTGGAACCGATTGCGCCATCGGAAAACGGACGACCGCGACGGTTCTGGCCCGTGCCCTGAACGCAAAGGGCATCAAGACTGTGCTGGTTGGGACAGGCCAGACGGGTCTGATGCAGGGCGCGAAATATGGTGTAGCCATGGACGCCGTCCCGCCCCAATTCTGCTGTGGCGAACTGGAGGGCGCGATTGTCGCGGCTTCAGAGGCAGAGCAACCCGATGTCATCTTGATCGAAGGTCAAGGCGCGCTGAGCCATCCTGCGTTCTGCACATCCGCCTTTATCCTGCGCGGCAGCCAGCCGGACGCCGTCATCCTTCAGCATGCACCCAAACGGGCCCATCGCTGCGATTTCCCCAACATGCCAATGCCCACCCCGGCAAGTGAGATTGCGTTGATCGAGGCGTTTTCCGATACCAAGGTTATCGGCGTCACAATCAATCACGAAGGTATGTCCGAAGCAGAGATCAAAGACACGATTACAGGACAAACAGAGAAACTTGGGCTGCCTGTGACTGACGCACTCAGCCGACCAACGGGACATCTTCTGGCTATGGTCCTCAGCGCGTATCCCGGTTTGCAGCAAGGGATGCCTGTGGCCGCAATATGAGCAACCCGCGCATAGAAGTAGATCTTGGCAAGATACGTCACAACACCCGGACGGTTGTTGAGCTGTTGCAGACGCGCGGCATCCGTGTGACCGGGGTGACCAAAGCCGTTTGTGGACATCCAGCCATCGCCCGAGCCATGATTGACGGTGGCGTTGCGGGCCTCGCCGAGGCGCGTTTGAGCAATGTGAAGCAGTTGCGCCAGGTCGGAATGACTTGTCCGATAACCTTGATCCGAACACCCATGCTGAGCCAGGTCGATGACGTCGTGCAAGTCTGTGAGGCGAGCTATAACACTGAGATCGCTGTGATCGCAGCCTTGGCCGCCGCTGCAATCCGGCAAGACACGGTTCACGGCGTCATCCTGATGGTCGAAATGGGTGATCTGCGCGAAGGGATCATGCCACAAGATCTTGGCGAAATAGCCCAGCAAGTGGTGGACATGCCCGGTGTGGCGTTGAAAGGCATCGGGGCAAACTTCGCTTGTCTGAGCGGCATTATCCCGACGGCCAAAAAGATGCGGGAACTGTCCGTTCTTGCGAATGATGTTGAGGGGCGGTGCGGCCCATACCTCCAGACGGTCTCTGGCGGCAACTCTGCAAACCTGCCTTGGGCGCTCGGTGGACATGCGACTGGTCGGATCAATGATCTCAGGCTTGGCGAAGCAATCCTTTTGGGTGTCGATCCGGTCTCTGGAAATCACATAGGCGGAATGTTCAGAGATGCGTTTACACTGGTCGCCGAAGTCATTGAGACAGACGCCAAGTCTGTGCGCCCGGTCGTCAGCTTTGCTGATCTCACTTTGCCTAGAATTCACGTTGTCCCAAACACCGCAGAAACCACGCGGTTGATTCTTGCCATTGGACACCAGGATACGGACGCGGCTGGGCTTTCAATGCCTCCCGGGAATACATTTATCGGCGCGACAAGCGATCATCTTGTTATTGGCACCAAGCATTCGGCAACCTGCGTCGGATCAGAAATGCGGTTCCAGATGAATTATGGCGCTTTGATGCGCGCCATGGCCGCCCCCGATATTCAAATAAATGTACGCAATGACCGGCCAGCGCCAAATGCACACGATGCCCTTGGCCCAAACAAACATTTGGCACTGGTTTGAAAACCTTGTTCCGACATGCCCCGACAAAACAAACGAGGAGAATGCCAATTGGCAAAGCTAACAAAAACAAGCGTGTTCAAAACGCAAGCTCCCAAGGCGGAAACGCCGATGGACAAGACAACCCGCATCGTCCGGAAGATGGTCGACGAAGAAGCTGAACAGCGGCAAGTCAAGATAGACCGTCTTCGCAACGCGCGCCTCGAAAGAGAAGCAAACACACCGACAAAGCCATCGCGGTAGTGCATAGGACAGGTTCACCCAAGGCCGCCATACCGCGATGACACACTGGTTGCCCACCCATTTTCAAGTTTCAGTGGCGCCGCGACAACCGCGAAGGATTTACCCATGACGCACGCAGACGAGAGCGCAACAAAAGTCCATTATATCTGTCAGACATATGTGGAACAGAAGCGTGGGGGTGACGGGCAAGCAAGCCTGAAGATTGGAAAGCAATTTCAATATTCAACTGCGTCAGAGGCCCAGAACAGAGCCGAACGGGAAGCCCAATCCGAGGATTGCGCCGGTGCTGATGCCTATATGATTAGTGAGGACCCAAACAGTGGTGAAGTCGGATCACCCAGCTTCCTTGTCAGGCTTGGGAATGTCCCGGAATCCGATGATTTTTAGAATTCTGCAGCCAGCCTCAGCAGCCCACAAAGCATCTCGAACACGACACACAATGCAGACCTTTTTCGTGTCTGTAGAAAAGATCGCTCTATGACAATGGGCCGAGTTGCAAGAGAAGCAACCACTGGCGCAACCGCAGCTTTGGGCCGCAAACGACAATTTGATGAACCCCTGATGGTTCAGCCAAAGTCTCACTCGGGTGAATGTCCGCGAAGATTTCAATGATGTTATTCTCTGGATCCCTGAAGAACAATGTCCTGTGGGTCCAATCCTGGTTCGTAGGTGGTTCGATGACGTCCAAGCCACATTCGACAAGCTTGTCATAGGCGAGATCGACATCAGCGGGTGGCACACGAAAGCTGATCTGGATGGAAGCGGATGATGACGGTACGCTCGGTCCATCATAGGCGCGTCCACGCTTTCGTAGGCCAAGAAACAAGGTCCCAACCCTAAAGAAGATCATTCGCTCGGGAAAGTCCTCTTCTATATGGAAATCAAACAGCTGCTCGTAGAAGGCTTTCATCCTTGCGAAGTCATGGCAAAGGATGATCACGTAGTCCAAGCTGCGAATGGCTTTGAAGCCGCTGTATTTATTCATGTCCGTTCAACCTCAATATTTTGGTTCGTGAAAGCGGTCGTCGGGAATCACGGCAATTGGCACGACTTCCACCAGTAGGTCTGATGTGATCAGCCCCGCTGCCTGGATTAGAATGCTGACCGGGCCATGCTGCATTTGGAGGCGTTCCGCCCTGACCTTCTGGATCGCCGGCATGTCCGCTGGGTCCAGATAGAAGACGGTTAAAGAGACGATATCTTCCAATCGCCCGCCAACGGCTTTCAGAATGCTCTCGACATTGTCGAAGCATTGCCTTGCCTGCGCTTCGCAATCGCCCTTGCCAATCACGTTCGCATCTTTGTCCCAGGCCACTTGTCCGGTCACATGAAGCACGTGGCCTTTCGGCTCGATCACACCATGATGGAAAGGACGACCAAGTTGTGGCCATCCGGTGGGAGGGTTGTATCTGATCATTGTGGAGGTCCTCATCCTGACTTTTGGCAAGATTGGAACGAATTGCATCGTGTTACTCAAACGACAAAAAATGAGTACCAGGCTTAGAAAATCTCAGTCTCTTTCCGAGGGCGTCCATGCTAAGACGCCTCCAAGGAGACACCATGACCTATCGATTTCCATCCTTGAACGGGCTCAAAGCATTTGAGGCAGCGGCGCGGCATTTGAGCTTCAAGGCTGCCGCAGCGGAGCTTGGCGTCACGGCCGGTGCCGTCAGCCAGCAGGTCAAGCGATTGGAAATGTCTCTCGGCATCTCTCTCTTCCGGCGCCTCCCTCAAGGTTTGTTGTTGACGCGGGAAGGCGCTGCTTATCTCCCGGATATCTCGCGCGCTTTCGACGTCCTCACAGACGCCACGGAAGCAGTTGCTCCAGCTCTCAATGGCCGCAAGCTGAGCATTGGTCTCGACCCGCTCGTTGTTGGGCGGCTTCCAAATGGGTGGCCACGGCATTCGATCGAGTTAGAACCTTATATCCGGGAAATACGGGTCACCGACGATATTGAACTGATCTGGAACAACGAGCTTGATGCGTTGCTTCTCGCTAGGCAAACCCGACACGGAAGTCTCTCAGAGCATGCCGTCTGTCCAAATGGCAACTCAGAGCCAATCTATTTTATCACCCGACCTGGTCTGGCTGAATGCCGTCAATCGCGCGCGATCGTCGAAGCATTGGCGTCCGAGAGCGCAGAGTAAACGCGACAAGACGCGTGGTTCGCTGGAATTTGCACGGAGAACGAACATCCGCAATGCAGGCTGCAAGCGCATAAATTCGTGTTCCCGTATTGGCTTGCAGCCAACTATGCCTTGGTTGTTGATGCAGGAAGAAACTAACATGGAAGTCAGATGCAACGCTTACGTTCCACCATATTTCTTTGTACAGCTTCGACAGCTTGGTATCGTCGCCACCATGGCATTCGGGGTGAATTTGTATTTCGTGACGATAACCCAACCCCGACCGTTTGTTTGGCACCGTCCGATCATCCTACGTCTATTCACCTTGCATACTCGGTCGTGCTGGTCTCCTCACTTATGTTAATTGTACTAGATTTATAAATTTCGATTGCGGGCAATAGTGCGCTTATCAGCTACCGATAGGCCTCACGAATTTCGTCTTCATATCGCTTGTTCCGCACCATCCGAACGGTGTCATAAAACACCAAATCCATATAGCGCGCAGTGTTAGGTGCATCAGCGCCGTGATTGCCGCCAAACGAGGCATGCAATATCCCCGAACACTTGGCCGGATCGGCATTGTTTGTGTCATTGATTTTCCACCAGAGTGAATCATCCGGCGAAGCACTGAAGCCACATGTTTCTTCAAAACCACGCGCGGACAGGCTACCTTCTGCAATCAACCAATACATAAAGACGTCAGAATCAGTCTGAACTTCGACACTCGGCGTGCCAAAGCGGTCAATCACGCCATCGCGCAGCCGATCCATATCTGGCTCTGGTGTGTCCTGATTAGCAAAAAAATATCTAATATCAATGTGTTCGACCGTATGCCGGGCTGACGGCGTGCTCAAATGCAATACGACATCAACCTTGCTTTCAGATTGCGCACCGATGGCGCGGTGCATCCCCGCGAAATGGATTGTATGCGCATACTCATATTCATGCGGAACAGGGGAAGAGAGCAGCTCTGTGCTTTCTTCTTCTAGAACGAGCTCTAACCCTTGTTCATACAAGGCGATGCAGGCAGTCACACTCATCATGCCCGTTTTCACATCGATAAGACCGTTCAGCGCGTCCGGGTAATCGTTTTCCCAATTCTCAAGCATATCGCCCGGCCAATCATCAGGTGTGGCAAACGAACTCATACCAGATATTAACTGGCAGGGCACTGGCCCCCAATCACCATCCTTTGAACGAAGCTGGTCATATGCAAACCAACCGAGCGGAACACATAACACCAAAAAAAGACCAGCCTTCAACACCTTATTCATATGAACCCCATTCAATTCTTTGAAAAAACCTAGCTATCACTGCACGGTTCCAATCAATAGCCAAAGCCCGCTTGCGTACAACTTCCGCTCGCGAGGCACGAGGCGACTTCTTCAACTTCCAAATTTGTCACCGACAATATGATGCTAGATCCGCACAGGCCCGAAAACACCGATAATTGCCCGGTCGATGGGGCGCGGTCAAACACGACCAAATAGGACACTCCGACAATCGGATGCCCAAGGCCATTGCACCAGATTTCATGGGTACATGCGACGACGTACTTCTGTGGGTGGCATCGTCATCGGGCCCTCGACAGCGCAGGGGTAGAAGAAGGATTTGCCGTTCCGCTTGATATCAATGCGTCCCTCAAAGGTGGCATTCGCTGGGTTGTACCAAACATCGTTGATGTCGATCGTCGTATCGGCCTCCTTAATTTCAATAGGACCGCCATCCCTTTATGTTCACGGTGCCGCCATTCGTCGAGATGTTAACGATCAACGTTGACAAAGGTTCTGTCCTAAGCTGTCTGCGCTGCGGGTGCGTTGTGGTTGCCTAACCAGTAAAGAGCAAAGCCACCCACGACGAGGCCAGCAAGCCCATTGGCAATCGCAATGCCGTAAAAGACTGCGTCGGATCCCGCCAACAGTGACGCGATGTAAGAGAACGGTACATAAAACGCGGCCGTTCGGATCAGGTAGAGTCCGAGGCCAAAATGCGACCTACCGATCGCATTGAAAGCGCCAGCGGTGATGATCACCACACCATACCCCCAAAGGCTCAGCGGAACGATAGCCAGATAGGTGCTTGCGGCGCTGATGACTTTGGCTTCTTGCGAGAAAACCCCGATGATCGGCTCTGCCGCAACCCAGAAAAACAGAGCGAGGATGCCCGCCCATGCCGCGCAGATCACGTAACTGATTTTGAGCGCTTCGCCGACCCGATCACATTTGCCTGCCCCCCAGTTTTGTCCGGTAAAGGGCCCGATGGCCGATGACAACGCCAGCATTGGTATGACAGCGAGCGATTCAACCCGTGTTGCAACACCGAAACCTGCGACAATGACCTCGCTAAACCCGGCCAGAATGGCCGTGACCGCTGCGATCCCGATTGGGTTCACTGCATTGCCGACCGATGCCGGAATGCCCACGGCGAGGACGCGGGTCCATGATTTGAAAAGCGTATGCATCCTCGGGATTTCGAACAGCAGCATTTTTTCGCGCCATGCAACCAAGGCGAACGCCCCAAAGACAGTGACGAGCCACGCCAAAAGCGTACCGATAGCGGCCCCTTGGATGCCAAAGGGCGGGATGGGCCCCAGACCAAAGATAAAGACAGGCGTAATCGCGATGTTTGTCAGAGCCGAGCTGACCATGACAACGCTTGGCCAGAATGTGTCGCCAACGGCACGCACGATGGAATTGGCGACAATTGGCACGACCAAAAGCGGGATGGCTAGAAACCAGATACGCATGTACTGGCCGATCATCTCAAGCGTCTCGCCACTGGCGCCCAGAAGCGCAAAAAGTGGATCAATCGCGAAGTATCCCGCCGTGGCCACGCATATCACCAGTATCAGCGCCAGCACCAAACTGTCGGTTGCAAGACGTTTCGCATCGTCCTTGTCTGCGGCGCCAACAGCACGCGACACCACAGATGACGCACCCGCACCCAACCCAATGGCAAGATTTGAGACCGTCAACGTGACCGGAAAAGTGAATGAAAGCGCCGTGAGTTGCTGCGTGCCCAACTGTCCAACATAGTAGGTATCAATCAATGAAACCGAGATCACTGCAATGATCCCGAATATCATGGGGCCCGCCAATTGCAGTAGCTTTTGCCATGTGGCTCCGGTTGTCAGATCACGAGAGTCGGACACGTTCTTTTCCTTTTGTCATTCGGCACCTAACGCGGCACCTCACAAAAAGGTTCCGTTCTCAGTCTTTCATTTTGATTCCAGAAAACCGAGAAGATGTTGCTCGTTAACCTTCAGCCCGTGCTGTTCCGCGGGTTTAACACGCGGGGCGCGCTGGTCTGCCAGGGCAACGACAGCTGGATGGATGTAGCTGTTGCGTGCGACCGTGGGCGTATTGTGTAGAATGTCCGCCGCGGCGGTGGCCATGTCTTTGATCGTAGCGTTGCCTTTCACGCCGACATCAAAGGCCGCACAAGTGCCAGCCCATGTGCGGAACGTCTTGGCGGTGATACCTTCCTGGCCTGCTGCGTCTGCGATGTAGGCATTCAGCGCTTCAGAACTCAGTGATTGTGGATCACCGGCGTCATCCACCCAAGCCAGCAGATTTGCGCCTGGCAGGTCGCTGATTTTATCTAGAATGCGCACCAGCTTTGCGTCGGTAATGGTTGTGCGCACCTTTTGGCCACCCTTGGCGCGGTAGTTCAGTGCAATATCCTTGCCAGACAAAGAAATATGTCGGTTGCGTAGGGTCAGCGCGCCATAGCTGTTGTTCTCTTCAACATATTGCGGGCTGCCGACACGCAACGCAGTGCGATCAATCAGCGTAACAGCCGCTGCCAAGGCAAACTCCCTTTCGCCCGCATCCTCTTGCAGATCGGCTTGCACCCGCCGTCTGATGCGCGGCAGGGCGCGGCCAAATGCAGGTAGGTCATCAAACTTTAACTGCGCCCGGAAGGCTGTCCAGTCGGGGTGATAGATGTATTGCTTACGCCCGCGCTCATCGCGTCCGGTCGCCAGAAGGTGGCCGTTTTCAACCGGACACATCCAAACCTCTTCATATGCGGGCGGCACGGCCAGCGCGGCAAGACGTTGGCGGGTGGTCATGTCAGCAATCAACTGGCCCTCGGTATCGAGGTACGAAAACCCTTTGCCCCGACGTTTGCGGGCAAAGCCCGACTTTGTATCGGGATAGTAGATCAGACCTGCTGGTTTCACGCTTTTCGCACTTCCGACGCGAGTTTAAGCACCTTTGTGCCATCGTCCTGCTCAATTTCTAACGCAGGGTCATCGTCAGAGCCGTTTCGCGTCACTTCGGATCCTTTGATTGTGCGGGTGATGGATTTGGTATGGGTGTCGGCGACTTTGCCTTCGGCAGTGCCGTTGCCCCAGTCCCACTCGACTTTGTCGCCTTTCTGATAACTCATTTGTCTCTCCTTGATGTCCGATGACAAACGTTATGCGACGGTGTTTCGTTCCTCATCCACCGCTGGTAAGTCGGGCGATCTCTTCTTTGATGCAGGCCTGTTCCGCCGATTTGACCGTACCCGATAGGTCGTTGAGCAGCCGACACGCATGATCCAGCACCAGTGCGTCCGGCTTAATATACTGTCGGCACAGCGGAAAAGTCGCCGCGAACAGGCGCTCAAACGTCAGATGTGGGAACGAAAGCCGCGGAAGTGCCGGTTCTTGCAGCCCATCCTTATATTGACTTGCGACGGTGAGTGCGGCCGCCATACGGTTCAGGCAATCCTTGGCTGTATAAGGATCATTGACCCCAGGGGATAGGGCGCGTGCAGCCATTTCAACCAACTGTTCCGCTAAAAAGGTTGGGTTCTGGTTTTCGGTTCGGCCGATCCCGACCGCAAAGCAGCCCCGGACTGCATCCAGATCATCAGTACTCGGATCATTCTTGGCCCAGATGTGGAACACCGGTGTTTCGGTCGTCAGAAAGGTACCAATAGATGCGTCCAGCGCGATGAACCAGTCGTGTTGATCCGCTAGTTGTGAAAGCTGCGTGAAGTTGACGGTTTGGATATAGCCCGAGGTTGTGGGCCGGATTACCGCATCAGGCGCGCGCTCTGGCTGTCTTTCGAGCTTTGTTTCGCTTAAATCGCTGTCGCGATCATCGATTAAGTCACGAATTTGTTGCTCCAGCGACGCGCCGATATTGGCCGAAATATGCGACACATTGATCGTTTCTGGAACATGATGGATGAAGTAAATAAGCGTGAACACGCAAAGGAGCGTCAGTAGCAACGCAACAATCAGCGAGTACTGGGGTACGTACTCCGCAATCCCACCGTCGATACCGTCCTGCACTGTCCGCAGAACGACCAAAGCATAAACGAACGTCGCGATCAGGATGCCGAGGCTCCACTGGTTGCCGCGGTCCCGCATAAAGTTGCCAATCAACCGTGGCCCAAAGTTGCCCGATGCAAAGGACACGGCGACGAGTGTCATGGAAAACATCACCCCAGTGACGCCAATGATGGATTGCGCGATGACGGCAAGCGTCGAGCGGGCTCCATCGGCCTGTGTGTCGATAAAGGTGTCGGGCAATTGCCATGGCAATCGTGACGCATCACGATCAATCCAGCCCATCAAGCCGGCAAGTGCGAGACCAATGAATACGAGTACCGTGGGCAGAAACCAGTAACTGGCTCGCACATCCTGAATAGTCTTCAGTACATAGGCCCGCTTGCCCATGGAGAAAGTGTTGTATTTGCTCAAACGATCCTCGCAATCGGACTTCGGTTAATGCGTATGTGACAACTTCGACTAACGCGGGCGGAACCAATTTGGTTCCTTTGCGTTGTCAGTTGACATTCAAGCCTAGGAATAACTCCATGTCTCATAACACTGCTGCCATTGATGACTCAGAAAAGCTTTCGTCGAAAGATATCTTTGAGGTCATCCGACGCGACGGCCACGAAGAGCTGGAACGCCCGAATGTGTCACTGTTTTGGTCAGGCGTTGCGGCCGGTCTGATGATTTCGTTGTCGGTTCTTGGTGAAGCCATCTTTCGCACTTATCTGCCGGAGACGGATTGGCGCTACCTTCTCGAAAACGTCGGTTACAGTCTGGGGTTCCTCGTTGTGATCCTCGGGCGGATGCAGCTTTTTACTGAAAACACGATCACCACCGTACTGCCGGTAATGCATAACCCGGTCTGGGCGATGTTTCGACGGTTGATCGTACTATGGTCGATCGTTCTGTTTGCCAACGTCATCGGCGCGTTTGTCGTCGCGACCGCCTTTGCATATGGCAGTTTTATTCCGGCAGAGTTACTGCCAGCCATCACAGAGCTTTCTGAACATGCGACCGGTTTCAGCACCAGCGAAGCGTTTCAGCGCGCAATTCCGGCCGGTATTCTGGTCGCGGCCATTGTATGGATGCTGCCAGAGGCCGAAGGGTTTGGTTTCTTTATCATCCTGACTTTTACTTGGCTGATCGCGGCGGGCGATTTCACCCATATCGTGGCGGGCAGCGTTGAGATGGCGTTCCTGATGGTGCAGGGCATGCTGCCGCTGGACCGCGCGTTCCTTGACTTCTTCTTGCCGGTGCTCTTCGGCAATATCCTCGGCGGGACGGTGATCTTTGCGTTGCTGGCCTTTGGGCAAGTGCGGCGCGAACTGCCAGATGCAAAAGATCAAAAATAATGGAACCTTTGGCGACCTTGTGCATTGGGTAAGTAGGACAACCGTCAAACGGAGGAATGAAAAATGGAATATGCAGGTTTTGGTGGACTGATCGTATTGGCCCTGAATATCTGGGCAATCATCTCAATCTTCAGCTCATCTGCCTCAACAGGCAGCAAGGTTCTTTGGACGCTGCTGGTACTGGTATTGCCCGTCATCGGCTTCATTATCTGGCTCGTTGCCGGACCACGCGGCGCAGCTGCGGCGGTATAAGACAGAACAAATCAACTGGCGTGTCGGCAACGACGCGCCAGTTTTTTGTGAGATGAACCGATATGTCCAAGACCGATGACAGCAAGGCCAGCAATCCTGCCGAGCGACGGACAGATTGGGCCGAAGATCGCACCATTCTCGCAAATGAACGTACTTTTGCCGCTTGGATGCGCACCGGCATGGCCTGCGTTGGCGTCGCACTTGGCCTCAAGGCTGTTTTCGGCTCAACCGAGCACCCGCTGATTGCCAAGGCTGTGGCCGAGCTTTTTATCGTCACAGCGATTATCATTTTCGGATCTGCGGCGCGGCGCAGCTATTTGGCGCAAAAACGGATCGATGAACACGATACCAACGCGCAATCACATATCGGCATGATCGTAACTGCGGCTTCTTTGACTTTCGGCGCGATGGCCGCCGGTGTTATCTTGTGGCTGCTTTAAAAAAAAGGGCGCCCGCCGGGCGACCCTTTTGTATCAATCGTTAGAAAGATAACTGGCCGGACTTTCCGCCGTCGGATTATCGGATTTATATGCGGTCCAGAACATGAAGCCGACGAAAAGCAGGCCCGCACACAACAGAGATATGGCGAGCCCGAATAGTGGGCCGCGATGGCGTTTGATTTGCTTATCTATGTTCGTTTCCGAAGCTGACACAGCATTCTCCTTTTCACCTTTTCACCTTTTCAAAGAGACAACGCAACAAACCAGTATTTGTTCCATGAATGGGGAACTGTTCGATATCTGAGCGGTTGTCAGAAGAAGGAGTTCTGAATGCGTCTTTCACTTACCACATGCTGTCTGATCATCCTGACAGCTATCGTGACGCTCGCAGCCCTGCATCATGCCCGGGATTTGGTGGCGCCAATCTTGGGCGCCTTCCTGCTTGGTATCGTTATGACGCCATTGTCCGAACTATGGGATAAGCTGCGCCTGCCAGCGTCTGCGGCAGCTTTTTTGTCGGTACTTCTTGCCCTTGCCGTGATCTTTGTCCTGTTGTTGCTGTTGGAACCCTATGTCTCGCAAGCTATAAGTCAGGGCCCTATCATCCAGGCAGAACTGCGTGAAACAGTCGAAGAATTACGTCGCATCCTCCGTGGACTTGAACAGATATCAGACGATATGGCCGCCGCGATCGAGCCGAATGCCGCCCAGACCACCGAACAGGAACCCGTAGCACTGCCGTCGCTGACGGACGCGCTGTTCTATGCGCCCCAATTCCTTGCGCAGTTCCTGATTTTCACCGGCACGCTTTATTTCTTCTTGCTCGCGCGCGATGCTGTCTATGACTGGCTCAGCCAAAACATTGCAGCTTTGGGAAAATCAGATCTGCGCCACGCTGCAAAGCAGGTGTCGCGCTATGTCCTGACCATTTCGGCCATCAACTTCAGCTTTGGTGCGGTCGTCGTGATGGTGATGCAGCTGATTGGTATGCCCTCGCCAATTGTCTGGGGCCTGCTGGCGTTTGTCTTGAATTTCGTACTTTATCTGGGTCCCGCCCTGCTCATCGTGATGCTGACCGTGACGGGTATCGTTGTATTTGATGGCGCGCTGAGCTTTTTGCCGCCAGCAATCTACATCGCCATGAATGCTACAGAAGCCCAGTTTGTCACCCCAACGCTTGTCGGCAAGAGCTTGGCGGTGAACCCTCTGCTGATATTTCTGTCGCTGGTGTTCTGGCTGTGGCTTTGGGGGCCTATCGGTGGGATTATTGCGATCCCATTGCTGATCTGGACACTGACAGTGGTGAAAGGTTTCGGCGATCAGGCCATTTCGGCGGGAACACCTGGCAAGGCCTGAGCCTCCGCGCGGCCAGGTTCCAATTTGTAAGGCAGGATGGACCCTTGGCGGTCTGAGGGCGCCAGCCGCGCGTTGTTTGCTGCACGCGCCGCCCATGCATCGCAGGCAGATTTCGTATCATAAAATTCAGAACCGGCTTGTGCACCCAGCCAATGCGCAAAGCAGCGATGCTTGATCTGCGTGACTTCCTGCACTGTCTCTGTCTGAACGCCAACTTCGGTATCCCATCGCAAGCTACGACCATTCAGATTGGCGGAAGACACGATCCCGGTGTGATTATCAAAGAGCGAAACCTTGGCATGCAAATAAATGATCGGCGCATCAAAATGTGTATCCCGTCCCGGGGTGGACTGGTGGCGCGGTTGGGCTGGTGCGCCGACGAATGCGCGCTCGGCAAATGCATCGAGTAAGATATCGATGCACTTCGCCTGCAGGTGTTCGCCAAACTTGGCGTCAGGCCCCCAATCGTCCTGAAACGCGATCTCTTCCGGTGCCGCGGGTAGCATCATGACCAGCGAAAGTGCGGGTCTTTCGATGGCGCGGGCGGCTAGCCAGCGGGCAAGGGTTTCATCACGAAAGAATTGGGACTCGAAGTAAATCAGTTCTTCTGATTGCGCGATCGCCTTGCGGTGTGCTTCGGCGATCTCGTCTACCATTGGCCGGGGCGACATAAAGGGCAGCGAAAACCGCCGCTTTGCCGATAGGGTGCGTAGCAACTTTTGCGGGGTAGGGGTCGTACGGCCTGAAAAGCCCGCTTCCATCTCAAGAAGGTGCGTGCGCGCCTCTGTCGCCACCTGTCCGGTGACAATCACCTGCACATCGTGCCAAGTGTCTTCGCTGGATCGTTCGTGATCGGGCGTATCAAAGCGGCGATCATTCAGATCAAGCCCGCCGACATAAAGCCGCGTGCCATCAAAAACCGCCAGTTTCTGGTGATGCGTCACGGGCACCAAAGGCGGCGGCGGAAATTTACGCGGTTTCAGCGTATCGCCTTTTTTGGTGGTCAGGGCCCTGATGCCCGGTGCAGTCGCCATCAATGCCGTGGCTGACATCCCCTGCTTTTGCGTGATGCGTTCAATTTGATCGCCGATTTCCCTGATGGACCGGACCCAAAGGGCAGCGCGTGGCACCAGACCGACACGAGCGGGATGCATCGCCACGCGAACACTCAGGTTTTGCGGATGTTGCGATGCCTCGCCCGCCGCGATCAGCCCACGCAGGCATTGCCAGGCATAAAGATGCATATCCATTCGGACGACCGGATCGAAATCAGTGATCACCAACTGCAATTTGATGCCACGGTTCAGTGTGTGCACGATCAGATCAAACCAATGGGCGCCCAAAGCGCGGGCATTCTTTGATCGCAGCTTTGTCCATGGATCAAAAACGCGGAACCCGGCCACGATCTCCTCCTGCGCCGTCAGAAATTCCTGCTCCAGCCGGGGATAGGCCTCACCCGCCGTGATCAGAACTTCGAAACCGCGTTGTAGCTCTGCATCGGTCAATAGTCCTTTGCCTCTGGCTCAAACTCCATCGCATTGAAATGCAGGGTCAGCGTATATTGGTCGTCGGTATGGGTGACGTCGATCTTGCCACCCAACTGAATGGCGAACGCCTGCATCAGCTTGCTGCCCAGACCAGTGCTTTCCTCGACAACGCTGTTACCAATTGAGTTGGCAAAGACCAGCAGGCAAGCGCGATCATCTTGTTTCAGCGTCACATCAATCCGCGGTGTTTGCGACTTGGTGTCGCCGATGTGTTTCATCGCGTTCGCGGCTGCTTCTGCCACCAACAATGACAATGGCACCGCCTGATCCGGGAAAAGCAGCAGTGGCGCGACATTGGACTGCACATCAACGTGGCCACCATCTACCGTGACAATTTCGACCGATTTCTCGACAATCTCGGCAATCAACGCACCAGCGTTCACACGACCTCCGTCCTGCGATTGATACAGATCCCGGTGAATGGTCGCCAGGCTGAGGACACGTTCCTGTAAACGCCGCAGAATGTCTTGGGTCTCTTCATGCTTGGCCGACCTGATCTGCATGTTCATGATCGAAGAGATCAGCTGGAGATTATTCTTCACCCGGTGGTGGATTTCTTTCACCAGCACGTCTTTTTCGCGCAAAGCATTCTCCAGGTTTGCTTCATCGCGCATGATTTCTTCGCTCATCCGTTGAAAATTGATTTCAAGATTCTCGATCTCGATAGGTGTCAGCAGCTGTTCGTCACGCTCAAAATTTGCCTGACGCGTATCGGCGAACTCATCCATGCTTTGCTGCAGGTTCCGCAAGTGCCGCAGCACCAGCGTGTTCATGGCCAACATCGCGACACCCATACTGGCAAACCACATAAGCACGGGAAAAATCATCGGCAGAAGCGAATTTGCAAGGCGTCCAGCGGACCCTGGTCGCATATTCCAGATGGCCATGACTGAAGCCGGGCTGCCTTGCAAGGTAACCACGCTATAGCGGCGCTGCACGCCATTGATGTTTTCGGCGTGGAATGTCTGTGGTTCGGTCGCAGAAAGACCGGACAACTCCAGCCCGCGCGGCAATTCGTTTTGCGCCTCTTCAAACGATGATCTGGAAGTCAAAACCGTGCCTTCTTCACTGAAGGTGATCAACTCCACCAGACCCAAGTCTTCAAGATAATCATCTGTTCCGTATAGTTGCCGATGTGGAATGGAAACTGACACGAAACCGGCAAACTCACCCTCTATCTTAAATGGTTCTGATACCACAAATACTGACTCACCGCTGGCTGGTGCCGCCCTATTGAGGACAATCGTGGCGGTCTGTCGAGCCATTATTTCATCAAAATTTGGATAATCAGAAAAGTCGATGACCTGTTCGACCGACGAGCATTCAACAATACCAGTCAAAGGTAGCACACCGACGAAACTGAATTCTTCGTTGGCTGCGACGAACCGCGAGAGCATCGGGGCGCAAGCGGATGCATCCGTCAAAAGGTCAGGTGCGACCGATCCGAACAGTCGTGCGGCACCCACGGCGCGTTCAATCAAAACTTGCTCTGCGCGGGCCGCGCGCTGGGCAAGCCCCAGAAAGGCCTCGCTGACGTTCTGGTCTGCCTCTTCGGCCACGCGGTTGGTTTGGAAGATGGCTATGGAGCCAAGCGGGAGCAATGCAAGCGTGAGCAGCGCGACCAGCTGTACATTGAGCCGCCGAAACCATCTTTTGTCAATCATGAGGGGATGTTCGGGCTGCCGACGACGGCCATTGTCGCAGAATCCGTCAACTCAAGAACGTCATCATCATCCAGTTGAAGAAGCTCCGTCAATTTGCTGCGCGCGCGGTTCACACGGCTTTTCATCGTACCAGAGGCCACCCCGCACATCTCTGCTGCATCGTCGTATGAGAATCCGGATGCCCCAATAAGGATCAATGCTTCACGGTGCTCATCGGCTAATTGCGCAAAGGCGACCTTGAAATCCATCATCTGCAAACGGCCATCGTGATCAGGTTTGACCGATAGGCTGTCGGAAAATGCATTGTCGATATCGGCAACCTCTCGGCTAAGTTTGCGACGCGACGAATAATAGTTGTTTCGCAAGATAGTGAACAACCACGCACGCATTTTCGTGCCAGGCTCGAACTTATCCATATTCGACCAAGCTTTGAGAACCGTATCCTGTATCATATCATCGGCTGTCGCACGGTTACGGGTCAGGCTGAGCGCAAATGCGCGTAGCGCCGGTAAATGCGTTACCAGCTCATCTTTGGGATCAAGATCGCTCATTTTTTGCTTTCAGTTCTTCGTCTTGTGCACGTAGGACAGTAAGCAGATCGACAATCTCGTCCGGCATCTTATCTTTTTCAAGATCTGCAAACACCTTCTTGAGGTTCTGGTCGATATAGCGATCGATCCGTTCTTGCTTCGGATCGTTTTCACTTGTCATTTTTTTCGCGGCCTCATCTAAAAAAACACCATGTAGCCGGAACCAACCGCCATGTTGGGTGTTGGTTCCCAGAAAAAGTCAAAAAAGGTCAAAAAACATGCATGACACTGCACCGGAAGCTACCTTTTCCGATCTCATCGCCGCCGAACTCCCCTATCTGCGCCGGTACACCCGTGCGCTGACCGGGTCTCAGGCACGCGGGGACAAATATACCATCGCAACACTCGAAGTGATCCTGAAGGACCGCAGCGATTTTGACAATGATGATCCGGTTAAGGTCAACCTGTTCAAGTGCTTCCACGCAATCTGGTCGTCATCGGGCCAGCTGTTTGCAGACCCCGAAGATGATATGCGCAGCCGCGCGCACGGGCTTTTGTCTAAACTCACCGCAAACTCGCGTGAAGCACTGTTGCTCCGCACGATCGAGGAATTCAGTATCACCAACATCGCCAAGATCATGGGTACTGATGCCGATGAAGTGCGCCGCTTGATCGCAGCAGCAAATGGTGAGCTGTCTGAAAGCGTCAAAGGCCGTGTTATGATCATAGAGGATGAGCCGATTATCGCTGCCGACCTGACCGATATTGTTACATCCCTGGGTCATAACGTGACCGGCGTTGCCCGAACTCATACCGAGGCGCTGGCGCTTGGCGATGAGCAAGAGCCAGATCTGATCTTGGCTGATATTCAGCTCGCCGATAACTCCTCCGGTATTGATGCGGTAAATGATCTTCTCAAAAAAATGGACGTGCCGGTGATCTTCGTCACCGCATTCCCGGAACGGCTTCTGACTGGTGATCGTCCAGAGCCCGCTTTCCTGATCTCGAAGCCATTCCAAGAGGCGCAGGTACAATCAGCCGTCAGCCAGGCGATGTTCTTTGCATCGACGGCCACACTCAAGGCATAGAGAGCAACGGGTGTCCTTACCGTCAGCGCAAGTGGTGCGGGATATCTCCCCGGCCGCCCATTCTTATCGACGTTAGCAACACCGCACTTAGTGGCGCTGGTGCCAGATAGCGTCTTGGAATAGTCGACAGCGCTTACCGCTGGCTCAAAAAGAGCCCCGCAGCAGTTTCGCTGCAGAGCTTTATTGAGCTTTATTTGGCAATCAACGCCTTGAGCATCCAAGCGGCTTGCTCGTGAAAGGCTGACCGTTCGGTCGCAAGATCCTCCGTCACCGGGTCGTTCTTTTCGCCCGCAAGCTTTACCAAGGCGTGCAGCCTGTGGGCGATCCGTTCATGATCGTCGGCAAGCGACTGGCACATTTCACCTGCAGAAGGGGCTGACTCACTGTCCTGAATGACGGACCATTCGCGGATTTCGGACAAGGTCATTGGTGCCATCTGCCCAACGGCGCGGATGCGCTCTGCCAACTTGTCCGCAGCGGCAAACATGTCCTCATACTGACCTTCGGTCAAATTGTGGACTGAATAAAACAGTGGGCCTTCCACATTCCAATGATAGGCGTGCGTTTTATAGGTTAGCATATATGTGTCGGCGAGCACGTTTGCGATGCCATCCGCGATTGTTTTGGGTGCGCGAACGCCAGATGCGATGTCTTGAGGTTCGGCCACAACGTTGAGTGCTTGTGTCATTGTTTCATTCCCTTTTTTGTGTCTACGGCGTCTGTCTAGCTGCGCACAGCACGCATGATCAGCGTGGCGACGAAAAGGACCAGAAAGACGAAGAAAAGGATCTGTGCGATCCCGGCAGATGCCGAGGCAATCCCACCAAATCCAAAGACGGCTGCGACGATGGCAACCAGAAGAAATGCGAGCGCATAATACAACATAAGTTACTCCTTTAGTTAGCGTGAGCGCGTGACAGTGTTACCGCGCGGTTCACCAAACTAACGAAGAACCTGTCGGATCGTTCCAAATCGTTCCAACAATGGCGCACATGCAACCAATCGCGCTGCACCGCGTTGGGCAATCAGGAAACGTCAAATTGAGGACCACTTTATGATAGTTGCATCTAGGACCGTCGAGACCGCGCCTATCCAACCAAGACGGGCGATTAGGACATGGCGCCGGGCGCATCGCAGGCATCTCGGTTCGCCCCGGCGTCCACTGCCGAGAACACCATTTCGGTTGTGAAAGGCAGGTCTACAAAGACGGCGGGGAATGCCACTTGTTTTTGTTGACCAATGATCACGACATGACTGCCACGGCTCGCAATAGTCTGAACAACACGTCTGATGTCATCGCTTTCGTCCATAAGGGTGCTTCGTATGAACAAAACTGAATCAGGGCCGCAATTATAGATCGCTGCTCCGATATCTGAGAGCGACGCCCCCTGCGCCAGATAGCTGTTGGGGAACCGGCCAATCAACATACCCTCCAAATCCATGCAAACGATGGGATCGGGTTCGAGAATGATGAAGTCTTTGGACATACAAATTCCTTCCGAATATCGATAAGAATTAACATCCGGTTAATTGTCGCGCATTAATCTATGACATAGGGAGACGATTAAAATTGGCTACAAAATGTGAAAATTGTCCACTGCGCCGCAGAGATATCTTTTTGTCCATGACAACCGAAGAAGTCGCGATCATGCAGCGGTTCAAAGTCGGCGAACTTGTCGTGGACGCAGGTGCGACAATCCTCATGGAGGGATCGAACAGCCCGCAGCTTTTTACAGCGCTTCACGGGATGGGCTTGCGGTACAAATACCTTCAAAACGGCAAACGTCAGGTCGTCAACCTGATCCTGCCGGGTGACTTTATCGGGCTGCAGGCCGGGATCATGGGCCAGATGGGGCACTCGGTCGAAGCGACAACAAAGATGACACTTTGTGTCTTTGATCGTTCGACTATCTGGAACTTTTTCAAGGACAACCCCAAACGCGCCTTCGCCATTACTTGGTTGGCCGCAGTAGAAGAGCATTTTCTGGGTGACGCGCTTGCGACGGTCGGCCAGCGCGATGCGCTACAGTCGGTGGCCTGGGCCTTGGCAAAAGTATTTCTGCGCGGCGAGGCACTTGGGCTAGTAAACAACCGCCAGATGCCCTTCCCCTATCGTCAGCAAGACCTCGCAGATGCGTTGGGGTTATCACTTGTGCACACGAACAAAACACTGGCCATATTGAAGGGCCGGCAGATGGCGCATTGGTCTGATGGTACATTAAGCGTGTCTGACATTCATGCCCTAGCAGATATCGCGATGCTTGATGACACCAACGTACAAGAGCGTCCTATTCTGTGATTGCAGACATCTTTTTTTGCCTTTTTTCGGAACCCATACCCGGCCTGATTGTTGTCTTACCGTAACCTAATACGGGAGAATAAACATGAAAGTCATGCCAATCATCGCAGTCGCTGTTGCAGCCGTCGCAATCGGTTTTGGTATCTATATGGTCGACATCGATCAGACCGAAGAAGCGCGTCTGCCCGACGTTCAATTGAGCGTTGAAGGCGGCAACCTGCCGGAGTTTGAGGCAGAGGTCGGCGACATCGAGACAGGGACCGAAGAAGTGACGCTGGAAATCCCAACCATCGAATTTCAAAGCCCTGAAGAAGACGCAGCAGACGAAAGCTAATTCGTTGTTTTTAAAAAGCAGCCGCGACCATCACTGGTCGCAGCATTTGTATGGAAAGGATAAGAAATGACACATGATGCAGCAATTGAAGAAGGCCTGAGCAACGGCAAAGACAAGTCTGCCGCGGCGATCAAAGGACGTGCAACAGAAGCGTTAGAGCACGGTTTGGAGACGGCGCAAGAGACCGTTGGGCAGGCAACCAAGCAGGCAACAGAAGAGTTACGCAAACTGACCGAGACGGGCAGCAAATTCGTCCGCGAAAACCCGGGCGCGGCGGTAGCGGGCGCAGTCGGCGTGGGTATCTTGCTGGGCCTGGCGCTACGCGGCCGAGACTAAGCATACGATATGACAAAAAAGTCCGCCGTGATGAGCATCACGGCGGACTTTTTTGTGCGCAGCGGTCAATCTCGGGCACGATCAGCTTGTGACAAAGACATCAGCACCGTGTCATCCGCACCGCGTTTTGCCCGAATAAAATTCGGTGGCAGAGATTTGTCATCGCCCGGCAATTCCGGTCGATCACTGCCATTACGTGCGTTGAAAAGTGCGGCCAACATACTGGGCGCAATGGTATTCCCAAAAGGACCAATCAGACTACTCGGCAGGTCACCGGGGTCAACTGGCACCGGCAGACGCGCTGTGGTGCTCTTTACGCGCCCGGCAATATCTTCGGGACGCGCACTGGTTTTCACCGCATCACCATCAGGTATCAACACGCTCGAACTGAACAGTAGCGGTGCGGTGCCTACCTCTGTCGCAACGTCAGCCAAATAGAACTCGGATTTGCCCAGCGAAGTATCAAACACGATATCGGTGATCGTGCCCGTGACGCTGCGATCGGTTGTATGAACGAGGTCGTTCCCGATCGAAGAAGCAGCTTTCATTGTTGTGTTCCTCAGGATCAATGGAAAGAGCGCTGGCCGGTTCAAACCAGCCTTGATTTCAAGCGGCGTTGCCCTGCACAAACATTGTACGACCTCGCACTCGACTAATAATCCTGGGCAGGCGCGGCAAACATCGGCTGGCGATCTGCACGACTACCCATTGCTTTGGCTAAATCGGTATAGGCTAAGGTTACAAATCAGATCACCGCGGCATTGCGGTCTGCAAAATGCGTCACCGGTTGCGGATGCTGCCCGCTTTCAGGGACGGACAGCATCACAACATCAGGTATCAGTAAGATTTACGCACAGCTGATCGGTGGCCACCCCGATGGTATCGGTTTGCTGGGTCATGGCTCAGCTCTTGTTGAACAGCTTATCAAGCTCTTTTTCCACCTCGAGCTTGGCCTTGCCATATTTTTCACTGATCAGCCCGACAAGTTGCTCACGTTCGCCCTTGGCTTGTTCCATTTCGTCATCCGTCAGCTCGCCATACTGTTCGCGCAGCTGACCTTTTGCTTGTGTCCAGTTTCCTTTGATCTGTTCCCAGTTCATGTCTCTCTCCATGTGTTTGCAGGTGTCGTGATTATGGTCTTGCCGCGGAGCAAGGCGACACCGGCCCTGCGTGATGTGCGGTAAGTCTTAAGCGGTTGCTTGATTGGTTTCGGCGTGCGCCAGACGGTCCAACTCTGCGCGCAACACTTCAACGTTTTTACGGTGGCTTTTGAATGCGACATCGAAAATGTCACCCACTAACGGAATGGAGCCAACGGCGAGGTCCAGACCGGTGTTCCATATCATGCGTCCAAGTGCGCGCTTGCGAATGCCTGCCTGATAGCCGGTGTTGATCATCAATGCGGCGGGCACGACAGTGATGGTGTCACCTACGCCCGGCACAAGGCCGAGGATGGAATCCCAGCCGACTGGCACGCCCAATACCCTGAACCTGTTATCCTAGGCTTTGGCCCAGCCTTCATACCTGGCCAGCGCCGCGCGCTGATCAGCGGCGTGCGATGATGTAGACGGCATGCACAATCCCCGGAATATAGCCGAGCAATGTCAGCACAATGTTCAACCAGAATTGGCGGGAAAGGCCCACCTCCAGGAACGTGCCCAAGGGTGGCAGAATAATTGCAAAGATGATGCGGATAAGGTCCATGTTGGTCTCCGATGAAAGTGTATCTCTCGCGTGCTCAACCCGCCCGGGCTCTTTTCGTTCCGTCATGTTGGCAGAAACATCCCGGGAACGAAAATCCCCGGGTCGCGTTGTATCGGTGAACCGAAATCAACAAGGAGATATCGCATGTCCAATACATCAGATCTCAACCGAACCGTAAAAGAGCATGCCAGTGATTTGGGCCGCCAGGCTAAAGCTGCCGCAACACAAGAGGCGGTTGCGCATGTTGAAAACGCAAAACAGACAGCCGCGAGCAAGGTGGTACAGGCCGCTGACGCAGCCCAAGCCGCTGCAAGCGAATTGGATCCTGCATCGCCGCAGGCGCAAGCCATGCAGCAGGTTGCCGACACCATAGAAGGTGTTGCGTCCAAGTTGCGCCACGCAGACGTTCGACAAGTCGCGAGTGACGTCAGCGCAATGGCCCGCCGCAATCCCATGTTGTTCATCGGTGGTGCCGCAATCGCGGGCTTTGCTGCCGCTCGGTTTTTAAAAACGCGTGATCCGCAGCCGTCAATTTATGCTAGCGAGGCCAATCCATGGGGTACATATCCCAACGGAAACGCACCGCATATCAGCGCAAACAACGACCACACGACGGTAATGGCAAAAACCGACGAGGAGCGCTGAGATGGCTAAACACGGTATTCAAGACGCACCCTCCCTGATAGTGGAAACTTTCCGCCAGTTCACATCACTTATCCAAGGCGAGCTGAGGCTGGCCCAGGCTGAGATGTCTGGGATCATCACCCGCGCCGGCATTGGCATCATGTTTGTCGCAATTGCGCTGCTTATGGCGCTGGTTTCGCTGAACGTGTTAGCATCCGCTGCCGTCGCCTATATCGCCGGCAGCGGCATCTCTGTCGGGCTCGCGGCGCTGATGGTGGGGGGCGCGCTACTCTTTACCGCCATTGGCTTCGCGCTTGCCGGGAAATCCCGCCTAAGCGCTGAAGCACTAACACCAGATAAAACGGCCGAAAGCATCCGTGATGATATTGCGGCCATGAAGGAGGCATCAAATGTCTAACATTGATACAATATCAAAAAGGGTTGAAGAGGATCGTGCGCGGTTGGCGTCGTCTCTCGACGCGCTGACCGAAACAGTGAAACCCGAAAGCATCGCACGCGACGTCACCACCGCAGCGAATGATCTCGGCGGTGATCTGGCGCAGAAAGCTTGGGGCGCTTTGCGGGAAAACCCTGCAGGTGGTCTGCTTGTGACCATCGGTCTGGGCCTTTTGGCGGCAGGTTCGCAGCGTCGCCACCCGTCCACCGCGACCCAAGAGCCAACTGCCGTAGCACCGCAGGTGGCATTTGAAGGTTTCGATGCACGTGTGGCTGCCGCTGATGCTGAAATGAAGGCCGATATGACAGGTGAGCTGGAACCACAGCCAGAGGCATCAAAACTTAAGGTCGCACTTGAAAGCGGTCTGGAAAAGCTGCCAGCAAAAGCCCGCAAGCGCGTCATCAAGGCCCGGCAAGCCGCAATTTCGGCACAAGAAAGCATTGAACGACAGACACGCCGCGCGGCACGTAGAACCAAGGGCTTCGTTTACGAGCAGCCTTTGACCGTTGGCGCACTGGCCTTGGGCTTCGGCGTGCTAGCCGGATCTTTGCTGCCTGGCACACGCCGCGAAGATGCATTGATGGGTGCGCGCCGTGACGCCTTGGTGGCAGACGCTCGCAACGCGCTGGAAGAGGAAATGCTGAAAGCGAAGGCCAAGGCAGAGGCCAGCCTTGCGCAAAAGGTCGGCACCACCAGAGGCCAGCTGCGCGCGTGAACGTTTGAGACGCGGCAAACAAAAAAGGGCGGTACCAAAAGGTGCCGCTCTTTTTTTCATGGATGTTTCAAATGTCGGTTGGCTTGCCACTCAGGTCTCGCTTGGGCGGCTTCGTTCACTTCGCGTACGAAGCAAATCGTTTCGCCGGCCCAATCTGGGAACGTGGACCGGAAGCCCATGCGCCGTGATGCTGTCATACTTCATGCGGCAAAGGACGGTTTTCGTACTCATATCGGAAATTGGCTTGCCCGGCTGTGCTTAACGGACACCATGTTCCTCGCCTGCTTTCATGCGCCGAGCAGTTATAATCCAAATCGCGTTTTCAATATCGACTTCGCCCCAAGGTCAAAATTACGCCGCCGTCCTTGCACCTGATAGCGCAGGATCCAAGAACACATTCCCGATGTCTCTGACATAGAAGAAAAGGCAGCGCCAATCTCAATGTTGTCCCACTGACCTGATTGGCAAAACGACTCCCAGACTTTGTCTTGGTTGATGGATGACCGGACAGGCTGGCGTAAGCTTCGCCGCTTATTGTGCGGCCAAGCGGTTCACTCTGTTCGGAGCCCGCGCCAAATTTGTCTTCGGTGAGGTTCATTGATGTCTGATTTGCCTGGCTTGCAGGGTGGTGTTTCGTCCGGGACGGGGTCTGTGCCTTTGAGTACGGTTGCGCCGACGTTTTCGGACAAGTCGATCTCGTCGGAAGGTATGGCGGGTTCTGCTGCGGGGGCGGATGGTGTCACGCCCGGGAAGCCGGCGACGGTCTATGGCCGGCCGGAGGTGATCCAGGCGATCTCGGGGCGGATGCCGTCACCGTCGCGGACCTTTAGCCGTGATGTGACGGGGGGTGAGTTCCTGCTCTATCAGACCCAGAACCTGACCACGGGCAAATGGGAAGTGCGCGCGATGTCGGCCCATGACAACAGGCTGGTGCCGGACATGCTGGTGACCAGCGGGGATCAAAAGTTCACCCGGGCCGATTTCGGGTTGCAGCAGCCGGCCTGGCAGGCGGTGCTGGATACCGAAGAGCTGTTGAATGCCGATGCCAATACCCGCGAAATGCTTACCCAGGGGCGGCCGGGCAATGTCGTCACCAACACGCTGGGCGGCGCGGTGCTGGGCAATGTCTTTGGTCTGGTCAAGACCATCGCGATGATCCCCGAAGGGCTGGGGCGCAATGCGATCTGGCTGGCCCGGGCCCCCGTTCAGGCGCTTGAGCATCTGCATGATGCCGTCACCCCCGGCGATCAGACCCGGCATGGCACCGACAACCCGCTCAACCAGATTGCCGCCCGGCAATTTGCCGACAAGAACTGGTTGGCTGAAAAGGTGCAAAAGCTTGAAGATGGGATCGGCACCTTCCTGAATGTGGACACGCGCAGCACCACCTATCAGGTCAGCAACTTCATCGCCGGCATTGCCCTGTCCAAACTCACCAGCGGCAAGGGCCCTGGCAACGCGCCCAAGCTCCCCGGCACGGCCGCCCCCAAACTCCCCGGCCAGATAAGTGTCGATGATTTTATCGGCATGCTTGGACGATCATCCGTGGATGATATTTTGACTGGTCTCTCACAGGTTCCGGATGAGGCGCTGCAGGTTGGGCTGAAAAACATGCCTCCGAAGGCCGCACGGACGCTCGAGTTCAGGCTACGTTCGGTTGCGGCACGAAACCCAGCGGCAGATCAGGCACTCAAACGGGTCACTGCGCTGCGGAAGGGCGCACCGCCCCCACGCACCGTGACCCAACCGACAGACATACCAAAGGGCGGGATGGTGACCGCGCCTGCTCCCCCACCAACTGCGCAGGGCGCTTCGGTCACACAGCCCACGGTGATCTCTCAAACCACCCCGCAGGTCACATCCACACCCAGGGTGAACCCGGGCGCGATCCAGCCACCCACCGCCCAGGTGCCCAGCTTTGCGCAGACCTTTGACTATGTCACCCAGTCTCTGACGGCCGCTCAAAAGGACACGCTGCGCCCGATCCTGCAGGACCGCGTTGCCGGCATGGAACCCAAAGAAGCCTATGACAACCTGATCCAACTGCTGAACACGCCCGGGGCGGTCCAGGACCTCTACTCCCAAGCCGCGACGTCCAGCGGCCAGACCTATTCCGACGGTGCCATGACCATAAACGGCAAATCACCCACGGTCTTCCCCGCGGCAGATGTCAAAACGGTCACGTCACAAGCGTTTGACATCAATAGTCAATCCTCGCTGGATAACCCCGGCGATACCTTCGCCATCCCGCTGCAGATCCAAACCCCGTTCGGCCCCGCAATCGCGCTGGCCACCGGCACCGCAGGCGAGCTCGACGCGCTGCTCTCTTCCCCAGCCCTCACAGGCCAAGGCGCACGCGCAACATACAACCCAGACCTCGCAAAAATAGCAGGACGCACCAAAGAAGGCATCAAAAATGCAGTCAATGCGCCCATGCCGGAATTGATACTCCGAAGTCCGGCGTCCGATCAGGCCAAGAATGATGGGCCTGATTCAAAGAAATCTACTCCTTCGGATCTGATGGATGTCAAAATCGAGGTTTATGAAGAACTTGCAGATTTCGATGTACAGGCTCAGGTCTTTTCTTCAGCCCAAAAGGATCAAGCAATCGAGCTGGCCGACAAAGTCAATCTCCACAATGTTAAACCTTCCAACCGCCAGATATCGGCGCTTGTTTTGGAATACCTCTCCGGCCCGAGCAAATCCTATGTGGTCGTGACAGGCACCACCGAACAGCTTTACCCCGTGGCGATGTCACCCACAGTCAGTGGTTCATTTGCCAAACCCGGCGATGATCCCGAGATAGCCAAACAGGATAGGCTTAGCATTGATGAGATTATTGCAAACGCTACCGGTACAGGGGTCAAAGCTCCGGATCCAAACCTCGACGGCAAATTCAGATATAACCCGGAGCTTGCCAAAGAAGCCGGGCTTACGGTCGATGAGATTATTGCGAATGCTGTCCAACTCTCGGTCGATAGTATGGATGTAAACCTTAGTGGCAATTTTGTTCGCCCAAAGACGATTTTCATTCCGCAAATGTCCGACCCGAGAGAGGATTATGGGAATTTTGAGACCACAACGATGTATCGGGAAATGTCTCCAACCGACCCTGACAGCACGTTGACCGTCCCACAAATTGATCTGGTGAAGGCCATCTTTTCAACTCCCGAGGGCCAGGCCCTGCGCGAATTGTCACAACGGGTTTTTGTCCATCCAGAGCATGCGGAAGTGGCCGCAGCACGCGCCATTCGCAATCTGATGATCAGTCATGATGCCGCTAGCCAGTATGAGATTGCTGTTAGCGTCGCCAGCGTAGATCAAGGCTATCAAGTTCTGGACATGGTCGCCGTCGGTGCAAAACACAGTGCTAAACCGCTATCACCAAATATGGATCAACTTAAGACAATTTTCCGCCAAAAGGATCCATATCTATCGTTCGTCCACTATCATCCGATTCCAGTGAACCCGGATATAGCCGTAGACTTCCAAGCCTCTCTTTCGACTGACGATTTGCGTATCGCCACGATACATATGTCTCTCTATCGTAATGCTGGCATTGTAAGCGTTGATGGCGCAACCGGCACCATAATCAAATACAGTAACTTCGACCTAGTCAGGCCGGAATTACATGTAGTTGGAGCAACAGCTCTAATGCCGGGTAAAACTCCGGATATGTCATATAACGTTGATATAAGATCCGACTTACTGATAAGCCCCGAAGCACAGCGCATTCTTGGGTTTGATCTTGCGACGGCCTCCGACGCTGATATCGCCCTTTTTGAAGAGCTTGGTTACGCTGACTTGCGGCCTGTTACTGACGCGGATCCCGAAATATTGGAGCGCCACAAAAAGGCACGCGAGCGACAAGCGCAGCCGTTGCGGGATGCCGTATTCGATGAAGACGTCACAAATCTACTAAATCAAGAACCCGCAAAAGTCGACGAAGGCAAGAACAAGGCAGAAAACACGACCAAGGGCACATCAACTGCTCAGCTCGATGATGACCAGCTCTCGCCCAACTCCGGCGACCAAAGGCGTACAGTAACTCGGAATGAGATTACCGACCTTTGGCAGCAAGACCTCGCACCCAATAACTCGTCCAAGGGTGAGGGGTCCGTCTCAGTCGTTCCATTCGAGCCTGCGTTGATTAAGGGGTATCCGGAACTGGCGGCACTTCCCCCGGCAACCGATGCGACGCCGCGCGGCGAAACTGTCCGCGGTCTTCACGTCGAGGTGGATTACCCGGGCCCACAGGGCGCGTGGGTCGGCGCAAAAGAACTTGGGGATACTCTGCACACGGCGCTGGCGCTCTTTTCGGAACATGGCGCTAGGTATGCTGGAAAGATCAATATTCTGGCGGACGATCCGCTGCAATCAAGCCGTTCCAAGGACCTCTTCCAGCGCCTCTTTCCAGACGCTTCAGTCGTCGTTCACACGCCGCCCAACACAGCCGACGGGCGGCAGGCTTTTGAAACGTTCTTTCGACAAGTGAAATCTGGCCGTCCGACCGAAGCCGCACTCGGACACCCCTTCGATGCGACACGCATTGCTGGACAGAACATAGTTGAAAATCCACAGGTCTTGGAAAACTTTCGGGAAGCCTTGATCAATTCTGTTCCTGAAAACACCGATATGTTGAATGCGGTTAAAAGCTATCTGGGCGAACTGGACCCTCGTATGCTTGATGACAGCGTACCGAAAGCAATTGTTTTTACCCGTCAGGATGATGGGTTCACTTCATCCAGAAACACATCGATCGAAAGCTTAACTCAGACTGTCAATGCGCTACAGGGCCGGGGGCTGACCGTTGTTGTGATGGGGCCGAACATTGGAGACATGTCGAGCCTTGGCGTCATCGATGGCACCGAACATTGGCGCCGAGTGACCGACTTTCCATCCCAAGGCATGATGTATCAAGTGCTTCAAGAGAACGGAGTGGAAGTCGCCATTGGTCAGATGAGCGGCGCGATGGATCTCATTGCCTTCAGCTCGGGCATCCCGATCCTCGAGTTAGGTGCACCGTTCAGAATGGGCATGCTGGAAGAAGCTTTGGGCGACAGCAACTTCAAGGTGATCGACCCCGGCCGTGGTTACAATGCCGCCAGTGAGGGCGCATCGGAACGTGAGTACGCGCCGTGGGTCATAGAGAAGATCGGGCAGTTTCTTGATGGCGTATCGCCGAAAAGATCAACGGGGGCCGCAGATTCCGCGACCCTCACCCAATCCCAAACAGTTTTTGCTGACAAAATCGGTGCGGAGTTTCGGGGCTTCGACGCGGATGGTGCCGCATATCTGACCAAGGACATCCCCGACACCGGACAAACCTGGCTCTTCAAGGTCGAAGCCCATGGCGGCAGCACGAGCCAGCAGTACACTGGCGAACTGCAGATGAAACAGACGGATGATGACCTGGCCCAACCCATCGGCAAGGATATCCCGATCCGCATTCAGGAACCGGTTTGGGACGAACGGGGTATGCCTGTTGCAGATGGTCCTGACGACTATTTCGCCATAACCACCTTGGGCGAGGTGGGGCAGGAATTTCGTGCCCGGTATGGCCACAAACGTAAGTCAGTATTCAATGACCAGCACGATGGTCTTTCACATCTGATACAGAATGCGAACGAAAAATCTGGCGCTGCTGGCTTAACGTCTTTGGTTGACGCTGTTGTCTCCATGACAGCGCTGGGGGTCGAAACTGACGACCTGCGCATGATGCTTGAAAGATCTGGCAGCCTGCCCGCCATGGAACACATCTCAAAAGAAAGCACCGAGTTCGTTCTGAAACAGTTTGAGCATAACGCCGCACTGAACGGTATCAGCGTGCCAGAGTTCTCTGAGCGTGTCCAAGCTGGTGATCTGGACCTGCTGCTCCAGCGACCAATGTCCATCCCGATGGAAGGAAAACCGCGGTGATGCTGCGTAATCTGATCTACCGCGCAGAAGGGTCAAACATTCGTAAATGCGCGCTTAAAATCTCTGTCTCAGTATAACAGTTTGTGCGCAAGGTTTCCGAGACTGGCGGTTTGATTGGCCCAAACCTTCGCTTGAGCGGAAAACCGTATCCCGTTAGCGACCCCCAATTATCCTATTTTATCAACGCTCTGCCTCCGAGACGGACGCTCCTCATCACGCTGTCCAATCTGGCCCGGAAAACCCGCCTTGCATCCGTTCGAACTTGAACGATAGATGGGCCAAAAGGTATCCGGAGGTTTACAATGACAGCCCATGATCGCGACACGCGCTGGTTTCTGGCGCAGTTGAAGCCGAATTGCGCCAACATCGCCGACAGAAACCTCAAACGGCAGGGTTTCACGACGTTCCTGCCACTGGAAAACGAAACGCGGCAGCGAAACGGCAAATTTGTCACCGCGCTGCGACCTCTGTTTCCCGGCTACATCTTTGTGGCGTTTGATATCGCGCGCGGCCTGTGGCGGACGGTCAACGCCACCCACGGGATCACCCGGCTGGTCAGTCTGGGGCAAGAGCCGACCGCGGTGCCGCGCGATCTGGTGTCGCAGTTGATGCAGCGCTGTGACGCGGAGGGCCGGTTGCTGTCGCCGCAGGTGGTAAAGCCCGGCGATCCGGTGACATTAACGACAGGCCCTTTCGCCAACTTCGTAGCCGAGGTTGAAAAGATCGCAGCAGATCGGCGCGTTTGGGTCCTGATGGACATGATGGGCAGCCAGACCCGTGTCGCGGTCAGCGCGCACCAGTTGCGGGCCATATGATCCAGCGCCACAAAAAAGAAGCATCGGCGTAAGTAATACCGCTGCTCGTCGAGCCCTTCGCAGCGGCAAAGTTTTGCAGCAACGCGGCCAGCACGCGAATTATGGACTGCAAACGCGGCACAGCATCCTGCACGAAAAATGCTTTCAAAGCCGCTGACTTAGGCCCCCCATTTCTACAATCTTGATAAAATCCCGAAGGCGTGTATCGTCTTAAGGTCAAACAAAAGGCGCAGGGCTGTAATCACTGCGTTTCAAGACAAAGCACCGCTGCGGTGCAAGGGAGGAACAATGCAAAAAACGATTCTCGGCGCTCTCGCCGTTTCCACAATGCTGTCGCCGGGTGCGGCAATGGCGCAAACCGAAGTGCAGTTTTGGCACGCATTCACGGGACGACTCGGAGAGCTTGTCGCGGCACAAGTTGAAGCATTCAATGCCAGCCAAAGCGACTATGTCGTCGTGCAAAGCCATAAAGGCAACTACTCAGAAACGCTCAATTCCGGCATCGCGGCGTTCCGTGCGGGCGAACACCCACATATCCTGATGGTGTTCGAAGTCGGTACGGCGACGATGATGTCGGCACAAGGTGCGACCAGACCAGTGTATGAGGTGATGGCGCAAAGCGGTGCCACCTTTGATCCCAACGCTTATATCGGCTCGGTCAAAGGGTACTACACCACCACAGACGGCGACATGCTATCGCTGCCATTCAACTCGTCCACACCTGTTTTGTGGGTGAACCGCGACGCGTTTGAGGCGGCAGGCGTTGATCCTGACACCGATCTGTCAACTTGGCAGGCCGTGGGCGAAACGCTGGAAGCACTGAAGGCAGGCGGGTCCGAATGCCCGCTGGTCACCGCGTGGCAAAGCTGGATTCACCTCGAAAACTTCTCCGCCTATCATGACGTACCATTCGCCAGTCAGGACAATGGCTTTGCTGGTCTGGATACAGAATTGATGCTGAACGGTGACGCGCAGGTCGCGCACCTGACGGCGATGGGCGAATGGGCGCAGGATGGCAAGTTCATCTATACCGGTCGCCGCAACGAAGGGGGTGCAAACTTCCGGTCGGGCGAATGTGCGCTCTTCACCGAAAGTTCGGCCGGGTATGCCGGGATCAAGGCCGAGGCTGAGTTTGATTTCGATGTCCGGCCACTGCCGTATTGGGAAGGTGTTGGAAACGGTCCACAGAACACCATTATCGGCGGCGCATCGCTTTGGGTCATGGAAGGCCACGAGGACGCTGAATATGCTGGCGTTGGTGAATTCCTGGCCTTCCTGTCGTCCAGCGACGTGCAAGCGCAATGGCATCAGGACACAGGCTATTTGCCAATCACGTCCGAGGCCGGTGAGGCAACCCGTGCCGCCGGTTTCTATGAAGAAAACCCTGGCACAGACGTGGCCGTGATCCAGATGACCGCGAATGAGCCGACAGCGAACTCCAAAGGCCTGCGCCTTGGATCGTTTGATCAGATCCGCGGGATCATCGACGAAGAGCTGGAAGCGATCTGGGCAGGCGACAAAACAGCCCAGGAAGCAATGGACAGCGCAAAAGAACGCGGTGACGCGCTCTTGCGTCGGTTCGAAGCCGCAAACGGCTAAGGCAACAACAACGGCGGGTCGCTTGGCCCGCCTTTTTGCTGAGGGGGCTGATGGAAAAACGGGTCAAGTTTCGTGGCTGGATGTTGCCGCTCCTGCTGATTGCGCCGCAGGTCGTGGTTTCGGCTGTCTTCTTTTTCTATCCTGCCGGACAAGCGATCTGGCAATCATTGTTCATCCCCGATCCTTTTGGCCTGTCGATGCAATGGGTTGGCCTCGGCAATTTCGAATTTCTGCTATCAGACAGGTTCTACCGGGCGTCCTTTGTGACAACGGCGATCTTCTCGATCCTTGTCACGCTGTGTTCAATGATCCCCGCACTTTTTCTTGCGGTCATCGCAGACCGCCTGATCAAGGGGTCCGGCGTATACCGTACCTTGTTGATCTGGCCATATGCGGTCGCACCTGCTGTGGCGGGCGTGCTCTGGCTTTTCATGTTCAATACGCGCGTTGGTGTGGTGTCCTGGTATCTGGGGCAGCTGGGCTATGACTGGAACCATGTGCTCAACGGGGGCGAGGCGATGGGCCTCGTCGTCGTTGCGTCTGCGTGGGGGCGGATCAGCTATAATTTCCTGTTTTTCTTCGCCGCCCTTCAAGCTGTCCCAAAATCCGTGATCGAGGCGGCAGCCATCGATGGCGCGCATTTCTGGCGGCGCTTCTGGACAATTGTGCTGCCGCTTTTGTCGCCGACGACCTTCTTCTTGCTGGTCGTCAATATCGTCTATTCCTTCTTTGAAACCTTCGGCGTGATCCACACGATCACCGCAGGCGGTCCGCAACAAACAACGACGATCCTTGTCTACAAAGTCTACTCTGACGGTTTCGTCAGCCAAGACCTTGGCTCATCCTCAGCGCAATCCGTGATCTTGTTGATCGTGGTTGGGCTGTTGACCGTCCTACAGTTCAAGTTCATCGAAAAGCGGGTGCATTACTGATGGCACGCGAAACCCACGGTATGGTTGAAAAACGCGGGGCAGGGCTCTGGTTGACCCATGTGTTCATGATCCTTGGCGTGCTGGTGATTTTCTTCCCGATCTGGTTGGCCTTTGTCGCCTCAACCGTGACCCAGGCTGACATCATCCGGCCACCCATGCCGGTGTGGCCCGGTGACCAGCTTTGGACCAATTACAAGAACGCTTTGTTTTCAGGCATCAACGTGCCCGTTGGGACAATGCTCTTTAATAGCCTTGTCATGGCTATTGGGATTGCAGTGGGCAAGATCATCATCTCATTGCTGTCAGCATTCGCCATCGTCTATTTCAAGTTCCCCGGCCGCAATCTGTTCTTCTGGCTGATCTTCCTGACGCTCATGCTGCCGGTCGAGGTGCGCATCGTGCCAACCTATGAAGTCGTGGCAGGCTTCGGGATGTTGAATTCCTATTCGGGCCTGATCTTCCCGCTGATCGCGTCGGCCACAGCAACTTTCCTGTTCCGCCAGTTCTTCTTGACCATCCCTGATGAGTTGGCAGAGGCGGCGCGGGTGGACGGCGCCCGGCCAATGCGTTTCTTCTGGGATATCGTCGTCCCGATGAGCCGCACAAATATCGCAGCCCTCTTTGTGATCCTCTTTATCTACGGCTGGAATCAATACCTCTGGCCGCTTCTGATCACCACAGACCCTGAAATGAACACCATCGTCATGGGCATCAAACAGATGTTCCCAAGCGGCGATGACTTTGCCCATTGGCCAACGATCATGGCGACCTCAATCCTTGCGATGATTCCGCCTGTGATCGTCGTGGTGGGGATGCAACGGCTGTTTATTCGTGGCCTTGTCGATAGCGAGAAATAACAATATGGCGACCGTTTCCCTGCAAGATATCAAGAAAAACTTCGGAACCACCGAGGTGATCCACGGCATCACGACCGACATTGCGGATGGCGAGTTCATCGTCATCGTCGGACCGTCCGGCTGTGGTAAATCCACGCTCCTACGCATGGTCGCGGGGCTGGAAACCGTGACAGCAGGCGATGTGCTGATCGGGGGCATACGCGCCAATGACAAGGAACCCATGGACCGCGACATCGCCATGGTGTTTCAAAACTACGCGCTTTACCCACATATGTCGGTGCGCCAGAACATGGGCTACGGCCTCAAGATCGCCAAGCTGCCCAAGGATCAGATCGACGCCAAAGTACTTGAGGCGGCTCAGCTTCTCCAACTTGAACCGCTGCTGGATCGGAAACCCAGAGAACTGTCAGGCGGGCAGCGCCAGCGCGTTGCCATGGGACGTGCGATTGTCCGTGAACCGGCCGTGTTTCTGTTCGACGAACCGCTATCGAACCTTGACGCCAAACTGCGCGTTCAAATGCGGCTTGAGATAAAAGAACTCCAGTCAAAGCTGGGCATCACGGCGCTCTACGTCACGCATGATCAGGTTGAGGCGATGACAATGGCCGACCGGATGATCGTCATGAACGGTGGCGTGGCAGAACAAATCGGCACGCCTCTCGAAGTCTACGAGACGCCACGCACGCTCTTTGCGGCCCAATTCATTGGCAGCCCGGCGATGAACATCCTGGATGCGACGGTGAAGGACGGTTGGGTCACCTTGGGCGATCACCCCATTGTCGATGTCGGCGGCCCGGACGGCCCCGTGAAATTCGGTATCCGCCCCGAACATCTGATCGCAGAGGCGGCGGGCACCATCCGCGTCCACGCCAAAATGGCAGAGCCGCTGGGGGCAAATACGCTCCTGCATTGCGAACTCGCCGACACCAAGGAAAGTTTCACCGCCAGCCTGCCTGGCGTTCATATTCTCAACGACACGACGACAGAAATGCGGTTTTCTACCCAACCGGGCAAGGCACATCTCTTTGACATAGACACCAGCCTGCGCCGCGCTGGATAGGGCGACCGCGTCACAACGGCAGCTAGCCGGTTCTTAGGGTCGGTAATTGTGCTGTTGCAATGCCCTGCCGCGACAATTAGCTTTTGCTTATGACGAGAATAACCCTTCATAAAAGCATTCTGGAGCTTACCGATGCCTTAGGTTTCCAAGCGCGTACACCTCCTGTTCCTTCGTAACCGACTGTCATGCGTCGATTACGGCGCGCAATCTTACGAAGAAAATAGGAGTACTCCGATGGAGTCTTTTGCGAACGATACGCAACCGCTGAACGCGGTCTCTCAAGCTGTTCTGTCACTTAACATTACTGATCCAAACCTATTCAGGGCGGCGCGTGCGCCGGGCACAAGATCGCTGTTTGACGCCCTGAAAAGCGAACCCATTTCCGATGTCGTGCGTCATCCGGCGGCCATGCCGGTCAGCACGGCGCCTCAGGCAGATCTTGTTCCGATATTCGACCATCTGACAGCAGGGCGGCCTGCAACGGATGCGTCCTTTCCGCGCGGTGCCACGTTTACAGACGGGCGATTGGACATGTGTAAACAGGTCGTCGGTCCCGAATGGATTGGTGATCTGACGCATGCAGTGCGGCAAGGCGGCGCACAATCGGGTGTTTCACATTTCCTGCTGGGCAATAATGTGGTCGGCGATACCGGCGCGGACGCCATTGCGCGCATGTTGGCGGACCCCGACAGCGCACAGATTAAAACGCTCTATCTGGCTGGCAATGCCTTCAGTGCTGCGGGCGTACGCAGTCTATGTGCCGCACTGGTTGACAATAAAAAGGTCACGTCACTTTGGTTGAAGCGTAATCCCTTGGGGCCTGATGGGGCCAAATATCTGGGCGAAATGCTTGCACAGAACACGACATTGCAAGTGCTTGATCTGGTCAATACCGGTCTTTTGGATGACGGCGTCGAAACTCTGTTTGATGGGCTGGCCGTAAATAGATCATTGCGGGTACTGTATCTGGATGCGAATGGGCTCGGCCCACGGGCGGCACGGGCAATCGCACGGTATTTTGACGGCTTGAAGGCCCGCGGCGAAGTCGGGCTCACCACCCTTTTCATCGGGATCAATCGGTTGGGCTGCGAGGGCGCGGGCATCTTGGCGAAGGGGTTGAAAGGCTATCCTCACCTGCATGGCCTCGATCTTGGCGCCAACCGGATCGAAGGGGCAGGGCTGGATGCGATACTGTCGATGGCGGTGACCATGCCACAACTCAAATGTCTTGAATTGGGTTTGTACAAATCAGCGTCTGATATGGGTGAATTACCGAACTGGTTCGGCGATCATGGCGCGGCAAAAATTGCGTCCTATCTCCATCAGACGTCGGGCCTGTCGGTCATCAAGCTGAATGATACGCATATCGGCGGCGATGGATTGGCGCTTCTTGGTGATGTGTTAGAAAACAAGCATGACATCTTCGAGATGACCAGCGCGCAATACGGGCTGAAAGTACCGGGGCTGATCACCCGGATCGAACGCTATCTCGACCGGAATGTGCGTGCTGCATTTGGGTACGGGTTGCGGTCTTATCGGGCGGGCCCCTTGCGTGACCTGCGACACGGGCCTGACATTCCGCAGATCGACTCGATTTATCGCAATGTGATGTGATGAAAAATTTTCTTGGCCGCGCAACATGGCGTCTTGGCCTTGGAACCTATCAGCTTGGTGCCAAGACGGAAGACGTGGTCAAGAACGCATTGCGGATCGGCTACCGCCATATCGATACCGCAGCACTTTACCGCAATGAGGCAGCAGTTGCGTCGGCGATTGCTGCCTCAGGCGTACCAAGGGGCGACATTTGTGTCGCAACCAAAATTCATGTGCGGGATATGCGGCGACTGACAATCCGGCAGGCGACGGAAAATGCGCTGAAGAACTTGGGCGAGATTGACCTGTTGATGCTGCATAACTGGCATCCCAACGCGCCAGAGGCATGGGCGCTGCTCAACGAAGAGTTAACGGCAGGACGGGTTGGTGCCATTGGCGTCAGCAATTTCGGGGTTGCAGACATCGCGGCGTTGCAGGGGCCTTTGCCCGCCGTCAACCAAATTGAGCTAAGCCCGTTTCAACAACGCGCCCCGATCAGAACCTTTTGTGATGATCTTGGGATTGAAGTCGCAGCCCATTCGCCATTGACCAAGGCAAAACGATTTGGCGATCTCGCGGCAGTGGCAAACCCATTGACGGCGCCGGAATTTATGCTGGCATGGAGCTTGCAGAACGCGGCATGCTCCTTACCGCGCAGCGCAAATCCAGAGCACTTGCGCGAAAACTTCCGGGCGCAAGACATCGCCTTGACCCCAACACAACTTGATAAGGTGCGGTTATTGGAAGACGGCTTTGCAACGCACCCACGCGCTTTGCGTTGACCTATCGGGCGTTGGATATATCGCGCGCGCCGTTGGAGGGTTCTACACGCAATTGCGCGAAAGCATCGGGGCGGCCCAAAACACCGGAAACGTCGATGATGATCTCGCCACAATTCGGCGCGCGTTCGAGGATGGTCTCGACGGGCAAGTATAGGTTCAATCGTCCAGCGTTCTGCCCGGCCCCCAGCGTTCGATCAGACGTGCTTTGATCTGGTCGCGCGCCTGACGGTAAAGCGCCATACGTGCTTCGCGATTGTCACCCAATCCGGTTGGATCAAGAATGGGCCAATACTCCACCTCAAGATGGTAGAATTGCGTCAAATCAAGCGCACGCCGCTGGCTGGCAGGCGATAGCGCAAGGACAAGGTCAAACGACGACAGATCGTCACCCCAATCCTCCATCTCGTCAAAGGATCGCGACCTGTGGCGGGACAGTTCGACCCCGATCTCTTCACAAACGGCGATGGAAAACCCGTCGATTTCCAAATCGTTCTTCACGCCAACGGATTGGATGTAACATTCTGTGCCATAAAGCTGTTTCATGATCCCTTCGGCCATGGGCGAACGCACGGAATTGTAGTCGCAGCAAAACAAGACTGATTGGGGAAGCGGCTGATATGTGCTTCCGTCTGCCACATCAGCCCCCAAAATGCAGAACGCAGATCAGGGTGAATAGGCGACGGGCGGTGTCGATATCGACCGTGGCCTTGCCCTCAAGCCGTTCCTGCAAGACCCGGGCCCCTTCGTTGTGGATACCCCGGCGGGCCATATCAATCGTTTCGATCTGGCTGGGCGGCAGGGTTTTCACTGCGTCGAAATAGCTTTCGCAGATCTGGAAATAATCCTTCACCACCTGCCGGAATGGCCCCAGCGACAGGTGAAATTCACCTGCGGTCGCGGCATCTTCGGTTGCAATGCCAAACACCAGACGGCGTTCGCGGATCGACAAGGCAAGCCGGTAAGGGCCGTCTGGCACGGCCCGTCCATCACGGGGCGGCAGCACAAAGCTGTTATCTTCCAACAGATCAAACATCGCCACCTTGCGTTCCTGATCAATCTCAGGGGTGGGTGGCGGCAGGTTACTGTCGTCAATATCGATATGGATGATCCGGCTCATTGGAACACGATCCCTTCTGTCAGGGCCTTTGGTAGCGCAAGGTTCGGGGCAACTGCAACGGGGTCAGGTGTTAGTGTTGAGCTGGTTTAAGCGCGCACGTACGGACAGGCCGTGCGCCTCAAGGCTTTCAGACTGCGCGAGCCGTTCCGCCGCAGGGCCAATTGCCGCCAGCGCTTCCGGGGTCATGCGCGACAATGTTGTGCGTTTGACGAAATCCATCACGGACAGCCCGCTTGAAAACCGTGCCGAACGCGCGGTGGGCAGCACGTGATTTGGGCCGCCGATGTAATCACCAATCGCCTCTGGCGTCCAACCACCGATAAAGATGGCACCGGCATGGGTCACGCGCTTGGCCAGATCATCGGCGTCAGCGGTGCAAAGCTCCAGATGCTCGGGCGCGATGCGGTCCGACAACATGACGGCCTCGGTCATATCCCGCACCGTGATGATGGCACCAAAATCGCGCCAGCTTGCTCCGGCAATGGCGCGGCGTTCCAGCGTTTCCAGGCGTTTTTCAACAGCTGCGGCGACGGCATGCCCGAATTGCGCATCATCTGTGATCAACAGCGATTGCGCGCTTTCGTCATGTTCGGCCTGGCTGAGCAGATCAAGCGCGATCCAGTCGGGATCATTGTCCTTGTCCGCGATCACCAGAATCTCGGAGGGGCCCGCGATCATATCAATCCCGACTTTGCCAAAGACCCGGCGTTTTGCGGCGGCCACAAAGGCATTGCCGGGGCCGGTGATTTTGTCGACAGGGGCAATCGTCTGGGTGCCATAGGCCAATGCAGCAACGGCCTGCGCGCCACCAATGCGGTAAATCTCATCGACACCAGCGATCTTTGCCGCCATCAGGACCAGCGGATTGGTCACACCGTCAGGGGTTGGCACAACAATCGCCAAACGTTCCACCCCGGCGACCTTGGCCGGAATGGCGTTCATCAAAACCGACGAAGGGTAAGAGGCCAGACCACCCGGCACATATAGACCCGCCGCAGAAACCGGGGTCCAACGCCAGCCCAAGGTCGCACCGGTATCGTCGGTCCATGAGGCATCATCGGGTATCTGACGGGCGTGATAGGCGCGGATGCGCGACGCGGCCAGTTCCAATGCGGCCCGATCCTCATCACTGACTTTCGCGCATTCCGCCGCGATTTCTTCTGATGAAAACCGCATGGTTTCCGGGGTCAGGTCCAACCGGTCAAACTTTGCCGTTAGTTCCAGCACCGCCACATCCCCGCGCGCACGGACATCGGCGATGATCTCCGCGACCACATGATCCACATCCGGGCTATCCTCGCGCTTGGCGCCCAACAGGGCGGCAAAGCGGGTTTCGAAATCGGGATCAGCAGTAGATAGAAACTGTGGCATGGGTCACTCCTTAAGTGACGACATAACGGGGGGCAGGGGCGGCATCAATCTGTTCTGAAATCGGTCTGCCACAGCCAGCGACATTAGCGGCACCGTTTGATCAATCAGGATGCGACGGCGCCTTGCCAGACGGGGCCACATAGGGCCGTGTCACATCGCGCAGGATTACTTCCAGCGCCTCCACTTCAAGGGCAATGATACCATCCCCGGCCAGGGTCAGCTCAATCCGACCGGCCCCGTCTTCACCAGGCTGAAATGCAATGGACAGCACAGAGAACACCATATCGGGGTCGGATTTATCGACCCCCTGGCTTTGCACCTTGATTACATCCTCAAAGGCCAGCACAGCCTGCACCCGTTCAAACGCGCGCTTGCGGGCGGTCGCATTGGGGGCATCTTCCCAACGAAACCGGTTGAGCAACACACCAAAGCGACGCGCCTTGCGGTCCCATGTCATCTCACTGGCTGGAAAAATCGCGTCCTGCACCAAGGATGCGATCACCGCCAGATCATCGGCATCCAACGCCTTCAGGCGCAACGGCGTTTCCTTACCGTCCTCAAACCGTGCGTCTTCGTTCATCCTGATACCCGCTCAATTTGGGCACCAACCGCGCCCAGTTTTTCTTCAACATGCTCATACCCGCGATCCAGATGATAGACACGGCTGACAAGCGTTTCACCCTTGGCGGCAAGCCCGGCCAGTATCAATGAAACAGAGGCGCGCAAATCGGTGGCCATCACCGGTGCGCCTTTCAGGCGATCCACCCCATGCACGGTGGCCGTACCGCCATGCACCTCGATATCCGCACCCATACGGACCAGTTCGGGGGCATGCATGAACCGGTTCTCGAATATCTTCTCTTCCAGAACGGATGTCCCCTGCGCGGTACATAACATCGCCATCATCTGGGCCTGCAAATCGGTAGGAAATCCAGGGAACACCTCTGTCGTGACATCCACAGCCTTTGCGCGTTCGCCGCGGCGTTTGACCTTCAGGCCATCCGGGGTCTCTGTTACCTCAACACCAGCGGCGTCCAGCTTCTCGGCAAATGATCCAACAAGATCCAGACGGCCACCCAAACATTCCACCTCACCACCCGCAAAAACAGGGGCCAGCATATAGGTGCCCAGCTCAATGCGATCCGTGACAACCGGGTGGGTGGCAGCGCCCAGCCGGTCCACCCCTTCAATCGTGATGGTGCCCGTGCCTTCGCCCTCAATCTGCGCACCCATGCGGCGCAGACATTGGGCCAGATCAACAATCTCCGGCTCGCGGGCGGCGTTTTCAATAATCGTGGTGCCCTTGGCCAGGGTGGCCGCCATCAGCACATTTTCCGTCGCACCTACAGACGCAAAGCGCAGCGGCACCTTGGCCCCTTTCAAACCGCCCTTTGCAGTGGCGTGCAGGTACCCGTCCTTCAGCTCAATCTCGGCCCCCATCGCCTCCAGCGCGGTCACATGAATATCCATCGGGCGGGCACCAATCGCACAGCCGCCGGGCAGGGACACCACAGCCTTGTGATGGCGGGCCAGCAGCGGGCCCAATACAAGGTTCGATGCGCGCATCTTGCGCACAATCTCATAATCAGCGGTGGTTGATGTCATATCATGCGACGACAGCACCTGCACCTTGCCGCCCTGCATCGATGTCACCTCAACCCCCAGCGATTGCAACAGGGCGGTCATGGTCTTGATATCCGACAGGCGCGGGGCGTTCGTCAGCGTCAGCGGTTCTTCGGACAGCAATGTCGCGGGCATCAGCGTCAAGGCGGCATTCTTCGCCCCCGCAATCTGTATCTTCCCACTCAGCGGTGTCCCGCCCTTGACCACAATGGAATCCATGCCTGCCTACTCTTTCTCTTTTTTGTTGGGGTCTGCTGCCCTGGCGCGGGCTTGCGCCTTGCGTTTGGCCATATTGGCCTTGAGCGCCGCCTTCAACCGATCTTCGCGGTTTGCTGCGGTCTTTGCTTTATTGGTCTTGTCTTGGTTCTGGCTCATGACAGCCCTGTTACCAATCAATGGAAAAACCGTCCAGAGAGGGCTTGCACCAACCTGCATTTGCAGCTAACTCCCCGGCTCACGGATGCTGTGGTAGCTCAGTGGCAGAGCACACCCTTGGTAAGGGTGAGGTCGAGAGTTCAATCCTCTCTCACAGCACCATCTCTAAATTTGCACTGCTCAAACGTACTTGAGCCGATGAGGTGGCCTGCACGGCACATGTCAGGCGCCAGGTCGTGGATGTCTTCGCGTCTCAGGGCAACGCCATAGTCGAGGAAGCCATCTGCCGGATCGCCGAACTCTACGCCGTGGAAAAAGACGCGCGGGACAAACCACCCGACGACCGCGTTGAGCTACGGCAGGCGCGGGCCAAACCCGTGGCAATCGGTCGGAAAAACTGGATGTTCGCAAGCTCTGAAGGTGGGGTAAAGCTATTGCAATCGCCTTCACCCTGATCGAAACGGCCAAGTTCAACAAGGTCGACCCCCACGCATGGCTCACATGGGTGCTCGCCCAAATCGCCGACCACAAGATTACCCGCCTCAACGAACTCATGCCATGCTGTTAAGCTGCCCAAGCAGGGCAAGTCACCGTCTGGTCTACACGCTCTGACGCCCCTTTAGTGGGTTTGATAATGTCCATTGTTGTGTCTGCGCGCCCGTGTCAGAGCGGTTTCAACGGACCGGCGCGCAAGAAACCCTGTCCCGCCAAATCATCTGGAAATGATCCCTTGGCGCTGAAATCAACACAAGACTGTCAGGTAGCTGAAAGGAAATGCGGGGAATTTCCTACGAGCCTGACAACGGGCTCATCAGCAATAAGTGGAGTTATCATGAAAAATACCCTATCTGCACTGATCCTCTTCAGTGCGTTTTCTGCCCCAACAGCGTCAGTAGCTCAGATACAATTCTTAGAAAACCATCGCATCGGACTTAGCAGCTCCAACTTGCTGCTACAGATAGAAGGGACCCAAAACGTAGCAATTCGACGCCCCTCGTGCCGCTATTATCCTGATGTTGGGCGTTTTCAATGTAGGCAGTATGGCCAACCAGTGACGCCATCGACATCCTGATTGCCGAAGCCAGACAAGCGATGCTGTTTGACCAAGTGACGAACGGTGTCGATGCGCTGTCCGGGTGTGAGGCGCTTTAGATCTTCACGCCGGTGGACATCGCCATTTTGGATGCCGTCACTGTTGAAAACGCGGGCTCTTGGGATCCTGCTGCGCTAGTTCGGACTGGCCCGGCGAAGCTGCGCTAACTGTTTGCGAATGGAAGGCACGGCGTTGCCGGTGGCCAGCTGGCTGCAATAGATCTGGTGAAGGTCATCCAGCGCCAGAATGCTTTGGCCACGAAACGGGTACCACTGTATTGACTTCGTGTCAGAGCGGTTTCAACGGACGGGCGCGCAAGAAACCCTGTCCCGCCAAATCATCTGGAAATGATCCCTTGGCGCTGAAATCAACACAAGACTGTCAGGTTGCTGAAAGGAAATGCGGGGAATTTCCTACGAGCCTGACAACGGGCTCATCAGCAATAAATGGAGTTATCATGAAAAATACCCTATCTGCACTGATCCTCTTCGGTGTGCTCACCACCCCTACAATATCGGTTGCCAACGGTCCTTCTTTAGACTTTCGCAGCGTCGCGCCAGACAGTTCCGACGTGTTGCCACATCCGGAAGAATTCCAAAACGTATCTACTCCCTGCCGTGGCCGTTTGTTTTATCTGTTTGGTCGGCGACATTGTTTGATGCCTTTCAGGCCAGCATCGCCATCGGTAGCCTGATTGCCGAGGCTAGACAAGCGATGTTGTTTGAGTGAGTCACGAACGGTGTCGATGTGCCGTCCGGGCGTGAGACGCTTTTAAATCTTCACGCCCGGTGGACATCGCCATTTTGGATGGGCGCCGGTTTCCAGTGGTGCGGGCTGGTCTTGTGCTAATCGGTTCTCCACGACCTCGGCCACTGCGGCGCTGTATTGTTTTCTTCATTTCGTCGCTCTCAAAAAATCGAAAGTCGAACCGGCAACCAGCAAGGAGTTACACTCACTGTGCCTATGGCGCCTAGTCAGCCGATATGCATCAGTCATGCGCATGGTATGCGCATGGTTTCTGCATCAAAAACACATCGCCCAAAGCGCGCTCAAATCCTTTGTTAACCTTGCGATGCGGCGCAGACGCTGCCCAACCCGCCGGACGGCGTTAACACCTCTTTCACCTCTCTTGCACGCGGCCGCGCCAAGCGGCACTGTGCCCGCCAAAGCAAAGGGGCAGTGTCATGATTCCAGTGCAAGGATATGCGGGGCAAACCGTGGCCGTTTTGGGCCTTGGCCGCACTGGTCGGGCGGCGGCAGCGGCCCTGCAGGAAGGCGGGGCCGATGTGGTGGTCTGGGACGATGGTCAATCCGCCCGCAGCGCCGCAGAAGATGATGGGATGATCCTGCGTGACCTCACAAAACCTCAATCTTTCGAAGGGGTTGCAGCTCTTATCGTCAGTCCGGGAATTCCCCATCTGTATCCAGCACCGAACCCCGCTATCGCCGCTGCGTGGGACGCAGGCGTACCCGTCGACAACGATATCGGTCTGTTCTTTCGCTCCTTTGCCACGCGCGATTGGGACAATTTTGAAACGGCCCCCCGTGTCATCGCCGTGACCGGGTCAAACGGCAAATCCACCACTGCCGCGCTAATCCATCATATCCTTGTGGAAAACGGACGTCCGGCACAATTGGCCGGAAATATCGGGCGCGGTGTCCTCGACATTGATCCGGCGCATGATGGCGAGGTTGTAGTGCTCGAACTGTCCTCCTACCAAACCGACCTTGCGCGCGCGATGACTCCGGATGTCGCTGTTTTTACTAACTTTTCTGCCGATCATCTGGACCGACATGCAGGTCTTGGGGGGTATTTCGCAGCCAAACGCCGCCTCTTTGCCGAAGGCGGCCCGGACCGTGCAGTGATCGGCGTGGACGAGGCAGAGGGGCGTTACCTCGTCAATCAACTGAGCGAAGGGCCAAAGGATGACCGGGTGATCCGCATCTCGTCCGGGCAGAAAATAACGCGCGGCTGGGCGGTTTTTGCGCGCAAGGGATACCTGTCAGAATTCCGCAAAGAGCGGCAGGTCGGATCAATTGATTTACGTGAAATCAAGGGGTTACCTGGCGCGCACAATCATCAGAACGCCTGCGCGGCCTATGCCGCTTGCCGGACAATGGGGTTGGGCCCCAAAGGGATTGAAGCCGCGATGCGCAGCTATCCCGGCCTGCCGCATCGCAGCCAGGTTGTGGCAGAACGGGACGGGGTGACATTCGTCAATGACAGCAAGGCCACGAATGTCGACAGTGCTGCCAAGGCGTTGCAGGCCTTTCCCAAGATCCGCTGGATCTGCGGCGGGCTTCAAAAAGAGGGCGGGCTGGACGGGTTGGTGCCGCATCTGGACCATGTGGTGAAGGCCTATGTCATTGGCAGAGAAGCAGAAAACTTCGCCCGCCAACTGGTCGGAACCGAGGCCGAGATTTGCACGACAATGCAGCAGGCCGTGGCAAGTGCGGCAGCAGATGCCGCCAAAGGAGAAGTCGTTTTGCTGGCTCCGGCAGCGGCGTCATTTGATCAATATGACAATTTCGAACAGCGTGGCGAAGACTTCATGCAATGCGTAGAAGACGCCCTGTCTTAGGGTGATCGGAATCGATCGGGCTGCCAACGACCAACATATGACAAACCGCCCGCCTACTAGGCTAGTGGTCGAATAACGCCGAAATTTTAGGCGCCACCCAGAGGCTCGGCAGTATTGCTGGCGGCTCAGATGGACGACACGGCTGCACCCGACAATGACATGCGCATGAGCCAGAACCTGCGGATCCTTGTTGTCGAAGCAGACCCAGCAAGAGTGCGCGACATCGTCGACGCGCTGAACGCTGCGGGGTGGGACGACGTCAAAGCCTTGGCACAGATTTCTGCGCTTGATCGCACTGTGAAGGAGTTTGCGCCTGACATCGTGCTAATCGACCTCGCCAACCCGGATCGTGACACGCTGGAACACATCTCCTACGTGACCCAGACGGAAAAGCGGGCCGTTGCCCTGTTCGTTGATCACACCGATGACAACCTGACCAAAGCCGCACTGAACGCGGGCGTCAGCGCCTATGTGGTCGACGGGCTGACGATGAACCGGATCAAACCAGTTCTGGAAACGGCGATTGCGCGGTTCAAGATCATGCGCCAGATGCAGTCCGAACTGGACGCCGCCAAGCAGGCGCTTGAGGATCGCAAAACAATCGACCGGGCCAAGGGCATCCTGATGCGCCAGCGCGGGCTTGCCGAAGATGCAGCCTATAACCTGATGCGCAAAACAGCGATGGATCAAGGGCGCAAGGTGATTGACGTCGCCCATGCGCTGGTGACGGCGGCGGATCTGCTCTCATGACGGGCACCGTCCTGAATTGTGGGTATGTGCCCTTGGTGGATTGCGCCACATTGGTAATCGCAAAAGAACTGGGTTTCGCCGCCGAAGAAGGGCTGGCACTCAACCTTGTGCAGCAACCGTCTTGGTCTGCGTTACGTGATATGCTGGCCCTTGGTCATCTGGACGCGGCACAAATGCTGTCGCCAATGCCTGTCGCCATGTCGATGGGGCTGGGGGGGCTTCCTGCAGAAATCGACGCGCTGATGGTGCTTTCGGTGAACGGAACGGTTTTTGGCGTGTCGAACGCGGTGGCGACGGGCATCGAAAACGTGCCCTTTGGCGATGCGAACGCACTTCTTAATCAAATGGCCCGCCGCAAAGGAAAACCGCTGCGCATCGGTGTGCCTTTTCATTATTCAATGCACCGGCTGCTGTTATCCTATTGGACGTCAGCCGCACCTGATCTGATGATTGAGGAAGTTACCGTGCCACCTCCGCGGATGGCTGACGCGGTAGCGGATGGTTTTGTGGATGCGTTTTGGGTTGGCGAACCATGGGGCAGCGTCGCCGTGCAGCGCGGGGTGGCGCAGCTGATGATGGCGGGGCGCAGCGTTTGGCAATTCGCTCCCGAAAAGGTGTTGGCCGCCCGCCGCGTGTGGATTGAAGACAATGCCGACAGCGCGGGCAAGCTGATGCGTGCGGTTTTCCACGCGGCCCAATGGCTCGATACGAAAAAGAACAAACCCCTCGCCATCGAAATTCTCGGGCGCAGCGAACATCTTAGCCTTTCACCGGACCTGATTGATCCCGCCATCACGGGTCATATTCTGCCCAAGCCAGATGCGCACCCTGTGCAGGTTGATCGCTTTTTGCAGTTCCATAAATATGCCGCAAATTTTCCATGGCGTAGTCAGGCGGCATGGATTGCCGACCAGCTTGGCGCGGATGCCGCAGGTCTGGAAAAGGCAAAGGCCTGCTTTCGGTCGGATCTTTATCGCCAGAATCTGGTTGGTATCGGGGCGGATATGCCGGGCGCGTCTGAAAAAAAAGAAGGGTCATTGCAGTTTGAAACCGCTGTGGCGTCATCACGCGGACATATGATTCTGGCACCTGATGCTTTTTTTGATGGCAGAACATTCGATTTTGACCCTGAAAACAGATGATATTTTAGGCAATTTCTGCACCGCCGCATGAATTATTGCGGCAGTGCAGAAAGATGATTGCCCAGAGCGATATTTGGCATCAATTTGGGATCAAGGGGCACTGAGGCCCGAATTTTTGCACATGCCAAAGATGGTGGTGCGCACAGCAAGAGCAAAGTCGCTCGTATGGATCACGGACCTCCTCCCCCGTGGCCCCTACGTGCGGCTTTTTTGTTTTTGGCCCTCCGGGCTTGGATAAGGAACCAACATATGAAGAAGACGCTTTCAATCATGCTGGCAACGACCAGTTTATTGGCGACCGCAGCATCAGCTGAGTTTTTGGAGCTTGAAAAGGACGAACTCACCTTCGGCTTTATCAAACTTACTGACATGGCGCCTTTGGCTGTTGCTTATGAGCTGGGGTATTTCGAAGACGAAGGGTTGTTTGTCACGCTGGAAGCGCAGGCCAATTGGAAGGTGCTGTTGGACGGCGTCATCAGCGGGCAGCTTGACGGCGCGCATATGTTGGCGGGCCAGCCGCTAGCGGCTACCATCGGTTACGGCACGCAAGCCCATATCATCACGCCCTTTTCCATGGATTTGAATGGCAACGCGATCACCGTGTCCAATGACATCTGGGAGGAAATGAAGCCGAATGTCCCCCTGATGGATGATGGTCGCCCGCAGCACCCCATCAGCGCCAGCGCGTTGGCCCCCGTGGTCGAGGATTACCAGGACCAAGGCATCCCCTTCAACATGGGCATGGTGTTCCCTGTTTCGACCCATAACTACGAAATCCGCTATTGGCTTGCGGCTGGCGGGCTCGAGCCGGGGTATTACAGTCCACAAGACATCTCCGGCCAAATCGGTGCGGATGTGCTGTTATCCGTGACCCCACCCCCACAGATGCCTGCCACAATGGAGGCGGGTACGATCTTTGGATACGCCGTGGGCGAGCCGTGGAACCAGCAGGCCGTCTTCAAGGGCATCGGCGTGCCGGTGATCACTGACTATGACATGTGGAAAAACAATCCTGAAAAAGTATTCGGGATCACCGCCGAATTCGCCGAAGAAAACCCAAATACAACGCTGGCCCTGACCAAGGCCTTGATCCGCGCCGCGATGTGGCTGGACGAGAACGACAACGCAAACCGGCCCGAGGCGGTCGAGATATTGTCACGCTCTGAATATGTGGGTGCCGATTACGAGGTGATCGCCAATTCCATGACTGGTTTCTTTGAGTTTGAAAAAGGCGATGTGCGGCCTGCGCCCGACTTCAACGTGTTCTTCCGCTACAACGCGACCTATCCGTTCTATTCTGACGCCATTTGGTACCTGACCCAGATGCGGCGTTGGGGCCAGATCGCCGAAACCATGCCCGACGAATGGTATTTTGAAACGGCGGCAGAGGTGTATCGCCCGGATATCTACCTGCAGGCTGCCCGCTTGCTGGTCGATGAAGGCATGGCGGATGAAGCAGATTTCCCTTGGGACAGTGACGGGTTCAAGGCGGCGACGCCTGCTGCCGATATCATCGACGGGATCGGCTACGACGGCCGCGCGCCCAACGCCTATATCGACAGCCTGCCCATTGGATTGAAGTCTGGCCAGACCGTCGTGGATAGCGAAATCCAAGGCTAGCCAACCGCACAATGTATGTACAGCGTATGTACGCTGTACATACGCATTCTGTACGCCAAAAATCAAAGGCACGCTATGACAGCTATTGACCCAGATACACTCGACATTGAGGCCCGCCGCGCGCGCCGCTTCACCCGCATCAATAAGGCTGACGCCTGGTTTCGTGTGTTTGGCCTGTCATGGCTCACACCCATCCTGAAAGCCGCAGCTGGCGACAACCCGCGCGCGCAGATGGGTGAAATCTGGCGGCTGCTGGGTGTGCCACTTCTTGCGATTGCCTTGTTCCTGTTGGCTTGGGGTACATTGGCCCCGAAGGTGCAAACCTCGCTCGGCGCGGTGCCTGGCCCGGCTCAGGTCTGGGAACAGGTCGGTGAACTGCACCAGGATGCGCTGCGCGAGCAGGAAAAAGCTGTCGCCTTCTACGAACGCCAAGAGGCGCGCAATGCAGCCCTGATTGCAGAAGGCAATGCCGACCGGGTGCGCGAGCGGGTCTATACAGGCAAGCCAACCTATTACGACCAAATCTGGACCTCGATCAAAACGGTTTTCTTCGGCTTCCTGATCGCGTCCATCGTCGCCATTCCACTGGGCATCGCCGCGGGCCTGTCGGTGACCGCCAATGCCGCGCTAAACCCGCTCATCCAGATTTTCAAACCCGTCTCGCCGCTGGCGTGGCTGCCCATCGTGACGATGATCGTCTCAGCAGTTTACACAACCAATGATGGGCTGTTTTCCAAGTCTTTCCTGATCTCTGCAATCACCGTAACGCTCTGTTCGCTTTGGCCCACGCTGATCAATACGGCATTGGGTGTCAGCAGTATCGACAAGGATCTTGTCAGCGTCAGCCGCGTGCTGAAAATGAACACATATACCAAGATCACCAAGCTGGTGCTGCCATCGGCCCTGCCGCTGATCTTCACGGGTCTGCGCCTATCGTTGGGCGTTGGTTGGATGGTGCTGATTGCGGCGGAAATGCTGGCGCAAAATCCCGGTCTTGGCAAATTTGTTTGGGATGAGTTCCAGAACGGATCAAGTCAGTCGCTGGCCAGGATCATGGTGGCCGTCTTCACCATCGGCATCATCGGCTTTTTGTTGGATCGGGTCATGTATGCGCTCCAGTCCATGTTCACATTCTCGAACAATCGGTGACGGTTATGAGCATCCTTTCCTTCAAAGACGTCTCAAAAAGTTACGGCGCAACGCCGGTTCTCAAAGACATCAACTTTGATGTGACGCTGGGTGAATTCGTCGTCATCCTTGGCTTCTCCGGTACGGGGAAAACCACGCTGATCAACCTGATGGCCGGGCTGGAACAGCCCACGAACGGGACGGTCACCTATAAAGGCGCGCCCATCTTGGAACCGGGCCGCGAACGTGGCGTGATTTTCCAAAGCTATTCGCTCATGCCATGGCTCACGGTGAATGGAAACGTGGCCCTTGCCGTTGATACCATGTTCCCGGACTTGCCCAAGGCAGAGCGTGCCGCAAAGGTTGATTACTATGTCAGCATGGTTGGGTTGAGCCATGCGGCGACACGCCGTCCGGCGGAACTGTCGGGCGGGATGCGCCAGCGGGTCAACGTCGCCCGCGCTTTGGCGATGGACCCAGAAATGCTGCTGTTGGACGAGCCGCTGTCCGCACTTGATGCGCTGACCCGTGCCAATTTGGCTGATGAGATTGAGGCGATCTGGGAAGAAGACAAAAAGACCTGCGTTCTGATCACTAACGATGTGGACGAGGCAATTATCCTTGCCGATCGCATCATCGCCCTGAACCCGGACGGAACACTGGGTGATGAATTCAAAGTGGATATTCCGCGCCCACGTGATCGGATTGCAATGAACAACGATACCGCGTTCAAGACGCTGCGCGCGCAGGTCACAAACTACCTGATGGATGTGGGCATTGCAGCCAAGGTCGAAGGGTCGCGGATCCTGCCCAATGTCAGCCCAATCCACGGCGTGCCCGCCGCTGTCGCCAAGGCGCAGGAAGGCGGCATTGAAGAGAAGTTCTTGAATTTCTCGCAATTGGACAAGGTCTATCCCACACCCAAAGGGCCGCTGACTGTTGTTGAGAATTTTGATCTTAAAATCAACAAGGGTGAGTTTATCTCGCTGATCGGTCATTCGGGCTGCGGCAAATCCACGGTTCTGACGATGGCTGCTGGCCTCAACCCGATATCAAAAGGGGCGATCAAACTCGACGGCTGGAACGTCGAAGGGGCGGACCCCGAACGTGCCGTTGTGTTCCAGTCACCCAACCTGTTCCCATGGCTGACAGCCAAGGAAAACGTGGCGATCGGGGTCGACAAGGTCTATCCCAAAGCGTCGCAGGCCGAGCGGCAGGATGTGGTCGAATACTACTTGGAACGCGTGGGTCTGGCCGACAGCATGGATAAAGGTGCCGCGAGCCTGTCCAATGGGATGAAGCAACGTGTCGGGATCGCCCGCGCCTTCGCCCTGTCGCCGAAACTGCTGCTGCTGGATGAACCTTTTGGCATGCTCGACAGCCTAACCCGGTGGGAGCTGCAAGAGGTGCTGATGGAGGTCTGGTCGCGCACCAAGGTCACAGCGATCTGCGTCACGCATGATGTGGACGAGGCGATTTTGCTCGCTGACCGCGTGGTGATGATGACCAACGGACCACAGGCGACCATCGGCAAGATCACCGACGTCAATCTCCCACGTCCGCGCACACGCAAGGCGCTGCTGGAACACCCCGATTACTACGCCTACCGGCAAGAGGTCCTCGATTTTCTCGAAGAATACGAGCATGGTGCGAAGCCTAAATCGAAACCTAGAGCAATCGCAGCGGAGTAAGTCATGACACCTCATCAGATTACCATCATTCAGGAAAGTTTTGCGAAGGTTGCCCCGATCAGTGATACAGCCGCCGAAATATTCTATGCCCGACTGTTTGAAACCACCCCGGAGGTCAGGGGCCTTTTCAAAGCGGATATGATGGAACAAGGCGCAAAGCTGATGGCGACCCTTGGTGTTGTCGTGAACGGTTTGCGGGCGTTGGACAAGATTGTGCCCGTGGCAGAGGACCTCGCGCGGCGGCACATCGACTACGGCGTACAGGCCGATCATTACAAACCCGTTGGCGAGGCGTTGATCTATACGCTGCGCCAGGGATTGGGCGATGATTTCACCGATGATCTGGAAGAGGCATGGATCGCGGCATATGCGACGCTGTCCGATGTCATGATTGGCGCCGCATATGGCAAAAAGGAGCCAATACATTGACCCAAAAACTGGTTGTCATTGGCGCAGGCATGGCCTCTGGTCGTGTGTTGGAGCATCTTTTTGATGCAGGCGCGGATTATGACGTGACGCTGTTCAACGCAGAGGATCGAGGGAACTATAACCGGATCATGCTGTCGCCGGTTTTGTCGGGCGACAAGTCTTACGATGACATCGTGACGCATGATACCGATTGGTACGAAAGCCATGGTGTTACCTGTCGGTTTGGTGAACATGTCACCGCGATTGATCGCGAGGCCAAGACAGTGACTGGCCAAAATGGCACGGTGCCTTACGACAAATTGCTGATCGCCACCGGTTCTGCGCCGTTCATCATTCCGGTGCAGGGCAATGACCTGCCCGGTGTCATCACCTACCGCGATCTGGACGACACAAACGCGATGATCGATGCCGCCGCAAAGGGCGGCAAGGCGGTGGTCATTGGTGGCGGATTGCTGGGACTTGAGGCGGCCGCTGGCCTTGCCGAACGCGGCATGGAGGTCACCGTGCTGCACCTGATGGGCCATCTGATGGAACGTCAGCTGGATGAAAGTGCGGGCTTCCTGCTGCGGCGCGATCTTCAGGACAAGGGGGTGAAGGTTATCTGCCAGGCCTCGACCGCCGCGATCTTGGGTGAAACCCAGGTTGAAGGCGTGATGCTTGAGGATAATACCGGGCTTGAGGCTGATCTGGTGGTTATGGCCGTCGGCATCCGGCCCGAAACGCGCCTTGCCAATGATGCAGGCCTGACCGTGGCGCGCGGGGTCGAAGTGAATGCGCAAATGCAAACCAGCGACCCGGACATTTTTGCGGTCGGGGAATGTGTGGAATTTGACGGACATCTTTTTGGCCTTGTCGCACCGCTTTATGATCAGGCGAAGGTTGTGGCGAACAGCCTGATGGACGAACCTGATGCCTTTGTGGTCAAAGAGCTGTCGACCAAGCTGAAAGTCACCGGCTGTGATTTGTTCAGTGCGGGCGATTTCAGCGATGGGGACGGGCGCGAAGACATCGTCTTTCGTGATCCCATGCGCGGTGTTTACCGCCGTCTCGTGGTTGAAGATGACGTGCTGGTCGGGGCGGTCATGTATGGCGACACCGCTGACAGTAACTGGTTCTTTGGCCTTATCCGCGACAAGACCGCCATTGCCGAGATGCGCGAGACGCTGATTTTTGGCCCGGCCTATCAAGGGGGGACCCCCCTGGACCCTTTAGCAGCTGTTGCAGCCTTACCGCGTGATGCGGAGATCTGTGGCTGCAACGGGATCTGCAAAGGGCAAATCGAAGACGCCATCGCGGCGGGCGCCACTGATCTGGGCGCCGTGCGGGCAACAACCAAGGCATCTGGTTCCTGCGGGACATGTACAGGGCTGGTCGAACAGGTGCTGGCCGTCACGTTGGGCGATGATTTCATTATGTCTGCGGCGGCGTCTGTCTGTGCCTGTACTGATATGACGCATGAAGACGTGCGGCGCATGATCAAAAGTCAACGGCTGACCTCGATGCCTGCCGTCTGGCAGGCCTGCAACTGGACCACGCCGGACGGCTGTCATGTCTGCCGGCCTGCGTTGAACTTCTATCTGCTCGCGGATTGGCCGCTGGAATACCAAGATGATCCGCAAAGCCGGTTCATCAATGAACGCAAACACGCCAATATCCAGAAAGACGGTACATTCAGCGTTGTGCCGCGTATGTGGGGCGGGATCACCACACCCGATGAGCTGCGCGCGATTGCCGATGCGGCGGACAAATATGCTGTGCCCACCGTCAAGGTCACGGGCGGTCAGCGGATTGATCTGCTTGGTGTCCGGGGTGAGGATTTGCCGAATATCTGGTCCGATTTGAACGATGCAGGCATGGTGTCCGGCCACGCCTATTCCAAAGGGCTGCGCACGGTGAAAACCTGCGTGGGGGCGGATCACTGCCGCTTTGGCACACAAGACAGCACCGGGTTGGGCATCAAACTGGAAAAGACCCTTTGGGGGTCGTGGACACCGCACAAGCTGAAGCTCGCCGTGTCGGGCTGTCCGCGCAATTGCGCTGAAGCGACCTGCAAGGATATCGGCGTCGTTTGCGTTGATAGCGGGTATCAGATCAGCATTGGTGGGGCTGCGGGCATGGACGTCCGCGAGACGGAACTGCTGGTGCAGGTCCCGACCGAAGAAGACACAATCAATGTCATCAAGGCTGTGACTCAGCTTTATCGGGAAAACGCCAAATACCTCGACCGAATTTATAAGTGGATGGGCAAGGTTGGGCTTGATTGGATTAAGGAACGGATCGTCGATGATCTGGATGAACGCGCTGCACTGGTCGACCGGTTCGAGTTGAGCCAATCCATCTACCGCAAAGACCCGTGGGCGGAACATGCCGCGAAAAAGGCCGCAAGCTATCAGCCCCTTGCCAACCTTTCATTGGAGGCTGCGGAATGAGTAATTGGATCGACATTGCCGCCTTGGGCGACATCCCGCAGCGCGGCGCGCGGGTGGTCAAAACATCATTGGGCTGTGTGGCCGTCTTTCGCACGGCAGAGGACGACGTGTTTGCACTCAATAACGCCTGTCCACACAAGGCAGGACCGCTGGCGGAAGGGATTGTGCATGGCAAATCGGTCACTTGCCCGCTGCATAATTGGGTGATCTCGCTCGAAACCGGCGAAGCGCAGGGCGAGGATGAAGGTCGCGTTGCGACATACCCCGCCCGCGTCGAAAACGGTCGCATTCTGCTCGACCGGTCCTTCCTGCGCGCACGGGCGGCGGCATGACACTGACCCGCACCACCTGTCCGTATTGCGGCGTTGGGTGTGGTGTGTTGGCCGGGCCTGACGGCACGATCAAGGGCGATCCAGATCATCCGGCGAACTATGGGCGGCTGTGCTCCAAAGGCTCTGCGCTGGGCGAGACGATTGATCTGGACGGGCGGCTTTTGCATCCCAAGATCGGTGGGCAACGGGCAAGCTGGGATGAAGCGCTTGATCTGGTCGCGGAGAAGTTCAGCGAGGCGATTGCGGAATACGGGCCCGATAGCGTGGCGTTCTATGCTTCCGGCCAACTGCTGACAGAAGACTATTATGTTGCCAACAAGCTGATGAAAGGCTTCATCGGGTGCGCCAACATCGACACGAATTCAAGGCTTTGCATGGCGTCATCTGTCGCGGGGCATAAGCGCGCCTTCGGCACCGACACTGTTCCCGGCACCTATGCCGATTTGGAAGAGGCTGACCTGATCGTGCTGGTGGGATCGAACCTCGCCTGGTGTCATCCGGTATTATATCAGCGGATCGCAGCGGCCAAAGAAGCCCGCCCGGCGATGCGTGTGGTCAATATCGATCCGCGCCGCACGGCAACAACGGACCTTGCCGATCTTCATCTGCAAATTGCACCTGATGGGGATGTTGCCCTGTTCAACGGGTTGTTGGCGCATCTGGCGCAGAATGGACGGTTGGATCGTGCGTTTACTGACAGCCATGTGAAGGGGCTGGCCGACACGGTCGCCGCGGCACAGCAAAGCGATACGGCGGATACGGGGATTGCGCCCCACGATCTGGCCCATTTCTATCGCCTTTGGGCCGATACGGAAAAGGTCGTCACCGTCTATTCGCAAGGTGTCAACCAATCGGCCTGCGGCACTGACAAGGTGAACGCGATCCTGAATTGCCATCTTGCCACCGGACGCATCGGCAAGCCCGGGATGGGGCCGTTTTCCGTCACCGGTCAGCCCAACGCGATGGGCGGGCGCGAGGTTGGGGGGCTGGCGAATATGCTCGCCAACCACCTTGAGATTGGCAATGTCGATCACCAAAGGGCCGTGCAGGATTACTGGGAAAGCCCCGCGATCTGCACCAAACTCGGCCTCAAAGCCGTTGATCTGTTTGCGGCCTGTGCCGCGGGGCAGATCAAGGCGTTATGGGTCATGTCCACCAATCCCGCCGTGTCGCTACCCGATGCGGATGGGGTGGCCGCGGCCATCGCCAATGTCCCTTTTGTTGTCACATCCGACATGATGGAAAAGACGGACACGAACGATCTGGCGCATGTTCTTCTGCCAGCCACAGGCTGGGGCGAAAAGGACGGAACCGTCACGAACTCCGAACGGCGCATTTCGCGCCAGCGCGCGTTTCTGCCCGCACCCGGCAGCGCACGCCCCGATTGGCAAATCATCAGTAATGTGGCGACGCGGATGGGGTTTGGCAAAGCCTTCGCCTACCAAAAACCCGCCGACATCTTTGCGGAATACATCGCCCTTGATGCGGCTACGGCGCAGTTCCCGCGCGATCTGGACCTCAGCATCTTTGCCGATGCTGATTACGCCAATCTGATCCCCACACAATGGCCGCGCAATGATCACCGCTTTTTCGCAGATGGCCAGTTCTATCATGCCGATGGCAAGGCGCGCATGGTTCCTATAACCGCACCGGCTTTGACCCGTCCGCGCTTTCACCTTAATACCGGGCGCAATCGCGATCAGTGGCACACGATGACGCGCACCGGCAAATCAGCGCGATTGGGTCCGCATCTGGCAGAACCTTATGTTGAAATACATCCGCAGGATGCAGCAAGCCTTGACGTCAGTGCCGGAAGCCTGGTGCGCGTGGATAGCATCTATGGCAGCGCAATCCTGCGCGCGCTGGTCACACCGCGCGTCGCGCCAGGTCAGCTTTTTGCGCCGATGCATTGGACACGTCAGCGCACGACATCCGGCACCATTAACAGCCTGACGGCGCCTGTCACCGATCCATTCTCGGGCCAGCCTGCGCTGAAATCAGGTGCAGTCTCGGCAAGTGTTTATCAGGCTAAATGGTATGGGTTTTTGGCCTCCACTCACGTCCTGACACCTCAAACGCCCTACGCCGCCATTGCACGCACGCAGACGGGCTGGCAGGCAGAGGTTGCGGGCAGTAAAACGCCGCAGGATTGGGAGGCCGAGGTACGCTTGTTGTCTTGGCAGACCAAAGGCAGCGCATCTACACAGACTGACCCGGCGACAGGGACCGTCCGGGTTGCGATACAGGTCGATGGGATCATCACAGCCCTATTCTTTGCAGCACCGAAACCGGTTGTGCTGTCCCGATCTGCTGTCATTGCCTGCATTGGCACGGATACATCAACCATGGCGGCGCTGTCAGGGCGGGCATCGGTGGATCAACCCGATCCGGGGGCGACTGTTTGCGCTTGTTTCAATGTGGGCCGCAATACGCTGCTGACTGCTGCCGCTAACGGGGCCCGCAGCGTAGCCGCATTGGGCGAGGCCACCTGTGCAGGAACCAATTGCGGGTCGTGTAAACCCGAACTCGCCACCCTTTTGACAGAGGCATCGCTTCCGATGGCAGCGGAATGACCCTAGCCCCCTTTGTCCAGATCGTCGCACGCGGCAAGGGGCGCGCGCGCGCCATGACGCTGGACGAGGCACAGGCGGCCATGACGTTGATCTTGCAAGGGAACGCTGCACCCGAAGCGGTTGGCGCTTTGTTGATGGTTATGCGCCTGCGCGGCGAAACAGCCGATGAAATAGCGGGTTTCACGGCTGCATTGCGCGCGCATGTGCGTGGGACACTGCCCCGCGCGGATCTGGACTGGCCGTCATATGCTGCCGGACGCAGCCGGGGCGCGCCTTTGTTTTTGTTGGCCGCACGGTTGGTGGGCCAAGCGGGCTACAGCATTTCAATGCATGGCTGGAATTCCCACCAATCTGCTGCGGCATCGGTGCGCGATGCGCTTGATTTGGCGGGGCCGCAGGTGCATTACAGCCCGCTTGAGGCGCTTTGCCCTGAAGCCTTTGCGCTCTTGAAACTGCGCGATACGTTTGGCCTGCGTTCTTGCTTTAACACCGTGCTGCGGATGTGGAACCCGTCACAGGCCAGCGCAACCGTCCAAGGTGTTTTTCACCCCTCTTACCGCAGCCTGCAAGTGCAGGCGGCCCAATTACTTGGCCAGCAGGCGTTGAGCATCATCAAAGGTGGCGGCGGCGAATTTGAGAGGCATCCATCGAAAGATATCACGATCTTCGGCCTGCGCAGCGGGGCTCATATTCAGGAAACTGTATCACCAATCCTGCAAGACACGCGCCGCCTTCACGATACCGAACATACCTTCGATTTGCCCGCGCTGTGGCACGGAACGACATATGACCCCTTTGCGATTGCGACGATTACGGGCACCGCAGCGCTTGCCCTTTGGACGCTGAAGGCCGCCCCGTCCGTGCAAGCAGCACAAACCATGACCGATGCGCTTTGGGCCACACGCCACCAACACGAAAGCCTGTCTGCATGAAAACATTTCCTATGTTTCTCCAAATGGCCGGTCGCCGGGTCGTCATCATCGGCGGTGGGGAGCAAGCCGCGCAAAAGGTGCGCCTGATCCTGAAGACCGAAGCAGAGGTGGTGATCTTTGCGACCGAACTCGACCCCGAATTGGCGGGGCTTGTGGGTGACGGACGCATCAGCCATCGAACTGGTGCCATCACGCCTGAGAGTTTCGCAGATTGCGCACTGGCTTTCATCGCCACCGGCTGCCCGGGCATTGATATGGCCCTGCACAGTTTGGCAAAGGCGGCGGGCGCAACCGTCAACGTTGTCGATCAACCTCAGCTATGCGATGCAATCACCCCATCAATCGTGGATCGTGATCCGGTTGTCGTGGCGATCGGCACCGAAGGCACGGCCCCCGTCCTTGCCCGGCAGATCAAGACCAAACTGGAAGAGGTGTTGGAGCCGCGATTGGGTGATCTTGCCGCACTTGCCGGACGGATGCGCAACGCGGCATCTTCACGCCTTGCGCCGCGCGTGCGGCGCGATCTGTGGCGCTGGGTCTTCAATGACAGTCCAAGACAGCTATTCACCAGCGGCGCGGAGCGTGAGGCGGCAAAGCTGATCAAATCCGCCATCGAAACCGGCGAATTTGGCGCAACACACGGTGGTAGTGTCAGCCTTGTGGGTGCAGGGCCGGGGGCAAAGGACCTGATCACGCTGCGCAGTGTGCAGCGGCTGCAAGAAGCGGATGTGATCTATTATGATCGCCTGCTGGACCCCGAAATACTGGAATTGGCGCGCCGCGATGCGGAACGCATCTATGTCGGCAAGGCGCCGGGCTGCCACAGCTGGCCACAAGAAAAGATCACCCAGACGCTTGTGGCCGCCGCAAAACGCGGCCAACGGGTGGTGCGGCTCAAATGCGGCGACCCCGGCGTGTTCGGGCGCAGTACCGAGGAGGCCCGCGCGCTCGCGGCAAGTGGTATCGCCTATGAAGTGGTCCCTGGCGTCACCGCAGCCTGCGCCGCCGCAGCGGCGGTGGGTGAAAGCCTGACCGAACGTGGTGAAATCGACACGCTGGTCTTGACGACCGGTCATCGACAAGACGGATATGTCGTGCCAGAAGCGATACGCTCTCTTAGGCCCGGCACCTGCGTCGCACTTTATATGGCGGTCGGTGCGGCCAAGGATATTTCGGCGCATTTGCAGCAAGCGCACCCCAATATCCCGCTTGACGTGCGGATTGTCGCCAAGGCGCAACGCAAGGGACAAGTGACGGCGACTTGCGATTTATCCGATCTGGCGGCGACGTTATCCGACCACCAAATCGACGGGGCTGCGATGCTGTTCATCCGGTGGCCACAATCGACGACGCAGAAAAACGCCGGAACGCTTGCCACGCAATCGCATATCAGCGCTACAGCGGTGTAGGTCTAATCTATGAGTACCGCACACCAAAGCATTGATTTTCATATGTATGTGAGTATCTTCGTTAGCCGCGCAAGCGATTGAGCCAACCCAACCCAGCAGCCGTGTTGCCACGCGGTTTATACTCCGCACCAATATGCCCAGCATAACCCAGATGCGTCAGATGGCTGATCAACCATTTATAATCGACCTCGCCCGCATCGGGTTCGCCCCGGTCTGGCACAGCCGCGATTTGGATATGGCCGATCTTTGGCATCAGCCGTTCCAGCGAAGCCGCCAAATCGCCCTGCATGATCTGCATATGGTAGCAATCGAACATGATCTTCAGTTCTGATCGCCCAAGGGCGTCGATGATCCGTTCGGCATGGTCAGTGTCCGACAAATGATAACCCGGCACGTCGCGGGTATTGATGGGCTCGATCAGAATATTCATGCCATGCGCGCCAGCCAGATCGCAGGCGTGGTATAGGTTTTCACGAAACTGATCTTCCGCAGCGACACTGCCATCGGTGCGGCCCGCCATCACGTGCACAGCGTCCATGCCGACAGCGACGGCATAGTCTACGGCGCGGGCAATCTCGGCCCGGGCTTCGTCGGCGCGATCAGGGAGGGCGGCGAGACCGAAATCGCCTGCGTCTCGATCCCCCGGCCAGGTATTCAGTGCCAACATGCGCAACCCTGCGCTATCCAACGCACCACGCATGGCCTGGGGCGGCGCGTCATAGGGGAAATGACACTCTACCGCGTCAAAGCCTCCAGCCTTGGCCGCATGGATGGCGTCGGGCAAATTAAGATCGGTATAAAGAAACCCTAGGTTCGCGGAAAAGCGCATCAATCCCACTCCAGCTTGAATTTTTGCACGACCGCATTGATTTGATCAGAGGCCAGCGGCACGGCCCCGGTACCGCGCAGAACCATGGCGAGTTTGGCGGTCTCTTCCAGTTCTTCCATCGCGAATATCGCGGCCTCCAGATCCTTGGAGGCGACGACAGGTCCGTGATTGGCCAGCAGGACCGCAGACCGGCGGCCCCCAAGGCCGCGCACCGCGTCTGCCATCGCTGGATCACCCGGTACAAAGAAAGGCAGCAGGGACACTTTACCCACCCGCATCACCGCATAGGCTGTCAAGGGCGGGATGACGTCATCAGGGTCGGTTTCGGGCAACATCGAGAGGGCGACGGAATGGGTGGAATGCAGGTGAACGACGGCGCCTGCATTGGTGCGGGTTTCGTAGAACGCGGAATGCAGGGGCATTTCCTTGGTGGGCGCATCTCCGTCAATATGCCGGCCCTTTGCGTCAAAACGCGACAGGCGGGCAGGGTCCAAACGGCCCAGGCTGACCCCGGTCGGCGTGACCAAAAGGCCGCCATCTTCGGTCCGCACCGACACATTGCCAGATGCACCGCCCGTCAGGCCGCGATCAAACAGCGACCCCGCCCAATAACAGACATCCTCGCGCAGTTTGGTTTCGCTCATGTGCCGCTCTCCATCATTTTGAATGCTTTGGTAAAGAAGTCGGAGGCACCGAAATTGCCCGACTTTAATGCCAAAACCAGATCAGGGCCCGCCCGCATAACAGGGACGCCAGGGTCGATTTCGGGTCCGATTTCAAGTTGGGTCAACGCCAGCCCCTCAACAACGGCCCCGGATGTTTCTCCCCCGGCCGTCACTAAACGGGTCACGCCACCTGCGACCAACAGGCGGGCTGTTTGTGCAAAAAGGTTTTCGATAGCGGCTGCACTTGCTTCGCGGCCGTGGCGGTCTTGGGCCGCGCGCACCTCTGCCGGATCAGCGGAGGTATAGATGAGGGGCAGACCGTCCTGCGACAAGGCCCAGTCTGCAAGATCACGAGCCGTGACCGCACCGGACATAACATCATCTGCAGCGACCTCTCTGGCCGGATTGGATTTTGCGTGCAGCGTTACCTGTGCGCGGGTCGCGTTTGAACATGACCCCGAAAGGATTGCGGCCTTGCCCCGCGCGCCTTGCCAGCCTTCGCCTTGCGCGGACAAGGTGCCCGCCTGCCGAAACACCTCTGGCAGGCCAATCGCGATGCCTGATCCCCCAGTCAGTAGCGGTAGCCCCTTGGCGGCGTGCCCGAGTGTCACCAGATCGCAATCATGGATCGCGTCGGCGACAATCATACGATGGCCTGCAGCGTCAGCCACCTGCATCGCGGCCCGCACGGCCTCAGGGCCCTGCGCGACGGTCGCGGACGCAACATGCCCAACGGTGCCTTTGATCTGATGGCCCAGCCAGCGCCGAATGTCGGGGTCCGTCATTGGCGTCAACGGATGGTTTTCCATTCCGCTTTCGCTCAACAGACTGTCACCGACAAACAGATGCCCCTGATAGACGGAACGCCCTGTCGCTGGGAATGCGGGGCACACCAGCACTTCGCGTGCGCCCAGTGCGTCTGCCAATGCCTCTGCCACGGGGCCGATATTGCCCTCAATGGTTGAGTCGAACGTGGAGCAATATTTGAACAGATATTGCTGACACCCTTGCGCCCGCAGCCATTCCAGCGCGTCAAGCGACAGGCGGACCGCGTCCTTAACGGGAATGGATCGTGATTTCAGGGCAACGATCCCGGCGTCAACATCCGCCGCAGCAGGGACGTCGGGTATGCCCACATATTGCACGCTCCGCATTCCACCCTTGGTCAGGGTATTGCCCAAATCAGATGAACCCGTGAAATCGTCGCCAATGCAACCCAGCAGCATTTATGTCCCTTTCGGCAGTGTCACACCGCCCTTGCTTGCGATGTATTTGGTAATGGCGGCGTCGTCCTCTTGACCCAGCCCCGCTTCGGAACTGGCGCGAAACTGCTCTAACGCCGTTGCAACGACCGGCATGGGCAGACCTGCGGCCATTGCGATTTGGCTGACAATCCCCAAATCCTTAAGCCAGATATCAATCGTCGAACGAGGGGTATAATCACCATCCACCACATGTGGTGCGCGGTTTTCGAACATCCATGATGTCCCGGCAGAGGCCGCGATCACCTCAACCACGCGCCTCAGATCAAGGCCCTGCGCCGCTGCAAATGCGAGGGCCTCGCCCATTGCTGCAATATGCGTACCGGCCAGCAATTGATTGACAGCTTTCATGGCCGACCCTGCGCCCGCAGCATCGCCCAGCCGGTGCACCGTTTCGGCCAACGCGTCCAACAAAGGTGCGGCCAGATCAAAGGCCTCTGGCGCGCCTGATGCCATGATCGACAATCGACCCTCTGCCGCTTTGATCGCGCCGCCGGAAATCGGGGCGTCGATGTAATGCAGACCGCGCGCCGTGGCCTCAGCCGCCATTTCCACGGCAAAGGCGGGCGCGACCGTGGCACAAGACAGGATCACGCCACCTGGTTTCAGCCCCTCGACCAGCCCGTCCTCACCGAGCAGCACCATACGGGTCTGTACGGCATTCAAGACGACGCTGATCACCGCGTCAGCTGAGGGCGAATCCCTATTAAGCTGATGACCACCGGCCTGACGGAACGTGGCAATACGGTCGGCTTGCGGGTCGGTGCCGTAAACCGCATGGCCTGCACGCAGCAGCGACAGGGCCATACCTAACCCCATCGAACCCAGACCCGCAAAGTGGACGATCATGGTGTTATCCTCCAAAGATCAACTGGACCGGCATTAATGTGATTGCCGGAACATAGGTAATCACCATCAATGCGGCAAACACGGTCAGTACGAACCAGATCAACTGCGGAATGATCTTTTCCACCGGCAGGTTGGCCACGGCACAGGCGGCAAACAGGTTCACACCCAAGGGTGGGGTAATCATGCCAAGGGCAAGGTTCACAACGATGATCAAACCGAAATGCACCGGATCAACACCATAGGCGATGGCAATCGGGGTCAGGATCGGGGCGAGGACCAAGATCGCTGCGGATGTCTCAATGAACATACCCACGATCAGCAACAGGACATTCACCGCCAGTAGGAAGGCAATGCGGCTTTCAAACATCTCCTTGAACCAGGCCGCAATCTCGTTTGGCAATCCCGAGCGGGCGATCAGGAAGGAAAACAGGGCCGCTGCCGAGATGATGATCATGATGGCAGAGGTTGAAATGACGGTTTTCTTCAAGATTTCAGGCAGATCGCCGAACTTTAACTCTCCGTACAGCCCCATACCAACGATAAGCGCGGCGGCGACGGCGGCGGCACTTGCCTCGGTCGGGGTAAACACGCCGGAATAGATGCCGCCAAGGATCACGACAGGCACCAGTAGCGCAGGTAAGGCCGACAAAAAGGCAGCACCGGGTTTGGCTCGGTCACGTCCATCTTCTTTGCCGATGCCGCGTTTGCGGCAGATCACCAGAACCAAGGCCATCAGTGACAGCGCGACAACAAGACCTGGACCCAATCCTGCAACAAACAATTTGCCGACAGATGTGTCGGTTGAGACGCCATAGAGGATCAGGGGAATTGAGGGCGGGATTAACACCCCCAACTCTGCCGATGATGCTTGGATCGATGCGGCCAGCGGCTTGGGATAGTTATGCTTGACCATCGCAGGGATCAGGATCGCACCAATCGCAAATGTGGTCGCGACCGATGAGCCTGAGACGGAGGCGAACAGCATACAAGTCAGCACACAGGTACAGGCCAACCCGCCTTGTACCCCGCCCACCAGCGACTTGGCCAATTCGACCAAGCGGTGCGATATCCCGCCCGCTGACATCAGGTTGCCCGCAAGGATAAACAACGGGATTGCCATCAAGGGAAAGCTGTCGATCCCGGTAAACATGCGCTGGGCCACCAGCAACAATGGTAAACGACCGTTCGTTTCAATCCCGATGACAGAAGCCAGACCGATGGCGACCGCAATGGGCACTCCCATCAGAAACAGGATGGCAAGCGATAGACCAAGTGCGGAATTCATACCTCGGCCTCAGCGTTGCGGGCATCGTTCCAGTCGCCGCGCAGGGCGCGGATGATTGAGGCCACGATAGCGACCAGAATAAAGGCGGACCCGACGGGCAGCGCCGCATAGACCCATGCGATAGAAACTTCCAACGCGGCAAGGCGCTGCGGGACGACACGTTCAGTCATCAACCAGCCTTGCCAAAACAGGATTGTGAAAAAGAGCAGGGAGGCCAGATTGGCAATAACAAACAGCGACAAGCCCAGCCGTCGGGGCAGGGCGTTCTGTATCACATCCACAGAAATCATCGCGCCATGGCGAAAGGCGACGGCCACACCAAGAAACACAGACCAGATCATCGAGGACCGGGTGATCACCTCTGACCATGTGGATGGCACGCCAAAAACAAAACGGGTCGTGACCTGATAAAGTGCAAGGCCCGCCGCGATGACAAGAAACGTGATCGAAAGCCTCAGCGCGATACCGGTCGTGATGTCCTCGAAGCGCAAAAAATGCCGCATCATGGCGTCCTTAGAAAAAGTCAAAAGCGGGCCAGCGCGAATTGCTCCGCGCCAGCCCTAGGGAGAACTTATTGAACTGCTTGAATGCGCTCGACCAGTTCGGTGCCGTATTCATCCGTGTAGACGGCGTATGCGGGTTGGGCGAGGGCGGCAAAGGGGGCTTTATCGATGTCAGTGATGACTTCCATCCCGTTTTCGCGCAGCAGGGCAACGCCAGCATCTTCCAGACGGTTCACCTCTGCACGGGTTGCTGCGGCAGACGCGGCGGCGGCTTCATAGAACCAACCGCGTTGCTCGTCGGTCAGACCATCCAGCAGGGTGGGTGATGCCAGAATGACGGCAGGCGAATAAACGTGGCCCGTCAGCGAAACATGCCCCTGAACTTCCCAAAATTTGGATGCGGTGATGACGGTCACAGGGTTTTCTTGCCCGTCAACCACACCTTGTTGCAAGGCGGTAAACAACTCGGGAAATGCCATCGGCGTGGGGGCGGCACCCATCTGTGAAAATGCCTCCATATGAACACGATTTTCCATGGTGCGCAGTTTCAACCCATCCAGATCAGCGGGGGTCAGCACGGGGCGCTGTGAATTGGTCACATGACGGAACCCGTTTTCAGACCATGCAAGGCCGACAAGCTGGTTGTCATTGATTTTGCCCAGCAGTTCCTGCCCGACATCACCGTCGAGAACGGCCCGCGCATGGTCGTAGTCGCGAAACAGGAAGGGCAGGTCAAGCGCGTAGACTTCGGGCACAAAGTTGCCCAATGGCCCGGTCGATGTGATCACCACGTCAAGTGATCCGATCTGCAAACCTTCGATCATGTCGCGTTCGCCGCCCAACTGCCCGGCGGGGGCTTGGGTGCCGGTGAATTCGCCGCCAGATACTTCCGCCAGTTTGGCAAGGAATGCATCGGCGCCGATGCCGTAATGGGATGCGGGCGACAGCGTATGCCCCAGCACAATTGACTGTTCTGCCTGTGCAATGCTGGCCGACAAGGCCAAAGTGCCGATAAAGGCTGCGATTGTATGTTTCATGTTGTCCTCCCAGGGATAACTGTTGGTGGTTTTTTCACCGCATACATGCGGATTTGGTTCAAGCGGCTGATGCGCCTCCGTCCGGGCGTTTTCCGCCCATTTCATCGTCGAGGTAGACCTCGATGATTTCCTGAAATGATGTCTCGGCGCGAAACCCCATCTTTTGGGCGCGCGCGGTATCAAAATCGCGGGGCCAGCCTGCGACGATACGAGCGATGGTTGGGTCCGGTGCGCGCCTGATCAGGGCGACGGCCTGATCCCCCGCGACCGCGCGCAAGGCTTCGATCTGGTCGGCGACCGTTGCTGACACGCCGGGCATGGTCATATTGCGGCGTGCGCCAAGCAGGCCGGTGTCCATCGTTGATGCATGCGTGATAAATCCGACAGCAGCCCGGGCGCTGGCGAACCAGTGGCGCACATCGTCATCCACTGGCAGGATTGCCTCTTGCCCGTTGAGCGGCTCGCGCAGAATACCCGAAAAGAAACTGGAGGCCGCCTTGTTGGGCTTACCCGGTCGGATACAGATCGTTGGAAAGCGGATGCCAACCCCATCAAGAAAACCGCGGCGGCTATAGTCATCCAGCAAAAGCTCGCCCATGGCTTTTTGCGTACCGTAGCTGGTGAGCGGGGTCAGATGGAAATCATCCCCGATCTTCGGCGGGAACGGTGCGCCGAACACGGCCAGCGATGAAGCGTAGATCACGCGCGGCGTATATCGCTCAATCGTGCGTATGGCGTCAAACAACGCCCGGGTACCGTCCAGATTGATCAGGTATCCTTTGTCAAAATCAGCCTCAGCCTCACCTGACACTATTGCCGCAAGATGCACGATCACGTCTGGGCGTGATGCGATCAACCGCTCGGCGGTGCCGCGCGCCGACAAATCGGCGGCGAGGGCGGTGCGTCTGCCGCTGAAGTTCTCCGCGACATCAGGTGCAACAACGTCGATCAGCGTCAATGCATCAACGTGCTTGCCTTCAATCGCGCCCGTTTCAGCGATCCGTTCCGCCAGCTTGCGGCCAATCATGCCCGCAGCACCTATAATTGCAACATGCATAGATCAGCCTTTCATGAGGATCCGAACAACGGCAAACCCGTCGAGGGTGAGTGGACCGTTATGGGCGACAAGATTGTCAAAATGGTCCGGCGCGCTAGCAGCAGTGGCAAAACTGTCGGCGTCCAGTCTCGCGAACTGACAAGCACCTGAAACGGACACCTCAACAGGGTCAGGACCCGTGTTCGCCGCCCATATTTCTACCGCAGTGGCGGTCTGTGCTGCAATGGCTGCGACAGGCCCGGATGCGGGCAGGCCAAGCGGCAACATTGCAGCACCCTTCAACCGGGAAAGACCCCGCAAGACGTGAAAAGTCGGATAAAGCCCGCCATTGCCGTCATACCAAGGATCCGGATCATCACCGGGAGCCGAAATGACGCCAAACGGCCCTGTCGCCCCACCCATCGCGATGGCGGATGCACCACCCAGCGCGAAATCGGCGATATAGCCCAGCGTCCAGGTCGCCCCAAGCAGGCCACGTTGGCGTGGGTCGTTGCGGTTCATTGCCTGTCGGATATTGCCCGGATTATCCTTGGCCGACGCTCCGTACGGATTATCCCTGATCCCAATCGCCGACGGGCCAACCGCCCACGGCGTACCATCCGCAATGGCCGATACGGATGCCGCAATTGCACCATGCGCCTCGCGGGTTTCCATAACGGACCGATCATCGCCAGCATGCACCATGGGAGAAGTCGTGAATGTGATCAGGTCCAGCGTGTCAGCCGGTGGCGGCTTGCGGTTCAGCTCTGTGAAATAGCTGAACATCCCACCACCAATGCGGGCCAAGGGAAACGCATCTCTTGTCCTGCGATACAGCGCTTTGGGCTCTGGCGCATTTGGCCACACCGAACCGGGCAGCGTACATTTCAGATCCGGTGCGGGGGACACCAATACTGTTGCAAACGGATCATCCAAATCTGCGACAATGCGGCCCAAGGCCAAAATCTCTTCATGGGCTGCGTCATCGGATGTGTTCTCGATGACAGCTTCAAGCCACGGGGTTGCGCCAACCGCCTTGGCAACGCTCAACATAGCCTCAAGCGTTGTTCGGTCATGTCCGGCGCGCGGGTCATGATGCAGCACGATATAGTCTGGGGCGAGCGGTTTCAGGACATCCGTCTTGGCGTGGGCGGTGGTTGCATCCTCTGGGCGCAAACCGATGCCGACAGGAGGGATAACACCCGCAGCGGCGCTGGGCTGCAATGTGATGGCACCGCCTTGCGTCTTCTTTTTGCTATCGCCGCTTACGGTTACTGTGATGGTCTGATCGATGACTTCTGCGGGTGTGATCTGATAGGGCCAAGGTCGGGCAAGGGGGCGCACATATGTCTTGTATGACGCATCGGTCCAGTTGCGCTGATCCTCCATCTCGTAGGTGTCGCCTTCCATCAGGACCTTGACCGACAGGCCACCCGGGGTTTGGTGGGACAACGCGCGCAGGTTCATCATGGGCTGGACGGGATCGATAATGCGAGGGAAGCAATCATCGACCGTACGGCCGTTGATATGTGTGATGGTCACTGGCGCACCAGCGACGCCATCGATGGGATGCAGGATGACAAAGCCCGTGCGGTTGGTTTCAAACCCTGTGTCGGTACTGCCATGCCCATGAAAAACCAGCGTGCCGTCAGCGCGGCCCTCGATCCTTGCATCATAGGCAAAACGGGTACCATCGCCGTTGGCCACAGCATGCAGCGTTACACGAAACGCGGCGTCATCCTCTTCCACTACCAGGTCAAAGATTTCGGGCGCATAGGTGCCCCAATCGCGGTCACGCACAATGAATGACACCGCACGCAGTACTTCTTCACCATCCCAGCGGATGTAGCGCAGATTGCCTGCCTCCAGCTCCGCAGTCAGCTTGCCCGCGCGCAAAATGCGTGGGACTGCGACTTCTTCCTCGGTGCCGTAAAGGGCGATGGCGCGGGATGGGTTTTGCATTGCGACCTCCATTAACTGCGCGACGAACGCCAGTTGATCAGACGTTCAGCCAAAAGTGCGAGGATGATGATCGACCCGATTGCCGTGCCCTGCCAAAACGGCGAGACCCCCATCAGGTTCAGACCATTGCGGATCATCACCATGATTAAGACACCCAGCAAGGTGCCGATAATCGACCCGCGCCCGCCATACAGACTGGCCCCGCCAATCACCACGGCTGCAATCGCGTCCAGTTCCAACTGGTTCCCGGCCAGCGGGTCAGCGGACATGATCTGCGCCAGCGAAAACGTCACGGCCACGGCTGCCAGCGCGCCGGATACCACATAGGGCATGATCGAATAATACATGGTGGATAGGCCTGCCGCGCGCGCCGCTTCGAAGTTTGACCCGATGGCATAGATCGTGCGCCCACCCTTGGTGTAGGTCAGATATCCCCACGTGACCAGATAAAGACCGATCAGGAACAGCACATTGACCGGAACCCCAAAAAACGTCGTGTAAACAATGGCGTCCAGTTCCGGTGGCAGGCCAGATATGCTGCGTTGACCCGAAAAGATGAAAGACAGGCTGCGCCCAATCGCCATGACACCCAGCGTCACTACGAACGGCGCCAGCCCGAACACTGCGATCAGCACGCCAGAGAACAGCCCGATGCCCGCACCGGCCAATATGCCCAACGGAATGGCAAGCGGGATTGGCATCACCTGCAACGCCTGCGCCAGAATAATGCCCGTCAGGCCGAAAACGGCCCCAACCGACAGATCGATCCCGCCGGTCAGGATCACAAATGTCATGCCAACGGCGACAATGCCGATTACCACCGATTGGTCGAGGATGTTGAAGATATTCCGCTCGGTCAGAAAAAACGGCGAGGCGAAAGACAAAACCACCGCCAAAAGCAGGGCAAGCCCCAGCATCCTGACCTCAAGACTGCGCAAAACGGTTCCCATCATGGACGGACCCTTGGGGGTGAGCGTGGTATCAGACATGCGCGTCCTCCGTCTGGGCGAGGTTTTGGATACGGGTCCGGATCTCGGCAGGATCGGGAACAGGTATCCCGGCAGGCAGGGTCAAACCGATCCAGCCAAGATCATGGCCGCGCCGGTCGGTCATTTGGGTCAAAAGGCTGGCGCGGCCATCAACTTCAACCACAAACGCGGCGGCGCGGGCGCGGATCGCTTGTGGGATACTTGTCTGTTGGGCCACAGCGGCTTGGCCGGGTTGCAGGCCCGACAGCGCCTGACCGGCTTGGGCCAGACAGATCGTTTCATCCCCATCCAGCAGGGTCCAGAATGCATCACCGCCATGTGCTTGCGTGATGTCCTGCAACAGCAACTGATTGCGCTGGGTCGAACTGCGGGGGGCCGCGAGCAGCGTCAGCTTTTCCTCGGTCAGACGCGCGGCGGGCAGATCGGCGATGGTCACGCCGTCCGACACAACGACGATGCGTTCGGCAAGGCCAAGCAGTTCCTCAAAATCGGATGAGATGACGATAACGGCAAGTCCGGCATCTGCCGCCCGTTGAAGAATGCGATAGATCGACGACCGTGTGCCGATATCGACGCCCTTGGTCGGTTCATCAAGGATCAGAATATCGGGCTCAGTCAGCAGCCAGCGGGCGATGATGATTTTCTGCTGCATCCCGCCGGAATAGTTCAACAGGCTGGTATCCAGCCGGTCGGCGGGCAGGCCAAGCTCAGCAACAAGGGCGGCCACCTTTTCAGCCCGGCGGCCATAGCCACGCCAGAAACTACGGTGCTGACCCATTTGGGCCAAAAGCAGATTTTCGCGAACCGACAGATCGGGGACAATGTTCTGCGCGCGGCGGTCCTCGGCGACAAAGCCGATACCGGCCCGAACCGCATCGGCTGGCTTGCGCAGGGACACGGGCTGACCTTTTACCAAAACTTCGCCCGCCTGTTTGGTACGCAGTCCCCAGATCGCCTCCATCGCTTCGGACCGGCCTGCGCCAACCAGCCCGCCAAGGCCCAGAATTTCACCAGCGCGCACCGAAAAACTCATATCGCGGACCCAAGGGGCAGCCTTCAGGCCACGCACTTCAAAGACAGTATCGCCAACGGCATCGGGTGCGACATTCCGTTCCGAATAAATCGCCCCGATATCGCGGCCTACCATGTGCTGGATAATGTCGCCTTGGGTCAGACTGGATGTGGCCACATCTTCGGCCACGACCTGGCCCTCGCGCAGGATGGTGACGCGGTCGGTAATGGCAAAAACTTCCTCCAGCCTGTGCGACACGAACGCCAAGGCACGCCCGCTTTCGCGCAAACGGTCCATGATATCAAACAACCCGTCCACCTCCGTGGTCGACAGCGATGCAGTGGGTTCGTCAAAGATCACCAAACGGGCATCCAGTGCCAGCGCTTTGGCAATCTCGACCAACTGACGCTGGGCGGCAGACAATGTGCGCACCTCCGCGTCCAGCGGCAAAACATGTTCATGGCCCAACCCGGCTAGCAGGTCAGTGGCCCGTGCCCGCATGTTACGAAATGACAAACGGCCCGGTGTGGCGAGATTGGGTAAAAAGATGTTTTCCAGCACCGAAAGATCAGGCGCTAATGATGTTTCCTGTGCGACCAGCGCAATGCCCTGGCGCAACGCATCCCGGGTTGAGGACAGGGCCAGCGGGCCACCATCAAATTCCAGCGCGCCGCCGGTCGGTTGAATATGTCCTGACACGATCCGTGACAATGTCGATTTTCCCGCGCCATTGGCGCCCAGCAGCCCCGTCACCTCGCCCGGACGCAGGGTCAGGGACGCATCCACCAACGCGCGCGTCTTGCCGAAATGCTTTGACACCCCACGGGCCATCAAAAGCGGTTCGGCGCGCACAAATGTGCCGGATTGAGAAGGGGACTGCATCATGATGTCACAAGATCAGATCGCCGGGGCCGGAACCCCGGCGATCCATACTTTTTCAGTTAATCTCGTTGGCGAAAACTGTTTCGGTGATCGTCGGCAACATCTCTTCGATATTGTCCGATGTCACAATCAGGATCGGCACGGTGATTTCCTTATCAGGCGTGCCGCCGCCCAAATGCTCCAGCATCGCCTCGGCGGACCTGACACCCATCAGATAGGGTTGCTGCATACCCGACACGACCAGCTCACCCGATTGCAGGAGGGGCACGAATTCGGGGATACCATCAAAGGCCGCCACCAGAATATCGCCATCCATCCGGGCGGCCTTGATCGCCCGCAACGCACCCAGCGTTGGGCCATCGGTCTGCACAAACATACCGCCCATACCGGGATTGGCGGTGATCATATCCTGCGTGAATTTGAACGTCTCGTCAGCTGTGTAAGCCTGCATTTGCTGCAACCCGGCATCGCCCGTCACACCACCTTCGGCCATTGCATCCTTGAACCCGTTCGTGCGGGCCTGACCATTCAAACGGGCCTGACTGATACCCACAATCCCAACCGTCGCATCGGTCTTGCCTGCATCCTGCATGGCAGCGGCCAAAGCCTGTCCAACGCCATTGGCGCCTTCGTAATTGTTCGATCCGATAACGGACACAAACTCACCAGAATCAGTGCCGATATCGGCAATAACGACCGGAATACCCGCGTCCTTGGCCAGTTGCAGAACGGCAGGGGCGGTGGAGCTGTCCGTGGGTGACAAGACGATCCCGGCGACGCCACGGGCAATCGCATCCTGTGCGTTTTGTAGCTGGGTTTGCGGATCATTGGTGGAATCAAGCGCGGCAAAGCCATACCCGTTTTCCTCAGCCACGGATTTCACACCTTCAGATACATAGCGCCAAAATGCCAGATCAAGGCCGGGCGTCATATAGACCAGCTCTCCGTTTTCCTGGGCCTGCGTAGGCGATCCGATAGCAAGGATCGCGGCGGCCAGAGCTGCAGAAAGCGTTCTACCCAGTGTTCTGCGGTTCATCATTCTTGGTTTCCTCCCATTAAGTAACACGCAATCCCCAAGGGTGCGCCACGCCAGCTTGCGGGCCGCGCGACCTGTCCCCCAGTGGTCAAGAGCTCCCAACTCCATAACCTATTTGGACTACTGGTCTGGACAGTGTACCAATAATATGATGCTGTCAACACTAAGACGCGCGGCACAAAAACGCCCGACCGACGGCGGTTCGCGTGGCTTTTGCACGATGCGATTATCTCCGACGCTATTCACCGTAGCGCGGACCTGTTATGCGATTTTCATGAACCGAATTAAGAAGGACGCTGCGCCATGGACCATGTGAAACGGCTGCCACTTGAACAAACCAAGGCGTTGATGGGCGACGTCTCGCGGCGCTCTGTCCGCGAGGTCATCGCGGAAAAGCTGGCGGCCCTTGTGTCATCCGGGGTGTTGGCCGTAGGTGATGAGCTGCCCGGCGAACGTGAATTGGCAGCATCTTTGTCCGTCAGCCGTGAAACGGTGCGGGGGGCGATCGGAATTCTGGCCTCCCACGGGATTTTGCGGGTCGCGCATGGGGCACGCACAACCGTTGCAACCGCCGATGTCCGGTCGCTGGTCCGTGGCCCGCAAGCGGCCGGGTTTGACGGGCCTTACGATCTGGAAAGCGTGCATGAGGCGCGGCTTTTGGTTGAACGCCGGATCGCGGCAGATGCGGCAAAGCGGATCGATCAGGCGGGGTTAACCACGCTGCGCGCGTCAATCACGGCACAAGAAGACTGCGGTGACGACCCAGTGCGGTTCCTTTTGTGCGACCGTGAATTCCACGCAACACTCTACCGGGCGGCAGGCAACGATGTGTTCTTTGATGTGGCAATGTCGCTTTACAATCATCTTCTGGATCATCGCCGCCGGATTGTTGCAAAACCCGGTTCAATCTCCGAAAGCCTGTCAGACCATCGCGCCATTCTCACGGCGCTGGAAACGGGCGATCCGAACATGGCCGAACGTACCGTGGTTGAACATGCCACCCGGATCTATGTGACAACCCGGGCTTTTCTGGATGGCAAATCATCAGATCAAAGCAATCTCGCAATCTGACAGCAAAAAGGGCGCCGCAATGCGCCCCTTTCATTACTCTGATACCGATTGTTATTCTGGCGCGTTTGGCAAGTCTGCCAGAAAGTCCGCCAAAACATCCGCATAATAGCCCGCATTATATGTCGTGCCATGGCCGCGTGTCTCGTTATCCTCGGGCACGATGTACAACTGACCATTCGGGATCATCGCCATATTCGTTGCGATCATCGGCAGTTCAACCGGGTTGCGTTCGTCATCCTGGCTGAGCAGGACCAACACCTCGGCCTGAATATCGCCTAGCTTTGGGGTTGGATCAAAGTTGCGCGATGCGTTCCACATATACATCACGTCGTTTGCGTCACCGACGGTCTGCTTTTCCTTGCGCTCATCCACATAGGCATCGGCCATCTCGCGGGTGGCACCAATCTCTTGCAGGCGCAGGTTTCCGTTGGAGGTTGCAATACCGAACCATGCGGACATGTAACGCAACATCGGCGGCTGTTCTTCGTAATTGCCATTGTTCCAAGCAGGATCATCGCGGACCGCATCAATCACCATGCGGCGCATCATCCAGTTGCGGCCCGCCATGGGACCGGGAAGTGAGGCGATGGGCACACCACCATCCATGAATTCAGGATATTCAGTCAGCCACGTCCATGTCAGCATGCCACCCATCGAAAAGCCGATCTTCAGATGCAGGCGATCAATATCAAAGTGATCCTCCAACAGCATCTTCTGGGCATTGACCATATCCATCAATGTCTGCTCAGGGAAATCTGTGCGCATCCCGTCAGAAGGTTTTGAACTTTCGCCAGCCCCGATCGCGTCAACAAGGATCAGAAAGTATTTCTCTGCATCAAGTGGTTGGCCGGGACCATAAAGGTTATCCGCCCACGCGCTGCCCAACATCGATTTTGCCTGACCGGTCGTACCATGCGTAATCAACACAGGCGGGTTGGCCGGATCGCCGATAGTCAGATAGCTGACGTTCATCTCGGGCAAGATCTCTCCGGTCTCAAATGCGAAGTTCTCGATCACATAATTGCCACGCTGTGGCTCTGGATATTCCTGCGCTTGCGCGGTCATCGCGGCGATAGCGAATGGGATCGCAAAAGCTGCGGTTAGTCTCATATTCATGGTGTCCTCCCTTGGCCGGTTCGTTACTGTTCTGCTGGTCCGGCCTCAATACCAGTTAGGAAGTCAGCTTTTTGGCGTCGTGTCAATAGGACTGAAATTTAGGGGCACGAATTCACACAAAACAATTTTATATGAATGGGTTACATCAACCTGAGCCACCGATCAGACAGTGCCGCGCAACTAGCAGAGAAGAGGATAACACCCGGAAACAACCCGGCTCGGCTGCCGCTCCAGCACCTTTGACCCGGCGCGGTGTGCTTCACAATCCGCTGTTTCAGTCATGAATACATCGGTGCGCACCTGACAGTCATAAATCAGTCGCAGCTTGTCGCCGCGCGTTGTTCACATGCGGCATCGCCCACTTCTGGATGCGCAAAAAAATCTGGCGCACCAAGTGGAGCGCCAGATCAAGGTTCAGATGGCTTCTTGTTAGGCCCGTGGGCGGATCCAGATCTCTACCCGACGGTTTTGTTCGCGACCTTCGGCAAGCTCATTGCAGCCAACCGGTGCAATTGGTCCGATACCAAAGCTGCGAACCGTCCCTCTTTCCAGATAACCGGGGTTTTTGCTCAACAGCAGATCCCGCACTGAATTGGCCCGACGCTCCGATAGGTTCAAGTTGGCCTCCAATGTGCCATACGAATCGCTGAAACCGAAAACCAGCACCTCGTAGCCTTCATATTCGCTCGAGCGGACGATTTCCGAAATGCGATCAATGTCGCTTTCGGCCTTGGTGTCGAGCGTCGCATTCCCGCTAAGAAACCGCAGCGACGTTGAGATACGACGCGCATTCGACGCCTCATTGAAGTAGTCGCGCATGACCGTGTTCGACACCCGATCGCTGCCGCTGGCCAGAACCGTCGACAACAGCCGCGCACCCTGATCCTGCATCGGCACGATCTGCAACTGCTGCGTCACCAACCCACGAGAGGCGATGGATTGTTGCCCAAAGTCAGTTGGTATGAACCGGCTCACGTTACGGGCAAATTCAGAGGCCGCGCCAGCCTTCATGCTGTACTGATACCAGCGCAGCGCCAGAGGGTGTTCTTCCGTCTGAATTGCAAAGTCTGAGTTGTCGACAAAGATATTGCAGGCAGATGCCAAGTTCAGCGCCTTCACCCCTGACGCCTGCGATCGATAGACAACGCCAAACGCAGATGAATCGGCATTGATCGCTTCGTTCAATGCATCAACCGAACTATGCAGCATCGCACCGGGGAGATCTGTAGCGTTTGCCATGCCCCATAACCCAAGCTGCTCCATCATCCCGCTGTTGTCGGCCATCGCATGGAGCGTGATCGGGATATCTGCGCCGCCAAGCTGCGACCAGTTCGTGATGCTGCCATTCATGACGGATTGCGCGTCATTCAGGCTGATGACATCAATGCCGCTGGAGGCACCAACAACAAAGCTGACCGCATCCAAGCCGATGATTTCTTCACTCAGATAGTCGGCGATTTCGGTAACTTCAGTCCCAAGTTGCGCAGAAAGTATCGCAGGCGTGATCCTTTCACGGGTGATCGCAAACTGACTGCTGCCATCAAACAAGGCCCTGATCGCTTCTGAAGTCTGCATTTCCTGAATCGCAATACGCGAAATTTCGAGGCCCCGTTCATCACCGACCAGCAAGGTCGGCAACGTGTCACCGCCAAGCTGTCGCGTCAGGTTAAAGTCCTTGGCTGCGGCGTAGTCGCCGACAATCGCGGCGACAAGATCAGCTCCATCCGCACCCGATACGGTGACTGTGAACCGGTCGCTTTCGATGCTGAGGCTTGGACATGACGCGCCCTCGCAATTGGTGAATTCGCGGCGTACCGTCAGGCGGCCACTTGGGGTCTCAATGATGTAGGATGTGTTCGTGACATCAACCAATTGGCCTTCAATTTTGACGCGACCATCTTCTGATGTCAAAACGACGTCGCCATCATCGACGACCTCGCTTGTCTGCGCCTGAGGGCATCCATCCCCGGAACAGGTCACGAATTCACGACGGACCAACAGTTCCCCGGAGGGTGTCATGATACGATAAGCCGTTTCGTCGATACCAAGCAATTCGCCCTTGATTGTCACGGTGCCGTCAATTGCGGTCAGTGTCGCCTCGGCCCAAACCGGTGTTGTCGCAAACAAAGCGACCGCCAGTGCCAGATGCGAGGTGAGACCTCTACTAAATATGCTGAGCATGTTTGTTCCTCTACCCTTGCGACGGATAGACAGACGCTATCCCGTCTACGTAGTAATCCATTGTCAACAGGTCGCTTTCGCTTGCCGTTTCCCCAGGGGCGAGCCACCCGGAACCATCTTGTTTGCGCATCGGGCCGACAAACGGATGCTGTTCACCCGACGAAAGCCGCGCGATCACATCTTGAGCCTGCAACACCGTCCGGTTGGGCAGCGTTTCAAGAAGCGGACCCATAGAAACCATTTGTGCGCCCAGACCACCCCAAGTGTCCTCCGATTTCCAGGTGCCATCCAGGAATTCACCAATCCGGCGGACATAGTAAGGACCCCAGTTATTGATCATGGAGGTCATCACGGCATCAGGGCCAAATCTGCTCATGTCAGAGCCTTGACCAAAGCTATAGATACCTTTTTCCTGTGCCAATTCGACAGCGGCGGTGCTGACCGTGTGTTGCATCAGAACATCTGCCCCGCGGTCCATCAACTGACGCGCGGCGTTCCTTTCACCCTCATAATCAAACCAGGTGTTCAGCCAAACGATATCGAATTCGATGTCAGGATTAACGGACCGCGCAGCAACGTAAGCGGCATTGATGCCACGGATAACCTGCGGGATGGGATAAGCGCCCAGATAACCAACGCGATTGGTTTTCGACATCGATCCGGCCAGGAACCCCTCAACATATCGTCCTTCATACCAGCGTGTATTGAAGGTCGCGATGTTGTCTGCACGGATATAGCCGTCAAAGCATTCAAACTTCACATTTGGATTTTGCTGCGCAATTTCGACAGCGGACCGCATGTAGCCCGCAGATGTCGTGAAAATCAGATCGTAACCGTCGTCGACCAGCTCTTGGAATTTTTCCTTGTCGCCGTTGCCCCATTCAGCAACCTCGTGAAATGCGTCGATCTGGACGCGGTCACCATAGGCATCGCGCGCTTGCTGCAGGCCGCGGACATGCTCATAGTCCCATCCGAGCTCGCCACCGGGTGCGAACAAAAGCGTATACGCAACTTTGGGCTTGTTGAGCGATTGTGCATATGCCGGGCTAAAGCACACCGAACTGGCGGCAGCCGCAGTCATACCGAGAGCATGCCGTCTCGTTACTGATTTCATTATTGGTCTCCATTTGAAGGTGACGGCAGATCACCCCACCGTGAACCTCCGCTTAACTCAGTTAATGCACAAGAAATAGGCAAATAGTTGTCAGACTTGTGGCATCGGGACCATTGCAAGTCTTAACAAGCCAAAGCATTGATCCACATGCCAAAACTCAGATTACTTTGAACTTCACGTCATCAACTTGCCTAACTTTTTGAACAACGGCAAGGCGGCCAATCGTGTGATGCGTAAAAAATGCCCGGTATCAGCCAATTATTTGACTTTCTGTTTTGCCGGGCATGTCACTTTCGGTGATATTGGCTTGCATGCCCTTCTTGCTTGGTCGCTTCAGAATATCCTGTCCAAGCCGTGCGCCAAACCAATCGTTCCCTTACTCCCAATCTGTCGGCAACGCCCTAGGGGCTATGCCAAGTTCCGCAAGGTCTTGGGCGTCCTGCCCCATCGGTTGGCGCCATCCGAACATACCAAAACGCAGCGTGGCGCCCGTGGGGGTGTAGGACCAATCCGTGGTCAATGCAGGATCAACGACAATCTCGTCATAGAAAAAGACCGGGTTGTCCTTGCTGGTCGGGACGATTTGGCCGGAAAAAACACCTGCAGGGGACTGGCGCAAATTCTCTACAAGGTATTCGCCAAGACACATGCCACCCTCGTGTTTCTGCACCGGGATCAGAAGAGATACGTTCAGTCCCGCATGTCCCGTTCCGTCATCGGAAAAAGCATTATTGACGACAAGCGGCCAACTTGTCGTCACTTCCACGCTGGGTGCGGTATGCGGGAAAGGTCCAAAGCACATTTCCAGAGATAGTTCATCGGCCTGCACCATTGGAGCGGATGATAATACCACCCCAACGATCATGCTGGCAAAGTAACTATTCAAGCTCCACCAACAGATCCTTGGCATCAATTTGCCCGCCCGCCTGCACATGCACGGCTTTGACGACCGCATCCCGTTCGGCATGCAGCCCGGTTTCCATCTTCATCGCCTCAATCGTCAGCAGCAGATCGCCTTGCTTGACCTTTTTGCCCGCAACTACGGCCACCGTCGCAACAACACCCGGCATGGGTGCGCCGATGTGGTTTGCATTGCCGTCCTCGGCCTTGGGGCGCAGCACCTTCTCGGCTGCCGCTAGGCGGTTCATCACGCGGATGGTACGCGGCTGACCGTTGAGTTCAAAGAACACTTTAACCTCGCCATCTTCGTTCATGTCGGCGACAGCCTGCATCCGGATTTCCAGCGTTTTGCCGGGGTCAATCTCGGCCACGATCTCTTCGCCCGGGTCCATCCCGTAAAAGAACGTGCGCGTCGGCAATGTGCGCACGGGGCCATAGGTTTTGTGACGGCCCATGTAATCAAGGAAGACCTTGGGATACATCAGATAACCGTTCAGGTCTTCATCATCGATCTCTTTGCCGTCCAGCTGCGCAGACAGATCAGCACGGGTTGCGTCCAGATCAACGGCAGGCAGCGATTTGCCGGGCCGTTCCTTGAACGGTTTTTCGCCTTTCATGATTTTCTTCTGGATCGCCTTGGGCCAGCCGCCGGGGGGTTGGCCAAGGCTGCCGCGCATCATGTCCACGACGCTATCAGGGAACACCACATCAACGTCCGGGTCTTCCACTTGCGCACGGGTCAGGTTCTGGCTGACCATCATCAGCGCCATGTCACCGACCACCTTGGACGAAGGCGTAACCTTCACGATATCGCCAAACATCTGGTTCACATCCGCATAGGTCTGGGCGACCTCATGCCAGCGTTCTTCCAGACCCAGCGATCGGGCTTGCGCCTTGAGGTTTGTGAACTGACCGCCGGGCATTTCGTGCAAATACACCTCTGACGCGGGCGCCTGCAGGCCGCTTTCAAAGGCCGCGTAATGTTCGCGAACCTGTTCGAAATAGTTGCTGATCTCGCGAATGGCGGTGACATCCAAACCGGTATCGCGGGCATCACCGCGCAGGGCCTCGACAATGGAACCCAGCGTCGGCTGCGATGTGTTGCCCGACAGCGCGTCCATCGCCGCATCCACACAATCGACACCCGCCGTCGTCGCAGCCAGTACTGTGGCAATCGCCGCACCGGAGGTATCATGCGTGTGAAAGTGGATCGGCAGGCCCGTTTCTTCCTTCAGCGCCGTCACAAGCGCCGTGGCTGCCGCAGGTTTCATCAGCCCGGCCATGTCTTTCAGCCCAAGCACATGTGCGCCCGCCGCCTCCAACTCCTTGGCCATGCCGACATAGTATTTCAGATCGTATTTGCTACGGTTCGGGTCCAGCAGGTCGCCGGTATAGCAAATCGTGCCTTCACAAACCTTGTTTGCCTTGATCACGGCATCCATCGCGACGCGCATGTTTTCAACCCAGTTGAGGCTGTCAAAAACGCGGAACACATCAACACCGGATTTCGCAGCTTGCGCGACAAAACTCTCAACCACATTGTCGGGGTAGTTGGTGTAACCAACCCCATTGGACGCCCGCAACAACATCTGCGTCAAGATATTGGGCATATGGGCGCGGATATCCCGCAGGCGCTGCCATGGGCATTCCTGCAAGAACCGGTAGGCCACATCAAACGTAGCCCCACCCCAACATTCAACGCTGAACAACTGGTTCATCTTGGCGGCATAGGTGGGTGCGACACGGATCATGTCGATGGATCGCATCCGGGTCGCCAGCAGCGACTGGTGCCCGTCGCGCATCGTCGTGTCGGTGATCAGCAGCTGTTTCTGGTCGCGCATCCAATCAGCCACGGCCTCTGGCCCGAACTCGTCCAGAATATTGCGGGTGCCAGGGATGACGTCCGTGGTTGGTTTGACCGGCGCACGCGGCGGCTTCACATCGGCAGAGGGCAGGGCGCGGCCCGCCGTTTCAGGGTGCCCGTTGACCGTGATATCGGCGATATAGGTCAGGATCTTGGTCGCCCGGTCACGCCGTTTGGTAAAGTTGAACAGGTCCGGGGTCTCATCAATGAACTTGGTGTGGTATTCGTTGTTCAGGAACGTTGGGTGCTTCAGCAGGTTCTCGACAAAGGCAATGTTGGTGCTGACACCGCGAATACGAAACTCGCGCAGCGCCCGGTCCATGCGCGCAATCGCCATTTCAGGTGTTGGCGCACGGGCGGTGACCTTTTCCAACAGACTATCATAGTAGCGGGTGATCACAGCACCGGAATAGGCGGTGCCGCCATCCAAACGAATGCCCGGCCCGGTGGCGCTGCGGTACGTCTGAATGCGACCGTAATCGGGGATAAAGTTGTTCTGCGGGTCTTCTGTGGTGACACGGCACTGGATCGCGTGACCATCCAGCTTCACATCATACTGGCTGGCGCAGCCTGTCGCTTCGACCAGTGACTTGCCCTCTGCGATCAGGATTTGCGCCCGGACGATATCGATGCCCGTCACTTCCTCAGTCACCGTATGCTCCACCTGCACGCGCGGGTTCACTTCGATGAAATAGAACTCGCCCGAATCCATATCCATCAGGAACTCGACCGTGCCCGCGCATTCGTAATTGACGTGCTGGCAGATTTTCTTGCCCAGATTGCAAAGCTGTTCGCGCTGGGTGCCGGACAGATAGGGGGCAGGGGCGCGCTCAACAACCTTCTGATTGCGGCGCTGAACAGAACAATCGCGTTCCCAAAGGTGATAAATCTGCCCGTGACTGTCCCCAAGGATCTGCACCTCGACATGGCGCGCGCGCATGATCATCTTTTCCAGATAACCTTCGCCATTGCCAAATGCGGCCTCGGCCTCGCGACGGCCTTCCAGCACCTTCTCTTCCAGCTCGTCCTCGGACATGATCGGACGCATGCCGCGGCCACCGCCACCCCAGGACGCCTTCAGCATCAGGGGATAACCAACCTCTGCCGCCTCAGCCTTGATGGCGGCCATATCATCGCCCAGCACTTCGGTCGCGGGGATCACGGGCACGCCCGCCTCAATCGCCACACGGCGGGCGCTGGCCTTATCGCCCAAGGCGCGCATGGTTTCAGCCTTGGGGCCGATGAACGTAATCCCGTTTTCAGCACAGGCATCCACGAATTCAGGGTTCTCGGACAGCAGGCCATAGCCGGGATGGATCGCATCTGCGCCCGCCATCTTGGCCACGCGAATAATCTCATCAATGCTCAGATAGGCAGCGACAGGGCCAAGGTCTTCGCCAATGCGATACGCCTCATCCGCCTTGAAGCGGTGCAGGCCCAGTTTGTCCTCTTCTGCGAAGACGGCGACGGTCTTTTTGCCCATCTCATTGGCGGCCCGCATGATGCGGATCGCGATTTCACCCCGGTTGGCAATCAAAATTTTCTTGAACTCGGCCATAACACTCCCCTTCGCAGTTGCAGCATTCCTAAGGTGGAATGGGCAGATCGTCTATAAGGATTACTGGGTAGAGCGCAGGCAGTCAGGCATGTCTTTGAGCGTTTGTGCCCCGATCTGCCCCATATTGCTGATCATGTCTTGGCGCAGGATGTCGATCACATGGGCGGCTCCGGGCTCACCCAAGGCCGCCAACCCATAGTGAAACGCCCGCCCCAGCATCACGAAATCAGCGCCAAGCGCCAATGCGCGCAAGATATCCAGACCACCTTCGATTCCGCTATCAAAGATCACCGGCAGTGTCGTTGCAGCGCGCACACCCGGCAACACTTCAATCGTCGCTGGACCCCCATCAAACTGGCGGCCTGCATGGTTGCTGACCCATATTGCGTCAGCCCCTTCATCGGTCAGCCGGGCGGCATCATGTGGGCGCCCGACACCCTTGACGATCAACGGCCCATCCCAGACCTTCCGCAAGGATTTGAAGTAATCCCAATCAGGCGAGGTGCGCAGCAAATACCCGATATGCTGGGTCGAGGGCAGGGCACCCTTGATATCCGAATAGCTATCCATCAACCGCATCCGGGGCATGCCCGTCTTGCGGATGCCGTTCAGCCAAGCCGGACACTGCGCCGACTGCATCGCCAGCCGCGGCGTCAGTTTTGGCGGATTGGTCAGGCCCCCACGGGTCTGGCGTTCGCGTCGAGAGGCTACTGGCACATCCACGGTCAACACCAATGTCGTGAACCCCGCCGCCTTCGCACGGGTCAAAATATCATCCCTGATCTCCGGATCACGCGGTGGATAAAGCTGAAACCACGCATGTTCCCCCGCATGCGGCCCCACATCCTCTGGCAACTGGCTCGCCACCGTGGACAAGGTATAGGGCAACCCCTCTTTCGCCGCCGCGCGCGCCAACATCTGCTCCGCGCCTGGCCAGATCAGACCCGACATGCCCACAGGCGCAATGCCAACAGGCAACGGATGCTTCTTACCCAAAAGGGTGGTCGAAAGGTTCGGTTCAAACTCACCATGCAGGATGGACGGGTTCAGAAGAACACGATCCAATGCCTCTCGGTTGCGCCTTTGGGTTGCCTCCACCCCGGTCGCACTGTCCAGATACTCCCACACAAAATGCGGAATGCGCCGCCGGGCGCGGGCCTTCAGATCGGAAATGGCGGGGTAGCGGCTGTGCAATGTCATGCGCGCGACGTTAGTCATGGGCGGGATGAAGTCAACGCGCGGAACATTAGTAGAACAAGGGGTTTTCCTGCCATACGATTCAGGCTACCTTTGCACGCATGAGCAGTTTTTCCGAAGAAGACGCATTCGAAGCAGCCGTCCCGCTCAGCCAGCGGGCCATGGCGCAGCGTACGACACCCTATCTTGATGGGCTGAACCCCGCACAACGTGAGGCGGTGAAAACGTTGCAGGGGCCGGTTCTGATGCTCGCCGGTGCAGGGACCGGAAAGACCAAGGCACTGACCAGTCGGATCGCGCATTTGCTGGCCACTGGCACCGCGCGCCCGCACGAAATCCTTGCCGTGACCTTTACCAACAAAGCCGCGCGCGAGATGAAGCAGCGGATCGGTGCACATATGGGTGAGGCCGTTGAAGGCATGCCATGGCTTGGCACCTTCCACTCGGTCTGCGCCAAACTCCTGCGCCGCCACGCCGAGCTGGTGAACCTGAAATCCAACTTCACCATTCTGGACACTGACGACCAGATCAGGCTGATGAAGCAACTGATCCAAGCCGCCAATATAGATGACAAGCGTTGGCCCGCCCGGATGTTGTCGGGCATCATAGATAACTGGAAGAACAAGGCCTGCACGCCTGACAAAGTTCCCGTCGCCGAAAGCAGCGCGTTCGATCACAAAGGCGTCGAACTCTACGCCGCCTATCAGGCCCGCCTGCGTGATCTGAACGCTGTCGATTTCGGCGACATCCTGCTCCACATGGTCACGATCTTCCAAAACCACGACGACGTGCTGCAACAATACCAACGCTGGTTCAAATACATCCTCGTTGACGAATATCAGGACACGAACGTCGCACAATATATGTGGCTCCGGCTCCTCGCTGGCGGACACAAAAACATCTGCTGCGTGGGTGACGATGACCAGTCGATCTATGGCTGGCGCGGGGCCGAGGTGGGAAACATCCTGCGGTTTGAAAAAGACTTCCCCGGTGCCCATGTGGTTCGGCTCGAAGAAAACTACCGTTCCACGCCCCATATCCTCGCCGCCGCATCGGGCGTGATCTCCGCCAATAAAGGGCGGCTGGGCAAGACGCTCTTCACCTCCCGCAAGGATGGCGAAATGGTCCGCCTGATCGGCCATTGGGATGGCGAGGAAGAGGCGCGCTGGATCGGCGAAGAGGTTGAGGCGATGCAGCGCGGCACTCGCGGGCTAGACCCCATAGGGCTCGACAAAATGGCCATTCTCGTCCGTGCCAGCCACCAGATGCGCGCATTCGAGGATCGGTTCCTGACCATCGGGCTGCCTTACCGCGTCATCGGCGGCCCGCGCTTCTATGAGCGCATGGAAATCCGCGACGCCATGGCCTATTTCCGACTGGCCGTGTCACCCGAGGATGATCTGGCATTCGAGCGGATCGTGAACACCCCCAAACGCGGCCTTGGCGACAAGGCAGTGCAAACGATCCAACGCACCGCGCGCGGCAATGGCGTGTCGCTGGTCGAAGGCGCGCGGCTGGTCTGCCAAGGCAAACTGCTTGGCGGCAAAGGGCTGAAAGAGCTGACTATTCTGGTGGCCGCCATTGACCGTTGGGCCGGCCAGGTCCGGGCCGAGGCCGACACCCATGTCGAACTGGCCGAAATGATCCTTGATGAGTCCGGCTACACCGGGTTCTGGCAGAACGACAAAACCCCCGAAGCCCCCGGACGGCTCGAAAACCTCAAGGAACTCGTCAAGGCGCTCGAAAACTTCGAGAACCTGCAAGGCTTCCTCGAACATGTCAGCCTGATCATGGATAATGAAACCGAAGAGCAGGGCGAAAAGGTCAGCATCATGACGCTGCACGCCGCCAAAGGTCTCGAATTCCCCGCCGTGTTCTTGCCCGGCTGGGAAGACGGGCTGTTCCCGTCGCAACGCTCCATGGACGAAAGCGGGCTCAAGGGCCTCGAAGAAGAACGCCGCTTGGCCTATGTCGGCATCACCCGCGCAGAAGAAATCTGCACGATTTCCTTCGCCGCCAACCGGCGTGTTTACGGCCAATGGCAATCAGCCATGCCGTCCCGTTTCATCGACGAATTGCCCCAAGATCATGTAGAGGTGCTCACCCCGCCCGGCCTTTACGGTGGCGGTTACGGGGCTGCGGCGGCGTCACCGGCGGTGCAAGGCATGATGGGCTCCGACCTGCACGAAAAGGCGCATAAGGCTGATGTCTACAACTCACCCGGCTGGAGGCGGTTGCAATCGCGCAGTCAGCAACGCGGTATGTCGATGCCATCCGAAGCACGCAATATGACTATTGATATGGATGCGGTCAGCGCGTTCACAGAAGGTGACAGGGTGTTCCACCAGAAATTCGGCTACGGCGAGGTCATGGCGATTGAGGGTGACAAGCTATTGATCGAATTCGACAAAGCGGGATCGAAAAATGTCGTAGCCAAGTTTGTTGTGAACGCTGAACAGGCCGATGACGTGCCGTTTTAGGCCCTTCTCACTGGAAAATCGAAGCCCCTAATGCATCAGCATCGGATAAAGCGATCCTACCAATAACACAGCCATCGTTACATTAAACACGCGCAACCGCCGCGCCGTCCCCAACCAGCGGCGCACCTGCACCCCCATCCACGCCCAGACCGTGACGGAGGGCAGGTTCGTCGCCGAAAACACCAAAGCCACAATCAACGACCCGACCAAGACACTGCGATCCTGCGGCGCATAGGCACTGATCGCCGTGATCGCCATGAACCACGCCTTTGGGTTCACCCATTGAAACGCTGCCGCCTGCAAAAACGTGAACGGATTGCCCGTTACCTCTTTTGCCTCGGGTGCCACCGCATTCGCGATCTTCCACGCCAGCCACATCATATAGGCGGCACTCAGCACCTTGAGCACGATGTTCAACACCGGATAAGCCTCAAACATCCGCAACAAAACAACGCCGACCATCACCACCATAAACGCATGGCCCAGTGAAATACCCAGCATATGCGGCACCGTGCGGCGCAGACCATAATTGGCACCTGACGCCATCAGCATCAGGTTATTGGGTCCCGGGGTGATGGAACTGGCAAAGGCAAAGCCGATCAGGGCAATCAGGACTTCATAACTCATCACGCAATATTAGACGAAGATTAGCACAATGAAATTGCCAAGTTGCGCTAATTTGGCCTATTGTCACAACAAATGGCGGCTAGAGATAAAATAAACGACGCCATATTGCGTGCGCTGTCCCGTGACGGACGGATCAGCAACCTGCAACTTGCGGAAAAGGTGGGGCTGTCATCCTCTGCCTGCCTGAGGCGTGTTCAGGAACTGGAACGAACCGGCGTCATCAAAGGTTACCGCGCGCGGCTGGACCCTGCGCAAACCGGGCGGGCCTATGTTGTCTACGTCGCCGTCGGGCTGGCCGAACATACCAAGGACGCCCAACACGGGTTCGAACGGGCCATGCAGCGGGCTGATGAAGTCACCGAATGCCACAATGTGGCGGGTGCGTTCGAATACATCTTGCGGGTCGAGGTCGCTGACCTGCCTGCCTACAAGGCGTTTCACACCGATACCTTGGGCACGGTGCCGCATGTGCGGTCGATCACCAGTTACATGGTGATGGGATCGCCCAAGGATACGCGGGGGTGAAATACCCGCTGCCATCTTGGCAATCCTCAAAATCCATCGCATGATTGCTGTGCAACGGCGGTCCTTGGATTGCGCCTGTACAGCGATGTCAGGGGTAGGGCGGGGCATCCCCGCCTGCGACGAAAACCAGACCAAACACGGCGTTACCGCAACTGGGCTGCACCCAGGGCGGGTAACGCAGAACAAGGAAAGCAAGGCCTGCCGTTGCAAACCAGCCCGCAAATCACCACCGCACGGCTGGCCCACACGCTAGCGGTGTCTTTGGGTGCAGGGGCGTGGTCGGCTGAAACCTTGGCAATGGTACTGCGGCGGCGATTGCCGGCGGCACATCACAAATATGCTGATGCCTTTGGGGCCAGTCTTGCCGCGCAATGTCCTGCCGCCTATGCACCGTCTGTTCCTCAGATCGCGAAGGTGTTGCGCGGGATGACGGAATTTCGACGGCTCTACCGCTACTGCCAACGGCATAACCTGTGGCCGGACCCGGATATCTCTCCGCCGCAGATGGCCCCGATAACGGCCTTCCAAAACCTCGACCTGCCCCAACTCGCCTCTCTTGATGTGCTGGCAGAGTGGCTATCGTTGCCGCTGGAAAAGCTCAGATATTTTGCCGACCCCAGCAGTCGGCACGAAGAACATGGCGATATGCCCGTCAACCATTATCACTATCATTTGCACAAGAAACGCCATGGCGGCAAACGTCTGATCGAAGCGCCAAAACCTGCGTTAAAGGCGATGCAGCGTCAGCTGCTCAATCAGGTTCTCAATCATGTGCCGCTCCACCCGGATGCATTCGGGTTTGTCCGGGGCAGAAACTGCCTGCACGCGGCGGCGCGGCACGCGGGCGAGGCGATGGTGGTCTGTTTTGACATTCAAAACTTCTTTCCATCCATCAATGCTGGTCGGGTGTTTGGCCTTTTTCGATCCCTGGGCTATCCGCATCCCGTGGCGACCCATCTGACCGGGCTGTGCACCACCAGCACACCGGCCTGGATGTGGGAACGTCTGAACCCGTCAGATCGTGGGATCTACCATCAAAGCCACCTGCCGCAAGGCGCACCGACATCGCCCGCGCTGGCCAACCTGATCGCATTTTCCCTTGATGTCCGCCTCGCGGCGCTCGCACGAAGTGTGGGCGCGCAATATAGCCGCTACGCGGACGATCTCAGCTTTTCCGGGGACAGGCACATCGCCCGGGTCCTGCTGCACATGGTGCCCGAAATCCTGCGCGACGCCGGTTTCGCGGTGAATGCACGCAAGACGCGCCTGATGTCGGCGGGCGGGCGGCAGGTCATCACCGGGGTCGTGGTCAATCAGCACCTGAACACCACACGGGCTGATTATGATTTGCTCAAGGCCGTGATCCATGCTTGCGGCAATGGCAATGATGCCCGCTGGCGCGACGCCGCATTTCGGGCGCGGCTGCTGGGCCAGATTGCGTGGGTTGAACAAGTGAACCCCGCCCGAGGCACCACATTGCGCAAACGGCTGGCGCGCGCGATCCACCGTCGCAACACCCTTGTCACGCAAACATAAAAAACGGCCATGCCCGGGAGGAGGTGGGCATGACCGTCTTTATTATCAGCGCCCGCCGCGTCTCTGGGAGGAGAAAGAGCGGGGCGCTTCCTCGCGCAGCTTTGCTCGGGAGGAGGTGAGCGCAGCTGGCGGTATCATCGGTTCCAACCCGGGAGGAGGTGGGCAGTTCCGAAACTGGTGTGCAAGTGGCGGTATCCGGGAGGAGGTGGATACCGCCACCTTATTGCTGACCCGGCGTTCAGGGAGGAGGAAGACCGCCAGGTCGTTTACAGGTCGGCCCTTTATGGGAGGAGGAGACCGACCCGATCCTTGAATTACTTACCGTATGCCGCCTCAAGGGAAATTCCCTTGATCATCGAACGGCTCAACCCCAAATCGTTCAGGTCCCGGTCTGTCAGCGTGCTCAGTTCGTTGTAGGTTGTGCGGTACACTTTGCGCTTTGCGGCTTTATCGGCCAATACGGCGCGGAACGCTGCAAAGCGCTCGCCAAAAGTGGTGCCTGCGAAACCTGTGTCTGTGTTATATGTCATATGCTCATCTCATCTTTGCGTCATGTTGCGGTTTCTTCCGCCTCCGTTACGACTAGCATGTATGACAATGCTGCGGTTGCACAATGCCTGTCTTGGCAATGCTGCTATGCAGAAAATGCATAAGCACTACTGACCTAACGTCATCAATCTGTTGCATTCATAGGCATCTGTTTCCATGCCCTTGCGCTTTGCCTAAAACATGCCAGATGTTGCCTTGAAAACAGTCGATTTATGAACTGGAGGTAAACCCATGGCCGTCACCCGCGATGATATTCTGGGCGCGTTGTCACGACTCACCTTACCGGGCGGTGACGATATTGTGTCGCGGGACATGGTGCGCGCGCTCAACATTGACGATGACAGTGTTCGCTTTGTGATCGAAGCCGCTGATCCGGGCGAGGCCGCCAAGATGGAAGGCGTGCGCCGCGCAGCCGAAGAAATCGTCAAGGGGTTGCCCGGCGTGTCAGCGGCATCCGTGATCCTGACAGCACACGGCCCGGCGGCCAAGGCCCCGGAACCACCCTCTTTAAAGGTAGGGCGCCACCCGACCCCACAGGCCGGGCCCGCCAAAGTTGCAGGTGTGGACCGTATTCTGGCCATCGGATCGGGCAAGGGCGGTGTGGGTAAATCGACCGTATCGTCCAACCTCGCGGTCGCACTTGCGAAAGAGGGGCGGCGCGTCGGGCTCCTTGATGCGGATATCTATGGCCCCTCACAGCCACGTATGATGGGCGTCAATAAACGCCCCGGCAGCCCCGATGGCAAAATCATCATCCCGCTACAGGCGCATGGGGTCACGATGATGTCCATTGGCCTGATGGTCGACCCGGACAAGGCCGTCGTCTGGCGGGGACCAATGTTGATGGGCGCACTTCAGCAGATGCTGGGGCAGGTCCAATGGGGCGAATTGGACGTTCTGATCGTGGACCTGCCTCCGGGGACGGGGGATGTGCAACTCACACTCTGCCAGAAAACCCACCTGACCGGGGCTGTTGTTGTCAGCACGCCGCAGGACGTCGCCCTGATTGACGCGCGCAAGGCGCTGGACATGTTCAATACCCTGAACACGCCCGTCCTCGGCCTCATCGAAAACATGTCCACCTTTGTCTGTCCGACCTGCGGCACCGAAAGCCATATCTTCGGGCATGGCGGCGTTGCGGCAGAGGCCGACAAAATCGGTGTCCCCTTCCTTGGTGCGCTGCCAATAGATCTGGATACACGGCTGGCCGGTGACGCGGGCGAACCCATTGCTGTGGGCGATGGCCCTATGGCCGACGCTTACCGCCACCTCGCCCGCCGCTTCATCGACGGTGGCATGGCGTGAACATCCGTCCGGCACATGCGGCGGATTTCGAAGCCATTTGGCCGATCCTGCGCGACGTGTTCCGGGCAGGCGAAACCTATGCGGTGGACCCGCAGATCAACAAAGACGCTTGCCGCGACTATTGGATGACGACGCCGGCTGCGACCTATGTCGCCGAAGATGAAGGCACAATCCTCGGCACCTACTACATCCGCACGAACCAGCCCGGCGGCGGGGCACATATCTGCAATTGTGGCTATGTCGTGGCCGAGGCGGCGCGCGGGCAGGGGCTCGCCCGGCAGATGTGCGAAAACAGCCAGCAGGAGGCACGCGCGCTGGGCTACCGCGCAATGCAATTCAACTTCGTACTCGCCAGCAACGTGGGCGCTGTCGCCCTCTGGAAAAAGCTCGGCTTTGAAACCGTCGGCACTATCCCGGAAGCGTTTGATCATCCGAGGCGGGGGATGGTAGATGCATTGGTGATGTACAAAAGTCTGGTGAATGAGGCCACCGGTGCGGCGGGGTGTTGAACATGATCGCTGCGATATCATGAATATGGTCATGTATTGTGTGGTTTCGCCAATCCGTTTTGACCGGATTTATCCAGCAATGATGCGCGTACGCCTCGTTATTTTCGTCATAGCGGATGTGATGCTCCCCAAACCTTCTTTGCCATAAACCTTTCTCCCGGCAGGCAAATGCCGCCGCTTTGTGGCTCCAATCCCGGTGACGGTATCCGGACCGACAGATCAATGTCGGTGCGTTCGTGATTGTCTTTGCCGGGCATATCTCATCTGTGTCAGCACCCAGAGATCAGCAGTGAAAGATACGTTGCGGATCACTTCTGACATTGGACGCCCTCCGCCGATACCGTTCACTACTACGGTGTGCCGCTTGTCAGCCAGTCCTTTCAGAAAGCATTCGGCAGGCACCTTGCGATGCGCAATCACTGTTTCAAGCTCACAGAACCGCAACGTGGGATGCGGCTGAATGATTGTGAAATAGACATCGACGTCAGGTCGGTTCTTACGGGTCATGCCGTATCCTGCACCGGATAGGTAAACCCAGGGTCAACGCGGCCGCAGGGCTGACAAAATGCATGGCTTTGGGAATTCATGGAATCATTGTTGTATCCGAATCACATTTCCGATGGATTCGCATAATTTGTCTGTTTATTTTCGTAATGATCTGCCATTCAGAGCGTAAATAACCGTCTGGTCAGCAAAAAAATATGGGATTTTCTGGAATATTTCAATAACGCCTCGTAAGCACTATATATTGTGCCTCTATGATGGGTGCCCGCTACAAATGCACAACGGGTCTGCAATATTTCCCTATGATTTGTTTAAGTGAGTCCTCAAAAACACCATGTAGTACCATGAATTCCCAAAAAGTTGTTGATCGGTGAGCTGACTGGTGCCACAACAGATGCACGGTAACGACGGATACGACTTCAAACGGGGCATCTTAAGAACCCCAACCGGCAAAAGCAGGTTTCATACAGGCTTCGTCTTTACCCAATTAGATCCGGCGCGTGAGCGAGCAGACATCCCCCCAGGTGGCACGCGCAGTCGGACTTTCCCAGAGATGGGACGAGGGCGGCGGATTGTGCAGTGGCAGCAGCGCAATCCGCCGTTTTCATATCCAAAAGGCAAGTTTTCCGGGGGCAAGAGATAAGGGAACCGAGGGACAGTGGTTCTGAGTTTTACAGGCGAACACACCCAAAAGGTGGACGGTAAGGGGCGCATGTCGATCCCTGCCGATTTTCGTCGCGTGCTCGAAGCCGGTGACCCTGACTGGACGCCCGGCCTTTCCCCCCGCATGTACCTGCTTTACGGCGATCATCTGAAGAATGAATTGCATGGCTACACGGTGGATGAATTCACCGCGCTGATCGATCAGATCAACGCCATGCCCCGCGGTCACGCCAGCAAGAAAAAGCTGTCTCACCTCTACATCGGTCAGTCGATCAAGTTGGAGGTCGACAAAGACGGGCGCACCGTCATGCCCATCAAACAGCGCCAAAAGCTGGGGTTGAAGGATGGTGAACTGTATTTCCGCGGCGTTGGTGACCATTTCGAAATCTGGAAGGCTGAAACCTTCACCGAACAGGTTGGTGACAGCCTCAAGGGCTGGCTGGATGAGCAGGACGCCGATTTCGATCCGCTTAGCCTGCTAGAGCCATAAGGGGGTGAAGATGTCAGCTGCCGCAGACGCCCAACCCCATATCCCCGTCCTGATCCGCCCGCTGATTGCAGCGGTTTCGCCCGTGTCCGGCATTTGGCTGGACGGCACCTTTGGCAATGGCGGCTACACACGCGCATTACTTACGGCGGGCGCTGACAAGGTGATCGGCGTGGACCGCGACCCGCTTGCATTCGAAATGGCGGCGGACTGGATTGACGATTACGGCGACCAGATCGAAACGGTGGCGGGCGTGTTCTCAAAGCTGGACGATTACGGTCGCGACCTTGACGGCATCGTGCTCGACCTCGGCGTCAGCTCCATGCAGCTTGATCTGCCCGAACGCGGGTTTTCCTTCATGCGCGACGGCCCGCTCGACATGCGGATGAGCCAGTCCGGCCCCTCAGCGGCTGATCTATGTAACGAGGCAGAGGAGGTTGAGCTTGCCGATATCATCTATCTCTATGGCGAAGAGCGCGCGTCGCGCCGGATCGCCAAAGCCATCGTGGCGGCACGCCCTCTCACAACGACTCTCCAGCTGGCGAAAGTGGTGGAAGGGTGCCTCCCCCGTGCCAAACCAGGCCAATCGCACCCAGCGACCCGCACCTTTCAGGCGCTGCGCATCGCGGTAAACAACGAATATGGCGAACTGGCCGAAGGATTGATGGCCGCCGAAAGGGCGCTCAAACCCGGCGGGCAACTGGCCGTGGTCACCTTCCACTCGGTCGAAGACCGGATGGTCAAACGGTTCCTTGCCGCGCGCTCGGGCAATGTGGCCAATGCCAACCGTTATGTGCCCGAAACGACGCATGTGACTCCGGCCTTCCGTATCGAAAAACGCAAGGCGATTGGACCTGACGAACAGGAATTGGCTGAAAACCCGCGTTCGCGCTCGGCCAAGCTGCGGGTCGCAATCCGTACGGATGCGCCTGCACAAGACATCGACCCGGCATCACTTGGCATGCCGATGAAAAAGAAGAAGGGGGGCAGGTAAATGCGTGGCGTATTATTTGTTATGGCCGCTCTTGCAGTCATGGGGCTCGCGTTCTGGGCCTATCAAGAGAATTACAAAACCCAGGCATCGATCCGCGAGGTGCGCGATCTGCACGCCCAGATCGGGGCGGCACATGAGCGGCTCGGCATGCTGCGCGCGGAATGGGCCTACCTCAACCGACCCGACAGGCTGGCGGACCTCGCCGAATTGAATTTTGACCGGCTGGGTCTGCTCCCTCTGATGCCCGACGCCTTTGGTCAGGTTGATCAAATCATCTACCCGATCCCGCCCATCCAGCCGATCATCAACCCGATTGAGCTGTCGTCAGATGCGTTTGACGCGCCGGAGAACGACCTATGACCCGCAAACCGCTCCGTCCGCTGGCGCGTATCCTCAAAGCGCGCGCCCAAGGCGAAGACCCCGATGCAATTGCCGCCGAAAACCTGCGCCAACGGCACGAGGCGACACGCGATCAGGCGCGCCAACGGGCCGAGGGGCGGTTACTTCTTCTCGGGCTGATGTTCTTTTGCGCCTTCTCCGTAATCGGGATGCGCATGGGGGCGCTGGCGTCTTCTGTCCCCGAAGAACCGCGCGCCAGCGCCGTGGGCAACCCGATCATCGGGCAGCGCGCCGATATCGTTGACCGCAACGGGCGCATTCTGGCGACCAACCTCGCGACGCACTCGCTCTATGCGCACCCGCGCGACATGATCGACCCGGCCGGGGCGGCCAAGGGGCTTGCCGAAATCTTCCCCGATCTGGAAGAGGCAGAACTGCTCAAGGATTTCACCGGCGAACGCCGTTTTCTGTGGATCAGGCGGCAAATCAGCCCCGAACAGATGCAGGCCGTCCATGACCTCGGCTCGCCCGGCCTGCTGTTCGGGCCGCGCGAAATGCGGCTTTACCCAAACGGCCCCATCGCCGCGCACATCCTTGGCGGGGCCAGCTACGGGCGCGAGGGCGTCGCCAGTGCAGAAGTGATCGGCGTGGCCGGCGTTGAACGCCAATTCGACGCATTCCTGCGCGATCCCGCCAACGAAGGCGCACCGCTCGAACTTTCCCTCGACCTGACCGTGCAGGCCGCCGCCGAACAGGTCCTTGCGGGCGGCATGTCGATCATGAACGCCAAGGGGGCGGCCTCCGTCCTGATGGATATCCACACGGGCGAGGTGATCTCGATGGTCTCGCTGCCTGATTTCGATCCCAACAATCGCCCCCGCGTCCTGACCGAGGGCGACCAATCCGACAGCCCGCTCTTCAACCGGGCAGTCCAAGGCGTCTACGAACTTGGCTCCGTCTTCAAAATCTTCACCGTGGCGCAGGCGATGGAACTGGGTCTGATCAACCCCAACACCATGATCGACACCCAAGGGCCGCTGACATGGGGCCGCTTCCGCATCCGCGATTTCCACGATTACGGACCCGAACTCAGCACCACGGACGTGATTGTTGAATCCTCCAATATCGGCACGGCCCGCATTGCCATGCAGATCGGGGCGGACCGGCAGCGCGCCTTCCTTGACAGCCTTGGCTTTCTCAAACCCACCCAGCTCGAAATGGTCGAGGCGCCCACAGGTCGCCCATTGCTGCCGCCGAACTGGTCAGAAATTTCAACAATGACAATCTCTTACGGGCATGGGCTGTCATCCTCCCCGGTCCATCTGGCGGCAGGCTACGCCTCGCTTCTTAATGGCGGCACCCGTGTCGAACCAACGCTTCTGCGCATGGCCAACGCGGTCGAAGGGCCGCGCGTCGTCAGCGAAGCCGTAAGCGCGCGATCTGCTGCGATGTTGCGGCAGGTGGTTGAACGCGGTACCGCTTCCTTTGGCGAAGTACCGGGCTACGAGGTCGGCGGCAAAACCGGCACGGCGGACAAGCCCCGCACATCCGGTCGCGGCTATTACGATGACAAGGTGATTTCGACCTTCGCCTCTGTTTTTCCGGCGAACGATCCGCAATATGTGCTGATCGTCACGCTTGATGAACCGTCAGAAAACTCCGGCGAAGAACCGCGCCGCACTGCCGGTTGGACCGCCGTACCGATTGCCGCCGAAATGATCCGACGTATCGCACCCCTTCTGGGTCTCAGACCGCAAGTGGACACCCCCCAATCCATCGGTGTAACACTCACCTCAAACTAGGCGAGGGCGCACATGACATCACTGGCGGAACTGGGGCTGCGGGCACAAGGCGGGCGCGAGGCAAAGGTAACCGGGCTCGCAGTAGACAGCCGCGAGGTCAAGGCAGGCTATCTTTTCGCAGCCTTGCCCGGCGCAAGGGTGCATGGCGGCGAATTCATCCAATACGCGCTGCGCATGGGGGCTGCTGCCATCCTGACAGACGCCGCGGGTGCAGGTATCGCCGCTGACGTGCTGGCGGGCTCTGATGCAGCCCTGATCATCGCCCAAGACCCCCGACAGGCGCTGGCCCAAACCGCCTCGCTCTGGTTTGGGCCGCACCCCGAAACGGTGGTGGCTGTGACCGGAACCAACGGGAAAACATCCGTCTCCACCTTCTGCCGCCAGATATGGGAGGAAATGGGGATCGAAGGCGTCAATCTGGGCACCACCGGGGTCGAAGGCGTCTGGACCCATCCACTCAAACACACAACGCCCGAACCGATCACCCTGCACCGCGTACTCGCCGAAGCCTATGATGCGGGCGTCACCCACGTCGCGATGGAAGCCTCCAGTCATGGGCTTGACCAATGCCGCCTTGACGGGGTTTTGCTCACCGCCGCAGGCTTCACCAATTTCAGTCAGGATCATCTGGATTATCACGAAACGTTTGAGGCTTATTTCCAGGCCAAAATGGGCCTGTTCACCCGTGTGCTGGCCGAAGATGAGGTCGCGGTTGTCAATCTGGACGATCCCAAAGGCCCCCAGGTCGCCGACATCTGCACCGCGCGCGGGCAAGAGGTGATCGGCGTGGGCCGTCATCCCAGCGCGCGGTTGCGTCTGACAGGACAGCGCTTCGATGCGACCGGTCAGGACGTGCTGTTCACATGGCAAGGAAAACCGCAGCAGATGCGCCTCAAACTGATCGGGGGTTTTCAGGCCGATAACGTCCTGCTCGCCGCCGGGCTTGTCATCGCAGCAGGCGAAGAACCGGTTGAGGTCTTCGAGGCACTCCCGCATCTGGGCACCGTGCGGGGCCGGATGGAACTGGCCGCCACCCGTGAAAACGGGGCGGCTGTGTTCGTTGATTATTCACACACGCCTGATGCCGTGGCGACCGCCTTGCAGGCTTTGCGTCCGCATGTGATGGGCCGGATCGTGGTGATTGTCGGCGCGGGCGGCGACCGTGACGTGGGCAAACGCCCGCTGATGGGGGCCGCCGCCGCACAAAACGCCGATATCGTGATCGTCACTGATGACAATCCCCGCTCCGAAGACCCGGCCAGCATCCGCGCTGCCGTCATAGCCGGTGCCGTGGATGCGGGTGGCTCCGACAGCATCACCGAAGTCGGTGACCGGGCCGAAGCGATCTTGCGCGGTATCGACATGCTGCAACCCGGTGACGCGCTACTGATCGCGGGCAAGGGCCATGAAACCGGCCAGATCGTGGGCGACACCGTGCTGCCCTTTGATGATGTGGAACAGGCCAGCGTCGCTGTCGCAGCGCTTGAGGGGAAGATATGACCCCGCTCTGGACGTCGACCGATGCGGTTGCGGCCACAGGCGGGGAAACAACCGCCGACTGGCAGGCCAACGGCGTTTCCATCGACACCCGCACACTCCAACAGGGCGACCTTTTCGTTGCATTAAAAGACATCCGCGATGGCCATGATTTTGTAGCGCAGGCGCTTGAAAAAGGGGCCGCAGCCGCACTGGTCAGCCGCCGCCCTGAAGGTGTCGCCGAAGATGCCCCGCTCTTGGTCGTCCCTGACGTGCTCAAGGCACTTGAGGCATTGGGCATCGCAGCGCGCGCACGCACCAAGGCACATGTTGCCGCCATCACGGGCTCCGTTGGGAAAACCTCCACCAAGGAAATGTTGCGCGCGGTCCTGTCGCGCCAAGGCAAATGCCACGCCGCTGAAGCCTCTTATAACAATCACTGGGGCGTGCCGCTGACACTGGCTCGGATGCCCGCCGACACCGACTATGCGATCATCGAAATCGGGATGAGCAATGGAGGCGAAATCGCGCCCCTCTCGCACATGGCCCGCCCGCATGTGGCCATGGTCACGACGGTCGCGGCGGCACATCTGGCGTCCTTCGACAATCTCGCCGGTATCGCCATCGAAAAGGCGGCCATCATGGACGGGCTGGAACCCGGCGGCATCGCCGTCCTGAATGCCGACATCGAAACCAGCCACATCCTGCAAGACCACGCACGCGAAACCGCAGCAATCCCCGTACTCTTCGGGGTCGCAGGCACTGATTGGACAATCAAAGATGTGCGGCTGAATGGTGACGTCACCATCATAAACGCCAATGGTGGCGGCAACGACTACCTCTTCAAACTCTCGGTGCCGGGTCGGCATTTCGCCAGTAACGCAGTCGGCGTGCTCGCCGTGGCCGCGGCCTTGGGGGCAGACCCGGTTGCGGCCTCCCTCGATATCGCCCTGTGGGTGCCGCCAGCAGGGCGGGGCACGCGCGAGGTCATTGTGATCGACGCCGCCAATGATGCCGAAACGCTGGACCTGATCGATGACGCCTTCAACGCCAACCCCACATCACTCACCGCCTCGCTTGAGGTGATCGCCGCAGCCCAGCCCACCCACAATGTTGGCCGCATCGTCAAAGGACGGCGGATCGCGATCCTTGGCGACATGCTGGAGCTTGGACAGGACGAGGTGCAGATGCACACCGCCATGGCCGACAACGCGCACCTCAAATCGCTCGACCTCATCCACTGCGCCGGGCCGCTGATGCACCACCTCTGGCTGACCCTGCCAGAAGAGCAGCGCGGGCAATGGGCCGAGCAGGCCGCCGATCTGGTTCCGCAAATCTCGCGGCTCGTTGACGCAGGCGATGTGGTGCTTGTCAAAGGATCCAAAGGCAGCAAAGTCAGCCTGATCGTTGACGCCATCCGCAAACTGGGGCATCCGCGCCCTCAAGAAAAACAAGGATAACCCATGCTCTACTGGCTCACGGCCCTCTCGGATGGCGGCGACTTTTTCAACCTCTTCCGCTACATCACCTTCCGGGCGGGCGGGGCCTTTATGACCGCACTCCTGTTCGGCTTCATCTTCGGGCCGCCGCTCATTAATGTGCTGCGGCGCAAACAGGGCAAAGGGCAACCCATCCGCGATGACGGGCCAGAGGGGCATTTCGCCAAAGCAGGCACACCCACCATGGGCGGGCTGCTGATCGTGGGGGCGCTGACCACCTCAACCCTGCTCTGGGCGCGGCTCGACAATCCCTTCGTCTGGATGGTGCTTTTCGTGACGCTTTCCTTTGCACTCATCGGGTTCGCCGATGACTACGCCAAGGTCTCCAAACAGAACACAGCCGGGGTCTCCGGCAAAATCCGCATTCTGCTGGGCATCCTCATCGCTGGCATCGCAGGCTACTGGGCCGCGGCCTACCACCCCGATGACCTGACCAACCAACTGGCCCTGCCGATCTTCAAGGACACGCTGATCAACCTCGGCATCCTCTTCATCCCCTTTGCGATCATCGTCATCGTGGGGGCGGCCAACGCAGTGAACCTGACTGACGGGCTGGACGGGCTGGCGATCATGCCTGTGATGATTGCTGCAGGCACATTCGGTGTCATCGCCTATGCGGTCGGGCGGACCGACTTCACCCAGTATCTGGACGTGCACTATGTCCCCCAGACGGGTGAAATCCTGATCTTCACCATGGGGCTGATTGGCGGTGGGCTGGGCTTTTTGTGGTACAACGCGCCCCCGGCTGCGGTCTTCATGGGCGACACTGGCTCACTGGCGCTGGGCGGGGCGCTGGGGGCGATTGCGGTAGCAACGAAGCACGAGATTGTCTTGGCCATCGTCGGCGGGCTTTTCGTGGTCGAGGCACTCTCGGTCATCATTCAGGTTCTCTATTTCAAGCGGACCGGTAAGCGGGTCTTCCTGATGGCACCCATCCACCACCATTACGAGAAAAAGGGCTGGGCCGAGCCTCAGATCGTGATCCGGTTCTGGATCATTTCGCTGATACTGGCGATGATCGGCCTCGCCACTCTCAAAGTCCGGTAGGGTCGGGTTTCACCCCACCCCCTGTATGACGGTTGCTGGCCCCTGATCTTGTGCACCACATAAGGGTAGCACTCGCTCGGGGAGGGGCAATTAGTGCGCAATACAAGGGCAGCGCCCGGACCTCGGGGATGGCGCGCTGACGGGTCTGTTTGGCGGTGGTCGGCGTCTATGCGTGACGGTGGCGTGGGGTGCGGCGTTGCAAAAGCGCCCTCCCCGTGGGGGAGGTCCGGGCGCTGCCCGGCGATGCCAGGCGGAAGAAATACTTCCCAATTCGCGTCATACGTGCAAATGTTCACGGATTGAATATAGATGTTTGATGGTGGCTATTCATGGCTTTTTGGCAATTCGATTGGTGGAGGAACGAAGACAACCGAGAAGGCGCATCCGCAATAATTAGCAATTTGAAGGTCGTCATTCCTGCGTTGCTTGTGCTCGTTGGGGGCGCCGCAATGGTAATCGGTATTCAAGAAAGCCCGATACCGAAAGACGAGCCACCAACAATCGCTGCTGGGCAAAACAGCAACATTCAAACAGGGAACGGAATCCAGGTCATTCAAGGCGGCAACGGCACCGTCACTTATGGCTATTCAGTCGAACAACATCAGGCAGCCTTGGCCACGCGGGAGGCGCAACTGCGCAGCGATCTTGAAAGGGCCAGTACCGCCGAGAAGGCCTTGATCGAACAAGAGCTGGTGGCTGTGACCGACAAACTCTCGGACATAGAGGCCTCCTATACCACTGCCGTCGAAGAACTCCGGCAGCTACGCCAAAGAATTGCACAATTCGAAGGTCAGGTTCCGCAACAACAACTTGAAGCTGCTCAACAAGCGCTGTACCAAGGTGACCGGTCTCTTGCTGATGCACTCTTTGCTGAAATCGAACAGAAGCTGGCCGGTCAGATATTACTGGCTGCCGAAGCGGCCTATGGTCGCGGCAAAATCGCCGAACACGAAATTCGTTGGCAGGACGCCTACTCCCATTACAAACGCGCGACCGAGCTTAGCGGTGAGATCGACCACCTGAGGGCATACGCGCGCATGACATGGCGATTGGCCAAAGGGGATGAGGCGGTCGTGGCGCACGAGGCTTTACGTGATCTCATTGCAGAGCGGTCGGGCACTCAAAGCGCGGCATATGCAACGCAACTCAATAACCTCGCCGGTGTGATTGACGCGCAGGGCCGTTTTGCGGAGGCGGAGGAGCTGTATCAGCAGGCGCTGGCCATTGATCGCGCGACAATTGGGGAGGGGCATCCGGACTATGCGACAGACCTCAACAACCTCGCGGGTGTGATCGACGCGCAGGGGCGCTTTGTGGAGGCGGAGGAGCTGTATCAGCAGGCGCTGGCCATTGATCGCGCGACAATTGGGGAGGGGCATCCGGACTATGCGATCCACCTCAACAACCTCGCGGGTGTGATCGAGGCGCAGGGGCGCTTTGCGGAGGCGGAGGAGTTTTATCAGCAGGCCTTACAGATATTAGAAGATACCTTGCCGTCGGATCACCCACATATCGCATTGGTGAAGGCTAACCACGCGGGCCTTCCAAAACCCTAACCCTCATTCACAAACCCCACCGAGCGCCCCCTTAACCATCCCCAGCCGCATCAATCATGCGCATGGTTTGCGCATGGTTTCTGCATGGAAAACACATCCCTCAAAACGCCCTCAAACCCCTTGTTAACCTTGCGATGCGGCCCGGACGCCGCCCAACCCGCCGGACGGCGTTAACACCTGCTTCACATCTTTGGCGACCGTACCGGCTCATGGCATCTCAAGTCGACCTGATCGCTTGCCCCGCGGCCCAGCCGGATGACCATGCCCATTGGAAGTTGTACCCGCCCAGCCAGCCGGTCACATCGACGCATTCCCCAATGAAATAAAGGCCCGGCACGGATTTGGCCGCCATCGTCTTGGACGACAGCGCGTCCGTGTCCACGCCGCCCAATGTGACCTCGGCCGTGCGGTAGCCTTCGCTGCCTGATGGCGTCAGCGTCCAGTTTGTCAGGGCCGTGCAAATCGCGGCCAATGTGTCGTCGCTCTGGTCGGCGATGTTGCCCGCCAGCGGCAGTTCATCCGCCAAATGGTCGACCAGCCGGTTGGGCAGGTGTTGCCCCAGGATCGTGGTAAAGGCCCGCCGCCCGTCACGTTTGCGGTGCTGTTGCAGCTGCCCCATCAAGTCGCCGGTCGGGGCGAGGTTGATGCAGATCGCTTCGCCTTCCTGCCAATAGGATGACGCTTGCAGGACAGCAGGGCCAGAGAGGCCGCGATGGGTGAAAAGGATCGCTTCGTCGAAGCTGGTGCCATTCGCGCTGACCCGGGCGGGGGTGGCTGTCCCGGCGAGTGGTTTGAATTTGTTGTCAGAAAAGGTAAGCGGAACAAGGCCGGGGCGGGGTTCTGCGATTGGCAGACCGAATTGCTGGGCGATCTGGTAACCCAACCCGGTGGCCCCCATTTTGGGGATGGATTTGCCGCCAGAGGCCACAACAAGGTTGCGCATTTGCACCTGCGTGCGGCGCCCTTCGCGCATCAGCGTGGCGTGAAAATGGCTGCCGTCATGGCTGATGTCGCTGACGTCCGTTTGCAGCCAGAGCTGGGCACCCGCGCGGTCCATCTCGGCCCGGAGCATGGCGATGATATCGCGTGCGGAGGTGTCGCAAAAAAGTTGACCGAGGGTCTTTTCGTGCCACGGGATTTTGTGCTGATCCACCAGTCCGATGAAATCCCATTGGGTGTAGCGCCCCAGCGCAGATTTGCAGAAATGTTTGTTCTGGCTGATGAAATTCGCAGGGCTGGTGTGCAGATTGGTGAAATTGCAGCGCCCGCCGCCGGAGATGCGGATCTTCTCGCCTGGGGCCTTGGCATGGTCCACGATCAGCACGTCGGGTCCTACATGGGCCGCAGCCATCATGCCGGCCGCCCCGGCCCCGATAATGAGGGTTTCGATTTGCATGCGCCCATGTGGCACGGGCAGCGGTAGAGATCAAATTTCCAGAAATTTGATGCCTCCGGCGGGGATATTTATGGCCAAAAGAAGCTGGGAGGCCTGATTTTATGTAGAATCGGTGCCTGATGCCGTCTATGGTGTCGTCAGACCCGGAAAACCGGGCGTGTTGAGGCAGTATGGCGGTGATCCATGACGGAAATGGTCTATGGGACGGTCCCGGTTCGGTCCGGTGACCCGGTTCTTCCCCGGTGGTGGCGGACAATTGATAAATGGAGCTTGTCCTGCATCCTGATCCTTGTGGGGATCGGGTTGTTGTTGGGGCTGGCGTCTTCCCCGCCGCTTGCGGCCAAGAATGGGCTGGAGCCGTTTCACTACGTCACCCGACAGGCGATTTTTGGCGGCATGGCGATGGCTGTGATGTTTTCGGTATCCATGATGTCGCCGACGGTGGTCAGGCGCTTGGCGGTATTGGGGTTTCTGTGTGCCTTTGCAGCGCTGGCCATGTTGCCGGTGCTGGGCACGGATTTCGGCAAAGGTGCTATGCGTTGGTATTCGCTGGGGTTTGCTTCGGTACAGCCATCGGAATTCCTCAAGCCCGGTTTTATTGTCATGGCGGCATGGTTGTTGGCCGCGAGCCAGGAATTGGGTGGCCCGCCCGGCAAGACATACTCCTTTGTCTTGACGATTGTGATTGTGCTGATGCTTGCACTGCAGCCTGATTTTGGTCAGGCCGCGCTGATCCTGTTTGCGTGGGGGGTCATGTATTTTGTGGCTGGCGCACCGATGTTGATCCTGATCATTTTGGCTGGGCTGGTCATTCTGGGCGGCTCGTTCGCCTATTCGAATTCGGAACATTTTGCGCGCCGGATTGATGGGTTCTTGTCGCCTGATCTGGACCCGAATACCCAGCTTGGCTATGCGACCAACGCCATTCGCGAAGGCGGGTTCTTTGGCGTCGGCGTGGGTGAGGGGCAGGTGAAGTGGTCGCTGCCCGATGCCCATACGGATTTCATTATTGCGGTCGCCGCCGAGGAATATGGCCTGATCTGTGTGCTGGTGATCATCATGCTTTATGCCGTCATCGTCGTGCGATCCCTGCTGCGCTTGATGAAAGAACGCGATCCGTTCATTCGTCTGGCGGGGACGGGGCTGGCCTGCGCCTTTGGTGTGCAGGCGATGATCAATATGGGCGTGGCCGTTCGGCTGTTGCCCGCCAAGGGGATGACTTTGCCCTTTGTCTCTTACGGTGGATCGTCTTTGATTGCAGGAGGAATTGCCGTGGGTATGCTGCTGGCCTTTACCCGAACACGTCCGCAAGGCGAGATGGAGGATATCCTGTTGCGCAGGGCTGATCGATGAAAGAACCGCTGCTTGTGATTGCGGCCGGGGGGACGGGCGGGCACATGTTCCCTGCGCAGGCCCTGGCGGAGGCGATGCTGGAAAGAGGCTGGCGCGTGCGCCTGTCGACTGATGCGCGTGGTGCCCGATATACGGACGGGTTTCCCGACGCTGTGCAGGTCAATGTCGTAGGCAGTGCTACCTTTGCAAGGGGCGGTGTGCTGGCGAAGTTGTTGGTACCCTTTCGAATTTTGGGGGGCATTGGCGCCGCAAAATTTCGGATGCTTTGGGACCGGCCTGCAGTGGTTGTGGGGTTTGGTGGTTATCCGGCTATCCCCGCGATGTCGGCGGCATGGGCGCTGCGCATCCCACGGATGATCCACGAACAAAACGGTGTGCTGGGTCGGGTCAATCAGTTGTTTGCCAAGCGTGTGAATGCGGTGGCCTGCGGCACGTGGCCCACCGAACTGCCCCAAGGTGTTGAGGGCGTACATACTGGAAACCCCGTGCGCGCCGCCATTTTGGAACGCGAAGGTGCGCCCTATATCCCGCCCGGCGACTATCCGATGTCGATCCTTGTGATGGGCGGCAGTCAAGGCGCGCGCATCATGTCTGACATTGCCCCGCCAGCGATTGCAGCACTGCCAGAACATATCCGGCGTAACATCCGGGTCAGCCATCAGGCGCGACAGGAAGATTTGCAGCGGGTGAAAGATTATTACGCAAGCGAACTGATTACAGCAGACGTTGAGACGTTTTTTGACGACGTTCCGAACCGTATGGCCGATGCGCAATTGGTGATCGCCCGATCTGGCGCGTCCACCGTGGCAGATGTCAGCATCATCGGGCGCCCCGCGATCTGGGTGCCGCTGGCAAGCGCCATTCGGGATGAACAGACCGCCAATGCCCGCCAACTGGTTGAGGCAGGTGCGGCTGTCTTGATGGCCGAAGCAGAGTTCGAGGTCGCCCCGCTAACGGCAAAGATCACCGCGCTCTTCTCTGATGAGCAAGGCACAATGAAAATGGCGCAAAAGGCACGGGCCTGCGGTGTTGTCGACGCAACGGACCGGCTTGTGCAAATGGTGGAAAATCTGGCAGAGGCTGGCAAGACATGATGGATGGGAACCCTGTAATGAATGCGGCAACGAAACTTCCCCTTGATGTGGGTCCGATCCATTTTGTGGGGATCGGCGGTATTGGCATGTCCGGTATTGCCGAGGTTTTGCTGAACCACGGCTACACCGTGCAAGGCTCTGACCTGAAGGCCACCAAGATCACGGAACGGCTGAAATCGCTGGGTGCTGTTATTTACGAAGGGCAGCGGGCCGAGAACCTGGAAGGGGCCGAGGTCATCGTCATTTCCTCAGCCATCAAACCCGGGAACGCCGAACTGGACGAGGCGCGCCGCAAGGGTATGCCTGTCGTCCGCCGGGCAGAAATGCTGGCCGAACTGATGCGCCTGAAATCCAACGTGGCTGTTGCTGGCACCCATGGCAAAACGACCACCACGACGATGGTTGCGGCCTTGCTGGATGAAGGCGGGATCGACCCGACCGTCATCAATGGCGGTATCATTCATGCCTACGGATCAAACGCGCGCATGGGGCAGGGCGAATGGATGGTGGTAGAGGCTGACGAAAGTGACGGCACGTTCAATCGTTTGCCCGCGACCATTGCCATCGTGACCAATATCGATCCTGAGCATATGGAACACTGGGGGACGGAAGAAGCGCTGCATCAGGGGTTTTACGATTTCGTCTCGAACATTCCGTTTTATGGGTTGGCCGTCTGCTGCACGGATGATCCCGATGTGCAATCGCTCGTAGGTAAGATCAGCGATCGCCGCGTCGTGACCTATGGGTTTAATGCACAAGCCGACGTTCGGGCGATCAACTTGACCTACAAGAGTGGTATCGCACATTTTGACGTCGCATTGCAGGCCGAGGATGCGCTGATTGAAGGGTGTGAATTGCCGATGCCGGGGGACCACAATGTTTCGAACGCGTTGTCCGCCGTCGCCGTGGCCCGACATCTGGGCATGAAAAAGGACGAGATCAGGGCCGCTCTCAAAGGGTTCGGCGGTGTGAACCGGCGCTTTACCAAGGTGGGCGAAGTTGACGGTGTGACAATCATTGACGATTACGGTCACCATCCGGTTGAAATCGCGGCTGTTCTGAAAGCGGCGCGTCAGGCGAGCGAAGGGCGGGTCATTGCGGTGCATCAACCGCACCGTTACAGTCGGCTGTCGCATCATTTCGATGAATTCTGCGCCTGCTTCAACGATGCTGATGTCGTGGGTATCGCTGATGTCTTCTCTGCGGGCGAGGACCCGATCCCCGGCGCGGATCGCGACGGGCTTGTTGCGGGCCTGATCCGCCATGGGCACCGTCATGCACGAACAGTGGAATCTGAGGATGATCTGGTGCGCCTTGTCCGCGAACAAGGCAAGCCGGGTGATATGGTTGTGTGTCTAGGGGCTGGTACGATCAGCGCATGGGCCAATGCCTTGCCGGAGCGTTTGACTACGTGAGCTTACCGCTGGTTATAGGCTGCATCTGGGTACTGGCGGCAACGATCGTGGCCATGCTGCCGATGAAGTATCAATATGTTCCCGGCGTCGCACTATTGGTAGGCGCACCTGCGCTGATCATCTGGATCGGCTATGCGCATGGCTGGTTCTTTGCGGTTCTGGGACTGTTCGCTTTCGCATCAATGTTCCGCAATCCCCTGATATATTTTTATCGTCGGGCACGAGGGGAGCGTCCGGAGATCCCCAAATGATCCATCCATTGCTCGCGATATGCTTCTGGGTTGTTCTCGCCTTTGTCATGGCGATGATACCATCAAATGATAATCACTGGCGCAGGGCATACGTCCTCATGGCGATCGGCGCACCGATGTTGGTCTGGATGGTTTTGACCGGTCATCTGCTATACGCCGGGATATTTATCATTGTTGCGGCTTCAGTGTTTCGTTGGCCATTGGTTTACCTTTATCGCTGGTTACGACGTCAGGTGGGGCTTTAGCAGATGGGGGATCTGGCCATAATTGCATTGATGCTTGGCTGTGCGTTCTTGCCCTTTGCTGTTTTGGTCAAGCTGGTGAGGGCGGGTGCCTCAGGTCTGGCACTAACTTTTATGTCAGTCCTTGGGGGCGTTTTTGTTGTTTTGATCTACGCAAGCGGGCGCCCGTTTGGTGTTGATCCGGTGTTCGCTTTGTCCGCTGCACTCCTCTTTGTATTCCCTGCTCTTTTGGGTGGTGCTGCCGGTGCCCTGCTTGGCTGGTTGTTGAGGCGGCGGGACGATCAAAAACTATCCTGATTCATTCTCCATCAGAAATAACTTGAACGCCGTTCATATTTGTGTCAGAAAATGAACAGTGTTCAATTTTGGAGAAGAATCATGAGTGGTGAAATAATCGTTCTAATTGGTGTTCCGTTAGTGGCCTTTACCGTAACCGTCATTATTGCACATTTGCTGGGCCGCGCCCGTCATGGCATGGTATTGGGCGCGCTTGGCCTGATATGGGCAGGGTTTACAGGCGCGATGTTTATTGGGATGGAGCAAGCATCAGGTTGGGATGGGCTTGGCTACTTTATTGGCTTGATCTTGCTTGGTGCGCCAGCAGGTGCCGGTCTTGGCCTTGGTGGGTTGGTCGGTTGGTTGCGGAGCGGAAAGGAAATACATGCTTGATCTTCCATCGGTGCGCGGCACACTAACCACGCACCGGAACTTGGCTGATTTGACCTGGATGCGGGTCGGTGGACCTGCCGATGTGCTGTTTCAGCCTGCTGACATGGATGATTTGTCGGCGTTTCTAGCGGCACTTGATCCCTCCGTGCCGGTGTTCCCGATGGGCGTAGGCAGCAATCTGATAGTGCGCGATGGCGGGATCAGCGGTGTTGTGATCCGGCTGGGGCGCGGGTTTAATCAGATAAGCATCGACGATGACAGGGTCGTGGCCGGTGCCGCCGCCCTTGATGCCCATGTCGCCCGCAAGGCGGCAGAGGCTGGGCACGACTTGACGTTTCTGCGCACCATTCCCGGCACGATCGGGGGGGCGGTCCGTATGAATGCAGGCTGTTATGGCGATTACGTGGCCGATGTCTTGACATCGGTGACGCTGGTTTTGCGGGATGGGACGATGACCCAAATGGCCGCTGATGCGCTGCAATTGGCCTATCGCCAAAGCGTGCTACCCGATGGGGCCGTCATCGTGCAGGCAACATTTGCGCCACCAGTGGGCAACCCGGATACGCTGATGCAACGCATGACCGATCAGCTGGCCAAGCGCGACGAAACTCAACCGACCAAGGACCGCACCGCCGGTTCAACCTTCCGCAATCCGGCCGGTTTTTCGTCTACGGGCCGGTCTGATGATGTCCATGATCTCAAGGCGTGGAAGGTGATTGATCAGGCCGGGATGCGCGGGGCCAAACTGGGCGGGGCGGTCATGAACGTCAAACATTCCAACTTTCTGACCAATGCGGGCGGGGCCACAGCCGCCGATCTTGAGGATTTGGGCGAGCAGGTGCGGAAAAAGGTTTACGCATCCCAAGGGATTGAGCTACAATGGGAAATCATGCGGGTCGGCAACCGACTAGGTGAAGGCATCGCAGAATAATCGGTCAAAAGACCACGATCCTGAGGCAAGGATCACAATAATTGACGGGTCGCCAAAGACCCGCACTGAGGCGGTAGGGTATGTCGAGCAGGACAAACCCGAAAGTTGTTGTTCTGATGGGCGGCCCATCGGCTGAACGCGAGGTATCGCTCAGCTCGGGCCGTGAATGTGCGGCGGCTTTGCGGGTAGCAGAGTGTGAAGTGATCGAGGTCGATGCGGGCCGCGATGTTGCCGCGCGTCTGATCGACATTGCCCCGGATGTGGTTTTCAACGCACTTCACGGTCGCTGGGGCGAAGATGGCGCAGTGCAGGGCATTCTGGAATGGCTGCAAATCCCTTATACGCATTCCGGCATTCTGGCTTCTGCCCTGACCCTTGATAAACAACGCACGAAGGACGTGTACCGAAAGGCGGGTCTGCCCGTTGTGGACAGCATTCTGGCCCCTGCCGCCGATGTCCGCAAAGCCCACGTCATGCCGCCGCCTTATGTGGTCAAACCCAACAACGAAGGGTCCAGCGTCGGGATCTATATCGTGCATGCAGCTGCCAACGGCCCGCCCCAACTGGCCGATGATATGCCCGATCAGGTCATGGTCGAGGCATTCGCGCCGGGCCGCGAGTTGACGACAACCGTGGTGGGTGATCGTGCGTTGACAGTGACCGATATCATCACTGAAGGCTGGTATGATTATCACGCCAAATATGCGCCGGGCGGATCGCGGCACGTGTTGCCTGCCGATATCCCAACTGACATTTTTGATGCCTGCATGGACTACGCCCTGCGCGCGCACAACGCCTTGGGGTGCCGCGGTGTGACCCGCACCGATTTCCGTTGGGATGAAACCCGCGGGCTTGATGGCCTGATCCTGCTCGAAACCAATACCCAGCCCGGTATGACGCCCACATCACTCACCCCCGAACAAGCGGCGCATGTGGGCGTCAGTTTTCCGCAGCTGTGCCGCTGGATGGTGGAGGACGCATCATGCGATCGCTGACCGCCCCCCGCCGTCCCGCACCCGCCCGTCGCGATCCGGCCCCGTCAAAGCTGGGCTATCGCTATCAGCGCCTGATGCTGACGCCAGGGTTCCGGGTCTTTGTCCGGGTCGGCGTGCCGATCCTTCTGGTCGCGATTATCCTGACCAGTTGGTTTTCTCATGAAGAAAACCGCGAGATGTTGAGCGCGCGGATTGCCGACGCCAAGCAAAGCTTTCAAACGCGCCCGCAATTCATGGTGCAGAGCATGGAGATTACGGGAGCAGAGGCTGCGCTTGAAACGCAAGTATCTGCGCTTTTGCCGGTGGATTTCCCCGTATCGTCCTTTGATCTGGATCTGGAGGGCATGCGCCGCACGGTCGAAGCTTTGGATGCTGTTGGCTCGGCCAGTGTCCGCGTGGGGCAGGGCGGCGCGTTAGAGGTCGCAATAGCGCCGCGCGTTCCCGTGGCCCTGTGGCGGGATGCAGGCACCTTACGTTTGATCGATGCCGATGGTGTGCAGTCAGGCGTTATCGGGTCGCGCGCTGATCGGTTGGACTTGCCGCTGATTGCAGGCGACGGGGCCGAACAGAAAATCGCGGAAGCACTTGCCCTTTATGCAGGTGCCGGGCCGTTGCGCGAACGAGTGCGGGGCCTTGTGCGCATGGGCGAACGGCGCTGGGACATTGTGCTGGATCGCGATCAACGCATCCTGTTGCCGGACGAGGAGGCCGTTGCTGCACTCGACCGGATTATCGCGTTGAACGAAGCACAGGACATGCTCGAACGGGACGTGGCGGTTGTGGATATGCGCAACGCACAACGCCCCACCCTGCGCATGAGCGAAGAGGCATCGCTGGCGATGCGTCGCGGCAATGAAATAACAATAAACAATGGGGCGAACAACTGATGGGCGATCTTTACGACAGCCAACGGGCCATGCGGCAAATGCGCAAGGCGGCCATGCAACGCGGTGTGGTGGCCATTCTGGACGTGGGCACATCCAAGATCGCCTGCCTTGTGCTGCGCTTTGATGGGCCAGAGCGGTTTCGCAGTGTCGATGGCGTTGGTTCTATGGCCGGGCAGTCGCAATTTCGGGTGATCGGCGCGGCAACGACACGTTCGCGCGGGGTGCGTTTTGGCGAAGTTGACGCCATGCAGGAAACCGAACGCGCCATTCGGACCGCGGTACAGGCGGCCCAGAAGATGGCCAATGTGCGTGTTGATCATGTGATCGCGTGTCTTTCGGGCGCACGTCCGCGGTCGTATGGATTGGATGGCGCGCTTGATGTGCATGGCGGAATGGTCACCGAACAGGATATCAGCCAGGTCATGGCGTCCTGCGATGTGCCCGATTACGGGCACGACCGCGAGGTGCTGCATGCCCAGCCGGTGAATTTCGCGCTGGACCATCGCAGCGGTCTGGCAGACCCTCGTGGCCAGATCGGCAACCGGCTGACCACGGACATGCACATGCTTACCGTGGATGCGACCGCGATCCAGAACCTGTTTTACTGCATCAAGCGCTGTGATCTGGAACTCGCCGGGCTGGCATCTTCGGCTTATGTGTCTGCCATGTCCTCGCTGGTCGAGGACGAACAGGAACTGGGCGCGGCCTGCATCGATCTCGGTGGCGGGTCCACCGGCGTGTCGATCTTCATGAAAAAGCACATGATTTACGCCGATGCGGTGCGCATGGGCGGGGATCACGTGACCAGTGACATCTCCATGGGGCTGCAAATCCCGGCCGCGACCGCGGAGCGTATCAAGACCTTCTATGGTGGCGTGGTCGCCACCGGCATGGACGACCGCGAGATGATCGAGATCGGCGGCGATACCGGAGACTGGGAACATGATCGCCGGACAGTCAGTCGGGCAGAGCTGATCGGGATCATGCGGCCGCGGGTCGAAGAGATACTCGAAGAGGTGCGCGCGCGGTTGGATGCGGCAGGGTTTGAACACCTTCCCAGCCAACAGATCGTGTTGACTGGCGGCGGGTCGCAAATCCCCGGTCTGGACGGTTTGGCCAGCAAGATTTTGGGTCAGCAGGTGCGTTTGGGCCGCCCGTTGCGGGTGCAGGGCCTGCCGCAGGCGGCGATTGGCCCGGCGTTCTCCAGTGCCGTTGGCCTCACGTTATTTGCCGCGAATCCACAGGATGAATGGTGGGATTTTGAGATTCCAGCAGACCGATACCCCGCACGTTCGCTCAAACGGGCTGTGAAATGGTTTAAAGACAACTGGTGATGCGCAACATCTTGCCAGTTTGCCGAAATAGAGCGGATGGAACTGAAATTCCTGCCATATTTGGTGGCAATTTCGTGTTTTTGTCGTGACCTTTCGGCATCATCGGGTTAAGATTGACGTAATAAACAGCAGGCGCTCGTGGGCACGGGCACATAAAAACAGGCGGATCGAGTTATGACATTGAATCTTTCCCTTCCGGGGCATGAAGAGTTGAAGCCACGGATCACCGTGTTTGGCGTTGGCGGTGCAGGCGGCAACGCGGTCAACAATATGATCGAGCAAGAGCTTGATGGGACCGAGTTCGTGGTGGCCAACACTGACGCGCAGGCACTGCAACAATCGCGTGCTTCGGCGAAAATCCAGATGGGTCTGAAAGTGACCGAAGGTTTGGGTGCAGGTGCGCGGGCAACCGTTGGTGCCGCTGCTGCCGAAGAAAGCATTGAACAGATCGTTGATCACCTGGCCGGGGCGCATATGTGTTTCATCACTGCCGGTATGGGCGGTGGCACCGGGACAGGTGCGGCGCCGATCATTGCACAGGCGGCGCGTGAATTGGGCGTGCTGACCGTCGGCGTTGTGACCAAGCCTTTCCAGTTCGAAGGCGCCAAGCGCATGAAACAGGCCGAAGACGGGGTCGAGGCCCTGCAAAAGGTTGTCGATACGCTGATCATCATCCCCAACCAAAACCTGTTCCGCCTTGCCAACGAGAACACGACATTTACCGAAGCCTTCGCGCTTGCTGATGACGTTCTTTATCAAGGCGTCAAAGGCGTCACTGATCTGATGGTCCGTCCGGGCCTGATCAACCTCGACTTTGCCGATGTTCGCGCCGTGATGGACGAAATGGGCAAGGCGATGATGGGCACGGGCGAGGCCGATGGCGAAAATCGCGCGATTCAGGCTGCGGAGAAGGCCATCGCCAATCCGCTGCTGGACGAGATTTCGTTGGAAGGCGCGAAGGGCGTTCTGATCAATATTACAGGTGGTTACGACCTGACCCTGTTCGAATTGGACGAGGCGGCCAACAAGATCCGCGAAAAAGTGGATGGCGAGGCGAACATTATTGTCGGTTCTACGCTGGATACTGGCATGGAAGGCCGGATGCGTGTGTCCGTCGTGGCAACGGGCATCGATGCTGCAGCCAGCAACGCCGACACGCCGCTTCCGCGTCGGTCAATGGCCGCACCATTGGCGCAGCCCGTCGCGGTGGAGACGCCAACACCAGCGGTCCCAGTGCAGGAGCAGCCAACATTTGCAGAGCTGGAGATTCCCGCCGCGCAACCGGAGCCACAACAGCCCGCAGCGTTTCAGCCGCAGCCTGAGCCGACACCGGTTGTAGCAGATGATCTGCCACCTCCGGCCTATACACCCCGTCCTGCGGCGGCGCTGACCGAAGCAGAAACCTTTGTTGCACCGCGCGCTGCTACTCCTGGTACGCCATCGCCAGAAGCCATGGCGCGACTCCAGGCGGCCGTAAACCGTGCGCCTGCACAACCCGCGCAACAGCGTCCGGCACCGACACAGGCAACGCAGCCTGCTCCGGCAGAAGCTGAAAAGCCCCGATTTGGGATCAACTCTTTGATTAACCGGATGACGGGTGCGCAGGCCGAAGCAAGTACGCAACCAGCGCGTCAGCAACCGCAAGTGACCGCTCTGCATCAGGAAAAGGACGCTAGCGAAGATCAGGATCGAATCGAAATTCCTGCTTTCTTACGCCGTCAGGCAAACTAAACCTAAAAAATCGAAAAATTCGACGTTAGGGAAAAATGACGAAGAAAGTCGCCTACGGGCGGCTTTTTTCATTTTGAAACAGCGACTTAGAAAATCGATCTTATTCTTGCCATAATATTGCCCGGCCATGTTTCATACCGTCGTAAAGAGTGAGTTGAGGCAACGGCCTCTGCACTCTACTTCAAAACCAACGCTAAAAACATGCGAAGGCTACAATACTCGTGCAGACAACGCTGAAATCTCAGGTCATTTGCGAAGGCACCGGATTGCATTCCGGTGCACCTGTGCGTGTTGTGCTGAACCCATCTGTTGCCAATAGTGGTATAGTGTTCCGCCGTGTTGATCTGTCAGATTGTCCGGTGCTGGCTGCGAAATGGGACAACGTGATTGTGTCCCCATTGAACACTCGCTTGACCAACACCGATGGCGTCACTGTTTCCACAATCGAACATCTGATGGCAGCGCTGGCCGGTTGTGGTGTACATAACGTGTGCGTCGATATCGATGGACCAGAGGTGCCCATTCTTGATGGCAGCGCCGCCACCTTCGTGCGCGGCATTGTGGAGGCTGGGCTGACACGGCTGTCGGCACCATTGCGCGCGATTGAGGTGCTTGAAGAGATCGAGGTTTCAGAAGGGGCCGCGTTTGCCAAGCTGTCGCCATCGACCACCTTGCAGATCGATTTTGCGATTGATTTTATCGACGAAGCCATCGGCAGGCAGCACAAAACGTTGAACATGGCCAATGGTACATTTGTTCGCGAACTGTGCGATAGCCGTACGTTCTGCCGGTCGGCAGATGTGGATGCCATGCGCGCGAATGGCTTGGCACTGGGTGGCACGATGGAAAATGCCGTTGTAGTCGATGGTGACAAGGTTTTGACCCCCGGTGGTTTGCGTCACGCCGATGAGGCAGTGCGCCATAAAATGCTGGACGCTTTGGGCGATCTATATACTGCAGGTGCGCCAATTCTGGCACGTTACACCGGCACACGGTCGGGTCATGCAATGACCAACCGCCTGCTACGTGAGTTGTTTGACAAACCTAACGCATGGCGTTGGGTTAATTGTGACGCAAAAATTGCGGCACGTTTGCCTGGTGTTGGCGTCAGCATGGCCGATTTACACGCGGTCGCCTGACCACAACCCGCACACAGTTGATCACGCGACGATCAAAAGGCATTTTGCCCCAGATTTTTCTATGCTAGACCGATGCAAACATGAGGGACACAACCTCTTTCGCGAGCAGTCAGGTTTAGGAACAGCTATAATGTCAGGCAGCAGTCATTACCTACGCCGCGTCGTTGCGCGCTTTGGCGCGGTGTTGGCGTTATGCCTGCTTGCGGCTTGTGGTGGCGACCGGAGTGGTGCGCCATTGGACGAATTGACAGCACAGCAGATCTTCGAACGCGGCGAACGACAAATCTCTCAGGGTGATCCCGAAGAAGCCGCTTTTTCGTTTGGAGAGATTGAGCGGCTTTATCCTTATTCGGAATTTGCCGAGCGGGCCCTTATCATGCAGGCCTTCGCCTATCATCGTGCAGGCGACTACCCCAACAGCCGCGCGTCTGCACAGCGATATCTGGACTTTTATCCAGCAGAGGATGATGCAGCCTATGCCGCCTACTTGCTCGCGTTGTCCTATTATGACCAGATTGATGAGGTGGGCCGCGATCAAGGCCTGACATTCCAGGCGCTGCAATCACTGCGCCGTGTTATTGAACAGTATCCGGACAGCGAATACGCCCGCACATCTGTTTTGAAGTTCGATCTGGCATTCGACCATTTGGCGGCCAAAGAAATGGAGATCGGGCGCTACTATCTCAAGCGTGGTCATTATGCGGCGGCGGTCAACAGGTTCCGTACCGTAGTTGAAGATTTCCAGACGACAACCCATACTGCGGAGGCGCTGCATCGCTTGGTTGAAAGCTATCTATCGTTGGGTCTGGTTGAAGAAGCACAAAGCGCTGGCGCGATCCTCGGGTACAATTATCAGTCAAGCGAATGGTACGAATCCAGCTATGCGCTTCTTACCGGTCGCGGTCTTTCCGCAGATGCGGCGGGTGACAATTGGCTTTCATCGATCTACCGGCAGGTGGTGCGTGGTGAATGGCTGTAAGTCCAAGGGCGCGTTCCCGGTTCTAAGTGAGGTGCCATGCTGCGTGGCCTAGATATCAGGGACATGTTGATCATCGACCAGTTGGAGCTTGCGTTCCAGCCTGGTCTGAACGTGCTTACAGGCGAAACGGGTGCGGGGAAATCAATTCTGCTGGACGCCTTGGGCTTTGTGCTTGGGTGGCGCGGCCGCGCCGAACTGGTGCGCCAGGGTGCGCAGCAGGGTGAAGTCACAGCATGGTTCGATCTGCCCGATGGCCATCCGGCGTATGCCATCCTTAGCGACGCCGGCATTGCCATCGAGGACGAATTGATCTTGCGTCGTATCAACACCCGCGATGGCCGCAAAACCGCCTGGATAAATGATCGACGGGTTAGTGGCGAGGTGCTGCGCACTTTGTCGGACACGTTAGTGGAGTTGCACGGCCAGCATGATGACCGGGGTTTGCTGAACCCGCGCGGGCACCGGCAGATGCTGGACAGCTATGCCGGATTGGATGATGCGCTGGCCAAGACACGGGATGCGTGGCGGACGCTGGGACAGGCGCGCAAAGCGCTGGCCGCAGCCGAGGCGCAGATCGCTGAGGCGCGCGCTGAAGAAGAATATCTGCGCCACGCTGTGGGTGAATTGGACGCACTGAACCCTGAAGCGGGGGAAGAGGCGACGCTTGATACCCAACGCCGCCTGATGCAGGCCGCAGAAAAGATCCGCGCCGATATCAGTAAGGCGCATCAGGCCCTTGGCCTACAAGGGGCCGAAGGGCTGGTTAGCGACGCGTCGCGCTGGCTGATTGGCGTGGCGGATCAGGCAGAAGGGCAGTTGGACCAACCGTTGGCGGCGATCGAGCAGGTTTTGCTCGCACTGGATGAGGCGCAAAGCGGTGTTGCGGGATGTTTGGACGCATTGTCGTTCAACACCTCCGAATTGGAAGAGGTCGAGGAACGACTGTTTGCAATCCGTGGACTGGCTCGCAAACATGGGGTTCTGCCCGACGAGCTACGCAATTTTGCCGATGGGTTGCGCGCACGGCTGGCGGTGCTGGATGGCAGTGGTGATGATTTGCGGGCGCTGACGGGCAACCTACAGACTGCCCAGGCCATCTATGATGCCGCCGCTGAACGCCTGACGGTACAACGTACAAAGGCGGCCAAGACATTGGACAAGGCGATGGCCGCTGAGCTGGCGCCGTTAAAAATGGAACGGGCCGTTTTCGCCACCGACATTGCCGCGGCTGATCCTGGACCAGAGGGGTGCGATGCGGTTGCATTCACTGTGGCCACCAATCCGGGCGCGCCATCGGGGCCGATCAACAAGATCGCGTCGGGCGGTGAGTTGAGCCGTTTCCTGCTCGCGTTGAAGGTCTGTTTGACCCAAGCCAGCGATGGTCTGACAATGATTTTCGATGAAATCGACAGGGGCGTCGGCGGTGCCACAGCCGATGCTGTAGGGCGTCGATTGGCAGAATTGGCAGCAGGCGGTCAGGTGCTGGTGGTCACACATTCCCCCCAAGTTGCGGCATTGGGCAGTCATCATTGGCGTGTCGAAAAACAACAAGACCGGGATGTAACCACATCGACTGTCGTGCCTTTGGATTCAACGGCACGCGTCGACGAAATCGCGCGGATGCTGTCCGGTGACAGCGTAACAGACGCGGCCCGCGCGGCAGCCAAAGCACTTATTCAAACCTAAAAAAATTGGGGGCGACACTTGCGTCGGCTAAGAAGCCCTACGTTTGTGTCGCCCCCGGAACTAACAAGGTTACCCAACCCACTCGCTACAAGTGTACGTTTCGGCCACTCACCTCCGGCACGCACTATTCAATGTCGTCTGAGAAGGACCCGCAAACGTTTCCTTCTTGTAGATTTGGGCAAGTTTTCGCCGATATGCGAAACCGAACCCAGTCACTCGTTAACAACGCGAGGTCAAACAAACCTCGTGAAATTGATGTATCAGAGTTTCATAATGCAAATCAACCTATCCCAAAGTATGTCACTATTACTGACATAACTATCCAAAGTTGCGCACTTCCCGCCATGATTTAGCACTCCTGAGCCGCGGTTTTGCAGCGCGATTATCAACCCAAACGCGGCTATAAGCGTATGAAAATATTATATTTAATTTATTCAATCGAATTCCAGAATAGATGATCTAAGTGTAGAGTTGCGGTCATTTCGCCCCGCCGGAATTTGGCCTCCTGTCGCTTTCGGGTTGTGCCGCTTGGGCAACGTTGCGGGGAATAATTGATGGGTATGTGACACTTTGTAACAGGATTTATTTGGGCAGCCCTTACGGCGAAAAACCGCTCACGGTTTTGCGAAGTGAGTCGATCCCCAATTGGTGCACAAGAATTGAGTGTGCAGAGCGTTTTCTGCGCATTTTGTTGGGCCGACCCCCACAATCCACCATCGCACCGCAATAACACTCTTGGACCGATCTGATTGATCTCATAGAACGATACAGGCGCGGTCTGTTTAGGTTGAGGGTGGTCAATCGTCGTTCGCAGACGTTCGGAGCGGGAAGACAAACCTTTATGGCCAAGCCATTCAAAGTGTTGATCAAGCAAGGTGCGACGAATATCGGCACCGCTTGCCGCAGTGCGGCTCACGTCATGAAGACCAGAGGACCAAGTCAGGTCCAATTCTGGTTCATTGCTCTCGCGATCGGGATCGGGGCCGGCGTGGCAGCTTTGTTGTTTCGCTTGGGCATCGAAACGATCCAATCGACTGTTTACGGCACAGACGACATTACGAATTTGCATTCATTTGCAGCTGACCTTGCGTGGTATCAGATCCTTCTGATCCCCATTTGCGGCGGTCTGCTCGTGGGTATCATTCTTGACCGGTTCACGGATGATGGGCGTGTGCGTTCGGTCGCGGATGTCATCGAAGGGGCCGCCCTGAACGAAGGCCGGGTTGAAGTCCGGCGGGGGCTTGCCTCTGCGGCAGCGTCATTGATCACGCTTTCGACTGGTGGATCAAGCGGGCGAGAAGGGCCCGTGGTCCATCTGGCCGCTGTGCTATCCACTGGCGTATGTCGCTGGATCAGGGCCAACGGGATTACGGGCCGCGATCTGTTGGGGTGTGCGGTGGCGGCGGCAGTATCGGCCAGTTTCAATGCGCCCATCGCCGGCGCTCTCTTCGCCCTCGAAGTCGTGTTGCGCCATTTCGCGGTCCACGCATTTGCGCCCATCGTGATTGCATCGGCTGCGGGTACGGTCATTAACCGGCTGGCGTTCGGCGATGTGACGGAATTCGTGCTGCCCGTCCAAAATGCGTTGGCTTTCTATGTCGAATTGCCCGCCTTTTTGATCCTTGGCCTTGTCTGCGGGCTGGTTTCCGTTGTTTTGATGAAAGCCATCTTCTGGACAGAAGACGCCGCGTCTTACTTGCAGGACGTCACGGGTTTACCCCGGTTTTTGCGCCCTGCAGCGGCCGGTGCTTTGCTTGGTCTATTGGCGATCTGGTGGCCGCATATCATCGGGGTTGGCTACGAAACCACATCGGCGGCTTTGACGGGTGAACTGATCCTCTATGAAGCCATCATCTTTGTGGTGCTCAAGATTACCGCTGTGGCCATCACCATGGGTGGGCGGATGGGTGGCGGGGTATTCTCGCCTTCATTGATGATTGGTGCACTGACCGGTCTTGCCTTTGGCATTATTGCGACGGCTATTTTTCCAAACGTATCCGGGGAAGGCACGCTTTATGCGCTGGCCGGCATGGGCGCGGTGGCTGCGGCAGTTCTGGGCGCACCGATATCCACGACACTTATCGTGTTTGAGCTGACAGGCGACTGGCAAACCGGTCTGGCGGTGATGGTCTCCGTCTCGCTATCCACTGCTTTGGCATCGCGCCTGGTCGACCGGTCGTTCTTTCTGACACAGCTCGAACGGCGCAACGTTCATCTGGCCGCTGGTCCGCAAGCCTATCTACTGGCGACCTTCAAGGTCTCCAGCATTATGCGGGCAACCGGGTCGCCGGATGCGGCCCCTGATGCCGCATGTTGGGACCTTATTCGTGACGGTGTCTATATTGATGGCAATGCGACGTTGGAACAGGCCATGCCGATCTTTGAGCAATCAAGCCACGTCTTCGTGCCCGTCGTCAGCTTGGGCGGGGAAGACGCACCACCGGAATTATGGGGCGCGCTGTTTCAAGTGGATGCACTCAAAGCGATGAACAAAGCACTGGCCGAAACAGCCGCTGAAGAACATTCCTGAGGCGGGTTACACCTCTTCGACGGCCACCTTGCTTGTGTAGAACGCCAAATGGTCCTTGATCTCGGCCACACTTTCCTTGGGGTCTTCATATGACCAGACGGCATCCTTTATTTCGCCGCTCTTGGCGATGATCGAATAATAGGTGGCAGTACCCTTATAGGGACAGAACGATGTGGTGTCCGAAGATTCCAGAAACGCCATCGCGATGTCGGAACGCGGAAAATAAACCACTGGTGGGTACTCACCTTCGACCAACTCCAGCGCGCCTTTGCTTTCGCCCAGCACAGCACCACCGGCGCGTACGGTCCAGTTTCCGGCGGCAGGCCTGATTTTGATATGGTCAGCCATTCTTCATTTCTCCCTCAATAGCGGGTCCGTTATCATGGATTAGCTGTGCCGCTTAACAGATTGATGTCAAAGCGGCGCGCAGGCCTTTGCCAACCAATCCCGCGGCTCATCATCCAGACGATCCCCCAGAAGGTGCAGCGTATCGGCATGATAGCGATCAATCCAGTCCCGTTCTGCGGGCGAAAGCAATGTCAGGTCAATCAATCGACGATCAAGCGGGACATAGGTCAGCGTTTCAAAGCAATGCATATCCCGCGCATCGCCCTCTGGCAGCGGCTCTGCCTCCACGACGACAATCAGGTTCTCAATCCGAATGCCAAAAGCATCTTCTTTATAGTAACCGGGTTCATTCGACAGGATCATGCCGGGTTCAAGAGCCACATCCGAGCGGCGTGAAATACCTTGCGGCCCTTCATGCACGCTGAGATAGCTGCCAACGCCGTGCCCCGTCCCGTGATCATAGTCCTGTCCGGCCAGCCAAAGGGGTGCGCGGGCCAGCGCATCCAGATGTTGCCCGCCAACCCCCTTGGGAAAGCGGATGCGGCTGATTGCGATCATGCCCTGCAATACGCGGGTATAGCAGGTACGATGCTCCTGTGTTGGTGCACCAATGACTATGGTCCGGGTAATGTCTGTGGTGCCATCGACATATTGTCCACCGCTATCAACCAGCAGCAATTCACCAGTGTTGACGGCCCGGTTCGTTTTTTCGCTGACCCGGTAATGCACAATGGCCCCGTTCGGTCCGGCCCCGCTGATCGTTTCAAAGCTGATGTCGCGCAGGGCGTTGGTCTGCATACGAAACCCTTCCAACGCCTTGACCACATCAATCTCTGTCAGTTGCCCTTTTGGGGCTTCGGCGTCCAACCACGCAAGAAAACGCACCATTGCCACACCGTCACGGATATGGGCGGCCTTGGCCCCGGCAATCTCAACTGCATTTTTACGCGCTTTGGGCAGGATGCAGGGATCGCGTGCCTCGATGACCTCAACGCCCGCGTCCCGCAAGGCCCGGCCGACAATATCCGGGGAGGATTTGGGGTCGATCTGAACCGGTCCATCCAACGCAGTGATATCGTCAAGAAAGGCGGCAACATTCTGTACCCTTACGTCTCCGCCCAAATGATCGACGATTTTAGTTACTTTTCCCTCCGCCGCAAAAAGTTCAACCGCCCCGGTGCGATGCAGTACCGCAAACCCGTGCGGCACTGGATTGCGCTCTATGTCTGTTCCACGAATGTTAAGCAGCCACGCAATACTGTCGGGCAGGGTGATGATCGCGCATTTTGCCTTCAGATCAGCAGCAATCCGGGACCGCTTGTCATCATGACTTTCGCCAGCTTGTTCTATCGGATGCGCGGTGAATGGTGCGGTTGGTGGTGCGGGTTGATCATCCCAGATCGCATCAATCAGATTGTTGATGGGTTGCAGCGTGATGTTATCAAGTTTGCGACGCAGGTCCTTGATTTCACTGACCGTATGCAGCCAAGGATCATAGGCCAGCACGCCGCCATTCGGCATTTTCTCTGGCAACCATTCGGTCAGTTTTACGTCAGGCCAATCAACGGGTGTAAATATATCAGCGACCTGCGTACGCACTTGTACGCTGTAGCGGCCATCGACAAAAATGCCTGCGACATCCTGCAACACCGCGCAAAACCCGGCAGAGCCTGAAAACCCGGTCAGCCATTCCAGCCGCGCATCGCGATCAGCGACGTACTCGCCCTGATGGGCATCTGCGCGTGGGACCAAAAAGCCATCCACGCCTTTCTGCGCCATCAATACCCGCAAAGCAGCCAAGCGCGGTGGGCCTTGCTCCGGCGATGATTGCGCTTCAAACGTCTGAAACATAGGTGATCCCCGACTTCTTTCTTTGTCCAATCAAACGTCCGCCAGAGGCTACCCTGCCTTCCGCATTCCCAACACACGGGCGCGTTTACGCGGGTCCGTATCAAATAGGCTGGCCAATTGTTCGGTCATCGCACCGGCCAGTTGTTCGACGTCTGTGATCGTCACTGCGCGCTCATAATAACGGGTCACATCATGGCCGATCCCGATCGCAACCAACTCAACCGCCTTGCGTTTTTCGACCATCGCAATCACATCGCGCAGGTGTTTTTCCAGATAATTGGCCGGGTTCACCGACAAAGTGGAATCGTCGACAGGTGCCCCATCGGAAATGACCATCAGGACCTTACGCTGCTCTTGGCGCGCGACCATCCGGCGATGCGCCCATTCCAGCGCCTCGCCATCAATGTTTTCCTTCAGCAACCCTTCCTTCATCATCAGGCCCAGATTGGGTCGGGTCCGCCGCCACGGGGCATCAGCGGATTTATAGATGATATGGCGCAGATCGTTCAAACGGCCCGGAGCTGCCGCGCGCCCTTCAGCCAGCCATTTCTCGCGGGCTTGGCCGCCTTTCCATGCCTTGGTCGTAAAGCCCAGAATTTCGACCTTTACATCGCAGCGTTCCAACGTGCGGGCCATGACATCGGCGCAGATGGCGGCAATCGAAATCGGGCGACCGCGCATCGAACCAGAGTTATCCAGCAACAGCGTCACGACAGTATCGCGGAAATCCGTATCCTTTTCGACCTTGAACGACAGTGGTGTTGTGGGTGACGCCACAATGCGGGCCAGACGCCCGGCATCCAAAATGCCTTCCTCGCGGTCAAACTCCCACGATCTGTTCTGTTGTGCCTGCAAACGACGCTGGAGCTTGTTGGCCAATCGTGACACAGCGCCTTTAAGCGGTTCCAACTGCTGATCCAGATAAGCACGCAAACGCTCCAATTCGACCGGTTCTGCCAAATCTTCTGCCGCGATTTCTTCGTCGAAATCCGTCTCATAAACTCTATAATCTGGATCAGCGTCAGACACGGGCTGCGGGGCAGGCGGCTCCAAGGGGGCCTCGCCATCGGGCATTTCGGTTTCTTCGCCCATCTCGGCATCGGCCTGATCGTCCATACTGACCTGGGCTTGGGATGCATCCTGCTGTTCTTCCTGCGTCTGCTCTGGCGAGGCTTCGGCATCTTCGCCTTCGCTTTCGTCCTCGCCGGTGCTGTCAGGCTCGTCCTGATTGTCGTCGCTGCCTTCCTCGGCCTCGTCTTCCTGATCATCATCCAGATTATCGGGGTCATCGCCCAACTGATCGGCATACCCCATGTCGGAAATCAGCTGGCGCGCAAATTTGGCGAAAGCCTGTTGGTCGCTCAATGTGTCTTCAAGGTTTTCAAGCGTGCCGCCGCAATGATCCTCGATAAAGCCGCGCCACAACTCCATCACGTTATCCGCACCCTTAGGCAGATCACGGCCCGTGGCCAGATTGCGGATCAAATAACCGGCAGCAACCGACAAGGGCGCATCAGCGGCTTGCGTGATCTGGTCATAGCCTTTGCGCTGCGCCTCTGACCCGATCTTGGCGTCGATATTGCCCGCGGTGCCGGGCATATAACGGGCACCCACCGCCTCAATCCGGGCGGTTTCCATCGCCTCGTACAAATCCTGCGCCATTTGGCCCTGCGGCATGTAGCGCGCGGCAACCTTGGGGTCGTGGAATTTATGCCGCAGGGCAAAGGCATCTGCCGTGCCGCGCGCAAGCAATACTTCATCGCGGGTCATACGGCGCGATATCTGCGGCAGGCGGATCGTTTCGCTGGTCTGGCCAGCGGGATCGACCGAATAAGTGACGGCAAGCTCCGGATCATCCGCCATGACCTTTGTCGCTTCAGCCAAGGCTTTCTTGAACGGATCAGCAGGGTTATCGGATGGCTTGTTCATGCGCGGCGTCCAGACGTCAGGTTTCACCCTCTAAACTAGAGCGCCCATGCCCCAATGACCAGACCGATCCGCCGCTGATTGGCTTAGTCTGATGGCCAACCCTGCCGCATCTTATCGCAGATTTCCGGCAAGCCCCTGTCATAGCTCAAGTCCGCCAGCGGATAGGCGGCAGGCTGGCCACGCCCGTTGTTTTCAAACACGACATCATTGCTGGTCAGCGCGCCGGTTTCTGCATCCACCTGTGGCGGTGAACCGGTAATTTCATAGCGTCCAGTCAGCAGATTGACGTCGCAGGCAAAGGTACTGTTATCGATCCGATCATAGGTCGTAAACGTCTCGCCTCCGACCATCAATTCACCTTCCATAGCCACGATCGTATGCGTGTGGGTCCATGGGTTGCGTCCGCTGCCGATCTGTTCGGTCACGATTTGCAGAGACCCGTTTTCGGCCCGCTGTGGGCTGGGTCCATCGCCAAAGGAACCTGCGCTCCAGAATGCCTTGCCGACGATCACAATGGGTGTCGTGTCACGGTTCTGAAAATTAGGCAGGACAAACAGATCGACAAGATTTTGTTCGCCCTCAGTCTTCGCCAGAATGACCCGCTCACAGCCGATATGGTCCGTCAAATCAACACAAAGCATGTCAATCACACGGCTGATCGCACCGACGTCTTGGATGTCTTGCGCATACACCGGGGCAGCCAGAGCCATCAGGCCCGCGGCCAGAATGCCATGGTTATTGATCGTCATTGTGGCCCCCTTGCCGTTATGCGGCGCGTCTTAAGCCTCGTCAAACTCCGGCACTTCGAAGGTGATCTTCGCCTCAGGTGCGATATCGAAAGGCTCCGCGACCAATTCGTGCAGCGTATTGAGTTCAGCAGCACCGTGCAAGATAGCACCGGTTTCGTCCACAAATGCGATGCGCGGGCGGTAGGTTTTGCCGCCAATCGTGATCTCGCCTTCATCAAACAGATAGGCAAGCTCCGTCACGATCCCTTCGACATTGGCCTGCGCAAGATCCTCGCTCATGTTTTCGGCGAAAAGCGGCAACAGGGCTTGGGCCATCAATGTTGCCACGGATTCCGCCAGGTCTTCGTGGCTGACGACATAGTCATCAGGCAGTTCTGTCCCAATCTTCATTTTCATGGATAGGCTCCGGTCATTGTTGCGTTGGCGCATATCATGCCCACAAAACGGACCGGATTATGACAAGTCCGGGGCTAATCGGGATATTCTGGCGCTAACTAAGCAGGAATCCGGTGCAATCGGCCACATACCGCCCCGCCGTACGTGCGGCCCATGCCGCATCATCGGGGTCGGTACCAAATTGCGCGCGCTGCAACAGGGCGCGTTGGGCGGCGCGGGCATCTGTGCGCCAGCTAAGGACCTGACGCCCACGGTCATCCGGCATAATCGCACTCAGCAACGCGACCACCTCTGCGCGTTGATGTTCGGTGTCTTGGGCATCATCGCTTTGCAATAACCACTGATGTTCAAGCTGCGCTGTCAACCGGCCCGCACAACTGGCAAAGGTGCGCAACAGATCATCGGTCGATGCGGCTGCCGCCACGCCGGGCTGACCAATCATCAGTAATAGACAAAGAAACATACGCATACTGCACATCATGCAGGCATGTTGGTAAATAAATCGCTCAAAAATATGGCGAAATGAAAATATCGGTGTGCAGGGAGGTTAAGGCCGCGGCAACGATGCAGATCAGCAGTTATCGGTTACCGTTGTCGCGCAACGTATGATGGCATCTCATTTCTTGGCTAACAGACCCGTTGCCATGAAACTTATCGCCCGCTTCCTCGTCTCGAACCTAACATACTGCAACTCAGCCTCAAAATAGAGGGTGAAGCATGTAACGCAGGGATAGCTGCTAAGAGTGGTTCGCCGAACTTGTCTATATCGCGCGACTGTCTGACCGCTCATGCAAAGCGAGCAAACAGAGATACGACTGCGCTACGTACTTACCCCAAGCTCAAGCTCGCCGCACTCTCCGGCAGCTCCTCATCAAAACAGCGCTGATAGAATTCGGCCACTGTCTGACGCTCCAGTTCATCACATTTATTCAGAAACGACAGGCGGAATGCATAGCCGACGTCTTGGAAAATCCGCGCGTTCTCGGCCCAGGCCAGCACGGTCCGTGGCGACATCACCGTTGAAAGGTCACCATTCATGAATGCTGTCCGGGTCAGGTCGGCGACTGTCACCATCTGGCTGACGATCTTGCGGCCCTTGTCGGTGTTGTAATGTGGCGATTTCGACAAGACGATGGCCGCTTCGGCATCATGCGACAGATAGTTCAGGGTGGCGACAAGGCTCCACCGGTCCATCTGCGCCTGATTGATCTGCTGGGTGCCGTGGTACAGACCGGTCGTGTCACCCAGACCAACGGTGTTGGCCGTGGCGAACAGGCGGAAATACTTGTTCGGCGTGATAATCTCGTTCTGGTCCATCAGCGTCAGCTTGCCGTCATGCTCAAGCACGCGCTGAATAACGAACATCACATCCGCCCGGCCCGCATCATATTCGTCAAACACAATTGCAACCGGATTGCGCAGGCACCAAGGCAGGATACCCTCGTGGAACTCGGTGACCTGTACGCCGTCGCGCAGCTTGATCGCGTCCTTGCCGATCAGATCAATCCGGCTGATGTGGCTATCAAGGTTCACACGCACACAGGGCCAGTTGAGACGGGCCGCGACCTGTTCAATATGGGTTGATTTCCCCGTGCCATGATAGCCTTGGATCATCACCCGACGGTTGTAGCCAAACCCCGCAAGAATTGCCAAAGTCGTATCTGGGTCAAATTTATAGGTGCTATCGATTTCCGGTACACGATCCGAACGATCTGCAAACCCTTTGATCTTCATGTCGCTGTCGATGCCAAACACCTCACGAACAGAGATGTCTTCGGTAGGTTTCGCCTGCATATCGATCGTGCCGTCCGCCATCTGGGTTCGCCTTCTTCGTGTGTCACATCCGGTTTGTTTTCAGATGCAACATAAACCGGGGCGCTGCAAGGGGAAGGGGGCGGATCAGACCGCGTTGACACGATCGGGTCGCGGTCACGTTGCCATCACATGATCGTGGGGCAGAATGGTTTTGCTACCGTTAGGGCACCCTCACTTGGTAAAAGGTATCGACCTGATAGGAGACCGCAATGAACCGCCGCACATTTACCCTTTCCGCCTTTGCCATGGCCGCCGCACCCGCAGCGTTGCGCGCTAATACTTTCGAGGTGACCCGGACAGAGGGCGAGTGGCGCGCGATGCTCACAAATCTGCAGTATCGGGTCATGAGAGAAGAGGGGACCGAAAGGTCCGGCACCAGCCCGCTCGACAGGAACTATGCTGACGGCACTTATTACTGCCGTGGCTGCGATCTGGCGCTTTATCCTTCAGATACTAAGTATGACAGTGGCACGGGGTGGCCCAGTTTCTGGGAAAGCTTGCCCAATTCCATTGGAACAAAGCCTGATCGTAAGCTGTTCTATGTCCGCACTGAATGCCATTGCCGCCGCTGCGGCAGCCATCTCGGCCATATCTTTGATGATGGGCCGCAACCAACAGGCAAGCGGCATTGCCTAAACGGCGCCAGCCTCGTTTTCCGGGCTTAGCAGAACGCCGCCTGCCTTAATTCAGCTAAATATCCTGTGGCAAAGGCTTTTTTTTGACTGCCTTTGCTGAAACATTCCGCGAATCGAAATCTGATTGTTAACGTTTCGTTAACCAATCGGGCGGTGTGATTGGATGCGCTGTCGGCAATAAAAAGAGTATATTTTTCATATATTTACGCTTTGGTAGGCGAATTATTGCCGTTTTTCTATTGTTGAAAGACGTCAAATATGGCAAGAAAGAGGCATTGAAAAGGCACGAAACTGTGGCGTTTCGCACAGACCGTAAACAATCATTCTGCGAAGCTGTCATTATTAACTGTTGGTATGGGGGTAGGCGCAATGTGGGCGCGTATTATGAAAACGATCCATTTGACGCGAGGTGAAAAATCACTCGCTTTGGCTTACGCCGCTATTATTGCAATGTCGGCGGGCATCACTATTTTGATCATGTCGGGCGTGCAAGGCGCAAATGCCATTCCACCTGAACCGACGTGGTTTGATACTTGGGTCATCCTTTCGGGTGCGCTCAGTGGCGGTGTCGCGCTATATCTGGCGCGCGGCTGGATGGGCGCGCAAGGGGCCATCGGTTTTGTCCGTGCAGGTGTCGGTGCCATAGCTGTGGGTCTGCTGGCTGCATTAATCGCGGGAACATTGATTATGCCGCTTTATGGCACAGTGTTTGGGCCGATCATGCTTGTGACTGAATTCTTGGCCAGACCGTGGTTGGCCGTGTCGTGGTTCGCAGTGGCCTTTGCAGCCCACGCGCTGATTGCGCGCTGGACAGCTGAACGCGCATGGGGCCTTGGCCGCGGGGCAGACCGGGGGGCGGTATCGCAGCTCAGCCGCCTTTCTCAGGTCAATCTGTATCGCAAGAATTACACCCGTTAAGGCCACTCACAGGCAAAAAGCCGGGGGGTCCGTTTTTTGGCGGGCCCCTATTTTCGTGGCTTCAGTCTTTTTCGCGAAAATTCCGACTGACTTTGATTTGGTCCCACGCCCAGACAACCTCTGACAGTTGTTCTTCCAGGCTGCGGTCCCCCCCATTCATATCGGGATGCAGCACCTTGATCAGCGCCTTGTAGGCTTTGCGGATCTCTGGTTTTGACCAGTTGTCCTTGGCTTCGAGGATTTCGATTGCACGCCGTTCGGTCGGCGGCAACTTACGACCGGTTGTTGCACCGCGACCGGGGTTGCGGGTGGCGTTTTCGCCAAGCACCTGATGCGGGTCATCAACACCAAGGCGGGCCCATGCGGCTTCCTCTGCACTGCGCTTGAACGGCTTGGTCGGACGCTCCCAGACCCGGTCGCTGTCCATTTGTGCCGCCAGCTCCGCCTCTGACGTGCTATCAAAGAAGTTCCACTTCAGATTGTATTCGCGCACATGCTGCTGGCAGAACCAGAAAAAGTCGTCCAGCACGTCAGGCGATTTCGGCGCACGATACTTGCCCGCCTCTTCACACCCCTCATGATCACAAACGCGAGTCGATGTTTCCGACGCACCTGACATTCCCCGTCGTCCGCGAGGGTTCTTTTTCTTCGAACTCGACACTGACATGTCAAAACCAAAGGGATCATCTTTTTTCATCGTGCGTCTCGCCTTTCCGACTCGGCCAACAGACTTTAAACGTCCCAGCGAGAGATTGAAGAGGGCAGGGACAAAATAATGACACTCGCAACAGAAATTCGCGCAGCATTGAACACACTTTCGCCGACGGCATTGGATGTGATCAATGAAAGCGCCTTACATAGTGGGCATGCGGGCGATGATGGGTCCGGTGAAAGCCATTGGCGGATTGTGATCGCAGCACCCGTCTTGGACGATATGTCGCGCATCGCACGGCACCGCGCAATTCATACAGCCCTCGGCAAAGACATCATCGGGCGCATTCACGCCCTGGCAATCGATATTAAGTGATTATTCCGCGGCTACATCCGGCGCGGGTCTTGGCGCTGGCTTGATCGGTGTTGGCTCTACCTCTTCGGAGGAATCTGGCTTTTCGATAACGGGCGGCGCAACCCTTGTCGTGACCTTTGGTTCTACTTTTGGTGCCTCTACCTTTGGGGCAGGGTGCGCCTCGACATCCTTTTTGGCACGACGGAAAACCAACATGTTTTGAAACACGGTTGTCTTGCTCATCAAGCCTTCGCGCTGTTCACAGGGCAAGGTGTCGGCGCGCAGATATTCCCAACCATCACCGGCCAACTCATTCATCGCGGTTTCAAGCGCGTGAGCGAACCGATCCTCGGCTGATTTTATGCCCTTGGCTTTCAGCCCACGCACCGGCGCTGGTACGACTTTGTACTCATATGACATCACGTCACCCCTGACTTCCACCAAGGGTTTGTATCAAATTCCGCCTCCGAGTCCAAGGATTCGCGGTAATCCATCGTTAACAGGTTCTGTGTCCACCGTGCGTTGGGGTCCGACGTTTTGCCGACGCGCCCTGGGTGCAGCCCAGCAAGGCCGACGACATGCAGACCGGGGCTACAGCCCCAGTTTTGCACTCACAATCTGGTTGACCGCCGCCGGATTCGCCTTGCCACCGGTCGCCTTCATCACCTGCCCGACAAACCAGCCCGCGAGCTTTGGATTGGCTTTGGCTTTTTCAACCTGTGCGGGGTTTTCCGCGATGATCTTATCGACCTCAGCCTCAATCGCGCCGGTATCGGTGACCTGTTTCATGCCTTCGGTTTCAACAATTTCGGCCGGATCGCGACCTGTGGTGTAGCAAATCTCGAACACGTCCTTTGCAATCTTGCCAGAGATATCACCGGACTTGATCAACCCGATCAGCGCGCCCAGTTGAGCGGCTGAAACCGGGCTTTCCTCAATGCTGTGATCTTCTTTCTTCAAACGACCGAACAGTTCGTTGATGACCCAATTCGCGGCAAGTTTTCCGTCTTGTCCGTCAGCCACTCTTTCAAAGTATTCCGCATTTGCGACCTCTGCCGTCAGAACAGATGCGTCATAGTCCGATAGCCCGAAGTCACTGATAAAGCGCGCTTTCTTCTGATCAGGAAGCTCCGGCAGAGCCGCCTTGATGTCATCAACCCATTCCTGTTCAATTTCAAGCGGCAGCAGATCGGGATCAGGGAAATAGCGGTAATCATGCGCTTCTTCCTTGGATCGCATCGACCGTGTTTCGTTTTTGTCGGGATCATAGAGGCGGGTTTCCTGCACCACTTCTTTACCATCCTCAACCAGTGCAATCTGCCGCTCTGCCTCGACCATGATCGCCTGCTGAATGAACCGCATAGAGTTCATGTTCTTGATTTCGCAGCGCGTCCCAAGATGCGAGAAATCCTGTGTTTCCTGATATTTCTCATAATCGCCGGGCTTGCAGATCGACACGTTCACATCCGCCCGCAAGTTCCCGTTTTGCATATTCCCGTCGCAGGTGCCCAGATACCGCAGGATCTGGCGTAATTTCAGGACATATGCAGCGGCTTCTTCCGGGCCGCGAATATCCGGACGGCTGACGATCTCCATCAAGGCAACCCCGGTTCGGTTCAGGTCAACGAACGACATAGTCGGGTCCATATCGTGAATGGATTTACCGGCGTCCTGTTCCAGATGAATACGTTCAATCCGCACCTTGCGCGCCAGACCATTGCCCAGTTCAACCAAAACCTCACCCTCACCGACGATCGGGTGGTAAAGCTGGGAAATCTGATAACCCTGCGGCAAATCAGGATAAAAATAGTTTTTGCGATCAAAGGCCGACACCAGATTGATCTGCGCGTTCAAACCCAATCCGGTTTTGACGGCCAGTGCCACGCATCCTTCGTTGATCACCGGCAACATGCCCGGCATGCCTGCATCAACAAAGGCCACATTGCTGTTTGGTTCGGCCCCGAATTGGGTCGAAGCGCCAGAAAACAGCTTGGCTTTGGTAGCGACCTGCGCATGGACTTCCAACCCAATGACAAGTTCCCAGTCACTGGTCGCACCAGCGACGACTTTGGGGGCGGGGGCGTCGTAGGTCAGATCAAGCATCCGGCACATCCTTTGGCGTGGTTTATGCGGGGTTTAAAAGAAGGCGCTCGCAGCTTCAAGTGAACAAGCGCTTTGGCTGAAAATCGCCGGGTCAGGGCAGGCTGGCTTGAGGTCGGACTGTGGTGTTGGCACCTTAGATGACATGAAAATTCTACCCTTCATCCTGTCGCTTGCGCTGGCTTGCGGCACAGCCCAAGCCAATCCGCTGGCAGAGCGTCCGACATCGCGTAGCGAAGCAATGATAGCACACTTGGCATCAGTGAAGCCACTGGCGCGACCGCTGCATATGCTGCGTTACCCTGTCGTGATCGAGACCCGTACCCCGGATGTAAGACCGATTGCCCGTGTCAGGTTTCAGCCAGGGGCCCGTTGGGATTTTAAAGATAACGGTCCGGTTTGGACCCGTGCCGCGATGGCCGCCATTTCAGCACAAGACGATGTGCTGACCAAAATCGTGCCGCGGGATATTGATACATGGTGCCCCGGCTACGAAAGCGCGTCGCCTGCGTTACGCCGGGCGTTTTGGGTGGGAATGATGTCGGCGCTGTCCAAACATGAAAGCACCTATCGCCCGACTGCCGTGGGTGGCGGTGATTTGTGGTATGGATTGCTGCAGATTTACCCCGACACGGCTCGCCGTTACGGGTGCCGCGCACAGACCGGTGAGGCGCTGAAGGATGCGGCTGATAACCTTAGCTGTGCGGCGCGGATCATGGCGGTGACCGTTGCGCGGGACAATGCGATAGCTGTTAATGATGGGCGCTGGCGTGGGGTGGCGGCAGATTGGGGCCCGATGACAAACCGAAGTAAAATCAATGAGATGTCCGCATGGACCCGCAGCCAGAGCTATTGCGTGCCGCTTGAAGCCGTACGCCCGATTGCCCGATCTACTCTGCCTGTGGCCGTTTCAACCATGACCGCGACGCCGCCACAAGATTGACGGCTGGCGCATCCTTGCCGCCAAGTGCCAGCGTAGCACGGCGCAACATTTCGATCCCGTCTTGCGCATTCCTGGGCATTGCAGCGGCTGACAGCGGTTCACCCACCGTCACTCTAAATGGTTGTTTGGCCTTGTTCAGCGTCTCGTGAAACAGGGTGATGTCCCGCAACGTCGGGTGCATCAGATCGAACAGATAAAACAGCACCGAATTGCGCGCCTGAATGTTCACCGGGATTATGGGCAGATCGAATTTCCGCGCGAGCATCGCCGCTGATGCCATCCAAGGTCGCTCAAACAGGCGCAGCCCTCGCCGTTTTGCCAAGCGGCCAGAGGGAAATATGACACCCAATCGCCCCTGATCAGTCGCTTGGCGGACATAGGCCATCGTTTCGCGGGTTTTGGCATGGCTGCGCTGTTCTTTGCGCCATTCAACGGGGGCAATCATGCTTTCCATCTGAGGGAAGACACGCAGAATATCACGGTTGGCAAAGAAATATGCGTCGGGCCGTACCCGCGAGATCAGATGATGCAGAATGATCCCGTCGGCAATACCCGTGGGATGATTGGCGACGATTAATGCAGGTCCGTGGGTAGGGATATGGGCAAGACCGCTGGCGGTCACCGTCTGCGCAAGTCGGTTTCCCATGATGCCCATAATCTGATCAGCTGGCGCGCCTTCCAACGATTTGGCGATGCTGATCGTGGCGTCATACGCCAGCATCTTGTGCAGGCTACGGCGCGCAGCGCGGATGCCAGGGTGATCACTGTAGAGCCACGGCGCGCGTTCAGCGATCAGCGGATCAATACGATGTTCCATGATTTATAAATGGACATGGTTCCGTAACATTTCCACGACATGATGCGCATTGCTATGGCAGGCGCGAAATGATGCGGCTTTTCATGGTCCGGTTCGGCAAGGTTTAGCCGAGGATGCGTAGCACCATCTCGTTTGTATCTGGGGACAGGTTCGGCGTCGCAGCAATGCTTCCCAACGCGTCGCGCATTTTGCTTTGCCGGTTTGCGTCATAGCGTTTCCATGTTGAAAAAGCCGCTGACAAACGGGCCGTGGTCTGCGGGTTGATAGGGTCGAGTTGAATGAGCCAATCGGCCAAGGTGTCGTAGCCCTTGCCTGATGGGTGGTGAAAGCCAGCTGCGTTCTGGCCCAATGTGCCGAACACGGCACGGAACCGGTTGGGGTTCTTGATGTCAAACGCAGCATGTTGTGTCAGTTCATTAGCAACATCCGCCGCCTTATCCGGCCCGGCACAGGCGACCTGCATACCGAACCATTTGTCCATTACCAGCCGATCATGCCGCCATTGTTGTTCAAAGGCAGTCAACGCATCGGCCCCTTTCTCAATCCGCAAAAGTGCTGTTAGCGCGGCCAGCTGCTGGGTCATGTTATCTGCGGTGGCGTATTGCTGACGCGCCTGCCGTCCGCCATCCAATCGGCACATGAGGGACAGAGCGGCGTTGCCCAGTGATCGTTTGCCCGCTGAAACCGGGTCCGGTCTATAGGGGCCTGTCACCGTCATATCGGCGTAAACACGCGGCAACATATCCTGCAAATGCTGGGCGATATGCAGCTTCAACGCCTCATGTGCGGTATAGATGGCAATTGGGTCGGGGATTTCGCCGGTATCGACAAGCGCTTGTGCTGTGTCGTCTTCGGTGGGCAGGTCCACCACACGTGCGCGGAATGCCGGATCAAGGGTGTCGTCACGCAGTACCGCAACCAAACCATCAAGATAGGCCGCGTCAGGTATCGCATTGTCGCGCACCATGCTGACCAGCACATCCTGCGCCAAGGTGCGGCCAGCGTCCCATTTGTTGAACGGATCGGTGTCATGGGCCAGCAAGAAGGCGCGTTGCGCGTTGGTTTGTGCATGTTCAAGGATTACAGGGGCCGAGAAATCCCGCAGGATCGAAGGGACAGGCTTGCCCGCAAGGCCATCAAAGCTAAAACTTTGCTCTGCTTGCGTCATCTCCAGCATTGTTGTGGGGCGGATTTCATCACCGTTGTCGTTCATCAATCCAACGGCAATGGGGATCACCATGGGTCGCTTGTCGGGCTGGCCTGGTGTTGGTGGCGTATGTTGTCGCAGTTTCAGCGTGTAGGTGCCGTTTTCGTAGTCTTCTGCAACACTGACGCGCGGTGTGCCTGCCTGACTGTACCACTGCGCAAATTGCGTTAAATCGCGGCCGGTGGCATCCTCAAACACTTTGAGCCAATCCTCAATCGTGGCCGCATCGCCATCATGCCGGTCGAAATAGAGGTCGAGTGCCTTTTTGTAAGCGTCTTCTCCAACCAAACGCTTGAGCATCCCAATGATCTCGGCCCCTTTTTCGTAGACAGTGACGGTGTAGAAATTGTTGATTTCGACAAAGCTCTCGGGTCGCACCGGATGGGCAAGGGGGCCGTTATCCTCTTGGAACTGACGCGCGCGCAGGACAACCGCGTCGTCGATGCGTTTGACGGCGTGGCTGCGCATATCGCCTGTGAATTGTTGGTCGCGAAAGACGGTCAGCCCTTCCTTGAGGCACAGTTGGAACCAATCCCGGCAAGTGATCCGGTTGCCGGTCCAGTTATGGAAATACTCATGCGCGATGATCGCCTCGATCCGTTCGAAATTGGCATCAGTTGCCGTTTCGGAGGAGGCAAGAACAGCCGCGGAGTTGAAAATGTTCAAGCCTTTGTTTTCCATCGCGCCCATATTGAAGTCATCCACGGCCACAATGTTGAAAATGTCCAAGTCATATTCCCGGCCATAGACGTGTTCGTCCCATGTCATGGACTTTTTGAGCGCCTCCATGCCAAACGCGCATTTGCCTTCATCGCCAGGACGCACCCAGATATTCAACGCGACATCCTTGCCGGACATGGTGGTGAATCGGTCGGGGTGGTTGACCAAATCACCGGCGACCAGGGCGAAAAGATACGCAGGCTTGGGCCAAGGATCGTGCCATTCGGCCCAGCCATCGCCCTGACCGGTGGGGTTGCCGTTGGACAGCAAGATGGAATGTGGCCCGTCACCGGGTACTTTTTGGCCATTGGATAGGATGGCGGGTTGCCCGCTTTCGATCCGCACCGTGAATGTGGCCAGCACATCGGGACGATCAGGATAGTAGGTGATCTTTCGAAACCCCTCGGCTTCGCACTGGGTGCAATACATGCCGTTTGAGATGTAAAGCCCTTCAAGGGCCGTATTGGCCGACGGGTTGATTTCAACCTCGGCCTCCCAGATGAACGGTTCGCGCGGTGCGCCGGTCGTCAGGATCCCGTCCCGTGTCATCGGCTTCCAGTCCTGCCCGTTGATTCGTGCCCAGAGCAGCGAAAGGTTTTCGCCATGCAACTCGAATTTGCCATCCGGATTGTCCGGGTTCGGGCGAAAAGCGATGCGCGATATGACCCTTGTTTTCGTCGGATGAAGTTTAAAGGTTAGATGCACGTCGTCCACAAGGTAGGCCGGCGGTGTATAATCCTTAAGATAGATCGTCTGTGGTGCGGCATCTTTCATCGCGCGATCCTTTGATGTTTGGCAGTATGCTAGGGGGCTGGCGGGGAATGCGCTACCGCGATTGCAGTGCCGCGGGAACAAAATCTGATACAAATTTTATTCGCAAAGATTTTGAAAATCTTTGTCACCGCCATATCTGAAGCATCATGCCAAAGATGCGCCGTAAATCCGACTTGCCCCAAAAGACATGCGCCACCTGTGGCCGTCCGTTTAGCTGGCGCAAGAAATGGGCAAAGGTCTGGGATGAGGTGCGTTATTGTTCGGAACGCTGCCGAAAACGCTAAATTGGTCACAAATTCTGACCGGGCTTGTTGCCTATAGGAAACTTTTCTTCTACGTCAGTTAAGAACGCGGGTGTGCCGCAGTATACCATGTCACAGGGTGATATTCATGCAGGAACGGATCGAAAAACACGGGCTTCAGGTCGCAGTTGAGCTGGCGGACTTCATCGACACTCAGGCATTGCCGGGCACGAATGTCGCGCCGGATGTGTTCTGGTCGGGATTTGCTGATCTGGTCGCGGAAATGACGCCGCGCAATCGCACGTTGCTGGAAAAACGTGACAGCCTGCAAGAGCAGATAGATGCTTGGCATGTGGAACGCCGCGGGCAGCCACATGACCGGACCGCGTATGAGAGTTTTTTGCACGAGATCGGCTATCTTGTTGAAGAGGGTGATGATTTCGAGATCAGCACAACAGATGTTGACCCCGAGATTGCCAAAGTGCCCGGCCCGCAACTGGTGGTGCCGATCACCAATGCCCGCTTTGCCCTGAACGCTGCCAATGCCCGCTGGGGAAGTCTTTATGATGCGTTCTACGGGACGGATGCGATGGGTGTGCAGCCTCCCAAAGGCCCGTATGATCGCGGTCACGGTGCCCGTGTGGTGGCGCGTGCCCGTGTTTTTCTGGATGAGGCTTTCCCGATTGAGGGCGCGAGCCACGCCGATGTTGCCCGCTACTACGTGCATGACGGCGCGTTGTTGATTGATGACAATCCATTGCGCGATCCCGCCCAGTTTGTCGGCTATCGTGGCAACCCAAAAGCGCCGGATGCGGTGTTGTTGGTTAATAACGGACTGCATGTGGAGCTCGTTTTTGACCGTGCGCATCCGATTGGCAGCCGGGATCAGGCGTTGTTGGCCGACGTCCGGTTGGAAAGTGCTGTGTCCGCGATCATGGATTGTGAAGATAGCGTCGCTTGCGTGGATGCCGAGGATAAGGTGCTGGCATACGGTAATTGGCTGGGGCTGATGCAGGGCAATCTGACGTCCGAGTTCCAAAAGGGCGGCAAGACCATGACCCGCCGTCTGGCGGATGATCCTGTCTACACGGGCCCGGATGGCAGCCGCCTGAAGCTGAAGGGGCGTGCGTTGCTTTGGATTCGCAACGTAGGCCATCTGATGACGAACCCGGCCATTCTGGATGCCAATGGCGACGAGGTTTTTGAAGGGCTGATGGATGCGGTCGTGACGACGCTGATCGCCATGCATGACCTTAAACGGGATGGCGGCAATTCGGATCGAGGATCGGTTTATGTGGTTAAGCCCAAGATGCATGGGCCGGATGAGGTCGCCTTTACCAACGATATCTTTGCCGCCGTAGAGGATGTGCTGAGCCTGCCGCGCTATACCGTCAAGATCGGGATCATGGATGAGGAGCGGCGCACGACTGTGAACCTTAAGGAATGTATCCGCGCAGCCAAGTCGCGGGTGGCGTTCATCAATACCGGGTTTCTGGACCGGACGGGCGACGAAATTCACACCTCCATGGAAGCTGGCCCGTTTAGCCGTAAGGATTTTATCAAGCGTAAACAATGGATTGGCGCTTATGAAGATCAGAATGTCGATATCGGGTTGGAATGTGGCTTTTCCGGTCGCGCCCAGATCGGCAAAGGCATGTGGGCGATGCCGGATCTGATGGCCGCGATGCTGGAGCAGAAGATTGGACATCCGCAATCAGGCGCCAATTGTGCCTGGGTGCCCAGCCCGACGGCGGCGACATTGCATGCGCTGCATTACCACAAGGTCGATGTCATGGCGGTGCAGGACAAGCTGCGCAAAGGCGGGCGGCGGGCCTATGTGTCGTCTATTCTGGACATTCCCCTAGCGCAGTATCAGCGCTGGACGGACGCACAGAAGATTAAGGAAATTGAGAATAATGCCCAGGGTATTCTGGGCTATGTGGTCCGTTGGATCGATCAGGGTGTCGGCTGTTCCAAGGTCCCGGATATCAACGATGTTGGTCTGATGGAGGACCGTGCGACCTGCCGGATTTCCAGTCAGGCCTTGGCCAATTGGCTGCATCATGAGGTCGTCAGCGAGGCGCAGGTCATGGAAGCGATGCAAAAGATGGCTGCTGTTGTGGATGGTCAGAACGCTGACGATCCGGCCTATCGCCCGATGGCCCCCGGCTTTGACGGGATTGCGTTTCAGGCAGCCTGTGATCTGGTGTTCAAGGGACGCATTCAGCCGTCGGGTTACACCGAACCTGTATTGCATCAGCGCCGGTTGGAACTGAAAGCGCAGCGTAATCACTAAGGGGCGGTGGATCGGGATCCACCTTACGGGAGACAGAAAAATGGCAGAGATATCATCGAGTAAAGCGCGGACCATTATCCGCAAGGCATTGGCCAAGGGCCGTGAGATGGAGTTCAAACCTCTGTCAGTGGTCGTGTTGGATGCGGGCGGCCACGTGAAAGCGTTTGAGCGCGAAGACGGTGCCGCGCCCGGTCGGTTCGCGATTGCCCATGGCAAGGCTTATGGCGCCGTGATGCTGGGCATGGCGGGCACAGCACAGATGGCACGCGCCGAGCAGCAGGCCTATTTCATGGCCGCGGTAAACGGCGTTTACGGCGGGCAGGTCGTCCCCGTTCCGGGCGGTGTTTTGGTGCGTGACAAGAAGGGTGCCGTGATGGGCGCTGTTGGTGTCACAGGCGATACGTCTGACAATGATGTTGTTGCAGCCATGGCAGGCCTTGACGGGGCCGGATTGGTCGGCGAGGCGTAGCATTCGGTTCGGTATTGCCTAAATCATTGGCTAAACGTCAGGATCATAGCATGTGCGATACTGTGGACCGTGTTGTGCGCATTGACGGCCTTCCGCTGGTTGGTGTTTGGCTGTAATACGGTCAAAACCTGAATGGAGTTTTCATGCCCCGGCCTGTGATTGGCATTATCGGCAACAGCTATTTGATCAACGATCAGTATCCGGCCCACGCAGCCGGGCAAATGAACGCCCAAGCCGTGGCGGAAGTGTCGGACGCGCTGCCCCTGATTATCCCCACGGACCCTGCGGTTGTGACGGTGCCGGAGTTGATGGCGGTCTGTGACGGGTTTCTGTTCACTGGCGGGCGCCCGAATGTGCATCCTGAGGAATATGGCGAGGCTGCGACAGATGCGCATGGTGCTTTTGATCGTGAACGTGATCGCATCGCGCTTGATCTGATCCGGGCCTGTGTGGCCCAAGGACAGCCGATTTTCGGAATTTGCCGAGGTTTTCAAGAGGTTAATGTCGCGATGGGTGGGACGCTCTACCCGGAAATTCGCGATTTGCCGGGCCGTGACAATCATCGGATGCCCCCTGATGGAACGCTGGAAGAGAAATTTGAGCTGCGTCATGCGGTGACATTTTCGGAAGGTGGCCCGTTTCATCAATTGATGGGCGCGCGTGAGGTGATGACCAACACGCTGCACGGGCAGGGAATTAAACAGCCGGGTCCGCGCATCGTCATTGACGGTCATGCGCCGGACGGGACGCCAGAGGCGATTTATGTGGCCGACGCACCGGGGTTCACGTTGTCGGTGCAGTGGCATCCGGAGTGGAATGCCGCTGATGATCCGGTGTCGCGGCCTCTGTTTGCGGCATTTGGAGCGGCGTGTCGTGCGTGGTCGGCCGGGGCGTTGCGCAAGGCGGGCTAAGCAACGTTCGGTGGGCCCCGAGCACGGCTTTCGGGCAAATCGCACGTATTGCCGGTTAATAGCTGCGTTTATTGATAAATTCGGCATGTGTTTTCTATGCAGAACCCATGCGGAAACCATGCGCATGATGATGTGCATCGGGGCTGATTAACGCAGCGCGCGGTCGCGGGTGTTGAGATTTGGTTAATGCGGCTGAGGGTTGATTTTCGTCAATATGCCACCGCTGGTTGATGTCATGGTTGCGCCAGTTTAACAGATGCGGAGCCTGCCATGAAAATCTTGATCGCCTATGCCTCGACCGAGGGGCAGACACGGAAAATCGCCCGGTTCTGTGCGGATCATTTAGTGGAGCAGGGACACTCGGTCGAGGTATTGGGGGCCGCTGACAGCAAGGACGTGGATCTTGCGCGGTTTGATGCGGCGTTGCTTGCGGCCTCTGTCCATGCCGGGCGCTATCAGAAGCCGTTGGTGAAGCTTGCCAAACGTCAGGCGGCTGCGCTGACGCAGATGAAATCAGCATTCATGTCGGTATCGCTGGCCGCTGCGGGCGATAATGCAGATGATTGGGAGGGGCTGGCGGACTGCGTGAAGCGGTTTTCCGAGCAAACAGGCTGGACCCCCGCCGAGGTGTTTCACGTCGCGGGCGCGTTTCGGTTTTCAGAATATGATTTCTTTAAGTCTTGGGCGATGCGCTGGATTGCGGCGCAGAAGAATGAAGACGTCAATCCGCATGAAGACAAAGAATGTACCGATTGGGATGCGTTGCGGGAGACGCTTGATGGATGGTTGGGCGGGTGAGGTCGCCCCGCTGAATCCATAGTCTTGTCGAAGCGGGGGTATTTATTGCAGTGTCCCGCAAACGGCTATGGAGATGGCGATGAAACGGTCCCGCATTAACGAAAACATGGCCGAAGCGGATGAGATGATCCGGTCTTACGGCTTTGTTCTGCCGCCTTTTGCCTATTGGACTCCCGAGGAATTCAAGGTACGCGCTGAAGACGCGCAAGCCGTGATCGAGGCGCGGTGTGGTTGGGATATTACCGATTATGGCGCGGGCCGGTATGATGAGATGGGGTTGTTCCTGTTCACCCTGCGCAATGGCCGTCTGGCTGATCTGCAGCGGGGCGGGGGTATGTGCTATGCCGAGAAGCTGCTGATTTCAAAGCAAGATCAACTGTCACCGATGCATACCCATGTGATCAAGGCCGAGGATATCATCAACCGCGGCGGGGCGACGCTGGTGGTGGAACTTTACGGGTCTGACCCTGACTGGAAATTCGATGAGACCGCAGGCGGCGTGGTGATGTGCGACGGTATTCGTCGCGCTTATGCCCCGGGTGAAAAGCTGCGCCTTGCCCCCGGTGAGAGCGTGACGCTGATGCCGGGTGACTGGCACGCATTCTGGGGGGAAGGGGGCGACGTGCTGATCGGTGAGGTCTCGACTGTGAATGACGATGAGACCGACAATGTCTTTCGCGAACCGATTGGCCGGTTTGCGGAGGTGGAGGAAGATGTCGCGCCGACGCATTTGCTGGTGAGTGATTACAGGACCTGGCTGTAAGCCTGCGGTTTGGAGATCGCTTCCGGTTCTATGAGACTATTTATTGTGTTCCGTGCGCGGTCCCCATTTTCTGACCTCATCCACATGTGCGAGGATGCCGGACATGACACATCGAAAGCTTTATCTTGGTCCCCTGACTGACAACAGGCGTTGGGACATGATCAACATCCGCCCGGATGATGTGATCGTTGTGACGCCACCCAAATGCGGCACGACCTGGATGCAGACAATCGTGGCATTGCTGCTGTCCGGCGATCCGCATGTCGAGACGGAGTTGTCGTTAAAGATGCCTTGGGTCGATATCCGTTACCGCGAGATTTCAGAGGTGGCTGGACGGCTTGAGGCGATGACCCACCGTCGCAGCATGAAAAGCCATACGCCGATGGACGGTCTGCCATTGGATGATCATGCGCAGTATATTTGCGTGTTCCGGCACCCGCTTGATGCGCATTTTTCGTTCAGGAACCATGTGCAAAACATCTCTGTGCCGTTGTTTGATGACCGGTATCCAAAGGATGATGCGGGCGGCACGACATTTCGCCGTTTTTTGGAGGGCGCGGCAGATGGGGATGACTGTGATGCAGCACCCCTTGCTCATATCTTGCAGCACTACAAAGCCGCCAAGCCCTTGTCTGACCGACCCAATGTGTCGCTTTTTCACTATGCGGACATGACGCGGGATTTGGCGGGGCTGTTTGCCAAGGTGTCGGCGTTGCTGGGCGTCTCACATCCTGCGGCGGTCATGGAGCGACTGATAGAGGCTGCAACTTTTGATAATATGAAGCAGAATGCGGGTAGCTATGCCCCGGGCGGCGGGACGGGGTTTTACAGGTCGGATGCCGCGTTCTTTCACAGTGGCAGCAGCGGACAATGGCGCGGCAGGCTGACCGATGAAGAGGTTGCGGCTTACGACGCCATGATAGATGCACATCTGGCGCCAGAGGACCGCGCATGGTTGGAGAATGGGGCCGCCGGGATTTGACGCCCAGCGACTGACCTTTGTTTGTTGGACGCTACAAGATCAGATCGAACGTTTTGATCAGCGGCAGTTGCCGTGCTCGCGTGCCCGTCAGATCGAAGAGCGCGTTGCCGAGCGCGGGCATTGATGGTGGTGTGCCCGGTTCACCGACGCCGCCCATATGGGGGTTCGTCTCAAGGACGCGGACCTCGAATGCGGGCGTGTTGTGCATGCGCAGCGCATCGTAGTCGTAGAAATTGTACTGCTCTGCCGCGCCATCGCTGAACGTCACCTCGCCCTGCACGGCGGCAGAGAAGCCGTAGACCGCGCCGGACACCATCTGTGCCTCGATGATGCTGGGGTCGAGGGCGGTGCCCACGTCGCAGGCGATCCAGCATTTGTTGATGCGGATGCCGTTGCCGGTGTCTTCAACCTCGACCACCTCGGCCGTTGGCGTTCCAAAGGAATAGGTGAAGCCGATGCCGCGCCCGATATTGGCGGGCTTTTCGCTGCCCCAGTTCGACATTTCGCCCACAGCCTCGATCACGCCCGCCGAGGGTGCGTGTTCGGCGCGCGCCATGTCGAGCCGGAATTGCAGCGGATCGGTGCCTGCGGCATGGGCCAGTTCATCGATGAAGGTATCAAAGAAGAAACCGTTATGGGAGTTGCCGACGGACCGCCAGAAGCCCAAGGGAACGGTCAAATCGGCCAGATGGCCGGTGATGCGGAAATTGGGGATGGCGTAGGGCTGGTCGGCGGCCCCTTCCACGTGCCCCCTGTCGGGTCCGGGTGGAACCTGACCCACAAGCCGCATGGAGGAGGTGTGGGTGACCGATTGCGCGGCGATTTTGCCATCGACCAGTTGCGCCTTGCCGTCGCGCACCACACCCCGGAATTGCGCCATGGCGGCGGGGCGGTAGAAATCGTGGCGCATGTCCTCTTCCCGGCTCCAGGTCATGCGGATGGGGGTGCCGGGCAGGGCGGCCGCGATCTTTGCCGCGGGCACGGAAAAGTCGTATTCGCCGCGCCGTCCGAAACCGCCACCCAGCATTGTGGTGTGCAGCGTGACCTGTTCGGGGTCGAGGCCCACGGCCTCAGCGCATTTGTCGCGGACGATGACCGGGGCCTGATTGCCGGACCAGACCTCGAGCGTGTCGCCAGTGTAGAGGGCGGTGGCATTCATCGGCTCCATTGTCGCGTGGGCGAGGTAGGGGACGACATATTCGGCTGTGATTTCAGTGCCTTCGACGGCTGCTGTGACATCGCCGTCGTCGCGGGTCGTAGAGTTAGGTTCAAGGTCGAAGGCGGCGCGGGTGGCAGCCATCAGCCCTTCGGTATCGACGGGGTAGCTGGCCGGTTCCCATTCGATGTCGACCGCCTCGGCGGCCTGCATGGCGAGCCATGTGTTGTTGGCGACCACGCCGATGCCATCGCCGAGGTCGATTATGGCTTCGACGCCGGGCATGTCGCGGGCGGCGCTGTCATCGTAAGAGACCATGCCGGACCGGCGTGGGTTCATGCGGACGGTGGCGAATTTCAGGCCATCCAGCTTCGTGTCGGCGGCGTAATGGGCCGTGCCGGTGGATTTGGCGACCATGTCGGTGCGGGGCATGGATTTGCCAAGGTATTTCCAGGTGGATTTGGCGCGCAGGTCCACATCGGGTGGGGTGATATCGCGCACGGCTTCGGCCAGATCCGTATAGGCAATTTCGGTGCCATTCTGGGCAATCACCTTGCTGTTTTCGGTGCGTAATGTGCCCACGGCGACGCTCAACTGTGCGGCGGCGGCGAGTTTGAGTGCCTCGCGCGCAGAAGCCCCGGCGTGGCGCATCCGTTCGTAAGCGTCCTTGGTCGAGGTCGAACCGCCGGTGACTTGCAGGTTCAGGAGCTTGCCGACCATACCCACACTTTGGCGCAGATTGTGTTGGAAGTTGCTGTCGGCGTAGTGGTGGAAGGGCAGAGCGAGGCCGAGGAGTGCCTGATTGTAGTAGGCCTGCGCGGGTGGGCCGTGCAGGACGGTGATGTCATCCCAGGCGACGTCCATTTCTTCGGCTACGAGGGCGGCCAGGGTGGTATGCACCCCTTGCCCCATTTCAGCACGTGGCGCGATGATGGTGATGCCGTCCTGATTGATCAGCATGAAGGGGTTGAGCGTTGCTTCGCCGTCACCGGCAACAAGCGGATTGGGTGCGTCTTTGCGGACTTGGTAGACCCCGAAGGCCACGCCACCGACGATGGCGGCGGTGCCGATCAGGAAGGTGCGGCGGGCGATTTTTCCGATGCTGGCCATGGATCAAGCCTCCTGAATGCGCTGGGCAGCGTCTTTGATGGCGGCGCGGATACGGGGGTAGGTGCCACAGCGGCAGAGATTGCCCTGCATGGCATCGTCGATGTCCTGATCGGTGGGGTTGGGCGTTTGCGCCAGCAGGGCGGCGGCGTTCATGATCTGACCGGACTGACAGTAGCCGCATTGGGCGACCTGATGATCGACCCATGTTTGCTGGATCATGGCCATGTTGTCAGGTGTGCCGAGCCCCTCGATGGTTGTCACTTCGCCCCAGACATCGGCGAGGGCGACCTGGCAAGATCGCACCGCCTCGCCATCGATATGCACGGTGCAGGCCCCGCAGGCGGACACACCGCAGCCGAATTTCGTACCGGTCAAGCCGACCTCGTCCCGCAATACCCAGAGCAGGGGCACGTCGTCGGGCAGGTCGATCGTTTGGGATTGGCCGTTGATTGTGAGTGACGTGGGCATGTGGGACCTCATGCGGGATAAGTGAACGGGATGGTTTAGTTTAGCCGATGTTCCGGGTTGCGGCAACCGGTTTGCCAGTGAGTTTTATGCCTCCGGCGGGGATATTTTTGGCCAAAAGAAGAGAGGGCGCTAGACGGTGGTCAGCCCTTTGATGTCGCCAAGGAGTTTGGGGATTTTTTCCTTGAACTTGAAAAATCCATGCGTGGCGTGCGGCCATGCCTGGGCGTCATAGGGTCGGATGATGTGCCTGATTGCTTGCCCCGCGAGTGTATCGGCTGTGGGGCCAACAGGCGTATAACTGGTGAAGATCTGATCGATATCGTTGTCCGCGACCCAGTCTTTGATGCTGTCTGCAGTGACCGAAGTGACTGGTCCCATGCAATCGGCGTAGCGGTTGGTGCTGTCGTTCATCGCCTGATCAACGAAGCGGGTGACAAGGGGGGCGACCATCATGGGGCTGCGTTGCGTGGTTGCCGTGAGGGTCGCCGTTGCCACTGGTTTGATTTGATCGCATTGCCAGCCGGGGGAGAGGTCTTCTTCGGTCATGAGCAGCCCGCTACGCAAGCTGGGGTCAAGCGGGGCGCTGATGGGCACTGGCCCCCGTTGGGGATGTGGTCTGCCGTCGAGCGGGGCCGCGTGTGTGGCGAGGCCTTTGGGGTTGAACCGTCCTTGGGTGTATTTGGCGATGTTGTCGGGCCGGGCAAGATAGGTTTTGCCGATGGTTTGAAGGCCCCCGACCCAGCGCCATGACAGCGTGTTCGAGGCCGGGTCGCCGTCAAGAAGATGCCGCAGGAAGAAATCGGCTCCCAACGTCCAGGGCAGCCGCAGCGTGAAAATCCAGATCGAGGCGAACCACATGCGCGCATGGTTGTGCAGATAGCCCGTGTCGGTCAGTTGCCGTGCCCAGTGATCAAAACAGTCGATGCCGGTTTCGCCTTTGCATGCCGCCTCCCAATCCCGTCGCAGGCCGCTTTCGGTCTGCACGCGGTTGAACGCCGCGTTCAGGTCGGTTTTATAGGCGGTCCAGATGCCGGGGCGCTGTTCGAGCCAGCCCTTCCAGTAGGTGCGCCAATACACCTCTTGAATGAATTTTTCGGCCACTTGGGGGCTGTGTCGGGCGAGGGTGGCGCGCAGGACGTCCGCTTCGGTGATGATCCGGTGCCGGATATAGGGCGACAGGGTCGAGACATGGGCGATGTTGTCGTAGTTGCGTTTGGCCGCGTAGTCGCGCCCCGCATGGGGGACGAAGTCATTCAAGCGCTGGAGCGCTGCGGTGTAGGTTGGTTCGAACATGAGCGGTGAGCTAAGGCGCAGTCGGGTGGTTTCAAGCGACGGCTAGTTGCGGGCGGCGATCCAATTGTCGATGGCGGCGGTGTAGCTGTTAGGTTCGCCAAGCCGCGCGTTGATGTCCATGTGGCTGAGAGCGACCGGCATGATCGTGACGCTGTTGCCCCGTGCGGTGGCTGCCGCGCCGAAGCTGCGTGCGTTGGGGCAAGCCGTGGCCCGTTGGGCTGAGCAGATGATCAGGAAGGGCCCTTCGTTTCGGCTGACATGGGTGGCGGGTGACGCGGCCTGCCAAAAGGCAGGGTCGTTGCCGAAAGCGTTGCGGTGCAGGCGGGTGGGATCGCCATGCATCATCATCTGCACATCGAGTGATGCGGAGTCGAGCAGGATTGTACCCGCCAATGGGTGCAGGCCAGCGGTCTGGCGGATGTCATTGCGTGTTGCAAGCAGGGCCGCCACATGAGCGCCCGCAGAATGGCCCATTAGGATAATCTTGTCAGGGTCGCCGCCCCAATTGACTGCGTTTTGCTGGATCATGGCCAACGCGCGGCCAAGATCGCGGGTCTGGTCGATAGGGTCTGCCGTGGGCATCAGCCGGGTATTGACCGAGATAACGAGCGCGCCTTGAGGCACCCAATGCCCCACTTTGACCCGCCAGACCCGGGTGTTGGCCTTGTCACCAAAACGCCAACCCCCGCCATGCAGCATGACGAAGATGGGCGCGTCTTGCGCATTGGCGGGCTGATAGAGATCAAACCGCTGCAGCGGGTCTGGGCCGTATGCGTATTCGACAGGCGTTTGTGCAACAGCGTGGGTGCAGATCAGGCAAAGGAGCAGCGATATCAGGTGTTTCATGATAGCCTCTGGTTCAAGCGCTTTGCGTTGAACGGGCGAGCACAGGATTTCCGTCGCCTGTTCTTGACACTGGCAGGCAGTCGGGCCAACGCTGCGACATGCTTGATTTACGCCCAGTGGGATATGTGATCGGTCTGCTTGTGGCGTCGCTTGGTTTGACCATGATCGGCCCCTTGGTTGCTGATCTGATCGCGGATAATGGGCATTGGTTTGTTTTCTTTGAAAGCGCGGTGATCACCGTGCTGACCGGCGGACTGATGGCGCTGGCTTGTGCCAATGGGGTGACGGCCGGGTTGTCGCTGCGCCAGACGTTTCTTTTGACATCGCTGGTTTGGCTGACATTGCCGGTGTTTGGGGCGTTGCCCTTTGTTTTGGGCGCGACGGAGGCCACGTTTACGGATGCGTTTTTTGAGGCGATGTCGGGCCTGACGACGACCGGCGCCACCGCCTTTGGCGGATTGCAGGACATGCCGGACGGTTTGAAGCTGTGGCGCGGTGTGTTGCAGTGGTTGGGTGGTGTGGGGATTATTGTGGTGGCAATGGTGTTTTTGCCTGAGCTGCGCGTTGGGGGAATGCAGATATTCCGATCTGAAGGGTTTGATACCTCTGGGAAAATCCTGCCGCGTGCCGGTGAAATCGCGACCCGTATTTCGGTGATTTATGTGGCGCTGACTTTGGCTTGCATGCTGTCCTATGCCGCCACGGGCATGGGCGGGTTTGACGCGATGGTGCATGCGATGACAACCGTATCGACGGGGGGTATGGCAAATTATGACAACTCATTCGCCGGTTTTAGTGCGGGTGTACATTATGTGGCCGTGGTGTTCATGATCCTTGCGGCGCTACCATTTGTGCGGTTTGTCCAGCTTTTGGCGGGAACGGCGCAGCCATTGGTCAAAGACAAGCAGATCCACGTATTCCTGCTAATTATCGCCTTTGCTGTTCTATTGATGTCGTCCTGGCTGTGGGGGCGTAGCGGCGTCGTGACCGAGGCAAGCTTTCGCAACGCGCTTTTTAACGTGACCTCGATCACCACGGGGACGGGCTATGCCAATGCCAATTACATGACATGGGGAACGTTTCCGGTGGTTATGTTCTTCTTTATCGGTCTGATCGGGGGGTGCGCGGGGTCAACATCATGTTCGGTCAAGGTGTTCCGTTATCAGTTGCTGTTTGCCGCCTTGAAAAGCCAGATCCGGCAGATCCATTCGCCACATGGAATTTTCACCCCCCGTTATGCCGGGCGCGCGATCAGCGAGGATGTCCTGAATTCGGTCATGGCGTTTCTGGTGGCCTTTGTTCTGTCGCTGGGCGTGACATCGGTTTTGTTGGGAATGACAGGGTTGGATTTCATCACCTCGGTGTCGGGTGCTGCTGCCGCCATCGCCAATGTGGGGCCCGGATTGGGCCTGGAGATCGGTCCGGCGGGCAATTACGCGGGTCTCAATGACATCGCAAAGTGGATTTTGGCGATTGCCATGTTTGTGGGCCGGTTGGAGATCATGGTGGTGCTGACCATTCTATCCATCAAATTCTGGAGAAACTGATGACGATACGGCCTTTGGGTGCACAGATTTCCCATATGCTGAAGGATCGTGGGGTTGATGTGATCTTTGGCATTCCCGGTGTGCATAATCAGGAAATGTATCGCGGGATTGAGGAGGCCGGTCTGCGACATGTTTTGGCGCGCCACGAGCAGGGCGCCGGGTTCATGGCTGAAGGCTATGCCCGTGCGACCGGCAAGCCGGGGGTGGCCTATGTGATCACAGGGCCGGGGCTGTGCAACATCATGACACCGATGGGGCAGGCCTATTCGGATAGCGTGCCGATGCTGGTGATTTCCTCGTGTCTGGATGAGACCGCAGCGAAGCGCGGGCAGTTGCACCAGATGAAGGATCAGGAAGGGGCTGCGCGGGCGGTCTGTGATTGGAGTGAGACAGCCCGGACGGCCGAGGCGGCATATTCGCTGATTGATCGGGCGATGAACGAACTGACGATCGGGACACGCCGCTCGAAACACATCCAGGTGCCGATTTCGGCATTGGAGGAGAGCACGCTTGATGACTGGCCCAAAACGCCGATGCTTGGCCCGCGACCGATTGAGCCGGAACCGGATTGGGCGCAGTACGCTGCGCAATTGCTGAATGAAGCCGAACGTCCGCTGTTTATTTTTGGCGGCGGTGCGCGGCAGCTTGGCTACCCGGGCTTGGGCGAAGGCCGACCAGAGCTGCTGGAACGGGTCCTGACCCAAACGGGTGCGGCGGCATTCACGACCTATGCTGGGCGCGGTGTTGTCCCGGCCGATTACCCCTTTCTTTTCGGTGCAATGCTGGCGCGGCCGGGCAGCGCGGATATCATCAAGATGTCGGATCTGGTGATCGCTGTCGGAACGACGCTGTCAGAAGTTGATCTGTGGCGCCCGCATCTAGGTCATGCGGCGCGGTTGCTGCGTGTGGATACCGATGAAGAGATTCTGGCAAGCACAGTGCCGTATCAGTACCCGATCCGCGCCGATGCAGAGATGTTTTTTGTCCGCCTTGCTGAGCAGTCTTTCGGTGGTCCTTCAACCGGCTGGTCTGCGGACATGGTTGCGACGACACGCAAGGCGTGGTTGTCCGAGATCGATGCGGAGCGACCGGGGATTTTGCAAGTGGCGGATGCCTTGAAAGAGGCGCTTCCCACCGACACCATGATCTATTCCGACATGACCCAGTTCGCTTACGCGGCGAAAGAGGTCTATCCGATGGATCGACCCGGCCATTGGCATCATCCTTACGGCTTTGGCACGCTGGGCTATGCGCTGCCTGCGGCCATTGGCGGCAAGATCGGGGTGGAGGATCAGCCTGTGATCGCGATCCTGGGCGATTATGGGTTCCAGTACACCGTGCAGGAACTGGCTGTCGCGGTTGAACTTGAGCTGAATCTGCCCATCATCATTTGGGACAATGGCAAGCTGGGCGAGATCGAGGACAGCATGGTGCGGGCGCAGATTGCGCCGAATGCCGTGGTCCAGCGTAATCCGGATTTTTGCAAGCTGGCAGAGGCTTACGGTGCGCGGTCAGCGGCACCGCGTGATTTGGACGCGTTTCAGAATGCCATCAAGGATGCGTTGGCCACGAAGGGGCCGACGATCATCCATGCCAAATCAGATATCGCCTTTACCAGCAGCTGACCAACACAGTGATATCCGCCGCCCGCCGCGTCAGCGCCACCGGAGAGATCGTGCCGGAGGTGCCCGCGCGTTCGGCGCTGATCCCCAATGTTTCCATCGCATTGATGATTTGGTCGGAATCGATTGAAAAATTGACCTCTGGCGGGAGCACGCGGGTGTTCCCGTCGGCCCGGGGCAAGAGCATCCCAAGCACCGCACCTGTGTCATCAAAGACAGGCCCGCCCGCATCGCTGGGCTGCGGCAGGATCGACAGACGCTTGATGCGGTCATCCCCTGTCAGCCCGCGAATATCGATGACCTGACCGAAGGTGAGCGTGGGCGCGCTGAGTACACCGTTGAAGGGATACCCTGCGACAGCGATCTGATCCTGCAGGCGCGGAATGTTGGTTTGGAACTTTGCAAAACTCAGCGGTGCAAGCGGTTCAATCGGGCGCAAGACGGCGATGCCAAGGTCATCTTCGGTAAAAACGACCTCTGCATCGTTTTCGCGATCATAGGTGATCCGTTCGCAATTCTGTACGGCTTCCGGCGTGGTGATGACCGTCCCATCGGCGGCCACATAAAACCCTGATCGCGAAAGGCGCGGCTGTCGGACCGCGAGGCCGGCAACCATATCGATGGCCTGATCGTCGCTGGCCGGCACGATCCGCGGATCAAGTGTACCATCTAGCCGTTCGAAGCTATCGCTCATCTCTTTGATGATACGCTGGCGTCGCTGATCATCGCCAGCGGGCCAAACAAGTGTGAAGCCTTTGATGGCGCCATTTTCCAGCGTGACACTTGTGTAGGAGTGGATATCGTCACCAATCCCTTCGACAACGAAACTGTCTGCGTTCAACGTTCGCTCACCGTCTGGCGGGACGATATCGAGGATCTGAAACACCTCGTATAGCCCGACCAACCGTCCTTCATCCCCTTCTTGCGAGATGAAGAGCACCTGCGCCTGCTGGATGTCGCCGCTGGCATCGAACCGCACAAAGGGAGGTTTGTATTCCGTAAAGGCAACGACATCGATCGGCAGTTGCATCTGGATGCCTGACGCTTCGTCGCGGACCAGCCGCATGTTCATCCCGTCAAGCACACTGTCATAGTCATCCAGCAATGTCGCCCGCTGCTGTGTGGTCAGAACGCCGGTTGGGGGCAGGTTATTCTCGCGCTGCCATTCCTGCATGGCAGTACGGGTTCCGCGCCCAAAAGCGCCGTCGATGGCCGCATCGTAGACGCCCGCCCATTCCAATGCGATTTGCAATTCTTCGCGTTCTTCGCGCGTCAGCGCTGCCTCGGACGCCTGCGCCTCTGCCAGGGTTTCATCAGGTGCATCAAATGGATCGCTGGGGAGTTCTGCTGCGGCTATGGGTTCTGTTACGACCGGGTCGGGGGCTGGTGCGGCAGGTGTGCTGCCGCCGATGGGCCAGAATTGTTGTTTGAAAAAACGTCCGTTTTTAACAAAGCTGTCTGGCGGCACTGCGCCGCGCGCCAGAAGGCGTGCCAATTCCACCTCTGCCTGGGGCTCAGTAAAAGGACCCACAAAAATGGCATAAAACCCATCGCCCAGATAAAACCCGGCAACGTCATCGATTTGGCCCGCATATTCGCGTGACCGGTCCTGCGCCCGTGTGAGCGTTTGGTGTGCTTCGATCTGCACCCAAAAAGAATCTTGAGCCGCTGCGGAAACTGTCGACACAATAATAAATACAAACGCAGCTAGTGCCTTGATCATTGCTACCCCGAAAAATGCTTTGTCCCTGATCAACTGATTGGCCTTGTCTTTGCCCGGAAGCAAGGGCTTACGCTATAAACTTTACGTAATCTCGGCATTATCTCGCCACCCGTTGCCCAATTGACCCCAATCGCAGGGCGTCCTATGGAGCCGGGTAAAGCAGACGAGGGTTAAGATGCCGGAAAAACCACGCAGTTTTCAGGAGATTATTCTGAGGCTTCAAACCTATTGGGCATCCAAAGGTTGCGCCATTTTGCAACCTTATGACATGGAAGTGGGCGCTGGCACGTTTCACCCTGCCACAACTTTGCGCGCGCTGGGCACCAAACCTTGGGCTGCGGCATATGTTCAGCCATCACGCCGCCCAACCGATGGCCGTTATGGCGAAAACCCTAACCGTTTGCAGCATTATTACCAGTATCAGGTGATTATCAAACCGTCGCCGCCGGACTTGCAGGAGCTATATCTGGGGTCGTTGGAGGCGATTGGGATTGACGCATCTCTGCATGACATCCGCTTTGTCGAAGATGACTGGGAAAGCCCGACGCTTGGCGCATGGGGTCTGGGTTGGGAGGTCTGGTGTGACGGTATGGAAGTCAGCCAGTTCACCTATTTTCAGCAGGTGGGCGGCCATGATTGCAAACCGGTCTCGGGTGAGCTGACCTATGGGTTGGAGCGGTTGGCGATATACATCTTGGGCGTCGATCACGTCATGGATATGCCCTTCAATGATCCGCAAACGCCGATCCCGCTGACTTATGGCGACATCTTCAAGCAGACCGAACAGGAATATGCGCGCTGGAACTTTGACGTAGCTGATACCGCCGTGTTGTTGCAGCATTTTGAGGATGCCGAGGCCGAATGTCAGCGCATCCTTGATATGCCCGCCGAAGATCCAAAGAAGGACATGAAGATCATCATGGCCCATCCGGCCTATGACCAGTGCATCAAGGCGAGCCATGTGTTCAACCTGCTTGACGCACGCGGCGTGATCTCGGTCACGGAACGGCAGGCCTATATTGGGCGGGTGAGGGCGCTGGCCAAGGCCTGCGCGGATGCGTTTGTGCAGACGGATGCAGGCGGGGCGGCGGCCTGATGGCACGATTTATCATTGCGGGGATGCTTGTGATTGCAGCGATTGCGGGGGCCGTTCTTTATTATCAACAGGTCTATGCTTATTACACGACGGTGCAGGCCGATGCGCAGGATGTGCGGCTGACCTCTGTCGTGACTGGCCAGCCAGAGCCGGTCATTTTCGAGAATTTTCAGGGCATTGATGCCAATAGCAGCCCGTTGCGCTACCGCGCCTGTTTTCAGACGGTGCTGAGCCAAGCGATGTTGACCGAGACCTATGTGATTTACGACGATGCGGAGCCGCGCAATGCGCCGGGGTGGTTTGACTGCTTTGACGCGCAGACGATTGGTGCCGATCTTGAACGCGGCGAAGCGCTGGCGTTTCTGGGCACTCAAAACATCCAATATGGGATCGATCGCATTGTCGCCGTCTACCCTGATGGTCGCGCCTATGCGTGGCATCAGATTAACCCCTGCGGCGAGGTTGTGTTTGACGGTAACCCCACCCCTGATGATTGCCCCCCAGCCCCGGAAGGCCTGAACTGATGCCTGATCTTTTGATTGAACTGTTTTCCGAGGAAATTCCTGCGCGCATGCAAAAACGTGCTGCCGAGGATCTGCAAAAGCTGGTGACGGATGGGCTGGTCGAGGCGGGGCTGACCTATGCGGGGGCGGCGGCGTTTTCGACGCCCCGTCGGTTGACCTTGGCGCTTGATGGGCTGACGTCGGAGAGCAAGGCCGTGCGTGAAGAGCGCAAGGGGCCGAAGGTTGGTGCGCCCGACAAGGCGATTGACGGGTTCTTGCGCGGGGCCGGTGTGGCCCGCGATGATCTTGAAGTGCGCGATGACAAGAAGGGGCAGGTCTATTTCGCCGTGATCGAGAAGCCCGGTCGCATGGCGGCGGATATCGTGGCGGAGGTGCTGGAAAAGACCATCCGCAATTTCCCATGGCCCAAGTCGATGCGCTGGGGTGAGGGGGCGCTGAAATGGGTGCGCCCGCTGCATTCTATTCTGTGTATTTTGACCGATGAAGCTGGGGCTGAGGTTGTGCCGTTGGATGTCGATGGGATCGTGTCGGGCAATACGACGCGCGGTCATCGGTTTATGACACCTGTTGCGTTTTCTGTAGTATCTTTCGATGATTACGAGGCCAAGTTGAAGCGCGCCCATGTGGTTTTGCGTGCGGACGAACGGGCCGAAGCGATCTGGGCGGAGGCGACCAATCAGGCCTTTGCGTTGGGCCTTGAAGTGGTCGAGGATCGTGGATTGCTGGCCGAGGTGGCCGGGCTGGTCGAATGGCCGGTCGTGTTGCTGGGTCGCATCGATGATGATTTTCTGGGCTTGCCGCCAGAGGTGTTGCAGACCTCGATGAAAGAGCATCAAAAATTCTTTTCCGTGAAGAACCCCAAAACGGGCCGGATTGAACGGTTCGTGACCGTGGCGAATATGGAAACGGCGGATAATGGTGCGACCATTCTGGCGGGGAACCAGAAGGTGCTGTCGGCGCGTTTGGCGGATGCGAAGTTCTTTTGGGAGAATGATTTGCGCGTGGCCAAGGCTGATGCCGGGAATGGTATGAAGCCGTGGTTTGACAAGCTGCGCGATGTAACTTTCCACAACAAACTCGGCACACAAGCAGAGTTTATCAATCGGATGGCTGTGCTTGCCCGTGAAATCGCACCCAGCATCGGCGCAGACCCTGATGCGGCAGAACAAGCGGCATTGGTTGCCAAAGTCGACTTGGCGTCTGAGATGGTTTACGAATTTCCTGAACTTCAGGGTGTAATGGGACGTTACTATCTTAAGGCCGCTCGTTATTCCGATAGTGTTGCGGATGCTTCACGTGATCATTACGCGCCATTGGGGCCATCGGACGATGTGCCAACTGCGCCTGTGTCAGTGGCCGTGTCACTGGCTGAGAAGATAGACAAGCTAACTGGATTCTGGGCGATTGATGAGAAGCCGACCGGGAGCAAGGACCCGTTCGCGCTGCGCAGGGCCGCGCTGGGGGTTATTCGGTTGGTACATTCTAATGATTTCCAGCTTAGCCTTATTGGATATTTTGAGAAGGCTTTTGAAAGGCACTTAGCCGTTCCAGATTATGACGGCTTACCTGAACCGGATTTATCAGACATGTTGGACCGCTCAATCGAGGCGAAAGCGAAACTGGAACAAGCAAAAGTTGATGCCGAGAATATGGTCGCTACGGCTAAAGCGGCATCCAAGAGATTTGAAGATATGCAATCCATCAAGTCTGCAGATGCACGAAAGACTGCTGCTGTTGGCCTCATCTCCTTCTTCCACGACCGCCTAAAAGTCTTCCTTAAGGACAAGGGCATCCGCCACGACATCATCGACGCCTGTATCGCAATGCCGGGGAATGATGACCTGACTTTGCTCGTCAAACGGGCAGAGGCACTGGCTGCGACCCTTGCCACCGATGATGGCGAGAACCTGATCCAGGGGTTCAAGCGGGCCAACAATATCCTGACGCAGGCGGAAGAGGCGGATGGGGTCGAGTATTCCTACGGGGCGGAGCTGAAATACGCGGAAGAGCCCGCCGAAAAGGCGCTTTTTGCCGCCCTTGATGCTGCGGATGCGAAGATTGCCCCGGCAATGCAGGCGGAGGATTTCAGCACGGCAATGACTGCTATGGCGGCACTTCGTGGTCCTATTGACGCATTTTTCACCGATGTGCAGGTAAATGCCGAGAGTGCGCTCTTGCGTCGCAACAGGCTTAACCTGTTGTCACGTATCAGGAATATCTGCCTCAGTGTGGCTGATCTGACGAAGATCGAAGGCTAGTCAGAAAACTGTAAAGTTTTATGTACACGTAATCGATTTCTGGCCCTATGCTGCACCTACACAATCAATCGGTGCCGCAGTGCAGCAACAGTCGACATTCAAGCAGCTTACGCTGATCACACCCACCGCGGCCATGCATGGATCGGTGCATGGTGGCCGTGCGAAATGTTTGCAGCGCTTGATCCGGCTGGGGATGCCGGTGCCGGTCACGATGGCCCTGTCGTTTGATGCTGTGCATGACATCGCGCTGGGCAAACTGCCGGATATGTCCGCATTGATGGCGCCGTTTGGTGATCAGCCGCTTTTGTCGGTGCGCCCGTCCAGCGAAGACCCTGATTGGGGTGGTCCGGGGGCGATCCTGAATATCGGGATGAATGATGCCCGTCATGCGGCAATGGTTGAAGATATGGGCGATTGGGCGGCGACCGCCCTTTATCTGCGATTTGTTCAATCCTATGCGATCCATGTGGCCCGGCTGGACCCGGATGAGTTTTACCTGCCTGATGTGTCTGATGCGCTGAGCCTGCAGGCGATGATGGATACCTATGAGGCAGAAACGGATGAGCCGTTTCCCCAAGACCCCGCCGTCCAATTGGCCGAGGTGTTGCGGTCTATGGCGCGGGCCTGGGATGGCACAACGGCCCGGTTGTTGCGGCGGGCCAAGGGCGCGCCCGTCGATGCGGGTCTTGGTCTGGTTGTGCAGGCGATGGCATTGGGCGTGGGGCCGGGTGAATGCGGTTCTGGCGTGATCCAATACGTGGATGAGGTGACCGGGCAGCCGCAGATCAAGGGCCGGTATCTGGGCCAAAGCCAAGGCCGCGAGGCGTTGAGCGATGTGGACAGTGCGATCTATCTGACGCGCGATGACCGGGGCCGGTCATTGGAGGATTTGTGCCCGGAGGCGTTTGCGCAATTGATCGAAATTGGCCGCCAATGCCGCGAGAAGCTGCGCGAAGAAATGCAGGTGGAGTTCACGATAGACGGTGGCGCGCTGCATATTCTGGATGCGGTGCGGGTGCAGCGGTCGGCGCGTGCCTCTGTCCGGATAGCTGTTGCCCTGGCCGAGGATGGATTTATTCCGCGCGAAGAAGCGGTGATGCGGGTGGAGCCTGCGGCGCTGTCGGAATTGCTGCACCGGCAGGTCAGCCCCTTGGCTAAGCGTGATTTTATTGTAGGTGGTATCGCGGCGAGCCCGGGTGCCGCCTCTGGCCGGATTGTGCTGACGGCCAATGAGGCGCAGGCGAGTGCCGCACGCGGCGAGCCCTGTGTGCTGGTGCGCCGCGAGACGACGCCAGAGGATATTCGCGGGATGCATGCTGCCCAGGCCGTGCTGACCATGCGTGGTGGTGTGACCAGTCATGCCGCCGTGATTGGCCGTGGGTTGGGTGTACCTTGTGTGGTGGGCGCGTCTGATCTGATGATTGACCGCAAGGGCCGCTGCGTGATCGCACCGGACGGGCGCAAGTTTGCAGCAGGCGATATCATCACGGTGGATGGCACAACGGGGCAGGTGCTGGCCGGAGAACCCGCCATGCTGGAGGCCGCGTTGGATGGCGCGTTTCAGACCCTGCTGGAATGGGCCGATGATTTTCGCGATATTGGCGTGCGTGCCAATGCTGACACCCCTGCGGATGCGCAGACCGCCCGCAACTTTGCCGCCGAAGGCATCGGATTGTGCCGGACTGAGCATATGTTCTTTGAAGGCGACCGGCTGGGCGTGATGCGCGAGATGATCTTTGCCGAAGGCGGAGGGGATCGCCGCGCGGTGCTGGATCGTTTGCTGCCAATGCAGCGCGAGGATTTTCAGGCGCTGTTTGGCACGATGCCGGGCAAGACAGTCTGTGTGCGCCTGTTTGATCCGCCGCTGCACGAGTTTCTACCCTCTGACAAGATGGGGATGCGTGATCTGGCTGCCCAATTGGCTTTGCCCCTGTCCGAGGTGACGGAGCGGGTCAACGCGCTGAGTGAATACAACCCCATGCTTGGGATGCGCGGCGTTCGGCTGGGCATCGCGATCCCCGAGATTTACGACATGCAGGCCCGCGCGATTTTTGAGGCGCTGGTCGCGGTGGGGCGCAATGGTGCCGATGTGTCGGTTGAGATCATGATCCCGCTGGTCAGTGCGATGCGCGAGGTTGAGCTGGTCAAGGGCCGCGTGGAAACCATTGCAAATGCTGTGCGGGCGCAGACACGCGCGAAGTTTGATTATCGCCTTGGCGTGATGGTCGAGACACCCCGTGCCGCGCTGCGCGCGCAGGACATTGCCGAACATGCCGCGTTCTTGTCGTTTGGCACGAATGATCTGACCCAGATGACCTATGGTTTGTCCCGTGATGATGCGGGTCGGTTTATGTCGGCTTACGTCCAGCAGGGTGTTTATGCCGAGGACCCGTTCCATACCATGGATGTTGAAGGGGTCGGCGAATTGGTTGCGATGGGCGCGGAACGCGGGCGCCTGGGCCGTCCTGATGTGGTTTTGTCGATCTGCGGTGAGCATGGCGGCAGTCGTGCTGGCATTGAATTCTGCCGCGCGCACGGCTTTCATTACGTTTCATGCTCGCCTTTCCGCGTGCCGGTTGCGCGACTCACCGCTGCCCAATGTGCGCTGCGTAGCACCCTCAAAGGTTAATGAAACACTAACTGTTGTGGCTTTTGGGCTTCACTCCACGTGATTTGGGGAAATAATCGCGTGACCTTCTGCGGCTGTGTTGCGCTCTTGGCGACAGTCGGGGCGCAGGGGTAGACGTAAGGGTCACTTTGCCCTATGTGGTCCACCGCCAGCGCGGGGCTTGTCCGCGTGGTTTCCTGGGTGGGAAAAACATGACTATTTCTAAGGCGTTTCGCGCCGCAATTACTGCGGCCTGTTTTTGTTTCTGCGGTTCCGTTGTTGCGGCGGACGAGCTTTTGGCCAGTCGTTTGGGTGCCCTTTTGGGGCAGGAACGGCAGGCTTTGGCGGTTGTTCCTGACAGCCGCATGTCGGTTTTGACAAGTCTGCCGCCAGCCGATGAGCGTGGTGTCGAGACGCAAAGCGGCGTTATTTATGACCGGGCTTATCTTGCCTCCCAACCGGCTGCCACCGGTGGGAGACAGTGGGAGTGTCTGGCGCAAGCCCTGTATTTCGAGGCGCGTGGTGAGTCGATCCGCGGCATGTTTGCTGTGGGCGAGGTGATCCTGAACCGGGTGGATAGCCGTGCGTATCCTGACACGCTTTGCCGCGTCATCAATCAGGGCACTGGCCGACGCCATGCCTGCCAGTTCAGCTATACCTGTGATGGTCGTCCCGAAACGATTGCGGAACCGCGTGCCTGGGAGCGTGTGGGCAAGGTCGCCCGTTTGTTGATGGATGGCACACCGCGGGCATTGACCGGTGGGGCCACGCATTATCACACGAAGGCCGTGAACCCGAATTGGGCGCAGCTGTTCCCGCGTACGGCGTCCATCGGGTCGCATTATTTCTATCGTCAGCCTTTGCGCATCGCGTCCAAGTAAGGTCGCAACTTGCAGAACCAGCGTCGCGACCGGTGCTTGCCCCGGTCTGCGTGCGCTTGTATCCCGCTGGGGTAATAACCCTGACCGGATCGCCCCATGACTGACGATATTCGCCTTGCTTTTGCCCATCCGAGCGAACGGGCCGAGGCCAGCAGCAAGACCCCTTGCGATCGTATCTCGTTGCGCGACTACGTTGTTGAGGTTGAGATTGGTGCGTTTCAGCAGGAACGCGGGACGTTGCAGCGTGTGCGTTTCAACGTGGTGGTTGAGGTGTCGCCGCTGGGTCCGATTGACGATGATGTTGACCGCATCCTGTCCTATGACCGCGTGACCGAAGCCATTGGCGTTGAGCTGGAGGCGGAACGCATCAATCTGTTGGAAACCCTAGCCGCGCGTGTGGCCGAACGTATCCTGCTGGAACCTCAGGCGGAGCGGGTTTTTGTCCGCATCGAAAAGCTGGATCGCGGTCCTTTTGCGCTGGGGGTTGAGATTGTCCGCGCGCGGGATGGTCAGAATACGGATGGTCAGGATCATTCAGAGGCCCCGCATCCGCGTGTCGTTTACCTGTCCAACGCAGCCATTGCCGCGCCGCATCTGACAGGCTGGATTGATCAACTGGCCGCAAAAGATGCGCCATTGATCATCTGTGTGGGTGCGGCAGAGGCTGCCGCACCGCAGGCGGCCAATGCCCTTGCGCAGCGCCGTATTGATTTGCTGGCAATTGAGCAGAATGCGTGGCAGTTGGCGGCCCTTGATCGCCGCTGTATGGTCGTTGGCACCCGGACAGAGCTGGATTGGGCCATGAAGAATGACCAAATTTGCATTTGGGCCCCGTCCAAAATCGTGCTGGATGCGGTGGATGGCCCCTCTGCCAGCCCGCGGGATGCGGTGGCGTTGGTGGCGTGGTTCGCAGCAGAGATGCAGGCGAAGGAATTGCTGGTCATTGGTGCGGATGCCCCTGATGCGGCGATGTCGGCCCGGGCTGTGGATGTCACGACGCGGGAGCTTTGATGAAGCGCTATTATCGGCCCATTGTACGGTTCGGTCCGGATCGTTCTGATGACGCATTTGATCTGGCTGGCGGCTGGTGCTGGTTTCGCGAGGTCGCCGTGCGGACGCGGGGTAGTGTGGAGCAGGTCATTCGGGCGCAGGACCTGCCTGCGGATGTACTGGATCGGTTGACTGCGCCGCGCGCTGATATCGCTGGGATAACGATGGCGCGTCCGCGTTTGATGGGCATTTTGAATGTCACGCCTGATAGTTTTTCGGACGGAGGACTATTTGCCGACCCGGTGCAGGCAGTGGATCATGCCATGCAGATGATAAGCTTTGGTGCAGATATCATTGATATTGGCGGCGAAAGTACCCGCCCGGGTGCATCTGAGGTTGATGTGCAAGACGAGATTGCGCGCACGGCACCGGTGATTGCCAAGATCAGGGCGCAAAGTGATGTGCCGATGTCGATTGATACGCGCAAGGTGCCGGTGGCCCGCGCTGCCATTGATGCTGGCGCGACACTGATCAATGATGTGGCGGCGATGACGTTTGACGCGGAGATGGCGCAGGTTGTTGCCGCTTCGGACCTGCCAGTGTGCTTGATGCATGCACAGGGCGATCCTGCGACGATGCAGGAAGACCCGCGATATGATGACGTTTTGCTGGATGTGTATGATTTTCTGGAAGCGCGTCTTGTGGTGGCTGAGGCTGCGGGAGTGCGACGTGATCGGATCGTTATCGATCCCGGTATCGGCTTTGGTAAGACGCTGGCGCACAACCTGACATTGCTGCGCGGCCTGTCATTGTTCCATGCGCTGGGGTGCCCCATTCTGCTGGGCGCATCGCGTAAGCGGTTCATTGGCACCATTGGCGGTGGCAAAGATGCGCCGGACCGGGTGGCGGGATCTGTCGCAGTGGCCTTGCATAGTGCGCGTCAGGGGGTGCAACTTTTGCGCGTTCACGATACATTTGAGACCAAACAGGCGTTGGACCTGGAATGGGCAATCAGCAGGGCGGATCAGCGATGACACGGAAATTGTTCGGTACAGACGGTGTACGCGGTAGGGCGAATACCCATCCGATGACGGCGGATATGGCGCTGAAGATCGGGGCGGCGGCTGGCCGCTATTTCCGCAATGATGGCTCCAACGGCCACCGGGTGGTGATTGGCAAGGATACGCGCCTGTCGGGCTACATGTTCGAAAGTGCGCTGACGGCGGGCCTGACCAGCACCGGCATGAATGTGCTGCTGCTGGGGCCGGTCCCGACGCCTGCGGTGGGATTGTTGACCACGTCTATGCGCGCCGATCTTGGCATCATGATATCGGCCAGTCACAACCCGCACCATGACAATGGCATCAAGTTTTTCGGCCCTGATGGGTTCAAGCTGTCTGATCAGGCCGAGGCCGAGATTGAGGGGCTGATCGCCGGTGAGATTGCGCCCGCCCAGGCGCAGAATATTGGGCGCGCCAAGCGGATCGATGATGGCCGGTTCCGTTATGCTGAGCGGATCAAATCGACCTTTCCGGCGGGGATGCGTCTGGATGGTCTGAAGGTTGTCATTGATTGCGCCAATGGAGCGGCGCATCGGGTCGCGCCAGAGGTTTTGTGGGAATTGGGGGCAACTGTGATCCCGGTTGGTGTCAGCCCCAATGGCGTGAACATCAATGATGGTTGCGGGTCTACGGATACGTCAGCTGCCGCAGCAGCAATCCTGCGTGAAGGCGCTGATGTCGGCATTTGTCTGGATGGTGACGCGGACCGCGTGATGATCCTTGATGAGACCGGACAGGTCGCTGACGGTGATCAGATCATGGCGTTGATGGCGGGGCGTTGGGCGGATCAGGAACGTTTGAAAGGTGGCACGCTGGTGGCTACGGTAATGTCCAATCTGGGGTTGGAGCGTTATCTGGATGGGCGTGGTTTGCGGCTGGAACGCACGGCGGTCGGTGACCGTTATGTGGTGGAGGCGATGCGCGCGAATGGCTGGAACCTTGGCGGTGAGCAGTCGGGTCATATCGTGATGACGGATTATGCCACCACGGGTGATGGTCTGTTGGCAGGTTTGCAGTTTTTGGCCGCAATGATTGAGACGGGCCAAAAGGCAAGTGCGCTGAGCAAGAGCTTTGACACAGTGCCACAGATGCTCAAGAATGTGCGCTATGCCGTGGGGCAGGACCCGCTGAGTGCTGATCCGGTACGCAAATCAATTGCCGCTGCAGAACTGCAATTGAAGGGCAAAGGACGGTTGTTGATCCGTAAATCAGGGACGGAGCCGTTGATCCGTGTCATGGCCGAGTGCGAGGATGATGGGTTGTTAGCGCGGGTTGTCGATGGGATCGTGAGCGAGGTTGAGGCGGCCGTTTAGCGCCAAAACAGTCTGCGCAAACTGCCCGATTGGCTGATCGCCAACCCTAACAGGATCAGCGCGAGTGCCGCGAAAAAGCGCAGAGGCAGCACCTCGTTCAGGATCAGCACGCCGAATAGGACGGACCAGAGTGGCACCTGATAATTGACCAATGTCATGAAAACCGCCCCGGCAGAGCGGATCGTGACCACCCGAATGGCAGCGGCCAGTGCGGTTGGTATGAACCCCAGAAACAGGATCGCCCATGTGGCCGGCCCGGTGGCGACATCCGGAATGCCTTCGATCAACAGCATCGCGGGGATCAGCGGGGCTGCCCCGATGACCAACAAAAGTGCCGCCATGCTAATCGGGTCAATTGGTGGGCAGCGCCGGGTCATGATGCTGGATATGGCGTAAGACAGGGATGCAGCGATGCAGGCAAGTTGCCCTAGTGGCTCCATCCCGGTGCCGATGCGCAGAACGCTGGGACCAATCAGGACAATTGCGCCAACGAACCCAAGGCTGACGCCGATGCTGTTGCGCAAGTTCAGCTTTTCGTCGGTAAACACATGCGCCAGTGGCAGCACGAAAAGCGGCAGCGCCGCCATCGAGATGCCCGCAAAGGCTGAGGGCACGAATTGCTGTCCCCAGCTGAGCAGGGCAAATGGAACGGCTGTGTTCAACACGCCGATGACCAGCAGATATTTGATCATCCTAGGCGTGAAGTCAGGCAAGGGTCGCCCCATGGCGCGCATCAGTGCCAGCAGGGCGATCGCCCCCAGCGTCGTGCGCGCGCAGGCCACCGTAAGCGGGCCATATCCTTGCAAGGCGATGGCCACGACCATGAACGTGCCCCCCCAGATCAGTCCAAGCGCTGCGATGGAAAGCCAATTGGCAAGGGTCGGTTGGTTGGTCATGCGGGTCCGTTGTGACAGTTCAGCCTGCCGTCCTTGGGGCGATGCGCCGGATCATGCAAGCGCTAATCGTGTGTCGGGCGGTCAGGTGGCAACGCCGTGCGGGGCAGAGGCGAGGCGCAGGAATGTTCGGTCTTCGCGCAGAATGAACTTTTCCGATTGCGCAAAGGCGTAGTTTTCCCGCCCCAGCGGATCAGCCGCGAGTTTTTCGCGGTAGGCTTCATAGGCGGCCAATGAGGGGATGTTGTAGATTCCATAGGCGAGGGTCGATGACCCTTCATGCGGCGCGTAATAGCCCACTAGATCGGCCCCGTTGCGCGGGATCGCCTGCCCCCAATTGCGGGCATATGTTTCGAACTGGGCCTTCTTGGTCGGGTCGATCTGGTATTTGATGATGCAGGTCAGCATGGGGTCCTCCGATATGTGATGTGGGTCTAGCATCTTGATCGGCGTAGATGCTTCGGTTATGATCGAACTATGAAAGAAGGGCCTGACATCGCTGGTATTGCGACGCTGATCGGTGATCCGGCACGTGCCAATATGCTGACCGCGCTGATGAGCGGGAAGGCATTGACAGCCACAGAACTGGCGGCGGAAGCCGGTGTGACAGCACAAACCGCCAGCGGTCATCTGGCCAAGCTGTCGCAGGGTGGGTTGGTCCAAGCGCGCAAGCAGGGGCGACACAAGTATTTTGCCCTGGCCCATGCGGATGTGGCCGCCACGTTGGAGGCGCTGATGGGGCTGGCAGCTGGCCAGCTGCGCACCCGCACAGGCCCCAGGGATGCCGCATTGCGCGAGGCGCGGGTTTGCTACAACCACCTTGCTGGACGCAGGGGCGTCCAGATGTTTGAAAGCCTTTTGGCGCAGGAATACCTGCATGAGGACGGCGCTGTGATCCGTCTGACAGCCGCGGGAGATGGCTTTATCCGTGAATTCGGGATTGATCCGGATGTGATGCAATCTGCGCGCGCGCCGCTTTGCCGATCTTGTCTGGATTGGAGCGAGCGGCGCACACATCTCGCCGGATCGCTGGGGCGGGCCATGCTGACGCGTATGGAGGGGCTGGACTGGGTGCGTAGGGACAAAGACAGCCGGGCGTTACTGTTTGATCCTGACGGTGTCGCGGCCTTTGATCGGGTGTTCCATATCTAAAAAGGCCCGGCATTTGCCGGACCTTGCTTTGATGGAGGGTGGGTCAAGACCCACCTTACGCCGCCAATCAGTTCTTGGCCTTGTCGACCATCTTGCCCGCCGAAATCCACGGCATCATGGCGCGCAATTTCTCACCGACCTGTTCGATCTCGTGTTCATCGTTGATGCGCCGTGTTGCCTTGAAGTATGGCTGGCCGACAGCGTTTTCCTGCATGAAGTCGCGCACGAATTTGCCGGTCTGGATGTCGGTCAGCACGTCTTTCATACGCTTCTTGGTCTCATCATAGGGCAGGATGCGCGGGCCGCTGACATATTCGCCATATTCGGCAGTGTTCGAGATCGAGTAGTTCATGTTGGCGATGCCGCCTTCGTAGATCAGGTCCACGATCAGCTTGGTTTCGTGCAGGCATTCGAAATAGGCCATTTCGGGTTCGTACCCGGCCTCTACCAGTGTTTCAAAGCCCATGCGGATCAGTTCAACGATCCCGCCGCATAGCACCGCCTGCTCGCCAAAGAGGTCAGTTTCGCATTCCTGGCGGAAGTTCGTCTCAATGATCCCGGAACGCCCGCCACCGATGGCAGAACAATAGGACAGGCCGATTTCCATCGCCTTACCGGATGCGTCGCGATCCACAGCCACAAGGCAAGGCACGCCGCCCCCTTTGGTGTATTCACCGCGCACGGTGTGGCCGGGGCCTTTGGGCGCCATCATGATCACGTCAACGCCGGGTTTGGGCTCAATCAGGCCGAAATGTACGTTCAATCCGTGGGCAAAGGCGATAGCAGAACCTTCTTTGATGTTGTCATGCACGTATTTTTTGTAGGTTTCCGCCTGCAATTCGTCAGGCATTGTGAACATGATGACGTCGCACCAAGCGGCGGCCTCGGCGATGCCCATGACCTGCAGGCCTTCACCTTCGGCTTTTGCCTGGCTGGGGGAGCCTTCGCGCAGGGCGACGACAAGGTTTTTGGCGCCACTGTCGCGCAGGTTCAGCGCATGGGCGTGGCCTTGGCTGCCATAGCCGAGAATGGCGACTTTTTTGTCCTTGATCAGGTTCACATCGCAATCGCGATCGTAATAAACGCGCATGGTGGCGGTCCTTTGGTTGAGTTGCGTTGCGGTGCTTTTATCGGACGTGATACCAAGATGTGAGGGTTGAATTCCGAGAAATAATGGAAAAATAGTAATTGTTATTCGTCAATTTGACTAATAGTAATAATTTTATGCTTGATGATGAGTCTCGTGCGATCCTGCGCCAAATGCAGGTTGACCCGTCGCTGACAGTGCCGGAACTCGCGACGCGTGTGGGATGGACCGCTGCACGTGTGACCCGTCGGTTGGACAAATTGCGTGAGGACGGCGTGTTGCTGGGCAGTCAGGCGGTGATTGATTGGCGCGCGCTGGGATATGCAGTGGAGGTCAGCCTGCGGATCACGCTGGACAAAACTGTGGCGCGCGCCTTTGATGATTTTTTGGATGCGGCGCGGCAGGTGCCCGAAGTGATCGAAATCCAGACCTTTCTGGGCCGTGTTGATGTACGCCTGTCGATCATCGCAAAGGATTTGCCCGATTATCAGCGCATCTATCGTGATCAGGTTCTGGTTCTGCCGCATATCGCCGATATCGAGGCCTTGATGACTGTGGCCGGGGTCAAGGCGGATGACAGGTTGCCGCTATGATCCTTGATGATCAGGACCGGGCGCTGTTGCGCGCGATGGCGGCAAATGCCGATCAATCGACAACACGGCTGGGGCAGACGCTGGGGTTGAGCCAACCTGCAACCTGGCGCCGTTTGCGCCGCCTGCAGGATGCGGGTGTCATTGCAAGGCGTCGGCTGGTTCTGGATGCGGAGAAGGTCGGATTTGGGGTGACGGTGTTCCTTGGGGTGAAATTGGCCACAAAGGGCCGCGTCAGCCTGGAGGATTTCGAACGCGCGGTCGGTGCGATCCCGGAAGTGCAGACCGTTGATCATGTGCTGGGTCTTTACGACTACCGGCTGCGCGTGGTGGCGCGTGACCTTGCCGATTTCGAGCGGGTGCTGCGCCGCCGGATCATGACCCTTCCCGGGGTGGGGGATGTGGAGGCGAATGTCCTGCTCAGCGAAGAACGCAGACCCGGCCCGCTCTGAGTATTGCCGTTAGGCTTTTGCACATCTCTTCCGCTTATCTGAACGCGGAGAGGGAGCATGTGATGAAGCTGCAAACACGCAAGAGCGTCATCCGCCTGACCGTTCTGGTCACGCTATTTGTGCAAGTCATGGCGACGCTGCTGGTGCTGCTGGTTTTCCCGATCGGGATGTGGCGGTACCAGATAACCTTTGTCACGGTCGCGACACTGCTTTTATGTACGCCGGTCGCCTTTGTTCTGGTGGACAAGATCCGGCAGAATGCGCAACTTTCGGCTGAATTGCGCAGGTTGCTGAACCGGGACAGGCTGTCGGGGGCGGCTTCGCGCGACTACTTTTTTGAATACATGGCGGAAAACCCGGGCCTGGAAGGCGTTGTTCTGATGGTGGATGTGGACCATTTCAAGCGGATCAATGACACCCATGGGCATCTGGTGGGTGATGAGGTGATCCGCAGCGTGTCTGCGGCCCTCCGGCAGGCGGTTCGTGATGATGATATCGTGTGCCGCTTCGGGGGCGAGGAGTTTGTCGTGTTTCTGCGCGCGAATGCTGCTGAGGATGGGTATGCCGTGGCTGAACGGGCGCGTCGGTACATCGCGTCGATCTGCATTCCCGAGCATGAGTTGCAGGTGACCGCCTCCATCGGGGTGGCCCGGAAATCGCAGGCCGACATCATTGACCATGTGATCCATCGGGCGGATGAGGCGCTTTACACTGCAAAATCCGATGGGCGTGATCGTACGGTCCTCGCGATCGAAACGGCACAGCCAGCCGATGATGTTGCGGCATGACCGCTGCGGGGTATACCGAAATAGACTTTGCGTTTGCCGCCGTCCGGGCATAGCCATAAGGGGCAATGCAGGGAGGCAGCTATGGACGGATGGGACCGACAGATTGATCCCGATGGGCTGATGGAATTCTCGGTCGTCTTTACAGACCGGTCGCTGAACCATATGTCGCAGGCGTTTCAGGGTGTCATGACCGATATCTCGGCCATGCTGAAAGAGGTCTATAATGCCGATGCGGTTGTGCTGGTCCCCGGTGGCGGCACCTATGGGATGGAGGCCGTGGCGCGGCAATTTGGCCGTGATGCGCATGCGCTGATCGTGCGCAACGGCTGGTTTTCCTATCGGTGGAGCCAGATTTTCGACGCGGGCGATTTCACGGCCAAGACGACGGTGATCAAGGCGCGGCAGGCGGGCAACGACACCCGCGCGCCCTTTGCGCCTGCGCCAATCGCCGATGTGGTTGCCGCCATTCGCGAGGCCAAGCCCGATGTCGTCTTCGCACCGCATGTGGAAACCAGCGCGGGTATCATCCTGCCGGATGATTATCTGACTGCGCTCGCCGATGCCGCCCATGAGGTGGGCGCGCTGATGGTGCTGGATTGCATCGCGTCGGGCTGTGTCTGGGTGGATATGAAGGCGACCGGGGTCGATGTGCTGATTTCGGCCCCGCAAAAGGGTTGGTCATCGACGCCAAGCGCGGGGCTGGTGATGCTGTCGCAACGCGCGGTGGACCGGATGGCCGACACGACGGCCAATTCCTTTGCCGTGGACCTCAAGAAATGGCACAGCATCATGCAGGCCTACGAAAACGGCGGTCATGCCTATCATGCGACCATGCCGACGGACGGGTTGCGGGCGTTTCGCGATACGATGCTTGAGACGAAAGAGTTCGGCTTTGGCCGTCTGAAAGAGGCGCAATGGCGGCTGGGTGACGCGGTGCGTGAGGTTCTGAAGGACAAGGGCGTGCGGTCAGTGGCGGCCGATGGGTTCGGCGCGCCGGGTGTCGTGGTCAGCTATACCGACGATCCGGATATTCAGAACGGATCGAAATTCGCCGCCGAAGGCATGCAGATCGCGGCAGGCGTGCCCCTGCAATGCGATGAGCCTGATGATTTCAGGACGTTCCGTCTGGGGCTGTTTGGGCTTGATAAACTTTACGATGTGGATGCAACCCTGGCCCGCCTGGTGCCGGTGTTAGACAGGGTCCTCTAACTCTGCGCGCCAAGGCCCATTTGCATCAATGTGCGCCGGACCGGTTTGACCCCATAGAGCGCCTGAATGCCCTTTGCGCGCATCTGCTGCAGCGCCGGGTTGCCCGCCATGGAGGCCCGGTTCAGCGCGTCGATGCCCGTGACCCGCAACCGGATATCTGCGTGGCGCTGGCGCGCGTAACTGTCCAGCATCCGCGGGCTGCCCAGATCACCGGGCGTGGCCTTGGCCAGATCGAGGAGCGCGGAAAGGTCTTTCAGTGACATGTTCAGCCCCTGCGCCCCGATAGGTGGCATGACATGGGCAGCCTCGGCCACAAGGGCTGTGCGCGGTGCGGTCAGCTGATCGGCGATCTGGCTGATGATGGGCCAGACGCTGCGCGGCAAGGCGAGCGTCAGGGGGCCATAGAGCCATGCAGAGCGATCATTGGCGGCAGCCTCGAATTCATTGTCGGGCAGGGCAGCGAGGCGCATCGCCTCCGTTCCGCGCTCCATCCAGACCACGGCGGAACAGGGTTTGCCGTCCTGATCGGGCAGGGGCACCAGCGTGAAAGGCCCGCCCGAGCGGTGGATTTCGGTCGAGACATTGTTGTGCGGGGCGTCATGGGTCACGGCAAAGGTGACGGCCTTTTGCCCGTAGCGCATGGTCCTGACCCCGATCTCCGCCGCCTGCCGGACGGCAGAGTTGCGGCCGTCAGCCCCGATGACCAGCTTTGTGCTGATCTGGCTATCGTCGGTCAGGGTAACAATCGCCTCGTTCGTCCGGGCCAGCATATGTGCAAAGCTGGTGCCGGGCCGGAAATCGACATTGGGCAGTTCGGTCAGCCGTGCCACCATTTCCCGCCGAAGCAACCAGTTGGGCAGGTTCCAGCCAAAGGGTTTGTCCGAGATATCGGCGGCGTTGAAATCGCGGGTGACTGGCGGGGTGGCCGCGGCATCGACGATGCGCATGACCTGCAGCGGTGTGGCCTCGGGCGCGAGCCGGCCCCAAAGGCCGGCGGCAGCCAGAAACTGTTGCGCTGGCTGTAGGAAAGCAGTTGTGCGCAGGTCGGACCCAGCCGCGTCACGCTCGGTGATCGGTGTGGTCGGATCAACGATGGTGACCTTGAATCCGGCGGTGCCAAAAGCTGCTGCCGCGGTCAGCCCGGCGACGCCGCCGCCTGCGATCAGGATATCGGTCGATTTGCGTTCCATGGATGTGACATATGCCGGGCGGGCGGCGGCGGAAAGGGTCAGCGCGCCAACTGCGACAAGAAAGCGGCCAGATCATCCGTGTGATGGTGGATGTGGTCGCTGGTGTCGGGGGTCGCGTGAACATGCACCGTGCGCATCCCCAGCGCGTGGGGTACGGCGAGATTGCGCGCCTCGTCTTCGAACATGGCGCCTTTCTTGGGGTCTACCCCATCTTTGGCGAAAACGTGGGCAAAGGCGTCATGGGTCGGTTTCGGTTTGAAATCAGCATGTTCGACGCCATAGACCGCATCAAACTGAGCCGTAAGCCCACGGGCGGCCAACACGCGCTTGGCGTGGTTTTCAGACCCGTTTGTATAGACGATCTTGCGTCCCTGAAGCGTCCCTATTGCATGGCAGAGCACCGGGTCGGGTTCCAGATGTGAGATGTCGATGTCGTGCACGTGAGCTAGAAAATCATGCGGATCGACGTCATGGTGTTCCATCAGGCCCACCAGGGTTGACCCGTGGCTGTCCCAATAGGCGTGGCACAGCGTCAATGCGTTCGCGTGATCCAACCCGGTCAGCCGCATGACATAGGCTGAAAACCGGCTATCCATCTGCCCGAACAGATCAGCCGAAGGCGGGTAGAGCGTATTGTCGAGATCAAAAACCCACGTATCCACATGGGCGAAATGCTGTGCAACCATGCGTGGACATTAGGGTGCCGTTCGGTGCCGTGCAATTGCTTTGGCTTGATTGCCGGGGCAGTGGGGGCGTATGGTCGCGGCATCAAGAAAGGCCTCACGCCCATGCATGACCCGCGCGGATCCAACAAAGACGCTTATGCCCTGATATTAGAGGCGATCGATAGTCACACCTACAAACCCGGTGACCGGCTTGTGGAAAGCGAGCTGGCTGAACGGTTCGGTGTGTCACGCACGCCCATTCGTGAGGCGTTGCAACGGTTGGAAACACAGTCGCTTTTGACCCGTGATGGCCGGTCTTTGATCGTCGCCTCGCTGGATCATTCACAATTGTCCGAACTTTACGTTGTGCGTGGGGAGTTGGAAGGTCTGGCGGCCCGATTGGCCGCACGTCATGCTGCGCCCGAAGAAGTGAAGGTGCTACGCGATATGCTGGAAGAGGATCAAAAGCTGGTGGGTGATCCTGTTGGGCTGAGCCGTGCGAACCGCCGGTTCCACAAGCAAATTCACCTTGCGTCGCATAATCGGTTTTTGGTGCAGCAACTGGATTTGGTGCATCGTTCCATGGCGCTACTGGCGACAACGTCCTTGGCAGCCGAAGGGCGCAGCAAAGAGACGCTGGACGAGCATGCAAAAATTGTGGCCGCGATCGAAGCCGGCGACGGTGATGCGGCCTATCAGGCGTTGCGCGATCACATTTCAGAAGCCTATGTCACCCGACTGAAACTGGATGCGCAGGCTGTGGAGGCGGCGGAGTAGCTGCGTTCCAATCTTTCGGCAACAGCACCCCATGTGCGGTCTTGTCCCAATAAAACGGCTTTGTTGCCAGTTCATAGAGGCCCTTATAGGCCGCAAGTGCCGCAAGCGGAAAATAGAATTGCAAGGTGATTGCCCATTTGGCGAGCCATGGTTTCCTGGCTTTGCGGACGCCGATTGTTGCGACCACAAGCCCCGTGAGTTCCGATAACACAAACAGCCCGGCCAGCGCCCAAAACATCCATGGGGCGATGAGGCCGCTTAACGGATGCGCAAAGCCGAGCGGTAACAGCCAGAATGTCCACAGGACCGGTGCAAGCACGAATTGTGAGAGTGTTCCAAGAAACAGCAACTGCACCCCAAAGAAGCGCCACGCGCCCAAGTCACGCCATAGCCGGACAGGGCTGCGCATATGGACGCCATAGGTGATTGCATATCCTTTGAGCCAGCGAGAGCGTTGTTTGACCCAAGGCCAGGCACGGCCATTCGCCTCTTCCTCTGTCACGGTTTTGATCAGTTCGGTGCGGTAGCCGTGCCGCGCGAGGCGCACCCCAAGGTCGGCGTCTTCGGTCACGTTATGCGCATCCCATCCCCCCAAGCGATCCAATGCGTCCCGCCGAAAGAACAGCGTCGTGCCACCCAACGGCACGACCAGCCCCAGTTTTTGCAGTCCCGGAAGGACGATACGGAACCAACCGGCATATTCGATTGTGAAGCAACGGGTGAGCCAGTTTGTATCTGCGTTATAGTAGTCCAGCGTCCCTTGCAGGCAGGCCACCTCTGGCCCGGAATTGGCAAAGCGGCGTGCGGCGATATGCAGTTGGTCAGTGGCAGGCGCGTCTTCCGCGTCCCACACGCCAATGATGCTGCCATGTGCGAAGTCTAGCGCATAATTCAAGGCGCGCGGTTTGGTCTTGATGGTACCCTTTGGCACCACGATGGGCCGCATCCATGTGGGTAGGATTGTCCGGCCAAGCGTGGCGCGTGTCGTCAGATCGTCCGCTTCCAGCACCAGACACACATCAAGCAATTCGCGCGGGTAATCGAGTGCCTTGAGCCTTGCCAGCAAATGATCGGCAATGGCGGTTTCATTATAAAGCGGCACCAGCATCGTGATCACTGGCAGGCGGGCAGGGGTGACGGATTGATCAGGTTCAGGCGCGTTATGCCAGCCGATATAGGCCGCTGCAGCTTTGAGAATTGTGTTCAGTGTCAGGGTCAGAATGGCCCAACCGGTCAGCGCCGCAAAGAGGATTTGCGGCGCTGTCACTGCACCTAAGATGATGATTGCAGCGCTTATCAGTCCGAAGAGCAGGGCAAAGTGGCTGTTCCAGTGACGGCAGCTTTCGTGAGGCGAAACCTTTGTTTCGGCCCGGGTCACGAGTTCCGGGCCATAAAGCTGTGTGATACAGCAATTCAACTGATCCTCGGTCGTCACGGCCATGCGGATACCGCCAAAGACATCATTGAGTGTTGCATGATGACGGGCAAACTGATCGGGGCGGGCTGTCAGAATGACGATGTCACCGCCGACCTGCCGCCATGGCATCAAACTGTCCTGAAGGCATCGCGCGGGGCCGAATTGCGTTAGCAGACTCAGGTCGGGCGGTTGTTCGATGGGATTGATCAGCTGGGTCTGCGCCTGCTCTGCCAGAATGCTGGCGATAGAGTATTGCGAGACGCCGAAGGACCGGCACAATACGTCGGCCAATCGCAGCCCCTGGCGGTGTGCTGTCGTCTCAGCCTTGCGGGCGTTTTCATGGTCGATCAGCGCCCGCGCAATCAGTTCGCGGGTCAGGTCAGCGCCTGCACTGCCTGGCGACCGGTGCCTGCTAAGCCTTTGAGAACCCGCATCTAAATGCAACATGACGACCCCGATACTCACAAGGGGTCAGCATGGGTTAGTATGGTTAATGTTCAGTTAAGAATGATTCTCAACTTTGGGTTGTGGCGTGTTCGCGCATAGCGTGCGTGAAGCGTTCGAAAAGGTAGTAACTGTCTTGCGGACCCGGGCTTGCCTCCGGGTGATATTGCACGCTGAAGACCGGCCTGTTTGCCAGACGTATCCCGCAATTGGAGCCATCGAACAACGAGACATGGGTTTCTTCGACCCCTTCGGGCAGAGATTGACCGTCGACGGTGAAGCCGTGATTCATTGATGTGATCTCTACCTTGCCCGTTTCCTTGTCCTTAACGGGGTGGTTTGCGCCGTGATGGCCGTGGTTCATCTTGATCGTTTTGGCTCCTAATGCGAGCGCCAGCATCTGATGGCCAAGGCAGATGCCAAATACGGGAATTTCCGTGTCCAATACAGCCTTGATCATTGGAACAGCATAGCTGCCAGTCGCTGCCGGGTCGCCGGGGCCATTGGACAGGAACACACCGTCAGGCTTGAGCGCCAGCACGTCCTCTGCTGTGGCCGTTGCGGGTAAAACGGTGACGTCGCACCCCGCGCTGGCCAGACACCGCAGAATGTTGCGCTTGGCACCGTAATCGATAGCCACCACTTTGTGCTTTGTGGCGGTTTGTGGCTTGTATCCGTCGGGCCATGCCCACCGCATTTCGTTCCAGTGATAGGACTGGGCGCAGGTCACCTCTTTGGCAAGATCGAGCCCTTCAAGCCCTTGAAATGCACGTGCTTTCGCGACGAGCGCTGCGATGTCGAAATTGCCGTCCGGATCATGTGCAAGGGCCACATGCGGAGCACCTTGCTGTCGGATCGCGCGGGTCAGCCGCCGCGTATCGACACCGCCCATGCCGATCCGGTTGCGTTTGGCCAACCATGTCGTCAGTTCATCTGTTGATCGCCAGTTTGACGCATTTGTTGGATCCCACTTAACCACCATCCCAGCCGCGACCGGGTCTGCAGTTTCGTCGTCTTCGGGGTTGACGCCGGTGTTTCCGATATGGGGGAAGGTGAAGGTCACGACCTGGCCCGCATAGGATGGATCTGTCATGATTTCCTGATAGCCGGTCATGGCGGTGTTAAAGCAGAGCTCGGCCACGGTTTCGCCGGTTGCCCCAAAGCCAATCCCGTAGAAGATCGTGCCATCCGCAAGGGCCAGGCAGGCCGTTGGTTTCTGTGTCATCACGTCACCCTCTATCAGTCAAATTGTGCCGGGTTTAAGGGGGCTGTGGCGCAGGGTCAAGACCGGATCGTACCCTTGCAAACAAGGGCTGACGTCGCGCAAGCGGTGCTTGTCATGTGTCGCCGGTCCATGTAGGGTGCCTACTCTTTTCACGGACATGAACGGGAATTTTTCATGGACATGCGCGACCGGGTCAATGCGGCCCTGAAGGATGCGATGAAGTCGAAAGAGGCAGATCGCCTATCGACGTTGCGGCTGATCAATGCAGCCATCAAGGACAAGGATATCGCCCTGCGGGGCACCACCGATGAAGAAGGCGGGGTATCGAATGACGATGTGTTGGCGATCATGGGGCGGATGGTCAAACAGCGCCAGGAAAGCGCGCGCGCCTACGAAGAGGGTGGGCGGCTCGAACTGGCCGAAAAAGAGCTTTATGAAATCAAGGTGATAGAAGAGTTTTTGCCCAAGCAATTGACCGAAGACGAAGCGGAAAAGGCGGTTGGCGACGCAATTGCAGAGGTGGGTGCTGCCAGCATCCGCGACATGGGTAAAGTCATGGGCGTTTTGAAGGCGAAATATACGGGTCGGATGGATTTCGGGAAAGCCGGGCCAATGGTCAAAGGACGGTTGGGTTAATCGGGCTCTTGCCGCGATTTGGACCGTCGGCATCATGTCGGCAAAACGTAGGCGCCGGTTGTGCGGTGCGTTTACACCCTGAAAAGGTTAAGGCACTGCGATCCCATCAATCGCGGTGATTGCCTGTGCGATATGGTTACGAAAAAGCCGTAACCGTTGCGTTTGGCGCTGGGCGGGCAGGAACGCGGCGTTGACCGTGAGCGAGGGTGCCCGCCAGTCGGAGAGTATGTCGATCAATGCGCCGGTGGCCAGATCATCCGCGACGAACCATTTCGGCATCACGGCAAAACCCAGACCCGTAAGCGCGGCCTGATGGGCGGCGAAGATGTTGTTGGTTGTGATTGCCACAGGCGGGGTGATGGTGACCTGATCTCCACATGCGTCGTGCAGGGGCACCTTTCCACCCTCAAACGGGGCGAGGGCCGCACAGGGGAGCGCGTTGAGGTCGTTTGGCGTGGCAGGTTTGCGAGACATGAGTGCGGGAGCTGCAACGATCAGACGTTCGACCTGTCCCAGCGGTTGGACGATGAGCGTGTCATCCGGCACGGCGCCGACCTTGATCCAGAGGTCGCAACCAATTTCAGAAAATCGGATCGGGGCGTCGTCCAGCAACCATGTCAGACGAATGCCGGGATGCGCCTGCTGAAAGGACAGTGCGGCGCGGGCGAGTTGTTTCTGGCCGAGGGCAACGGGGGCGATGATCTTGAGCGCGCCGCCAATCGCGGTGTCGCCCACCTTTTCGGTCAGCACCTCCCAGCCGTCCAGCAATATCCGCGCCTCTTGCAAGCAGTCCTGACCGGCCTTTGTCAGCGCAAGCGCGTGCGTGGTGCGCTGGATCAGTTGTACGCCAAGTTGTGTCTCAAGCGCGGCAAGTTGTCGGCTGGCGGAGGCTTGTGAGAGGTTTTGATCCCGTGCGGCCGCGCTGATTGATCCACGCTCGGCGATGCGGGCGAAGTTGGACAGGAGTGTGAGACGGTCGAGGCTCTTGCTCATACGTATTGCGTATAACTGTTCCTTGTGCTGCTCGTCTACCGTTTGGCTGTCGCAATTGGCACCTTGGGGGCAGAGATCACCCAAGGAGCAAGACAATGCAGAGTTTTACATTTGCGGATGGGCGGCAGGTGAACCGTCTGGGCTATGGCGCGATGCGGTTGACCGGGCAGCCAGGTAATTTCGGCCCCTATGCGGATTGGGATCAGGGTGTCGCCCTGCTGCGCCGCGCGGCTGATCTGGGGGTGCAGTTCTTTGACAGCGCGCGGTCCTACGGCCCGCAGACGGCGGATCAGATCGTCGGCGAGGCGCTGGAAGGCCGTGATGTGTTCGTCGCCACCAAGGGCGGGATCGACAAGCTGAGCCCGACAAAGATGGTGGTGGATGGATCGCGTGAGACGCTGCTGCGGCAGGTGGATGAGGCGCTGGTCAATCTGCGCCGCGACCGGATTGATCTGTTCCAACTGCACCGCGTCGATCCTGAGGTGCCGATCGAGGTATCCGTGGCCGCACTGGCCGAGGCGCAGGCAGATGGCCGGATTGCGCATATCGGGTTGTCGAATGTCACCCGTGACGCGCTGGATCGTGCGTTGACGGTGGTGCCGATTGCGTCGGTGCAGAACCGGTTCAACATGGCCGAACCGGGGCAGGGTGTTCTGGTCGACTACACCGCCGCAAAAGGCATCGCCTTTATTCCTTACGGCCCGCTTGGCGCGCATCCGATGCAGCGGGGTGCGAAACTGCCCGCACGTGCGGCGTTGGAGTGGTTGCTGGACCGTTCACCCAATATCATCGCCATTCCGGGCACAACGTCCGTCGCGCATCTGGAGCAGAATATCGGGCAGGTCGATGCGTGAGCCGCGCGCCCTGCTTGTGACGTGGCTGACAGTGTATCTGCTGGCCACGTCACTGTTGTTCGTGGCGGGTCCGCTGCTGGCGGGGTTGCCATTGATGTTGCGGACCCTTGTTTTGACAGTGATCCTTGTGCCGGCGATGCGCTATGGCCTACCGCAGATGATCATTTGGACGAGGCGGGGCTCAGACCTTTGTTGGCACCCTTTAGCGCATGGCCGAGGGCAACAAAAGTAAAGGGTGCGGCACTGGCTGTCAGCGCGCAAGTGATCAAGGTGCGGATAGGCATTGGACAAGGCTCACTTGGATTGGTTTGTGGTGAGGATGTCCAACGAATGTATTGTATTCGTGACGCTTGTCTTGCGTTCGGGATGCGTTGCGGCCCACGTCAGGGTGCTACGTCTGTTTCATCGCCTGTTTGAGATCACCGTAGAGCGCCAACCGTTCACCGGCGTCCAGAAACGCCCCGATCTCAACCTCGCGGTCGCCGCCACGCAGGGTTATGTAGTTTTCGACCGGCCCGCCTTTTGGATGCAGGTGCACCGTAACCCAATAGCGGTTCGCTTCCCATTCCTGCGTTGGCCCCTTTGGGTTGTGCCGTGTGAGATGTGCTTTGGTGCCATTGACAGTAAGTTCTTCAAGCACTTCGCCGCGCCGGTAGCTGACATGCAGCGCGTACCAAAGGCCACCCAGCATCATCAGAAAAAACGGCAGCAGCCCCCACAGCACAGCCTTTCCCAGAACTGCAATCAGCGGCAAAGTAACGATTGCGGCCGTGGCCCCGATAAAAAGCACAAAATCCTTGCGCAACAACGACCGGTAGGGCCATAGGCACAGTTGCCAATTGGCCGCTTTGTGTGGTGGTTGCGGGGTCCATTCGTAGGGCATGGTGTCAGGCTTATGCAATCTGGCGTCATAAACCCATGCGTTGCGCTGTCGCGGGGGCGTGACCAGATCCCGATTATTCCCGAAAGTTAAGGTCTGCCCAGCTGCCTTTGCCCCAATAGATGAGACGGGCCGTTTCCATCCGGTTGGCAAGTCTGATGAATGGTCGGCTAAGCTCGCGCCGGAGTTTGTTGAGCCGATTGGGTTTTATTTGTTTTTTCCTTGCTAGAGTTGCTGATCTGCCAGCATTGATTGCCGAAATCTCAGCGTCGCCTGACAGGAAATACTCTGTCTCATGCGCCGCCTGCTGCACGCAGATTGCTGGCATCAGTTGCCAGGGTGTCAGCCGATGCTGTTTCCGGTACTTTGGATTGAAGAGATAAAGATCAACAGGTGCGGGCAATGTCTTCGTCGCATCGAATAGTCTTTGGGCGCAATGTCGGGAAATGATGTAGCCTGCAGTACTGATCGCCGCCGAGTGTATCCGGACCAATGATCGGCTCCGTCCTGGCCCGTCCCGTTGATCCGTGATCAGCATCTTGCCTTCGGATGTGTCAAGTTTGATCAGGTCGCAGTCTGGGTCGACCCATGACAAATCTGACAGGCAATCCGCAGCGTCAATCGCAAGTTTGATATCATCTTCAAAGACCGCCACATGGCGTTGGTTACCATCTGCAATGCGTTTCCAGGCCTTCCTATGGCTAAGAAAACACCCAATTTCACCTTTTGACATGACCTGCCATCCGTAGCGGCACGGATTGAGCCGGTTGCATTCATCATGATCAAGCTGTGATCCATCCACTGCTGCGATCCGTGTCGCCTTCAAGCCGTTGGCCGTGAACTGGTTGATCATGTGATCGCGTCGCGCTGTTGATGTATCGAGGTTGATGAACAGACATGTTGTATGGGTGGGATCGGTCGTCATTTGCGCGCATTCAGTCGGGGCTTAAAAGGTTAACACACCCTTTACGTATGGTATCCGCATTTTACGATCAATCGAAGTTGGACGTTAATTTTCCCAAACGGGGAAAATACCACGTCAGTGCAAACAAAAAAGCCCCGCGCAACACGCGGGGCTTTTTCGTTTTGATCTAAAGCGCGGTTCAGTGCGCCGGACTTTTGTCCCAGTCAGACTGCTTGGGCAGTGTTTCGAACGTGTGCTCTGGTGGTGGGCTTGGCAATGTCCACTCCAGCGTGTCGGCATATTCGTTCCATGGGTTATTCTCGGTCACACGCTTGCCTTTGAGCAATGTGTAGAACAACACACCGATGAAGAAGACAAACGAGGCGAAGGACAGGAAAGCCCCCCAGCTAGAGACGTAGTTCCAGTAGGCGAACGCCTCGGGGTAGTCGATGTAGCGACGGGGCATGCCCTGACGGCCCAGGAAGTGCTGGGGGAAGAAGGTCAGGTTGGCCCCGATGAACATCGCCCAGAAGTGAAGCTTGCCCGCCCATTCCGGGTACATGCGGCCCGACATCTTGGGCAGGTAGAAGTAGATGCCCGCGAAGATCGAGAACACCGCGCCAAGTGACATCACATAGTGGAAGTGGGCCACAACATAGTACGTGTCGTGATAGACCCGGTCGACACCAGCCTGTGACAGCACGATGCCCGTTACGCCACCAACGGTAAAGAGGAACAGGAAGCCGAACGCCCAGAGCATTGGTGTTTTGAATTCGACGGACCCGCCCCACATTGTCGCGATCCATGAGAAGATTTTCACACCCGTCGGCACCGCGATGACCATAGTGGCCAGCATGAAATAGGATTGCTGGGTCAGGGACATCCCGACCGTATACATGTGGTGCGCCCAAACGACGAAGCCGAGCACCCCGATTGCGACCATTGCGTAGACCATGGGCAGATAGCCAAAGATCGGTTTGCGCGAGAAGGTCGCGATGACGTGGCTGATGATACCAAAGCCGGGAATGATGATGATGTAGACTTCCGGATGGCCAAAGAACCACAGGATATGCTGATAGAGGATCGGATCACCGCCGCCTTCAGGTTGGAAGAAGGTTGTGCCGAAATTCCGGTCTGTCAGTAGCATCGTGATCGCACCTGCCAGCACGGGCAGGGCCAGAAGGATCAGCCATGCGGTCACGAAGATCGACCATGCGAATAGCGGCACCTTGTGCAGCGTCATGCCCGGCGCACGCATGTTCAGGAAGGTTGTGATCATATTGATCGCACCAAGGATCGAGGATGCACCAGAGAGGTGGACCGCAAAGATTGCAAGGTCCATCGACATCCCACCTTCGGATGTGGAAAGCGGGGGATAGAGCACCCACCCAACGCCAGAGCCCAGTTGTCCATTGCCACCCGGTGACAGCATTGATGCCACACCAAGCGATGCACCGGCCACGAACATCCAGTATGACAGGTTGTTCAGGCGCGGAAACGCCATGTCAGGCGCGCCGATTTGCAGGGGCATGAAGTAGTTGCCGAAACCACCAAAAAGAGCGGGGATCACGACGAAGAACATCATCAGCACACCGTGATAGGTGATCATGACGTTCCAGAGATGCCCGTTTGGCGTACAGGTTGCTGCGCTATCCGCGATAAAACGTGCGCCTTCGGTGCACATATACTGCACGCCGGGTTCCATCAGCTCCATCCGCATGTACACCGTGAAGGCGACCGAGATGAAACCCAGAACACCGGCGGTCCAAAGGTACAGGATCCCGATATCCTTGTGGTTTGTCGACATGAACCAGCGGGTAAAGAACCCCCGTTCGTCTTCGTGTGCGTCGCCGTGGATGGCTGCATCTGCCATTGTGGCTCTCCTCGTGATGGCTACTCGTTTCCGGGAACTGAATCACATGTCGCCCCCGGTTTGTGCCGGTTCTAGTGCGTTGTCGGTAAAGGAGCAATAAAGGATGCATGATTGGTGTTGGGTAATATTGGCGCAGGTGCGCGCGACCCTGTCACACCTTGCTTGCATCAACGCAGTGATGCTGCTTTGCTGACCTTAGCCAAGCGGAGGTTGGTTGATGGCACAAGAAGATCCCCCTTTCACCATGGGTATTGAAGAGGAATATCTACTGGTGAACAAGGAAACGCTGGAATTGGCCAAAGCGCCGGCCCCACTGATGGATGCTTGCAAGGCCGATTTGAAAGGCAAAGTCAGCCCGGAGTTTCTGGAGTGCCAGATTGAGATCGGGACGGATGTTTGCGCCACAATCGCGGAGGCACGCGCGGATTTGTGTCATTTGCGCCAGACAGTTGCGGGCCATGCGGATGCGTATGGATTGGCCCCGATTGCCGCGTCATGCCACCCTTTTGCCGATTGGAAGGACCAGCATCACACCCACAAGGAACGCTATGACAAGCTGCGTCGCGATTTGGGCGGGGTGGCCCGCCGCATGCTGATCTGCGGGATGCATGTGCATGTGGGTATCCCCGACGAGGATATGCGCATCAAGCTGGTCAATCAGTTGAAATACTTCCTGCCGCATCTGCATGCGCTATCTACGTCATCCCCGTTTTGGCAGGGTGACGATACGGGTCTGAATTCTTATCGGTTGACGGTTTTTGATAACCTGCCGCGCACCGGACTACCGCCTGAAATGACCGATTGGGCCGCGTTTCGGTCCGCGGTGGACAGCCTTGTTTCATTGGGGTTGATCGAGGATAGCTCAAAAATCTGGTGGGATTTGCGGCCGTCGTCGAAATTTCCCACGATTGAATCGCGCATCTGCGATGTGGCCCCCCGGATGGAGGTGACGCTCACCCTGGCCGCGCTGACCCAATGCCTGACCCGCATGATCTGGCGAAAGATCAAGGATGGCGATGGCTGGCGTGTGATCGACAACTTCATGCTCAGTGAAAACCGTTGGCGGGCGCAGCGTTATGGCGTGTCCGAGGGGCAGATTGATTTTGGCCGCAAGGCCTTGATTCCCTTCGACCAGGTGATTGAGGAAATCCTGGAGTTGATCGCGGAAGATGCCGAAGCTCTGGATTGTGTGGCCGAGGTTGAGGCCGCGCGCCAGATTGTCAATGATGGTACCAGTGCAGACCGGCAGCGACATGTGCGCGACACAGCCTTGGCACGTGGTGCAACACCGCATGAGGCCATGCAGGCCGTCGTATCTGCATTGGTCGCCGAGTTTCATCAGGATTTATGAGGGACAAACATGTTCGAGAATACCAGAACCGAGACCTTGTTTTCGACACCATTGCTGCGTTTTCGCGTCGCAGATCACGAAGCGCTGGATGCTGAGCTATTGGCGGAAGGCGCGCGGATGCGCGCGCTTAGCGAGGGTGTACAGAAGTCGAACCGGGGCGGCTGGCATTCGGACGGCAACATCTTCGACAGTTCAAGCCCTTGCATTCAAAGACTTTATGATACGGCCCGCGCATCGGTGTTTGAAGCAACGCGGCATGTTACCAGCAAGGTTGCGCCTGGCGATTTGCGCCTGAAAATCTCTGGTTGGATGAACATGAACCCACCGGGGGGCTTTAACGCGCCGCATACACATCCGGGCGCGCATTGGTCGGGGGTCTACTATGTGAACCAGCCCGCGGTGGAGGAGGGGACATCGGGAATGATTGAATTCCTCGACCCGCGGTCCGATCTGCCCAATTGGCGGCTCTTGCGCGCCAAGGCGTTCCGGCTCAAGCGGAAAATTCGGCCCGAGGCGGGCGAGATCGTGATGTTCCCATCCTACCTGGTACATTGGGTCTATCCGAACGAAACCGATAGCGAGCGGGTAACGATCGCGTTCAACGCCACTTTCAGTAAGCCGCGCAAGGAAAACTAGGGGCGGACAGAGTCCCGCTCAAACCGCACCTAGAGATCAGCCTCAATCATGATTGTGGCCTTGTATTCAGGGTCCACATTCCGATCAGAGGAAAAGTTCGCCTCGCCACTGATCTTGAGTTCTGCAATGTCGCTCAGGTTGATCTTCGGGCTCAATTTGACCGATCCCGTGACGACATCTGTGTTGGGGTCGAGCGCACCATTCAGCTTAATCGGGCCTTCCTCGATCTGTCCGCCAAAGCTGGCGGGACCATCAGGGGTCAATGTGCGTGCTGACATAGTTAGGTAAATGAAACATCGACCTGATGCGCGCATGCGTCCAGTTTCGACGTTTCGGAGGCAATCGCTTAACTGGGATCGTTCACTGCGTTGATAATTGATTGATAAGAATTCCCAATATGACGTTCCATAATCTCGGCAGCATCATCGGGCCGGTTATCGAAAAGCGTTTCCAAAATCTCGGTATGCTGTTCCCAGACAGGAACAATTGCGGTGGGGTCGCGCAGTACTTCTGCCATGGAACGTCTGATGTGATGCCAATTGGTCCGCATGGATGTTTCGATCACCTGATTGCGGCTCCAACTGTAAATCATCTCGTGAAACATCATGTCCGCACGTACCAACTCTCCGAGCTTGCCGCGTGTGAGCGCCTTTTCTCCGGCACGCAGAACTTTATTTGCAAGCTGTCGATCCGTGGGGGTCAAGTACTTCCCGGCAAGCCGCACGGCAAAGGGCTCAACAATCGTGCGGTAATCATAGATTGAGCGGAATAAGTCGCGGTCAAATCGGGACACCATCACGCTCCGGCGTCCGGTATCCTCGACCATCCCGTTTGCCTTGAGGATGGAGATCGCGCTGTTCACGGGCTGGCGCGACACGTTGAGCTTGGCTGCAATCTCATCTTGGTTGAGGCGTTCGCCGGGAAGGAATTCACCGGTGCAAATAGCGTCAATGAGAATATCGTAGGTTTCTTCGACCAAAGTTTTTTTTGGTTTTACCGCATCCATGTGTCGGTCCTGTTGTTTTGCTGCCTTGGTCTGTCTATCACCATTGCTTTCTTCGAATAGACTCAATTTCGTATTTCGTATACGAAATGTAAGTTGACGACTCACGGCTCGACTTTGCAACGTCGTGAGAGACAGTCCATTTCTGGGAGGAAATAAGATGTGTCAGATATTTGCCGGACAAGATCCGGAACGTTGCGCCAGTCATACGCGTCGTTTGCGTCTCAATGGTCAAAGCACCAGTATCCGGTTAGAAAATGCATTCTGGCAAGTCATTGATAAAATTGCAAAGAATGACAACATGACTACCCCGATCTTCATCTCAAAGCTGCACGCGGAAGTGTTGGAATTGCGCGGTGAACCCGTCAACTTCACGTCATTGTTGCGCTGTGCTTGCTTGAAATTCATGGAAGTTTCTCCGGCTCAGGAACCGATGTTTATTGCCGCTGAATAGCCCCGCTAGCCTGTCACAGAAAAAAACTTCAGGGTAGTAAATCCATACTACCCATCCCCTATCGCCTCTCCCGTAGCCTGATCTTGTAACGAAGAACGGGAGAGGCGCATTGGCCAAGAACATCCATTCAATGATCCGTGTGCTCAATGAAGCCCGGTCCGTGGCATTCTATGAAATGGCATTTGGGCTGACCGTCGCGGACCGTCTGGATTTTCCAGACTTCACACTGGTCTATCTATCCAACGCTGAGAGCCAGTTCGAACTTGAGTTGACCATCAATAAGGATCGCAAAGATCCCTATGACCTTGGCGATGGCTATGGCCATTTGGCTGTGTCCGTGGACGATCTAGCCTCTGAGCATGCTCGGTTTGAGGCCGCAGGCCTCGCCCCCCGAAAACTTGTGGAATTTGCCCCTGCCGGAGAACTGTTGGGCCGGTTTTTCTTTGTAGCCGATCCTGACGGCTACCAGATCGAAGTGCTCGAACGTTCGGGCCGCTTCACGTGATGACTATGGGAGGACACATCATGGAAACGACAACAGGCCCGAAGGGGCTGACACGGCGCCAATTGCTGTCGCGGGCAACAGCAGCGGGCGCATCTTTCATGGTCGGGGCTGGGTTTATCGCAGCACCGAACGGGGCATGGGCGATTGAGACAATCCACCTGACCCCGGAGACATTCGCAACGCTCACGCAAATGGCCCGCGATATCTATCCACACGACAAGGTGGGTGATGAATTCTACGTAGCTGCCATCAAAGGATACGACAGTGCAGATGCTGCCAAAGGAATTGAAGCTGGCATCTCTGCGTTGAACGCCGCTGCCGAAGGCAAAGGCTTTGACAGCTATCTGGCCGTGGGGTGGGAACGCGACCGCGTAGATATTTTGCGTGGCATGGAAGACAGCGCGTTCTTCCAGCAGATCCGTGGGGGGCTCGTCACTGGCCTCTATAATCAAAAAGCCGTCTGGCCGATCTTTGGTTACGAAGGATCCTCTTTCGAATTCGGCGGCTACATCGATCGTGGCTTTGACGACATCAACTGGCTGTAAGGGAGGGATCGTATCATGACAGCACCTTTTGATCTAAGCGACGACTCCGTTGTCGTCATTATCGGCACTGGCGCTGGCGGCGGTGTACTCGCAAATGAATTGGCCCAAAAAGGCGTCAGCGTTGTCGCGCTAGAAGCTGGTGGGCGCTATCTGCCGCAAGATTACGTCAACGACGAATGGGAGAGCTTTGGCCAACTGGCTTGGACCGATGCCCGCACGACGTCGGGTGATTGGCGCGTGGCTAAGGATTTCAGTGGCTTGCCAGCATGGATCGTGAAGGCCGTGGGCGGCACCACAACCCACTGGGCAGGTGCGTCATTGCGCTTTCAGGACCACGAATGGAAGGCGGCAACGACCTACGGCAACGTCCAAGGCGCGAACCTTCTCGATTGGCCCATCGATCCGCGCGAGATGGACGACTACTACACAAAGGCAGAGGACAAGCTGGGCGTGACCCGCACCGGCGGTCGCCCCGGACTACCGGGTAACAACAACTACAAAGTCTTCGAGGCGGGCGCAAAAGCGCTTGGCTATAAGACCATCCATACAGGCAATATGGCGATCACATCTGACGATGGTGGAGATCGTCAGATGTGTCAGCAGACGGGCTTCTGCTTCCAAGGATGCAAGTGGGGCGCGAAGTGGTCGTCGGCCTACACAGACATCCCCGAAGGTGAAGCCACCGGCAACCTGGAGGTACGCGAGCGCGCCCATGTCGCCCGAATTCTGCATAACGAAGCAGGCAAAGTCACAGGTGTGGAATACTTTGATGCCGACGGCAGTTTGCAGATGCAAAAGGCCAGGGTTGTTTGTGTGGCGGGCAATTCGTTTGAAAGCCCCCGGATGCTGCTCAACTCCGCAAGCTCAATGTTCCCGGATGGTCTGGCGAACACCTCTGGTCAGGTCGGTCGCAACTACATGCGGCACATGACAGGGTCGGTCTATGCGACTTTTGAGGAACCTGTTCGTATGTGGCGCGGCACGACGATGGCAGGGATCATCCAAGACGAAGCCCGCCATGACCCAAGTCGCGGTTTCGTCGGCGGGTACGAGCTAGAGACATTGGCATTGGGTCTACCCTTTATGGCGGCGTTCCTTGATCCTGGCAGTTGGGGACGCGAGTTCACAACGGCGCTGGACTCATACGAAAACATGGCCGGGATGTGGATCGTGGGCGAAGATATGCCACAGGAGACCAACCGTGTGACGTTGAATTATGACGTCACCGATCAGCACGGTCTGCCTGTGGCAAATGTCAATTTCAGCGACCACCCCAATGATGTGGCCATGCGCAATCATGCCTATCAGCAAGGTGTGGCTGTTTACGAAGCTGTGGGTGCAACCCGGGTCATGCCGACACCACCATATCCGTCCACGCATAACCTGGGCACCAACCGGATGTCGGCCAACGCGCGCGACGGTGTGGTCAACGCACATGGGCAAACGCATGACATTGCGAACCTGTTCGTCTCTGACGGCTCACAGTTCACCACGGGGGCGGCTGAAAACCCAACCCTTACCATCGTCGCCCTGGCCATCCGGCAAGCCGACTTTATCGCGGGCGAGTTGTCACGCGGAAATATCTGAAAACGACCGTCGCATCCCTATTCTGGGGTGCGGCATTTCAATAGGGAGGATGACCATGCAGAAACTTCTCAGTTCCGTTGCCGTTGCAACATTGATGTCCGGAGTCGCATTCGCACAAACCGCGGATGTACCAGACAACCTTGAAAGACTATCCAACTTTCAATCCACCGGTGTAACAGACTTCACCTTTATCGAACAGACTGGCGAATACGCAGATGGGATAAAAGCCAATCTGGAACAGATCACGCTGCCTCCTGGTTTCAAGATTGAACTTTACGCCGTTGTGCCAGATGCCCGCAGTATTGCCGTCGGACCACAAGGCGTAGCGGTCTTTGTCGGCACTCGCAAAGACAAGGTCTGGTCGGTGACAGATCGCAATAAGGACCGGATCGCGGATGAGGTTAAGGACTTTGCACCCTCGCTGACGTTCTCGATCCCGAATGGGCCGTGCTTTTCCAATGACGGCTTTCTCTATATCGCAGAACAAAACCGCGTCTTGCTGTTCCCGGCAGCCGAGTTCTTCTATGAAAGCCCAGATGTGGCGGCTTTCAATCTGATCGCCCAAGGTGACCTAATCCCACCAGAAGAGGAAAGCTTTAACCACTCTGCCCGCGTGTGCCGGGTTGGACCGGATGACATGGTCTACATCTCGCTTGGCCAGCCATTCAATGTTGCCCCACCTGAAAAACTGGAGCTTTACGAAGAGTATGGGATCGGTGGCATCATCCGACTGAACCGCGATGGCTCGGGTCGTGAGGTCTACACCTACGGCGTGCGCAACTCTGTGGGACACGACTTTCACCCTGTCACAGGAGAACTCTGGTGGACCGACAATCAAGTTGACGGCATGGGAGATGACATACCTCCAGGTGAGCTAAACCGACAAACAGCTGCTGGCCAACATTTCGGCGCGCCATGGTTCGGCGGAGGTGATATCAGGGTGAGCGATCACGGCTATGATCAAATGGAGGTGCCCGTCGATGTTGTCATGCCAGCCGTTGAAACTGTTGCGCACGCAGCTGATCTGGGGATGAGTTTTTATACCGGAAACATGTTCCCGGCCAGATATAAGAACGCCATCTTCTCGGCGCAGCATGGATCATGGAACCGCACAGAACCTGTCGGGGCACGGGTCATGGTGACCTTCATTGATGATGAAGGAAACGCCACTATGGAACCCTTTGCCGAAGGGTGGCTGGACGAAAACGGCGAATATCTTGGCCGTCCGATGGACGTGGCGCAGTTGCGCGACGGCTCAATCATTGTGTCTGACGATTTGGCCGGTGCGCTTTACCGCATCAGCTACGACGAATGATAAAAGGGTTTCTTCCTTGTCTCGGCGGACTTTTGTTCGCCGGGACAGTTCTTGCACAGGATCTGCCGGTTGGTGATCCTGATGCAGGGCGAAAAGTTGCGAGCCAATGCAGGACCTGTCACGGGTTGAACGGTTTCGCGCAAATCCCGATTGCACCACACATTGGTGGCGAACCTGAGGACTACCTGGCTGCACAACTTTTGGCCTTTCGGGATGGCACGCGGGCGCATGAGATGATGACTGTTGTCGCAAGCAACATGTCAGACCAGGCAATTGCGGATGTGTCTGCGTGGTACGCAGCGCATCAAGTTACGGCAACACTTTTTGCCGATGAAGCAGACGCGCCAGAGGGCTGCGTGAGTTGTCACGGTACAGACGGCTTAGCCCTTGTCGAGGGCGTCCCAAATCTTGCCGGCGAGACGAACATCTACATTGCCACCCAATTGAAAGCCTTTCGTGGTGGAAAACGCGAACATGAGGTTATGTCATCGATTTCCACAGATCTTTCTGATGATGACATTCGCGCTCTGGCTGATTGGTTTGCAGCGGTCGAGTTGGATATTGAGCCAAACGATTAATTCAGCTCAATGGCAGCACAGTATGAATGGATCGAGATTCTAGCAGTTGTCTCGTCATTTGCCCGATAACACTGCATCAGTTCCGGTTTTGGCTTAAGTTGGAGACACGTAAGGCCCAGACCGGACCTTGAGCGGCACCACCCGATACTGCGACGCGGGCCGTCGAACCTGTCGTTCGCCGGGCGCGCAAAATCAGAGGCCGGCTGAACTCAAGCAATGCGGGACAAAGTGTCGCTTCGCTGCGCTTTGCCAATGTCAGATTCAGGAATTGACATACACAAAAAAGTAGCTGCTGGCATGACCGCAAACCTCAAGCAAGAAAAAGGTTCCTTTGTTTGTCAAAAGCTCAGTTCGTCATCGCAAATTGATAGAAATTCTGGCGAGACACGCAGCAGAATTTCGCATTCGCATAGCGACTTGCGTGTGCTTTTGCTGATGTCATCTGGTAACAGGGACGACCCCCATCCAATCATTGTGATGCTCCAACGTGGCGAGTGGTGATTTGTCATCGGCAGTCGCATGGCATGCGTGCACGCTCCTCGGAATGACAGGACAAACCACTTCGTTCTTGTTTTGAGCCAACAACATAAATCTATGTCGCGGCCATCTTCAAGTCCGTTTGGCCACACTTAAAATTTCCTCTATCATTTTCGCACAGTGAAAGTAATTTACACATAGTGAAACGGGAGGAAGACATGAATTACCTGAAAGCTGCGACCCTGATGGCGACCGCAACAGTGCTTGGCACGGCGGCGATCGCCGAGACTGTGCTGATCCATGGCGAGGCCGGACCAAACCGTGGGGCGCGCGCCGCGGCGATCCAGTGGTTTGCCGATGAGGTGGCTGACCGGTCCGGGGGGGACATGCGTATTGATGTGCAGTGGGGTGGCGCATTGTTCAAAGCGAACGCAGCGCTGCAGTCGATCCACGATGGTGTGGCGGACATGGGGACGATTATTTCTGTCTATTACCCACAAGAGTTTGCCAGCTACGGCATCGCGGATTTGCCGCTTGATAACCCGGACGCCTGGGTCGGCATGCGCGCGACGGACGAATTGTTCCGCACAAACCCGTCAATCAGCGCCGTGCTGGATGACAAGAACCTTGTCTATATCGGGACCTTCACGACCAGTCAGGTGAATATCGGCTGCAAGGACGTCGAAATCCGGACGATAGATGATATTGACGGGCTCAAGGTGCGCGGCGTGGGGGCTTACGGCAAGGTCTTTGGCGACGTTGGTGCCAATATGGTCAGGATGTCGATTTATGACGCCTATCAAGGTCTCGACAGCGGCTTGCTGGATTGCTCGCAGGGGTATTCCTATGCGGTCGCCGCGTTGAAACAGGACGAGGTGATGACCAGCTACACGTTGCTGAACTGGGGCCAGGTTGGCGGCGTGGGCACGTTCATGAACAAGGACGCCTTTGATGCGCTGAGCGCCGAGCAACAACAGCTGTTGTTGGATACCGGATCTGACATGGTCGATTACTTTGGCCAGACCTTGATCGCGGCCAATGCCAACGCGATCGAAAGTATGACGGCCGCTGGGATCGAGGTGATCGAACTGCCCGCCGAAGAGCGCGCCAAGCTGATCGAGCGCGGGGCGGCCTATGTTGATGAGTGGGTCGAAACGGCGAATGCAACCGGGCTGGACGGCGCTGCGATGTTGGATGAATACCGCACGCTGTTAACCAAATACACCGAAATACGCGACAGCGAAGGCTACCCCTGGGCGGAATAGTCAGCCGATGTTGAAACGGATTGAGGCCTTGCTGCTGGGGCTGGCAGCCCTGGCAGTGCTGGCGATGGGTGCCATGATCACGGTGAACGTGGTCCTGCGCCTATTTGGCACATCCTTGCCTGACAGTGTGGTACTGGTCCGCGAACTGATGGTCGCGGCGATCATCCTGCCTTTGGCGGCGGTGACAGCGGCGCGGGCGCATGTCTGTGTCGAGGTTCTGACCAACCTGATGCCACCGCGCGTCACCCAAGGCCTGATCCTTGTCGGTTGGGTCATCGGGCTGATTGCCTTTGCCCCGCTGGTCTATGCAGGCTGGCGGGAACTTGCATCCACCTGGTCCAGCAACAGTTTCTATTTTGGCGATCTGTCCCTGCCAAAATGGCCCGGACGTCTGATTTTCTTCGTCGGTATGGCCGTGTTTTGGCTGCGCCTTTTGCTGGTTCTGGTGCAAGACAGCCGTGCGTTTTTCGCGCGGACGGAAGGGTAGGTCATGGATCCGTCAACCATCGGGCTGATCGCGTTTCTGGCGGTGCTGGGCATGTTGGCGATCCGTGTGCCGATTGCCTTTGCACTGGCAAGTGCGGCGATTGTCGGGACGTTCTTCATCTTTGCCCTTCGCACCGGCAGTTTTGCCCCTGAGCGGGCGATCCGGCCAACAACGTCTTTGACGTTTTCAAATGCTTTTGACTTGGTACATAATTACAACCTGTCGATGATCCCGCTATTCGTGGCGCTGGGTCATATCGCCTACCGCGCAGGGATCACGACCAATATCTATCAGGCAGCCAAGGTCTGGCTGGCAAACCTGCCGGGCGGCGTGGCGATGGCGTCCATCGTCGGCTGCGGCGGGTTTTCGGCAATTACCGGCAGCTCAATTGCCTGTGCCTCGACCATGGGGCGCATATGCACACCCGAGATGTTACGCATGGGCTATGACAATCGGCTCGCCACGGCCTCTGTCGCGGCGGGGGGCACTTTGGGTTCGCTCATCCCGCCATCGGTTTTGTTCATCATCTACGGGATTTTCACCGAGACCTCAGTGTCGCAGCTGTTTTTGGCGGGCATCCTGCCGGGCATATTGACGCTGCTGGGTTTCCTGCTGGTCGTGGCCCTGTGGGTGCGGCGTGATCCCAGCATCGCACCGGCGGCGGGTGTCACCTATTCGATGGCGGACCGGCGTAGCGCAGCACTGTCGGCGTGGCCTGCGGTATTGCTGTTTGTGCTAATCGTCGGTGGGATCTACGGCGGTATCTTCACCGCAACAGAGGCTGCTGCCGTCTCCGTTGCCTTGGCCACGATAGTGGGTTTCGCACAGCGGCGTCTGACGTTGGCGGCGCTGTGGGACTCGCTCAAGGAAACCTGTATCCAGACCGCCGGAATTTTCATTATCGCAGCCGCGGCCAAGATATTTGTGGCGTTTATCGCGCTCACCGGTGTGGCCCCTGATTTGGTGGCCTGGGTCTCGGCTGCGGATCTATCCGTGGTCACTTTCATGCTGGCCGTGGCACTCATCTATCTGTTGTTGGGCATGTTCCTTGATCCTATCGGGATCATGGTGCTGACATTGCCGCTGCTGATACCACTGGTTGAGGTGTATGAACTCAACCTCATCTGGTTCGGCGTGGTGGTGATCAAACTGCTGGAGATCGGGCTGATCACCCCGCCTGTGGGTCTCAATGTCTTTGTGATTGCGAATGTCGTCGGTAAAGACGCGCCATTGCACCGGATTTTCGCAGGCATCATGCGGTTTTTGTCTATCGACGTGATCGTACTGGCACTGATCATGTGTTTCCCTATCATCTCGCTACTGATCCCGGAGAGTATGTGATGAACGACCGTAAATTTGCCAATACACTTGCGCGGGGGCTGTCTGTGCTGCGCGCCTTTCGGGTCAGTGACAATGGCATCACCCATACAGAACTTGTGGTGCGCACGGGGCTGGCACCCGCGACCATCACCCGATTGACCCATACGCTCAAGGAACTAGGGTATCTCAGCCAGCACGGCAGCTTGCTTCGGCTGGGTCCGGCAGCATTTGCGCTGGCCAGCGTCGCCAATGCCTCCAGCTCGTTCCTGGATATTGCCGATGGCCCGATGCAGACCCTGGCAGAGGACACCAGAACCATGGTTCTTTTGGCGGTGCCCGATGGGGCCAGCATGACTTTGGTGCGGACATGGCGACCACAAGGCGTAGCGTCGATTTGGCTGGAACCGGGCAACCGCGTGCCTGTGGCGGGATCATCCACGGGCCAATCCTTTCTGGCCGGGCTGAGCGACAGCCGGTTTGCCGCCAAGATGCCAAGCGATGAATGGACTGCACTGCGCCGCGACGGGCGGGCGCAACTTGCAGCGCAAGGGTTCACCTTCGTCCAAGGGCCCGCGCGCTACACCAGCAACGTCAACGCGGTTGCACATCCTTATTTTGCCGCTGACCTTGGCGAACCGGTGGTCTTTGCCTGCGGGGCCACGCCCGACATGCTCAGCGATGCGCGCATCCTATCAGAGGTCGGGCCCGCACTGCGCAGTGTTGTCCGGGATCTGGAGCGCAAGACGGGCGCGCCACGCACTTATGATGCACATACCTAGAGGGCCGCGATGACCGTTAACTATGAACTTTGCGATGAAATTGCCGTACTGGCTGCTGACAATCCACCGGTGAATGCCCTTGGCGTGGGGGTGCGACAGGGTCTGCAAGACGGGATCGCCCGCGCTGTGGCAGATGGGGCGAAGGCGGTGTTGATTTACGGGCGTGGCCGCACATGGTTTGCCGGCGCGGACATTCGCGAATTTGGCAAAACCCCGGTCCCGCCGATGCTGCCCGATCTGTGCAATACCATTGAGGCGGCCCCGATTCCGGTGATTGCCGCGATGCACGGCACCATTCTGGGTGGCGGGCTTGAGGTGGCGATGGCCTGCCACTACCGCATCTGTGTCGCGGGTGCGCGGCTGGGTTTACCCGAAGTCGGGCTTGGTATCCTGCCCGGCGCGGGTGGCACGCAACGCTTGCCGCGTCTGGTCGGGTTCGAACAGGCTATCAAGATGATTACCACCGGGCGTCCGGTCTCTGCGTCCCGCGCGCTTGAGATGGGGATCATCGACAAGCTGGCAGAGGACGGCGCGCCTCGCGATCTTGGTCTCGCTTATGCTTTAGATTTGCTGGCGCAGGGCGCCACACCGCGCCCGGTCAGTCAAATCCCTCCGCCCGAAGCGGTGGATTTTGCGTCCCTCAAGCAACAGGTAGCAGCCAAGGCGCGCGGGCAATTGTCGCCTGTCGTGGCATTTGAGGCGGTGGAGGCGGCGTCGCGCCTGTCCTTTGCCGACGGGCTGTCCGAGGAGCGGCGGCTTTTCAAAACGTTGATGGAGACCGACCAACGCAAGGGCTTGATCCACGCGTTTTTCGCGGAGCGTCAGGTGAGCAAACTGCCTGAACTGGCGGGCGTCCGACCGCGCGAAGTTTCGCAGATGGGGGTGATCGGTGGCGGCACGATGGGGGCAGGCATCGCCACCGCTGCGTTGCTTGCAGGTCTGGGCGTGACCCTGATCGAAACAACATCAGAGGCTGCAGACGCCGCCCACCAGCGGATTGCAAAAAACCTGTCGGGCGCGCTTAAGCGGGGCAAGATCACCCAAAGCGCGCATGATGAACTGTTGCGCACCAAGCTCAAGAAGACCGCTGATTATGCGCAGTTGAGCACCGCTGACCTGATCATCGAGGCGGTGTTCGAAGGCATGACAGTCAAGAAACAGGTCTTTGCCCAGATCGAAACCGTGGCGAAACCGGGGGCGGTGCTGGCCAGCAACACCTCGTATCTCGATCTGAATGAAATCGCCGCCAGCACCACGCGACCCGGCGACGTGATCGGCCTGCATTTCTTCTCTCCCGCCCATGTGATGCGCCTGCTTGAGGTCGTCATTGGCGATCAGACTGCACCCGAGGTCACGGCCACCGGGTTTGCCCTTGGCAAGCGCCTTGGAAAGGTGGCCGTGCGATCCGGGGTCTGTGACGGGTTCATTGGCAACCGCATCCTGTCGGCCTATCGCACCGCGGCGGATCATATGATCCTTGACGGTGCCAGCCCTTATCAGATCGACCGCGTGCTGGAGGATTTCGGGTTCGCAATGGGTCCCTTTGCCGTGGCCGATCTGGCTGGGCTTGACATCGGCTGGGCCAATCGCAAACGGCTCGCTGCCACGCGCGATCCGCGCGAACGCGTGCCGCAGTATGTCGATCGGCTGTGTGAAGATGGCTGTTTCGGGCAGAAAACCGGGCGGGGCTATTACGTTTATGACGGGAAGATGCGGTCGGAAAACCCAGCTGTGATGCCCTTGATCGAAGCGGAACGCGCTCGTTTGGGGCTATCTGCGCAATCCTTCAGTGATGCGCAAATCCTGCGCCGCTACATGGCAGCCATGGTCAACGAGGCCGCCAAAGTGGTCGACGAAGGCATCGCCCGTCGGCCCCTCGATGTCGATATCGTTCTGTTGATGGGCTACGGCTTTCCACGCTATCACGGTGGGCCGCTGAAATGGGCCGATCTGCAGGGCTTGCCCGCAATCCTCGCTGATATTGACGGGTTTGCCAAAGATGATCCGTATTTCTGGCAAGCCGCCACATTGCTGCGTGATCTCGTGGCGCAAAACCGGACGTTTGATGACCTCAACAAGGAAACAGGCACATGAAACAGGCTGTAATCGTTGCGGCGGGGCGCACCGGACTGGCGAAATCGTTCCGCGGATCGTTCAATCAGACCCACGGGGCCACCATGACCGCGCATGTGATCCGCGAACTTGTCGCACGCTCGGGCGTTGCACCCGATCAGATCGAAGACGTCGTGATCGGCTGCGGCTATCCAGAGGCGGAAACAGGCGGCAACATCGCACGGCAGGCGGGCTTTCTGGCCGGATTGCCCAAGACGTCCGCAGGCCAGACGGTCAGCCGGTTTTGCGCCAGTGGTTTGCAGGCCATTGCCACTGCCGCCCATGCAATCACCGTCGAAGGATCTGGACCACAGGTGGCGGGCGGGGTGGAAAGCATTAGCTTGATCCAGCCCGACATCCGCCGCGTGCCGGAACCCACCCTGATGGCGCAAATGCCAGAGGTCTATCATTCCATGATCGAGACCGCCGATCTCGTAGCGGATCGCTACGGCATCAGCCGCGAAGCACAGGACGCCTTTGCACTCACCTCGCAACAGCGCATTGCTGCGGCCCAGGATGCCGGTCATTTCGCCGATGAAATCCTGCCGATGGACACAATCATGGCCGTCAAGGACAAGCAGACAGGCGAGATCGAGGAAGAGCCGGTGACGGTCGATCGGGATGAATGCAACCGCCCTGGCACCACGTTGGAAGGGCTTGCGGGTCTCGCGCCGGTCCGCGAGGGCGGATGGGTCACGGCGGGCAATGCCAGTCAGCTGTCCGATGGGGCGGCGGCTGTCGTGTTGATGGAAAGTGCCGATGCGGAACGGCAAGGCTTGACCCCCATCGGCGCGTTTAAAGGCTTTGCCGTGGCAGGCTGCGGACCCGAAGAAATGGGCATCGGCCCGGTCTTTGCGGTGCCGCGATTGCTGGAACGTCACGGTTTGCGCATGCAGGACATCGACCTGTGGGAGTTGAACGAAGCCTTCGCAAGCCAGGCGATTTACTGTCGTGACACGCTTGGGCTTGATCCCGACAAGGTCAACGTCAACGGTGGCTCCATCGCCATCGGGCACCCGTTCGGGATGACAGGTGCGCGCTTGACGGCGCATATTCTGCATGAGGGGCGCAGACGCGGTGCCAAGCTGGGCGTGGTGACCATGTGCATCGCAGGCGGCATGGGTGCTGCAGGCCTTTTCGAAATCTACTGAAAGGACACACGCAATGGATCTCAATCTATCTGCTGACGACAAGGCGTTCCGCGCGGAGGTACGCGCCTTTCTTGACGAGAATCTGCCCGCCGAACTGGCGGATAAGGTTCGCCGCTCGCAATCCCTGTCAAAGCAGGAACATGATTTCTGGCACACAAAGCTGAACGACCGTGGCTGGCTGGCCCCGAACTGGCCCAAGAAATTTGGCGGCACGGAATGGGACGCGGTGCAGCGTAATATCTTTGAGGATGAATGTGCATTGGCCTATGCGCCGCGCATCGTGCCCTTTGGCTTGTCGATGCTGGGCCCGGTGCTGCAAGAATTCGGGTCCGAGGCACAACAGAACTACTGGTTGCCAAGAATTCTGAGCGGTGAAGACTGGTGGTGTCAGGGCTATTCCGAACCCGGCGCGGGCAGCGATCTCGCCGCGCTCAAGACCCGCGCGGTGCGCGACGGCGACCATTATGTGGTGAACGGGCAGAAAACCTGGACCACCTTGGGCCAGCACGCCAACATGATCTTCTGTCTGGTGCGCACGGACCCTACCGCCAAGAAACAGGAAGGTATCTCATTCCTGCTGATCGACATGAACAGCCCCGGCATCGAAGTGCGCCCCATCACCCTGATCGACGGCGGTGCCGAGGTGAACGAGGTCTGGTTTACCGATGTGCGGGTGCCGGTCGAAAATCTGGTGGGCGAGGAAAACAAGGGCTGGACCTATGCAAAATTCCTGCTGACCCATGAGCGGACCAATATCGCGGGCGTCGGATTTTCCCGCGCGGGTCTGGCGATGGTCAAACGCATCGCGGGCCGTGCACAGGCGCGGGGGCGTCCCTTGCTGGACAATCCGCATTTCGCCGCGCGCGTCGCACAGGTCGAGATTGACCTGATGGCCATGGCCGTGACCAACCTGCGCATCGTTTCCAAGGCCGCCAAGGGTCAGGCACCGGGCGCCGAAAGTTCATTGCTCAAGATCAAGGGCACGCAGATCCGTCAGGAAATCATCGATCTGGCACGCCGCGCGGCGGGTCCGCAGGCGATGCCCTTTGCGTCCGAGGGCCTTGATGGAACCAACACGCCGCTTCCCGATCCCTACGATGCAGGCGGTGTGGCAGCGTCCTATTTCAACAACCGCAAACTGTCGATCTTTGGCGGCTCAAACGAGATCCAGCGCGAGATTTACGCGAAGCATCTGATGAAAGGCGCGTCATGAATTTTGAGCTGACCGAAGAACGGCAGATGCTGCAGGACACCTTGCGGCGTTTTCTGTCCAGCGCCGCGGGCGATGTCTGGCACGATCTGGCAGAGCTTGGCGTGATCGTTGCGCTGTTTGGCGAAGACGCGGGTGGTTTTGGCGGCACGGGCTTCGATCTGGCAGTGGTTTTTGAAGAACTGGGGCGGGCCGATCTGGTGCTGCCGCTGATTGATGCGGCACTGATCCCCGGGCGTCTGATGGTAGCCGCTGGCGCGGATGTCGCACCGCTGATCGCGGGGACGGAACGGCTTGCGTTTGCGCATAGCGAACTTGGGGCACGCTATGATTTGAACTGGGTCGAAACGCGGGCGAAGGATAACCGGCTGACTGGTGAGAAAACGACCGTAGTCGCCGCCGAGGATGCGGACACATTGCTTGTCTCCGCACGTTTTGGCGGAGCGGTAGATGATCAGCAGGGCATCGGTGTGTGGCAGGTGGCAAAGGACGCGCCGGGCCTGACCCTGCGTAGCTATGAAATGGCGCAGGGCGGGCGGGGTGCCGAGGTGTCGCTAAACGACACGCCGGGTACGCCGCTGATGACGCAAGCCTATGATGCCATCGCAGATGCCATGGCTGCCGCCACGCTGGCCCAATGCGCTGAGACGCTGGGCGCCATGGATGTCGCGGTGGAGATGACCCGAGAGTACCTGGGCACGCGGCGGCAGTTCGGCAGACCTATCGGTACGTTTCAGGCGTTGTCTCACCGGCTGGTCGATCTGATGATGGAGCTGGAGCAGGCGCGCTCTGCCGTCATCCTTGGGGCCGGGCATTTGGAAAACCCACCAGCCGAACGGGACCGGGTCCTGTCCGCGACCAAGAACATCATGGGCCGCGTCGGGCGTCTGGTGGCGGAAGATACAATACAATTGCACGGCGGGATCGGTATGACCCACGAATATGCGCTGAGCCGCTATGCCAAACGCATCGCCATGGCCGATCACCGGTTCGGCGACACCGATCACCATCTGGAGCAGTTCATTGCCCTCAGCCGCTGATCCGAAAATTATCACTGGTGAGACCGGCGCACAGCAATTGATGGGTTATCTGCTGGATGTGGGCCATGCGGACGGGCGCGCGCGCTGCAGGCTTGAAGTGACGCAACAACATCTGAACCGCCATCGGGTTTTGCACGGTGGGATCACAGCCTGCCTTCTGGACAGTGCAGCGGGGGCCACTGCATCGCTGAGTGTGGATGACACCGGCCGCGCTCCTTTTTTGAGCGTGTCACTTTCAATCAACTACGTCGCACCCGCCACGCCCGGATGGGTGGAGGCGACAGGCACCATCACTGGCGGGGGGCGCAGCCTGTTGTTCGTATCCGGCGAATTGCGTGATGCGTCGGGCGTGTTGCTGGCCACGTCCACCGGCGTCTACAAACGCGTGCCAAAGGATCGGTTATGACCGCGCGCATCGAAGACTGCGGCCATTACCTTGTGGTCCATAACCGCACCGAAAAACGCGGGGCACTGACCCCTGCGTTCTATGACTGTATCTGTGATGCGATTGCGATGGCCGAGGCGCGCCAGTTGCGCTGTGTGATCGTGACAGGCGGGCCATTTTTCTGCGCAGGCGGCGATTTGTCGGCTCTTAAAACCCGCGCGGCTTTGCCGATTGATGAACGCCGTGCCAAGATAGACCTGCTGCACGATGTGATCCGTGCCATGAAAGGATCGCAGGTCCCCCTAATCGCGGCGATAGAAGGTGGTGCTGCGGGTGCCGGGCTGTCGCTGGCGTTGGCCTGTGATCTGATTGTCGCCGCTAGGGATGCGTCCTTTGCCGCCGCCTACGTCAAGGCAGGCCTGACCCCTGATGGTGGCCTTACCCATGCGCTTGCGACCGCCGTGCCCAAGCAGTTTGCCATGGAAATGTGTTTGCTGGGCCGGGCCGTCTCTGCCGAACGCTTTGCCGATCTGGGTGTCGTGTCGCAGATCTGCGAGCCCGGCAAGGCATTAGACAACGCCCGGACCATTGCGAATGATCTGGCCCGCGGACCAAGACAGGCACAATCCGCTATCCGGCAATTGATTTATCACGCCACTGACAATGATCTGACCGCCCAGCTCGACCTTGAAGCAGACATGATGGCCATTGCACAGGGATCACCCGACGCCGCCGAAGGGATCGCCGCATTCTTGGACAAGCGCGCAGCGGAGTTTGGAACATGATACCCTTGCAGACCGACGTCACCCGGCGTCTGGGTATCCGACTGCCGATCCTTGCGGGCGGTCTGATGTGGTTGTCGGATGCGGATTATGTTGCGACGATAGCAAAGGCTGGCGGGATGGGGTTCATCACTGCCGCCAGCTTTCCGGATGATGCGGACCTGATCGCCGAGATCACAAGGGCGCGTGCGCTATGCGGGGATTTGCCCTTTGGCGTCAATGTCTCGATGCTGCCCAAACTGGTCCCCGGTGAGAGGACCGCCGATATCTTTCGCCTTGTCGCGGATCAGGGCGTCACGGTGATCGAGACGGCCGGGCGTAACCCCGAACCTTACATGGCGCTGCTCAAGGATCTGGGGCTGACGGTGATCCACAAGGTGCCCGCCGTGCGCTACGCCATCAAGGCTCAGGGCATCGGCGTGGATATGGTCACGATTGTTGGGGCAGAATGTGGGGGGCACCCCGGTATGGATATGATCGGCAGCTTTGTGAATGCGGCCATGGCGGGCGACGAACTGCAGATCCCGTTCCTGATCGGGGGCGGCGTTGGGCATGGCGCGCAGCTTGTCGCGGCACTGGCGATGGGGGCGTCCGGTGTCGTGCTGGGTACCCGGCTTTTGGTGGCGAAAGAGCTGAATGCCCATGAAGATTACAAAAAGGCCATCGCGCATGCCACGGAACGCGACACCGTGCTGACCATGCAATCGGTGCGCAACACGATCCGGACGCTTGCCAATGAAACCACGCAGGCCGTGGCCCGGATGGAGGCCGAAAACCCAAATGTCACGATCGCCGATCTGATGCCGCTGGTTTCTGGCCAGATCGGGCGCAAGGCCTACCAGACAGGGGATGTGTCCCACGGGATGTTGTCGGCCGGTCATGCGCTGGGGCTGACGAAATCAATCGCCCCCATGGCCGAGATTTTCGCCCAGCTGGAGGCAGAGGCGCAGGTGGCCCTCACCCGTCTACATCCGCTGAAGGGGGCGATTGAATGATCTCGCAAATCCATGAGGAACTTGATGCGCAAAGCGCGCGGCACCCGGATGCGTGCGCGCTGACCGATACGCTGGACCATGACTGGACTTACGCCGATCTGACCCAGGCAAGTATTGCGCTGGCCGCGGAATTGAAAACCATGGGGGTCCAGCCAAACGACCGGGTCATGATTGTTCTGGAAAACTGCGCCGCAGCGGTGGCAGCCCTGTTTGCCTGCGCGCGCATAGGGGCTGCGTTCGTGCCGGTGAACGCGCGCCAGACCGCCCCTGAAATTGACCGGATCGTGGAGCATGCAACCCCGTCAGCGATTTTGTTCACCTCTGCCATATCGGCAGATGCGGCCGCACATGCACAGCGCTTTGGCGCAGGGCCGATGCCCGGCCCGGTGGCCATCGACGCCGTCGCAAAGCCATCGAGCCCCGATCCGGTCCTGCATGATGTGGCAACGCTGCTCTACACCACCGGTACAACTGGCGCACCCAAAGGGGTGATGCTGACCCATGCCAACCTTATCTTTGGCGGAAACGCAGCACGGGCCACGCGCGGCGTGACGCAAAATGACACAGTTTATGGGGTCCTGCCGATCAGCCATGTGTTCGGACTGACCTCGATCGTGATGGCAAGCGTCCTTTCAGGTGCGACCATCCGGCTAGAGCCGCGTTTCACGGCGGCCAAACTTTACGAGGCGCTCAATTCCGGTGTGACGCTGCTGTCGGCTGTGCCGCAGATGCTCGCGCTTTTGATGCAGTATACCAAGGAACAGGGACATGACCGGCTGCATTCACAGACCCTGCGTTATGTGTCCTCAGGGGCGGCCCCCCTCGATCCTGATTGGAAACGTCGCACAGAGGCGTTCTTTGGCCTGCTGCTGCAAAATGGCTATGGGATGACAGAGACCACGGCGGGGGTCAGCCTGACCACCCATACCGACAGCAACGATGACATCTCTGTCGGCAAGCCGTTTCCGGGCGTCACTGTGAAACTGGACCATGACGCGCCCACGGCCCAGGGCGATGTTGGCGAAATTCTGGTCGGGGGTGATGGTGTGATGAAAGGGTATTTTCGCAACCCATCCGAGACCGCGAAGGCGTTTACCGATGATGGCTGGCTCAGGACCGGGGATTTGGGCCGTTTGGATGCGCAGGACAATCTGCACATCGTGGGCCGTTGCAAGGAATTGATCATTCACGGCGGCTTCAACGTCTACCCGCCGGAAGTAGAGGCCGCATTCAACGACCACCCGCAGGTGATTCAATGCGCCGTTGTTGGCCGTATGATCGACGGCGACGAACAGATCTATGCCTTTGTCGAAGCCGCAGCGAGCGATTGGCCCGATCCGGATGACTTGCACCATTTCGTGGCAAAGCGTTTGGCGGGGTACAAACGACCTTCCAGAATTATCATAGCCGAAAAGCTACCCGCGGCCCCGACCGGGAAAATCCTCAAGACCAAGCTCGCCGACTGGCCCTAAACTTCGATATTCGGGGTATTTGTGGGAGGGGGAAATTAGACTCGAAAAACACCACGCGCAGCGCCACGTTCCGAGACGAACACGATGAGGCCCACGGGGCTGATCGCAATGCCGATGATGACGACCGGGCGCAGCGTTTCTCTCAGAACCAACCGCCCGCCGGCAGCAACAAAGGCCGGGACGAGGGCCAGCACCAGAACCGCTGTCACAGGTCTTCCAATGTATCAATGCTCATCGTCAATCCTTTCAAGATGAGCGTTCACGCTAACGCAGATCGGGTGATCCGAAAGAGATCATCAGCGGGCCATGAGCGAATAGCGGGGTTTAGGTAGAACGCTGCGGGGCCAAACGAAGGCGCCAAAAAGCTGACCTGCATGTTCATTGCGAACAAGATGGGATCGTTGCCACGGTTTACCACTATTAGCACGAAGTTCGGCATGGTCAGTGCTGCGACCGCAAAGTCGCTGGTCTGGCGAACTCACACTTAGCGGACACAAGCGTTTCGTCATCGCGCCTTCACGAATGACCGCTAATTGTTAGGTTCAAAAATGTGGCGGAGGTAACAAAAAAAGTCGTGTGCGATCTGTCCGTTGGGTTAAGCGGATAGCTACTACATCTGAAATAGGATTCAAAATGTCGAGCTCTCTATCCAAGCCACTTGCTCTGATTGGACCTGTCACGGTTTGATGCCGCTCCTTTGATAGCATTTACTGCAGCAAAGGAGACGAACTATGGGACTGAAACGGACGGACGAATTCCGCAAGGACGCAGTGCGCATCGCGCTGACGAGTGGGCTGAAGCGCAAGC
>CANLDN010000008.1 GCA_947489445.1 uncultured Paracoccaceae bacterium
GGCGAATGTCTTGGGATCAATGCGGGACGTCGTCATAAAAAAGGCTATAGGCGTCGCTATAGCAAAGCGACCACGCAATTTAAGGCCATTGTTGCAGGTTTAATATGCTTTTAATGGCAATCGCTTGCGCTAAAACTTTTTCATCGACGATCTGTGGCGGATCCGAGCCATGTTATGATTGCGCAGTCGCACCCGCCCATGCGCTGACGCCACCAGAGGTGATGGCGTCAGAATCTGTGTTTGTCGGTTGACCCTAGAAGCTTATTTCAAAGGCCAGTTCTGCGCCAATCGCCTCGTAGTCATCCTGGCCAATCCCGTCATATATGGTGCGACCAGACACCCGTCCGCCGTTTTCCATGTCGTATCGGAACCCAAGCTCTGCGCGCCCACGGGTTGCCTCTGTTTCGTCGATCCCGTTGTCGGACATCGAAGATGTGGCCCCAAATCCGCCGAGCAGTTCAAGTCGGCCTTCTGACATGTTCAACGGCACAATGAAGTCCAGACCAAGGGTCGCTTCGGTTGTCGTGACCTCTTGGGCGCGCACGTCTACGCTGTTGCCATCTGTGTAGGCCTCACTTTCCTCGGTGGCCTGCATCAGATCCAGAAGCGGGATCAGCGTTACCCGCTCCAGCGCGATCTCACCGGCGACGCCAAGTGTGAACAGGCTGCGGTCGCTTTCGAAGCTGTCCTCGAACGTGCCCAAGGGCGAGATCGTGTTATCGCTTTTCCCAACGAGATAGGAGGTTGAGAAGACAAGAGGCTGGTTGGGTGCGCGCATCACCGCATAGGGGCCAACCAACCATCCCGTGCTGTCAAATTGTCCATCACCTTCATCTGCTTCGAAAGTGTCGATCTGTGCCATCGCACCCAGCAGGACATTTTCGCCCAGCCCGACATGACCACCAATCACGACATTGGCGTAGGTGCTTTCGGTCTCGTCCTCGGTGGTCCAGCGACCTTGACCTGCCACCCAAACCGGATAGTCCGACGATGTGGTGAAATCGAAATTCCCGAAACCCTGAGTGACATTGGCGTTGAAGCTGCCCATTTGACCGCCCAACAAGAACCGGTTGATCCTTGGCTGGCTTGAGATCAGCGACCGTGTGCGTGTTTGCGCCATCGCGACGACCATCTCTTCGGTCTCGGTCAATGCCGCATTGCTGATCGAAACGGTATCGGCGGCTGCGCTTGGGTTGGTGAAAGCGTCTTCCGCCGCGCCCGCTGCGATACTGATGGTGATCGGCGTACCTGCTATTGGGGTGATCTCGGCTGTGTAGTCTGCCCCACTTCCTGCAAAGGCCGTAATGGTGCCGCCTGTAAGAGCAATGTCGGATTGTTCAAACCCGGTCACATCCTCTGAGAAGGTCACAGCAATTGTAAAGGGTGTTTCATCAACAACGCGCGTCGGCGCACCGGTGATCGTAACCGTTGGGCCATCATAATCGGGGAACAAATCCACCGTTGCGGCGTCCGATACATTGCCTTGGCTGTCAGTCGCGATCACGGTGACCGTCCCACCCGGCATATCGGCCGCTGAGGTAACTGCATATGTTCCGCCTGTCGCCGTGACCTCTTGGAACGTGGCATTGGGGAACGTGACGCGGACAGTCGCATCAGCCTCTGCAGTGCCGCCAATTGTCAGCGACCGGTTGGCGTTGATGTCACTTGTCGTGATGACCGGCACTGACGGTGCTTGTCCTGCCTCGATTGTTACAACCAATATCCGTTGGGTGGCATCATTGCCTGCGGCATCTTGCGCATCGACCGACACGTTGTTGACCCCTACAGGGAAATCAAACGGGCTGGTGATTACATTGCCGTCAAAGGTGAACACAGGTGTGACGACCGGATCGAAATTGTCCGTGACTGTCGCATTGAAGGCCACGTTACGCATGGCTGATGGTCCTGCCTCCAATGTGATGGGTGCAGGCTGCGTGATCACCGGTGCTTCCAGATCTGCGGGGGCACTGACCGTAACAACCACTGTATCGGCGGTAGACGGGTCGAACCCATCGTCCACCACAAGGCTAAAGGTCAGCACGGCGTCTGCATCGCCGATGCTTAACGCCGGTGCCGTGAAGCTTGGCTGTGCGGCTGTGGCGTTGAAGCTAACGACCGTCCCACCCGTCTGTGTCCAAGCGTAAGTCAAAGCCTGACCTGCGTCATTTGCGGTTGAGCCGCTACCATCCAACGTGACCGTTGTACCGTCGGCCACGGTTTGGTCCGTCCCGGCATCGGCTGTTGGTACTGTGTTATCGGGTGCATCGATGCTGATCGTGACCGTATCGGCAACAGATGCGTCAAAGCCGTCATTCACCATCAGAGAGAATGTCAGAATGACATCAGCGTCACCAATGACAAGGTTTGGCGCCGTGAACGTGGGGCTGGCGGCAGTCGTACTGGACAGGGAGACAGCCGCACCCCCGGTTTGTGACCAGACATAGGTCAATGTCTGACCTGCGTCATTGGGGGCTGAACCCGTCCCATCCAGCGTCACCGAGGCGTTTGGCATGACGGTTTGATCCGCCCCTGCATGCGCGGTGGGGACCGTATTGGTGGGTGCATCCACGGTGATCTGAACTGTATCAGCGACCGAGTCTTCGATCCCATCGTTGACGGTCAACGAGAAGGTGAGCACTGAGTCCGCGTCACCGATAACCAGATTTTCTGCGGTGAATGTCGGGTTGGCGGCTGTCGTGCTGGACAGGGTTACCGGGGTGCCAGCTGTTTGCGACCAAGCGTAGATTAGCGTCTGACCGGTGTCATTCGCGTTTGAGCCTGTGCCATCCAGCGTCACCGTGGCATCTGGTGCAACGATCTGGTCAGCCCCGGCATTTGAAACGGGTGCGGTATTGGCGGGTGCCTCGACCGTGATCACGACCGTATCGATACCCGATGTGTCAAACCCATCGGAAACTGTCATCTGGAAGGTTAGGGTCACGTCAGGCGCACCAATCGCCAGGCTCGGCGCGGTAAATGTCGGCATATCTGCGGCAGCACTCGACAAGGACACGCCGGGCCCGCCGATCTGCGCCCAAGTATATTGCAACGTCTGGCCCGCGTCGTTGGCGTCGGACCCGGTGCCATCGAGCGTTACGCCTGCACCAGAGGCAACGGTTTGATCAGGGCCAGCATTGGCTGTTGGCGGCGTGTTTGGCGGCGCTTCCACCGTAATCGAAACGGTATCTGCAACCGATCCACTGACGCCATCATTTACGGTCAGATTGAATATCAACGTGTCATCAGCCGCACCAATCGCAAGCGTCGGCGCGGTGAATGTGGGCATTTCCGCTGTTGTACTGGACAATGTGACGGTCGTGCCAGATGTCTGGGTCCATGCATATGTCAGCGTCTGACCTGCGTTGTTTGCATCTGACCCGCTGCCGTCCAGCGTGACGGTCGCGGCCGATGCGACGGTCTGATCGGCGCCAGCATTGGCAGTTGGGTCGATATTCGCGGGCGGGTTGATTGTGACGTCAACCGTATCAGCAACGGAGTCCTCAACACCATCATTGACAACCAGCGAGAATGTCAGCGTTGCCGGGGACGCACCGGCGACCAGTGTGGGTGCGGTGAACGATGGCGCGACCGCCGTCGTGCTGGATAGCGTCACCGACGTGCCCGCTGTTTGCGTCCAAGCATATGTCAGCGTTTGGCCTGCGTCGTTGGCGCTTGATGAGCCACCGTTCAGTGTGACCGTCTGCCCGGAGGAAGCGGGGTTTGGAGTGGCACCCGCCACAGCTGTCGGCGCGGTGTTTGCCGGTGCGGTAATCGTGATTGTTACGCTATCGGCTGGCGACGCTGCGCCATCATTGTCGGTGACGACCAGCGAAAAGATATGCGTGACCGAAGCGTCGCCGACATTTAGTGAGCTGTCGGTGAAGACGACATTCTGCGCCGAAGCGGTCGAAAACGCATTGGCGGCACTGCCTGTCCCGCCCGTCCGGGTCCAGAGATAGGACGCGATGGTCCCATCGGTATCGGCGCCCATTCCAAGCAGTGTCACCTGCGTGCCGGACGTCACAGTGGTTGACGCCGCCGATGCAGTCGCTGTCGGGGCCGCGTTCGGTGGCGGTGTGATCGTGATCGTCACCGTGTCCGCAACCGAAGCTGCCCCATCATCGTCGGTCACAACCAGCGAAAAGATGTGAGTCACAGCGGTATCGTTGGATGTCACAGAGCTATCGGTGAATGTCGGCGCTTGGGCGGTTGCATCACTCAACACTGCATTGGCCGCGCTGCCTGTCCCGCCCGAACGAGTCCAGGCGTATAACGCGATCGTGCCGTCAGTATCTGTGCCAGATCCAGCCAATGTGACCTGCGTGCCCGATTGCACCGACTGGTTTGAACCTGCGTTGGCGCTAGGCGCGACATTGGGTGCTGTGTTCAGCGTTCGCGTATTCACAATCGCCGAAGTCGAGACCCCTTCGAGCGCCACACGGTAGGTATAGCTTTGCCCATCATCGTCGAAAGTCGCGGACCACACCAGCTCATAAAGATCTTCCGAGGAATAGTTGGCCGCATCGGCCCCCACCTGAGACAGAATCACAACGTTGGAGAATGGACAGTCAGTCTCTAGGTCAGCGACAGTCACCGCATTGAAAGTCGTCGTACTTGAGGACGAAGACCACCACGTTCCGCCAACAGATGTATTCCCCGGTGCCGATGAAAAGAAACTGATTTCAGCTTCGCCAAAGCCCGGGTCGTTGTAAGGGTTGAACGCACATACAGTGGCGCCGCCCGTTACACCGATAGGCTTAAAGGCCCCGCTGAATATCGACGGCCCGCCAAAAGCCTGCACAGACGCGGGCGCAACGGCCCCGGACAAAAGGGCCGTAGCCCCCAACACTTTTAACAATTTACGCATGTGCACACCTTTCCAATAGTCTTCACGCCATCTTGGCGTCGATTTGGTACGGGTTTATGGCGAACCTAAGACTTTTTTTATGTGCGCTGTGACACAGACCGGATTCTGATGTTTGAACCATGCTGCAATGACACAGTGAACGGGACCAACAGTTCCTCACTAGCGATTAGTATCACGGTACCTGGAGGAATAATGGAACCTTTCATTGCACAAATCATGCTTTTCGGCGGCAATTTTGCCCCACGTGGCTGGGCTTTTTGTGATGGGCAGCTTTTGCCGATCTCAAGCAACTCGGCCTTGTTTTCGATTATTGGCGTCGCCTTCGGGGGCGATGGTCGCACAACCTTTGCTTTACCAGACCTGCGGGGCCGGGTACCCATGCACGCCGGGACCGGTCCCGGCCTGACACCACGCCAGATCGGTCAGCGTGTCGGTGTCGAGGATGTCACGCTTGTCGAAGCGCAGATGCCAAACCATAATCACGAGCTGCTGGTTGCGTCCGCCGCCGCTGCCAACAACCGCGCCACAGGCGATGCCATTGGCCGGTCGGATATCTATGTCGACAATAACCCATCTGACCCGACGACACAGCCGTCCATCGCGCTGAACAGCCGGACTGTTGGCAGCGCTGGCGGCGGTCAACAGCATGAAAACATGCAGCCAACCCTGTGCATCAACTATATCATCGCGTTGCAGGGCATCTTTCCTTCACGCAGTTAAGACGGCAATCAGGTGTGCAGCATCAGTGCTGCGCATCTGTTCAATTATGATGTGCTGCGGGTTGCGTATTTCTTCGACCCAAAACAGCGTCCACTTCCTTGAACAGCTTTGGTGGCCCCGTTTGTTAGCCCCTTTTCACCGTGATTTCATCGTTAAAAGCGCGACCTTCGATTGACGGTGATGCGCCGGGAATGCTTACCTTTTGAAAAAATGGGGTATTTTCATGAAGTACGATGATGACCGTGAACAGCCTGATCCTTATTTGGACTGGGCGTTTTTCCTTCAAGACCGCGACCCGGCCCGTGTTTTTGAAGTCGAACCCTGGGAGGCCGTGCTTGTTGAGCCGCTATCATCGCGCATACTTGACGAGATCAAGGAAGACGAAAACCTGCGGATCAGCGATACCGAGCGCGAATATTATTTGCGGGTCCGTGAAATGTCTGGTCGAGAACCGCCATTTTTCCTTTATCGCAAGTTGGGCTACGCCCGGCTTGATAAACTTTTCCGCGTCTTGTTGCGGGGTTTGCCGACGGGTGCGGGGGCTGCGGCCTCCAAGGTTGTTCAGAAGCGAAAGTCGCGCACCGACAAGGCGCCCTTGTTGGCGGTGATCGACGATGGGCTTGGGTTTTTGAATGAACGCTTTCAGCGCAGTGAGCCGGGCGGTGCCCAGACGCGGGTTGAGGGTGTTTTCATACAATCGATCAAGCAAAACCCGCCTGGCAGCCCGATGGTCTTTGGCCGCACATTGTCGCAGGCTGACGTGCAGGCATTGATTCAGGAGCCCGACGAGCGCGCCGTTTACAAAGAGATCAACGACAGTGTGTTTGCCCATGACACGATCCGCTCGACCGAGCGCTCTGAGAGCCATGGCAGTCATATCATGGATCTTGCCGGTGGTACGGACCCGAATGACCCCACCGATCCAATGCGCGAGGTCCCATTGGTGCTGGTGCAACTGCCGCCGCAGATTGTTGATGACACATCGGGTATGCAGATGGTGCCGCATATCCTGCAAGGTCTGCATTGGATTTTGCTCCAGGCCATGCTGCTTGGCAAACCCCGCGTTGTGGTGAACCTGAGTTTCGGGATCACAGCCGGACCCAAGGATGGCACGAGCCTGTTTGCCACACATGTTGCGTTTCTGATCAATCTTGCCGATCTGTTTGGGATTGCGTTGGATGTCGTGGTGCCATTTGGCAATGATTATCAAGGTCGTCAGATTGCGGCGGTCAAGTTGCCACCCGAGGAAAAGGCTTTGCTGGACGTCAGGCTGCAATCTGATGACCGCGCACCAAGCTATGTTGAGATCCGTCCGGACACCACGGCGCCGCTTGACCACGTGGCGTTGGGTCTGGTGGCACCGGATGGCACCGACATCCCCGCACAGACGATGGCAGAGGGCGACGTTCGCGATATTGTTTATCGCGGTGAAGTGGTTGGTCGTATGTACCATGTGCCGGCTTCGCAGGGGCGGGCTGCATATCTTTTGATTGCTTTTGCGCCAACGTCACCGGTGCGCGATGATGCGCTGCCCGCAAACGGGCAGGGTCCCTTGATTGAGCCGGGAAGCTGGCGGATTGTACTGGCGGATGCGCGCGGCGATGGGGCCGATCTGCGCCTGGAAATTCAGCGCGGTGATACGATGCCCGGCTATCGTCAGCGTGGGCGGCAAGCCTATTTCGACGACCCTGATGGGTATGGTTACGACATGGGTGTGCCGGGCCCAACAGGTAACCCGGTGCAGGGCAAATCATATACACGGCTGGGACCCGACGCATATGTCACGCAGGACGGCACAAACAGTGCCTTTACCGTTGTGACGGGCGCGTTGGGGCGTTTTCATACGGTCGGTGGTGCCTTCTTGCGCCGGATTGATCCCACGGTATCAGCGTTCAATCAGGACCCGGCGGTCGCCGCACAATACACGTCATTGAACACCCGTGCCGGTCGCGGCGTGCCAACGGGCGGTGCGCGCAGTGAGCATAACCGCGCCCTTGCAGGTTTGCGCGCGACCGGTGTTTTGTCAGGCAGTGGTGCACGATTTGCCGGATCAAGTGCTGCGGCCGCTGTGTATTCGCGCAGCCTGATTGCGCAAAACCAACCGCTTGCAGATGCTACGGCACCCGGGCGTCTGCCGCAAAAGGTACACCACGGAGCCGAGCCGCGCGATTAAGTGCGCCCGCTGCGTGATTTGATCAAATTCAATGAGATCGTTTGGCGCTTGCCATCGGGATATGATGGCAAACGCCTGCAAGCGTAGCTCAGGGCCGTTCGGCCAGCGCTGCGTGCCAGATCGACGTAACCAACTGCCGTTTCTGAGGATTGTCAGATGACAGTGCGACGGCAGTTGTGCTTGGGTCGGTGAGTGCAGCATGCACCGACATGAGGCTGAAATCAGCGCCAAGATCAGCAGGCCGACCAAACTGGTAAGTGTTGGTCTTTTTTGCCCGTTTGAGGATGTTGATCAACGCCTCGCCCATGGCGATCCCAAGCATTGCACCCGCTAGGTTATCAGCCGGGAAATGCACGCCGCCAACGGTCCGGTTGACGGCAATTCGTTCTGCCACGCGCATCGGGTGAGAATGGGCGGCCACGTAGGGGGCCGCGCTAAACTGGGTCGTGTCGTTGGGGCCGCTTGTCTCCATCAGACCTTCGATGATTGTGGCCAGTGCAAACGCTTCGGCGCCATGTCCACAGGGATACGTGCGATGCGACGGCGTTTGAATGATGGGCATGATCTGGGGTGCGTAATCAATGGGCCGCGGTACGTTGAAGTAAAGCTTGAGCGGTTGCACGATATAGCCCACGACCCGGACGAGTGCCGCGAGCAGTTCCTGCGTCCACTCGGTCGCGCCGTCGTCGAGGTATAGGGTACTGCCAAAAAATGACGTGATATCATCGATTTGTTCGAGAATTTCATCCATACGGTCGGGGCGAATATCGCTGTCGTTGCGTACGAACCGCAGCTGATTGGCGAATGCCGCATTGTCGCCAGGGCGCGTTATCGTCGCAAGCGGGGTGCTGGGCGGGTCAATATAGCTGCAGAACACGTCCGCGACGCCGGTCTTTTGTGCTGCGCCCTGTCCGGTGATGGAAAACGCACCAAAAAACACATCGTCAATTACGACTTGCCGCGGGATCGCGCCAAGCCGGTTCAATTGCATCCAATCTGCAGCATAAAACGGGTTATCGGCAGGGATCCGTGTCGGCGTGAGGTCCCATTTGCCCCGGATACCTTCGGCAGATGTCATCAGCGCGGCGCTGAGCCTGCTGCTGCTTTCACCGCCCGCATGGCCGTCAAGACCTGATGCTTTGCCTGCCTTTCCCGCCTTGCCGGCTTTACCCGCTTTTCCGGCCTTACCCGCTTTACCTGCCATGTCCATTCTCCGTTTACAGTCGTGAATTCGTTAACAGTTTTGCGTTTTGGCTGAATTCGTGCAATGATCCTCCTTGATTTTGACGATCTATTCACGATTGGAGGGTTCACACCCTCGACCTGTATTTTGGGGCCGGTGTTGATGACTGAGACTTTGCTGCGTATCCGTTTTTACGGACCCTTCCGCGCGTTTGACGCTGCGGGCAACGACGTCACGCCCAAAAGCCGCAAAGGGCAGGGGGTGCTTGCCGTTCTGGCCACGGGCGAAGACATGCTTCGCACCCGCCGTTGGCTGCAAGATACATTATGGAGCGATCGGACCCCGCAACAGGCCGGCGGCAGCTTGCGCCAGACATTGACCGAACTGCGCAAGGTGATCGGACCTTGCGGGGATGTGTTGCAAGCGGATCGTAATGCCATCTGGTTGAACCCTGAACTGGTGGAAACCGACCTTGATGACCCTGAACCGCAATCCCAGACATTTCTGGAAGGTCTGGATGTGCGGGACCCCAAATTTGACGAATGGCGCCGCGCGCAGTGCCGCACACCGATGCATATGCCGCTGCCCAGCGGGCAACCCGGTGTCCGTTTTCGCTGTGTCGGGGATGGATCGAACGGGGGCGTCATCGGGTCAATTGTCGCGGATCAATTGGGCCATTCATTGGAAGAGCAGGTGTCGTCCTGGGTTGTTGACCGTCAGGGTGATGTCGAGGTGAAATGCGACCTGGCTGAGCTGGGTCCAAGCAATGTTTTGACGGTGCGCGTGACCCATGAACATACTGGCACATTGCTGTATTCCGGGTTCCGCGAATATCAGGGGAACGCGTCGCAGGCTCTTGTCGCCGGGTTTCTGGCCGAATTGGTGCATGAAACGGTGGGCCGCGTGGTTGCAAAGCTGCCGCGCGTTCTGGGACTGGACCGCCCCGAAGTTGTCGCGGCGGGCTTTGCCAATATAGCACTGAACCGTCTGGGAACGTTTGAGACAGAAAAGCTGAACGAGGCGGATGCCTTGTTTGAGCGGGCATATGCCGCTGATGGGAATGGGTTGTATCTGGCATGGCGTGCCTTTGTACGGATGGCCCAAGTGGTTGACCACAATAAGGAAATTGCGCCCGACTTTCTTGAAGAGGTAGAGGCGTTATTGACCAAGGCGCTTGAGGCGGCCCCCTATAATTCGGTTGCTTTGTCATTGGTTTCCCTGACGCGGAACATGCTTTTTGATGATCATGGGACATCGATCGAGCTTGCCGAAATGGCCACCCGGGTCAATACAAACGGGCTTTTGGCGAAGCAGTCGCTTGCTGTTGCGGCGTCAACCGACGATGATCCGCAATCCGCCTATCACGCGTCGCGTCTGTGTCAGGCGGCCCTTGGGGCAGATGGGTTGCGTCATCTTTGGGATCTTTATCATGCGCTTGTTTGTATCCGCGCCGGTCATCTGAGTGAAGCGACGCAATCGGCCAAGCGCGCATCCCGCGCCAGCCCGTTCTTTGCAGCGCCGCGGCGCCAACTGGTCAGCCTGTATCTGGCGGCGGGTGACGAAGAGAACGCCAAACAGACGATGGAAGAGCTGAAAAAGCTGGAACCGTCGTTTTCACTGGATGAGTATTTTCACGATAAGGACTATCCGGTTTTGACGCTGCGCAAGGCAGGGTTGCTGCAACGCGCGGCGCAAATTTTGGGTCAATAACGTTTCAGACCACTTGGGCAGGGTGCGGCATGAACCTGCGTTGACAGTCTTGCGCAAGCTGTCGCAGCCGTGTGGGTAACGCGATCCCCCTGATGGTGGCGAGGGGGCTTTTCCCGCGCACTTCAAACAACGCGCTTTCATCCGTCGAAATTGCTGGGCGCATAGCCAGCCGTTGCGTTTGACCGCTGTCCAGCAGATCGTTGATTGCCAAGAAGAGCCGCGGGTCTTTGGGAAGGTTGCGGTGATTGGTACTGTTCGCATACCAGGTTGGCACGCCGGACAGTTGACCCGTCTGCCAGGGCACCCGTCCGTCCCCGGCTTTGGTGGCGATCATACGGGTGTGCCAGCTGCCGCCACTTTGCCTGACATCAATGGACACGGGTGTCATGCGCGCGCGTCCAGCAATGTAGGCCATGTGCTTGGCATCCTCTGGCTGGAGCGTTAGTTGCTGTCGAGCCGCCAAAGCGGCGGCCAATGCCATTGCCGTCGGCGGGCGCCAATCAGGTGGTGCGACCTGCGCCAGACGATCCCATGTGTCGGTGGTATAATAACGCCCGTCCATGTCGGTGGGCAAGAGTTCAAGAAGGCCTGGCATCAGGCTGATTTCGTTCAGAACATCGGCAAGGCTGCTGCGAAAATCCAAAGCCTTTAGAAGCCGGATCATGCGATCCTTGCCGATCAAGCTCCAGACGATGGATGCGGCCCCACCATTGGGTGTCCCCAGCATCACCAGGCCCGACCCGTTGCCGCGGGCGATCATGCGTTCCCATGTTGGGCGGTGACGCGCGATCAGCATCCGCGCGACAATGCCGCCCATGGAATGCGCCAGAAAATGAATGGGTTGTTGGGTGTTTTGCGTGGCGTCCAGTGCCTGCTTGACGGCGTCGTTCAGGCGTGTTGCTTCCTGAATTGTTGATTTGCGCCAATCATAGTGAAATTCGACGACATCATATTTTTGGCGCAGTTGCTGCGCCAGCGCGCCGTACCGGCTTTGCAAAAGCCCGGTTGAACGTATGCCTGCAGCCCGTGTTCCAATACCTTTGATGCCACCCTGCGCGATCCGCATTGGCGATAGCCAAACCGTCTTTTCACCTGCGCACAGGCTGCTGCCTTGGATGCCGGGTAGTAGAAAGACGATGGGGCGCTGACCGGTTATCGTTGGGTGATTTAAGTGCGATTTGGGGTCAATGTCGTTATTAAATTTGTAGCTCTGAAACATAGTCTTACCTGTCTTGAGGCAAGCCGGGTGCTTGGACAGAAATGCTGCCCTTTGGCCATTTCCGGCCGCGGTTTTGAAGAAGGTTGCTTCGCTGACCTAAAAAATGGCCGCTGACAGCCCTTTTTAGGGTGGTATCGGCAACGTGCCGGTCTCGTGATCGTGACGGCTGATGCAGGTCCAAAGATCCGGTGAAAACACCTTAGAAATTTAGGACGCCTCTTAATGTGAGGCGGGGACTGATCACGGCCTGTAATTGACCATTCCACCGGATCTTTGGCCCTGCTAGAGCGTGGGATCAGGTTCGATCAAAGGCCGCTGACACGCAACGGCGACTGGTTTTTCACGGGGAATTTCACGTTTTACTTACGCGCAGATCACGGCAGAACCGGGAAAGGGCGTTCAAACGCTAGTTTGGTGCTGTAATCTGTCGTTAAAACGGAGACGAACCGTGTCTTACCCGCGCCAGCTGCGCACAGGTCCGCAATCCATATGTACGAAGTTCGAACCGGCATAACGCCCGACACCACCGGCACGACAAGCAAGTGCTGCATTGGCCATCTGGGTGGTCGACCGGTTCTGCAACCGCAGATCAGCGGCCTGTCCTGTCATATGGAGCGAATTACGCGCAACACCGCGCGATTGATTGCGTAGCATCGCATTGGTTTGCGCAGAGCGATAACCCGACAGAAGAAGATAGGGTTCGCTTGTATCCATCAGATTAAGCGATGCGGACATGATGTCGATGGTCCGTAAATCCATCTGAATAGCTTGCGCCGTTCGCCAGTCACGCATGAAAACGTTAATTTCGCGCACGGCTTCGGCGATGTATTCGCCCTCGATCCAGTAAATCGTATCGATCCGTTCGCCGGTTCGGCCCGAAAACATTGCAATGCGGCGGATGTCGCCAGCGCCGCGCAAGAAGCCGGCTGCGTTTGCATAAGATGGTGCCGCAGCCACTGCCGTTGCTGCAAAAGCACCCAGCAATCCACGACGGGTCATCCCCGAGGAGTTATTTTTCGTCATATGTCTAGCGCCTGTCCCGTCGCTCAACTGCTCCGCTTTAAAGCGGATTTTCCATCATGCCCCCAGATGTACCGTCTATATGGCACATTTCGAATCATTGACCAAGTCCTGTTTAACGCTTTGGGGGTTAACGCGGCGGAAATCGGCTACAGTTTTGCCGCATCCTGGCCAATCAGCGCGCCAAAAGGCGACATCGGCGCAACACAGACTGGTTTGCAGGCCCTGATCGCCCCTTTGTGAGTAGACTTGGCCGAAGTATGGATATTGATACTGCCCTGTCACGTTTTATTGCTGTATCAACGCAGAAATAGTTGAGAAGGGATTGTGGTTTATGCAATTTGAGGGACTTTTGAAGCGGCCTGTAATGTTTCGGCTTTTTGCCATTTTGGTTGCGGTTATTGCGACATTCGTCACGGCTCCGCAAGTGCAGGCGCAGGTCACAGAATTCCGTCAGGCTGTGGCACAGGCTGCTGCAAGCGATAGCGATCTTGCGGCATTTTACCGTGCGCGAAACTTCGAAGGCATCTGGAGCGCCAGCGGCGATCGTCGTCGGCGCAATGCACTTCTTGAGGCATTCAACGCGGCAGGTGACCACGGTTTGCCATCGGATCGCTACGATGCCAATGCGTTGATTGCACAATTGCAAGCCGCCACGACCCCCACAGCGCAAGCCCGTGCTGAGGTCGAGATGAGCCGCCTGTTCCTGCAATACGCCCGTGATATTCAGACCGGCGTGCTGGTTCCATCCCGGGTGGACCGCAACATTCACAGACAGGTGCCGTACCGGTCCCGTCTCGCGACCATTCAAGCCTTTGTTCAATCAAACCCGGCGGGTTTCCTGCGGTCTTTGCCGCCGTCATCCCCCGAGTACACACGCCTGATGCGCGAGAAACTTGAAATGGAGCGGTTGCTGGCCGATGGCGGTTGGGGCCCCACAGTGCCGGGGCGCAAGTTGGAGCAGGGCGATAGTGGTGCCCAGGTCGTTGCGTTGCGCAACCGTTTGATTGCGATGGGGTTTTTGCAGCGCACCAATACCCAGACCTATGATGCTGCAATCACCAATGCCGTGCAGCGGTTCCAGCAGGCGCATGGTCTGGCGATTGATGGCACAGCTGGACCCGGCACATTGAATGCGCTGAATACCACGCCAGAGCGTCGCCTGCAGTCAATCATTGTTGCCATGGAGCGCGAACGCTGGATCAACCGCCCGCGCGGAGCCCGCCATATCTGGGTGAACCTGACTGATTTCAGTGCACAGATTATTGACAATGATGTGGTTACGTTCACGACCCGGTCCGTTATCGGTGCCGCGGACCGTGACCGTTACAGCCCGGAATTTTCGGACGTGATGGAGTTCATGGTCATCAACCCAAGTTGGTATGTGCCGCGTTCGATCATCACCAAGGAGTATCTGCCGCAACTGCAAGCCAACCCCAATTCGGTCAATCAGTTGATTATCACTGATGCCCGTGGCCGCGTGGTCGATCGCAATGCAGTGGATTTCACATCTTATAGCGAGACGAATTTTCCCTATTCGATGCGTCAGGCGCCAAGCCGTGGCAATGCCTTGGGACTGGTGAAGTTCATGTTCCCAAACCGTTACAACATCTATCTGCATGATACGCCTGCCAAGAGCCTGTTTGGCCGTGAAACCCGCGCCTACAGCCATGGCTGTATCCGTCTGGCTGATCCGTTTGATTTTGCCTATGCGCTGTTGTCACGGCAAATGTCCAATCCGGAGGAATTCTTTCAGGCCGAGTTACGCACTGGCCGCGAGCGTCGTGTGGACCTCGAAGCGCCTGTGCCGGTTCATCTGGTTTATCGCACTGCCTTTACCAAGGCAGATGGACCTATGCAGTTCCGCCGCGACGTTTATGGCCGCGATGGCCGTATCTGGGACGCGCTGTCACGCGAAGGGGTGGCAGTTCGCGCCGTTCGGGGGTAAATCTGACCTTGGGTTTGACGCCGGGGGTAAGATGACACATGCGATCAAAGACATTGCAGCGGCGCTCGGGGCACAAGCCTTTGGCGCCGTTGATATTTTGGTTGATAGCGCATCCGAACCCGCAACGGCGGGACCGCGCGATTTAGCTTTGGCGATGACGCCTGCTTATGGTGCAGCTTTGGCAAAGGGTGCTGCGCGGGCGGCGGTCGTCTGGCAGGATGCCGACTGGCAGGCATTGGGGTTGGAGGCGGCAATCATTGCGCCGCGCGCCCGGCTTGCGATGGCCGGTCTGACGCAGATGCTGGATCGTCCCCAAGAGGGGCACGGGATCAGTCCACAGGCGTTCATTGATCCGACCGCACAGATTGGCGCTGATGTATCAATCGGGCCGTTTTGTGTGATTGGCGCCGGTGCCGTTATCGCTCGCGGCACGTGGTTGGCTGACCACGTCAGTGTCGCGGCTGGCGTGCAGATCGGCGCAGATTGCCAGATCCATGCTGGCGTACGGTTGCAGCGTGGTGTGCGGCTTGGTGATCGGGTCATCTTGCAACCGAATGTCGCGATAGGTGGCGATGGTTTTTCCTTTGTCAGTGCAGTCCCGTCGAATGTGGAACTGGCCCGCGAGACGATGGGAAATGTCCCGCTTAACGCCCCCGAAGATCCGACCTGGCATCGGATACATTCGTTGGGCGGGGTTGAGATCGGGCACGATGTGGAGATTGGTGCCAATTCCACCGTTGATGCCGGGACCATTCGGGCGACCCGGGTGGGCAAGGGGACCAAGATCGATAACCTGGTACAGGTTGGCCACAATGTCATTGTCGGCGATCATTGTCTGCTTTGCGCGCAAGCCGGTGTTGCCGGCTCAACCGTGATTGGCGACCGGGTTGTCGTCGGTGGCAAGGCAGGGGTGGCTGACAATCTGACCGTTGGGGATGATGTTGTTCTGGGCGGCGGTTCTGTCGTTTTGTCCAATGTGCCTGCGGGTCGTGTCATGATGGGCTATCCCGCCACCAAGATGCAGACACATATTGACAGCTACAAGGCGCTGCGCCGTTTGCCACGCCTTCTGATGCGTTTGGGAAAAGGTTAAGTTCCTGTTTTAAATCCATGCGAAAATGCCTAAATCCAGTTTGAGCAAAAAACAGGCACAGCAGATGAGCATCAAAGAACAGATCATCACGATTATTGCCGAACAGGCGATGGTGGAACCGGCCGATGTGAAGATGTCGCACAGTCTGGAAGATCTGGGCATCGATAGCATGGCCTTGGTCGAAAGCATCTTTGCGATCGAAGAAGCGTTTGACATCACGGTGCCATTCAACGCCAACAACCCCAATGAAAGCAATTTCGATATCTCGTCGGTGGCATCTATCGTTGCCGCAGTCGAGACGTTGAAAGCAGCGCAGGGTAAATGAATGCGTCGCGTGGTGATTACCGGTGCCGGGACGATCAACCCGCTGGGTGCGAATGTGCCTGCAACGCTAGAGGCTATGCGCGAAGGTCGTTGTGGCATCGGCCCGCTTGAGATTGCCGATGTGGATCGTTTGTCGATACAGATCGGGGGCCAGATCAAGGGCTACGACGAAGCGGCCCATTTCAATCGCCAGCAAATTGCCCTTTATGATCGATTCACCCAGTTCACATTGCTGGCCGCCCGCGAGGCCATTGCCCAGTCTGGCCTGACATTCACCGGCGCATTGGCCGATCATTCGGGTGTCGTGCTTGGAACGTCTGGCGGTGGCCTGAATACGCAGGATGAGAATTATCGTGCGGTCTATGAGGCCGGTAAGAATCGCGTCCATCCCTTTATTGTGCCTAAGCTGATGAATAATGCAGCCGCGTCGCACGTGTCGATGGAGTGGAACTTGCGGGGCCCTTCATTCACGGTGGCGACGGCCTGTGCGTCCTCCAATCATGCGATGGGGCAGGCGTTCAACATGGTCCGCTGCGGTATGGCTAAGGTGATGGTGACCGGCGGATCAGAGGCGATGTTATGCTTTGGCGGGATCAAGGCCTGGGAAGGGCTGCGGGTGATGTCCAAGGACGCATGCCGCCCGTTTTCAGCTACGCGCAATGGCATGGTGCAAGGCGAAGGGGCGGGGGTTTTCGTGTTCGAAGATTACGAACACGCAATGGCCCGTGGCGCGGATATTCTCTGCGAAGTTGCGGGCTTTGCGATGTCGTCGGATGCATCCGATATCGTGATGCCGTCCAAACAAGGTGCGGCACGGGCGATTGCGGGTGCGCTGAACGACGCCCGCCTGCCCAAGGACAGTGTTGGCTACATCAATGCCCATGGCACAGGGACAGCGGCCAATGACAAGACAGAATGCGCCGCAGTTGCGGATGTTTTCGGGGCGCATGCGGATCAGTTGATGATATCGTCAACTAAATCCATGCATGGTCATCTGATTGGCGGAACCGGTGCGGTCGAATTGCTGGCCTGTATCATGGCGTTGCGCGACGGGGTGGTTGCACCCACGATTGGCTATCAAGAACCCGACCCCGAATGCGCGCTGGACGTGGTGCCGAATGTCGCCCGTGATGCGGCAGTCAATGTGGTTCTGTCCAATGCCTTTGCGTTTGGCGGGTTCAACGCCGTTTTGGCCCTGCGAAGGCACTAGAAGGCCGCGCATTCTGTAAATGGCGGCCTTCTAATGATCAGTTCTGCGTCACGACACCGTCGTAACCCGCGGTGAAGCCGGTGAGTGACAGCGTCAAAACAACTTCCTCGGTGGGCGCGGCAGCGGGGACTAAACGGACGGTGGCTGTGGCACCACGTTTGAACTGTTCCACCTCTGCTTCGGTAAAGCCAAGCCGGGCGACGCAGCCACCCGCATTACAGAACGTGAAAGGATACCGGCGCGCATTTGCACCATCAACAGCCAGCGTCAATTGCTGCGTCAGAAGCGTTTCCAATGGGGCGACGATCGTCGCGCCAGCGGCAGCACGGGACCCATCGGGCAGACGGAAGAAATTGAATTCGGCAACCGGGGCGCCGTTTTCATCAGTAAGCAATTGATAAAGGTTGCACGGGTCATCTTGCCCTTCGGGTGACTTGATGCAGCGCATCGCCCAATCGCCAAATTCCTGCAGAATGTAAGGCTGGCCGATCTGTGGGCCAACCGGTTCACCCAAGCTCAGATCCTCACCAGGCTCAGCTGCCGGTTCTTCGGTATTCTGGTCGTCAACCTGTGGCTCGCTCTCTTGTGCAAAGGCCATGCCGGCCTGGGTCAGCAAGGCGGCAACGAAAAGGGATTTGAGCGTACTGCGCATATGATAGGTCCTTTGTTATTTGCGCAGGGGCTTAGCATGCGTAGGCAGCTCTGTCAGTGTAAAAAGCGGGTTTTGCGGCGTTCTTCCGCTCACGTTTCCGATGGGATTTGTGCATAGAAAAAGGGTCCCGCAGGACCCTTTTCCATTTTCTCCCTGTCGGACTTGGCCGACTAATTGCACGGGAAGCTACGCAAAGCTGGGACATCCGTCAACAGCAAATCAATGACGGAAACGTGATTGAGCGGGGCGCCGCAATCCAAAAAAAAAACCGTGCCCAAAGGCACGGCAAGTCTAACAGGGAGGAAGTATGCCAACGCACGCATCAGCTGCGCGGATGACGTGCTTTAGACTGGCATGAAATGGTTAAGAATGTATTTTGATCACAATCAAATCACGAGGGACCCGTTACATGTCAGATCACATCTTTATGGGCGGCGGTGGCAATGGCTACGGCGCGCCACAAGTCTTGCGACAAGATAAGGCCAACCGCCATGGGTTGATCGCTGGGGCGACAGGGACAGGTAAGACGGTCACCCTGCAAATCATGGCGGAGGGATTTTCAGCCGCAGGCGTGCCAGTATTCCTGTCAGATGTGAAGGGCGATTTATCCGGACTTGCGGCGTCCGGATCACCTGAGTTCAAGCTGCACGATGCATTCATGAAGCGGGCAGAGACGATTGGTTTTGATCTGGAATATGACAGTTTCCCTGTGACATTTTGGGATTTGTTCGGTCGGCAAGGTCACCCGATCCGCGCAACCGTGGCCGAGATGGGCCCCCTATTATTGTCGCGCCTGATGGAGCTGACGGATGTGCAGGAGGGCGTACTGAACGTCGCGTTTCGTGTCGCGGACGAGGAAGGGTTGCCACTGCTTGACTTGAAGGATTTGCAGGCCTTGCTGGTTTGGGTCGGTCAAAATGCCAAGGAATTGTCGCTGCGCTATGGCAATGTTGCCTCGTCCTCTGTCGGGGCGATCCAGCGCCAGTTGCTGGTGCTGGAAAACCAAGGTGGGACGGCGCTGTTTGGTGAACCGGCCCTTGTTTTGTCGGATATGATGCGCACCCGTGATGGTCGGGGCGAGATTAACATTTTGGCGGCGGACCAGTTGATGGGGTCGCCCCGGTTGTATGCGACTTTCCTGCTGTGGCTGTTGTCAGAGCTGTTCGAGGAGCTGCCGGAGGTCGGAAACCCGGACAAACCCAAGCTGGTATTTTTCTTTGATGAGGCGCATCTGCTGTTTGACGATGCTCCGAAAGCGTTGGTGGACAAGGTTGAACAGGTGGCTCGCCTGATCCGATCCAAGGGTGTGGGCGTTTACTTTGTCACCCAGAACCCGGGCGATATTCCGGATGACGTATTGGGCCAATTGGGCAATCGCGTGCAGCATGCTTTACGCGCGTTCACCGCCAAGGACCGCAAGGAGTTGAAGACGGCTGCCGAAACCTATCGCGACAATCCCGGTTTCGATACGGCCACGGCTATTCAAGAGGTTGGAACGGGCGAGGCTGTGACCTCATTCCTTGATCGTAAGGGCATCCCAATGGTGGTGGAGCGGACATTGATCCGGCCCCCGTCATCACAGTTGGGTCCAATTGATCAGGCGACCCGGGCGGCGATCATGAAAGCGTCTGATATGGCAGGGAAGTATGACACCGCTGCGGATCGCGAAAGCGCCTTCGAGATGCTGAACAAACGGGCCGAGATTGCGGCGAAGGAAGCCGAAGCGGCAGAAGCTGCGGAGGCCGCGTTGGAAGAAAAAGAGCGCGAATTCAAAGCAGGCCGCCGCTATGATGGCGGCGGGATGGGGCGGTCGACGTCGCGCCGGTCCTCACGGTCGTCGGGTGGATTTGGCGGGGCGCTGGCTTCGGTTGTGGCCAAGGAATTGACCGGCACGTCGGGGCGCCGGTTGGTACGTGGCATTTTGGGTAGCTTGTTCAAGGGACGTTGAGGCAACGTAAGGTGGATCAAGATCCACCTTACGTTGCCGGTCACTCACCCAAGGCAATACCCTCGCGTCGAGGATCGGCACCGCCCTGCAGCGTGTCACCAATCGCGATGGCATGCAGGCCAGAGTTGAGGCCGCGGATATTGACCTCATAGCCCAACTCTGTCAGGGGGTCTTCCAATGATATCAAATCGGTGCCTTCTTCGATGTCATAGGTGCCGAAGCGGTTCACCAGATGCGGCATGGACACCGCTTGTTGCACATCCATCCCCCAATCGACATGAGCAATGATGGCCTTGGCCACATACCCAATAATTCGGCTGCCACCGGGGCTGCCAATGACCAGGGTCGGCTCCCCATCCTGGGTCACGATTGTGGGCGACATGGATGACCTTGGCCGCTTACCCGGTTCGATCCGGTTGGCGATTGGGTAGCCATCATTATGGGTCGCGAAGGAAAAATCGGTCAATTCGTTATTGAGCAGGAACCCCCGCACGAAAAGCCGCGAGCCAAACCCGTTTTCGATGGTAGTGGTCATGGAAAGCGCATTGCCGTAACTGTCCACGATCGAGATGTGTGAGGTTGATGGGAATTCGATGCTCAGATCATCCCCCCACAGCTGTGCGTGGTCCCAGTTCGGGTTACCAGCTGTCACCTCTGGCAGGGCATCATCCCCTCGCAACAAGGTTGCGCGTTCGGCTAGATAGGCGGGGTCTGTAAGACCCTCGGTTGGCATAGGGACATAGTCGCTATCGGCCATGTAACGCCCCCGATCCGCGAATGCGAGCCGGGATGCATCACCGATCAGCCGCCATGTGTCAGGGTCAGCCGGATCGGAGATATCGTAGCTATCTAACATACCCAGGATCTGCCCGACGGTCAGCGCACCGGAGGAGGGTGGACCCATGCCGCAGACTTCAAAACTGCGGTAGGGCACGCAGACCGGATCGCGTTCAACAACATCATAGAGCGCCATATCCACGGTCGATAGCACGCCAGGGTTTCCCGGCGCGTTGCGGATGGTGGCCACGATATCCTCTGCAATGGGTCCGGTGTAGAATGCGTCTGTGCCGCGTGAGGCGATCTGGCGTAACGTGTCGGCATAGGCGGCGTTCGTCAGCAGATCACCAGCGGCCACGGCAGTACCCCCAGGAAAGAAATAGTCCGCGGTGTCGGGAAACCGTTGCAAGCGGTCCGCGTCGTTCGCAATCGCACCCGCCATGCGCGGTGAGACGATAAAGCCGCTGTCAGCCAGCGCAATCGCGTCCGTAAACAAATCTGCCCAATTGCTTTGCCCCCAGCGTCGATGCGCGTCTTCGATCAGTTTGGGTGTGCCGGGGGTGCCGACAGAAAGCCCGCCAACAACCGCATCGAAGAACCCCAGCCGTTCGCCGTTTTCATCCTGAAACAGTGTCGGTGTGGCGGCAATTGGCGCGGTTTCCCTGCCATCAAGCGTCGTCATCTCACCGGTTGCGGCGTCGTACCAGACCAAAAATGCGCCACCACCAAGGCCGGAAGACTGCGGTTCAACCAACCCGAGCACCGCTTGCACGGCGACCATGGCATCGGCTGCGGTGCCCCCGTCAGCCAGGACAGCGGCCCCCGCCTCAACCGCCAGCGGATTGGCGGCGACAACCATCCAGTCATCTGCGCTGACAGGGCGGCCTTCCTGTTTCGCGGTCATGGCCGCATCAGCGGCACCGGACAGGTTGGCGAAGGCGGCCATCGCCGTCGCCTCTTCCGGCGATACACTATCAGCGGCTTGCTGGGCAAAGGTTGGGGTAACGATGCAAAGGGTCAACAAACACGATGGGAACAGATGGCGAAGCGTCATGGTCTTCCTCATTCTTTATGTGAATGAGGTAGCATTGACCCAAGGGCAGCCAAAGGCAAGGGATGCGCGTCAGAGTTTGCGGATCTTGAGCGTGGCGATCCGGTTTTCGGCCTTGCTGAGCACTTCGAACCGGAAACCGTGGAACGAGAATACTTGCCCTTCAACGGGAATCATCTGTGCTTCGTGAATGACAAGTCCGGCTACGGTATTGGCCTCATCGTCAGGCAGGTTCCAATCATGCGCGCGATTAAGGTCGCGGATCGTCATGCCCCCATCGACGATATAGGCACCGTCAGAAGTTGCGGCGATTTGTTCTTCTTCGTCATCATCGAATTCGTCGGCGATTTCGCCCACGATTTCCTCGAGGATGTCTTCGAGTGTGATCAGCCCCTGCAACCCGCCATATTCATCAACGACGAGCGCAAAATGCGTCTTTCGCTTGAGAAAGTTGCGCATCTGATCGTCAAGCGTCGTGGTCTCAGGAATAAAATAGGGTTCCATCGCGACGCGCGTCACGTCGAAGTCGGCTAGACCTTTGGCATTCACCTCGCCGCCGCCAAGCAGCTTGTGCATGGCGCGCAACAGGTCTTTTGCATGGATCACGCCGACAATGTTTTCCTGATCATCGCGGAACAGCGGCAGGCGCGTGTGCTGGCTGGTTAGAATCTGCGCCAGAATATCCTGCGCGGGCTGGTTCGCGTCGATCATTTCGATGCTGGAGCGGTGCAGCATCACCTCTTCCACGGTGCGTTCGTTCAGGTCGAGCGCGCCAAGGATGCGGTCGCGGTCTTCCTTTTCGACGATCCCTTCGGAATGACCTAATGACAGCGCGCCCGCAATTTCTTCGCGTACGGCCAGGATGTTGCTGTCAGGGTCAGTCCGCACACCGAACAGATACAACACACCGCGAACCAGGTAGCGTACGGCCGTCACGATAGGCGAGAAGATCAGGACGATAAAACCGATCGGGGCGGCCACGCGCGAGGCTACCGCCTCTGGATAGGTAATCGCAAAGGTTTTTGGCAGCACCTCGGCGAAGATCAAAACGAGCAGGGTCATGATCAGGGTGGCAGCAGCTACGCCGTTTTGGCCAAAAAATTGGGTCAGCACGGCAGTGGCGAGTGAGGTGGCGAGGATGTTGACCACATTATTGCCCAGCAACACAGAACCAATCAGACGTTCATTGTCTTCGGTGATATGCAACGCCCGTTCGGCCCCTTTGGACCCTTTGTCCGCGGCGGTCCGCAGTTTTCCACGCGATGCCGCCGTCAGTGCGGTTTCAGAGCCGGAAAAAAAGCCGGACATCACGAGCAGGACCATAATTGCACCCGCCGTGATCCAAAAGGCGGCGTCAGAGATCGTCGGTTCCATCAGATACTTTCAATAAAGATATGGTCTTATGTAGGTTGTGTGCGCCTGCTTCAAGACTTGCCTGATTTTGCCAGCGGGTGGTGTTCCAGCACCAGTTCTTTCAACCGTTCATCCAGCACATGGGTGTAAATCTCGGTTGTGGCGATATCGGCATGGCCCAGCATGGTCTGGATCGACCGCAGATCCGCACCGCCCGCCAGCAGATGCGTGGCAAAAGCGTGGCGCAGCGTATGTGGTGTCACTTTCGCCGGGGATACGCCACCGGCGACTGCGAATTCCTTGATGAGGCCAAAGAACCGATGCCGTGTCAGATGGCCTGCTTTGCCCCGCGACGGAAACAGGAATTTTGACGGCGGTTTGCCGTCCTGTCGGGCCGCGTCTTCTGCGGTGTCCCGCGCGGCAAGATATGTGGCGAGTGCTTGCCTTGCAGGCGGCGATAGCGGCACCATCCGTTCCTTTCCGCCTTTGCCCCGCACCAGCAGCATTCGCGGATCGCCGCGTGCTGCAGACACGGGCAGGCTGACCAGTTCGGTGACACGCATGCCCGTCGCATAAAGCAATTCCATCAGACAGGCATTACGCAATGCTTCGCGTCGGGTGTTGCGGGCGGCGTCCAGCAGCCGGTCCACTTCGCTGATATCCAGCGTTTTGGGAAGCCGCTGCGCGCGCCCGGGCCCCTTTATCTGGATTGCGGGGTTATCCTCGCGCAGGCCTTCTTCGAAGGCAAAGCGATAAAGCTGCTTGATCGCTGATAGCCGTCGCGCGCGGGTTGATTTGGCCAATCCTTCGGCCTCGCAATCTATCAGGTAGCTTTCGATATGATCGCGGGTGGCGCTGACGTAGTGCAGTGATTTGTCGGCCAACCAGTCGCCAAAGGTTTGCAGATCGCGCGCATAGGCCAATTGTGTGTTGGTGGCCGTGTCCAGTTCGGCGGCCTGCGCCTCAAGAAATGTTTGCACCCAGCGGGCCATGGGTTGGTCTTGTGTCACGTCGCCCGGTCCAAAAGCAGCAATTGCAGCGCGGCGCGGCGGGCAACGTCCTCCAGTCCGACAGATCGGAACAGCGCGATGGCGTCGGTGATCGACCGCGCATCACCGGAATACCCTTGATGGAATAACGCGATGGCGCGCAACACAGCCTCGCCCAATTTGCCATCATCAACAAGGTCACTCAGCGTAGGTGGTGGCAAGGCCCCGTTAAATGCGGACTGGATCGCCAGCTCTTTCGGACTTGTAACCCGCACCTCTTGCGGCACACCCCGCGCCAACGCGATGAGAAACGCGTCTTGATCGCTTTCGCCATTCATGGCGTTAATCGCGACGGTTTCATAATCCGGTGAAAGCAAACCGACCGCAAACGCGATATCGGCAGCGTTCTGACCAAGCGGGAGACCCTGCAATGCAGCACCATAAAGCTTGGCGAATTGCACCTCGGTTCGGGCCTGTTTCATCGCCTCCCATGCGTTTGGCAATGTGCGTGACACTGCATTTGGATCGCGCGCAGTGATCGCAACATCGAAGCGTTGTATCGCTTCTGCTCTGTCCCATATACCGCCCGACGCCGCAGGCGTCCGCGCTGTATAAAGGTCTTGCAGCACGTTTTCCGAAACCGCACCGTGACGCGCCAGCCGCTCTGCCGCTTCAAGCTGGGATTTCCAGGCGGTCGTGCTGCGCAGATCTGCATGGGAAAAAGCCAGAGGCAGGTTGGATGTGATCAGCGCCTCGCCAATGGCTTCGTGCATGCGGAACATGAGCGGGCTGACACGGGACGGCGGATCAAGGGCCGGTTCACCTTCGTATAGTTCGGGATCGAGGAAACGGGACAGAAGCTGTTCTTCCTGTTCGGTGATGTCGCCAAGCACCCGATGGGTGTTCAGTGTCAGAGCCGCCGCTGGCCAATCACCATTGCGTGCCAGGCAAAAAATGCGCGCGGAATAGGTGGGCGCGACGGAGGGTTTTTGACCCATGATGTCGCAGACTTCATCTTCGGTGCCGGTCAGCAAGGCCACGTCAAACCAGCGCCGGAACAAAGGTGCTGTGTCCGGTTCTGCCTGTTCGATAAGCGATTTGGCCTGCTCTAAAGCGCCCAGATCAAGCAGTTTGTCCACGCGCGCCAAGAACAGCGCACCATCAGCGCCCGCACCAACGGGCGCATCAGCCTCAGCAAGCATCAAGACTTTGAGAAGATCCTGCACTGCGGGCAGTGTTTCGACCCGCTCTGCCCGGACAAGATCAACCAATACCGCCTCGTCACTGCCCGACCAAATGCTGCGCGGCAGGCCGGTGACATCGGATGGCAACAGGCCCACGGGGTCCTTTGATGGACGATCCAGTGGCGTCACGACCACCTGTGGTGGCGATGCCGTCGGGCTGATCGGGGGTTCAAAAATCGGGGCGGTCACACTTTTTGACAGCCAGTCAATCGCCGATAATGGCTGGCCGGGGTCGTCCTGTGCTGCCGCAGGCAAACCCGCCAGACACAGGAATGCGATCAGTGATCTAGTTTGTATCAAGGGTGACAGGGCGCGTTACCTCTTGTGACGGGGCGGCAAAATCTGCCGGAAAAAAGATCGGCCCAACATAGGCGTAGGCCACAAGTGCCACGCCCGCCAGGAGTATCAAAAACAACAGTGCCTTGATCAGCCGCCACATTGCCTGCCCCAATCTGCCAATTCTGCCTCAATATGTGGTCTAAGTGCCACGTGTTGAAGGGATTATATATGGCCTTTTGCGCAAGATCACGGCATTCATTCATTAATTTTGCTGTTCGGCGGCACGTGGCCGAATTTTGGGGGCGTCTTAATGGGTGATGGGCCGATGTTTCAACTGCACCGCACGGTGGTGCTGGTTGGCATGATGGGCTCTGGCAAGACGGCAATCGGGCGCGCGCTCGCCGCCCGGCTGGCAGTGCCTTTCGTTGACAGTGACTCCGCCATCGAGGAGGCCGCAGCGCTCACCATCGCTGAGATATTCGAGCGGGACGGAGAAGCGTTTTTTCGCGAACGCGAGGCCGAGGTGTTGCGCCGTTTGTTATCGGGGCCACCCGGGATCGTGTCGACGGGCGGTGGCGCATTTCTGGCTGAACGCAATCGTGATGCCATTGCAGAAATGGGTGTGGCCGTTTGGCTGAACGCCGATCTCAGAACATTGTGGGAGCGGGTGCGCCACAAGGATACACGCCCCTTGCTGCGCACGGCCAATCCCAAGGCGACGCTGACTGCACTTTTTGAAGCGCGTAATCCAATCTATTCTTTGGCCGGCCTGCGGATCACTGTCGGACGGACTGCCAGCATCGACGAAACCACACAAAACGTGATCGACACCCTCGCAACGCGGCCTGATATCCTGGAGAAAAATCTATGACCTCTACTGTGCATGTTAATCTGCCAGGCCGGGAATATGACATCCATATCGGGCCGGGCGTTTTGGATCAGGCAGGTGCGCAGATTGCCGCGATGGGCGGGCGCCGTCATGTTTGCATCCTGACGGATGAAAATGTGGCTACGCTGCATTTGGCGCAATTGCAGGGGGCATTATCGGTTGCCGGACTGACATCGGTGGCTTTGACTTTGCCGCCGGGCGAGGCCACCAAATGTTGGGCACAGTTGGAGCGGTCGGTGGAATGGTTGCTCGGCCAGAAGGTTGAGCGTGGTGATATCGTCATTGCCTTTGGCGGCGGCGTGATCGGTGATTTGGCTGGGTTTGCTGCCGCTATATTGCGTCGCGGGGTGCGGTTTGTGCAGCTTCCCACCAGCCTGCTCGCACAAGTCGACAGCTCTGTCGGGGGCAAGACGGGCATCAATTCACCCCATGGGAAGAATCTGATCGGGGCATTTCATCAACCGTCTTTGGTGCTGGCTGACACTGCGCTGCTGGGGACGTTGACGTCGCGCGATTTCCTCGCAGGCTATGGCGAAGTGGTCAAATATGGGTTGTTGGGCGACGCCGATTTCTTTGATTGGCTTGAGGGGCAGGGGTCTGCGCTGGCGGCGGGTGACATGGATGCGCGCGTGCGCGCGGTGACGCGGTCCTGTCAGATGAAGGCTGATATCGTGCAACGTGATGAGACAGAGCAGGGGGATCGTGCGCTTTTGAACCTTGGTCATACATTCTGCCATGCGTTGGAGGCGGCGACGGATTATTCCGACCGGCTGCTGCATGGCGAAGGCGTGGCGATCGGTTGTGCATTGGCGTTCGAGCTGTCGGCGCGCATGGGTCTGTGCAGTCAAGAAGACCCCAGCCGCGTGCGAGCGCATCTGCGTGATATGGGGATGAAGGTCGACATCACCGATATTGCTGGCGATTTACCAGATGCCGACGGCTTGTTGGCGTTGATGGGCCAGGACAAAAAGGTGCTGGATGGCACACTGCGCTTTATCCTGGCGCGCGGGATTGGAGAGGCGTTCATTACCTCCGATGTGCCGCCAGATGCTGTGCGCACGGTGTTACACGACGCATTGGCGCGCAGATAAAAAAGCCCGCCGGTTAGGGCGGGCCTTGCGTGGTTCTGCCGTGTTTAGAACGGGATTTCGTCATCCATGTCGCTGCCGCCGCCACCGCCTTGCGATGAACCGCCGCCATAGCCGCCATCATTGCCGCCCCCGTAGGAACTGCCACCACCACCACCGTAGCTTCCGCCGCCCCCGCCGCCGTAATTGCCACCACCGCCGCCTTCGCCACGGCTGTCGAGCATGGTGAGTGTGCTGCCAATCCCTTGCAGGACAACTTCGGTCGAATAACGGTCCTGACCGGACTGATCCTGCCACTTGCGGGTTTGCAGCTTGCCTTCGATGTAAACCTTTGAGCCCTTTTTAAGATATTGCTCGGCGACACGTACCAGACCTTCGGAGAAAATTGCGACCGAATGCCATTCGGTTTTCTCGCGCCGCTCGCCGGTATTTTTGTCTTTCCAATTCTCTGACGTGGCGATCCGCAAGTTGCAGACCTTGCCGCCGTTCTGGAAGGTTCGGACCTCTGGATCAGCCCCCAGATTACCAATGAGAATAACTTTGTTTACTGATCCGGCCATACTGGCACCTCCCGCGATTCTTCTTTGCGCTTTTGTGACAGACCCGGGATGCCGCAACAAGGTTAACAGATCATTGCCTCGCAAGGGCTGACATCCTGCCTAAAAGAGATTACTTTGGATAAGTCATATTGGGTGGGAATTGATTTGATGCGGATTTCAAGACCGATTTATACGGCGCTGATTGTTGTTATGGGTCAGGCCGCCTTGGCGGATGAGCAAGTATCGACAATGTCACGCGCTGGCCTGTTTCAAAGCCAATTATCCATCTTGGATGGCCGCGCAGCAGAGCAATACTCCAATTCCGTACGCCTGCAGCCACCACGTGTCGAAGTCCCCGGAGCCCCAGGAACTGTCCCGCGTTATGCGGGGGCTTATCGCGGTCCTTATCTTGATATGGCGCGTTCTGCAGCGTCGCGCCATCAGGTGCCAGCGGATTTGTTCCTGCGTTTGGTTCAGCAGGAAAGTGGCTGGAACGCTGATGCCGTTTCGCACAAGGGCGCGTTGGGGTTAGCCCAGCTAATGCCGCAGACAGCGCGCAGTCTGGGTGTTGATCCGGACGATATCTATCAGAACCTAGACGGCGGCGCGCGCTATCTGCGCCAGCAATATGAAACATTCGGCAATTGGCGTTTGGCATTGGCCGCCTATAATGCAGGGCCTGGGGCTGTTCAGCGCTATGGCGGCGTCCCACCCTTTGCCGAGACGCAAAACTATGTTCTGGTGATCTGGGGGCGCTAAGAAGTTTCTAGAAATTTCTTATGGTTAGGCCTCACTCTGCTGCGATTTGTATGACCGGTTCCATGTCTGCCAGATCTGCATCGCTGAGGTGGCACTTAATCTGATGACCTTCAGCAAGCATCCGCACTGGCGGGACTTCCTTTTCGCATAGACCGCCCGCAACCTTTGGTTTCCAGCCACAGCGCGTCTGGAACGGGCAACCGCTGGGCGGGTTCATGGCCGAGGGGATATCGCCCTCCAGCACGATATGTTTTTTCTTTACCGATGTGTCGGCGATGGGAACGGCGGACAGCAAAGCCTCTGTATAGGGGTGGTAGGGCGGCGAAAACACCTGATCGGTGGTGCCGAGTTCGACCACATGGCCCAGATACATGACCATGACCCGGTCACTGAGGTAACGCACGATCGACAGGTCGTGGCTGATGAATAGAAGCGTTGTCTTATGTTCGCGTTGAATTTCCATTAACAGATCGGTCACCGCCGCCTGTACGGAGACATCGAGGGCTGAAACGGGCTCATCCGCAACCACTATCCGCGCGTCGCCCGCAAAGGCCCGCGCGATGCCAACCCGTTGTTTTTGCCCGCCGCTGAGCTGGCGTGGCATCCTGTCAGCGAAAGCACGTGGCAGTTTGACAAGGTCGAGAAGGTTGAGCATCCGTTCGCGGCGTTCTGCGTCGTTATTGCCGATCCCGAAGATTTCGAGCGCGCGCATGATCTGTCGCCCGACGGTCATGGAGGGGTTGAGCGTGTCGAAAGGGTTTTGGAAAACCATCTGGATATCGGCGATTGTTTTGGTGCCGCGCTTTTCGATGGGTGTGTCGCCAATGGATTGATTATCCAAAAGAATTTGGCCCTCTGTCGCTGTTTCTAGCCCCATGAGAACCTTGGCGAAAGTGGATTTGCCGCAGCCTGACTCACCGACGATGGCGAGGGTTTCGCTTTCGCGGGCTTCAAAGCTCAGTGTTTCGTTGGCCTTGACCACTTTTTTGTCGCCGCCGCCGAAGAGTGCGTTGGCTGCCACCTCGTAGTATTTCTTGAGGTTGTCCATTTTCAGAACAACCGGACCGGGCGCTGGTTTCTCTTTGGTTTCAGAGGCTTGGATTGGGGCGTTCCAGTCGATTTCTTCGTGTCGCAGGCAGCGGGTCTGGTGCCGGTCGTTACCATGAATCTGCACCATGGGCACAAAATCTGCATCGCAGCGCCCTTCTTCGAAGTAGTCACAGCGCGGGCCAAAGTTGCAGCCATTGGGCCGCTCGTGAGGCAAAGGAAAGTTGCCGGGGATGGCGACGAGGGGCCGTGCGTTTTTGTCCGCGCCGGGCAGGGGGATGGAGCGGAACAGCGCCTGCGTATAGGGATGCTGCATCTTGTCGAAGACGTCTTCGATGCTGCCCCGTTCAACGGCCTCTCCGGAATACATCACGCAGATCCGGTCGCAGGTTTCCAGCACTAACCCTAAGTTATGGCTGATAAAAAGCATGGATGTGCCGTATTTCTTACCGAGATCCTTGACCAATTCGACAACGGCGGCCTCGACCGTCACGTCGAGCGCCGTGGTCGGTTCGTCAAGGATCAGCAAGGACGGTTTTGACATCAGCGCCATGGCGATCACGATGCGCTGTTGCTGCCCGCCAGATAGCTGGTGGGGATAGCTTTTGAGGATGCGTTCGGGGTCGGGAAGTTTGACGTCGGTGACGACTTCCAATGCCCGCGCGTAGGCCTCTTTTTCGCTGACGCCTTCATGGATGATCGGCACTTCCATCAGCTGTTTGCCGATCTTCATCGCGGGGTTCAGTGACGCCATAGGCTCTTGATATATCATGGCAATTTCGCTTCCACGGATGTCGCGGAGTTCTTCCGGTGACATCTCGCAGAGATCGCGGCCCTTGAACTTGATCGAACCGCCGACGATGCGGCCATTCACCCCCAAATCCTGCATCACGCCGAGGGCCACGGTGGATTTGCCGCAGCCGGATTCGCCAACCAGACCAAGGGCTTCGCCCGGCATGACCTTGGCTGAAAAATCCATCACTGCAGGGATTTCGCGTAGCCGTGTGAAGAAGGAAATGGACAGTTTGTCGATCTCTAAGATGGGTTCTTGTTTGTCGAGAATGGCCATTAGATGCCTCCGAAATCAGCGTATGTTTTGTATGCAGAACCTATGCAGAAACCATGCGCATGATTGATGCGCATAGTCTGTTTTGCTTGCCCTGACATCAGTCTTTCAGGCTTTCTTCGCGTAGGCCGTCGGCCAGTAGGTTGAGGCCGAGGACCAGCGACAACAATGCAACCGCTGGCGGCAGAGCCGGATGGGCGAAGATCAGGAGCAGTTTGCGCCCTTCATTGATCGTTGTGCCCCAATCGGGGCTTTCAGATGAAAGCCCGAGGCCGAAAAACCCCAAGGTGCCGAGCAGGATGGTCGTGTAACCAATCCGCAGGCAGAAATCGACGATCAGCGGTCCGCGTGCGTTGGGCAGGATTTCCCAGAGCATGATGTACCACGCACCTTCGCCACGGGTTTGGGCGGCGGCGACGTAATCGCGGGTGCGCAGGTCCAGCGTCAGCCCGCGCACGATCCGGAAAACGGTGGGTGCATTTACGAAGACGACCGAGACGAAGACGACGAGGATCGATATGTCGAAAAGATCCATCCATGCGGGCAGGAAGTCGATGACTGTTCCCCTTTGGTTGATGATCGACAGGTAGAGCCAGCCCAAAATGCCAAGGACGGGAACCAGGATCGCCGTCCGCTTGGCCGGTTGCGTGTAGTAGCGTGAATTCAGCAGCACCCCGAAGAAAATCAGCGGGAAGACAAACAGGACCGCGGCCATGTAGCTGGGGATGCCGGTCAGTACGATTTCCGGTGTGACCAGCAGGTAGAATAGAAGGATCACAGGGAAGGCGAGGATCAGGTTTGCAACGAAGGACAGGATCGTGTCCAGCAGCCCCCCGTAGAAGCCAGCAGGCAGACCAAGCGTGATGCCGACCATGAAGGCGAAGACTGTCGCCAGTGGGGCGATCGAGATGACGAAGACCGAGCCCACCACGACCCGGCTGAAGATGTCGCGTGCAAGGTTATCGCCACCAAGCAGATAATGGGGGATGGCCCCTGTGGTGCCTTCCGGGACCGGGATGCCGGGGCCCTTGTTTTTCAGCCCGGAAACTTGGCTGAGATAATCATGCGTGGCGATCAGATCAAAGATACCGACGAAGAGCGCGGTAAAGACCCAGAACATCACGATTGCAAAACCGATCATCCCGACGGTGCTGTCAAAAAGTTTTCCGTAAAGGCCCAGCCTGCGTTTATAAAGGATCGAGACGCCGAAGGTGACCATAAGCGCCACCCAGACCGGCAGGAATTGTCGCGACATTTCCCCGATGATCCCGGCGGTCCCATAGGGGGTAACGATCCCGCCGATCAGATAGGCGAGGACGAGTACCAGCACGAAGAAGAAGAGGTATTTGTTGACCGTTTCGACCGTGCCCAGCAGCCCATCGCGCCCTTGCAATGTGCCGTCCGCGTTGGCTTGCAGCGTCATGGGCGCGGCAAAGAAGCCAAGCACGATCTGGGCGAGGACGCCAAGTGCCAGGATTGCGGTGCCGAGCCCCAGTGCGGGGTTGAGGAATGCGCCAAGTGCGCCTGTCCATGTGAGAGGTTCCATGTCCATTCCCCCTTAAGAAATACGAATGCGCGGGTTGAGAAAGACGTAGCCGATGTCTGATATCAGCTGCGTGATCAGCACCACGAAGACGGAGACGACGGAGACACCAAGCAGAAGTTCGATGTCGTTGTTCCCGGCGGCTTGCACCAGAACCCAACCGAAGCCTTTGTAATTGAAGAGTGTTTCGACGATCACGACCCCGTTCAGCAGCCACGGGAATTGCAGCATGATCACCGTAAACGGCGCAATCAGTGCGTTGCGCAATGCGTGTTTGAGCACGATTGTCGGAAAGCTGACGCCTTTCAGCCTTGCGGTGCGGATATATTGCGCCGTCATGACCTCGGTCATGGACGCCCGGGTCATCCGTGCGATGTAACCCATACCGTAAAGGGCGATGGTGATCACCGGCAGGAAGAAGTTTTCGAATGTGGCGTCTTCCATCGCGGAGGTTGCGGTGCCTTTGAACCAATTCATCCCGAACGTGGCGGTGGCGAAGACAGAGATGAAGACAACACCAGAGACATATTCCGGGGTGGCCGTAGAGACGATGGAGACGGTGGAGAGGCTGCGATCGGTCCGTGACCCTTCGCGCATACCGGCCAGCACGCCGATGATCAGCGCGCCGGGCACCATGACCATCATCACCCAGAACATCAGTTTTCCGGTCAGGCCCAACCGGGTGGCGACGATACCGCTTACATCTGCCTTGAATACTGTTGAAAAACCCCAGTCGCCTTGCAGGATGCCGCAGAAAGTTGAGGCATCTTCGAGCGCGACACCGGGGCCTGCGCAGCGGGCGCGTGTTTCACCGTCTGATCCTTCGATCACGTAGCCGGGCAGAACACCAAGCCATTGACCGTATTTGACCGGCAAGGGCTGGGAATACCCCCGATTTTCCAGCCAGCTGACCACGGCATCGTCCGTCATCCGCGCGTTGCCTTGAGTCTTGGCGAGTTTTTCGAGGTTTGGTGCGAGGTTCGTCAACCAGAAGACGATAAACGTCAGGCACAAGGCCGTGAGGATCATCACCCCAAGGCGGCGTAAAATAAACAGTCCCATACAGGCCCCTGTTGGTCAGCAGACGGCGGGTCATTGCCTACCTTATTGTTTTGGGCAGCCCCGGTTTGCCGGTGGTCCGCCTGTCGTGAAAAGGGCCGCCCCATGTGGGACGGCCCGAAGGATTTTAGGCGGCAAAGGCCATTTTGTAGATCTGTGGCAGATACGCGATGTGCATATCCCAACCGACCAGTCCGGGCTTGGCGTGACGGTAGAGCGAGCGCCAATAGGGTTGGATCGTCACACCTTCGTCGCGCATGATGGCCTGCAATTTGGCCATTACTTCGCGCCGGGCGTCTGCATCGGCGATCGAGTTCGCTTCGGCCAGCAATGCGTCGAACTCTTCATTAGCAAAGCCGCTTTCGTTCCAGGCTTCGCCAGAGCGGTAGGCCAGTGCCAGAATTTGCGTGCCCAGCGGGCGGTGGTTCCAGTTGGTGGAGCTGAACGGGTATTTGGTCCAGTCGTTCCAGAAGGTGGAGCCGGGGATGATTGTCCGTTTGACGTTGAAACCGGCATCGCGCAGCTGTGCGGCCACCGCGTCGGTGGTGTTTTTGCGCCAGTCATCGTCGATGGAGACGATTTCCATTTCGAAATCGGCCATGCCTGCTTCGGTCAGCAGGGCAAGCGCGCCTTCGGGATCGTATGGCATGCCTTCGATATCGGCATATTCAGGGTGCATGGGGCCAACATGGAAGTTTTTGGCCGTCTGACCGCGATTGGCATAGCCGAGTTCCAAGCAGACCTCGTTATTGACGGCCATTGCGATAGCCCGACGTACGCGCACATCGGCATAGGGCTGCTTGCCATCAACTTCGGCCACTTGGTTGGGCCGGATCGCGATGGTCGCACCTGACGCCACTTCGGACCGTTCCCAGCCGATGCTTTCCATGATGTCAACGAAATCGCCGACAGTTTCATAGAGCATGTCGACCTCGTCCGCCGATGCGGCGGCGACCCATGCGGATGGATCGGTGCCGTAGTCGATGAATTCGACGCGGTCGAGGAAGGCGCCTTTGCCGGCCTCATAGCCCCACCATTCGAAACCTTCATTGCGCACCAGCACGCCTTTGACGCCGACTTCGATGCTTTCGGGCAGGTAGGGCCCAGTGCCGACAGGGTTGCCGACCATGTTTTCGGGGTCGAAATCAGCCGGGGTGATCGCAGCCGGATAGTCGGCCATGCCCGCAATCAACGAGATATCGGAGGCGGGCAGGTTCAGTTTGACGGTCGTGGCATCAACGACTTCGATGCCGCCTTCGACGGCTTGACCTGTGGCTTCATCGATCAGGGTTGCGAAACGTCCGGCCATGGAGTTGCCTTCGACGTTTTTGTCGCACCAGCCAGCGATGTTGCGGGCCACATCTTCGGCGGTGAAGTCGTCGCCATTGTTCCATTTAACGCCCGGCCGCACGTTGAGCGTGTATTCGGTGGCGTCGTCATTAACCGTCCAGCTTTCCAGCAGCATGGGCGCGAAAGAACCGTCATTGTTATATTCGACGAGGTATTCCAGCCAGCCGTTGGAATAGTAAGCGATCTGGGTCCAGTCGTAGGTGCGCGGATCTTTCAGTGCGCGGACTTCCATCTGCATGCGCAATGTGCCGCCTTGTTGGGCGTGCCCGCCTGCCTTGGCCGGTGTGCTGAGCCCGAGAAGCCCGTAAGCGGCGGTTGTGGTCACACCAAGTGCGGTCGTGCGTGAAAGAAATTCCCGGCGGCTGAGTTTGCCTGCTTTTTCTTCGGCGGCATACATCAGTGCTGCTGGGTGGATCTTTGTGGATTGCGTCATTCTGTTCTCCCTGTGACTCGTCCATTGCTTTTCGGAAATAGAGTTTGCGCACGTGTCCCATGTATCAAACAACATCCCGTCCCGCGCTATCTCCGCACAAGTTTGGGGTGCAGGTCAACCGACGCTTTTGTCAAACATATGACATTTACGACAGGTCATGTGTCGTAAAACGACATTTTGAAATTGAAATATGAAAGTGCTTTGGTTCTGCGCTGCAGCATTACGCCCGCGCGAGCCCACCCCGATTACGCCGGAAATCGGAGGGTGTTTGTCCGGATTTCTCCTGAAAACTGCGTGTGAAATAGGCCGCCGACTGAAAACCCAGCGCTTTGGCGACATCCTGAATTGGTGTGTGTGTATCGCGCAGTAATGTGCAGGCCTCAAAATGGATACGGTCATTAAGCAGTTCCAGCGCGGAGCGGTCGCAGGTTTGCTTGCAGCAGCGGGTCAGGTGTGTGGATGTGACATTCAGCGCAGCGGCATAATCGGCGACGCCCCGGTCAGAGTGGAAATCATGTGCAATCATTTCTGTGTAGCGCGCGACCAGTTTGGCGGCGGCAGAGTTGCGCCGCGCATCGACCGTTTCGGGGTCACGGGCCTGCAATTGCCGTTCAACATAGATGCTGAGCAAACCAAGATGGCAGAGGGCGGCGCGCGGGTCACCATTGGGCTGGAGTTCGCGTTCGACCGCCTCCATCAGGTTTTGCAGCTCTTTCTGGGTGACGACGTCACGCAAGCGCAGATGAAACGGCGTTTCGGGCCAGTCGGTGCTGCTGGGCAGGCTCAATAACTGGGCAAAGACGGTTGGGCCGACCTCCATCCCATACATCGTATGGGCGGGTATAAAGATCAGGTTGTTGGGCCCATAGCCATTGGTCAACCCTGCAACCGTGATCCGCCCCTGTCCCTTGGTGATATGGATCAGGCGCGGTGTTTCGTGGCTGCGCATGGCTTCGGTCCGCCAACGTGATGCCGGGCCGCCATATGTGATTGCCGTCAGGGCGAGCACCGACGGTTTCAGTTCTGTCATCATGGTCATCAACTTTGCCTCAATGTTGATTTTTCACAAGTCTTGGCTGAAACCTGTTTGCAATCAATCCATTGCATGATCAGCGAATCGCAGTGTTGCCGAAATGTCGGACATATCAGCAGGAAGCTGATGCCAGTCCTTATGCCGTGATCTGAACCATGTGCGTTGCCGCTTGGCGTATTGGCGTGAGGCGATGATTGCAGCCTCGCGTGCGGCGTCCAGCGACATGTCGCCCATGAGATGGGCGATGAGTTCCGGTGCCCCGATGGCCTTTGATGACAGATGCGCAGGGTTCCAATGGGGCAGCATCGCGCGTGCCTCGTCCAGCGCACCAAGGTTCAGCATCTGGTCAAATCGGCGTGCGATCCTGTCGTTGAGCCAGTCTTTGGGGGCGTTGAGGCTGATGCAGGTCGCCTGTTCCATGGGCAAAAGCGGGGGTGGCGTGCTGTCTTGCCAATCAGCAAGACTGCGTCCTGTGTTTTGCAGCACCTCCCAAGCCCGCTGCACCCGCATGCGGTTTTGGGTGTCAATACGCGCCCTGGTTCGCGCGTCTAGATTATTGAGAAGTTCATTTAGAGGCAGTATGTTGGCGTGCTGCCTTAATGTATCTGGGGTGGCCGGTATCTCGGCCAGGCCTTGTGTCAGCGCGTTGAAATTCAGCCCTGTGCCACCAACGATGATGGGCCGCTTGGCGCCTTGCAGATACGAGGTCACATCGCGCAGCCAATGCCCGACGGAGTAATCCGCATCAAAGGGGACATGGCCGTAGAGTGCGTGTTTGGCTTCGGCCAAGTCGGCATCATCGGGCCGTGCTGTCAGGATGCGCCAGCCATCAAAGATCTGCAGCGCGTCGGCATTGACGATAACGCCGCCTTGAGATCGCGCGATATGCAAGGCAAGCGCGGATTTGCCGGAGGCTGTGGGCCCTGCGATCAGGACGGGTTTATGCGGCTGGATGGTGATCATCGCGCCATTAGTGCCGCCTGTATGAATTAGGGGCAAGCGGCCATTGAACCTGCCCCCGATTTCCGACATTTTGCGCGCTAACAAAAAGCGCATCAGGGGGACGCCATGAGTGATACCGGGAAGACGACCTATAAACGGGTCATGCTCAAGATTTCAGGCGAGGCGCTGATGGGCGATACCTCTTTCGGGCTGCATCCGCCGACGGTGCAGCGGGTGGCTGCCGAGGTGAAGACGGTTCACGACATGGGCGTTGAGATCTGCATGGTGATCGGCGGCGGCAACATCTTTCGCGGGTTGCAGGGCTCTGCCCAAGGGATGGAGCGGACGACGGCGGATTACATGGGGATGCTGGCCACGGTGATGAATGCGCTGGCCATGCAGTCCGCGTTGGAGGAGTTGGGTATTCACACGCGGGTGATTTCAGCGATTACGATGAACGAGGTGGCCGAACCCTATATTCGCCGCCGCGCTGTGCGTCACCTTGAAAAGAAACGGGTTTGCATTTTTGCAGCCGGGACGGGGAACCCCTATTTTACCACGGATACGGCAGCGACATTGCGCGCCAATGAGATGGCTTGCGAGGCGATTTTCAAGGGCACTAAGGTGGATGGCGTGTATGACAAGGACCCCGCCAAGCATGCTGATGCGGTCCGCTATGACAATGTGACTTATGATGAGGTGCTGCAAAAGCATCTGGGTGTGATGGATGCGTCGGCCATTGCGCTGGCGCGCGACAATGATTTGCCGATCATCGTGTTTTCATTGGATGAACCGGGCGGGTTCCGGGGCATTCTGGCGGGCGAGGGGACCTATACGATTGTCAAAGACTGACCCGAAAGAAAATATCGGGCGCGGTTGGGCTGTCACGGGTTTTGCCATTGGTCTGTTGGGTTTGGTCGCAGCGGTCGCATTCGTCTGGATCGAAACGGCGCGGATTGACCGGACCGTTGTTGGGTTAATGCAGACCGAGCAGGAGTTGCGGGCCAGCTATGCGGCGCTGCAGGCGGAGTATTCGGATACGCTGCGCGCGTTGGACAATGCAAATCGCGCGATGTCGGATGCCTCAACCGCATTTGCGGCGGAGGTGGACGGTACCCGTGATGCGGATCAGTTGGTGGCCCGCATGACGGCATGGTCGGTTTTGACGTCAGGGACCGCAGGTGATCTGGGAAAATCGGCGGCGTTTGAATATCTGGCGGATCAGGGCGAGGCGTTTCAGCATCTTGATCTGTCCTGCCCGGCGTTCGGCGCAGATGAGACCCGTTGTCTGGCACCGGTTCGCATTGATCGCCTGCGTCTGAGTGATGCCTATTTGGATCATATCGACTTTCGTCATGCGCAGTTTGTGCTTTTGATGATGACAGGCGGGACCCTGAACGATGCGTCGATGGACTATAGCTTGTTCCGGTCGATCCGCCTGAACGAAACACGGGTGTTGGATGTGATGGCCCGAGGTGCCAGGTGGTATGATGTTGATGTGACTGGTGGTACGATACAACGTTCGGACTTTACCGGCGCCCGGATGGGCAGCGGTCGCTGGTCGGATGTGCGTATCTCTGACACTGTTTTTGATAATGCGCTGGTCGAATATGTGCAGTTTGATGATGTGCGGTTCAGTGGGGTTTCGTTTCGCGGTGCTGGCCTGTCGGGCACCCGGTTCGAAAATATGCGCGGGTTTGAGGATGTCGATCTGACTGATGTCTGGGCATGGAGCGATCAGATGCCGGTGGGTATTGATCCCGATTTGGTTGCGCAATGCGTATTTCCGGCCGATCGTATTGAAGGCAGTTCGCCTGTACGTGGTGAACGCCGCCCGGCGGATTGTTGAGCAATGGGCGCGTGGACCGCGCTAGTTGTTGGTTTCGATATTCGCGCGTATGACCGGTTCGAGGTAGATAAAATCGTCCGGCGCGCCTGTAAAATTGCTTAAGGTCAGCCGGTTGTTCGAAAAATGGCTGAGCTGATAGCGCTCTAGAATGTTGTCGGGGAGTGCGCGGTCTTGGGGATCGACAATGCGCCAAGGGCCATCGCAGCGCTGCTTGGCATCTCGATATTCGCCCCGAAAGATACCCGGATCGTCTGCGTTATCGCGGCATATCTTGGCCCAGCCGAACCAGTCAATTCCGCCAATCTGAATGAAATCATCCGGTATCGGCTTGTTCCAGGTCAATGCGACCGCAGTGATATCTTCCGGAAATGCGTCGAAATCTGTGGTGATCGTTGTGGCGCATCCGTCAATCATGGGAATGGCTGTGTGTTGGGTGCTGGGTCGGAGTGCCAAAACAGCCGCAAGAGTAACACATGCGGTCGCGACAATAGCAATTATGCGCCCTTTCGGTGTCATCTGTCATACGACACAGTTTGATAAGTCATGGCAACGCTACGGCGCGTATTCTATGTTTTGAGGCTGTGTCGGTACAAGATAGAACCAATCGCGTGGCGGGGTTGTTGTATCTTGACCGACGAGGAGTTGCTCATTTTCAATGTAGGATATGACATAGTTACCGGCTTTTATATCGGGCAGCGGGTTGTCTGATGGATGTTCATATCGAAGAGGTCCGATGTAGCGAACGCGACTGTTCAGAAAATGCCCTTGGAAGATATTCGGTGGATCGTCGTCATTGCGCCAGGCCAATGCATAGCCGATTTCATCCACCCCACCAATGAGGTGAAGTTCAGGGGGGATGGGTGCCGACCATGCCTGTTCAATCGCAGCGATATCCTCATCAAAGGGCACGAAATCAGCCATTTCTTCTGACGACTTGAGGAATGTTTCGGGCATCGTGCTCTCCTTTTTGAAGAAAACAAAAAAAACTGCCACGACCAGCGCGGCTGCACCGGCAAGAATGACTTGCTTACCGGACATAAAGACCTGCCGGGAATGCAAAGCCGCTTGCGACTGTCCCCGAAGACGACACGGTCAGCGCGCGGTAAGTTGTTTGAAGCTGGATGATTTGGCGCGCAGGAACTTCAATTGCGGTGCCAGCGGGGGCATCCATCGTCCCGCCAACAATCGTTCGCAGGATAATATCCAAATCGGGTGCGGCAGAGACATTGCCGTTGACGCCTGATTGGGACGCGACCTCCAATGCGAAGGTGAAGCAGTGATTGCCGCTGACATCATACGCCGCTGCTGTGCGCGCAGCGACGGCGGCTTTGCGTGTTTCGGCGAATGCTTTCATTGTATCGAATGAACCGTTGGGCACTTTGACATATACGGCATTGAAATCGTACGGCCCGCCATTCGTGCGTGTCAAAGCCTGCATCAACGCGGCCCACGGCCCAGCATTGGGGTTGTCATCTTGATCGAATGTCATTGTCACGCTAGCCGGACCGGCGACACTGCGCACCGCGCCAAAATTCCCGCCATAGCGCCCATATTCGTAGTAAGCGACTTCACCGGTTAATCCGTTGTAAAAAGCGACACCGGCGTGACCCAGCCCAAGCACCCGTACCCCGGACGCATTGGAACTGCCGATTGATAATGGTGGATTCGAGCGCGGTTGCGTGAAGGTTTCACGTACTGAGCGTTCTTCGTCGATGGCGGCCCGTTCCAGCAAGCTCATTTCCCCACGGATCGCATCGTATGGGATTGTGATTGGCTGATTGGGATAAACAATCGGGATCACGGCGTCACATGGTCCCGGGCAGCGGGCGACGGGATCGTCTGGTGCGTCATCCTGCATTACGATGATACATCCTTGCTGAGTTCATTTTTCAATCTCATGGCCCGTACCAAATCTGGTGCACCTTCGCTTTCGTCGAGTGCCTTCACCACGCGCGTGTCAGTCAATCCTGCGGGCAAAGGCGCCACACAGTCAATAACCATACCGATTGCCTCGCGCGACCGCAGGGGGATCCCCAAGACAGCTTGGTAAAGTGCGGCGGCCTGTTCTTTGCCCAATTGATGGTCTTGTGTGAGATGGGTAATCATATCACGTCGAAATCGCGCTTCAGTCACATGCGAAAGTGCCCGGAAAATCTCCGCGCTGAGGGTGATCTGCAACGGGGCAGGTGGCCCGGAGGAGGTGTTGTCCAGCGACAGGCGCTGGCAGGTATCGCCAAGTGTGATGAATGCGTTCACCATCCCGTTTCCGAAAAATGCCTGCCGTTGTGTTCCGGTCATCGCCATAAGATAGGCGGTCACGAAATCGGTTTCCCAAAACCGAAAGAAGAACCATTTGCCGCTGGTATCTTTGATCCTTGTAAAATGTCTTAGATGTTTGACAACGGTCCCGAGATCCTCCGCGCTATGTAGAAAGAACCCGGCTTTCGGCCAGAACGCCGTCAGTACGTTTGCGTCGGTGATGAGACCCTTTGAAAGATCGTTGGTTCCATCGAGTGCTACGATCCAAGGCCCATTTTCGCTCAATTCATCGCGTGCTTTTCCTTGGAACAGGCTTTGATGGGCCATACGGCTATTTGCAAGTATCTCGGGCAGATGTGTTATGATTGCGCCGTCAAGAACCGCATAGGTGTTTATCCCGTTTGGTACGTCAAACAGCACGGACCATAGATGTGTTTGCGTTGCGTCCTGATCATCTGAGCAGGGATGCGCATCCTTTATCGTGTCAATCAAAAGCTGCGGCGTTTGATCAATACCGATTTCCAAATCCGGCGCTGAAGCAGTCATTATATTGCTATCACTCAACTTTCCCTGTCACGTTAGGCAGTCTGGTGGGGCCTGTCAAAGGTTGCTCAGCTTTGGGTCAGATTTGTGCGGAACGTTCTGTTTTGTATCGGCAGGCGGCATTGCGGGCTAATGAAAAAATGCGAAAATGCTCTGGATATCTCGACCTATACAATAGTCAGCTATTCCCGTAAAACGATGAAAAGCCGGGCAAAGCCCGTGAAGTGGAAGAGCAGAAATGTCAGACGAATTTGAACTTGATACCGATGATCTGTCCCGCCGAATGGATGGGGCAATTGCCAATTTGCGCACGGAACTTGCGTCATTGCGCACTGGTCGCGCATCCGGGTCCATGCTCGAACCTGTCATGGTGGATGCCTATGGATCGATGACCCCGATCAACCAAGTGGGGACCGTGAACGTGCCAGAGCCGCGCATGGTGACGATCAATGTCTGGGATAAGGGCCTTGTCGGCAAGGTCGAAAAAGCCATTCGCGAAAGCGGGTTGGGGATCAATCCGCAGCTGAACGGTACGATCATCATGCTGCCCATTCCTGAACTGAACGAAGAGCGGCGCCGCGATCTGACAAAGGTGGCCGGTCAATATGCCGAAAGTGCCCGGGTTTCGATCCGAAATTTGCGCAAGGACGGTATGGATCAGATCAAGAAAGCCAAGGCGGATGGCATGTCGGAGGATGACCAGAAGTTCTGGGAAACCGAAGTGCAGGAGTTGACTGACGCCCACATCAAGACAGTTGATGATACGCTTGAAACCAAGCAGGCCGAGATCATGCAGGTCTGACTGCCTGCTCACAGGAAAAAAGGTGGCTTTGATGCCCAAGGACGCAGATAAGACGACAGGCCCCGGCCATGTGGCGATTATCATGGATGGCAATGGCCGTTGGGCGCAGCAACGTGGCCGCCCCCGCCTGTTTGGCCACCATGCCGGTGCGCGCCGTGTCCGTGAAATTGTTGAAGCCTGCCCTGATTTGGGGGTCAAATACCTGACCATCTTTGCGTTTTCGACCGAGAACTGGAAGCGCACCCAGACCGAAGTTGCCGGCTTGATGAGCCTGTTTCGCAAATATCTTGAACGCGAGGCCCGTGATCTGTTCAAAAGCGGTGTTTGCGTGCGGTTTATTGGCGACCGCATCCGTTTGGATGACAAGCTGGTCACGCTGATGGATGAGTTGGAGTTGCTGACCGCAGATAATGATCGCGTGCATCTGACGGTCGCCCTGAACTACGGTGGCCGTGATGAGGTAACCCGTGCCGCCAAGCGTCTGGCCTATGAGATTGAGCAGGGCCGTTTGACCCATGATGAGGTCGATGCGGAAACGCTATCGAAGTTTCTGGATACCCATGTTTTGCCAGACCCTGATCTGGTGATCCGCACCAGTGGCGAAGCGCGTATTTCGAACTTTCTGCTTTGGCAGTCGGCTTATTCAGAATATGAATTTGTGGACACACTGTGGCCGGATTTCACCAAGGCAGAGTTTGCACGGGTTCTGGACAGTTATGGCAACCGAGAGCGCCGATTTGGGGCTGTGTTGGCCTGATCATGACAACCCCTGCGCCCAAACCAAGTAACTGGGATGATCTGACCGTCCGCATCGCCTCAAGCGCTGCGATGGTTGTTATTGGTGCGGTCGGTGTCATTTTGGGCGGTGTCTGGTTCCAGATGCTGGTGGTTTTCGTGACCGCCGTCATGGTCTGGGAATTGTGGATGATGATCCGCCCGGAGGAACCGACAAAGGGCATGTTGCTGGCTGCGTTGGTTGCATCGGTGATGTCGGGCCAATTGGCGCATGGGTCTTATTGGGGAATGCTGCTGTTTTTGGTGGTCCCGCTGATTGGCGTTACGCAGCTGAAAACCGAGATCAAGACGTTTTTCATCTTTGCGCTTGGCATTCAGGTTGCGGGGTGGGGTTTGGTCCATTTCCGGATGGATTATGGGTTTACCTGGCTATTGTGGTTGATGCTGGTCGTGATCGTCACCGATATCTTTGGCTATTTCGCTGGTAAGTCGTTGGGTGGCCCGAAGTTTTGGCCCAAGGTCAGCCCAAAGAAAACCTGGAGCGGGACCGTTGCCGGTTGGGTTGGGGCAGGAATTGTCGGGTTCATTTTCACCTTATTCACAAATGCGGGTCTGTCGATTGTCGTTATCTCCATGGTGCTTAGCTTTGCGGGTCAGATGGGCGATATTGCCGAAAGCGCGCTGAAGCGCCGGATGGGCGTCAAGGACAGTTCAACGCTGATCCCCGGCCATGGCGGCTTATTTGACCGTTTCGATGCCCTGCTGGGCGCCGCGTTGTTTATGCTGCTGGTGGCCGATGTGTTTGACGTGCCGGGAGTGGCCTTTTGAGGCGGATCACGCTGTTTGGTGCAACGGGGTCTGTCGGGCAAAGTGCGATTGATCTGATTGCACGGGATGGCGATGCCTATGATGTGGTGGCCCTGACGGGTGGTCGCAATGTCGCGCAACTGGCCGCAGATGCGCGTCGGTTGAACGCTGATCTGGCAGTAACCTGTTACCCTGAATGCTATGATGATTTGAAATCGCTGTTGTCGGGCAGCGGGGTAGAGGTTGCTGCAGGTCCGGACGCCATTACGGACGCGGCGGCGCGTCCTGTGGATTGGGCATTGTCGGCGATTGTGGGGGCCGCAGGGCTGGTGCCGGGGCTGGAGGCGCTGGCCCATGGCACGACATTGGCATTGGCCAATAAGGAATCGCTGGTGACCGCAGGCCCGTTATTGCTGGGCCGGGCGAAGGCGCATGGGGCAACAGTGTTGCCGGTTGATAGTGAGCATTCGGCGGTGTTTCAGGCCCTCGTGGGTGAACATATGGCGGCGGTGGAGCGGGTGATTATCACTGCCAGTGGCGGCGCGTTTCGCGATTGGCCGGTTGAGAAACTGGCGACCGCGACTCTGGCTGAGGCGTCGAGCCATCCAAACTGGGATATGGGACAGCGGATCACGATTGATAGTGCTTCGATGTTCAACAAAGCGATGGAGCTGATTGAAACAAAAGAGTTTTTCAACGTATCGCCGGACATGATTGAGGTGCTGGTGCATCGTGAAAGCCTGATCCATGCGATGGTGGGCTTCAATGACGGTGCACTGATGGCCCATGTTGGCCCGCCTGATATGCGCCATGCGATCGGGTATGCGCTACATTGGCCGGAGCGCAAGGCGCTGCCGGTCGAACGGCTTGATCTGGCCAAGATCGGATCGTTGAGTTTTGAGGCCCCGGATGATGCCCGCTATCCTGCCTTGGCGATTGCCAGGCGGGTGATGGACGAAGGCGGGATGTCCGGTGCCGTATTCAATGCCGCCAAGGAGCGTGCCTTGGATGGTTTTATTGCCGGTGAGATCGGTTTTCTGGATATGGCGCGGGTGGTTGATGTCACGCTCGACAAAATGTCATCATCTGATGGGCTGCAAAATGCCGCTTTAAGCCTAGATAATATATTAGAAACAGACCGGTTGGCCCGCATTCGCGCGGGTGAAGCCATGAGCCAGTTGGGATAACGCCTTGGATTTAATGCAGTTTGTGCCGATGTTCGGCAACTTTGCCTTTATGATTGTGGCCTTTGTTGTTGCCCTTTCGGTGATCGTCGCGATTCACGAATACGGCCATTATATTGTGGGTCGTTGGTGCGGTATCGACGCAGAAGTGTTTTCACTGGGGTTCGGTCCGGTTGTGTACAGCCGAATGGACAAGCGCGGCACCAAATGGCAGATCGCGGCCTTGCCGTTAGGCGGCTATGTGAAGTTTCTGGGCGATGCGAATGCGGCCAGTGTTGGGTCGGATGGTACGGTGGCCGAAGTTGATATGCGTCGCACCATGCTGGGTGCCCCGCTATGGGCGCGCACTGCAACGGTGGCGGCGGGACCAGTTTTTAACTTTATCCTCGCGATTTTGATTTTCACAGGCTCCATCATGTATCAGGGCCGATCGGTTGAACCGCTTACCTTTGGTGAACTGCGTGAGTTGCCGCCGAGTTTTGCGACGGAGCTGCGCGGCGGTGACGTGTTGCTGTCTGTCGAAGGGTTCTTGTTTGATGATCCCGAGCGGACAGATGGCCTGATTGATCTGCTGCCGATGAAAGAGCGTTTGGATTACGTTGTTTTGCGTGACGATGAGGAGATCGTCGCGGAAGGGCCGTTTTTAATGCCAACGGCGGTGTCTGCTGTGACGCCAAGGTCTGCCGCAGATGACGCGAATATCAAGGTAGGCGATGTGATTACGGCCATCGATGGCCAGCCTGTGTTTGCATTCACGCAGGTGCAGGAAATTGTGAAGGCGGCCGCGGGCGCACCGTTGCAACTGACACTGTGGCGCGACGGGCGGACGGTCGAGGTAACGCTATCGCCCCGCCGGGTCGATTATCCGGCCCCGGAGGGCGGGTTTCAGACGCGTTGGCTGATGGGTATCAGCGGTCAGTTGTTTTTTGACGAAAAGACCGAGTTTGTCGGCGTTTGGGCTGCGACAAAGATCGGGGCTCAGGGGCTTTGGAACACGATGACGACGTCGCTGTCGGCGCTTAAGCATATCATTTTCGGCCAAATCTCGACCTGTAATCTGTCTGGCCCTGTCGGCATCGCAGAGACAAGCGGGTCGATGGCAGAGCAGGGCGCGCAGAGTTTCATCTGGTTTATCGGGGCGTTATCGGCCGCTGTTGGTTTGATCAATCTGTTCCCGATCCCGGTTCTGGATGGCGGGCATCTGATGTTTTTCGCCTATGAGGCCGTGGCCCGCCGCAAACCAAGCGACCGTGCTGTGCAGGTATTTATGTTTGTCGGTCTTGCCCTGATCTTGTCGATGATGTCGTTCACGATCCTGAATGATACGGTTCTGTGCCCTTGATCTGACGTCAAAATGACACCTTTTTGCCGTAATTTTTTGCTACATAGTCAGCAGTATTTTTGGCACTGGGTGAGCCCGTGGAAACGTTGATTGCAGGCTATAAGGGACTGAGATTGTTGATCCGTTTGAATATGGATTGGCTGCGTTTCGCTGTGATCATGCTGATTGCGCTTTACTCTGGCGCATACGTTATGTTGAGCTGAATCATCTTTCGACGACTATATATGCGCGTTACTTGATGCGTTTGTCGTTTTGACATCCCCCCATATTGCGGCTACTCCGATGGGGACTGAGGTGTGAGCACAGGCGATCATAATGCAAAGATTTGTGGGGCGCTTTTGGGCGCAGGGCGTAGCGGCGGTTCGCTGCATTGGGTTCATCTTGAGCCTGGCAATGATGACAGTGACAGCTGCCAATGCGCAGGCATTTTCATTCAACACGATCACGATTGAAGGCAACCAGCGTGTTGCCGACGGTACAATCCTGACCTTTGCTGGCATTGACCCCGGCGACCGTTTATCCACTGCGGGTCTGAATGATGCGGTCCAGCGGATCCGTGCCACGGGTTTGTTTGAAAGTGTGGAGGCGGTCCCCAGTGGTCGCACCTTGTTGATCCGTGTAGTCGAATACCCCACCATCAACCGCATCAATATTGAAGGCAACAGTCAGCTTCGTGATGCGCAATTGTTGACGCTTGTCCAATCGCAGCCGCGCAGGGTCTATAGTCCGACGCAGGCCGAGGCCGATACCACCGCGATCACACAAGCTTATGCCCAGCAGGGTCGGATCAACGCCGTCGTGACACCACGCATCATCCGGCTGCCGGACAACCGTGTTGACCTGGTTTTCGAGGTTGTTGAGGCGGGTGTAACCGAGGTGGAACGTATTTCCTTTCTTGGGAACCGCACGTTTTCAGAGGGCCGTTTGCGGCGTGTTCTTGACACCAAACAGGCCGGTTTCTTGCGCACGGTTATTTCACGTGACACGTATTCGCCGGATCGGATCGCCCGTGATCGTCAATTGCTGACCGATTTTTACCGCTCGCGTGGCTTTGCGGATTTTGTGGTCCAGAATGTTGATGTTGCTTTGACCCGCGAACGCGATGCGTATCTGGTGACCTTTAACCTGCGTGAGGGTCAGCGTTTCACCTTTGGCAATGTGTCCGTTACCAGTGAGATTGACGGCGTGTCCGCTGCGGATTTTGAAGATGCCATTCGCGTGCGCCGCGGGGTTAACTATTCACCGGTTCCCGTCGAAACCGACATTTCACGTATCGAACGACTGGCGTTGCAGCGTGGTCTGAATTTTGTGCAGGTTGATCCGCGCATCACCCGCAATGACCGCGATTTATCATTGAATGTTGAATATGTGCTTGTCGCGGCCCCGCGTGTTTTTGTGGAACGCATTGATATCGAAGGGAACAGCACAACATTGGACCGGGTTATTCGTAACCAGTTTCGCGTCGTGGAAGGTGATCCGTTTAATCCACGTGAAATTCGCCAAAGTGCGCGCCGTATCCGTGGGCTTGGGTTCTTTCAGAGTGCGGATGTCGATGCCCGCGAAGGGACAAGCCCGAACCAGGTGATTGTTGACGTCGATGTTGTTGAACAGCCCACAGGCACCCTGACGTTTTCAGCCAACTACAACAGCGATACCGGTCCCGGTATCGCTGCCGGTTACAGCCAAAGCAATTTTCAAGGGCGCGGCCAGCGGTTTAGCTTTGACGTATCGACCGCTGAGAACAATCGTCGCCTCGCGTTCGGGTTCAGCGAGCCGAATTTGTTGGGCCGTGATCTGAGGTTTGGCATAGATCTTTCGTATGGCACGACAGACAACGAAAATGCGGCTTATGATACCGAAATACTCCGCCTGTCGCCGTCTTTGCGTTTCCCCGTCAGTGAGAATGGTCGTCTGTCGGTATTTTACGCATATGAATATGAGAATCTGACGGATGTGGACGCATCATCGGGTATCAGCCCGATCATCATCGCAGAGGCGCAGCAGGGCGTGGTCAACACGCATTCGCTTGGCTATCGTTACAGTTTTGACACCCGCCGCACGGGTCTGAACCCGAATGCTGGTGTGTTGCTGCGGTTTGGTCAGGAATTTGGGTTTGGTGACACCCAGTTTATCAAGACTACGGCGCTTGCGGGTGCGGAAACGAAGATATGGAACGAAGAGATTACTTTGCGTGCCACTTTGGAAGGTGGATATCTCGAGTATCAAGATGGCGATAGTCGCGTGACCAACCGCTTCTTTCTTGGCAGCCGTTTGATGCGTGGGTTTGAGCCTGGAGGGATCGGGCCGCGCGATCCGGTGACGGATGATGCGTTGGGCGGCAACGCCTTTGCTGTGGCCCGCCTGGAGGCTGAGTTCCCCTTGGGTCTGCCCAGCGAATATGGAATTACTGGAGGCGCATTTATCGACTATGGTTCGGTTTGGGACGTTGGTGAGACGGGCGGGGTTGATCCGCTTTATAATGATTTTACGCCACGCGCGGTGGCCGGTTTGTCGATATTCTGGACCACGCCGATTGGCCCCTTGCGGTTCAACTTTACCGAGGCGCTACAGTCGGAAGAGTTTGACAATCCCAAATCCTTTGATGTGACCATTTCGACAAGTTTCTGATGATGATCTGGCGTGCCATTGCTGTTTGGTTGATGCTGGCGGTGCCTGCGGCAGCCCAGCAATCGCAGCCTCAGGTCATGATCATTGATAGTGACCGGGTGTATGTGGAAACGCTTTACGGACGGCGCATTGCGTCTGACCTGGCGGTTCAGGCCGCCGAGTTGCAGGCAGAGAATGACCGCATCGTTGAGACGCTGACCGAAGAAGAGCGATCTTTGACCATTCGGCGCCCTGAGATGACACCAGAGGCGTTTCGCGCAGAAGCCGCGGCCTTTGATGCCAAGGTCCAAGAGGTCCGCCGCGTCCGCGATGCCAAGAATGTCGAGTTGCAGGTTGCCAATGCCGAGGCGCGCGCCCGGTTTGAAGAACGTGTGCAGGGCATTGTCGCCAATATCATGCTGGAGCGTGGCGCGTTTCTGGTGTTGGAGCAGCGCAATGTCGTTCTGTCGGTTAGATCAGCCAATATCACCGATGATGCGATTGTGCGTATTGACGCCGAATTGGGGGATGGCACGCGGTAGCGGATGCTTGCCCGTGGCCGGATCGCTTGCTAGTCAGATGGCAAGTGGACGTGGATCCGCAGAAATAACAAGGAATTACCCTCTATGTCCGAGCCCGTTACCCAAGCTGATATTCATCTTATTCAAAAGATACTGCCGCATCGCTATCCGTTTTTGCTGGTCGACAAAGTACACAGTATCAATGGCACGACCTCGGCGGTGGGCATCAAGAATGTTACAATGAACGAACCGCATTTTCAGGGCCATTTTCCGGGTAATCCGATTATGCCGGGTGTGACGATTGTGGAAGCAATGGCTCAGACGACGGCCGTGATGGTGGGAGCTTCGCTTGGGTACGTCAACGGTGATCTTTTGGTGTATTTCATGGCCATTGATGGCTGCAAATTCCGCCGCAAGGTCGTGCCCGGCGACGTGCTGGAAATGCATGTCGAAACGACGCGAGGCAAACCCGGCGGCAAGGTTTGGCGCTTTAAGGGCGTGGCGACGGTGGATGGTGAGATGGCCGCCGAGGCGGAGTTTACAGCCATGATGGATATGCAGGGCTGATGGCGGGTATTCACCCCAGTGCCGTGATCGCCGAAGGCGCTGTGATCGGTGATGGCTGCACCATCGGTCCGTTCTGTGTGATTGGTCCTGATGTCCGCCTTGGCGCCGGGGTCACCCTGAAAAGCCATGTGGTGATAGATGGCGACACCCATATCGGTGATGACACGACGATTTTTTCCTTTGCGGTGATTGGCGAAATCCCTCAGGATTTGAAGTTCGATGGCGAGAAGACCCGTTTGCGCATCGGTGCCCGCAACCGCATTCGCGAGCATGTGACGATGAACACGGGCACCGCCAATGGTGGAGGCGAAACCCGTATTGGTGATGATGGGTTGTTCATGGCGGGCTGTCATATTGCACATGATGCCCAGATTGGCGACCGCGTGATTATCGTGAATTCATCGGCGATTGCCGGTCATTGCATTATCGAGGATGACGTTATTGTTGGTGGTCTGTGCGGTGTGCATCAGTTCGTGCGCATTGGCCGTGGTGCCATTATTGGAGCAGTGACGATGGTGACGAATGATGTTGTTCCGCATGGGCTGGTGCAGGGGCCGCGTGGTGTGCTTGATGGTCTCAACCTTATCGGCCTGAAGCGTAAGGGCGTAGCGCGTGCCGATATCACAGCATTGCGCGCAGCGTTTCAGATGCTCAAAGATGGTGAGGGGACGTTTCAGGATCGCGCCCGTAGGCTGGCGGACGAAAGTGACAGCGATTATGTCCAGCAGATGGTGGCCTTTATACTTGGCGACACTGACCGCAATTTTCTGACGCCGGGCTGATGCTGGCATTGATTGCAGGGATCGGGGATTTGCCGCCTGCGTTGGTGGCGCGATTGCCGGAGCCGCCGCTTGTCTGTGCGATGGATGGGTTTGAACCTGCGCTGACCCCGGACGTACGGTTTCGCATTGAGCATCTGGGCAGTTTTCTTAATGATCTACACGCCCGCGGCGTGACCCGTATTTGTATGGCCGGGGCGGTACGCCGTCCGGTTATTGATCCAGCTGCTATCGATACTGCGACCATGCCGTTGGTGCCAAAGATACAAGCGGCCATCGCAAAGGGCGATGATGGTGCGTTGCGGGTGATTATTGCGGTGATGGAGGAGGCGGGATTCGCCGTGATTGCCGCCCACGAGATTGCCCCTGATCTGCTGCCGCCCACCGGGGTTTTGACCCGCGCCAAGCCTGAGGATTGGCATAAGGCAGATGCGGCAGAGGGTGAGGCTTGCGTCGTGGCCATGGGGAAAGCTGACAGCGGTCAAGCCTGCATTGTCAGGGTGGGCTGTGTTCTGGCTAAAGAGGATGCCGAAGGCACGGATGCCATGCTGGCCCGGTTTTTCGAGGCCTATGATCCACCGATGGCAGACAATCCATTGGAATATATCATGGATTGGGGTGTCAGCGCAGTTAAAACGGTCAAGGATTTGCTGTCCGGTCTAGAGGAGATCCCGGCAACGGCAGATGACGGTATCCTTTTTAAGGCACCTAAGCCGCAACAGGACCGCCGTGCTGATCTGCCATTGATTGGTCCGGCGACCGCGATGAGGGCCGCAGAAGCCGGGCTGTCGGGGATCGTGATTGAGGCCGGGGGGGTTATGGTTCTGGAGATGGAGGCCGTTCGCCAAATCCTTGATGCGCAGGGCATGTTTCTGTGGGCCCGCCCCAGAGGTGACGCATGAGAGTATTTGTGATTGCGGGCGAGGCGTCGGGCGACAAGCTGGGTTCCGCCTTGATGGCGGGGCTGAAGCAGTTGCGCCCGGAGGTGACATTTGATGGGGTCGGCGGTCCGCTGATGCAGGCCGAGGGGCTGGTCAGCCGCTTTCCCATGGACGAGTTGAGCGTGATGGGGTTGGCCGAGATATTGCCACGGTATCGCGCGCTCAAGGCCCGGATCAGGCAGATGGTCGAGGCGATTTTGGAAACCCGGCCTGACATCCTAATCACGATTGATAGCCCTGATTTTTGTTTGCGTGTCGCGCGCCTGGTGAAGGCCGCCAGTGATGTTCGCACGGTCCATTACGTGGCGCCGACCGTCTGGGCCTGGCGTCCGGGGCGGGCGAAAAAGATGGCGCGCCATATCGATCATGTGCTGGCGCTGTTTCCGTTTGAGCCGCCTTATATGCATGCGGCTGGAATGGACTGCGATTTTGTCGGGCATCCGGTTGTTGCAGAACCAGTGGCGTCGGAGGTTGAAGCGTCGGCTTTTGGCGAGGCCACGATTGTTCTGGTACTGCCGGGCAGCCGTAAGAGTGAAGTGTCGCGCCTTGCGGATCGCTTTGGTGAGGCAGTAATGCGCATTGCCGCGGCGGTGCCGGATGCGCGGTTTGTCATCCCGACCACCGGTGGCGTTCATGCGTTGGTGCAAGAGCGGGTCGCGCAGTGGTCTGTGCCGGTGACCGTGCTGGACCCGGGGTCACCTGATAAGGCCGCTTGGTTCAAACGGGCGGATGTGGCACTGGCCGCATCGGGGACTGTGTCGCTGGAGCTGGCGGCGAATGAGACGCCGATGGTGATTGCCTATGATATGGCTTGGCTGAGTCGCATCATCATCAGCAGCATGTTGCGCGTGGATACTGTGACCTTGGTCAATCTGGTGAGCGATACGCGCGTGGTGCCGGAGTTCATCGGCAAGGATTGTGCGGCGGAACCGATTACCGAAGCCGTGTTGCAAGTGTTGAAAGCACCGGAGGCGCAGCGTGACGCCATGGCGTTGACGATGGAACGATTGGGTTTGGGCGGGACCCCGCCAGGGCTACGCGCGGCGCAGGCGGTTTTGGATGGGTTTGAGCAAGCGACCGTCCAGAATGATAAGCCCAAGGGCGAGTAAGCCGAAACCGATGAAGGCGCGCAGCGGTAGGGCTTCGCCCAGCACCACCGCGCCAAGGATGATCGCGACGGGTGCCACAAGCAGGGTGCAGAGCATCAGGTTGCCGCTGCCTGCCATCGCCAGCACGCGGTAATAGAGCAGGTAGGCCACGGCGGTGGCGATGATTGCGTAATACGCGATAGCCGCCCATGTATCGGGTTGCAGGGTCAGGCTGATCGGCCCTTCGATGAACCAAGCGGCGGGGATCGTGATCAGGCTTGAACCGGTCAGCATACCTGCTGCTGCCACTTGTGGGGTCAGCCCGCCCATCATTTTACGCGCCCAAACGCCTGCAAGTGCATAACTGATTGTGCCGCCGATGACGGCCAATTGCCCCAGTGAGCGGATGTCGAATTGCATGAGTGCGGAGAGACCGATCGCTGTGGCGACTCCGAAGAAGCCGAGGGTGACGCCGATGGCTTTGCGCATGGTCAGCCGTTCGTCCGCGAAGAAGAGCGCGGCGGCGATCACGCCAAAGATGGCGGTGGCCGCATTCAGGATGGAGGTCAGGCCGGTTTCGATATGCAATTGTCCCCAAGCCATGAGGCTGAAAGGGATCACGTTGTTGAGCAGGCCCATGACAAGGAATGCCGCCCAAATGCGCGGTTCCTTGGGGATGGGGAGGCGGCGCAGGATGACGTAGGTCCAGAGGATCAGCATGGCCCAGCCGGTCCGGTGGGCGACAGTTGTTAGTGGGCCGATTTCATCGAGGGCGATGCGGATGGACAGGAACGAGCCACCCCAAATAAGCGAGAGGACGAGGAGTTCGGCCCACGCGCGGGGCGATATGGTTTTCTGGACCAGTGTCATTTGGGGGACTTGAGCGGGTTGAGCCGATCGGCGCAACCCGGATCATGCGGCAGGGCAAAGAAAAAGCCCCGCCGGGATGGGCAGGGCTTTTTGGGTTTCGTTTTGCGCTGGCTTAGAAGCTATAGCCGACCGTCAGACCGACACCGACCGCTGTATTGTCTTCAAAATCAACCGACGTTCCGTCTGTCGCATCACCAAGCATGCTGTATTCAATGCCGCCTGAAATCTCGACATCATTCACGGTATAGCTGCCGCCAAAACCAAAGCTGGTGGTGCCATCGGTTGGTGCGAGGCGCGATGCTTCCTTATCATTGCCGTCTTCAAACGTGATCCGACCGAATACTGAAAGATCTTCATTGATCCGCCGTCCGACACCAACCCGGTAAGTGAATACATCATCATCAATACCGGTCACCCGGTCGCCGGTTTCGTTTTCATAGCTTTCGGGCCGCACTTCCCAAACTGACCATTCAGCCCAGCGGATCGAACCAAAAAGCAATGTGTCCTGAGCGATGCCAGATTGGAAATCCAGGGTGACGGATTGTGGCATTTCAATCTCGGTCGTGCTTTCGACCTCTGGATTACCGGCAAATACTTCGGTTGTTTCGAATTCGTGGGTCACGCCGCTTTCGTAGGTCAGAGATACACGTAACGCGATTTCAGGGCGTTCGTAGGCTGCCCCGACGACATAACCTACTTGCAAGTCGCTTTCAGTCTCGGCGCTGTATGGCGCAATGATGGCACCACCTGTCGCGCCAAAAACAAGGCTGGTTGGAATGTCGATTGTTGCTTCTGACTGGATTGCACGTACGCCGCCGTAAACGGAAACGCCCTCTGCCGCGCGGTATTTACCGACGACAGCGATCTGGGTGCTGTTCCATTCGGCTGCAAGCCCATCATAAAATCCGGAAGTATAGTCTGCATCAGCACCGAAAGGTTGGTTGATGAAAAGCGCAACATCCAATTCGTTGGTCAATCCATACTTTAAGGCTGCACCCGCGCTGAAATAGCTTTCCGCCATATTGTCAGTTGAGCCCGTGCCCAGCGGCCCGCCGGGATATTCGCCCGAAACGTCAGGCGTGACTGAGGAAAAAGAAAGCTGCGCATAGTTCCCTTCTTCAAAAAGAACCGAATAGGCGTTGCCTGTCCGATCAATGCCTCCTGCGCTTGCAATGCTTGTGCTAAGCAGCAGCGCTGCGCCTGCTGTTAATACCTTTTTCATGTCCTCATCCCTGTCATGAATATTACTGTACCGGCGACCCTAAGGAGTGCCTGACCTTTGCGTCAATTCTTGACGCCACGTCACACCCTTCGTCGAGTCGCTACGTTACAAAAATGCACTAAGGGCCGCGTTGACGCAATTTTTTAACACGAAAACTCAGGTTTTTTGTAAACGTGTTGCGTGCGTGATGTTGAGGTAATTCGCGGTAAAGATGAGAAGGGCGCCGACAAAAACCAGCACCTCGAGCGGTTCATTGTAGACCAGCATACCGACAATTGCGATCACGGGTAGCCGTACGAAGTCTATTGGCATAACGACGCTTGCAGGTGCGATGCTAAGTGCCTTGGTCAGGCAGAAATGTGCCACCAACCCGGCACAGGCGATCACGATAACCCAAGGTGTTGCCGCCAGCGAGGGCAGGCTGATGTCGCCATCATAGCCAGCCGCGATCAACCCAAAGCCCGCCTGCATCACGGTCAGATAAAACAGGATCGTTGTGATCGTTTCTGTGCGTGTCAGTTTGCGGGTGAAGATGGCCGTCAGTGCGAAGAAGACCGCACAGCCTGCCGCCGCGATCAGTCCGGGGCTGATATTGGCGGGGTCCGGCCGGGCCACAATCAGGATGCCGATAAATCCAATGCTTGCTGAGAGCAGTCCGATGGCTGTCAGCCGCTCTTTGAGGATCAGGGGTGACAGCAGGATCACCCAGATCGGTGTGGTAAATTCCAGTGCAAAGACCTGTGCCAAGGGCAGAACGGCGATGGCATAGAACCACAGGTTTTGGCCCGCGAAGTGACATATATTGCGCGTGAAATGCAGGCTGAGATTGTTGCGTCTGACTTGGCTCAGGGTCCCTGTGAACCGCGCGATGCTGACAACGATGACAATGCCGACGAGGCTGCGAAACAGCATGATCTCGAACGTGTCCAGTTCAAGACTGACGGCGCGCCCAGCCACGGCCATGGTGGTAAAAGATGTGATGGCCCCGATCATCCAAAGTGCCGCGCGCAAATTGGTATTCATCGCAGCACTGTATCGCAAGCCAACCGATGTCTTCGGGGGTATTCCATGAAGTGCAGTTGTGACGGTGCGCGGGGCTTTTGCAAGCCCTACTGCAGTAGATTGTCGTTGTTGCCGCCGGTCGCGGACCACATGATGGCCCGACCGAGGTTGAACCAGACGGCAGCGGTTTCGCGTCCGATCATACGGAGGTTGATTGATCCGTTCGCTTCCCGCCGCAGGCGGGTGGAATGGACTATGTGCAGATCGCGCATGCCCATCCACCAAAAACTCGCCGCCGCGCGGGGTAGGTGGAACCCTTCGGTGACAAGGATCACGCGGTCATTCGTGTTTAGATACGGTCTGGAGAAGAGCGCGTTTTGCAGAGTTGAAAGTGAGCCGTTTTCGGTGGTGATGGCGTCGGCTGGCACCCCCAGACTGACGGCCAACTGCGCCATCATATCGCCTGCACCCGGTCCGTCCGGCACTGCCCGTCCGCCGCTGAAATGGATGCGTGCTGCGGCACCAGCATTGAAGAGCGCCGCACCCCTTTCGACCCGATTAATCGTGCTGCGGTGCAGTGTGCCGTCAGCATCCATGCCTGCGCCAAGTACCACAATGACGTCGCCCTTTGGTGTGTGTTCCGGGTGCATCACCGCAAAAATGACGATGCCTGTCGCTGTGAGGGCCAGTACGGCGATGCCCGCCATAATGAGACGCATGATGAGGCGGATGGTTTCGCTCCGTTCTTTGGGTCGTTAGGGTTTGCGCAGAAATGAGGAGAAGTGCAATGCGCCTGGTGTTTGCCCTGATGCTGTGGTCGGGGGCGGCTGTTGCGGACCCAGTTGCTGATGTGGCTGCTGCCGCCGCCGCTGCGTTTGACGAGATGCCGCGTGTGCAGCGGGTCGATCAGATTGCGGGCCGCTGTGGCGCTGATGCGACAGTGAACGACCAGGTCGCCTATTGTACGACGCGGAACGTTATTTTTCTCGTATCCGATGGTTCCGTCGCCCCGTACTTGGTGGCCCATGCCTATGGTCATGCGGTGCAGGTCAGGCATGGCGTAGCGGATTTTGCGTTGGCGCAGATCAGGGCGCGGCGTAGTGAAGAAGCAATGTTGCGCGGCCTTGTTGCCCGCCAGGTCGATTGTGTGGCTGGTTTTCTGATGGTGCAGGCGGGGCTGCCGCAGGCGTCACTGATGGACTGGTTTGAGGCCGAACCCTTCACCGGGGTGCATTGGGGGCGCCACCCGTTGCGCGTAGGCCCCGTGGTCAGCATCGGTTTGGTCGAACGGGACGCTTGGTTTCAGATCGGTCAGGCCGGTGATCTGGCCGCCTGTGCGCCGGGGGAGTTCACCGCGGACCTGCTGGTCGTTGCATTGCGCTGACGGCTTTATTGCGCTGATGTTTTTGGCGTCAGGGTTAGCCATTCCATGGCGTCGAGACGATTTTCGCTGAATGCCAATAACCGATGGTCGTCGTTGAACTGTGCCAACTCAGGGAACGAGCCAATCGGGATCGGCGCTTGGTGCAAGCTGGTATGGTCAAAAAATGCTGACGCGCGATCGATTAATGCCGCGCGTTTGGCCTTACCTTCAGGTTGGTTTGTTCTGTGTAGTTCGATGATAACGTGGTGATTGCGTAAGATCTGCAATACAGTATCGTCGAGAAATTGAAACTCGGCACCTTCGATATCGATCAGCACAACACCGGTCGGGTGTTCTTTCACGAGCTTATCAAGCGACGTCGCATCCGCCGTTTCGCGGATATCCAGCGTGACTCCATTCAGTTCAGCGACATCAGCAAGCGAGGCCCGACCCTGCGGCGCCTGTTCAAAGGCGATGACCTTGTCAAAAAGGCCGCCTTTCAGTGCGCCAACTGCGAAATACCCATCCGCAGCGCCGATATCGATAAAGACATCTTGCGGACCAATCTTTAGGGCAGCGATGTAGTCCATGACTTGGCGTTCATACGTGCCCAGTATCTTGCCTGTGCGATCAAAACTGCCCCACCATGACTTTGCCGGCAGTTTCATGCCGCGAAAAGGACCATATGCGACCGTATCATCGTGCCATTCGCGCACGTGGTTGCACATCGTGCGTTTGATATGGTTTATCGCCGATTTTCGGGCCTTGGGGCTGTGGTTGCCCCACTTTGCATCGTACCATTTCGCAAAACGTGTTTTTGCCATGCTATTCCCACTCGATCGTGCCGGGTGGCTTGCTGGTGATGTCATAAGTCACCCGATTGATTCCCTGCACTTCGTTGATGATCCGGGTGGCGGTTTCACCAAGGAATTCGTGGCTGAATGGGTAGTAGTCCGCAGTCATCCCGTCGACGGATGTAACAGCCCGCAATGCGCAGGCGAAATCGTAGGTGCGTCCGTCGCCCATGACCCCAACCGTACGGACGGGCAGGATCGCCACAAAGGCCTGCCAGATGTCATCATAAAGCCCGTGTTTGCGGATCTGGTCGATATAGACGGCATCGGCCTTGCGCAGTATGTCGAGTTTTTCGCGGGTAATCTCACCCGGGCACCGGATGGCCAGTCCGGGGCCGGGGAAGGGGTGGCGTCCGATGAAGCTGGCGGGCAGGCCCAGTTCGCGTCCAAGGGCGCGAACCTCGTCTTTGAAAAGCTCCCGCAGGGGTTCGACCAGTTTGAGGCCCATTTTTTCGGGCAGACCGCCGACATTGTGGTGGCTTTTGATCGTGACCGATGGCCCGCCTGAGAAGCTGACGCTTTCGATTACATCGGGGTAAAGCGTGCCTTGTGCAAGAAATTCGGCGCCTTCGATCACGTTAGCGTATTTCTGGAAGACGTCGATGAACAGCTTGCCGATGATCTTGCGTTTGGTTTCGGGGTCGGATTGGCCTTCAAGTTCACCAAGGAACAGTTCTGTTTCATCTGCGTGGATGACGTGCAGGTTCATGTGGTCGCGGAACATGCCGACCACTTCGTCCGCTTCGTTCAGGCGCAGAAGGCCGTGATCGACGAAGACGCAGGTGAGCTGATCGCCGATGGCTTCGTGCAATAGCGCCGCCGCGACGGACGAATCGACGCCGCCGGACAGCGCGCAGATGACTTGTTTGTCGCCGACCTGTTCTTTGATCGCCGCAATCGCCTGTTCGCGATAGGCGCCCATCGTCCAGTCGCCGGTGAAGCCCGCCAGCCGGACAAAGTTTTCATAGAGTTTTGCGCCGTTGGGCGTGTGGTGCACCTCTGGATGAAACTGGACGGCGTAAAAGTTACGCGCGACGTCCGCAGTAATGGCGAAAGGGGCGTTGGGTGATGTGCCATAGACCGAAAATCCGGGAGCGATTTCAGAGACATGGTCGCCATGGCTCATCCATACTTGTTCTTTATCGGTTTGGAACCAGCCTTCGAGGAGGGTCAGTTTTCCTTCGGGTTTGACGAAGGCCCGACCAAATTCTTTGGTGCCATGGCCGCTGACCACTTTGCCGCCCAACTGCGTCATCATGGTTTGCTGTCCGTAGCAGATGCCAAGAACGGGCACGCCCATTGTGAACACACTGTTCGGCGCACGCGGTGAACCTTCTCGGGTGACGCTATCGGGGCCGCCTGACAGGATGACCGCCTTGGGCGCGAAATCGGTCAGAAAATCATCGGTGACGTTCTGATAGGGGTGGATTTCACAGTAGACATTCAGCTCGCGCAGGCGGCGGGCGATCAGCTGCGTGACTTGGCTGCCGAAATCGATGATCAGAAGGCGTTCGTGGGTGCTGTTTTCCATGTGCGCTTCTATAGCCGCTATGTTTCGCGGTGCAAGAGAGGCTGATGTCGCTTTTGCATGCCAAGCGGCGCAAAAGCCATGATGTGTTCCGGGGGGGAGCGGTATTCATACCTCACCATATGCCAAGGGAGTACGGGGACATGTCAGACGCACCGGTCAGATCAGGACGCCGCGCACGCGGTGGCGGCGGTGCAGCGCGTCGGGCGGAGCGCACGGCGGTCAGTGTCGAGACGGCCAAGTATATCGAACGAAATGTGCCCAATTATGAGGTCCTGACCGAGGAGGCCTTGGATGTGATTGAGGCCAATGCCGAGACGGTGCTGGCAGAGATTGGCGTGAATTTCGTCGAAAACTCCGAAGCGTTGGCTCGCTGGAAAGAGGCGGGCGCTGATATTGATGGCGAGCGCGTGCGCATTCCGCGCGGTTTGGCGCGTAAACTGTGCGCAACGGCACCGTCCGAATTCACGCAACATGCGCGTAACCCCGAACGGAATGTGGTGATTGGCGGCAAGAACCTGGTTTTAGCCCCTGTTTATGGCCCGCCATTCGTGCGCGATGCCGAAGGTGGCCGCCGTTATGCGACCATGGCGGATTTCGAAAAGTTCGTGAAGCTGGGATATATGTCCAAATGGCTGCATCATTCGGGCGGCACCGTATGTGAACCAACGGACGTGCCGGTGAATAAACGCCATCTGGATATGTTGCTGGCGCATATGATCTATTCCGACAAGCCATTCATGGGCGCGGTGACTGAGCCAAGCCGGGCACAGGATTCGGTGGAGATGTGTGAAATCCTGTTCGGCAAGGAGTTTGTGCAGAACAACACGGTCATGACATCGTTGATCAATATCAACTCACCATTGACGTTTGATAATGTGATGATGGGCGCGTTGGAGGTTTTTGCCCAGAACAATCAGGCGTCCATCATCAGCCCGTTTATCGTTGGTGGGGCTATGGCGCCCGTATCGGTTGCGGGTACGCTGACGCAGGTGATGGCAGAGGTGATGGCGGGCGTTGCCTATAGCCAGTTGATCCGACCCGGTGCGCCCGTGATCTTTGGTGCGTTTGTGACATCGATTGATATGAATTCCGGCGCGCCGACCTTTGGCACGCCTGAGGCGAGCCATATCACATATGGTGCCGGTCAATTGGCGCGGCGTCTGGGTCTACCATATCGGTCTGCAGGGTCGTTTTGCGGGTCGAAACTGCCAGATGCGCAGGCGGCCTATGAGACCGCAAACAGTCTGAACATGGGTTTGCTATCAGGGGTGAATTTCATGCTGCATAGCTGTGGTTGGCTGGAAGGTGGGCTGGTCGCATCATTCGAGAAGTTTGTGATGGATGCCGATCAGTTAGGCACGTTGCATCATTTTGCGCGGGGCGTTGATATGTCCCAGAACGGTCAAGCCATGGGGGCAATCCAAGAGGTTGGTCCGGGTGGGCACTACTTGGGCTGTGAACACACCCAAGCCAATTTCAAATCGGCGTTCTGGCGGTCTGATCTGTTTGATTACAAGCCGTTTGAGACTTGGGACGAAGAGGGTGCCCGGGATACCCAAGTGTTGGCCACTGCACGGGTTAAAAAACTACTCGATACCTATCAGCAACCGGCACTGGATCCCGATATTGAAGCGCGTCTGCGCGCCTATGTGGCCGAAAAAAAGGCCAGTATGCCCGACGCCTTCACATAAGACGCGGCGCTGTATCGTTCATCAGCCTGACCTCGCCTGCGATGGCGATCAGCGCTTCGACATGTCTGGCCGGAGAATAGTTGCCCGAACGTGTTTCGCGAGCCGTGTTCATTTCAGCCTCGATATCGAGCAGGCGGATGATGGCCTCTGCGTGGCGCGGCAGTTCCCCGGTCTGTAGCAAGCGCGGCAAATGTATCGCACGGCGATAGTCATCGACGCCGAATCGTGCCGCGCGGGCAAGCAGTCGAGGGCGTGTGAGGGTGTTAACTCTTGTTTGAATATCCAACATTTGTAAACCTTACTTTACGTTAAGTTGCATCAATCAGCATGACACATGCTTGACGGGTGTTGCCGAATCTCCATTAGTTAAGAACGCTCAGGTCAGATTTGTTTATCTTTTCGAAAGAATAGTTGACGGACGAAACACACCGTTAACAAATGAGTAACCATACACGCCTAGGTTGAATTGCCGATACGCTAGCCTTGCTGGCGAACTTGCTTTTGCGTGTTGGGACTTTCGGTAAGGGGACGAGTGACATGACTGTACGACAAGGGCCGGTAGGGCCCGAAAGGCTCCCGCATTGGGTTCCGGATGCTGCCCGCCACTATCTGGTGCATACGGAAACCGGCCTGTCGATCCGGGCGGTGGCCCGGGCGAGCGATTGCCATCCTTCAACAGTATTACGTCAAGTGCGCCGTTTTGAAGGACGGCGTGATGATCCGTTGATCGATGCCGCGCTCAAGTCATTGTCAACTCAGGTTTCTGCCCATGACGTTGACCAAAAAAGGGATAAGGAAACGATGAACATTGAGTGTTGGAAGGGTGAGCCAAGCGAAGTGATTGGCCTGACGCAGACCCGGATTGACCAAGAGGCACGGCGTATTTTGCGCAGGTTGTGTGAACAGGGGGCGGTATTGGCCGTGGCCCGCGAGATGGAGACATCCGTTGTTGTTCGCGAGACGGGCGAGGGCGAACAGCTGCGCACAGCCGTTGTGGATCGCGAAATCGCTCAGGCTATGGCACTGAAAGACTGGATCACTTGCCCACAACCGGACGGACGTATCGCCCGGTACTTTATTACAAATACGGGCCGGTCCGCCTTGCGTCGCCTGACCGCCGAGGACGAAAATCGGGCCAATGGGTTCGCCGAATTGCGCCCTGATTTCAATGGTGATGCAGGCTGGGACATTGCCGCCATCGAAGGTATCCCGCGCGAACCGGCCCGCTACCATGCCACTGAAAGCCCCTTGATTGGTCTGGCCCGCCGTCGGGATCGTGATGGCCAGCCATTCCTGAAACGTGATCTTGTGGCCGCGGGCGAACGGCTGCGCGAGGATTATGAATTGTCGCAGGTCGGTATGGCCCCGGTCGAGAGTTGGGAGGCCTTTGTGACGGGCGCTGTCGTTGACATAGAGGTGGACGGCCCGCCGGGATCTGTTGCTGCCCGTGCCCGTGTGCGCAATGCGCTCACCGATCTCGGCCCTGGTCTGGGCGATGTGGTGCTGCGCTGTTGCTGTTTTCTTGAGGGTTTGGAACAGACCGAAAAAAAGATGGGATGGTCTGCGCGATCTGGCAAGATTGTACTGCGCATCGCGTTGCAGCGTTTGATGCGTCACTACGAAGAAACGCAGGGGCAGTTCGCACCGATGATCGGGTAGGGCCATGTGTCGCGTGCAGGTCGGTTATGCAGATATGCGTGAGCGTTGGACATTGCCGATGCGTGACACTAGGTAAGGGGGGAGTTCACCGGAGCCACCCATGCCCACACGCGACCTGAAAATTCCTGCCCAACGTCACCCTGAAAAGCAGCGGCGCCCCGATGCGCCGCAGCCAAAGAAACCTGATTGGATCAGGGTGAAGGCCCCGACGTCAGAGGGTTACAAAGTCACTCGCGACATCATGCGTGAAAACAAGTTGGTTACGGTTTGTGAAGAAGCCGGTTGCCCGAATGTGGGCGAGTGCTGGTCGCAGGGTCATGCCACAATGATGATTATGGGCGAAGTCTGTACCCGCGCCTGTACGTTCTGCAATATCGCGACCGGAAAACCGCCTGAGGCGCTGGATGTGTTTGAACCGGGCCGCGTGGCGGATGCGGTCAAGAAACTGGGGCTGAACCATGTGGTGATTACCTCTGTGGATCGCGATGATATCGAAGATGGTGGGGCAGAGCATTTTGCACAGACCATCCGCGCAATTCGCCGTCAGTCGCCAGGGACCACAATTGAGATTTTGACCCCCGACTTTATCCGCTGTGACCCTGCGGTGCTGGAAATCGTGGTCGAGGCAAAGCCGGATGTGTTCAATCACAACCTGGAAACTGTACCTGGCCTTTATCCTCAGGTGCGTCCTGGTGCGCGTTACTTCCATTCACTCCGCCTGTTACAGCGTGTGAAGGAACTGGACCCGACGATGTTCACAAAATCGGGCATCATGGTCGGGTTGGGCGAAGACCGGCAGTCCGTTGTTCAGGTCATGGAAGACATGCGCGCGGCGGATATCGACTTCCTGACGATCGGTCAGTATCTGCAACCCACCCCAAAGCACCACAAGGTGGATCGCTTTGTGACGCCAGACGAATTTGCGGCTTATGAAAAGACGGCTTATGGCAAGGGCTTCTTGATGGTATCAGCAACCCCATTGACCCGATCATCCTATCACGCGGGGGATGATTTCGCGCAGTTACGCGCTGCCCGGTTGCAGAAGTTTGGGCGGGGTTAGGATGCGCGCGGCACGGTGTGCGCGTCTATTCTGCCCGCATGAAGCTGTTTAATTTGCGTCTGTGCCTGGGTTGGTCGAGCGTATAGGAAACCTTGGCCCATTGTGACACCTAAAGCGCGCAACGTGTCGTGTTCTTCGATCTTTTCGATCCCTTCAGCAACGATTGTTGCATTTGTTTGTTTTGCAAAATGAACCATGGCCTGCGCCAGCGATTGTTTGGCTGTGTCGTTATGGATGTTCGAAACAAGATTGCGGTCGAGCTTGAGCAATTGAGCGCTGAGACCCAGGACGGTGCTAAGGCCGGAATAGCCTGCACCCAGATCATCAATTGCGATACGGATACCGCGTGCGCGTAGTCTGTGCAGTGCGTCTGTCAGTTGTGGCAAATCTTCGATGATGTGATGTTCTGTCAGCTCAAGCACGACGCGGCCTGACAGATCGTGGGTGAGGATATCCAACAGGCGGGGGTCGCAAATGGTAGCTGGCCCCGCATTCAACGTCATGTAGATGTCATCGGGCAGATCAGGTAAATGCACCAATGCCTTATTGATCGCGGCGATTTCGAGTTCTCCCGCCATATTGGCCTGGGCTGCTAAATCGAACCATTTCAAGGGGTTTCCATTCAAACATCCATTGAAACGGCTCAGCGCCTCAACCGCGACAGGCGTGCAATCATGCAATAAAACGATGGGCTGAAGCAGGGTATCAATCTGATCGGTATCGATGATCTGCTGTACCTGTTCGGCAGCAAGCCGCCGTTCTTCTGTCTTGTCCAGAAAGGCGTTCATCGATTTGGACGCCAAACGTGCAAACATGGAAACAACCTTAAGGTCGCGTTGATTCAAGGATGGTTTGGGCGTCTGCGAAAAGCAGCAAAACATGCCATATAGGCTGCCATCGCTGCGGCTGATTGGCACACTGATCAGCGACCTGATGCGCGCGTCTTGCGTGAACCGCAAACCTTTTACAACGGGGTAGTCTTCGGTATCGGTGATCATGGGCGGAAGATCACCTTTGGCGATGTAGCCGCAGTACATTTCGTTGAGGTTTCTGCGTTCGCCCGGCTGGACAATCGCATGCGGTGTGTCGCTGGAGACATGCTGGAATTCGACACCATCCTCATGCGCCTCAGAGATGTAAGAGACGTCCATGCCCAGCAGGTCGCGTACCGTATCGAGCGCGTCCAATATCACCTGATTTGGTGCGGAAATTTGCGGATCCTTTTCAAGCACGTGCGATACTCCGTCAATCTCGCGCCCCCAGGGGCAAGAGATACAGGCACGCGCGTTAACAAGTTCTGAATTTGTTGAGACTCATCTGCCTGACCGCAAACTATCGGCCGTCGCCCAGTCGGGCCAGTATCCCAGCCATTCAAGTCCGACGATCGCAACGCAGGCCGCTATGATTCCAAAGACCAGTTTGATCCGTGCCGCGGATGGCGGGTTTTGCACCCAGCGCTTGGCCCGTACCAGCCAGATTGGGTTCATGCCGCGTCATCCGTGAAGCGTACTTTGCCGATGAAAGGCAGGTTGCGATTGCGTTGTGCAAAGTCGATGCCATAGCCCACAACGAATTCATCCGGGATCTCAAACCCGGTCCAATGCGCCTTGAAGTCCACCTCGCGACGGGCAGGTTTGTCAAGCAGGGCAATAGACCTGAGCCGGGCAGGATGGCGTGTGTTGAGGTAATCGCTGACGTGTGAAAGCGTGTGCCCCGTATCGACGATGTCTTCAACGACCAACACATCGCGCCCCTCGATCTGTCCGCGTAAGTCTTTGAGAATACGGACTTCCCGGCTGCTTTCCATGCCATCGCCGTAGGATGAGGCCTCAAGGAAGTCCACCTCGACCGGTAGATCCAGTTCACGCACCAGATCCGCGATGAACACGAATGATCCGCGCAGAAGGCCGACCACGACCAGTTTGTCGGTATCTGCGAATTCTTCCTGAATTTCACGGGCGAGTGTTTCGATCCGGGCCGCGATGGATTTGGCGCTGATCATCGTGTCGATGACGTAGGGGCGGTGCGGCATGTGGACGTCTCGCGTGTTCGTGGGTTGATTTTTCGGGTGGAGTTTACGACATCCTTGGGTGAAGTCACCCGTGAAAGACCGTTAATGCCGACCCATTCTGAGACCAAGACGCTGCCCTACACCGCGCAGCAAATGTATGATCTGGTTGCAGATGTGGCCAATTACCCGAAGTTCCTGCCTTGGACGGCTGCGGCCCGTATTCGCAGTGTTGATGATCAGGGCGAAAGACAGGTGATGCTGGCCGATCTGGTGATTTCGTTCAAGGTATTTCGCGAGACATTTGGTAGTCGGGTCACGCTGTGGCCGCAAACCCGGCGCATTGATACTAAATACCTTGATGGACCATTTCAACATATGGAAAGTCAGTGGAATTTCAAAGATGTAGACGGCGGATGTGAAGTGTCGTTTTATGTTGATTTTGCATTTCGTAACCGTTTGCTGCAAGGTGCAGCCACGATGTTTTTCAACGAGGCGATGCAACGGGTTGTGCGTTCGTTCGAGCGCCGTGCAGCCGAGCTTTACGGTTGATGGGTGCGCGCGGCACCGAGGTTGAGGACCAGCTTGCCCGCTTTGCCACCGCGAATATTCTGGACGACGACGCGCGCAGGATCATGCGCCTTTCGATCTTTGATTGGACCGTGTGTGTGTTGGCTGGTCAGGCAGAGCCGGTTGCGGAAATCCTGTTGCGCAAGGGCCGATTTGAAGGGGGCATAGCGCAATCCACTGTGATTGGCGGTGATAAGCTGCCTGCACCCCGCGCGGCCCTGATCAATGGCGCAATCAGTCATGCGTTGGATTATGACGATACCCATTTTGATCATATCGGTCATACCAGCGTGGCGGTTGTGCCTGCGGCGCTGGCGGTTGCGCAGGCGCATGGCAAAACGATGGTGGATTTTGTGGATGCCGCCCTGATCGGGTCAGAGGCGGCAGTGCGCGTGGGCACGTGGCTTGGCCGGGACCACTATCAGGTGGGGTTCCATCAAACGGCCACATCCGGTGCATTTGGCGCGGCCCTTGCCAGCTTGCGATTGATGGAGGCGACACGCCCGAAGATCGTCAATGGGTTGGGGTTGGCCGCCACGCGTGCTTCTGGCCTGAAATCCCAGTTTGGGACGATGGGCAAGCCGCTGAATGCGGGGATTGCGGCAGAGGCCGGTGTTGAAGCGGCGTCCTGGGCGATGGCGGGTATGACATCGGCGGATTGCGGATTGAGCGGCCCCTTGGGCTTTGCTGAGACCCATCACGGGGTGCCGGATGGGGCGGCGTTTATTGGGCTGGGCGCCGATTGGCGGATGAAACATGTCAGGTATAAGTTTCATGCCTGTTGTCATGGGCTGCATGCGATGTTGGAAGCGCTGGGGTCGTTGGATCTGGATGCGGCTACGGTTGCCGCCATTCATATCAAAACCCATCCGCGATGGATGTCGGTTTGTAACAAGGCCGCCCCGCGATCCGGGTTGGAGGCCAAGTTCAGCTATCGCCAAACGGCGGCGATGAAGCTGATGGGGGTGGAAACCGGGGCGGTTCAAGCATTTAGCGATGATGTTGCGCTGCATCCTGCGTTAGAGGTACCGCGCGAACGGGTCCATGTTTTGGAAGATGGTCGGCTGAGCGAAATGCAGGCACAGGTGTCAGTCGATCTGTTGGACGGACGTCGTCTTGAGGCATTTCACGATCTTGCAGCCCCGATGGAGTTCGACATGCTTGAGGCGAAGCTGAAAGCCAAGGGGCGAGCGCTGATCGGTGAGGATGATGTGACGCGATTGTGGGAGGCCGTTCATGGGAACAGCCTCCGCACTTATGTTGATTTGCTTGGCACGGCGGCCCCGGTTGGCTGGACCGACACGCTTGATCTGGCGCTTGAAGCGTTTGATTATCTAAGCGACTTATGAGTTGAACTCGTAAGCGCGTTCCCCGTGTACGCTGATGTCGAGGCCGGTCACTTCGGTTTCGTGATCGACACGCAGCGACGTGATGGCACGGCAGATGAAGATCAGCGCGACAGTCACGACGATTGTGTATCCGCCAACGATTGCCAGCGATCCAAGCTGTGCGGCCCATGAGCCCGCACCGAAGGCTGCAATCATAATTGTGCCGAAGATACCCCCAACACCGTGCACGGCAAAGACATCAAGCGTGTCGTCGATCTTGACCACATTGCGGATCAAAACCACGGCTTCCTGACATAGAACCCCAGCAACTGAACCAATGATCAGCGCCTCGACCGGGCCGACAAAGCCCGATGCCGGGGTGATCGAGGCGAGGCCTGCGATTGTGCCGGTGACCATGCCGACAAGGGATGATTTGCCGAATTTGATACGTTCCCACAATGCCCATGTCAGCGAAGCGGCGGCCGCAGAGATATGGGTGACCGTCAACGCCATCGCAGCACCGCCGTCAGCGGCAAGCTGACTGCCGCCGTTGAAACCGAACCAGCCAACCCAGAGCATTGCTGCGCCGATCATCACCATGCCGGGATTGTGCGGTGGCTTGGACGGATCGCGACGTGCACCAAGGAAGATTGCAAGGACCAACGCCGCGAGCCCCGCGGTTTCGTGGACAACAATGCCGCCTGCGAAGTCGCGTACGCCGGTGTCACCAAAGATGCCACCATCGGCCAGCATGCCGCCGCCCCAGACCCAATGCACAACTGGCGCGTAGCACAGCAGCATCCAGAGGGATGAAAACAGCAGCACGAACCCGAACCCGATCCGTTCGACATAGGCACCGACGATTAGGGCAGGGGTGATGATCGCAAAGGTCATCTGGAACGCAAAGAACAGGATCTCTGGCAGGGTGCCGGACAGTGTGTCGGCAGTGATCCCATCAAGGAACATCTTGTCGAGCCCGCCCCAATAACCGGTGTCACCGGAACCGAATGCGATGGAGTAGCCAAAGGCGAACCACAGGATGCTCATCAAACAGGCGATGGCGTAGCAGTGCATGAAGACGCTGAGCACGTTGCGCGCCCGCACAAGGCCACCGTAAAACAAAGCCAATCCCGGCAGTGTCATAAATAGTACAAGCGCCGTGGCCACGATAATCCACGCGGTATCCGCTCCGTTCATTGTCCCCTCCTAGAGATTGGGTTTTCCCATTGGCGGGGGTTAGGGCGGATTCGGTCTGCTTAGAAAAGTAGCGGATACTCCCTGCGGCGCTTATCTTCGCGGCATTTTTTGGAGTGCGTGATATGGGGGCGGGAATTTGCCCTTTTGCCTAATTTAAGGGCGAAAATGAATCTACCGCATCCTGCAGGAGTGCCAGAGCGTGTTTTGTGGCTGCCTTGCGCACCTTGTCGCGGCCCAGCGGTCCGAAGTCGACGGTTTCCGTTTTGGAGAAGTTGGCGCTGTCCAGCCCGAAACAGACCCGACCTTCGGGTTTGTGTTCCGATCCGCCGGGCCCGGCAATGCCGGTGATCGCGACTGCGATTTGCGCATCAGAGTGGGCCCGTGCCCCCGCGGCCATTTCGGCAGCGACGGGTTCGGATACCGCACCATAAGCGTCTAAAGTCTCGGTTTTGACGTCAAGCATCTGTTGTTTGGCCGCGTTCGTGTAGGTGACAAACGTCCGATCGAAGATCGCCGAGCTGCCAGCAATATCGGTGATAGCCGCACTCACCATACCGCCTGTGCAGCTTTCTGCCGTGGCGATCATGATGCCTTTGGCTTTGGCGGTTTCCAAAAGGGTTTCAGCCAGTTTCATAGCAGGTGGTACAGCCCGCCAAGACCGATGACGCCAAGTGCTGCGAAAACGCCCGCGATCACGTCATCCAGCATAACACCGGTTGGACCGTGCATTCGGTCAGCCCAGCCGATTGGCCCCCATTTGGTTATATCAAAGAGCCGGAACAGCAGGAATGCCGCGATCCAGCCGGGCCAGAGTGCGGTGATATCGCTGGCGGTATAATAAGCCCCGAATGCGACGGGCAACAGTGCGATCCACTGGCCGCAGACCTCGTCAATCACAATCTCTGATGGATCATGGTCGTCTTTGCCGCGCGTTTCTTCGGCTGTGGCCCAGACGCCGACGAAGTAGGACAGAATTGCTCCGGCGACCAATCCCCATGGGCCGGTTAGGACGTAGATGACCCACGCGACGGGCAGGGCCGCCAGCGACCCCCATGTGCCGGGGGCAGGGCGCAGGTGTCCTGCATAAAAGAAGGTGGCGATCAGATGGGTCATGGTTTTACCAATGTGACAGTTGCGATTGCAGCGATCCCTTCGCCGCGCCCGGTAAAGCCGAGCCGTTCGGAGGTGGTCGCCTTGACGCTGATCCGGGATGGATCAAGCCCCATGATTTGTCCCATGGCGTTGCGCATGGCGGGTTGGTGCGGTCCGATCTTGGGGAATTCGCAGACCAGCGTACAATCGGCGTTGCTGATCGAATACCCCTGATCAGACGCTAATTTGACAGCATGTTCCAGGAAAATATGGCTTGCCACCCCTTTCCATTGCGGATCGGACGGGGGGAAGTGCTGGCCGATATCGCCCATCCCCAAAGCGCCATAGATGGCATCGGTGACGGCGTGCATGCCGACATCGGCGTCGGAATGGCCTTGCAGGCTGCGGTCATGAGGAACCTGCACGCCGCACAGCCAGACATGATCGCCCTGTCCAAACCGGTGCACGTCGTAGCCGTTGCCGCATCTGACATCCATCATGCGTCCCATCAGTTTTTCCGCCCGGGCAAAGTCGCCGGGCGTTGTGATTTTGATGTTCTCTTCATCGCCTGCCACGATGGCCACGTCCAGCCCTGCGGCACGCGCAACGGCCACATCATCGGTGGCATCGCCGGTATTTGCCTGATGCGCGGCGAGCAGGGGGGAGAGGTGAAAGCCCTGCGGGGTTTGCGCACGGTAAAGGGTGCTGCGGTCCTGCATGCCGGTGACCTGATCGTTGGCCCCATGCCAGAGCGTATCGGTGACGGGTAGCGCGGGGGCGGCCCCTTGATGGGTCTGGAGCGCGGCCAAGACGCGGTCAATGGTTTGGACGGTGACAAGAGGTCGCGCTGCGTCATGGATGAGGACGGCATCCACATGCCCGCCAAAGCCCTCAAGCCCCGCAAGGACGGAGTCCTTGCGCGTTGCGCCACCTGGAATGATTGCATGTGGTTCAACGTCGGGCGTGATGCCTGCCTCAAGATCTTCCGGACTCATCACCAGAATGACATGGTGAATGCGTGGGTGGTCGAGGAATGTCGCAATGGCGTAGGAGGCGACTTGCTTCCCGTTAAGCCGCTGCCACTGCTTGGGGATTTCGCCGCCCGCGCGGGTGCCGCGCCCTGCTGCAACGATGATCGCTGCGGTTATCAAATATTGGCTGTCGCTCATGCGCTTAGGTGTAAGAGCAGCGTGGTTCAGGCGCAATTCGTCAGTTTTACAGGCGAAATGCCTAATAATTAGGCATATGCCACTTTTTCCGAATTCCACGGTAGGGGTTTCGTTGTGATCAAAGGGATTTCGACATATTTCAAAGGCAACGCACACCCTTTAGGCGAATGACTGTTCATTTGGCAAACGACGAATCAATCATGCTGGACGATGTGGCCTTGCAGCCACCTGTCGCGCTTGCGCCTTTGGCTGGGATCACGGATTTGCCGTTTCGTCAGCTTGTGGCCTCTTTCGGTACGGGTTGGGTCGTGAGCGAGATGGTGGCCAGCCAGGAAATGGTGCAGGCCAAGCCCGGCGTGCGCGAGCGGGCCGAACTAGGGTTCGATCAGGCCGGAACGGCGGTGCAGATTGCCGGGCGCGAGGCGCATTGGATGGCAGAGGCCGCCCGGATGGTCGAGGCCAACGGTGCTGCGATGATCGATATCAACATGGGCTGTCCCGCCAAGAAGGTAACGAATGACTATTCGGGGTCGGCCCTGTTGCGGACGCCCGACCATGCCCTGACCCTGATCGAGGCGGTTGTGAATGCAGTCAATGTGCCCGTGACGCTGAAAACGCGCCTTGGGTGGGATGATGATTGCCTGAACGCGGCAGATGTAGCGAAGCGGGCAGAGGCGGCGGGGATAAGGTTGGTCACGATCCATGGTCGCACACGCTGTCAGTTCTATAAGGGTTCAGCCGATTGGGCGGCGATCCGGGCCGTGAAGGATGCCGTCAGTATCCCGGTCATTGCGAATGGTGACATCGTGGATGCGCCAACGGCCCGCACCGCGTTACGTTTGTCAGCAGCAGACGGCGTGATGATTGGACGGGGCGCGCAGGGCAGACCTTGGCTGTTGGCGCAAGTGGCCGCTGATTTGCATGGAACAAAAGCCCCTTCGGTGCCGCAGGGCCATGAACTGATCGAAATGGTGTGCAGGCACTACGAGGCGATGTTGTCGTTCTATGGCCAGGAACTGGGTCGCAAAGTCGCGCGCAAGCATTTGGGCTGGTATATGGATGACGCCGATACGCCGCCCGTATTGCGTAAGGCAATCCTGACGCATGTCAGCCCGCACCATGTGCTGCGGGATTTGCCAGAGGCGCTGACGCTGCAGGTGGCCGCGTGATTGTTGATACCGCCCTTTGGTCATCGCTGCCTGTCCCGGCTTTGATGCTGGACGCCGACGATATCATCATCTCGAGCAATCCGGCGGCAGAGAGCTTTTTGAACATGTCAGCCAAGGCGCTGACCGGGCAGAAGCTGTGGGAGCAGGTGATGATTGATGCGCCGCTTGAGGCGCCATTTGCGCGGGCCCGCAAAAACCGCACCTCGCTATTTGTGAATGATGTAGATGTCGGCAGTGGTGAACGTGCGCCGATGCTGTGTAATCTGCAGTTTGCCCCCCTACAAGGGACTGACGAAACGATGATCGTCATGATCAGCCCGCGCGAGATTGCGAGCCGGATCAATCAACATCATTCGTCCGAGAAGGCGGCAAAGTCCGCAATTGGCATGGCCGAGATGCTGGCCCATGAAATCAAGAATCCGCTTGCGGGCATAACAGGTGCCGCACAGCTATTGTCGATGGGGTTATCACCCGAAGATCAGGAAATGACGGACCTGATCGTTGAGGAAAGCCGCCGGATTGTGAAGCTGCTGGAGCAGGTGGAACAGTTTGGCAATTTGCGCCCACCCGTGCTGAAACCAGTTAATATTCATGATGTGTTGGATCGCGCGCGCCAGTCTGCCGCTGTGGGTTTCGGCGCGCATATGCTGTTTATCGAAGAATACGACCCATCGCTGCCACGCACGATGGCCGATGCGGACCAGCTTTTGCAGGTGTTTTTGAACCTGCTCAAGAATGCGTCGGAGGCAAATAAAGACGGTGGCGCGGTCCGGTTGCATACCTTTTATGAAACGTCTTTGCGGGTGCGCCGGTCCGATGGCACGCAAGCCCGCCTTCCGTTGCAGGTTGAAATTATTGACGATGGCCCCGGGTTGCCGCCCGAGATTGCCGATGATGTGTTTGAGCCGTTCGTTTCTGGTAAAGAGAATGGCACTGGGCTTGGTCTTGCGCTGGTTTCAAAATTAATCGGGGACGCAGGCGGATGGATTTCTGTTGATAGCGTACCGGGACGAACCGTGTTTCGTATTTCACTGCCGATCGCACCCAAAGACACCCAAACAGGAGAAGACTGATGGACGGAACCGTTCTAGTTGCTGATGATGACCGGACAATCCGGACGGTTTTGACCCAGGCGCTGACACGCGCCGGATGCAAGGTGCATGCAACATCGTCACTTGTCACCCTGATGCGGTGGGTCGATGAGGGGAAGGGCGACCTTGTGATCTCTGATGTGGTGATGCCGGACGGGAATGGCTTGGATCAACTCCCACAGATTTCTGAGGCGCGCCCGGGTTTGCCTGTCATTGTGATTTCAGCGCAGAACACCATCATGACCGCCATTCAGGCGGCAGAGGCGGATGCGTATGACTATCTGCCCAAGCCCTTTGATCTGCCGGACCTGATGAAACGGGCGGCCCGCGCGTTAGAGGTGAAACGCCGGGCGCCAACAACTCGCAGCCCCGACGTTGCATCGACGGAGCAGGGGGGCGATTTGCCGTTGGTTGGTCGCACGGCTGTGATGCAAGCGCTTTATCGTCTTGTGGCACGGGTGATGAACACGCAGTTGCCCGTGTTGATTACTGGCGAGAGTGGGACGGGTAAGTCGTTGATTGCCCGCGCTGTGCATGATTTTTCTGATCGGCGCAGCCTGCCCTTCGTGGTGGTGTCAGCGAACGATCTTGAGGGGATGGATGGCCCGTCGACCGTGTTGAGCCGCGCAAAAGGTGGATCAATCCTGTTTGATGAGGTCAGCGACCTGACGGACGAAGCACAGGGCCGCATTGTCCGGATGCTGGACAGTCTGGGCGATAATGCACCGCGGATCATGGCGACCTCGCAATCTGATCTGATGGCGCGGATGGAAGACGGCAGCTTTCGCGAAGACCTGTTTTACCGACTTGGCGGTGTAACCGTTGATGTCCCGTCATTGCGCGAACGGGTTGATGACATTCCCCTATTGGCTGAGCATTTTCTGGCACGCGCGGAACGGGATGGCGCTCCCGTCCGCCGGTTTGGCGATGCTGCACTGGATCTGGTCCGTGCGTATAGTTGGCCCGGAAATGTGCGCCAACTGGAAAATGCTGTGCGCCGGTTGGTGTTCACCGCTGCAGAGGATGAGATTGCACGGGCTGAAGTTGAAATGGTTCTGGGCAACCAGCCGGCGATTGAGCCGTTGCGATCAGGTGGGGAAGGTGAAAAATTGTCAGCCAGCGTGGGCAAGCATTTGCGTCGATATTTTGACCTGCATGGTGGTGTTTTGCCGCCCCCCGGCCTTTATAACCGAATCCTGAAAGAGGTAGAGGCCCCGCTGATCGAGATTGCATTGGATGCAACAGGTGGAAATCAGGCAAAATGCGCTGATTTATTGGGGATAAACCGCAATACATTGCGCAAGAAAATCACTGACCTCGATATCCGCGTGACACGCCGCCGTAAGTTGATGTAAAACCGCAACATAACCGTGGCACCGTTGCGTCAGCGTATCGGAAAGACCACAGATTTTGGCGGTACCGTGGGGCTTGCCCCACCTCAATGACAGGGCTTTGCGCGTGCGGCGTACCCTTTTGGGATTAAATCTGACACGTCTGAGCCGTTGGCAACGCCAGCGTAGCATTCAGAATGCGTTCACGATCGGGCTGGTGCTGCTTGGCCCGCTTTTGGCTGCCGCCACATATCTAATTATTGGGCCATTCAGCCAAGGTGCCGCGTCGCCCTTGTTGCGCGTCGTATTGCTGGCCGATCTGATTTACGTGCTGATTGTTATGGCGCTTGTCATGCGGCAGGTCGCCCGGATGGTGGCCGCACGGCGTGCGAAATCGGCGGGATCACGGTTGCACCTGCGGTTGACGGGCGTTTTTGCGCTGTCAGCGCTGATCCCTACAGTGCTTGTCGCGGTGTTTTCGGTTCTTCTGATCTCACTTGGGTTGGATGGTTTGTTTTCGGAGCCGGTCGGGAACGTGCTGCGAACATCACTGACAACAGCAAAAGCCTATGAAGAAGAACACCGCCGTGAATTGACCCGTGATGGTCGGGCCCTGGCCGCGTATCTGAACCGCGAACGGCGGGCAAATTTGTTCATGGATGATGGCGAAGTACGCTGGGCACTTGGTGAAGTGCAAGCGCAGATTGAGCGCGGTCTGAGCGAAGCCTTCGTGATTGATGGGCTTGGCAATATCGCAGCACGTGGTGCGCGATCATACGAATTTGGGTATGAGCGCCCTGATGCTGCAGCTTTTGTTGAAGCTGATGACAAGGGTCTTGTGATCGTCGAAGACCTTGAAAACAATGAGTTTCGGGCCTTGATCCCGTTACCGGCCTTCCGCGATCGTTATCTTTATGTCACCCGCTTGGTCGACGGCAATGTGTTGTCTTTGCTCGATGATACCACCGAAACCGTTGAACAGTATGAACAACTGGCCAACGAGCGTGGTGGATTGCTGTTTCAATTCGGCCTTTTGTACCTTGGATTTGCGGTCGTCCTGATCCTGGGTGCGATCTGGGGCGGGTTGTGGTTTGCCGAACGCCTGTCGCGGCCGGTGGGGCGGCTGGTTTCTGCGTCCCAGCGGGTGGGTTCGGGCGATCTGGATGTCCGCGTGATTGAAGATGATGGCGATGATGAGATCGCGCAGTTGGGCCATTATTTCAATCAGATGACGGGGCGCCTGAAAGGGCAGCGTGATGAATTGCTGGAGACGAACCGCCTGACGGAACGTCGGCGGCGCTTGTTTGATTCCGTGTTGAGTTCGGTGACCTCTGGTGTGGTCGGCTTGGATGAGGCGGGGCGGGTGACATTTGTGAACCCGTCGGCCCGCAGGTTGCTATCGGTGGGTCAGGATCAGGCGGATAGCGCACTGTCCGTAGCCATTCCGGAATTTGCTGCGTTGTTTGAGCAGGTACGCAGCGCCGATAGCGACAGCGTGCAGGAACAGGTCAACCTGATCCGCAAAGGTCAGCAAGAAAGCCTGTTGGTCCGTATGTCACCCCGCCGCAACGCTGATGGTGCGTTGGAGGGTTACGTAGTGGCCTTTGATGACGTGACTGATCTGGTCAGCGCGCAGCGGATGGCGGCCTGGGGGGATGTGGCCCGTCGGATCGCGCATGAGATCAAGAACCCACTGACACCAATCCAATTGTCGGCAGAGCGTATCAAGCGCAAATTCAGCGGGCAGGTGGGTCACGAGTCCGATAAACTGGATCAAATGACTGATGTGATTGTACGTCAAACCAATGACTTGCGTCGCATTGTTGATGAGTTTTCCAAATTTGCGCGCATGCCAGAGCCACAGCTGAAAGTGAGCGACTTGACCAAATTGGTCGGCGATGCCGTCGCTTTGCAAAAGGCAGGGCAACCCGATGTCAAAATTCGGGCCGACCTGCCGGTTGAGGCTGTATTGGCAGAGTTGGATGGCACAATGATCAGCCAGGCATTGACCAATCTGATAAAGAACGCGGGCGAGGCGACCGAGACTTATATCGATAAGCGGGGCGGCGACGGTTATGTGCCGCAAATCAAGGTGGCGATGCGCCGCGAGGATGGTGTTGTGTCAATTGTCATTCAGGACAACGGGATCGGTCTGCCAGAGGATCGCGCCCGTCTGTTTGAACCTTATGTGACGACACGTGACAAGGGAACGGGCCTGGGGCTGCCCATTGTCAAAAAGATCATCGAAGAACATAGCGGCACGTTAACGCTGACCGATGCCGAAATTTTCGAAGGGCAAGACCATGCCGGGGCTTGTGCCATAATCGAACTTCCAGTGATGCGCGCGCATACACAGGCAACAAAAATACCAGCATGAGGACGAGATGATGGGCGATATTCTAATCACTGATGACGAACGTGATATCCGAGAGCTGATTTCAGAAATCCTGCAAGATGAAGGGTTTACGACCCGCCTTGCGGGGACATCGGATGAATGTATGGCGCAGATAGCAGCCGAGCCGCCTGCGCTGATGATCTTGGATATTTGGCTCAAAGACAGCAGCATGGACGGGATCGATATACTCAAGGCCGTCAAGCGTGATCACCCCGACATTCCGATCGTGATCATCTCTGGGCACGGCAATATCGAAATTGCGGTCGCTGCGATCAAACAGGGCGCCTACGACTTTATTGAAAAGCCGTTCAATATCGATCAGCTGATGGTGGTGATCCGGCGGGCAATGGAAACATCGCGCTTGCGCCGCGAGAACCTTGAGCTGAGACGCGGAGATGTCGCCAGCGCCGATATGTTGGGCGATAGTGCAGCGTTCCGAATGTTGAAATCGCAATTGGACAAGGTGACCAAATCCAATGGTCGTGTGATGCTGACCGGACCCGCGGGCGCCGGTAAAGAAGTTGCCGCCCGTTATATTCATACCAACTCAAATCGGGCATCATCGCCATTCGTGACGGTGAACTCGGCCTCGATTGCGCCGGAACGTATGGAAGAGGTGTTGTTCGGTCGCGAAGACAGCGGCCGTGGTATTGAACCGGGCCTGTTGGAAGAAGCCAATGGCGGGGTCATTTACTTTGATGAAGTGGCCGATATGCCTATTGGCACGCAATCAAAGATCTTACGGGTGCTTGTTGATCAACGGTTTCAGCGGGTCGGTGGTACCGACAAGGTGCAGGTCGATCTAAGGGTGATTTCGAGCACAAATCGCGATCTGCCTGCGGCGATTGAGGCGGGCACGTTCCGTGAAGAACTTTATCACAGGTTGAATGTTGTTCCCATTCCAGTTCCGTCGCTGGAAGAACGCCGCGAGGATATCCCGTTGTTGGCGGAACACTTCATTGAAGTCTTCAACAAGGCGCAGGGCTTGCCCTTGCGCAATCTGGCTGATGATGCCCGCGCGTTATTGCAGACAATGCTATGGCCGGGGAATGTACGTCAGCTCAAGAACGTTGTGGAACGTGTTCTGATCCTTGGTGAAAACACTGGCGATATCAGCGCAAAGGAACTGCCCGCCTCGGACGAAGCAAGTGGCGAAGAAGGACGCATTGTTCTGGCCGGTGGGCTCGCTACTCTGCCTCTTCGCGAGGCGCGAGAGCTTTTTGAGCGGGAATATCTACTGACCCAGATCAACCGGTTTGGGGGCAATATCAGCCGCACCGCGTCTTTTGTCGGCATGGAACGCTCTGCCTTGCACCGTAAGCTGAAATCGCTGGGCGTGGTCACGACCAACAAGGCGGGCGGTCGTGTCGCCTATGTTGAAGGCGACGCATAATGAAAGTCATCATTTGTGGCGCGGGGCAAGTTGGCTGGCAGATCGCCCGCCATTTGTCGGGCGAAAACAACGATGTCACGGTCGTTGATAACAACCCCGAACTGGTGCGCCGCGCCACTGATACGCTGGATGTTCAGGGGATCGCAGGTTTTGCCAGTTACCCCGATATTCTGGACCGGGCAGGTGCACGTGATGCCGATATGATCATTGCGGCCACGCATTCGGACGAGGTGAATATGGTCACCTGTCAGGTGGCGCATTCGGTTTTCGCCATCCAGCGCAAGATCGCGCGATTACGGGCACAAAGCTATCTGGATGCGATTTATTCGGACCTTTATCGCCGGGATCACCTGCCGATTGATGTGGTGATTTCGCCGGAAAAAGAAGTGGCAGAAGCCGCATTGCAGCGTCTGGCGGCACCGGCAGCGTTTGATACAGAAAGCTTTTTGGAAGGGCGCGCGCAACTTTTGGGCATCACGATTGATGAAGACTGCCCGGTTATCAATACTCCGCTGCGGCAATTGACCGACCTCTTTTCGACCTTGCGCGCCATTGTCGTGGGCATCCGCCGCGATGGTGTGCTGTTTGTACCATCAGCCGGTGATCAGATTTTTGCAGGCGATGATTGTTACCTTTTCACCGATACAGAAGATTTGACTCGCACCTTGGAGATATTCGGAAAAACGCAATCAAAACAGGAACGTATTGTTATTATTGGCGGCGGGAATGTTGGCCTTGGCGTGGCTCAGGCATTGGAGGCACGGACCGAACGGGTGCGTGTGAAAATTGTTGAAAAGCGCCGTGAATGCGCCGAACGCGCAGCTGATGCGCTGGACCGCACGATTGTGTTGCATGGCGACGGGTTGGACAGCGCGCTGCTGGATGAGGCGAATATCGCGACGGCTGATGCTGTGCTGGCTGTCACGGATGATGACAAGACCAATTTGCTGGCCTCTGTACGGGCCAAGGAAATGGGATGTCCAATGGCGATTTGTCTGATCAATGATCCGACGCTGGTTCCATTGATGGGGCCGCTTGATATTGACGCATATATCAACCCGCGTGCAACGACGGTCAGTTCGATCCTGCGGCATATCCGTCATGGTCGGGTGCGTGGTGTTTATTCTATCGGTGACGCCGAGGCTGAGGTGATCGAGGCGCAGGTGCTTGGGACGTCGCCGATTGCGGGGCAGAAGATCAAAGAGGTATCTTTTCCCGAAGGCACATTGATCGGTGGGGTGATGAAGCAGGGTAAGCTGATGAAACCAACCGGTGAGATGCGGATTGATGAAGGCGATGTGATTGCCATTTTCGCGATGGCTGATGACGTGCCCGAGGTCGAGCGGCTCTTGCAGGTTTCGATCGACTTTTTCTGATGAATTGGATCACGCGCCTGCCGTTTTTTGTGGTGTTGATGGGCTTGGGTGCGATCGCGATGATCGTTCCTGCAGCGCATGCAGTGGTTATGGAAGACTTCACCACGATGCGGGTGTTCTTTTACGGGTTCATTCTGTTTTCAACGCTGACATTGTTGATTGGCCTAGCGACTGCTGGCTACGCACCGCAAAGCGTGGCGCGCAGTCAACTACTGGCGCTTTTGGCGGCGTTCACCTTGCTGCCGCTTATGTTTGCAGTGCCGTTTTACGAAGCAGTCGGAAACACAACGTACATGAATGCGTGGTTTGAGATGGTGTCGAGTTTCACCACGACCGGTGCCACGGTGTATGACACCGCTGGCCGTTTGACCCCCTCACTTCACCTTTGGCGCGCGCTGGTGGGTTGGTTGGGTGGTTTGCTTGTCTGGGTGACCGCGGTATCGATTTTTGCACCGATGAACCTTGGCGGGTTCGAGGTGCGGGCGACAGCAAGTGTTGGCAAAGGGCCGGTGAAGTCGTTCACGCAGATCGCCAAGATTGCCGATCCCTCCGAACGTCTCGTCCGCTATACCTTGTCATTGACCCCGATCTACATTGGGCTGACGTTTTTGTTGTGGATTGGGCTCGTGATCGCGGGAGAGTTTCCCTATATCGCCCTGTGTCACGCAATGTCGACATTATCGACATCAGGCATTTCACCAATTGGCGGGCTGTACTTCGCGGCCTCCCGTTTCTGGGGGGAGGTGATGATTTTTTGCTTTTTTGTTTTCGCACTGTCGCGCTTGACCTTCAGTCGTGGACTGATCGGCGAGGGCAATAGCGGGCTGCGCCGTGATCCGGAATTCTTGACGGCCTTGTTTCTGATTGTTTCTGTAACCGGCCTGTTGTTTCTAAGGCATTTCATTGGCGCAACCGAAAGCGAGGAGGCGTCACAACTGATTGATGTTGGTGCAGCCCTTTGGGGCGCGCTTTTTACGGTCACGTCTTTTCTGACCACGACAGGCTTTGAATCGCATTACTGGGATGGTGCGACGGATTGGTCGGGGTTGCAGACGCCCGGGCTATTTCTGATTGGGCTGGCGTTGATTGGCGGCGGTGTTGCGACCACGGCGGGTGGTGTGAAGCTGTTGCGCATCTATGCGCTTTATCGCCACGGTGAACGGGAACAGGAACGGCTTTTGCATCCATCATCCATTGGCGGCGGTGGTCGTGAGGCGCGGCGTATTCGCAAGCAGGGTGCCTATATATCGTGGATATTCTTCATGCTATTTGCGCTGAGTATCGCAGCCGTCATGCTGATGCTGTCCCTGACAGGTGTCCAATTTGAAACATCAATGGTGCTGGCGGTTTCGGCCTTATCCACAACGGGGCCACTGGCGGCCGTCGCGGCTGAGACACCGATCGCCTATTCAGGTATTCCGGACGCGGCCAAAGCTGTTCTGGCGCTCGCGATGGTGCTGGGACGTCTAGAAACACTAGCTATTATCGCGCTTTTCAATCCTGAAATCTGGCAACGCTAAGCCACGGGAAAGCGTTACTTTTTGGGGTGGAAAGTCGTGCAAGGCCGCGACATACTGGTATCAGAACGAGGGGGGCCCGTGCGCGGCCGCAAGAACAAAAAAAGGGGTTCGCCATGGCTGCCGACAAGGCCAATCTGCAAGATGCATTTCTAAATCACGTTCGCAAGACGAAGGTGCCCGTGACGATTTTTCTGGTGAACGGTGTGAAGTTGCAGGGTGTTATTACCTGGTTTGACAGCTTTTGCGTGCTTTTGCGCCGCGATGGGCAATCTCAGCTTGTGTATAAAAGCGCGATTTCGACCATCATGCCAGCGCAACCCATCAGCCTTTATGAAGGTGAAGAGTAGCGTTGCTTGAACATGACAGGCCCATTACCCGGGCCTGGGTGCTGCACCCAGATCTGAAGACAGATCAGCATCGCCGTGCCGCTGAACCCAAACTGCAAGAGGCCGTTGCATTGGCCGCGGCTTTACCCGATCTCGAGGTGATCGGTTCTGATGTGGTGCGTTTGCCTCGTCTGCATCCCGGTATGCTGTTCGGCAAAGGCAAGATAGAAGAGATCAAAACAGTATTGAAGCAGGCCGAGATTGAGTTGGTGCTGATCGACGGTCCTGTCAGCCCGGTGCAGCAGCGCAATCTGGAAAAGGCCTGGGGCGTCAAGCTGCTTGATCGCACCGGTTTGATCCTTGAAATCTTCAGTGACCGCGCCCGCACATCGGAAGGCGTGTTGCAGGTCGAAATGGCAGCCCTGTCATATCAACGGACCCGTTTGGTGCGCGCCTGGACCCACTTGGAACGTCAGCGTGGCGGATTGGGGTTTGTTGGTGGTCCCGGTGAAACCCAGATTGAGGCCGACCGTCGCGCCATTGATGAGCAGTTGGGGCGCCTGCGCAGGCAACTGGCCAAGGTGGTCAAAACACGTGTCTTGCACCGGGCGTCGCGGGCCAAGGTGCCGTTCCCGATTGTCGCATTGGTTGGGTACACCAACGCGGGCAAATCGACCTTATTCAATCGCCTGACCGGCGCAGATGTCTTTGCCAAGGACATGCTGTTTGCCACCCTCGACCCTACAATGCGCAAGATCACATTGCCCACCGGGGACGAGGTGATCATGTCGGATACGGTTGGTTTCATCAGTGATTTGCCGACCGAACTGGTGGCTGCGTTCCGGGCCACGCTGGAGGAGGTGTTGGAGGCTGATTTGATCGTGCACGTCCGCGACATCAGCCATGCCCAAACCGAAGAACAGGCCGCAGATGTGACCGCGATCCTGCAAAGTCTGGGCGTGGCTGAGGGCGCGCCATTGATCGAGGTTTGGAACAAGGTTGATTTGCTGGATGATGCGGATCGTGACGCGACATTGACATTGGCCGCCCGGACGGAGGACGTCTTTGCCGTATCCGCACTGACAGGCGAAGGGATGGATGCTTTGCTGGCGGCGGTGCCAGAAAAGCTCAAGGATCCGCGCAGTGAAGAGGTTGTTTCACTGCGCTTTGCAGACGGCCGCAAGCGGGCGTGGTTATTTGATGCGGGCGTCGTGACTGCGGACGTGCAGACGGATGATGGGCATGAAATGACGGTGTTCTGGACGGCGCTGCAAAAGGAACGCTTTGCACGGCTTTGACCTTTAGTCCGCTGCGGGTGTTAGCGTTGTGACCCCCACTGCCGCGGCGCGCGCCAGATCGGGGTCCAGCGACATCGGGATGTATTCACCACGCCGCCAAAGTTCCCCCAGATTGTCATAGTAGCGTGACAACGGGTGGCCCGATTGCCCGGTCGCGGTGACGAAAACGGAGCTGTCAGGATCGGCGAAATCATAGACGCCCCGATAGCCAGCGGCGTGTACGTTCTGGAACGGGGTTGCGCCCGTGCCGGATGTCTTGCCACGTTGCAGCGTATGATCGCCACCACTGGTCGATTGCCGGATGTTCACCACCCAATTGAGCAAGGGGGTGCTGCCCAAAACCGGATGATCATGTGTGGCCTGATGGGCATCGCCCCAACGTACGGCGGCGATGTCCTCACCATGGTTTTCGTTGATCCACAAGATCGCAGCGTCCAGCGATTGCCGGGCAATGTCCGTGCATGTCTCAACCGGGGCGGATTGGATGACATCGCACCAGACGGCAGCCCCATCCACATCTCGGAAAACCCGTTCGATGAAAAGCGGATTGGCATGGGTGAATTCCGGGGCGAGTGGCCCCAATTCATCGCGGATCAGACGTTCGTGGAACATGCGCACCCAGACCGCATAGATCAGGGGTTCGGGCAGGTGCTCGTTCATCTCACCATTCCAAGCCGACAGCAGATCAAGGGCAACTTGGCGTTTGCGTTCGGATGTCCCAGCGGGGGCTGCATCGCCTGTGTGCCAAAGATCAGCACCCATCAGCGTCAGCAGCGCGCGCGCCGTGAAGCTGACCGTGTCGAGCTGTGCCTCGATGAAGCTGTCGCGCGTATGCACGCCGCGCGCCTGCATCAGACGCCGCCAGCGGTTGATCCGCTGGGTATCGCCCCAATGGTGCGAGACATGTAACGGAAAGGGGCGGTCGATGGTTTTGTTGTTTGTATTGCCGATAATGCCGCCAACTGGGTTCACGAATTCGGGGTTTTCGCTGTAGGGAAAACGGCCTTGCCAGCGGTTTTCTTGCAGATAACCGAAGGATGGATAGCGTCCTTGGCTTTGGTGGCGGGGGTCACGGGCGGGCAGTGCACCGACGGTTTTCATCGCCACGCGGTTACGGTCCGCAAGTGTCATGTTCTGAGCGGGTGCGATGTAGTTTTCACCGGCGGCAATGGCCGCATTCACTGTGCGCGCCTGCATGATCGCCATGGCAGCCGACATGGAAGGATCGCGGTCGGACAGCGCGCTCCATGCGATGGCGGCGACATGGCCGGGTGGGGTAATGGTGCCAAGATCGAACTGGTCTCTTGGCATAACGGGGCCATTTGCCGTCCAGCGCAGCCGCAGGGTAACAGCGGGCGCGTCTTTGACGGTGATGATGCTGTCGCGCTTGCGAAACGGCACCCAGCCATCGGGGCTGCGATATTCATCTGGATTATCGGGGTTTATCTCTTCAATGGCGATATCCTGATCATCGACATAGGCGGTTGTGACACCCCAGCCCAGATCGGCGCTACGCCCGCTGAGGATAACAGGCATACCGGGAATCGTGCCCCCAATAACGCCACCGGATGAGAGTTCGAGCCGGGCCAGATACCAGACCGTGGGTGCTGTCAGCCCCAGATGTGGATCGTTGGCCAGAAGGGTCGCCCCGGTCGCCGACCGTGCGGCATTCGCGGCCCATGCGTTGGATGCACCGGCCAATTCGGGCGGTTTGATGGGCGATAGCGGATCATAGGGCAGCCGCATGTTTGCTGTATAGCTGGGCACGCCGGGCACGAGGCTGGCGTATTCGGGGAGGGCTGCGATACCATCAGTTGGATCATCGGGCATGATGTCGTGCAGGCGATCATTGTCGATGATCAATGACGTGCGTGCACGCAGGACCTCATTTTCCAGATGGGATGACAATTGCAGCGCCATCAGTTTCAAAATCGCCAGTGAGTCAGCGGGTTGCCATGGGGCGATCGGATGGTTGAACAACCACATTTCTGGCGCACCGCGTCCGCGTGCACCCGCGTTCACCTCGGCCAACCACGCATTCACACCGGAGGAATACGCCGTCAGGGCCGTTTTTGTCTGATCATCCTGTGCGGCCACTGATGAAACAGATAGCGTGTAGATGTCGAAACGGCGCAGCACCTCATCAATACCAAGCGTGCGCTCTCCGAACAATTCAGACAGGCGTCCCTGTGCGGTGCGCCGCAGCATGGTCATTTGCCACAGGCGGTCCTGCGCATGGGCATAGCCGAGGGCAAAGTAAACATCTGCATCTGTTTCGCCAAATATATGGGGTACATTTGCGTTATCGCGCACGATTTCCACTGGGGCGCTGATCCCTTCAACCGTGCTTTGGGCGTTGTAATCGGGCAGGGACCGCGAGGCGAAGTAATAAGCGAGCACCAATGCGGCGACCGTCAAAAAGATAAGCGCGGATGCCAGCCTGACCAGCCAGCGAAATATCAGTGCCATGAAACCCTCGGGTCTTTACGTTTACCCCGTTTTACCAAGGCGGCGGTTGGGAACAAGCTAACGTTCTGGGATCAGGCCGCGCGGGCTGAACCGCAGGACCAGCAGCAGGATGACACCCATCGTCAAAAGTCGCATATGTGCGGCACTTTCGATCAGTTGCCCCCGCAGTGGACTGGCTTCATCAAGGCCGCTGGCAAGGATATTCATCAGCCACAGGCCGAGCGGTTCCACCTGTACCCACAAGAACCAGATCAGCATGCCACCCAGAACCGCTCCAAAGTTGTTACCCGACCCACCGACAATCACCATGACCCAGACAAGGAAGGTAAAACGCAGCGGCTGATAGGTGCCCGGCGTCAATTGCCCATCAAGCGTGGTCATCATCGCGCCCGCGATCCCGCAGATCGCAGAGCCAAGGATGAAGATTTGCAGATGCCGGGCGGTGACGTCCTTGCCCATCGCTTCAGCCGCAACCTCGTTATCGCGGATGGCGCGCATCATGCGGCCCCACGGGCTATTGAGCGCCTTTTGTGCCAGCCAGAGCAGAACAAGCAGCACGACAGTAAACAACAGCGCATAGCCGATTTTCGTGTAAAGGGTCGATGCCGTCACCGGATCAAGGCCGAGGCTGATGGCCCGTTCAACAAAGCCGGGGTCTTGTTGTAGGTCAATTTCGTAAGGCACCGGGCGGGGCAGGCCGATCACGTTTTTCACACCGCGCCCCAGCCAGTCTTCGTTTTTCATGATCGCGATGATGATTTCTGCGATGCCCAATGTCGCAATGGCCAGATAATCTGATCGCAGGCCAAGTGCCGTTTTCCCGATGATCCATGCGGCGCCAGCGGCCAGCAAGCCGCCAACGGGCCATGCGAGTAATACTGGCAAGCCAAGCCCGCCCAAATATCCACTGACGGCCGGGTTAACAGCCTCAACCGCAATGACACCTGCGTCAAAGACTGCACGATATACAAAAAACCCGATGATCAACACACCCAACGTGATGAAGGTGCGCTTGCGGCCTTGAAAACGACGTTGGGCGAAAACGGCTGCGGTGATGGTTGCAGCCCCGGCGATAAGGCCCAGAATGATCTGAATACCACCGGCCGACCACGCCTCTGTGACTGGTGGCATTGAGATAAGCACTGTCGCGAGACCGCCCAAGGCCACAAAGCCCATGACACCGATGTTAAATAGTCCGGCAAAGCCCCATTGCAGGTTTACGCCAAGCGCCATGATCGCCGAAATCAGCCCCATGTTCAGGATCAGCAGGGCAGAGTTCCAGCCTTGCATCACACCCGTTCCAATAATCAGAACAGCGACGAGAGCGAACAGAAGCGGGTTCTTAATGGCAGGGTTCATACTGATTGCCCCTTGAACAGGCCGGTCGGTTTGAACAGCAGCACGATAATCAGGATGGCGAAGCTGACGGCGAATTTATAATCGGTGGACAAAAGCTGGACCAACCCGTCGGGTTCAAGGCTTTCAGGCATCAGATAGACCAGCACCTTTTTCCAGGCATAAGTGATCGTGACTTCGCTAAACGCGATAACGAAGCCACCAGCGATGGCACCGAGCGGACTGCCAAGCCCGCCCACGATCGCTGCGGCAAAGATCGGCAGAAGCAGCTGGAAATAAGTGAACGCCTTGAAAGACTTATCAAGGCCGTAAAGCACGCCCGCCGTTGTGGCCAGTGCTGCAACGATCATCCACGTGACCTTGACCACCCAGTCGGGGTTGATGCCAGAGAGCAGGGCGAGGTCTTCATTATCAGAGAACGCGCGCATGGATTTCCCGGTGCGTGTCTTGTTCAGGAACCAAAAGAGCAGGGCCATGACCACGAAGGCGACAACGACGGTGATGGCTTGGGTGGTTTTTATCGCCAGGCCTTCGTTCAGTCCGGTCATTTCCTTGAATTCGCGGGCTGTGATGAGGAAACGCTCTCCATCGGCAAAACGGATATCACGTACCCCGATGACAAAGCGCACCACACCGTTCATGACAAACATCACACCCATTGAGACGATCACGAGTATGACCGGCGACGCCTTTTGATCGCGGTAGAATTGATAGACCAGCCAGTCGATGAACAGCACCAGCAGGCAGGTTGCCGCAATCCCGGCGGGTAGGGCGAGCAGGGCGGTGGGCAGGGGGCCAAAGGTGATCCCTGCGGCTAGCAAAAGGCCGGTGAATTTGATGGTCATGGCGGTGCCAAAGGCCATGGTGTCGCCATGGGCAAAGTTGGAAAAGCGCAGGATACCGTAGATCATCGTGACGCCAAGGGCACCAATGGCGAGTTGGGCACCATAGGCGAGGCCGGGGACGAAGACAAAGTTCGCGAAGGCGACGAGCGCGTTGAGGAAGTCCATCTTAGTACAACTCGTTTATAAGAAAGGTGCAAAGGAATTTTATAGACAACAGGTTCTGAACGCTTAAATCGGATATTTCTTCGAAACTGCGGCTCTGTCGGTCATACATTGCAACAAGTTCGACAAGGTCCCCCCTCACAGACCTGCGATCCTGTAGCTTTATCAGTACCGGTAGGTTTCTTACCTCTCCAATACTCAAATGACTGACATATAGAGGCTCGTTGCTTACGACCAATTGTTTAAGGTCGGTTGCATTCCTTAGGATAAAAGGTCCCGCCGTCGCTAGTTCGATTTCGGTTCCCTCAATTTCCGCAAATTCTGTCGTCGGGGAACAAATGTGCATTCGCTCCAGCGCGGATGCGGACGTTGGTGCACCAACTGCCAATATGGCGAGTAGAAAAAGAAATCTCATCCCCCCAAGAAACTCCGTCTCACTTCCTGGTCTGCCAACAACTCTTTCCCGGTCCCCGTATGCGCATTCCGGCCTTGCACCAAAACATACCCTTTGTCTGCGATTTCAAGCGCTTGGCGGGCGTTTTGTTCGACCATCAGGATCGGGATGCCGGTGCGGGCGACCTCGATGATCCGGTCGAATAACTCATCCATCACGATGGGGCTGACCCCGGCTGTGGGTTCGTCCAGCATCAGTACTTTTGGTTGTGTCATCAGCGCGCGGCCCACAGCGACCTGTTGGCGTTGCCCGCCGGATAGCTCCCCGGCGGGTTGATTGCGCTTTTCTTTCAGGATCGGGAACAGATCGTAAATCTGTGCCATCGTGTCCCGAAAATCATCGCGGCGGATGAAGGCACCCATCTCAAGGTTTTCTTCCACCGTCATCGACGTGAAGATGTTCGATGTTTGGGGCACAAACCCCATGCCCTTCACCACGCGTTGTTGCGGTGACAGGGCGGTGATGTCTTCGCCATCCAATCGGACGGCCCCTTTGTTGACGTTCAACATGCCAAAAACGGCCTTCATCGCGGTGGATTTGCCAGCCCCATTGGGGCCAACGATCACAGCAATTTCACCTTTTTCGACCGCAATCGTACAACCATGTAGAATATCGGGGCCTTTGCCATAACCACCGGTCATGGCGTCACCGATCAGAAACGGCTCACTCACGGATTAACGTACTCCGCGAGAAACGGCAGATAGGTGGTGAGCGTGTCGCGCATCAGTGCCTGTTCTGACGGGTCGGCATAACTGCCGTAAATCCAATAAAGGGTGCCTGCGGCGCCAAGAATGGCCCCCAGGATGATGGTCAGTAGGAATTTCATGTCACACTTACCTTGTCTTTGTTTTTCAGTCCGGTGCCGAGATAGGCCTCGATCACCTGTTCGTTGGCCTTGATTTCCTCCAAGGTCCCTTCGGCCAAAACGTGGCCCTCCGCCATACAGATCACGGGGTCACAAAGGCGGCCGATAAAGTCCATGTCATGCTCAATCACGACAAATGTATAGTTCCGTTCTTTGTTCAGGCGGATAATCGCGTCTCCGATCGTGTTCAAAAGGGTACGGTTTACGCCAGCGCCGACCTCGTCCAGAAACACGATCTGCGCGTCAACCATCATGGTGCGTCCCAGTTCCAGCAGCTTTTTCTGCCCGCCGGAGAGGTTACCTGCCTTTTCTTCCTTGAGGTGGTCGATGGTCAAAAATTCAATCACCTCATCAGCCTTGGCACGCAAGGCGCGTTCTTCCTCCGCGATGCGTCGCCGTCCGAACCACGTGTTCCACAATGCCTCGCCAGATTGGCCGCCGGGCACCATCATCAGGTTTTCGCGCACCGTCATGGATGAAAACTCATGGGCGATCTGGAAGGTGCGCAGCAAACCCTTGTGAAACAACTCATGCGGGGGCAAGCCGGTGATATCTTCACCCATCATGGTCACGCGCCCTGATGTTGGTTTAAGAACGCCTGCGATCACATTGAAAAGTGTTGTTTTTCCGGCGCCATTCGGACCAATCAGTCCGGTTATCGTGCCTTCTTCGATGCGCAGGGATGCCCCATCAACGGCACGAAAACCGCCAAAGGTTTTTACCAGTTCTTCGACAACGATCATTCCCTGTTCCCTTCGCACGCTGTTGCGCGTGTCTTGGTTGCCAAAACGGCGCGGGATATGCCCCGCGCCGTCAGGTTGGTTGTGCTTAGATCAACGGTAGCCGATCGTTGAATAGACGCCATCGGCGAATTCAACTTCCTGATAGTTGCCAGCAGATTCGCCGGGTCCGATCAGCTCAACTGCGGATGCACCCACATAATCGATGTCCACGCCTGCTGCGATCAATGCCATGGCCAGTCTCAGCTCGCCGGGATAGATTTCAATGCCCGGTGCGTTCGCGACATCAAAGACATGGTCTTTGAAATCGGCGGAATCAGCAGACTCAGCAGCTTGCATGGCCAGCATGATCAGCGCAGCCGCATCATAGGATTCTGGTGCAAATGCGCCAGTTCCATCAAAACCAGCCGCTTCGGCCAGTTCAACAAACCGGCCTGCACCTGCGTTATCGGTGCCGGGATATGCGCCGAAGGATCCGTTCATTTCCGCGCCAAAGTTTTCGTTCAGCTTTTCACCAACCATCCCGTCTGGGACGTAGAACGTGTCAAACGCACCGCTGTCGAGTGCGGAGCGGATCACGCCAGAGCCGCCTTGGTCAACGTAGCCTGCAACAACAAGCACTTCACCACCGGCTGATGCCAATGCGCCGACTTCAGCGGAATAGTCTGCCTTGCCGTCTTCATGTGCCGCAGAGATTGTGACCGTACCACCGGCGGCTTCGAACGATGCCTGGAACGCATCGGCAAGACCCTTGCCGTAATCATTGTTGGTATAGGTCAAGGCGACTTCGCTGACGCCACGATCTTGCAAGATCTCGGTCATGATAACGCCTTGGCGCGCGTCAGATGGGGCGGTCCGGAAGAACAGGCCGTCATCCTCGGCTGTTGACAGGCCGGGCGACGTCGCCGAGGGCGAGACCATGACAACGCCGTTCGGGCGGGCCACGTTTTGCAGGATCGCACCGGTGACGCCGGAACAATCAGCGCCCATGATGGCGTTGACATTGTCGGATGTGACCAGACGTTCGGCTGCTGCGGTCGCAGCACCTGCATCGATACACGTGCTGTCGCCACGCACAGACGTGACCTTGGCACCGCCAAGCAGCGCGCCTGATGCGGATACCTCTTCCATGGCCAATTCAGCGCCCGCGCCCATGGCTGGGGTGATTGATTCCAATGGACCGGTAAAGCCGAGGATCACGCCGATTTTGACTTCGTCGGCATGACCGCCAGCGAAGGCAGAGCCAGCGACCATTGCCATGGCCGTTGTGGCCATCATGAGTTTTTTCATTTTTTGTCTCCCTAGTGGATGTCTTTGTCCTGCCGCGCAGATTAGCAGGCGGTTTTCAAAAGGAAAGTCGGAACCCAAGGGCAATTGCCCTTTAGATAGGCCCGTAGAAGGCGAATTGGCTGTTCATCGCGACACCGGAAACAATGCGGGTTTTGCGTGGTCAGCGTTGCGTCGGCCTTGTGTCGGCAAAACGTCGGACCCCAACGCACGCTCGTATCGCAAAACGTTCATAAAGTGCCTTCTGTTTTCAGAGGCGATGACAGCCTAAACGGACAACCGTGCCGCGTGGCTTCCGCGTTCCCGGTAGGGTGTCGTGTCATAATGCGACCGGTAACATTTGGAAAAATGCGATGGGGACGCAAACCCACAGGCGAGCGCCACATTGATCACCGTCATGTCGGTTTGCATCAACAGGTTGCGCGCCTTTTGCAAGCGCAATTCCATGTAATAACGCTTGGGGCTGCGTGACAAATAACGCCGAAACAGACGTTCCAGTTGGCGAGTGGACATGCCCACATCGCGGGCAAGGATGGCGGGGCTGATCGGTTCTTCGATATTCTGCTCCATCATCTGGATGACACGGCTTAGCTTGGGGTGGCGGACGCCGATCCGCGTGGGGATCGACAGGCGCTGCGTGTCCTGGTCGGTGCGGATGGACGAATAGATCAAGATATCGGCGACAGCATTGGCAAGATCTTCACCATGATCATCGGCAATGATTTTCAGCATCAGATCAATGGATGCCGTGCCGCCAGCTGTGGTGATCCGGTTTCCGTCAACAACAAACACGGATTTGGTAAGTTCAACATCTTCAAACTCTTCCGCAAAACTGTCCTGATTTTCCCAGTGAATGGTCGCCCGTTTGCCATCCAGCAACCCGGCCTTGGCCATTGAATAGCCAGCGGTGCAAAGCCCGGCGATTGTCGCACCGCGCCGCGCCTCGCGGCGCAGCCAGTTCAATATGCGTTTGGTCGTGGCGTTTTGAACGCCAATTCCGCCGCACAGCATGATTGTATCATCGCGGTCCAACTCGGTCAGTTCTTCCTGAAGCCGGAAGGCGCAGCCGTTCGAACACACCGCATCTTCGCCGCCTTCACCGATGATTTTCCAGCTATAGAGTTCCTTGTCGGCCGTGCGATTGGCAATCCGCAAGCATTCCACTGCGCTGGCAAAACATAACATGGTGAAGTCCTGCATGAGTACAAACACAAACCGTCGCGGTTTGCCGCTGTGATCGACTTCAACGACTTGGGGTTCGATAGACATTGCAACTGGCCTGACATGCATGGGGTCGCGAAACATCAACAGGTTTGGCGTCCGCGTTCAAGGGGGAAACGGCTCCCTCTTGCGATTGCGCCATGCGGGCGTTTGGCCGGTGACAGTGTCCGCCATAGCCGAAACGTGCCAATTTGCCATTGGCGCAGCGCGTGGAGCGCGGTATAGGCTGCATCTGATAGCGTTAACTGGGTTATCAAACATCTGATATGGAGCAAGACAATGACTGACTGGCAAAAATCTGACTGGCGCAAAAAGCCCCGGGTGCAGATGCCTGACTATACCGATGCGGCTGCACTTGGCGCTGTTGAGGATCGTCTTGCCAGCTATCCGCCCTTGGTTTTTGCGGGTGAAGCACGCAGGTTGAAGGCCGAACTGGGTGCTGTCAGTCGGGGCGAGGCGTTTCTGTTGCAGGGCGGCGATTGCGCCGAAAGCTTTGCAGAGTTTGCTGCCGATGGCATTCGCGACACGTTCAAAGTGATGCTGCAAATGGCGATGGTGCTGACCTATGGCGCCAAAGTGCCGGTGGTGAAAGTCGGGCGCATGGCGGGCCAGATGGCCAAGCCGCGATCTGCGCCCACGGAAACCGTCGATGGTGTGGAGTTGCCGAGCTACCGTGGCGATATCATCAATGGTTTTGACTTCACCGAAGCCAGCCGCATTCCTGATCCCGAACGTATGTTGCAGGCCTATTTGCAGGCGGCGGCTACGCTGAACCTGTTGCGCGCGTTTTCGACCGGTGGCTTTGCCAATGTGCATGAAGTGCATAAATGGACGCTTGGTTTCACCGACGCGAACGAGGTCGCAAAATACAGCGATATGGCTGGTCGGATCAGCGACACGCTGGATTTTATGGAAGCCGCTGGCCTGACCACGGACACCAATCATGAACTGCAAACGGTTGATTTCTACACCAGCCATGAAGCTTTGTTACTAGAGTATGAAGAGGCGTTGTGCAGGCTCGATTCAACCTCTGGTAAGTGGTTGGCCGGCTCTGGTCATATGATCTGGATCGGGGATCGGACACGCCAGCCGGAGGGTGCGCATGTGGAATTCTGCAAGGGCGTGCAGAACCCGATTGGTCTGAAATGTGGGCCAAGCATGACATCGGGACATCTGAAGGCGCTGATGGCGTCGCTCAACCCAGATAATGAAGAAGGGCGTCTGACTTTGATTGCGCGCTTTGGAGCGGGATCGGTGGGCGAGCATTTGCCCCGTCTGATCCGTGCCGTGGAAGAAGAAGGTGCTAAGGTCGTTTGGACCTGCGACGCGATGCACGGCAATACGATCAAATCATCAACTGGTTACAAAACCCGGCCATTTGACAGTGTGCTGCGTGAGGTCAAAGAGTTTTTTGCCATTCACAACGCCGAAGGTACCGTGCCGGGCGGTGTGCATTTTGAGATGACAGGCAAGGACGTGACCGAATGCACCGGTGGTGTCCGCGCTGTCACCGATGAGGATTTGTCGAGCCGGTATCACACGGCTTGTGATCCACGCCTCAATGCGTCGCAATCGCTCGAACTGGCGTTTCTTGTTGCAGAAGAGCTGTCGGCCCGCCGCAGTACCATGCAGCAGGCCAAAGCGGGCTAATCAGCCGTTATTGACGATCAAACGAAGGGCCGGGCGCGTTGCGTCGGGCCCTTTTTCGTGATCGGGACGCAGAATGCTTTGCACGCTGGCCAGTTGCAGACCAAGGGTTTCATGCCGAATGGCGGCCCCTTTGGTGATCTCGAACCGGCGCGGGCGTGATCCGGGCTGACCCTCGGTTACCAGTGCACCAAGGATGCGGCTGGTGTCGCCTTTATCATCGCGCAACGGCAGCATCATCATCGTGCCGGTCAGGCTGGGGCGCACCAAGCTGCCCGGCGATGTCAACGGGACGCTGATAATTGCGGGTTCAGTAAAGGCCGCTTCGATCAGTTCTGCTATCTGGTCGCGTGCTTCGGGCACGAAAAAGGTACTGATCGGCATGCCGCGCGCATCCATCTTGAGAAGATCATGCAGCTGCTGGCCCGCAACCCGCATGCGCGCGATGCCGGGGGCCACACGTTGCAGAATGAATGCATGGGGCAGGGCGTGGTCGATCTGGCTTGGCTCGATGTCATTGCGCGAGGGAATGCGTTGGGCGTGACGCAGGGCCTGCCAGTATTTTTCCAGGCTGTTCAAGATGGCATTGTCACCACCTGGCAAATCTGCGCGGCGTCGTTGGGGCATGTCCTCTACAATCTTCATGTTCGACCTCAATTCTCTCTTGGGTTGTGCCGTCGGGTCACAGATCCATTTCATTTTCTGAAGTCAATTTAACAAAGATTACCGCAGTATTCACTTAACAAAGTGTTAACGGGTTAATTTGAATTAAAAATGGCTGACTTGCGCCACATAGTGGTTTTCCCGTAGGTGCAGGCGCAACAATTGACAGGTTTGACCCATGATCCAATCCATGACTGCATTCGCTCGCCGTACCGGCACCCTTGGTTCAGCCACATGGAGTTGGGAAATGCGGGGGGTGAATGCGCGCGGACTGGACTTGCGACTGCGCGTGCCTGATGGTCTTGACGGAGTGGAAGTGGCTTTGCGCGCCGCACTTTCAAAAACGCTGGGGCGCGGCAGCATTACCGTGAACCTAAAGCTGTCGCGCGAAGATCAGGCCGCAGGGCTAGCGATTGACGAAGCCCAACTTGATGATGTGTTGCGGGCGTTGGATACAGTGCAGGATCGCGCCTTTGCGATTGGCGTGACGCTTGGGCAACCCACGGCGGCGGATGTTCTTGCGCAGCGCGGCGTGCTGATTGCCGCAACCGGTGATGATGATGCAGCGGCGCTGACTGCGGCGCTGACGGCGGATATCGCACCGCTGATTGCGGATTTTGTCGAAATGCGCACGTCGGAGGGGGATGCGTTGTTGCAGGTTATCACGCAGCAACTTGAACAGATTGATACGCAAATTGAGGCCGCGGCGGTGGCCGCGGCTGCCCGTGCGCCGCAAGTAAAGGCCAACCTGACGAGCGCGCTGCGTCGCGTGTTGGAAGATGTGAGCGAGGTTGACGAGGGCCGCATTGCGCAGGAATTGGCGCTTTTGGCCGTCAAATCTGATATCACCGAGGAAATTGACCGGCTGCGCGCCCATGTCAAAGCGGCGCGCGATTTGCTTGCGGAACCGAAACCAACGGGGCGTAAACTGGATTTTCTTGCACAGGAATTTAACCGTGAGGCGAATACCTTATGTGCCAAAGCGCAATCAGCGCCGCTTACGGCCATCGGGTTGGACCTGAAGGCGGTGATCGATCAGATGCGCGAGCAAATTCAGAATGTGGAGTAGTCTGATGTCACGACGCGGTCTTTTGATCATCCTGTCATCGCCATCCGGGGCGGGTAAGTCGACACTTGCGGGTCGGTTGCGCGATTGGGACCAAACGCTGCAATTTTCCGTGTCTGCAACAACCCGCGCGCCGCGTGAGGGCGAGGTGGACGGCCAGCATTATTTCTTTGTCTCGGTTCCCGCCTTTCAGGAACAGGTGGCTGACGGGCAGATGCTGGAACACGCGCAGGTCTTTGGCAATTACTATGGGTCGCCCCGCGGGCCGGTACAGAATGCGATTGAGGGTGGGCGTGATGTTCTCTTTGACATCGATTGGCAGGGCGCGCAGCAGATCAGCAATTCCGCATTGCAGGAACATGTCCTGTCAATATTCATTCTGCCGCCATCCATACCTGAATTGCACCGGCGTCTTGTGAATCGCGGGCAGGACGCCCCGGAAGTGATTGAAAAGAGGATGCAAAAGAGCTGGGATGAGATCAGCCATTGGGATGGTTATGATTACGTGCTGGTCAATGATGATCTGGATGAAACAGAGGCGCGGCTGAAAACAATTATCAGTGCTGAACGTCTACGCCGTTCACAGCAGCCGCAGCTGGTGGATCATGTTCGCACGCTACAATCGCAATTCGGAGACCGCACATGAGCCTATATGCCCTTGGTGATACCTCGCCTCAGGTCGCAGCGGATGTCTGGGTGGCACCCGGTTGTCATATTATCGGCAAGGTTCGTTTGGAACCGCGGTCATCGGTCTGGTTCGGGGCGGTGCTACGCGGTGATAATGAAGAGATTGCCGTAGGTGACGGTAGCAATATTCAAGAAAACTGTGTGTTGCATACCGATATGGGCTTTCCGTTGACCATTGGGGCGGGTTGCACGATTGGGCATAAGGCCATGTTGCATGGCTGCACAATCGGTGAAAACAGCCTGATCGGGATGGGGGCGACGGTCCTGAATGGTGCCGTGATCGGCACCAATTGTCTGATTGGTGCGGGGGCATTGGTCACCGAAGGAAAGGTCATTCCAGACGGATCATTGGTTGTCGGCTCCCCCGGCAAAATCGTGCGCACGCTTGATGCGAATGCCGTGCAAGCGCTCAAAGCGTCAGCCATTCATTATCAGCAAAATGCAGCCCGGTTTGGTCGCGACCTTCGCGCGTTGTAATCTATTCCCCGGCCTGCACACGCGGCATCAGCAGCAGATCAAAATCCAGCTGCGGTGCAAATGCCTGCACTTCGCTACGAATCAATTCAGCATCAGGTAAATCATCTGCAATCGCCCGGTAACGGCCCTTAAAGCGCAACTCGATCAATTTGATGGCGACATCGACGGCATCGAAATCATCTGCCACCAATGGCGACAGAATGATGTCAGGTTCCCTTTCGTTCACAAAATCTGCACTCAGGTCGGATATGTCCACAAACTGGAAGCCCTCAAGCGGTTCGAGCACCCGTCCTTGTGCCTTCCACCGCGCCAAGTCGCCTATAACCAAAGTATTATTGGACAGGTTCTTTAGCGCATCTGGAAAATCTGCGATTTGACCGCGTTGTGGTTGACCTGACATGACATGCCCCAATTAAGGTTGTGTTTCTATTTCTGCGTCCGTTTGATTAATAAACGTCTGGTTGATGGTTAATGTTCCGGAGCAATCAAAGAAATTTCTTGGTTCGTAATTCGATTTTTAACTAAAGAGAAAACAGTGCCTGATTCGAGGATAGCCAAATGACTGCCGAACGTATTGCTGCCGTCATTGGCGCGTTGCCGATGCCGGTACTTTTGATCGGCCCCGATGAACGTGTCCGTGCGACCAACCCGCCGATGGATCGTGTGCTGGGGGCGGGTCTGGTCGGCAAGCATTACATAACCGCACTTCGCCAGCCCAGCGTCATAGATGCAATCACTGCTGTTCGTGACGGTGCGCCTCCCGTCACGACGCGCTTTGTTGGTCGTGATGGAGCCAGAGACACAACTTACCGCGTTGTCGTGGCCCAAGCGGATGGTGACATCGTTTTATCATTCGAAGACCAGACCGCCGCTGAAGACGCCGGAAAAATGCGTCGTGATTTTGTGGCCAATGTCAGCCATGAATTGCGCACACCACTGACCGCATTGCTGGGTTTCATTGAAACCCTCAGCGGGGCGGCGCGCGATGATCCTGCGGCGCGTGATCGTTTCCTGGGCATTATGGCGCATGAGGCGAACCGCATGACCCGGTTGGTGGATGATCTGTTATCGCTGAGCCGTGTCGAAGAAGACGAACGGGTGCGCCCCCGCGAGCATCTTGATCTGGGTGGGCTGTTGTCATCTGTCATTAAGGGGTTGGAACCGCAGGCCGAGGCAGCGGGCGTGACTGTTTCACTTGATTTGGCGGGTTCTGATGAAATGGTGCCCGGAGATTTGGGGCAATTGGTGCAGGTTTTCACAAATCTGATTGAAAACGGCATCAAATACGGCGCGGAGGGGCAGGTCGTCACGGTCACCTTGTCGCCGCGCAAACACGATGCACGGCTGCGCGGTGAAGGGGTGCAGATCACGGTGGCCGATCAAGGCGAGGGCATCCCATCGCATCATATTGCACGCCTTACCGAACGATTTTACCGGGTTGATAACCATCGGTCCCGCGAGGTTGGCGGGACTGGATTAGGATTGGCTATTGTCAAACACATCGTCAACCGGCATCGCGGTCGTTTGTTGATCGAAAGCGAAGAGGGGCGGGGCACGGAAGTCTCTGTCTTTTTGCCCACGCAGTCGCTGTCATAAAACTTTTACATAAACGTCACAAAAGGTTCGGGCGGTAAAAATAAACGGGCCGCAATGGTGACGCGGTTCGCGCGGCACCGATGTTTGACTGACAGGAGTGATTTGATGTCGATCATGAAACTGACTGCTACAACCGCAGCCATTGCACTGACCACAACGACAGCCTTTGCCCGTGACAACGTACAGGTTGCAGGGTCGTCCACCGTTCTGCCCTATGCCTCGATCGTGGCAGAGATATTTGGCGAAAACTTTGATTTTCCAACACCCGTTATTGAATCAGGTGGATCATCCGCCGGTTTGAAGCGGTTTTGTGAAGGTGTGGGCGCAAATACGATTGATATCGCCAACGCATCACGCGCCATTAAACCTTCCGAGGTTGAGGCCTGCGCGGCAGCGGACGTGACAGACATTATTGAAGTACGCATTGGTTATGACGGCATTGTCTTTGCCTCTGACATCAACGGTGAGGCCTTCGCATTCACACCCGAAGATTGGTACAAGGCGCTGGCCGCAGAGCATTTCATCGACGGTGCGTTGGTCGCCAACACCTTTGAGACCTGGGACCAGATCAACCCTGATTTCCCGGCTCAGCAGATCCAGGCATTCATTCCCGGTACCAAGCACGGCACACGCGAAGTGTTTGAAGAAAAGGTGATCCTCGCGGGTTGTGAAGAAGGCGGTTTCTTTGAAGCGATGCTGGCTGCCGGTGTTGACGAAGACACTGCAGAAGGCAATTGCATGGCTATCCGCACTGATGGTCGGTCAGTCGATATTGATGGTGATTACACCGAAACACTGGCCCGGATTGAAGCCGATACGAATGGTATCGGTGTCTTTGGTTTGTCATTCTATGAGAACAACACAAACAAGCTGCAAGTTGCACCGATGTCGGGCGTTGTTCCGACAACAGACAGCATTGCATCAGGTGATTATCCTGTCTCGCGCCCGCTGTATTTTTACATCAAGGCGGCCCATATCGGCGTGATCCCCGGTGTAAAGGAATTCGCCGAGTTCTTCGTATCTGACGATATCGCAGGCCCTGACGGCCCGTTGGCTGAGTACGGTTTGGTGTCTGACCCTGAGCTGATTGACGTTCAGGACACGGTCGCCAATGAAATGGTGATGGGTTCGGGCACCTGAGCCAGACAATATCGCAAGAGGCGCGGCTGCCGCGCCTCTTGTTCTACTGAATAACTGGATGTTGCCATGCAGTCGCTGACGACCCTGCTTTTTGTGATCCTTGCATTGGCCGTCGCAGGCTATTTCCTGGCCAAATCCCGCGCGTTGCAGGTTGCAGGCGGTGATATCCGGGGTCTTGTCTCGCTTCCCAGTCAACATGCGCTGAATACGGTCTTGTCGACCGTGATCCCGCCACTGGCAGCCATCCTGCTCATCTCGCTCTATCTGCGGCTGACGGATGGTAATGGATCATGGTTTTTTACACTGGTCGTCATTGGATTAGCCGTGACCGGAATGGCCCTGTCGCTTATCGGTATCAAGCAACAGGCCCGCGCCCGCACATTTGCGGAACGCTGGATCATGGGATTGCTGATCTTTGCGTCGACAATCGCGATCATGACCACGGTCGGCATCGTTTTGTCGATGTTGTCCGAGACGATCAATTTCTTCGGCCAATATGATTGGCGGCGTTTCTTCTTTTCCACGGAATTCACCCCGCGCTTTCAAGGCGATTCTGAATTGGGCATCCTGCCACTGCTGTGGGGGACGCTCTATGTCAGCTTCATCGCGCTGAGCTTTGCAGTGCCTATTGGCCTTTTTGCGGCGATATACCTGTCGGAATATGCCGGGCATCGCCTGCGGTCGGTTGCAAAGCCAGCGATTGAGGTTCTGGCAGGTATCCCGACCATTGTTTACGGGTTGTTTGCGCTGTTTATCGTGGGCCCCGGTTTGCGCGATTATTTTGCCCAGCCCATGGGGTTTGGCGATAGCGCGATTTCTGTGATGACCGCAGGCCTTGTGATGGGGATCATGTTGATCCCTTTCGTCAGCTCGCTGTCGGATGATATTATCAATGCCGTTCCACAGTCGATGCGTGATGGATCGCTTGGGTTGGGGGCAACCAAGTCTGAAACAATCCGGCAGGTTGTGATCCCGGCCGCATTGCCGGGGATTATTGGTGCGGGTCTTTTGGCGACGTCACGTGCCATTGGTGAAACGATGATTGTGGTGTTGGGGGCGGGTGCGGCGGCAAAGCTATCGCTGAACCCGTTCGAGGCGATGACGACTGTCACCGTCAAGATTGTCAGTCAGTTGACCGGTGATACGGATTTCGCCAGCCCCGAAACCTTGGTGGCCTTTGCCCTTGGTCTGACCTTGTTTGTGATCACGTTGGGTTTGAATGTCTTTGCGCTTTACATCGTGCGCAAATATCGGGAGCAGTACGAATGAAGACCTCGCTTCTGACGCTTGATGCGCGCACCAAGAAACGCAACGCGGCCGAGGCGCGATTCAAGGCTTATGGGCTATCTGCGATTTTTGTCGCGATGTTCGCGCTGTTGATCCTGCTCACATCGGTTGTGTCCAATGGTCTCAGTTCGTTCCAGCAAACATTCATCACGCTTGAGGTGGCACTGCCTGAAGACAAGTTGGATAAATCCGGAGTGCGGGATTTGGCTGTGATGTCACGTGTCACCACGATTGGGTATGCGCCAGTTCTGCGTGATGCCCTGCTGGCGAAACTTGATGCGCTGGATATCGAAAACCCGCTGTCGAACCGCGATTTGGGCAATCTGATATCAAAGCAATCGGCGGCGACCGTCCGCGACCGCGTATTAGCAAACCCCGATCTGGTCGGGCAGACAGTCACCTTTGATTTGCTCGCCTCTGGCCGTATCGATGGTTATTTCAAAGGCGCTGTGACGATGGAAAGCGCAGCACTTGATGGCAATACCTCGCCCGAGGCGCTGACGATCGCGCAGGCGCTGGCTGATGTGGGTGTGATCGAGACCAAGTTTAACTGGAACTTCTTTGTCTGGCCTGATGCGTCGGTGCAGCGACCAGAAGCGGCAGGGCTTGGCGTTGCGATCCTTGGGTCCCTTTACATGATGATTGTCGTGCTGGTGCTGGCGCTGCCGATTGGTGTCGCCTCTTCGATCTATCTGGAGGAATTCGCACCTAAAAACCGCTGGACCGATCTGATTGAGGTCAACATTTCGAACCTCGCGGCGGTGCCGTCGATTGTGTACGGGATACTGGGGCTCGCGATCTTTATCAATTTCATGGAGTTTAACCAATCATCGCCGCTGGTGGGCGGTTTGGTCCTGACGTTAATGACGCTGCCGACCATTATCATATCGACCCGTGCGGCGCTGAAATCGGTGCCGCCATCGATCCGTGATGCTGCATTGGGCGTTGGCGCGTCCAAGATGCAATCGGTGTTTCACCATGTTTTGCCGCTGGCCGCACCTGGCATTTTGACGGGCACGATCATCGGTCTGGCGCAGGCGTTGGGGGAAACGGCACCACTTTTGTTGATTGGCATGGTGGCCTTTGTGCGCGAATATCCTGCGGCCTATACACCTGAGGCGGGCCTGTTTGGCGAAGCCGCAACGGCCCTGCCGGTGCAGGTATTTAACTGGACACAGCGGTCCGATCCTGCGTTCTTTGAACGGGCCTTCGGGGCCGTGATTACGCTGCTTGTGTTCCTTTTGATCATGAATGCGGTCGCGATTTATCTGCGTCGCCGCTTTGAACGGCGCTGGTAGAGGAGAGCGGTTATGGAAGATTTGACACAGATGGATCGTGCGATGAGTACCCAGCAGGATATCAAGATCAGCGCCAAGAACGTGCAGGTTTATTACGACAAAAACCACGCGATCAAAGACGTGAACGTTGAGATTGCGGACAAAACCGTGACCGCATTCATCGGTCCTTCCGGCTGTGGTAAATCCACTTTCTTGCGCTGTATCAATCGCATGAACGACACAATTGATATCTGCCGGGTCGAAGGGGATATCCGGATTGACGGCGAGGATATCTATGACCCCAAGGTCGATCCGGTGCAGCTACGCGCCAAGGTGGGCATGGTGTTTCAAAAGCCCAACCCCTTTCCCAAGTCGATTTATGACAATGTGGCTTACGGCCCCAAGATACATGGGTTGTCGCGCAACAAGGCCGAACTTGATGAAATCGTTGAGAAATCTTTGCGCAAGGCGGCCCTATGGAACGAAGCCAAGGATCGTTTGGATGCGCCAGGAACGGGATTGTCTGGCGGTCAGCAGCAGCGATTGTGCATTGCCCGCGCGATTGCGACAGCGCCGGAAGTATTGTTGATGGATGAACCCTGTTCGGCGCTTGACCCGATTGCGACGGCGCAGGTTGAGGAGTTGATCGACGAGCTGCGCCAGAGCTATTCCGTTGTTATTGTTACACATTCCATGCAGCAGGCAGCACGTGTCAGTCAAAAGACCGCGTTCTTCCATCTGGGCAATCTGGTGGAATACGATGATACTGACAAGATTTTCACCAATCCCGAGGACCCGCGGACGGAAAGCTATATTTCCGGTCGGATCGGGTAAGGAGCCACGCGATGAACGAACATATTTCATCTGCCTATGACCGTGATCTCGAAGCGATCACAACACTGATCATGACCATGGGCGGATTGGTCGAAGACGCCATTTTGAAGGCGGTGAAGTCTTTGTCAGACCGTGATGTCGAACTGGCCGAAGTGGTCAAAAAGGGCGATAAGGCGGTCGATGCGCTGGAAATCCAGATTAACGAAGAGGCTGCGCGCACAATCGCCCTAAGGGCACCTGTTTCCAAGGACTTGCGGTCCATTCTTACAGTGCTTCGATTGGCGGCATCGCTGGAGCGGATCGGCGATTATGCCAAGAATATCGCCAAACGCACCAGCGTTCTGGTCGAGATGAACCCGGTCAGCGGTGCCGATACTGCCTTGCGCCGGATGGCCCGCGAAGTGGAGCAGATGTTGAAAGACACGCTTGATGCTTATGTGCGCGGTGACGCCGAACTGGCCGAGGATGTCCGCCAGCGCGACCAGGAAGTGGATCAGATGTATAATGCGCTGTTCCGCGAATTCCTCACCTTCATGATGGAAGACCCGCGCAATATCACCGCCTGTATGCATCTGCATTTCATGGCGAAGAATATCGAACGCATGGGCGATCTGACGACCAATATGGCCGAACAGGTCATCTATCTGGTCACGGGCGAAATGCCCGATGAGGCCCGGCCCAAAAGCGATAAAACCGCCTATGTGACGGATGCGAGTTAGCGGATATGGCACAGCAACCCCATGTTCTTGTTGTCGAAGATGAACCGGCCCAACGCGAGGTGCTGGCCTATAATCTGGAAGCCGAAGGGTTCCGGGTGACCCGCGCGGAAAATGGTGAAGAGGGTCTTCTTTGTGTGGATGAGGATGCGCCTGATGTGATCGTTCTGGATTGGATGATGCCGCATTTATCGGGGATCGAGGTGTGCCGTCGGTTGAAGATCAAGCCGGAAACCAGACCTATTCCGATCATTATGCTGTCCGCGCGTTCAGAAGAGGTTGATAAGGTGCGCGGTCTGGAAACAGGCGCAGATGATTACGTTGTCAAACCCTATTCGGTGTCCGAGTTAATGGCGCGTGTGCGAACGCAGTTGCGCCGCGTGCGCCCGGCCACGGTGGGGCAGATCCTGACATATGAGGACATCACCCTGGACGCAGAAACGCACCGCGTCACACGGGCCGAAAACCCCTTGAAATTAGGGCCGACGGAGTTTCGTCTTTTGACGACATTCATGGAAAAACCGGGTCGCGTGTGGTCGCGTGATATGCTGTTGGACCGGGTTTGGGGGCGCGATATCTATGTCGATACGCGGACGGTGGATGTGCATGTGGGTCGCTTGCGCAAGGTGCTGACGCAGCATGGCGGCAGCGATCCGGTGCGCACGGTGCGCGGTGCGGGATACGCGCTGGGTTAATGCGCCGCACGGCGTGACCGCCGGGTCGTTCCGGATTTTGACGGAAATGTCTTAAAAGCCAGCGTTTGCGCTGTTTTCCCCGATGCAGAACCTATGCAGAAACCATGCGCAAACCATGCGCATGATCATATGGTCCGGTGCATGGTGAATGCAGCGTCCGGTGCCCCGCGTTAACCATTGGTTCAGTCGCCCCATGGCCCGTGATGGCCGCTGCCGCCGTCAATACGTTCAAACCCATGCGCGCCAAAGAAATCCCGTTGACCCTGGATCATGTTGGCGGTGCCGCGTTCCGTGCGCATGGCGTCGAAATAAGCGAGACCTGATGACAGCGCCGGTGTGGCGATGCCGTGCAGTGCGGCTTGCGCCACGACCCGGCGCAGGTCGTCATGGTTGGATTTCAGCAAGTCGGTGAATTTGGGCGCGAACATCAGGTTACGGTCTGCATCATCTCCAAGTGCGGAGGCCATATCATCAAGCATCGCAGAGCGGATAATGCAGCCAGCCCGCCAGACCTTGGCGATTTCGGGCAGGGGCAGCGCCCAGCCGAATTCATCGGATGCTTTTGCAATCATCCCAAAGCCTTGCGCGTAGCAAAGGATTTTGCCCGCCATCAGCGCCCCTTCGAGCGTGTCCAGTGACATGTTGTCATGGGGGATATGATGGGGGGCCGCGCCGAACAGCGCCTCGCCTGCGGCCCGGGTTTCTTTTTGTGATGACAGGTTGCGCGCGACAACTGCGGCCTCGATCGCGGGGATAGGGGCGGCCAGATGCTGTGCCTCGATCACGGTCCAGCGCCCGGTGCCTTTTTGCCCGGCTGCATCGACGATCACGTCGAGCATCGGTTGGCCGGTTTTGGGATCGGTGGCTGCGGCTACCTTGCCCGAGATTTCAATGAGGTAGCTTTGCAGTGGTCCCTTGTCCCATGTCGCAAAGGTGTCACCGATGGCGGTATTATCCATGCCGAGACCATCGCGCATGATCCCGTAAACCTCTGCGATCATTTGCATATCAGCGTATTCGATGCCGTTATGCACCGCCTTGACGAAGTGACCGGCGCCTTCTTCACCCATCCATGTCGCGCAGGCGGTTCCGTCATGTTTGGCTGCGATGGCAGTCAGGATTGGCGCGACCCGGTCCCAATGGTCCCGTTTGCCGCCGCCCATGATGGAGGGGCCGAAGCGTGCCCCTTCTTCGCCGCCGGATACACCGATCCCGAGGAAGGGCAAGTCGCCTGCGTCGCGGGCGCGCCGGTTGGTGTCGTGGAAATTAGCGTTGCCCGCGTCGATGATCAGGTCATCATCATCCAGCAGCGGGCGCAGGGCATCGATCTGGTCATCGACCGCCTGCCCGGCAGGGACCATCAGGATGATGGCGCGGGGTTTGGCGATAGCCTGCACGAGGGCTTCCAGCGTGTCGGTGGGGGTGATCCGCGCGGCCAGATCGCCCGCGGTGTCGTGGAATTTGTGGGTTGTGGCTGTGGTTCGGTTCCAGACAGCGATGTCAAAGCCGTTATCCGCGATGTTCAGCGCCAATGCAGCACCCATGGTGCCAAGGCCGATCAGGCCAATCTGTGCTTTGCTCATGTCTGGGGGGTCCTTGGGTGGGATTGATTTGCATCGATATAGGCTGTTCGTTCGGGGATGGAAACGGGGTGATGTCAGGAATACCTGACCTTTGGCGGGTTGCTATTTGCAAAAACATGAGCAATGTTCATGAATGAGTACAGGAATGTGGTGTTACGGATGAAATTGTTGGGTCTGGGGTCATATTTGCCGCAAGATGCGCGGTCATCATCCAGCTTTGACGTTGCGCTGGCGTTGGATGATGGCAGCGTGGAGCGGCTGACGGGGGTGAAGACCCGCCACTACTGTGCCGCGGATGAATCGCAGATCACCATGGGCGTGGCCGCCGGGCAGTCCGCATTGGCGGATGCGGGGTTGGGGCCGGATGACATTGATTTGATTATTGGTGCCGCAGCCGTGCCGTACCAGCCTATTCCTGCGACGGCCCCGCTGTATCAGCGCGGTTTGGGTGTTCCGGATGGGGCTGCGTTTGCGTTTGATGTGAACAGCACCTGTTTGGGTTTCGTCAACGCCTTGGAGGTCTGTGAGGGGCTGATGGCCACGAGGCGGTATCGCCGCGCCTTGATAATCTCTTCCGAGGTGGCGTCGCGCGCGTTGCCGTGGGACAGCCGCCCGGAAGTCGCGGGCTTGTTTGGTGATGGTGCCGCCGCCGCAGTGGTTGAATATGCGCCGGGTGCCATGGTTGCCCGGTTCCGCACTTATCCCAGCGTCTATGAATGCTGTGGCATTGGCGCGGGCGGCACGCGGTTTGATTTTCGCGCGGAGGCGGCAGATTTTGCCGCGCACAGTCTGTTTGACATGGATGGGAAAGAGTTGTTTCGCATCACATCGCGTCATTTTGTGCCATTTGTCGATGCATTGCTCGCCGATGTGGGTTGGTCCCGCGATGATATTGATTTGATCGTCCCGCATCAGGCCAGCCCGATGGCACTGCAACACATGATCCGCCAATGCGGGTTTGCGCCTGATAAGGTGGTCGATATCAGCCGGACCGTGGGCAATCAGATTGCCGCGTCGATCCCGTTTGCGTTGGATCAGGCCAAGGATCGCTTGACGCGCGGCGATAAGGTTTTGCTCTTGGGCACATCGGCGGGCGTGTCGTTTGGCGGCGCAGCGCTGGTGTTCTGATGGTGGTTTTGGTCACAGGCGCGACTGGTTTTTTGGGGTCAACGCTGGCGATGGCGCTGCATCAGGCGGGTGCAGATGTTGTGGCCACGGGGCGCAATGCGCCGACCTTGGACCGCTTGGGATTGAGGGCTGTGCCATTGGATTTGAGCATGCCTGTGTCCGCTTGTGACGCGGATCGCATTGGGCCGCTGACTGCCGTGGTGCATTGCGCAGGCCTGTCATCGCCTTGGGGCAGCAAGGCGGCGTTCAAGGCGGCCAATGTGGATGCGACCCGCCATGTGGCTGATTTGGCGCAGCGACAGGGCGCGCGCCGGTTTGTGATGATTTCGACCGCCAGTGTTTACTTTCAGTTTGCCGATCAGGATGGATTGACGGAGGATCAGGTGGCCCCATCGCCGGTCAATGCCTATGCAGGGACGAAGTTGCAGGCCGAAGACCATGCGTTGGCGCGGTCGGATTTGAACGTGATCGTGATCCGTCCGCGTGGTATTTACGGGGCGGGTGATACGGCGTTGTTGCCGCGTTTGATGCGGGTGGCGCGTAAGCGACCGCTGCCCCGGTTTGATCCGGCGGGCGCGACGGATATCACGCATGTGGATGATGTGGTGGCGGCGATCATGCGGGCGTTGGAGGTTGATGTGGCAGGTGAAGTGATCAATGTCAGTGGTGGTGTGGGGGTGCCGTTGCCGGAGATTATTGAAGCGGCCTGTGCGCGAACCGGTGTTGTGCCGCGTTGGCGCGCGTTGCCCTTTGGCCCGGCGCTGGCGGCTGTTCGGGTGATGGAGGGGGCGGCGCAGATGTGGCCGGGTCGGCCGGAACCGCCTGTGACGGCTTATGCGTTGGGTATTCTGCGCTATCGTCAGACCCTGGATATCAGCAAGGCGCATCGACTGCTGGGTTGGCAGCCGCAGGTGTCGTTTGAGGACGGATTGGCGCGGACATTCAAGGATGGGGCATTGCGCCCCGGCGTGCTGTGATCCGCCCGGTCTTTGCCAATACCGCCGATGTGACGGCGTTGGAGCGTTTTGTGCTGCGTGGGGGCGCTTGGCGTAAGGTGACGTTGCGGGTGCGTTGTGGCCTGATCGATCATCCGCGTCTGGGCCCGGTGTTGATCGATGCAGGTTACGGCCCGCGTGTGATGGAAGGCCCGCGTAGCATCGCGTTGCGCGCTTATGCGGCGGTGTTGGGTCCGAAGCTGAACCCGTTGGAAAACCCGCTGGCGCTGTTGGCGGATCACGGGTTTTTGCCAGAGGATGTGAAACTGGTGATCGTGACCCATCTGCATAGCGATCATGTGTCGTATCTACGCGATCTGCCAGAGGCGCGGTTCATCACGGATGGGCAGGTCGCGGGATTGTTGCGCCATGGCGTGTTCAATGAATTGCTGCCCGATGATTTTGCCGCGCGCTGTACGTCGCTGGGTGCTTATGAGTTGCGCGATTTGCCGTTTGATCTGGGGCGGGGGTTTGATCTGCTGGGGGATGGCTCGGCGCTGGCGGTGCCTTTGCCGGGGCATGCGGCGGGCCATTTCGGTGTGTGTTTTCCGGGTGATGTGCCCCTGCTTTATGCGGTGGATACGCAGTGGATGCTGGCGGCGGTGTTGGAGGATCGGGTGCCGGGTTTGCCGATCACGGCGATTGTGGCCGATCGTGTGGAAATGCAGGAGAGCGTCGATTTTGTCCGCCGCTTTGCGGATGCGGGCGGGGATGTGGTGTTGTGTCATGATCCGGCTGTGACCCCTTATGATTGGGTGCCAACCGGTGTTTGAGCTGCGCCATGCGCTGCTGGCCTATTGGCGGGCGCGGCGTGGCACGCCTGCGGTGGCCGACGCACGATTGCGGCGCTGGTTGCGTGATGCGGTGCCGCAGGTGCCGTTTTATCGGGACTTTGCCGGTGTGGCGCTGACGGATTTACCGATTGTGGACAAGGCCGTGCTGATGGCGGATTTTGCGGCGTTCAATACCGCGGGTATTGACGCCGCACAGGGTTGGGCGGCCTTTGACGGTGACAAAATGGTCGGTGATTATATTGTTGGTGCCAGTACCGGAACCAGCGGGAACCGCGGGCTGTTTGTGATTTCACAGGCCGAGCGGTTTCGTTGGTTGGGGACGATGCTGGCCAAGGCGCTTCCGGGGTTTTGGCGGGAGCGGCACCGGGTGGCGATTATCCTGCCGCTCAATACGCCGCTGTATGATAGCGCGAACCGGATGCGCCGTTTGTCATTGCGGTTTTTTGATGTGGGCGGCGATTGGCAGGCCGGGCTTGCGGCGTTTGATCCGACCGTTGTCGTCGCCCCGCCGAAGATCTTGCGCATGATGGCAGAGGCTGGGATGGCCCTGCGCCCTCGTCGGATATTTGCAGGGGCTGAGCAATTGGACCCGCTGGATCGTGCGGTGATCGAGGGGCATTTTGGTCTGACGCTTGGCCAGATTTATATGGCGACTGAGGGGTTGTTTGCAGTGTCGTGCGCGCATGGTGCGCTGCATCTGTGCGAAGATACGATGCATTTTGAGCTGCCACTGGTGTGTGATGATCCCGATTTGTGCGAGGTGATCATCAGTGATTTCAGTCGCGAGGTGCAGATTATGGCGCGCTACCGGATGAATGATCTGGTGCGGCTTGGCCCGCCTTGCGCCTGTGGATCACCGCATCAGGTGCTGGCAGAGGTGATGGGGCGCGCCGATGATTGCTTTGATCTGCCCGGCGGTGTTTTGACGCCGGATATTTTGCGCAACGCGGTGGTGGATGCGGATCGCCGTATTCAGGATTTTCGGGTTATTCAAACCGGTGCCGCTGCGGTTGATGTGCTGGTGCCGCCGGGTGCGGACGTTGCAGCGGTGGCAAGTGCGTTTGCTGCGCTATTTGATCGTAAGGGCGTGCATGCGGATGTAGCGGTGCGTGAACAGGTGCTGGTGCCGGATACGACACGCAAGTTGCGGCGGGTGGAAAACCGCTACGGGTGCGCGTGAGCCGCATTCTGATCACTGGCGCGCGGGCCCCTGCGGCATTGCATCTGGCAAGGTTGTTGGACGGGGCAGGGCATGTCGTGGTGATGGCGGATAGCCTGCGGCGTACCGTGTCTGCCGTGTCGCGCGCCTGTGCGGCCTTTGTGCATTTGCCCGCGGCCAATGGGGATGCGGCGGTTTACGGCGCGGCAGTCCGAAAGGCGATTGCCGCGCATCAGATTGATCTGGTGGTGCCAACCTGTGAAGAGGTGTTTCACTTGGCCGCCCTTTGGGCGCAGGGCGATATGCAGGTGCCGCTTTATGCGCCGCCGTTTGAGGTGCTGCGCCGGGTGCACCATAAATATGAATTTGTGGGGGTGATGCAAGAATTGGGGTTGGCTGTGCCGGAGACGGTCTTGCTAAATACGCCTGCGGATGTGGATCGGGTGCAGCTGCGGTCGCGGGAACTGGTATTCAAGCCGGTCTGGTCCCGGTTTGCGACACGTGTTCTGATCAAGCCGCGCCGGGTGCAAATTGCACCGACGCCTGCGGCGCCATGGGTTGCGCAGGATTTTGTGGCTGGTGAAGAGATCTGTGTTTACGCCTTTGCCCATGCGGGACGTTTGGCTGGGTGGGCGGCCTATCGTCCAGTCCACCGTGCGGGTGGCGGGGCTGGGATTGGGTTTATGCCTGACGATGACCCGGCGATTGGCCCGTTTGTTGAGCAGTTTGTCGCAAAGACGCAGTGGACCGGGCAGGTGTCGTTTGACCTGATGCGCCGTGCCGGGGGTGATCTGGTCGCGTTGGAATGTAATCCGCGGGCGACCAGTGGGGTGCATTTCTTTCGTGATCCGGCGGCGTTTGGTGCGGCGTTTGATGGAACGGGGCTGGTTTCGCCCGATGTGACCGGGTTGCAGGCGGTGAAGGCTGCATTGTGGTTTTATGGGCCATGGCAACATCCACTGCGCGTTTGGTCTGATCTGGTGGGGGCGCAGGATGTGATCGCTTGGCCGGATGATCCCCGGCCCGCCCGCCGTCAGATTGCGGCAACATGGGAGGTGGCCCGGGTGGCGTGGCGGCAGCGCATTGGTCTGGCCGCCGCATCGACCCATGATATCGAGTGGAACGGTCCCTAGAGTTCGAGAGTTTTGGTTTGTGGGTTTTCAGCGCTTTTTGGAAGGTCCCCAGCAATGATGCGCGCGATGTCATCGCGTAGGAAATCAAGCGGGCCGATGACGGGTTTTGTCGCTGGTCCGTGAGCGCTGTTTTCCAGCGCGGATTTGAGGATTTGCCGGTCCTGATGCATACCGATATGCAGGAAGGGTTTGAAAAGCCAGCCCTTGATATGCCCCAAACCGTGATTGCGCGGGCCGACGGTGAAACCGATGCCATCTACGAGCCCCGGTTTGCTTTGCCGGAGGTGAAAGGCGGCACCGAGGGTGATGCCGTTTTCGCCCCAGTATTCCAGTTCGACAATGCCGGGATACCGGAAACGCCCCATGGTTTTGATGCGGGTGCCTTCGAGCAGTTTGGTCACGATGCCTTGCTGTTGGTCTTCGCCGGTGTAACACGCCTCGACCCAGCCGGGGCCGCCGGTGATATCGACCTGCACCGTAAACCGTTTGCTGTTGAGGCCGCGCAGGAAACCTTTGTGGATGTAATGGGTATGGGTCGCGTCAAGGATGTTTTCGGCGGTGTCCAGCAGCGTCGATTGGCTGGAGTTGGTGGCGTATTGGATGGCGATGTCACTGTCTGTGACCGGGTGTGTGTGTGGCGGTGCGTCAGGCTGGCCGTCGGCGATGAAGATAACGCCGTCTGCCTCTGTTACCGCGTAGGATTTGACCCGGATGGTGGGCAGCTTGCCCAGATGGCCGGGGATGGCCTCGCATAGCCCGCCAGTGCCAAATTCCCAGCCGTGATAGGGGCAGGCGATGGCATTGTTGACGATTTTTCCGTCCGATAGCGGGGCAAAACGGTGGGGGCAACGATCATGCATGGCCTGCACGCCGTCATTGGTTCGGAACAGCACGACGGGCAGGCTGTTGAACCAAATCTTGACCGGTTTGCGTCGTACCTTGTGGCTGAGTGCGACGGCGACCCATGTGGATTTCATAGTTCGAACCTTCTGATAACAGGGATGCCGATCACGTCTAGCAGGGTCTTGGACAAACGGGTCGCGATGCGTGCCCGCAGGCCCAGATGCCGGACATAGACGGCGGCGTATTCGATATGCGGCGCTGCACCGCGGTTGCGTTTGAAACCGGCGGCGCCCGCGCTCATGTTGTAGAACAGACCATTGGCGACGGCATGATCATGTCCGATGGTGTTGAGCATACGGTAGAGACCTAGTTCCTGTGGTTTTTCAGTATCATAGCCCATCAGTGGCATGGTCAGGGTCCGACCATTTTCAAAAAGTCCAAGTACCCCGTCAAGCTGGTCGTTATCGCCGCGCAAACCCATGATCTGGAGCAGACCGATTTGGTGTGCTTGGGCCAGAAAGCTCGCCGTGTATTGCGGGTTCAGGGCGGTGTATTTGTCGAGGTAAAGCATATTATAAAGGTCGGCCGCGCGGGTGAAATCGCTGGCGCTGAAGCTGTGCGCAGGCACGATTTGGTAGGGGGTTTTGGCGAGCAGCTTGCGGTCGCGCTTGGCGTCTTGGGTGGGTTTGGTCTTCGGGTCGAAAAGATAGATTTGCCGTGCGGGGAGTAGTACAAAACCGGCGGCTTTCAACGCATCCATTGTGTCGCTATCGGCAAGCCGGTTGAGCGAGCGCAGGACGATAGCGCGGTCTGGGTGTTTATGCGTCAAACCATCCCGCAGTTCGGTGGCGTTTTGCGATGTAATTTTCGGCACAGGATTCGTCGAAAACAGCCAGTTGTTGGGTTGCACTTGACGGTCCAGCCCGGTGGCACGGATCAGGGGACGGCAGGCCCTGATTAATGCGCTTAATGATTTTTGCAGCGCCGGTGTAGTGACGAAGTGGCGTGTTTCTTCAAGCGCGTAGTCGATATAGGCCACGGTCGGGCTGCAAATGTAGCAATTGGGCCCGTCACTGATGCTGAGCGGGAATGTCGTGTCGCCGCTGGTGTGGCTGTGCATCGCGACATTGAGGTTTTTAATCAGGTCAGTGCTGGGCGCGCGGTTGAAGATTTTGACCAGCTTGCCCACGAGTGCGGGGTCATTGGAGACCCCGCCAGTCATGATGTCTTTTCTATAATCGTTACGGCCCGGTAATCCGCGATTAGGTCGGGGTCGACCTCGAACGGGACATCGTTTTCGCGGATCAGATGCATCAGGGGCGCGGTGTCGGCATCGGTATCGCTGGCCACATAGACCATATGCGGGCGGCGGCGCAGGACGGCGCGCGTTGCCTCTGCCAGGCTGGGTTTGATCCGGTTGAGGTTGGTGATGTTGTGCCATTTGGACAGCATATCGATGGTGCGCGTGACCTGAGCGTGTCGTTTGATCCGCTGTGCCTTGTCCAGCGGTTTGCAGGCGGGTGCGTCCCACGGGAATTGTGTGGCGATGGCATGGATGAAATCGCGGCTGATGTCATGACCCGCGAGATGGGGCAGGGGTGTGCAGCCATGAAAGCCGCCGCTGGCCTTGATGTCGTCGTTCAGGACCGTCCGGCTGACAAGGCCAGAAACCACACCACCAAGGATGCCAGAGGGGATCAGCCAATCGGTGTCGGTCGGGGCCATCCATGCAAAGCCGCCGATATCGCCAAGCGTCGCCATGCGCGGGTTTGGGATGCCGCAATCGCGCCCGGCCTTGACCAATTCGCCCGCGATGGCCCCTTTGCCGGTCCAGCCGTCTATAAATACCACAGATTCAGGGGGGTGATTGGCAAGGATATGTTGCATTGCCACATGATCGAGGCCGCGGTCGCGGATGATGGAAACGCCATAGTGTTGGCAACTGCGCCCCAGATGCTTCAACGCCCGCTTGAGCAAAACACCGACCGGCAGCCCGGCGCGTGCGAGGCTGACAAGGGCGATTTCGCCGTCGATCTGTTGGGCGATGCCTTTGGCGAGCGACACGACGGATTGCGCCATAAACGGCCCGTTCTCAGCCAGCGCCGCATTGTAGATGTCCATATATTGCGCGGTTGGCGGTGCCTCGGGTGCGAGCAGTTCGGAGTAGTGCAGGGTGCCGCTTTGGATGAGCTGCTCTTTCTCGGCGACGGGTGTGGGGGCCATATCGACGACTTGCAAAAGCAGGGTCACGTCGTCGGGCGCGTATGAGCCGGAAAATTTCATAGCGTGCCTGCAATCTGGCTGCGGGTCGGGATCATCAGGATGTCGGTGATGCGCATGTAGTGCAGATCGCTCAGGCTGTCGCCGAAGCCCATGGTGGGCCGCGCATTGTCGTCATTGAGATGCTGGTGCAGGTATTCCGTGGCGGCTGTCTTGCCGGAGCCGGGCGGGATCAGCGCCAGCGTTTCGGCGTTGAAATGCCGTGTCCAGTTTTCCAGATGTAGCGGAATATGCAGGTTTTCCAGCGCGTTAAGGCTTTCGGGTGTCACCACGTTGAGTTTGAAGACAACATAGGTGCGCATCGCTTCTTCTTCGACGATCCATGATCGCACATCAATGCCCGCCTGATCAGCCATGGCCCGCCCGACATCAAGAATATCCTGCATTTGCGCATCCAGTGGGGCCAGATGCGCGTGCATTTTATCAGACCACGGTTCATGCGCTGTTCCATCCGGTTGCAGGATAATCGCCCCGTTGGAAATGATGGCCCAGCTTTGGAATGGCAGATCAACACGGGAAAATGCGTCGCCGGAGCGGGCGGTCACCGGGATCAGTTCGGTGGTGGTGTTGAGCCAGTTAAAGAGCGCCGATTGCTGCGCTGTCATGAAGGATGATTTGCGCGGGTCGCCGTTTGCCGCGACAGCCGCCTGCCTGTGTGTGTCGTCCCCGTTCATTTTGCGCCGGGTTTGAAAAAGCGTGTCGTCGAGATCGGCAAAGACCAGAGGGCGTGCATCAGCCATAGGTGCTGATCACTTGCGGGCTAAGGGCATCAATAAGTACCGGGTCAATGCTGTCGGGTGGGGTTTCGACGCAAAGGATGATCCGGTCATAGGCGGCAGGATCGACGTTGTAGAGGTAGTTGGGTACGCCCAGCCCGTAGTTATCGCGGCAGCGGATCAGGTCGGTGATCATCAGGCCCTTGAAGATGGGCGAGCGTCCGACAGCGGCGAATTTCACGTCTTCGCCTTTGTCGGCCAGATCCTCGGCCAGAAGGAATGGCTGCCAGACGAATTCGGAGGTGCCAAGGACCAGCGTGCGACGGCCAGGTTGGGCGTCAGCATGCAGCATTTGGCGGTTTTCTGTGATGCCCTGGCGGCCCCAGTCGGTGTTTTGGGTCAGATCATAGGCACCCTGTTCGGCGATGTCGTCGGGCAAGCGGGACAAGGCCACATTGTTGCTGGGTGTCCAGCTATAGCGCCCGTTGGCAAGGGCTGTGCTGCTGACCCGCGCCTGTGGAAAGACGGATGCGACGGCAGCGGCGGCTTTTCCATCCGACCAATCGGTCAGGAAGCTACAGATGATCCGTTGCGGGCTGATACCGCGTGTCTGCAAGGCGCGGGCAAGGTTGTGCAGGGTTTTGCCTGTTGTTGCCTCATCATCGACCAGGATGAGTGTCTGCGTGTTCATCAGCATATCCTGATGATCCGGATCAGCGGGCATATGCATAAGCTGGTGTGTGGCGTGCGAGTGTTCTTCCTTGAAATGGGCAAACATGTCGTCGCTGAGCGGATGGCGTGTTGTGGGCAGATAGAGCGCGTCATCGCGGCCGAGCGCGTCATGCACGCCAGCGCCCATGCCGATGGCGGTTTCGGCCATGCCCACGACAAGGACAGGGCCGGGCAGGTCGGCGGGCATTTGCGCGGCCAGATCAACATAGGTCTGGCGCATGACAAGCGGGCAGACGGGAACATAGCGGCCAAGCACCTTGCTGACAAAAATGAAGGCGCGTTTGGGGTTGCGACGTTCGGCAAAGCCAAAGAGGTCTTCGGGTGGCAGGAGGCTGTTGAATACCTCTACTGCCGCACTTCCAGTTGTCATGTCGGCCGTCAGTTTCATCTGCATCCTCCTGAAAGTGTTGAATTGTAGCGTTTCGCGAAAAACCTCAAACAGGTTTTGGGCGATAACGCAGCGCAATGGTTATATGTCGTCGGCATTGCGCGAAAAGCTGATGTCTCAGGTTTTTCGCGAAACGCCTTAAATAGATGCGCGACCCAAGTTGGCCCGGGGTCGCGCTATGTTTGGGCAGGAAAACCTGCCCAGAAAGGCTTAGATGTTTACGCCGTGCTGCGACGCGAGCGCGCCCAAGCCACCAGCAAAGCCCTGACCCACGGCTTTGAACTTCCATTCGTCATTGTGGCGGTACAGCTCACCAAAGATCATGGCTGTTTCTGTCGAATAATCCTCGGAGAGATCAAAACGGACGATTTCGGCTTCGCCTGCGTTGTTCACGATCCGCACGAATGCGTTGGAGACTTGACCGAAGTTCTGGCCGCGTGTGTCAGCGTCATGGATGGTCACACCGACGACCAGTTTTTTGACGTCTGCGGGCACGGAGGGCAGTTCAACCTTGACCTGCTCATCATCGCCGTCGCCTTCGCCTGTGCGGTTGTCGCCCAGATGTTCAACACCTGCACCCTTGGTGTTGTTGTAAAAGATGAAGTCGGCGTCAGAGCGGACCTTGCCATCTTCGCCGGTCACGAAAATCACGGCATCGAGGTCAAAATCAGCGCCATCTGTCGCGCGCACATCCCAGCCTAGGCCGATTGTCAGCGAGGAGAGGCCCGGGGCCTCTTTGGACAGAGAAACATTACCACCTTTGGAGAGGGATACACCCATATTCAATTCCTTCTTTTTCTATGTGATTGGCGTTAAGCCATTGAGGTTACAGGATATAGATAGGTCTACATCCTGTCATTTTTAGGGGGAAAAATTCCCGATTTACGTCATCCGAGGTTGACGCCGAACTGGCTGCACATCGCACCCAGCCCACCGGCATAGCCCTGACCAACCGCCTTGAACTTCCATTCACCACCGTTGCGATACAGCTCGCCAAAGACCATTGCGGTTTCTGTCGAATAGTCTTCTGTCAGGTCAAAGCGCACGACTTCATTGCCGCTGTCTTCGTTCACGATCCGGATGAAGGCGTTCACGACCTGGCCGAAGTTTTGGCTGCGCGCTTCGGCATCATGGATGGTGACGGTGATCGCGATCTTGTCGACATCGGCGGCCATCTTGGACAGGTCGACCTTGATCTGTTCATCGTCGCCGTCGCCTTCACCTGTGCGGTTATCACCGGTATGGGTGATGGATCCTTCGGTGCTGACCATCTGGTTGTAGAAGATGAAATCATGATCGCCGCGCACCTTGCCACTGGCGTTGAGCTGGAATGCGGATGCATCAAGATCGAAATCGGCCCCATCCGTGCCGCGTTCGTCCCAGCCCAGACCCACGACCATGCGTGTCAGACTTGGGTCGGTCTTTGTCAGGCTGAGATTGCCACCTTTTTGTAGTGAAAGTCCCATTGGTAATCCTCCTTGGTTAGGCTGAGAGTTGGGGCACAAGGTACTGTGCCGCGACGAATGCAATATAGGCTGTCAGCATGATGTAGCCCATTGATTTGGTGATTTTACCGACTGTCAGCATCCAGGCTGCAAAGCCCACTGAGACGGCAACGGTGGCCCACATCTGCACACCTGTCAGAACAGGCACCACATCAAGTGGTTTGATGATCGCGGTGATCGCGACGATCGACAGGATGTTGAAGGTGTTGGAGCCGATGATGTTACCGAGGATCAGCCCAAGCGATTGCTTGCGTGCAGCGGCAATACAGGTGGACAATTCCGGCAATGATGTCCCGAAGGCCACGACCGTCAGGCCGATGATTGCCTCTGGCACGCCGATAACCGTGCCGGACACAACGGCCCCGCGCACCAGCATTTCAGAGCCGACCGCAAGTGCGACCAGACCGCCTATCAGGATGAGGACGGCAGCCTGCATCGTTTCGATCCCGCCATCGTCATCGCCGTCATCATCTTCTTCCAACTCGAGCGTGTTGGTGAAGTATTGATACCCGACAAAGCCTGCCAGAATGGCAAACATGATCAGACCCAGTACCGTACCAAACTGACCAGACATCATCCCGTAGACCAGGATCGCGGTCGCCAGCAACATCATCACCAAGTCTTTCATCAGGTCCTTGGCCTTGCCTTCGACCTGAAGGATGATCGCTGTCGCGCCCAATACCAGCAGGATATTGGCAATGTTGGACCCCAGCACGTTCCCCAGCGAGATGCCGGGAAAGCCCTGAAGGTTGGCGTTGACGGATGTAAACAGCTCCGGCACGGAGGTGCCGAAGGAAATGATGGTCGCCCCGATGAAAAGGGGTGACAGACCGGTGCGTTCGGCCACGAACACGGCCGCGTCGATTGTCCAGTCCCCCCCTTTGATCAACAAAAACAGGCCAAACAGGATGGCACCCGCCGACAATACGAAAAGTTCGTAGCTTGTAAGTTCCAACAGATTTAATCCTGATCAGAGGTCAAATTCGGACGGGGAAAGGCCCAGTTCCGTGCAGATTTCGCTAACGACCTTACGCTCATCCGCATCGAAATCGCCATCCGCAGCCCCGATCACACAGCATACGCGAACCATTGTGCGCGCGGCTTCGTCCTTGCCCCGCAGGCGGGTGATCTTTTTCATCGCTTCGATCTTGCCGATGGCTGCGTCGAATTCGAACCCTTCGACGATTTTGTTGAACGCTTCGATCACTTTGGTCATGTCAAAAACGCTGAGTTCTTCTGACCGGTTGATGAACGCCGCCATCTTTTGTTTTTCTTCAGAGCTGATATCGCCATCAGCCGCTGCGACAAGCGCGCAGCCTGCAACGACGGCTTCCATGAAGTCGTTGTTTTTGTATTTTGCCACTTCGGTTTTCATCTTGTCCCGTGCGGCGGTTGCGTTGGTTTTAAGCCAGTTTAGCATGTCTATCCCCTTGTTATTTGCTGCCGGCGCGCCATTGCAGCGGATACCGGTAATGTTCGCTCATTTGCGGGTGAGCCTGGAAGTATTTGACTTCGCGGTTGAATTTCATCCCGCCATTGTCGTTTGTGATCTCGGCGATGGCGCACATGCCAAGGTTTGATGCCTCGTCCAGCTTCACCTCGATCGGGGCGCCGTCAGGCATGAAGATCGTGATCATCCCGTCTGCAGAGGCCCAGTTGGGCACACCTTCATAGATGAATGCGTAAATCAGGACCCGGCGCAGATGTTGCCACTGTCCGCCGTTGACCCGCATCCATTCGCCGTTGGTGCTGGCGCCTGTGCGGTCGTCGCCCGCCAGTTCGATGAACGGGGCCTGTTCGTAGCGTCCGAATGTATTGCCAAGCGCCTGAACCGCGCCGACCTGACCGTTGGACATTTCGAAAAAGCACCCAAGATCGAGGTCGATTGCCTTGCCCTTGAGCCCGAAAATGCCCTTTTTCTTGCCGCCTGTCTGGGTCCAGTTCAGGTTGATTTCGATCATCCCGAACCCGTCAGATTTCTTGGCCAGGCTGACAGAGGGTTTTTCCTTGGTCAGCGTGACCTTGGACAGGTTGACTGATGGTGATGGGCTGGGCGGGGTTGGTGGTGTGGGTGTTGGCGGCGGTGGTGGTGCCGCGGCGGGCGCGTCGATGACGACGCCATAGTTTTCGGCCAATGGGCCAAGACCACCGTTGAATCCCTGAGCCACGGCCCGGAATTTCCATTGGCCGTTGCGCAGGTAGAGTTCGCCGAGGATCAACGCAGCCTCTGACGCGTCGCCCGTGGTGATGTCAAACACCACGGGGTCACCACCTTGTGGGGCAGCATTGACCGACAGTGTTTCCAGTGCGTTGATCGGACCTGAGGCCGTGGTGCCGACGATTGCCACAGATGTGACGTCTGCGGCCAGTTTCGACAAATCAACGTTGAAGCTGGTTTTGCGAGCCGCCCCATCGGTGGCGGCCAGATCCTTGATCTGGACCGATCCGTCTTTGGCCTGACGTTGACCGTAGAAGATCATATCGTCGTCGCTACGGACTTTTTTGGCATCCGTCAGCAGAAAACAGGATACGTCCAGTTCTTCTGCGTTTGGGTTACGGTCTTTCCACGCCACAGTGACCTGCAGCGTGGTTGAAGAAAGCGGGGCATTGCCGCCCTTTGTCAAATTCACCATTTTCTATCCCTATTAGACTGCTTTTTGCCCCGGTTTTCCATTGGGGGCGGCAATTCTTGTGGTTTAGATATGGCGCAATGCGTCCGGAACAAGTTGATCGGCGGTGCGGCCGACACCGGGCATCCCAACGGCTTTGAGTTGCCAGTCGCCACCGTTGCGCGACAGGATCGCCATCACAACGCCAGTATGGGCGCCCTGATCGGTCAGGGTGAAGCGGCAGAGTTCTTTCTGTGTGTCATCGTCAAGAACCCGGCAGAAGGCATTGTCGACCTCGTTGAAGGTCTGGCCTTGGTAGGAGTTTACGAAGAAAACCAGCGTTTCCACCTTGGGGTCAAGGCGTTCCAGATCGACCTTGATCACCTCGTCATCACCGTCACCATCGCCGGTCAGGTTGTCGCCGGTGTGCAGGATGGCCCCGTCAGCCGATTGCAACTGGCCAAAATAGATGATGCCAGTGGGCTGCTTGGCGGCGTCAAAGGTGATCAGCGAGGCATCAAGGTCGATATCCTTGGGGCCGGTCAGTTTGGCAAAGAACCCTTTGGGTGCAACCGGGTCCCAGCCCACGCCCATATGGACTTTTTTAAGCCCCGCAGATTCCTTTTTCAGGCTGATGGTTTGTCCCTTTGACAGTGAAATCGCCATATTGGTCTTCCTCTTCGTTTTTGTTTTGTCTTGTGAGCTAGTTAGGTATTGTAAGCCCGGTTTAAAAGTCTGGTTTTGCGTACTGGATAGCTGATTTTCGGTGATAACACGCTAAAATCACCTTGTTTCGATGTCAGTTTGCCCTGCGAGCTGTACCTGGATCAAGCGCCCGCCATTTTGCGCGTCGAGCAGGATTTGTGCGCCGTCTTCAAGCACAATGCTGCCGCCGATGGTAACGGGTGTTTCGTTCTTGACGTCTTTCATATGCGGTAGTCCTTCGTTCACCATATGCCATTTCCCATTATGCTTTTGGAAATAGGCGAGGCGGGTGCGTTCAGCGGCGGCCAGACGCTCATTGGGGGATTTGAAACGGTTTGCGTGCCACGCATATAGCCCGATCCCGTTATAGACGGTGATGCGGTAATTGTCGGGGCGGAAACTTTCGCCGGAGCGTGCGGAATAAAGGTTCAGGATCGGCACGTCCTCTGCATAAGGCGTGGCGCAGAAGGGGCAGGTGGGTTTGGTGGTGTTGTCGAAGACGAACCATTTGCCGGTGCAATCTGTGTTGGCACAGGGCAGCAGCATGTCGGCGGTGTAGACAAGTGCGCGTTCCCAATCATCTGCGCGGGGTCGTTTTGCCGGATCGTGCAGCCCGTCGATAAACGCTTTCTTAAACAGATCGGTGATCAGTGGCCCGCAGATATCCATCGGCATTTTGTCAGTGTCGGCCCAGGGCAGTTCGCTATCGCGGACATGTTCGGTGTTGATCCGGTTGGAGGGATCATCTGGATGTTCGATGAATAGCGCCTGCTTACCCATTGATAAGGCGTCGTCTTTTGCGCTGTCGTTGATGTCGTGGATCTTGCGCCCTTTGAGCGGATGGCGCAAGGTCAGGTACATGTAGACCAGCGTGGCGAGTGCGTGCAGGTCGGTTTGCATGGATGGCAGTTTACGGCGCGGGTCCGTTGTTTCGAGGTGCTGGGTTGCCACGACCTCGGGGGCGACGAAATCCGGCGTGCCGACAACTTCGGGTGGGAATTTGTCGGGGACGACCAACCCGTCGATATCGATGATGCAGGCGTCGCCTGATTTGGGATCGACCAGAACGTTTTTATAGCTGAGGTCGGAATGCGCCAACCCCGAGGCGTGCATGCGGCGTACCGCGCGGGCCAGTCGGATACAGATTTTCAGATATCCCAGCCAATCGCCCGCCTCGCGCGGATCAAGGAATGTGTTGCGGTTATGGGCGGAGGCGAACCATTTGCCTTCTTTTTCCTTGCCCTTGATCCGCAGGCGGTCGTTGTCGAAAGAGCCGTGTTCGAAGAAGAACTGGCTGTCAAACACCGGGACGACGACGCCGATATTGCCGTTCCAGTCCACGATGCCTTCTGGCCACCGGAACAGCTTGGCCAGGGTTTCGCCTCCGGCCCCGTTGAGTATGGATTTGCGGTGCGCGCCGACGATGGCTTGCAAGCGCTCCATCCCTTGCTGGTCGGGTTTGTTGCGGTAGAAACCGACAACCGCGCGCCGTCCTTCGACCCAATGGATGTTTTTCATACCACCTTGGGCAAAATGATCGGGCTCGAACGCGATGTCGGTGCCATCTGTGGTTTTGATGCGGATCATTTGGGTGTCTCTATCGGGGACAGGATCGCGATGGTGCGGTCGTCATGTTCCCCTTTGATCTTGAAGTTGAGCCAGTCGAGCAGGGCGGTTTCGTCTAGGTCTGCGATTTGATCGTAAAGGGCGGTCCACGCGGCGGGATCCTGTGTTGCCGCCTCTGACGCGAACATCGGGTCGGACACGCCATCTGTCATCAGCGTGAAGGCGGTGAAGTCGGGCACCGTTCTATGGTGGATACGCGCAGTGATATTGGATTTGTCTGCGAAGATTTCGCTGCGCAGGAAGGTAGTTTGGCCTGCGAATTCGCCGTTATCGGCGGACATCATCAGGGGTGGTTCGTCATTCGCGATCAATCCGACCATGCCGTCGCCAACCGAGATGCTGGCGAAGAACCAGCCTTCATCGGCTTTGCGTGCGATCCCGATCAGCAGGGTTGTGCTGAACGATTGCAGCCGTTGACCGGTTTCGCGCGACAGGTCATCAAGCGCGTCAGCGGCGCGGCCTGCGGCCGCGCCCAATGTCGCATAGAGTGCTGCGTCTAAGTCTTTGACGTTTGGATCAGGCAGGTGACTGGCCAGCAGATGCGGCAATGCGGTGATGGCTGTTTCAACCACTGTTTCCGAGCCGACGCGCGAAAATTCGGCGCTGCCTGCGCCGTCGGCCACGGCCATGATGTGCCAGCCGGTTGTGTCGTCATAATGGATGCGGGCGTCATCATCGCGGGGCAGTGCTTTGTGCGCGTGGCTGCGGCCACGGCGGCTGGCGGCGATCATCAGCGCGTCGCCCGCAACCCGGAAACTTTCTGTGTCGGGCTTGGGATAAGGCAGCGTGTCCCAATCGACGGGCAGGTCTTTCCAGATCGTCCATGGATCGGGGCTGGCGGGCAGGCGCAGATTGACGGCCACGTCTTTGTTTTTGATCGTGCCGCGAAAGATGAATTCATACATCTTAGCTGCATGAACCATACCACTGATGATCCATTTGCCTGATTTCTTGTCTTGTTCAAAGGTCAGATCGGCGTCTTCGGGCCAGTCAACCTCGATCCGTGTCAGCCCTTCGGGTTCGAGCAGTTCGGCCGCGAAGTATTCGCCGACGGTCGCGGCCCGGCTAAGCCGCCCTTCGAGGTATTGCGGGGGCGTGCGCGCCATTTAGCCCAGACCACGGTTGACGTTGAAGCCGGGTTCATCCGGGGAAGAGGCGCCATATGTCCCAGCCCCGCCGCACCATGGGCAAACCGCCTGTTTGGTGCGCACATCAAGGCAGTGGATACCGCCGCATTTGCCGCAATGAGCCATTGTGATTTCATTCGGGCAATGGGGGCAGGATGCGCCGCCCATCAGGTTGCGCACGTTCATTTCCTGCATCGCACCGCCGTCGGCGCACATTTCAAAATACTGGTTGCTGACGCCTTGTGCGGCCCGGAATTCGTAGACGCCGTCCTGCCGTCGCGATTGTTCGTATTTCAGCAAGAACGGCAACTCGTTTGTTTCGCATTTGCCTACGATCACGGCATAGCGATCATCGGGCAGGCCCGCGCTGAGCCCGTCATCCTCGGCCAATTCATCGGGCAATGCCTTGGACAGGTTCACCCCGTCGCCTTTTGCCCCGATGCCGACGCTTTGGCTTTGGATTGTGATTGATTGGGTGACCCATGTGATCAGGTTGGTAAAGGCCATGTCACTGATATCGTTGAGGATCATGGTCTTGTCAGAGATTTCGCGCAGGCCTTTCAGATCGGCGCGGCCCCCAACAGAGATCGACACAAGACTGGCCTTGCGGGCATAGTTTTCTTTCCATTTGGCGATGGCGGGCGCGGGGTTATCCGTCGGCACCCCGTCGGTCAGCAAAAACACGATGGGTTTCCAGTCGCCCTTGCGATCCGGCGTCGTGGGAGTGACATCGCGATCAATCCGCTCCATCAGTTTTTCGAGTGCGGCGCCGAGAGACGTCCCACCGCCCACCGGAAGGCGCGGCGGGTATAGGTTCGCGACCTCGACCATGGGTGTGATCACCTTGGGTTTTCCCGCGAAGGCGATGATAGAAACCTGTGCCGTTTCAAGGGCTTCGGGGATGGTCTTGAGCGTATCGGACAGTTTGGCCAGCCCTTCATCCAATTGGCGCATGGTGTCGCCGATCATGGATTCGGACACGTCGATCAAAAAATAGACGGGGAGCATGCGCATGGGCGCGCCTCCTTCTTAAATGACGATATTGATTTCGGACGGCGGCGGGGGCAGTTCGGTCACGTCTGCGGGGCTTGCATTTTGCGACCGGCTGCCATCTGCGATGACGTCGGAGACCCATTTGAAGAATTGTTCAAACCCGGGCCCGTCAAGTGTGTCGAGCATCGCTACGGAAGTACAAAACCGCTTCAACGCCGTTACATCTGCTGATGGCCCCGCGCCGCAACCGACGATGGATGCGAAACCAGCGGTTTTGATGGCGTTCACCTGTTCGTTGAATTCCATCGTGTCAGAGGGTTTGCCATCGGTCATCACAAAGAGGAGCGGCGCCCAGTCGCCCTTGCCCTCGTCGCTGCCGACCCGCACCTCTGATTTGACCTTTTGGCCGACGGTTTTGAGTGCGGCACCCAGGAAAGTTGGGCCGCTATCGGGGGTTTTCAGGTCAACCGGCGGGAATTGGTCGAGCGGTGTGAGTTCCTGCATCACCCGTGCCTCAATATCGAAGGTGATCAGGCTGATATGCACCGTATCAAGCGCATGCGGATCCTGCCGCAGGGTGGATAGCAGCACCTGCATAGAGTTGTTGACGGCATGGATGGGTTCGCCCCGCATGGAGCCGCTGGTATCAAGCAAAATATAAACCGGAAGGCGTCGCATATATCTCTCAGTATGTGGTGTGGTTGAAATATGTATGTGCGTTTGTGCCGAAAAATGCGATAGCAATGGGGCAGAAATTTGGCATCTGTCGCATCCTGTTTGGCTTTATTCGCCTTCCTGATAGTGGATGCCACCGAGACAAACAATGCGCGCATGTGATTTTCGCGCGCAGGTGGCCTAGCGCGCGGCTTTGTCGTTGCTGTTTGTCGGCGAGAGTTCAGTAGTTCAGAGAACACGCCATGTGATCAGCAGCATGGTCCAGAGCATGACCGGCCAGAAGCTGACCTTTGCGATGTAGTTGTCGTTGAAGTGCAATAGCCAGTTGTCCCGCAGACTGGTCAGGGAAAAGAGATATCCATTCAGGGCGGTCGCCAAGATCATGCCGTACATCACCAGATAGAAGTATTCGATATAGACTAGCCCCGAACCTGCAAACATGCTGCGCACCTGAATGTGGCTGAGCAGTACGACAAAGAACAATGCCGAACAGGTGCCGATCACACCCGAGGTATTGGAGCCGAAAAGCCCGGCTTGTTTTTCATCATTCGATATTGTCATGACGGCCGCAAATAGCAGCATGGCGACCACCAGCAGGGGCACCAAATTGATCACAAAGGCATTGATGAATTTGCGGTCTGCCCCGAGGTTGAAATAAAACTCCTGATACGTCTCGGCCGCGCCATCGGCGGGGTAGCCAAAGGTGGTGTCGTAGGGAACGTCCTGGTAGCTGAAGAAGCTTTTGTCGATCACCCATTCGCCCTGTACGATGTCAACGTCCAGCCCAAATGATGTGGCTTCCTCGGCATGGTAGCTTTCGAAATCGGGGACAAGAAGGATGCGGTGGTCGTTTTCGAAATCCGCGGACCACATACGCAGCCAAATGGTCAGGAAGTCCAAGGGATAGCGGTGGTAATTGAAGGATTGCCTGACGGTCACATCGAAATACCAGCCGATCAGTTCATGCGGCTCCCCGGCATGAGTGACGGTTTCGGTATATTCCTGTTGAATTACAGTGGCGTCAGACATGATCTGTTCGGGAAAAATGACGCCCTTTTGATAGGGGAAGTCGACCGGGTATTTCTGCCAGACATAGCCGGTGAGATTAACGTCACTACTGGAGTTAAAGACCAATGACTGCACGAAAACGCCGGTTGGGATGAGAATTGGTGGACCTTCGGCAAAGTTGGCGGCGGTGGTGGCCTCTGTCTCGCGGGTGATAAAGGCGTCGAGTTCCGCGGAATTGGCGATCACCTCGGTTCGGACGGCCAGTTCCCGGCCTTGCTTGAGCCAATGGACGCCGATCTGCCATGCGGCGACGACGGATAACAGGATTGCAAACAAGCTGATCAGCGTCAGGTAACGATTTCGCATAATGTGCGGTCCTTATGGTTTGGGGCCGTTGCGGGCGCCCTGATAAATGTGAAAGGCGATCAGCAGGCCAAGCCCGGCGATCATTATAAAGAGGAAAATAGGTGGCCAGATCGCGACATGGTCACAGACGGTCAATGCCATCAGTCCAGCAAAAAGAAGCGCGCCACCCAGCCAGGCGAGCCCGAATTTGAATGCGAGCTTGTCTACAAAACCGCTATAGAATGACCGCCAGATCAGGCCAGCCGTCAGCAGGAATATGATTGCGGCGAGCGCTGCGATATACGCCCGGTTGGGGCAGATGAACGTGCAGGCTTGCGTCATTTCATCCTGAAACGTCGCGAGGAATTCGGGCAGCGCCGGGTCCAGCCACAGTTCTTGCAGGATGCTGTTGATCTTTGCCGTTTCGGGCAGCGCAGGATCGGGGGTGGGCCAAAAGCCGACGCCTGCGAAATTATCCTGAAAGTACACAAGATCATCACTGAACTGGCTAAAGGTCTCCGATGCCTGATCGTCATTGATCGCAGTCGATTGCAGTACAAATTCGTGCCCGCCGGGGGGCAGGACTGGAATGATCCGGCGCAAGACCCGTGTGCGTTCAATACCTTTGAAAATACCGTTTTCCATGCGCCCACGCAGGGTTTTCTTACTGTTGGTTGTCGGTCTTTCGAGAAAGATCAGCACATGGTCCACGATAGGGTCTGTGCCAAGCAGCAGCGCGCCCAAATCGCTGAAGATAGGCGTTTGACTGTTGGTTGCCCCAAGGTTCAGATCGAAGGCAAGGTTGATCGTTTGCCCGCGCGCGGACAGTTCTTCGTGCAACAGCGAAACCAGCGCGACGAGCCGTTCGATGTAGTCGGCCCGTTCTTGGGTTCCGTCATACCCGTCGATGATCAGCGTCACCCCATCAACTTGCGGGTCATCCAGCCCCGTTGGCAGAGCGGCCCAGAGCGCGCGCATATCGCTGCTTTCCGAGCGGGGAAACGGTGCAGTTAGCCCGACAATCCGTTGCACGGCGGTCTGGATCTGAACGTCTGTCCAGCTTTCCCATCCGATGATCTGCAGGGCCAGATCCGCCTTTGCCCGGTGCCTGTGCGCGGCGTTTACAAAATCGCGGTGACCGGTTGCCCACTGTGCCTCGTTGCTGATGGTCAGGGTGTTGCCATCGGACACAGTTATTTCCAGCCCATAAAACGCAGCCCGGCTGACAATGCCAAAATCAATCATACGTCCGGTGGTGGCCTCGGTCGCGTCATCCGTCATGTCATCGCTGGTTTCATCGTCGATCAAGGCCGCAAACCAGAAGGGGTAGAAGCCGTAGATTTCGGTGTTGTCTTCGCGTCGTTTGACGCAGCCACAATCAGGCAGGGCGATCGCCATATTACGATCTGCGCTGGGGTCGTCCGCCTTATCGGCGGCATTGTTGCGGATGTCGGCAAGAGCTGCATCGCCGGGTTGTGGATCCAGTTGCGCCAAGGCGGCGTCAAACAGGCGTGCGTTGGGGTATTCCACCCCAAGGATATCGTTGAGCGCATCAGCAAAATCATCTGCTGCGCTGACATCTTTGGGGTTGATAATGGCGGGGGCGGCAGCGATGGCGGCCCGCAGGGTCGCATTCAACCCCCATGCGGTTTGCACGGTGCGCTGTATCTGGACCATATCCCGGTTGACGATTGCGGTGATCTTTTCAGCAGCGACCGGCGCCAAAATCTTGCGGGCGTCGGCCATCAGCACTTCGGCATTGGGGGCCGGCAGATATGTTGCGTTCAGCAGGGCGTCGCGGAAAGCCGCGTCTTCGACCGTGGCGGCGATGGCTGTGTCCGTTGCCTCTGTCACACCGATGGTCGGGTTTTGGGGCAGTGGATCAAAGGGCGGCACGCCGTCGGGCAAGGTGTCGAACGTATCAGGCACAGGTTCCGCAGCGGCGGCGAGGACCGTCGCTGCCGCCTCGACCTCTGCCTGGACCCGTTCTTGTGTTGCGGCTTGCAGGTTGGCGCGGATGCCTGTCAGCAGCGCGCTGCGGCTTTGCGCCGTCAGGCCGACAAAGGGTTCCACGATGGGCGCGCTGTCGGCAAAGCTGTCCACGAGTGCCAGATTTGCGGTCTCTTCCGCGTTGAGCAGGAATTCCTGTCCAAAGTTTTCACCGCTGGTCAGGGCGAGCCGGACCTGATCGCGTGTGCAGGCGCTGACCTGATCCGCGATCGCCGCATCTACAGCGCGGGTCAGCGCGGCGGCATTGCCAAATGTCTGACCCTCCAGAACGGCCAGCAAAGCATCCACATCAATGGGTGCCACCAGCCCATCCAATGCGGCCTGATCAAAGCTGATGTAGTCGGTTATTTGATCGCCGGAGGTGACGGCACAACTGTCTGGCAATGTTTGGTAAATCGCGCTGAAATCGCGTTGGGCGGCGGGCCGGTTTTCATTTCGATATTCGGTCACGAGCGCCACGACCACGTCGTCGCTGCCCACAAGGCGCGGTCCGCGTGTTTCAATCGCCTCGCCCAGCCAAAGCGCGAAGTCAGGGGCGAGGATCTGGTTGATGCTGCCGGGTAACTGCGCCTCAAGATAGCCAACGCTTCCCAACAAGGCCGATGTGTTTGCGGCCCCGTCTGCAAGGTCGATTTGTTCGCAGATGGCCTGCGCATTGGGCCATTGCGCGGGATCAATGCCTGCAAGGACCAGCTGTCCGGCGCGTGCCGTTTCAGGCAACGTGGTGTTATTCAATGTGCTGCAATCATCGGCGCCGGTGTCGCCCTGCAGACGTCGTGCTGTCGCGCCGGGCGGGCCGATCAGTGGCAGGATCGCTGTATTGTATGGGCTGTCATCAACGGGTGCCAGCGCGTTTGCGAAGGTGATGTCGCTGGTGGTGATTTTCCAATCGCTGATTTCGGTCGCCAGTTGGCCGTATTCCTGCGCTGCATTCAGCGGGCCCGAAATTTGCTGCGCCCGGTCATTGGTGGCGGGCAAAGGAAAGAGCTGACAAAACCTGACAAGCGCTGTGCGGGTGTAAGACCCCAAGGTGCTGTCTGTCAGAAACGTGCTGTTATCTTCCAATGCTGTCCGTAATCCCAATTGGATCAGATCGATTTCAGCAAGCTGATCTGGCGCGATGATGGCCGTGCGCAGGTCAGTGCAATCTGCCGCTGCCATTGCCGGAAGCGCCGCCATGCAAGCCGCGGCTGCCCGTGATCTGAGCTGATTGCGCAGATATGTCATCCTGTTCGTCCTTCTTTTCGCATCTCACCTGCAATCGCCTGCTGAAGATCGCGTGCGCTGACTTCGCTTGCGTCACGCCGCAGCGCAGAAATGGCTGCATGGCGCGCCACATTGTTGATCGCCCCACCAGCAAGTGCATGATCACGGGCGATGGCGGCCAGATCGACATCATCCGCGAGCGGCATTTGCCCCAATATGCTGCGCCAAAGTTGTGCGCGCAGGTCTGCGTCTGGTTTCTGGAACCCCACAGCCATCTGGAACCGCCTGAAAAACGCCTCGTCAATATTGCTGCGCAGGTTGGTCGCAAGGATCACGAGGCCAGAGCATTCTTCGATCCGTTGCAAAAGGTAAGACACTTCCTGATTGGCATGCCGGTCATTGGCCGAGGTTGTCGCGCCGCGTGCCCCAAAGAGCGCGTCGGCCTCGTCAAAGAACAAAATCCAGTCCCGTTCTTCGGCCATATCAAAGACCTGTGCGAGGTTCTTTTCCGTCTCACCAATGTATTTGGAGACAACCATGGCGAGGTCGATCCGGTACACCTCTAACCCGGTGCGACGGCCCAGCATTGTTGCGGTCAGCGTCTTGCCCGTGCCGGGAGGGCCGTAAAAGAGCGCCTTGAACCCGTGCCCCAACCGATCAGCCATGCCCCAATCATGCAGGATCGTTTGCCGGTTTTTGAGCCATGCTGCGATATGATCAAGGCTATGTTTGACCTCGCGCGGCAGGATCAGGTCATCCCACGCCAACCCTGAGCGCAACCGCTTGGCGGGGAATTGCGGTGAAAAATCCGGGTCCGGTGCGCGACCGGCGCAGAGTGCTGCGACCCGGTGTGTGGGCAGCGTTAAAGGGCCCGCATAGAGTGTCCCGATTGCTGCCTGATTGGGGTCGCGTGTTTCGCCGGGTATCAAGCCCACGATACGTCGCAAGGGGTGGTCGGGCGCAAACAGGGTCATCGCCGCGATCCGTCTGGCCGTGTCCGTGCCACCCAGCAAGAACAGTGCTGTCACGGCACTGGGCACAAAGCTGGCGCCATCTTGCCGGACTGCACCAAATTCTGAAAACAGCCGATCAATCGCCGTGTTGCGCACAAAGAAAGGATCAAGGGCCGCCGGGTTGACTTGTGGTGCGAACGCCAATGCCAGAACCAAGCGTGCAGAGGTGTCGAGGCCGGCGGTTGCGATCAAATCGGTCAGTGCAGCCCCTTGTGGCAGGTGTGGTGCGGCTGGTGGTGTAAATGGTTTTTCTTCTCCGCCGAAGAAATGTGTCAGGCGCGCTGCGATCACGGCTGACAACCAGTCGATTTCAGTCATGACGGCGGTGGCGTGCAAATCGGCGGTCGGTGTCAGGTCAGTCATTGCTGTTCCTCCAATCCACCATCAGCGGTGCGGGCATCCATGGCAGAGCCACGATGTTGATGGACCAAGGCAGGCTATCCAGCAGCATGTCATATGGTCCTTGGCTGACGGTCAGTTTGGGCTGGCCTTCTTCACCCCAATCGATCACGCCGTCCCGTTGAATAAAGGCGGCCCGCAAGCCATCAGGCGATGTATTCCCAAGCCGGGCCCATTGCGTGATGACGGATTGAATAAGGCTGTCGATGAGGGCGCGGCCCGCTTGGTCCAGAGGTTCAGCATCGGGAAGGGGCGCATGCTGTGGCATGCCCAACAGGATCTTGTGCAACGGATCTGGTGGCAGGTCGTAAGGCGTATCGCCCAGGGCCAATCTGTTCAGGCATCCGCTGGCAAGGGAAAGGTCATCCGCGGCAATACCTTTCTTGGTGTGCGTAATCTCCAACCGGTCAAAGAGCATCGCGAGATAGGGGCGGAATAGCACGAGCCCTGCATGGATTGTCTGCAATCGGATGCCTGCATCAGGTTCGCGCGGCGTCGGGGTTTGCGTATGGTCATCGGGTGTGAAGGGTGCGGGCGTGCGGGTTACATCCAGCATGTCTTGTAGAATGGCGCGCGCCTGATGCCGCCTTGATGCGGGCATTGAACCGGAGGCGTAGCCAAGTCGCGCGATTGCAGTACGCAGCGGCTGTGTGCGGCTTTCGGGATCAGGCAAAAGCGTTGTGATAAATTGTTGGACATATTGGGCGAGGTTGCTTTGCCCATCGTTCGCCAAAGCGCCACTGAGCGCGCCTTTCCAGAACGCCGCTCTGTCGTTGGGCGTGATGTGTTTCGGGGCATCAATCGCTGACCAGATGAGTTCAAGAAGCGAAAGCACGGTATCATCGGTATGCTGAACCAGCCCGTTGAATACGGATGTGAGCCGATCTTCGGCTACGACGTGATCTGGGTCTGGGCGGTCTTTGGTGGAGATTTGTGCCGACGCGGGCTGCGTTTTTGACCCTTCAGTAGCGCGCCTGTCGTGCTGTTCGGCCTTTTGGGATGCCTTAGGAGCGGTGTCATTTGAGCGGCTAGACGGCGCGGCTTCATTTTCGTGATCCGTGGCCCGTGGATGCGCTCTGTCTGCTGTAGGTCGTTTGTCGTTCGGGGTGGATTGTGATGTTGGCTCTGCGTTGATTTCGTCACGATTTAGCGGAATTTGGTTGCCTGTTGATTTTATAGCGAAATTACCCTCTGCATCTTGAGTGCGCTGCGCAAACCGTGGGTCGTCGCTGTGTGTTTCGTCTTTTTCGGAAGCGGGATGCTGAGGGGTATTGGTGAGTTTTTCTTTTTGGGTGGGAGGGCTAGCGGTCGGGTTTGACGGCTCAGTTGGCGGCTTTGCCTGTGTTGTTATTGCTGGGCCTTGATGTGCCGCGGATGTATCTCCGGCCGTGGTTGGCGCGTGGGGTGGATCGATGATTGGCGATGCCGGGTCAGTTTTCGCTATATCCGCATCTCTCGGCTCGCTCGTGCTTTCACGGGCTACGCCTCCGTCATCGCTTGCGGTTGTGTTCCGCTGCGGTGTTTCTGTTTCGGTGGTAGGGATGTTGGTTGTATTCGGGCGTTCACTGTCTGGTGGCCGGTGGTCCAGCGTCGGATCGATTATCTTTTTCTTTTCAGGAGACTGCCGGGCGCTCTTGTCTTCATTGCCATCACCTGCATTCGTCGGGTTCTCTCGCCGGCTTGCCTCGTGCCGCCGTGCTTGATGGCCTGTGTGTGTCGAAGGTTTGATTTGCGTCGCATCGGGTGTTTGGGTGTCTGACTGTTTTGCAATGGCGTCATTGCGGGGCGCGCCAGTGGGTGATTGCGTTTGGGTCCCATTGCCCTCGTTCGAGCGTGTCTTTGGCGGGGCTTGGCCGTCGTCGTCAATAGTTTCGGCGGCACGTTCATAGGCGGTTTTGGCCTTGTTTTCGGACGTGGCGGGAGCATCGTGGTCGTTGTGATCGCTGTTTGGTGTTGCCGATCCGTGTCGGACGGGTGCCGGTGTGGTTCTTTGTGCCGGATCATCACGGGAGGCCGGGCCTTTGGATTGTCCTGTCAGCGCCAGCGCCGTTGTTGTGGCCGTGAAGATGTTATCACCAAGTGCCATGAACAGATTTGCCAGTGCATGTTCGGGGCCATTGATGTCCTGCCTTGTCGCCATGCGTGCCACACCGATGTCCAATGGTTCTTGATGCAGCAACGCATTGGCGATGGTTTGGGTTGCGGCAGCGGGGTCCGCGGCGGTCGCGAGGCTGGCGATTGTGTCCTTGAGTTGGGTCGCGTTGGCGGGGACAAGTGTATCGATCAGTTTTTTTATGTCGGCGTTGCGCATCAAGCTAAGCAGAAGGCGTGTTTGATGGGGTTTGTCCTTGGACCACTGTGTGATCATTGAAGGTGTGGGGGCGGCGTTATTTTGTGGGGCCGCTGTTTCCTGAGTGATGTGTCGCAGCCGGGCCATTGATACGGATTTGACATTCGTGAAGTGTTCCAGCGCATTCTTCAGGTTTCGGAGTTGCGTCTGGGACAAGGGCCGGTGGGTCGGTGAAGGGTCCGGCGCCGTCAGCTGTTTTGCGATGCGCATCGCGATTTTTTTTGTCATTTTGACGATGGGTTTATCGGATTGCGTAGCCAAATCGAACTGCGCGATGAGGGTTGAGGTCGCCGCAGGGGACAGGCCTTTGATGGCATGTATCAGTTGTTTCGCGCCGGGATTGGACTGACCGGTGAGTATCTTGCACAACGCGCCACGAGAACCCGCTGCGATGATCTGCGCAGACGTCACCACTGCGCCGTCTGGTTTATTTTGTTTATGACTGGTCAGGTGTGCGAAGAGTGCATCGCGGAGAGCCTGCGGATGATCCTTTGCCATCGCGTCATGTTTCGGGCGTATGTTCAGCGTCGCGGCGATCTGTTGGAGATAGTCGGACGTTAATGCCTGCAGGGCCTTGTGGATTTCTGTGGGTTTTGGATTATCAGTTCCCGTTAAGTTTTTGATTAGCGATGTAATTTCTATCTGATCCACGACGGGGGTGATCGAAGCTAATTCATTGACAAAGTTGCCGTTATCGTTGGTCCGGTGGTATTCCATCAATGCATTGTGAATTTTTGATCGCAGGCTGGCTTTGCTTGGCGGTTTCAGGCGGTCACCGTCAATCGCTACCTCTGTGGCGATGCGGAGCTGCCGGGCCAAGCGTTGGAGTGTTTTGGCATCGCTGGTTTTCAAGGCACGCTTGAGTGCAGCGGCGGTTGGAGTGCCTGTTCCGGTTAGCGACTGTCGCAGCGTTCTGATTTCTTTTGAGGTGGGTTGGCGCAGAGCAGGCATGGCATCCCGTCCATGCGAACGCGCGGCCTGATCGGGTTGATCAAGTCTGAGGTAAGGGCCCAGCGCCGACATGAGCGTTTCGCGCAGTCGAAGCCTAACCGTGTCCCAGTCTGGTGGATCGGGGAACGCACCCAGATCAAGTTGCAGCTGGTCAATTTGGATATGCGCGCTGTTGTCTGCTGCCCACGTCATTACGCTGTCTAATTCTTCGAGGAGTTCAGCCTTGATTGCAGTGAGCAAGCGGTCAGGGGTTCCGATGGGGCCTGATGCTGCGGTAGGGGACTGCGACGCGACGTCGAAAGCGAATTCCAACACACCAAATCGATTGATTGGTGGATTGTCGGACTGCATATGTTTTTTGGCGGCATCAGTCATGAGGTATCGCCAGTACCAATTATGTCATTGATGGCTTTGCGCAGGGCCATGCCAGAACCACCGGTTTGGCTCTCCCAATCGGCCAATTGCGGCTTTAACGCCGTCATGCTCGCCCATGTGATCCACGCCGGACGAATGAACATATGCGCGGGGGCCAGCCGCGTGATGAGCCCTTCGACATAGCGCCGGTATGCTGGTTGTTGGGTGCGTGCGGTCCAGCCAGGCAGTAGCAGTGTCGCTGTCGCTGGTGCATAGTCGGTGACGTTCTCGCGCAGTTGAATGTCTTCGATCAACCACAGCTTTTCGGCTTGTTCATTGAGCGTGGCAAAGGTTTTGCGCAGCCGGTTGGCCCAGATCTCAACCTTGGCTCGGCTGTGGTTTGTCCCGCAGGGATAGAACCCGCTGTCGTCGTGGGGTTGAAACAGGACTTCCCAATCGCCTTTGCGGTTACGCGCGAGGATATAAGCGTCAGGCTGCGTAGCGCGCTGGAATAGGGCGGGTGTCGTTTTGCCATCCACGATCCATGGGCAGGCGATGATCAGTTTGGGCAAGGACAGCACATCGCCCGTGTCATCACGGATCACGAGCGCGTCCAACGGTCGGACTGGCAGGATCAGGTCTGCCAATTGCATGGGGGGCGCTGGCAGCGCCATCTGATCATCAAGGCCAAGCATGTCGGTCGTGATGTCGTCCGGCGTGGCGCAATCCGCCAAATGAGCCAACCGTGCTGCAAGGCCGAAGCGTGGATGGTTGGTGCCGCTATAGCGGTTGTAGGCCGGCAGGGCGGCTAGATAGGTTTCGCGCCATGTGATCTGCCGTTCTAGCCGAGCACGTATACTGCGGTAAATGTGCATTTCGATCGGCGGTGCGGGCATTTCTTCGCCCTGCAGCGCGATCAGATAATCCAGCATTTCAAGCCTGTGTCGGACGCTCGCGGGATCATCAAGGTTGATATCACTGTGCCGGACATAGGTCTGATCCAGGACCCCCAGCGGAGCGATCATCTGGTCGAGGTGGTGGTCCATCATGCCCCGATAGTCTGCCAGCATATCGGTTTTTGGTTTCTTGCTGGCACGAGCTTGCCGCTGCTGAAATGCCCTGTAGGGGGCGGGAAGTGTTGCATCCAATGGCAGCCGGTCGCCGGCACGATACTTTCCCGGATAAAGGACATCCCAATCGGATTGGTCCTTGCGATTGCCCTGACGGGCGATCCGGGCGGCTTCGAGCCGGCCTAGCTCTTCACTGATGGTGTTCAGATTCAACGCGACCGCCGCGCCGTCACGTGTCAGACGCAAATTCATGGCTTCACTAGAGCGGGGCAGAACCGGATCGTGGTAGCCCGCGTTACCATGTTCCTTTCTGTCAAAGGGTTCGCCTGTTTCGGGATCAGCCAGTGCGAAGGCAGTTATTTTCTCTATGCCCTTGATATGCTTGAGCGTTGCCAACGCAGCCTCGAATCTTGTGGCGTCGCCCGCATTGGCTGGCAGTTCAGGCCAGAGTGCGGAGACATCATCAAAAGCGTCAGCGCGTGTGGCGCCCGTGATGGCCTTATCATTGGTCAGCGCGGCGGGCAGGCCTTTCAACAAAAGGCGTGTTTGATGGACGACTTCTGCAACGATGTGGTTGGGTTCGGCAAAAGCATCGATGGCGATTTCACCTTCCAGACAAACGGGTTTGGGGGTGGCGATGTGGATGTGGCGGATATCTGTCGCCAACAACCGGACGTCATTGAAATGCGCCCGCACAAGACTGATCAGCGCACTTTGCCAATCCAATGCGGTGCGGCGTGTCTGTTCTTCGGGGTCCACGGCGTTATGAGGAATAATGACAATGTCGATCAGACCCGGTGATGGTCCTGCCGTTACAAAGACACGTTCTAATGCATCAAGGTCAGACAGATAGCTGGCGATGTCGGCCATTGTGACAGGGCGCCCGGGCAGAACGTCCTGCGGGTCAAACAGTGCCAGCGCATCGTGTCGAAAACTGTGATCCTTGCTGGTGAGCATGTCGCGGACCGGATGGTCGCCTTGGTATGCGACTTCGGTCAGAGCAAAGGTCGTTTGCTCAAGCAGGGTCACGCCCGGGTCATGCAGGTTGAAATCTGTCCAGATATTGCCCGATGCATCCTGAGCCGCTGCGATGGCATGCGCGCGCAACGTGTCAAAGTCCAACGGTGCGGGATGATCGGTGCTCATGATATGTCATCCTCGCGCGGTGGACCGCCGCGTGAACCGGCCATCGTTGGGTCAAACCAAAGACGTGTCATGTAGTAGCGGATGACCTTATCCTTGCCGAAATTGGCATTGGTGCGCATTTGCAGTTTGAAGTGATGCCGGTTTTTGGTGGCTACCCACCGCAATCTGATCCGATCCGCATAGCTGCCATACATGGCCGTTTGCGCCCGGATGCGTCGCCGCCCAAAAAGCCAGTTCAGAATCCAGTTGCGCGGATGGTAGGCATTCATCGCGATTGCGTGCATCATCGAATACCGCCCGGCGTTCGGCTCTGCGCCCGCACCTGCCATCACCTCGAATGACTGACAGCCGGTCATTTCTTCGGTGATATCATGCCATGATCCATCGGCTGGCACATGGGGTATGGTGTCGGTTGCAAACCCGATCCGACCGCGGCTGCGCTGTACACCGTCCACATCCAACCGCCATTCGGGCGTGGCCGTTTTGATCCCGACCATCCCGTCGGGTGAGAAATTGATGCCTGGCATGTCGTCAGTCAGTGCGCCGCCGCGTCGAAAATGCAGGCTGCTGCTTTCTTCGCCATGGTCGATGACCCAGGCTGGGTCTTGCGCACTGAGGCTTTCATAAAGGCTCAGCACCCGTTGTGAGCCGCCAACAGATGTCAGGCGCAAGCCGTCCGTTGCAGTTTTTGAAAACCCGTCTTCGATCTGGTTTACGCCGCTATCGATCAGATCGCGGTAATGTTCGGCGGTGGGCAGCGCGCCATCGCGGAAAAACGCCTTGAGGGTGGTCCGGTCCTTTTTGGTCATGGCTGACCCTCCTGACCTACAATCATCATGTCACCGATGCGCAGCCTGCCGATCCCGCTTTGCGTGGCTTCAATGGGTTGGCTGCGTTCAATCGCCGTGATTGCGTGTTCGCGTGACGAAAGGGGGAGTGCCCAAGGGCGCGAAGGGCGAATGATTGTACCCAGCGGGCCACGCCCGTCCGACTGGGCCGTATCCGCGAGAGAATAGCTGTTGGTGTCGTCAGCGATGAAATGCAAAACCGAGAAGTCAGTCACGTCCAGAACATCCTTCATGTCGGCGATCTGGGCACGCAACATCGATACATTCAGTGACCAGCCAAAACGGGACAGGTCATCACCTGCGGCCCAGACGGACAGGCTTTGGGCCAAGTGGTTTTGCAGCTTGTTGGCCATCGCACCGTCGTCTTGAAAAGGGACAAAGCGGACTGAGGCGCGGACATGGAGGCGATCAAATGCTGGGTTCACCACCTCATACTGCGCGTTTGGTGCCGCGTGTCTGTGCACAAAGGCACGGATTTTTTCCAACGTCCCTGCATCAAACAGGCGTTCCTGAGCGATCAGCCGTGGTGTCGCCGTGCGTTCGGGCGGATGCCGGACGACAACAACGGTCGCCCACCCGGGACGCGGTGCTGCAACTTTGCGTGTCAGATGCGGCAGGCATTTGACACGCCAGACGTCCGGGAATGCCTCTAGCACCAAACGTTCAATGTCATAGGGGGTAACCGCACGTTGCCTGTGGCGCAGCCGTTCACTGACGCGCGCCAGATAATCGCGCCGGGCTTCCGGCGGACGGGGCGGGGCACGCCTGTTTGCTTCTAGCGGGGTGGCCATGCCGGGCTGAGCGATTTCGAAGCGCCAGTCTCTGGCTCCGTCATGATGTTGATCATGCGGTTGACTGCTGACCGCCCAAACGCCGTTTGTGCGCACCTTCGCGAGGGTCGGGTGTGTCTCAAACCCACGCCACGGCGCCGAGACCGCCAACCAGACACCATCGCCCGGCATTTCGCCCTTGGGCGTTTTTGCGTCGTCAGGCAGATCAAGCGTGATGACGCCGGATCGCAACAGTCCGTCTGTTGTATCAGAGGAAATCGCCGTGGCCGGCAGTTCTGTCCATCCATCCGCCGTCAGATAGTGCCAGACAAGCGGAACCGTGGGCGGCACCAGCCGCAAATGACCGCTGTCAGCGATGTCAAACAGGATCCCCAACTGGCGCAAGGCACCCGCACCTGCGAGTTGTATGAAAAGCGTTCCAAGCCCGAGACGCGGTGGAAAGAGGCCCAGATTGCGCCGGATACGATTGGGAAAGGCTTCACGGGCGCCGAAGGGTGTCACTTGGGTGATCTTGTCGCCTGGCTGAGCGTTGTCAGGTGCCGCAAGAAGCATTTCGGCCGAAGCGGTGTAGCCGATCTGCAAATTGTCTACCTTGGGAATGTAGGGTTTTGCTGGAATACGCCTTGGTCCCAAGGCAACAAGCCGAGGTCGCATCGCGTCCACAAGTGCCAATGGATATTGCCCCTGCCCAAAATCACCACAGCCGGACATTTTCAACCTGATGGCCCCAGCCTTGATCTGTGACCGACTTTTGGGCAATTTGGTCGATACCCGGCCAACGGCCGCGATACTGCTGCCTTGCACCGTTCCGTTCAGATGCCACGCGGGCGCAAGTGTTCGATCATAAGGTGCCATTTCGATCAATGGGCGCGGCTCGTCCAGGATCGGCTTCCATCCGTCGCCTGACAAATAATCAGCAGTCACCAATGGTTCGGGTATTTTGGTCTGTGCGGGGTAATGCGCGTAGTGCGTTGCAAACCCACCGGGTTGGTCGGGCAAGTCTGTCCAGGTTATATCAAGCCGCACATCCGTGACGGGTTTTTGTGCCATCTCGGGCGAGGCGATGGTGAACGTTGCGCCTTCGGTCGGGCGCACGCCAAATGGCATGAAAGACTGATCAGGCGCGACCGCACCATCATCACTGAAGCCTGCGATATTGCGCAGGCCATCAACTTTGACGGTCGTTGCAATTTTTTCCAAAGTGTATCGTTCAAAGAAGCTGATAGGGCAGACCCGTGCCTTTTGGTCCCATCGCAGGCGCAAGGTCGGGACATCAGAACCCGCCGCATCGGACGCCATGATGGGCGGCATGTCTTTGTTGTAAATCAGACGGATGATAAAACCAGCCTGGCCTGTCCCGATGGGCCGCAGTGCCGTCACCTCAGCGGGGAGCGGACCATCTGCGCCGGATAAGCGTACATCGAAAGCGTCGCCCAATAACTTTTCGAACATATCGGCAGGTGTGTAGATGAATGCGCCATTTTCGCGTGCAAAAGCCTCTACGATCTTGCCCGCATCATCGGTAAATGCTGCCCCATGACGTTGACCCGTTAGCTGGGCTTGGCAAGCAATGATGCGGTTTTCCAGTTTTTCCCAATATGGTCCGGTCGGCCAGGGGTGGTTTTCCACCAACGCCAGCGTCACGATGCGTCCTAACAACAGGCGCAGCGGTGCGACGTCCAAAATTTTGCCTGCAATGACCTCGTAAATCAAATCCATCGATGGGGCGCAGCCCCGTTCGAGCGCGGTGCGTTGCACATCCTTGACCAGAATCTCGACACCGGTGTTGAGGTTTTGAAAACCCAGTGCGTGGATCAGCTCCGGATCGGAGCGCAATTCCAGTGCGACGTCGGGATCGGGTCCTTTGATCGGATCGCGTGGTTCGGTCGGTGTGGCAGCGGGCAGGTCCGTGGCCCTTGTCATGTGCAGCGCAACGTCGATTTGGCGCTGTCCCTCGGCCAGTTGGAACATGTTGGAGGCGATATCCAATCCCATCTCAACATCTGGGGCGGAGGGAGCGACAAAGACGCTGCGGTTCAGCGGTTGCGCTGCGGCGGGCTCAAACCCGGCCCGCACGCCAGTAATCGCCCCCAACGTGGAAAAAAGCGAGATTTGCGGATCCGTGTCATAAGTCAGGGCTGCGGTTGCGGTGACCTTCGCGGGCGTGACGGGCACGTCCACCTCGGTTTCGAACCGGATTTTGGCGCCAGTGGCGAGGCGTGCCATCATGCCCGTGCCTTTGGGGAGCAGTTTGGGTACAGCACCAGAGGGCAGATGGAGCAACGCGCGTTCGGCTGTAGCCCCCTTTGGTTTTTGCCCAATAATATCAGCGTAGTAAAAGTCGGTATGGCGATGGGTGAAGCGGTTTAGGTGTGTATCCACCACCCTTGCCGCCGCAAGCTCTGCGAACAAAAGACCCGTCGCAGGTTCAATTTTGCCTGACTTGATCCGCGCATCAAAGGCAATTTGAGCAGCCTCTTTTAGCGATGAAATTGCGTGTACCAACTGCCGATGCGCTGCGCTGAGGCCGGCGCGGATCGCGCGGGCCTGCCTCAATGCATCATCGTTGCCGCGCGGGATAAAGCCTTTGCTTTGCACAACGCCGATCAGCTTTGGCACGGAGGCCGCAGCCAGATCGCGGGCCCGGCTTGTGAGCCCCATTTGTTGATCCAGTGCCTTAAGGACATCGCTGAATGCGTCTGGCAATTGCGCCCTGATCCGTTTCAACCAATCATGCACAATGGTAGCCAGTTGGATGATTTCAGTCGCCGCAGCCTTTGGTCCTTGTTCTTGCGCCAGATCGAAGCGCTGCAGTTCATCGTCAAGCCGGAAGGCGAGGATCTGGGCGACGACCAAGGCCGGTTCGTTGCGCAACATGTCGTTCCATGGTGCGGGTGCCGTATCGGCCAAACGGACCACGCTGTCAGCAAACAGGTCTGGCCTGATATGTGGTGTGCTGCGCTTTAGCGGGGCAGGCAGACGTGCATCTGCGCGGGATTCGGGCGTGACGCTGATATCGGACCAATTCTGTGACAATGCGGAACTTTCGCTGATTGTTGTGAATGGGAAAACCAAAACTAATTAAGGGCTTGGCTGCTGTGTTGATTAAGGTGGCTCGCGCGATAGAAAGACGCCGGTCAGGCTGATCGCATCGCCTTGGATGGCGAAAACGCCGCCGACTTGCGATGGTCCGCTGGTGGTTTCGCTTGTGACGAACTGACTGGATTCAAGCACAAGTGTCCCTGCTGTGGGGTCTGCGTCGGGGCCAAGTGTCGGAATGCGCGCCCCATCTGCGTCGATCAGGCTGACGATCCCTTGGCCGCTGCTGACGATTCTTGCGCCGCAAAGCCCCAGCTGCGTCCAGCGCAGACCGGCGAAGGGCAGCGCGGTCCCCTCGGTTACGGTAAAACCGCCAGCGACCATTGATGCGCGGCCTGAACCATAGCCGACCTGCATCGTGAAATCGCCCGCAGCTTCGGTTATCGTGATTGTGCCGTCGTCAGATACGGATGTGTAAGTCACCAGCACCGATCCTGAACGAAAGGCCTGGCCCAACAGCGGAATATCATCCTGGACCGGCGGGATGCCAACGACCAAGGGGCCGCTGAAATCAACGCCACCTGCGCGGTAGCTGAGTTCATAGGCCAGCGGCAATGTCTTTTGGGTGTTCAGCGCGCTGATCGGGGTTGCTGAGGATTGCCGCCGACCGCTGAGCGTCCCGGTTGCGTCGGCACCCAGCGCGCGGATCTTGCTGTCATCAATCGTCAGGTTGCGGGGTAACGGTGCTGTGCTGGGTTTGGCGCGTCCGGTCACGGGAAATGTGGTGCCGCCAAGCGAGCCCTTGACAATCTGGAGATAAGCACCGGTCATCCGCCGGGCCTCAAACCTGTCAACGTCGCAGGGCAAGTCGGGGCCAAGTCCGATAACCTCGGCCGGGGTGGTCGCGCGTAGGGCATCGATGGTGTCTTGTACCGCGCCGCATCCGCTGGCGGCGACGGTAGCAAATGAGACTGCGAATACACAGAGGCGGGCCATGATCTACCCCTGTGTCACAGGAACGTCTGCAAGCAGCGTTCCTTCCTGGATGTAGAAGGGGAAGACGACATTGCTGCGCGCATTCGTTTGGCGGACGGTATAGACAAGATCAATCAGCAGGCGGCCCTCTTCGGCCTCAGCGATGTGGACCCTGATGTCCTCCAATGTGATGCGCGCTTCGAAGAACAGGATCGCCTGAGAGATTGCCGCTTCCATCTTGCGCATGGTTGGTGCGTTCATCGGTTCAAACAGGTAGTCGTGGATGCGGCAGCCAAAGGTCGGATGCATGACCCGTTCTCCGGGTCTTGTTTCAAATAAAATGCGCAAAGATTGCTGGATGTCTTCATCGGCAGTTACGAGTGCCGCTGCACCGGTAAACGGATCAAAGCTGGGTGGAAAAGCCCAGCCGCGTCCTAAAAAGCCCGGATCGTCGCGCGCCATTTTTCAATCCCCGATGATCACGGTTGGAGCCCCGGTGACGATGCTGCCCCCATGTGCCGTGGTGTCCCCCATGCGTGCCGCTGGTGCGCCGCCGATCATGACCGTGCCCGACCCCTTTGAAATAGAGGCGGTGGGCCCAACACAGACACAATTGTCGCCGGCGACAGCCGCAGGTAGGCCCACGATCAGAACCGTCGCTTCGCCGGGGCCAACAATCGGGCCGCCCACATGCGGGACGGGTCCGTTTGCAGCCGGGCAGGTGTGCATATCGGTCAGGCGTGCGGCAGGTGGCATTGTGCAATCCTTTTTAGTTGATCATCACGATCGAGCCTTCGACCGTGGTTTGCCCTGAAGAGCTGAAGCTGGCGCTGGCGCTGCCTTCGGCGCTGAGTTCGACATCTGCCGTGGCGCTGACATTCATTCCGCTGATTTCCACATCCAGATCGCTGGCGATGGTGATGTTCTGGGTGGCCGTGATATCGAGCGTGCCTTGGGCGGCGATTTCCATGCCGCTATCGCTCATGGTGATTGTGTTTCCGGTCACGTCCGTCAGGGTGATTGTGCCGCCGTCATCATCAATGACAATAGACTGACCGGCGGGGGTTTCCGCCGTCAGGATCACCTGATCATCGTCAAATGTGATGTGAATGCCGGATTTGGTGGTGATGGTCTTCAGTTCGTTTTCTTCGGTGGCATCATTGGTGCGGGCCAGGTTGCCGCTGTGTAGCGACCCAAGGATCACGGGCGCGCCCGGATCAGCGGAGAGGAACCCCACGATCACCTCGTCGCCCGTTTCAGGAAGAAACTGGATGCCGGCCCCGTCACTGGCATAGGGCTGCGCGTAGCGTGCCCATAGTTCTGCAGGTGTGTCGCCCATCAGTGGCACGCTAATTTGTATCATCGTCTCGTCGGCCATCGGATTGGTGCCGCCGCCATCGACGATGGCCAGAACTGTGGCCACATGCAGCCCTTGGACCGGTGTCGATAGGCTGCCAGCGCCTGGCGCAGCTAGACCAAAACTGTCAGATCGCCAGCCTGCGGGTAGCCCCAAACGCGCGGTGGTGGTCCAGACACCCGCGGCGATGTCGTGGCTGATCCCCGAGACAAAAGCGGTGCCACCCAATCGGTCGCCGACGCCGGTTAGTTTGACTGTGTCGCCCGGCTTGGCCAATGCAGAGCCTGGGTATTTGCAGGTGCCGCTGACTGCTGCCAAGGCGGGGCGCAGCGCGCGCGCCTTGGCCATGGAGGCAAGATCGACCTGGCCTGCAGCGTAAGGTGTGCTGGTACTGTTGACGCGGTCACCGGTGATGCCGGTCAGGTCCGTGAATGTGCTGTTGCCCCATTTTCCGCGATCGCTTGCATCCGCGGTTTCACTGGTCACAGCGGCCGAGGCTGGATCCCAACCGCTGACCTGCGTGCTGGCAAACAGGTTACCCGCGTCAACTTTGCTATCAAATTCAAGGATATCCAAACCCAAGCTCAATGTCATGACCGCCCCGGTTGACGGATCAGGTTCGGCGCTGCTGACGGTCCCGTCATCCACTGACAGGACCTGACCATTCCGGTCGGCCAGCATGCGGATAAAGTCCCAGTCGCTGCAATCATATTGGACCTGATCAGCAGGATCGCCAGTGGTGGCCGTGATATCGGCGCTTAGGCCTACATCGCCAATGACCTGTTCCATCACATCTGAGTCGGTGGACTGCGTCATGCTCGTCGTGCGCCGAACCTCGGTCAGCTGGATAGCCTTGTCACGGCAGGTCAGTTCCAATTCACCCGTGCCGCTGGCGATACGTAATCGCGTGGCGGTGATGATCCCTTTGAACAAGGTCTGTTCGGCGCCGCTGCCGAAGAAAGCGCCGACCTCAATGTCCGTCCCGATTTCGAAATCGGTGCCGTCGATCAGTGGGAATTCATTTTCTGCCGCCGAGCCATCAGCCAGTGTAACCGTGGCCTGCGGGATCCGGTTCAAATCTTGCCTGACGCGGATCGACTGCACGCCGATATCATCTGCAATGGCTGCGCCTGCGACCTTGACTGTGATCCCAAGGGGGCCATCGCTGTCATCTGTTGGGGAGGCTGCCATTGTTGCTATCTCATTGGTGGGAAACGCAAAAGCGTATCCGGTGTCAGGTTGCGAAAGCTGTCGAGGTCATTGAACCGGGCGATTTCGAGGTATTTGGAGGCGTCTTTGTAAATCCGTTCACACAAGAGCGGCAGTGTGTCGCCTTTGCGGACCTGTACGATATGGGTGAGGTCAGGCGAGGTCTTCTTGGCCTCCAGCTCGACTTGTGCTTCGGTGAGCGCTTCGATGAAATCGAGTGACATCTTGGCGCGCAGCGGCGCGCCATCGGGATCGAAAAGCGTGTAGTCGATGTCAAGTCCGGTCAGGCGCCCTTGATAGGCCTTCAGTTCATCGCCCCAATCAATTTGGACCGCATCAGGTTCGTGACTGTCACCGGAATAGGCGTAAGCAATGCTGCGTAGTTTTTCGATTTGTTTTGAGACGGTTGTATCGACGGCGTCGGGTATGACGCCGGTGCCATCCAGGGTGAGCGAAAAGGACACTTTTTCCGGCTCGGAACCTGTGAATTTGGGCACCGGGGCGGATTTCCCAATCGCACCGCCCTGACTGGGGCTGGTGCCGGAAAACTTGGTCGCGTATTTGCGCTTGAAGGACGATGGGTTGATCGTCGTCGTGAAAATATTGGCATCCCCGGATTTTGGCTTGATCTGAGTTTTGGACGTGTCGCAACGGGTGATTGTCAGTTTGGCCATCAAAGCAGTCCTTCTTTGATACGTTGTTCACTGGCGACAATTTGCTGGGCCAGGGTGTCGCGGAATTCTCGCCGAAAACGGTCAATGATGGCCTCGATCTGATCTTCGCTAAGGCCTGCGTCCTCCCGGCGTGGTTGGCCAAAGGATCCGCGTACCACAAGGCTACCAATCTCGATCGCCATGCTATATTTTCCTCGCTATGCTGAGGTAGCTGAGTTCGATGGTCTCAACCGCCAGTTCGTTTTTCATTGCGTCGAAATTGCCGACCGTCCATTTGACCGGGTAGGCGTTGGTCACAGCCCAAGATGCAACCGGCAGCCGCATGTCGTTGAGCAGTGAAATCACCAGATCGCGGGGTTCAATCGGGTCGGCAAATCCGTTTTCAAGCGTCGTTTTGCACCAATAGACAAGGCCACTTGCGATGGTCGTCATGGCGCGTTTGAGTTTCAGATTGGGGTGTTTGACCTGCTTGGGCAGGTTATGCACAAACCGGTTTTCGCCCCCTTCGTGCAGCGGTTCGGTCGCTATTTCAGTTTCCAAACCGCTGACTTCCTGAAACGCCATATCCGGGATTGGTGGGACCATTCCCCCGAAAACCACGTTAAAGTGAAACGCAGTGGGTGGCGTAAAAAGGTCCATGATCAGGCGTTCTCGATCACGAACCCTTCATGCGCGATCTCAACACTTTCGACCGCAACTTCGTTGCCTTCTGCCTTCAGGTCGGTGCCGGTCACCTTGATCGGAAAGGCGTTTTGAACCTTCCAAACCATCGTTGGTGCCTGCGCTTCATCCAAAAGCGAGATCGTCAACGCCTTGCGGGTAATCGTGTTCATCTTGATCAGCGCGAACCAATCCCAGATAGCGTTGTCTTTGACAAACACGCCCTTTTTCATGGTGATATTGCTGTATTTCAGCATACCGGGCATTTTGATCTTGCTGAAAACGGGGTTGTTCCCGGCGCGGTATTCAAGCGCCTCGCTTTCTGCATCGAGCCCTGACACCTCCTGAAATGCCATTTCGGCATCGTCCCATTTTACTTGAAAATGAAACTTGGGAAGGGGCCAGATCGCCTGTGTTTGGACGGAACCATCGTCTGCCATGGGTTAAATCCTTTCTAGAATTCTTATGATTTCTGCATTTGCTGCTGGAATGTGATTTCGATGAATTCTGCAGGCCGGACGACAGCAACAAGAACTGTGATCCGTAAGATACCTTCGAGGATATCGACCGCCGTCATCGTTTCGCCCAGACCAACATGAACGCTGAAGGCGTCAGAGGGTACAGCACCTGCCAAACCGCCTTGTTTCCATACAGATGTGAGGAAGTTTTCAATCATCGACCGCATCGTGACCCAAGTGTTCGCGGTGTTGGGTTCGAAGACATAGGCCTTGGATGCCAACCTGATCGATTCCTCGATCATGATCATCGTCCGACGCACGTTGATGTAGCGCCAATCAAGACTGTTGCCGTCCAGCGTTCGCGCGCCCCAGACCAACGTCCCTTCGCCGACAAATGGCCGGATCGCGTTGATCGACTTGCCCGTGGTGGAGACGTTGAGATTTTCCTGTTCTTCGTGGTTGATGTTCACCTTGGGTGCGACGACCGAGTTCATGGAGATATTGGCGGGCGCTTTCCAGACGCCACGGCTGTTATCGACCATGGTATAAAGCCCGGCCATGCCAGCCGCAGGCGGCATGCTGTTCTCGCGTTTGGCAATGGCGTCCATCATGGTGCCATAGAGCGGAACAATGGCGCGCAGCGTTTTATCGATTGTCGCGGGCGAGGGGCCTTGGCTGACGATTGGCGACATGCCGTCGACCAGAACGCGCAGTTCGGATTTGGCGACAAGTACGTCATCCTTGAAGATGGAGTAGGTTGTCTTTGCCTCTGGTCCCGCAAATGTCGGATCAGGTTTGAACGTCACCATGCCGGTATCCGCAACAGCCCAGCTGCCAACGCCTTCGACGGTTTTGGTTTTGCCATCATCCGACGTTGCATCCGCCAGAATGACACTGCTGGCGTCTGCGTCTGCATGATCGCTGGCGACATCGATTTCGACCGTTGCGGTCTGATCAATGATTGCGGATTTTTGGAGGATGCCACCGATCATTTCGACTTTCACGGTTAACGTATCTGTCGCCATGTCAGCCTCATCGCTGACAACGACCTCAATCTTGCCCTCCAGCGTTTCGCCATCATGCTGGAACTTGACCTGGCTCTCATTTTCGTCATCGCCAAGAAGGTCTTGGGTGAACTCCCAAATCTCTTCGCCGGCGGCATTTTGGAACACGCCGCCCATCTTTTTGGTTTTGCTGACAGTATATTTCAGGCCGGTCGTGTCGCTTTCATCATCCTCGGCCTGCAGGTCGTGCGGCGTGACCTTCACATCACCGCCCTTGGGCACAGAGATCGTGAAATCACCGCTTACGGTGGGCGCGCTGATCCGGTTGATTTCGGTCGCCAGCTCCTTGTCGGCCTTCATGGCCTGACGCATTAGCGACATCATCTTGGGATGGCTGGTGCCAATGATGTTTTGATATGTGAAGTCGCGCGACTGAAATATCGACGTGTCGAGCCATGGGAAATAGGCCGCCCCGAAATCGAGATTGTTGATGCCAACATCGTTGCGGAAGGTGGCAACCGGATTGCCGAGCGGGTCCTTCTGGTCAAGGTGACCGGCAAAGATATCCAGGATTGCAAAGCGGTTTTTCATATCGTTGCCGCAATGCTTGAGCATCGCCTGCTGCACCTTGACGGCGTTCTGCCGGGCCAGGCGCGTGGCCTCTGGGATCACGAGCATTGTGGGTTCAGGCTCTTTTTTCAGCCCGTTGATCGCAACAAGCATCTTGTCGGCATCAATGACGTTATCTTCCATCGCACCAGCGTCATTTTTGACCTGATACGCCCCGATGGAGGTCACGTAGCAAGCCCCGCCACCGTTTTGGTAAAACAACCGCATGGCGCCGAATAGTGCGAAGGCCGGGTTCTTTTGAACCAGTTCGAATTTCTTTTCGCCCACGGTGAACACAGCGCGGGGCAATCCGTCCTTCATTGCCGCGCCGTCAGCTGACAGGGGCGATACACCGGACAGGTCAGCATACTCGACCAGTTCATATTGCGGGTTTGGGGGACCGCCAAAATAGTTCATGAATTCCGAAAAGGATGTGATGCGGAAAGGCGTATCAAACAGTGACACATTCCCGTTCGCCGCCTTTTGCGTATAACCGATAAAGGCCGGGACAGCGGTCGCGACCTGTACCACCGAATTGGGAAATGCACTTTTTTCGACGATGTAGACGCCGGGGGTCTTCATGACCATTGGAAATTCTCCTTTACCATAGGCTGACGAAAATGTCGGATTGCAGTGGGGTTGCGGCCGCTGGATCGGTCGTGGGTCGCAAATTGATGCCAGCCGCAGGCAGGACCGGGATCAGGGTGATGGGGTCAAAGGGGGGGTCTTGGCGGGCTTCCAACGTGAAACGAGCCTGTGATCTGTGTCGCAGGGCGACCGGCGCGGTGGAGCGGAACACACGGGCGACAGCGCCATCTGGCAGAGCGCTTTGGCCCAGATCCTCAAATGCGTATTCCTTTTCGTTATCAATGATCTGCAAGGGATCCCCCACCTTGTTTCCAGTGATGTGGTACGCCCATAAAGCCGCGATGGTCGACAGGCGGAGTGTGCCCTTGCATGTACCCGTCGATGGAACGGCAAGGTCGATACGCATTAAAGGATCACCCGGAACGCGAGGTGCGTCTGTGCGTTTACGCACGTCGGAGAGCGAAATATCGAAATCCTCGCTCTGATCGGTCAGATCGAGATGCGGCGTCATTGCCCCATCGGTCCCGTCGGTTATGGTTGCAATGCTTTGATCATCGATCAGCACATCCACAGTCACGATCTGTGGTTCGGTCAGCGCGGATGTTTCGGCAACAATATCCAGACGTCCGGCACCCGGTTTGGGTAACAACCCTTGGCGTGACAATGTGTTCGGGTTGTGTGGAATAATACGAAATGGCGGCACCTCATCGCCCCAATAGTCATGAATGATCTGCAATGACTGGGCGATGTGATAGCTTGTCATGTTCTTGCCCGATCCGGTGTTGCCTTGGCGGCGGGTTTGCGGATTGTTGGTGTGACCGATGTGATCGCGCCGGATGCCAGCGTAACGGTCCGTATCTTGAGCATCACGGAAGGCACATAGCGACCGCCGAGATTTCCCCAAAGCTGGCTGGATTCTTCGACCTTGAGGTTGCTGATTTCCAGCGACAACTGTTGCAGGCCCTTGGGCATTTCGGGTGTGTTTTGCGGCGTCAGGACGGGATATGTTTGGATGTACATCAGGGCGGACGAAAGCATCTTAAGGCCCTCTGCGTAGATGTTCGTATCGTAGGAGGCGGCCAGCATCGCGTAGACATCCAGATGCAGTGCTTCTGGCCCGGCGTTTTGACCCAGAACAGAGGCGCCGCGCCGCTTGCTGTTCCTTGGTACGGCATCCTCAGCAATATTGGTGATGAAAAGCGCGAGGCGATTGCGCGTTGCATCCGCAGGCTTACCTTCGGCGTCGGTGAGCGGCGCGAGAACGACAATATCTTCGGGGGATGCAAACCGTCCTGCCAAATGGCCATTTAGCTTGGCCGTGATCAATGTCAGCGCTTGATCAATCAACGGATCGATCCTTCTTGCGGTAACCCTGCATCAGGTCCGCAAACATGAAAAAGCGAGCGGCCATGTGGCCCCCTATGTCAGTCCAACTTGTGAAACGGCTTGCGCGAGTGACGCATCCCTGGGGGCAAAAATGACACTAGAAATTCGAAATAAAGATGCCCCTACGTCAACCAAAACATAAACGCAGTCGACTTGGCAAGTCTCCGCTCAATAAATATTTTTTATTATAATTAACAATAAATTGAAGTTTGTTCGTGATGTATTTTGATTGCTGCTATCTCAGTCTGCAGCGTCACGCACTCACGTTCAAACGGTCTTTCAAACGATAAATGGAGCGGACCGACTCGTGACTTGTGGCTGGCGCAGTCTGAGGTCGCTGGATAGGTTGGAGGCATATATGGAGCGTGGCCATTGACCAATTGTCTGCCGCGTTCGCCATGCCTTCTTTGGGACGAAAAAATGATGACCGATCACGGTGCCGAAACCGATTTTTCCGACAAGATGTCATATGGTGATTATCTGCGTTTGGATCATATCTTGACCGCACAACAGCCATTGTCTGACGCACCCGATGAGTTGTTATTTATCATTCAGCATCAAACATCGGAACTGTGGATGAAACTGATGCTGAGCGAGTTGGCGAGTGCGCGACGCGCGATTGCAATGGATGAATTGCCTGAAGCGTTTAAGATGTTGGCGCGGGTAACCCGCATTATGGAGCAACTTAACAATCAGTGGGACGTTTTGCGCACCATGACACCCAGCGATTACACCACGTTTCGCGATGCGTTGGGGCGCAGTTCCGGCTTTCAATCCCTGCAATACCGATTGATCGAATATGCTTTGGGAAATCGCAATCTGGCAATGATGAAACCCCATGCCCATGATCCTGTTTCAATGGCTGCGTTGGAGGCGGAATTGAGCGAACCCAGCCTGTATCAGACTGTCTTGGCGTTTGCAGATCGCCAGGGCTTTGATGTTCCTTTTGATGTGCTTGCCATGCCGGCGCGGACGCCGCATGCGCAGATCGATCAAATCCGGGCAATTTGGGCAACGGTTTACCGCGATACCACAGCGCATTGGCCGCTTTACGAAATGGCCGAAAAACTGGTGGATCTGGAAGATTACTTTCGCCGCTGGCGGTTCAATCATGTCACAACGGTTGAGCGTGTGATCGGATTCAAACGCGGCACCGGCGGGACGGGCGGTGTCGATTATCTAAAAATGATGCTGGCGGTTGAGCTGTTTCCGGAGCTTTGGCATGTTCGGACAGAGCTGTGAGCGGAACCCACTGGCACCGAGCACACGGATCGGTGATTATACCTCATCAGATACCTGAGAATGAAGGACAGCTATGACCTGTGTTTTTGTACAAATCCGCTGTAAGCCGGGCACGACTTATCAGGTTGCTGATGATATCGCGCTGCGTGAGATCCATTCAGAGCTTTATTCGACAAGCGGCGACTATGATCTGCTATTGAAGCTGTATCCGCCTGATGGCGCCGATATAGGCAAATTCATCAATGATAATCTTCTTGATATTGCGGGCATTGAACGCACGTTGACGACGCTCACATTCAAAGCGTTTTAGACGCCCAAGGATAGTATCTTATGACGACAAAGAATGCTGCATTGCTGCGCAAGGATCAGTTTATCCTGCCTGATGGCATGATCTACCTCGACGGTAATTCGTTGGGGCCGTTGCCACGCGCTGTCCCATCGCGCGTTGCTGCGATGGTTGCGGATGAGTGGGGGGAACATCTGATCAAGGGCTGGAACCTTGATGGCTGGATGGGCCAGCCGATGCGGGTTGGCGATATGGTGGGCAGATTGATTGGCGCGCCTTCAGGGTCCATTGTGATGGGCGATACGCTGTCCATAAAGGTGTATCAGGCGCTGGCATCGGCCTTGAAGATGCGCCCCAAGCGCAAGGTTGTTCTGTCAGACAGCGGTAATTTCCCATCTGACCTGTACATGGCGGAAGGGTTGATCGCGCATTTGGATCAGGGGCACGAGCTTCGTATTGTGGCTCCAGAGGACGTAGCGGCTGAGATTACGGATGAAGTGGCTGCCGTTATGATTACGCAGGTCGATTACCGCACGGGCCGCCTGCATGATATGGCGGGTATCACCAAACAAGCACATGCGGCGGGTGCCGTCATGATCTGGGATTTAGCGCATAGCGCCGGCGCGATTCCTGTGGATGTTGCGGCCAGTGGATGCGAATTTGCGGTCGGATGCACGTATAAATATCTTAATGGCGGACCCGGTGCGCCTGCGTTCATCTATGTCCGCCCCGATATCACGCCTGACATCGCGCCCGCACTGAGCGGTTGGCTGGGTCACGATGCACCTTTCGCGTTCGAACAGGGCTATCGCCCGGCCAAAGACGTTGAACGCATGCGCGTGGGAACCCCGCCGGTGCTGCAACTGACGGCGTTGGAGACTGCCTTGTCGGTCTGGAACGACGTCGATATGCAGGATTTAAGGGCGGCAAGCATCGCGCTGTCTGAGCTGTTTATCGCGGAAGTGGAGGCACGATGCCCCCAACTGACGTTGGTTAGTCCGCGCGATCCATTGGTGCGCGGATCGCAGGTGTCGTTTGCGTTTGAGAACGGATATGCGGCCATCCAGGCATTGATTGCGCAGGACATTATCGGTGATTTTCGTAGCCCGAACATCATGCGCTTTGGTTTTACGCCGCTTTATCTTGATACTAACGATGTCCGCCGTGCTGTGGATGTGTTGCAGGACGTTTTGGAAAATCGGTTATGGGACGTGCCGGAGTTTAGAGCCGTGAAGAGAGTGACCTGAACTATATCCCCAAAAAACGTTCTGTCACTGTATCTTCCAGCGCCGCGATTGTGCCTGACCAGACGTCTTCGCCGCGCTGCAAAATAACAGCTTTGTCCGCGATCTGACGCAGTTCCCGCAGTGATTTGTCGATGATCAGGATTGCAAGGCCGGTGTCGCGCTTGAGTTGTCGGATCGCAGTCCAGATCTCTTGCCGCACGATCGGGGCCAGACCTTCGGTTGCTTCGTCAAGGATCAGAAGTTTTGGATTTGTCATGAGGGCGCGCGCAATTGCCAGCATCTGCTGTTCGCCGCCCGACAATGACCCCGATAATTGATCCGGACGTTCTGCAAGCCTTGGAAACAGGGTAGAGACGCGGGTTACATCCCAGTGACCCTTGCGTGCCGCGGCGATCAGGTTTTCGGTTACGGTCAGGTTCGAAAAGCACCGCCGCCCTTCTGGCACGAGCCCCAAACCCATCCGCGCGGCTTTGTGCGCAGGCAGGCGGTTTATGTCCTGTCCGTCAAAAACAAGCGTGCCGGATGTTGTGGGCAGTAGACGGCAGATTGTCTTGACTGTCGTTGATTTCCCCATGCCATTGCGGCCCATCAGCGCCAACACTTCGCCCGCGCCGATTTCAAAGCTGACATCGAAGAGTGCGGGGGCGCTGCCGTAGGATGCTGCGACTTTTTGCACCGATAACAGGGTCATGCTGTGTCGCCCAGATAGGCGCTGCGCACGTCTGGATCACGGCGTATGTCATTCACCGTGCCGGTGGCGATGATCTGGCCGTAAACCAGCACGCTTATCCGGTCGGCCAGCGCGAATACAGCGTCCATATCATGTTCGACCAGCAGGATAGGGGCCTCTGCCCGCAACCCTGCCAAGAGTGTTGTCATGGATTTGGATCCGCTGGCACCAAGGCCCGCCATTGGTTCGTCCATGACAAACGCCTTGGGGGCGAGTGTCAGGGCAATTGCGACCTCTAATTGTCGCCGCTGACCGTGGGACAGTTCCCCTGCGCGGGTTGCTGCGCTGCTGGCCAGCCCGACACGTTCCAGCGCTGCAATAGCGATATCAATCAGGTCATTATCAGCAAAGACGGGGCGCAAAAACCGATAGGGCGACTTCCCCACGCCTAATGCACCGAGCATCGCGTTTTGCAAAACAGTGTCTTCCATCGCCAACGCGGATATCTGAAACGTGCGTGCCAGACCGCGTTGCGCGCGCGCTGCAGTCCCAAGCCCGGTGACGTCTTCGCCCGCCAACATAACCCGCCCGGTGTCGGGGCGCAGTCCGCCGGCGATTTGTTGGATCAGCGTGGATTTACCAGCCCCGTTGGGCCCGATCAGCGCGTGGACTTCGCCTTGTCGTAGATCAAGCGTCACATCTTGACAGGCCTTTAAGGCACCGAAGGATTTGTTTAGCCCGATGGTTTGCAGGACCGGATCAGTCATGGGATGCCTGCCGCCCAACAAGCGTGCCAATGACGCCGCCACGTGCAAACAATACGATAAACAGCAAAAGCACTCCCAAATAGATCAGCCAGTAATCAGATATTCCGCCCAATACATGTTCAAGGATGACGAATAGAACGGCCCCGATAACAGGCCCGAACAACCGGCCCACGCCGCCGATGATGATGAAGACCATGATCTCACCGCTGGTTTGCCAGCTGAACATCGTGGGGCTGACGAAACGGTTGAGATCGGCAAAAAGCGCCCCCGCCAGCCCGGTGATCATGCCTGACAGCGTGAATGCGACCAATTGCAGGCGATAGGGGGACATGCCAACCGTCATGACCCGGGATGCTGATTGACGTGCCGCGTTGAGCGCCAACCCAAATGGCGATTGGCGTAACCGGAATGCAAACAGCAAAACCCCGGCCAGAATAACATAGGCAATCGCGTAGAATTGGATTGGATCAAGCGTGTTTAGCCCCGGAAATTCGCTACGGACGTAGATCGACAGACCGTCTTCGCCACCGTAGGCAGGCCAACTGATGGCGAAGAAAAACAGCATCTGTCCGAAGGCCAGTGTGATCATGATGAAATAGACGCCTGATGTTCGCAAACTGAGCGCCCCGATAGCGAGGGCGGCAAGGCCTGAGGTCAAGATCGCCACCAACCAGATGATGGGCATTGATCTTGTGCCCTCAATCAGGATCGGGCTTTGCAGGATCGGGTCATAGCTTTGTGCGTGGCTGGCCAGGACGCCCATTGCATAGCCGCCTATCCCAAAGAATGCTGCGTGTCCCAGACTGACCAAACCGCCCATACCTAATGCGATATTCAGGCCCACCCCTGCAAGCGCAAGGATCACAGTCTTTGTGGCAAGTGTGATCAAAAACGGTTCGTCCACGACCCATGCCCATAATGGAAAGATGAATAGACCCATCAGCACAGCGCTGTTGAGAACGGCCTCTCGGGTCATGCTTTGGCTCCGAATAACCCGGTCGGGCGCACCACAAGGACTGCTGCCATCAGAATGTAGATCAGCATGGACGCCAACGCGGAGCCAATCGATGCAGCGGATGATACATCCAAGAATTGTCGAAACAGGGCAGGGAGCAGCAGCCCCCCAAGTGTATCGGTGAGACCGACCAAAATCGACCCGATCAACGCACCCTTGACGGACCCGATCCCACCGATAACGATGACCACAAACGCCAGGATCAGGACCGGTTCGCCCATGCCAACCTGTACGGATTGGATCGCCCCAATCAGTGCCCCCGCCAGCCCAGCGAGGGCCGCGCCAATGGCAAAAACGATCGTGTAAAGTTTTGAGATATCGACGCCAAGGGCGGCAATCATCTCTCGGTCATTTTCACCGGCGCGGATCTGAATACCCAGGCGTGTCCGGGTGATCAAAAGGTGGAGGCCAAGCGCGATAACGAGGCCGATTATGATCAGCGTCAATCGATAAAGCGGATATTGGATCCCGCCGGGCAGGGTGACCGGACCGGACAGATAGGTGGGGATATTCAGATAAAGCGGAAAAGACCCAAATACCCAACGGGTCCCTTCGGAAAAGATCAAAATCAGTGCGAATGTCGCTAGTACCTGATCGAGGTGATCGCGTTGATAGAGCCGTCGTATGATCAACACTTCGATCAACGCGCCCGCAGCTGCAGCTGCAGCCAGGGCTGCCATCAAGGCCAGCAAGAACGATCCTGTAGACCCCGCTACAGCCGCGGCCGCGAAGGCACCGATCATGAAAAGCGACCCATGTGCCAGATTGATCAAACCCATGACGCCAAAGACAAGCGTCAGCCCGGCGGCCATCAAAAACAGCATGACGCCCAACTGTAAACCGTTGAGCACCTGCTCAATAAAGAGGATCAAAGACATATCGGGGTGCGGTGACTATCATCAGCCCGCCCCGCATTGGGGCCGGCTGATGAGGTTATTCCTTAGAATGAACAGTCAGCGGCGTAGACGTCGCCGTGGTTTTCCAATGCCGTTCCGACGATCCGGTTGGTGAAGATATCACCTTCCTGCACAACTTCACGCACATAGAAATCCTGGATCGGGTGGTGATTGGGGCCAAAGCTGAACCGCCCACGCGTGCTGTCAAATTCGGCAGCTTCCAGTGCGGTGCGGAAGGCATCCGCATCGTTTACATCCGCTCTCTCCAATGCGCTTAATATCAGGTTGGCAGCATCGAACCCTTGACTGGCGTAAAGCGACGGCAAACGCCCGTATTCGGCCTGAAAGCTGGCAACGAATGCAGCGTTGGTCGGATTATCAATGTCCTTGCTCCATTGTGATGTGTTGGCAACCCCAAGGGCTGCGGCACCAACGGCCTGCAAGATACCTTGGTCAAAGCTGAATGCGGGACCCACGACGGGGATGTCCACGCCGCTATCGGCGTATTGTTTGAGGAATGAAATTCCCATGCCGCCGGGCAGAAAGAAGAACACGCTATCTGCGCCGGATGCACGGATTTGCGCAATCTCTGATGCGTAGTCAGTTTGGCCAAGTTCGGTGAACAACTCGCCAGCAAGCTCGCCTTCGTAAAGGCGCTTGTATCCGGTCAAAGCGTCCTGACCAGCGGGGTAGTTCGGAGCCAGAATAAAGGAGTTGGTATAGCCTGCAGTATTGGCATAGGCGCCTGCAGCCTCGTGCAGGTTGTCGTTCTGCCACGCGACATTGAAGTAATTCGGATGGCAACCGCGACCAGCCAACGCAGATGGCCCTGCATTGGGCGAGATGTAGAATTTGCCTTGTGCGACGGCACCAGGCACAACCGCCATGGCGAGGTTCGACCAGATGATGCCCGTCAGAATATCGACTTTCTCGGACTGGATCATTTCGTCGGCAAGCTGAACTGCGATATCAGGCTTGCGCTGATCGTCTTCGATGACGACCTCAATGTTTGTGTTGCCGGATTGGGCAATCGCCAGCATGAACCCGTCGCGGACATCAATACCCAGTCCGGCCCCACCGCCTGATAGGGTTGTGATCATACCTACCTTTACGACATCATGTTCGTCCGCATATGCGCCGCCTGTGGCTGCGATCAAAGTTGCCGCAAATGCCATTGTTCTTAACACCATTTCACTCTCCTTATCGGGCTTGTCGACACGCTTCTTCAAAGGCGGGTCTGACGTCGCGCTGATCTTGGCGTGTTGTTGGCAGGATTTGCAACCGGTTCGTTTGCGTAGCGCGCGGTTTTTCTCAAATGAGGACCGTTGGATCCGCAAGAGGTGTTTGGGCCAACACGGCGATCAGCGAGGTCGCGCCATTGTGGGCGAAAATCGGACACAGACCTTGTGTCGGGCGTCCCATGTCACTTGTCATGTGGTCGTATGACGAAGGTTCAATATCACTCCACGTCGGTTTTCGAGAATACTGCCCTCAGGTCAGTCCATGCGGGGATTTGGACGAAGATGATCTCAGTTAAGAAATGGGAGGAGCTAGATATGAAACGGTTCGCACTTGTCGTGGCCGCCGCGATTGCAGCAGCATCTGTTGCACAGGCGGAGGTTACCGAAGAAATGCTGTTGAATGATACAGCATCTACGGGAGACGTCTTGACAAACGGAATGGGGCGGCATCTGCAGCGCCATTCTCCGCTTGATATACTGAACCGGGACAACGTGGAAAACCTGGTGCCTGCATGGGCTTTTTCGCTTGGCGGTGAAAAGCAGCGCGGTCAGGAAACCCAGCCGCTCGTGCATGAAGGGGTGATGTATATCACAGGGTCTTACAGCCGCCTTTACGCGATCGATATCCGAACCGGGCGCGAGATCTGGCAATATGATGCGCGCCTGCCAGAGGGCATTTTGCCATGCTGCGATGTCGTTAACCGCGGTGCTGCGATCTATGGTGATAACATCTATTTTGGTACGCTTGACGCGCGTATCGTAGCGCTGAACGCTGAGACCGGCGATGTGGTCTGGAACAAGAAAATCGCCGATTATAAGGCAGGTTATAGCTACACTGCCGCGCCTTTGATTGTGAATGGTCTGGTGATCACAGGCAATTCTGGCGGCGAATTCGGGATTGTCGGTGAGGTGCAGGCGCGCGACGCCGAGACTGGCGATCTGGTCTGGACTCGCCCTGTGATCGAAGGACACATGGGCACGCTGAACGGCGAAGAAAGTACCATGACTGGCACACTGAACGCCACATGGCCTGGTGATATGTGGAAGACCGGGGGTGGTGCCACATGGCTTGGCGGCTCTTATGATGCAGACACCGATACATTGGTCTTTGGTACAGGGAATCCGGCACCCTGGAATAGCCACCTGCGAAGCGCTGGCACGCCAACCGAAGGCAATATCGGTGACAACCTTTATGCCGCCTCGCGCCTTGGGATCGATCCCGCCAATGGTGAGATCAAGTGGCATTTCCAGACCACCCCTCGCGAAGGCTGGGACTATGACGGCGTAAACGAAGTGGTTGCCTATACCGATCGGGCAGGCAATGACCGCTTTGCCACCGCCGACCGCAACGGGTTCTTTTACGTGCTGAACCGCGATGATGGGGCGTTTGTGAATGCCTACCCGTTCGTGAAGGATATCAGCTGGGCCGCAGGGATCGACGAAAACGGGCGGCCGATCTTCAACGAAGAAAACCGTCCCGGCGATCCGGCCGAAGCTGCTGATGGCAACCGCGGCGAAGTTGTCTTTGCCTCACCATCATTCCTGGGTGGCAAGAACTGGATGCCGATGGCGCATTCACCTGAAACCGGCCTATTCTATGTGCCGTCCAACGAATGGGGTATGGATATCTGGAACGAGCCGATCACCTACAAGCAGGGCGCGGCCTACCTTGGGTCCGGCTTTACGATCAAGCCGAATTATGAGGACCATATCGGTAGCCTGAAAGCGATTGACCCCGACACCGGCGAAATTGTCTGGGAATTCCAGAACCCGGCGCCGCTCTGGGGTGGTGTGATGACAACCGGTGGCGGTCTTGTCTTTACTGGCACGCCCGAAGGTGAGTTCATCGCCTTTGACGATATGACTGGTGAGGTGCTTTGGTCCTTCCAGACCGGTTCAGGCATCGTGGGGCAGCCCATCACATGGGAACAAGACGGTGAACAATACGTGACCGTAATTTCCGGCTGGGGCGGTGCTGTGCCGCTCTGGGGTGGCGAGGTCGCAAGTGCTGTGAACTACCTCAATCAGGGTGGCCTGCTCTGGACCTTCCGTCTCCCACAACAACTGGCCGCAAACTAACTTTTCCCGATAGACCGGCCAAACTGGCGCATCCTTGCAAGGGGATGCGCCTTTTTAATGACTAAGACCTTTGGCGAATTGGCAGTGTGTCTCAGGCCTGATTATAGTGGGGGTATGGAGACAGTTGCACACATGTCAGCACAAACCCCGCGCCAGAAAATCTCAACCGGATGGGCGTTGATTATCGATGACCACCCGCTGTTCTGTGATGCGCTAGAGCTTACGCTGCGGGTCTTGGGTGAGTTTACGGAAGTGCTGACGGCTGATTGCATGGAAGGAGGGCTGCGGATGCTTGACGGGGCGCCAGCGCCGGCGTTGATCCTGCTGGATTTGAATCTGCCCGATGTCAGCGGCCTTGATGGGCTGATCCGCATCAAACGCTGTGCGGAAAAATCGCCCGTTGTGATCGTTTCTTCCATGACGGACAATGCGATCATTAACGGGGCGATTGCTGCTGGTGCGTCTGGCTTTGTGCCCAAGCACTCCGGTCGCGCCGTATTCAAGGAAGCACTGGCCGAGATTGCCAATAACGGCGTCTATAAGCCTAATGGATTTGTCGAATCCGACAACGGTAGCGATCACGCACAGATCATGGCGCGTCTTTCCTCGCTGACCAACCAGCAGGGGCGCATTCTGGAACTGATCTGCGAAGGCAAACTGAACAAACAGATTGCCTATGACCTTTCTATTGCCGAAGGCACGGTCAAGGCACATGTGACGGCCATCATGCGAAAACTTGGCGTCCAACGCCGCACGCAGGCCGTTTTGGTCGCGCAAGAGGCGCGTTTTTTTAACACCTTGCCAAACGCAAATTGAGCGTCATATCCTTCCTCCTAGGGAGGACCAGCTTAAATGACGACGACGTTTGCGTCGCCGCAAAGCCTTTTACGCAAGGCTCAAGTGCGTTGTACGACAACGGCACCTGCGGCTTGTTTGCGCGCACAGCTTGGCGATACACCGTTAAGTTTGCTGGTCTTATTTGTAACATCGCAGACCGAATTCCAATTGGTTATCGCTGAGGCGGAAAAGCTATACCCTGATACCGATGTTGTGGCCTGCACAACCGCTGGAGAGATCGGCGAGGCTGGTTATGACGATGGGCTGATTGTTGCTGTCGGGTTTCCTTCTACAGATTTTGCTTCCAAATCTCTCGCCATTGGAGATCTAGACCGTTTTCAGGCCGAAGCAGAGATGGACCGTATTGCGCAAGAGCGGGTTGCCCTGCAGGAGCGCAGTGGCGACATGGAAAACGGTTTTGCCTTTTTGATCGTTGATGGGCTTTCGCTGCGCGAAGACACCCTGACCGCCACGATTTCACCCGCGTTGCGCGATATGCCTTTGTTTGGCGCCTCTGCCGGGGACGGCACCAATTTTCGCAATACTATGGTTGCGCTGAATGGGCATATTTTCCACAATGGTGCTGTCTTGAATCTGATCCGCAGCATCCATCAGACCGAAGTTTTCAGTCTTGATCATCTTGTGCCGACCAACATTCAGATGGTGGTCACTGATGCCGACCCCGAACGGCGGATCGTCAAATCGATCAATGCCGAGCCCGCGGCCCGCGAATATGCGCGTATTGTTGGTAAGGATCCTGACCAGCTGGACCGGTTCACCTTTGCCTCGCATCCCGTTGTTGTCCGGATTGGGGGCGATCATCACGTCCGTGCGATCCAGCAGGTCAACGAAGCGGGTGAACTGGTATTCTTTTCTGCGATTGATGAAGGCATGGTCCTGACCGTCGCGGAACCCGCTGACATGGCCGCACATCTGCGCGAGAAGATGGAGCAGCTGTCGCAGGACGCAAGGTTCACGGACATCATCGGTTGCGATTGCATCCTGCGCCGGATCGAGGCTGAACAGATGCAAATGACCCGGGAGTTGTCTGACGTTTTGGCACAATACAACGTCACCGGCTTTTCCACCTATGGCGAACAGATCGGCCCGTTGCATGTGAACCAGACCATGACCGGTGTTGCCTTCTACCGTAAAGAAGCGGGGTAGGGGCCATGTCGATCATCAATCAGAATGATCCAGTTGAACGTCAAAACGAAAAGCTGTTGCAGATCGCGCAATCGCTGATGCGCCGGGTGGAACAAAAGAATGATCAGTCCGGACTTGCCTATCAACAATTCGAACGCGCCGCCTTGCTGGAAACGCAAGTGCGTCAGCGCACCAAGGAACTGGAGCGCACGCTTGATCTGCTGCAGGAATCCAACGCGCAACTTGAACAGGCGAATATCGAAACAGAACGCGCCCGGTCCAACATCACCGAAGCGATTGAAACCATCGACGAAGGCTTTGCCCTTTTTGATCATGACGAACGGCTTGTGTTGTTCAACAGCCGCTTTTGCCGCGATATTGCCGATATCCGTGACCAACTGCATGAAGGGCTGCATTTTGACGACTATGTCGGTCTGGTATCGCGCAGTCAGCATCTACCCATTCCCGATGATGAAACGCCCGATGACTGGGCCGCACAGCGTCTCTCGCGCCACAGTCGTGATCATGTTGTCTTTAACGTCCGGCTGATGTGGAATCGCTGGCTACAGATCAGTGAACATCGCACCGCGCGCGGTGGCACCGTCATTCTGCAGACTGATGTGACCGACATGATGCGTTCGGAACGTAAAGAGCGTGACAAGATGCTCCACCAGCAGGCGAGGATACTGCAGGCGACGCTTGACCATCTCAATCAGGGTGTGTGTATTTTTGATCACAACAACAGGCTGGTGGGCTGGAACAAGACGATGAACCGGATTCTGGCGTTGTCGCCAAAGCCGTCAATCCAGGATCTGCCATTCTCGGAACTGCTCAAGAAGCTGGAAAACGAGCTGACTTTCCACGGCGACTTTGACCATGAGCGGCTTATCAAATGGGCCAATCGGCGGTCGCGCCGGGGTCGCATTGCGTTTGAAATCACACGTGGCGACGCCCAAACACTTAGCGTATTTGGTCAAGAGATGCCTGACCGTGGTTTTGTGATCAGCTTTACCGATGTCACGTCGGAGCGTGAAGCGGCGCGCGCCTTGTCAAAGATGAACGAAACGCTTGAGCGCGGGGTGATCGCACGCACCGAAGAACTGGGGGAGGCGCTGGCAGAGGCCGAGCGCGCCAATGCCTCAAAATCGCGCTTCGTGGCTGCGGCCAGTCACGATCTTTTGCAGCCGCTATCAGCCGCAAAGCTGTTCATGTCGTCGCTGTCGGATCGGCTGCAAGACCCTGATGCCCTTGGGGTCTTGGGCAAAGCGGAAAACGCGCTTCTTGGCGTTGAAAACATTATCGAAGCGCTGCTTGACATCTCAAAGCTTGATGCTGGAAAAGCCGCCTTTGATATGCAGCCAGTGCCCCTGTCTGCCATCCTGTCCCCCTTGCGGGATGAGTTGACCCCAATGGCGCGTGCCAAGGGTCTTGATCTGACGATCATCGACAGCAGCCTGAGCGTTGTCAGCGATCCCGGCTATCTGCGCCGTATTGTGCAGAACCTGATCGCGAATGCGGTCAAATATACGCATGAGGGCAGGGTGATTGTCGGCGTCCGGCGCAACGGTGCCTCTGCCCGGGTCGAGGTTTGGGACACAGGTCCCGGCATCGCGGAAACTGATCGCCAGACGATTTTTCAGGAATTCGAACGGTTAAATCAACCAACCACAAGCGATGGGCTTGGCCTTGGTCTGGCGATTGTTGAGCGCGCTGCGAGAGGGTTGGGCCACGATCTTAGCATGTGGTCCAGCGTTGGACGCGGAAGTTGTTTTTCGTTGAATATGCCCATCGCATCGATAGGGCAAACGCATGGTCGCGGTTTGCCAAAGGTCACCGCTGATTGGGGCAATGCGTTGGAAGGCATGATTGTGCTGCTTGCGGAAAACGATGTGGCGTTCGCGAATGCAATGACCCTGATGATCGAAAGTCATGGTGCCGAAGTTCTATCAGCCCATAGCGCCCAAGAGGCAATTGATCTTCTGGGTGAAATACAGTTGGTGCCAGACGTCTTGCTGCTTGACTATCAACTTGGGTCGGGCGCGTCCGGTCTTGACCTCTATCAGGATTTGTTGACGCAACATGGCCCGGTGCCAGCAGCAATCATATCCGCAGATCGCAGCAAGGAATTGCAACAGGCGTGTGCAGACCTGTCGTTGCGGCTTTTGGCTAAACCCGTCGATAAAGAAAAACTTCTCAGTTTCCTATCAGCGATCAAGGATACCGAGACGCTTTACTTGGTATCCGGTTAAGTTTTCTGAGTAGCCGGATCGATATTTTTACCGCAAACGCCATTTGGTCGCGCGCCTTTCAAGCAAGTTGATCATGGTCCATTCCAGCGCAAGGATGAATAGCACAAAGCTGAACGCATAGGCCATGACATAACCAATTTCAAAAAGCTGAAAATAGAGATGGATCTGAAAGCCGATCCCATCGCTGCGGCCCAGAAATTCAACAACCAGAACGATCTTCCAAATAATCGCCAACCCATTGCGGGTACTTGATGCGATAAACGGCCAAAGCTGTGGCAATACGACGTGCCGAAAATGCGTCATGCGGCTCATCTGGAATGAGCGGGCCATATCCTCAAGCTGGGGGTTGAGGGCGCGGGTTCCTTCGCGGATCGTCACGGCAACCATGGCCGTCTTGTTCAATGCAACAGCCGTGATGGCGGCAACCTCGTTCAACCCGATCCAAAGATAACAAAGCACGATGACGACAAGTGCGGGAATATTTAGAAATACGACAAGCCATGCGCCAAACCAGCGATCCAGGGTGTCATTGCGCCCCATCGCAAAGCCAATGATCAGGCCAAACGTCATCGCCAGCCCAAAAGCAGCGGCAACCCGCCAGATCGTGGCGGCCATATGATGAGCCAATGCGCCTGACGCGGCCTCTTTCCGGGCAATCTGCCAAACCTCAAACGGTGTTGGCAATACCATCGAATCCGCTCTGAGCCATGCCAGAACACTCCATAACACCACCAGCCCAACGAGGGATATTGTGGTGATAGCGCCGTTCATCTGTGGTGACGTGGAATTCATTTTGTCACCTTGTCATGAAACCATATTTGATCCCAATGCCAAACTGCCCGCCTCATACCTAAGTCGCATAGGAGAGCAGACGCACCCCGCATAGGGTTACGTCATGCGCGTTCTGACAGTTTGCTTGAGTTTTGTTCTGTTGCTTACCCATGCGATGGCGGGCCTTGCTGCGCCGCTTGATCGTGAGGCGCTGGCACCCTTCATCGTGCCACCCATGTCACTGGGCGAGCGGCTGAATGATGAAGGGGTCTGGCAGCTATTGAACTCTGGCGGGGCAGAAGCCGGATTTGTATTCGAAACCGAACCGATGGCTCCATTGCCCGGGTTTTCCGGGGCGTCCATCAACATGCTGGTGGTGCTTGATCTGGATGGCCGGTTTCTGGATGTGAAGCTGATTTCGCATAACGAACCGATCTTTGTGTCGGGGCTGGGTGAGGCGCCTTTCCATCAGTTCTTTGAGCAGTATCGCGGTCATTCGATTTCGGACAGTCTTGTGGTGGGCAGCCCTTATGGCAGCGGCAGCGACGGATCCGCGCTGGTTTACTTGGACGGGGTCACAAAGGCGACGGCGTCGGTCCGGATCGCGCATGAAAGCATTTTGGCCGCCACGTTGAAGGTCGCTCGCGAGAAGATGAGCGGGATTGCGACCGGGCCACCGGCCTATCCCAATCAGGACTATTCCGAGGACCTAACATGGTCCGATCTGGTCGATCAGGGGTTGGTTGTGCGCCGCACGGTCAGCAACTCGGAAATTGATGCTGAATTCGCCGGAACCATATGGGAATACGACGATCCCGAGGGGCGAGCTGACCCGGACGGTACCTATCTGGACTTGTGGGTTGTCGATATCGGCCCGCAGTCGATTGCGCGGGCTGTTCTTTCAGATGGCACATTTGAAGAATTGCAAAGCTTCATGGCGATAGCCGACACCGATGAACCGGTTCTGGTCATTGAAACCGCCCGCCACGGCCTGATTACGGATGATTTTGTCCGCAACACATCCCCCGATTTGATCAGCGCAGAACAGGGTGGATTTCCGATTGCATTTCGTGATGCGGATATCTTTATACAACTACATTCCGACGTGCCCGAAGAATTACATGATGGTACGGCCCTCATCCTGCGCACGGATCGCCGTTTGGGTTTTGATCCGACATCGGAATGGACGCTGAATGTAAAGGGATTGCGGGAGCACGGCGTGTTCCAGCCCGAAATCGGATCGGTGACGATTGGGACCACCTTGTCGTCGGACCCACGTTTCTTCAACCGGCCAGAGGTGGTCAGACCGCGTCCGCCGTGGCTTGACGCGCTGTGGAACCGGGCCGCCGATCTGGTTGTTCTGAGTGGTTTTTTGATCGGGCTGATTGCACTTCTGGGGTTTGGTCTGAACAGTTTGGCCGGGCATCGGTATTTTATCCCGATCCGGCTTGCGATCCTCGCCTTCATGACGGTTTTCGTTGGGTGGTGGGGACAGGGCCAGTTGTCGATTGCCACTCCGTTGGCAGTGATCCGGACGGCGTTTGAAGGGGGCAGCTTCGCCTTTCTGCTGTATGACCCGTTCTCACTGTTGTTGTGGGCTGTGTCGATCCTTGGTTTCGTTTTGTGGGGGCGCGGGCTGTTTTGCGGCTGGCTGTGCCCGTTTGGCGCGTTGCAGGAGTTTGCCCATCATATCGGTCGCGTGCTGCATCTGCCGCAGATCGAACCGTCTGAAGCGTGGGACGACAGGCTAAAATGGCTGAAATACGTTGTTTTGGCCGGACTGGTTGCGCTGGTTTTCACCGCCCCCGCGCGGCTGGACAAGGCGATTGAGGTTGAACCTTTCAAGACTGCCATCACCACCTTCTTTATCCGGGAATGGTATTATGTGGCGTATGCGGTGTGCCTGCTGTTGTCATCCATGGTGCTGTTCAAAGGGTTCTGTCGCTATGCCTGTCCTTTGGGCGCGGTCATGGCGATTGGAGGGCTGGTCCGGGGTCGCGACTGGATCGCGCGACGCGCCGAATGCGGCTCACCCTGTCAGCTATGCAAGGTCAAGTGCAGCTATGGCGCGATCAGGAAGACGGGAGAGATACAGTATTCCGAATGTTTTCAATGCCTTGACTGCGTGACCATCCATGATGATCCAGAACAATGTGTACCGCTGATCCTGGCCGCAAAGAACGGGCGATCTTTGCAGAAGGTGGCGGCCTGATGCGAATGACCCGTCGTCATTTCCTCACGATCAGTGCTGCTATGGCGGCCGCTCCCGCTTGGGCCGACACACATTCCTGGCAGGGCCATGCCTTTGGTGCTGAGGTCAGCCTGACGATCAAGGGGGGATCTGCTGAGGTGTTGCAAAAGGTCCGTACGCGACTGTTGGAGATAGAAAAACTGTTCAGCCTGTACGATCCTGGATCGGCTCTGGTCTGGTTGAACAATGAAGGGGTTCTGTATGATCCCGACGATCGCTTTATCAGGCTGATGCGGGCTGCTGATGTTGCCAACGCGGTCACAAATGGATTGTTCGATCCAACTGTACAGCCACTCTGGCGTGCTGTGGCTGAGGGGGATGACATCGACACGGCCCGTGCCTTGATCGGGTGGGACAGGGTGCAATTTGATGCTGGCCGCGTGAAACTTGATGCCGGACAGGCGCTGACATTCAACGGGATCGCGCAAGGTTTCGCGACGGACCTCGTGACTGAGCAATTACACGCGCTTGGCCTGACAGATACGCTCGTCAATATCGGCGAATATCGCGCCTTGGGTGGCCCGTGGCGACTTGGGATCAGCGATCCGATGCATGGCCAGTTGGGGATGCGGACATTGCAGGGGAACGCCATCGCCACCTCTAGCCCTACGGCAATGCAATTGGGTCAACAGATGCACATCCTGCATCACAAGGCCAGAGCGCGCTGGTCGACCGTATCCGTCGAAGCGGCCACCGCGACCCTGGCTGATTGCCTGTCGACGGCCCTGTGCCTGGCACCGCGTGATCTGATCGACGCGGTGCGCGCGACTGACGGTATCCAGCGGATCACGTTAGTTGATTTTCAAGGGAACTTGACCAGTTTTTGACGCCGCCGGTCATCGCCTGTCAACGGGCGCTGTACATCGCAGCGCCCGCCTTTCGTTCAATCAGGATGCGGCCTTGACCGCTCTGCCTGTCATCACCTTGACCAGATGGGCACGGTAATCCGCACTGCCATGCAGGTCGCTGATCAGGTCGTCTGCGGCGACGCTAAGTCCTGCAATCGCATCGGCGGCGAAAATCGCCGACAGCGCATCTTCTGCCGCGCTCCAGCGATGTACGCCTTCGTTCGAAGCACCTGTCACGGCAACCCGAACCCCATCGCTGTATTTGGCCACAAACACGCCGACCAGCGCAAAGCGCGAGGCGGGTTGGACGAATTTCTGGTAATTCGCCTTTTCTGGTACGGGGAAGGAGACTGCTGTGATGATTTCACCTTCCTCAAGGGCGGTCGTGAACATCCCTTGGAAATAGTCATCAGCCGCGATCTGCCGCTTGTTGGTGATGATCGTGGCTCCTGACCCCAGCGCCGCCGCCGGGTAGCAGGCCGCCGGGTCATTATTGGCAAGCGAACCGCCGATCGTGCCACGATTGCGCACAGCAGGATCACCGATATTGGCTGCCAGATCAGCCAATGCAGGGTACGTTCCCCCAACCTGACTGGCTACAGTCGCATGCGTAGTCGCGCCGCCGATGCGGATGTTGCCCGCTTCGGAGGCCACGCCTTGCATCTCGGTCACGCCGCTGAGCGAAACCAGTCTGGACGGCGCCGCAAGCCGTTGTTTCAGCGTGGGTATCAGGGTTTGCCCGCCCCCCAGCGCCTGTGCGTCCTCGGCCCCCAAAGCGGCGACTGCGTCGGCCACGGAAGCCGGGCGTTCGATGTCAAATGCATACATGTCCGCTCTCCTTACTTATGCGTTGTTCATGGCTGACCACACGCGGTGCGGGGTCATGGGCATGTCGATGTGGGTGACGTTCTTGCCACCCGATTGCAGGGCGTCGATTACGGCATTCACGACCGTTGGTGGGGAACCGATGGCCCCGGCCTCACCGCAGCCTTTCACGCCCAAGGGGTTGTGCGTGCAAGGGTTTCCCTTACTGTGATCGACGATGTAGAAGGGCAGATCGTCGGCGCGGGGCATGGTGTAGTCCATGTAGCTGGCCGACAGAAGCTGACCGTTCTCATCATAGGTCGTGTTTTCCACGAGCGCTTGGCCAATCCCTTGACCAAGCCCGCCATGGACCTGGCCGGTCACGACCATCGGGTTGATCACATTGCCGAAATCATCAACGGCGGTCATCCGATCTACACGGACCTTGCCGGTTTCGGGGTCAACCTCAACCTCGCAGCAATAGGCGCCAGAGGGGTAGGTAAAGTTGGCCGGATCGTAGAACGCTGTTTCCTCCAGCCCCGGTTCGATATCTTCGAGCGGGAAGTTGTGGGGGATGTAGGCCTTTAACGCGACCTCACCAAAGCTGACCGACTTATCGGTGCCCGCGACGCTGAAAACACCGTCCTTCAGCTCGATATCCGCGTCAGAGGCTTCGAGCATGTGGGCTGCGATCTTCTTGGCTTTGTTAATGATCTTCTCAGTCGCCCGCACCACGGCAGAACCGCAGACAGCGAGCGAACGGGACCCATAGGTGCCCATCCCGAACGGGATCTTGGATGTGTCACCATGCACGATGTCGATGCTTTGCGGATCAATCCCCAGCATCTCGCCCACCACTTGGGGGAACACAGTCTCATGCCCTTGCCCGTGGCTGTGCGCGCCGACCATGACGGACAGGTTGCCGGTGGCGTTCACGCGCACTGTCGCGGCGTCATAAAGCCCAACGCGAGAGCCGAGAACGCCAACAAGGTTTGATGGCGCAATCCCGCAGGCTTCAATATAGGCGTTCACACCAAAGCCGCGCAGCAGGCCTTTGGCCTCGGATTCCTTGCGGCGCGCTTCGAAGGCAGCCTTGTCAGCGACCTTTTCCATCTGGTCCATCAGGGCATCGTAATTGCCGCTGTCATATTCCAGCCCGGCGGCTGAGGCGAAAGGGTATTGATCCGGCTTCACAAAGTTCTTCCGGCGCAATTCAATCGGGTCCATGCCGATTTCACGGGCGGCTTTATCGATCACGCGTTCCAGTGAATACGTCGCCTCTGGCCGGCCTGCGCCGCGATAGGCGTCAACGGGGGCAGTGTTGGTGAACACGGCCTTCACGTTCACATAGACGAGCGGCACGGTGTAGTTCCCGGCCATCAGCGTGCCATGCAGGAAGGTTGGTGTCGCGGTCGAAAAGTTCGACAGATATGCGCCGACATTGGCCATGGTTTCGGTGCGGAAAGCGAGGAAGTTACCCTCTTCATCCATCGCCAGTTCGATCTTGGTCACATGGTCGCGGCCATGGGCGTCGGTCAGGAACGCCTCTGTCCGGTCGGCGGTCCATTTGACGGTGCGACCGAGTTTCTTGGCCGCCGCCAGCACCAGAGCTTCTTCGCCGTAGTGATAGATTTTGGAGCCGAAACCGCCGCCCACGTCAGGCGCAATCACAGTCAGCTTATTCTCGGGGATGCCCATCACGAAGGCACTGATCAGCAGCCGCGTCAGGTGTGGGTTCTGACTGGTTGTGTGAAGGATGTATTCGTCAGTTCCCGGGTTGTAGTGGCCGATGGAACAACGCGGTTCCATCGCGTTGGGGACCAGACGGTTGTTGACCAGTTCCAGCGTAGTCACGTGATGCGCGTTCTTGATCGCCTCATCGGTGGCGGCGCGATTATCCTCGATCCAGCCCCAGTCAAAGCACTGGTTGGTGCCGATTTCATCATGCACATAATGATCCGCGGCAAGCGCGTCTTTCATGTCCACAATGGCAGGCAGTTCTTCGATATCGGCCTCAATCGCCTCAACCGCGTCGCGGGCCTGTTGCACCGTTTCGGCAATCACTGCCGCATAGGCATCACCCACATGACGGACCTTGCCGTGCGCGAGCACTGGTCGCTTGGGTTCATGCATCGGCGTGCCGTCGCGGCTGTTGATCAGCCAGCCAGCGGGGTTGCCGCCCACTTCGGCGAAGTCTTCACCTGTCAAAATGGCAAGCACGCCGGGCATGGCGGCGGCAGCGGATGTGTCGATGGATTTGATTTTACCATTCGCGACGGTTGATCGGGCAAAAACCGCGGCACATTCGCCTTGGGTTTGAATGTCGTCGGTATACTGACCGCGACCGGTCAGAAAGCGGACATCTTCGCGGCGCTTCGTTGCCGCGCCAATTCCGGTGTCTTTGGGCATGATTACCCTCCCTTAAATGTCTGAATTACTCAGCGGCGATGGCGCTCACGTCCTGCCCGGACGCGGCCATGATGGCCTTAACAATGTTGTGGTAGCCGGTGCACCGGCAGATATTGCCTTCCAGATACTCTCTGATCTCTGTTTCGGATGGCTTTGGATTGTCTTTCAGCAACGCTGCCGCAGTCATCACCATACCGGGCGTGCAGAACCCGCATTGCAACCCGTGGTGATCCTGAAAGGCTTGCTGGATCACGTTGAGCGAGCCATCGGCATTCGCCTGGCCTTCAATCGTGCCGACTTCGGTGCCATCGGCCTCAACTGCGAACATCGTGCAGGCCTTTATCGCCTCACCGTTCACATGCACCACACAGGCCCCGCACTGCGACGTGTCACAGCCGATATGCGTGCCGGTCAGGCGCAGGTCTTCGCGTAAAAAGGAAGACAGCAATGTGCGCCCTTCCACGTCGCCGGAAACCGATTTTCCATTGACCGTCATCGTTACTTTGGTCATCCCATCCTCCCTTTGGATATCTTTTCGTCCGGCTCAAGCGCGCCGCAGCTTGCTGAACCATCCCTTTTTCTTGGTGTCTGCAGTATCAGCTTCGTCATCTTCGCCCGGTGGCTCCACGGCCTCCTGAAAATTGGCGAAGAACTGATCGGCCATTTTCTTGGCAAAGCCGTCGATGATACGCGATCCAAGCTGGGCAAGCTTGCCGCCCACTTTGGCCTCTACATCATATTCAAGCAGTGTTGCGTCACCTTCGGCTGTCAGCCGGACATCGGCGCCGCCTTTGGCAAATCCGGCGGGTCCGCCCTTGCCCTCACCGCTGATGGTCAGGCTTTCGTGTTCAACCCGGTCGCTGATGACAACTGCACCCTTGAAAGTGGCTTTCACTGGTCCGACCTTTTGAACGACCGTCGCCTCAAAACCTTCATCGGCTGAACCTGACATTTCAGTACACCCGGGCACGCAGGCCTTGAGAACCTCGGGGTCAAGAAGCCCCGCCCAGACAGTTGCGATATCGGCGTTGATTGTGCGGCTTCCACTTAAATTCATGGTCTCATCCGTTTCATTTCAAAAGGAAGACTAGGGACCAGAGCGGCATTACGATATGCGACCAAGGGCCTAGTCCGATTTCATCTTTCGGGTTCCTGAAAGCTCAGCCCGTAGTTTGCGTAGATAGCAGCGATCCGGCCATCTTGCAGCGCATAGTTCACAGCATCATCCACGGCATAAGACAACGGACGGTAGCGAAAATTCACCGCAACACCCAGTGTCCATTTGCTGACTGCAAAGCCAGCCAGCGGTGGCTGATGCACTGCGCTGGTATCGGATAATCCATGCTCCAACTGGCCCAGCGGTCCCATCGCGGTCATGACCTCTCCGGCATTCAGGGCGTTCATCGCGTCAGCCATCGTCGGGAAGTGATGCACGTTTCCTGCCAGTTGCCCACCCGCGAAAGAGGCCAGGTAGAAATCAGCGATGGAATCGTTTTCCACCCCGACACTGTCATAGCGAAAATAGGCCGGGACAGGCTTTTCATCCGGGTAGCTTGCCTTGTCATAAGCGATGGCGATGGATTCAGCAGCGTATTGACCGGTAAAGACCACCTGTTCGACCCGACATTTAAAACTGGAATCATAAGGCACCCGCATCATCACATTGGACACGCGCCCGCTGATCAGCGGCCCTTTCCAGATGTTGTTGCGCAAATCGGTCTCAAGCGTTTCGCCCGCATCGACAAAATTGAACCGCGCCTCGACCCCCAGATCCTCCGCAATCAGCCGGGCGATCTCAATATCGACGCCGCGAGGCTGGCCGCTTTCCTCCCACGAATAAGGCGGGAAGTCTTCGTAGACCGCGAAAAGCATGTGACCCTGGTCCTGGATCTGGTCCAGTTCCTGCCCGACGATGTCGCGCCCCACGTTCTGCGGACGTTGTTGTGGTGCGTAGTCGGCGCATGGATCGTCGGCATGGACCTGTCCCGCGGTGAACAGGCACAAGGCGAGGAGGCAGGTTCTAAGGAGCAATGCAATACCTATTGCGCGGCGGATAGACCGATGGTCAGCGTTTCGGCGGCGGACGCGTAGGCGGCGGGTGTGCCGTCGATCAGATTGGCCGCACGGAAAGCAACGCTGTCTGCCACAGGCGCACCTGAAATTGTAGGAATTTCGGCGGCAATTTCGGTCAGGCGCGCCTTGAGCGCATCAGGGTTAGCGCCCGTCGTATCATCGGCATAACCCTTCATTTCATCGCGTAGGCTGGCCAATTCGACAACGAAATCTTCCATCACCTCATCGTCAGGGCGCGTTTCGATGTAAGTACGGATGGCCCAGGCCGCGTCCTGACCTAGCAAATCGCCGAAAGCGGGCATCTTGGTAGTGCCATTCTGGGTGAAACCTTCGCGGAAGCGTTCGACATACCATTCATCATCATAATCTGCCGCTTGCAGCAGCCGCAGATCAGGGGCCAGTCCGCCCGAGACAACCTCGAGCCCATGACACCGCGCGCAGTTCTGGTTGTAGCCGGATGCGCCGATCTCAAGTGCTTTCAGCCAAACCTCTTCACCAGCCGTTTCCGCCCTGTATGGGTTTTCGGCCAGCCACTCATCACCCGTTTCCGGCAAACCGCTTGTATCCACCGCTTGCGGCGCAACATCACCATGGGCATTCACAAAGGTGGCAGTGGCCAGAATGGCCGTGATTGTCAGGCCGTGTCGCAAGATTGATTTGTGCATCTGTCCAGTCTCCAAAACGGGCAATATCGTGTTTCGTGGCCATCTTAGGCGTGTGTCCGTTGCTAGTGATATTGGACCTTGGTTGGGTATATGAGGAAACCAAGACCAAGGTCGTATTCGACCCCGCATCATCGGTTTGTTAGCGTGGTGTTCATGGGGAGAAATTTGCTTATCGCGACGGTGTTGGGGCTGTGTGTAGGGTCGACGGCTCAGGCTGACGTCGCTTTGAATATAGGCTATTTGTCGGTGTTCGAACCACAACCGCCCACATTGTCCAACCTTGATCCGGAACCTGCAGATATCGGGCTTGCCGGTGCCCTGACAGGTCTGGACGACAACGCCACAACCGGCCGGTTTCTGGGGCATACCTACACTTTGACAGATGTCAGTCTGCAAGAAGGCGATGATCCGTTGGCTGCTGCCACTGATCTGTTGGCCGAGACCCGATTTCTGATCGTGGATGCCCCGGCAGAGACGCTTCTGGCAATTGCTGATCTAGCCCAAGCGCAGGACGCGCTGCTGTTTAATGCCGTTGCCGGCGATGTCGATCTGCGCCGCGATGGCTGTCGTGCAAATGTGCTGCACACCGTGCCATCGGATGCCATGCGGACCGACGCGCTGGCGCAGATATTTGTGAAACGCCGCTGGGACGATCTGGTGATGATCACCGGCACCCATCCGCAGGACGTGGCCTATGCCGACGCCATGCGCGCCAGTCTGACCAAGTTCGGGTTGGCTCTGTCGGCAGAAAAGACCTGGGCCTTTGACGCTGATATGCGCCGTGCCGCCGCGCAAGAGGTGCCGCTGTTTACACAAGAGCTGGGTGATTATGATGTGTTGGTCGTAGCAGATGAGCTTCACGATTTTGGGCGCTACGTGCTTTATAATACGTGGCAGGCGCGCCCTGTCGCCGGGTCCGAAGGGCTGACCGCAGTCACGTGGTCCCCCGTGATCGAACAATGGGGTGCAGCCCAACTGCAAAGCCGGTTTGAAGAGGCACATGCCCGCGACATGACCAGCCAGGATTATGCCGCATGGGCCGCGATGCGCACATTGGGCGAGGCGGTGACGCGGACAAATGCGGCGGATGTGCAGACCTTGCGCGACTACATTCTGTCCGACGATTTTGAGCTGGCCGGGTTCAAGGGCCGCCCTCTGACCTATCGCGATTGGAACGGGCAGTTGCGTCAGCCGATTGCCATCGCCCACCCCCGCGCGCTGGTGGCCCAAGCCCCGCTTGAAGGGTTTCTGCATCAGACGAACGAACTCGACACCCTTGGGCTTGACCGTCCGGAAAGTAATTGTGAGGCCTTTGAATGATCCGATCCGCAACCTTGATCTGTGGTTTTCTGGTATCCCCTGTTTGGGCTGGCGAAATCTGGGTGACCAACGAAAAGGACGACACGGTTTCGATCATTTCAACCGAAACGCTGGAGGTGATCCAGACTTATCCCACCGGCGAACGCCCGCGCGGGATCACGTTTTCCAAGGATTACAGCGTCGTCTATATCTGCGCATCCGACAGTGATGCGGTGCAGGTGATGGACCCGAACACGGGAGAAATTCTGCATGATCTGCCATCGGGCGAGGACCCTGAGCAATTCGTGCTGCACCCCAATGACCGGCACCTCTATATCGCTAATGAAGATGACGCGATTACGACCGTGGTCGATACGGAAACCCGCCGGGTGATTGCGCAAATCGATGTGGGGGTGGAACCCGAGGGGATGGCCGTATCACCCGATGGGAAGATCGCGATTACGACCTCTGAAACCACCAACATGGCCCATTGGATTGACACCGAAACGCAGGAACTGTTCGCCAACACACTCGTGGACAGCCGCCCGCGCCATGCTGAATTCGTAGCCGAAGGTACGCAGCTTTGGGTCAGTTCCGAAATCGGTGGGACGATCACGATTTTTGACGTGGCCGACCAATCCGAGATCGGCAAGATCGATTTCGAAGTACAAGGCGTGCATCCAGATCGGGTGCAACCCGTGGGTTTCGAATTCACAGCCGATGAAAAAACAGCCTTTGTGGCGCTCGGCCCGTCAAATCATGTAGCTGTCGTGAATGCTGAAACCTTCGAGGTTGAGGACTATATCCTTGTCGGGCGTCGGGTCTGGCACATGGATTTCAATGGCGACAAAACGCAATTGTTCACGACCAATGGTGTGTCCGGCGATGTTACCGTCATCGATGTCGCTTCGCGCACCGCCGTGAAGACGATCAAAGTGGGCCGCTTTCCGTGGGGCGCGGCCTATCGTCCGACAGAATAAGGAACATCCGATGAAGATCATCAGTTACGCGGCTGCATTGACCTTGGTCGCAGCGCCTACATTTGCCGACAATGCGGTACGGTCCTTTGGAGCCGCCGGTATTTTGTCAGGCAGCAACAAACAAGACCTGCCTCCGATCATTCTTTCAGCAGGCGAGCCCTTGTCCAGCGAACCTTGGGTCCTGAAATCCGGCACCTACTATGAATTCGAAATACAGGGCGATGGCAGTCAGGAGCTGGCACTGGTCGGCCCTGAATTCTTTCGCGCGATCTGGATTGATGAAATCGTGGTGGAAGGTCTGGAAATCCGCCCGCTTGGGCTTGATAGCGTGGAATTTGACGAAGCGGGCGAGATGGAGATTGGCTTTGTCGCGATCAAACCCGGACAGTATTACATGCGCATACCCGGTACGACCGGCGAAACGCAACGGATTGAGATTACCATCGAATGAATGGCATTCGCGTCGCCGGTCTGACCTATCGCTATGGCGCAAAAACGGCGCTGGATGATGTCAGTTTTTCGGTGGCGCAGGGTGAGTTCTGCGCGCTGTTAGGCCCAAACGGCGCAGGCAAGTCAACGCTGTTCAATCTGCTGACCCGGCTGTTCGTCGCGCCCGGAGGACAGATCGAGATTGCAGCGCATGACTTGAACACAGCGCCACGGGCGGCTTTGGCCAAGCTGGGGATCGTGTTTCAGCAACCCACGCTGGATCTGGATCTGACGGTGCGTCAGAACCTGACCTATTTTGCGGCCTTGCATGGGTTATCGGGCCATGATCGGGCGTGGCGGATCGACGCTGTTCTGGACCGGCTGGACATCACGGATCGCGCAAAGGAAAAGGCGCGCACACTGAATGGCGGACACCGGCGCCGCACCGAAATCGCGCGGGCCTTGCTGCACGATCCAGCTGTTTTGCTGCTGGATGAGCCGACAGTGGGTCTGGATGCTGCCGCCCGCGCGGCCATCACGGATCACGTGCATGGACTGGCCAGTGACGGGGCAACAGTGTTGTGGGCCACGCATCTGGCGGACGAAGTGCGCCCCGATGACTGCCTAGTCGTTCTGCATCAGGCGAAGGTTCTCGCCCATGGTCTTGCGCGCGACGTCAGTGTTGATCGACCTCTACAACAGGCTTTCCTTGATCTGACGGCCGAACCGGCATGAGCGGTTATGTGACCGCCCTCATCGCCATCGTCACGCGCGAAGCGCTGCGGTTCGTCCATCAGCGCGAGCGTTTCGTGGCTGCTTTGGTGCGTCCGCTGGTCTGGCTGTTGGTGTTTGCGGCAGGTTTCCGGGCCGCATTGGGGCTGTCGATCATCCCACCTTATCAAACTTACATCACCTATGAGACTTACATCGTCCCCGGCCTTTGCGGGATGATCCTGCTGTTTAATGGGATGCAATCCTCGCTCAGCCTGATTTACGACCGGGAAATGGGGGCGATGAAGCTCTTGCTGACCAGCCCGCTGCCGCGCTGGTGGTTGTTGATGTGCAAGCTGCTGGGGGCGACGGCGATCTCCATTCTGCAGGTCTATGCATTTCTCGCGATTGCCGCGGCGTTCGGGATTGTGATGCCAGCTATGGGTTACGTGGCCGTGTTGCCCGCGCTAGTCGTGGCCGGGCTGATGTTGGGGTCCTTGGGTTTGCTGTTATCCAGTTTTATCAAGCAGTTGGAAAACTTTGCTGGCGTGATGAACTTTGTCATCTTCCCGATGTTCTTCCTGTCCTCGGCACTTTATCCCCTCTGGAAAATGGCAGAGTCGTCTGAACTGCTCCATGATATCTGCGCGGTGAACCCCTTTACCCATGCCGTCGAACTGATCCGTTTCGCGCTGTATCTGCAACTTAACGGTGCCGCATTGGGCTGGACTGTGCTGGCTGCGGGTCTGTTCACGACAGGGGCCCTTTGGGGATACAGTCCAGAAGGTACGGGGATACGTCGCAAAAGCTGACCTTTCTTATGACCATTGATTGGCTGATTTTTTGCCGAACCCATGTTAACAAGCCCTATGAAACACTTGATCATAGCACTAGCACTTCTGACCACCCCAGCTTTGGCAGAGGATTTGTCACAATACGGCACAACGAACCCAGATGAGATGACATGGGAACGCTTTATCGAACGTGCTGAGGATGGTGAAACCGATATGGTCCTGTGCTCAATGGGATATGCCCTGACCAAATCGGGGGATCATGCCGCTGCGCGAACCTTGCTTTTGAACTGCGCTGAAGATGGCTACACCGGTGCGATGACCTGGATGAGCCAGCTGGACAATAACGGCCTTGGCGCGGATTACAGCCCGGATGCTGCCGCCGAATGGGACAGGCGGGCGGCAGAATTGGGTGATCCAGTGGGCAAGTTCAATTACGGTATCGACCTGTTGCGCGGGCACGGAGTGGAGCAAGACGAAGCGTTGGGGCGCATGCTGGTTGCAGAAGCTGCCGAAGACGGGTTGCCCATCGCCAAACGGCTTGCGGCGGCGAATTACGATCTCGACGAAGTTACGCCCGACGCTGACAACTGGAAATACGCACCGCTGTTTTAGGCAGGGTTGCGGCGATCGCTGGTAATCATTGCAGGGCTACCGGCCAATTTCACGATGCGGTCCGCCAACCGTTTTGCTTCGTCCTCGACATGCGTCACAAGGATAGTCGTGACTTGATAAGCGTCCCTTAACCGTCTGAAAAGCAGAATCATTTCATCGGCCAGCGCCGGGTCAAGTGATACAAATGGCTCATCCAGCAGCAACAGGTCAGGACGCACCGCAAAAGCACGGGCCAGCGACAAACGCCGTTGCTGCCCCAACGACAGCCGGTTAGGGAACGCATCCGACCGGTCAGCCAGTCCCACATCCGCCAGAACGCCATCCGCCTCGGCCTTCGACACACCCGTGGCGATCGTGATATTGTCACGCACACTGCGCCATGGCAGCAATGTCGGCTCCTGAAACACAATGGCGGCCTTGCCGTTCAGGCGACAGCTGCCATGATAAGAGACATCTAAGCCGGCGAAGACCCGCAGTAACGACGATTTCCCGATGCCTGACGGACCCACCAGAGCAAGGGTCTGACCGTGCGGCACCGTCAGTCGGATGTCCTGTAAGATCGTCTTGCCGTCATATCTCAGGGATGCGAGCTGCAAGTCAAGAACAGGCGCCTGTGCGCTTGGTCTTGTATCTGTTTGGTCGTCAATCTCCACCACCGGCAAGGCTAGCTTCCGTTTTGCAGGAACGTACCCTCGGGCAGCTCTGTAGCATTACCCAACAGCTCTGCACCGCCTAAATCGTACATCAACTCCAGCATCCGACCAGCCGCCGCCTCATCAATCGGGCCAGCTACGGGGATACCCGCCCTGAAACCCGCGACAAGTGCGGCAAACTGCGCGTCATTATCCGCATTCATATTGGGGCGAAGTCGATCCCATTCAGCGTCATCCGTGGCAAGTATATCTTTGGCCGCCCGAGATGCCGCTGCAAACCCAGTTACCAGTTCGGGATTATCGCGCATCAATTCACCCTTCACAACGTAACCCAGCAATGGTGTTTCCGGATCAAGGCCCAGATCCGCCGAGGCTTCGGACACATCCAAAAGGGTGCGCATCCCGCCTGCGGTCATCTTCGCGCCAAAATGCCAGAAATTGATCGCAGCCGCCACCTCACCCGAAGTGGCCGCGCCAAAAATCAGGGGTGGGGCACCAAAGACCTGCTCTGTCTCTGCGGCCAGATCCATCTCGTGGTTTTTTGCCGCATATGCTTGCAGGATCAGCCAGCTTTTGTCCAAAGGCCCGCCCGCAATGCCAATCTGCATGCCAGACAGGTCCGTCAGGTCCTGCGCGGTGCTGTCCTCAGGCACCATGATGCCACCCACGGCCTTTGAATATGGAATAAACACATAATCCCGACCCGCCGCACGTTGTCGCGCCACCCACAGCCAGTCGGACACAATCACATCGGCCTCACCACCTTGAAACGCAACCTTGGCCGCTGATCCACCGGCCATTCCCTGTACCTCAAGGTCAAACCCGCTTGCAGCGTCCAATCCATGATGCTGGATCGTATTCAACTCCCAATTCACGGTACCAAACTTCAAAACAGCCGCGCGAAGGGTAGGGGTGTCCGCCAGACCCATCGTCGCAAGACAAATGGCGATCGCAGTGCTACCGATTGATTTCATGAATGTCATTGATGCCTCCCTGATTGCGGTCAGAGTAACACCATCTGACCGGACCGGAATACGACCAAAGGCGGGGTCAATGCGTTGGCTATGTCTGCCTTTGCATCCACAAAGCAAAATGAGATAGCGTCAGTTTATGTTTTTGTGGCCGCAAATGATCTGAAGTAACGGGTTTGTTGGCCAATCATTTAAAAAAATTGGACTGAAACCATGCCTTCCAAGCCCAGCACTAAAGCGGAGCGGTCTGAATGCGCCGGCTGAAACTTGATCAGCTCCAGACCTTTCTCGTGGTTGCGCGCTTCAAAAGCGTGAGCAAAGCCGCCGACGCATTATGCGTCACACAGCCCGCTGTCACGTCTCGGATCAAGGCCTTGGAAGAAAGTATTGGTTCCGCGCTCTTTGAACGAGACGCAAAAGGCATGAGGTTGACCAAGCGTGGCGGCCTTCTTGTCCATTACGCCGAACAGTTTCAAAACCTGTCTGACCTGGTCGAAGAACGCGTTGTCGATGCAGGCGCTGTTGACCACCTGATGCGATTGGGCGCGTCGGAGACCATTGCACAAAGTTGGCTGCCCGATTTTATTGGCGCTTTGCGCGCCAAGTTCCCGCTGCTCAAGATTGAAATCAGCGTCGATATCTCGCTTAATTTACGTGAACAGCTATTGGGGCACGAGATTGACCTCGCGATCCTTTTGGGTCCGATCTCTGACTTCACGGTTGACAATGTTGTGCTGCCGGATGTGCCGCTTGCTTGGTTTCGGGCTCCGGGAGTTGCAGCGGATGATCAAGTGAATTTGGCCGAGATTCCCATTGCTACCTATGCCAAGCATACGCGCCCCTATCGCGATTTGCGCAGCGCGATGTTTGAGCGGTATGGCCCGGAGGTTTCATTGTTCCCCTCATCGTCTTTGTCATCCTGTTTCAGGCTGGTTGAGGCGGGGTTATGTGTTGGTGCACTTCCAGTGTCACTGGCTAGGGGAGCGGTATCATCTGGCAAACTTGTGCAGTTTGATCCGGGGTGGGTGCCGGAACCGCTACAGTTTTCAGCATCTTACGTTGGTGAACCGCGAAATCACGTGGTCGAAGCTGCAGCAGAAATAGCACGAGGCATTGCGTTAAAGGGCATATAAAGAAAGTTTATACCTTGAGCCAAAAAATTAGAATTTGATCTTATGACGGCTTGCGCGGATCGTGTCCTTGATAAGAGGGAATCGACCATGGGCGAGTTTTTTGATGCGCTAAAGACTAAGTCAGCAATCGCGGTGCGTGCTCAGATTAGGTCATGCGCGTATCAGGGCCATACTGCGGGTCTTGGCGGGAACACACTGCAAGCGAACCTCGCTATTCTGCCAAAATCATATGCATTAGACTTCATGCGATTTTGCCAACGCAACCCAAAGCCCTGCCCAGTTGTTGGTGTATCTGACACGGGCAACCCGATGCTGACCACGCTTGGCAATGACATTGATGTCCGATCTGATATTCCCGCCTATTACGTTTACCGTCACGGAGTTTTGGCCGAAACTGTCCATGACCTTCATGATGTCTGGCAGGATGATTTTGTTAGTTTCGCGTTGGGGTGCTCTTTTACTTTTGAGCATGCCTTACAGCAGGCTGGCATTGCTGTTTGGCATATCGAAAACAACACGACCGTGCCAATGTACAAGACCAATATCCAAACCGTACCATCCGGTCCATTCGAGGGTCCCATGGTCGTAAGTATGCGCGCAATTCCGGACGAGCGGATTGATGAAGTGGCCGAGATTTCCAGTCAGTTCCAGATGGCCCATGGCAGGCCGGTTCATTGGGGCAATCCAGCTAAGATTGGTATTGCCGACATTGCAGCGCCCGATTGGGGCGATCCAGCCCCCGTGCCGAAGGGAACATCCCCGATGTTCTGGGCTTGCGGCGTAACACCACAGGCTGCCATTATGCACGCAAAGCCACCCATCAGCATCACCCACAAACCTGGCCACATGCTGATCACGGACATTGCTGACAATGCCGAGACACCAATTTACCAAAAAACAAAAATCCCAACAGGAGAAAAGACATGAGAAAACTTGCGACAACCTTAGGTGCGCTTGCTATTACGGCCACGTCGGCAATGGCAGACGGGCCCGTAGTTCTGAACGCTGTCGGTACATGGTCCAGCCTTACGAACTACCAAAAACACGAAGAGCCCTTCTTTAATGAACGTCTAAACCAAGCGTCCGGCGGCGACATAGTGGGCCGCATTCAGTCGCAGTCTGGCCTTGGGCTCAAAGGATTTGAGATCATGCGCCTTGTTAAGAACGGCGTATTTGATTTCGCTTTCGGTTTGCCCGGCTATGTGGCCGCTGAAAATGCCATTTTTGAAGGTGCGGACCTGTCAACCCTAACACAAGATATCGACACGCAGCGGCAGGTTTCTGACGCCTACTATGCGACGCTGGAGGATGCGTTTGAAGAAATTTACAACGCCAAGCTCTTGATGCTTTATCCGTTCCCAAGCCAAACACTATGGTGCAATGGCGAGGTGAACGGTATTTCCGACCTAGAAGGCAAAAAGATCCGCGTTTATTCGACCACGCTTGGTGACTTTGTCGAAGGCGTAGGCGGCACTTCTGTAACGGTCGCGTTTTCCGAGGTGATCCCAGCACTTGAAAAAGGCGTTGTTGATTGCGCGATCACGGGCACGATGTCGGCCTACACCGCCAATTGGAACCAAGTTGCAACCCATGCTTACACGCTACGTGTTGGTTGGGGGCTCGCCTTTGGTGCGATGAACATGGACAAGTGGAATAGCCTGACTGCGGATCAACAAGCCCTGCTGCAAACCGAGATCGCGACATTGACCGACGCGATGTGGGCGGAAACCGCGACAGAAGACGATGTTGCGATTTCTTGCATCACGGGCGGTGCCTGTGAGATCGGCGAAGCCGGTGCAATGACGCTGGTCGAACCGTCCGACGAAGACCTTGTCGTGCGTGATCAGATTGCCACAGACGTCGTGTTGGCCCGTTGGGCAGAGCGTTGTGGCGCGGAATGTGCCGCCAACTGGAATGAGACAGTTGGTCCAATTCTTGGGCTTACAGCCCAAGCAAATTAAGCGATCCTTCAAAAGGTGGGGCGAATTCCTTTGAGCGCCCCACCATCACACCCATTAGGTTTCCCCACAATGTTAGACAAGCTCCTTAACGGCACACGTACGTTCAGCCTTTGGATGACGTGGCTTGGCGGCATGTTGATCGTACTTTCGGCCTTTCTGGTTACGCTCGAAGTTTTCTTGCGCAAAGTTTTTAATGTCTCGCTGGGCGGTGCTGACGAAATCTCTGGTTACGCATTCGGCGTCGCAACGGCGCTGGCGCTATCATTCGCATTGTTCGAGCGGGCGCATATCCGGGTCGATGCACTGTTGGGCGCGATCCCCAAGGTGCTGCATCCGATGATCAATTTGTTTGGGTTGATCATGCTAACGGGCTTTGCGTTTGTGGTGGTGCTGATGGTTTGGAGCATGGTTGGTGACACGCTTGAAAATGGATCACGATCCATCACGCCGATGCGTGTGCCGCTAGCAATCCCGCAAATTCCCTGGCTGCTTGGATGGATGTTCTTTGTATTTTCCGGCGTGCTGATCGGCCTTGTCGCGATCAAGCGATATTTCGAAGGCGATGAGGCCGGAGTGCAAGCGCTGATCGGTGTGAAATCGCTCGATGAGCAAATCGAAGACGAGACGGTCTGATCAGATGTTGACTAAAACACTTCTCATCCTCCTTGCATTGATTGGCATAGCTGTGCCGATTGCCGCTTCGTTGGGCTGGCTTGGTTTGATCCTGCAGTTCACGGAAAGCCCGATGCCGCTGCACCGCGCCATTTCTGACATGGCTTGGCAGACAAGCACCGACTTCTTGCTTGTCGCAATCCCGATGTTTGTCATGATGGGGGAGATATTGCTGCGGGCAGGCATCACAGAACGTATGTATGACGGCATAGTCAAATGGCTGGGTTGGTTGCCGGGCGGGCTGATGCATTCTAACATCGGGTCATCTGCATTGTTTGCGGCGACCTCAGGCTCTTCAGTGGCGACTGCCGCCACCATTGGCACTGTCGCCGTTCCTCAGATCAAGAAACGTGGTTACAACGAAAGCCTGTTCCTGGGCACCGTTGCCGCGGGCGGTACGCTTGGCATTCTGATCCCACCATCGATCAACCTGATACTCTACGGCTTGCTCACGAACACATCCGTCCCCGAACTATACCTTGCGGGTTTTGTGCCGGGTTTCCTTTTGGCCCTTTTGTTTATGGCGACTGTTGTCGTCGCTTGCCTGATCAAACCTGAATGGGGTGGTGAAAAGCTCCGGCATACCTGGATCGAACGCTTTGCTGCTCTGCCTTCGTTGATCCCACCACTTGGTATTTTTCTGGTTGTTGTAGGCTCGATCTACGCGGGATTGGCCACACCAACAGAAGCCGCAGCATTGGGTGTTGTTGCCTCAATGTTGCTGGCGGTGATCAATGGCAAAATGTCTATCGACATGATGCGCCAAGCGATTGAAGGGACGATGCGCACGACGGCCATGATTATGCTGATCATCATCGCGGCTGTTTTCCTGAACTTCGTCCTATCGATCATTGGGCTGACCCAAGCGCTGACAGACTTTGTCACCGGTCTGGGTTGGAGCCCAATGCAAACCATGTTGATGATTGTTGCGGTGTTGATCCTAATTGGTTGTTTCATGGAAACGCTCTCCATGCTGCTGACGATGGCACCGCTGATTACGCCAATTGTTGTGGCCCTTGGATTTGACCCTGTTTGGTTCGGTATCTTGTTGATGGTGCTTTTGGAAACGGCTCTGATAACACCACCCATTGGGATCAATCTATACGTTGTTCAAGGGATTAGAAAAAGCGGCGCAATGATTGATGTGATCAAGGGCGCATTGCCCTTCGTCATCACCATGTTCGTCATGCTAGGGCTTTTGCTGATGTTCCCACAACTCGCACTTTGGTTGCCATCCTTGGTCTACTAACGCGCTACCGCACCTTTCACGCCAAATAGGAATTCATGCAGGCGGCGCCTGCAAATAGAGGAGCTTTATCCATGTGGCAGTTTTGGGTTGATCGTGGTGGAACATTTACCGATATCGTTGCACGCAAACCAGACGGTAGCCTGCGGACGCATAAGCTACTGTCTGAAAACCCCGAACGTTACGCCGATGCTGCCGTACAAGGTGTACGAGAGTTAATGGGTCTGTCTGACGGCGACCCGATCCCGAAAGGTGCAATCAAGGCGGTTAAGATGGGTACAACCGTTGCAACCAACGCATTGTTGGAACGCAAGGGTGAGCGGACCGTTTTGTTCACCACCAAGGGACTGCGGGACATTCTACGGATAGGGTACCAGAACCGTCCACGCTTGTTTGATCTGCACATCGAACTGCCAGAGCTTTTATATGAGGATGTCGTCGAGGTCGAAGAACGTGTTGGCGCGGATGGACAGGTGATCCTTGCCTTGGACGAGCCTCGCACAAGAGCCGCGTTGAGTCGCGCGTTTGCGGATGGTTTCCGGTCAATCGCGATCGCATTGATGCATAGTTACAAGTTTTCAGACCACGAGGCGCAAATTGGTGAATGGGCCCGTGAGGCCGGATTTCCACAGGTCTCGCTCAGTCATAAAATGAGCCCATTGATCAAGTTGATAGGGCGGGGCGACACCGCAGTAGTCGACGCCTATCTCTCTCCGATCTTGCGACGGTATGTTGAACAAGTGTCATCCGCACTTGAAGCTAACAAGGGCGGCTGTGCCGCGTTGATGTTCATGCAATCCAACGGTGGCTTAACGGATGCCGACCTGTTTCAAGGGCGCGATGCGATCCTGTCCGGTCCCGCGGGTGGCGTTGTTGGGATGGTTCGTACGGCAGCAGAACACGGCTACGATAGGTTGATCGGTTTTGATATGGGAGGGACATCGACCGATGTTTGCCACTATGCGGGCGAATATGAACGCTCATTCGAGACTGAGGTCGCAGGCGTGCGCATGCGCGCGCCGATGATGGCGATCCATACCGTAGCAGCAGGCGGCGGGTCTATCCTGTCCTACCGTGATGGTCGGATGCAGGTTGGCCCAGAAAGTGCTGGTGCCAATCCTGGGCCTGCGGCCTATCGCCGGGGCGGACCGCTCACCGTTACAGATTGCAACGTTTTGCTTGGCAAGTTGCAACCGGATCATTTTCCACCTGTTTTTGGTCCGAACGGCGACGAACCTTTGGATGCCACAGTGGTCCGGCAAATGTTCGAAGATCTCGCAAGCAAAATCGGGACGGACAGATCGGTTGAAGAACTGGCCGAGGGGTTTCTGCGTATTGCTGTTGAAAACATGGCGAACGCGATCAAGAAAATCAGTGTTCAGCGCGGTTATGACGTCACCAAGTACACTATGAACTGCTTTGGTGGTGCGGGTGGGCAGCATGCTTGCCTTGTTGCAGACGCATTAGGCATGGAAAGCATTTTCATTCATCCTTACGCTGGTGTCTTGTCTGCTTTTGGCATGGGTTTGGCTGATATCACTTCGATCCGAGAACACCAGTTTCAGTCAGACATTGGAAATGTTGATGCATCGGCAAAACTGGATGAACTGGCCGCCGACGCAATGGCCGAGGTGGCTGCGCAAGGTGTTTCCGTCGATGATATCCACATCATCTCAACCGCACATATCCGTCCTGCGGATGCGCAGCAAAGCCTGCCTGTTTCGCTTGGTAGACCGGAAGAAATGACAGATGCCTTCATTGCATCACATAAGCAGCGCTTTGGCTTTGAACCCGACACAACAGAGTTGATTATCGAGATGATTGTCGCTGAGGCTGTCGGACGCACGGGTGAAAGAGTAACGTTGCCGGATATTAATACCACCGATGCTGCTGCGACCACGGTATGTGCATACACGGGAGGTGCCGCGGCTGATATACCGCTGATTGATCGGGCCTTGTTGCGGCCCGGCCAAGCGATAAAGGGTCCGGCGATCCTTACCGAACCCACCGGGACAAACATGATCGAAGACGGATGGACCGCCACCTGTCTTGCAGGGGGCAACCTCGTGCTCACCCGCGATGTGCCATTGCAACGAACCGAGGCCATCGGGACAAGTGTCGATCCTGTAATGCTTGAGGTGTTTAACAACCTATTCATGTCTATCGCCGAACAGATGGGAGCTACGCTCGCTAACACGGCCTATTCGGTAAACATCAAAGAGAGATACGACTTTTCCTGCGCGATCTTTGATCAAAACGGCGATCTCGTGGCCAACGCGCCACATGTACCCGTCCACCTTGGGTCAATGTCGGAAAGCGTCCGCACGATTTTGCGCCAAAATGCGGGTAAAATTCGACCCGGCGACGTGTTCATGATGAACAACCCCTATAATGGGGGGACGCATTTACCCGATGTCACGGTGATCACACCGGTCTTTGACGCGACAGGGAAGGACATCATCTTCAGTGTCGCCTCGCGTGGGCATCATGCTGATATTGGCGGGAAGACCCCTGGGTCCGCGCCACCCGATAGCTGCAACATCGACGAAGAAGGGGTAATGATTGATAACGTCCTGCTTGTCGATCAGGGGGCCATATGCGGTGCAGCGGTGCGGGATTTGCTTGGCTCAGGTCGTTATCCATGCCGCAATATCGATCAGAACATGGCTGATCTTGCCGCCCAAATCGCGGCTAATGAAACTGGCGCAAATGAATTGCGCAAGATCGTGGATCAATTTGGGTTGGACACTATGCATGCCTATATGAGGCACGTCCAAGACAACGCCGAAGAAAGCGTCCGGCGCGTTCTGGATGTTTTGCGCGACAGCAGTTTTTCCTATCCACTTGATGGCGGCGCGCAGATCAAGGTTGCGATTTCAGTCGATAAGGCGGACAGATCAGCCACCATCGATTTTACCGGCACATCGGACCAATCGCCTTTGAATTACAACGCGCCACTGGCGATCTGCCGGGCGGTTGTGCTTTATGTTTTCCGCACATTGGTTGGCAGCGACATTCCGATGAACGAAGGCTGCATGAAACCGCTGAATGTGATTGTGCCCGCTGGGTCTATGATCAACCCACTCCCGCCTGCGGCTGTCATTTCGGGTAATACTGAAGTGAGCCAATCAATCGCTGACGCGCTTTTTGGTGCACTTGGCATCATCGCAGGGAGCCAGGGGACCATGAACAATTTCGTCTACGGCAACGAGAGCTACCAGAACTACGAAACGATCTGTGGTGGTACGGGTGCTGGCGACGGTTTTGATGGTGCAAGTGCGGTTCATAGTCACATGACGAACACGCGCATGACCGACCCGGAAGTGTTGGAAACTCGGTTTCCTGTCCGATTGGAGGAATTTTCAATTCGGGCGGGCTCGGGCGGGGCAGGGCGGTTCAATGGCGGCAATGGGGTCACGCGAAAACTACGATTTCTTGAAGACATGACGGTGACTGTGTTGTCATCACATCGACAAACAGTACCACACGGCATGGCGGGTGGTGCGGCTGGTCAAAGCGGACAAAACAGCGTCGAGCGGCGGGACGGCAGCATCGAACAACTGAAGGGCAACGATCAGTCGGAATTGATTGCAGGGGATGCGTTTATCATGATGACGCCCGGCGGCGGTGGGTATGGCGCGTTGGATTGACGGCGCTGAAGTCGGTTTAATTGTCCCTTTGGTCTAAGAACAGGGCAGGGAATGGATGGCCTCTGACAAGCATAATGTGAGCCTGCAATCAGTTGGTGGTTTCTTCACGATACGGTCGATCGTTGATCCATATCCCCGACGGGCAATCTGCAAACCGATGCTCACCTCATGTTAGTCAATCGTCGCGCCTCGCGTTGGATTTCAATGACCCGGTTGCGTGGAAAGGCGCGTCCGCCCGGTGGACTTAGGATCTCTACCAATCTGTCAATGTTCATCCGGGCCAATGCTGCCGCATCCTCGACCCCGGCGGCTGTCAGCCGTTCGGCTGAGACATCACCAACCCCTGGCACATCGTTGACCGGGATGCGCACCCTGTCGGGCGGCTGCGGGACCGGCTTCGCGATACGGCGGATCAGGTCACTTTCGACCCGGGGTTCGCCATCGGTAACCACCTGGACGTCGGCCCGCGTGATGCTTGCGGCAGGAACTCCCGCCTCGAGGTAGGACTCCGCCACTAAATCCTCCCGACGTTTGCCCAGCGCCAGCCCTACTTCACCTTGCTCAATCGCGATCGAACGAATTTCGACCCGCATAAATTCGTTCGCTTCGATTGCCTGGCGTAACCGCGAGACATTCTGTGATAGCACCTCAATCGACGATTCACGCGGTGTTGCAGTTTCGGCTTCAAATTCGATCGTGCCTAGTTGGTCACGCGAGATACCGGGTTCTGTTGGTTCGCTCACGCGGTCCGTAGCCAAGGCACAGAGTGTCGGAAAGACACAGCGGCAATCCTCTTCGGCACAGGTCACCAGACCATTTTCATCCAGTTCGATCCGCTGGAGCGGTGCCAGACGGTGTTGGATGCCGCGCGGTGGCAGCGCCTTGGGCCAAGGCGTGCCATCAGCGCCGGTTTCCTGCGGCCACAGAATATCGGCAATCGCGGTACGTGCCGGAACCTGCCAGTGATCGCCGGTTTTGTAATCACCGCCCTGTTCGAACCAGATCTGCACGCCGTCTTCAAGCTCGATCCATTTGGATTCCTGTACCGCAATCGCGTCTGAACCCTGATCCCAGCGGCGCAATATCGGATGGCTGTCAGCACCTTCGTCAAAGACGGGCAGGGTCATACCCTCAGGGACCAGCAGCGTGACATCTGCACTCACCCTATCCACGGCACTAACCTCTAGTAGCGGCCACGGTGTTGCCGTCAATTCTGAAACATCATTGACGATTTCGACCCAGTCACCTTCCTTGAGACCCCGTGCCTGATCCGGGCCCAGACTGTCGAGTGTGGCAATCGCGCCCTGAAGGCTGCGCAGTCCAAACACCACTGATCCGTTGTCTCGTGACCATTTGAATGTCGCCTGTTCTTTTGCGCCACCCACCGCACCGGGTTCATGAATTTCAACACGATAAAGCTGGTTTTCAGGTCCACGATATTGCGCATTGGGTGGCACAAGACAGGGGTCCTCGGACGGCATGTCAACCTTGGCCCGGGTGCGCAAACAGCGCGGCAGGTTCAGCTTGTCCCGTACAAGTGCGTCCAGAAGGGCGTTACAGCCAAGTTCTTCGTTGCCCTCTTTGTCCAGTGCTACGGCCTTGACCTGACAGATGATCTTGGCGCGTGTTGCCGTGTCGGGGCCGCCCAATGCCAACTCGCGTATGCCATCTGCCTGCAAGTGGTTCATATGCCGTTCCCAAACGTCCAGATAAACCAGATATCGACCGCCCGGCTTCAACTCGGCCTTGTCACCTTCGGCCACTGGGTAGTCAGGTTGCGTGGTGTAGCGTATCGGTTCCGGCGCATATTGCGGCGGGCAATGCTGTTCGTGCAGAAGCTCGCACGCGATACCCTCAACATAATAGCGGCCCCAGCCGATCTCGAAATCGCATAGCAGATCATCATTGCAGGTGATTTTGAAACCGTCGTCCGGCCCGCCATGCGGACCAATCAGATCGGCGGCCAGCATGCGTGTTTGTTCCAGCAGAATGGCCACCTGCTCGTTCCAGTCCGCATCAAGCAGAATACGCCCTTGCTGCATTAAAACCCGCGCATATCCGTGCTGTCGGTGGTAGCTATCGCGACTAAGGTCCGCTTTCATGAATCCACCCTCCTAATTGGCGAAAATAAGCCCGGCGGTCATTCCGGCGGGGACGTTGTCAACAAGCCGCGCCTTAAGCGCGGCCGTGCGTTGCGGTTGGAGTAAGTTGTGGAAGACGCCCATCTCGGAGGCGTCACTGGCACCTTCACGGATGCCGGTCGATGTACAAAGATCCAGCTGGCAATAGCCTGGCATGCCATAGCGGCGGCTGGTGAAAACCGGCCGCATTTCAGACGCAGCCGCGCGGCGCAACCCATCGATATAGGACGCGGTGTTATCGTCAAATGTGTAGGCCGAGATATAAGCTCCAAGATGCGGTGGGTCTGCAGGTGCGGCTGCAGTTAATTGTGCTGTCAGTACTGCGCATTCGCCAGGCGCGAGCCCAGACAATTCCCAGATTGGCGGATCGCTGTCATCAATAAGCGCGCCCCGGCTGACGGTCACTTCTGATCCGCTGGCGAACGCGCTTTGCGTTGGGTCGGCGGCGTTTTGTGGCGGCAGGATTGTAATTGCGATTTTTGTTGCAGCGCGCGACCCCAGATTGTCGATACCCAATGTGATGGTCAGCGGGTCACCGATACCAGGCGCGGCCTTCGTCGTGTCGAGCCGCAATCGCAGATTTGCGGCCGCAGGGGTAACGCCAAAGGGTCCGGCGGGCGGGCCGCCGATATCAACGGGGACAGACACCGACCCGCCGACAAGCGTGGTTGGCAAGGTCGAAAGCGCGGCCTGTATTGCCAGATCCGGCTGACACCGATACCGGCGTGGTGTGCGTGACCCTACCGGCACATGGCAAAACCGTATGCAGCCGATCTGGCGACGTGCCACCTGAACGCGGCCTGCGAAAATACTGTCTTCTGCCAAGGCTATTGCATGGGTCTGGATTGTCCCGATGATAGTGGATCGCTGAATGTCCAGCGTTGCGTGGGCCAGCGGCCAAGAGGGTGCGCCGACCGCTTCGCGCGTATCCGATGTCGCATCAACAATGCTATCGGTGATCGAGACGGCAACCGGATCTGCACCGACTTCGTCCAGACTTATCTGGATCGCGCCCAGGATCGCGTTTTCGATGGAAACCGAAACGGGCCCATCAACCAAATCAAGGCTTGGCTCAGTCGGTCGGTCTGGTTCACAATCTGAATCCAGGCTCCAGCCCGGAACCAGTGTCGCGTGGCGTAACCGAAACTCTGCGAGCGGACCACGAATTTGCAGACCGCGCCCCGCAACAACCATTCCGTCCAGTTTAAAGCGGCTACCTGCTGCCCCGCGGATCACTAGTGCGTCGCCGCGCGCGGCGCGATAATCGAGCAACCGCAGCACTGCGCGGCTCTCGTCACGGCTACGCAATTGCAGGCTCTGTCCTTCGCGTAAATCGACGGTTAGACGTTCGGTGTAGACGCCCCCATCAGTGATTTCGATCACTGCATCATCAGGGTCCTGCTCGCGCCAGCTGGCCAGCGCGGATGCGATGTCTTCGAACTCTGCACCAGACCCGACGGGGTAGTGTACGGCACCAGCAGGTGCGACAGGGTTACGCAGATAAGGCCCACCGCCAATGTCGTCGGAAAATCCGTAATGATAACGCACATGCACATCGCCGCCGGGCATCTGGCGCGGATGAAATGCGATACGCCCGCGTTCAGGGTCGACGGCAACCTGATCGCGGGCGGGTCTGTATTGCCAGCCGCTCAGATCGGACGTCACGATACGGTCGACGGGAACAATCCCACTCTGGCCGGACGCGGGCCAATCGTCGGCCCAGATAGCGAGGCTTCTTTCGGGGCCGTAATACGTGTCAGTGTCCTGCGCAAAGATCCGGCCCCCAATCTGGATCGGCAGATTTGGTGCTTCTGCGATGGCATCTTCGCCGGTCTCGGGCAGCGGCAGTGCAAACAGCGGCGCATCGTTACCGAGCACGCTGAAAGTATAGAGCCCGGAGCCAAGATCTTCGCGTGCATATGCGGGTTCGCGTGCGATCGTGTAAGGTTTCAGACGCCACGCGAAGAGGCCGACATTGGGAATGTTGTGTCTGCCCGGCGTCCGTGTCGCGCTGATCCTCCGCACATCCACACCATGCGCTATAGTATCAAACGGCCCGCCAAGATGCGCAAGCGCAAGCCCGTTGCGCAAATTTACCGTTCGACCTCTGGACAGCCGCTGATGGTTGAGCGGTTGCGTCCACGCCAGCAGACGGTAGAACTCTACCGCGCGTGCCGGCCAGTCAGCCGTATCTGCCGCGATCAACTCCAACAGCGGCAGCGTACCCTTGCGCCGACGATCACGGATGCTGTTTGCTACGGCGCGGCGCGGGGTCAGCACCGATGACAACATTGCCCCCATATCACCCTCTGCGGCGACCTGCGGTGGTGCCTTATAGCCAATCAGTGCGCCGATATAGGGCACAACCCAGTCTTCGCAGGTCTCGATGAACCAGTTGTCGTATTGCTGGTCCATATCGTCTTCCAGCACGTTCACCTGTTCAGAAATGACCTGCAGCAATGCGCGCAGGGGCTCGCCGCGTGCAACATCGCGCTTGCGATGTGCCGCCGGTAACAGCTCATAAAGCCTGTCAGGATCACGCAGGGTCATGTCGTCACCTCGGTCAGGATAAGTGTGTCGGGCAGGTTGGTGTTGAGAAATATGAGCTGAGCCGCGCTGATCGATCCTTTAAGACGGCGGGCGAGGTCCGCGCGGACACGTGGCCGCGGAAGCGCGCTTGGGGAACGGGCGGCAAATCCGGCAAGCCGCTCGGCGAGCATTTCGGGCGTCTCTGCATCACGTTCACCAACAGCCTCCAGCAGGTCGATATCCACGTAACTTACCCCCGAAACGGCCTGCATGGTGGCAACGACATCGCTCAACTGCACAGGCTGGCCAAGGTCGCGGGCGGCAAATCCGAAACGCGCGATGAGTGCGGCACGCAACAGCGGCTCAACGCTCTCCCACAAATGGTCGGGATGTACGGCGACCCTGGCGCTCAGGAAAAGGAAGCTGGCTTCGCGCGGCGCAAGCACGACCGGCACCGCCAGATCGCCAAAATCTGAAAGTGCCGTTCTGAGGTTGCGGTAGAGTGCCGACTGTGGATCAATTGGCGCGTCATCGGCCCCCGCCAGCGTCACATGCACCACATCCCGACCACCATCGGACAGCCGCATTGCGTGTGCCTTGTCAATACCGGCATAAAGTACCGAAAAGTCGGTGTAATCCTCGACCGACACCAGACGGTCAAGCGCGCGCGTGGCAAGCGGCACCCGTTTGCGGGCCTGATCGCGGTTTTCACGATCCGCGCCGCCGCTCGCAGGACGAGGGTTGAAAACCTCCTGAACCCCTAGCGGTTTGGCCCCGAGCGTGGAGATCTGCCCTGCCGCGACATTGCCCGCTGCACCAATCCCGACGCGGTAGGTGGTGCGCACGTTTTCAGCGCCGCTAGGCAGGCGCGCACCGCGCAAACCATCGCCGAAGGTCGCGTATGTCTTGCCGTCATTGTCCGTCCGGGTCTGATATCCGCGGGTGTCGCCATCAAGTGACAGCAGGGTCTCAGTCTCCTGCCAGCGAATATCGTTGACCCGAACAGAAAGTGTGCTTGCCACACCTTCCGGCACGGGTGCCGAGACATGGGTGAGCGGGCCGTGGGCCAGTGCGAAAGTTTGCAATCGCGCGGCGTTATCACCACTGCCGATAGTTTCCGAGACGGTTTCGCCATGGCTGGCCAACACAACGTTGGCATTAAGCGTCACAGTGTTCCGCTTGTACCGATAGGCCAGCGGTTCGGCGAGGGTCAGCCATGTATGTAGCGTATCACCGGGCAGATCGATTTCATCGCCGGCGGGCGTGGTGATCCGTGCCGGGCGATGCGCGACGCCCGCGATCATGGCCAGTTCGGTCGTATCGACACCGGTTACGATCTGGCCATCACTTGTCAGGATATCCGTGCGTTCACCGGTGACGGCAAGCCAACGCCCAGCCTCCATGCTTTCGTATAATCCGTCGAGCTGAATACCTTCCTCTGCCACATCTGATACCATCGGTGCCTCCGCGAGTGGTAGCGACGCATTTTCGGCCCAGATCGCGAGGCCTCGAATATCGGCGAGTGAACCCTCGCGCCCAGTCAACCATGCGGCATCAAGCAACACATAAGTCACGGTTTGAGAAATCCCATAGTCTGACCTGGCCGCACTGCGTGCCGCGATCACCTCAAAGATGCGGGAACCTGACGCGGGATAATCGATCAACAGCAATCCACCAGGCACAATGCCAGTGTATTCTGCATCAAGTGCCAATATGTTGGCGGCTGTGGGGGTGCCCGCGAACCCGGTATTCTGGCGTTGCACTGACAGGGTGGCACCCGTCGCACTCATCGCGATGGTGGCCCTGCTATCCGACGAAACTTCGACCTGTAAAGGCGGCTGACCTGCAAAAACAAGGTTCGAAACACCATCGATATCCACGGTCAATCCGGTATTCGGCACCGCTGCCGCCCCAGTGACGGGTATGTCAGCGACACCAATTGTTGTGGCAGAAATTGTGATACTCCGCCCGCCGACCGGCGGCCCCGACGCGGCGTCCCATGTGACCCGGACGTTTCTCAGCCGAAACCCTGACGCCGCATCCAGCGGCCCGAAATACAGTGCCTCGATCCGAACAGGAACGCCTTGTACATCCATATCCAAGGCCTGAATACGGCCACTGGAGACTGCGCCAACATCATCAAGCCCTGATAGATTTACTGAGATTTCGGGTAGATTGATCATTGGGTCCCAGATCCTGATTACAAGGCTGATCGGTGCTGCCTGTCCCGCATCCAGATCGATTGCCTGCTGAAACGCTGCGGCCAAAACTGAAGGCCCGCCGGGGGCCACCCGTGCTTCGACGGAAAAGTTGCTGCGCATCTCTGCAAGTGGCCATTCGCGGCGCTGGACTTCGCCATCACCCAGATAGATGAAATCCAATGGCGCCGTTGCACCGAACGGCGTGGCCGACACCCGAAACGCATCAATCCCAAGCCGCTCGTCAGATGTGCCCCCGGTCACTGGAGCATTTGAATAGGCTGAAAACAGCGGCTGTCGGATTCCGGGCGTCAATTCTGCCAGGATCTGTGGCCCAAGATCAGCCGATACGCCATAAACGCGTGCGGGATCACGGCCCAATTGAAAGCGCGACGGTGGTTGGTCAGATGGCGGGCGGCGCAATGCCGTTAACACATCGCCCAACTGTTCAAGCGGGTTTGTCTGCCCGCGCACAATAATTTCGGGCGTGTTTGGAACGTAAAGGACCTCTTTGTCGGCGTACTCCACTCGTGTGCGATCTGCCTCAGTATCGACCTCGAGCGCGCGCACCTCATAAGGCACCCGGTGTCCCGGACCGGTGGCGAGAATGATCTGCCCGGCTTCCAACCCGGTCGCTCTCCCTTCCAGATAGACCGTGCGGACACCCTCAAATCCCGAAATGGGAAACAGTGCCTGAGGTTGCGACAATCGTGGCCTTAGGGTGCCCCACCTGTCCCGCGCCGCAAGCTCATGGCTGGTTTCGAAAGGTTCCGCGTTTTCGCCCGACTCCGGCAGGCTGCGTGCCAATGTTCCTGCAGGGATTGTGACCTCGTAACCTTCTTCCAGCGTGAAGGCGAGATAGACGCTGGCGGCCACGCCGGGCCGCAACCGATAGCCCACCAGCCGCCCCAGTTCGAGTACCGAGCGCCGCTCTGTCGCGGTGCCGAGATAACCTTCGTTGGCGATCCGCTCCTGATAGAATGTCAGCACATCGGACACCACGGCCCAGGCATCAAGCAATGCAATTGACGGGTCAGTCAGGTCGCGGGTGGTCAGCCGTTGCAGTGGGCGGGTGCCACCCGGCAATGCATGGCTGGTCAGCCGCGCGATCATGGTTGCAAAGAAATCGGGATGCGTGCCGATCCGTGTATTGATCGCACGCTGGTCGGCGCGGTTATGAATCCTGCGGGGGGTGACTGGACCGATGCCTTCGCAGCACCCGCATGTCGGGTCGATACTCATCTGCCACCTCTCATGTCAAAGGCAACGCGCCCGTTTTCCGGCGCATTCGGGTCGCTGTCAGCACGCGCTATTTCAAGCGGCCCGATGGGTAAAACCCCGGCCTCCAGCGCGCCATTGGGTCCTTCATAAAGCCGTTCGAGCCGTGTCATCGTGACGCTTTCAACCCCGTCCACGTCCTGCGCAGCTGCCAGAAGGTTACTGAGGGCCACATCACCGTCAAAGCTCAGCCGGTCAGGATGGAAGAGACCAAGACAGCCATCAGGCAGACAATCAGCGCTGAAGACGGCCTGCAAATCACGCTTTACTGCGGCTCTCAGATGGGTGGGCGTAACACAGACAATCATGCAGATATCAATCGGTATCTGTTCTGCGGGGCGCACGGCAAGATCATGCCCGATGCGGCGGTATCGGCTAAGTTCGGTGAAAACTTCGGCCAGCAATGGCGTATCGGCGATAGCTTGTCCCACCGGATCAATAGCCACTCTTATCTCATACCAGCTACCGTTCCAGCGCTGCTCTGCTGCTGCGCGCTGCACCTTTGGATGCCGTTCGGCGATTTCGGCATAATCAGCAGGTATGATGGCCCGTGCCAGTTCCTGCCCAATGGTGTGCGGTGCAAACAGCTTGGCTTCGTCAACGGGTTCCGGTGCGGTGCCACCAATGGCCGGCAGTGGATTGCGCGGTGTCAGGATCAGCCCATCGATCAGCGTATCATGCACGGGCACGGTCACCTTGTCGGCGCCCACATTACCGCGTGGGCCATTGCCTGTGCGTCGGGTGACATGGACGCGGTGGAATGGATCGGGTGCACGTCCCATCCGGTTGTCACCAAAGCGCAGCACGGCCCGTCGCCGGGTGTCGATCTCTGCCACCACATGGGCGTCTCGCGCGCCGCTCGACAACAGGTCACGCATCACGGTCCAGGTCTGCGACGTTTGGCCCGGTGGAATACCGACCGGATCGTCAGGCGGCACGCAGCCGGGATCGGGCGTGCTGATTACATGCAAGCGCGGCACGGCCTCGCGCGGATCCTGGCTTAGACTGCTGATGGCTGGTGCTTCATGGTCTGCGGGTGCTGCGAATGTGAGCGGCCCGTCAAGCGGTGTATGGGTAAAGCGGCCCGCCTTGCGTGTCGTTTCCGCCAATCGCCCCTCTGCCAAACAAACCGGCGGATCATCGGCCAGTGGAACGCAACCCAGATCATCTTCGGGCTGCCAGCGGCCATGATCAGCCAGCACGACGTTTCCGCGAATGACTGAGACATTTTCCAAAAGCGCGCAATCAGGCGGCGGTCCAAGCGTCGAAATGCAAAGCGGCGCCGGCAGTGCGTCCTCTTCGCCCCATGTCACCTCCAGCAATGGTTGAGCGGTAAGCGGATCGACGGTGGGCGTGACGGAGGTGAGACGTACTGCGTGACGCCGGGTTGGATCGGCATCCGCAGCATTCCCTGTATTGGGCCCCAACCGTTCTTCAAAGATCAGCAAATCACCGGCGTGCAGGTCGAGCGTGCGGGTGCCCTGCCGGGTTTCGTCCTTCGCAGACGCTGGCTGATACGAAGCGGTGTCATCCGGGGTCGGCGTATCGGGGTCCTGAGAGTCGGGCGCTGGATCAGGTTCAGGAGGCGCACCGTCCACCAATGTGACCGATGTCGCGCCTCTTGGCAGGCAACACGCGCTGTCACCCCAAGTATAGACATGAATTTCATTATGTGCCGCGCGTAAGCGGATCATAATATCGGGATCAGGGACAAGCGGTACAAAGACCTCGTACAGGTTTTCGTCGATACCTTCGAACGCAGACCAATCTGGAACGGCCCCGCTGGTGTCGGGGGCACCGTCAAATGTGGTCGTAAAGGACAGGCTGCCGGCACGAATATCATGGTCCGCATTGGTGCTGATCGCCAGCCAAGTGCGGGCATTACAGCCTTCGTGCAAATGATAATCGACCAGACGGGCATGCCGCTTGACTGAAACCCGGCGGCGCGCAGTGCCCAGATAGGCCTCGGTCGCGACGGCGTCCTGATAATAGCTCAGGTAGTCGCCGGTATAAGCCAGCAATTCGACCAGTGTGATGCCGATATCGGGGACATGCCGCTCGGCCCAGTCCGGCATCGTGACCGCAAGCCGATCGAGGATCAGCGCGCGGAAACTGGCATAATCCTTGGCCAGATAATCGATTTGTGGCGGCGGTGGGGTCACTTCGATGCAAGTACGCTCTGACTTGCAATCCATGTCAGACGGACAGTTGGCCTTAAAACTGAAGTCCAGACAGCGATAACGCGGATCGAACGGCGCGTCCTCGACCAGATTGACCAGGCACAGGCAATAGGTGGAAAAATCACCGGGCCGATCCACCGTCAGTACGACGCAATTGTCACGTTCAGGGTCCGTCTGCGGGCAAAGACGCATGTCGATGACCGCAATCCTGGTTTCTCGTACACCTCCGCAGATATCAAAGTTTTCGACCGTCAGATCGGTTGGCGCAGGGCCAAGGAAATAAACCGTCAGTTCGCGCTGATCATCGCTGACTTCAAGATAATCAAGCCCGTTTATCTGGGCTGCACGCACAATCGCGCGACGGGCCTCAGTTTGGCAGGTCAGTTCTTTAGCTGTTTTGCATCCACAACTCATGGTACGCTCCGCTGGAAACTGTCAGTGCGCGTCTCGCCCGTGCGTTTGATAAGATAACGAACGTCCACCTGCAGCACCGCCTCCTGCGTCGAAGCGACCAGGACCTGCACGGTGATCAGATCACCTAGATACTGCTGTAAACCAGCCTGCGCATTGCGCTGCAGGGTCGAGGCGAGGGCATCGCTGTTGGGTTCGAACACGACCTCTGCCAGGCCCCCACCAAAGTCAGGCCGATTAACGCGCTCCCCCGCCCGGGTGAACAGGAATTGTTCGATCATATCGCGAATATGATTGTCGCCATCAGTCAGTGCAGTGCGTCCGCGCGCATCGAAATCAAAGGGATAGTCGATCCGTATCATATCGCCTTCACCCGTGTTTGTGTTGTAGCAATGATCACGCCCGTACCGGTTGGAGCGCAAACAGCCTGAGAGCTTTGCAACAACAATGGCTGACCGCTGGCCTTGACCCGCGTCGCACCGCTGGTCCATTGCGCAGTGACACAAGGGCCATTGCCGGCGGTGGGCGGCGGCAAGGTGCAACCAGCGATGGTGTAAGGCACAGGCTGCACGGTCACTTTCATGCCGCTGACGCTGACCCGCGCGTCCGGCTTTGTCGGTTGTGCCTGACCGCCGTGCAGACAAGTCACAGTCGCCCCCTGATGCAAAACAAACCCCGACATTATGTCACCTCCAGTGCTGTGCCATTCACCGATGTCTTGGGACCTTTGAGCGCGACAGTCGCCCCTTGGCCGGTGGTGATCTCGACCCCCTGCGGATCCATGGTTATCTTCAAACCGCTCTGCGCCTCGATCGTCACCGATGCCGGGCCCGGACCGTCGGCTATCGTGATCGTCGCGGTGTCGGTTTTGAGCACCTTCATTTCGGCGATCTGCGGGCTGGCAGGCACATCCCCGGATGTATCCCAGAAACAACCCATCCAGACCGGGTGTTCGGGATCGCCGCGTTCGAACATGATCCACAACTTGGCACCGACCGACGGAATGAAGAAGAAACCCACCCCACGCCCGGCATAAGGCACGCAGGGCATCGCCCAGGTCAGCGTGTTGGTTCCGAACACACTAGGTAGCTTGATCTGCACACGGCCAAGCCGGTTGGGGTCGATATTATTGGTGACTTCCCCACGGAAAAGCCCATCAAGTGACAACCCGTTTGTCATGGCACCACCAACGGCGTGGTTGTTCCAAGCCCTTCACGTGATAGATTGAATTTCTGTTTATAAAGGCCCTTTTTGACGTCAATGGTGTGGGTGACAGTCTTGACATAAAAGCGCCCGTCAAAACTGTCACCCGCGCCGCGTACATCGACAAGACTGCGCGGCTTTAGAATGCGGCCATAACGCAGCGCATCAAGCGTCCCTTCAGCCGTCACAACGCTGTCATAGGACTCGTTGACCTTGCCCTGCGCCCGGACACGTTTCTGGGCATCGCTTTCACCATCCGGCCCGTCACCAAGGAATTCCTTTTTGCGTGGTTCGGGGATGCGGGCGGCCAATGGTACGCCACGACTGTAGCTGTCGATGGTTTCGGTGCCGCCTGATGACTTGGTGTAGGTCAGCGATTTGGGTGACAGCTCGCCATAGGAAAACGTCATCGTCTCGACGTTGCTGCCTGGCCCCATATTCACCGACAGCGCAGGTTGTGGCAGGCTCAGCCGCGGTGGCGGACCCCAGTAGGCGGTGTTGGTCAACGGAACCAGACCAGGCTCCACATAAAAGACAAACCCGTGCTTGCTGGCTAGTTTCTTGATGAATTCAAGATCGGTTTCCTTGGTCGTCTGGCTCCGCGTCTGTTCCGTGACCGGGGTGATCAGCGCGTCGTCGGGTGGCATCACTTGCGGGATGATGCCGTAGTCGATGATGTAGGGCAGCAGGATAAAGGGCACGATCAGGTTGTCGCCCAGTTGCGGGTATGGGCGCTCCTCTTTCTCGAGATCCATCATCACACTGACATCTTCGCCGGTTACCGTCAGCTTTGACTGTCCGGGTGTGTCGCTGGGCGCAAGCTGGTGGGTGGTAATGATGCCATCCATGATCGGTAGTGGCGTGATGCCGAACAGCACTGACAGCACCACACGCGTGAATGGCTTCAGCTTGTTCTCTTCCAGCAGCGCAAAGTCCTTGCGGTCGGCCAGTCCCCGCCCGACCTGGAACACCATCTGAAAGCCTGAGCGATCGCTATCCTTGGCTGTCACCTCAACGCTCTGTAATGCCTCGTTCAACTTGAGCGGTGCAGGTGTGGGGAGGTTTTCGCCCAACAGAAGTTGCAGGTGAAGGCCAAAGAGGTTGATCATGGCGACGCTCCGGGCAGAAGTGCCACAACCAGCCGCTCGCCTGTCTCGTCAACCAATGCCTCGGCACGCATCGCGTTGTTGACGTCAGCGATCTGCCAAAACAGCTCTGGGTCGCCCAGATAGCGGGCTGCAATATGGTCAAGCCGGTCGCCTTCCTTCACTACATGTTCGCGGATCACCGTGCCGCCACCGGCGGGCGGCAGGAAGCGGCGCGCGACATATCTGCTCTCGCGCCCGTCCGGACCGACAAAGGTCAGGATGTCAAGATTTGCGTATCTGCTGCCGGGTTCAAACATGTTAAAACCTCACTCAAAAAGTTCGTCGAGATTGTCGATATTGGCGACACTGCCGATGGTGGCAAAGACTTCCTTGGCGATCTGATGCAGTAAGAAAATCCAGTAACCTGGATGGGTCAGCGACAGATCGTTGTAACTCAACACGCGCAGCCCGAGGGTGGCCTTGGCCTCGATCGGGTTGAGGTTGCTGTCGAATTTTTGCTCTTCAATGACAAACTCCTTGATCTGTACCGGCAGGATGCGTTGCGGGCCCCAGACAAAAAGCGTCAATGGTCCGGTGGGCGGGATCACCTCGATTGTGCCGGTCGCGAGCAGGACGGTATTGGTGATCACCAGCGCGCTCTTGGGATAGACCAGCATCTCCAGCGCCGAGAGTTGCGGATAAAGTCCCAGCGATTCTGTAATGCCATCGCCAATATCCAAATCGTCCGCAGCATCGAATTTCAGATCGAGTTTGATAACCTCTTCCGGCGGCCCCTTGAGCCGCTCGGTCTCAAAAATCGACCCCTTCGTGCCTGATGTCTGTGGTGTCAGCGTCCGGGTGATCTTTTCCGGGTTGAACTGAAACACCGTGATCGAGGCCACGGGATTGAACGGGTCAAGACCGATGAGGGCACCTTTACGCATCTGATTGCCCCCCTGTGCCCTTGTTCTTCGGCACGGCCGCATCAAAGGACGCGATGATGCGCGTCTGATACACGGTCTTTCCCAATAGATATCCGCTGATCATGACAAGGTGGTTAGAAGCAACGTCATCCAGGTCATCAGGTAGTACGATGGCGCCTGCGGATGTGACTGAAGTGGTGGTCAACGCCAACCGATCTGGCTCCAATTGTGGTTTCCAGGATTGAAATGCATCTTCACAAAGATGCCCCAGAAAACAGGTTGTGGCGCGCGTTTCAATATGTGAAATAGATTGGCTCGCTTGGGCATCAACCTGTTGGCCCTCAGCAGTTTTGCCTTTGTCCTTTTTCGCCAACTGGGCAAGTGCCGCGAGATCCTTGGCTTCGCCGATCTCTCCAAGCGCAAAGGCGGACCAGTATCTCACCTCAGCAGAGCGGTCAGTCAGCGCGCGGCGCAAGGCTGGCAATGCGGTCTCCGACCGAAGATCCGCCAAAGCTTCTGCTGCCATGCCGCGTAGGATCGCATTTTCATCCAAATTTTCGAGAATGCGTACGATTGGCGCGATTTCGTCCGCATCACCGAGCATTCCTAGCGCGTAAAGCGCGGCCCGGCGTACTTCTTCTACAGGACTTCCAAGCAATACCCGCAAATCGGGCTTTGCGGTCTCTGCCAAATGCCCTGAAATGTCTCCCAATGCCTTGGCGGCCGCAGCCTGTATTGCCGTCAGGCTGTCGTGAAGCGCGACCAGAATGGCACCGGTGCCGCGGACATCCGTCAGGCGCGACAATACCCAGATAGCAACTTCTCGGGATCGGACCGGTGCCGCCGGATCGGACGGAACCCGCAGCAGGTCATCATAGTCCTGCACGCCGATCCGGGCCAGCCACTCCAAGTCATCCGCGGCCCTTTGTGTGAATACCGGATCGACCGACGCGGCGATCTGCCTCAAATCCGACCAAAACCCGTTCTCGCTGGGGCCAGACGGGTCGGATTGCGCCGATATGAGGGACATATCCATCATTTCACCTCACTGGGAACAATCACATTGGCAATGGCGCTTGTAGCAGCCCTGCGGAACATTGTTGTTGGCATCTTTCTTGGCAGCCAAACAGGCGTCGTACTGGCTCGACCCGGACCCGGTCCCGGTGACACGCCGATTCTGGCAATGCGGTTCGGTACCTTCGACATTGCAACTTGCCGTGCAATTCCATCTGCGGGCCTGTGCGCCGCTATCGGGCGTATCAGGTGCCGGCGTATTGCCAGGTGCCGACCCCGGCGTATTGGCGCTGACTGACAGATCCATGCCCTTTAGCACGCGGATTGACCCGTTCACCGTTGATCCGGTGCCTGACACAACACCGTTGCGATGCTGGATTGTGTCAACCGACCCATCGATAAGGTGATAAAGCGGTCGCATCCGAACCCGGTAAGTAACCCCGCCCCGCAGGTTAGGTTGCGTAAAGTTTCGGCTGATTGTTTCAGATTGCGAGACCGAAACTGAATGGGTCCGGCTGATCGACTGTGTCGCAGAAAAGTTCAACGTGCGCGAGAAACCACCCGTGAGGCCTTCGAAAGAGAACCCCACATTTGATGATTGTCCACCGCTGATCGTACCGCTGGTGGTGGTCGTCTGACTGCTCGTCGTTGTCCGCGTTGCGGTCGCGCTGAAAGAGTATTGCAGTGTTGCTCCATCCTCGGCCGGGGTGAAGTTGTCCTGCCAGACCACCGGCCCGGTTTCTTCCTGCAAATTTGTTGCGGGGTTACGGACCGGGTTTTGATAAACCTTGAACGTGTCGTAATCATGCGGATAGGCGTCAGGATCGTTGGTCAGCCAAGGCTGGCTGCGGTCGACCTGATACCACAGTGACCACAATGCTGAATCGTCCCCCGGTGTGCCTGCTGCAATGTTTGCGCCGGTCACATCATATCTGCCGAAAGGCGTTTCACGGTTGGAATCGATCTTAGTATCACTGGCATCGTACAGTTCCCAAAGAGACGACCATGCATTGCCCAAAATCCAGGGACATCCGGTCGTGTAGTCTATGTTGCGCGAACCGGTGAAATGGCTTTGGACAAAATCCGGTACGTTGGTTGTGATCCCGAAACCGCAGAACCGATAGGTGCTCCCCGAAGGCGGTGCGGGCAACATCTGTATGACGTTGCCAGTATCTGCGGACGCAAATTCCATATCAGCCGTCCAGCCGAAGCTGCCTGCCTGTTCCGCTTGGGTCTCGTTGGCCCGGGTCACACGATCAGCGACAGTATTGGCCTCTGCTTCGAGCGTGCCGCCAGAAGGTGCGACAGTCAGGCCAGAGCCGCTGGGCCGACCAGATTGCTGCATGACATGGGTCAGTTCGTGCGCGATCAGCCAGCGTCCACTGGAATTGCTAGGCGCATATTCGCTTTGCCCAAAAACAATGTCGCTGCCAGAGGTATAGGCGCGCGCGCCAATTGCACTGGCAGATTTTGCAGCCTTCGGGCCGGTGTGAACCCGGACACCGCTCAGATCCCGTCCGAACCCGCTTTCCATGTAGGATCGCGCGCCCGCGTCGAGTGGCTGGCCGGGGCTGTTCAAGACATCATGTACAATTGGTGGGGCTGTTGCGGCCGCGGGCGCAATTGCAGATCGTTGGACCGCTCCTTGACGTTTTTTCTTGCAGCCTGCACATTCCTGTCCGCCGGGTGTATGTTGCCCGCAAGCGCATTTTCGTTGGATGAGACCGTTCAGTGAAGACGATGCATTTGATCCCCCAATCGTTCTGAATGCTTTGGATGTTTGGGTCATCTGTTCAGTCCCCGATAAACAGTGTCCGCTATGCTTTCAGCCAAACCGTCAGACGAACGGGTAGGTGATGAAATGTTGGGGGCGGGCGGGGCATGTGCCCCGAACGTATCAATACCGCCTTCCCGTATTCGCCTTTCCAGCTCTGCTGCGATTGCGGGCCGCAGGGCTTCCGCTTCCATGCCCGATGGCAGGCTGTCCACTTCAATCGTTCCTATCTGCAACTCAATCTTCATGCGCTTGCCTCCCTCAAGGGTGCGGGCTCCCGCCACACGAAATCGGCCTCGTTCACCGGCCGTTCGAGCTTTTCGTACTCTGCCCGGGCGGCGGCCAGGATCAGCGGCATGGAAACCGGCTCTTCTGCTTCTGCTGCCATGAAGGCGGCGTTCATCGCCACCGTCGCGATATTGCCGCCCGACAGATTCAGACGCCCCAGCCGATCATAATCGAGATCCCCAAGTGGCACCTCAGAGGGCCAGGCGCGCCGCCAAATCGCACGGCGATGGGACGGCCCGGGATAAGGAAAACTGACCACAAACCGCAGCCGCCGCAGAAATGCGCCGTCCAGCGCGCCACGCATGTTGGTCGACAGAATTGCCAGCCCGCTGAAGCTTTCCACGCGTTGAAGTAGATAACTTGTTTCGATATTGGCATAGCGGTCATGGCTATCGCGCACCTCAGATCGCTTGCCAAAAAGCGCATCTGCTTCGTCGAAAAACAGGATCGCGCCGCCACCTTCCGCCGCATCGAAAAGCTGACGCAGGTTCTTTTCCGTTTCACCAATGTATTTCGACACCACCGCCGATAAATCGATCCGATACAGCCGGAGGTTCAGCGCGTTGGCAATAACTTCCGCAGCCATCGTCTTCCCAGTACCACTGTCACCGGCAAAGAGCGCACTAATGCCCAAGCCGCGGTTCATGCGTTCGCGAAACCCCCAATCATCGTAAACCTGCGCGCGTCGGGCGACCTGAGCGGTAAGCTGGCGTAGCAAAGACATCTCCGCCTCTGGCAGGACAAGATCATCCCAGCGGGCCACTGGTCGGATGCGTTCGGCAAGACGATCCATCGTATGGGCTGTATCATCAATGCAAGACTGCCAAAGGGTTTCGGCTGTCCCGCCACCGGCCCGCGCCGAACGAGCGAGGCGGTCAATTGTCATAGCATTCAAATCGAACTGCGCCGCAAGCGGTGTCAGCGCGTCGGCCTCAAGGTCCGGCAGGGCGCTGGACCAAAGCTGCGCCTGTTCCTGTGCCGTTGGACGTTTGACCTCGACTGATGGGCCCAGATCACTTTGCGCTTCGCGTCCGCCAATCACAAAGAGACCACCGCTGCGCGACAAGAACTGTGCGACTGGTGGCTTCGTTGAAGCTTCCGTTGGGCCGTCACCATGCATATCAAGATACAGCGCGACCGGCATCAGCAGGCTTTCGCGGTGCCACAGCCGCGCAAGTGTTTCGATCTCACCGGGTGCGCTAGGCAACAGATTTATGGGTAACCTGCATGGCGTCAGACCCAACGCGCGCACCGCGCGTTGCGCGACCATCTGCTGGCTTGTAGCATCAGGACCAACAAGTTGAACTGACGATGGGCCGGTCGCCGTCTGCTGTCGCAGGTGGCGAACGGCTTGTGACACGGCCAACTCCTGCGATGCCGGAACCGCAGATCCGGCGTCGTCATCGAACGGCAGAAGAAGTGGCGATAACCGGTCGTCAAGATACGTCAGACCCTTGAGGAAATTCGTCACCTTTTCATCAGCACGCAAGGCGCTGGCGGTGAGTGGCCGGTTGCCAGGTTGAGAAATCTCGATCAGTCGCCAGTACCGCAAGGGCCGCATTGGCGACAGAACGTCCCAGGCAGGGTCATCAAACAGCGCAAGCGCAAGTGCAAATGTCGGATAATCCCGTGTGGCATCACCCTGTGCTGCAGCACAAAGTCCGGCAACCCGCGTGTCGAGTTCGACTGCTGCGCATAAAAGCAGTATTTCGCGCTCAAATGCCGTCAGGTCAAACCTATCACCCAGCAACCGCAACGCAGGCTCGCCATCAATGGCGGCTTCGGCTTGCGCCCGGACCTCGGCGGCGCGCTTGATATCGGCGCGCGAGGGGGCAGGCAGTGGTTTGGGCGCGGTCTCTGATCTGTCACCAAACAGCGCGGTCCATCGGTTGCCACCACGTGGGGCTTCGGTGGTCTTTTGCTGTTCCGCGGCAAAGGCGGCAAGCCTCAACCTCAAGTGCGCCATGGCGGCTGACAGGTACGCATCATTGGCGGGATGCCAATCTTCGGTGGTTGGGGCAACCGCCGTTGGTCGTGCGACGCTTTGTTCCGCTGGCTGATTCATGGCGATATCGTCAGCATCTGGGCTGCATCAAAGGTGGGTGGTATGGCCACTGCATCAACTGGAAGGCTGTCGATACCGTCGATCCGCAGCCGCGCCACATGTTGGCCCGGTTCGAGATTGTCGACGTCAACGGTTACGGTGCTGGGCGCGTTAGGGTCAGCGGGCGTCGTGATGGCACCGGGCGCGGGCGCTAATGCACGATCACCCAGCAGAACGACAACGCGCTGCGTCGCTTGAAGCTGCGGTGTGCAGGTGACCGTCAAGGCAAAGGGTTGGGCTGCCTCCGGCTGACTGGCGGGGGCAAGGTTGCTGACACTTGGGGCAAGTGCAAAGGTCAGGCGGTTGGTGGCCCAGGATGGCGCATCAGTGCGGGTGACTTCCATTTCAAGCCTGTAGAACCCGGCGGGCCAGTCCCGTGCGACATCCGCGTCAGTGATTTGCGGTAATGCAAACCGTACGGTGCTGTCATCTCGTTCGGGCAGCAACGGCAGGCTATGCGTGATGTCGCTATCGTTGGTCAGGCGTGCGGTCATCGTAGCACCTGAGAAATTACTGCCCTTGACGACAACCGTATCGCCGAGCTCTGCGGCTGGCTTTGCGAGCACTGGTGGGGACGGCAAGGCGGGGTCCACAAAGCTCTCGATCCGGCTCAGTACAGGTGCCCCACCCGAAACGATGGCTGGGCCCCGGTTCACTTCGCCCCGGCGCAGGACAGGTAATGGCGCTGAAATGTGCCGGGCGCTTTCGATCAACAACACACCCACTTTGTAGCCAGCTGAAAGGCGATATTCAGACTGAAACCCGGACCAGATCGCTGACAATTCCTGAGACGTGAATGGCAGCGCTGTGACACGCACCCGTTCGACCTGCGTGTCCAGTTCTGCATCGGCCAGCGCCGCCTCAATCTCTGCAGGTCCCAAAACCGGGTGGTCATGCAGCACGCGCATGGCATTGCCGAGCAGAACCTGCGCGATCAACTCGTTGTCGTTTTCTGCGTAGACCGTTACCAGATAATGCAGGTTCAACGGGAGGGCTGGGGGCAACTTCTCACCCGGACGGCCTTGGCGCGGAAGATCTGTATTGCGCCAGGCGGCATTATATTCGGTGTGATACAGAAACAGATTGATGCGGTTGCGGGCCGCGTCCGGGCGCACATGGTCGGGGGGCTGGGTGGTGATGTCGATCTGGTTCAATGGCCGGGCATCAGCAGGCAACGCGCTGTAATCTGCCGTTGCGACCTCGCTCAGTAGGTTTCGCAATGTCAGCGTTGTGGCGGCAATGGCAAGCGGTGTACTCATGATCCGGCCGCCGTACCGCGCGTTCGGAGGTAATCATCAAGGCTCATGAGCTTCGGTGATGGCGGTGCGGGCCGCTGTTCCTGCGCTTGCGGTTCGGCGGCGCCCGCACGTACCTCAATACGTCCAATACTGATCCGAACTGTCGTATCAGATATCCTCCGCTCAGCCGGCGGAGGCGTGTCCGGGACCGGGGCAAGCTGCTGAATCGGCTCTATTGTGGGCATTTGCGGACGCAACGGCGCGATATCCGGTGGCGCTCTTTCCGGGTCACGATTTGGCAGCGGTTGTTCCGTGAGAGGGTCCGTTGCGCTGTCAGCCCGGTCAACACTCACGACCGGGTCTGTGATGGCATCGCTACTTTCATGATTGCTCTGCGTGTCCAACTGCGGCGGTGCAGGTCGCGGCGCTAGTACCATCTGACGCACGATGCGTTCGAGCGGCGCATCAGTTTTGCGTTGTCGTTTGGTCGGGTGATCCGCTGCAGTGTCATGCGGCGGCGGTTGGGCAGCGCGCGCACGATCGGACTCGTCTGCCGGGCGTCTGGACAGCCCCGGACGCAGAGTTGGCAGGGCAGGGTGGTCGTCACGAACATCTTCGCGGCCCGGGCCAGGCGGTGGTGGCGTCCTATCCGGTTCAGATGCCGGGATCGCCTCATGCGGTTGCGCCACAGGCTCTTGCGCATCACCAGCATCCTCAGATCGGGGGGACAGAGCGGTTTCTGTAATGACTACTGTGTCTGCTGATACAGGTGCAAGCATTGGGGCAGGCGGAGGTGATGGCGGCTGATCCGCTACGTCTGAACTGGCGGTGGCCTCACTCTCGCTGGCATCTGGGCTATCGGGAATGACTGGTACGATTGGCGCGGTTGTGACCGGGTGTTCTATCTCGGCAGCCTCCGCCGGCGGTTCTGGTGGAATCGGCGGAACACCCACGCCCTCAGGCTCGAATGCTGCCACAGGACGTGGCCGAACGCCGTCAGCATCGGTCGCCGGAACGTCTGCCCGCGGGCCCAGATTGCGCGCGGCGAGGCTGGCAAAAAAATCGCTCATGGCCGGGCCAGCGCGAGGTATTGCTTGCGCCGCCATGCGCTCAGCGCAAGTACGTCGCTTTCGCACCAGCCATAAGCCCGGGCCAAGATATGCACCTCGGACAGGATACGCCGCACCCACGCGCCGATCTCTTCCCAGAAGAACGCGACAATATCGAACTGGGCTGACCATGTATGGGCACAGCGTGGGCAGGCCACCGCCGCCTTCGTATCTGCACGCGGATCCGTCTCTGCGATATATGCGACAAGGGCTGCGCGCTGGGTGGAACTCAGGTCGCCAATCGTTGCCGGGGCATCATCCATAGTCATTTCGCGTATGCAGGCCGACAAAAGCGCGTCACTTGCTTCGCGCCCCGGCACAAGCGATTCCAGATCACTACTGGTAGGCAGATCGAATGCGATCTCCGCTGTGCCGTCTTCAAATGTCCACGGACCCTGCGTCTCTGGCGGTGGTAACCGGACGTCATCCACCGCAAAACTCAATTCCAGTTGTTCGTTACATTTGGGACAGTGGGCCAAACTGCTCAACGCATCGCCAAAGACTTCTTGCCTTAGACCAAGAAGCCGTGCGTCACGTTCGCCGATCGGCAGTTGCGCCAGATCGTTGCGGGACAGGCCAGGCTCTGCGGTCTCGAGCAAGAGCATCGCACGTAGCCACGGGGCCACGGCCTGTCCGTCCTCCCATATCTGCAATATCTGCTTGGGTGTGAGCGTCGGCATGGCGTCTTAATCCTCCGGATTGGTAAATGCGTCCTCCGTCGGCTCGGTTACGGCCTGATCGCGTTCCCACCCTTCGTTCTCCAGCTTCAATGTCTGGATCGCCACGGCGTTTGCTGAAGCATCAAGCTCGGGCAGCGATTGGTATTCCGACGGCCAGCAGCGCAGTACATTGTAGCTGATCGCGAGTTGTCCAGCCTCGTTGTAAAGTTCGATTATGATGTCTTTGCGGAAATCCCGCAGCGATACTTCCGCGCCCAATCCTGAACCAAGGTTCCATATCTTGTTGGACCATTTTTCAAATTCAGTGTCGTGGGTCACACCGCGTTCCAGCGTAATTGCTTCGAACTTGGTCTGGCCCGGTGATTTTCGCACCGAAGACGGGTCTCCCCCTTCGCGGTGCTCGACGACTTCTGTGGTTCGCCCCAGCGCGCTTATCTTGCTCACGCCGGCGACATATCGGCCGTCCCATTTCACACGGAACTTGAAATTCTTGTAGGGGTCGAAGCGTTCGGTATTGACGGAAAACTGTGCCATTGCCCTGTAATTCCCTTTCTGCCGGTTCAGGTTTCGATGTCGCCGGCCATCTGCTGGATCTTAAGGACGACAAATTCGGCTGGGCGTAGCGGTGCAAAACCCACGACGATGTTCACGATGCCGAGATTGATGTCGTTCTGCGTGGTGGTCTCGCTGTCGACCTTGACGAAATAGGCGTCACGAGGGGAACTGCCCTGAAATGCGCCCTGCCGGAACAGATTACGCATGAAGGCGCCGATGTTCAGCCGGATTTGTGCCCAAAGCGGTTCATCGTTGGGTTCAAAGACAACCCATTGCGTGCCGCGATAAAGGCTTTCCTCGATAAACAGCGCCAATCGCCGAATAGGGACGTATTTGTATTCATCGCCCAACTGATCGGCACCGCGCAGTGTGCGTGCCCCCCAAACCACGCGTCCGGTGATCGGAAACGCGCGGAGTGAATTGATGCCCAGCGGATTGATCTGACCATTTTCATCATCGGTAAGCTTGACCGCCAGACGTTGGACGCCACGGGTTGCCGCGTCGATCCCGGCTGGTGCCTTCCACACACCGCGGGAAACATCCGTGCGCGACCAGACACCTGCGATGATGCCGCAAGCCGCAAATGTGTCCTGCTGTCCCTGTCGCAGCGGGTCGGACATCACAACGCGCGGAAAGTAAAGCGCCGCATTGCGGGCGCGGACACCGGTAAGGTTCAACGCTGCCAAACCACCGGAGGCCGCTGACGCACTGGTCCATGCAGCGGGCGAATCGACGACCAACATGGCGCGTCGTTGGACGACATAATTCAACGCTTCGTCATAGACGGGTAGGGGCGTGTCACCGCCACGCGTGTCCGGTGGAATGCAAAGGATGTTGAAAAGATCGGCATTTTCCAATGCATAAAGCCGTGTCTTATTGGCCCGGTTACCCGTGAAATCGGTTGTGGATGTCAGAAATGCACTGTCCTCACCATCGGTCGAAACCGGGCTCGATAAGGTATCGTCGGTCCAAACGGTTGCAGGATCCGTTATTGTACCATCCGCTGTTGGTATCGCGCCAGCAATGGGGCTGGGCGCACGAATGAGCGCTGACTGGGCTTCAAGGACGCGATCAACCCTGCGCTGGCTTTCCGCAACGGTGACATTCACAAAGATTTCCTGCGCGCCGGTGGTCGTGTCGCGCACCGTCAGGTTGAACAGATCGGCGCTTGTCAGACCCTCCGCGTCAACCCATGGCAGCGGATGTGGCGTCGCCTGTGCGGGTACGTCATGATCTACCCGTACCCGCAAACCGTTGGCCCAGGCCCCGGGATTGGCCGCAGCAAGCGTCAGACCATTCGCGTCGATCTGGGCCGTATTAGACCCGCCATCGACGGGATCGGTATAGACCCGCACGATAATCGCCTGACCACCACCATTGGCAAAGAAATCGCGCACTGCGTAGCTCATCGGGTAGGCGAGGCCGAGGCCCCCAAAAGCACGTTCAAAATCGCCGTAATTGTTGATGATGAATGGCGTGTCCACGGGACCCTTGGATGCCCGTCCGAGAAATGCGGTGATCGACGTTGCGACCCCTGCAATGGTTCGGACACCGCTGGGGATTTCCTCGATATAGACACCGGGATACGTCAGTACTGCGGGCATGGCTGAAGTTCCTTACGATTGGGGAAAGCGAGCTTTGTGACTGCATGATATGCCGTGCGATCTCGTCCGCGTGGATGCGATCTACGGACAACAGGTTTGTAGAGCGCAAAACACTGTTGCTGCTGGACTGGCGACCTATGACACATCGGCGATCACTCCGATTCTGGAAGATATCTGGCCCATGGTAGCGGCACGCGATATCCTGCAAATCATGTGGCAATTCAGTGTCAGGCACCTATCAATGGTCTGGAGCTGCGCTCGCTCTCACACAGCTATCACGCAAGCATCACAGCAGGATAACTATTTGGAGTTGTTAAGCCACGTCGCGGCGTTTTGGCGTGTGCCTACAGCCACATCGTGAAATGCAGCAGATTAAATTAGAAAAATATCGGGGCTCAGATCCCGCCAAGATCGGCTTCTAGGATCGTACTCAGAACGGCCATCCGCTCAGCACCTACTGCGCGTAACCGCTCGTTGATCGTGGCCTGGCACTTGCGCCTTGGGTGATCGCCGTGCAATTGCGGATCAAACCCATTATCCTTGCCAAGGATATGACGGTAAAGCATGGTCGTTTCCGCCATCGGATCGACATCAATCTCTTCCCGCAGCTTGCGCCTGAGTTGCAGATATTGCTCAATGGCCTTTGCGCGGTGGCCGTTCATGACATGAAGCCACATAACGGCTCGCTGCGTTGTTTCTTTCAATGCATCGCCTTCTAGAATAGTCGAACCGCAGGCCAGTGCCTCTTCCAAGCGACCCGATAGCGCGTTGTCACGCATCAGAATGGTCATTCCGCGCTCAAAAAGGCAGCGGTAGCGTTCGCGCTCGCGCATGACCCAGTCGCTTTCCGCTCCTTCCATAAAACCGTCGGAGTATCGGGTCAGAGTTTGTTGAAGGGCACTGCGGATCTCGTGCGTCAGCGGCCCCTTGGCGGCGCTGGCCGTACATATTTCGACCTGCTGTGCCAGATCGGCACAATCGAGTGCCACCTCAGCACCCATGTTCATAACCACGGCGGCATCGCTTGCATGCACGATAGCCACCTGATCATCGATCTTTGCTGATTTGAGAGATACGTTAATTCTCCAGAGGGCCGTATTAAGCGACGCCCTTGACCGCGACGAGGATTTCTCGGGCCAGAAAATCTCAGCAATACGCTCACGCCGCAAGCACGCATCGGAGTGCACGGCGAGATAACTGAACAGTTCACGGGTGATCGGCCCCAAATTCTGGCAGACCGGTCGCGACCCGTTGAAAATCGACAAACCGCCGAAAGTGCAGATATTAATCATTTAATAGCCCACGACGCCTGAGTATTGACTTGTAGCGCTGAGAATCGACAAAAAGAAAAAGTCTGAAGTTAATTGTAGCACAAATGTGTGCGACCTAGGAAGGCCTGCGGCGTGACGCAACCACCGTCAGCCATGGCAAATAGGGCCTCGCGCATGTTTCCGGCCTTGGCTGGGCGATTGCCTGCAATAGCAGTCTCGTTACAGAATCCACATGATGTGATTGAACAAAGGCGCAGTATTGCAGACAAAACGAAATCGCATCGATGAATTGTAAGCAAGCCGCCGATGCCCGCGAAGGTACGCAACGTGAGGCAGTTTGGCAGGAATCATTCGTGGTTTAATCCCATCGTCTATACGCGGTGCATTTTTTCGTTTTGTGAGTCGTTCGCTCATCTTCCGTGTTGCGAGGTACTCTATACCGCAGCGATGACTAATTGCCTTACTCATCATCTGTTGATTTGGCATTAGGCAAGTATTCTAGAAAATCAGTAACGGCTGTCATTTGCTCTTTCTTCCGCCAAACCGCATGCACATCAACGGTCGGACCACCACCTTTCAATGGTAGGAAAATGACGTCATCTCTTTTGAAGTCACTCACCCACGATGGGACGAGCGAGACACCAAGGCCCGATGCGACCATTGCGATGATCATGTGCCTTTCGTTGGCTTCCTGCAGAATATTGGGTTCGATACCGTATGAACGCAGGTATTCGAGAACGACATCAAACATGATGGGACGGCTACTGCGCCCAGAAATGACTAGTGGTTCGTGCGCAATTTCGGAAACCGATATTTCAGATGACCCAGCAAGTAGGTGACTTTTGGGCAGTGCGACCACAATAGGCTCGGATAGAACAAACCGCGACTTCAAATGCTCGTCATTTGGTTTCTTCCGTACAAACGCAACGTCCAGCGATCGGCTGTCGAGCATGTTCAGCGCCGGAGCAGAGAGCATTTCAAACACCTTCAGATTGACATTCGGATGGACTTCTCTGAAACGGCGTACCACACCCGGCAAAAGGCCAGCTGTTGCTGAATCAACACCCCCGACCTTGAGAATATGTGCACCCTTTTCACCGGCAGCCCGGGCCCTGCGCACGGCAGCTTCGGATTGAGCGATCGTGGCCAGTGCTTCCGGCAAGAACGCCTCACCTGCCGAGGTGAGGCGAACCCACCGGGTTGTACGAATAAAGAGTGGGACGCCGAGATCATATTCCAGCATTTTGATTTGCGCAGAGAGTGCGGGCTGCGCCAAATGCAGTCTTTCAGCAGCGCGCCCAAAGTGCAGTTCATCGGCTAGAACGACGAAGATACGGAATTGCTTAAGTTTCATCCGCACACATTAGCATGCCATGCCACTCAATATCGAGAGATTGATCATTTTTTGGAGCGGCAGCTCAAGTCAGGTTTTTCGAAAACCAAGAAGTAATAGGGTAATTGATAAAATCAACTTATAAATAAGTGCGATGAATGTGCCTCATCTTTGACAATTTGGACATCCAATTGTCCAGAAGCAGTGCCAGCCATGGTCGTATATGTACGGGTGGGCTTGGCATCTTCAGAATTGGTTAATGAGGACCCCTACGATGATGATGACCTTGAAGACCCGTCTTTACGCGTCGACTATTTTATTTATGACCGCGGCTGTCC
>CANLDN010000009.1 GCA_947489445.1 uncultured Paracoccaceae bacterium
GGCGAATGTCTTGGGATCAATGCGGGACGTCGTCATAAAAAAGGCTATAGGCGTCGCTATAGCAAAGCGACCACGCACTTTGAGGCCATGGTTGACTGCCTGCCAACTACGGTTATCCACGCCCTTAAGGAAGGTCTGGAACGGCGTTCCTGAAACGGTGAAACGTTCACCTGCAGGACACTTACCACAGCCCGGCGGTGCGGAAATATTTAAGGTCCCTACGCAAGGGTCGCATTGCAGGTATCTAGATCCCAAGCATGACCAACTAATAGCAGCCGCATAGCCTTCGATCACATTCTCTGCGGCAAGTGAACCAATCGAGGATCGAACGATGACGGATATTAACACTGCTGGAAACAGTAATTATCAACCAAACCCCTTCCCCAACGGAAACCTACCGACAGACGTTGAAATCTCGCGCAGAAGCGAAGGCCCGTCGGGCGGCGCCTTGGTCGCGAATGCCAGCGGCCAAACCAATGACTGGTCATCTGCTTTAGATGATTTCGATATTATCAATGTCTTCTCGCAAGGTGGAGATGCCTTTGCTTTGTTGGACGATGGTACGCTTGTGCTTCTCGGCGCTGTGGCCAAAGAAGCGGTGCCAAACCTGGCCCGCCAATTCACCAAAGAAGTCATTAAGCGTGGACTTCAAGAGGGCGGCAGCCAGATTGTGACTGGAGCGACCAAGCGCACGATTGTACGAAGTGCGGTGCAAAATAGTAACATCCCGACTGGTAAAATTATTATCTATGCCGCTGTTTTCAACGAGGTGTTGGGCATCAATGGTGGGCTCTCGTTGAACGAAAATGAGATCATTGCAAGGATTCAAATTAATCAATCAATTGCGAAGGAATATGAGGCACAGGGCTATGAAGTAGAATATGGCGGTCTAGGTGGTGTGAGTGACCCGGACGACGTCTTGGAATTCCTAAGCGATTTCCTTTTCCCTGATACTGTGGAGTCGCAACAAGGTGTCGGAATTACGTCAGTCTCCGTCGACGGTGTCGAGCTACTGACCTGGAACAACGAAACGAAGCAATTCGATAAGAACCCCTTGCTCCTCGAACCAGGTGAGGAGGATGTTTCCATCGAAGAGCTGGCGGAACGAGCCGGTCAACCGGAATTTAGAAACGAGGGTAGCAACCCTCCATCAACCGAAGACTCTACTCCCATTGAAGTTGGAGAAACCGTTGATCTGGGAGGCGGCGTTACTGCAACGAACACAGGGGACTACACCAGCCTTATCAAAAGCGGTGACCTCGAAGCGACGTTGGCTCCGAACGATGAAGGTCTGTTAACGCTCTCCGGTGGCGGAACCCCATTAAATGTGTCGAGAACTGCGGATGGAACCGAATTCCAGGATGCAGATGGCAATGCGGTAACCGTTCTGAGAAATGATGACAACGAATTGGTCGATGTTGCCGGTGACCCATCCGACGAACCATGGTTTCTACTCCGTTCGGGAGAGACAGGTGAAGAGTATGTCACCACAGCAGAAGGCTTTGTCGCTGAAGATACCACCAGGACGTCCAAGACGCAGAAGATGGAAAGGGATGCCGACGGAGCGCGGAGGGTCACAGAAGAAGAAATAACTATCGAAACAACAACGACACCCCCACCTCCACCCCGGCCGCCTCGGAACATCTTTCAGTTGGCTTGGGATTGGTTTGGCGATTCGTCCCCTGAAAACTCTGACGCCTTTATTAAGGCGTTGACCGTCGTTGGTCTCCTCACCACTGGTACCGGCGTTCTGCTTGGGGCCGGAGTTGTCGCATATAAGTTTCTCGGCAACAGTGACAAAAGAGATCAAACTTTTGACCTGATAGAGCAACCTACAGTGAAGAAGCAGAACGAAATCTTCGCGGAGTATGATGCCGCCTTTGATAGCTTTCAAAAGAGTGATGGAATTTCGCCAGCACAAAACGAGTTCATGAAAGAGATTGGCGCCTTGTCGGATAGACAGAATGAAGGTCTGCAAGACGGTGCAGAAATCGGTCTTGGAGAAGGTCGAGGAGTAAATGATAAAGGCGGCTTGATTAAGCCGGCTCAGGACTTTTACAATAGTGTTGGCGCGGCGCTCGACGCAAATCGAGAATTTGGAGATCAGATAATAAGGCTAGAGGGCAAATATGCCTCTAACATGCCCGATGCATTTGCCGAGAGGTTTGGACTTGATCCATTACGTATGCGTGAGAATATTCCAAATCCTGATTTCCACGAATACGGACCCAATCTAGAGCCGAAAGTATTGGCCAAATATGAAGATGGTGACATATCGACCGCGGTCCGCAATTTTGTCGCCGCACGTAACGATGAAATCATGCGAGATGCACGTCCTGAACTTCTGGGAATCCACTATTTTGTGGAATCGAACATTTTGGGCGACGGGTTTGATGCCGGCGATTTAGCTGTTGTTATCGACAAGTTGGATGCTGGCGACGAACAGCCATTCCGCGATTTATACAAGCAACGTGCGGCCATTTTCAATGCTGACCCAGCAAATGCCGAAAATCAGATAGCATCGGAGTTGCCTGCAGAGCTTCCTCCGGTGAGAACAGCCGATGGAACAACGTTGTTTGAAATTGATGACAGAACACAACAGTGGACTATTAGTATTCCAGCGGTAAATCAGGATACGATCGGACCCGCGGAGCGATCGGAACGGAGCAGCCAACCAAATGCTGGTAACGAAGAAGGTGAATCTGCGAACCTAAATGCGCGTCCTGGTAATCTGCTTGCTTACGCATTGCCAAGCACTGTGTTGCCTGACGCGCCGGAATTCGACCAGTTTGGTGTTTCTGGAGAGGCGGGTTCGCCGGATTTATGGCTTAATCCAGACAACCCGATTTTGACTGGTGACGTTGGCGAACTTTTCGAACCGGAAACGGTTTTGAGCGAACAGCAGCAGGTTTTTGCAGATACCTACGATGAACTCATCGCAGAAGGGGCAGATCCAGAGGACGCGCGGATGGATGCCTATGACGCGTATCTTGAGACAAATGTGGAGGGATTACGCGACGCCTATATCGACGGCGCCTACGGAGAGACGACAGCGGCGCAGGTCGACCGCCCGACTTTTGAAACGATTGTCGAGGAATCTTCCGCGCAGTTTCGGGAACAGGTCCGTAAGGCGGAATATGGGTCTGATGAAGAAAAGGCAGTGAACCGGGCTATATTGGAAGCCAATGGGGTGACCTTTACCGAAGACGGTCGGGTGGATCGCAGCGAAGGCTCGATTATGGCCCAGTCATTCCGCAGAGGCGGGCAGGATGGTCGCGACCCGGAACTGACGGCGCACATCCAGTTGATGCAGGCGGATGGCGCGTCAGAGGCGCAGATCAATGCAGTGATTGCGGCGTTTTCGTCTGGTGATCCGATCGACGAGGCGTTCGCGCCGGATGAAGTGCCGCGGTTTTCTGAGTCAACTGGCTCAGAAGGGGCCAAGAACGGAGCGGTGGCGTATCTTCAGGAGCGTAGCCAGGCCGCCTTTGAAGATGACCAAGACATTTTAGGTGCGTTCTACTCTTCTGTAGCAACCACCGTCGCAGTGGCAGCACCGGGCACGGATGTTGATTTTTTCAATAACATTCTGGGGGCCACGGCACCACTTTTGGACGAGGTTTTCTTCGACAGCGAGTCGCCTGTTTTTGCCAATGCAGCAGCAGAGGTCCGAGAGTATTTTGACGAAGAGGGGCTTCTCCCCACCAATGGGGACTACCTTGAGCTTGGTGCCGGCGCGTATATCGGGTCACTGATCAAGGGCGCTGGCGACGCCGAAGGCGACCTTGGTGTAAAGGCTTTCGGGATTGCTGTTGAGGTAGGGTTCGAGCTTGAGATCGCCCTGTCCCGACAAGGTGAAGAAGGCTTCGATTTCGGGAACGCTATCAAAGACATCGCGGTTGATGCGTTACGTGATTTGACAGCAGGGACAGATTTTGCCCCATTTGTGGAGTTGGGTGCACTGGGTTACAACGTTGCAACAGGTGATCTGACCTTCAATGGGGTCGCTACAAGCTTTGGGAACCTTCTGGGCGGTTTCATCGGCGGCGAAGAGGGTGAGCAGGTGACTAAGTTCGTCGAACTTGGGGTGAATGGCTACACGCTGTTTACGGGCCTCGGCGGCGCGGATGCGATCAGCAAACGGCTGAACCAAAAACTTTTGGAAGACATCGGTCTTGAGGCGCTCGGTAATGAGCTCGCCGCCTCTGGGTTTTACACCACAGCGGGCGACGTCACGAGTGTCGCCTCCTACATCGTCGACGTTCTGCAATTCGTTGGCGTTGATATCCCGGAAGAGTTCGACTGGGCGGTGACGACGACATCGTTGGCCTTCGCCGGACCCGGGGGCTGGGCAATGATCGCTGCAGACACGATCTCCCGGATCTTTGGGGGGCAGAGCGGGGTGCGCACGACTACCTTCCAAGAAGGGGTGGACGCGGACGCTGACCTGCTTTTGGACGATAACATCGAGATCGAGACGCCTTGGGACAACAAGAACTTCTTCCGCAAGATCAATATCGGTGACGGCAATGTGCAATATGCCATCGATGGCGTGAACCCCGACTTTCTGGAGGAAGCCACTTTCACATTAACGCCCTGGACCGAGCGTGCGGTCGAGTTCACCGCTGCTCATACCGAAGTGGAGGGCCGCGGGACTGATCGTGATGAAACCGATTTTCCAGACACGCTCACGATCGATGCGTATGATATCGAAGGTACCTTGACTTATCCGCCCGAGCTCGAGATTGGCGCGACAGCTGTAGGGGTTTTCAACACCTCTCCCGATCAGATCGCCGCGTTGGTGGATGAAAGCATTCTGCCCGCGGGTGCTACCGCGATCCCAATCCACATTACACGCGGTGATGACGAGCGTTTTGCTGGCGATGACGGCGAGAGCCGGATGCGACCGACCTATACTTACGAAGTCGACAATGATTGGCAGGCGGCGACACTCGCCTCCAGCGCGACGATCTCAGGCTCGTATCTGGGCATCAACGAAATGACAGGGGGCGAAACATTCGATGAGGTCGTCGCCGTGCGTCCCGAAGAGTTTGGATCCATGCAAGCAGGGCTTGGTGGTCTTGGCCCGGTAACACTGTCGGGCGACGACCCGCGGTTCGACATCTTCGACGATCCCAGTACCGTTCTGGTGAATGAGGCCGAGAGTCCGACAGTCTTGGGAACGATCATGTCCCGCGTCTCGGTGACGTTCGACGAGACCGAGGAACGGAACCCGAACTACTACCAATACATGGACGTCAATGGCGACGGGAACGCCGATTTGGTGCGCTACGGCATCAAGCAAGGCGATGACGGGCTGGATTCCGGGGATGAGCGTTTCGAGGCCACGCTTCTGGACGAGAACCGGCAACCCTTGGGTCTGCGGGACCCCGCCACCGGAGAGATATTACGCGATGCGGAAGGTGCCCCCGTCACCCCCCTGCCGACCATCAAGGCGGACACACCTGAACGTCTGCAAGAGGTGGGACGGCTTGCGCCTTATCTCTTCGCATGGGCGGCGGCCCGCCCCGAGATGGGTGCCATCGGAAACGACCCGGTCTCTATTTTTAACGCCGTCGAAGAGGCCGGCCAACTGGAGACGATGCTAGAACTCTGGAGCGCTGACAGGGCTCGCGGGATCGGCAAGAATGCCAGTGACATCATCGCTGCCAACCGCGCCCAAGATCCTAATTGGGAACCAAGCCCCGAAGAGGATGCGGCGTTGAAGCAGCAGCTCGCTGACGGACGCGCTGGCAACAATACCAGCAACCAGCGAAGCGCCGAGTTGGGCCTGTTCGACGTAGCCGCCTATGAGGCGACTAACCCGGATCTGGCTGAAGCTTACGCCAACAGTCCAAACAAAATGATCGAACTGTCATGGCATTATACCAGCCAAGGAAACCCCGCTGGCGCATGGATCAACCCCGATCAGGAGACCCTTCCCGCGTCCGCCCAAGTGGCCTGGCCTGACAAGACTTACATCGGGGCCGAGCTCTGGCCAGGGCAACGCATGCAAAAAGACGAGATGCTTTTATCGGAGAACGGCCAATTTACGGCGGTCTTCTCGGAAGACGGCGTGCTAACGACGTACGATTTGTCATCGAATACACCCCAAGAACTCTGGTCGACAAAATTGAACGACCGCACCGATGACGGATGGGTGGAAATCCAGCCCGACGGCAATGTCTTGATCCGCGACAATGACGGTGACATCGGCTTCAGCACCCACACGTATACCCAGGACGGCGCCGCCTCTGGAGCGGTGGCCCTCCGGCTGGAAAACGATGGTAATCTTGTCGTGCGCGATAGGCTCGACAATTCCGTCCTTTGGGCCGGTGGTGTTGACAACGACAACTACGGATACGGCAACTTCATCGCCCATCCCCTTGGCTTGGATCAGGGAGCTGACGTCGAAGCCACTGCCTCGGCGGACCTCTACCGTGACATGATCCTCTTTACCGAAAGCGGTGCGCGAACCTATCTCGCTTCCGACCCCGCCCGCGTGACCGCATGGCAACAGGAAGGCGGCGATCCAGTGTTCTGGGCCCGCGAACACTTCCTGAACGAAGGCCAAGGTGGCGAGGTGGCCATGAACTATGATGTCGAAAGTTACTTGGCCGCGCCCGGCAATGGCGACCTAGCCATAGCATTCCGCAACGATCCGGACGGGGCCACACAGCATTACCTGGAAACTGGCCTCAGCGAGGTCGAAGACGGTAACCGCGATGCTTTGACCTTGGGCGAGGACGAAACGGCCAACATCGCCTACATTGAAGGTCCTGTCATCTTGGACACTGAGCTGGGCGCTCTGCGGTATCTCGCCTCAAACCCCAGCTTGGCTGCCGATATTCTGGCCAGCGGCGAAGATCCTATCACCCAAGCGCGCAATCATTTCCGCGCTGTGGGCTGGAGCGAGGATTACGGTATGCGCTTTGATTTCAACGTCCAAACCTATCTGTCTGCGCCCGGCAACGGCGATCTGGCCATGACCTTCGCAGGCGATCCTGAAGGCGCAATCTGGCACCTTTTGGAAACGGGTACAGGCGAATTCGAAGATGGCACCCGCGCGGATCTGACCCTGGATTCCGGCGATACCCCGAACATCGCGTCGCAACACCGCGATGCTATTCTCAACAATGATCTGGACGCCCTGGAATACATCGCCTCAAACCCCGGCCTGGCCCGCGATGTCGCGGAGCAGCACCTGGATCCAATCTTAACCGCGCGTCAGCACTTTGAAGGTCGTGGATGGAACCCCGAGGTTGGCATGCGCTTTGAGTTTGATGCGCAAAGCTATATCGAAGCCCCTGGCAATGGTGATCTCTATATGGCCTTTGCGGACGACCCGGAAGGCGCCGTGCGCCATTACCTCGAGACCGGGAGCGAAGAGATTGCGGGCGGCACACGTGACAATGCGCAGCTCCAGGACGGAGAGACCCAAAACCTCGCCAGCCTACACCACGATGATATCAGTGGGCTTAACGGCACAGAGGAGGGCGCCTGGAACTACCTCGCCTCCAACCCTGAATTGGCGCGCCGCGTCATGGAAGCGGAGTGCGATCCGGTTTATGCGGCCCGTCAGCACTTCAGAGATCGAGGATGGAACCCCGATGTGGGCATGCGCTTTGACTTCGATGCAGAATCCTACCTCTCCGCACCTGAAAATGCCGATCTCGCACTTGCCTTCGGCCGCGACAAGGCTGCCGCGACCAAACACTATGTTACCATCGGCAGGGCTGAGATCGAAAGCGTTACCTCTACCCGTGTCTTAGCCCGCGATCCCAACATCGCCCAGAGCAATGCGTATCTCTTCCGCGATGATATCATGACCACCGAAGATGGGGCGTTGCGTTACCTCGCCGCCAATCCTGAACTGGAGCAAAATATCGAAGAACGCAGCCTCGACCCGGTCTCAACTGCCCGCACGCATTTTGAAGAGGTCGGATGGATGCCGAGCTACAATATGGATTTCCAAAATCCGGAGCTAAAACCCGACGAGGACTTATGACTGCGAGCCAACGTGTTGCGGAGATGGGAGTATCGGTGTCCTCTATGGGTCCAAATAGGGTCATTTGCTAAGAGAGGGTTTGTTGCTCATAGTAACCACCAAGGAGTGGACGATGAGAAAGACACCGAAGACACCCGGCAGGTCCTGAAGGACGATGCTTTCCGCTGGGCGCCCTCACAGGACGCATGGCAGCGGCAACTGACCAATGGCCCGTCACAGCGCAAACCTCGTCATTCGCGCCGTCAGGCCGCTGATGGGGTCTCAGATGTATGAGAGGGCAGCATATCGCCGCTTTCATCAAGGCCATCGAGCGCATCGACCCGTAAAAATCGCGACGGGAGGTGTTCAGCGATCTTTGCGAACTCGCCTGTCCGGCCTGTTTGCGTGGCGGTCGGCACGAAGACAATCCGCTCCTTACTGCCTTTCCCGTGCACCAGGATCTGGCCTCCGTCTGGGGAGACGTCCCGGACCCTTAGATTTGGCAACTCACTAACCCTGAGCCCTGTCACAATCAGCAGCTTGATGATCAGGATTGTGACGCCGCTCGTCATGTCCGATGTGATGCCCTCTGTGCCCGAATTCCAACAGACTGCGCTTTGCCTGTCATCGGCCTGCAGCACCGCTTTCGCATTGGGCACAAGGTCTTTTTTGTACATATGGAGTTCGGCATGAATTGACATCCACAAGTTGTAGGGTCACGAGAACTACTTTTGATTGGAAATTACTCGTCAGAGCTTCCACCCATACGCTTCAAAACTTGAACGGTCGCGTTCAAGTCAATGCCAAACGTTCAAGAATATGGAAAGTTGCCGTGAGTCAACGGCTTAGGTGTTTGCGAGCTGACGGATCGCGGTTCCGAACTTGAACGCAGTTTCCTGAGGACAGTCTTGTCATTCGCCGAAATGGAGTAATCCTACAACAACTCCGCGTGATCTCGCTGACTTAACTGGGGTAGGAACGGCCGCTTTTCACTCCGCATTGCGACGTCAGGATTTGAGCAGATGCAGCAACTTCAGCGCTGCGAGCGCGCGCAGCGAAAAATCATCATGTCTGCTATGGGCTCAAACCAGTCATTTGTTCGCTGATTACTGTTTTCGGGGCCTGCAGGTTCGAAAAGCGAAATCTACTCACTGACGGCAGATACACCCGGCAACAAGATATCCTCCAACGCCCCCGCCATCACCTGCGCGCTGTCGATCATGTCGTCCACCCCGACATATTCGTTCGGTTTATGCGCCAGTTCCAAGATGCCCGGACCATATGCGATGCAGTTCTTCAGCTTGCCAATCCGGTCGATGTGTTTTTGGTCGTAGGTGCCGGGGGAGGCGACGAACTCGGCCGGTTTGCCCAGCACTTTTTCGATTTGGGCGGCGATCACTTGAACGACAGGCGCGTTTTGGTCGGTCATGCTGGGCAGGACGACGTTAATCTCGCGTAGGTCGTAGTCGAATTTGTCCCGGTTTGTTTTCAGGCCTTCGAGTAGGGCGGTGACTTCGTCGCGGACGTCTTCGATGTTTTCTTCGACTAGAAACCGCCGGTCTATGACGATTCGGCAGCTATCAGGGACGCAATGCGCAGGCAGCCCGGTGTAGTCGTCAGGCTGTTCAGGTTGGCCGCCGTGGATGGAGTTGATGTTCATCGTCGATGATCGCGCGCCTTCCGGCACCACGGGCATGTCCGTCGTGCGCGCGGCCATCGCGGGGTAGAGCTTGTCTTCGAATTCGGTCAGGACGGCTCCCATATGCCGGACCGCGCAATCGCCCAGAAACGGCATGGAGCCATGGGCGATTTCGCCAAAGGTCTCGATCTCTGCCCACCAGCCGCCGCGATGGCCAAGGCAGACGCGGTCTTTGTTCAGGGGCTCGGGTATGATGACATGTTGAACCCGCGTGGGGTCGAAGTACCCCTGTTCGGCGAGGTAGGCGACACCGCCATAGCCGCCGGATTCTTCGTCGGCTGTGCCAGAGATTTCGATGGCGCCAGCAAAGTCGGGATGGGTGGCAATGAAGGCCTCTGCCGCAATGATTGATGCGGCCAATCCACCTTTCATGTCGCAAGCGCCGCGCCCGTAGATTTTGCCGTCAATCAGGTCGCCCCCGAACGGGTCTTTGGTCCAGCCTTTGCCGACTTCGACCACGTCGATATGGCTGTTGAAATGGACACAATCACCCGCGCCCGCACCTTCGCGCCGGGCCACGATGTTCCATCGTGGGTACTTATCGCTGTCGCCGGGGGTGCCGTGGGCGCGGATCAGCTCGGTTTGGAAACGACTGCCGCGCAACCGCGTGTCCAGGTATTCACAAATCTCGCGGTAGTTGTCGCCGGGCGGGTTCAGCGTGGGAATGCGGATCAGGTCCTGTGTCAGCGCGATCAGGTCGTCGCGCCGGTCGACAATGGCTTGGGTCAGGGTGTTCATGTCCTGACTATCTGCCAAGGCCATGCCTGTCGCAATAGCGTCTATTTTGAATCGGGCCTGATCTGCTGTTGCAGCATTGATGACAAGAACCCGGTTGTAATCATCTGCACGCCCAGCGATGCGCAAACGACGGCCAGGGTCGTAGGCCGGACAATGCTGGCGGCATCAAGGTCGCCAAAGCCGGTTGCCCCCCAGCTAAAGACACCAGACAACGTGGCGATAAGGGCGATCAGTAGCAGCACGCCGCCACCAATACATGCATTGTCGACCGTGATCTTTGATCGTAGCCGTTCAAACCGGGTCGACGAGGGCAGCAAATTGAACCTGACCGCAAAGATACGCGACAGGACGTAGAAACAGACCATCTGAAAGCCGGTCAATAGCAACGCACCGGACAGGATCATGGTGGCCACGTCAAAAGTTACACCGCCGATGACCACCGGACCCAGCATCAAGGCGAGAAAGCTGACGAGACCGACCCAGAACATGACCAGCCCCGGATAGTAGAAAAGCCAATAAGGCGCGAATGTCAGTAGCAATTTCAGGTGCAGCCATCCATCCCGCCAACTGCGCAGGTGTGGCGGGCGGGACCGGCCGTCGGGTTTAAGTGTCGTTGGGACCTCGCGAATGTCTAATCCGAACAGCGTGGCGCGGATCACCATTTCGGACGCGAATTCCATGCCCGGGGTGTTCAGGTGCAGCCCAAGGATGGCCTCGCGCGAGAACCCGCGCAGCCCGCAGTGAAAGTCACCAACAGGCGTGTGGTAAAAGACGCGCCCGACCGTCGAAAGCACCGGGTTCCCAAGATAGCGGTGCAGCGGCGGCATGGCGTTTTTTTCGATACCACCCTTGAAACGGTTACCCATGACCAGGTCTGCGCCATCGCGCAATTGTTCGACAAACGGATCAAGGTTTGAGAAATCGTAAGAATCGTCGCTGTCGCCCATGATCACGTAGCGGCCCTTTGCGGCGTCAATGCCCGCGCCAAGGGCTGCCCCGTAGCCTTTGACCGGCACGTCAACGACCCGCGCGCCCAACCGCTTGGCAATGTCCTGACTGCCATCGGTCGATCCGTTATCGGCAATCAGCACTTCGCCGTCCACACCGGACCGCTTGAGATAGTCGAGCGCCTTGACGATACAGGTTTCAAGCGTCTCAGCCTCGTTCAGGCAAGGCATCAAAATGGTCAGTTCGGTCATGAAAGCAGGCTCTTTTTGAGTTTCAGCGACGCTGTTAGAGGCCGATTGGGGCGTAATTCAGGCCCAGTTAAGGTGCGGATAGGCCATGTCGTGGCCTTTGCGCAACAGCTTTACGTATCGACCGAAGCAACTATTTGTCGGCGTGTTGCCATATACCCGCGCATGCTAAGCGTCTCGCGTCCTAGTTGAGGTTTCCATTCCCGATGAACAGTTCCCCCGTTTTTCGCTTTGCGCGTACGCGCCCGCTGTCAGTTGTCATGTTGCTGGCGCTGCTTGTGGTCCTGGGTGATGCGGTTTTTTCCGGCATGGGGATGCATGCCAATTTCGGAACGATGGGTAACGATGATATCATGCGCCTGACGCTGGTGCGCGATTGGCTGGCCGGTCAGGACTGGTACGACATGACCCAGTACCGCCTGTTACCTCCCGAGGGCGTATCGTTCCATTGGTCGCGCTTTATCGATGTTGGCATTGCTGCGATCATTCTGCCCTTGTCGCTGATTTTCCAGATGGATACGGCCGAACAGATCGCGGTCACGATCTGGCCCACGCTGATCATGATCATTCATCTAAGCGTTGTCGCGTTTGGCGCCAAACGCTTGTTTGGCACAACGGCGGCCTGTTTTTCGGTGATTTGTATGGTGATCTGGCCCGTGACGGGTGATCTGCATTCGGGCGCGGGCAATCTTGATCATCACAACGTCCAGATGCTGATGATGACATTAATGGCATTGGCGGCAGTCTGGCCTGACCGCCCCGTTGCGGCAGGCATGGTCGGCGGCCTGGCGGGGGCGTTTTCGTTGGCAATTGGACTGGAAAGCCTGCCCTTTGTGGTGGCTGTCGGTACAGTAATCCTGCTGCGCACCGTCATAGTCGCCACCTCTGCGTTGCACCGGCTTTTGGTCGCATTCTGTGCCGCGTTGGGGTTGGGCAGCGTTCTGTTTTGGTTGGGTCAAACGCCGCCGGACATTCGTTTTGATACATTGTGCGACCAACTTGGCCTGCCAACGCTTAGTCTGGTTGGGATCGCAGCTGGTGCATGTATTGTGCCGTTGGCTATTGGACGCCTGCGCGCCCGACCAATGTTGTATTTGTTTGCGGTCATCGCTTTAACCGGCGTGGGCCTTGCGGAAGGCTGGCCGCGCATGTCGGTCTGTCTTGATGGACCGTATGGCAACCTGCCGCCGAGCCTGCAGGATTTTATCGACAACCGAATTTCTGAGGCCGAACCCGGCTGGGACTACGCCCGAAGCCGTCCGGAGGCGTTCATGATTTTCACCTTGCCGGTTTTTGCGGCGATGGCTTTGGGTGCCGGGCTATGGATGGCAGACCGAAGGAGGGCGGATCAACCGGCGTTTCGTACGCAGGCGCTCGCCGGGTTGCTGGTGTTATGTCTCATCGGGATTGCCATGATTTTCGTGCAGATGCGCGCCGTGATCATCGCTGGTTCAGTGGTCCCGTTGATTGGTGGCTATGTTGTCGCGCATTTCTTTGATGCCTATCTGAAAAACCGCGAACCGGTACGTGGATTGGTGATGATCATTGTCGGGATTGTGATCATTTCGCCAGCGACCGTTGCGCAGGCCGTGCAGCCCGTTTTGCCAAAAAGCGCCGGTTCTGCCATTGCGGCATCGTCCCAATGCCGCGAATACGGGTCGCTTATTGCCCTGAATGAGGTCCCTCCGGGCAAAATCCTGAATTACGTGAGTTTTGGGCCATCATTGCTTTGGGCGACCCATCATGACGTTCTGTCCGCAGGATATCACCGTAGCGCAGAAACGCTGGCCAACAGCATTATCCCCTATCAGTTGGATGAACCGGCGTTGCGCGATTTTATTCTCGCATCAGGTGCTACGCATTTTCTGCTGTGTCAGGGGCAAGTGTATGATGGCGCGTTTGCAACATCGCTGGCCAATGGAACAGAGGTCGACTGGTTGCGCCGTGTGCCGGTGTCAAATGACGAACAGATTCTGCTTGAGGTTCTGCCCTGATGGGGTCTTTGATCCGGTTCCTGGCGGTGGGCGGTAGTTTCAGCCTGACCTATGCCGTTGTGACCGCGGGGTTGATCCGCTTCGCCAGCACCCCGCCGCTGGCAACCAGTGTGATCGTGTATCTGTTGTGCATTCCAGCCGCATTTTGGGCACAACGGACCATAGCGTTTCGCGCGGATGAAAAGAGCGTGTCAGCGATGCTTATTTATGCAGGCACGCAGATTGCCAGTCTTGCTGTTGTATCGTTGATCACCACTCGGTTTGTGACAAGGCACTTTGTCACAGATAGCCTGCTTTTTCTGGGTACCGCGGGTGTTGCGGCTGTCGCCAGTTACCTGATTTGTCGCTTCATTATCTTCAGGTCTGCGGGATCATCCGCCCGATAAAGTGCAGCTTGCGCCCGAACACCATATTGGCTGGAAAGGGATAAAGCGGGATTTTGGTAATAAATTTATCTGTCGTCAGGCCCGCATCTGCGAACCATCGGTCCCAGTCACGGCGCGGCGCATAATTGTATGGCAGGACAACACCGTGCGGCGCGTTGCCAACCCAATCCATCAGGCGCAGGGTCATATGGTCGAATTTGTTTTCGCTCAGGTGATCCTTGATAATCACCGCCTTGCGCGCCACGCGCGCCGCTTCGCTGATCAGAACGGATGGGTCATCGGTGTGGTGCAGCACGTCAACGAAGGTGACCACATCGATGCTGTTATCCTCCATCGGGATTGTTGTTCCGTCGAAAAGCGTGACCGGGATATGCGTTGTTTCGCGCAGCATGATGTCGATGCCTTGCACATTGGTGCCTGACTGCATTTCGCCGATCATTTTGGCAATCTGCCCGTCACCTGTGCCAACATCCAGCATGGTCGCGTCGGGCGGCAGCAACGCACCGATTTGTTCGACGAGCACACGCACCCGCCGGTTGAACACCAGTTTTTCATGCGCTTGGCCCAAAGACTTTTTCAGCATACTTGTTTTTCCGATCTTAGCGTCGCGGCGGACATTGGGCGAAGTCGTATGGAACGTAAAGCGCCCCGCCATGTTTTTCGATTTGCGTGATGCTGAAAACCCATTGCTTTTTAGTGGCATTGTCCGCTTATTTTTGGGGCGATTTGATGGCGGTCGTCATACCTTTGGGTGCTGCCCCCACGGCTAAACCCGCCAGATGTTCGGTCGGATCGTGCTGCTAGTCGTTGGTCGCCGTAGTGGAATAGTTTCGCCGGCCGGTGGACCATGATGTGACGGCGGTTGTGGTTGGCGGCCGGTCGTTGTTCAGTTGGTCGCAAACTGTGCGCGGCGTATCGCATAACGATATCACGGAGGCATTCATGCCAGATCAGCGCGTCATTGACTACTTGAACCAAATGCGTGCCAAGGGTGAGTTGAACAATGTCGCCGCACTTTTGGACCAACCCGCACCTGTGCTGGATGAGTTGGGTATTCCGGTGGGTGGCCTGCGCGCGGCGTTGGATGGCCACTTCGATGTGGGGTTATCACTGGCTCAGGTTGAGGCAGGGTTTCGCGCTTTACACCGCCCTCCGTTGATCGTGCAGGACGGGCACGTTCCGGACAAAGCCTGTCTTGCGGGTATATTTGACGCAGATATCAAGGATCAGGTTACTGCTATTGAGCCCTTTCTTGGTGCGATCGGCCGGGTCACATTTCGAAACCATGCCCGCAATTGGGGCGGTGCCGGGTGGGTGATTGCGGTCGATGGGCCAGACTATCTGGTCATGACAAGCCGCAGTGTCGCCCTTCAGGTCGCAAAGCGCGTTGCTGGTGGGCAAGGTGTGTTTTTGTTTGCTCCATCGGGTGGTCGCTTTGGGGCTGCTATGGATTTTTCCGACGGCGCCGATGATCAGGTCGTTTGCGATATGAAACGGTTTGCCTTCATTGCTGATGACCCTGCGGTTGATGTCGCCATTGCCCGTGTCAGGGCTGATGACGGCGCGGCGATTGACCAGCTGCCCGTGGCGCCGACATCGGGCCAAGACCAAGAGCGTGTGGCGCTTGTCGGCTATCCCGCTATCGACGATTTTGTTGATGACCCTACCGGGCCGCAAGCGGGTTTTCGGGTGCTGCGCCGAGTAAAACGGTTTAGTCCCGGTGTTCTGCGCATTTCAGCCGGGTCAGATCCGACCCATGACTGTACGGTTCTGGGCGGGATGATCGGGGCGCCGTTGATCAGTCTGGATTGTGGGGTTGTGATTGGGTTGCAAGGGGTTCGCGGGATTGTTCCTGTTGAAACCCTCAAGACCCTGCTGGATCAAACCGTGTCTATCACGTCATTTGCTACCGCCGCGGAGTTGTCGGAGGATCAAGGCCATGACGCGAAACGTTTTGCCGGTCGGGATGGCTATGATCCGCAGTTTTTGGGGCAAGTCGCGGTGCCATTGCCCACCGTCCCCACCGCCCTTGATCTGGCCCGTCCGCCGGATGCCACAAAAGATCGCCCGCACGAGCTGCGCTATCAGCATTTCGGGGTGCTTTTCAGCCTGGCCCAAAAAAGCCCGGTGATTGCCGCGCTGAATATTGATGGCGCGCAGACCCGCCGGATCAAACGCGGCAATAGGCGCTGGCGCAAGGATTTGCGCGTGCCCGCCGATATGCAGTTGGGACGTGCCGCTTACGCCGATCCTGACATTGATCGCGGTCATATGGTGCGACGTGCGGCGACCAATTGGGGCCCTGATGCCGAAACGGCGCGGCGCGCCAACGCAGATACCTTTCACTATACGGTGGCCAGCCCCCAACATCGGGGGCTGAACCAGAACCCGCGCACGTGGCTGGGTTTGGAAGATTACATCATGGACAATGTGCGCACATTTGGCTTTCGGGCCAATGTGTTTACCGGGCCTGTCTTTTCAGATGATGATCCGCCCTTGGCGGGCACTGACGCGACCATTCCGCTGAATTACTTCAAAGTGGTCAGCATGTTGGCCGAAGATGAGGAGGGCACGCCCCAGCTTCATGTGACGGCCTATGTTTTAAGCCAGGGGCCATTGGTGCAGGCCATGTTGCAGGACATGCCCAGCGGCGGCTTTGTTTTTGGCGAATTCCGGACCTTTCAAGTACGCATCCGCGATCTGGAACAGATGAGCGGTTATGATTTCGGCCCCTTGCGCGACGCAGACCCGTTGGAACGGCCCGATACAGTGTTGCGATTGCAGCCGATTGAGCAGTTCACGCAGATACAGCTTTGAGCGCGATTGTGACAAGTCGCCGACCAATGCTCACTTTCGTGTCACCCAGATTGCTTCAATCGGTCGCATACGCCACAAGATGCGCAAACACTGGGCTGCCTTCATGCTTGACCGTTATGCACGTCAATTGATCGACCCGCCGCTGAACCAGATTGGTCAGGGGTTGGCGGCGCGTGGGTTTACGGCGGATGGTGTGACCTTGATTGGGTTGGCGCTTGGCCTCTTGGCCGCACTGATCATTGCGCTGGGCTGGCCTGCGCTGGCGTTGATTCCATTGCTGGCCAGCCGGATTGCCGACGGCCTGGACGGGGCTGTCGCACGCGCGACCCGCAAGACGGATTTTGGCGGATATCTGGATATTGCCGTGGATTTTCTGTTCTACGGCGCCATTCCGGCGGCCTTTGTGTTCCTTGATCCGGTTTCAAATGGGGCGGCGGGGGCGTTCTTGCTGACGTCGTTTTATTTCAATGGGACCAGTTTTCTGGGCTACGCTATTCTGGCCGAAAAACATGGCCATAAGACAGACGCGCAGGGGCAAAAGTCGCTTTACTATTCTAACGGTATTCTGGAAGGCACCGAAACCATTGTGTTTTTCGTGATCCTGTGTCTGCTGCCACAGTATTTTGCACCGCTGGCCTGGGTTTTTGGCACCCTGTGCTTTGCCACCGCCACGCTGCGGATATATGCCGCCAAACAAATCTACACTGAGTAAAAGGACCTTGTTTATGAAACATCTTGCCGTTCTGGCCGCCTTGTTGGCCCCGGTTCCTGCCCTTGCCGATATCGATCCTGCAAACTGGGATGCCGTCACAACCGAGGCGGAGGGCCAGACCGTCTATTGGAACGCATGGGGCGGATCGACGGCCACCAATGATTTCATCGCCTGGGTCGGTACACGGGTCGCCGAGGATTACGGCGTCACGTTGGAGCATGTGAAGCTGACCGATACTGCCGATGCTGTCACCCGCGTATTGTCTGAAAAGCAGGCCGGTGAAAACGATGATGGCGCTGTCGACATGATCTGGATTAACGGCGCGAATTTTGCCGCCATGAAAGAGGCTGATCTGCTATTCGGCCCCTATGCAGAGCAGTTGCCGAACTGGGCGTTTGTCGATGCCGAAGGCAAGACCGTGCAAACCGATTTCACAGTGCCGGTCGAAGGCTATGAAAGCCCATGGGCCATGGCGCAGGTCGTTTTTGTTCATGACACAGCCGACATGCCGGACCGTTTGGGATCGATGCAGGCACTGTTGGAATGGACCCAGGCGAACCCTGGCCGCTTTAGCTATCCGCAGCCGCCCGATTTTCTGGGGACAACGTTCCTCAAGCAGGTTTTGGTTGATATTTTGCCCGATCCGACAGTGTTGGAGGCCGCCGCGACAGATGAAACATATGATGACGTGACAGCACCGCTTTGGGCCTATCTGGATGCGCTGACCCCGAACCTGTGGCGCGAAGGCAAGGCCTATCCGGCCACCGGTACGGCCATGTTCCCGTTGATCGCAGATGGTGAGATTGATTTATCGATCTCGTTCAGCCCCGGTGCGGCATCGACCGCCATTGCAAACAACGAATTGCCGCCAACCGTACGCACATTTGTGTTGGATAAAGGGACCATCGGAAACGCTTCGTTTGTGGCGGTGCCTTACAATTCCGGTTCCAAGGCGGGTGCGATGGTGGTTGCCAATTTCCTGATGTCACCCGAGGCGCAAGCGCGGGCGCAAAACCCCGAAATTCTGGGTTACGGCACCGTTTTGAACATGGACGCGCTGTCAGCGGATGATCGCGCCTTGTTTGATGCGCTGGAACTGGGTGTGGCGACACTGACCCCAGCGGAACTGGGCACGGTTCAGGCAGAACCGCACCCAAGCTGGATGACCCGCATCGCCGATGACTGGATGACCCGCTACGGCGTGGCGCAGTAATCTGATGGTATCGCGGTTCCGGGGCACGTCCGGGACCGCAACACCTGTGATGAAGTCGCGTCGTTTCCTGCCTGTTTTGCCCATCGTGACGTTGTTCGCGATGTTGGGTCCTGTTGTGGCGGGGCTGTGGGGCACATTTTTACCGGCCTTTGGTCATCTGCCTGCCGCTGGCCTGAGCGGGCCATCGCTTGATCCGTTTCGGGACTTGTTTGATTGGGCGGGATTGCCTCGCGCAGTCATGCTATCGGTGTTCACCGGCATCATCGCCACATCGGTATCGCTGCTGATTGTGATGCTGTTTACGGCAGGATGGTCCGGCACGCGGCCTTTCCGCGTGATTGAGCGTCTTTTGTCCCCGCTTTTGTCGGTTCCACATGCCGCCGCCGCCTTTGGCTTAGCCTTTCTGATTGCCCCATCGGGCTGGATTGCCCGTATCTTTTCCCCCGGCATGACGGGCTGGGACCGCCCCCCTGATTTGTTGATCGTGCAGGACACATGGGGGCTGACGATGACAGCAGGGCTGATCGTCAAGGAAGTCCCGTTCCTGCTGCTGATCACGCTGGCCGCATTGGGTCAGGCCGATGCCAACCGAAGTGCGACGATCGCGCAGGCCTTGGGATATGGGCGGTTGACCGGATGGCTCAAGACCGTGTTCCCGCGCGTCTATGCCCAGATCAGACCGCCGGTTTATGTGGTGCTGGCATATTCGATGTCTGTGGTGGATGTGGCCGTGATCCTGGGGCCGAATACGCCATCATCTTTGTCGGTTCAGATTGTGAAGCTGATGTCTGATCCAGACCTGTCCATGCGGCTAGAGGGGGCGGCGGGAGCGCTTTTGCAACTGTCGCTGGTCATTGGGGCATTGGTGTTCTGGCGGATGGGCGAGGTTGTGGTCGCGGGGCTAGGCCGCCGATGGATAGTTGCAGGGCGGCGCGGGCGGGCAGACGCGGTGGTTGCCAGTGTCGCACTTGGTGCAGCCACGACCTCCGCCTCGACGATCCTGTTGGGATTGGTCGTGCTGGCCATCTGGTCGTTCGCCGGGTTCTGGGGCTTTCCCGATGCTTTCCCCGACGCCTTTACATGGCGCAATTGGGACCGGCACGGACCCGGCGCGTTGGAGGCGCTGGGCGAAACGGCGTTGATCGCGGTTATCGTGGCGATGGTGGCGCTGATGTTGACAATCGGATGTCTGGAGGCCGAGTTCCGATATGGTTTGCGGTTCAGCAATCGTGCGGTTTGGTTGCTTTATCTGCCGCTACTGATCCCGCAAACAGCGTTCTTGCCGGGGTTGCAGACCCTCATGCTGAACCTTGGCGCGGATGAGGGGCGTTTGCCCGTCATGCTGGCGCATCTGGTGTTCGTTTTGCCTTATGTCTTCTTGTCGCTGGCTGATCCGTTTCGCGCGTGGGATAGCCGAATGGGCACGATTGCTGCCGCGTTGCGCGCGAGCCCCGATGGTGTGTTGTGGCGGGTACGTTTGCCGATGTTGCTGCGCCCGATCCTGACGGCCTTGGCGGTTGGGCTTGCTGTATCGGTCGGGCAATATCTTCCGACATTGCTGATCGGCGGTGGCCGGGTCGAGACGCTGACGACAGAGGCGGTGGCACTGGCATCGGGTGGTGATCGTCGGGCGATTGGCGTCTATGGGTTGATGCAGACAGGGGCTGCGCTGGTGCCCTTTGCACTTGCTTTGCTGATCCCGGCGGTGGTTTGGCGCAACAGAAAGGGTTTGCGGCATGGTTAGAGGATTGGGCCTGCACAAGGTGTCGATCGCCAAGGGCGATCATGTCTTGCTATCGGTGGATCATACCGTGGCCTCTGGTGAGGTGCTGACGGTGATGGGCCCATCGGGTGTGGGCAAATCGACCTTGCTTGCGTTCATTACGGGCACGTTGGCCCCGGATTTCACAGCCACTGGCACGGTCTGGCTGGACGGGCAAGAGATCACCTATGCGCCGCCGCATAAACGCCGGGTGGGCATTCTGTTTCAGGATGATCTTCTCTTTCCGCATCTGTCTGTTGGGGCCAATCTTGCATTCGGCTTGCAGCCGGGTGGAACGACATCGGAACGCCTAGCCAAGGTGGATGAAGCGCTAGAGGAGGTGGGTCTTGCAGGCTTTGCCGACCGCGACCCCGCGACCCTGTCAGGTGGTCAAAAAGCGCGCGTGGCGCTGATGCGTATGCTGTTGTCAGAGCCCTGCGCTTTGCTGCTGGACGAGCCATTTTCGCGGCTGGATGCGGCGCTGCGGGCACAGGTGCGAGACATGGTTTTTGATCGGGCCCGCGCGCGCGCGCTGCCCGTTTTGATGGTAACGCATGATGCCGATGACGCGCAGGCGGCAGGTGGGGTTATTATCACGCTGGGGGCTTGAGTGGATATCTGCAGTATGGTCTTTGCTGCCGTTCGCGACAGCCGATTTAATGTCTGCTTACCGGAAATGATATATTGGAACGTTCATGCAGATTTCTTGACCAGCGCGTTGAAAAACGCGGCCTCCAACGGGCCTTCAAGAGAAGGGGCCGAAAGTCTGTCTTTGGTAGGACCCGCAAACTCAGGTTGAAGCATAATCACGTGGACCAAACTTACCAAAGGGACCCACCCGGCCCTCTTTACAGCACGATCCAATGCAATCTGATGCGATCCGCCAAGTTGGGTAAGGCTGCCATTCACCCAGCTTTGCGAGACGAGCGGTGTGGAGCCAGAACCAGCAAGCGCCAGATCGATCAGGAAGTCTGAGTGTTCTTCCCGATGCCACAAAAAGGGTTGTGCCTCACCCTGGCAAAGGCATTTTGCAAGACTCATAAGCCCGTGTCGTTCTAAGAACCTTGAACCATTGAATAAAATTTCGAATCCTGGGAACAGATGCGACTTTTCATGGAGGATTGAGTGGAGAGCCGCGGGATCAGGCGGGCACTGGAAGATCTCTTCATCCAAGCGCAGAACTATTCGAGTACCGCTACTTCCTTTATCTTCAACTTCCGTCGCTTTCCCTCGCGGAATGCCCATTTCGTAAGCATGCGACCATGCATACATTCCGTCACGCGAGACAACCTTGAATTCGGAACACAGAGCATTGACGACCGCCAATCCAACACCGTTGAACACGAGATGCACATGTGGTGCGTGCCCATGTGCCGTAGCTCCAAAATGCGCGTTCTCCAGACTATACTCCGCTTGTGAAACAGCGCCATGATCAGATTGCGCACGGAAAGATAGTCCTGGTCCATCATCGGAAATGGTTAGATTGAAACCTTCGAGCGTGATCTCGCAACGCGTCGCACTGCCAGCCAGGAATTGATCAAGTACGTTTGCGACCAACTCAAACACCACATGATTTCCCCCACTCGCATTGTCTACGTCCCCGATATACATACCGGGCCGCTTCCTTACGGCTTCTCGAAATGTCATTGTATCCATCAATTCGTCCTGACTAAGCGCGTCGGCAGGATACCTGAAAACGTCGCTCTCCCACGCCCAATTCAGTTCTTTCGGATGAAGCTAGGACAGTCCAATCGTTAAGGGCAGCTATTCATATAGGGCGCAGTATTTGTCAAAATGGGCTCATTGCCGACACTCACCTGAAAAAACCCCCGCCTGACTGCTCAGACGGGGGTTCCTAGATCATCACGTCGGGATTGCCTTACAGCAAACCTTCGCGCTGGAGCTTCTTACGCGCCAGTTTACGCTGACGGCGAATGGCCTCGGCCTTCTCGCGCGCCTTGCGGACGGACGGTTTTTCGAAATGCTGCTTGAGCTTCATTTCACGAAAAACGCCCTCACGCTGGAGCTTTTTCTTCAGAGCACGCAACGCCTGATCGACGTTGTTATCACGAACACTAACCTGCATGTGGTTTTCACCACCTCTCTAAGTTGGATTTGCAAAAATTGCAGGAAGTGGGCACATAGCAATAGCGCACTAGTTTGTCTAGTACCCTCAGCAGGAGCCAGGCCCATGATGAATGCCCCCATCGACCCCGCCAAGAACAAGCTGCTTGATGCGATCCTGCGACATGTCGCGTTTGACGGCTGGGCCCCGTCGGCCTTCAACGCCGCCGTGACCGAGGTTGGGATTGATCCGGCGCACGCAAAAACGCTGTGCCCGCGCGGCGCCGTTGATTTGGCGATTGCCTATCATGAACAGGGCGATGCGGCGATGGTGGCTGCATTGAAAACGGCTGAACTGTCCGACATGCGTTTCCGGGACAAGGTGGCCCATGCCATCCGTCTGCGGATCAACGCGATTGATGACAAAGAGGCCGTGCGCCGTGGCACCGCCCTGTTTGCCCTGCCCCATATGGCACCCGAAGGATCCAAGCTGGTTTGGCAAACCGCCGATCATATATGGGAGGCGTTAGGCGACAAATCCCGCGATATCAACTGGTATACCAAACGGCTGACGCTGTCGGGGGTCTATGCTTCCGTTGTGCTGTATTGGCTGGGTGATGACAGTCTTGATGCGCAGGCAACGGATGCTTTCATTGATCGGCGTATCGATGATGTGATGCAGTTTGAAAAGGTAAAGGCGCAGGTGCGCGACAACGCATTGCTCAAACCAATCACGGGACCATTGGGGCGTATGTTGTCGTCCGTCAAGGCACCCACCCGTATCCCTCAGGTCGATTTGCCCGGCGTCTGGCGGGATCCAAACTAGGCTGCGCGGATCACAACAAATTGTCAAAGCTGCTGTCATGTTTCATAGGTAAGTCGGCTATCAGGGGGCATGAACATGCAGGCGATTGAGATCACGAAACCCGGCGGGCCAGAGGTGCTGGCGTTGACGGAACGACCAATGCCGGAACCCGCCCATGATCAGGTGGTGATCAAGGTGGCCTATGCCGGTGTCAACCGCCCCGATGCGCTGCAACGGGCCGGTCTTTACAATCCGCCGCCCGGTGCCAGTGATCTGCCAGGATTGGAAGCGGCGGGTGAAGTCACTGCTGTCGGCGCGGGCGTGACATGGCCCAAGATTGGCGATCAGGTGTGCGCCCTGTTGCCGGGCGGCGGTTACGCGGAATATGTCGCAACCCCCGCCGCCCACTGTCTGCCCGTCCCGGATGGCCTTGATCTGAAACAAGCCGCGTGCCTGCCAGAGACGTTCTTCACCGTCTGGTCCAACGTCTTCATGCGTGGGGGCTTGCATGCGGGTGAACGATTTTTGGTCCATGGCGGCAGTTCTGGCATCGGCACAACGGCGATCCAACTGGCCAAGGTCAAGGGTGCGCGGGTTTTCGTAACCGCTGGATCGGATGAGAAATGCGCGGCATGTGTCGCTTTGGGGGCCGAGCAGGCGATCAACTACCGAAACGACGATTTTGTTGAAAAAATGCAAGCGGTGGGTGGGGCTGATTTGATCCTCGATATGGTCGGCGGTCCATATATACAGCGAAACCTGCAAGCACTGGCTGATGACGGCAGATTGGTGCAGATCGCATTTCTGCAAGGGCCAAAGGTGGAATTGAACCTCGTGCAGATGATGACACGGCGGTTGACGCTGACCGGATCGACCCTGCGGCCACAATCGGATCTTGCCAAGGCGCGCATCGCAGATCAACTGCGCGAACATGTCTGGCCCCTGCTGAATGCGGGCAGGATCGCACCTGTGATGGATCAGGAATTCACGCTGACCAATGCGGCAGCCGCACATGCACGCATGGAAAGCAGCGCCCATATCGGTAAGATTGTGTTGAAGATCAGCTAGGCCGTGGCAGAGATACCAATCAGATCATTTTCAATCGCGCTTGTCGCCCTGCGCGAGGTGGACGACAGTGCAGAAGTTTTGCTTTTGCGCCGCAATCATACTTTGGTTGGCGAATGGTGCCAAATCGCGGGCGCTATCGAAGAGGACGAAACCGCGTGGCAGGCGGCCCTGCGCGAGTTGAAGGAAGAAACCGACCTGACGCCCACCCGGTTCTATTCCGGCGATATCTGCGAACAATTCTACGAGGCGGACCGCGACGCCATCACGATTGCACCGGTCTTTGTGGCCTTCGTTGACTATGCCGCCAACGTGGTGCTGAACCCCGAACACAGCGAATTTTGCTGGGTCAGCCTGGATTGGGCAGAAGATATGGTGCCATTTGGCGGTCAACGTCGGGTGCTGCGTCACATCAAGCAGGAATTCGTGCTGCGCGACCCCAGCCCGCATTTGCAGATTAAGATTTAAAAGGGGCCATGCCAGCGCGGGCCAATTCATCGGCGCGTTCGTTTTCCGGGTGACCTGCATGGCCTTTGACCCATTCCCACGTTACGTTGTGACGGGCCACAGCCGCGTCAAGCCTGCGCCAGAGGTCTTCGTTCTTCACCGGCTTTTTCGCAGCCGTCTTCCAGCCACGTTTTTTCCAACCATGAATCCACGATGTGATCCCGTCTTTGACATAAGAGCTATCAGTGACAATTGTCAGCGATGTGTCGCGATCCAGTGTTTCCAGCGCCGTGATTGCAGCCAGCAGTTCCATCCGGTTATTGGTCGTATCCGCTTCGCCGCCCTTTAGTGCGCGTTCCTTGATCACGCGGTCCCCGTCGCGGGCGATCAGAAGCGCACCCCATCCACCGGGGCCGGGATTGCCGGAACAGGCACCATCTGTGTAAGCGTAAAGCTCAGGCATGCTTGCACCCTCGCATCAAAACGAACGGATCCATTGTGCCTGCCATCCCTTTTTCTTTTCCTTCTTTGGTGAAGGTGACGTCAAATCCCGCATCGCTCAGCAGATTGCTCAATTCGTTTACGGTCACATAGGTATACAGGCGGTCGATCGCATCGCGGTCCGTGCCCACACCGGTTTTCATACCCACATGGATGATCCCGGCTGGCCTAAGTGCGCGGTGAAGTGCCGCAAAATGAAGGGGCAGGGTATCGCGCGGCGCGTGCAGCAGGCTGAAATTGGCCCAGACCCCATCATAAATCGCCACGCCGTCGATATCGTCAAAAGTCGCGAGGCGCGCATTAATATCATAGGTGTTGTTGGCCTGATCGATCATACCTTGGGATGCATCGACCGGGTAGGGGACCAGCCCGGCATTGCGCATATGGGCAGATGCGGTCGCGGGGCCGCAGCCCAGATCAAGCACCTTGGCCCCACGCGGCATCAGATCAATGAATGCTTGCAAAGATGCATCCGGTGCGTCGGTACCCACCAGTTGCGCGTAATCGGCGGCCTTTGCATCATAGGTGGCGATGGTTTTGCGGTCTGTCATTAAAACACCAATGGCAACAAGGACAGGACAACAATCACCGTCAGCAGCACCCGAAGATGCATCCACCAGGGCGGAGCCAGTTCAAGCCGCCAAAAATGCCAATCCAGCAACAGCAGGGCAAGAAACCCGACAATCAGGTTCATCGCCGCTGTCACCGGCCCGCCGCCTGTCATGAAAAACGCCCAAAGCGCCGGGATGACCGACAGGATGTAACCCGCCGTTGCGGTTCGGCCTGTGGCTTGGGCCGCAAACCCCCACAGCACACCAGACATGAACGATAGAATGATCGCACCATAGAACAGCTGCACATAAGGACCGACGAACCGGCCGCCCAATGTCATCTGGCCCCAAAGCCCAAGATCAGGGTGCAGAACAGTCAGTGCACCCCAAAGAAATGGGATCAGACCAGCAAGGCCAAGCAGCAAAGCAGAGCGGGGGATAGCGTTCATGTGATATCTGCGATCAATTGTGGCGTTTTCGTCCGTCTAAACTCATTAGATGTCCACAGCAAATGGGACCTGATGCGTTATGCCTTCTCAAAGGCCAGTCGCAAACCAAGACCTGCAAAGATGGCGGCGAAGGACCGGTTCAGCCAGCGCATCACCGATTTGCTTTGTAGTAGCCAGTCACGGGCAAAGGCGGCAAAAACGCCATAAAGCAGGAAGATGACAAAGGTCAGGGCCATGAACACAGCGCCCAGCAGGATCATCTCGGCAGTCACGGTGGCCGGGTTCCCGGACAGAAACGGAGGCAACAGCGCCAGAAAGAAAATCGACAGTTTCGGGTTCAGGATATTGATCAGCGCGCCGCGTATGGCGATCTTCACCGCCGGTTGCGCGACGGCGTCACCGCGCACCGCAAGGGCTCCGTCCGACTTCAGCGCCTGCCACGCCAGATAAAGCAGATAGGCCACGCCTGCGAATTTGACGATCTGGAACAGCACCGCGCTGGTATGCAGCAACGCCGCCAGTCCCAATGTGGCCGCGGCCAAGTGCGGTACAATCCCGAGGGTGCAACCAACAGCGGCCGCAATCGCAGCGCGGCGTCCCTGACCCAATCCAAGGGCAAGGGTATAAATCACCCCGGTGCCGGGGGCGATGCAGACGACAATCGCCGTGAGTATGAATTGCAAGCTGATCATCTTTCAAACTCCATCTGCAGGCTTGGCCATTTTGGCCCTATGCGGGTTCCCGCAGAACACGTGGCACTTTGAATTCGACATTTTCCTCGGCTGTGACCACTTGTTCAATCGTCACATCGAAACGGTCCCGAAATGCATTGATCACCTCGTTGATCAGCACCTCAGGGGCTGATGCCCCGGCAGTGATGCCCATGGATGTGATCCCATCAAGCGCGCGCCAATCGATATCGGTCGCCCGCTGCACAAGTTGCGCATAGTTGCAGCCAGCGCGCGCCCCAACCTCGACCAGCCGTTTGGAATTTGATGAATTTGGCGCGCCCACAACCAGCATCGCATCGCATTTCGGGGCCATGGTCTTGACCGCCTCTTGCCGGTTGGTGGTGGCATAGCAGATGTCTTCCTTATGTGGGCCGACGATAGCGGGAAAGCGGGCTTGCAAGGCCGCGACGATATCAGCCGTATCATCGACCGACAGGGTTGTCTGGGTGACAAAGGCCAGTTTGGCAGGGTCACGAACCTGAACAGCGGCAACGTCATCGACAGTTTCAACCAACAGCACCTCGCCTGCGGGCAGCTGGCCCATTGTGCCGACAGTTTCGGGATGGCCCGCATGGCCGATCATGATCATCTGCAATCCGTTGTCCGCGTGGCGCTGCGCCTCGATATGGACCTTGCTGACAAGGGGACAGGTGGCGTCGACATAAATCATCTCGCGGGCCTGGGCTGCGGCAGGAACGGATTTGGGGACACCATGTGCGGAAAAGATGACGGGGCGATCTGTGGGGCATTCGTCAAGCTCTTCGACGAAAACGGCGCCTTTGTCTTTCAGGTCATCCACAACGTATTTGTTGTGCACGATCTCGTGGCGGACAAAAACGGGTGCGCCCCATTTTTCCAACGCCATTTCAACGATCTTGATGGCGCGGTCAACGCCTGCGCAAAACCCACGGGGGGCGGCAAGATAAAGGGTAAGAGGTGGCTTGATCATCATTTCCTCCGGCATTGTCCCAGAGGTAAGCGGTTGATGGGGCAAGGTCCAGCGTCAGATGGTGTGACGAAATGGAGCGCGCTATCGCGCGCATGACATGTTTTTGGCCGCATCATGCCGTGCTGTGGCGGTCAGGCAATCACCGGGGACCACCTGACGCAAACTTTGATCAGCTCTCTTCGCTGACTTCTTCTTCCAGCGATTCCGGGCGGGGTTCGCGTGCGGGCCGTCCCACCACATCACGCAATTCGTCCAGTTCAATGAAGTTATCTGCCTGACGACGCAATTCATCTGCAATCATTGGCGGCTGGCTGCGGATCGTGGACACGACCGAAACACGCACACCTTTGCGTTGCAACGCTTCGACCAACGGTCGAAAATCCCCGTCGCCCGAAAACAGCACTACATGATCCACATAGGGCGCAAGCTCCATGGCATCGACGGCAAGTTCGATATCCATGTTCCCTTTGACCTTACGGCGGCCCATGCTGTCAGTGTATTCCTTGGCCGGTTTTGTGACCATGGTGAAACCATTGTAATGCAGCCAATCGACCAATGGGCGGATCGGCGAATACTCGTCATTTTCCAATAAAGCAGTGTAATAAAACGCCCGAAGCATTTTCCCACGCCGCATAAACTCCTGTCGGAGCAGTTTGTAGTCGATATCAAACCCGAGAGACTTAGCCGCCGCGTAAAGATTTGATCCATCGATGAAGAGCGCTAATCGCTCGTCCCGATAAAACATAAAATGGTCCTTCCGAATATACGTCCTGCAGATTGTTCATTCGTGAGTGTTGGGGTTGTGCAAGACTTATGACACATTAATGTTTTCGGATGATGAGGCAAGTCACGAATATTGAGGGTTTCGGCCAATTGGCGCTTATCGCCCTTGGTAGCAACGATCATTCGCGATGGGGTGACCAAAAGGAAACTGTACAAAAAGGGATGGATGAACTCGCGAAACTGTCGCAAGCCGCTGTTATCCCTAGTCGCTTTTACAGCACTCCGGCCTATCCCGCCGGTTCGGGTCCCGCGTTCGTGAATGCAGTAGTCGCGATTCACACAAATCTGTCACCTGACGCTTTACTGGCCGCTTTACACAATATTGAGGCCGCCGCGGGTCGCAGCAGAACCGTGCGATGGGGGCAGCGCACCCTCGATCTGGATTTGCTGGCTTATGGTGATCAGATACGTCCCGATGCCCAGACCCACGCCGTCTGGCGGGGGCTGTCGGTGGGCGCACAACAACGCGACGCCCCCGATGAATTAATCTTGCCGCACCCGCGTTTGCAGGAACGTGCATTTGTGCTCGTGCCGCTGGCCGATGTTGCCGCCGACTGGCAGCACCCGATACTGGGGACAACCGTCAGCCAGATGCTTGCTGCGTGTTCCGCCGACGATGTCGCAGCAGTTGTGCCGATTAGCGCGTAGGCGAGGCCCGGTCCAACACGGGCCCCGCCCGCGTACGCTATTCCGAAAATGCCGTCGCCGTGGGGCCAGCCCCAATTTCCAGAATGCGCACATCACCACCCCGGGCGATCATGTAATGCGTCGTCCCGGCTGGGGTCAGGGCGATGCTACCGGCGGGGAATACCTGTTCGTTCGCGGGGTCGATGTCAGGGCCGGTCCCAAGATACATCGTTCCCTCGACAACAACCGACATGCGGTCATCGATATGGCTGTGCGGCGGGAATACAGCGCCATCAAGCATCACCGAATTGGCCGCGTAAAGACCCGGCTCAGTGAACGCGCCCGTGATCAGCCCGCCGACGATGCCCGCAAACTTTGGATGTGCGCTCAGCTCCATCTCAGAAAGGATCTTTTGTTCGACATCCTGCGCGTTGCTGGCGCTGGCCATCAGCATGACAAGTGCTACGATCTTCAGTGGTGTCCGCATGTCTTGTTCCCTATCGGTTCAGTTTATATACTGATCAGTACATAAATTACCGAAAGAATAAAATACTGATGAGTTCACAAATGCGAGATCAGGAAAAGAAAGGCCGCGGAAGACCACGCGGTTTCGATGAACCCGCTGTTCTTGATGGGCTGACAGAGACGTTCTGGCGCAAGGGTTTTATTGATGCGTCGCTGGATGATCTGAGCAAATCAACCGGCGCTGCCCGTGCGAGCCTTTACAAGTTCTATGGCGACAAGACCGACCTTTTGGTCGCGGCTCTTGACCATTACGCCGCCCGCTTCGATTCGCGTGTTGCCGCGGCGCTGAACGGTGCTGATGATATGGCTGTAACACTGCGCAACGTCATGCGGGCAAGTGCCGACCGGCTGACCGACCCGTCTGCGCCACCCGGATGCCTGCGATGTCGCGCAACGTTAGAGCTGGTGGGTCTTGACCCCAGAACGGATGCTGCCATTGCACGGATCAACAAGGCATTTGCGCTGAATATGGCGCGTATATTGACGTTAAACTTGAGTTTGGACCAGCCACCGCGTGATATTGCGGAAAAGGCCGCCTTTCTGACCACCATCGTGAATGGCATGGTGGTGTCGGCACAGGCAGGGGCCGATCGAGCCACGCTTTATGCGGTTGTGGACCGGGCTGTGGCAAGCGTCAGCACCCCTTAAAAACTGCGAAAACACCCGGTTCCGGGGCTTGTCAATGCCATGTGAACGCTCTAAATAGGCGACTTCCGAAGTCCCTCTTGATTGCAGGAGTATGCCTTATGGCCCGCGTCACCGTAGAAGATTGCGTCGATAAAGTTCCCAACCGGTTTGAGCTTGTGATGCTTGCGGCCCATCGTGCCCGCGAAATTTCCGCCGGTGGCCCGATCACGGTAAACCGCGACAACGACAAGAACCCTGTCGTATCCTTGCGTGAAATCGCGGAAGAAACCCAGCAAGCCGATGACCTGCGCGAACGCATGATCGAGGCGAACCAGACCCAGATCGAGGTTGATGAACCCGAAGAGGACAGCATGTCCTTGTTGATGGGTGCGGAGCAGGACAAACCTGTCGAAGACGACATGTCCGAAGAAAAACTGCTGCGTGCGCTGATGGATGCGCAAGGGCAGCGCTAAGGTCGGTTTTCCGGCCTTCAAAACATAGGCGCGGGACCAGATGACGACTGCAGATGATCTGATCGCACTGGTCCGCACCTATAACCCCCGCCTGAACGAAGCGCTGTTGCGCGACGCCTTTGCCTTTGGTGCAGAAATGCATGAAGGGCAGTTCCGTCATTCGGGCGAACCCTACTTTACCCACCCCGTCGCTGTGACGAACATCCTGGCCGAACAGCAGATGGATGACGCGACGCTTGTCACGGCACTGCTGCATGACACGATCGAAGACACAAAAGCCTCCTTTGCGGAGGTCGAAAAACGCTTTGGTCGCGAGATTGCAGAACTGGTCGATGGCGTCACCAAGCTGACAAACCTGCAACTGAATTCGACACAGACAAAACAGGCCGAAAACTTCCGCAAACTGTTCATGGCGACGTCCCGCGATTTGCGGGTAACGCTCGTAAAGCTCGCTGACCGCTTGCACAACATGCGCACGATCAAATCCATGCGCGTTGAAAAGCAGGCCCAGAAAGCCCGCGAAACGATGGATATCTTCGCCCCGCTTGCGGGCCGGATGGGTATGCAATGGATGCGCGAGGAACTTGAGGATCTGTCCTTCCGCGTCCTCAACCCCGAAGGGCGCAATTCGATCATCCGGCGGTTCATCACGCTCCAGCGCGAAGCAGGTGACGTGGTGCAAAAGATCACCGCCGACATGCGGGTCGAACTAGAAAAGGCGAATATCCAGGCAGACGTCATCGGGCGGGCGAAAAAACCCTATTCCATCTGGCGCAAAATGCAGGAGAAGGATCAGGGCTTCAGCCGTCTGTCCGACATCTACGGTTTCCGGATCATCACAGCGACCGAGGCGGATTGCTACCGCGTGCTGGGGGCGATCCATCAACGCTGGCGGGCCGTGCCGGGCCGGTTCAAGGACTATATCAGCCAACCCAAGTCCAACGGTTACCGATCCATCCACACCACTGTGTCCGGGCGCGACGGCAAGCGGGTGGAGGTGCAGATCCGGACCCGCGAAATGCACGAGGTCGCCGAAACCGGGGTCGCTGCCCACTGGTCCTACAAGAACGGGGAGCGGGTCGAAAACCGCTTTGCCGTCGACCCGGTCCACTGGATCGCGTCCCTGACCGAACGGTTCGATGAAGACCAGGATCACGAGGAGTTCCTCGAGGCGGTCAAGCTTGAAATGTACCAGGACCAGGTGTTCTGCTTCACGCCCAAGGGTGACGTGATCAAGCTGCCCCGCGGGGCCACACCGATCGATTTCGCCTATGCAATCCACACGCGCATCGGGGCGGCCTGCGTCGGGGCCAAGGTAGATGGGCTGCGCGTGCCCCTTTGGACCCGGCTAAAAAACGGGCAATCAGTTGATATCATCACCGCAGAAGGGCAAACGCCACAAGCCACGTGGATCGACATCGCCGTGACGGGGCGGGCAAAGACCGCGATCCGGCGGTCCTTGCGCGAAGAAGACCGCGAGCGTTTCGTCCGACTGGGGCGCGAATTGGCGCGGGTAGCCTTTGAAAACGTCGGCAAAAAATCAACCGACAAGGCGCTGCGCACGGCAGCCAAGGCGCTGGCCATCGAAAACCTGAACGAATTGCTGGCACAACTGGGCAGCGCCGAAATCACCGGACGTGATGTCGTCCGCGCGATCTATCCCGAACTTGAACACAAGCACGGTGATGAAATCGACCAAGGGCGCGCCGTTGTGGGGCTGAGCCCTGATCAGGTACAACGTCGGGGCGCTTGCTGCCAACCGGTGCCGGGCGAACGGATCTTGGGGATCACATTTCGTGGTCAAGGTGTGATGGTGCATGCCATCGACTGTCACGCATTGGTCGATTATGAAGATCAGCCAGAACGCTGGATTGACCTGCATTGGCAGGAAGGGACGCATGGGGCGGTCAATACCGTGACCTTTGATGCAACAATTGCCAATGATTCTGGGGTACTAGGACGCATTTGCACATTGATCGGCGAGCAGGACGCGAATATCTCTGATCTCAAGTTCATTGATCGGAAACCGGACTACTTTAGGTTACTGATCGATGTTGATCTGCGCGATGTGGAACATTTGCACCGTGTCAAAACCGCGCTGGAGGCGGAAAGTAACGTGTCGTCCATCACGCGGCACCGGGATCCAGGGCTCGCCGCGGCTGGGCGTAGCTGATCCCGCACGGGAAGGATGTTGAGTTTTGGTGTTCAAACGCAGGGATAGACGACCGATCTGGCAGATCGTTGTCAGCTTTATCTATCCCCGTGGCGGATGGACCCGTGCGGCGCATTACGTCAAACACAGAGTCCGCAGGCTGCCCGACACGCCTGAAAAAATCTCTCGCGGGATTGCGGCGGGTGTGTTCACGGCATTCACGCCGTTCTACGGCCTGCATTTCATCGTGGCAGCCATTATTGCCAGCATCATGCGCGGCAATATCTTTGCGGCACTTCTGGCAACATTCTTTGGGAACCCGCTGACCTATATTCCCATCGGCGTGGCATCATTGGGCACCGGCTATTGGCTGATTGGGCGGCCATTCAATGCAAATCTGTTCGGTTTTGGCAGCGACATGGCCCCCGAATTTTGCGCGCTTGGGTGCCGGTTTGGCAACGCCTTCTTCGATATCACACATAATTTCATGGCCGTGTTCACCGCCGAAACCGCCGATTGGCGCGGGCTGGGCGAATTCTATCACGAGGTGTTCTACCCCTACATGATTGGCGGTATCCTACCGGGCATCATTTGCGGGACCGTCGCATATTACCTGTCTGTCCCGCTGATCTCGGCTTATCAGAACCGCCGCCGCAAGGCGTTGCGCGCAAAGCTTGACCAGCTCAAGAAAAAAAGCACTTCTGTCAGTGAAGACAGCCTCTGATCGGCAAAAGGAACAGACAGATGACACGAAAGCTGCGCCTTGGCGTGAATATCGACCATGTGGCGACGGTGCGTAATGCGCGCGGCGGCGCGGTGCCTGATCCCGTGCGTGCGGCCACTATGGCCGAAGAAGCAGGCGCCGACGGCATCACCGCGCATCTACGCGAAGATCGGCGCCACATCTCTGACGCAGATATCGAAGGGTTGATGGACGCTCTGAATGGTCCGCTGAATTTTGAAATGGCCGCGACTGACGAGATGCAGAAAATCGCCCTGCGCCACAAACCCCATGCGGTCTGCATCGTACCTGAAAAACGCGAGGAACGGACCACCGAAGGTGGGTTGGAGGTTGCGCGCGAAGAAAACGCACTGGCCCACTACATCGCGCCCCTGCGCGAGGCAGGCTGCCGTGTGTCCATCTTTATTGCCGCCGACCAACGTCAGATCGAAGCGGCCAACCGGATCGGAGCAGAGGTGATCGAACTGCACACAGGCGCCTATTGCGATGCCCATGCAGAGGGTCGGTTCGAAGAACGTGACGCTGAACTTGAACGTCTGACGAACATGGCCGCCTTCGCCGATGATCTGGGGCTGGAGGTTCATGCAGGCCACGGCCTGACTTACGATTGCGTCGGCCCAGTCGCGGCCCTGCCGCAAGTCATCGAATTGAATATCGGGCACTTCCTGATTGGCGAAGCGATTTTTCGTGGTCTCACCCCCGCCATCACAGAAATGCGCAGAATCATGAACGCGGCGCGGGGATAGGAGGATGGAAATTGTTCTCCTTCTGATAGCATGGATGGTTGGTGGCGGTAGCCCCGGCCCGGCTACGCTCGCCATTGCAGGAACGGCGATGCGGCGGGGGCGTGCCGCAGGTCTGGCCGTGGCCGGAGGCATCGTCACCGGGTCGGCCTGTTGGGGGATCGCTGCCGCACTCGGGATGAGCGCGCTGATGTTGAGCCATGTGTGGTTGTTTACGGCCCTGCGCTATGTCGGGGCGATGTTCCTGATCTATCTCGGCTATAAGGCGCTGTGGTCTGCCTGGAAGAATGGCAACAGCGCCGATACAACAGGTTTGACTGACACCAGCCTGCGCAAGCTCTGGACCAAAGGGGCGCTAATCCACCTGACCAATCCTAAGGCGATGCTGGGTTGGGGCGCTGTGTTTGCGGTCGCTGTCCCTGCCGATGCGTCACCAACGCTGATCTGGCAAACCTTTTCAATGTTGATCACAGCATCTGCGATTGTCTTCTTTGGCTACGGGCTGCTGTTTTCGTCAGAACGGATGATCCGTGCTTACGGGCGCGCGCGCCGTTGGTTCGAAGCCACCTTTGGCATGCTTTTCGGGGCAGCAGGTCTGACACTTCTCTTCACGCGCGGGCAAGCGCAATGATCCGTCACATCGTCCTGCTGGCACTGACCGACGATCACGACGCGGAAGAGCTTGCGACAATCATGGATCAGCTCGCAGCGCTGTCGGCGCATCTGCCGGGTTTCACAGGTTTTGAACATGGCCCCAATAGGGATCTGGAGCGCAAATCGCAGCAATACCCCTATGGGTTTGTCGGGACGTTCTCTGATCAGGCAGCACTTGAGTTTTATGCCAATGACGCCCAGCACAGCGCGCTGGGCGCGCGGCTTGTGGCAATGTGCAAAGGTGGTGGCGACGGGATCATGGTGATCGATCTGGAGGTCGAAGACCGATGACCCTGCCATATGATCGTATGCATGGTATGCGCATGGTTTCTGCATGGTTTGCAGCACCTCAATTCGGATGGTTTTCATGATCCTCGGCGTTGGCACGGACTTGGCCAATATCGAACGGATTGCTGGCACGTTGGACCGTTTCGGCGACCGGTTCCGCAACCGGGTTTTTACGGATATCGAACAGGCCAAGGCCGAACGACGCAAAGATGTGGCAGGCACATATGCTAAACGCTGGGCAGCGAAAGAAGCCTGTTCAAAGGCGCTGGGCACCGGCCTCGCCATGGGCATATCGTGGAAAGATATGTCCGTCACCAACCTGCGCACAGGCCAACCCATCATGCACGTCACCGGATGGGCGAAAGATCGGCTGGATCAGATGACACCGCCTGGCCACGAGGCCATCATTCACGTAACGTTGACCGACGATCACCCATGGGCACAGGCCTTTGTGGTGATTGAGGCACGCCCCATCGCTTGACAGACCTGACCTGCGCCATCATGTAGCCTCAAACATTTAAGGGATCAAACAATGTCCGAAAAAACCGGCGTCATGGGCGGCGTTATCGAGACCTTCAAAACAGTGTTCTGGGCACTGGTCATCGCAGGCATATTTCGCACCATTTTCTTTCAACCATTCTGGATCCCGTCCGGATCGATGAAAGACACGCTTCTGATCGGTGATTTTCTGTTCGTCAACAAAATGGCCTATGGATATTCTTACGCGTCCTGCCCTTCAGTGCGTATCCCACAGATCGGTCTGGACCTCGGGGCGGATGATTTCTGCGGCTTTGCCGAAGACTACGAAGACCGCTTGTTTGGTTCCGACCCGGAGCGGGGGGATATCGTTGTGTTCCGCCATCCCGTCACGGGCCTCGATTTCATCAAGCGCCTGATCGGCTTGCCCGGTGATCGGATCCAGATGATCGATGGCCGCTTGCACATCAATGACGAGGCGGTGCAGGTCGAAGACGCAGGGGTGTTTGTCGAAATGATGGAACGTCAGGGCCCAATTGGCTCGCGGCCGTCATGTGCAAATGGCGTGGTCGGCGAAGGAGCAAGCTGTGAAAAGCCACGTCAGATCGAAACGCTGCCCAACGGGACCAGCCACGCCATCCTTGATGTGGCTCCGCGCCCACAAGACAACACTGGCGTTTTCACTGTGCCTGCCGGGCAGTTCTTTTTCATGGGCGATAACCGGGACAATTCGACCGATAGCCGCTTCGCGCAGGCGCGCGGCGGCGTGGGTTTTGTGGAACGCAAGGATATCGTGGGCCGGGCAGATCGGGTGATGTTCTCATCTGCGGGCCGGTCCATGTTTGCCTTCTGGACGTGGCGCAGCGACCGTTTCTTCAAGGCGCTTGATTGAAACTTTCTGCTGATCTCTCTGCCTTCTCAAAACGGCTGGGCCATGACTTTGCGCAACCCGCGCTATTGGTGCGCGCCGTCACCCATTCCTCCATGGTCAGCCCGCACCGGGACGACAACCAGCGGCTTGAATTCCTTGGTGACCGTGTGCTTGGCCTTGTGATGGCCGAGGCGCTGCTAAAGGCAGATCCAAACGCACCCGAAGGGCTGCTTGCCCCGCGCTACAACGCGCTTGTGCGCCGGGAGGCTTGCGCCGATGTGGCGCGTCAGATTGATCTGGGTGTTGTGCTGAAACTTGGCCGGTCCGAGATGAAATCAGGTGGTCGCCGCAAGGAGGCACTGCTTGCCGATGCGATGGAAGCTGTGATCGCGGCTATCTATCAGGACGGTGGATTTGACGCAGCGCGGCGCGTGATTCTACGGCTTTGGGGCGACCGGATCGGTAACGTGGCGGATGATGCGCGCGACGCCAAAACCGCACTACAGGAATGGGCACAAGCGCGCGGTGAAATACCCCCGCAATATATCGAAGTGGCGCGCACTGGACCTGATCACCAGCCTGTCTTTACAATAGAAGCACGCCTTGCTTCCGGGCCGTCCGAACAGGCGACTGCTGGATCAAAACGGCAGGCTGAACAAGCCGCGGCCACTGCTCTGCTCAAGAAAGTTGATACATGACCGATGCCCCAACCAAAGCTGGTTTTGTTGCCCTGATTGGCGAACCCAACGCAGGCAAATCCACGCTGCTCAACCGTATGGTTGGCGCGAAGGTGTCGATTGTGACACATAAGGTGCAGACCACGCGCGCCCGTATCCGTGGCGTTGCCATGGCCGAAAACGCACAATTGATCTTCATCGACACGCCAGGCTTGTTCAAACCCCGTCGTCGTCTGGATCGGGCCATGGTCGCCGCAGCATGGGGTGGGGCGGCTGATGCTGATGTGGTCGTGCTGATGATCGAGGCGCATCGCGGCATGACTGACGGCGTGAAGGCGATCCTCGAAACGCTGGCGGAACGCGCGGGTAAATCGCCCGTGGCCCTCGCCATTAACAAGATCGACAAGGTGAAGTCAGAGGTATTGTTGCAACTCACCAAAGATATGAACGATGCCTATCCTTTCGCTGAGACCTTCATGATTTCTGCCGAACGGGGTCATGGCTGTGACGCCCTGCGCGACTGGCTGGTCACCCAAGTACCCGAAGGCCCGTATCTCTACCCCGAAGATCAGATTGCCGATCTGCCGATGCGCATGATTGCCGCCGAAATGACTCGCGAAAAGCTGACCCTGCGGCTGCATCAGGAATTGCCCTATGAGTTGACGGTTGAAACGGAAAATTGGGAAGAACGCCCCGACGGCACCGCCCGGATTGATCAGCTGATCTATGTCGCCCGCGACGGGCACAAAGGCATCGTGCTGGGCAAGGGGGGCGAGACGGTCAAGGCCATCAGTCAGGCGGCACGCCAGGAGTTGGAGGAATTCCTGGGTCGCCGCGTGCACCTGTTTGTAAAGGTCAAAGTACGGCCCAACTGGTTAGAAGAATCCGAGCGGTACTCTGAAATGGGGCTCGATTTCAAAGACGGCAACACGTGAAACTAACCGCCGACATCTGGGTGTCGGCCTATCTGACCCGGCTGCGGCTGGTCGAAATTCCGGCCTTTGTGGTCAAACGTGGCGACAACACGGCAGGGGCTGTGCTGGTGAAACTGAACACGCTTGATGGGCATGCTTGCTGCTATCAGCGCAGTTTTGATCTGATGAGCGGTGCCCGGAAATGGGTGATCCTGACCGAAGGAGACGAGGGCGATGTCGATGCCTCCATCACCAAACAGCGCAGTTTCGATCCCGACCTATGGGTGATCGAGGTGGAAGACCGGCAGGGCCGTCATCTGCTGGACGAACCGGGGCTTGAATAGTTTCTACCTATGCTGCGCACCGCTTGCATTATCGTGCCATTGTCGTTGATGCTGTGGGCATGCACAGGGTGACGGTGAGATGATTGAATGGTCTGATGAAGGCGCGCTGCTGGCCACCCGTCCATTTGGCGAAACCTCTGTCATCATTGAGGTTTTTAGCGCGCATCATGGCCGCCATGCGGGCGTTGTGCGCGGGGGCACTAGCCGCAAGGTTGCGCCGATCCTGCAACCTGGCGCACAGCTGTCGGTCACTTGGAAGGCGCGGCTTGATAGCCATTTGGGATCGTTCACTGTCGAACCAGTGCGGAGCCGGGCCGCCGTGGCTATGGGTGACCGGCTTGCATTGGCCGGACTGAACGCCGTTTGCGCGATCCTTGCCCATGTCTTGCCGGAACGTGAGGAGCATGCGCCGCTTTATGAGCGCACCATCGCCTTGCTGGATCTGCTGGGGCAGTCAGATGTCTGGCCGCTCGCCTATCTGCGCTGGGAACAGGTGTTACTGGATGAAATGGGTTTTGGCATGGACCTGAGCGCCTGTGCCGTACGTGGGGTCAACGAAGAGCTGATTTATGTCTCCCCCAAATCTGGCCGCGCTGTCAGCCGTGAAGGGGCAGGTGAATGGGCCGACCGTATGCTACCACTGCCGCCTGTCTTGGCCGGGCAGGGTGATGCTGCCAATACCGAGATCGTCACTGCCCTTGGCACAACCGGCTATTTCATTGAACACCGGCTGATCAAAAGTCTGGGTGATCGCCCGATGCCCGTAGCACGCGCACGACTGATCGCTGCGATTGGTCGCCTCGGCTAGACCAATTCATTCTCAATCAGATAGGACGCTGCGGCCACGAGACCCTTGGGGGCCTGCCGCATGCCACGGCCCAGCGTTGCAACGGCCCGGCTGTTGTCGACCTTCTCAATCTTTCCAAGGTTTGGAATGATCGATTTGATGGCCGGGTCAAACAGCCCCAGCACCTTCACAACGAAATTCGGGGCAACACGGGTCACAATTTTGCGGTTCGGATGGGCCGCCTTGATTGCTTTGGCCATATCCACATACCACATGAACTGGTCAACCGTCATGATGCGCTGTCCGATCGTTTCGGGCTTGTCGATCACGGCGATGTGCATTTCGGCCACGTCCTGCACATCGACGGCGGTAAAACCAAAATTCGGGACCATCGGGTCCTTGGCGCGCAAAATCCGTTCAATGACGGCGATTGAGGTGCCAAAGTTCTTGTCCAGCGGGGTTCCCACGACAAAGCCGGGGTTCACCACTGTTAACTTCATATCGGGTGCATGGTCACGGACGTAATCCCATGCCGCCTGTTCTGCCAGTGTTTTTGATTTGGCATATGGGGTAATGTTGGGTTCGCTGGGGTCGGTCCAATTGGTTTCGTCATAGCTGGTATCGTCGGGGGGCAGTGGCGATCCGTTAATGGCGACGGTCGACGAGGTCATGATCACCCGCGCCACACCGGCCGCATGTGCGGCCTTCAACGCCCGCAGGGCCCCGTCAACGGCGGGGCGGACGATGTCATCTGCGTTCTTGGGCTGGACCATGGGAAAAGGTGACGCCGTGTGCATCAACACATTGATGTCTGTCATTGCGGCGTCCCAACCGTCGTCACTTGACAGGTCGAGTGCGACGAAGCTCAGCCGTTCATCCAGTTCGCCATCGTCAGTCAGATGTGGCCGCACCGCCTCTGTCACCTCTGCCGCCCGTGACAGGCTGCGTACCGTGCCGCGGACATGGTACCCCGCATTCAAGAGCTGCAGGGCGATGTGCTTGGCGATGTATCCGGACGCACCGGTCAGAAGGACGGTCTGTGGCATAAGGGCTCCTATCTAAACTACTTAGTTTAGATAATCCCACGGATAAAAAGTCCAGTCTTAATCTAGAATGCGCCGTGCTATCACCTGCGCCTGAATCTCTGCCGCCCCTTCAAAGATATTCAGGATGCGCGCATCGCACAGGATCCGGCTGATCTTGTATTCCAGCGCGAAACCGTTGCCGCCATGGATCTGCAGCGCATTATCCGCGCAAGCCCAAGCGACCCGTGCGCCGAGCAGCTTGGCCATGCCAGCCTCCAGATCACACCGGCGATCATTGTCCTTTTGATGGGCACTGAAATAGGTGAGTTGGCGCGCCACCATGATCTCAACCGCCATCATGGCCAGTTTGCCGGAAACGCGCGGGAAGTTGATCAAAGCCTTGCCAAACTGCTTGCGGTCCTGAGCGTAACGCATCCCTTCGTCGAGTGCCGATTGCGCCACGCCAACAGCGCGTGCGGCCGTCTGGATGCGCGCGGACTCGAAGGTCTGCATCAACTGCTTGAAGCCTTGTCCTTCGGTTTCGCCGAGCAGATTTTCACCCTTCACTTTGAAATCATCAAAGTTCAGCGTGTATTCCTTCATGCCGCGATAGCCGAGCACCTCAATCTCGCCGCCGGAAATACCCGGGTCCTGCCAAGGTTCTTCATCCGTGCCCGGCGTCTTTTCGGCCAGAAACATCGACAGACCTTTGTAGTTGTCGGTGTCAGGGACGGTGCGGGCCAGCACGGTCATCACATGGGTACGGGCGGCATGGGTGATCCATGTCTTGTTGCCGGTGATGATCCAGTCATCACCTTCCTTGCGGGCTTTTGTGCGCAATGATCCCAGATCAGATCCGGTGTTGGGCTCGGTGAACACCGCCGTTGGCAGAATCTCTGCACTGGCCAACCCCGGCAACCATTTTTCCTTTTGCGCCTCGGTGCCGCCGCACAGGATCAGCTCTGCCGCAATCTCCGACCTGGTGCCCAGCGAGCCGACACCGATATAGCCGCGCGACAATTCCTCGGACACCACGCACATGGACGCCTTGGACAGGCCAAAACCACCGTATTCCTCTGGTATGGTCAGGCCGAACACGCCCAGTTCGGCCATCTCGTCGATCACCGCCATCGGGATCAATTCGTCTTTGAGGTGCCAATCATGGGCGTAGGGTTCGACCTTTTCCACGCTGAAGCGGCGAAATTGCTCGCGGATCATCTCAAGTTCATCATCAAGGCCGGTGGCGCCAACGGTGATGTTGGCGGATTGCTCCTGCATCAACGCGACCAGTCGGGTGCGGGCAGCCTGTGTGTTGCCCGATTGGGTCAGGGTCATGACCGCCGACGCCATAAGGGAACGCATATCATCCTGGCTCAGGCCCATGTCCTGTAGGCGGACGACCTCGCCTTGGTTCATCTGGATGCCGCCGTAAATCTGCCAAAGGTATTCGCCAAACGTGACCTGATGGATCAGTTGTTCGACCTCTCCAAAGCGGCCCGCATCCTGCAAACGACCGGCCCAGCCCTGCATCTGATGCAGCGATTGGACATAGGTGGCCAACCACGCCAGTCCGTGCGCCGCTGTCTGATGCGCTTCGATCAGCTGACCCGAAACGCGCCCGTTTTCTTCGACCATCGCGCGGACGATTGCCTTTGCGCGGGTCAGGACCTGATCGACCGCGGGCAAGGCTGCTTCTGTCAACGACAAAAGGTCGGGCAGAATTGGCGTTGTGGTCAGTTCCATGTCCTGTCCATCATGCGGCATTGGGCGTCTCCCTTCAAATGTGCACCTGCAGAAATATATGTTTTGCAGGTGCAGCGCAATATTAATTCGCTTTGGAATTTATTTACGAACAATAATGTCGTAGCGGAATTGCGTCTGTTCTTGCCGTCCCCGACTTCGTAAGAGGGACCATGCCCGAGTTTCTGAGCATCTTACCATCCGCTGTTTTGGCCTTTGCTGTTGCCGTCACCCTGCTGGGCGGTTTCGTCAAGGGGGCCGTAGGCTTTGCCATGCCCTTGGTGATGATCTCTGGCATGGGCATTCTGATCGACCCAGAACTCGTGGTTGCCTGTATCATCCTGCCGATCTTGATCAGCAATGGGCTACAAGTCGCGCGGGCTGGTCTGGGCAAGGCCCGCGCCGCCGTTGCTGAACATTGGCGCTATATCAGTATCGTCTGCATCATGATCCTGATTTCCGCACAGTTCCTGCGCAGTATTCCCAAGGATGCGATGTTCATCGTGCTGGGTGTGCCGGTGGTTGTACTTTGTGCGATCCAATTGGCCGGCTGGCGGCCACGGATCGGGCCGGGGTTGCGGCGACCATTTGAATGGGCGGCAGGCACATTGTCGGGCACTTTGGGCGGTCTGGCGGGGACTTGGGGGCCACCGACGGTGCTTTATCTGCTGGCGCTTGATACGCCGCGTGACCGGCAAATGGCCGTGCAGGGTGTGATCTATGGGCTTGGGTCTGTGATGCTGTTTGCAGGGCACCTGCGGTCCGGCATCCTGAACGCACAGACATGGCCCTTGTCCGCGGCGCTGGTGGTGCCTGCTTTGGTGGGTATGTGGTTGGGGTTCAAGCTTGGGGACCGGTTTGATCAGGAACGGTTTCGACGCGTGACACTGTGGGTGCTGATCATTGCAGGGGCCAACCTTATCCGACGTGGTGTGATGGGTTAGGACAAAAGATCAAGATAACCGCACACAGCAGCCAATTCGGGCACTTCACTGGGCGGTAAGACTTCAAATGCGACGTTATAAAGCACCTCACCCTCATGCATCGCGGCCATTTGCCAGGTGCCAGGCAACAGTTCGTAACTGAAATCGAATTGATAGAATGTCAGTGATGGGTCCACACCACTGATCCGCGTGCCAAAACTTTGAACTGCGATCGCGTCATCACCCATCGGTGGATGGGTCACTACCATGGTCACATCGTCAAGGCCGCGTTCAACAGCGGTCTGCGCTTTTACCCCAAACCCAATGCCCAGCACCGCAGGAACGCGGCGGGATGTGGAGACAAAGGGTGGCTCGACTTCGATGATATGGGTTTCACCAGCCACGGTATTTGGGGCAGGTGCAGATCTGACAGACTCCGGCGGGCAAACGACACCTGCCTCAAGGCTGGTAATGCGATCAGTCACTTTGTCCGATTGGGCCAGGGCCATTACGGGAACAACGGACAACAACAGGATACGATGCCAAACTTTCATAGTTTTACATCTAGCGGATCGGCGCTATTTGTCGAGTTCAGGCACAACAGCGGGAAGGGCAGAACTGCCCATCGTCAGGGTAAGGTGGGCTTGAACCCACCTTACGTATTTTAGCCAATCGCTGCCGCTTTGACGTCATCATCAATGAAGGGAACATATTTCCCAAAATTGTCGCTGAACATGGTCACCAGCTTTTCGGCCTGTGCGTCATAGGCGGCTTTGTCCGCCCATGTGTCGCGGGGATTCAGTAGACCATCATCAACGCCATCAACCGAAATAGGCACTTCAAACCCAAAATGCGGATCCTTACGGAACGTGCTTTCGATCAAGGTGCCGTCCAATGCGGCTGACAGCAGCGCCCGCGTGGCCTTGATCGGCATCCTTGACCCGGTGCCATAGGCGCCGCCTGTCCAGCCCGTGTTCACCAGCCAACAGGTGGCCCCGTGGCTCGCGATCTTGCTGCGGAGCAGATTGCCGTAGACTTCGGGGCGACGCGGCATGAAAGGGGCACCAAAACAGGTGCTGAAGGTCGGTTCCGGCTCTGTCACCCCACGTTCGGTCCCGGCCACTTTGGACGTGAAACCCGACAGGAAATGATACATCGCCTGCGCCGGTGTCAGCCGGGCGATGGGGGGCAGTACACCAAACGCATCACAGGTGAGCATGATGATGTTCTTTGGATGCCCGCCCAATGCGCTCTCGGATGCGTTTGAGATATAGTTCAACGGATAGGCACAGCGCATATTGGCCGTCAGGCTGTCATCCTCGAAATCCAGTTCCAGCGTGTCGGGATCAAACACCATGTTTTCGATCACGGTATGCGGCATCGCACAGGTTGCATAAATCTCCGGCTCGGCCTCGGCGCTCAGGTTGATGGTCTTGGCGTAACAACCACCTTCGAAATTGAACGTGCCGCGATCCGACCAGCCGTGTTCGTCGTCGCCGATCAGAATGCGGGATGGATCGGCAGACAGGGTCGTCTTGCCGGTACCGGACAGGCCAAAGAACACTGCCGTATCCACGGGATTGCCCGGTGCATGGTTGGCCGAACAATGCATTGGCATGATGCCCTTTTCAGGCAGCAAGTAATTCAGCAGTGTAAAGACAGACTTCTTATTCTCGCCTGCGTATTCTGTCCCGCCGATCAGGATCAGCTTGGCATCAAAGTTCAGCGCAATCACTGTATCAGACCGGCAGCCGTGCTTCTCGGGGTCGGCCTTGAAGGTTGGGCAATTGATGATCGTGAAATCAGGGGCAAAGCTGGCCAATTCCGACGCATCGGGACGCCGCAGCAAGTGACGAATGAAAAGTCCATGCCAGGCCAGTTCGGTGACCACACGTACATCCAACCGATGGGCCGGGTCAGCGCCGCCAAACAGATCCTGCACATTATACGTACCGCCCTTCATATGCTCCAGCATATCGGCATAAAGCGCATCGAACTTGGCAGGTTCCATGGGCGGGTTATTTTCCCACCAGATCGTGTTCTCTACCGACGGGGTGCGGACGACGAATTTATCCTTGGGGGACCGGCCTGTGTGCTTGCCGGTTGTCACCAAAAACGTACCACCTTTGCCCGTGACACCTTCGCCAGCGGCTACGGCGGCTTCGTGTAATTCTTCCTCAGAGCGGTTGTAATAAACATAACCCAGCCCTGTGATGCCTTGATCGTCAAGTTTCATCGATGGGTTGACCGTGCCGTGGTCCATGGGTTCGCTCCTTTGTGAAAGGCCGGGTTGGCCTGCGATAGCTCCCATTAACACCAAGTTTTCAAGGGCGGATAGCCCGCATTGTCACAGTTAGCGCAACCATTTTGATGTTAGCGCAATCAGCCCCGCCCCCCGCCCGCCTCTGCGGCAGATTGACCCCGACATTGGTAAAATTGGACCAAATAAGGCAAAAATGTGGCAGATATTGAGTTAGGGATTGATTCGTCTGAATAAAAAGATGAAAACACGATGGCAGGGTCGAAAAACAACATAAACAAACCTTTGAGGGAAACATCCCATGTCCAGAATTGCATTGGTTGACGATGATCGGAACATTCTCACCTCGGTGTCGATGACGCTTGAGGCCGAAGGTTTCGAGGTTGAAACATATAATGACGGCCAAGCCGCACTCGAGGCGTTCAATAAACGGATGCCGGAACTCGCTGTGTTGGACATTAAAATGCCACGTATGGATGGTATGGATTTGTTGCAGCGGCTTCGCCAGAAAACCTCGATGCCCGTGATTTTCCTGACGTCCAAGGATGACGAAATCGATGAGGTGCTGGGCCTGCGCATGGGCGCAGATGACTACGTCAAAAAGCCGTTTTCGCAGCGCCTTCTGGTTGAACGGATCCGCGCACTGCTCCGCCGTCAAGATGCGATTGCGGGCGAAGAGATTGAAGAGACCGAAGAGACCAAGGTCATGGTCCGCGGTGAACTGGTGATGGACCCGCTCCGCCATGCGGTTAAATGGAAGGGCCGCGATGTGTCCCTGACCGTCACAGAATTCTTGCTGTTACAGGCGTTGGCGCAGCGGCCCGGATTTGTCAAAAGCCGTGACCAACTGATGGACGTGGCCTATGACGATCAGGTTTATGTGGATGATCGGACGATTGACAGTCACATCAAACGCCTGCGTAAGAAGATGCGTAACACAGATGATGAGTTTTCCGCGATCGAGACACTTTACGGTATCGGGTATCGCTACAACGAAGAGTAAGGCATGACAGCCGCCCCAAAGATCGACGTTCGCGACTTGCAGTCCGTGCGCGCAGCCGCGCGCTCGCCTGATCTTTTGCTGGGTGACGATTGGATAGCGCCAGGCACCCTTGATGACGGAACCGACCAAGAGGTCTCGCCAAGGCGGGGCCTTCTTGCGCTGCGAAGCTCACCGATTGCGCGCAAGATTGTCACCTTCAACCTGATCGCCATGATCTTGTTGATCTCCGGTGTGCTTTATCTGAACCCGTCGCGCGATAATCTGGCCTATCAGCGGGCCAAGGGGCTGGTGAACGAGGCGCAGTTGATCTCTGATGTATTCGAGGCGCAGCTGCCAAAAGTTGCCCCGGTCAATCTGGTGACGGCCGACGGGATCAATCCTGCGGCAACGCTTGCGGGCCTTAATCTGCGTGGTGGGGTCGAAGTCTCCGTCTTCGCTCCGGATGCGACATTGGTCGCCAAGGCCACAGGCAGTCTAAACGCCTCTCAAATTGAAGAACTGGAATTACAGACAGGCGGCACCTTTGTGACCGACTTTCTTGGATCTGTCTGGGATGGGGTCTTTAGTATTCTGTCATTCAATTCCGATCCGTTGACGCCGGAACAGCAGCTGATCGCCCTGTCGCAGGAAAATGTCCGACAAGCGATCGCAAACGGCACCCAACTCGAAGTCTCCGATATCGGTGGCGTCAGCAGTTTTATCGTCACCACACCCATCATGCGGAGCGATGTTGCAGTCGGTGTCATTGCGGTTGCCACGGCGGCTGGTGAGGTTGACAGTCTTGTGCGCCGCGAACGTGAACAGGTGCTGCGCCTGTTCCTTGTGGGTATCGCGATCAGTATCGGCCTCAGCCTTGTATTGGCATCCACCATTGCCAACCCGCTGGCCGATTTGGCCACAGCGGCCGAAACAAGCCATGATAAGAACGCGCGCAAGATGTCCCCGGTCAAAGTTCGCATTCCTGACCTGACGGCCCGCCCTGATGAAATCGGGCGCTTGTCAGGCGCGCTGCGGGCGATGGTCGCCGCACTTTATGAGCGGATCGAAGGCAACGAACAATTCGCCGCGGATGTGGCGCATGAAATCAAGAACCCGTTAGCGTCTTTGCGGTCAGCGGTCGGTACAATGCGCGTCGCCAAACGGGACGACCAACGTGAAAAACTGCTCGAAGTGATTGAACATGATGTAAAGCGGCTTGACCGGCTGGTCAGCGATATCTCAAACGCATCCCGCTTGGACAGCGAATTGGTCAAGGAAGAAGAAGAATCCTTCGACCTTCTCAAGATGCTGGGCAACATTATCGAATTCCTCGGCAAAGACGCCGGTGCCAAGGGTATCGATTTCTTTGCGGACCTTCCGGACGAGCCTATTTCGGTACAGGGGCTGGAGGGGCGGCTGGCACAGGTCTTTGTGAACCTGATCACCAATGCGATTTCATTCTGCGAGGAAGGCGATGCCATCCGCGTCTGGACCCGCAGACGTCAGAACCGCGTGCTTGTCGTGGTCGAAGACACCGGCCCCGGTATTCCTGACGACGCGCTCGCCAAGATATTCCAGCGCTTCTATTCCGAACGCCCGGAGGGGCAATTCGGTAATAATTCCGGGCTTGGCCTCGCGATTTCCAAGCAGATTGTAGAGGCGCATGGCGGCGTTATCTGGGCCGAGAATATCCGCCCCACCGATGCCGATGCGGCATCCGAGCCTTTGGGTGCACGTTTTGTCGTTGGCTTACCGGTCTAACCCTCATCATGCAAAAGGTTGATACCGTCCACGCGACTTGCGTTGCTTTGGACGGGCAGGGCGTCCTGATCACGGGGGCAGCAGGACGGGGTAAATCTGCGTTGGCGTTGCAACTGATGGCGCTGGGCTGCACGTTGGTCGCGGATGACCGCGTACATCTGGAACGAAAGGGGGCGGCGGTACTGGCCCGCTGTCCTGGCACAATCGCGGGCATGATCGAGGCGCGGGGCATCGGTATCCTCAACGCATCTCACACCTCACATGCCCATGTCATACTTGTGGTCGATCTGAACGAAACAGAACGCGAACGCCTGCCTGCGCGACGTACGGTCACGTTATTGGGATGTGAAATTGCCTTGATCTGCACCATTCAGGGTCCACATTTTGCCGCGGCGGTCCTGCAAATTCTCAAAGCAGGCTGGAGCGATCGATGACCACAGTTGAAACCCACGCAGATCAGATACCCCCGACCATTGTGTTGGTGACGGGTCCATCTGGCGCGGGCCGGTCCACCGCGATCAACGCGCTCGAAGACCTGGGGTTTGAAGTAATCGACAACTTGCCCCTGTCACTTTTGCCCCGACTGTTGGATGGACCACCACCCAGCCGACCGCTGGCATTGGGTCTTGATGTGCGCAATCGTGATTTCGGGACCAATGCGCTGATCGAAATCATTGATCAGCTGTCGGGGCGACCCGATCAGCACGCGCAAGTTCTTTATCTTGATGCCGCCGAAGAAGAACTGGTGCGGCGGTATTCCGAAACCCGGCGCCGGCATCCGCTTGCGCCCGCCGGGCCACCATTGGCGGGCATTGCGCGTGAACGCGATCTGTTGGTGCCGATCAGGGCACGCGCTGACGTACTGGTCGATACTAGCGGTTTGTCACCGCATGATCTGAAAGCCGAAATGGAACGCTGGTTCGCAACGGGCGAAGGGCGGCCACTCAGCGTGACAATCCATTCGTTTTCCTACAAGCGTGGGCTGCCGCGCGGCATGGATATCATCATGGATTGCCGATTTCTGCGCAATCCGCATTGGGATGAAACCCTGCGTGCGCTGGATGGGCGTGACCCCGCGGTCGACGCTTATGTCGCAGCCGATCCGCGGTTTGAACCATTCTTTACACGTATTAAATCGTTAATTGATCTCCTGCTGCCCGCGCATAAAGACGAAGGTAAGGCACATCTGTCCATCGGTTTCGGGTGTACCGGAGGGCAACACCGTTCAGTTGCCGTTGCGGAGCGTCTCGCTTCTGCACTTGCGAAGGACGGTTGGCCTGTGTCTAAAAGGCATCGTGAAATGGAGCGGCGTGATCTTCACGCGCCGCGTAACAAGGAACCTCGGTTTTGATCGGTATCGTGATCGTTGCACATGGTGGGTTGGCGCAGGAATACCTCGCTGCCGTCGAACATGTGGTGGGCGTCCAACCTGGCATGAAAAGCATCGCCATCGAGCCAGAGGATGATCGCAGCGAAAAACAGGCCGAGATTTGTGACGCCGCCGACAGCGTCGATACCGGTGACGGCGTGGTGATCGTAACGGACATGTTCGGCGGATCGCCGTCCAACCTGTCGCTACAGGCCTGTAACCCTGATAACAGACGTATCCTTTACGGGGCCAATCTGCCAATGCTGATCAAGCTGGCCAAATCGCGCAAACGGACCGTGCCCGATGCGGTCGAGGCGGCGATCACGGCTGCGCATAAATATATCAATTGCCACAACGGCGGGACTGCCTAAATGACGACCTGCCGTTTGAAGATCGAAAACATCAAAGGATTGCACGCGCGCGCCTCCGCGAAACTGGTTGAGGTCGTGGAAGGATTTGATGCCACCGCAACGATCAGCAAAGATGGTGAAGTCGCTAGCGGCGACAGCATCATGGGGCTTTTAATGTTGGCAGCTTCAATCGGAACCTTTATTGACGTGGAGACAACAGGACCCGAAGCCGATGCTTTGGCCAAGGCAATAACGGAACTGGTGGCCGATAAGTTCGGTGAAGGCGATTAGCGGTTCTTAGGGCTTGGGTGGGGCAGATCGATTGACACAAACAGGCCGGGACACATCAACAGCGCCGATCGTACAGCACGACGCACCGCGCGTTTATGATCGCGGCTCGCTGACCTATTCCAACACCTTCGACAGCCCAATCAGGCGCAACGTCATCAAGACGATCGAATGGTTCACCGGCAAGATCCACATCATCCGGATGATCCGCAAATTCGAACGGCAGGGCAAATTCCATGGGCAGGCGTTTTGGCGGGGCGCGCTGGATGTCATGGGCATCGATCTGATCACACCGCAAGACCAGCTTGATAACATCCCGAAAACCGGCCCGGTTATCCTTGTTGCGAACCACCCGCATGGCATGGTCGACGGTATGATACTTGCCGATCTGGTGGGGCGGGTGCGGACAGATTATCGTATCCTGACGCGGGCCTTCCTGACCGATATCGACAAGGACGCGGGCGATTTCATGATCCCCGTGCCCTTCCCGCATGAAGAGGACGCGCAGGCCAAAATGGTCGAGATGCGCAAAAGGGCGATGGCCCATCTGAAAAACGACGGCATGATCGCGCTCTTTCCATCTGGTGTTGTGGCATCGTCCAATTCCATGTTCGGCCCCGTGGAAGAAGCAGAATGGAACCTCTTCACTGCGAAGATGATCCGCACGTCGGGGGCGCGGGTCGTGCCGTGTTTCTTTCCGGGGGCCAATTCACGCTGGTATCAGATCGCCAACCAGCTTTCGCCGACATTGCGGCAAAGCCTGCTGATCCACGAAATCGTCAATTCCTGCGGCAAGCCGCTCAAACCCGTTGTGGGCGAACCGTTTGATGATGCAGAGGTCAAAGAACGTCTGGCCGACCCGCGCAGCTTCATGGCGTGGTTGCGCGACAGGACATTGGCGTTGAAGGGCTGACGCTTGTACGACCCAAAGGGAAATGGAAAAGAAAAGACGGTTCAGGCGGTCCAGTTTGTCGAAGTCGAACCCCCCAAGCATCTCCGCGGCATTGTGCATCGGTTTTTGGAGCTGAAAACAGACGGCACGCTGCCCGCTGACTACCGGTTCCACGCGCTGCCCGATGCCTGCACTTATGTTGTCTTTGACCAGCTTGACAGAACGGTGGCTGGGGTCTCCAAGCTGCGCGCAACGTCCGAGGAATTTAACCTAGGCAGAACGTTCCATTTCATCAACATCCGGTTTTTGCCCGGGGTCTGGCAGGGAAATCTGGACCAGATCGCCTATGGCATGGTGGATACGCCATATGAGGGGAATTTGCCGCTGCTTGCGGTGAACCGGGACCTGTCCAAACAGGGCTTTGCAGACAGTCAGGCAATCCTGTCAGAGCTTGTCGAAGGGTTGATTGAAAACAAACTGGTTGCCTCAAACGCTGTCACCGAAAAGATATTCCAGCATCTCGATGATATTCACACCGTGGCTGACATGGCGGCCCTTTCAGATATCTCACCACGCCAATTGCAACGCACGCTCAAACGGACCACCGGGTTTGCGCCGCATGATTTCCTCAAGGTGCTGCGCCTGCAACAGTCCCTAAACGGCAATGATACATGGTCTTACGCAGACCAATCCCATTTCATTCATTCGTTTCGTAAGGCAACGGGCTATACACCGGGCCGATATTCCCGAAAGTTCGATGTCTGATATCTACAATACGCATCAATCGTCACTTGCTAGGTCTTGGTCATAACGACAAGAAATGGGACTGAACGATGACCAAGATGAACGCAGTAGGATGGTTCGACATCTATGTAGACGACCTGAACCGGGCCGTAGCCTTTTATGAAACAGTGCTAGGCAGAACGCTGGAACCGATGGGCGACCCCACTGGCGAATCTCAAATGATGAGCTTTCCGGCCGAGATGAGCGCCTATGGCGCGGGCGGGGCTTTGACAAAATCACCCCATGCAGGTCCTGGGGTTGGTGGGACGATTATCTATTTTTCAGTGGAAGACACGGCAATCCCGCAAGAACGGGTGGCAGACGCTGGCGGTATCGTTATCCGGCCAAAATTCTCCATCGGGGAATTCGGCTGGGTCACATTGTGCCAAGATACAGAAGGTAACATGTTTGGCATGAACTCCTTGAAATAGCGGTGCTGCTCGCCGGCAGAACTCACGCAATATATGAAGGGTGCGGGCAACCTGATGGGATGCCCGCACCTTTTGCCAATCGCGTTTTTGACCCAACACACGTGGCTGGACTCAACCGCCAAGCGGTTCGAGCAAAGCCCTCACCTTTCACGCACGATGATATGGGCCTCCGGCCAGAATAGACGCTGCACGATAAAGCTGTTCGGCCAGCATCACCCGCACCAGCATGTGCGGCCATACCATTTTGCCAAAACTCAGTGACGCATCGGCCTGTGCACGTAGCGCGGCGTCAATCCCATCCGCACCGCCAATGACAAAGGTCACATCCTGACGGCCCTGATCACGCCAATTGCCAAGCTGTTTTGCGAAATCGGGCGACGACATCACCTTGCCCCGCTCGTCCATGGTGCAAATCAGTGATCCGTCAGGGATGGCGCGGCGCAAAATCATGGCCTCTGCGGCCATACCGCCGCCCTTCTTATCCTCAACTTCGACCAATTGCGCAGGACCAAGGGCAAGTGCCCGCCCGGTCCGGTCAAACCGGGTGAGGTAATCGTCATACAAGTCGCGCTCCGGGCCTTTGCGCAGGCGGCCCACAGCGCAGATATGAACCCGCATCAGTTCGCGGCGGCTGCCCCGGGCTGCCACATCTTTTCAAGCTGATAGAACTCGCGGACTTCCGGGCGGAAGATGTGCACAATGACATCGCCGGTGTCGATCAGAACCCAATCGCCGGTATCCTTGCCTTCGGTCTTCGAGATCACGCCAAACTCATGCTTGATCTTGTCCGACAGCTTTTCGGCCATCGCAATGACCTGACGCGTCGAACGGCCCGAAGCGATGACCATATAGTCGCCCATTTCGGATTTACCGCGCAGATTGATCTGCACGATGTCTTCGCCTTTGTCATCGTCAAGTGATTTCAGGACTGCGGCCAAAAGCAGTTCGCTGGTCGCGGTTTTTGGGGCTTTCATCGCGTGGGCCCCAGCATTGGCTGCGCCTGCAGCCGAGGTGGAAAGAGACAGATCATTGTCCTCCTTGAAACGCGCCGTCATGGCCCCGGCGCGGGGCATGTACCAAAGGTAGCAATGCCCGGCGCGTTTTTCAACAAATCGCTTAGGGGCAGGCGCCCATGTCGTGGATTTGGTCAGGGTCCGCAACCGCCGAAACGGGACCATTGCGTATAAGTGGCAGGAAGGCACCATCTTGTGCCGTTCGGATCGCCACACTGACACGGGCGTCAGTTGCAGGGCCGTTGCCGATTTTGCAGGGGGCCAGCGTCACACCAATCGATCCAGATGTGGCATCGTCATTTTCCTCCTGCCATTGCAGGGATATGGCCTGCAATGCGCGCAGATCAGCATGATCATCGGGGGCAATCTGATAGATCACGGGGTCGCCCTGCAAGCGTTCAAGAATAAAGACATCGCTGCGGCTTTCGCCGGTATCAGTCCGTGAAGCCTCCATCGCCAGTTGTGCGGAATTGGGTGTGATGCCCAATCCATCCGGCAAGGTGATCGCGACGGCAAAATCAGCCGGATCAGCCTCAAGCGGTGAAATGGCGTTCAGCCTCATGACCGTTCCCGGCACAATGCTGGTACAGGCCGATAAGAGCAGGGCAGTCAGAATTACAAAGCGCATGCGAATCTCCTTTGACATACATTATTTATTGTTTTACGATAAAATGTAGAAATAGAAAGGTGAAAAATGTCAAGGATTCACAATGTCTCAAAACTGGCCGGGATTTTGCGCGGCGTGACGATTGCCGCAATGATTGTGCTGCCAATCACGATAACCGGCGGGCTGCTGACAACACCGCTGCTGCCCGAAGCATTGAGCGGTGATTTTACCGTATCGCCGGACGCCACGCGCGGGCAGTTAATCGCGGCGGTCATTTTGAACCTGTCCAACCCCTTGATCCTGCTCTGGACGCTCAACGAGATGCGCAAGCTGTTCGGGTCTTACGTCAAGGGTGAGATACTGACAGATCACTGCGCCCGTCTGATCCAGCGCATCGGCAAGGGTTTTCTGGCGCTGGCGATTGTTCCCTTTATTCTGCGTCCGATCCAAGTTGTATTGCTGACGATGGCCAACCCGCCCGGAGAGCGTAGCATTTCAATCGGGCTGAGCAGCGAAATGCTGTTCTTTGCGCTATCTGGCGGTCTGATCATCGTGATCGGCTGGGCCATGCAGGCCGCATCTGACGTTGCGTCCGAAAACCGGTCCTTCGTATGAAAGAGGTCGAAATCATCGTCCGCCTCGACGTGATGCTGGCCCTGCGCAAAATGAAATCGCGTGATCTGGCACAGGCTATCGGCATCACTGAACAGAATCTTAGCCTGCTGAAATCTGGCAAGGTAAAAGGGATCAGGTTCGAAACCCTGGCCAAAATATGCGCCGTGCTGGAATGTCAGCCCGGTGACTTGCTGGAGGCCGCAGTCAAAACCTAAGCGGGTTTGTTCGGGTTGATTTCCTGCTGCCAGCTATCCACCGCCTCAATCGGATAGACCAGCATCAATGTTGTCAGCGCCAGACTGTCGCGGGCGACAAAGGCAGCCGTAAGCTCCAATGCGGCCACCGCGCCAACCACGTGCAATGTACGCATCGCATAGGCCGCAAAAAACCCGCCCATCATCCAGACATAATCGGCCACAGCGTTCAGCACGCTATCGCCATGGTAACCCACATTGATCGTGGTGGACCGGAACGCATTCAGCACCCAATCAGTATGCTCGATCACCTCCCAACCGATGCCGGTGATAATCGCCACAAGAAACAGGGTTTCAAAGCGCAATCGCGGAAACAACAGCCGCCCCAGCAAGGCGATCAGTACACCATGCAGAATATGGCTTAGCGTATACCAATCCGCGATATGCTGTGAATTGCCGCCATCAAAGATGGACCCGACCCACAACTTGACCTCACCGCAAGTACAGATTAGCGGCTGGCCCCACAGATAAAGTGTCCCTGCAATGATAAAGGCGCCAAGAACGGCAAAAACGGAAAGTGAACGTTGGGTCATAATCATTGTCAGGATCAACTCGTTAACACGGCAAATCATTTCCGCTGCGATACATAAACTGAAAAATGTCGGGTTTTTTTAGGCCGCAATGCGGCGCGATATGGGCCTGCCGCAAATCACACCCGAATTGGCCGTTCCGTTGCAAAAGGCCCTCCCAACCATTAACTATTTCAGCAAGCCCTTTAAAACTCTAGGAGATTTTCGTGCGCCTCAAGCCATTATTTTCGACTTTTTTTGCCCTTTTTACCAGCGCCGCCTATGCCCAAACCACAACATCCGAAACCGATGTTTTGTTTATTCTGGATGGATCAGGTTCCATGTGGGGCCGTGTGAATGACGTGGAAAAAATCGTTGTCGCGAAGGACGTCATGACCGGCCTGATCGAAGGCTTGCCTGAAGGCATCGACACCGGGTTGATCACATATGGTCACCGCGAACGCGGGGCCTGCGATGATATCGAAGTGATCGCATCACCCGGCGTCACCTCGCGGTCGGATCTGTTGGGCGCGCTGGCTGGTATCACGCCGCTGGGCAAGACACCTATCGCCGACAGTCTGCTGCAAGCAGGCGAGGTTTTGCGCGAAACCGAAAGTGCCGTTTCCGTTGTGCTGGTTTCCGATGGCATCGAAAGCTGTGAAGGGGACCCTTGTGCCACAGCCGCGCTATTGCGCCAGCAAGGGATCGACGTGAAAATCCATGTGGTTGGCTTCGACGTGGATGCCGAAGCACAAGAACAACTAAGCTGCATCGCAGAGGCCGGAGGTGGTGAATACTATCAGGCCGGATCAGCCGACGCGCTCAGCGAAGCCCTGGCCGATGTGCGCGTCAGCATCGTGGAGGCTGTGGTCGACGAACCCGCGCCAGAGCCATTTGTACAAACTGTCGTCGTTACCGACACGAATATCAGCCTCGCCGAGGATGTCATCGGCGGCGTGAATGTTGTTGACGAGGCTTCGAGTGAGGTGCTTTTACGTTTGGCCGGTACGAAGCTGGAACAAGTGCCGCCGGGGTCCTACCAGTTTGAATTTGACAATTACTTGTCGCCTGCGATCACAATCAAAGCGGGAGAGGAGTACATCATCTCTGCCGCGCAGTTCGGCCTTTCGACGATCCAGCTTGATGGCACGCAGCAACGGAATGTTGATGTTGTGGATAACAGCACTGGCCAGAAACTGACATTCCTGAGCGGGACAACGCCACAGCAATTTGCGGCTGGGTCATACGTATTCGATTTTGTTAACTTCACTTCACCGGCATTCACTGTCGAAGAAAATCAGACCTATATTATCTCCCCCTCGGATTTCGCGCTCGCCCAAGTCGCCATGGACGGCACGCAACTTATGAATGTTTCAATCATAGATGCTGAGACCGAAGAAAGACTGACCCATCTCTCGGGGACCGCACCCAAGGACATTCCTCCAGGGACGTACAGGTTCAAATTCTCAAACTTCACCTCACCGCCTTTCGTTGTTGACGGCAACGAGAGCTATGTCATCTCGCCATCGGATTACGGCTTGTCTCAGGTTGCGATGGATGGCCAGCAGATCATGAATGTTGCTGTTATTGATGATGTAAGCGATCAAAAGTTGACCAGCCTGTCCGGAACAACCCCAAAGAACATTCCCCCGGGGACATACAGGTTTGGATTTTCGAATTTTACGTCTCCGCCTTTTATTGTTGAAGAAAACGAGAGTTACACGATTTCGCCATCCGACTATGGCCTCGCAACGGTGAGCAAGGCAGGTAATCTTTCAGGAGGTTTGGAATTTGTCCAAGGCGAAGAAACCATCGCCAGGTTACTTGGCGGTGGCCCCCAACAAATTCCACCGGGTGACTATACGCTTGTCAACAACAGGGTTGAATTGACGACAGTAACGATTGCGCCGGGCGAGGTACGTGTGTTTGAGTTTGAGTGATAAGGGTTCCCTGAAGGCCAAGCGGCAATTGCTTCCGTCGGATGACGCCACATGAAGATACTCAAAAACACACCTGACCGGTTTGAGCTGCGTTTCGTACCTTGGATTTTGGGGATTGCATTTAGTGCTGTGATCCTTGTGACGAGTGGTGCCGGGCTGCGATCGCTGCTCTCTGGCGAATGGAAGGATGCATTTGTTCTATTCCTAATTTGGCCGGTATTTGTCGGGCTCGCATTCGCCCTCATGGTGCGGCGCGATGATCTGATCTTGGATCGGACCACCGGCACGATAGAAATCCGACACCGCACCGTGTTCGGGCGCAAGACAGAGTATTTCGACCTCGCCCGGCTGGAACAGGCATCGACGCAGACGCATTACGCCAACGACAGCAATAGGCAACATCGGGTGGCTCTAATCCTGTCGGGCGATCATCCCAAGGACGTTATCAATGTCACGCCCGTTTATTCCGGTGGCCCAGATGCAAAACGCGCTGCCGACGCGATCAATGCATGGCACAAACAAGGTTGATTCTTAACCACGCGGATCGATAAACGCCTTTCCGTCGGGCTTGGCCAACACCTCCGGCAGTTTTGTCATCGCCTCAGACAGTGGCACAATTCCGGCGACATCCGTCGTCCATTTCCCGGATACGAACCGTTCCTGAATCTCGGCAAAGGCTTGCGGGATGCGGGCAGGGTCGACCTGTTTCATCCAACGCGTCAGCCAGAAGCCTTCAATCACCTTGCCTTGAAAGATAAACTGCCCCATCTGCGGCAGTGTCGGTGCATCTGTTGACAGCTTGCCATAGTTCACCCAGCGCGCTTGGCTCGGCATTGCAAAGAATAGATCAGACGTGAATTGATCCCCCACCGCGTCCAGCAAGACGCGCGGTTTAAGAGTTTTGAGAATAGCCTGCGCTTGCGCCAACGGATCACCGGCCCCGGTCACAATCACCTCAGCTGCGCCAAGGTCACGCAGCGACTGCGCCTGTTCGGCCCTTCGGATCACCGCGATGGGCTTGATCCCGTGATCCCGGCCCAAGGCGATCAGCAGCTTGCCCAATTGCGATCCGGCGGCGTTCAGGATGAAGCTGTCGGCCCCGCTGCCAGTGACAATATCGAACATCGCAATCGCAGTCAGCGGATTGACCAATTGACCGGCTGCATCCGGCTCCGACAAATCCGGGCGACAGGGGACCAACCCGCTGGCATCCGTCATCGCATATTCGGCCCATGTGCCCGATGCAGTGGCAAAGAAACTGACACGCTGACCAACCAGCGGGGTGTCACCGGCCACAACCTCGCCCACCGCCTCAAACCCGGCGGGGGCGCCTTTGATACGCGGCTGGCCATATTCGCCTTTGATGAAATGAATATCGGACGGGTTCACCGCCGCCAGATGCACCTTGATCAATGCCTGCCCATCGCCGGGCGTGGGGACGGGTACATCCTGAAGGGCAAGAAAGGGCGACATGTCATCAATATTCGGGCCGGTCTGTGTCCGGGCATAGCCCTCATGCAGTTGGATCAGCGCTTTCATGGTGTCCGGCAAAGGCATGCGGGGCCTCCTTACAAATCAAAAGTTGCAAAAACCGGCGCGTGATCACTGGGCTTTTCCCAACCACGTGCCTCTCGCATCACGCGCGACGAATGGGCGGCGTTCTTGATGTCCGGCGTGGCCCAGATATGATCCAACCTGCGGCCCTTGTCAGCCGCATCCCAATCCTTGGCGCGATATGACCACCAGCTATAAAGCAGGCCATCGGGAATGTCGTTGCGGGTCACATCGGACCAATCGCCCGCATCCATGACCTGCCCGAAATGTTCGACTTCGATGGGTGTGTGGCTGACCACCTTGAGCAGTTGCTTATGGCTCCATACATCATCTTCGCGCGGGGCGATGTTCAGGTCGCCCACCAGAATTGATTTTTCAGGTTTCGCCGCATGATACGCGTCGCGCATGTCGGTCAGATAATCCAGCTTATTGCCAAACTTCTCGTTCACCTCGCGATCCGCGACATCGCCGCCCGCAGGGACATAGTGATTATGGATCGTCACCCCGTTCTCCAGCTTGCCCGCAATATGGCGGGCGTGGCCAAGGGCGGCGTAATCTTCGGCAGCCACCTCAACCATGGGGATTTTGGAAAAGATCGCGACGCCGTTATATCCTTTCTGGCCACGGGCGACCATGTGGGTATAGCCAAGCGCCTGAAACTGCTCCAACGGGATCTTATCGACCGGGCTTTTGCATTCCTGCAGGCATAGCACATCGGGGGCCTCTTCGCGCATCAGGCGAGCCACGATATCTTCGCGCAGACGGACAGAGTTGATGTTCCAGGTGGCAAGGGTGAAGGGCATGAGGGTCCACACTTTCGCTATTTGGTGATTGTGGGTCAGGGCCCACCATAGCATCATGTCTGCCCGTTGACGCGCGATTGATCAACCTGCCATGGCCCGCAAATGACGGGGCTATTCGACCTTGTCAAAAAACGGGGTCATCTGCGCGACGATCACACTGTTTTCATCCAGCGCGCGCTGCATCAGCGCCTTTTCTTCATCCGAGATATCGTGCCCTTCGACAAGACGTTCGTCCAGCGTGCCATATCCCGACACATCCAGCGGGGCCATATCAGCCTGTTTGAGGATGGCGACCGTTTCGCGCACTGCCTCCGCCTCGTCCACGCCGCTGGCATAGCACATCAAGGCGGCACCCGTGGCATCCTTGGGCAGCCCGTCACCCGTGCTGCGACCGACCTCAACCAACAGGGTATAGACCTTCTGTTTCGATACTTTTTCAGCCATTCCAAACCACCGCGCAAAGACGCCCTTGGATGAAAGGAACACCGGGCGGTGTCAATGGGCACACATGCAACACCAGCCCCGCATCAGACGGAATATCTCTGCCAATAGGGCTAGGCATGTCGCGTCCAAGTTCCGCTCAAACCACCACATGCGCGCCACACGCGTTGCCGAAAGGGGGTGCACAACCTAGGTTAGTGCTGAGGGGGACCCACTCCATGGCCTTTATCTCGGAAATTCACTACCGAAACTCAGTCGCGACTTCGGAAAATGTCGACGAATATGTCGAGGTCGCGCTCAGTGCTGCGGATTTCGCGCGCGCGGGTGATTTTCAGATCGCCACCTATGAACAGAATGGCCGGTTGTCCGATGTCATCACATTGTCCGATCTTACACCAACTTTCGATGCGTCGACGGGGTATTACGTCTACGTGTTTGAGACGATCACCACCGACCCCAATGGTGGCAATGGCAACGCAGAGGCGATTGCGCTGATCGATAACAGCCTGCCCAATCCCGTCCTTAGCTTTTACGATATCGGTGGTGGCACGTCCGAGATTACCGCGAATGCTGGCACACCCGCAGCGGGGGCCACATCGGTCAACATTCCGGCCTCGAACGGGCAATCCATTCAATTCGACATCAACGGAAACCGCATTGATGGCGATCTGACGCCCGGCACCGCGATCATCTGCTTTACGGCAGGTACTCAGATCCAAACCCCGGAGGGTCCGGTCAATGTAGAAGACCTCGTCCTCGGGCAATGCGTCGATACACTTGTGCACGGGGCCCAGCCCGTCAGGTGGATTGCACAACGCACATTGAACGCCGCCGACCTTGCAGCCGCGCCACATCTGCGCCCTGTCCGCATTCCAGCCGGTGCACTTGGATCAGACCTGCCGCACCGCGATTTGCACGTCTCACCACAACACCGCATCCTGATCAGTGACGTCTCTTTCGATTTGTACCTTGGCGCGCCGACATGCTTTGTAACCGCCAAGGCACTTGTCGCCGCCGTGCGCGACATTCACGTCGATGAACAGCTTGAAACGGTCTCCTATGTGCACTTCATGTGTGACCGGCACGAGGTCGTCTTTGCAGATGGCCAGCCCTGCGAAAGCCTTTACGCCGGGCAAATGGCGATCACGGCGTTGGACCGCGCGCAAGTGCAAGAGCTTTTCACGCTCTTCCCGGAATTGCGGTATCAAAGCGATGCCAAGCTGGCCTTCCCCCAACCCAAAGGATGGGAGGCGAACGTCGCCCTGCAATCAGCCTTTGGGCGCTAGGTCTTATCTTCCCAGCGCGACCGGACCGCCCAGATGGTCGATACGATAATGACAACCTGCAAGGGCGCGTAGATCACCACCATCAAAAACAATATCCGCCAAAACAGCGTTAACTGCATGATGATGGTCAGCGTCACGGCGGGCAGGAAAAGCGTCGCGAGGATAAGAGCGATGATAATGACATCCGCCGCCACCGGCAGCCATGCAGCCTTGAAGGACGGGCGCACGCCCGCCGCAATACGCCTGCGTGCCAAGATGCGGCTGATGATCATGTCGCTAGCGTCCGCGATTTACGCGCCCATATGATGCCGCCGCTCAGGACCCAAAGCGGTAGGAACAGATATAGCACTATGAACACCCATTCCCCCATCTGTCCGCTGGCAACGCGCTGATCGATCGCAGGATACATCAGGCCCAGATTGACAAAAACGACGGTCATATCAACCAACACCCAGCCCCACGCGCCCATGAGAGACGGTCTTGTGCCTGACCTAATGCGCCGGGACGCCATGACGCGCGACAGTATCATATCAGTCGCGCAACAATTCGTTGATGCCCGTCTTTGAACGGGTCTTCTCGTCCACCCGCTTCACGATCACGGCGCAATACAGATTGACATTGTTTTTCGATGGCATCGAACCTGCGACCACCACCGAATAAGGGGGCACTTCGCCATACATGACTTCGCCGGTATCACGGTCCACAATCTTGGTGGATTGGCCGATGAACACGCCCATGCCCAGCACAGAACCTTCGCGGACAATACAGCCTTCAACAACTTCGGATCGGGCGCCGATAAAGCAGTTATCCTCGATGATGGTAGGCCCTGCCTGCATCGGTTCCAAAACGCCGCCAATGCCAACGCCACCAGACAGGTGCACGTTCTTGCCGATCTGCGCGCAGGACCCGACCGTGGCCCAGCCATCGACCATCGACCCTTCATCGACATAAGCCCCAAGGTTCACAAAGGACGGCATCAATACAACGCCTTTACCAATGAATGCGGAACGACGCACAATCGACCCGGGCACAGCCCGGAACCCCGCCTCGCGCCACTGATTGTCACCCCAGCCGTCAAACTTCGATGGCACCTTGTCCCACCATGTGGACCCGCCATTGCCGCCGGAAATCGGCTCCATATCGTTCAGACGGAACGACAGCAGCACGGCCTTCTTGGCCCATTGGTTCACATGCCATGACCCATCATCCATCTTCTGCGCCACACGGAGCGACCCGCTATCAAGCGCATTCAGCGTATCTTCGATCGCCTCACGTGTCTCGCCCGTTGTCGCAGGTGTCACCGTATCGCGCACCTCCCAGGCAGCTTCGACGGCGGTCTCAAGGGCAGCATTGGACATAGGGCTCTCCGATCAATTCAGTTTCAGGGGCTTCTAGCGACCTGACGTCAATCAATCAACGCCACTTGATCGAACAGCCCATCGATGGGGTCTGTACCTGCGGGCCGCGCCCTGTTTCGGCGACCATCTTCATCGCGTTCAACAGTTCCGCCACACGGGTTTTCGGGGCGATCATCCCGGCATCGTCCAAACGACCGCGATATTGCAATTCACCCGCCGCATTGAACCCAAAGAAATCCGGCGTGCACACAGCACCATAGGCCTGACCGACGGACTGATCCTCATCCACCAGGTAGGGAGCTGTCAGCCCATGCTCAGCCGCAAATCGGGCCATATTGGTGGGGCTATCGGCCGGATAATCGGCGTAATCATTCGACATGATACAGGCCACGCCGATCCCGTCTGCCTGCAAGGCCGCGATGTCAGCCACCACCCGATCAATGACCGAAACAACATAGGGGCAATGGTTGCACATAAAGACAACCAACAGCCCCTTTTCGCCCATCACCTCACCGCGGGTGTGCCGCACACCGTCCGGGGTCGCCAGATCGAAATCCGGCGCGGGCCAGCCAAAGTCACACACAGATGTATTCAACAACATGGCATTTCCCTTCCTTGCTTTGTCGCGGTATGACCCGCAATTCCATTGCATCTTTGCGCACAAGCGGCAACGTTGACCACAACGCATTCGAGGACCAGTACATGAAAGACGACCGACGCCACCCTTTCCGTGACAGCCATCAGGACCGCGAGGCCGCGACCCATGCCGTGGATACCGCTCAGACCCGTGCGCCGTCCTACAAGCTGGCCTTCGCTGACGAAGACTTCATGTGCCGCGAAGAATTGCGGCCTGTGCGCCTGCAACTGGAATTGCTCAAGCCCGAACTCTTGATGAATGAGGCGGGGATCAACTCCACCATCGTTCTTTTCGGCGGCGCACGCATTCCCGATCCGGTCAACAAAGACAAGGCGCGGACCAAAACGCTCGCCGATCTGACAAAATACTATGAAGAGGCAAGACGCTTTGCCCAGATGATGACCGCCCGGTCGCTGCAATCGGGCGGAACGGACGATGTCGTCGTAACCGGCGGTGGCCCTGGCGTGATGGAGGCGGGCAATCGTGGTGCCATGGACGCGGGCGGCAAATCCATCGGGCTGAACATCGTGCTGCCTCACGAACAGGCGCCCAACGAATACGTCACCCCGGACCTTTGCTTTAACTTCCACTATTTCGGCATCCGTAAGATGCATTTCCTGATGCGCGCCTCAGCCATCTGTGTTTTTCCGGGCGGGTTCGGAACACTGGACGAGATGTTCGAGGCACTGACCCTGATCCAGACCGGGCGCATGGCGCGTGTGCCGTTCCTGCTCTTCGGGCAGGCGTTCTGGGAAAAGATCATCAATTGGGATGCGCTCGCTGATGCAGGCACGATCTCAACCGATGATCTGGCGCTTTTCCGGTTCGTCGAAACCGCAGAAGAGGCGGTCGAGGCCTTGGATAATTGGGAAGGCAAAGGTGAAAAACGCGGGGCGATCCCCGGGCGATGAACCCAGAACACCGCCGCTTATATGGCGCTATCTGGACCATCTGCATCTGACGGCACTTCTAGCCCTTGCATCGGCGGATCGTCAGGTTTGCGAATGGCCTGAATAGCGGCCTTTGCCAGAAACTCCCCCGCTGCGCCCACTTGCTCTGACATGGTCAGAATATCGGCGCGGAAAAGTTTCAGGAACGGTACCGCTTCCTTGGCAAACACATCAATTTGCTGACCCACAGTGGCACCCGTCTGCTCCAACGCCGCAACCGCCGCCATCGCAGACGCTGTTGATGCCGTAATCACTGCATCAATCTGCGGCGTGGCCCCAAGGGCGGCGCGGATGTAGTCGATCACCGCGTTGGTGTCGCTATCGCTGGTGACGGTATCGGGAATGGTCAGGGTCACACCACGCGCAGCGCATGCATCGCGTACGCCGGCCATCATTTGCTGCGCATAATTATGGGCCCGGGGCGGGGCAATCAGCAGGATATGCTTGCGGCCACGCTCTGCCAGTTGCGTTGCAGCCAGACGGCCAAAGGCACCGTTATCATAATCATAATACGGGTGGCGGTCCGCCCATTCGGTGCGGCCATGCGTTGCAAAGGGAAACCCCCGTTCCATCAGATAAGCGACACGGGGGTCCTGCGGTTGGATCTGGTTCAAGATCACCGCATCCGCTGATCCGGTTTCCACAATATAGCGAACGGGTTCCATAGGGTCCTGATCGGGGAAAAACGGTGTGACGATCAGGTGAAACGGCGAATGGCGCAACCCGCTGGCCACAGATGCAATCAGGCGCGCGCCATGGCTCATCAAATCATGCTGGGTGGGCATGACCAGACTGATGACATTGGTACGGCCCGTCCGCAGGCGCACACCCGCACGGTTGGGCACATACCCGATGTCATTGGCGATCTTGCGGATCAGCGTCTTTGTTTTAGTGCCGATATCTGGGGCATCATTCAGTGCGCGCGACACCGTTGGAACCGCCAGTCCACTGATCTGGGCAATTGTTTTCAGGGTCGGCTTGCCGTCAGACGTGAACGTGGCCGCAGTCCGGGGGCTGTCTTTGGAATGCGACATGCGGTTGGCTCTCCTTTGTCATGCAGGGCAGGGCCATTGATAGCACTGTCTCAATACATTTTGCCAAGCCAATTTAAATCGATATAGGGTTTACTATAACGATTTAGAAATCAAAGATCAGAGACAATGAACACAACAAAACCACCTGCTGCAATCACGCTGGCGGGACAGTGGGTGCTGTCCGACGACAGTGGCGCCTATACATGCGCGATGCACCTGCCAACCGACGGGATCACGGCGTTGCATCAGGCTGGTCTGATCCCCGATCCCTACTGGGGGCGCAATGAATATGAACTTCGCTGGATCGCGGAACGCGACTGGACCGCGACCCGCACCTTTGAATTGCGCGAAACGGATGTCGATTTGGTCATTTCTGGCGTCGATACCACCGTCACGGTGCGTGTGAACGGGCAAGTGGTGCTGACCTGCGAAAACGCGTTCCGCAGTTACCGGGTGAACCTGAAGGATGCGGCTTGCATAGGCACGAACCAGATCAGTGTGACCTTCCATTCGTCGATCCGGGTGGCTGCCGAAAAACAGGCCGCGCATCCGTTCGACCTGCCTTATCAAACCAGCAATAGTCCAATCCCCAATGTGAATATGTTGCGCAAACCGCAATGCGATTATGGTTGGGATTGGAACATCGCACTGGCCCCGTTTGGCATCTACGGGGACATGCGGATCGAAGATGCAAACGCCCCCCGGATCGACCGGCTGGCGATCACGCAGGACCATGCGGGTGACGGGGTCACACTTGGCATCACCGTTCATGTGTCAAACTACGAGGGTGCGGTCACAGCCACAATCGCCGGGCAAACCGTCCGCACGCAATGTGCGCATGGTTTCTGCATGCTTTCTGTATACATTGCAGACCCGCAATTGTGGTGGCCTGCGGGGCAGGGCGATCAACCGCTCTACGACCTTCAGGTAACCGTCGCCAAGGCAACGGCCACGCGGCAGATCGGTCTGCGCAAGGCGGAACTGATCACCGAACCAGACGCCGCAGGCCTTGGTTTCAAGTTCCGCATCAACGACCGGGATATCTTTGCAAAGGGCGCAAACTGGGTTCCTGCTGACGCGCTCGCGGGCCGGATCACCCCCGCAAAAACCCGCCATCTCTTGCAATCTGCCGTTGATGCCAACATGAACATGATCCGCGTCTGGGGCGGTGGGCGATACGAAGATACGTGGTTCTATGAGCTGTGTGATGAACTGGGGTTGATGGTCTGGCAGGACTTCATGTTTGCCTGCAACATTTATCCGTCAGACGATGCTTATCTGAACGAAGTGCGCGCCGAAGTCGTTGATAACGTTGCGCGTATTCACCACCACGCCAGCATCGTGTTGTGGTGTGGCGACAACGAATTGATTGGCGCGCTGACATGGTTCGAAGAAACCCGCGCCAACCGCGACCGCTATCTGGTGAATTATGACCGGCTCAACCGCTGCATCGAAAGCGCGCTAAGGCAAACCGACCCCTGCGCCAATTGGTGGCCATCCTCACCTTCGCAGGGTCCGCTCAATTTTGGCGATGCCTGGCATGACGACAAATCAGGCGATATGCATTTCTGGTCCGTCTGGCACGAGGGACGTGATTTTGATCACTACCGCGATGTGGCACCGCGTTTCTGTTCTGAATTCGGCTTCCAAAGCTACCCGTCGATGCATGTTATCGACCGCTTTGCCGGACCAAAAGACCACAACATCGCAGCCCCCATATTGGAAGCGCATCAAAAGAACTCAGGCGGCAATGCCCGCATCGCCGAAACCATGTTCCGCTATTTCCGCTGGCCCACAAAATTCGAGAATTTTGTGTATCTGTCCCAAGTCCAACAAGGGCTTGCCATCAAAACGGCAGTGACCCAATGGCGTAGTCTCAGACCCCATTGCATGGGCGCATTGATCTGGCAACTCAACGACACATGGCCCGTTTGTAGCTGGTCCTCCCTCAACCATCGCGGCGAATGGAAGCTACTGCATCATATGGCAAAGGAATTCTACGCCCCTGTCCTTGTCACTGCCATCCCCAACGGTGACACGATCAACCTGCGCGCAGTTAATGACACCGCAAATCCCGTTTCGTTACAGATCAAAGCGCAAGCCGTTTCTATGGATGGCACGACGCGCCCGCTGGGCACTGCCCAAGTCACCGCGGGTGACACGGCGGTCACTGCCATGAATATCGCGTCGCCGACGCTGCACGATCAGGAAATCCTGTACTTCCGTTGGACCGGGCCGGACGGGCTGGAACGGGCGGATTTTCACGCGCCACACCCCTTCAAACACTACGACCTGCAACCGCCGCGCCTATCTTATCAGGCGTCCGGGGACGGAACCATCAAAGTAATCGCCGACAAGCTCGCGCTATTTGTAGCGGTCGAGGCAGATACCCCCGGCCGGTTCAGCACCAACGGTTTCACGCTTTTGCCCGGCGCGCCAAAAACCGTGGTTTTTACGCCAAGCGACCCCAAAGTCGCGCCCAATTTCACATTGCGCGATCTGCACAGCGCCACCTGTGCATGACCTGCTTATCCGGTCAGCGCCATCACCTGCGATGCTTGCGGAATTGATCTGCCAAATCGACGGGTCAATTGGGCGTGGCCATGACCAATCTCTGACGCGTTGCAAACATGCTGTCCATCAGTATCCCGCAGACTTAACCCGCCGCCGCAGCGGACAAACTGATAGCCATGGGCCTGAAGCCGGTGTTGCAGATCATACCAGTCTGACGCATCTGCAAGATCATCAGCCAATTGCGCCCGCAAAGGGGCCAAGATGCGCGAAACACGGTCCGTACGGGCGCGTGTCCGGCGGCGCAGATCATTGCGCAACGCATCCCGCAGGATGTCGCCAATTGCTTTTTCATCGCGTCCGGCAAGATGCTCCAACGCGTCGACGAGTTCGGGGGGTAAACCAAGTGTGTACTGTTTCATAGGCAAGATATCGCCGAAACAGGGTGAAGATGGCGTTAACTACAAGCCAGTTTCTGCGGCAATCTGCGCCCGCGATTTGCGGGCCCGCTCGGTTGCTGATTTCAACTGGCCGCAGGCGGCCATAATATCCTCGCCCCGCGGCTTGCGGACGGGGGAAGAATACCCACCCCGATGAATAATATCGGCAAAGGCGCGGATACGATTGTTCGACGACCGTTTATAGGGCGCGCCGGGCCATTCGTTGAACGGGATCAAGTTGATCTTGGCCGGGATGCCGTCGATCAGTTTGAGAAGACGATGCGCATCGGCATCGCTATCATTCACACCATCCAGCATCACATATTCAAACGTAATCCGTTCCGAATTTGACACTTTGGGATAGCTGCGCAGCGCCTCCAGCAGATCCACCAATGGCCAGCGCTTGTTGATCGGGACCAGCTTGTCGCGCACCTCATCCGTGGTGGCATGAAATGAAATCGCCAATTGGCAACCAATCTCTTGGGCGGTGCGGGCCATTTCGGGGACAACACCGGATGTCGACAGCGTAATCCGGCGGCGCGACAGCTGGATGCCATCCGGATCCATCGCGATCTTCATCGCGTCGCGGACGTTTTCAAAATTATAAAGTGGCTCACCCATGCCCATCAGGACAATGTTGGACAGCAGGCGAGGGCCATCACTGCGCGTACCATGTTCGGGCCATTCGCCCAGATCATCGCGGGCGACCATGACCTGCCCGATGATTTCGGCGGCGGTCAGATTACGGACGAGTTTCTGCGTGCCGGTATGGCAAAACGAACAGGTCAGCGTGCAACCGACCTGGGACGAAATGCAAAGCGTACCACGATCCGTCTCTGGGATGTACACCACCTCAACCTCATGACCGCCCGCAATGCGCACCAGATATTTGCGGGTGCCATCCTCGGACACTTGGCGCGTCACGACCTCGGGCACGGCCACGACAAAGGTGTCAGCCAGCATCGCGCGATAATCTTTGGAAAGGTTGGTCATATCCGCGAAATCGCGCACACCCCAATGATAGATCCACTGCCAGATCTGGCCAACGCGCATCTTGGCCTGCTTTTCCGGTGTTCCAATGGCGATCAAGGCATCGCGCATGGCCTCGCGGGTCATACCCACAAGGTTCTGCGGCCCCTCCGGCAGCTTGCGCGGAATGGTCAGCACGTCTTGGGTAATCGGGGCCTTGGCGTCCATGGGAATGCTCCGGATCAGGGGTCAAGCTCGCCATATAAGAGAAAGGGCCGGTTTCCACAAGAAAACCGGCCCCCAATCATCAATGAAACACCGCGTCAGCCGGAACAACGGCTCGCGGCTTCTTCAACCGCGGCGGTAAAGCCCAGCAGACTGAACGTATCCTGTGTCTGGGTCCCACGACCGGACCGGCCAGTCACAATCGCATTTGATCCGCGCTTCATGGCGGCAACAAACCTTGCGTCATCCTCTGGGGTAGCGGGCCATGCGGTTTCGTTTTCGGTAAACATCTCGAATGTGGTATCACCCACTTTCATGGATACGGTCGATCCGCTGGCAAAGGGATACCCGCCAGCAAACATCACCTGACCACTGACATCATCGGCGGGGCGATAAAAAACGATCAGACGGATATCACCGCGACGCACCGTTACAGTATTGCCGTCACGGGTGTTCAGCGTTTCCACCGGGGCGGATACCGCCCAGCATTCATTGGGGTCGCTTTCCACGAACACGTTCCAATCCGTGTTCACAGATACGCGGTTTTCGCTTTCTTCCTGTGCGGCGACCATACCGGCCAACACACAGGCAGCAGCAACCGCCAGACCTTTGGAAATATTCAAAATCATGTCACAGCCTCCAAGCTGTCCTTGCCTCTGGATGTCTCGTTATGACCGAGGTGCATCTGACGGCACCTTTTCGGCTGGCGGGACGTGTTTCAACTCGATACCCATGATGGTAGCAAAAAACCGCCCTCATGGGAAAGCCCCAAACAATGCGGGGTACTTGCGTAACGACCTATACAACCCAAAAAGGCAAAAGAATGGCAAATCCTGTTGATCTGGTAGAAGTCTGGCGCGGCGATCTATTGGAATGCCTGCATCGCGGGCATGCGGTGATCTGCGATGATACCGGCCAGATTGTGCAGGCGTGGGGCGATCCAACCGCGCTGATCTATCCACGTTCATCGTGCAAAATGGTGCAGGCACTGCCGCTATTGGAAAGCGGGGCAGGGGCCCATCTGACTGGCGAACAATTGGCACTCGCCTGCGCATCGCACAATGGGGCGGCCATTCATACCGACCGGGTCGGCGCGTGGATGCAAGACCTGGGCTTGACCGATGAAGCATTCCGCTGCGGTCCGCAAATGCCCAAAGACCGCGATGCGCGCTATGGCCTGATCCGTGCACATGAAGAACCCTGCCAGATCCACAACAACTGTTCGGGCAAACACGCGGGCTTTCTGACGCTGACCAAACATCTTGGGGCCGGGCCGGACTATGAATTGATCGACCACCCCGTGCAGCAGGCTTGCAAAGCCGCGTTCGAAGAGGTCACGCAAGAAACCAGCCCGATGTTCGGCATTGACGGCTGTTCCGCCCCAAACCACGCGTGCACGGTTCACGGGCTGGCACGTGCGATGGCGTTCTTTGCCAGCGCGCAGGATCGGTCCGACACGCGTAGCACAGCGGCGACCAAACTGGTCCAGGCCATGGCGACCTATCCAGAACTGGTCGCCGGTGAAACCCGTGCCTGCACCGACCTGATGCGGGCCATGAACCACAAGGTCGCGATCAAAACCGGGGCTGAGGGCGTGTTCATCGCCATCATCCCGGAAAAGCGGCTTGGCATAGCGCTCAAGATCACCGACGGGGCCACACGCGCCAGCGAATGCGCGATAGCGGCCATTCTGGTCAAACTGGGGGTGCTGAGCGCGGATCACCCGGCCACCATCGCCCGCATGGTGCCGCCCGTGACCAACTGGCGCGGGATCACCACGGGGCATATTCGGCCAGCGGCGGCTCTAGGATAGAAAAAACACGGCCCGAAAAGAAAGCGCCTCCTCGCCCTTTTGAGTGCAATGTGATCAATATGGGAAGCTGCGCAGATGGCGGCTTTGAGCCCATTCTGTGAATTCGTTTTTTGTGCTGCTTGCGCTCGCAGCATGACTTACGCAGTGATTGCTCAAATCCGGGTGTCTCACCACGACATGAAAACCGGCCATTCATGTATGCCACAGCAAAGATCAGATCGCGGAATAAAGCTGCCTTTGCCAAATTGCATACAAGTCGAACCGTTCGGCATTAGCTCCAATGCTACATAAAGGTGCTGCGCTGATCTGACCCCCATACGCAGCCGTATTCCATGGTAGCACTTTGTCGACGCGGTAGAGTTTATAGTCTGGGTTTCGGGCAAAATTGTTAGCTTCCAGGTTGGCGAAAAGATACCGTTCAGCTTCGTGCTCTCGATCAACACGCAGTCACCTGATGTTATGTTGCCAGCGAATTTCGTACTAGACAACTAGATGCTCAGGGTTGTAACTAGTCCGCCTGTTATATCCACAGGTGACATAACTAACCGATAGAAAATAGGTTTTCTACTTTGAACGATGGTGTTGATCCTGACGACCCCTGGTCGCTTAGACCGAATCACCAGCAAGCTCCGAATGGCTCTGGTGGCAAGGTCAGCAATAGCGAGCTTGTGACGGTTTCCATGCTGCAAAATGATCAAGATGATGGGGCCTGGGTGCCGCCTGAGTTGTTCGACATGCTGTTTCAGAAACAAGATGATTGCGATGAGCGTGAAAGGACGTACTTATTCGTTGATGCGACGCTGCGCACAAACGCAACTGGATTATTTGATCTGGACGTCATAGGTCTGCCCACCGCTTGTTTATTCAATGGGGAAGCCGCCGAAGATCAGATGGAAGTCGCACCCTACTTGATCGACATGACTTTGATACTGGAAGAACCTACCGCGTTTCATCGCGATTTCTTCAAGAAACACTGGGGCCGTGGTACCGGTATTTTCATAAAGTCGGTAGCACCGCTAGATAGCATAAAGCGACACTTCCGAAAGTTCACAAAACTCAAAATGGAAGAGGACGGTCGATGGGTCTTTTTCCGGTTCTGGGACCCGACCATAGCGTCGGTTTATCTTGAGACCATTGCACAGCATTCCGTTCGATCAGCCCAATGGTTTGGCCGTGGTTTGATCACAAGCATCGTTGTTGAGCAGCAGGCAGGAAAGATAGCCCGTATTTTCAAGCCGTTGAATGATGGTACGGCACGGTCGAACGAACCGCTTGGACCCGTTGTTCTTACACCAGCCGAGCTGCTGCCATTCAAGGAAGCGACCTTCGAAAAGGAGCTCCGGAAAATGGCGACACTCCTAAAACGTGATTTTGACGCCAATCTTAAATCGTACACTGTGGAAACGATGGTTCGGCTTTTACGACCATGCGTCATAAGGTTTATGCACCGCGGATTTAAGCGCCGAGAGAATCTGCATGTTATCGCCGCGTGGGAGACGTTCTTTGGCCCAGAGTTTGAAACAAAAGACCCAGACGGCCGATTGCAGAGGATTTGTGAAATGAAGGGCTGCGAGGCCTCGCGAATGAGGGCGCTCAAGGACCGTATGGCTCAATTTGGAACGCCGAAGGAAACTGCATAAGATGGCGACACTCACACCGGGCGAGGTTACAGCGCGATCAGAACATAGTGGTATGGCCAACGCCGGAGAAATGGGCAGTGTTTGCCAGACCTGCGCGCGGCCAGTGCAAGTGCAATTCTTCTATGACGACCCGATGAAGACTCCAATAACAGACCTAGAAATACAGTTGGCGGATAGTACTGGGGCCGTGTTGGTGGACGGCATGCCGACTGAAGCACCTCTGGCGCGGGGTCTACAAGATGCAACACCTGGTGTTGGCGATGTACGTCCTGACTTAGGAGGTGTGACCTACGGAGAGGTGCCATACGCTGCAGGTGCGTTAACGGTAACGACAAACCCGTCGCAAGACATCCAATCTGCCGCTGATGAAGCTCTCCAACTGCAGCGAGAGATCATCACAAGTCTTTGGACATTTGAGGTGTCAATGAAAACCAAGTTTCAGCCTTATGTGGATGAGTGGCAAACCGAGGGCTGGGGTGGCGTTGGCAGTGACTTTGTCAATGGCGTCGGGAAAGGCATCTCAGACTGGTGGGATGGTGAGAAAGACTTTTGGGGTTCTGCCTGGGGTGCTCTAAAAAGCTCGGCCGCAGCCATCGATAACTATTATCAAAACAATCCAGAACTTTATCTGGGAATGGTCGGTCTCGGCCTGCATCTCAACAAGCTTGGACGGCAGGCAATTGGTGCGTTGGGAGAGTGGTGGGCTGACGATGGACCAAGCATTATAGACTTTCTCGAGAATCTAACTGATCTGATGAAGGCCTTCTTAACGGCAGATATAGACGGCATTATTCGCGAGCTTGAAGCCCTCACCGGGCTGGAAGATTTGCCCGGCGTGATCGGTGAATTTGGCTTGATGATCAAAGAAGCCTTGGCTGACGGCGTCGACTGGATGCGCGATATGATCGAATTGGTCAGAAGTTCAGACGTCCTTAGCCTGATGATTAACACGGCGATGCGTTGCATCATGTTGATGACGCCAAATTTCTGGGCCAAAGTTCTTGGCGAAGGGGTCGGCTTCATCGTCCCAGAGCTGTTGATCTGGTTGGTGACAACACTCATAGCAGCGCTCAGTGCAGGGGCTGGCGCTACGGTACTTGCCGCCCGCTGCGCATCTATCGCGTCAAAAATCCGGGGATTGATAAAAGGGTCTGCTCATGTAGGCAAAATCCTTTCGTTCATGGACGAGCTGAAGCCAATATTCGACAAAGTCGGTGCTCTGGCCAAAAAATTGCGGCAGGTCATCGTGGAAACGAAAGCAGGCATCGTCAGCAACACGCAACGCTTGATGCGTTCGTCGCGCTACTGGCGGACCCGTCTTGATGATCTCATTCGGCAAGGTCACGGCCCACAACGACACGAAGGCGACGTTACAGACCGGCAGTTGCTTGATCGCTCATTGCGCGGTCTTGACCCAATGACAAATAGTCCGGTCGATTCCGTGGGGTTTAGGCGAAAATACGGTGTCGACTACGATCCGATCACACATGGGGTTCCTCCTGACTTTGGAGGTCGCAGCATTAATGTTCCAGGTAAGGGCAATTTACCAATCGTGATGAATAGCAAGATACAGCATGTCATTGGTGATCACGCGACAAAGTTCAATACTCCGGCGGATTATGTGATTGCGTATGATAAGCTGGTAGAGAGCGGGCAATACAAGAGCTTTCTAAGTGGTGTCAAAATACAGGAACCTATAAAAATGCCGTTGTCCGAAATTTTTGGACCAAATTTTCAGCCTTTAATTAAGGGCTATGCGCGCGATGGAACGCCAACTGTTTTTGGCCCGGGCAGCGAGGTGATCGCAATTTTTCGCAAAGAAAATGGTGTTGCAAAACTCGTCACCATGTACCCAAACCCGTGAAGAGGCCCATATGAAAAAACAAGTCTTACCAACGCAGCATATTCCATCGGTGTTATCGTATTTCAATGCAAATGCGTATTCACCGGACTTGCTCGCCGAAGACTTAGCGCAGTTACCCGACGATGATCTTCGTGAGCTTCGCATTGAGATGGAACTCTGGATTGAGAATGATGGCGTTACGGCTGATTTTTTGAATGGTTTTACTTCTCTTGGTTTTTCAGATGATCGGAAAAGTCGACTATTCTTCGAAACGATATTTGATCATATTTTTAATGGCAAAGAGGAGCCCGAAGCCACTGCGTTTCTATAGTTGAAGGTTAGAGTTTGGCACTCTACGGCGCGTCGCCAATAGTTTATGCCGTTTTGTACGCACACGCTTTTGATCGAATGCCGTTAGCTATCAAATCTGACAGTGGTTAGCTTAAGATACAGTAGTCAAGATATGTTCTGAACCACTCAGCCCACGTCAGGGCGCAGCCTACTAACGACCGCTTCCATTGAACTTGTCATTCTACCAAATGAGAGGCCGCGCAACCGCAAAGAGTTTCTGAGTTAGCGAAAGCCGCAAATGCAAAAGTCCGGTTCGTCCGCAGAGCGGTCATCTAGCACATTCTTGAGACCCATGAACCCGACTGAAACCATCAGATGACCGGTTTGAGCCCAAAGAGACAAATGCTGCGGTGCGCGCGAAGGTCTGCTTCTTGGGTTAAGGCATTTCAAATTTACTTCTTGGCCCTCTGGCCGAACTCAATAAGGGGCGCGATGGCGAGAGCGATTTCAGCCACACGTTCGCCGATAGTATCATCGAGCCAGGCTGATTTCGGAATATCGCCCCGAACGAGCAGACTCTTGAGGCGCAGATCATCCGCGATGTCGCTCTCATCGTGCTCTTCGTAGCCGCGCGGCATGCCTTTCAGGCTGTCCTCACGCGAAAGCGCACCGCCGCGTTTTTCGATCTCCGCCTTCGTTGCGGCCCAGTCGTCCTGCGACCAGACGATCCGGTCGCGGATGACGTTCAACTCTGTCGTCGGCAGCTTGTAATATCCGCCGCCGACCCAACCGCCGTCGCTCCCAAGCTCCACGTAGACGACGCCCTCCATCTCCTTCTTGGTGCCGGAGGGCGTGAGAAGACCGGCTACACTTTCGCGATACGGGCGCTTGTCTTTCGAGAAGCGTACGTCGCGGTTCATGCGGAACATGGTGTCAGAACTGCCTTTCACCCGGAGATCGGAATCCGCGAGGCGGGCGGAAACGTCGTGCAGCATGGCTGCGAAGGGCGCGAGCAACCAGGCTTTCACCTCGTCCCGATGCTCATCGAACCAGTCTTTGCTGTTGTCGTTTGCCAGCCCGTCCAGAAGCTCGAACGATTTGGCAGTGATTTTTGGAGACTTCGTATCGCTCATTTCAGGGCGGCTTCCCATGTTACGGCATTGAAGCCAGGGACGACGGTCGTATCCGTGACCAGTAAAGGACGTTTGATCAGATAAGGGTTTTCAGCCACTGCGGTCGCCGCTGCCGCCGCATCTTCCTTGAGGCGCGCCTGTTCGACAGCCTCGAGTTTCTTGAACACGATCGCCCTGGTGTTGAGCACACTCGTCAGACCGGCTTTTTCGATCCACGCCTTCAAACGGTTTTCGAGTCCGTCTACTTTCGGAAAGTCGATGCGCTCAAAGGTCTCGCCCTGAGCCTCCAGCCAATCCGTACCCTTCTTGACGGTATCACAACCGGGCATTCCAAAAACTGTAGCGCTCATTTCGCTGCCTCCATAGTGTTGTCGTCATTGCTCGAAAGAGATGGTTTGACGAAGGTGTTCCAGTGGTATCTTTGAAAAGCGATGGTTGACGCATCCGTGGGCATCGAAACCTCTGAGGCGGGACGAGGAACGCGGCTTGGCCAAGCGGTCTCAACGTTGCGTTTGTCCTCATTTAGCACCACGATGTTGAGCGCATCCGCGGCTTTCCAGATCGGGTTCCGCCCGCCGAAGTTCCGCCGAGGAACGATGATCTGGTTCGAGCGGCTCGCCTTGGTCGGCGTGCAGAAAATATGGAGATACCACTCCTTCGGTACCTTCTGGCCCTTGAACTTGGTCGTGCCTTTCATCGGCACTTTCAGGCTCATGCCATTCGGCGGCAGGAAGGCGAGCCAGCCCATGTCCGATTTGCCATCAGATTTCGTGTCTTCCAGCCCCCAGTCCATCTCGTAGGAGCCGTCATCTTGCTGGTGCAGATCAAGCTTCAGCTCGGCCTCGGACACCTTGCCGATGTTCCGGCCCAGGCCCGCGCCGATGGTTTTGGCATGTACGAACGGGATATGCGCCACATCAAGCATGGTTTGGATCGCACGCGACCAATGTGCCTGCCACTCGCGGACGATCATGTCGCCCGACCAGCCTTCCTCGGTCATCGAGACAGGAAGGTCCTGCATCGGTGGGGGGGGTTCGTCAGCGTCGAGAACGCGTGTGAAAAGCCAAATCAGGCCCCCGACTTCTTGCGTCGCAAGCCGCCCCGCGCGGACCTTGTTCGGACGCTCGGACCCGGTGACCAAAGGGATCGCCTTGCAGATTCCATCTCCGCCGAATCGCCAGGCGTGGAAGGCGCATTGAATGTTACCGTCGTCTGTGACCTTCCCGACAGAGAGCTTCACCGAGCGATGAGGGCATTGATCGACCAGCGCTTTCACCTCGGCACCTACGCGCCACAGTACGACCGGAACGTCATCGACATAAATGCCATGGGGCTTCCTTTTAAGATCGCGCGAAAACGCCACCGGAACCCAGTGATCGGGGATTGACGGGAAGTGGACGCGGCCCCGTGTTACGGGCTCCGCATCCTGCGATGGCTTCAGTTCGGCATCGGGTGAAAGATCGTTCATGTTTGTCCTCATGCACTGGTGTGTTGGACAAACAGATGGATCAGAGCTATCTAATAACCAATCGTAAAATACAATGTAATCATAGCAAATGAGTGATAGATAGAGATGCTCAGGATCGACCTTCGGCAGATGCGGATATTCGAGGCTTTGGCCGAAGAGCTGCATTTTGGACGTACAGCGCATCGGTTGCACACCGCCCAACCAGTGATTTCGAAAGCGATCAAAGATATTGAGGACGAGGTTGGCACGACACTTGTAGAGCGGACGTCGCGGCGGGTTGAACTCACGCATGCCGGAAAGGCATTCCTGGCTTCTGCCAAGGCTGCGCTGCATCATGCTGATGTTGCAGTTCGTGCGGCGCGATCCTCAACCTACGAAGGGATCGAGAGCCTAAAGCTCGGCCTAACAATTGGCGCGGCACAACCGAAGTTGGGAGAGATCATTCGGCAGTTCAAGGCCCGTAACCCGGTTGCACAGATCGACATCCAGGAACTCGACGAGGTAACACTGGGGCGCGCGGTTTCAGATGGCTCAGTCGATGCGGCCATCGCCTGGGATCGCGCTATAGCAGCTGGACTTCAGAGACAACACGTATTTGACGTCGAGATGAAAATCGTTCTTCCCGAGGGTCACGCACTCAGCGACAAAGCAGAGATATCGGTCGATGATCTCAACGATGCAGACATGATCCTTCCGTCGGCTGCGAAGCAACCAGTCCTTCGTGAAAATTATCGTGCCTATTGCAAGGCCCATGGGTTCGAACCGCAACCTGTAGCTGAGATTGCGAATACCGCTGACCTATTGGCGTTGGTTGCTGGCGGTGTCGGCATCGGCCATGCGCCTCTGCCTGATGGCATGACTTTCCCTGGGGTCATTATCCGTTCTCATGCACCTGACTTCAAACTTGGGTTCGATCTTGTGTGGTCACGAACGACGCCGTCGGTGCTGGAATTAACTCGACTGTTAGAGAAAAAAATCTAATGACGCCCGAAGAATCTCCAAGCTGACGTTACAGTTAGAATTTCTTACGTCAGCTTTGTCCGCACAGGCGACATTGGTGTGGCACTCAATGATGGCCTGTGACGCTGCATTTCATATGTATGGGCGCATCCGCATACTAAACCCGCTCAATCGCGATTGCAGTGCCTTCGCCCCCGCCAATGCAAATCGCCGCCACCCCACGCTTCAACTCGCGGGTTTCCAGCGCGTTCAACAAGGTTACAATGATCCGGGTCCCCGACGCGCCAATCGGATGACCAAGGGCGCAGGCCCCGCCGTTCACATTCACCTTGTCGCGGCTAATCCCCATTTCGTGCATGAAGGCCATGGGCACCACGGCAAACGCCTCGTTCACCTCCCACAGGTCCACATCATCCACGGACCAACCGATCTTTGCCAACAACTTCTGCGCGGCAGGCACAGGGGCCGTGGTAAACCACCCGGGGGCCTGGGCATGACTGGCATGGCCCAGAATGCGCGCGCGGGCACCTGCGGCTCCGTCCTCGGCCAGCACCAGCGCGGCTGCCCCGTCCGAGATACTTGATGCATTCGCGGCAGTCACGGTGCCATCCTTGCGAAAAGCCGGGCGCAGCGTTGGGATCTTTTCAGGCCGCGCCTTACCGGGTTGCTCATCGCGGGTGATCATCTCTTCGCCCGTCCGGGCATGCACCGTCACTGGCGTGATCTCCGCATCAAAGGCGCCCGACCGTTCGGCATCCAGCGCATTTGACAGGGACGCAATTGCGTATTGATCCTGTGCCTCGCGGGTGAACTGGAATTTCTCGGCACAATCTTCCGCAAAGGTGCCCATCAGACGGCCTTTGTCATAGGCGTCCTCCAACCCGTCCAGAAACATACTGTCCTGCACGGTCTGATGACCAATCCGGGCGCCACCGCGCATCTTTGGCATCAGATAGGGGGCATTTGTCATGCTCTCCATGCCGCCGGCCACCATCACATCAGCATCACCCAGGGCGATCTGATCAAACGCCATCATTGCGGCCTTCATGCCCGATCCGCACATCTTGTTCAGGGTTGTGGCAGGAACGTCTTCACCCAGACCGGCCAGAAATCCAGCCTGCCGGGCCGGGGCCTGCCCAATGCCAGCGGGCAAAACACAGCCCATCAGCAGCTCATCGACGGTCGACACACCGGCACCCGCCATGGCGGCCTTGATCGCGGCACCGCCCAAGGTGGGTGCATCAACATCCGCAAAAACGCCTTGAAACCCGCCCATCGGTGTGCGCGCTGCACCTGTGATGACAACCTGTCGCATTTCAGTTCTCCCTTTGATCGGGGCCAAGGCTATGGCGGCGCGTCCAAAAGGAAAAGCCCTCAAACCGCCGTAATCCGATCACGGTTGCGCCCTGTTCCACCGGCATACCAACATCATGGCCTTATGGCTGATTCCGGTGCTGCCTGTTCATAGCCCCCACCCATGCGGGCGGCACCGGGGCAAACATCCCCACAGTTAACCATTGCTCCTGACCGTGATGCAGCTACTTTCTGGCCAACACGACGAAGGGACTGACAATGCGCGATTTCCACAAACCCGGCCGCTCGGCGGTTTACGCAACCAACGGCATGTGTGCGACATCGCACCCGCTGGCCGCAAAGGTGGCCGTGCAAATGCTGGAATCCGGTGGAAACGCGGTTGATGCGGCCATCGCAGGGGCCGTGCTGCTGGGAATTTGTGAGCCACAGATGACAGGCATCGGCGGGGATTGCTTTGTGCTGCTCACACCGCCGGGCGAAGACCGGGTGGTGGCGCTCAACGGATCAGGACGGGCCCCGGCGGGGATCGACGCCGAGGCACTGCGCGCCAAAGGGCCGGTGATCGCTCCTTACTCAGCCGATGCGGTCAGCGTTCCGGGGGCCATTGACGCCTTTTGCAGGCTCTCAAAAGATTTCGGTAAACTGGGACTAAAAGCGTCTCTCGCACCCACAATCCACTACGCAGAAACAGGCGTACCCGTCGCCGAACGGGTTGCATCCGACTGGACCAAGGCGACGGACAACCTGTCCGGCCACGCCCGCGATCTGTTCTTGATGAATGGACAGGCACCCACTCCGGGGCAGATGTTTCGTGCGCCGGGACAGGCCAAGGTCCTGCGCGAGGTCGCCATGCACGGGCGCGAGGCGTTCTACCAAGGCGACATCGCCGAAGACATGGTGAGCTCTCTTCAGGCGCTGGGCGGCACGCACACGCTGGATGATTTTGCGGCCACCGCCTGCGACTACACCGATCCAATCACCGGGGGCTACGGCGGGTTGGACCTCTATGAGCATCCACCAAACGGGCAGGGTGCGACCGCCATCCTGCTGCTCAACATGCTCAAACATTTTGACATCGCAGGCATGGACCCATGGGGGGCGGAACGGGCACATATTGAGGCCGAGGCGACAAAGCTCGCCTATGACGCGCGCAACCGGTTCGTGGCCGATCCCGACCACATGACGCGGCTCGACCATATGACTTCACTCGAAACTGCCGCCAAACTCGCGGCCCTGATCGACCCGGCCAAGGCGATGCCAGCCGGTCTGCCGGGGGCAGAGGCGGTGCACAAAGACACCATCTACATCACTGTCGTTGACAAGGACCGGATGTGCGTCTCGCTCATCTATTCGGTCTTTCATTCCTTCGGCTCCGGGATCGCATCCGACAAATACGGGATATTGTTTCAGAACCGCGGCGCGGGCTTCACACTGGAAGAAGGGCACGCCAACGAGGTCGGGCCCGGCAAACGGCCCATGCACACAATCATCCCCGGCCTGCTGAAAAAGGACGGCAAAAACCTGATGCCGTTCGGGGTTATGGGCGGGCAATACCAATCCACCGGGCACGCGCGGTTCATCACCAACATTACCGACTTTGGACTATCCCCCCAAGCCGCCATGGACGCGCCGCGCAGCTTCGCGGAAGAGGGTATGCTCTACGTCGAAAGCGGCTACAGCGACGACGTGCGCGCAACCCTCAGCGATATGGGTCACGACGTACAGCCACCACCCGCCGCGATCGGCGGATCGCAGGCAATCAAAATCCACGATGACGGCGTTCTTGAAGGCGGCAGCGATCACCGCAAAGACGGCTGCGCATTGGGGTATTAGACCAGCGAAGAGATATCGGTTCACCTGCAAACGCTGAGCGGTCGTATGCAGCCCAATGGCACACGAACCATTGGGCAATATCGCAGTGGTCGACACCGGTAGACGGTAGGATCGTACATAGGCAAGAGAAGTCATTCAGACGCTCTGAAACTCCGTCTCTATCTGTCGGTGAACAGCCTGGTTTTGAACTGCATTTTCCGTCTTCCTACTGACCGACGCACTTCGCAAATTAAGATGTGATTTGCGCAACAAAGGACCGCTTAAGTGGTCAAATAGTTAACGCCACGCCCCGGCCGACGGGTGTTCCAAAAATGCGCGGCCAGAAGAAAATCATATAAAATTAGCAGGTTGCGTGTCTATTCGCACAGATCGGCACGGCCACTGTCCATAAGTGTATGTTGGAGATTGTTAACTATTAGGGCAGCCTATCCTGAGTTTGTTACCTGTATCCACGTCCATTAGGCGTATCTGCTTGTGTTTTCACATTGTGCGACGTGGCTATTTTCAAAGTGCAATTGGGGGACTTATCACTATGACATTCGCAACAAGAAACAACCGCTTTGGCGGACACCATCTGCGTGGCGGACGGCTCACAAAGGTCAAGGGCGTCGTGGCGAGCTACGCACCCGTTATTGGTATTGCAATGACGATCATGATGCCTGGTGTTGCTGCGGCACAAACGTTGGAATGGGACGCAAACGGCGCGACCAGCAACGGCACGGTCGAAGGCGGCACCGGCGACTGGGACGACACGACAGCGAACTGGACCAGCGACGCGGGCACCACGAACGAGACATGGACGGATGGCAGCAATGCCGTCTTCGGCGGTACTGCCGGGACCGTGACGGTAGTTGGCACGCAGGATGTCGAAAATATCACCTTCCAGACCGGCGGTTACACCGTCACCGGCGGGGCGCTGAACTACACCAACTCGGGCAATGGCATCACGACAAGCGGCGGAACGACGACAATCGCCAGCGACATCACATCGACAACAGGCCTACAGAAAAGTGGTGACGGGACGTTGGTCCTGTCCGGCGCCAACACCATCACTGGCCAACTGAACCTCGCACGCGGTAACCTGACCGCCACAAACGCGGACGTGTTTGATGATGTGACATCAATATTCGCACAAAGCAGCAATAGTATCATCAATCTTGATCTTGGCGGAGCGAGCGCGTCAGTCAGCAACCTGTCTTTCAACGCACAAGGATCAAGCAGCCTGAGCAACGGGACAGTCGACGTCAGCAACCTGGTCATTGTTGGCTATGGCAACATCAACACAACCCTGACCGGCACAGCCCGCATTGAAAAGCAACTGATTGGCACAACGACCTTCAACGCGGTCAATACCATATCCGGGCCCCTCGATATTCGAGCCGGACGGGTGCGTGTCTCGAGCACCGGGTCACTCGGCGGCATCACGGACATCGAAATTCGTGCCGGTGTTCTTGAGGTCGATGGCGGCGGCAACAACGCGCTAAACGACGCGGCCCTGATCGACAACAGCGGCATACTCCGCCTGACTGGCAGTGACGAAACCGTAGGCGGCATTTTTGGCGCGGGTGATGTTGAACTCAATGATAACGACCTGACCTTCGGTGACGCAACCGACCGCGAAATCGCTGGCGCGGTGTCAGGGACCGGCGATTTCATCTATCAAGGCACGGGCGCACTCACCATGTCCGGTGACAGCACTATGACCGGGGACATGGTCAATATCGGCGGTGGTACTTACATCCTCAGTGGCAGCACTACAGGGGGTGTGGTCAACACCGACGGCACATTCGACAATAGCGGGGCAATCGGTGGCACCGTGTCGAACGGCGCGTTGGGAACCTTCAACGCCCTTGCTGGCAGCACCTATGGCGGCGACATCGACAATGACGGGCAATTCAACATCGGGGCTTCCAGTTTTGCGCTGAACGGTGTGTTCACCAACAACGGCACCGTGACAAACACATCCGGCGCTACGATTGCCTTTGCCGTCGGCACCGGAGCGAATTTCATAAACAATGGTACTTTGGATGGCGGCGCGGGGGCGTCCGAGATCCTGCTCACGGGTGACGCATACACGATCGGGGCAACTAGTCAGATCCTCGGCAATGTCACAATCGACGTCGACAACCTGACGACAAACGCCGATTTCGATATCTCTGGTACAACCGATTACAACTTCACCAACAACGCCACAGCGACGGTCGTCGCGGACGCCAATTTCAGCGGCGGCGACCTGACCAACACCGATACGGTCAACGTCTCAGACGGGAACCTGATCGGCGTCGGCGTTCTGGACAACACCGGTACGGTCAATATCGGCGACGGCGCGGGCACCGCCCGAACGCTTGAGGCCGAGACGATCACCAATGCGGGCATCATCAACGTCAATGGCGGCTCATCCCTGATCGGCACCGGCAACACGACCAACAACAGCGGCGTGGTCAATATCGCAGGGGGTGGTTCGCTGGTGGAACTCGTCGGCGACTACAATAACGAGGCCACTGGCGAGGTTAATTTCAACGACGCGGGCCCCAAGACCTTTGACGTCCAGACCGGCATCATCACCAATGAAGGCGATCTGAATTTCAATGGCGGGGTCACCACGGTGAACTCCGCCGGGGGTGCGATCCAGAACAATGATGGGGTCGGACGCGGGGCCATCAACATCGCCGACGGGGCCACCATGGATGCCACTGGTGACACGATCGAAAACGCGGCCGACATCACCATGGCGGGCGCAGGCAGCGTCCTGATCGTGGATACGCTGAACAACAACACCGGCGGTGTCGTGGATGCGCAGGGCACGCTGACAGCCGAAGTCGTCAATGCCGGCGATTTCGAGGCCGTGGGCAGCCTGACCCATACCGGCAACTTCACCAACAACGCGGGCGGCACGCTTGCGGTGACAGCCGGCACCATGGACACGAGTGGGGATGTGATCAACAACAGCGGCGGGACCGGCACGACGATCACCACCGCCGGTGTCCAAGTTGCCGCCGGTGCGGAGCTTGAGGCGAACACCATCACCAACAACAGCGGCGCAACAATGGCCGTGGCGGGTACGCTCGACTCCACATCCGGGACCGCAGGTGCCATCGCCAATGACGGCACGATGATCGTGGACGCCACCGGCATCGTTCTGGGCAACGTCGATAACACCGGCGCACTGAACTCAACCGGTCAGTTGAACGAAGGGCTGACCAACAGTGGGACAGCATCCGTTCAGGGCCAGTTGCTTGGGGTCGTTCAGAACGATGCGGGCGGTCAATTGAACATCGACGGTAATCTGGTGATGGACAACGACCTGACCAACGCATCGGGTGGCGAGGTTGACGTAAACGCGGGCACGGTGACAGGTCTCAGCTTGCTCATCAACGTCGGCACGGGCACTGGCACAGGTGCAGGCACAGCCGGGTTCGAGATTGACAGCGGCGCTGCGGTCAATGCGGACAACGTACTCAACGCCGGGACAGGGACGATGTTCGTCGCCGGTACGTTGAATTCGACAAGCGGTCAGATTTCCAACGGCGCCGATGCAACGCTGACCTCGACCGGCACAATGACCGGGGGGCTCAGCACCAGCGGCACGGCGACGGTTCAGGGCACACTGCTCGGCGTGGTGGACAACACCGCAGGCGGGCAACTGACCATCGACGGTGACCTTGTCATGGACAACGCTCTGACCAATGAAGCCGGTGCCGTAACAGATGTGACCGCGGGCGAAGTTACAGGGCTGACAGCGCTGACCAACAACGGCGCAGGCAGCGGCACCGGCGCCGGTCAGGCCGGGTTCGAGATCAACGCAGGCGCAACCGTCAATGCGACGGATACCGCCAACACCGGCACCATGTATGTCGCAGGTGTGCTGAACTCCACCAACGCGATCACCAACAGCGCGACAGGCACATTTACGTCCGTCGGCGATGTCTCTGGCGGGCTGACCAATGATGGACTGGCCGTTGTCAGCGGTGAACTTCTTGGCGCGGTCCAGAACAATGCCGGTGGTCAACTGACCGTCGACGGCGATCTGGTGATGGACGATACGCTGACCAACGCCGCAGGTGGTGAGGTCGATGTCGACGCTGGAACAGTCACCGGGTTGACCACGCTTTCGAATGCCGGCGCAGGTACGGGCACCGATGCAGGCGCCGCCGGGTTCGAAATCGACGCTGGCGCCACCGTGAACGCCGTCGACACGACCAACACGGGCACCATGTTCATCGCGGGCACGCTCAACAGCACCAACGCTGTCAACAACTCGGACACGCTCACCTCCATCGGCACTGTAACCGGCGGGGTGAACAACATCAGTGATGTCTTCATGGAAGGCATCCTTGACGGCGATGTCCTCAACGAAGGTGGCACCTTCACCGTGACCGGCGATCTGGCGGGCACAGGCGGGGCAGCCAGCGGCAATTTCACTAACTCCGATGTTGGCACGCTGGTCATGACCGCCGGGACGACCTTTACCTTCGACACGCTCGACAATGACGCCAGTTCGCTGGTCGAGCTGAACGACGGCACCCTTGACGGGGCGGTCAACAACGAAGGCACGGTTGTGCAGTCAGGCACCATCACCGGGGCGCTGGTAAATAACGGGCTCTTCGATATGGCCGACGCGGAAACCGGCGATGTCGTCAGCGCGCTCAGCGGTCTGACGAGCACGGGCACCTATGACTATGATCTGGACCTCAGCCTTGCCACGCCAGGTTCGGACCTGTTCGAGGTGACGGGTGCGACCACCGGCACGCTGGCTCTGCAATTTGAAACCTTCCCGGGCGATCCGCATCTGCTGGCTGACGCGCTGGTGGTCTTCGACGTGGACGAAGCCGCAGCCAACGACTTCACCTTCACCGCAACGGGGCTTGACCGCGACGCAAGCCCGGTCTCCGTCTTCACCATTCAGGACGGGTTGAACGGCGATATCTCCGTGCAGACCGGGGTCAGCCTGTCGCTTGGTGCAATCATGGAAGGCGTGGCGCAGACCGAAGGTCTGTCGAGCCTTCAGGCGGGCAGCCTCGCACCACATGTCACCGATTGTGGCAGCCTTGGCGGCTGGGGGCGGTTCACCGGGGGTGAAACCACCACAGCAACGACGGCCCGCAACATCGGGCAGGAAGGCGATCTTGACGTCACCACCGATCACCGGGGGTTCCAGTTGGGCGCCAATCTGGGCTGTACCAACACGGCAGGCGGCTGGGATATCAGCTATAACCTGCTTGCGGGCGGCAACAGCGGATCATCCAGTCAGGACCTGACCCGCGACGGGATGATGGTCGGTACGACCACGCTGGACTTTGACCAGCTCTATGCTGGTTTCTACGGTGCCGCGACAAATGGGGACGTTACCGCCGATCTGCAGATCAGCTATGGCCAGACCGATTATGACGTGGATGAGGGCGGCATTGATCTGGGCCTCACAGACACTGAGTTCAGCAGCCAAACGGTCAAATTGGCAGGCTCAGTCAGCTATGTTTATCCGCTGAACGACCGCGGTCTGTCACTGACGCCACATGGCGGGTTCTCGTGGGCCAGCACCAGCATCGACGATCTGTCCTTCGATCCCGGACAGACCCTGGAAACCGATGACTTCACCAATACCAGCGGTTTCGCAGGCGTGACCCTGAACAATGCTTTCGTCAACGACGATGGCGTGCTCAACACCTTCGCAGCGGCCACCTACTATGGCGCGCTCAGCGCAGAGCAGAGCGCGACACTGGTCGAAACCAACGGGATTGAGGGCGAAGTCAGCACATCCGGTGTCAGTGAATTCGGCGAACTCAGCCTCGGGGTCGATTATACCCGCGCGCTGGGTGGAACACGCGAATTCAACGCGGCCTTCCGGGTGGATAGCCAGTTTGGTGAAGATATTGAAGGCTACAATGTAGCGCTGGAACTGGGGGTGCGGTTCTGATGCGCTGAACAGGTTGAAAAGGGCGCCGAATGGCGCCCTTTTTCTTGGCTGGACATTCGGAATACTGTGAACGGGAACCCACACGCCGGTTGCTTTGTGTGCTGATCGGGCAGCGGTTTCGATTGTTGAAACGGTCGTGCAGCACGTTCTGCGTAGCAGACGCAAGACCGGGCTGAGTGCTGGGCGTCAAACATATGTTAACACCATCCACCGTGCGATGCCTTAACCCGGCCCAATCTGTTCAAAACACATAAATCATGCGCATGGTTTGCACATGGTTTCTGCATAGGTTCTGCATCGCCCATTGCCCCGTTTTTCCAAGCGTTAATGGCATTTCGGCCGACCCGTGGAAAAATGCTGACAAACCCGCACCGAACGTTGCGTACCCTCAGGTCATCGCGCGCAATTCCCCCATCAATTCGGTCAGCAGCTTGATGTAAATCTCACCCGTCAATTTGCCGTTCTCATCAAATTCCTTGCTGGACGCGGCCACCAGAACCTCTGGCCCCTGTAAAATGCGCGGGCGAAACGCCATCATCGCCAGACGCAGCGAAAACTGCGATCGCTCGCCACCCGCACGCCCCGCAGCGGCGGACATGATCGCGACCGGCTTGCCGCTCCACGGTGCGCCTTTCGTGCGACTGACCCAGTCCAGCGCATTCTTCAGCGACCCCGAAATCGCCTTGTTATATTCTGGTGTCGCGATGATCACCGCATCGGCCGCAGCAATCTGGTCGGACAAGGTTTGCACGGCAACCGGCATGCCCTCTGCTTCTTCTAAGTCACCGTTATAAAGCGGAAAATTGATGTCAGCTTCGATGAAGGTGTCAGCTGCAAAGATTTCGGCGGCGTTGCGCATCAGCATCGTGTTGGTGGATGCCCTGCGAAGCGATCCGGAAATTCCAAGAAGTGTCGACATATCAAATCCTCATATTGGTTGCCGACAGACCTAGCGCATCAGACAGGTCACGCAACCCTCCGGCTTGCCTGTCGGTGCGCGCTGGCACATGGTGCGGTCAAACGATGAGGGAGGCAGCAATGGTCCGGCACGGCGGCAAAATCTTAAGCGATCAACTGGTCAAACTCGGCGTCCGCCGGGTCTTTTCTGTTCCGGGCGAAAGCTTCCTCGCCGCCCTCGACGGGCTTTATGACAGCGACATTCAGAACGTGGTCTGCCGTCAGGAAGGTGGTGCCGCCATGATGGCAGAGGCTTACGGCAAAATGACCGGTCAACCCGGTGTCTGTTTCGTCACCCGTGGCCCCGGTGCGACCAACGCCAGCGCCGGCATCCATATCGCCATGCAGGACAGCACACCGCTGGTGCTGTTCGTGGGTCAGATTGATAACCGGCATACTGACCGGGAGACATTCCAAGAGATGGATTACAAATCCCTTTTCGGTGGATTGGCAAAATGGGTAGCGCAAGTTGATCACACTGACCGGCTGCCTGAATACATCGCTCGCGCCTTTCGTGTGGCCACATCCGGCAGGCCCGGCCCGGTTGTGCTGGCGTTGCCTGAAAACATGCTCAGTGCGCAGGCAGATGTCGCTGACCTACGCCTTCCCGACATCATATTGCAACCCGTTCCAGGCGATGCAATTCAGGCGATCATGCATGCGTTGGGGCAGGCTGAAAAGCCATTGGTCGTCGTCGGTGGGCCGCACTGGAACCGGCAGGCGCAGGCCGACCTACAAGCCTTTGCTGAACGTCAGGACGTACCCATTGTGTCCGGTTTTCGGCGACAGGACTACATGGACAATCACCATTCTCATTTCGCGGGCGATCTGAACGTCGGCGTTAATCCCCGACTTGCTGCCCGTCTGCGCGCGGCTGACATGCTGGTTCTGCTGGGCACGCGGTTTGGTGATATCGAAACCCAGGGTTACACGCTCGTTGACCCGGCCAATCCACAAAAACATATCGTGCATGTACATGCGGATGCCGGTGAAATTGGCCGCGTATATACCCCCGATGTCGGCATCGTTGCCGCTGCCCCGGCGGTTTTGCGGCAACTGGCTGATGCAGAACCAGCGGGCAATTGGGCAGACTGGACCGCCGACGCGCGTGCCGACTACGAGGCATGGATCATCCCGCAAGAAAGCCCTGGCGCCCTCAAACAGGAAGACGTCATCAAATGGCTGTCCGATAATCTACCCGATGATGCGATCATTACCAACGGAGCCGGGAATTACGCAGCCTGGCTGCACCGTTATTTCATTTACAAACAATACGGTACACAATTAGCGCCGACCTCCGGTTCTATGGGTTATGGCTTTCCGGCAGCGATCTCTGCGGCAATCGAATACCCTGACCGCACCGTCGTATGTCTGGCCGGTGACGGGTGTTTTCAAATGACTTGCAACGAATTATCGACAGCCGTTCAGCACGGCGCCAAACCCATCGTTATCGTGATGAACAATGGCCGCTACGGCACAATCCGAATGCATCAGGAAAAGACATATCCGGGGCGCGTATCCGGGACGGCGCTGGCAAACCCGGATTTCGCCGCACTCGCCCGGGCCTATGGCGGCTTTGGCGTGCTGGTCACACGATCAGAGGATTTTCCAGCGGCCTTTGCTGCGGCGCAGGCCGCAGGCACGGTCGCCGTCATTGAATGCAAAGTTGATGAAGAGGCTCTGGCGACAAGCGCCACGCTCAGCGCTGTCCGCAAGGCCGTATTGAGTTAATGGTTTTTCCCCTCACGAAAAAATTCACAAAGGCATCCAAGGATTTGTGTAGCAGCGCCGTCTAACCTGTAATCAAAACAGGAGACGTGGGAATGCTGGCAATGGAAACAAAGATTGGCACGGTGGCCTTTACCGGATTGGGCGCCGTCATGGCGCAAGAAATTGCCCCGCTCGGATTTACCGCGACCCTTGCCCAGATCCATGGACGCGGCGGCGTTTTAATTACAGCCGCAGGCATCCCGGTGGGCGATTATACCACCGTGCGTTTTGCGCATGACCATATGGCCATCTCGGACGGCTGCGGTGCGGTGCAGATCAACGTCAGTGCAGATCAAACGCTGCACTGCGATACCCAGCCAGCGCCTGGGTCAGTTCTTGCACAGTTAATGGCCGCGGATGGGATGATCCTGCTGCATGACGACCGGGTGCTTTTTAGCAAAAATGGGATGACATTGGCTGTCTTTGCGCTTGGCATCGACGCTATGCCTTGATCCAGGCAGTGGCTGTGTTTTCCTGCCACCCCGCGCGATGCAATAGCGGTGTGTCATCGTCGCCAGCGGCAAAGCCAATGCAAAGATAGCCAGTTAGTGTCCAATCTGCGGGCGTATCAAGGATCTCGCAAATCCCGTCCGGATCCAGGATCGACACCCACCCGACCCCAAGGTTTTCAGCCCGCGCCGCAAGCCAGAGTGTATGGATGGCTGTCACTGTGGAATAATCGAGCATTTCCGGCATGGATTGACGGCCCAATCCGTGCCCTTCTTCCGGGCTGTGATCGGTAAAGATGGCCAGATGCATAGGGGCTTCACGCAGGCCCGCCAGTTTCAAAGCATTATACTTGGCGCGCACTGCGTCGCTATAGATCGCAGCTGCCCTGGCATTGGCGGCTTCAAAATTTGCGATAATATCGGCACGCAGTGCAGGCGTGGCCACTTGCACCACACGCCACGGACGGGCGTTGCCAACAGACGGGGCCATGTCCATTGCTGCACGCAGCCGGTCCAGTGTATCAGCCGGGATGGGATCAGGCAGGAAATGCCGCACATCACGTCGCCAGCGCAGCACGTCATGCAATGCATCCCGGTGAACCTGCCCCAGCTTCATTCAGCTATGTTTCCATTTGCCGACCTGCGATGGCAAAAACGCCTCGACCGACGCAGTGGCCAGTACAGCGGTATCACCGGTTTCACGGTTGGGCACGTTCAGCCCGCCAGTAACCGCCCGCACCTCAGCCCGACCGCGCGGCAAACCGCTTTTCAATGCGTCACAGTCAATCTGATCCGGTTCCTGCACAGCGACCGTAACCTGCACGCGCATGTTGGTATGCGGCAAACCGATGCTTTGAAAAATGGGCAGGGTCGAATGGCGGATCGCATCCTCAATCGCGCGTTTGGCGGCCTCTTGATAGTCCATCCCGTGCAGGTCGTTGCCCATGCCCATTTCGATGATTACACGCTGTTCGGTCATGCGGGCACCATGTCGAAGGCGACATTGATCGCCACATTTGCAATGACGGTCGGCTTGCCATTAGGGCGGGGCACATCAAGCCCGCCATGGTGAACGGTGATTGTCGGTTGGCCATAAGGAAAGATGTCCAGCAAGCGATCCACATCAACCTGATCAGGTTCCTGCACGCCGATCTGCACATCAATCAGCATCGCCTCTTTTTCAAACCCGAAAAGCTCTGCCATGTTGATCGAATTATGCCAAAGCGCGTCTTGCAAGCCCCGCCTGGCCGCTTGGGTATAATCTTGGCGGCGCAGGCTGGTGCCCATGCCGAACTCAGTCAGGACGCGGTGTTTGGGCATAATTTTCTTCCTTTGATCAGGAGAGGGGCGGGCTTGCAGAAAACTGGCGCGCTTTTGCATTCCAGACAAGGCTGCCACGCGCCATCCGGTTACAACTGTCGTCCAGCCCAATGTGATTTGTCCAGCGGGACATGGACCGCACGGGGATCGCGTGAATGTCGCCAAAGCCATCGATCATAACGCACTTCACTGCGCCTAAGGTTCCGGCTTCATGGCGTTTGCCGAAGACAAAGTTGCGGGGTTTGAGGTCACTGGCCCGGATATTCAGATCATAAAGGCGGGTGATCGTCGTGTTGAGCATGTCCAAATGGGCATTGGTCAGTTGGTTTTCGTTCAAGAGCTGTTGCAAAGTAACCGCCAGATGATCTGCCTCACCGATCACTTTTTCGGTCAGGCAGCCAAGCCCCTGATCTGTTGCCACGAACCCATACATATGGCTGATAGGTGGCTGGAACTCCGGCGCTTGGTTGGCGAGCATGACCCGTAGATATTCAAGATATTCCTTACGCACATGCCGACTGCGCAAAGATGGGAATGTGCGTTCGGCCCAATTGCCAAAGGCGGACCTGTTGTGGGTTTCCGGCTGTGGTAGCAGGACCTTGATCAGCTTGGTGTCGTCGGTTGGATGCAGGTAAACCGCCCGTTGTAGGCCCTGTGCTACTGGTGTGTGACCCTCCAGAGAAAGCGGCTGTACCATTCGGATTTAGTATTCCACGCCGATCTGCGCTTTGATCCCGGACCGGAAAGGATGTTTGACAAGCTCCATTTCCGTGACCAGATCAGCGAGTTCGATCAGATCGTCATGCGCGTTCCGCCCGGTCAGGACCACGTGGGTCATTTCGGGTTTGTGGTTCTTGAGGAAATCGACGACATCTGCAGCACTGACATAGTCATAGCGGATCGCGATATTGATCTCGTCCAGCAGGACCATGTGGTTGGTTTCATCAAGGATCAGTTCCTTGGCCTTGGCCCAAGCGGCCTGCGCCATTTCCGTATCACGGGATTTGTCCTGTGTTTCCCATGTGAACCCTTCGCCCATGGTGTGGAAGGCGCAGGTATCGCTGAATTTCGACAGGATCAGGTCGCGTTCGCCGGTGGACATGCCGCCCTTGATGAACTGCACGACAGCGCATTTCATATCATGGGCGATGCAGCGGAAGATCATCCCGAAGGCGGCAGAGGATTTGCCCTTGCCCTTGCCGGTATGGACGATGATCAGGCCCTTCTTGTCGGTTTTGGTGGCCATGATCTTGTCGCGGGCGGCCTTTTTCTTGGCCATCTTCATCGCGTGTCGGTCGGTATCATCCTGCGCGGTCGATTGGCTGTCATCATGGCTCATTTCGGCATCCCCTTTTTCGTATGCACGCGCACTACTATGACTCAGTCGGTTGAACTTCGCCAGATGATCAATTTTCAATTGATCTCCATAATGGTCAGGAGTAGCGTCCGCCGTGATTTATTACACTATGTCAAGGGGATAACAGAGTGTTCTTTTTTGTTTTCAGAGGTATTGGGCCTGTGGCGTTGGTATTAGGTGTTGTGGGTGCATTGGCGGGTTTTTTGATGCCCGAACACCTACCAGGTCTGGCCGAACAGATCACCGCTGCCGGAGTGCCGGTCTTTGCGGTAGGGATGATTGCGGCAGGTGTTTTGACCGTGCTGATCGGCTTTGTGGCGAACAGGAAGCCATGGACCGAGGTTGTTTCAGATCCGCAAAGCGGGCGACGCTACCGGGTGGGGACGCCATCCACGCTCTATTGGATCCCGATTCAGTATTGGGGTCTGCTTTTTGTTGGCGTCGGCGTGGCGAATTACATGGGCGTGACTGAGATTGCAGGTATAGGACTGTACTAGGATTGATCGCAAAAGTGCGGGTGTCCCGGATGCTATGACAAAAGCCCTGCGATGCGCGCGTGGGCGGAGTTTGATTTTGGCTGCCAGAGGTCCCGGTCGATGGCTTCCTGCAGGCGCTCGGCGATTTCCTTGAGCGCGGGCGCGTTCGCGTCAGCGATGAAGTCGCGGGTGGCGTCGTCTTTGATGAACGCCTCTTCCACCAGATCGAAATGGTGGTTGCGCACAGCGCCAGTGGTTGCGGCGAAGGCGAAGAGGTAATCGACTGTTGCCGCGATTTCGAACGCGCCTTTGTAGCCGTGCCGTTTGACGCCGTCGATCCATTTGGGGTTGACCACGCGGGACCGCACGACGCGCCCGATTTCATCGTCCAGCGTGCGGATAATGGGCCGTTCGGGGCGGGAATGATCGTTATGATAGATCGGCCGGTCCTGCCCTTGCAAGGTGCTGATCGCGGCTGCGGCACCCCCTTCGAACTGGTAGTAATCGTCGCTGTCGAGGATATCGTGTTCGCGGTTGTCCTGATTTTGCACGATGGCTTCGGTCTGGGACAGGCGTTGTTCCATGGCCGCACGGGCCCTGCGCCCCTCGGCCCCTGATCCGTAGGCGTAGCTGCCCCATTCCAGATAGGCCTCGGCGAAGTCCGCCTTGTCGGTCCAGATCCTTTCGTCGATCAGGGTCTGCAGGCCGGCCCCGTAGGCCCCGGGTTTGGAGCCGAAGACGCGGGACTGATCCTCGCCTTGTCGGGTGCGGGCGGCGGCGGGGTTGAGATCATCGGGTTCGTCGAGTGCCTGTACGGCGCGGGCGGCGGAATCGACCAGCGCGATGAGTTGCGGGAAGGCGTCGCGGAAAAAGCCGGAAATGCGCAAGGTCACATCGACGCGCGGACGGCCGAGGACGGATTGGGGGAGGATTTCGAAGCCCGTGACGCGCCGGTTGGCGCTGTCCCAGGTGGGTTTGACCCCCATCAATGCGAGTGCCTGCGCGATGTCATCGCCGCCGGTCCGCATGTTTGCGGTGCCCCAGGCGGTGATCAGCATGGTTCGTGGCCAGTCGCCATGGTCCTGAAGGTGTTTTTCGATCAGAAGGTTGGCGGATTTCCAGCCCAGCGCCCAGGCGGTGGGGGTGGGGACGGCCCGGCTGTCGACGCTGAAAAAATTGCGCCCTGTGGGCAGCACATCGAGCCGCCCGCGCGTTGGGGCGCCGGACGGGCCCGGGCTGACGAAGTGCCCTGAAAGGGCGCTGAGGAGGGCCGCCCCTTCGGCCCGGCCGCAGGTCTGGATTGTGGGCAGGATGTGGTCGCGGATTTCCGTGAGGACGGCCTGTGACGCTCGTGGGGTGAACCCCACATCGCCCCACCCGCCGTCCCGCAAGAGCTTTTGGCTGAGGTTTTCGAGTTTTTCGATCGTGTCGCCATTGGTGCGCCAGGTGGTGCCATCGGCTAGGGCGTGGGGTTTTTCGATGGCCGGTGCGCCCATGTCGCAATCAAGCGGGTCGATGCCGAGGTTCAGGTCAGCTGCCAGTGCCCGGAGGAGCGAGGCGTTCGCCCCTTTGCCATCGCCACGTGGCACGCGGGCGAGTGCGATGGCCAGATCGCGTTCCTGTTGCCCGGTGGGCGACTGGCCGAAGATGTGTAGCCCGTCCCTGATCTGCGCCTCTTTCAATTCGCAAAGATAGGCGTCGAGCTTGCCAAGGTCGCTGTCATTGTCGCCGGTGAAGCCTGCGTCTTTGGCAAGGCCGGTGACGTCTGACAAGGACAGGATTTCGCGCCGCAGATGGGCGATCCGGCGGGGGTCGACGCCTGCGGCTTCGTAATATTCATCTACCAGCGCCTCCAGATCGCGCAGGGGGCCGTAGCTTTCGGCGCGGGTCAGTGGCGGGGTCAGGTGGTCGATGATCACCGCGCTGGCGCGCCGTTTGGCCTGCGTGCCTTCACCGGGATCGTTGACGATAAAGGGGTAGATATGCGGTGTGGGGCCGAAGACGGCTTCGGGCCAGCAGGTTTCTGACAGGGCCACGGCCTTGCCCGGCAGCCATTCGAGGTTGCCGTGTTTGCCCATATGCACGATGGCGTCCGCGCCCCAGTGATGGCGCAGCCAGAAATAGAAGGCCAGGTAGTTGTGCGGCGGCACGAGGTCGGGCGAATGATAGGTGTCGGTCGGGTCGATATTGTAGCCGCGCGCCGGTTGCAGACCGACGACCGCATTGCCGAACCGGTGGATGCTGAGGGCGAAACCTGCGTCGGTTGCACCCTGGGATGCCTCCGGCGGCGGTATTTTGGAACAAAAGAAGGGGTCATCTTCGGGCTGGCCCCAGCGGGTGGTGATTTGGTCTTTGATCTCCCACGGCAGTGCGTCGAAATATTGTTGATAGAGGGCTAGGGGGAGGAATTCGCCGCCTTCCTTGTCGGCCCTGTCCGTGAGCCAGTTCGTGGGACCGTCCATGATCTGTTGCATGAGCGCGGCGCTGTCGGCGGGTGGTGTGACCTCGTAGCCCTCCGTTTGTAGCAGGTTCAGAACGTGGATTGTGGCGGCGGGTGTGTCGAGGCCGACGCCATTGGCGAGGCGGCCGTCCTTGTTGGGGTAGTTGGCGAGGATCAGGGCGACCTTTTTTTCCTGTCGTGGCGTGTGGCGCAGATTGGCCCAGTTTTTCGTCAATTGGCTGACGAAATCGATCCGGTCGCTGCGCGCCTGATAGGTGGCGATGGGGCATTCGGTGGCGTCGTCAAAGAACGCCTCGCCCTTGAAGCTGACCGCGCGGGAGAGGATGCGCCCGTCAACTTCTGGCAGGGCCACGTTCATGGCGATGTCGCGGGCGGTCAGCCCGTGCAGCCCATCGGCCCATGTGGATTCGGCGGCGCCTGACAGGATGACCTGAAAGATGGGTGCATTGTTGGTCAGCAGCGGGTTTTCCGGGCTGTCGTCGCCGTCATGCGGAGAGCCCACAGCGAAGGCGGTGCAGTTCAGGATCACGTCGGGCGGGGCGGCGTCGAAGAGTGATTTCAGTGTGGCGGTGCTGACCGGGTCCTTGAGGCTGGCCACGAAGATGGGCAGCGGGTTGAGGCCTGCGCGTGACAGGCTGCGGGTGAGCCGGTTGATGGGGTTCAGCCCGCCGCCCTGGACGAGGGCGCGGTAGAAGATGATGGGGATGATGGCTGCGCCGTCGGTCCATGTGGCCTGGGCTGCTGCGAGGTTGGCGATGCCGGCACCCGGCCAGTAGACACCAGCGCGCAGGAGCGGTGCGGGGGCGGCGGGTTTTTCGCCGCCGTCCAGCATGGCCTTTGCATAGGCGAGCAGGTTGGCGCTGTTTTGCGGGCCGCCTTCTACAAGGTAGGACCACAGGGTATCGTAATCCTGTTCGCTGACGGTCGAAAGCCCGCGCAATTCGGGGTCCGGTTTGTCGTCGCCGGGCAGGAAGGCTGCGGGGATGCCTGCCGCATGCAGCCGGGCGGCATATTGGGTCAGCCCGTATTTCCAGTAGCCGGCCCCGCCGAGGATGCGGGCGATCACGAGCCGGGATTTCGTGGCGCAATTGTCCAAATGCAGATCGACCGACATCGGGTGGGTCAGGTGCATCATATTGGCCAGCCGCAGGGTTGGCGGATCGGCCATTTCGCTGCGCGCATCCGACAGGGCGGCGAGTTCGGTGTCGGCCGCAGAGATGATGACGATATCTGCAGGGGTCTGGCCGAGGTCGACGGGCTCAGTGCCGTCACTGATTGCACCGGGGGTGGCGGCGAGGAGGTGCATGTCAGGCAGAGGCCCCGGATCGGAGTCCGGGGCGGTGGTGCGTGTGCCTCAAAGGGTTTTCTCCATGAAGAGCGAGCGGGTTGCCGTCAGATACGGCCCGAAGGCTTCGCAAGTTTTGTAGCCATTGCGCACGTAGAGCTTGAGTGCTGCGACCAGTGCGTCGCCGGTTTCCAGGCGCAGGATGGGCAGGTTTTCAGCGCGGGCCTGATCCTCGATCTGGCGCAGGATGGCGTCGGCCACGCCTTTACCGCGTGCGTCTTCGGCCACAAACATCGACTTGATCTCGCCGTAGCCGTCATAGGTTTTCAATGCGCCAGTGCCAACGATGACGTCGCCTTCGCGGGCGGTGAAGAAATGGATGTCGGGTGCGGCGAGTGCTGCAAAATCCAGAAAGAAGTTTTCTTCAGGTGGGAACAGCGACCGCATCAACGCGTGGCTTTGTTCGAGCAAAGCCTTGGCGCCGGGATGGTCCGGGGTGCTTTTTTCGACAATGATCATGCGCTGAGGGCGGCGGTGATGGCGGATTGATCCAGGCCTGCTTCGCCGATGACGACCAGTCGTGTTTGGCGGGGGGTGTCGCCGAAAGGCTGGTCGAAATAGGTGTCAACACGTGGGCCGACCGCTTGCAGGGTCAGGCGCATGGGTTTGTCTTCGACTGCCACGAAACCCTTGAGGCGCAGGATATTGTTGGCCCTGATCGTGTTGGCCACCTGCTCGGCAAAGGCGTTGGCGTCGCTGATTTCGCCGCGGGTGACGATGAAGCTTTCAAATTCGTCGTGGCCGTGTTCGTGTTCATGATCGTGGTCGTCTTCGTCATCATCATGGCGGTGGTGATGGTGGATTTCGTGCCGCGCGGCGAGGTCGCTTTCCGCACCGATGCCCTGGCCGAGCAGCACATCGACCGGCAGTGCGCCCATACTGGCCTTGACGACCTGCACACCTGAGCGGCTTTCGGATTTCAGCCGGGCGGCAAGTGTGCCGGCCTCTGCCCGATCAAGAAGATCGGTCTTGTTCACGACGATCATGTCGGCACAGGCGATCTGGTCTTCGAACAGTTCAGACAGCGGGGTTTCGTGGTCGAGGTTTTCATCCTGCGCGCGTTGGGCATCGACGGCGGCGACGTTATGGGCGAACTGGCCGTCATGCACGGCGCGGCCGTCAACGACGGTGACCACACCATCGACGGTGACTTTCGTGGAAATGCCGGGCCAGTTGAAGGCGCGCACCAGCGGTTGCGGCAGGGCGAGGCCGGAGGTTTCGATGACGATGTGGTCGGGTTTCTGATCGCGGGCCAGAAGCGCCTCCATCGTGGGGATGAAATCATCGGCGACGGTGCAGCAGATGCAGCCATTGGACAGTTCGACGATGTCGTCTTCGCTGCAGACCTCATCCCCGCAGCCTTTGAGGATGTCACCATCGACGCCGAGATCGCCGAATTCATTGATGATCAGCGCGATCCGTTTGCCCTGCGCATTCTGCAGCATGTGGCGGATCAACGTGGTTTTCCCGGCGCCGAGAAAGCCGGTGACGACGGTGGCGGGGATTTTGGCGGGCATTTGCGCGTCCTTGAATGGGTTGACCAAACGGAATGACGGCCCCTGCGGGGCCGCCATGTTTCATGTTTTGTTTGGCGCTTAGGCGGCCAGAAGCGCCACAATGGGCCCTTCGACAATTTCCAGCGCAAGGAAGACGCCGACACCGGCGACCATTGCGCCGCCAAGACGGGCGTTGATGGCGGTTGCATCGGTTGCGCCGAGTTTCGTAACGACCCAGCCGGCGCCGATGGCGATCACATACTGGATCACACCAAGCCCGATCAGATAGCCCAAGAGGACCGCGCCGCCGATGCCGCCCTCTTGCCCGGCGATGGAGCTGCCGAAGGCAGAGCCGTGGAACAGGCCGAATGTGGCGAAGATCAGGATGGCCGCGGTGGTGTTCAGCGCCTTGCCGGACAGGATGATGCCACCCAGCACGATCAAGGACAGGACGATCACTGTTTCGGCGATCGGCATGGCGATGCCTGCATACATCAGTGCGGTGCCGAGCAGCATGGCGCCGATATAGGCGGCGGGTGTCAGCAGCTTGCGCCCGGTAAAGAGCGCGGCGATCCCCATGGCAACCACGAAGAACAGGTGATCAAAGCCCAGCACCGGGTGACCAGCGCCGGACATGATGCCATGCGCAAATGTCTCCATCGGCATGCCGTTCAGCGGGTGATGTGCGAGAGCGGGTGAGGCGGCGAGGCTGAGGCCTGCGGCTGTGATAATACGTTTCATGTCGTCCCCTTTGGATCGTCTTAAAGGGGGGATTTCATGGAGTGGTCGCGGCATCTGCCCCGGCCAGAACCCCCACGGAACACCCCGTCCGTTGTTGTTTCTCGAGGCATTGACCCCGACGTATGGCTGGTCTCCTGGCTTGCGGGTCGATGCACTTTGCGGCCTTCCCGGGCGGACCCAGTGGCATTGTCGCAAAGCACTCTCCGCATACAGTCGCGGGGGCGGCTGTGGCTTGAGGCCCCCGATTTGGATCGGCCCGTCCACATTCCCATTTGATCCCCTGATGCTTGGCATCGTCGGGGAACCATACGAGGAATGTTGTGCGCCTTTGAATGCGGGGCCGTCAAGGTGGAAACCGACGTTTACACAGCTTGACGCGGCCTTGGTTGACAGTTTGCGAGCCTCCGGCGGACGTATTTCGGGGTAAGATGATGGGGATATTTTCAATATCTTGTGGATAAGTGGCGTGATTTGGCCTTATGTAGATGGCTTTCGTTGACTCCGGGGGCCCTGCGGGGACAGGATTTGTCAACTTGAGGGAATCAAGAGCAGGTATCCAGTGCGATTTAGCAAACTTCGATTGAATGGCTTCAAAAGCTTTGTCGACCCCACCGATCTGATCATCGCCGATGGTCTGACGGGTGTTGTGGGGCCGAATGGCTGTGGCAAATCGAATCTGCTGGAAGCCCTGCGCTGGGTGATGGGTGAAAACCGCCCCAAGGCGATGCGTGGCGGCGGTATGGAAGATGTGATTTTCGCTGGTGCGTCGACCAGACCTGCCCGGAACTTTGCCGAAGTGTCACTGGTGATCGACAATGGGGAACGTTTGGCCCCGGCTGCGTTCAACGATAACGATCAATTGGAAATCATTCGTCGGATCACGCGCGATGCGGGCTCTGCCTACAAGGTCGGCGTCAAGGACGTGCGGGCGCGTGATGTGCAGATGCTGTTTGCGGATGCATCCACCGGTGCGCACTCACCAGCCTTGGTCCGGCAGGGCATGATTGCGGAATTGATCAATGCCAAGCCAAAGTCGCGGCGTCGCATTCTGGAAGAAGCGGCGGGGATTTCGGGCCTTTATCAGCGCCGCCATGAGGCGGAATTGAAGCTGAAAGGCGCAGAGACAAATCTGACCCGCGTGGATGACGTGATTGAGCAATTGGCCGCGCAGCTAAGCCAATTGGCTCGTCAGGCCAAGCAAGCTGCAAGGTACCGCGAGATCGGAGAAAAGCTGCGCAAAGCCGAAGGCATGTTGTTGTTCCGGCGTTGGAAGGAAGCGGATGAGGCATTGCTGGCTGCGTCCGAGCAACTGCGCGAGCGCACGACTGCCGCTGCACAGGCTGAAAAAGGCGCACGCGAGGCCGCGAAAGGCAGGGCATTGGCGGAAGAGGCCTTGCCATCATTGCGCGAGGAAGAGGCGATTGCCGCAGCTGTCTTGCAGCGCTTGCAGGTGCAGCGTGACACGCTGAAGGATCAAGAGGAACGTGCGCTGGAAATGATCGAGACGTTGCGCGCGCGGATCGATCAACTGGGCCGGGACATGGAACGCGAAAGCGGCCTGAACAAGGATGCAGGTGAGACGATTGAGCGCCTTGAATGGGAAGCGCGTGAAATTACGAAGGCTGGCGAGGGTCATGACAAGCGATTGGAAGACGCGCAGGCCGGGGCCCGTGAAGCTGCAGGTGTCTTGCAGGAGCGCGAGGCTGATCTTTCCCAACTGACCGAGGATGTGGCGCGTCTGGCGGCGCGACATCAATCTGCGCAGCGGCTGCTGGATGACAATCGCACGACATTGGATAAAAGCGAAGGCGAGGCGGCCCGCGCCAAAGCGGCGATGACAGAGGCTGCGGCGGCTTTGGCAAAGGCTGAGTCGGATTTTGCAACGGCGGGTGCCGCCGAGAAGGCGGCGGTTGCTGCCGCCGAGGCGGCGGATGCCGCATTGACGCAAGCGGAAGCGGCGCGCGCAGAGACGCAATCGCGTGAAAGCGACGCGCGCGGCCAGCGATCAGAGGCCGAGGGCGAGGCCAATGCCTTGCGTGCCGAGTTTGCCGCACTCGCCAAGCTGGTCGAACGCGACACAGCCGAGGGCGGTCAGGTCCTTGATTTGTTGCAGGTGCAGGGGGGTTATGAAAAGGCGCTGGGCGCTGCTTTGGCGGATGATCTGCGTGCGCCCGAGATTGGTGCGGATGCAAGGTCAGGTTGGGCGTTACTGCCCGGTTATGTGGCACCGCAGACCCTGCCAGAGGGTGTGAAAGCCCTGACGAATTATGTGACCGTCCCTGAAGTTCTGGCACGGCGCATGTCGCAAGTGGGACTGGTGGATGTTGCCGATGGCCCCCGCCTGCAGGCAGAATTGAAGCCCGGGCAGCGGTTGGTGTCGGTTGAAGGCGATTTGTGGCGCTGGGATGGGTTCCGGGCCGGCGCAGAAGACGCGCCATCTGCGGCGGCGCTGCGTTTGCAGCAGTTGAACCGGCTCACCGAATTGAAGCGTGACCTCGAAGAGGCTTCGGCAACGGCCCAAGGCGCCGCTCAGGCGCATGAGGCACTGACGACCCTTTTGAAAGAGCAAACTGAAGCCGATCATGCCGCCCGTACGGGGCGTCGCGATGCGGACCGGGCCGTCGCGGATGCCAACAGAGCGGCGAGCCGGGCCGAAGCGGATAGAAACCTGAGCGAAGGCAAATTGGAAAGCCTTGGGCTTGCTGTCAAACGCCATGAGGAAGAGGCAATGGTGGCCCGCAAAGCCCTTGCCGAGGCAGAAAAAGCGGCCCGTGATTTGGGTGATCTGGATACGGCGCGCGCAAGCGTTGAAGACGTCAAAATGACCGTGGAGGCGGCGCGGATCACGATGATGTCGCGCCGCTCTGCGCATGATGAGGTGCGCCGCGAGGGCGAGGCGCGTTTGAAACGGAGCCAAGAGATCACCAAGGAGGTTTCGGGCTGGAAGCACCGGTTGGAGACGGCCAACAAGCGGACGGCGGAACTGGCTGAACGTAAAACAGCGTCGGAGGCGGAACTGGCCGAGGCGACAGCAGCACCCGAAGAGATTGCGGCCAAGCGCGCCGAACTCGCAGACGCGATTGATGAAGCAGAAGAACGGCGTAAGGCCGCTGCTGATAAACTGGCTGAAGCCGAAAACGTTTTGCGCGAAGCCGGTCATACGGAGCGGGAGGCAGAGCGGCTTGCCTCTGAGGCGCGGGAGGCGCGTGCCCGTTCAGAAGCCCGTTCTGATGCGGCCCGCGAAACTGTGGCTTACGCCGCCGAACGGATCATGGAGGCCCAAGAGGTCACGCCTGAAAAGCTGCTGGAAACGCTGGCCGTTGATGTGGATCAGATGCCTGCATCCGATGTGGTTGAAGGGCAGGTCAACGCCTTGAAACGGCAGCGGGATTCGCTTGGCGCTGTGAACCTGCGCGCTGAAGAAGATGCCAAGGAAGTGCAGGTCGAACATGATGGTCTGGTATCGGAGAAAACCGATCTGGAGGCTGCGATTGCGGCCTTGCGCAGCGGCATTGCGAGCCTGAACAAGGAAGGACGCGAGCGGCTTTTGACGGCGTTTGAGCAGGTGAATGACAATTTTGGTTTGCTGTTTACCCATCTGTTTGGCGGCGGTGAGGCGAAGCTGGTTTTGGTGGAATCCGATGATCCGCTGGAGGCCGGGCTGGAGATCATGTGCCAGCCTCCGGGTAAGAAGCTGAGCACGTTGTCATTGCTGTCGGGTGGTGAGCAGACGCTGACGGCGCTGGCACTGATTTTTGCGGTGTTCCTTGCCAATCCCGCCCCGATCTGTGTGCTCGACGAGGTTGATGCGCCGCTTGATGATGCCAACGTGACCCGGTTCTGCGACTTGTTGGATGAGATGACACGGCGTACTGAAACCCGGTTCCTGATCATCACCCACCATGCTGTCACCATGAGCCGGATGGACCGCCTGTTTGGTGTCACAATGGGCGAGCAGGGTGTGTCGCAGTTGGTGTCCGTGGACCTGAAAAAAGCGGCTGCGATGGTTGCGTGATGTTGGGTGACGCTATTGCGCAGCAATGCGCCCCACCCACCATCCCACGATGTCTGTTGAGTTTACGATATGCGTGATGACACAACAAATCTGACAGGACGATGGTTTGGCCGCTACGAGGCGCCCCAAATGCTGATCGATAAACCTGTTCCGTTTGAAATTGAGATGATTGATGCAGATGGATTTCTGTCTGGCACCGTGTCTGAACCGAATACGTTTCGCGATGATATGGGATCGACACTGACTGCGACGATTGCTGGCCAACGCAGTGGCGATCAGGTGAGTATGCGCAAGACTTATAACGGTTTTGAGCAGGATGATCCGATTTATGAGGGGAGACTGAACGACGCCTGTAACCGCATCACGGGCACCTTTCATTTCGAGATATTGCCGATGATCCAAGGCCGGTTTGTAATGGTGCGCGCCGTTAGTGCAAAAGCCCGACAGAAGGTTGCCGTAGCGGCCGAACTCGACGCCATCCGATGAATTTCAGACTACAGCGCGCCCAGCAAATCCAGCGTCGGCCAAGCGTCGGCGGGTAGCCCAAGGCGCGATTGTTCGGCTTGGACAGCGGCCCGTGTCATGGCCCCCAATATTCCGTCGATCCCGCCGACATCATGCCCGCGCGCGGTCAGTTTTTGTTGCAATTGTTGCATTTGTGGGCCGGTGAGTGCTGTCGTGGGGTTGCCCGCATTGTAGATGGGTGCGCCGCCGAGCCGCGTGGCGAAATAGGCGGCCGTGGTGACGTAGACGAAGCTTTTGTTCCAGTCGAAATAGACACTGAAATTCGGATAGGCGAGGAAGGCCGGGCCATTGCGCCCCATGGGCAGCAGGACAGAGGCTTGCAGGTTTGATGGCCCCAATGCGCCGTCGCGCGCGGTGACGCCGCGGGCCGCCCAATCGCTGACCCGTGCGGTATGGTTCAGCCCGGTTTGTGCCCAGTCCAGATTGGCGGGAACGTTGATTTCCTGCAACCAGGGTTCATTCGCGCGCCAGCCGAGCGATGACAGCACGTTCGCCCCGGTCATCAATGCGTCAGGGGCGGAGGTTTTGAGGTTCACGACCCCGTCGCCGTCGCCGTCCATGCCTTGGCGCACGATTTCGCGCGGCAGCTTTTGCAGCTGCCCGATCTCGCCCGCCCAAGCCCCGGTTGTGGTTGCCGGGTCCATGCCGCCACGTCGGAAAAGCTCAATCGCGGCAATGAGTTGCGGGCGGAAGAGGTCAGGGCGACGACAATCATGGGCGAGTGTCAGCAACGCGTTGCGTGTGTTGAAACTGCCCTGGACCTGGCCGTAATCCGTCTCGAACGCCCAGAAGGCGAGCAGGACGCCGCGCGGGATGCCAAAGCGGCTTTCGATGGTGTCGAATGTGCTGTCATAGCGTTGGCCATAGACCCGTCCGTTATCGATCCGGTTCTGGCTGATCAGGGCGCGTGAGAAGCTGACAAAATCCTTTTGGAACACGCCCTGCGCCCGATCCGCGCGAAGGACGGCCTGATCGATTTGCGCGCCAGCAAAAAACTGATCAGCTGTGGCGGCTGGGATGCCGCTGGCGCGGGCCTCTGCTTTGACGCCGTCAATAAACGGGCCGATGGGGCCGCCGCAGGTTTGGGCGCTGGCAGTGCTGGCAAAGAGAGTGAGGGCGAGGGCGGCGCGCATTGCAGGCTCCTTTATCATTTCGCGGCAGGGTAGCAGGGCGGTGCCGGTGTGCAAGAGGTGGTTAATGGTGCGTGCGCATTGTGCGGGGTGTTGCGCCGCGATGTTGCCCGGAGTGCCGTTAAGCCCTTCGTGTTAAGGCATTTGAAGCGATGCACATCCCATGCAGAAGCCATACACAAACCATGCGCATGAATGTATGCATATAGCAGATTTAACGGAGCGGTCGGTGCAGTGGCGTTAACACATTGGAAAACGCTTTTTATAGGCCCTGTCCAAAAGGCCCTATATCAAGCCCCGACAGCGCCCCTGCCGCCCCCGTGGCGTCTGGTGGCCCATCGTGCGGTGGGTGGTTTGACCGAGGTTGGATTTGTCCGTGATACCGCGCATCTGGTGATCATATCGACCAATGGGCAGGGTGTGCTGGATTGTGTGACGGGTGACATGATCCACCGGGATCGGACGCAGGACGGGTTTGACGCACGCAGCAACCGTGCCAGAAATCTGGCGGACCCTGATGGCCCTTTGGTCGATATGGCAGGATTGTCAGGCGGCGGATTGATGAATGTGACGCCGGATGGCTGGACCGCGCGGATGTTCCCATTGGATTGGCCGCGCGTCCACTGCATTCTGGAGCCACCCGGTGCGTCGATTGATTTTGTTCATCCCAAATGGCGCGGCCATGACAAGGATGCGCGGTTTTACGTGGTGCGACATGATTATGAACCGCGTGTCTTTGGGTTTTCTTATTCTGGCCAGAACTTGGTTTGGGCGGATAGCAGTGATTTGATTGTGTGGTCGCGGGCGGATGCCGGTGGGGTGGAACCCCACCCTACGGTTTGATTGATCTGTCTGGTACTGAAGCGAAACATTGATTTGGGTTCAAAACTGACATGACGTCGATACTTTCTTCGCTTTATCGCAGATTCTATTGGGCACGGCTTTATCTTGGTGCAGGTGTTTTTGCGACTGCGTTCGCATGCGTTGACTATATCGCGACGCGGACATCGTATGATGTGGTGGTCGTGGAAACTGTGGAGATTGCACAGGAGCATGGCGGCGCAGCGGGCTTTGCCAAGGCGCCCACATAGAACCAGATTGTGCGCGCCTGACTGGACGATGAGATCATACTGGTCCGTGTGCGTCAGCGTCGCAATTATGTTGAAGCCAATGCACAGGCCTGTCTGCGCACCGATAGCCCCGGCATCTGGGGTGGCGTGCAACATCGGATTGTCGATGTTGCGTTTTGTACGGCGTCGTAAATCCGACCTACCAGATCACACCATAGCCAAGCGCGATGAGGGCCATAAGCCCCCAGCATTTCCAGAGTACGCTGATAGATTGGTCAATATGGTCTGCTGTCAGCTCGCGGGCACCGTCGCCGTTCACGAAAGGATAATCGCGGGTTTCGCCGTTATAACTGCGTGGTCCGCTGAGCGCGATGTTCAGGCCATGGGCCATTGCCGCCTCTGGCCAGCCGGCATTGGGAGAGCGGTGCAGTGGGGCCTCTTGCAGGATGGGTATCGGATTGGGCCGTGTTGTCACAGCCCAGATCAACACGGTTGTGAGCCGCGCGGGAACGAGGTTCAGCAGATCGTCGAACCTTGCGGCGGCCCAGCCGAACGCCGCGTGGCGGGGGGTACGGTAGCCGATCATGCTGTCAGCGGTGTTGGTGATTTTGTAAATCAGCAGGCCGGGTAAACCGGCAATGGCGAACCAGAAGATCGGGGCGATCACCCCGTCGGACAGGTTTTCAGCGGCACTTTCGATGGCGGACCTCGCGACGGCGGGTCCATCCATGTCGCGCGTGTCCCGCCCCACAATCATGGCCACGCTGCGCCGCCCGTCGCCAAGCGAGAGCCGCAGCGCATCACCCACGGCCTGCACATGCTGGACAAGGGATTTTTGTGCCAGAAGGATGGCGAGGATCACGATATCGATGATCCGGCCGGGGATGGCTTGCAGTAGCCAGCCAAGCGCGCCAGCGCCGATGCTCAGTATGATCATCGTCACTGTGCCGGTCAGCCATTGGCCGTTGTTAAACCGTGCGTCGCACCAGCCGATCAGCCGCCCCATCAGGACGGCAGGATGTGGGATGCGTCGCCACAGCCAACGGGGTTCACCGAAAACCGCATCAAGCAGCATACCAAGGAAAAGGGTCACAAGGCCGCTTCCAATTGCGCCCAGCGTCCGTGCGCAGGCAGGCCGAGCCGCAGCCAGTCGGGTGCGTAGGGAAAGGTGCGTGACCAGACCTTGTTTTGGGCCAGCTGGTGTTGGGCGGCTGCCGCATCTTGGACCTTATAGAGCCGGAACAGGGTTGTTCCGCCGACAAGTTCGGCCCCTTTGGAAGTGAGCAGCGTGTCCAATCGTGCCGCATCCGTGGTCAATCGCGCCCGGGTTTCGTCGGCCCATTCGGGGTCCGATAACGCCTCTGCCCCGATGGACAGCGCCGGGCCGGAGACCTGCCAAGGCCCCAGCAAATCGGTGAGCTTGCTGATGATTGCTTGATCGCCGATGGCAAAGCCAAGCCGTAGCCCCGCCAACCCCCAGAATTTGCCGAAACTTTTGAGGATCACTGTGCCGGGCCGATTGGCCAGATGGATGAAAGACTGTTCGCTCGCCACATCACCGAAACTTTCGTCGATAATCGTGAACGGGCTGTCCAATTGATCGGCGGCCCAAAGATACCCGTCGGGGTTATTGGGGTGAACGGCGACGATTGCATCGCTAGGGTCTTCGGTGATGGTCCAGCCTGCCGCGCCGAACGCGGCCCCGTGTTCATTATAGGTCGGGCCGGGGATGCAGACCGTGCCCGGTTTGTGCGTCTGCGGCAGCGCTGCGATGATGGCAGAGGCCCCGGTCGCAGCGATGATGCCCGCTTCATCGGGGATTTTCCAGAAGTTGCGCGCAAGGCTATAGAGCCGGTCGAATGCGCCCTGATCCGGCAGCGCCGTCCAGGCATCAGCTGGCAGGCGTGGCATCGGGTAAGGCATCGGATTGATCCCGGTGGACAGGTCGAGCCAATCCGCGCGCGTTCCACCGTATCGCTGGATGGCCGCATCAAGCCCACCGCCGTGATCGCGTTTTCCGCTCATTTGTCGTCAGGCAGCGGTGGATGGCGGGTCACGAAATGTCCTTTGACGGCTTGGGGCCATTCCCGATAGGGAACCTGACCGGTTTCGCTGGTTGAATGTGCCATCGCGTAGGCAACAATACCTGAGGCTGATTGTGTTGTCGGCTCAAACTCGCCCAGCGTGTAGTTCAATTTACCACGTCCTTGTATCGCCACATTGCAGGCTTTTTTGCAGCCCATCAGGCAGGACACACGGCGGGTTTTGACCCCTGTCAAGCCGGTGGTTGCGGCCTCTACCAAAGTGGCCAGCGCTTCCCCGTCTGTTTGGTTCATATCGCCCGTTTCCCAGCCGTCGCGCTTGCATGTATCGCAAATGGTTATCCAAGTTGTCATTTATATGCCTGTTATTTGATCCTGCTCTTCAAGCGGATTATTGCCGGTTTCACAAGGTTTCGCGTTGTTAACTATCTTTTCGTACAGGGTGACGTCCGCGTTAACCATTCGTTAGTAATTTAGGCAGACTGCTGGTTACAGAGTTAATTTACCAGTTGGTCACGTTAGGTTAATAATGTCGAAACATCGGAGTAGAAATGCGCGTCTTGATCGTCCAAAGCAATGCAAACCTCGGGCAGCTGTGGAAGCGGCACCTGGAGCGATTGGATGCGGATGTGGTGCATGTGGAAACCGGTGCCCGCGCCCTGAACTTGATTGAGACGCAGGAATTCGATGTTATCGTTCTGGATTTGGTGTTGAGCGAGGGCAGCGCCCTGACCGTCGCCGATTTTTCCCAGTTCCGGCAGCCGGATGCCAATGTGGTTTTTGTCACCGACACCACGTTCTTTTCAGATGGGTCGATCTTCAATCATAGCGCCAATGCCCGTGCCTTTGTGGAAACCGCGACCCCGCCCAAGGATTTGGCCGCGATTGTCCATCATTATGGCAGCCCTAGCCCCGCCCGTGCGGTGCTTGCCAATCGATAGTCGGGTTCACCGGGATGATCCGGTTGGGATTTATGGTTTCGTGGCTGTAGTGATAGTGACGCACGATGTGATCCATATTCACCGTCTCAGCCACCCCGTCCCATTGGTATAACTCGCGCGTGAACCCGAACAGGTTCGGGTAGTCCATGATCCGCTTCCGGTTACATTTGAAATGCTGGTGGTAGACCATGTCGAACCGGATCAGCGTGGTCCAAAGCCGCCAGTCGGCCTCGGTGATCTTGTTGCCCATCAGGTAGCGGTTTTCGCCCAGCCGGTCTTCCAGCCAATCGAGCGTGTCGAATAGCGGATGCACCGCCTTATCATACGCCTCTTGCGTGGTGGCGAAGCCGGATTTGTAGACCCCGTTGTTGAGCGTGTCGTAGATCCTGTCGTTGACGGGTTCGATGTCTGCTTGCAGGTCTGACGGCCAGTAGTCGTCGCTGCTGCCCGTTAGGTCGTCAAACGCCGTGTTGAACATGCGGATGATTTCGGAAGATTCGTTCGATACGATCGTCTCGCGTTCTTTGTCCCAAAGGATCGGCACTGTCACCCGGCCCGATATCTGGGGGTCAGCCTTGATGTAGATATCACGGGCAAATGGCAGACCGTAGAGCGTGTCCCCGGTCGCCCCTTTGTCATCCGCCTCAAACGTCCAGCCGTCTGATAGCATGTCGGGATGCACGGCTGAGATGCTGATATGATCGGTCAGCCCCTTCAGTTTGCGAAAGATCAGCGTCCGATGCGCCCACGGACAGGCATAGGAGACATAGAGGTGATAACGTCCGGATTCGGCTTTGAACCCGCCTTCGCCGGATGGCCCGGCTGATCCGTCTGCCGTGATCCAGTTGCGGAACTTGGCGGTGGAGCGCTCGAACGCGCCACCGGTGGATTTGGTGTCGTACCATTCGTCATGCCAGACACCGTCAACGAGTTGGCCCATGGGAATGCTCCTTTGATCTATTCAAGTCAGGAGCTAGCGCAGGTACTTTAACGAACAAAGAGCGATAAGGGCGCAGGAATGGTGCGTGGGTGCACATGATGTGGATCGCTCTGCGGCGTCAGATGCTGCAGGCATGCGCTTAATTCTCAATAGCGATGGATAAATCGACCCATTTCGGCTATAGTTGCTGCATTATTGAAGATCATTTTTTGGAGTATTTTTATGAGCGATTTCCAGCTTCGCACGCCCGGATTGCGTCTGCCGCGTGCAACGGCCCCAAGTCTGGGCAATTTTCAACTGCAACTTAATCCTGTTTTGGCCGCGGAATTCCGCGCCATGCGGGCAGGTCAGCCAACCCCCAGTTTGCGCAATCTGTTCCTGCAGCCCAATTGGCGCCAAATGCGTCAGGAGGACCTTAATCGCGTATTGCGGCAACCGCCGCCTGCTGCCCGCGCCCCGCTGGTGCCGCCCGGCCCGGTCCCTGATGATCCGCCCGTAGAGGTGGGGGCAGCTTTGCTTGCAGCGATCTGGGCTGTTCCAACGGTACAGGGTGCGGTCAATCGATTGCTGGATGATGTGCAGCGCGACTTTGGTCGTCTTTCGCCGGGTCAGACTGTTGTGTTTGCCACGCAGGCTGCACTGATCCTTGGCGGTGTTGCTACGGGTATCAATCTGCAACGTGACGCGCCGGGTATGCCGCTGAGCCTGATCGTCGGTCAATCGATCCCGGTTCCGGGTGTGAATGGCCTGAGTTTCCAGATCCTGCATCGCGGCGGCCAGCTGTCGCTGTCTGATATTGGTGGATCGGGCGTCTCGGTTGAAGGAAGCGCTGCGTCTGTTGATGATCGGTTCCGGGGCGAAATTACGATTACTCTGGATCTGCATCAGATTATCGACGCATTGCAGTAGAGCCCGGCCAAACGATATTTCAGAGGGGGCGCCTTTATTGGTTTGCCCCCTTTGTGTTGCCCGTTTATACGAATCCCCAGACGAAGCCCGATGTGGCCAGAACGGTTGGAGGTGTGGCGGTTGACCCAAAACGGGGACCTAAGCACCACGTCGTCAAACCCCGGATCATCCGGGCCTCTGGTCGTGATATGAAACGGAGGACCCGATGCGTGTTTTGCTTTCCCTGATGCTGGTTTTTGCAGGCTCTGCTGCGGCCGCCCATCCCGGCCATTGGGGCGAATTGGCAGGGCATGATCATTGGGTCGCAGGGGCGGCGATTGGTCTGGCCGGGCTGGCCGCGATCTGGGGTGCGCTGAAAGGCAAGAAGAAAGACCCGGAGCCGGAAGACGAAGAGCTGGAAGAGGAAACCGCATGAAAACGGGTGTGATGATCTGCGGCCATGGCTCGCGCAGCCAGTCGGCCGTGGATGAATTTGCGGTGCTGGCCGAGAAACTGCCCAACTATCTACCGCCTGATTGGATCACCGATTATGGCTATCTGGAATTCGCCAATCCGGTGATCCGCGATGGTCTGGATCATCTGCGCGAAGCCGGTTGCGAGCGTATTCTGGCGGTGCCGGGCATGCTGTTTGCCGCGATGCATGCCAAGAACGACATTCCGACGGTGCTGAATACCTATGCTGCCAAGCATGGCATGCAGGTTTCTTATGGTCGCGAGTTGGGTGTTGATCCCAAGATGATTGCCGCCGCCGCTGGCCGTATTCAGGAGGCTGTGGACCGCGCCAATGCCGAACTGGGTGAGATGCCGCTGGTCGAGACCTGTCTGGTTGTGATCGGGCGTGGCGCCTCTGACCCGGATGCCAATGGCAATGTGTCCAAGATTGCCCGGATGCTGCAGGAAGGCATGGGGTTCGGCTGGTGCGAGGTGGGTTATTCCGGGGTGACATTCCCGCTGGTGGAGCCGTGCCTGCAACATGTGGCGATGCTACCTTACAAGCGTGTCATCGTGTTCCCGTATTTCCTGTTCTCAGGCATTCTGATCGACCGGATTTACGGGTTCACCGACCAGGTGGCGGAAGAGCATCCCGGTATTCAGTTCGTCAAGGCGGGGTATCTTGGCGACCATCCGAAGGTGCTGGAAACCTTTGCCGAGCGCATCATGGAGCAGGACAGCGAAACGCCGCCGCCCAATTGCGGGATTTGTGGCTATCGCGAGCAGGTGCTGGCGCTGGAGGATGGTGGGCATCTGCATATCAAGGCGGAGGATCGCAACCATCCGGCCTTTGGTGCTGTGCCACCGCCGACCTGTGTGCTGTGCAAGTACAGGGTGCAGGTTGTCGGTTTCGAGGCGGAGGTTGGTGCCGTGCAAGAAAGCCATCACCACCATGTCGAAGGGCAGGGGGCGAATGCGCCGGGGTCGAACGTGGCGGATTGCGCGCTGTGCGATACGTTCTGCACAGGGATGTGCCGGTTGGAGGCGCAGCATGCGCATGACCATCACCATCACCACCATCATCATGATCACGACCATGATCATCATCACCATCATCACGCGCCATACCCTCATGCAGATCATCCGCATGGCCCGGAAAGCGCACGCAAGACGATGGGCTAGGGGGCAATTTTCCCGGAAGAAAATTGGCGTCCATCGCGGATGAGGTATGCTGTTGAGACCGTATGAAAAAGACCCGCAGGCGATTTATGCACAGAGCTTTGCCACCGTGCGCGATGAGGCGCGGCTCGATCGGTTTCCGACCGATATGCGCCCGTTGATGACCCGCCTGATCCATGCTTGCGGCATGGTCGAAATTGCGGACCGTCTGTCCTATTCCGCCTATGCCGCTGCGGTGGGTCACGCGGCCTTGCAGGCCGGTGCGCCGGTGCTGTGCGATTGCGAGATGGTGGGGGCGGGGATTATCCGCCGCTATCTGCCTGCGCAGAATGAGGTGATCGTGACGTTGAATGACGCGACGGTGCCGGGCCTTGCGCTGGAGATTGGCAATACACGGTCAGCGGCGGCGGTGGAGTTGTGGCGCGACCATTTGGCTGGTGCCGTTGTGGCGATCGGCAATGCGCCGACGGCGCTGTTTCATCTGCTGGAACTGTTGGAAAAGGGCTGGCCCAAGCCTGCCGTCATTCTGGGCTTTCCGGTCGGCTTTGTGGGCGCCGCTGAAAGCAAGGCGGAACTGGCCCGCGATCCGCGCGGCTGCGAATATGTCGCCTTGCGCGGACGGCGTGGTGGGTCGGCGATGGCGTCGGCTGCGGTGAATGCTTTGGCTGCGGGGTTGCCCGAAGATGTCTGATCCCTGGTTGCATATTGTCGGCATTGGCGAGGATGGCATGGAGGGGCTGTTGCCTGCGACCCGTGCTGTGGTTGAGGCGGCCGAGTTTATCATCGGTGGTGAGCGTCATCATACACTTGCCGATAATCTGGTGGCAGAGCGCATGGCCTGGCCGCATCCGTTTGATGCGCTGATCGACACGATTGAGGGGCTGCGCGGGCGGCGTGTTGTCGTGCTCGCCACCGGGGACCCGCTTTGGTATTCGGTGGGCGCCAAGATTGGCCGGGCGATTGACCCTGCCCAGATCGTTTATCATCCGCAATTGTCGGCGTTTCAGTTGGCCGCTGCCCGCATGGGCTGGTCATTGCCGGATGTGGAGACGCTGACGGTGCATGGCCGCCCGGTTGAGCAGATGATCGCCTTTATCCAGCCGGATGCACGGTTGCTGGTGCTGACCACGGGCGAGGAGACACCAGCACAGATTGCCCGGTTCCTGACCGAGCGCGGCTTTGGTCAGTCGAAGATGACGGTGCTGGCGGCCATGGGCGGCAAGGATGAGGCCCGGTTTGATGGTGTTGCCGCAGGGTGGGATCATGTGGTGCCGGCGTTCAACACTTTGGCAGTCGAATGCATTGCCGCCCCGGATGCCGCGTTGTTGCCTCGTGTGCCGGGGCTGGCGGATCATCTGTTTCAGTCCGACGGCACGATGACCAAGCAGGAGGTGCGCGCGGCCACGGTGGCCAAGCTGATGCCGATGCGTGGTGCGCTGCTGTGGGATATCGGCTGTGGTTGCGGGTCGGTCGCGATTGAGTGGATGCGGGCGGCGCGCTATGCACGGGCCGTGGGGATTGAGCCACGCGCCGACAGACGGGCGATGGCGGCGGCGAATGCGCTGGCGCTGGGTGTGCCGAAGCTGGAACTGGTGGACGGGGTTGTGCCGGATGCGCTTGACGGTCTGGATGCGCCCGATGCGATTTTCATTGGCGGCGGGTTGAGCCGCGAGACGTTTGAGGCAGCATGGGAGGCATTGCGCCCGTTGGGTCGGATGGTGGCCAATGCGGTGACGCTGGAGAGTGAGGCGGAGCTGATCGCGCTGCATAAGGAGCGCGGTGGCGATCTGGTGAAGCTGTCGGTGCATCGGGCGGAGCCCGTGGGTCGTTTGACCGGGTGGCGCCCGCTGATGCCGGTGACGCAGTGGAGCTTGGTGAAGCGATGACGGGTGACGCTGTTGGCGATGCCAATGCGCCCCTCCCGCCATCCCGTGGGGTGCTTTACGGGGTGGGCGTGGGACCGGGAGCGCCGGATCTGATCACATTGCGCGCGGCGCGGTTGATTGCGGGGGCCGCGGTCATCGCTTATCCTACATTGGCGGGGGCGGAGAGTTTTGCCCGGGGGATTGCGGCCGATCTGATCCCGGCGGCGGCTGAAGAGATCGTGATGGATGTGCCGATGAGCGTGGAGCGCGCGCCGGCGCAGGATGCCTATGACGATGGGGCCGCGCGGATTGCCGTTGCATTGGATGCAGGCCGTGACGTTGTGTGCCTTTGTGAGGGCGATCCGTTTTTCTATGGCTCTTTCATGTACCTGTTTGCCCGTTTGGCGGACCGTTATCGGGTGGAGGTGGTCCCCGGTGTGACATCGATCACGGCCTGTGCGGCGCGGGCGGGCATGCCATTGGCGGCCCGTAATGAGCGGCTGACAGTGTTGCCGGGGCCGCTGCCCGAGGATGAGTTGCGCGCCCGGATCGATGGGGCCGAAAGTGTGGCGATCATGAAGGTGGGGCGGCATTTGCCCAAGATCCGGGCTGTGATTGATGGGCTGGGGCTGACCGAGCAGGCGGTTTATGTGGAGCGGGCGACATTGGCAGAAGAGGTTGTATTGCCGCTGGCGGAGGCGCCGGACACGGCCCCTTATTTTTCGATGATCTTACTGACCAAAGGGGCCGATCCATGGTTGTGAAACCTGTCGTGCTTGCGTTGTCCCGGTCGGGCGAGGACACGGCGCATCGCGTCGCGGGCGTGTTGGGTGCGCAGGTGCATGGGCGCGAGGGCCGTGTGGAGACCGCCGATGCGTTCTTTCCCAATGCGCTGGACCATGCGCGTGATCTGTTTGCGGCTGGTGTGCCGGTTGTGGGGGTTTGCGCGTCCGGCATCCTGATCCGCGCGGTGGCCCCATTGTTGGCGGACAAGACGACCGAGCCGCCAGTGATTTCGGTGTCGGATGATGGGGCTGTGGTGGTGCCGCTGTTGGGCGGGCATCGTGGGGCAAACCGGTTGGCGGCACAGATTGCGGAGGCACTGGGCGCTGTGGCGGCAGTGACGACGGCGGGGGATGTGGCGCTGGGCGTCGCGCTGGATGCGCCGCCTGCGGCGTGGCGGCTGGTGAACCGCGACGATGCGAAAGGTGCAATGGCCGCGTTGTTGTCGGGTGGCGGTGCGGATGTGCGTGGCGATGCACCGTGGCTGGCTGAGTTGCCGAAGGGCGATGCGGTGCGCTTGACCTGCGCGATGGCGCGGCAGGATGATCTGGGACCGGCCCATCTGCAGTTTGCGCCGCAGCGTCTGACGCTGGGTGTGGGCTGCGCGCGGAACTGTCCGCCGGAAGAACTGGCGGGGTTGGTGCGGGATGTGCTGGGAGAGGCCGGGGTGGCGCCGGAGGCAGTGCACTCGGTGAACACGATCACGCTGAAGGCGGATGAGCCTGCGATTATCGCGCTGGCCGATGATCTGGCGGTGCCATTGCGGTTGTTTGAGGCGGATGCGTTGGAGGCGGAGACGCCGCGGCTGGTCAATCCTTCCGAGGTGGTCTTTGCCGAAGTTGGCGCGCATGGTGTGGCCGAAGCGGCGGCACTGGCGCAGGCCGGGCCCGCGGGTGAGTTTCTGGTGGCGAAACGCAAGACGGCAAATGCGACCTGCGCCTTGGTTGTGGCTCCTGAGCCATTGGTGGAATTGCGCGGCCGGGCGCGCGGCCGGTTGTCTGTTGTGGGCATTGGACCCGGGCAGGCAGCGTGGCGTACGCCTGAGGTGTCGCGGCTGGTGGCCGAGGCGGATGAACTGGTGGGCTATGGCCTTTACATTGATCTGCTGGGGCCGTTGGCCCTGGGCAAGGACCGGTCGGATTTTCCATTGGGCGGTGAAGAGGATCGCTGCCGCTACGCGTTGGAGCAGGCGGGCAAGGGTAAGAATGTCGCGCTTGTCTGTTCGGGGGATGCCGGGATTTACGCGATGGGGGCGCTGGTTTTCGAGTTGCTGGATCGTGGCCCGGATCAGATGGGTGTGTCGGATGCGGCACGCCGGGTTGAGGTGGTTTGTTCGCCGGGTGTGAGTGCGTTGCAGGGGGCTGCGGCACGGGCCGGGGCCCCGTTGGGTCATGATTTCTGCGCGATTTCGCTGTCGGATCTGCTGACCCCGCGCGAGGATATCATCAAGCGATTGCGGGCGGCGGCAGAGGGGGATTTTGTCATCGCCTTCTACAACCCGGTGTCGATGCGGCGGCGGACGTTGTTGGCAGAGGCGCGGGATATTCTACTGAAGCATCGCCCAGGGGCCACGCCGGTGATGTTGGCTTCGTCGCTGGGTCGAGTGGAGGAGCATGTGCGCTATCGCCGGTTGGATGAGCTGGAAGTGGATGAGGTGGATATGCTGACCGTTGTGCTGGTGGGGTCGTCCCATTCGCGGTTGGCGGAACTGGGTGAGGGGCCTCGGATGTATACGCCGCGTGGCTATGCCCGCAAGATTGATGGGGATTTGGCCGGGTGACGCTGTTTCGCTGGCGCGAAATGCGCCCCACCCGCCATCCCGGTTTGGAGAAAAGATGACGGTTTACTTTATTGGTGCGGGCCCGGGTGATCCGGAATTGCTGACGCTCAAGGCAGCGCGCGTGATTGCGGAGTGTCCGGTCTGCCTTTATGCCGGATCATTGGTGCCTGAGGCGGTTGTGGCCTGTGCGCCGGAGGGGGCGCTGGTCATGGATACCGCACCGATGACGCTGGATGAAACGCATGGGGTGATTATAGAGGCGCATGCCAAGGGTCAGGATGTGGCGCGGGTGCATTCGGGTGATCCGTCGCTTTATGGCGCGATTGCTGAGCAGATCAGACGGTTGAAGGTGGATGGGATTGACTATCAGATCATTCCCGGTGTGCCTGCTTATGCGGCGGCGGCGGCGGCTTTGGGGACGGAACTAACCGTGCCGGAGGTGGCGCAGTCGATTGTGCTGACGCGGATGTCGATGAAATCGACGGGGATGCCTGCGGGCGAGACGCTGGAGAATTTTGCACGGTCCGGTGCGACGCTGGCCATTCATCTGGGTATTCGGGCGCTACGCGAAATCGAACGGCAGTTGGTGCCGTATTATGGGGCTGATTGTCCGGTGGCCGTTATTTATCGGGTCGGATGGCCGGATCAGCTGATTATTCGCGGGACACTGACGGATGTGCGTGAGAAAGTACGGGCGGCGAAAATTACGCGGACGGCGCTGATTTTGGTAGGCCCTGCTTTGGGCGATTCGCACGGGTTTCCCGATTCAGCGCTCTATGATGCCGCCAAACCGCATGTGCTGCGACCCAAGTTGAAGGCTTAATTTTAAGGGTTTGCTGCGTTGCGGCGGATTTTGTTACTTGAAATTTACCTTTGTGCGGTCATCTTCGGTCATGTCTGGAGGGGACTGATATGTATACGTTTTTGCCTGAGGCTGTGCGTCAGGGTTTGGAAGAAGCACGCAAAGCTGCGTTGAAGCGCAAGGACCGTTTATCGGTGCACGATGGCGATGATACCTATCGCATCCGGCGCTTCTGGGACGGCGGTTTTGCCCTTGATCTGGAAGGGTCAGAGCGGCTGCGGGGCCATGTCGATATTTATGACGGGCCCAAGCATTTGTATCAGTGTCTGGTCGTATCATCGGTGGATGATGGGGACGAGCGGGTGTTCGAGTTCAAATGGCTGACCCCTGTGACGGACAAACCAGCCGCCGATTTTGTGCGGCCCGATTTTGTGCCAGCAGGTCTTTTGGGCCGGTAAACGTCTTCTAGCAGTCCTTACGGGGTGTTCCTGCGATATCCGCGGCGGACGGATTACCGTTTTGGTTTGTCGATTGACCCTGTGCTTGATCGTGATTGTCGTCGGCGTGGTCATCCTGCCAGCCGTCGTCTTCAGCACTATTGGGACAGAAAGTGACCCGAGTAAGGACCGTTATCGGCGATGGCCTGGTGACGGGAATTGAAGTGTGTCAAATTAGCCCTAGAGTTGTAGGCGGGTTTGGTGAATACTCTGCCAACCCGCCGCAATTATTGGACGAGATATCGCCGCTGTGACCATCACAAATGATCTGATCGATGAGGCGCTGGAACAATGCGCGGCAGAGCCTGTTCACATTCCCGGCCACATCCAGCCGGCCGGTGCCCTGCTTGCCTTTGACAGGACGACGCGCCGGGTGACGCATGTGTCAGCGAATGTTCAAACCTATCTGGGGGCATCAGTCGATGAGGTTTTGGGCCAGTCACTGATTGCCCTTTTGGGCCCCGATATCGAACATGGCATCAAGAATGCCGAAGGCATGTCATCCTTTGCGCGCGTTCGCGAGCATATCGGTAAGATCGATACCCCTTCTGGACGGTATTATGTTTCAGCCTTTGCATCAGAGTCCAAGATCATTTGCGAGATTGAGACGTCAGCGCTGGATGACGCGCCCGAAGGGGCCGTGTTGCGTGAAGTTGAGCATATGACGGATTACGTGCGCGACGCGGAAGACGAAATTGACATGCTACAACGGGCCTGTTGGATGCTGCAGGCTGTGTCGGGCTACGATCACGTGATGGCATACCGTTTTGATGCCGAATATAACGGCGAAGTACTCGCCGAGGCGCTGAATGGCGGGCTTGAGCCCATGCAGGGGCTGCGGTTTCCGAAATGGGACATTCCCGCCCAGGCCCGAGACATCATGAAACGCCTGCCAATACGGTTTATCTGTGATGTGGATCAGGAGCCGGTTCCCATTCTGGCCCGAGAGGAGGATGCGGAGCCCATTGATATCACCCTGGCGAACACGCGTGGCGTGTCGCCTGTGCATGTGCAGTACCTGAAAAACATGGGTGCGAAGGCCACCATGACGCTGAGCCTGGTGGTGAATGGCCGGTTATGGGGCATGTTTTCTTTTCATCATACAGGTGCGCGTATCCCGTCCCCGCGTATCCGTGAACTTTGCCGCGCCTTTGGCTGGTTTTTCGTGCTGAAACTCGACATTTTGCAAAAAGATCGTGATCTGGATATGGCGCAGCGGATCGATGATCTGCGCCGGGAACTGCAGAACAAGTTTGACGCAGAACAATCGATGCGTTCCCTGTTTGAGGGGTTCGAGGCCTATATTTCAGGTATTTTCAAGCTGCAGGGTATCGTCGAGGGGACAGCCGACACGCCAAGACACTTTGGCAATGTTCCATCGCAAAAGGTGCTGGATGCGGCCCTGAACGAAGCGCGTCAGCCGGCAGAGCCAATCTGGGCCGCCAATGATTTGCGTTCGCGTTTTGATAACCTTGATGATGCAGAGTTTGCAGGAGTAGGCGGCATGCTGGTCGTGCTGCTACCCGAAAACAGATATTTGGCGCTGTGCCGTGATCAGAAAACCCGCACGATTTCATGGGCTGGGGCGCCGGAGAAAGAGATTGATGTTGAGAATGGTATGGCACGTCTGACCCCGCGCGGTTCCTTCAGCCTGTATATGCAAAGTGAGGAGCATCTGAGCGAGCCTTGGGGTGTGCATGATCTGCAACTGGCAGAGAGCCTGTTGTCGTCGATGATTTCGGCAGAACGGCGCATGTTGGATCATATCCGAACGCGCCAGAACCTGATGATTGACGAGCTTAATCACCGGGTCCGCAACATTTTGGCGCTGATCCGGTCGGTTTCGCGGCAGGCGCGCAAGACCAACGAGTCGCTGGATAGCTATCACGCGGCGCTGGAACAGCGGATCAACGCGCTTGCCGCTGCGCATGATATGGGTAGCGGACAGGGGATTGATAGCGTCTATCTGCGCAAGATCATCGCGCTGGAGACGGGTCCTTACGTGACCGATGAGCCGGACCGGGTGTCCGTGACCGGCGAAGATTACTGGATCGTTGCGGATAAGGCGCCGCTATTTGCGCTGTTGCTGCACGAACTGGCGACCAATGCGGCGAAATATGGTGCGCTGAGTACTTCGCAGGGTCGGTTGAAAATCCATATCAGCAATGATGCCGATGGTGTTCGGCTGATCTGGCAGGAAAGCGGTGGCCCGCCAGTTGTGGTGCCGGAAAACCGCGGCTTTGGCTCGACGCTGATCGAAAGTGCTGTGCCATACGAGTTGGGCGGATCGTCAGATTTGTCTTTCCTGAACAATGGATTGCGGGCTGATATCTGGGTTCCTGCGGATGTATTTGTCGATAATCCCAAGAAGATGGCAGCAAGGGATTTGGGGGCTGTTTCGGCGGCGGCAAAGCCGGAAACACTGGAGCTGCCTGAAGGCAAGGTGCTGCTGGTAGAAGACAACTTCATGCTGACGATGGATATGATCGACATGCTGAAAGAGGTGGGCGTGGAGAAGGTCCTGACGGCCGGGAATGTCAGGGACGCATTGCGGGCGATTGAGTTGAGCAAACCGTATTTTGCGATCCTTGATGTAAACCTAGGGGTCAGCGGTGAGACGAGCGAGGCGATCGCCAGTCAACTGCAAGCGCTGGATATTCCGTTTGCCTTTGTTACCGGGTACGGGAGCAAAAGCCGGATCGCCAGCGAATATGATGCGCCGGTCTTGACCAAGCCGATCCAGGTGTCGGACCTTATGGCGGTGATGAAAAAGGCGTTGGTGCAGTAACACGGCGTAAGAGGCGCGGGCCGGTGGTACCGCTCTGAATGGTTAACAACATGCGTTGGAGTTTTGATAAGCGGGCCGTTTGTGCCCGCTTTTTTGTGTTCAGCGCAGCGCGATGCGTTTTGGTTGTTAATGCGTTTAGAAAACAGGGGTTTTGGGGTATACAGAACCTATGCAGAAACCATGCGCAAACCATGCGCATGACTGTATGGCTGGTTGGGCATTAATGGGGCGTGCAGTGGGTTAGGATTTTGGCGGCGTATTATGCACCAGGCTAGCGGATAGATAGCTACAAAGCGCCAGTCGGGTTTCATGACGCCAGTCTTGCGACTCCTCGCTGCCGATCAGAAGTGCGTCAGCAATTTCGAGCAAAACCGCAGCCGTCAGTCTGGCGTGATCAGCCCCGCGGTCTGGATTGATCCTGAGAAGAATGCGTGAGACGATTTCGATGATTTTGCGATCGAGGCTGTCTTCGGCATCCGCTGTCAGGAGTGACGCATGTTTGCGTAACTCGCGATATGCAGGATTGTTGGTATAGAACGGCGCGAACCGGTTCATGATCTGATCGACAAATGCCTCGACGGGTGCCGGAGATTTTTCAAGATCAAGCGCCTTTTCCATGTCCAGCAATGTTGCGTGGACATGGTCGGCATAGCGCTGATGCAATGCCAGCAGGATCGCGGTTTTGGATGGGAAGTATTGATAGAGCGACCCTTGGGATATCCCGATGCGTTTGCCCACGGTGCTGAGGGCGAAGCCGCCGACCCCGTTTTCCGAGATAAGCGCCGCCGCCGCATCAAGCAGCCGATCATACCGTTCGGCACTTCGTTTTTGTTTTGGCTTCAAGGGATTCACGTCACGTCACAATTTGAGCTTTGATTTCACTCTTGAATTTACGACACTTCTGTCACATTTACAAATATGACAATAATGTCGTATTTAAGGAGATCGAAATGAAGGCTTCTTTGTCTCGTCGGGGCGTATTGCTTGGCGCCGCTGCGGCGCTTGCGGCCCCGTTGATTGTGCGTGCTGCAAACGCATCAGACTTTGATGTTGTCATCGTGGGTGCAGGGGCAGCGGGACTGGCTGCCGCAAAGACGCTGCGGTCGGCGGGTTTGTCGGCGGTTGTTCTGGAGGCGCGCAATCGTGTGGGCGGGCGAGCCTATACGGATCGGGCCGCCTTGGGCGTTCCCTTTGATCAAGGGGCACACTGGTTGCATAATGCCCATATCAACCCGTTCATGGATGTGGCCGCGCGCCTTGGCCGTGAGGTGCGCAAAAGCCCGTTGTCGGACATTCAGTTCTTTGATGAAGGTGTCCCTGTCAGCGGCGGTGTTGCCGCGTTTGAGCGCGCATCCGGGTGTCTGGAACGCAAGCTGATCTGGAACAGCCTTTGGCGTGGTGACTTTGCAATGACTGATTTGTCGCTGGATGATCGCTGGCAGCGGGCTGTTGGCGATATTTCGGCCCTTGCGATGGCGACGGACCTTGACACCATGTCAGTCGACGATTTTGCCGGGCTGGCCGCAGGCGACGATTATGTCGTTGCGGGTGGTTTTGGACAGTTGGTCGTGGATCATGCCGGATCGCTGGATGTCCGCCTTGGCCATGCGGTGACACGGATCATCTGGCACACGGCGGGCGGTGTGTCCGTTGCTGGTCCCTTTGGCACGGTGACGGCTGGTGCTTGTATCGTTACGGTGCCTACATCCGTTCTGGCCGCAGGTCGTATCGCCTTTGACCCCCCATTGCCTGATCGTAAGATGGCCGCCTTTGATAATCTGCGCTGTGGCGATTTCCTGAAAGTCGGCATGCGCCTGGACCGGGCGATGACGGATCTGCCCGAATACGCGTTTGATATCGCCAAGGCACGGCGGGGCGAGATGATCGGGTTTCATTTTCAACGCGACCAGCCCGTCGCAACGATGATCCTGTCGGGCAGTTTCGCCAATGACTTTTCCGGCGTGCCGCGCCGGGATCTATTTGAATTGGCGAGACGTGAATTGGCGATGGTCGCCGGGGCATCTGTTGCCGGGTCAGTCACGGCCTTTACGTCATATGATTGGTCCGCTGATCCCCAATCGCTGGGTGCCTACAGCGTCAGGCGGATTGGGGCCGACACTGCGCGCGCCGACTATGCTGCACCCATTGCTGACAAGCTTTATTTCGCCGGAGAGGCGGCGGGGCGGGAGCTGGCCGTGACGGTTGCTGGCGCAAATCGGTCAGGTATCGAGGCCGCGACGGAGATTATCCGGCAGCAGACCTAGGATGCGGCGTGTCGCAGACGTTATTGCAGGTCTTTGAAGGCGGCTTGCAGCCGCGTCACTGCGTCTTCGATCTGCGACCTTGGCGCGCCGAGGTTGAACCGCAGGAAGCTGTCCCCGCCCTTGCCGAATGTCGGCCCGTGGTTGGCGGCGATTTTGGCGGTTTGTTCGACCCGTGTGGTGAATTCTTCGCGGCTCATCCCTGTATTCGCGAAATCGACCCATGCCAGATATGTCGCTTCGAGGTTCATGGAGGCGAGGCCGGGGATGGCGTTGATCCCGGCGTCGAAGACTTGGCGGTTTTCGTTGATATAGGCTTTGACGTCGTCTACCCATGCGGCCCCTTCGGGGGTGTAGGCCGCTGTCGCCATGAAAAGCCCGAAGCTGTTGGGCGACATGCCAAGGGCCGCCATGCGCGCGCCGAAGCGCGCCCGCAGGTCGGGGTCTTCGATGATCACATTGCCCACATGGCTGCCCGCGATGTTGAAGGTCTTGGTGGTCGCCGTCATCATCACCAGCCGATCGGTGATCCCGTCGATATGGGCCATGGGCGTGTGGGTCTGGCCGGGCATGGTCAGGTCGTGGTGGATTTCGTCGGAGACGAGGATCAGTTCGTGCCGTTTTGCGAAGGCGGCGACGGCTTGTAGTTCGGATTTGGTCCAGACCCTGCCTCCGGGGTTGTGGGGTGAGCAGAGGATGACCATCCGTTCGTTCCCTGTCATCTGGGCGTCATAGGCGGTGAAATCCATCTCGTACCGCCCGTCATTGTTCACCAGTTCGCATTCGACGACCTGCCGTTCGGCGGCTTTGATGACCTTTGCGAAGGCATGGTAGACGGGGGTGAACAGTACAATCCCGTCGCCGGGGTTGGTGAACGCATCGACGCAGAGTGCCGTCCCGTTGACCAGCCCATGGGTGGTAAAGATCCAGTCGGGGTTGATTTGCCAGTTGTGTCTTGTGTCCATCCACCACTGGATGGCACCGCGGTATTTGCTTTCGTCGCCAAAATAGCCGTAGACGCCGTGATCGACCATGTCTTGCACGGCTTTCTGGATACAGGGCGCCGCTTTGAATTCCATGTCCGCCACCCACATGGAGATACCTTCATTGGGATCCACTCCGTAGATGCTTTGCATCGCGTCCCATTTCACGCAGTGGGTGTTGCGGCGGTCGGGGGCGGTGTCGAATTGCATGGGGGCTCTCCTGATTCAGCCTGCGCAGGCTACGGAAGGCGCGGCGGAGTGCAAGGTGGAAAATCCGGTCGGTTTTGGTGTCAGGGCCGCATCAGGGGTTCGCATTGTCCGTTTGATGCGGTGAGGGCGTGGTTGACGATGGCAATGCGCGATGCATCGCGGTTGAGGCCGCGCTGTTTCATCATGAAGCTGAAGGCCGGGACTGTCAGGTTCACTGGTATTGCGTAGCCCGAGAACGCGCGGGCCATGGCGGTGCACAGGTCTTGGGTGCGGGCGGATGTGTCATCGGTGATGATGGTGTCAGTTGGGATCATCGGGCAATTCAAACAAATCATGGACGCTGCATTCAAGTTCTTCCGCGAGGGTCAGCGCGAGGTAGGTGGACGGGGTAAAGACCCCGTTTTCAATCGTGTTGATTGTTTTGCGTGACACGCCCGCGGCGGCGGCGAGGTCGGCTTGGGTCATCCCCGCCTTTGTTCGGTGGGCGCGCAGGTGCGTGATGAGCTTGCCGCTCATTCGGCGCGGCCCCGCATCACGGATGTCAGATAATGCGCGGAGGGCGCCACGCCCAAAACCGGGCCGAGCCAGTAGAAGGCCATCGCTGGGTCCATCCGGTCGGTCAGGCTGAGGGTGAGGAAGATCAGGAACACGGCCAGTACCGCCCAGTAACCGAAGATCAGGCTGTTGCGGTGTGCTTGGGTGTTTTGTTCGTCCCATGCCGCAGTCGCCGCATCCGGGTAGCGCAGGTGCAGGATGATTGACACGATCGCGTAGCCGATGGCCGTCCCGCCGATGATATAGGCCCAGATGAGCCCGGACGGCCCGATGGAAAGCCACGCGGCAATAAAGGCTGTGGCGGTTGCGATGACGATGGCGGCGCTGCCAAGGAGGCGTGCGCGGCTGACGGGGTTGGCGGACATGATGCTTCCTTTCTGTTTTGGGGTAACCTTGGGGTTACATATGGGGTGATTCATGTAACGTCAAGGTTACATCGTGCATCAGTTGCATTTTGCTGATTTGAAGCCTAAATCACGGCTATGGCTTTGCGTAATATCCTTATTCACCCCGATCCTCGCCTCAAGAAGGTGGCTGATCCTGTTGTGTCCGTTGATGATGATCTGCGCCGTTTGGCGGATGATATGTTGGAGACAATGTATGATGCCCCCGGTATTGGTTTGGCTGCCCCGCAAGTGGCGGTGATGACCCGGATGCTGGTGATGGATTGCGAAAAGGATGAGGGGGCGGCGCCGCGCCCGATGGTATTGCTTAATCCGTCCGTTGTTTGGACGTCCGAGGAACGGTCTGTTTACGACGAGGGCTGTTTGTCGATCCCTGAACAATACGCCGAGGTCGAGCGCCCGGCGGAGGTTGAGGTGCAGTGGATGTCGCTGGATGGCAAGACCATGCGCGAAAAGTTTGATGGTTTATGGGCCACCTGTGTCCAGCATGAGATCGATCATCTGGATGGCAAGTTGTTCATTGACTACCTTAAACCCCTGAAACGTCAGATGATCACTCGCAAAATGCAGAAGCTGAAACGCGAAATGGCGCGTAGCTGATGCCGGTTCTTGATCTGCGTTTTGAAGGCGACCCGGTGTTGCGCCAGGTGGCGGCACCGGTGGCACAACATGGCCTGCCGCTTGATACGCTGGTCGCTGATTTGTTTGAGACGATGTATGCAGCCATGGGCCGTGGGTTGGCCGCCCCGCAGGTGGGGATCAGCGAGCGCGTGTTCGTGATTGATACGACCTGGAAAGAGGGTGACAAACACCCGGTTGCCTTTGTGAACCCCGAGATCGTGGATGCCGCCCCTTTCACCCATTTGGGGCCAGAGGCCTGTCTTTCGATCCCGGATCGCACGTTTTCTGTGGCCCGTCCGGTCTGGGTTGATCTAGGCTGGACCAGCCCAGCGGGCATCAGGCAGACCGCCCGGTTTCACGGCATCAGTGCTGTGTGCGTGTGTCATGAGCTGGATCACCTGAATGGCATCCTGATCACCGATAACGGCACCGAGGTATGACCCATCGGCCTTATGTGATGTGGCCGCATCCCGTGTTGCGAAGCGCGGCACAGCCCATTGAGGTCGTGACCGATGAGGTCCGCGCGATCTGGGATGAGATGATCCTTGCGATGGATACCATGCCGGGCGTTGGTCTGGCCGCCCCGCAATTGGGGATTGGGCTGGCTTTGGCGGTGGTTGATGCCTCCGAGACGCGCGGGCAGGCTGTGCGCATGGCGAACCCCGAGATTTTGCACGCCAGCGTAGAATGTCGTGCGCATGAAGAGGGCTCGCCCAACTTGCCCGGTGTCTGGGCCAAGATGAAGCGCCCACGTGCCGTGACCGTGCGGTTCATGAATGCGCAAGGCCAATGGGACCGTAAGGATTTTGTCGGCCTATGGGCGACGTCCGTGCAGCATCAGATTGATCATTTAGCGGGCAAGATGTTTTTTGATCATCTGACCCGGGTCAAGCGCGATATGCTGATCAAGAAAGCCAAAAAGCTGCGGGCGGGTTAAAACAATGCCTGCAAACGCGGAATGACTTCAGCCGCTTTCGGTATAATCGTTGTAAAACTTAAGGATTTGGATGAACCCATAGGGTGTCATGTTGATCTTTGGCATGACCAACCCGCATTTTCTGGCCATATCCGCAGAAAAACTGACGCAGTCGATCACCCCAAGAATGTAATCTTTACCGGTATATTCGGCGACTGTGTCTCTGACGGCATTTTCGAGGACTGTGTCAGTAATATCAAATGAGACATAATGATTGATCAGTGCTGATCTGTCGGATGTATCGACTTTGCCATCAGAAACGGGTGTTCTTGCGGCTTTTGGTTGAAATCCGTACCAATTAACTGAGCTTCTAATGGTTACTTCGCACGCGCTGTGAAACATTCCGGTTTCGCTTGTAATCTTAAGTTTACCCATCTTTGTCTTCCTTCAAATTTCATCGCCCAATGCTTAATGCGTGTAAACTGCCGCCCGTCATGACGCAACTGCGCCATTGTTGTTGGAAATATGTTTCCGGTCCCGCAGTTCATCTGCCCGCTGCGCAGGGCAATCAATCAAGGTATGGGTTTTCGGATCAGTCACCTAGCCCATGGATCCTGATCTTCGCCATCGGCGATATCGGGAGGAGTGATATCGCCGACGCCCGTGCGCGTGTATTATTCGCGCGGTGCTTCTTCTTTGTCGTTGCTGCCCATCGAAAAGATGGCGCCGCCCGCGATGATTGCGATCCAGTGTGAGAAGCTCCAGATCAGGTCAGGAAGCTGAATGCCGACCTGCGCCCAAAGGTCGCCGCCTTGCAGGCCGATGATAAGATCCGCGATGCCCCAAAGTACCACCGCGCCGCCTAGAATTTTGAACAACATAGTTTTTCCTTTGTGTCGTAGACTGTTGAATAGGTCTTGGTTTCCACCGAAAAACGGTATTTTTGCGGCGAAAATTAACGTTCTGTTAACTTTATTGCTTGGTGTGGTTTCGCGTCTTTGCCCCGGTCGCGATTTGTCGTAACTGGCTAAGGCGGCGCGGATGCATCTGATTGTGCGGCCGTGATCCGTTGGGCCAGATCAGAGGGACCTTGATGCGCATTGTTTTTATGGGAACGCCTGCATTTTCAGTGCCTGTGCTGGATGCGCTGGTTACCGCAGGCCACGAGGTTTGCGCCGTATACTGTCAGCCCCCCCGTCCGGCGGGTCGGGGTAAGAAGGATCGCCCCAGCCCCGTCCAGCAGCGCGCCGAAGCGTTGGGTTTGCCTGTGCGTCATCCGGTGTCGTTGAAAGATGCCCAGGCGCAGGCCGACTTTGCCGCGTTGGCTGCGGATATTGCCGTTGTTGTGGCCTATGGTCTGATCCTGCCGCAGCCAGTGTTGGATGCGCCTGCGCATGGCTGTCTGAATATCCATGCCTCTTTGTTGCCGCGCTGGCGTGGTGCCGCCCCGATCCACCGCGCGATCATGAGTGGCGATGCCCAGACGGGCGTGTGTATAATGCAGATGGAGGCCGGTCTTGATACGGGCCCGGTTCTGCTGCGCGAGGCTGTGGACCTTGGCTCGGAGGAGACGACCGGCGGGTTGCATGACCGGCTGTCCGACATGGGTGCCCGACTGGTGGTTGAGGCGTTGGCGCGCTTGCCTGATCTGACGCCGCAGAAGCAGCCCGATCATGGCGTCACCTATGCTACCAAAATCGACAAGGCAGAGGCGCGCATTGATTGGACCCGCCCGGCCGCGGAGGTGGATCGGTTGATCCGGGGCCTGTCGCCCTTTCCCGGTGCGTGGTGCATGGTCGGTGGTGAGCGGGTAAAGCTGCTGGCGTCGCGAGTTGCTGACGGGCAGGGCGCGCCGGGTACGGTTTTGGACGGGTTCACAATTGCCTGCGGTGATGGCGCGGTTGAGGTTTTGACCATCCAGCGACAGGGCAAGCGCACAATGCCTGCGGCAGAGGCCTTGCGCGGCCTGACATTGGGTGCGCGGTTGGATTGATGCCGGCGGCCGCAACGCAGCGTTGATTTACACGCGCGCCACAGCTAGCTTTCGGTGATCGGCGATGGCGTCGCCGTGATTGTAATGTTTTTGTCCTGAACGCCGGGACCTTTCATCGGGAGGTCCGTTATGTCGACCCGTTCGCAACACTACCGTTTTCATCAAGGTGACGAGGTGTTGCCCTTTGCGCCCGCCGAATATGAAGCGCGCCTGTCCGGTTTGCGCCGGATCATGGCCGCCAGCGGGATCAATGCCGTCATCTTCACGTCGATGCACAATATCGCCTATTATTCGGGGTTTTTGTATTGCGCGTTTGGCCGCCCTTACGGGTTGGTTGTGACGCAAACAGACAGCGTGACCATCAGTGCGGGTATTGATGCCGCCCAACCATGGCGTCGGTGTTACGGCGACAACATCACCTATACTGATTGGGAGCGGAACAATTTCTGGCGCGCGGTCCGGTCGGTGACAAGTCTGGGTAAAGTCATTGGGTATGAGGCGGATCATTTGACCGTCGGGCAAAGCACTGCGATGCGCCACTATCTGCACCCGTCCACCTTGATCGACGTGGCAGCCGAAACGATGTTTCAACGCATGAATAAATCCCCCGCCGAGCTGGATTTGATCCGCGCGGGTGCTGCTGTCGCTGATGTTGGCGGCTACGCCATTCGCGATGCGATCAAGCCGGGTGTGCGCGAGATTGATGTGGCAATGTCAGGCCGTGACGCGATGGAGCTGGAGATTGCCAAGCGTTATCCCGATGCTGAATATCGCGATACCTGGGTCTGGTTTCAGTCGGGCATTAACACCGACGGCGCCCATAACCCGGTGACATCGCGGGTGTTGGAGAGGGGGGATATTCTGTCGCTGAATACCTTTCCGATGATCAGCGGGTATTACACGGCGTTGGAGCGCACGTTGTTTGTCGGTGAGGTGGATGATGCCTCTCGCAAGATCTGGGAGGCGAATGTCGCGGCCCATGAATATGGCATGTCGCTGCTGGTGCCGGGGGCCGTGTGCTCGGAGGTGACAGCGAAGATCAACACGTTCCTCGAAGAACGCGATTTGCTACAATACCGCACGTTTGGCTATGGTCATTCGTTTGGTGTGCTGTCGCATTACTATGGCCGCGAGGCCGGGTTGGAGCTGCGCGAGGATGTGGAGACGGTGCTGGAACCGGGCATGGTGATTTCCATGGAACCGATGCTGACGATCCCGGAAGGGCAGCCGGGTGCAGGCGGGTATCGCGAGCATGACATCCTGTTCATTACCGAGGACGGGAACGAGGATGTGACCGGGTTTCCTTATGGGCCAGCGCATAACGTGGTGGGGTAAGGTGTGTGGGATCACGCACCTTACAGGCTTAGTCTGCTGACCCCACCCCAAAGTACCAGACCGGATACGGCCGCCCAGAACATCAAGTTAAAGATGGCCACCCGCATGAGTTTTGACCTCACGCCAGAGATGATGATTGCACAGATTGGATACCAGCCAAGAGCATAGGGTACCGTTAGCAGTGCAAGACCATTGATCCCTTCGGCTGCCTGAACGCCTAAGCCAGCATAGTTACCGAAAATGACGTAGATTTGGCCGCCGACAATCCAGGGGGCTGTCGTATGTGCCAGAAATATGAGTGCTTCATGCCTGAAGACGCTGTTGAGCGGAAACCAAAATATCGGCACTCCATTCACCACCGCATAAGGTGTCAGAAGTCCCATGAGGACGGCGCTGATGAACCGACCGGCATTGGGGCGCAGGACGGCCTTGAGCCGTTTGCGGTTGGCCCAAAACAGTCTGATCAGTACGCTGATGCCGCAGCCAAGGCAAAGTGCGAATGGTACGGCTGTGATGAAATCAGGTATCCAATGTTTGCGTTCAAGCTGTAAAATTGGCATACGCCAGACAACGAACACGGCCCAGATAAGGGCCATTGATGTGATGATCAAAAGGCTGATTGCTTGGCGATGCACATCAAATCCTGAACAAAGTTCAGAAATTGATCGCACGGTTGCGGCTTTCTGGCAAGTACGCAGATGTAATTTTGGTACTGCCGTCGGTCGGCGTCGTCTGTCGAGCCGATATTGTCGGCGTGTATCGTGAAAGAGACTTTGTGAACGCACCCCGCCACAGCACTTATCTCCTGACCGCTTTGGCGGTTTATGGCGTTTGAGAGCGGGGTGGTTTTGATCTGTGCCGGGATAGGGCGTTGATCAATGTTGCCGCAGCCATTTTTTGGTTTGGTTTGGTTTACAGGTTGAGGCTAGCCGCGCCGTGTGGCCGGGTCACCATAGGTTTTGCTTGTCACGATTTGTAATGCGCGTGCAGAAAACCGCCTGCGCGGTGTTTTGCCTGCCCGCATTCGCCTGTTAAGAGGGGATTCGCCAATCACAACAGAAGTTTGCGTGATCCATGATTGATCTGACCCGCCGTTCCTTTGGGGCCATGATGTTGGCCAGTGTTGCCGCGTGTGGCCGCACCGTGCCTGTAACTGAACTGGAATTGCCCGATGTCGATCAGTTTCTGGACGGTTATGGACCGATGCCCGATGCCGGGTACAACCTGCCGGGTATACCAAGCAAGTACCTGCAGGGTGTCAACCGGCGCATGTCGGGGATCTATAACGGCGAACAGGGGCCGAATACGCTTGATGTCGATCCGTTTGCGAAATTTTTGTACCATGTGAAATCTGATGGGCGCACGACCCGGTATCCGGTCGGTGTTGGTCGGGCGGGCCGGTCTATTCGCGGCTCTGCCACGATCAAGCTGAAACGGGAATGGCCCGGTTGGACGCCCACCCGCAACATGTTGCGCACAGAGCCGGAGGTTTACGGACCATTCCGGGCCGGTATTCCGGGCGGATTGCGTAGCCCGCTGGGTGCGCGCGCGCTGTACCTGTTCCGGGGCAATCGCGATACGTATTACCGTATTCATGGCACTAACGATCTGGAATCCATCGGAAATTCCGGGTCGGCGGGCTGCATCCGCCTGTTCAATCAGGATGCGATCCATCTGTATGATCAGATTGATGTGCCGATGAAAGTGCATATCAGATCAAGTGATGAATCCCTGCGCGTGGACCCCGAGAATTATGAGCGCGGGATCGAGCTGCCGCCCAAGATAATCTCGCCCGAGGAATTGCTGGGCCCGGAAGCCGAAGCCACGGATCGCCCACCGCAATTTGACGAGGCTTAACGCCTTTCATTTGCCCATTTGTCAGGTAAGAATTGCGCCGTGCAATGGCGTGCGTGGTCGCGCCTGGTGTTTGAAATTGACCTGTGCAGTTCTTAGGTAACTGTTAACATAGAAGAAAAGAGGGATAGTATATGGCGGATTTTGAGACGCAGATTAAGGAATCGCAGGCCCAGGTTGCCGAGGCGCAAAGCAAAATTTCGGAATTGACCGGCCGGATCGAGACGGCCCGCACAAAAATGGCGGAAGGCACTGATATTTCGGTCGATATCGAAAATGCCAGCCTTGATGACGTGCACGCCCATACCGAGCATATGAATGCCAATATCGCAGAGCTTATCATGGGGCTGGACGATGTGACGTCAGCCTTTTCCAAAGACTTTGACGAGATGCGCTCAAAAACCGGGATGGAGAGCCTGATTGGGTTTTTCAGCAAGGCCAAGGCGGACAGTATGCGTCAGGAACGCATGCGTACTGCGTCGATTGACGACAAGTTGCAGGATCTGATTGGCAAGTCTGACGTGATCATGAAGCTGCTGGAGGGCCAGTTGGGTGTGCTGAATGAACAAAAGGTCAGCGTTGAAAAGAACCTGTCCGGCACCTTGGAAGAGCGTGAGGTCGTGGTGAGTGAGCTGGAGGGTTTGCGCGCTGAAATCCTCGGGATGGACCCCAAGATCATCGAACTTGAAGGCAAGATTTCTGTGGAGCAGGATGCTGCCGCCCGCACGAAACTGGAAACAGAACTGGCCGCCTTGAACACCCAGTACAATGAGATGGTGCAGGACGAGCAGGTCAAGATTGCCAATAGCCAGACGCTGGAACGCTATATTGAGAAGGGCAAAACCTGGATCGATTCATTGCAGAACCAGGCGGCGACCCAGATGGTGCTGATCAACAAATTGCAGACAGACACCAAGCAGCGTGTTGTGCTTTATGACGCATTGTCCAAGTCGTTGAAGACCGCCCAGCAGCAGGATGTGGCCCATAAGATCAACGAAATCGGTGTGCAGACCGACCAAGAGGCGCAGACAGCGATGGCGGCGATTGGGTCAGCCACGAACGCCCGGATGGCGGATATGCTGGAAGCCCACGAGGATCACATGGTGTTCGCCCGCGAAGTGCTGGAGCAGAAGGCGAAGGCGGACGAACGCTTTATCCGCCGGTTCCAGAAGATTGTGGAGAAGCATGATAGTAATCAGTATGGGGCTGAGTAGGGTTGAGGCGTCGGACAATCTTCGGTGTTTCTTTATTGGCAGCATTGTCTTTGACTGACGTGATCAATCCGTTGCCATACAACTGGTCAGGCTTGCCTGAAATTGCTGAACGTCTGCTTGAAGCCGCTATCATTGCCGTGGCTATCACACTCTTTGGCCCTAGCGCTTATGACGGCTTTTTGAGGCAGCGATCTGGTTCTCCCGAGGATAACAGAGATGCGTAGAATGTATGTCCCGCCCGGCATCGCCGGGCAGCGCCCGGACCTCCCCCATGGGGAGGGTGCTTCGCACCCACCCCGAGGTCCGAGCGATGCCCCGTGTTGTGAATTGCCGTAACCTATGACCGCACCTGACCTCCAAGCCGACCACATGAAGCTGGACGATACCCGTATCACGCGCCGGTATTTTGGCAAGTTTTCCAAGATCACCGGCTACCTGACCAAGGTTGCTGCGACGATGGAGGCCGAAGGGCGCTTTAGCAGGCATGATATTGAGGCGCTGGCCCGCTATCTTGTGGGCCTGAACTGGACCTTTACCGCGCTGTCGCACAAGTATCACTTTGCCGGGCGCTTTGCCCATGCGGGTGCCTTGACGTTTGACCGGCGTGAAAGCGGGTTTCCTGTCTATCAGGAGCTGCTTGAAATGGCCAATGATGCGCTTCAGGCGGAGCGGCATCTGGCGTCGCAACCCAGTGCCGAGGCGTTGAAGGATCAGATGGTCCGGGTCATCCTGAGCGAACAGGAAATCCCCACGAAGCTGCAATATGCGCTGTCGCAAAGGCTTTATTACGAGGAATTGCTGCGCGGTGATCAGTTCTGGGCGCGGAATGATCCGCAGGCGGTCTGGATCGAGAATGTCGGCGATCGGCGCAAGTTTCAGATCCATTGGGCGGTTTATGACAGTCAGGTAAACCTGCCCACGATCTATCTGATGGATTTGGAAGATAGCGGTCGCACTGGCCTTCCCAAGGATGAACGCCGTTGGCCCGAAGTGCAGGCGCATCTGATGGCCCAATCGGTGGCGCATCTGAAGCTGCTGACGATTGCGAAAGGGTTTGACGATGATTTCAACGATCTGCATCCGACCCGGCTGCGGCGGTTTCATATTGGCCCGATGTATTCCCATGCGTTTACCCGTCAGTCGGGGCCATTGCGTGAGGTGCTGGATGCCGCCAAGGCCCCCGTGGGCGAGGATTGGGCGCTGGTTTGGACCGAAGAAGAGCTGAAGTCAGAGCGGGTGGAGAACGTCAAATCGGGCTGGTTTGGCACGGTGGAACGGCAGATATTCGCGCTTGATCCGTTTGAAGGTGGCGGGGCCGAGACGGGGGCGACACGTATGGAGCGGTCTTTGATCATGCCCGAACGCCCCTATCAGGCGTTGGCTGAACGCAACCCACCGGGGTTTCGTGATGTTCGCAAGTTTGTCGTCAGCAAGGGCGGGCGGGTGCTGAGTTACAGGTAAGGTGGATCAAGATCCACCTTACGTTGCCGCAAAGGAGGGTAAGAAGATGAAGCGAACTTTGATCATTTGTCTGGCGCTGTCCGCCTGTGCCCCCGCGGCTGATCCGCCCAACGGTCTTCGGGTTTCGGGTGCCGCTGCCAATACCGCATTTTCAAACAACAGTCAGCAGGTCGCCGCGCAGGTGGCCGTGTCTGAACATCTATATCATATCAATTAAAAAAGACGTGGAGACACAATGAGCCAGACCAGCGACCAGATGGAACTGCGTGAAGAGGACATTCGCAAACATTATGTCCCTGCTGCTGAAATGTTGATGCAATTGGACCATACACCCCGGTTGGCACAGGCCCGTTTGTCGCTGGAACAGCCTGAAAAGTCCCCCGATGTGTCCGCGACCCGCCGCCGCTTTCGGTCAACAACGCCGGGTCTGCTGACCCGTTCGACGGCACCCGCCAGTGGTGTGCGTCTGTTGGACCGTATCGCGATGTCGGATGATGACGATCCGTTGACGTCGCCCGCGCAGGCCGCTGTTGCCCATGCCTTGCGCCGCGCGTTGGCGATTGCCTTAACGGTTGCGGATGCGTTTTCAGATCAGACCCCGTTGACCGAATTAAAGCGCATCAATCTTGAAGGTCGTTTGCCGCAGGACCGGTCTGTCGAATTCACAGAGTATCTGGCGGCGGAGTCGCTGGTTGCCTTGTATACGTTCGCAAATGCGGCTTCTTATCTGTTGGCCAGCCATTCGACCGAGGCCAGTGTTGAGGTGGGCAATGTCGATGAGGTATTGACCGATAACGCCCCGCTGGCGCTGCATGGTGCCATCTGGGAGCTGGATCAAAAGCTGGGCCAATTCGCCACCGACGAGGCGTTGCTGATTGCCACCATGCTCGCCTATGCCGAACAGCTGATGGATAAGGTGGCCCAGCGTGCCAGCACAGCGGGGCGTTTGCAGTCATTCAATCAGTCCGCCTGGCGCGTTGAGGCCGATGATTTTGTGATCGATGGCTTCAGCCCGGCCCGGAAGGCCAAAGGCTCTAGCCTGACGATGACCTTCAAGAAACCCAATGAGGTCGTCGGCAACCATATCGCCAAATATCAGGCGATGAAACTGGCCAAGATGGTCATGGCCTATGATTTTGACCGCAAGCTGAACCCATTTGCCGAACTGGGCGGGTTCATCTTTACGTTTATGGGTGACGGCAAGCCGGGGACGGGAAAAACAACCCTGATCCAGATGATGGCGGGTTTGGTCAATGACTACTGCAAGGTGGCGGATTATCCGTTCCGTTATCAGAACCTGAGTACGGACAATATCGACAGTTATCAGGGCAAATCGGGTCAGAACGCCAAGGCATTTATCAACAACGTGCTGGACCCGCATGTGATCGGCTTTGGGACGATTGACGATATTGACCAGTTGGCGGGGAAACGGGGGGATCGTCAATCCTCTGCCGGGCAGTTGGAGATTACGGCTGTTCTGATGGAAAGTTTTGCCGGGGCCAATACTGTGGTCCGGGGCAATTGTACGTTTGGAATGTTCTCGAACTATCCCGAGAACGTGGATGACGCCCTGCGCCAGCGCGCCGGTGCCCGGTTCCTTGTCGATGGGCCACAGACGCGGGATGACTATATCGACATCCTGTATCTGCTGATGGGCAAGAACCATGACATCCCCGTCGGCGCGCATGAGGTGTTCAGCGCCCAAGAGATCAAATCTGCAGTCGCCGCGTCATTTGAAGGCCATGCTCGGCCCAAGGAAGTGGGTTTGCTGAATGTCTATGACCGTGTGTCGGCAGAGATTGGAGCGCTGGATACCATCGCCAAGATGGGCACCTATCTGAAGGCCATTCAGGAGGCCGACGAACGCTTTACCGGCCGTGCGATCAAGAACATCACCGATGCGGTCAAGGTGCGGGCGATGGATTTTGAACTGCCCGATGAATGGATGGAAACCCCCGAGCTGTTCCTGTTCAAGGATTACGACACCAAGAAAGCGATGATCGAGGATCTGCGCCAGCCGATCACGGTGGATATGGTTATTCAAGAGATCAACCGCTACGCGGATAGTGAATTCCGCTATGCGGATAAGTCGGACGAGGTGGCGATTGATGCCATGGTCCGCGATTTTGGCCGTCAGGAAGAGGCGAAGAAGCGTTATTTGGAGAGCAAAGTGTGAGTCTGTTTGAGGTTATCCTTTTCGCAGCGCTGGCGATTGTGCCGATCACGACATTGGCCTTTTCGGTTTGGGGTGTGATGGCACGCCATCAAAGTATTGCGAGGAAAATCACCGGTTTCTTGTTCAAATGGCTCGCGCAATGCGTCGCCCTGGCCGTTATTTTATGGCTTGCGTCGGCGCTTCTTAACCAGTTTGCAGGACCTAACGATATTGATCCTGCCTCGCCTTTTGGCGGTGTTCTGGCCCTGTTGATGTTTTATACAGGAATTGTCGGAAGTGTTGGTTTTGTCGTTGTGGCCGGACTGACGCTGGCTGTGCAGCAAACGCTGCGCGTAGCGAGGGCTGGATGAGTGATCTTTTGTCAGATGCGCTGCTGTTGCCAGCCATTGTTATCGCTGCCTTGGGATATCTGGTGCCACGTCTCTTGGCGCGTGCCTTACCGGAGGGGGTGAAACCGCTCTTGCTCAATACATTTTTGTCGACAATTCTGCTGTTTGCGATTTCGGCTATGTTTTTTGTTTGTCTCTATCTTTGGCAGGGTGTGAGCTTGAGTGAGCTGAACGCCTCAGGTTTGTCGGTAAGTGTTGTATTCTTCGGTCGGCTTGGGCTGGCATCGGCGATCATCTGGGCGCCGATCATGCTGTTGTCGGTGGCGGGGTTGCCGCGGAAATGGGTGAAGGAGACGTGGTGAATTTGTCGGCAGTTGGTGGGGCACAGCCCCACCCTACGGAGGGATGTGAATGCATCGCTTGATCGAAAAAGGCCTGATGTTTGGCAACCTGATCCGGGTGGATTCTTCGATCTTGGTCGAGCGGTATAATCGTGCTCTCAAACACCTGATCGGGCGCGAAACGGGTTTGGACGATTTTCATATCGATATTGCAGGCTATAGCCCCGAGATCGGGGATGAGTTTGGCGATGATCTTTATCTGAATTCTCAGGGGGTCAATCGTCAGTTTATCTTGCTGACAACCGAGCAAGCGAATGCGCCGCTGCTGAATGCGAAATTCTCGAGCGCGCGAGGGATTCTGCGCCAGTTTATCGAGGAAAACCGGGCGGAGCTTTTTGCCCTGACCGCCCGTGATGCCGTTGCGGGAGAATTGGTGAATTCGGTATTTGAGATTGATGGACCTGCGGATTTGTTCAACATCCGCAAGGTTACGATTGAGGCGGATACGACCAGCGGCACGGTCGCGGCGGCTGATGATCTGGGCCGTTTGATTGACCGGTTCAAAACGGAGACTGATGCTTGGTATGATGACGTGCTGATTGCGCAGATGATTGGTATGGCTAAACAAACCGGTGATGTGGTGCGCAATCCGGTTCGTTTGCGCAAGAACGAATTTGCGCAGGATAATTTTTGGACAGCGCATTTCGGCGGGATTTACGTGTTCCGCGGCGTCCCGCATCCGGCGGCGATTGTGTCTGGCAACAAGGGGAAGGTGGGCAAGCTGCCGATCCCCTATACGTTTGATTTCAGTGAACGCTCTGCCATTGCGAAGTTTCTGAACCTGAACGATCTGGTTGAACCAATTACCAGCGCGCGCGGGATCGATGCGGCTGCCATCCTGCGGCAGAAGATGGATTTCATTGTCGTAGCGGTGGCGGCGTCGATGAATGAATACCTGACCGGGGCGATGCGCCGGGATTTGCGGGTGCTGGGCCGGAAATACGCAAAGCTGCTGCCAGAGGCCTGGCATGGTTTGTCTGCCTTGGTGCGCTGGGCCGAGGATGATGGCCCGTGGCCCAAAATCACGTCTGAACACCCGGCCTATTTCTACACGCTGCGCGCCAAGCACCATGCGGATGCGGGCCTTGTGAACATGCTGCTGGCTGAGATGACGCCGCTGGATGTCCGCCAGTTGTTTCTGTGCCACAAGGAGGTGTTTTATAAGGCCTATGCCAAGTGGCCAGAGGAAAAGAAGGCCTATGTTGTTGATTTCCTTGACCGCGAATACCAAGTCGATAAGGCAGGAACACGCAATGCGCTGTATGGGCATGAGGCGACAATGGAAGAACCGGATGCAACGGCGCATCCCGACCTGATCACCCGTGTTGGCCCGTGGGGCGCTGTTGGTAGGAGGGGTTAATGGGTTTTATCAAACTGGTTGTGTTTGGATTTATTGGCCTGACGGTCATCTATTTTTCAATTGCGATCTATTCCAAGTCTGTTCGAAAGGAACGGCTTGAGAACGAATATGACGCGGCGAACCCCGATGGGGGTGAAGAAGGCGCGCGCGATGCTTATGTTGAGAAGGGCATGGTTGCTTACAACAACTCGATCCGGCCAAAACTGATTGGCCTTGTCTATGTCATTCCCGTGGTCACCGTGTCCGTGATTGCCTATGTGATTAACACCAACTAAGGATTTGTCGATGCGCAAGATCAAGATTACAATTCGCGTGCTGGCGCTGCTGGTTTTTGGCTTGTTCTTTCACTACGTGCTGCCGCAGCATGATGTGGTCAAGCTGACGTCGACCGAGATTATTCGTACCGATTTCAGCCCTTACAATCGTATCTTCTATGCGCAGGCTGATAGTGGTGGGGTGGAGCAGCCGACCCGTGATTTGCGCCTGATCAACACGCAAAAACAAAAGACGTTCCTGTTGGGCTTCATTCCACGCGATGCCTCGTCCGTTATGGTGTACCGCAACGAAGATACTGGTTGGATCTGGCCGCCCTATTTCAAGTTTGACAGCTCGGACCTGCAGGCCGAAGCCGCAAATCTGGCCAAGGGCGATGAATGGGCTGTCATCACCCATTACGGTTGGCGCATTCGCTGGGCGAGCATCTATCCCAATGCAGTTGGTGTGCGCACGGTGTCGGGCCCCGATGTGAATGTGATCCCGTGGTTCAATATCTTCTTCTTTATCTTCCTTGCGGCTGGCCTGCTATTCATCCGTGCGATGTGGCGTCAGTTCCGTCAACGCACGGTTGACCCGTTGTTGGATACTGCGGGCCATCATGTGGATGAGGTGCAGGCCGAAGTGGCCGAGCGCAAGGGCCGCATGAGCCGCTGGCTGGGGACGTGGAAAAAGAAGGATAATCCGCAGCCACCCCCGGAATGACGGCTGCGCCGACAGCGTGACTTGGCTGGGGGCTTTGCCCCCGGCCTGACGGCCTCCCCCAGGATATTTTAGGCCAAAAGAAGACTATTCCCCGTAGGGGATCCAGATGTTTTTGACCTCGGTCGCGGCGGCCAGCATATCGCGTGCGGATGGTTCGATCTGTTTGCCGTGGTTCACCCACGTCCGTTTGAGGTTGCCCGCACTGGCCTTTTCGATCACGCCCGAGATGTCGGCGCCGGAGAATGACCAGACCGCGTCGATATCCATATGCCCTGCTGCATGTGGGGCGAGTTCGGCGTGATCCCCGGTCAGGATGTTGGCCACACCGGCTGGTACGTCCGAGGTCTCTAATATCTGGTAAAGCTCTGCGACCATCAGCGGGAACGGGTCTGACGCCACCAGCGTGACCCGGTTGCCCATCGCCATGGCTGCCGCCATCGGTGAAATCATGCCCAAGAGCGGCCAGCCATCATCGCAGAATACCGCCATGTTGCCGATGGGTTCCTTCATCGCTAGCGCCACGCCGCGGATCGGAACGCCATGCACTTGCCCGTCATATTTGTCCGCCCAGGCCGCAAAGGTGAAGAGGGTGCGGATACAGTGTTCGACTTCGTCTTGGCCGGACTTTCCGGTCAGGTCCTTGATCCGCTTGGCCAATTCTTCGGTCCGCGCAGACAGATTTTCCGCAATGTAATACAGGATCTGCGCCCGCAGATGCCCGGTGGATTTTGACCATCCCTTTGCCCCGTTCATCGCCTCCACCGCGTTGCGCAGGTCTTTGCGGTTGGCCACGGACGCATGCCCGAGCAATTTGCCCTTGGGGCTGTAGACCGGTTTGGAATAGCCGCCGTCGGGCCGCGCCTGTTTGCCGCCGATATAGAGCTTGGCCGTCCGGTCCAGCGGATCGGCCGGGTGGCCGTCTTCCGTGGTGTAGGCGTCGATTTTCTTGAGAGGTTTGGCGGTGGTTTTGGGTTTGGTGTAGCCTGAGAGGCCTTCCCAGCCGCCTTCGCGGCCAAAGCCGCTTTCGCGCACACCGCCGAAACCGGCGGCGGCGTCCATCATGTTGGTGCCATTCACCCAAACGATGCCCGCAGCCAGCTTTGGTGCGATGTCGAGCGCGAGGTTGATGTTTTCCGACCAGACAGAGGCGGCCAGCCCGTAGCGGGTGTTGTTGGCGATTTCGACCGCTTCGGACGGGGTGCGGAAGGTTGTTGCCACGAGGACCGGGCCGAAGATCTCCTCTTGCATCAGGGTGGATGCGGGGGAGAGACCGGTGATCAGGGTGGGCGGGTAGAAACAGCCCTTGGGCGCCTTGGTCTGGTAGGTTTCGCCTTCGCTGTTGGCGCTGACCATCTTGCTGATCTGGTCCAACTGGACCGGGTCCACGATGGCGCCCACGTCGATGCATTTGTCGAGCGGGTCCCCGATGCGCAGACCGTCCATGCGGGTTTTCAGTTTAGTGTAGAACCGTTCGCTGATCCCTTCCTGCACCAGAAGGCGTGATCCGGCGCAGCAGACCTGGCCCTGGTTGAACCAGATCGCATCGACGAGGCCTTCGACGGCGCTATCCATGTCGGCGTCGTCGAAGACGATGTAGGGGGATTTGCCGCCGAGTTCGAGGGAGAGAGCCTTGCCAGATCCTGCGGTCGCTTCGCGGATCTTGCGGCCAACCTCTGTCGAGCCGGTGAAGGCGATCTTGTCGACCTCTGCGCTCACCAGCGCCGCACCTGTTTCGCCGTCACCGGTGACGATGTTGACGACGCCGGGGGGCACGCCCGCCTCTGTACAGATTTCGGCAAAGACCATGGCGCTGAGCGAGGTGTATTCGGCGGGTTTTAGGACAACCGTGTTGCCCATCGCGAGTGCGGGCGCGATTTTCCAGGCGAGCATCAGGAGCGGGAAATTCCACGGGATGATCTGCCCGCAGACGCCCAGCGGTTCGCGGTCGGGCAGTTCGGTGCGCATCAGCTGGGCGAAACCGGCGTGGTGGTAGAAATGTCGGATGGCGAGGGGGACGTCGATGTCGCGGCTTTCGCGGATCGGTTTGCCGTTGTCGAGCGTTTCCATGACGGCGAGCAGGCGGGAATGTTTCTGCATGCCGCGTGCGATGGCATAGAGGACGCGGGCGCGTTTGTGACCTGATTTGGCCCAGGCGGGCTGCGCCTTGCGGGCGGCCTGTACGGCTGTGTCGATTTCCTCTGCCGTGCCTTTGGTGACGCCGGCCAGCTTTTCACTGGTGGCCGGGTTGTTGGAAGGGAAATCGTCGCGGAGTGGGCCCCATTTTCCGTTGATGTAGTGGCCAGCGATGCCGCCACGGTCAGAGAGCCATTGCAGCGCCTCGGACGCGCTTTCGGGGGCGGGGCCGTAATCCATGGTGTCGAAGATTTCTTTGATGGTCATTGCGTTGCTGCCAAAGTGCTGAGGGCGGCCCCGGACCGCGGGTGGGGGTGAAGCCCCCGCCCATGGGGGCGGTCGGGGGCTGCCCGGCGTGCCGCCGGGCGAGACAGATATGCAAGGATGCGGGTCATCCGATGGCATGCCGCCACGATGCCGAATAGGCGCCGGTGACATGGTGTTCGAGTTGCCGTTCGATGTCGCCCAGCAGGCTGGACGCGCCGAAGCGGAAGAGGTCGGGTTGCAGCCAGCGGTCGCCCAACTCGTCCTTGATCATGGACAGGTAGACCAGCGCGTCCTTTGCTTTGCTGATCCCGCCGGCGGGTTTGTAGCCGACCTTGATCCCGGTCCGGTCCTGATAGTCGCGTATGGCCCGGATCATCGTGAGCGTCACGGGCAGGGTCGCGTTGACGGGTTCCTTGCCGGTGGAGGTCTTGATGAAATCAGCCCCCGCCATCATGCAGACCAGCGAGGCGCGGGCGACATTGCGCAAGGTGCCGAGCTCGCCGGTGGCGAGGATCGCCTTGACATGGGCATCGCCACAGGCTTCGCGCATCTCCTTCATCTCATCGTAGAGGGCCTGCCAGTTCCCGGTGAGCACGTGGCGGCGGCTGATCACGATGTCTATTTCTTCTGCACCTGCTTTGACGCTTTCTTTGATTTCGGCGATGCGCAGATGGAACGGGGACAGACCAGCGGGGAAGCCAGTGGAGACAGCAGCGACGCGGATGCCCGAGCCTGCCAGCGCATCAACGGCAGTGGGGACCATGTCGTGGTAGACGCAGATTGCGCCGGTGGTCAGGCCTTCCATCCCCAATGTTTCGAGGATCGGTTGCGCGACGGGTTGGCGCGCCTTGGCACAGAGGCGACGCACCCGACCTTCGCTGTCGTCACCGGAAAGCGTTGTGAGGTCCATCAGGCTGATCGCCTTGCAGAGCCAGGCCGCCTGGTAGTCTTTCTTGACGCTGCGCCGCCCTGGTAGTGTTTTGGCACGCCGTTCTATGGCGGAGGTGTTCGCCTGCGCCGCCATGACCCAATCGAGATCAAGCGGGACGCCGTCATTGCGCTGTTCCTGCACCTGCGGCAGTTGGGTCGTGGTCATCGTGGGGGATGCGGTTGTCTGCAAGGTGGCCTCCTGCGGTGCCAGCATAAGGTGGCACTTTGGTTGCGTATTGGCAAGTTTTGACTGTTTGGTCAAATACTATCCGGGTTGCACGACGTGACGTTGGTATTTTTGCCGGTATTGCAGCGGTGTCAGCCCGTGGGCGGCCCGGAAGAGTTTGTGGAAATGCGACATGTTCGGGATACCGCAATCGGCAGCGATCTGGCTGATCGGGTCGCCGTCGGTGGTGAGTGCGCGGGCGGCGTAGGTCATGCGGATTTGGTTGATGTAGTCAGATGGGGTTAGCCCCAAATGTTTGCGCATCATCCGGCTGACATGCGGATGCGCCTTACCGGTGAGCGCGACCAGACCGGCGGCCCCATCGCGGAACACGGCGGGGTTCTTTGCGGCAGTGCAGGCTGTGGTGAGCCACATGGGCATGTCGCCCGGATAGAGGTCGGCGGTCAGGTCGGCGCAGAGGGGCAGCAGAAATGCTTCTGCTGCCAGTGTGTCGCATATGCTGCGTTCCAATTGCATCGCGGCGTGATTGAGTGCGGCGAGTTGCCGGATATCGCGGTGTGTGTGGACAGGATCGCCGACAGACCAGAACAGGTGGCCGTTCAAGCTGGGGTGTCGTTTGGCCAGTGCCTGGATCGTTTTGGGGTGGACGCAAAGTGATACGACAAGTGCGTGTTCGCCGCGTCCCTGCAATGCGTGGGGCTGGCCGGGGCGCAGGAAGACGAGGTCGCCTTCCGCTAGCGTTTCGCCGCCGTCCGGCAGGTGGTGTCGGACCTTGCCATTTTGCACCCAGAAGAGTTCATGGAAGTCGTGATCGTGAAGGGCCTTGGGGCGCGCGGTTGTCAGTGTCGCGCGTGTCAGGCGAATTTGCGTGCTGCTTTGCAGGATATCTTTATGGCGCAATATTTGGATCATGCATCAATTTAACACATGATTTTCAATATTTCAGTATGAATTTATTTATATGACAGAATGACGCCGATCGAGACGAGGCCGATGGCAGCGATGCGGTTCGCGCTGATTTCGCGGGCCGCCAGGCCCAGTAAACCGGCCGAATCGATCAGGAGTGCGGCGAGCATTTGCCCGAGGATCATGGCTGCGAACATGGTGACGGCCCCGAGTTTCGGGACGGACCAGATTGCGGCCAGCACCCAGATCGCCCCAAGTGCCCCACCGATCAGCGCCCACCACGGCACGTTTTGAAACTGGCCGAGGCTGGGGCTGCCGCCGCGCATCAGGGCGAGGCCGCTGAGGAGTAGAAACCCGATGCCGAATGACACGGCGGCTGCCCAGACCGGGTCACCGATGCTGCGGGCGAGGGCGGCGTTGATGGGAGCTTGGAAGGCCAGTGCCGCACCAACGGTGACGACCATGGCCGTGACGGCGATCAAAAACAGGTTCACTTGCAAAAACTCCCATAAATGCCCCGCAGTTTGCGTTTCGCCCGAATTTTGGGCAATGCGGGTATTCCGGACCTTGGCCGCATCGTGCTAAAGCCCGCATAGCTGCGAAAGAGGTGCGCCCATGTCCTTTGACCGATCCATCAAGATCGCCCCGTCGATCCTGTCTGCCGACTTTGCCAATTTCGGGGCCGAGTGCGAGGCGATTGAGGCCCAAGGCGCCGATTGGGTGCATGTGGATGTGATGGACGGGCATTTTGTGCCCAACATCACATTTGGCCCCGCGACCTGTGCCGCCATTCGCCCCCATATCAAGGGGGTCATGGATGTGCATTTGATGATCGCCCCGGTTGATCCTTACATCGAGGCGTTTGCCAAGGCGGGCGCGGATGTGATCACTGCACATGTCGAAGCGGGCCCGCATATTCACCGCACTGTGCAAGCCATTCGCGCGGCTGGGGCCAAGGCTGGTGTTGCGCTGAACCCTGGTACGCCTGCATCGGCTATCGAATACCTGCTGGATATGGTTGATCTGGTTTGCGTGATGACCGTGAACCCCGGATTTGGCGGGCAGAAATTCATCCATTCGCAGGTCGAAAAGTTGCGCCAACTGCGCGAGATGATCGGCGATCGACCGATCCATATCGAGATAGATGGTGGCGTTGATCCGACCACAGCCCCGTTGGTGGCGGCGGCTGGCGCGGATGTTCTGGTTGCTGGATCAGCGGTATTCCGGGGTGGGTCCGTTAGCGACCCGGCCCCTTATGGTGCCAATATTCGTGCCATTCGCGACGCGGCGACCGTCTAAGCAGAATCTGCACATTTCTGGCGGCGTGTCTGCACGCGGCGGCCTTAGCTCTGACTCTCAAAAGACGATGAGAGGGACAGGATATGGTTGTGCGTGGCGTGCCGGAACGGCTGGCGAAGGATGCGTGGTGGTTGGATGATGCGCGGCCCCGGCGATTGCACTTGGGCTGGTTACTGCTGGCGGCGGTGATTTGTGCCGATCAGCTGGTGTGGGGCGTGGCGGGCGGCTCGGGATTTGTGGTTTGGGTTCTGGTCGTTGGTGCTGCTACCCATATCAGTCTTTGGCGAACTGTGTCAGGCGTGACGGCGATGGCCGCATGGTCTGTGTTATGTCTGGCCTTGGTACCTGCGGTTGAATTGGTGCAGGCGCTGTCGGTCGGGTTTGCCGTTCTGGGCCTGCTGGCGTTTGCGGCGTTGATGGCTTTGCCGCGTGGGGATGCTGACGCGGTCATCCGCGCCATGGTGCGGCTGCCGGGCATTGGTCTGGTACAGTCTTTTGTGGATGCAAAGGCGATGCGCGTGGCCGCCCCCTCGAAATCGGGTTTGCTGAGGGTTTTGACAGACTGGTTAGTGCCGCTGGTTGTCGGGGCGATTTTCATTGGTTTGATGGCCTTGGCCAATCCGTTGGTGGATGCATGGCTGCTGCGGCTAAGTACATTTGAAAGCGGGTTTTCATGGGATGTTGGCCGGGTGCTGTTCTGGGCCAGCGCGGCATTTGCAATCTGGCCCTTGCTACGCTTGACCGCGATGGCGACTGCGCTGGGCAAGGCGCCGCGCGTGGTAAAACTGTGGCGCAGCGGTTTGGTCAACGCGCGGTCCGTCTTGCGGGCGCTGGTGATGTTCAACGTGATCTTCGCGGTGCAGAGCGTGTTGGACGCAGGTTATCTTTGGGGTGGTGTCGCGTTGCCCGACGCGATGACCTACGCGGAATATGCGCATCGCGGGGCCTATCCGCTGTTGGTCACGGCGCTGCTGGCGGGGGTCTTTGCGCTGGTGTCTCAGCCATATCTTGAGGGGCAAGGGGTGTTGCGCGGGCTGCTTTATTTATGGGTGGCGCAGACCGTGTTGCTGGTGTTGTCGTCAATCCTGCGGTTGGATCTTTATGTCGATGCTTACGGGCTGACACGCCTGCGCTTTGCCGCCTTGGTTTGGATGGTTGTTGTTGCGTTGGGGCTGGTGCTGATGATCATGCAGATGGTTGGACGACAGAGTATCGGCTGGTTCATGTCGCGCGCGGCGGGTTTGGGATTGGTCGCCCTGTACACGGTATCATTGGTCAATGTGGATGGCTTCGTGGCCCGGCACAATCTGACGGTGGGTAAAGTGGATGCCTATTATCTTTGCTCTTTAAGCGAAGGGGCTGCTCCAGAGTTGCGGCGCAATTTTGTCTGTAACCGATCCGTCAGCACCCCGCAGGACTGGCGCGAATGGGGGTTCCGCAATGCGCGGCTGCGCCGTAGTTTGGCTGAAATGAATGAGGTGCGGGATGAGTGGCCAGATCTTAGTTACTGATGATGATGCGCAGATCCGTGATGTGGTGCGGATTGCGCTGGGGCAGGCCGGTTTTACTGTTATCGAGGCGGCCGATGGTCAGCAGGCATTGGAAATGGCGCAAAGTATGTCCCCGGACTTGATCGTGCTGGATATCGGGATGCCGGAAATGGACGGGCTGGCCGTATGCCGTGAATTACGTAAATCCTCTGACGTGCCTGTGGTGTTTCTGACCGCACATGGGGACGAGATTGACCGTGTGGTGGGGTTGGAGTTGGGCGCAGATGATTATGTGTCCAAGCCGTTTTCGCCGCGCGAATTGGTGGCGCGTGTGCGCGCGATCCTGAAACGCGCGGCCCCGGCGCAGGCTGCCCAAGTGGTGATGCGTCGTGGTGTGCTGAGCATCGATCCGGACCGTCATTTGTGCCATGTGCAGGATGCTGCCGTTACGTTGACCGCCCGCGAGATGGAGCTGGTGGTGCATCTGATGCGCAGGCCGGACAACGTGATGTCGCGTCCGCAACTGGTTGATGCCATCTACGGCACCAATGTGCATGTCAGTGACCGGACAATGGACAGCCATCTGCGCAATCTTCGCAGTAAATTGGGTGCGGCTGGTTGTACTGACGCGATTGAAACGGTGCATGGTGTGGGTATTCGGATGGGTGCATGCCGCGCCGGGTGACGGCCAAATGGCGACCACCCCTGGCCTTTGTGCTGGGGGCCACGCTGGCGGCGGTGTTCTTTCTACCCTTGATCGGGATCGCATATTTTCGGGTAGCAGGCGGGATACTTGGTTGGGCTGAGACGTCATGGATGATCGGCTGGATGGCGTTCATTGCGACGGGCGTGCTGGGGTATTTCCTCTGGCGGTTGGTCATTCTGCCCGTGCGGACGCTGACCGACTATGCGCAAACCGAGGGTGAAGCGGCTGTGCCGGAACATTTCGGTACGCCAGAGTTTTCCCGGTTGGGGCAGGCCGTGATCAGGATGACAGCGACCTTGCGAGGCCGTGAGGCGGTGCTGCGATCCTATGCGGATCATGTCACGCATGAGTTGAAATCGCCGCTGACGGTTATTCGAGGGGCGGCGGAGTTGTTGGGTGACCCTGCGTTGGCCGATGCGGACCGGGCGAAAATGCTCGGCAATATTGGTGAGGCTGTAGGCCGGATGGAGGCGCTGCTGGACAGCCAGCGCGCGCTCGCCCGCGCGCAGGAACCGATGCCGCCGGGTGAATGTGTGTTGTCAAAGGTTTTGGCGGGTCATGACTTGGTTTTGCCGCGTGATGGTGTCGTGCCGCTGCCGCAAGAGGTGATGGAGCTGGTCGCGACCCATCTGATCGGGAATGCGCGTACCCATGGGGCCAATGCGGTGACATTCGATCTGCAAGGCGACCGGCTGCGGGTCAGCGATGACGGGCCGGGGATATCGGAGGGGAACAGGGACCGGGTGTTCGATCCGTTCTTTACCACACGGCGCGAGGATGGCGGGACCGGGATGGGTCTGCCGATTGTGCGCCGGATGTTGCAGGCGCAAGGGGCGGAGATCACGCTGATCCCGGGACCGGGTGCGGTGTTCGAGATCAGGTTTTGACCGGTGAGCCCGGTGGGGTTTACCCCACCCTACCCTTTGACCGCACCGTCACTAAGGCCCGAGACGAGGTAGCGTTGCGCGATCAGGAACACGACAGTGATCGGCAGGCCCGACAGGACTGCGGCGGCGGCGAAATCACCCCAGAGATACTGGAATTCATTGAGGTAAAGCCGTGAGCCGACGGCGAGGGTCATTTTGTCCTCTGACCGGATCAGGACCGAAGCGATGGGGTAGTCGTTGATGAACCCGATGAAGGCGAGCACGAAAACAACGCTCATGATTGGCACAGCCAGCGGCAGGAAGATGTAGCGGAAGGTCTGCCATGGCGTGGCCCCGTCGATGGCCGCCGCCTTGTCGAGTGCTGTGTCAATGCTGTCGAAATAGCCTTTGATCGTCCAGATATGGAGCGTCACACCCGCCAGATAGATCAGGACCAGCGCCGTATGCGAGTTGAGGCCGAGGATTGGGGAGACTTCGCCCAATGCGTCAAAGATGGCGTAAATAGCGACGAGCGCGAGGGTGGTCGGGAACATCTGGATCAGGAACAGCCCGTCGAGCATCGCGCCCTTGCCCTTGATCCTGATCCGGCTGAACGCATAGGCCGAGATCGTGGCGATGGCGAGCACGCCAAGCCCTGCGATCAGTCCGATCTTGATGGAGTTCCACATCCACAGCATGACCGGATAGGGCGGTTCGACGACCGTGCCGTCGGCGCGGGTATAGTCCAGCCCGAAGGCGAGGTACCAGTGTTCCAGTGTCGGGTTCTGCGGGATGATGGAGCCGACAGAGAAGTTGCCTTCGCGGAAGGAAATCGAGAGGACCATAAAGAAAGGGAAAAGGATGAGTGCGAGGAAGATCAGCATGAAGCCGTGGGCGAGGATTTTCTTGACCCGTAGGTCGCGTGGGCGTTCGACGATCATGCGCTGACCCTCCCCGATCTTTTTTGCGCCGCGCGGCGCATGGCGACGAAATTGGCATATGAGATGGCGGCGACCACAAGAAAGATCAGCAGGGTGATCGCCCCAGCCAACCCGAATTGCTGGCCTGCATTGTCGAAGGCAAGCCGGTAGGTGAAGCTGGCAAGGATATCTGTCTCACCCGCCGGAATGACCGTGCCGGGGATGTCGGGCAGTCCGCGCGTCAGCAGGAAGATCAGCACCATGTTGTTGAAATTGAACGCGAAACTGGCGATTAGCAGGGGCAGGAAAGGCGGGATGATCTGCGGCAGTGTGATGGTGAAGAAGACCCGCACAGCACTTGCCCCCTCAAGCGCCGCCGCCTTCTTGTGATCCTCCGGCACTGCCTGCAGGAACCCCATGGCCAGCAGCATCATGTAGGGATAGCCGAGCCATGTGTTCACGATCAGCACCATGACTCGGGCCAGATTGCCATCAGTGAACCAGCTGGGGCGTACGCCGAACAGGGCCTCAAGGATCAGGTTGATTTCACCGAAATTCTGATTGAACAGGCCCTTGAAGACGAGGATCGAGATGAAGGCGGGGACTGCGTAAGGCAGGATCAGCAGGATCCGGTAGACCGCCTTGAACCGCAGATGCGGCCATTGCAGGATGACGGCCAGCGTGAGCCCAAGGGCGAAGGTCAGGACGACCGAGGCGATGGCGAAAACGAAGGTCCAGATGAAGATGCTGACCATGGGGCCGCGGATACCTTCGGAGGTGAAGATGCGTTCGAAATTGTCCCAGCCGATACCGACACGCCAGCCGGGTGGGACCTGATCACCGTTTTCATCGACGAAAAAGCCGGTTTCGTGATTGGCAGTCAGGACGGCCCCATCAAAGCGGGTCAGCGTGTCGGGTCCGGTCTGCACGTAATCGGGTGTGACCGTGCCGAAGGTGCGAAGACTGGCATTTTGAATGATGGTTCCATCCGGCGTGGTCAAGGTCAGCGCCTGCAGGCCTGCGCGCAGCTGGATTGCATCGCGCCGTTCAAGCAGGTCTGCGGGGTCATCGGCGGGCAACAGGGTGGCTTCGGCATCGCCATCAAGCGCAACCGGATCAGAAAGCAACCCGGATTCGGGCAGCCAGATGCGGAATTGGTCACCATCGCGGGCCACGGCAAAGGGCTGTTCGGTGTCAGGATCGACAGAGCCGCGCGAGGTCAGCACCTCGACCGTGCGGTCATAGGTGAGCAGGTTGAAACTGCTATAATTCGTGAAACCGATATAGATCGTATAGACAACCGGGAAGGCGATGAAGATCAGGACGGCCGAGACACCCGGAAAGATGAACCGCGCGCCGTAGTACCGATTTGCCCCAAAAATGATCGCAAAGCCGGTGGCCAGTGCCAGCATGATCACCCCGAAAATGGGCTGCGCAATCTGGTAAAGGAAGAAGGCCGCGAAAAGCAGGGCAATCGTGACAGCGCCGACAATGATCAGGCGCGGGATAGGCGATCCTTCGATCACGGGAGTGTCGGGTGTTGTGGTCATGGGTGCGGGTCCTTGCGGTGCAATTCATCCGTGGCCTGAGCAAACAGGCAGCGCGGGAGTGCGTCAAGAGAAAGTGATTGGCGGACGGCGGCGGGAGTCCGCCGTCCGCGATGGGCCTTATTCGCCCAGAATACGCGCAGCGGCGTCGTTCAGCGCGTCGGCAGGGGCGGCCACACCCGTTGTGATGTTTGTCAGCGCAGGCGCCATTGCGGCCCAGAATGCCCCCATTTCAGGGTTGGACGGCATCGGCACGCCATTTGCGGCGACCGCCAGCATATCGGTCACGAGCGGATTGTTCTGAGCCACGGCAGCAGAGGCGTCAGCCAGTGCGCCAAGGCCGTTCTTGGCGTTCCAGATTGCCAGCCCCTCATCCGTGGCCAGATAGTTTTCGATCAGCTCTACAGCGAGGTCGACATTTGGCGACGCGGCGTTGATGCCCAGCGCTTGCACGCCCAGGAAAGGCGGTGACACCTGTCCATTCACTGTCGGGATTGGCGCAACACCGAAATTGATGCCGGAGCCTTCGAACCCGGCCCAGGACCATGGGCCGTTGAGGACCATTGCGACTTCACCGTTGTTCATTGCACCGTCCATGACGCCATAATCCACCCCTTGCGGCATGACACCATCGTCGAAGAGGGATTTCAGCACTTCGGCACCCGCAATGGCCCCGTCGGTGTTCACACCCGTGGTCGAGCCGTCATAGGACCCGTCGACCTTCTGGAATGCATAACCGCCGTCAGCCATCAGCATCGGCATGGTGAAATAGGTGTTGTTGTAGTCCCAGAGAATTTTCTGACCCGTGATGTCCAGATCGGCGATTTCCTCGAATGATGCAGGCGGTGTGTCGATGATGTCTTTGTTATAGATCAGGGTCACGGCCTCGACCGCCAGCGGGTAGCCCCATGTCTTGCCGTCAAATTGCACGGCATCCATCGCGGCGGGCAGGATGTCTTCGGACCATTTGGCCGATGGTTGCACAGGGGCGATCAAGCCGCCACTGGCCCATTCGCCGAACCGATCATGCGCCCAAAGCACGATATCGGGGCCGTCGCCGGTGGCCGCTGCTTGCTGGAATTTCTGGGGCAGGTCGGGGTCAACGATTTCGACCGCGACTTCGACGCCCAGATCATCGACAAAAGGCTGCACCGCTTCCAAAAGCGCGTCGCGGTCGCGGTTGTCGCCGGTCCAGATCAGGATTTTGCCGTCTTCGAGTGCGGCGGCGGGGGCGGCTGTCGTCAGCAACAAGGCGAGTGTTGATAGGGTCTTTTTCATTTTTTGATCTCCTCCCAGAGAGTTGGATTAGGCGGACAAGGCGAGTGCCCCGTCATGGGTCAGATAGGCAAAGCCGTTGCCCGGAAGCGTCAGCGTTGGCCCGTTAAGATTGGCGTGGCGGGGCCCAGTGAGCGCGGCTGCACCGGTAAGCGTGATGACTTGCGGATCTTTGGACAGATTGAATGCGCAGGTGATGGTCTGGCCGTCAGCCTTGCGATGAAATGCTAACAGGGGCTCAGGTAGATCGATGAATGCGGTGTGGCCACCGGTCAGCGCTGGTTGCGCTTTGCGGAAGGCGATGGCGCTTTTGTAGAAATGCATCGTGCTGTCATTGGCCGCTTCCTGAATATCGACGGACAATGCCGCTTGGGGTTCTTTGACCGGCAGCCAAGGGCGACCGGTTGAGAAACCTGCATTCGGTTTGTCCTGCTCCCAGACCATTGGTGTGCGGCATCCGTCGCGACCTTTGATTGCGGGCCAATAGCGCAGGGCTGGCGGATCGGTCAGTTCGTCATAGGTCAATTCGGTTTCGATCTGACCCAATTCTTCGCCCTGATAAATTCCAATCGTGCCTTCGAAGCTCATCAGCATCGCGCAGGCAAGGCGGGCCATATGCCCGTCGCTGACGGCATGGTCGCCCCAGCGGGTCACATGGCGCGGTACGTCATGGTTGGAAAACGACCATTTGGGGTGGCCGTCTGGCGCGCCCTGCTGGAACCCTTCGATGCAGCTGCGGAAATGGTCGGCGGTGAAATCGGGGCCAAGCATCGCAAAGCTGTAAGCCATGTGCAGGCGGTTGGTGCCTGCGGTATAATCACCCATGATCTGGATCGACTTGCGCCCCATCTCGCCCACCTCACCAACCATCATGATGTCGTCATATTGGTCTGTCAGCGTGCGTAACCGTTCCAGGAAGCCAAGGTTTTCAGGCCGTGTCTTGTTATAGATGTTGTCCTGCATCCCGTAGAGGTCCGTTGCCATCACCTGCGGGCGTGTCTGCGCGGGCGGGTTGGAGCGCAGTTGCGCGTCGTGGAAGTAGTAGTTCACGGTGTCGAGGCGGAAGCCATCCAGACCACGATCAAGCCAGAATTTGCAGGTCTCAAGGATGGCATCGATCACGTCTGGATTGTGGAAATTCAGGTCAGGCTGGGCGGCGAGGAAGTTGTGCAGATAATACTGACCGCGCTGCGGGTCGAATTCCCAGGCCGGGCCGCCGAAATGACTGTGCCAGTTGGTTGGCGGCGATCCGTCGGGCAGGGGGTCGGCCCAGACGTACCAATCGGCCTTGTCATTATCGCGGCTGACGCGCGATTGCTTGAACCATGGGTGCTGGTCGGATGTGTGCGACAGCACCTGATCGGTGATCACCTTAAGGCCCAGATCATGGGCGCTGGCGATCAGGGTATCAAAATCATCCAGCGTGCCAAATAACGGGTCAATATCGGTGTAGTCGGACACGTCATAGCCCATGTCCTTTTGCGGGGACGTGAAGATAGGGGACAGCCAAATACAATCGACGCCAAGCGCTGCGACGTGAGGCAGGCGGCGGGTAATGCCCTTCAGATCACCAATGCCATCGCCCGCATCGTCCTGAAAGGAGCGTGGATAGATCTGATAGATTACGGCGTCACGCCACCATTCACGCATGGGTAGTCTCCCTGATTCGACGGTAGGGTAACAAATCAAATTAAAAATTCAAAACGTTTTAATTCTAGGTTTGAGCTTTGAAAATTCGTTGTTGTGCGTTAAGGTCGAACAAACATGCAATCGCTTTGAGGAGGAGGGCGGGTGGCAACACTTAAGGATATTGGTGCGGAGTTGGGGCTGTCAGTGGCGACTGTCAGTCGTGCGCTGAATGGTTTTCCCGAAGTGAACATCAAGACCCGTGACAAGGTGCGTGAGGCAGCCGAGCGGTTGGGATATCGCCCCAATCGTGTTGCGCAACGTCTGGTAACCGGCCGATCCGGCATGGTCGGAATGATTATCAAGATCCGTGCCGACATGAGCGCAGACCAAACATTTTTCGAGATGTTGACCGGGCTAACTGCTGCGCTTGCTGCGCGCGATGTGGATCTGGTTTTGGCGGTTGATCAGGATGATGACCCGGTGCTGCCCTACCGCAAATTGATGGAACGGGACATTTTGGACGGGTTCATCCTGAACGCCCCGGTGCCCGATGATCCGCGTGTCGTGTTCCTGCAGGAAAAGCGGATACCCTTTGTGATGCATGGGCAGACCGGCCCGGATGCGGATTATGCTTGTTACGGCATCGATAATGCGGGGGTGTCCGAGGATGCCGTGAAATTGCTGACATCACTGGGCCACAAACGGATTGCGCTGCTTAATGGGCAATCGCGTTATGCCTATGCGGTGGATCGGCGGTCCGGCTTTCTGAATGCGATGACCGCGCAGGGGCTGAATGTGCCCCAAGCGTTCCTGTGTTCGGATGCAGAAACAGAGATGCAGGGTTATACCCACGCCCTTGCGATGTTGTCTGGTCAGAATGGGCCGCGCCCGACGGCGTTTATCTGTGCTTCGACCCTCATTGCGGCGGGTGTAATGCAGGCCGCAAAGGACCGTGGGTTGCAGGTGCCCGGTGACGTGTCAGTGATCGCGCATGATGATGCTTTACCCCTGATGCGGGCGGTGAATTTTGAACCCGCATTGACTGTGACCCGCGCGCCGTTGCGCGACGCCTGTGTGCCGCTGGCCAATCTGCTGATTGACCATGTGGCAGGCGCGCCTGCGGAACAGAAAATGGACCGGGCAGAACTTATCGTTCGGGCGTCTACCGGCCCTGTACCAAATGAGGAGACAGACCCATGGCCCTAGATGCAAGCACACAAGTCGCTTTGGAGACCAGAGGATTGGGCAAATCCTACGGTGCGGTTGAGGTTCTGCGCGACATCGACATCGAAATGGCGCAGGGTGAATTTTTGGTGCTGGTCGGCCCGTCGGGTTGCGGCAAATCCACCTTATTGAACTGTATAGCCGGGTTGGAGGAGATCACCGCCGGGTCATTGATGATCGGTGGCCGCGACGTGACGCAAGAGCCGCCCAAGGACCGCGATATCGCGATGGTTTTTCAAAGCTATGCGCTTTATCCCACGATGTCGGTGGGCGAGAATATTGGTTTTGGGATGAAAATCCGCAAAGTGCCCAAGGCGCAGATGGATGCCAAGATCCTTGAGGTGGCGACCCTTTTGCAGATTGACCATCTGTTGGATCGCAACCCGTCGCAGCTATCGGGTGGCCAACGTCAACGGGTGGCCATGGGGCGTGCGTTGGTGCGCGATCCAAAGCTGTTTCTGTTTGACGAACCCCTGTCAAATCTGGACGCCAAGCTGCGTGTTGAAATGCGGGCCGAGATCAAGCGTCTGCACAAGACCACTGGTGCCAGCATTGTTTATGTGACCCATGACCAGATCGAGGCGATGACACTCGCCAGCCGGATTGTGGTGCTCAAAGGCGGTGATGTTCAGCAGATCGGCACGCCGCAAGAGATTTATGATCGGCCCGCAAATACGTTTGTAGCTGATTTCATGGGCTCACCGCCGATGAATATCGTTCCGGCAGAAGTGTCAGGTGGCAAGGTGCTGATGGGGGATGTTTCGTTGCCCGCCCCTGCCGGTGTGTCGGGGCCAGTGCAGGTTGGTATTCGGCCTGAACATTTGGCTGTTGGTGGGTCAGACTTGCGGGTCACGCCCTCGATGATCGAGAATACGGGAGCGGAGTGTTATCTGAATTTTGTGCTTAATGGTGTGACTGTTACGGCGCGTTTGCCAGGTCGTATGGACGAGGACAGCGCGGATGTCGTTGACCTGTCGGTCGCACCCGGCGCGCTGAACTTCTTTGATGCCGAGACGGGTGCGCGGATTGATCTTTAGGGGTGGGTGGGTCAAGAACCACCCTACGATGTGGTTTCCGTTATGCCCATAACCTGGTTTGAGGAGCTGACCGGGATCGCAGATGAGAGCCCTGCGCAGGTCTATCGGCATTTGTCGGTTGATAATGGCGTTCTCAAATCCAAGTTGAACGGTTGGCGCGCTGTGATCGGTACAGTGGTGACACCTTCTGTGGAAGAGCTGCGGGCACAGGTTCCGCATGCACCCGGGGGGCGTCTTTCGGTGCAAGAGGTCGTGGCTGATGTGCAGCGCTTGCATATGCGCCCCGAGAATGAGGGCGCGCTGTTTCAGGTCGCCTCTCAGTTTAATTTGCTGGAAATGATTAGCCCTTCGGTTACCCCGGAAATGGGTGTTGGGCGGTATGAGCATGATCTAACGCAGGGCCCGGCATGTGCGCTCGCTTGTCTGGCGGGTACGATTTATCGCAATTACTTCATGCCGGTGGATGGGAAGATCGGGCAGAGCGCCAATCGTCAGGTTGATTGTCTGTCCGATGTCGGGCGGCTGTTGGATCGCGATCGGAATTTTCTATGGGCGATGCGCAATGGCTATGCGTTGCCGACAGAGGATAGCCTGCGTTTCATCAATGATCGACTGGATGAGGTTGGCAACGATGCCGTACGCCGTGCATTGCGCGTGGGTGTCCATAGCGGAACCCAAGTGACCGTTAACGACGCGGGGCGTCTTGTGACGCAAGTCTATTGCAGCGCGATGCCGGTGTCCTATTCCGGTTTGGCTGTGGATTTATGGGCCCCTTTGGCGCAGATCATTTTGGAGGCTGCTTATGAGGCGACATTGCTGTCCGCGATCCAGAATGCGGCAAAGACCGGTAACAACCGGGTGTTTCTCACGATGCTGGGCGGGGGTGCTTTTGGCAATCGGCAGGATTGGATCGAGGCTGCAATGTTGCGCGCTTTGCAGTTACATGCAGAAAGCGGCTTGAACGTTCATCTGGTGAGCCACATGCAGTCAAGCGCTTTGGCCCGTCGTGTTATCGCCGCGTTTGCTGCAACTTAAGGTGGGTTTTAACCCCCCCTACGATCCGGCCCGATACCATGCGATCAGCTTCGCCCGGTCCTCTGGCTCCAGATTGGTGATATTGGCGGGCGGCATGGCGTGGCTGACCCCCGCCTGTAAGTAAATCTGCCTTGCATAGCGGGCGATATCACTTTCGGTCTCCAAAAAAACCCCTTTGGGTGCCCATTGCATATTGTTCCAGACGGGCTCGCGTGCGTGGCACATGGAGCAGCGGCCGATGACGATGTCATGCGCGTCTTCGAATCCAGCCGCGCTCGCAAAGCGTTGTTCGTAAGGCGTGAGCGCGCGCGCTTCGGCTTCTTCGTATGTGTCGTGCCCCGGTTGGGTGGACAGCCACGCGATCAGGATAAAAAGCAGCACGGTAACTGCCCATGTCCATGTGGGTTTGCCTGTGCGGGCATGCATGGAGTTAAAGTAGTGCCGGATCGTGACACCCATCAGAAAGACAAGCGCCGCGATAATCCACGCATATTCTGTACCAAAGGCCAGTGGGTAATGGTTGGACAGCATCAGGAAGATGACCGGCAGGGTGAGGTAGTTGTTATGCGTTGACCGCAGCTTGGCGATTTTACCGTATTTCGGATCAGGTGTGCGTCCGGCCTTGAGGTCGGCCACAACAATCCGCTGGTTCGGCATGATGATGAAGAAGACGTTGGCGGTCATGATCGTGGCGGTGAAAGCCCCAAGATGCAGTAGGGCGGCCCGCCCGGTGAAGACCTGATTGTAGCCCCAGGACATCACCACAAGTAGGATGAATAACAGCAGCATCAGGGTTGTGGGCTGTTCGCCCAAGGGTGATTTGCAGAGCATGTCGTAGATGATCCAGCCAACACCAAGTGAGGCGGCAGAGATCAGGATGCCCTGCCAGATTGCCAGATCCGCCTTGTTGGGATCAATGAGATAAAGTTCTGCCCCAACCCAATAGACCACCGCCAACAGCGCCGCACCTGATAGCCACGTCGCGTAGCTTTCCCATTTGAACCATGTCAGGTGTTCTGGCATCGCCTCTGGTGCGACCAGATATTTCTGGATGTGATAAAAGCCGCCCCCATGGACCTGCCATTCTTCGCCGTCGGCTGGCCCGTCAATATCGCGGTTCAGCGATAGGTCGAGTGCGATGAAGTAAAACGACGACCCGATCCAAGCAATGGCCGTGATCACATGCAGCCATCGCACCGCAAAGGCCAGCCAATCCCAGAGTATTGCTACATCATACATGTCCATCCCCTTTTGCGGCCAGTCTAGTCAGTGCGCCAGTTTTCTTGTATTACCTGATATTGCAAGGCTCTATCAAAAATTGGCGAATAATGTCGTATCTTGAGAACATCCGCACCTTTGTGCGTGTTTATGAACTGGGGTCGATGTCGGCCGCAGGGCGGGATTTGCGCATATCGCCTGCGGTGACGTCCGCCCGGATCTCTCAGTTGGAGGATCACCTGTCGGTGCGCCTTTTTCAGCGTACCACCCGTAGTCTGACGCCAACCGCGCAAGGCAAGGCCTTTTATGGCGGTGCCTGCAGCGTGCTGGATGCGGTGGATTATGCCGAGGCGCAGGTCACGGATTTGACCGAAAACCCCAAGGGTTTGCTGCATGTGGCGGCCCCTTTGGGCGTTGGGCGGCGGTTGATCGCGCCGCATGTGCCCGCATTCACAGCGGCATATCCACTGATCGATGTACGCTTGCGCATGACGGATCGGAATGTGGATATGACGGCAGAAGGCCTCGACCTTGCGTTTCATCTGGGCCAGCCCGCTGACAGCAATCTGCGGATCAGGAAGATTGCCGATGTGGCGCGGGTGCTGGTTGCCTCGCCTGATTATGTGGCGCAACGGGGCAACCCTGCCGATGGGGCCGCACTTGTACGCGACAAACATGAATGCCTGAACTTGCGGTTTCCGGGCGCGGCTGAGTTTCAGTGGCTTTTGCAGACACCCGATGGCCCGCAACGGTTTCGTGTGGCGGGCCGGTTGGAAAGCGACGATGGCGATGTGCTAACCGATTGGGCACTGGCTGGGCAGGGTGTTGCGATGAAGCCCCGGTTCGAGGCCGCCGAGTATCTGGCAAGCGGTGCCTTGGTGGCAGTGGCCGAGGCGACACCGCCCGCGCCCGTACAGATGGCCTGCCTTTATACCCACCGGCGTCATCAGGACCCAAAAACCCGCTTGTTCATGGAGTTTATGGTGGAACGGATCGCGAGTGCCATTCGGGCGGCGGAAACACCTTCGTGATTTATTTGAAAAGCGCGAGAATTATTTCAGATTAACATGCAATCGAAATGGGAGTGCAAGCGTGCAGCGATATCCACGTGATATGACCGGTTATGGAGCGGTTCCGCCTGATCCGGTGTGGCCGGATGGGGCGCGGATCGCCGTGCAGATTGTCCTGAATTATGAAGAAGGTGGCGAGAATAACGTGCTGCATGGTGATGCCGCGTCAGAGGCGTTTCTGTCCGAGATTGTTGGCGCTGCTGCATGGCCCGGTCAGCGCCATTGGAACATGGAAACCATTTATGAATATGGGGCCCGCGCCGGATTCTGGCGATTGCATCGGCTGATGGCGGACCTGCCGGTGACCGTCTACGGGGTCGCCACGGCTTTGGCCCGCGCGCCCGAACAGGTCGCGGCGATGAAGGATGCGGGGTGGGAGATTGCCAGCCACGGGTTGAAATGGGTCGAATACAAAGACGCGCCCGAGGATGTGGAGCGCGCGCATATGACCGAAGCGATCCGCCTGCATAGCGAGGTCGTGGGCACACCCCCGCGCGGTTGGTACACGGGTCGCTGTTCGATGAATACGGTTCGGCTGGCCGCCGAAACCGGGCAGTTTGCCTATGTCGCCGACAGCTATGCCGATGATCTACCCTATTGGATGGAGTTCGGGCGGCGGGATCAGTTGATCGTGCCTTACACGTTGGATGCCAACGACATGCGTTTTGCCACGCCGCAGGGGTTCAACGCGGGGACGCAGTTTCTGGACTATCTGAAGGCCAGTTTTGATGCACTCTACCGCGAAGGCGGGCGGATGATGTCCATCGGGTTGCATTGCCGCCTGATCGGGCGGCCCGGACGGGCAGAGGCGTTGCGGGAGTTCATTGAATATGTGCGGGGGCATGAGGACGTCTGGTTCGCAACCCGTGAACAGATTGCGGATCACTGGGCCAAAACCCATGCCCATCAACGATTTGACCGGCCCTCTGAGATGAATCAGGCGGGATTTGTGCAAGCCTATGGCGGCATTTTCGAACATTCGCCATGGATCGCGGAACGCGCTCATGCGTTGGAACTGGGGTCGGCACATGACAGCGCGGTTGGCCTGCACAACGCGCTTTGCCGCATGTTCCGGTCCGCGTCAGAGGATGAACGGCTGGGTGTCCTGACAGCTCACCCTGATCTGGCGGGCAAGCTGGCGGCCGCCAAGCGACTGACAGCGGAAAGCACGGCGGAACAGGCCAGCGTCGGGCTGGACGCGCTGACCGACGCCGAACGCGCGGAATTTGCGGCGCAAAACGCAGCATATACATATAAATTCGGCTTTCCTTTCATCATTGCCGTCCGTGACCACGATAAGGCGTCGATCAAGGCTGCATTCGCCGCGCGGCTGGAAAATGATTGGGCGACTGAATTTGCACAGGCCTGCCATCAGGTCGAACGCATCGCCCTGCACCGGCTGAAGGACATGCTGCCCAGATGACCCGCGATATCATCATATCCCCGCTCACTGCGCAGGCATTTGCGCCATACGGGGATGTGCTGAATTGCGAAGGCGACCCGGACAAGCTGATCAATGCGGGGTTATGCGGGCGGTTTCATGACCGGGCGCAGGTCGATTGTGATGGGCGGGTCGGGATCAGTCTTTTCCGGTCGGAACTGCGACGACTGCCATACATACTCGACATGGTTGAACGGCACCCTTTGGGGTCACAGGCCTTTATCCCGATGAGCATGGACCCGTTTCTGGTCATCGTGGCTGACAACGACATTGCGCCAAGCGCATTCATCACCGCCCCGGGAGAGGGCATCAATTTTCATCGCGGGGTTTGGCATGGGGTGCTCACCCCGTTATCCGGCCCCGGCCTTTTCGCCGTGATCGACCGGATCGGCGAAGGCGACAATCTGGAGGAGCACAAGTTTGACACGCCTTACCGCGTGATTTTCGACGAGTGATCGGCGCGAAAGACCGGCAAAAACAGGGGACGACAAAATGACAACTTCATCCATCGGGACGCCAGAACAGCTGCGCGATCCCAATTATACACCCGCCCTGCAACGGGCCATTCCGCTGGGCATTCAGCATGTGCTGGCGATGTTTGTATCCAACGTGACACCCGCGATCATCGTGGCAGGTGCGGCAGGTTTCGGGTTTGGGTCGAACTCGCCCGACTTTCCCGAACTGCTTTATCTGATCCAGATGTCTATGCTGTTTGCAGGTGTGGCGACGCTGCTGCAAACCATCTCGATCGGGCCGGTTGGGGCCAAACTGCCGATTGTGCAGGGGACATCCTTTGCGTTCATCCCAATCATGATCCCGCTGGTGGCGGGTAAAGGGGTTGATGGGCTTGCGGCCCTTTTTGGCGGTGTCGTCATCGGCGGCCTGTTCCACGCATTCCTTGCGCTCTTTATCGGGCGCATCCGGTTTGCCCTGCCGCCTCTGGTCACCGGGCTGGTGGTTACGATGATCGGTCTCGCGCTGGTCAAGGTGGGCATCCAATACGCAGCAGGTGGTGTGCCTGCCATCGGGACGCCGGAATATGGATCGCTGTTGAACTGGTCTGCAGCACTTGTGGTCATCATTGTCACGCTGGGCCTGAAGTTCTTTACCTCCGGCATGTTGTCAGTCTCTGCAGTGTTGATCGGCCTGATTATAGGCTATTTCTACGCGCTGGGCGTGGGCATTCTGGAATGGTCCGCGGTGACCGGTTCATGGGAACGGTCCGCCGCGTTCGCATTGCCGCAGCCGTTCAAATACGGGTTCGAATTCAGTGTTGCGGCTGTCATCGGCTTTTGTTTGATGGCGTTCATCTCGGCCATTGAAACGGTCGGGGATGTTTCGGGGATCACCAAAGGTGGCGCCGGGCGCGAGGCGACGGATAAGGAAATTGAGGGTGCCACATACGCCGACGGTTTCGGCACTGCCATCGCTGGTGTCTTTGGCGGCTTTCCAAACACATCCTTCAGCCAGAACGTGGGCCTGATCGCCATGACCGGCGTGATGAGCAGGCATGTCGTGACGTGCGGCGCAATCTTCCTGATCATCTGCGGGCTGGTGCCCAAGGTCGGCGGCGTGATCCGCACAGTCCCGATTGAGGTACTCGGCGGCGGCGTGATCGTGATGTTCGGCATGGTTGTGGCTGCCGGTATTTCGATGCTGTCTGATGTCGTCTGGAACCGGCGTAACATGGTGATCTTTGCGATTGCGCTCTCTGTGGGTCTTGGGCTGCAGCTTGAACCGGGTGCGGTTGCTGGTCTCAAATTCCCGCTTGAGGACGGATCGACCAACGACACCTTGTTCATCTTGATGACATCGGGGTTGTTACCTGCTGCGTTCATCGCGATTGTGCTGAACCTACTGCTGCCGGACGAATTGTCTGACGAAGCGACTGACGAAGGCGCAGGCGGTTTAGTCGGTCACTGAGTACGAGGCTCGCGCGTTTGCGTTCAAGTCTACCGAACCCGCAGACGTATCGCCGCTGATGCTGGATGATAAACGGAGGTGATGCTGAGTGCTTATGGAATTGGCATTGGTTTAAAGCCGTCTTGGGAAGCAACCGATTTGCTTCCCTGGATTGGCGCATGGGCGGTTACGTTGCGCCAGACATCCGCTCGTGGGGGCGGATCAGGCGGGCGGGCACAAGGGGCGTGGCAAATTTCACGCGCAACCCTATAACCTGTCAGACAAGACAGGAGAACCGCCCATGCCAAACCCCACTGCCGCCATGCTTGTCATTGGCGATGAAATCCTGTCCGGGCGCACGCGCGACGCGAATATGCATTATCTGGCCGGGCAATTGACCGAGGCGGGGATTGACCTGAAAGAAGTACGAGTGGTTAGTGATGACCCTGACGCGATCATGGGGGCGGTGCAGGCGTTGTCGGTATCCTACACCCATGTTTTTACCAGTGGCGGTATTGGTCCGACGCATGATGATATCACCGCGGATTGTATCGCCGCTGCCTTTGATACGCCCATCGATATTCGCGACGATGCCCGTGCCTTGTTGCAAGCGCATTATGATCGGTCGGGGCAGGAACTGAACGCGGCCCGGCTGCGTATGGCGCGCATCCCCGACGGGGCAACATTAATCGACAATCCTGTTAGCACAGCACCCGGTTTTACCTTGCGCAATGTGCATGTCATGGCGGGTGTCCCATCGGTTTTTCAGGCGATGGTGGCCAGCATGTTACCGACACTGACCGGCGGTGCGCCGCTTTTGTCGCGTACGCTGCGCGTCATACGTGGCGAAGGGGATATTGCCGGACCTTTAGGAGATTTTGCGGCTGCCCATGCGGCCCTGTCTGTCGGGTCTTATCCGTTTATCAAGGAAGGCGTATATGGCGCAAATATTGTGGTGCGCGGCAGTGATGCAGCGCAATTGGATGTAGCCATGCAGGAGCTTTCCGCTATCTTTGATATGTGACGTTACCGAGTGCTCATAAGCTTTATGCCGTGATCGAAGGCACCTGGCCTGCTGCCGCCAAGCAGGCGCTTGGCCCGTGGACGATCCGGCTTGATGACAGCGGAAGCAGCCGGGTCAGTGCTGCAACCGCCGAACAGCCCTTTGCTGAGCCGGATGTTGCCGCCGCCGAGGTGGCGATGCGCGAGGCGGGGCAAACCCCGCTCTTCATGATCCGGCAGGACGATGCGGCGCTTGATACAATGCTTGCTGGGCGTGGTTATGACATCAAAGACCCGGTCAACATGTATGCCGCACCAGTTGCGGCTATCGCGACCCAACGCCCCCCCCCGGTCACCACGTTCGAGGTTTGGCCGCAGCTCGCGGTTCAGGCTGAAATTTGGGCAGAAGGAGGGATCAACGCAGGTCGCCTTGCGGTGATGGATCGCGCGCGCCATCCTAAAACGACGGTTCTGGGGCGATTAAATGACCGCCCAGCAGGCACGGTCTTTGCGGGGATTGCGGGTGATTGTGCGATGATCCATGCGTTGGAAGTCAAACCATGCTTCCGCCGCCGGGGTCTGGCCCAACACATGACCCAAGCGGTCGCCTTTTGGGCGCAAGTGAAAGGTGCGGCTTACCTGACCCTTGTGACGACGGTCGATAATGCGGCGGCCAATGCGCTCTACTCTTCCCTCGGGATGACAGTTGTGGGACAGTATCATTATCGCAGCCTGACGGAGTGATCACTTGACAGACCAACCCACCGCCCTTGATCTGCCGATGGTTGATCCGCTTCCCGATGCAACACAAAAATATTTTGATGTTTGTCAGGACAAGCTGGGAATGGTGCCGAATGTGCTGCAGGCCTATGCCTTTGATGTTGATAAGCTAAATGCGTTCACTGCACTTTATAATGATGTGATGTTGGCTGATTCCGGTCTGTCCAAGCTGGAACGGGAAATGATTGCCGTGACTGTGTCTTCCATCAACAAATGCTATTACTGCCTGACTGCGCATGGGGCTGCTGTGCGACAATTGTCGGGCAATCCGCAACTGGGGGAAATGTTGGTCATGAACTGGCGCGTGGCCCCTTTGGATGCCCGGCAAAGGGCCATGCTGGAATTTGCCGAACTGATGACGGTGGCCAGCGCCAAGATCGAAGAAAAAGACCGTGATGCCCTGCGTCAGGTTGGTTTTTCTGACCGCGATATCTGGGATATCGCTGCTGTGACCGGTTTCTATAATATGAGCAACCGGATTGCCTCCGCCACGGATATGCGCCCCAACGACGATTATCACGCCCAAGCACGATGATCCGTCTGGCGCTTTGCCTTACCCTGTGTTCAACGGCGGCTTTCGCCCAGACGCTTGAGTTTCCAAGCAATGCCAACCTGCAAATTGAAACCATCAGTCCGCTCGATAGCTACGTCATGCCCATCGGTATCTGGGATCAGGGCGAGATGCCGACCGAAGTGGTTGAGGGGGAGTTGACCCAGCAAGCCTGGCGCATTGAGGCGCAGGCGCTCACCACTTTGCAACTGCTGCGACCCTTGCGCGAGCAGCTGCGGAATGATCGGTTTCGGATCATCTTTGAATGTCAAACAGAGGCCTGTGGTGGTTTTGATTTCCGATTTGGAACAGACACGCTGCCCCCGCCTGAAATGCAGATCAACATAGGTGATTTTCGTTTCTTGGCGGCCCGGCGTCTCGTGGAGGGTGGAACAGAATATATTAGCCTGTTTGTAAGTCGCACGGCGCAGGCCGGTTTTATTCAAGTAACTCGTGTCGGCCCAATCACGCAGCAAGAGCCTTTGGTTACAACGAACGCGCCGCCGCTTTTGACATCAGACCCGAACCTGTCAAATGATATTGCGGGCCAGTTGGACGCCGTGGGCCATGCCGTTCTGAATGATCTGACCTTTGAGACCGGATCGTCGCAACTGGGTACCGACTTTTTTCCGTCTCTTCAGGCGCTTTCCGAATATTTATCAGCTTTCCCGGACCGGACAGTTGCACTTGTCGGGCATACCGACTCTGCTGGATCATTGGAGGGCAATATCGCGCTGTCAAAGCGTCGCGCGGGGTCAGTGCTAGAACGGCTGGTGACGGATTACGGTGTCAGCCGCAACCAGCTGGATGCGGAGGGCATGGGGTATCTGTCGCCAATCGCCAGCAATCTGACCGAAGAAGGGCGCGAGGCGAACAGACGGGTCGAGGTGATCATTACATCGACTGACGAATAATGATCATTGCAAGCCTGATGACATCTCTGACTGGCATTTGTTTTCTGTCAAATTTTCCCAAAGCACCATGCGGGCCCGCCCGTCCGCCTTTGCGCGATAAAGCGCTTCATCAGCCTTGATGAAAAGCGAATCAAGCGAATTGTCGGAGCAGGCCATGACCGCGCCAACGGACAGCGTCACGGTCAGGTGCGCATCCAATGGGCCAGCCACAAAGGGTATGGGCTGTGTCAGCCGTTGTCCAATCACGCGGGCCTGTTGCACATTTGCATTGCTGAGGAAGATGGCGAACTCTTCGCCGCCGACCCGACCAACAACATCATCTTCGCGCAGGTTTCGTTGCAGCATGTAGGCAATGGATTTCAGGCAGATATCACCTGCCTTATGCCCATATGTGTCGTTTATCTTTTTGAAGTTATCCGCATCCAGCAACAGCAAGGCCCCGCCTTTCGTTTGCTGCTGTCGCCATTGTGTCATTTGAAAAAAGGTGCGGCGGTTGTTGAGGCCAGTCAGCTCATCCTTGCGCGACAGATGTGACAGTTTTCGCTGCAGTTTTATTTGTTGCAGTGCGATGAAATAGAAAAACGCGACAAATGGCCCACCAACAAAAATGGCATGTGTGATGTAATACCCCGGATCTTGCATCATGCGCCCGTCGTAAAACGCCGCGAAGGCGATGTTCGCCAGACCGATCAGGCTGATAAATATGATGGATCGCAGCAGGACGCCCATCTTGCTGCGTGGTTCAAGTATCCGCAATAAATGACCCATAACCCCCCCCCGGCCCTGATTGGGATTGTAACTACGGGGCTTCCATTGCAATTCGCTTAATAAAAAAAGCGCGGCCAAGAAGGGCCGCGCCAGTTAGGTGTCCTAACACCTAGGGAAAAACTGTTAGCCTACCAGATATCGGGCCCTTTTTCGGCAAAGGCATGCACGAGAAAATCGATGAATGCCCGTACCTTAGGCTGCGTGAACCGGCCCGGTGGGTAGACGGCATAGATGCCTTGCGTTTCGATCGGTAGATCTGGAATGGCCTCTTCGACCAATCCGCTGCGCATTGCATCGGCGTAAAGAAAGGACGGGAGATAGGCGATGCCCAGCCCGCCGACGCATGCATTAAGAAGAGATTGCCCGTCATTCACGGTCAGCCAACCGGCCGTCCGCACCTGACGCTTTTCACCCGAAGGCGCGGTCAATTTCCAAACGGCGGAATTTGCCTGGTTGGAATAATGCAGCAATTTATGTTCGTTGAGATCGTCGATCTTTTCTGGTCTGCCGTACTGCTCAAAATAGGCGGGACTTGCGATCATCCGCTTTGTTGTCTCTGTGAGTTTGCGTGCGCGCAGGGTGCTGTCTTCCAGTTCGCCAATACGCACGGCCATGTCGAAGCCTTCAGAGATCAGTTCGACATAGCGGTTGTTCAGGACCATGTTCACGGTGATGTCGGGGAATTCGCTCAGGAATTCACCCAGAACAGGTGACAGATGGTTCACGCCAAAATCGGTCGCCACGCTGATCCGCAACAGACCGGATGGCGCGGATTGCATAGACGTGACAAGCGCGTCGGCCTCGCCTGCGTCGTTCAAAACGCGGCGGGCGCGGTCATAATAGGCCAAGCCAATTTCGGTCGGGCTGACGCGGCGGGTTGTCCGGTTCAGAAGGCGCGCACCAAGCCGCGCCTCGAGAGAGGAAACATGTTTGGAAACGGCGGATTTTGAAATCCCCATCTTCTTCGCAGCGTCTGTGAAGCCGCCCTGGTCAACAACCGTGGCGAAGGCTTCCATTTCTGTCAGACGATCCATACCCGTTCCCTAAAACTCTGTCCCTGAACACTTGTCTGGGGGTGAAATCGGGCAGGAATGGGACCAACGCCTGACAATACCGGGGTATCTGGGCACTTTGGTGATCAGCGGGAAACAGCCGATACAAGATCAGAAATCATCCAGATGCTACGCTTTTGCCTTGTTTGTAGGGCTTTTGGCTAACCTTGGGTCAATTTGAGCCATCAAAGTGTGGCCGCAAGCCGGGTGCCTTGATCTATAGCGCGCTTGGCATCAAGTTCCGCGGCCACATCGGCGCCACCGATCACATGAACCTGACGTCCTGCATCGATCAGAAGGTCAGCAAGGCTGCGTTCGGGCACTTGACCGGCACAAAGAACAATCGTGTCGGCGGCAATAATCTGTGGCTCCTCGCGGGCTTCGCCTTTACTGATGTGCAGACCGTTTGCATCAATCCGTTCATAGTTGACGCCGCCCATCATCTGCACGTTTTTCATCTGTAGTCCTGCGCGGTGGATCCAGCCAGTTGTTTTGCCCAGACGCTTGCCGAGTTTTTCCGACTTGCGTTGAAGAAGTGTTACCTGCCGGACCGGTGCCTCTGGCTTGGGGCCTTCAGGCCGCAGCCCGCCACGTGTTTCTGAAGGATCGCCGACCCCCCATTCCTCGAGCCATTCATCCAGATTTTCGGTGGGGCTGTCATCGGTCACAAGAAATTCGGCCACGTCAAAACCGATACCGCCAGCGCCGATAATCGCGACGTTCTGACCGACCTTTGCCTTGCCGCGCAGGACGTCAATATATGACAGCACATTGGGTCCGTCTTGACCGGGGATGCCGGGGTCGCGGGGCGCGACACCGGTGGCGATGATGATGTCGTCAAATTCAGCCAGCACATCCGGCGTCGCCGTCACACCCAATTGCAGCGTGATCGCGGCCTTTGCCACCATGGTTTTGTAGTAATCGACAAGGCCCCAGAATTCCTCTTTCCCGGGTACCTGCTTGGCCATGTTCAGTTGTCCGCCAAGTTCTTGCGCCTTGTCGAATATGGTCACAGCATGTCCGCGTTCTGCCGCAGTCAGTGCAGCAGAAAGGCCTGCTGGACCGGCACCGACAACCGCGATTTTCTTTGTTTTGTCAGCGGGTTCAACCGTCAATTCTGTTTCGTGGCAAGCACGGGGATTAACAAGGCAGGATGATAATTTGCCACTGAATGTGTGATCGAGACAGGCCTGATTGCAGGCAATGCAGGGTGCGATTTCGGCGGCCTTTCCTGCCATCGCCTTCGCCACAAAATCAGCGTCGGCCAGAAAGGGGCGCGCCATGCTGATCATATCGGCACAGCCATCGGCCAGCACGGCCTCGCCCACATCCGGCATGTTGATCCGGTTGGAGGTGATGATGGGGATCTGCACCTCGCCCATCAGCTTCTTCGTGACCCAGGTGAAGGCACGGCGGGGGACGGATGTGGCGATGGTGGGGATGCGCGCCTCGTGCCAGCCGATGCCGGTGTTGAGGATCGTGGCGCCTGCGGCCTCGATCGCTTTGGCCAGCTGCACGACCTCTTCCCAGATTGATCCGTTGGGGATCAAATCGATCATGGAGAGGCGGTAAATCACAATGAAATCAGTGCCTACGGCTTCGCGGACCCGGCGCACCACCTCGACGGGCAGGCGCATCCGGTTTTCATAGGACCCGCCCCAGCGGTCTGTGCGTTTGTTGGTGTGGGTGACGAGGAACTGGTTGAGAAAATACCCCTCCGACCCCATGACCTCGACCCCATCATAGCCCGCCTGCTGCGCGCGGGTCGCGGCGGTGACGATGTCGCTGATCTGTTTTTCGATGCCGTCTTCGTCAAGTTCCTTGGGTGGGAAAGGTGAGATCGGGGATTTGATGCCGCTGGCGCTGACGCAATTGGGGGCATAGGCGTAACGGCCAGCGTGCAGAATCTGCATGGCGATTTTGCCGTCAGCATCATGCACACGGTCGGTTACAACCTTGTGGTTGGCGATGTCTTCATCGGTGTAAAGCCCTGCCGCACCTGGGAAAACCCCGCCTTCGGGGTTGGGAGCCATGCCGCCGGTAACCATCAGCGCCACGCCGCCGCGCGCACGGGCGGCATAGAATTCGGCGACCCGGTTCCAGTCTTTCGTTTCCTCCAAACCTGTATGCATCGACCCCATCAGGACCCGGTTTTTCAGCGTTGTGAAGCCCAGATCAAGTGGGGCCAGAAGATGTGGATATTGGGTCATGGTGCGCCTCCCGTTTCGCAGCAGAATGACCAAACTTGACGGCTGCGTCACCCCCGGACGCGGCGTAATCCATTAATGGACCGTGCGGTCATTTTTGGTGTTGCGGTGGATTTGGGGCCAGATTGGCGATTGGCCAGTGACACAGGGGTGAAACGGGTGTGCAGAGCCTATGCACAGGGCGTACACAAAGCGTGCGCACGAATGTATGCATATGCGGTCAAACACGATGCTTGCGTTAACCTATGGGCGGCAATCATAGATGATCGCGTCAAGATCAATGTCTTCCCAGTCAGCAGTGCTGAAAATTGCTGCATAATCCGGCTCATCCACCCATTTTTTCGTAAAGTCACTGATGAATTTGCCACGATCAAAGTACCAAGTGCATTCTGCCGCGTATTGAGAGTCTTGCGTTACGTCCCAGACGGTAAGTCGGCTTATAGCGGGCTCGGTCTCGTTCCAGATGAGCCTTATTTCAGTGTCATCCTTACCGTAGCCTTCCGGCTCAAAACGGGCGACGATCGTGACCTCGACAACGCCGAGCATCCCGGGTGCGATACGTAATGCGGCCCGTTCGCCCCGCGAAGGCCCCAGATTACGCGCGATCCATGTCAGTTGTGCGGAGCCATCTGCATCCCCCATATAGATCAGCAGGCTGGGGTTGGAGTAGGTGTTAAACAAGACCAGCCGGTCCGTGTATCCGTCATCATTCCAGTCCAGTGCCACCTCACTGGCAATCGTGTTGCCGGTGTTTATGAAGCTTTCATATGTTGCCTCAAACGGGGCGCAAGTCTCGGCCCAGAAAATATCAACAAAGCTGGCGAAGGTTGATGACGTCCAATAGCTGAGCGGGATCGGGTCGGCATCGATGACCTGCAGGTCTGATAGCGCCTCATTGCCGCCGCCAGCGAACTTTGTGATGAAATCCACGCTGCAGCCAAAGACATTGTCCTGATGTACGGGTGGGATTTGCTCCATCTCATGGCTGTCGACAAAAAAGATGCCGTCTGCATATCGCAACATCGTTTCAGCACGCCAGAAGGTTGGGTCAAGAATTGTGCCTGTTTCGGTGACTTTGAACGTGCCGGGGTTTTCGCCAGACCCGATATCAAGACCCATATTGGGATGTGTTGGTGCGCGGGCGAAATCAGGTGCTACAAGGATCAGGTTTGATCCCACGGCCTCTGCCGTACCTTGATAGAGCAATAGGTCGGCACGTCCGTCGATGTCGAATGACGGTTCGAGCGTTGCCCGATCGAGATATCCATCGCCATTCCAGTCAAGCAGAAGGGTGGCAATTGGATCTGCCGCCAGGGCAGATGTTGGCAGCAAGGTTGCAATCAGGCAAAGACGTGAAAGCATGAAAAAGGCCCGTTCCATAAATGCGTTTGCGCGCAATATGGAACGGGCCGCCTTAATTTACCACTGCGGAATGCTTATGGCAGCAGCACCGCGTCGATGACGTGGATCACGCCGTTGGAGGCGATAATATCGGCAGTCGTGACGTTGGAGTCGTTGACTTTCACGCCGTTGCGGCCATCGACGTGGACGTCTGCGCCATTTACGGTGGCGACGTTCAGACGCTTACCGGCCAGCTGGTCAGATGTTACCGCACCTGGAACCACGTGATATGTCAGGATCGCGGTCAGCTGATCCTTGTTTTCTGGCAGCAGCAGGCTGTCGACCGTACCAGCGGGCAAGGCGGCGAATGCCGCATCCGTTGGTGCGAAGACGGTGAATGGGCCATCGCCCTTGAGTGTATCAACGAGGCCCGCGGCTGTGACAGCGGCGACCAATGTGTTGAAGTTTCCATTGCTGGCGGCGATATCGACGATGTCAGGTTCTTTTTCCATCATGGGTGTACATGCGGCGATGGCGGCAACGCCTGCGGCGAGGATGGCTGACTTCAGTGCAAAACGGCGGTTCATTCGGGTAGTCCTTTCAAGTTCTTATTAACCATGTTGTTACGGCGGAAAGGGCGGACTGGTTGTCATTCTGACAATGTGTTGAAGGCGCTTTAAAAAGTCATCCAAGGCCGTTTGCCAATCGTAGCGTTGCCCCGGCGTAAGGTGGGTCTTGACCCACCCTGCTTGTCAGGTGTCATTGCAATGACGGCGAAACGCGGTTTTCAGCATGTCGACTTCGGCGCGCAACAAATCAAGCTCGGCCCGGATATCTTCGGCCAGCGCATCACCCGCCAGCAAGGCGATGCTGGCCAGTACCTGCCCCTGCGCATCGCGGATCACGAATGTCTGCACCCCATCACTGATCAGCGTGGCCGGAATTGGCAGCTTAACATGCCAAGCATCCGCATCGCCGTCATGCTCCAGCGTCAATCCGGTCACCGGGTCGCCTTGCAATGTCACTTGCAGCGTTGGGGTTTGCGCGCCTGCGCCTTTCAGCACGCCTTCCCAGACTCCGCCCGTCAGTCGGGTTTTGGTCAGTGTCATTTGTGTCATGGGCGTTGGTCTTTCATCGCTCAAAGTTCGGCGCGCGGATAGCGACAGACGGTCAGGTCGCGCAGGGTGATTTGGTTCATATGCGGGTTTTCGAACATTAGATCGATCCACATCCGCTCTGCCCGTTTTTCGTTCAGTTGCGAATAACCCAGGTCGAATTCGACCATGGCGTCCGGCCCGTCAGATGGCAGTGTCAGCAGAACTTGTTCAGTATTTGGCCCATGTTTCACGTTCAGCCGTGTCAGGATCTTGATCGGTTTTTCGCACTCGATCACGGTCGCCAATCGGATCAGGTGCCGCCTTTGCAGCCCCTCGCAAGAATCGGGCGGGATTTCGATGACCAGTGATAGAAAACTGCCATCGAAAGTGAATACCTCCAGCGACAGGCCAAAGGGTGCCAGATCATCATCACGCAGGTTGCGTTGCTGGCGCAGTGATATTTCGGTTTGCTTACAGTCATGAAAAACGGTGACCTCGTCCCCGAGCTTCATCTTGTTTTGCGCAGGGGCGATACCGTGCCGCGCCAGCCCTGCGCGCCACGCTTGCGGTCGCCAGGACCAATCCGTGCCCACAGGCCGTGCAAAGGTTTTGGATCCGATGCGTGGCAGGGCCAACCGACTATCGGCAACATGGCAAATCTGCTGTAGTGGCGCGCGCAATTGTCTGGCTTGCTGCCACTGTGCCCGCAACAGCCCCAATTCCGCATGCTCCGCGCCCCGTGCCGCAGCCTTCCAGCGCGAAAGTGCGCGCTGGTGCAGCAAGCGGCCCAATACTCCGTTCGGGTTGAGTGGCATATGCATCGCTATCCCGTTTGTGCAATCAGGTTGAGTGTGCCAAAGGCCCGTGAAGAATGAAACAATTTAGACGTCAGGTGTTTCAGTTGAAACGCTGCCGCCAGCTGCCAACAGCCCGTTGACCACCAAATTCAGCAGCCATGACCCGGTTCCGTCTTGCAAAGGCGCTGTTGCCAACCCGCGTACGGCCACCGTGACCAGCCGTCCATTGATATCTGTGAAGGCCCGCCATTCTTCGCCTTGCAGCCCGGCCATAGGAGCATCCCCGCTATCGGTGAAATGGACGGTCACACTATTGTCCAAGGCTTGCGAGTTCAGCACCTTGATCGCGGCCGCTTCGCCGGTGGCGCTGAGCAGGACCGCCCCTGCATCGGATTCCAGCAGATCACGCAATGCCCCCTCTGCCCCGGACACAGTGCCGCTTTGGGGTGGCCCGACTTGCACGGTCGCGACGCCCACCGCACCGGGTGCCGGATCATTGGCCCCCAAGGTGGCGCAGGGGGCCATGACTGCAAAGCCATCGCGCGGGTTGCTTGCCCTTTGGTCCACGCAATAGCCGGCCGGGGTAGTGGCCATGATCTCTCCGTCCAGCAGCGCCAAGGATCGTACAGGCTCTGCCGGGGTGCAGGCCGCGAGCCCGAACAGCCCAAGGGCTGTAAAAACACCATAGGCGCGGATCATCTGGTCAGAGGTCCATGTAGATATGTTTTTCGTGTTTGGCGCCCGGATGGGTCACAGCCCCGAGCCGCGCACCCCCGACAAGCTGCGCGTATTTCCACAGAGCACCTGAGGCATAGATTGTTTCCTTTGGCCCGGCCCAGTTGGCCTTGCGCGTTGCCAGTTCGGCGTCGGTCAGATCGACGGTCAGCGCGCCGGTGATCGCGTTGATCGTGATCTCGTCGCCGTCTTGCAACAGACCGATGGGCCCGCCATGCGCCGCCTCTGGCCCCACATGGCCCACACAGAACCCGCGTGTGGCACCCGAAAAGCGTCCGTCAGTGATCAGGGCAACCTTTTTGCCCATGCCCTGCCCGGAGAGTGCCGCGGTTGTTGCCAGCATTTCACGCATGCCGGGGCCGCCTGATGGCCCTTCGTTGCGGATGACCAGCACTTCGCCTTCTTTGTATTGCCGCGCCTTGACTGCTTCGAATGCGTCTTCTTCGCATTCGAACACGCGGGCGGGACCGGTGAAGGATTGTTCTTCTTCGGACATCCCCGCGACCTTCACGATGGCGCCTTCGGGGGCAAGGTTGCCTTTGAGGCCGACCACGCCGCCCGTCGATGTCAGTGGGTTGGCGACGGAATAGATGACCTTGCCGTCTGCGTCGCCTTCGATTTTGTCGAGCTCTTCACCGATGCTGTGTCCTGAGGCGGTCATACAGTCTTCATGGATCAGCCCGGCCTTGCGCAGTTCTTTCATCACGACGGGCACGCCGCCTACCTCGTAAAGGTCCTTGGCCACATATTGGCCGCCAGGTTTGAGATCGACGAAATAGGGTGTGTCGCGGAAGATGTCGCAGACATCGAAGAGGTCGAAATCAATCCCGGCTTCATGCGCAATAGCAGGCAGGTGCAGACCGGCATTGGTCGATCCGCCGGTGCAGGCCACGATGCGGGCTGCGTTTTCGAGTGACTTGCGGGTGACGATATCGCGCGCGCGGATGTTCTTTTCCAAGAGGTTCATCACCGCTTCGCCGCTGGCTTGCGCATATTGGTCCCGGCTCTCGTAAGGGGCAGGGGCCCCCGCGGAATTCATCAGGGCAAGACCGATCGCCTCAGAAACGCAGGCCATGGTGTTGGCCGTGAACTGGCCGCCGCAGGCACCCGCCGAAGGGCAGGCGACCTTTTCGAGCGCACGCAGCTCTTCGTCGGAATTGGCACCGGCCTGGTGGCGGCCCACGGCCTCGAACACGTCCTGCACCGTCACGTCCTTGCCATTGAACCGGCCTGGCATGATTGAGCCGCCATACATGAAGACGGATGGCGTGTTCAGTCGCACCATAGCCATCATCATACCCGGCAGGGATTTGTCGCAGCCTGCAAGGCCAACGATGGCATCATAGCAATGGCCGCGCATCGTCAATTCAACGGTATCGGCAATGGCGTCGCGCGAGGCGAGCGAGGACCGCATCCCCTCATGCCCCATGGCGATGCCGTCGGTCACGGTGATGGTCGTGAATTCGCGCGGTGTGCCGCTGGCGGCTTTCACGCCGAGTTTCACCGCCTGCGCCTGGCGGTTGAGGGAAATGTTGCAAGGTGCGGCCTCGTTCCAGCAGGTTGCAACGCCGATGAAAGGTTGTGCGATGTCTTCTTCATCCAGGCCCATGGCGTAGTAATACGACCGGTGCGGCGCGCGGGCGGGCCCTTGGGTCACGTGGCGGCTGGGTAGATTGGTTTTGTCGACCTTGCCTTTGAGCATCTGAACTTCTCCCGGAAAACTGTTGAGAACGGGTCTAAATAGTGGGCCGCAGTGACGCAAGGTGGAACTGGCGGTTGCAGCAGGTTGCATGCGCGGCATAGGGTCCGGCATGGCCGACCCGTATCCCGATTACGCAGCACATAAGGAATTCATCCAACCGGCGATGGCCCGGACCGAGATTTGGCGACTGGCCACGATGATGGTGGCGTTCGAGGTCGCGTTCTTTGCATCCCCTTGGTTCATGATGATGCTGATGCCGGGCGAAGCGGCCCAAAACGCCTATTACGAAGGGCTGACCGCTTTTGGCACACTGGCGCAATTTGCGACATTCAGCATCACAACAATCATCTTTGTCTTTGTGCTGCGACGTGTGCATGAGCGCGGGTTCTGGTCGATGGTTGGGCCGGTGGACGCTGCGGTGGTCGATCTGGTCCGGGTCGGTTGGGTGGTGGGTCTCGTGCTTTTGACGATAGAAATCCTGCCGCCCTGGTATCCGCTTTCAGAGGTGGCAGAAATGCGCAGTTTGTTGCGTTGGATCTTGCTTTTGCCGTTGGCCTTTGTCGTGCTGCTGATCCAGGTGGGCACGGAAGAGCTGTATTTCAGGGGTTACCTGCAACAACAATTCGCCTGCCTGTCGCGGTCTCGGTTGATTTGGATGGGCGCCCCATCGGCGTTGTTTGGTTTGGCGCATTACTTCAATGGGATTGGCCACGCAGACGGCATTTACTGGGCACTTTGGGCGACGGCTTTGGGGTTTGCCTGTGCCGATCTGACGGCCCGCACGGGTAATATCGGGGCGGCGATTGGCCTGCATTTGGCCAACAACGCCTTTGCCCTGCTGCTTTACGGCATGGAGAACTGGCCATCGAGCGGGCTGGCGTTGTTTTTGTTTCCTTATGATGATCCCTACCAATACGACTATGGGCTTGACGCATTGGCAGCCCCGGAGATGATTTTTCCGTTTCTGGTCAACCTTGCCACAGTATGGATCATGTGGATGGCGGCACGGGTGGCAATCAGGCGCTGATTGCATTTCATTCAAGCGCGGCATATCTGGGATACGTTAACGCAAAAGGTTGCCCATGAACTGGATCACCAACTACGTCCGCCCCACGATTAATTCGTTGTTTTCGCGCCGCGAGGTGCCTGACAACCTGTGGACCAAGTGTAATGAATGCGGCACGATGCTGTTTCACCGCGAATTGGCCGACAATCTGAATGTCTGCACGAATTGCGATCACCATATGGCGATTGGCGCGCGGGATCGTTTGATTTCGATCTTTGATGGCGGCGTATTTGTTGAGGTGGAGGTGCCGGAGCCCGTGGCCGACCCCCTGCATTTCCGTGACCAGAAACGGTATACGGACCGCATCAAGGAAGCCCGCCGCAAGACCGGTGAAAAGGACGCCATGCTGGTGGCCGAGGGCGACATGGGTCGTACCGGGGTTGTTGTGGCTGTACAGGATTTTTCCTTCATGGGTGGGTCGATGTCGATGTATGTCGGCAACGCGATTGTCGCGGCGGCGGAACGTGCGATAGCGCTGAAACGTCCGCTGATACTGTTTTCCGCCGCTGGTGGTGCCCGTATGCAAGAGGGAATTCTGGGCCTGATGCAGATGCCCCGCACGACAATTGCGGTGCAGATGCTCAAAGAGGCGGGCCTGCCTTATGTCGTGGTTCTGACCCATCCGACGACGGGTGGTGTGACGGCATCCTATGCGATGCTGGGGGATGTGCAGATTGCAGAACCCAATGCGTTGATCGGTTTTGCTGGTGCGCGCGTGATTGAGCAGACGATTGGTGAAAAGCTGCCCGAAGGGTTCCAGCGCGCTGAATATCTGCTGGATCACGGGATGCTGGACCGGGTGACAAAACGGACTGATCTGAAGGATGAGCTGGTCACAATCGTCCGTTTGCTGATGAAGCAGGATGCGCCGGTCAAGGGTGATCTGCCCGCGCCAGAGATCACGTCGGATGCTGCATTGCAGCTGGAAAACCCCTTAGCCCCGGAAGAGGGCAAGTGACCAAGACATCGGATGTGATCCTTGACCGGATGATGGCCTTGCATCCCAAGGTCATGGATTTGGTATTGGATCGTGTGTGGCGGCTGTTGGCGGCAATGGACAACCCGCAGGACCGTTTGCCACCGGTCATTCATATTGCGGGCACCAATGGCAAGGGGTCGACCCAGGCGATGATCCGCGCTGGGCTGGAGGCGGGTGGTTCCGCCGTTCATGCCTATACCTCGCCGCATCTGGCCCGATTTCATGAACGGATCAGGCTGGCAGGCACGCTGATTTCAGAGCCGGCTTTGACGGATGTTTTGGACCGCTGTTATGCGGCCAATGGTGGCGATCCGATTACATATTTCGAGATTACGACCGTTGCCGGATTGGTGGCCTTTGCCGAGACACCAGCGGATTATGCTTTGCTGGAGGTAGGGCTAGGCGGCAGATTGGATGCAACCAATGTTGTCGCGCAGCCTGCCGTGACCGTCATCACCCCTGTCGATCTGGATCATCAACAGTTTCTGGGTGACACATTGCCCGAGATTGCAGGTGAAAAGGCGGGGATCATCAAGGGCGGTGTGCCCTGCGTTGTCGGTCCTCAGCAGGATGCTGCCTTGGAGGTGATTGAGCGGCAGGCCACCCGAATGGGTGCGCCGCTTTTGGTTCACGGTCAGCATTGGCATGTCAGCACCGAGCGTGGACGGTTGGTGTATCAGGACGACCGCGGGCTGTTGGATCTACCGTTGCCCAATCTGCGTGGTCCCCATCAGATTATGAATGCCGGGGGCGCGATTGCGGTACTGCGTGCGCTGGGCAAGGATGAAGCTGCCTGCGAGGCGGCGGTGACCCGGGCCTATTGGCCCGCGCGGATGGAGCGGATGACCAAGGGTGCGCTGGTTGATCTGGCAGCACCCGCTGAACTGTGGCTGGATGGCGGGCACAACCCTGCGGCGGGTCGTATGCTGGCCGCCACGTTGCAGGAATTATCGCCACGACCCACCCATCTGATCTGTGGGATGCTGAACACCAAGGATGTTGCGGGTTATATGCGGCCCTTGGCTGATGTGGCCGAAAGCCTAACCGCGGTGTCGATCCCCGGAGAGCAGAACACGATCCCCGCGGAAGAGACCGCGAAGGTCGCGGGACGTGTTGGATTGGCAGCCAATACTGCGGGCAGTGTTCAAGATGCGATCCGTGCGATCACGCAAAAATCACCCGATGCGCGTGTTCTGATTTGCGGATCGCTCTATCTCGCTGGGCATGTGATGCGAGAGAACGAGATATGATTAAAGGTTTGACGACAGTGTTGGCCCTGTTTGCCACCAACGCGCAGGCGGCCGATTTCTATTTCTGCTGGCTGGGCCAAAACGATTACACCATGACAGGGCAGATGACGATTACGCCATCCGCTTTGAACAAGCCGGTCGTGACTGCCAGCGATGTCATCCGGTTCAAGATCGCGGGTTACCGCGAAGGGACGCTTTTGGGGAAATGGGACATGCAGACCCGGGCACCCGGCGCAAGCTGGACCCTGCATTTCGATCCGGCCCGTAGCGTGTTTATGACACCCGGCCAAATCGGGCTTGGCGTGAGTCAGGCGTGGAATGCGAATGGTGATGCCGATGATTGTGGCGATCCGGGGTTTGGGTTCAATCTGGGCAACTATGCGCAGGATTTCTGTCTCAACGGCGTATGGGTTGAAGAAAGCGGGATGCCGCCGGAGACGCCTTTTCTGGTCAGCCCGACCCCGGTTGATCCGCAATGCCGGGTTTACGCACCGACAAGCTAAGTCATGCCAAGCCTAGTTCCTGCCGATTCGCGAATCAGTGTATTGACTGCGAATCACTTCCCGGTTTAGTGTCGGTTCAACCACAAATCGCCTACAAAAAAGGCGTAGAGGAGCAGTCTTGGCAGGGCGAGCGGGCGGGCTTTCGGGCCTGTCTTCTTGTTTTTGGGGAGGTGCTATTCCGGTGTGGATTTCTACCCAGAGGAAATAACCCGACTTGCTTGTTTAAGGCTGCACCGGGTCGTTCAGGATAACCGGTTGGCTGCTCTTGGTTGTGCGTGATTGCGCGGCGTCCAGAATGGCCAACGTCTTGCGGTCAAGGGGTTCTTCGGGTCCGTACATCAGACGATCAGCAATTTGCTGGTTTCGTCGGTCGACCTTCCAGGACTGCCAGAAAATGACCAATCCGATCACGGTTGTGACAAGCCCAAACAACAACAACCCGCCTTCGAAGCCGCCGCCTGCAAATATGGCCAAGGCGACTGCTGCAAGCCCGACAATGAGATAGGCCCATTTGTACAGATAGAAGAAGACAGAGGTGAGATCGCCGTTCAAAGCGCCGCGATCATTCAGGTAGCACAACAGAAATGGCATGCTGATATAGCCGATGGCCATGCGCGTGGGGTCGGATAGCAGCTCTGGAACCATCGTCGCCAGTTGGCCCGCAATCGCAAAAGGAACGATCAGGGCAAAGACAACACCCGTCACCGTAATCACCCAATCCAAAGGGTTCATCGAAATACCAAAAACCATATACAGGTCCTTTCGCGCCGCTTATGCCTCTCAAAAATTCCAATTTGAGGCTTGTTACGCAAGAGGTCGCTCGAATTGCCGGAGAATACGGAGGATCTCCGCCGATGGTATGTTTGTTATGGAATGCCGGGCCCCACCCGCGTTGCGGGATGGGCGCGCCTGCAAGATAGATTATGGGTTTTGATTTTCGGCCTTCATCTGCTCGGCTCGCAAAATCGCCTCGGCCTGCATTTGGATTTGTGCCTCACGGTCTGCTTCCGCTTGAATTTCTTCACCGGTCTCGACCGCATCCTGGAACGATTTGTCAATTTTGCGGGTCCACCAGATCATCACAAGACCGACGGTGGTAAAGATGACGCCGAACATGAACCCTTCGACATTAAATCCGCCTTCGGCATAGGGTGTGCCAATCAACGCGACGATACCGATAAGCACATAGAACCACTTGTAGATAAAGAAGAACATTGACCCCATACCGCGCCCAAACAGCTTGCGTGAATGCAAGTAGCAAAGCAAAAGAGGAAACCCGACATAGCCCAGCGACACTTCGATGATGGTTGAAAGGGGTGCCGGGAAAAGGTTGGCGAACTCCGCAATAATCATGAACGGGATAACGAGCGCGCCGATGACGGCGATAAGGATCATGGCCCATGCGGATGGGCTCAAAACAATACCAAAAAACATCTTAAACCCCCACGGTTGAATTTCATTAACGCCATCTTCGCGATTGCACATGAATATGCAAGGCGGTCAGGCAGCCCAGTTGCGTGCGCGACTTTTTTTGCAAACGGGTTTGTCGTAGTGTCGGCCACACGGACGAGGGCACAAAATCCTATCCTGCAACATTTTGCCGCCCTGACAATGTCGTATTTGCATGTGAGGCTCTGGCCCACTAGGCTGACGAAAATCGAATTAAAGGGTTATGTAACTGTGCTCAGACGTTCCATTTCCGCCGGGGTGCTGGCGTGTATGATTTTTCCTGCAAATGTTGTAGCCGCCGACCCTGATGCCGGTGCCTATCTGGCTGCCAGACAGGCGAGTGTTGCGAACGATTTTGCCGCTGGCGCCCAGTATTTCACAAAAGGCCTGATCGCTGATCCGTCGAACGCTTTCCTGCTTGAGAATGCGATGACCTCTTACATTGCGCTGGGCCAGATTGAGCGGGCGCTGCCGATCGCACAGGTGATTGTGGATCGTGGATATGAAAGCCAGGTCGCACATCTGGCATTGAGCGCCGCCGCCGCAAAGGCCGAAGATTGGAGCGCGATCTTTTCGGGGCTGGAACAGGGTCGCAATGTGGGTCCGTTAGTCGATGGTTTATCGCAGGCCTGGGCCCATCTTGGCCAAGGCGACATGACCCGTGCACTGGCCAGTTTTGACCAAGTGATCGAAGCCGACGGCATGACCATTTATGGTGTGACCCATAAAGCCTATGCGTTGGCATCAGTAGGAGATTTCGAAGGAGCGGAGGCTGTTTTTGGTGCATCTGCCACGAGTGGCATGCGCTACAGCCGCCAAAGTGCGGTGGCACACGCCCAGATTTTAAGTCAGCTTGGCCGCAACGATGATGCGCTTGCGATTGTTGATGGCGTTTTCGGCGCGCAACTGGACCCTGGTCTAGCTGTCTTGCGGGCCGAACTGGTAGATGGCAATGCTATTGCCTACAGTGCCGTATCCACCCCTGCTCAGGGGATTGCGGATATTTTTCATGTGATTGCCGGTGCCATTCAGGGCGATGCGCCTGACGCATATACGCTGATATATGCGCGGACGGCGAATTACCTGTGGCCTGACAACACCGCGGCGGTGTTGATGACTGCCCGGCTGCTGGAAGATTTGGGTCAATATGACCTTGCCAATACCACTTATGCTGGCGTGTCGCGCCAGGACCCAGCATTCCACGCCGCTGAGCTTGGCCGTGCAGAGGTATTGCGCACTGCCGGGCGCAAGGATGCCGCTATTGAGGTGCTAGAGGCGCTGGCCCGCAGTCACCCCGAATTGCCGCAGGTGTTTGCCACCAAGGGCGACACATTGCGGCAGGCCGAGCGTTATGGCGAGGCAGCGGATGCGTATACACGCGCCCTGACCCTGTATGATGACCAAAGCCCGGTGAAGTGGTTTGTGCACTACACCCGTGGCATCACGAACCATCTGGTGGACAATTGGCCCGCAGCAGAGGCTGATTTTCGCGCCGCACTGGCGTTACGTCCCGATCATCCCCAGGTGCTGAATTACCTAGGTTATTCGCTGGTGGAGCGTGGCGAAAAGATGGATGAGGCGCTGGGCATGATTGAAACCGCTGCCGCGGCCCGCCCCGATAATGGAGCCATTATCGACAGCCTTGGTTGGGTTCTGTTTCAGATGGGACGTTATGATGAGGCAGTTGTGCATATGGAACGCGCCGCCGCGTTAGAGCCCGTTGATCCGGTGATCAACGATCATTTGGGCGACGTCTATTGGGCCGTGGGCCGCGAGATTGAAGCCCATTTTCAATGGCAGCGCGCCTTGTCGTTTGATCCAGAGGAAGAGGATGCGACCCGTATCCGTGACAAGTTGGAGCGCGGCTTGGATATGGTGTTGCAGGATGAGGGGCTCACCCCGGTCCGACTGGCCCGTGGCGACGATTAAGCGCAGCGCCCCTGCCAAGGTCAATCTGACCTTGCATGTGACCGGTCAGCGCGACGACGGGTATCATACACTGGACAGTCTGGTCGTGTTTGCCGGTGTCGCGGACCAGCTTGGTGCGACCTTGGCCCCTGATCTGCGCATTATGGTCAGCGGCCCATTTTCCACCGGTGTACCAGCTGACCCGAGCAATTTGATGATGCGTGCCGCCGAGGCGCTGCGCAACGCGCGCGGTGTGACCCAAGGTGCGGCTTTGACCCTGGAGAAACATCTGCCACATGCCGCTGGTATCGGGAGCGGTTCGTCCGACGCGGCGGTGACATTGGCGATGCTGGCAGAGCTGTGGCGCGTGCCAACGCTGCCTGCGACCGCTGCAGAGGTGGTGGCACTTGGTGCTGACCTGCCCGTGTGCTTGCGGGCACCTGCACCGACCCGCATGTCCGGCATTGGTGATGTGTTGTCCCCGGTAGCCCGCTTGCCGGATTGCGCGCTTGTTCTGGTGCGCCCGCCGGTGGATGTGCCGACAGCGGATGTGTTCAAGGCGCTTGCGACAAAAACGGGTACGGCGATGGACCCGTTGCCTGCGGGGATGGATTTCGACGCTTTTGCCCGTTGGCTGGCCGCCCAACGCAATGATTTGCTGTTGCCGGCACAAAAGATCGCACCGGACATCACACAGGCGATTGCCAAGCTCAAATCACTGCCGGCTGTCAGCGTGGCGGGGATGTCCGGGTCGGGGGCGACCTGTTTTGGCTTGGTGAAGGATATGGCAACCGCACGGCAGGTCGCACGGATCGTGCAGGTGTCTCAGATGGGCTGGTGGGTTGCCCCGGCAGAGGTGCTTTCCGGGATGTAGCGGACCAGATTTTTGGAAAAGTCCGGGCAAGATCCTTTGAAGGATTTTATTGATTCCTATCCCCGGAACTGAATGGCATTCAGGTGGGGTCTTGGTGTTTGTCGTTGCAACGTTTCCATAGCAAACTCAGCAATGTTTCACCGGCCAGTGGGCTCGTGCAATCGCTAATCAGGACCGGCGGCCCGACAGGCTGCGGTGCAGGCGAGGGCACACTGGCGACCCGCGCCTTGGAAATCGCCGGCACAATAGTGAAAGATGTAACATCCGTCATGGCATCAGCCTATCGCTGATAAGAACTCAGGGCAAATTCAGGATATTGATCACCTCGGCCAAGTCAGTGATCGGTTTGGCACCCGTCCCCATTGTCCGGCCTGGGTCACCCACCGCCACATAACCAAGGCAGCGGATACCCGCAGCGCGGGCCGCCAGAAAACCTGCAGGCATGTCGTCGATCATCACTGTTTCGTCTGCGCGCACGTCCGCATCTGCAATGATCTGGAGCAACATGTCGGGCTGCGGTTTGGGGCCGTGATCATGTCCGCTGTAGATTCGGCCTTCAAAAAGGTTCCAAAGACCGCTGGGGGTCAGGCTGATTTCCATCTTTGCCAAAGGCCCGTTTGAGGCGATGGCCCGTGCGACCCCGGCTCTATCAAGGGCGTTGATCAGGTCAAATACCCCTTCAATGATGGGCACACCGTGGCGTAGTGCGGCGAAGACGGACGCATAGATTTCGTCGAGCCATTCGTCAGGCAGGATCGTGCCCCGGCGCCTCGCTTCTTCCATCACTGACCGCATTGTCCCGCCTGCAAACAGGCTATGGACCTCGCCGGGTGCGATGCGCAGGCCGTGCCGGGTCAGGTTATCGGAGATCACCACATCGGTCGTCGACTCCGTATCGACAAGGACCCCGTCACAGTCGAAAATCACCAGCCTAGGCGTCATGGCGCAAAAACGTAATCCATGTGTCACCGTAGCGGCGTTGATCAAGTGTTTTGAACCCCTGTGGCGCGATCTGTGCCTGGCTTTCTTCCCATATGATCAGCGCTCCGGGGGCGATCCAGTCGCCACGCAACGCCGCGTTCAGGGCTTTGTTGCCAAGCTCTTGTCCGTAGGGCGGGTCGAGAAAGATCAGATCGCAGGGCGTTCCTTTGGGCAATTTGTTTGCATCGGCGCTGATCAGGGTCGTATCGGATTGTCGGCGCAGCTTGGCGATATTCTCGCGGATCAGCTTTTGTGCCGCGCGACCATTGTCGACAAAGGTGACTTGGCTCGCGCCGCGCGACAAGGCCTCTAACCCCAATGCGCCGGTCCCGGCAAACATGTCCAGCACCCGCGCACCATGGATCGGGTCGCCAAAACGGCCCCCTTGCAATACGTTAAACAGGCTTTCGCGCACTCGATCAGTCGTCGGGCGCAGATGTGCGCCCGCGTCCCCCTTGCCGACCGCCGCAAGGGCTGTGCCGCGATGGGTGCCGCCGATAATCCTCAAGACTTCAGCAATGCCTTCATATCGGTGGCGGGGGCGGTGACAAGTTTGGGGTCCGGGCTGCGCCCGGCCTCGATCAGTCGCTTGCCGATCATGTAGTTGCGCGGATCGTTCATTGCGTCGACGGCCAGCAGTTCGGTCCCTTTGTAATACCAGTTGGATTGCACGCCGGGTGCGTCGCCCTTGCGAATGTAGACATCTGTATAGCCCCGGTTCAGCCCCGCGATTTGCAGTTTGCAGTCGTATTGGTCGGACCAGAACCACGGTTTTGCGATATAAGGTTCATCGCGCCCCATGATGTTCAGCGCCACAGTTTCGGCCTGATGAATGGCGTTGCCGACGCTTTCCAGCCGAATGCGTTCGCCATGGTAAAGCAGCGATGCACAATCGCCCGCCGCCCAGATATGGGGATCAGACGTGCGCCCGTATTGATCGGTTGTAACCCCGTTATCGACCTCCAATCCTGCGCTATCAGCCAAGATTGTGGAGGGTGTGACGCCGACACCAACCACGGCGAAATCAAGCTGCAATATGTCGCCATCCGTCAGCACCGCTGCTGACACATGATCGTCGCCCAACAGCCGGTCCAACCCCACGCCTTCGCGAATGTCGACGCCGTGCGATTGGTGCAGTGCACGGAAATAATCAGAGGTTTCGGGCGCAGCGACCCGTTGCAGGATACGATCGGCGGCTTCCACCAGCGTGACTTTCAACCCCAGCTTTGACGCGACTGCTGCCGCCTCGAGCCCGATATAGCCACCGCCGACGATCACAACCCGCCTGCCGGCCTCAAAAGCGGGGGCCATAGCATCCGCATCGGCCAGATCGCGGACCAGAAACAGGCCATCCAGCATACCCCCAATTTCGGCGGGCAATGTGCGCGGATATGCGCCGACCGTCAGAACCAACTCATCGTAGTGGAGGCGTTCTTCTCCGGTCAGTGTGACCACATGAGCGACCGGATCAATTCCCACCGCACGGGTATTCAGACGCAGCGCGATCTGGTGGTCTTCGTAGAATTCAGCAGGGCGCAGATATAACCGTTCTTCGGCCATTTCCCCAAGTAAATAGGCCTTTGACAGGGGGGGGCGTTGGTAAGGGGGGACTGTTTCGCCGCAGATCAGGGTGATTTGTCCGTCAAAACCTTCGGCGCGTAATTTGGCCACGACGGAGGCCCCGGCCTGTCCCCCGCCAACGACAACCACATGTGTCATGGGAATTTGCCCCTCTTTGCTGGCCCCTTGTTACGACAGACTCTATATGGGAAGCGTCGACAGACACAATTGCGAACAGGGGCTAATCAGATGACAATCAAAGTAGGCGACACACTGCCGGATGCGAATTTGCTGATCATGGGCGAAGACGGGCCAAAACAGGTGGCGATTTCGGAAAAAGTGAAAGACCGTAAAGTTGTGATTTTCGGGCTGCCCGGTGCTTATACGGGTACATGTTCCACAGCCCACGTGCCCAGCTTCATGATCACCCATGATGATTTCAAGCAAAAGGGCGTGGATGAGATTATCTGCGTCGCTGTCAACGATCCATTTGTGATGAAGGCCTGGGGCGATACGACCCGCGCGACTGAATCCGGTCTGACCATGCTGGCTGATGCGGAAAGCAATTTCACCACGGCCATTGGCATGAATTTTAGCGCGCCGCCCGTGGGTTTCGTGAACCGGTCAAAGCGCTATTCCATGCTTGTTGAGAACGGTGAGGTGAGGATCCTCAACGCTGAAAGCAATCCCGGTGAGTGCGAGATTTCTGCCGGTGAGACCCTGCTGGAGCAGATGGACTAAACCGCGTCAGTTGTTGACGTGAACCACCGTTTGCGTCGGGAACGGAATGTCGATGCCAGCGGCATCAAGCGCCTCTTTCACTTGCCGTTTCATATCGGCCTGAAACTGAAAGTTGTCGCCGCTGGCACACCAGACGCGCACCAGAAAATCGACAGAGCTGTCGCCAAGATTATTGACCTGAATGAAGGGTTCCGGTTGGGCCAGCGCGCGCGGGTCATTGAAAATGGTATTGCGGATCACCTCTTCGGCCTGTTTGAGGTTCGCGCCATAACCAACCCCGAATACCCATTCCGCGCGGCGCGTGTCGTAGACAGAATAGTTGGTGATGGTGTTTCCCCAGACCTGTGCATTGGGAATAATGATTTGCACGTTGCTGGTTGAGGCCAGTTCGATGAAGTTGAGATTAATCTCTTTCACGGTGCCCATCTGCCCGCTGACTTCGACAAAATCACCGATTTTGACCGGCCGGAAGAAGACAATCATTACGCCGGCAGCCACATTGGACAGAGTCCCTTGCAGCGCCAAACCGATGGCAAGGCCAGCCGCACCGATGACTGCGATGACGGAGGTGGTTTGTACCCCGAACGTGTTGAGCACAAACAGAAATGCAAAGCCGATGGCGACATAACGCACGATATTGCCCAAGAAATTGAACAACGTGATGTCGAGATGATCATAGGCCTGGCCCAATCGGATCAGCCGCTTGCGTGCCCAACCCCCGACGACGAAGCCAAGAACAACGATAACCAGTGCGGCCAGCACATTGCCGAAGGCGGAGGCGAGAAATTCAAGGGTCAGAAGGTCGGCAATTGTCCGGCCATCCCAGATCACGGTATTCAAAAGGTCTTGCATCAGGTCCCTGCGAGTGCGTCCAGCTTTGCGCCCAGTTTGGCGTCGAGTGTTGATAGACCATCCGCGTCATGCGTCGTCAATGTCACCTCGACGGTTTTATAGACATTGGACCATTCGGGGTGATGGTTCCATTTTTCCGCCCAGATGGCGGCGCGGGTCATGAAGCCAAACGCCTCGACAAAGTTTTTAAAGACGAATGTCTTATGGATGGCGTCACGCCCACTGACCAGCGTCCAGCCGTTTTCCAGCAGCGGTTTGATCTGGTCGTTGCGTTCAGCCTCGGTCAGCTTGTCGGTCATTGGTGGTCCTCCTGATTGGAATTGCGGAAAGGGCCATAGCTGGTCAGCACCTCAATTTCGTGATCAACTGCCGTGCGTTCGGCGTCAAGATAGCGCGCGACAGCATCGCGGAAGCCCGGATCGCCGAACCAGTGCAGCGAGTGGGTTGGTGTGGGCATATAGCCACGGGCGAGTTTGTGTTCGCCTTGCGCGCCTGCCTCAACCTTGGCCAGCCCTTGCGCGATGGCAAAATCAATAGCCCGATAATAGCAGAGTTCGAAATGCAGGCAGGCATGGTGTTCGGTGCAGCCCCAATAGCGCCCAAACAACGTATCACGCCCGATGAAGTTCAACGCACCTGCGACAGCCCGCCCCTCACGCATTGCCAGCACCATCAGCATATCATTGCGCAGCGTGTCTTGTGCGCAGTCAAAAAACTGCCGCGTCAGATAGGGCGTGCCCCATTTGCGGTTGCCGGTGTCCTGATAGAACCGCCAGAATGCATCCCAATGCTCGGGCTGGATTTGATCGCCGGTCAGTTCGATAATCTCACCGCCAAAATCGTTCGCCTGCGCGCGTTCCTTGCGGATGTTCTTGCGCTTGCGACTGGATAGCGAGGCAAGGAAATCATCAAAGGTGTCATAGCCGTCGTTTAACCAATGAAACTGTTGCCCAACCCGGTGCAGCAGGCCCATTTCGGCCCCCGCAATCGCCTCTGCTTCGGTGCAGAAGGTTGCATGGACAGAGGACAGTTCATTATCAACAGCAATCTGGATTGCCCCCTGGATCAGTGCGGACATACCCACCGCCTCGTATCCCGGTCGGGTCAGGAACCGGCGACCGGTGGCAGGGGTGAAAGGTACGGCGATCTGCAGTTTGGGGTAATAGCGCGCGCCTGCACCTTCGTAGGCATGCGCCCAATTGTGATCAAAGATATATTCGCCCTGCGAATGCCCCTTGGCATAAAGCGGGGCCACTGCGGCGATCTGCCCATCAATTGTGGCCGTCAGATAGCGGGGTTGCCAGCCCGTGCCGGGGCCGACTGATCCACTGTCTTCCAGTGCCTTAAGGAACCTGTAGGTTGTGAACGGATCGCCGGGCCGTGCGTCCACCGCTTCCGGGCAGGCGCAAGCATCCCAATCTCCCGGGCTGATCCCCGACAGGCTGGCATGGGCTGCAATTTCAATGGGTGTATCATCCATGAGGGGTTACTTGGGCGGCGCTGGCCCGCCGTCAAGCCAGATAGCCCTCAAACGTGACATTATCCACGATGCTGCGCGCCTTTGCCTCGGTTCTGGCCGAGCGGATTGTCCAGCACAGGATATGCGCACCTTGTGCTTTGAGCTCTGCTACGCGGGGACGGTCCAGATCGGTGGCTTCATGACTGATGAAGCAGGCCCCAACCCGGTCATAATCGGGTATCGCGCGTAATCTGTCGCGGACGTCTTGTGGGAGGTCAGGCCAAAACTGCGCCTCATAGCTGGACGTGACTAGGCCGCGCGGGATATCTGGGGCCAGTTCCGCCAGCTTGGCGACCGCATGCGGGTTGAAGGACATTAGCGCCACGTCGCCCGCATATTCCTTTAGCGCATCGGCGGTCGCCTGTTCCAAAGCTCCGATGTCGGGGCCCATGGCCCCGTCCTGATCCTTGATCTCGATCAGCAGCGGGACCTTTCCGGCGACCAGTTTCAGTACGTCGTCCAGCGACGGTATTGTGCCATGATCATCGGTCAGTTCAATCGCTTCAAGCCCGGCACGGGTGCGTGCCTTTACCGGGCCGGATTGCGCGGTTAGCCGGTCCAGCAAATCATCGTGAAACACCATCGCATGACCGTCGCTTGTCAGTTGCACATCCATCTCGATCCCGTAGCCTGCATCAATCGCGGCTTTGATGGATTTGACGCTGTTTTCAACCCGCCCCGCTTTGCGGTCATGCAAGGCGCGGTGGGTGATGGGACGGGCAAAAAAGGAAGCAGGCAGGTTCATTTGATTTGAAAGATCGCTTCGATCTCAACCGCGACGCCCAAGGGAAGGCTGGCAGCGCTGACCGCTGCGCGGGCATGGCGCCCCTTGTCACCCAAGGCAGCGACAAGAAAATCAGAGGCACCGTTGATCACCTTGGGCTGGTCAACGAAATCGGGGGTGGAATTCACGAACCCTGTCAGCTTGACTACGCGCACCAGCCGGTCGATATCGCCTTCGCAGGCGACCTTTAACTGGGTCAGCAGGGAAATGACGCAGAGTTTGGCTGCCTCAGCCCCCTGTTCCAGCGAGAAATCCTTACCGACCACCCCCTTGACCGGGCCATTGTCGTCCTGCGAAATCTGACCGGACACATAGACCATGTCGCCGACCGTGACGAAGGGTAAGTAGTTGCCAGCCGCTTTCGGTGCAGCCCCCATATCAGGCAGTGTCACACCCAGTTCGACCAGTTTGCTTTCGATTACGCTCATCGCATCCTCCATTGTTGCCCGGACGCTAGCGGGCAACGCAGGCCGGTGCAATCAGGACTCGCGGAATGCCTTGGCGAAATAATCAGCCAGCGGTTTGATCAGGTAATCAAGTGGGCTGCGGTCGGCGGTGCGCACAAACGCCTCGACTGGCATGCCGGGGATCAGGGTCATGTCGGCAGGCAGGCGGGCCAGTTCCCCCTCGTTCAACTGCACCTCGGCCCGGTAATAGGAGGCGCCGGAGTTTTCGTTCTGAAAGGCGTCAGCAGATACAAGCGTGACCTTGCCTTTTAATTCCGGCGTGCGGCGCTGGTCGAAGGCAGAAAAGCGCAAAGTGACCTCCTGACCGAGGAAGATCTGGTCCACATCAACGACTTCTACCTGTGTGGCGATGACCAATGGGCGATCCTGTGGGATCAGGAATAACACAGGGTCGGCAGGCCTGATCACGGATTGTTCGGCAAACACCTGAAGACCATAGACAATGCCCGAAACCGGGGCACGAATATCCAGCCGGTCCAACTGGCGGGTCAGGGTGCGGCGGCGTTCCGACAGTTCCAATTCATTATATTGCAGGTCGCGCAAACGGGTGATCGCCTCTTCCCGCCGGGTTGATGATAGGCCAAGGACCTGTATTTCAATTTCTACCATGCGTTCGGCGGCTTGCGCGGCTTGTGCCGTCAGCTCACCCACCCGGCCCAGCAGGTTCGCCTCTTCCCGTTGCAGGGCGAGAACACGACTGGCCTGCGCCAATCCGCGATCCAGCAGGCTTTGCTGGTCGGCCAGTTCGCGGGCGATCAGATCGCGCTGCGTGCGCAGGGCTTCTTGCTGCGCATCGATGCCCAAGAGTTGGCTGGCAATCTGGGCGCGCTGCTGTGTCAACTGCTCAATCGCGCGGCGCTGTGTGACCAGCCGCGCCTCAAACAGGCGGGTTTGACCATCCATCAGGTCGCGTGCGTCCACGGCCGTGGCATCGACCAGCAATGGATCAAAGCTGATGGCGTCAAGCTCATCACGCTCGGCCTCCAACCGTCCGCGGCGGGCGAGGATTTCGTAAAGCTGCCCTTCGACGATGGCCAATTCAGACCGCAGAATGGTTGGATCAAGCCGGATCAACAGGTCGCCAGAGGCCACCGTGTCACCCTCATCCACCAGAATTTCATCGACAACGCCGCCATCTGGATGCTGGACAACCTGACGGTTGCGGTCGACCTCAATCTGGCCCGATGTAATGACCGCGCCGGTGATTTGCGCCATCACGGCCCAAGTGCCAAAGCCACCGACCAGAATGACAAGCGCGAATAGCCCAATGGTCAGGTGCCGCGTGGCAGACCAACGTTTGGTTGCGTCAGATTTATCGGTCATGTCACGCCCCCCGATTTACCCGCACTGCGCTTGATCTCGCCATGGTTCTTGACCATCTCAGCCATCACCTCGTCCTTGGGGCCAAAGGCGCGGCGGGTTCCGTTTTCGATAACCAATAGCAGGTCACATTCCTGAATAGCGGCCGGGCGGTGAGCCATGATAAAGATGATCTTGCCCTCGGCTTTCATCGCCCTGATCGCGGTGTTCAGTGCGACCGATCCGTCATTGTCCAGATTCGAATTCGGTTCGTCCAGTACCAGAACCACTGGATCACCATACATCGCGCGGGCTAATCCGATCCGCTGAATTTGCCCGCCCGACAAGCGCCCGGTATTCGCCGATACCCGCGTATCGTAGCCGTCAGGCAGCTTCAGGATCATTTCATGTGCGGCTGCGTTCTGGGCCGCCTTGACGACCAGCGCGTCATCCGGCTGCATCGACATGCGGGCGATGTTTTCCTTGATCGTGCCGTCAAACAGCTGCACGCGCTGGGGCAGATAGCCGATATGCTTGCCCAGAACATCCGGGTCGTATTGATCCAGCGCCGCGCCATCCAGCCGGATTTTCCCGCCCGCCGGTTGCCACACACCTGTCAACACACGGGCGAGCGTGGATTTCCCCGCGCCGGATGTGCCGATCACACCAACCGCTTGCCCGGGCTTCACATCAAAGCTGATCAGCCGCAACGCCGCCTGCTTTTCCCCCGGCGGCACAACGGTGACCTGATCGGCGAGCAGACGCGCCTTGGGTTTGGGCAATTGGGTGCGCTGTTGGTCTTCGGGAATGTTGCCCAGAAGGATGGACAGCTTTTGCCAGCCTTCGCGCCCGCGTTGGAATATCGCCCATTGGCCGACGATCATTTCAATCGGGGCCAATGCACGGCCCAAAAGTATGGAACCTGCGATCATCGCGCCGGGTGACAATTCACCGAGCAATACCAGATAGGCGCCGAGACCCAGCATGGCCGATTGCAAAAAAAGGCGGAACGCTTTTGTCAGTGCTGTGAATGTGCCAGATGCATCCGCCGCCCCGATCGTCGCGTCCAGCGATTTGCTTCGTGCGACTTGCCAGCGGTCAAATGCGGCTTGGCGCATGCCCAGTGAGTGCACCATTTCGCTTTCGTTGCGGATCTGGCCGCCTAATTGTTCGGACGCAAACGTAGCCGCATTGGCTGTTTCCAGCGGTTTGCGTGTGGTTAATTGGTTGATGATGGCAACGGCGATCAGGATCGCGCCACCCCCCAAAGCCAAGAGGCCCATTAGCGGGTGAAAGATAAAGATACCCCAGAAAAACAAGGGTGCCCAAGGCAGATCAAAGACCGCCATCAGGGCAGGTGATGTGATCAGGCGCTGCACCGATTCCAGATCGCGCAGGCCTGTTGCCGCTTCGCGTGGGGCGCGGTTCAGTGTATTGGCCTTGAGCACGGCACCAAAGACCCGCCGGTCCAGCCGCGCCTGAAACCGCGCGCCGACCCGGCCCATGACGCGGCCACGCACGAAATCCAGAATACCCATCATGCCATAAAGAAAGGCGACCAGAACCGTAAGGGCGATCAGTGTTTCGAATGATCGCGAACTCAGCACACGGTCGTAAACGTTGAGCATGTAAAGCGGGCCGGTCAGCATCAGCAGGTTCACGAAAAAGCTGAAGATGCCCACCATCCAATAGAGCGTACGGCTTTCGCTGCGCGCCTCTTTGAGTTCGGTTGCACCTTTTGCCGTCAGTTGATCAGACATTGCTGTCATCGCGCCTTTTCTTTGTTCTTACCGTTGTCGCCGCAACCTACAGAAAATCGTAACAGAGTTAACGTGTAATCTGTGATCGCGCGAACATTCGCATGGGTCATTCATAAATCGTTGATTTTGTGAAGGATTTGGCACATATAACGCGTCTATGACACTGTTGCGCCCGTTATACCTGTTGATCCTGCTTGGTCCTTTACCCGGTTTTGTGCACGCCGGACCCTATGATGGCGTCTATAAACAGACTGCCAATGCTGAATGTGCACTGGTCGGTGTTGATGGCGGATCGCTCAAGATTGAAAACAGCATCTTCTATGGGGTCGAGATGGAGTGCCGTATGACCCGCCCCGTCGACGTCAATGACATGAACGCCACGATTTACGCAATGGAATGTTCGGGCGAAGGTCAGACATGGTCCGAACGTGCGATCTTAATGACCGATGCGGAAGACACCGGGCTTTACATGATCTGGGACGGCTATGCATTTCGATATGACCGCTGCAAAGATGGCGAATACTAGCGCCCCTAATTTGTCGCGCCGCCCAAGATGTTTTCCAGCAGGTTCACGACCTCATTATCCAGAAATTCACCGCCGGGACTGGTGAGAACACCGACGCTTTCGGGGGCTGTTGGAATGCTCATCGGCAGCGGTGTCGGCGTTTTGTTTGCCAGGACGCGCACCATGGTTTCATGCCAGATGGTCGCTGGCAGTCCGCCACCCGTGACGCCGCTCAGTGGTTGATTGTTATCGTAGCCCATCCATACGCCGGTTACATAGTCCCCGGTGAACGCGATGAACCATGCATCGCGCGACCCTTGTGTCGTGCCTGACTTGCCAGCGATCTGCCAACCATCAATGCGCGCGCGTCTGCCAGTCCCCTCTTCAACGACCTTGGACATCATCCAGGTCAGTTGGCGCGCGGCCTCTTGTCGGATCACCCGTTCACCAATACCGCTGGCCGACGCATCCATCAGCGGTGCATCATCCCCCTGAATACGCAGATCGGTCAGCCCGTAGGGCGACACCGCCGAACCGCCGTTCAGAATACCGGCAAATGCGCCGGTCATGCCCAGCAGAGTGCTTTCCGACACGCCCAATGCCAATGCGGGACCAGCGGCCAGGTCGCCTTCGACGCCAAAGCCGTTGGCGACATTGCGGACCAGTTCACGGCCCACATCCTCGGATACCAGAATGGCGGGTATGTTGCGGCTTTCGGCCAGCGCCTGGATCATCGTGACCGGCCCTTTAAATTCCCGGTCATAGTTTTCGGGGCACCAGTCGGGCGATCCGCGCCGCTGCCAGCAGGTGCGGGCATCATCGATCATCGCATAAGGCGACATACCCAGATCAAGGGCGGCGGCGTAGATGAACGGTTTGAACGCCGACCCGGTCTGACGCAACGCTTGCGTGGCGCGGTTGAAGGCGCCGGTATCACGAATGTTGCGCCCGCCAACCATCGCGCGCACGGCACCATCTGCGGACATCACGACAATGGCGGCCTGTGCTTCTGATCCTTCACGGACCTCGTTTTCAAACACGGAAATCAGCGCCTCTTCTGCGGCGGTCTGAATGTCCTGATCCAGTGTGGTGCGAATGACCACATCTTCGGTGGTATCGCGGGTAAAGAATTCCGGCCCGCTTTCCATGACCCAATCTGCAAAGAAGCCACCGGCCCGCGCCTCTGCTGCCTGGGACAGTGTTGCCGGGGCGGCGATGGCGTTCATCGCTTCCTGTGTGCTCAGATAACCCTGCGCTTCCATCAGCCCTACAACAACAGCGGCCCGGTCGCGCGCGCGTTCGATATTGCCTGTCGGGGCATAGGTGGAGGGCGCTTTGAGAAGACCGGCGAGCATGGCGGCTTGCGCCGGGTTCACCTCAGCCGCGGAAATGCCGAAATAACGTTGCGCTGCGGCCTCAAAACCGCGGCTACCTGCACCCAGATAAGCACGGTTCAGATAGATCGTCAGGATTTCCTCTTTGGTGTAGGCGATTTCCATACCCACGGCGAACACAGCCTCGCGTGCCTTGCGCCAAAGCGAAGATTGACGGCAGTCGGCCTCATATGCGCGTTCCGTTTCCCATGTGTCGGGATCGTAGGGGACACCAAGGCAAAGCAGTTTGGCCGTTTGTTGGGTGATGGTTGAGCCACCGTTACCGGACAAAGGACCACGGCCTGCGCGCAAGTTGATCCGCACAGCCGACGCGATACCGCGTGGCGAAATGCCGAAATGGCGGTAAAAGCGCTTGTCCTCGGTCGCGACGACAGCGTTATGCAGATGTTCCGACACGTTTCCCGCCGTGACCATCCCCCCGAACTGATCGCCACGCCATGCAAATACTTCGCCGCGCAAGTCCGTCATGGTGACAGACCCGCGGGTCCGGCCATCGACGAATTCGTCCATTTCAGGCATCTGGGACGCGAAGTAGAGCGAAAACCCACCAATGATGAGCGCAGTCACAAGCCCAAGCCGCCAACTGATCGCCCAGATGATGCGGGTAGCCCAGCGGATGGGCAGCATCACCCAACCGATGATTCCCTGCGGCTTGCTCCTTTTGGGGGCTGCCTTGCGCCGTGTTGTGCGGTTTTGGGGCGCTTTTTTCTTCGACGCAGGCTTTTTCTTGCCCGTGCTGCCCGCAGGATAGCGCCGTTCGGCCACCAAAGGTGCCCGTTTTTTGCCGTTTCCACTCATGTTCCGCTCGACTGACTGTTGGGTCTATTTTGGCATAGCATAACCGGCCCGTTCCCGAATGTAGAGCGTCAACAGACCGTCTTGATACCTTTTTGCATCGCTTAATTATTAGGCGTAGATGATGATTTGTGCAAAAAATGTGCAAATGTGTTGGTTCGAACAGGTTTTCGCAGTTGCAGCAACCTTGCCCCGCCCACCTGTCCCGCGCTTTGTCTGCGGTGGCAAGCGGGCCCTGCCAAGGTTCCCGCCAATGAAATTGCAAGGGGAAGAACGTGAAACTCATCATTGCAACAATCAAACCGTTCAAGCTGGAGGAGGTCCGCGAAGCGCTGACCACCGTTGGCGTGCGCGGCATGATGGTATCTGAAATCAAAGGGTTTGGGTCGCAGTCGGGTCATACAGAGATTTATCGCGGCGCTGAATATGCCGTCAATTTCGTGCCGAAGGTCAAGCTGGAGATCGTCGTGCAGGACGGTATGGCCGATCAGGTTGTCACCACGATCGCCGAGACAGCCAAAACCGAAAAGATCGGGGACGGCAAGATTTTCGTGCTCGACGTCGAAAGCGCCCTGCGGGTGCGCACCGGCGAGACAAATGATGACGCGCTGTGATCGCGGAACGAGGGATAGACCAATGAGCTTAAAAAGTTTCTTTGCTGGCATATTTGCACTGATCACAGTGTTCATGATGACCTTGCCAACGACCAGTTTGGCACAAGACGACGGACCATCCGCAGAAGCCATCGCCGCAGGCGAGGCTGCGTATAAAACACCCGATGAAATCATGCGCGAACGGGCGATTGCTGTGGCAACCGATGCCGCACAATCAGCGCTGGATGATGGCGAAGACCCGTCCGAGGCTGCTGCCGGCGCGATCAGCGCGCTATACGATCCGATGTTTTCGGGCGGCTATATCTACACCACGCTGCTGTTCCTTATCGGCGGCTTTCTGGTGTTCTGGATGGCGGCAGGCTTTGCCATGTTGGAGGCCGGTCTGGTCCGGTCCAAGAACGTCACCACACAGCTGACCAAGAATATCTCGCTTTTTTCGCTGTCGGCCATCATGTATTGGGTGGTGGGCTTCAACCTGATGTATCCGGGTGATGCATGGCTGGTCCCGGGATGGTTGGGCATCTTTACACCCACGTCGCTGGAACCGGTTGGTTTGGCCGCGACAGATGCGGCGTTGGATTATGCGTCGGTTGCATCTGATTTCTTCTTTCAGTTGATGTTCTGCGCGACCACGGCGTCCATCGTATCGGGTACGCTGGCCGAGCGGATCAAACTGTGGCCTTTCCTGATCTTCGTGGTTGTCCTGACCGGCCTGATCTACCCAATCGGGGCATCTTGGCAGTGGGGTGGCGGCTGGTTGTCCGACATGGGCTTTTATGACTTTGCCGGGTCTACTGTTGTACATGCCGCTGGTGGCTTTGCAGCCCTTGCCGGTGCCATCATCCTTGGCGCGCGGATCGGTAAATACAAGGACGGGCGCGTCATTCCAATGCCGGGTTCGAACCTTGCCCTTGCGACACTGGGTACGTTCATCCTGTGGCTGGGTTGGTTCGGCTTTAACGGTGGGTCGCAGCTTGCTGCTGGCACCGTGGGCGATATCACAGACGTAGGTCGCATCTTTGCCAACACCAACATGGCTGCCGCTGCCGGTGCTGTTGCCGCCCTGATCTTTAGCCAGTTGATGTACAAAAAGCCCGACCTGACCATGGTGCTGAACGGTGCATTGGCCGGTCTGGTATCCATCACGGCCAGCCCGCTAGAGCCCACATTGTTCGGGGCCCTTTGGATCGGTGCCGTTGGCGGTATCATTGTGGTGTTTGCCGTGCCGATGCTGGACAAGTTCAAAATCGACGATGTGGTCGGTGCCATCCCGGTTCACCTGATCGCGGGTTTCTGGGGCACGATGATCGTGCCAGTCTACGCAGACGCCAGCTATGTCACGCAGTTGACCGGTTTTGTCGCCATTGGTGGCTTTACCTTTGTCGTCAGTCTTGTAATCTGGATCGTTCTGAAAGGCATCATGGGTATCCGCGTGTCCGAAGAGGCAGAGATCAACGGTTTGGACATGTCGGAGTTGGGCATGGAAGCCTATCCAGATTTCTCGAAAGGCTGACACCCTTCAAATCAAGGTTTCGCGATTTACCCGGGTGTACGCGCCCGGGTTTTTTGTGGGGTGGGTGGATCAGGATCCACCTTACGCCCAATCCGCGCGATAAAATTCGACATAACCGTCATACTGCGCACATTTCTGTTGTTAGCTCGTGGCTCTGGCGGGAAATGCGCGATGATTTTTTCTGTCAGACGCGCAAATCTCGCGCCAACATCGAATCCTTAGCTGCGGAGCCTCGCCATGATCCAGACCCCCTACCTTTTGTTCCTCGGCGACGCGCCCGACCAATTGGCCGCCAAAGTGGCCCAAGGCATTAAGGATTGGCGACCCGAAAATGCTGTCGGCCAGTTTCGTATGAAAGGCTGCGGTGCCGATTTGGGCATTAACGATCTGACGCTGGAAGAAGCACGCGCCGCTGGTGCCCAGACGCTGGTGATCGGCGTGGCCAACCGTGGCGGTTATATCTCCAACGCCTGGAAAGAGGTGTTGGTCAAGGCCTTGCAAATGGGGTTCGATATCGCGTCCGGATTGCATAACCTGCTGCGAGACGAGGATGAGCTTGTTGCCGCTGCGCGTGTCGCGGGTCGCAGCCTGTTCGATGTGCGTATTCCGTCGGTTGCCTATCCGATTGCCAACGGCAAAAAGCGCACCGGCAAGCGTTGCCTTGCGATTGGCACCGATTGTTCGGTGGGCAAGATGTATACCGGACTTGCTATGGATGCGGAGATGCAAAAGCGTGGGATGAAATCCACCTTCCGACCCACTGGCCAGACGGGTATTCTGATCACCGGTGGCGGTGTGCCGCTGGATGCCGTGATTGCTGATTTCATGGCGGGCGCCGTTGAATATCTGACGCCGGACAATGATCCTGACCATTGGGACCATATAGAAGGGCAGGGGAGCTTGTTCCATGTGTCCTATTCGGGGGTCACCATGGCATTGATCCATGGCGGCCAGCCTGATGCGCTGATCCTGTCGCACGAGCCGACCCGCAAGCATATGCGTGGACTGCCAGACTATGCCTTGCCTGACCTTGAAATGCTGCGCGATACGGCCTTGCCCATCGCCCGAGTAGCCAACCCGGCCTGTCAGGTTGCGGGTGTTTCAATTAACACTCAACACCTGACGGAAGATGAAGCGCTGGCATATATGGCGCAGATCGAAGAGCGTATGGGCTTGCCGACTGTTGATACCTACCGGCAGGGCGCTGGGCGTTTGGTCGATGCCTTGGCCGGCATATAAAAACATGAGGGCATGCGATGAAAGAGGTCGGTGATGCAGATTGAAGTGACCCGCGATGTGTTCCGGCTGGCCCAGGTGTTTACCATCAGTCGCGGGTCGCGGACAGAGGCGCATGTGCTAACGGTGACCCTGCAGGATCAGGGCTTTGGGTATGGTGAATGCGTCCCTTATGCCCGCTATGGCGAAACGCTGGAGAGTGTGACCGCACAGATCAAAGGCCTGCCCGCCGACGTGACCCGCGATAGTCTGCAAAGCCTGTTACCGGCTGGGGCTGCTCGCAACGCGATAGACTGCGCGCTGTGGGACCTTGCCGCCAAGCAATCTGGCAAACGGATCTGGGATTTACTTGGGCTGCCCAATCCGCAGCCGGAAATCACAGCCTATACTCTGTCACTTGATACGCCCGACGCCATGCAACAACAGGCCGCCGAAAACGCGCATCGCCCATTGTTGAAGATCAAGCTGGGCACGCCAGACGATATGGCCCGGCTTGAGGCTGTAAGGCGCGGTGCCCCTGACGCGCGCATCATCGTTGACGCCAATGAAGGCTGGACGGCGGAGGTCTATGCCGATCTTGCCCCCCATCTGATCCGGCTGGGTGTGCAGATGGTCGAACAGCCGTTGCCTGCTGATGCAGACGATATGCTGGGTGAAATCGCGCGGCCCTTGCCCGTTTGTGCCGACGAAAGCTGTCATGACCGGACCAGCCTTCCTGCGCTACAGGGTAAATACGATCTTGTTAACATCAAGCTCGACAAGGCGGGTGGTCTTACAGAGGCGTTGGCGCTGAAAGATGCGGCACTGGCCCAAGGCTATGGCGTCATGGTGGGTTGTATGGTGGGATCATCACTGGCAATGGCGCCAGCCACCATTTTGGCGCAGGGCGCGGCCTTCACTGACCTTGACGGCCCGCTGCTTCTGGCAGAAGACCGGGATCAACCGCTACACTTCGACGACCAAGGGGTGCACCCGCCGGTCGCAAATCTTTGGGGATGACCATGCGCACAGTATATGTCAACGGAGACTACCTGCCTGAAAATGAAGCCAAGGTATCGATCTTTGATCGGGGTTTTTTGATGGCTGACGGTGTGTATGAGGTCACCTCGGTGCTGGACGGAAAGCTGATCGATTTTGCAGGCCATGCCAAGCGTCTGGAACGGTCCTTGCGCGAACTCGACATGCCCCATCCTGTCGTGCTGCCTGACCTGCTGGATATCCATCGGGAGTTGGTTCGGCTGAATGAGATCAACGAAGGTATGATCTATTTGCAGATCACCCGTGGTGCGCCGGACGACCGGGATTTCGTCTTCCCCGATCCGGAGACCACAAAACCGACCGTTGTGCTCTTTACCCAGAACAAACCTGGTCTGGCTGACAGCCCTGCAGCGAGGAAAGGCATCAAGGTCATCTCGATCGAGGATCAGCGCTGGGCGCGGCGGGACATCAAGACGGTTCAGCTTCTCTTTCCATCGATGGGCAAGATGATGGCTAAGGCAGCGGGTGCCGATGACGCTTGGATGGTCGAAGACGGGCATGTCACCGAGGGCACTTCAAACAACGCCTATATCGTCAAAGGCAGCACCATCATCACCCGCCATTTGGGCAACGAGATTTTGCACGGAATCACTCGTGCTGCTGTCTTGCGATTTGCCCGTGAGGCGCAGATGCAGGTTGAAGAGCGCAGTTTTACGATTGCCGAAGCACAAGCTGCCGACGAGGCATTTATCACCTCTGCCAGCACATTTGTGATGCCCGTGGTCGAAATTGATGGTGCACCTGTTGGAAAAGGCACACCAGGTTCGGTTGCGGCCCGCCTGCGCGAGATTTATCTGGATGAAAGTCGCAAAGCCGCTGTTTGAATATCAAATGACGCCATCGGCGCGTGTGATATAGATACAGACGGTCAGGGCAATAAGAATGGCGCCTGTCTTAAGAAGTCGGCGGCGATGGCGGCGGGCGACAAATTCAGAATAGGTTGTGCGGGGGAAATGCACCTTGGTGCCGTATCCCAATCCCGAAGAGTTCGGCAAAAAGAAATTGGTTTCAAATAGGTTGGTCATCATTGGCCTTCGAAAAAAGTCGGAGGAAAACGGCGAACTTACTAAAAACCACTACTAGCAAGAATCGGCCAATATCAAAAAAGTGAATTGACTTATCTTACTGGTCCGGAAACTGCACCAATTGGCTGCATATGCCAAGTCATGATTTCCGGACCTTGGTACTTATCCACAATTTTTATTGAAGACGTCCAGTTGCACTTTAGTAAGGTCGCCCCACAGCGTGCAGGTGCGCCTTTCTTGAGCAAAGCCGGGGCGAGACGCCGAATTGACCCTGATCAGCTGTGGCTTTCTTTAAATGCCTGCTGTGCCTCCACGCTGGCGTCGGTTTGGTATTTAGCCTTCCATTCGGCAAATGGCATTCCATAAAACGCCTCGCGGCCTTCATCTTTGCTCATCTCAATGCCACGTTCGTTGGCGGCTTCCTGATACCAGCGGCTGAGGCAATTCCGGCAGAAACCGGCCAGGTTCATCATGTCGATATTCTGCGCATCGGTCCTGTCTTCCATCAGATGCTGGCGCAGGCGGCGAAAGGCGGCGGCTTCTAGTTCGATACGGGTCTGGTCGTCCATCATGTCTCTCCTCACAGGCCGGATGTGGCCAATACATCGCTTAATATAGGGGCCAAACGTTCAGCCCAAAGGGTTTGGCCAGCATCATCTGCAATCAGATCATGGCGCAGCTCAATCAACACATTGGGCCGTCCATGCTGAAGCCCGTGTCTGTCGACTGCGTCTCCGGGCAAATGGCCTGCATAAGGCTCATTGTCGCCAGTACACCAGCCCTGGGCGCGACAGGCCTCCAGAAATGGGATCGCGAGCCGATCATCATCGGCATATAGGATGCCAACCTCCCACGGGCGAGGATGGCGACCGCGCAGGCGGGGGGTGAAACTGTGAATGGCGCAGATCACCGGATCGGTCATTTTATTCGCCAGATCTGCATAGGCTGAATGATATGGGCGATAAAGACGCCGCAATCTGTCTTCTTTTTCGGCCTCGTTGGCATTGCGGTTGGCGGGAATAATCGTCCCGTCGTAAAGACGCATCATGATTGTCGGATCATCTTCGCCGCGGTTGGGGTCGATCACCAGCCGCGAAAAACGCGACAGAATGGCGGGACTGTCCAGCAGATCGGCCATATGGCGGGTAACCCCTGCGGCCCCGATATCATAGGCGATGTGGCGGCCCATGTCATCGGGGGGTAGCCCCAGATCGCCGTTATGCACCCAATCGGGTACATGGTTCGACGCGTGATCACATGCCACCAACCAGCGGCCCGGGCGGTCTGCGCCTACAATCTCAAACGGTTCTTCGGTCATGTTGCCTGTCATTCCTTTGTCACCGCATTTAGGCTAGTTGTCGCGGGAAGGGAATTGCGCAATAAGGGCGTAACAGGTGCTGTTACCGCTAACGGTCCCGCAAAAATGAAGGACAGAACATGAGACGCCACCGCAACGTAAAGATCGTCGCCACGCTTGGCCCCGCTTCCAATGACTATGAGATGATCCGGGCGCTGCACGAAGCGGGCGCAGATGTATTCCGCCTGAACATGTCGCATGGCGATCATGCGGAGATTAAGGTGCGCCATGAAATCATCCGGCAGGTTGAAAAGGATCTCGACAGTCCCATCAGTATTCTTGCCGATCTGCAAGGGCCGAAGCTGCGCGTTGGTGTTTTCAAGAACGGCGAAGAGGATCTGGTCGAGGGGGCTGCGTTCCGGCTTGATCTGGATGACGCTGAAGGCGATGCAACGCGGGTTAAACTTCCTCATAAAGAAATTTTTGACGCACTTGAACCTGGCGCGCATCTGTTGGTCAACGATGGTAAAATCAAGCTGAGAGTCAAGGATTGCGGCGCGACGTTTGCAGATTGTGAGGTTGTGGTCGGGGGCACAATTTCCAACCGCAAGGGTGTGAATGTCCCTGATGTGACACTGCCCTTAGCCGCGCTATCCCCCAAGGATCGCAAAGATCTGGAGTTCGTTTGCGACCTAGGTGTTGATTGGCTGGCATTGTCATTTGTGCAGCGCCCGGCTGATGTGGAAGAGGCGCGTGCGCTTGCCAAAGGTCGGGCTTCGATCCTGTCGAAGATCGAAAAACCCAACGCAGTGACCTCTTTTGACGCCATTCTGGAAGCCAGCGACGGTATCATGGTGGCGCGCGGTGATTTGGGGGTCGAATTACCTGTGCAGAATGTGCCGCCCATTCAAAAACAATTGGTGCGCAAATGCCGTGCGGCTGCCAAACCCGTGATCGTGGCGACGCAGATGCTGGAATCCATGATCGATTCCCCCATGCCGACCCGTGCCGAAGTCTCTGACGTGGCCACGGCCATCTACGAAGGAGCCGATGCAATCATGCTATCGGCGGAAAGTGCGGCAGGCTCTTACCCGATCGAAGCTGTGACCACGATGAACAACGTCGCGGGCGAGGTTGAGGCTGACCCAACCTATACTGATATCATCGAGGCATCGCGCCGCGCCGACAGAACAACCGTGGCCGACGGCATTGTGTCCGCCGCCCGCGAAATCGCAGAAACGACGGATGTCAAAGCGATCTGCTGCTTTTCGCAATCAGGCACCACCGCATTGCTGGTATCGCGCGAACGACCCCGCGTGCCGATTATCGCGTTGACCAACCATATGAGCACTGCCCGGCGCCTGTGCTTATCCTGGGGCACGAACTGTGTCGTCACTGGTCCGGTTGACCGGTTTAAGGACGCGGTTATCGCTGCAGTACGCGCGGCTTTGGCGCAGGAACTGGCCACCGAAGACGATATGATCGTGGTCACAGCGGGTGTTCCGTTCAACACGCCCGGTTCAACCAATATTTTGCGTGTGGCCCCCTGTGCAGAGCGATTGATTTATGCCGCTGACCCGGAATAGTGTCAGGGCGAAATGGAACTCGACTTTGATTTGATATTCGTGGCGGGCCTCGTGATCGGGGCCTTTGCCATTCCGGCTTTTGTCAGCGCCTATTCGGACAAACGCCGCCCGAAATTTGCGGTGCTGTTGGCACTGGTCGGCGGGGGCATGGCGGCCTATGCCGTCAACCAGAACCCTGGCGCCTATAGCGTGGCGGGCGTTCCGGATCTTTTTGTGCAGGTTATCGGGACATATCTGAACTAAAGTATCTTGCGCCTATGGGCAATGCGTCCTATATGGCGGCCTTCAACCCGCGCGTCCGGCCTATATGGCATGCCGAGTCGCGCGTTCGACCGAACCTAAAGATGGAGACGGAAATGCCGAAGATGAAGACAAAATCGAGCTGCAAAAAGCGGTTCAAAGTAACGGCCTCTGGTCGTGTTGTGGCGGCCCAGGCGGGCAAGCGCCATGGTATGATCAAACGCTCAAACAAGTTCCTCCGCAATGCGCGTGGCACTGTCACACTTTGCAAAGCTGACGAAGGTATCATCAAACCGATGATGCCCTACGCACGTTAATATAGGGGATTTGAGATATGCGCGTTAAAGGTGGAACCGTCACGCACCGTCGTCACAAAAAAGTACTCGACGCTGCCAAAGGATATTATGATCGCCGCTCCAAGACCTTCAAGGTCGCCAAGCAGGCCGTCGACAAAGCCAACCAATATGCAACCCGCGACCGTCATAACCGCAAGCGCAACTTCCGCGCGCTGTGGATCCAGCGGATCAACGCAGGTGTCCGTTCGGTTGATGAAACGCTGAACTATTCCAAGTTCATCAATGGTCTGACGCTGGCTGGCATCGAAGTAGACCGCAAGGTTCTGGCCGACTTGGCCGTGAACGAACCAGAGGCATTTGCGACAATCGTTGGCCAAGCCAAGGATGCGCTTGCCGCTTAAGCCAAATACTTTTTGTACTTTAAAAGCCCTGGTGAGAATGTCACCGGGGCTTTTTCGTTATAAGATCGAAGTCTTTTTCTGACCGTCAGAATAATTCATGGCGCTGTCGCGTAGGTTTTTTGCAACACAGCACAAAAAAAGGGCGACGAACTCATGAAAAATATCACATCCTCTGCCGCAGCGATGGTTCTTCCACTCATTTCAGCAACCGCAATACAGGCCCAGTCATTCAGCGGTGAAGCATCCGCATGGGCGCAGTTCGTACAGCCAACAAATACGGACCGTGGAGGCGACGATTGCGAAGGTGATTCCCCATCAGACGAATACTGCACCGGTGTTGCCGGTGCTGGTCTTTATGCAGGCGCCCTGATTGCCTTGCCAAGCGGTGGTCTGGTTTATGCTGACCTAAACATTGATGGACACTTGGCCAGTACCGATGACGACCCAGCGCGAGCCAGCGAGAACGCGCGCTACGCTGGTTTGGGCCTGCATTACATCATCGACGATGGTACGGATCCATGGGGCGTTTACGCGACCGTCGTCCGTGCGAATAACCATGTGGATACTGACGACACCAGTGGCGTCATGGCGGGCCTGGGCGCTGAAAAATATTGGGGTACCTATTATGTTCAGGGTGGTTTCATGTTGAATACGGCCGATGGTGCGGACACGGACGATATCGGTGACGATGACATCGATGGGATGGTCAACTTTGCCTACCTGCGCACAGGCTCTGAATGGGCGCTTGCAAACGGGACGGTGGACGGCAGCCTTGCCGCGGGGCGCGGTAAGGCGACGGGGTTGGATGAAGATGCGGCAACAATGAATTGGGTTCAACTTGCCGTCACCTATTCAGCACCAATCGATGACACTGATCTGGAATGGTTTGTTGGTTACCAAGGTGACTACGTCGATGGCGTCGAAGCGGACAATACGGGGTTTGAAGGCACAATGCTCAACAGCCTACAGGCGGGCATCACCATAAACTTTGGCGATCGCCAATCCCCCTTCAAGACACCCAACTTCCGCGCCCCTGTCAGCAATGCGGGTGAATTGAACTAGGAACAAACCGCTGTTCGGTTCGCTTAAGGCGGACCGGCGGCAAGTTCTGAAATCAAGTGGCGCCGATGTTGGGTGTTTTCATGGGGGCATTGCACCAATAACGCTGAAGAAAAGTTGGCGACAACCGGCGGTGCGCCACCCTACTGGTCCGTGCCAGCCTATTGTATTCATGCTGAACAACCGCCCGCTTGATTATGCCGCAAGCTCTTCTTTTGAAAGTGAAACGACCTGATCGCGCCCTGATGCTTTTGCATCGTAAAGCGCCAGATCGGCCCGCTTGAGCACATCCTCAAAGCTACAGTCTGATGTGATCACCTCGGTGACACCGAAACTGGCGGTAATCATCAGTTCAATGTTTGAAACCGCAAATGGGGTATCCCCAACAGCATCGCACAAACGTTCTGCTGACTGCTTTGCCAAAGCCATACTAATGCCAGTTATCAGCAGCCCGAATTCCTCGCCTCCCATACGGAACAGGCGGTCATTGGCACGCGACCGGGCCCTTATTCGCTGTACAAAGGCACACAGCACTTGATCGCCCACATCATGCCCATAGGTGTCATTGATCTGTTTGAAATAGTCCATATCGATTGAAATGAACGCAAACGGTGTGCCGTGGTCCTTCCAGTTGGTCCAAGCGACATTGGATTCCTCATAAAGATGGTGGCGGTTGCCCGCACCTGTCAGCGCATCGGTACGCGCCATAGCAACGAGATGATCCATCTGTTCAATCACGAGAAGCTGCGTGGCGATGCATTGGGCCAATGCCGTCAGGATTGCGGTTTCCTTGCTCAGGTCATCTTTGTCTTGACGAAGTGCGGCGGCAAGCGTGCCAAAGCAGCGATTCCCGGCCAGAAGCGGCACGTCAATCAGGCATTTCATCCCCGCATCGGCCAGCTTGCGGCAGTCCATGAAGGGTTGTGATGCGAGATCGCGCACAACCTCGGCTTTCTGGTTTTCAAAAACGCGGCCCAGGACCGACCCTTTTATCGGCACGGCCGTTCCCTGTGGGATGGCCTGATCGCCGTTCAATGCCTTCACGACCAGGTCATCCCCATCGGGCAGTGCGATACTGCACCGATCCGCCTTGATCGCGACTGACACCCATTTGGAAAAGGATTGCAGGATCTCGTCCCTGCTTCTGGCGGAAGACAAATCAGCCACCAGCCCGATCGGGATGAACAATTGCTCTTTTGAGGTGGCATCGCATGTGTTGCTGATGTCGCCGTCGTCCATGAATTGTGACCCCTTGCGGTCTGATCGCACTTGCTTGTTCGATAGCGGGTACGCGTCAAGATATCGTAAATCCGCGTTGGCCGACGAGGCTGCGGATGATGGTATTAAGCCCGGTCATGTTCTTGCGCGCGGCGCGTTGGCGCTGTAGCAGGTCTGCACAGTCAAACGAGGCGCCGATATGGATGATCTGAAACAGAAATACCTTGGCCTGATAGCCGATGCCGCCGATGAGGCTGCAATCGAGGATCTGCGCGTGCAGGCCGTCGGCAAGAAGGGCGAGATCAGCCTGAAAATGCGCGAGCTGGGCAAGATGACGCCAGAGGAACGGCAGGTGGCCGGGCCCGCGCTGAATGCCTTGAAGGACGAGATTAACAGCGCCCTCTCTGCCAAGAAATCTGGACTGGCCGATGCAGCGCTCGACGCCCGTCTGCGCGACGAATGGCTGGATGTGACCCTGCCGTCCCGCACTAGGCGCCAGGGCACGATCCATCCGATTTCACAGGTGACGGAAGAGGTCACGGCCATCTTCGCCGACATGGGATTCAGCGTCGCCGAAGGTCCGCAGATCGAAAGTGATTGGTACAATTTCGATGCGCTGAATATACCTGGCCATCACCCGGCCCGGGCGGAGATGGACACGTTCTATACCCATCGCAAGGAAGGCGATAACCGCCCGCCACATGTGCTGCGCACGCATACCAGCCCGGTGCAGATCCGGTCGATGGAAAAGACGGGTGCGCCGACGCGGATTATCTGCCCCGGTCGTGTCTACCGCGCTGACTACGACCAGACCCACACGCCGATGTTCCATCAGGTCGAGGGGCTGGCGATTGACCGCGACATTTCCATGGCGAACCTGAAATGGGTGCTGGAGGAGTTCGTGAAAGCCTATTTCGAGGTGGATCACGTCGACATCCGCTTCCGCGCCTCGCACTTCCCGTTCACGGAGCCTTCGGCCGAGGTCGATATCCGCTGTTCCTGGGAAGGCGGGACCCTGAAAGTGGGCGAGGGCGATGATTGGCTGGAAATTCTAGGCTCCGGCATGGTGCATCCCAAGGTGCTGGAAGCCGGCGGGATTGACCCCGCGGAATGGCAAGGCTTTGCCTTCGGCATGGGCATCGACCGGATCGCGATGCTGAAATACGGGATCCCGGATCTGCGGGCGTTCTTTGATTCAGATCTGCGGTGGTTGCGGCATTATGGGTTTGCTGCACTGGATCAGCCGACGTTGCATGGTGGGTTGTCGCGGTGACAGGCCCGGTCACACGCGAACGGATGGCGCATGCATTGTCTGTTCTAGGGGAAGCCGGTCTGGGTGGTTACCAGTATGACTCAGCAATTGGTATGCTTACGCGTAAGACTTATGACTCCACAAAAGGTAGATGGATGCTCGCTTCATCTCCGACTTTTAGTTCAACCGAATTTCAGCAATATATGTCCTTGGCTGTTGCAAATGGGTTCGTTGATGCAGGCCCTAATAGCGAAAAGGTCAAACGCGGAGAGCTAGACGGCGAAGACTGGTTGTTGCGACTTACCTTGGAAGGGTGGAATTACATTGAAGACTATGATCGTCCAGTAATTGAGAGTTGGTTCAACAATATTAGAGATAATATCCCTACTATAGTTGTTTCGTCGGTTTTGGCTGTCGCGACTGCATGGTTGTTGCTGCTTTTGGGACCTTGAACATATTGAAAATTGGAGTCTGACCCTCATGGAGGAAGTACGTTCGCGGCGAACCTCCCGCCCGGCATCGCCGGGCAGCGCCCGGACCTCCCCCACGGGGAGGGCGCTTTTGCAACGTTGCAAACAGCACCACCGATTCATTTGACGCCAAGTATCCGCGCCAAAGACCCGTTGCTGCGCCCACCCCGAGGTCCGGGCACTGCCCTACCGTTGTGCCAGAACCCGCGCCCCCTGGGCTCCGCCCGTCTGAACCTGAATTGATCCACTGGATCAATTCCAAGACGTGACCCAGCCCCCTTAAAACCGGCCATTGAGGTGTTAGTAATCCGTCCCAAGAGAGGATGGACTATGAAACGCAGAT
>CANLDN010000010.1 GCA_947489445.1 uncultured Paracoccaceae bacterium
CGGACACACGACTGTACTGACGGATGATCGCAACACAAACAACGCTTGCAATGCAGGAGCCATCCACACAGGTCGTTCATTAAGACTGCAGCACGGATTAGTGGTTGAACTCACAGACTGCGGACAAAATGAACCTTGGTTATTCAGTAGCCAATGACCGCTTATTGCGGTCTGGTGCGCGGCTCGTCGGATTATCCAAGCTCCATTGTTGCGATCGCTTGGAACTTGGCTGGATTGGTTGCGGGCTGGGCGCCGCTGAACATTCTGGCTGTTTCAAAGGTTGCTTCGAAGTTGAGCGACTTAATCACCTTGGCAAGTGGGGCGTTATGGTCGGAGACATCGACAAAACATGGCTCATTGGATGTAGCGAAGGGGTTGGCGGCTAACAGCGCGCGTGCGTCATTCTCGGACAATGCGTAAACCGGACCAATCTTGCTGCCCAGGCGGCAGCGTCGGAAGGTTGCACATCCAGCGATGTTCGCACCCTCCACCAGAACCATGGTTTGCCGCGTCGCCGCTTGGGCGAACCACGCATCTGCAAATGCCGTGCGCCTTATGCCGCATGCGCGTGTGTCGCGGTCAATCAATGTCTCGATGTCGCCGGGTAACGCCGAACGGATGCGTGGATCAGCAAGTGGGGCGATCTGTCCTTCGTATCTGACTGTGCTTCCGCATTTGACAAAGCCTGAGCGCGCATAATTGTCCTGTTGGTCGGGAACGCCATCCAATCCGATGCTGCGTGCTTCGGCATGGGCAATGCCGGCACGCCAGACGTCGATGCCGTGGCCTTGTCCCCGAAATTCTGGTTTGCAAAGATAGAGCCCCAAAAAGGCGAAATCGGGATCGTGGTTAACGACTGAAATTGCGGCAATGGGCTCACCACCGACCTCCTTAAGCAGAAATCCCGTCGGGTCTGCGGCATGAAAAGCAGCAGCATCATCCAAGCCGGGATTCCAACCTTCGTCGGCCGCCCATCCCAGCACCATTTGCAGTTCATCCACAGTCATAGGGCGCACGGTCATTGTGACAACGCCTCTTTCAGGGATGGGGCTCGGACGTTCCGTTCACGCAAATCCAGGGCAGAGTGCAAGTCAACCAGATGACTCCTCATCAGCGCTTCGGCCTGCTCCTCATCGTGGTCAGCTAATGCGCGCACCAATGCGTGATGGGCGTGTTTCTCGCAAAGCGCACTTTCGCGTCGCCAATAGAGCGCGATGATCAGCGATGACCGCGCGATAAGCGTTTCAATGAAGCCTGCGATGGTACCCTGATCCGCGATGCGTGCTATTTCAGTGTGAAAAAGACCAGATAGATATAATGCCCGCCCCGGATCTGCGGCATCCAGTGCGGCGTGCTCTTCATTGATATGTCGTTCCAGCGAGGCAATATCAGACGGTGTCGCCAGTTTCGCCGCGCTGCGTGCGGTCCGGGGTTCAAGCAACTCGCGGGCCTCAAACACTTCGTGAGCCTCGGTCAATGATGGTGAGGCGACTTTGGCACCTTTGTTCCGGCGGATATCAACAAGCTTAAGATGCGAAAGGCTTTGTAGCGACGCACGCACAACCGTCCGAGAAACGCCATAGATTTCTGCCAGCTCATCCTCACCCAGTTTGGTGCCTGGCGCTATCCGGTGCTCGTGAATAGCCAAAGATAGCGCTTGGGCGATGGTATCACTGGTGGCGGCATTTTGCATAGCGGATGAGAGCGTCGTGCGGGTCATGAAAATTCCTCGTGTCTCTCACATGACAGACCGGTTGGCGCTGCTCAAGGTTGTCATTATGTACCCAACCTCTTCTTGTATTGTATACAATTAGGTGTTCAATTTTTGGTCACAAGTGGTCTGCAGCGCAAAAGTTTTGAGCAGCGCCAGTTAAAAGTCAGGAGAATTGGCAACCCGAAATTGCCTAACAGCCTACCAACCCAGTTGATTGGCACAACTTCCCGGGGGACGTATGAACACCACACATAAAGAACTGGAATTGGTGTCCGTCACAAAGCGCTACGGCGAAACTGTGGCGGTCAATGCAATCAGTCACAAGTTCCAGCCCGGCGGCTATGCATGCCTGTTGGGGCCGTCAGGCTGTGGCAAGTCATCGACCCTGCGCATGATTGCGGGCCATGAAATTGTATCAGACGGGTCGATCCTGTTGGGCGGCACAGACATTTCGCATCTTCCACCGGCCAAGCGCGGTACGGCGATGATGTTCCAGAATTACGCGCTTTTCCCGCATCTCAGTGTTGCTGAAAACGTGGCCTTTAGCCTGAAAATGCGTGGTGATGACAAGCAAGCTCGCTTGAAAAAAGCGGGTGAGATGTTGGAATTGGTCGACCTCAGCGCGCTCAGCGATCGGTTGCCTGATCAGCTGTCTGGAGGGCAGCAACAGCGTGTCGCCTTGGCGCGTGCCTTGATCACACGTCCGCAGGTGTTGCTGCTGGACGAGCCACTGTCAGCGCTTGATCCGTTCTTGCGCATCCGCATGCGTGGTGAGTTGCGTAAACTGCAGCGCGAGTTAGGGATCAGCTTTGTGCATGTCACCCATGGGCAGGACGAAGCACTGGCATTGGCGGATGAGATCGTCGTCATGAACAACGCGGTGATCGAACAGGCCGGTACGGCACGCGAAGTGTTCAATGCCCCCACAACGGCCTTTGTTGCGCAATTCATTGGCGGCCATAACGTCATCGCGCTGCCGGACGGGCATTTTGCGATCCGCACTGATGCCGTGAGGATTGCGCAACGAGACAGCGGCAATCTGCAGGGTAACATTCTGGCTGTGGAGTATCAGGGCGCGCATGTCTCTGTATCCGCGATGATTGCAGGCGACCAAGAGATCAGCGCTCTGGTCCCGGAAGCCAACTTTTTCAACAACCCACTTAACCCAGGCGATCAGGTCGGTCTGATCTGGGACGACGCAAACCTGCACAAGCTTACGGCCTAGCGAACACCCGACAAGGAGAAAACAAATGACCAAAGTATCAAGACGCAGCATTCTGAAAGGCGGCGCAGCTTTTGCCGCTGGCACCACTCTTGGTGCCCCAATGATCTGGGCGCAAAACATCAAGGACGTCACCTTGCGCCAGTTCGGCACAGGCGTGTCGAACCTCAATGACGTGGCCAATAAGGTCAAGGAAGATCTGGGCTTCACCCTAGAAATGACTGCGCTGGACAGTGACAGTGTCACGCAGCGGGCCGCAACGCAGCCCAACAGCTTTGACATCGCCGATATCGAGTACTGGATTTGCAAAAAAGTCTGGCCCACCGGGAACTTGCAGGCCATGGATACGTCCCGGATCGCCAATTACGACAAGATCGTGGGTATCTTCCGCAATGGCAAGCTGACGCCCGAAAGCACGATTGCCCAAGGCACCGCGCCTCATACGGTGGGCTTTGTCGAGGGTCCCGAGGGTAACAGCTTCGTAGACAATGAAAGCGGTTGGATGACGTTGATCCCGACCATCTACAATGCCGATACGCTGGGAATCCGCCCCGACCTGATCGGACGTCCGATCAACAATTGGTCGGAACTTCTGAACCCCGAATTCAGGGGCAAGGCCTCAATCCTCGACATTTCGTCCATCGGGATCATGGATATGGCGATGGTGGTCGAAAGCATGGGTGAATACACCTATCCTGACAAAGGCAATATGACCCGCGAAGAGATTGACCTGACCATGGCGATCTTTACCGAAGCCAAGCAAAACGGTCAGTTCCGCGCCTTCTGGAAGTCGTTTGATGAAAGCGTGAACCTGATGGCCTCTGGCGAAGTTGTTATCCAATCCATGTGGTCACCGGCCATCACTGCGGTCAAATCCAAGGGCGTGCCTTGCGTCTACCAGCCGCTGGAAGAAGGCTACCGGTCTTGGGGTGGCGGCATTGGCCTTTCGGCCTCGCTTACCGGGCTGGAACGCGATGCGGCCTATGAATACATCAACTGGTATCTTGACGGCTGGGTTGGCGGCTACCTGATGCGTCAGGGCTACTATTCGGCAGTGCCTGAGACCTCCAAAAACTTCATGTCAGAAAATGAGTGGGGCTACTGGTTCGAGGGCAAAGCCGCGACAGACACGATCACCTCGCCGACCGGCGATCCGCTGGCCCAAGCGGGCGAGGTACGCGATGGTGGATCTTTCTTTGACCGGATGGGCGCCGTGGCCTGCTGGAATGCCGTCATGGACGAAAACCAGTACATGGTTCGCAAGTGGAACGAATTTATCGCGGCCTAGTGACGAAAGGGATGGGTGTTTCGGCACCCATCTCGTCCTAACCGAGAAAGAGCCAATGTGCTGAAGAATAACACTTTTGTTGGATGGCTGATGGCACTGCCAATTATGGCGGTGCTCATGTTCTTTTTGGTTCTGCCTATCTTGATGATCGTCGCTGTCAGTTTCTGGCAGGCGACCGAATTCTCAATCATCCCGGCTTTCGATCTTGAAAATTACGAGTTTCTATTTGGTTCGAACGTCACCTATCGGGTGTTCTTCAACACGTTCAAATACGCCTTTATCACATGGGTCTTCACATTGGGCATCGGCTTTACAGTCGCGTATTTCCTGGCCTTCCATGTGCGCAGTCTGACATGGCAAATTGTCCTGTTCTTGCTTTGCACAATCCCATTCTGGACCTCGAACATCATCCGCATGATCTCTTGGATTCCGTTTTTGGGGCGCAATGGGATCGCCAATTCAACGCTGCTGTCATGGGGTGTGATTGACGAACCGCTCGACTGGCTGCTGTTCAGCGACTTCGCGGTCATCCTGGCCTTCGTGCATCTTTACACGCTGTTCATGGTTGTCCCGATCTTCAACACGATGATGCGGATCGATAAAAGCCTGATCGAGGCCGCTCGGGACGCAGGCGCCTCGGGTGCGCAAATCCTGTGGAACGTGATCATCCCACTCACCAAACCGGGCATCATGATCGGCACAATATTCGTCGTCACACTGGTGATGGGAGACTTCATCACCGTGCGCTTTATGTCCGGCTCTCAGTCCGCCAATGTGGGACGGCTCATTTCCAATGATATCGCCTTATTGGCCTATCCTTCTGCGTCTGCCACCGCAGTCGTTCTGCTTTTGACCGTGCTTCTGGTGATCGGCATCATGCTGCGCTTCGTTGACATCAGAAAGGAGCTGTAAAGTGGAACCGCGTCCAAGATCCTTCTACGTCCTCAGCGCCTTTTTCGCGCTTTTCCTGCTGTTCCTGTACGGTCCGACCATCACAATCGCGATCCTGTCATTCCAAGGTCCCGGAGGCGGGCTGACATTTCCCATGCGCGGCACATCCTTGCACTGGTTCCGCGATTTGTTCGAGCAACAGGCTGTGGGCGATATCTGGGGCAGCTTTCGCCGCAGCTTCGCACTGGGGCTCATGGTGATGGTCACCACGGTCATTCTGTCCGTGATGGGCGGATTGGCATTCCGCAAGAAATTCCGTGGCTCAAGTATTCTATTTTACTTGATCATCACATCGTTGGTGATCCCATCTATCCTGATTTCTCTGGGTGTCGGGCTGATCTTTTCACAATCGGGCCTTGAGGTGCATTGGTCGACATCGGGTTTCGGATCGCAGCTGACTTGGACGCTGCCCTTTGGCCTACTGATCATGTTTGCCGTCTTCAACCGCTTTGACAAAAGCTATGAAGAAGCGGCCCGCGACCTTGGTGCGACCTCATGGCAAACACTGCGCCATGTGGTGCTGCCCATCATAGGACCATCGCTAATCGGGGTGGCTCTTTTTGGCTTCACCCTCAGCTACGATGAGTTCGCGCGGACCCTTCTCACATCAGGCAGCTACAATACGCTGCCGTTGGAGATTTTCGGGATGACGACCAATGTCACCACACCCGTTCTCTATGCCTTGGGGACGCTCACAACAGTGTTTTCGTTGCTGATGATCGGTCTCTTTCTATGCCTCGCGCTATGGAGCACACGCCGCAAAGCCCGCGCAGGATCCGATGCCGGTAAGGGCATGATGTGATCGTCCTGATAAATCCCAACAGCACGGTGTCGATGACGAACACCATGTTGCGCACCGCGCGCGAAACCGTGCCGACCGCGAAATTCGAAGGCTGGACATCCCACGATGGTCCGCCGGCAATTCAGGGCACGGCGGATGGATTGCTGGCAGAGGGCCCGCTGTTGCGGTTGGTCTCAAAGGCATCGGACCAAGGCGCGGCGGCGATCATAATCGGGTGTTTCGATGACACCGCCCTTGATGCCGCCCGCAAAACCGCAAGCTGTCCGGTGATCGGCATTGGACAAGCCGCATATCATCTCGCCGCCGTTGCCGGTGGAAAATTCTCCGTCGTGACAACGCTTGAGGTTTCGGTCCCCATACTGGAGGCAAACATCCGCGCTTATGGGCTAGGGGGGCTATTGAGCAAAGTGCGCGCAAGCGACGTTCCGGTACTGGCGCTAGAACAAGATGCCATCGCAGCCACAAATCAGGTTCTGTCCGAAATACAAAAAGCAGTGCGCGATGATGACATTCAAGCGGTTGTGCTGGGTTGCGGCGGCATGGTCGATATTGAAAAACGGGCGGCCCACTTGTCCGGCATACGCTTGATTGACGGTGTGCGCGCAGCAGCAGTGTTTGCGAGCCAGTTTTAGCGATTACCTCACGAACCTCACTGGTAGAATCATTCATACATGTCGGTTTCTTCACATTCAAAAGCAGTCATTGGTGTCCTGCGCAGCATTGGCCAAAGAGGGTTCTTCGCAGCCTACGGCACCCATTCATTCGGCCGAACCAAAGCTGCAGAGATCTACCGCGAGACGGGCAACCTGCGCGCAGTGCAACTTTTGCTTGGCCACTCGAAGGCCGACAACACAGTGCGTTACCTCGGCGTCGAGTTGGAAGATGTTTTGAGTATTGTCGAGCGTATCGACATCTAAACCATGTTGGCGAACGGTACCCGCCTTCCGCTCATTTAAAAAGACCTACGAACAAGTATCGGCGAAAGCGAAGTACGAGCCCAACCTGTGAATTCGTTTTTTTCTTCCGCTTGCGCACGCGGAAGAAAAAACGGCAGCAGATGCATGATGGTGCGCGCTGATATGCGCCCTGCTGTTAGAACGGCTTCTGCTGTGCTCGAAATTCCCAAACGGTGACGTTGCCATCGCTGTCGGCGTCAGCAGCTTCAAAGTTTTCCTGCGCGGTCGTCATAAACTCTGCCAATGTCACATGCGTGTCGCCGTCGGCGTCCATTGTCTTAAAGCGTGCAATGCGGTTGACATAGAGCCGTTCAATATTGCTCCGGCCTCGCGGCATGGCTGTTGGCGCGCTGTCCAGATATTCATCCTCAGAAATCTGGCCATCTTCATCATTGTCAAACAAGGCGAACCCGGCGCTTGCATGATGTGAAGCCTCCGAGGCGCTGACGATACCATCCGCGTTTGTATCAACGGGACGCGCTATCATGTTCATTCCACCAAAGATGCCAAAAGGCATGATCTGGATTTGGTCGTCACTGTCATCATCATCTGCAAAAGTAGGCGTTGCACCTGCCAATGCGGCCATCACCGCAGTTGCCGCTAACGCGCTGTAAAGTCTAAGGTAACGGTTCATTATTTGTCCTTTCTGGATTCCAAAGATTGCGCCCTTTTTGGGTCGAACGCTTATGACGCTCTGACTGTCCTGGAACGAGATTGCGGATTGACTCAGCGCTTCGGTTCAGCGCCAGTTCGTTAACGCGACCAGTCTAAAAGACACGTAAGCCACCGATGTGATTTGGGATTGATCAATATCAACGCTAACGTCCGTCAGGCCACTTAGACCCAATGCGATCGCAACATGCCCCGGCGCAGAGTTTTCCATGCAAGAGATATTCATCTGGCTGAACGATCAACTGCTGCGCATGCAGTGGTTGTCAGATTTGGTTACGCTCTTGGTGCGGGACGGCTTTGGGCTGGATACGGCCGGGCGCATCGGCGGCAGTGTTCATTTCTTCATTCATGACGTCATCAAAATCTTCATTCTGCTGTCGGTTTTGATCTTCAGCATTTCTTACGTGCAAAGCTATTTCCCGCCCGAACGCACCCGCCGGATTTTGGGGGAAAGACAGGGATTGTGGGCCAATACGGTCGCCGCCCTGCTGGGGACGATCACGCCCTTTTGTTCGTGTTCGTCTATCCCGTTATTCATCGGGTTCACCAGCGCGGGCCTGCCGCTGGCGGTCACCTTTTCATTCCTGATTTCATCGCCGCTGGTCGATCTGGCGTCGGTTATCCTGCTGGCCAGCATCTTTAACTGGTCTATCGCCTTGGCATACGTGGTCATCGGGCTGGTCTTGGCTGTCTTGGGTGGCACCTTGATCGGACGGCTGAGGCTGGAGGATCAGGTCGAAGACTTCGTTTACCAGAGCCCGGTCAGTGACCATGACAATGACGGCGCGATCAGCCTACGCGAAAGGCTGACCTATGCCAGCGAACAGGTTGCCGAGATTGCCGGGCGGGTGTGGCTATATGTTCTGATCGGTGTCGGGATTGGCGCGGCTATCCACAACTGGATCCCCGAACGGTTTATCGCGGCGCTGTTGGGTCAGGACAAATGGTGGTCCGTTCTGGTCGCGACAATCGCGGGCGTTCCGATGTATGCGGACATTTTTGGGACGCTGCCGATTGCAGAGGCCTTGGTTCAAAGGGGTGTTGGTCTGGGGACTGCATTGACGTTTATGATGGCTGTGACCGCGCTGTCGTTACCGTCGATGATCATGCTCAAGCGAGTGGTCAAGCTACCGCTGCTGGCGGTCTTCATCGGGATCGTCACTGTTGGGATCATTCTGATCGGTTACATCTTTAACTTTAACGCAACTGCACATCTCTTTGTCTGACGAAAGGACGCATGCAATGAACATCAAGATACTGGGGTCCGGCTGCAAGAAATGCGTGGCCTTGGCCGAGAATGCCACCGCTGCAGCACGGGCCGAAGGGGTCGATGCCGAGATTGAAAAGGTGACCGACATCATCGCCATTGCGGGCTATGGGATCATGTCGACCCCCGGTCTGGTGATCAACGAAAAGGTTGTTTCAAGCGGGCGCGTTTTGAATGCGGCCGAAATTGGCGCCATTCTGAAGCAGGCAATGCAATGACCCAGCACGAAGACTGCTATGACACGATATCGCGCAGTTAAAGCATCACGCGGAAAGTGTTGCCCGCGTAATGCGCTTTGTTATGCAGCTTTCGCTTGAGTTCCGTCTTTCAGGTCTTTAATCGCCTCATGGGTGCTGAGATAGACGTGTCCCGCACCTAGTTTTTCCTCAAAATCGACAAGCTGCAGCTTGTCCATCACAGGTCCTTTCACTTCGGCCATATGCAAGGTCACGCCTGCATCGCTCAACCGCTCAATCAGTGTTTCCAGCGTTTCAAGCGCACTGGCATCGATGAAGTTCACGGCACTCATGATTAGGACAAGATGGTTGATCTGGGGCTGATCCGCGACGCGGGCCAACAGTTCGTCCTCAAGATAAGCCGTGTTGGCGAAATAAAGGCTCTCATCCACCCGCACGATCAGGATATCATCGTCAGTATGGACCTGATGGCGCAGTACGTTGCGAAAATGCTCGGTCTCGCCCACGCGCCCAACGACCGCGATGTGCGGTCGGCTGGTCCGATAAAGATAGAGTGCAATCGACAGCCCCGCCCCAAAGACGATGCCCATTTCAATACCGATGGTCAGCACCGCCACAAAGGTGACGATCAGCGACAGAGCATCGGTTTTGTTATAGGCCCATGTGTCGCGCACGATCTTGATGTCGATCAGGTTGGCCACCGCCACGACGATGATCGCCGCCAGCGTTGCCTTCGGCAGGAAGTACAGAAGAGGTGTGAGGACCAGCACCGTGATCCCCACCAGCACAGCGGTGATGATCGACGCGAGCGGTGTGACCGCGCCTGCGGTGAAGTTGACCAGGGACCGGCTGAACCCACCCGTCACCGGATACCCACCCGTGAAGGACGCGCCGATATTGGCCGCACCAAGGGCCACGAGTTCCTGATTGGCATCAATCTTCTGGCGGCGTTTACTGGCCAGCGATTTCGCCACCGAGACGCTTTCCAGAAAGCCCACGAGTGAGATCAGTAGCGCTGCTGGCAGCAATTGCTGCATCAACGCGAGGTCGAATGCGGGCATTGCCAAGGGCGGCAGACCTGCGGGGATATCAGCAACAATACTGACACCAGCGCTCTGGTTTAGGCCAAAGAACCAGACCGCCAAGGTGGTGACCAGCACGGCCACCAACGGGCCGGATTTGGACACCGCATCAGTGACCACTGCGTTGACGCCTGCGCCTTTCATCCAACCACCCAAGCGGCCTTTCCAGACCAGCAGGACCGCCAGCGACACAGCGGCAATGCCAAAGGTCGCGGGATTGATCTGGCTGATATGGGTGATCGCATGGGTGATCGTTTCGGTAATCAGGTGACTGCGCGGGATATCAAAGCCCAACAGGTGCTTGAGCTGCGAAAACCCGATGACCAGTGCTGCGGCACTGGAAAACCCCGAAATCACAGGGTGGCTGAGAAAGTTGACCAGAAAACCCAGTCGCGCCAGCCCCATCCCCAGCAGGATCGCACCGCTGAGAAACGCCAGCAAGACCGCGCCGGCCAAATAGCCAACCGATCCGGCCTCGGCGAGTGTGCCAAGGGTGGTTGCCACCATCAGCGACACAATCGCCACCGGGCCAACAGCCAACGCCCGGCTGCTGCCCAGAAGTCCGTAAAAGATCAGTGGCACGATACTGGCGTATAACCCCACTTCAGGTGGCAGACCGGCCAGCAGGGCATAGGCCATGCCCTGCGGAACCAGCATGATCGCCACGATCAGACCAGCCATGCCATCGCTGGCCAGCATCTGGCGGTTATAGCCCGGCATCCACTCCAAGATAGGCAAATACCGTTTCAGCATCCCGGTCTGCATCGGACCTCTCCTTTAGGCGTTTGTGGCTTTGGGCAAGCCTTGTTGGCTTGCGATAACGCGGTTCCACGGCATGTTCTTGAGGATTGATGCCATTGCACAGTTCCCGGTAATCCCTGCCTGGGTCAGACCCGCACCAACAAAGGCGCTAAGCGCCGCAAACCACGGATTGACCAGCACGGCCAGCACGATGCCAAGCAACACAAGGCTGCCTGCGGTGATCTGGACTTGCCGCATGATACTGATCGGCGCCTTGGCGTTTTCGTTCACAGGCAGGCCAGCGGCGCGCCACGCCTGAATGCCACCGTCCAGTTGATAGGCTTCACGAAAGCCGGTTTTCAGGATCTGGGCGGCAGAGGCTTCGGTTCGGCCACCGCTGCGGCAATGGAAAATCGCGATCTTGTCGTGTTCTTGCGGAAAGTCCTCGGGATTAAAGCCGGACAGCGGCACAAGATGCGCCTCTGGTACGTGTTCCTTGATGTATTCATCGGGTTCCCGCACGTCGATCAGCACGGCTTTGCCCGCATACATCCACTTCTGGGCGGTTGTGGGGTCAATTTTTCTCAGTGTCATTGGTTAGCCTCCTTAGGTTCTGTGCCATCGGCGCAGTAGGTGTCATACAAAAACGCCAGCATCTTCCCGATGTCCTCGCGGACGATGCGGTAGTACATGGTTTGCCCCTCGCGCCGGGCTTTCACGATCCGTTCGCGCCGCAGAACGGCAAGTTGCTGCGATACGGCGGTGTCGCGGGATCCGATGGCTTCTGCCAACTCGCCCACCGACTTTTCGCCTTCATTCAGCAAACACAGGATCATCAACCGGCTGCGATTGGACAGCAGCGTCATGATTTCGCAGATATCGTCTGCTTTCGGTTTCATTTCTTTTATATTCATACTTGCGCAGATAAGAATGTATTCCTATCTCGTCAAGGGTAAGACGGTACTTTCCTCCACTTACCCGTGAAACGGGATCTGACATTGAGAATGATCAATCAGGGACGGGACAGCACCGATAGAAATGAAACCAAAAGGAGTGTCGTCATGACCCCCGAAGTAAAAGCATTCTTTGATGAACCTACCAATACGGTGTCCTATGTGGTCAAGGACCCTGACAGCCAAAGCTGTGCGATCCTTGATTCCGTACTGGACTTTGACCCGAAATCCGGGCGGACCAGTACTGCGTCGGCAGATGAGATTATCTCTTATGTGAAAGAGAACGATCTGACGGTGGAGTGGATTTTGGAAACCCACGCCCATGCCGACCACCTGAGTGCTGCCCCGTATCTGAAGGAGAAACTGGGCGGAACCACCGGCGTTGGCGCGCATATCAAGGACGTGCAGGACGTGTTCGCGAAGGTCTTTAACGTCGAAAAGGGTTTTCAGACCGATGGTAGCCAGTTCGAACATCTGTTTAAGGATGGTGAGGAATTCACCGTTGGCGGGATGACGATCAAGGCCATGCATACGCCCGGCCACACCCCCGCCTGCATGACCTACGTTGCCGGTGACGCAGCCTTTGTGGGCGATACGCTTTTCATGCCGGATTATGGCACAGCACGCGCTGATTTCCCCGGCGGGGATGCGCGGGTCATGTATCGTTCGATCCAGAAGATCCTTGCCCTGCCGGATGAGACGACACTCTATATGTGTCATGACTACAAGGCGCCGGGCCGTGATGAATATAAGTGGGAAACCACTGTCGGCGAAGAGCGGACCAAGAATGTCCATATCGGCGCGGGCCAGACCGAGGATGAGTTTGTCGCCATGCGCGAAGCGCGCGATGCGACACTGTCGATGCCGACGCTTATTCTGCCATCCGTGCAGGTGAACATCCGTGCCGGAGAGATGCCACCGGCAGAAGACAACGGCGTGTCCTACCTGAAAGTGCCGATCAACCAGCTTTGATTGTGCAAGGCGCGGGGCGGTGACAGACCGCCCTGCTACATATTCGACAGGAGCAAAGCCATGGATATGGCAATGGAAAAGCCGCAAAGCGCACCGGACCCGTCACATCAGACCGAGGCTTTGATGCTGAATTGCATGGACTATCGTCTGATTACCCCGGTTGCGGATTACCTTGCGGCGCGTGGCTTACGGGGCAAGTACGACCAGTTAGTGCTGGCCGGTGGCGCCATTGGCGTGATGGCGGACGAAACCAGCGCCTGGGCCGAGACCTTCTGGCAGCACGTCAAACTGGCCCGCGACCTGCACGGTATACGCAAGATCATCGTGATCGACCATCGTGACTGTGGGGCCTGCAAGGCCTTTGTCGGGCAGGAGTGCGCGGACGAGCGGGAAGGCGAAACGGTCATCCATCAGGTGTGGATGGAGGCACTCGCAGACGAAATCAAAACCCGCGAACCCGATTTGGAGGTAGAGCTGCTGTTGATGGATCTTGATGGCAGTGTTGAACGACTTGACGCATGAGAACTGTGAAGTTGTTCCAGTTCGGCGGCTATCGGAGACAAGCGCTGCGAAGCTCGACAAGGTACTATTCTCGGTTTTCGCAACACGAAAGAATCGCGGCTCGCAGCAAAAGTGAAGCGTTGACTTGCATCAAAGCCAGAGGCAGCTGAACTGGGTAGTCCAAATCCATGAACATACTTGCCGACTACGATCATCCGACCATCAAAGAATTGGCTGCTCGTTTGACTCGGTCCGAGACCACAGTGCGCGGCAAACTCGAGCGAATTTTCCAGCATGTTCGCGACGATATCCGGTTCGGCTTTCCAAAGGACGGCGACTTTGTGAAAGCGTCAGACACAGTCCGGCTGGGATAGGAGCAATGCAACACTAAGGCGACGCTTTTTCTCGCCCTGTGTAAGGCCGCTGGCATTCCGGCGCGCATCCACTTCTCGCTGATCTCCAAGGATATCCAAAAGGGTTTCTTTACGGGTCTCGCCTATTGGTTGATGCCGAAAGAGATTTCTCATTCATGGATCGAGGTGGAAATCGAGGGCGGTTATCCTGTACCACCGCAGCAAGAGCAACATGCCACCGGTACCGATCAAAGCCTGCAATGCGGGCAGAGACTCACACGAAGCTGTCGCTGCAGTACCGCTTTCTGAAATACCAAAGTCCAGTCAAAGAAAGGGGGCGGGTTCCGAACCTTCGCCGCACAACGGACAACTCTCGTCACGGCAACCGAAAGCGGACGTTGAATCATGTGTCGCCCTCGAGATTCCGGTTCATCATTCGGCGCTTGGTATTCCAATATCAAGGGAATGATTTTCGTGCATGTAGCGTTGTTTGTTCAGTATATCTGTCAATGTTGGGATCGGAATTTCTTGACATCCTTTGATCGTCCCAAAGCTTTGTCCGGATTAGTCTCTCTTCTCAGCTTTAACATCCTGATCGAGCGACTAATAAACGCGATATCGCGGGGCGTAAACTGGCTGTTCGGTGGGTCGGCCGTTGGTGGTTTATCTCGACCAATCATAGTCTTTCCTCTTGTCGTATCTACTGCTGATTTCCATGTATGGATGCCCCAGCCGCAGTCAGTCCCGCCGGCACTCCCCCTGCGGTAGTGTGTGAGTGTGAGGGAGAGTGCCGCTGCAACAGCGAATGTGGGTTGGAATTTCGCCTGTTGTCCGCTTACGCCTGATTGGTTAGCCCACAGAGCGCCCTAGATCGCAGGCCAAGTGAGGTTCTCATGGGAGCGTCGCGCCAACTCGCCCACGGCAACAGCAGAACCAGGGTTACTACGGACTCCATCCAGTTCGGCCCGCGCCTGCATCATGAACTGCTTTAATTGGGCGATCAGTTGCTCAAGTTCATCGCGCCGTCTGATCATCTCGTCGAGATGACCAACCGCCAGCTTGTAGGTCTCATCCAACTGCCGTTTCTTGCCACCTTCGGTATGGTAGAGATCCAGAAGTTGCCGTATCTCTTCCAGGCTGAATCCAAACCGCTTCCCCTGCAGAATGAGCTTGAGCCGGGCGCGATCACGTCTTGTGAACAGGCGCTTCTGACCCTCACGGATGGGGAATAGCAGTTCTTTGGCTTCATAGAAGCGCAGTGTCCGTGGTGTGACTTTGAAGGCATCACACATCTCGCGGATGGTCATGAGATACTCAATCATCTTTCTTATCCTCTCGCTTGGGCATGGCCGCCGCCTTGGCGAAGAGGTTTGATGCAATCTTTGCGATCACGGGAAAGTTCTGATGGTGTTTCGTGTGTTGCACTTGCATTTGTGGCCTCCCCAAAAGGCTGACAGGGCTTCAGAAAACATGTTAATGGGGAGATTGATGGCATTACGCTAAGTCAAACGTCATGTTTCAGAGGGTGAGTCACATGTTACATGCGCCGCTCATTTGCCCTAAGTTATTGAAAATATGAAACATGTGTTCAGCGATTTTGCCCCAGGCTGAACGAGAGATCGCGCATGTGTTGTCGCTGATTGACAGGCGCTGCTGGGCGCAGTCCTGCTGATAATCGGGAATAGGTGCTCAGGAAGGCCGAAACTTTGCTATTATTTCGTCATACTTTCTTAGTACATCAGGGTTACTGAACGTATGACGTACCTCTCGCATGGGGTCCGTCGGGTCCACCCTCGTCCGCGCGTCGGGGTGCGAAAAGAACGCGTTTGCCTTTTCCAGGTCACCAAGAGCGAGGCTGGCAGAAAATGCCAAAGCATACCCGCGCTGATCCCCCCTCGCGATGATAGCCTCGGCGAACTTAAGGGATTGTTCGTACTCCGAGACGCGGAATGCATTTAGCGCAAGCGGAACGATCATGTAGCCAGGTACGTTGGGCTGCATATTCAGGCCTGCATTGATCGATTCCATACCCGCATCCCAGTCACCCTGCAGTACCGTTTGCCAGCCAAGCAGGAAATGCGGTGCTGGCCGCGATGGGGCAAGCTCAATGGCACGCGTGTAGTTGGCAATGGCCGCATCGCGCTTGTTGCTCGCAGATTCGATGTTCCCAAGTACTTCATAGGCGATCGCGTCAAACGGATTGAGCGTGATAGCAAGTCGAGCCTGACGCTCGGCTTCGACCAGGATTTCCTCAAATTCCCTGGAGTCAGATATTCCACTGCTGTCCAGGAACAACCGCAGCGCATATTCTGCTCTTAGAGATGCATTCCCCGTATTGTTTGCAATCGCACGTTCGAGGCAGTCTCGTGACTGCTCCTTTGCCGAAGGCGATTTGGTCGCATCATAAAACAACGATAGGATAAGACATTGATATTCGCGACGTGTCGTCTGATCTTCATTCGCCGCATTTAATACAAATCGGGCCTGATCGGCTGTAATGGCCCCTGCAGGACCAGCAATTTCCTGACCGATGCCACGGACAGAATTTGCAATGTTTTGGTAGAAGGTATCGGTTTCCAAATCGATCTCGATGGTCCGAGCCCAGACGAGCACGTTTTCTGAGTTTGAGGTCAACTTGAGGCTCAAGAGACCTGCATCGTCGCCTCCGGTTTCGATCAGATCGAGCCGGTAGTCTGGGGGGGCAACAACGTCGCGACTGATAGCATTTACGTCCATCTGGCCATCCCGGACCGAAATCGTGGGCAGGTGCGACAAGTCAGTGACCAGCTGCTGCCGGAACCCAATTGCAAAGTCATTTCCGGTTTCCGGTGACATGTCTGAAAGCATCGAAACAGCCAGGACAGGGACGGATTGCATGTCTGTCTTGGGACGTTCCCGCAGGAAAAATAAGGTAAGGCTGGTCGCGGCAACAAGGACGATAGCAGCAACGAAGGCTAGCGGCTGCCATGTTCCCGAAGCCGGCGCCGCGCCGGGTTGTTCAGCTAGGCTGGCCTGCGGAAGTGTGATCTGCGGGCGATAGCTGCCCTTTGGAATTTCGATCTTTGGCTGAGAATGGTTGTCAGGGTTCGCATAGTACAGCTTCAGTGCGTCGCGCAGCCGCCGCATTTCAACGCGCACGATGCTGTCGGCACTTGCATCAAAATCAGAAGTTCGATCGAAAACGTCTAATGCAATGCTATATCCCTTGATCTGAGAGCCGCGTCCTTCAAATTCTTCCTTGATCAGGTAGCGTAGCAATGAATAACGGCGCTGACCGCCACCTAGTGATTGCTGCTCTTCAACAGCAGACATCCAGGTCAAGACCAACTCACTTAGCTCATTCTCTTCCAACAGCCTACCTCATAACGTTCGCCCCAATAGCTGTTATAAAGCAATCGCAGAATTGCAGTTTGGCAAAACCAAACAGCTACAACATTGAATGACTGCTCAACTATAGCATGCAAGCGCACAGGTTCGATAGTGTGGGTGTTAAACTGCGGACGGTCTTCGTTCCGACAGAAATGCTGCACCATGAACTAAGGGAGGGTTTCTGACTCAACTTATGGCCAACAGTAGTAATGAATTGTGGCGGATGAAGGGGTCAATTAGCACTTGGTGCGCCACGAAACGGCGTAGTGCCAAATTGATCCGATCTCGTGCAGGGGATACACTACGGAGCCAGCGACCTATTGTCTTACCTGCGCAATGAACAGTATCGGAGCTGATTGTCTCTTTGGGGCTCTCGGTGTTTGTTCCAAGGTATTACTGGCTTTGTGAGGATGAACCGTTTTGAAGCTTTTTGCCCATATTATGACCGTTCTCGCACTATGCTTACCTGGCATGGCGCAACCCCAAGATCGCGCGTCAATAGAAGCAAGTTTTCAGGCTTGGTTAGAAAGCGATATCTGGCCAAGAGCCAATTCCGCTGGTGTGAACAGATCAACCTTTGATGCTGCTTTATCCAATGTGGGTTTGAATTGGGATCGTCCTGATTTGGTCATTCCGGGAGAGTCCGACGAACGTCATCAATCCCAAGCTGAGTTTCGTGCGCCCGCTAGCTACTTTGCGCCACGCGGCGTGACAGGTACTGCAAGCATTGGCCGTCAGATGGCGTCACGTCATGCGACAACGTTGGCTCAACTAGAGCAACAAACAGGTGTGCCGGGGCAAATCGTTCTATCAATCTGGGGACGGGAAAGCAGCTTCGGCCGCGCGACAATCCCGCATGATGCGTTTGAAATTCTCAGCACGAAGGGGTTCATGAGCAACCGCGCCTCATATTTTGCAGACGAGCTCATTGCCGCTCTTAGGATCCTCGAAGAGGGCTTTGTCACACGTGATCAGATGAGAAGCAGTTGGGCGGGGGCACTTGGCCAACCGCAATTTATGCCAAGCAGCTACCTCGCTTATGCAACCGATGGGGATGGCGACGGGCGTGCGGACATTTGGCAATCCGAACGCGATACACTGGCATCTATCGCATCCTATCTAAAGCAGTATGGCTGGAATGCGGGCCGGGATTGGGGTTTCGAGGTTGTCGTTCCGGCCACCGTATCGTGTTCGTTGGAGGGTCCAGACAACGGCCGACCTATTCGGCAGTGGCTTTCAATGGGCATTACCCGCGTGTCGGGACGCCCGTTCCCGAGTCCCGAAATTGACGAGGTAGGCTATTTGCTGATGCCTGCTGGTCGGTACGGACCTGCATTTATTGTGACGTCGAACTTCTATGTCTTGAAGGAATACAATGAAAGCGATGTCTATGCGCTGTTTGTTGGGCACGTGGGTGATCGCATCAAATTCGGCGTAGGCGATTTCACTGGCGGATGGGACAGCCTGAATGACCTGTCGCGGACCCGTATTACAGCTATGCAACGGAGGCTGGAAGACAGCGGGTTTGATGTAGGCGGTGCTGACGGTCTGATCGGCAATAAGACGCGGCGGTCGATAGGCCAATGGCAAGAACAGACCGGCGAAAGCGCAACATGCTATCCCGATCTGGAGTTAATATCTGATATCATGCGTTAAGGAGTGAGAATAGTGGCTAAGTTAGGCACTTGCATTGCTACTTCTCCGATCTGCGGTGCCCTCCCGCAACGACAACCAGACGTAGACAGAGTACTTTACATGAGGATGATATGCCGCATCCGAGGTCGGGAGCTGCCAGAATCCGCGCGGTGCGGCCATGGATTCTATCGAGGACGGCAATGAGGAAGCATCCACTTAATTCATCATCGCCGCGATATAGCTTTCGTAATACTGCCGTTCAGTCAGGGGTTTAATGGATTTTGAGGTGCGTACCTCAGAAAGTTCTGGACTTGAGGTGCGTACCTCAAATAGCGTGAATATATGTCGCGATTCGTATGCGGGTCAGTGACAGAAACATGGGAGGATTTAATGACATATTCAAAACTGGCAGGAGCCGGCGCATTTATGATCGCTATTTCGGGAGCCGCATCTGCGGTGCAAGCCGAAGATCTGACACTGTGCTGGGCAGCATGGGATCCGGCAAACGCACTTGTCGAGCTTTCCAAGGATTTTGAGGCCCAGTCGGGACACACCATGAACTTCGAATTCGTGCCTTGGCCCAATTTCGCGGACCGGATGCTGAACGAATTGAACTCCGGCGGTAAGCTCTGTGACCTTCTTATCGGCGACAGCCAGTGGATTGGTGGAGGCGCAGAAAACGGACATTACGTCCAGCTCAACAACTTCTTTGATGCCGAAGGCATCTCGATGGACGATTTCGCTCCTGCGACTGTTTATGCCTACTCGACCTGGCCAAAGGGCACGCCGAATTACTATGCGTTGCCGGCGATGGGCGACGCAAATGGCTGGTTTTACCGCAAGGACTGGTTCGAGCGTGAAGATATCCAAGCGGCCTATATGGAAGCGACCGGTGAGGAACTTCGCGAGCCGCAGTCGCAGCGCGAGTTGCTGCAGATTGCCCAGTTTTTCCAGGGGCGCGAGATTGACGGCAAGACCGTCTATGGCGCCGCGATCTTTACCGAGCGTGGCTCTGAAGGGATCACGATGGGTGCGACCGGTGCGCTGTATACTTGGGGCTTCAAGTATGAGAACGAGCCTGGGTCATACGACATGGAAGGCGCTGTAAACTCTGCTGAAGCCGTTGAAGCCTTGGAGTTTTACAAGGAGTTCTACGAGACAGCAACACCTCCGGGCTATACCAACGCGTATATGGGTGAATCGCTGGATGCGTTCAAATCCGGTCAGGTCGCCCTGGCAATGAACTGGTTTGCCTTCTTCCCGGGCCTGTATGCCGACCCTGCGACAGGTGGCGACAAGATCGACTTTTTCGTGAACCCGCCCCAGAATATTGCGGCGTCCACGTTGGGAGGGCAGGGGATCTCGGTCGTTAGTTATTCGGAAAAGCAGGACGCAGCGCTTGAGTATATCAAGTGGTTCGCTGACCCTGCGGTTCAGGCCAAATGGTGGGAGCTTGGCGGTTACTCTGCCCATAACGCCGTGTTGAACGATCCGGGCTTCGTCGAAAGCCAGCCTTTCGCCGGGGATTTCCTGGTCGCCATGGAGGGTGTTCAGGATTTCTGGCAGGAGCCTGTCTATGCGGAGCTTCTTCTCGCCATGCAGAAACGCGTCCACGACTATGTCGTGGCCGACCAGGGCACGGCACAGGAGGCCCTTGATAAGCTGATCGAGGATTGGACCGAAGTCTTTGAAGACGAAGGCAAGCTGTAACCCAATCCACCAATGGGCGTCGGGACTTCGGTTCCGACGCATCACCCAACCGACAGGCCAGACAAATGTCCGACAAGACAGCAGATCGCGTTGCCGCTGCAACGCCAACTCATGTTGCGCGCAAAATCAGGGGTTTATCCGATCGGGCCATCGCCTGGATATTTGTTGCTCCGACGATTTTCCTGCTGCTCGCCGTCAATATTTTTCCACTGATTTGGACCGTTCGGCTGAGTTTTACAGACTACAAGGCCAACCGGATCAATCGCGAGCCGGAATGGATCGGCCTTCGCAATTATGAGCGGATTCTGACGGATAGCGACATTTGGCTGAACATGCAGGCTACGGCGCATTTCCTGTTCTGGACAATCTTCTTTCAGGTGCTGATCGGCTTTACGCTGGCTTGGCTCATCAATAAGAAATTCAAAGGAAACGACCTTTGGACGACGATTATTGTTCTGCCGATGATGTTGTCACCTGCCGTTGTCGGAAATTTCTGGAAGTTCCTCTATCAGCCGCAAATCGGGCTATTCAACTACATCATTGCCTTCTTCACCGGGAAAGACCCATCAAGCTTCGAGATGCTGGGGTCAGTCGATCTCGCGCCCTGGTCCATCGTCATCGTGGATACGTGGATGTGGACGCCTTTCGTGATGCTGATCTGTCTGGCCGGGCTGCGCAGCATTCCCGATTACATCTATGAGGCGGCAGAGATCGACCGCGCCTCCAAGCTTCGGCAGTTCTTTACGATCACGATTCCTATGGTGTTGCCCTTCTTGATGCTGGCGGTCCTGTTTCGCGGGATCGAGAACTTCAAGATGTTTGATCTTGTGGTGCAGCTTACGGGGGGTGGCCCCGGATCGACGACTGAATTGACGTCGATCAACCTTAAGCGCGAAGCGTTTGAGAAATGGCGCACCGGCTACGCTTCGGCCTACGCGATCATCCTGTTCGTTACGGTATTCGGTCTGGCCAGTATCTACGTCAAAGCCCTGAATAAGGTGAAAGAGAGATGAGCAGTTTTTCCATCACCGAGCCGTCAAATCGGACCAAATGGTTCGCAGGTACGCTGGTCATCGCATACGCGCTGATCACGATGATGCCGCTCGTCTGGATCGGCCTGACCGGTTTCAAGAGCCCGGCGGATGCGATCAGCTATCCGCCGAAATACATCATCGGCAGTGACAGTGAGGCCGGGTTTCAGCCAACGCTCGAAGGTTATGTGAACCTGTTCACAACGCGCACGCGGCAGACCGAGGAATTTCTTGCCAATAACCCACCCAAAAACTGGGCCGACGAGATTGTGCGCCAGTACGACATGGTCATTGTTGGGCCTTCAAAGTTTGGGGAACGGTTCCTGAACTCAGTGATTATCGGTTTCGGTTCGACGTTCCTGTCCGTCTTCCTTGGAACACTTGCCGCTTATGCCTTTAGCCGATTCAAAATCCCGCTCGCCGATGATTTGCTGTTCTTCATCCTGTCGACGCGCATGATGCCGCCTATCGCTGTCGCGATCCCGATCTTCCTGATGTACCGAAACCTGGGTCTGTCAGACACCCATCTTGGGATGATCCTGCTTTATACGGCGGTCAATATCTCGTTGGCGGTGTGGCTTCTGAAAGGATTCATTGACGAAATCCCGCGCGAATATGAAGAGGCCGCACTGATTGACGGCTACACCCGCTTTCAGGCCTTTTACAAGGTTGTCCTGCCGCAGGCGGCCACCGGCATCGCATCAACCGCCATCTTTTGCCTGATCTTTGCCTGGAACGAATATGCTTTTGCCGTCCTTCTGACGACAGCCAATGCCCAGACGGCCCCCCCGTTTATTCCAACAATCATCGGTATCGGCGGTCTCGACTGGCCTGCTATTGCCGCCGGTGTCACGATCTTCGTCTTGCCGGTCATGATCTTCACCATCCTTCTGCGCAAACACCTGCTGCGCGGGATCACATTCGGAGCGGTTCGCAAATGAGCAACTTTTTCAACGGCCTTCTTCGCCTGCGCCGCGGACCGTGGGAGATGTTGGCGACCATCATCATCGCGGTCGGGGTCTTCATGCTGATGCAGCCCTTTGTGATCTGGGCGTTCACCTATTCGTTCATCGTCACACTTGTTGGTACGGTGATGTTCATCATCGTCAGCCACTTCCCGGAGTAAGCATGGCCCAGATCGTCATCAAGAACCTGAAGAAGCAGTTCGGCGATTTCACCGCCGTTCGCGAAAGCAGCTTTACGATTGAAGACGGGGAATTCTTCATGCTGCTCGGTCCGTCGGGTTGTGGCAAGACAACGACCTTGCGGATGATCGCGGGGTTGGAACTTCCGACCTCGGGCGAGATCTACCTCGATGGGGAAGAGATTTCACAGCGACCACCGTCCGAACGGGACATCGCATTCGTCTTCCAGATGTTTGCCCTTTATCCGCATATGAACGTCTACAAGAACATCAGCTACCCGCTGGTTTCTCAGGGCATGCCGCGCGCTGCCGTGCGCGAGAAAGTTAATGAAGTCGCGAAAATCCTTGGTATCGAAGATATCTTGAAACGCCCTGTTGGTGGGTTGTCCGGTGGCGACCGACAGCGTGTGGCGCTTGGTCGTGCGATTGTGCGTGAACCCAAGGCATTCATGATGGATGAGCCGCTGGGCGCGCTGGATGCGGAATTCCGTGAACATATGGCCGAGGAACTGCGCGCCTTGCACGACCGGATGGGCGCAACCACGGTTTACGTAACCCATGATCAGTTGGAAGCCATGCAGATGGGCGACAAGATCGTGGTGATGAATAACGCCGTGGTGGAACAGTTCGGTACGCCGCAAGAGATCTACGACAAACCAGCGACGATGTTCGTGGCGGATTTCATCGGCTCTCCGTCGATGAATTTCCTCCCCTTCCATGGCAAGGTGGGCGATGGTGCAACCAATGTCGCGATGCAAAATGCAGACTTTGCCATCCCCCGGACGCGGGAGCCGTTCGAAGGGGACCTTGCCTTTGGCGTGCGGCCTGAACACATCAAAATCTCTGATGCGGCGCCGTTCCGGGCAGAGATTTTGGCCACCGAATACCTTGGCACGACCCAGATCGTAACGCTGCAAACGGCTGCGGGCAGCGTCAAGGCTCGCATATCGGCCCAAAAACCTGCCAGGGCAGGCGATACGGTGGGGCTCGAGTTCAACCCCGCAACCGTTACCCTGTTCGACCGCCAATCTGGCCGCGCCTTGCGATCCGAACTGAATGAGGGCGTGCTCCATGGCTGAAGTTGTGCTCAAGAATGTTTCCAAATCCTTCGGCAAGACTGTTGCCGTTGATGACGTGTCAATGACTATTGAGAACGGCGCATTTGTCGTTCTTCTGGGGCCAACGGGTGCCGGGAAAACAACGACCTTGCGCCTGATTTCGGGGCTGGAAAAGCTGGATGCGGGCAGTGTTCATATTGGTGGTCGCGACGTTGGTTCAGAAACGCCTGCGCAGCGTGATGTGGCAATGGTGTTCCAGCAATACTCGCTTTATCCGCACTTGACCGTGCGCGACAATCTGGCGTTTCCGCTGCGCTCTCCGGTCTTGAAAACGCCCAAGGACGAGATCGCCAGACGGGTCGAACAAATTGCGGAAACTCTGCAGATCCCGCACAAGCTCAACAACAAGGCAACCGAGCTTTCGGGCGGTGAAATGCAGCGTGTTTCCATTGGGCGGGCGCTGGTGAGAGACCCGTCGATTTACCTGATGGACGAACCGCTCAGCTCGCTGGACGCCAAACTGCGGGCTGACCTTCGGGTGGAACTCAAACGCATCCATGCCGAACTCGGCTCAACCCTGCTTTATGTGACGCACGACCAGATCGAAGCGATGACCATGGCGACCCATGTTGGCGTGCTGGAAGAAGGCCGGTTGGTGCAATATGGCACGCCCAAGGACATATATGAGGATCCGACAAGTGTTTATGTCGCCAGCCGCCTTGGTTCACCGCGCATAAACATCCTTCCATCCTCGATCTTTCCCGGGGATCACAAGGGCGCGCAGATCGGTCTGCGACCGGAAAGCATACGGCACGGCAGCGGGGTTGAAGCAAAGGTGCTGCGTTCAGAACATCTGGGCGACCAGACCCGGCTTCATCTAGAGGTCAGCGGCCATGCCATCACCACGCTGATCGACCCGCATGACGATTACGCCGCCAACTCAATCATCAATATCAGCCCGCAGAACCCGCTGTATTTCGACGCGTCGGGCACACGGGTTGTTTAAGGGAGGAAGACAATGGCACAATTCATAAACGCCAAGGAAAACCTGGTTGCAGAGGCTATCGACGGCCTGCTTGCCGCGTCCGGCGGCACCTTGTGCCGCCTGGACGGTTATCCGCATATCAAGGTTGTGTTCCGGTCTGATTGGGACAAATCGAAAGTTGCGTTGGTTTCGGGCGGCGGATCGGGGCATGAACCAGCCCATGCCGGGTTCGTTGGAAAAGGTATGTTGACCGCAGCCGTTTGTGGCGAAGTCTTCGCATCGCCCTCTGTTGAAGCGGTGCTGGCTGGCATCCTGGCCGTGACAGGCGAGGCCGGGTGCCTTTTGATCGTCAAGAACTACACCGGCGACCGGCTTAATTTCGGCCTTGCCGCCGAACGCGCGCGCGCGCTGGGGCGCAAGGTGGAGATGGTCGTGGTTGACGACGACATCGCGTTGCCTGACCTTCCCCAGCCTCGCGGTGTGGCCGGGACCTTGTTTGTCCATAAGATCGCAGGCGCCTTAGCCGAGGACGGCGCAAGTCTCGAAGACGTAACCAAAGCCGCCCAGTCCGTGATCGGCAAAGTAGTCTCGATCGGGATGAGCCTGGATACCTGCACGATACCCGGCTCGGCCAAGGAAGACCGCATCGGGCCGGGCAAGGCCGAGCTTGGCCTTGGCATCCACGGCGAACCGGGTGCAGAACAGGTTGCGTTCAGCGATGCGTCTGCCGCGATGAACACCGTTGTCGAAAAACTGAAGGGCCACGCGCAGGGCAGCGACAACATCGCAATCATCAACAATCTCGGCTCGACCACGCCTTTGGAAATGTCGGTGCTGACCCATGCGCTGACTCAATCCGGCATCGTCAGAAGCGTGATTGGACCTGCGCCGTTGATGACGTCACTCAACATGCACGGATTCTCCGTATCGATCATGAACGCGACGAAGGCCGAACACGACGCACTTGCCACATCGGTCCCAATGTCGGCATGGCCCGGGCTGGCCGGAGTCATTACGCCGCTTGTCGTAGGGCTGCCAGATGGCTTGACGCCTATCGAGCCGATCCCATCAAAGAACGCCAAAACTCGAGAGATCATCGACAAGGTGGCCGATCTACTTATTTCAGCCGAAGGGCAGTTGAACCAGCTTGATGCCAAGTCTGGCGATGGGGACACTGGTAGTACATTGGCGACAGCGGCAAAAGCTCTGAAATCCAATCTCGACAAAATGCCCTTGGCCGATCTTACCCAACTTTTTCCGGCACTTGGCAATGAGTTGAGCCAAACGATGGGGGGTTCTTCGGGCGTGATCCTTGCGATATATTTTAACGCGGCTGGCGACGCCTGTGCCAACGGCACATCAGTTCAAAAGGCACTCGTCGACGGTCTAACCCGCGTCAGCCAAGTGGGTGGCGCACAGGTTGGCGACCGAACCATGATCGACGCCCTTGACCCCGCATTGGCGGCACTGCCGACCGGCATCCGCGCCGCCGCAGCCGCGGCGCGCAAAGGTGCGGACAGCACTGCGTCGATTCGCCGTGCAAAGGCCGGGCGGGCGGCCTATGTGCCAGAGGAAAATCTGAAAGGGCACAACGATCCGGGCGCCGAAGCTGTGGCGCTCTTGTTTGATGCCCTTGCAAAGGAAATGGTGGACTAAACTGAGCAAGCAACGCCCCAGTGCCATTATAAAGCCAACGGTCAATGATATTGCCCGCGTGGCCGAGGTAAGCCTTGCAACGGTCGACCGCGTTCTGAATGAACGTCCCGGTGTGCGGTCGGTTACGATCAGCAAAGTCCACGCGGCCATCGAAGAGCTGGGGTACATCCGTGATACTGCTGCGGCCAATTTGGCGCGACGACGGGTCTATAACCTTCTTTTTGTGCTACCAGACACCCAAAACGAATTTGTGCTCGATCTGCGCAGCCAAATCCGAGAACAAGCAGGAAAACTGTCCAACGACCGCACAAAGCTGAGTTTTGCGCTCGCTGCTACTTTCGACCCGCAAGATTTCGTCAATGTCCTTGATGAAATCGACCCACAGGAAACTGACGGCGTCGCGATCTTCGGCCCGGAAACGCCCTCTGTTCGCGATTCAATCAATCGCTTGCGCGACAAAGGCATAGCTGTCGTCACATTGGTCTCTGATTTGCCTTCTTCTGAACGCGACCACTTCGTCGGCATCGACAACGTATCGGCAGGACGCACCGCGGCTCAGTTGATGGGACGCTTCATCAGAGAGCCCGGGAAAATCCTATTCATAACCGGCTCTCGCTTTGCCCGCGATCATCTGGAGCGGCGGCAGGGTTTCGATTTGGTCATGGCGGAGGAATTTAACGACCTAGAGGTCATCGCGTCGGTCGAAGGCAAAGATGATCCCGAAATCATATATTCTTTGCTGCCGGAACTATTCGAGAATCACGAAAATGTCCGAGGTATCTATTCTAGCGCTGCAGGCAACGAGGGGTTGATGCGCTTTTTGAGAGAGCAGGACAAAGCCGACGATCTTGTCGTAATCGGTCATGAACTGACGAACCTTAGTAAGACCGCGCTACAGGAAGGTTATTTTGACGCGGTTATCAGTCAGGATGGTGGCCACCTTGTACGCTCTTGTGCCCGGCTGCTTCGTTCTGCCGTCGACAATGTGCCGCACAATCCGGCGCAAGAACGCATTCGCATCGACATCTATCTGAAGGAAAACATACCCGGATAGATGGTCAACTTTTGAATGCCGGAATGAAGGTTGTCAAAGGACCAACGCTCGTTTCGCGCGTCAAAAAAATGGTCCGCTGAGCAGTTACTTTAATTGTCCATGGCATGTTCATACTTCGTTGTTCGCTAAGCAAAACAGACATTCTTGGATAGCGCGGCAAACAGTCGCAATCCGCAAAAAGTGGCCGTTCAGTAGAAAAGGTCAATTGACCGCTTCGTCCGCAAACTGTGAACTTGCTTTCCCTCTGATCATGCACCTGCAGCGAATGTCGGCAATGCGGGCTGCGTTCGCAACACGACCAAGGGTTGATCACTGTCTGGTTAGGGCCGAAAACATCAAAGACCAATCCAGCCCATTATCAAGTAGCCAGCACTGTCAGTTCCAACAGCTAGAACCGCAAAGAGTGAAGCGTCGGTTTTCGAGGATGCTGATCGGGAATGTGATTTGGGTCAAAGTCGTGACGGAAAAGTCAAACATCTCTGACGTTCTACACTTTGAATTATTTGGCGGACTGGGGAGGATTCGAACCCCCGACCCCTTGATTCGTAGTCAAGTACTCTATCCAACTGAGCTACCAATCCGCGTAACGGGGGATTTAGACCCACGCGGCCTTTGATGCAAGAGCCAATAAGTATTCTTTGTTTATTCCGCAGCAGGAACAAGCGCCAGATCCGCTTTGGGTAGCTGGACGACGAATGTTGTACCATGGTCATCAGTCCTTTGCAGTTCCAGTCGACCACCATGGCCGCGAATAAGGTCAGCTGCGATGACCAGGCCTAACCCTGAGCCGCCTTTTCGCACACCGCCCTGAAAGGGTTGGAAAAGATGTTCTTGCGCTTTCTTGGGCAGGCCGGGTCCTGTGTCGTTAATTGTGAGGTTCCAGCTGTGATCATCTTCGGTTGCGCACAAGCCAATCTCGCCGGGTTTACCGGTGGCCATGATGGCCTGGCGCGCATTCCGCACAAGATTGAATATGACACGAAACAGTTGTTCGCCATCTGCACGCAAGGTCATGGATGCCGGAATATCTTCTGCAAAAGATAGTGGATAGTCACCGGCCGCAAGACGTTCGCTGTCAATGACGTCGCCTACGATCTGGGCAAGGTTCACTCTGGTAAGGGCGGGCGCGGGTTCATCAACGCGCCCAAAAGCCAATGTTGTCTCGCAGAGGTTCACCGCTCGTGTGATGGAGTTCACCAGCTTGGGCGCCATACGTTTGACGAGAGGGTCGTCCGAACCTTCGATCCGGTCTGTGAATAGCTGTGCCGAGGTCAGGATGTTACGCAGATCATGGCTGACCTTGGCCACGGCGCCACCCAATTGCGCCAGCCGTTCCTTCTGCTTGAGCGCTCCGGTCAGCTGGGTCTGCATCATTTGCAGAGATTCTTCGGCGTTTCGTAACTCCCTCACGCCCGCTGACGGGGTGATGATCTGACGTGCGTCCTCGGGTGCTTTGGCATAGGATTGCATGTGGTCAACCACACCTTTGATCGGCCGCACCAGCAGCACCTGCACCGCCAGAAACAAAAGACCGGCAGTCACGATAGAGATGAATGCGGACAAGATCAAAACGTTCCGCCCATATTCGAGCATCGCGGTACGCAATGGCATCTCGTCCATGGTGACTTCGATCAATAGCCCACCATCGCGCACCGGGTTACCGATTACCCTGATGATGCGTTCTTCTGTGTCGAAAAGCGTGCCCATCGCGTCTGCGATCAAGGTCATGCCGGAGGGATCACGCATGTCGTAGGTCGCCGTGATCGGCGAAGGGATGGGGGAGGACAGCGCCAATTGCCGAATTTCATCGCGGCGCAGCACAACGTTGTAGACTTCAGCATTTTTCAACAATTCCGCCTCGAGCGCCGGGCTGATCATGTCGTCTGCTTCCAGCGCCAGCGATGCGATCTGTGCCCTCTCAAGCCGTGCTAGCAGGTAATCCTCGCGAAAGCGCGCGATGGAGGGCACGAAAATGAATACCTCAGCCAGCATCACGAAGATGATCGTGAGGATCAGAAAACGGCCTGAGAGGGAGTTGATCATGGGCGTTCTGGTCTCTGGGTTAGGGCAGCCACCGCTGCACAAAGCCGACTACACGTTTTACGGTCGGGTTTTCAAACAATCTGGGGCTAAAATAGGCACCTGCGGCGCGTTTGTTAACCTCACTGACGGTCGGATAGGGCAAAACGGTGTTTGCGATGGCCGACATCTTCATCTTGTTGGCAATGGCCATCGCCCACATTCCGATCAATTCACCAGCCATGTGGCCCGCGATTGAGGCCCCAACTGGCTTCCCCTTGACGACCATGACCTTGATCAGCCCCTTGGTTTTGCGCTCCGCGATCAGGCGGTCGTTGTGGTGGAATTCAAAACGGACGACCTCAAGCCGGGGGCCAAATTTCTTTTTTGCCTGCGCTTCGGTCAGGCCAACCTGGGCCAGTTCAGGATCAGTGTAGGTGGCCCATGGGATGTGGTCGGTGCGCTGCTTGGATGGCAGGCCGAACAGCATCGATCGGATCAGCACGCCGGCATGGTATCCGGCCACATGGGTGAATTGCAGGCCGCCAGCGACGTCGCCTGCGGCATAGACTTTCTTGTTGGTAGTCGAGCGTAGGTCTGGGCCGACTTTCAGCCCGCTCCGGTCATGGGCGATGCCGCCCGCGTCCAGATCAAGCTTGTCGGTGTTGACCTTGCGGCCCACGGCCATCAGCAGGTGCGACCCGGTGAAATCGCCCTTGGGGGTATGCACCGTGATCGCGCCATCCTTCCCGCTGATCTTTTCGGCTTGCGCCTCTTCCACGATGTTGACGCCCTCGGCGCGCAGGTTGTCCAGCACGATTTCGGCCATTTCGGGGTCGTCCTTACCAAAGGCTTTCATGCCCTCGATGACGGTAACTTCGCATCCCAAACGGCGATGGGCCTGTGCCATTTCCATCCCGATGGGACCACCGCCAATCACCAGCAGATGCTTGGGCTTTTCGCGCAGATCAAAGATATTTTCGTTGGTGTAATAGGTGACATCTTCAATGCCGGGAATGGGAGGCACGAAAGGGCCGGAGCCTGTGGCGACGACGAAGCGGCGGGCCTCGATGATGTTGTCGCCCGCCTGCACCTCGGTTTTCGAGATGAAGCGCCCGAATTCCTCAATGACCTGCACGCCCAGCCCTTCGAAACGTTCCACACTATCGACAGGAGCAATGGTTGCGATCACGTCATGCACATGATCCTTGGCTGCGGCGTAGTCGACTTTGGGCTGCACATCGGCAACACCGTATTTCTCGCCGTGCGACATCGCATGGGCCTGCTTGGCTGAGGCAATCAGCGCCTTGGAGGGCACACAGCCGAAATTCAGGCAATCGCCCCCCATCTTGTGACCTTCCAGCAGGACCACCTTGGCCCCCATCTGGACGGCGCCTGCCGCAATGGACAACCCGCCGGAGCCGCCGCCGATGATGCAGATATCTGTCTTGATCCGGTTCATGGTTTAGAGACCTTTCTTGCCGCGCACGGCCTTGATGACGATAGGAAGGGCGGCCAGGGCACAGAGGCCGAGGATGGGCAACAAGATGGCGGGTTCAAAGATAATGCCGAGGTTTGGGGTCTCACCGCGGGCAAAGACTTCACCCAGACCCGCGCCTACCGAAGTGTAGACCACTGCACCCGGAATGATGCCAAGAAACGTGGACACTGCAAAGCGGAAGAGCGGGACACCAACCAGCGCGGGCACAAGGTTGGCCACAAAGAATGGGACAGCCGGGACCAGACGGATCAGGAACAACATTTCCCACTGGTTGTTGTCGATGCCTTCCTTGATCTTCTTCACAGACCCTTCGGAATTTTCCATCTTCGCGGCGAGCTTTTCGCCCAACCCCCAACGCGCGGCCATAAAAATTGCAATGGCGCCGAGCGTTGCACCCGTGATGTTGAATAGCGCGCCGGGGAAAGTCGCGAAAAGGAACCCCCCGGTCAGGGTGGCAATGGTGGCACCCGGCAGCGAGAATGCGACGATCACCACATAGGCGGCGACAAATACCAGTACGGTCAGAAAATAGTTGTTGTCGCGAAAGCCGATCAGCGCCTCACGGTTTTCGGCCAGTGCCTGAAACGACAGATAGTCGCGCAGGTATATGGCCCCCAACACGGCGACGATGATAATCGTGAGCAAGGGCAAATTACGTAAGAGCGGGTTAGCGGATTTCTCTGTCATTTCGGTCATCTTTCGGTCCTACAAGTGCATTTGGCGTTGACCGTTAGATGGACGCAAGCCGCTTGTCGCGATACCCACCTCACGGCCCATTGATGCAAAATGGCCCGCTTGTTTCAGTTTTGCGGGGGGTGATCACGAAAGCTGTAACATTTGGCGGGGCTGAATTGTCGCAAATGTTGCAGTTTGATCCCGCGATCCGCGTTGACATGCGCAGGGTCGCCCTCTAAACGGCAGGTCTGAATTGTTGATCGGCTTCGAATCCCCCCGTTGGATTTGGCCAAGAACCGGAGAGCACGCGATGAAGCGCACGTTCCAACCATCCAACCGGGTTCGCAAGAACCGCCACGGTTTCCGCGCACGCATGGCCACCAAGGCCGGGCGCAAGATCCTGAACAATCGCCGCGCCAAAGGCCGTGCGAAGCTGAGCGCGTAAGCGCCAGTCACGTTTTGACCGATTTGAAACCGCCGGTTGGGCCAGATGATGGCACTCCGGCGGTTTCCGTTTGTGTAACTGTCCTGAAAAAGCGCGCCGATTTCATCCGAGCGTCGCATGCGCATCGCTTTGGCACCCAAGGCATTCATCTACAGGCGCGCAAGCGGGCCGAAGGCGAAGCGTCAGGCATCCGCGTCGGATTTACCTGCTCGAAAAAGGTCGGAAACGCCGTTGCCCGCAACCGGGCCAAGCGACGTTTGCGCGAAGTCGCCCGGATCGTATTGCCAGAAATGGGCCGCGATGGCTGGGACTATGTGCTGGTCGGGCGCAAGGATGTGACGGCATCGCTGCCCTTTGATACACTCATCGCCGACCTCAAACGCGCGCTGAAAAAGGTGCATACATGACGCCGCCGGCCTACATCCTGTCACTGCCTGTCCGGCTCTACCGGGTGGTACTATCGCCTTGGGTCGGGCATGGCTGCCGGTTCCAACCGACATGTTCGGCTTATGCGCTTGAGGCGCTGGAAAAGCACGGTGCGATCAAAGGAAGTTGGCTAACTATCCGACGCATCGGGCGCTGCCACCCATGGGGTGGGTCGGGGATCGATAACGTTCCGGACTAGGGTTTCACCAGTTACTTTTTTTCAAACGATATCGTCACCACCCCGATATCCAGCCCGAAACGTTTGACGTAGGCGAGGTTCAGCAACCGATCTTCCGACAGCAACCACATCCAGTCATCAAACGTAACACGCAAGCTATCGTTTGATCCGTCAGCCGCAGGCACAGGTAAATCAATCTCGTATTTCCAGTTGAAACGATCACCTTGTTCTTGCCCCGTTGCCTGCCCAATCACGCCCGGGGCGGTGCCTACCCAGCTATCTGGTCCTGTCTTTGTAAGTGTCCAGATACGCTGTTCGGTGGATCCATCTTCATAAACAAAATCTTCGACCAGTCGCAGTCGTTCACCGTCCCAATCGCCAGTGATTTCAACGACAAAACTACGCCTGACCGTGCCAAGAATATCTTGAAACTGGCCATAAGCGACCAGTTCGCCGTCAAAGAATTCTTCCAGGTTTAGCTGACGGTCGCTGAGGCTGGGGTCGTTGAAGGACGGTTTGCCTGTGCAGGCGGCGAGGGCGAGAAAGGCGAGTGTGATCAGGATGCGCATCGTCGATTTCCTTTGTGTTGCCTTGCGACCTAGCACGCGGCAACACAGCGGCAAATCGCCGGGAAACAACGGTCGGCATTGCGTCGGCTAAGTGTCGGCAAAACGTCGGACCCCATCGTGAGGGCGCATCAAGGCGTCGTTAAGCCACATTAAGGAAGTATTAATGACGTGCCTTTGCGGAGGGTTGAAGCTGCACGGTTACCTCTGGGTCGCACATGTCGATGAACCGGTCTGCGGCACCTTTACGATACCCGGACCCACCAAAGATGCGCACCGCGGTGAAAATCGCCCAAACCCGCAATGGCCCTACCTTGGCCGCCTGCATGGCGGCGCGCATCATCTGGTCGGCGAAGCGTCGGTCCTGTTCTGCTGCGCCCCGCCCTGGCACGTCCTGCCACGCAATGTAAAGATAGTCATGCACGATCGCAGCCTCGAGCCACGGGCCGACCCGCCCAACCAGAAACCGAAACAGGCGCGGCACGCTGGTCAGGTCGGTGATCAGACCCTGCGGCACGATCAATGGGGTCCAGATGCCCGCCTGATCCTGCCATGACACAGCAAATGGACGCCCCAGCAGATAGTCGGCGTCTTCGCCGCTACGCATTTTGACGGCATCCTTCAGCCGTACCAGCACAAGCGCGCTGTCATAGCGAAATGCCGCAATTGGTGTTGGGGCGTCAGGATAGGGGTTAAGCGGCTCAGATGGGGCATCATAACGTTTTATCATTTACAAAACCTCTTGGCTGACCTTGCGGGGCGCGGTAGGGCTGAACCCATGCTTGATGATACCGAAATCCATCCGCTTTTCCATGGCGCGCCTTCTACGACAGAGTTCAAGAAGTTGCGTAAACGTATCGTGCGTTACACCCGCGAAGCGATTGAGCAATATGGCATGATCGAACGGGACGCGAAGTGGCTGGTGTGTTTGTCGGGCGGCAAAGATAGTTACACGCTCTTGGCGGCGCTTTACGAATTGAAATGGCGCGGCTTGCTACCTGTTGAACTGATCGCATGCAATCTTGATCAGGGCCAACCTGGGTTTCCTGCGACCGTGCTGCCTGCGTTTTTGGAAAAGATGGGCGTGCCGCACAGGATTGAATTTCAAGACACCTATTCCATCGTCATGGACAAAGTGCCGGAGGGCCGTACGTTTTGTGCGCTATGTTCGCGGCTGCGGCGTGGCAATCTTTATCGTATCGCCCGCGAAGAGGGGTGTTCAGCAGTTGTGCTTGGCCATCACCGCGACGATATTCTTGAGACATTCTTTATGAACCTGTTTCACGGCGGGCGCTTGGCCACGATGCCACCGAAATTGGTGAATGAAGAGGGTGACCTTTTTGTCTATCGCCCGTTGGCCCACGTAGCGGAGGCAGATTGCGAAAGATTTGCGCGTGCGATGAACTATCCAATTATTCCTTGCGACCTTTGCGGGTCGCAGGACGGATTACAGCGTCAGCAAGTCAAGCAAATCTTGGACGGCTGGGAACGAAATAGCCCCGGCCGCCGACAAATTATGTTTCGTGCGTTGATGAATGCCCGTCCGTCGCACCTGCTGGACCCTAAACTATTCGATTTTGTCGGGCTTATGCGCGATTGAAAGCTGAGTTGGAGATTATGTGCAATCCGGCACAGAATCGCGGTAGCGATATCCGAAATCTGGTTCCTAGACAGGCAGTTGCAAGGTTTTGACCCCGCGGCATCGCGCCGGGGAATGTGTCAATTCTATGCGTGTTGTATGTTGCGTTCGGTTTTTGACGCCGATAATTGTTAACAAATAGGGGTGATGACGATTGTTGCGGATAACCAAACAATGCGGTGATTTGCCCGCGTTCATCCAAGTTTTGCCAGTATTTGGTGTTCTAAATGTTAAAGTGTAAGCAGGACTGCGTAGTGGTTGTTAATGAACTGCACCTTTGGAGCCGGGAAGTACCATGTTGAAAAAAATTGCCACAGCGTTGCTTTGCACAGCTGCACCCGCTGTTTTGTTCGCTGAGCCGGTTGAGCTGCGTTCGACGGATGGGTTCATCAGTGTTGAGGGCGAAATTGTGGGTTTTAACGGGGTGATGCTGTCAGTCGTGACCTCTGTTGGGCTGGTGAGTGTGCCTGCGTCAGAAGTTGTGTGCTTTGGTGCCGGATGCCAGACAACTTTGGCGAACAACAACTTTGGCCTAACCCAAAATGACTTTGAAGCCGTGGCTGGCACGGGACCGGCTGTCTTGGAAGACCGCGAAGATGATTTCGTTGTCAGCTTTGATAACCCGCTGTTTGAGACGTTATATGGCACACTCGCAGGCGCATTCGCTGTGGCAAGCCAGTCACCATCCACGATTGATCTGACCTCTGCGGGGCGGATCAATATGCAAAACGAGACTGGCAATGAAGTTGCGACACTGACCACGGCCGTTCCGGGCGCTGCTTCGGACCTGTCGATCGGGACCATATCCCTTCAGGGATCCTCTAGGGCAGAGTTTTCGGGGCCTATGGGGTGGGCAACTGCAAATCAGTTAAGCCATCAGATGGTAGGTCTTAAGGCTTTTGCCGTTGTGATTGCTCCGAACATCGGGGTTGATTCCGTTTCGATGCAACAACTGGCTGATATCTATGCCGGTGACATCGCCAATTGGTCTGAACTTGGTGGTCCTGATCAGAAAATCCTGCCGCTTCAGTTGCCGGTCAACTCTCTTGTCCGCAATGAATTGATCAAGTTGGTGATGGATCCTGCGGGTAAATCTATTGCGGGTAACGTCCTGACGCTGGCAGATGAGGCCAGCATCGCATCGTCGGTCAACCAGTTTCCCGGCAGCATCAGTGTGGTGAGCATCGGCAACGCAGCAGACAATGTGACCGTACCAGTGGCCGGCGCTTGCGGCGTTGCGGTGCGTCCCGATTCTTTCAACATTGCATCAGGTGATTACCCGCTTATCCGCCCGGTTTTGGCATCATATGATCGTACACCCAACACGTCACTTTTGACGGAGCTGTTTGATTTTGCATCGGCCGACATGGCACAGGATTTGATATCTCGCGAAGGTTTCATCGACTACACCGCTGTCACGCAAGATGCGGCATCAAAGAACGCCCGCCTTAGTCAGATATTGGGTGGCAGCTTTGATGATGCAGAAAAATCCGTTGCCGCCGACATGTTTCAGATTCTGTTTGAGGCTGAACGGATGTCCCCAACCATGTCCGGTGGCGCCGCGAGCGGGCCGGAAGGGGCACGTAATCGTGCCATGATGCATGTGCTTGCAGATGCGTTGCAGGATGACAGCCTTGCAGGACGTGAGATCAGGTTTGTGGGCTTCGCGACCAGTGCAAGTGGCACACAAGCTGCCATTGATGCATCAGCTGCAGCGGCGGCGGACATGCAGGCCGCATTTCTGGAATATGCAGGTGATGTCGTTAGCAGCAACAACCTGCGTTTAACGTCATTTGGATTTGGCGGCGTCGCTCCTGCCACGTGCTATGAAGGTCAAGCATCAAACACCACATACAGCCGTGTTGAGGTTTGGGTCCGTTAAAACCATCCAAATGTGAGATGCTAGAAGGCGCGCGATAGTGGATTGAGGTGCGATTGGTCCTGATCCTCGACGCGGGGTCCGCGTTGGGGCATGATCCAGACGCGCCCACGATCCTTTCGAAAGTCAGACAGACGACATGACCGACCCGCTAACCCTGACACGCTGGGCGACTTGGCGTGAAATCCACGCGCAACCTGCGATTTGGCATGATTGGGGGCAGCAGCTGGATGTCAGGGGTTTGCGCAAATGGATTGCCAGCCTTGCCCCGTCGGAGGTTTGGTTTTGTGGCGCAGGTACGAGTGCCTATATCGGCGATATCTTCGTGGGCGGCGTTGAGGGACGCGGTGGGCCGTGGTTCCGGTCTATTCCATCGACCGATCTTGTAAGTCGACCCCATAAATATTTGACAGGTCGTCGCCCGTTGGTGGTCAATTTTGGACGCTCAGGCAACAGCGCCGAAAGTATTGGCACGTTGGACGCCTTGGACGCGCTTTGCCCCCAAGCGCCGTGGCTCAATATCACCTGTAATTCCGATGGAGCGCTGGCACGTGTCCGGACAGGCCCCAAACAGCGCGTCGTTGTTCTGCCAGAAATAACGCATGATACAGGGTTTGCGATGACCAGCAGCTTTTCAACAATGCTCCTGACCGCGCTGGCGTTGTTTGACCCACCTTGCAAGTTTTCTGACAGATGCAGCATTCTTGGCGATAGCTTGTCCCATCTGCTACCGCAGTTTGTGACCGCCGTAGGCGCGCCGCCCGAGCGTGCCGTCTATCTTGGCACTGGACCGCTTGCCTTTGCGGCACGTGAAGCAGCGTTGAAGGTGATGGAACTGTCGGCGGGCCAAATTCCTGCTATTTGGAACAGTGTCCTGGGTTTCCGACATGGCCCGAAATCCTTTGTGACGAGTGACACAGCTATCACAGTTTTTACCAGCATTGATAAACACGTCGCCCGGTATGAGGCCGATTTGGTCGCTGAGCTGCGGCGCCAATTCCCGAATGCGCGGGTTCAAACAATCGGCCCTGCTGGTGACATAGATGTCGCCATGCCATTTGGAGAAACCTGGGCTGCTCCCTTGGCCGTCGCTAGCGCGCAGGTCGCCAGCGTGATCTGGTCGGATGCGCTGGGCTTGAATGTCGACGACCCATTCAGCGGGCAGGGTACACTGAGCCGGGTTGTGGCGGATGTTAAACTTTATCCTGTGCGATCATGACGGCGCGTCGAAACTCCACCCGACTATCCTTCATTGGTCGATGCCATTCGCTACCTCATCTACCGGGGTCACGGTGAACCCGGACCGCCAGCGCCAATCTTGGCGGGACGGGCAAGCCACTGCTTGCTGATATCGCTGACCCCCGTTCACTCGTGATGGTGATGATTTGGCCCTAAGGGGCGCTGTTGTAGGTTTGCAGCCTGACGCTATTGATAAACATCCAGCGTGATATCGCCTAACATCGGATCACATGCTGTTGTGATGCCTATCAAACGGGTGCAAATACGCGCTCAGTCACTTAGGTAAGGCACATGACCAAACGTATCTTATATATCGCCCTCGCTATGGTGCTTGCTATTTATGCTGGTGCGGCATCCGCACAGCAGCTGACCTTGGGTCAGGTGTCGCAGTACCTCAATCAACTGCAGACGGCTCAGGGGGGCTTCACCCAGATCAATTCCGATGGGACATTGTCGACCGGGCAAATCTACATCAAGCGCCCGGGGCGTATCCGGTTTGAGTACAACCCGCCAGAGCGGTCTTTGGTGCTTGCAGCCGGCGGGCAGCTTGCGATTTTTGACCCCCGCTCTAACACGGGTCCTGATCGGTATCCGCTGAACCAGACACCGCTGAGCATCATCCTGCGGCGTGACGTGGACCTGACAAACGAACGTATGGTGACCAACCAGACCTATGATGGAACTGCCACAACCATTACGGCTCAGGACCCTGACAATCCCGAATACGGCAACATCCAGATGGTGTTCACGGCCAACCCCGTCGAACTACGTCAATGGATCGTTACCGATGATCTGGGTACGCAAACGACCGTTATCTTGAATGATCTGGTGTCAGGCGGACAAATTGGCGACACCCTGTTCAATATTCGGGCCGAGATGCGCAATTGGAATAACTAGTCGAGATATATATATTCAAAAAAAGGGCGGTCTGACGGGCCGCCCTTTCTTGTTCAGCAGCACACCGCTTTTTCCGAATAGCATCCAGATTGCTTATCAAGATGAGGCTTACAGGCTGCCCCATCCTCAATCAGCTTCACGCGAACACTTGTTGGGTCTTCATGCAGACCGTCAATCAGGTACCGGCGCAAACCGCGATTACCCGGCGCAAATTCGACAGATATTGGCACCTTGCCTAATTCCGGCAGCGCAGCAGCGCTGTGTTTTGCAATTCCAATAAACTTGCCCACGCTCATATGCCCACCCGCGTTACCGTCCAGCAACTGCAGTTGGGCTTCGGTCCATGCGGACATGCGCCCGCCGCAGTCGATACTGTTGACCGACAGATGCTTCAATTCGGTCACGTGATATCCCGGGCCGATATCCCCCTCATCGGTTGTGAAGATCAGTGGCTTTCCTGTTTCGAAAGTGGTCGCGACTGTCACCACATCGTCCAATGTTGCCAGTTGGGTTGCCATCAGATATTCCTCATTTCAATATTTCGACAATGGTTGAAATATAATGATTCTGATAAGATTTCAATAGGTATTGAAATATGAACGAAGAACAGGTCATCAACGCCCTGAGCGCGCTCGCGCAGGAAACCCGGCTGCGTATCCTGCGCTATCTGGTGTCAATGGGATCGGCGGGCGCCCCTGCTGGCGATATTGCCAAGGCTGTTAGCAGCTCACCATCGCGCGCATCTTTCCATCTTTCGGCCATGGCAGATGCAGGGCTGATCACGGCCACCCGCGTGTCGCGCAGCATCATCTACCGCGTAAACTTTGACGCGATGGGTGGATTGATCGGCTATCTTGTGACCGATTGCTGCAAAAACGATCCGCGCGTACGCAACTGCTGCTAGATCTTGCCACAGCCGCGCAGCTGTGTGTCGTACATGATTGCGCGGGCCTCAACCTCGCCCGCGATCCGGACCAGCCAGCTTTTGGCGCGCCATGTGCCGCGTTTAAAGCCGGTCCGACCATCATGATACGCCAGATACTGATTGCGGGTATCATTGATAGGCACACCAGTTTCTTCGACGGTCTGCACCATGTACCAACCCATGAAATCGGTCGCGGCTACGATATCATCGCGACGGGCCCGGCTGCCGCCAATTTCGTCCTGATACTCTTCCCACGTGCCGTCCAAGGCCTGCGAATAGCCGACCGCTGATGACTGCCGCCCAACTGGAATAACACCAAGCGCATATTGATGCGGGGGGCGATTATCGCCAATGAATTTGCTTTCCTGATAGATGATCGCCATCAATGAGGGTACGGGTACCCCATATCGCCGTTCGACCTGACGGAATGCCCTTAGATATTCGGGCCGTTCTGACACGATGCTGCACGCATTATCCAGATCGCGGGGTGCTGAAAACTCTCTCGAGTTGCCACCACCACAGCTGCCTAGAACCAGCATAAAGACCATCGCGCGAAAGAAACTGCTCATACGCCTCTCGCTATGTTTTATTTTTTTTGTACAATAGCGGATCAGAACCGGTCTGTGAACGCAAAAGACGCAGCCCTTAGATCACAAATGCAAGGATCAGAGGCAAAGTCAGCACCGAAAGCAGGGTCGAAGCGACAACCAACCCGGCCACAGGCTGCGCATCCGCGCCGTATTTTTCGGCCAGCAGGTAGGATGTGACCGCCACAGGCGTGGCCAACTGCACGACCAATACGGCTGCTGCAATAGTGTCCAGCCCGAACAAAACCGCCGCTGACCAGCCCGCGGCCACACAGATCACGACCTTGATGACCGACAGAAAAACAGCCTGTGTCATCGCGTTTGTTTCCAGCCGCGCCACGGCCACCCCAAGTGTGATCAGCATCATGGGAATCGCCATTTGGCCGATCAAATCAAGCGCATTTGTCAAAAATTCAGGCGTTTCCCATCCTTGCCACAGGAACAGCGCCCCCAATAACGTCGCGGCAACCAACGGTTCCTGCACGACCCGTTTGAGCGACCCACGACCAGCCACCATCCAGATCCCGATCGTGAAAGACAAGATCGCCATGATGGCGAAAACGACGACGGCATAGCCCAATCCCACCTCTCCGAATGCAAACAGGGCCAGCGGTAGGCCAAGATTGCCGGTATTGCCGAAAATCAGTGGGGCAAGGAATGTTTGCACATCCAGTCGCAACGCTTTCACCAAGGCAAAAAAAACAACCATAACAATGGCATAGCCAAGCAAAGTCGCCAGCGATAAGGCCGCCAGTGCCTCTGGCTCTACCTCGGTCCGCATTAATGCAGTAAAGATCAGGCAGGGCACGGCCAGCGTCATTGCCATGCGCGTGACGAACTGCACACGATATTCAAAACCCAGCTTGACCCAGACAAATCCGATAGCCGCAAGCAGGAAAACAGGTGCCGTAATATTCAGCACTGTCACAGTGATGTTCACAAACTGTTTCCTTTATTTCTGGGCCGCAACCGTGGACTTTGCACCTATAGCGCGCATATATGGGGTAGAGGTTTTGTGATCATGTTTAAAACACGCGCGAAATATCATCTGGGCCAAGTTGTGCGCCATCGCAAGCATCCCTTTCGAGGGGTTGTTTTTGACGTGGATGCAATGTTTTCGAATACTGACGCTTGGTATAACGCCATTCCAGAAGAGAGCCGGCCCAAAAAGGATCAACCTTTTTATCATCTTTTGGCCGAGAACGATCAGAGTTTTTATGTGGCTTATGTGTCAGAGCAAAACCTTGTTGCTGACTACTCCGGCGAACCTGTTGATCATCCGGATCTCGACGACTTGTTTGGTCCCTTTGAGGACGGACAATACCCGTTGCAGGTTCAACTGAACTAAGCAGCGCCGAAGTTGACGACATCTTGACGCAACTGGCCGAGTCCCTCGATCTCTGCGACAACAACGTCACCGGCTTTCAGGAACCGCTGCGGTGTCATTCCGACACCCACACCCGGCGGCGTACCCGTAATAATCAGGTCACCCGGATGCAAAGTTACAAAGCGGCTGATAAAACTCACGATCTGTGCGACGGGAAAGATCATCGTTGACGTGTTGCCCGTCTGCATTCTTTCGCCGTTTACATCGAGCGAAAGTGTAAGATTCTGCACATCCGGAACCTCGTCGCGCGTTACCAGATATGGGCCGACTGGTGCAAAACTATCGGCTGATTTTCCTTTGACCCATTGCCCGCCATAGTCGAACTGAAAGCTGCGCTCTGACACGTCATTTGCGACACAATACCCTGCAACATGATCCAGTGCGTCCGCGTCTGCGACGTTTTGTGCTGTGGTTCCGATGACTACTCCTAACTCGACCTCCCAATCGGTTTTTTCAGAACCCTTGGGAAGCATAATCGGATCGTCGGCGCCGGTCACTGCGCATGCTTTCATGAACAAAATCGGATGCTCAGGCACTGGCTGCCCCACCTCGGCGGCGTGGTCGTAGTAGTTCAGACCGATGCAAAACACGCGGCGGATATCGTCAAGAAACGGCGCATATGTGCCATCAATACGAGGCAACCCTCGCAGATCAATCTCCGCTAACGCGGCCAATCCGTCCGGTGCAATCTGCGCCGGGCCGATATCTGGCACATGCTCCGACAAATCACGCAAATCCCCTGCGGGGTCCAAGGCCGCAGGCACCAAACCGGCCTTGGTTCGAATACGACATAACTTCATGACATTCCTCCCGTTTGAGCAAAGTGATACGGCGAACATTCGTCGCAGACCAGAGGGGTGGTCATCGTTGGTGCGCATGTTACATCCCTTGCCAGGATCAAAAGGAAAAAGCCCATGCTTGTCGTCGTCTCGCCCGCCAAATCACTTGACATGGCACCTGTTGATGTTGCGGCGACCCAGCCCGTGTTTCAGGACGATGCGATCAGGTTGGCGAAAACGGCGCGCAACCTCACACTCACGCAGCTCAAAGGGTTGATGGGTATCTCTGACGATCTGGCCCGTCTTAACCGTGATCGGTTCAAGGCGTTTGCAGCTAAACCTGCACCGGAAACCACAAAACCAGCGGCTCTGGCTTTCAACGGGGATACCTATCAGGGGCTTGAGGCGAAAACACTGTCGGATGTTGACCTGAATTGGGCGCAGGATCATCTGCGCTTGCTGTCTGGCTTATACGGTCTGCTGCGTCCGCTTGACGCGATCCAACCCTATCGGCTGGAAATGGGCAGCCGTCTGAAAACCCGCCGGGGTTCGTCACTGTATGATTATTGGGGCGATACGATTGCCAAGGCCCTGAACGCGCAAGCAGATGCAGTTCAAACTGATATTCTGGTTAATTGCGCCAGTCAGGAATATTTTGGTGCCGCCGATCATAAGGCATTGGAACTGCGCGTCATCACACCGGTCTTTATGGAACTGAAGGATGATAGACCCCGTATCGTCAGCTTCTTTGCCAAACGCGCACGGGGCGCCATGGCCAGGCATATCGTTAAAAACCAACTCACCGATGCGGAAGGGATCAAGACGTTCAACAGCGGCGGTTATACCTTTGATGCTGATCTGTCCGAAGGCGACAAATGGGTGTTTCTACGTGACTACCCCACCGCCTGATCCGCCATGCGGCCTTACTGCAAGCTAAGATATAGATCTGCAACATTCTCTGCCGGATCACCCGCCGCGACCTGCTGGCTGTACAATGCTTGAAGCAGCCGAAAATCAGCAATGTTGTCTTCACGAACCGCAGCGGTGTTATCGAACGTAAATACGGATGATCCCGCTGAATCGTTCAACAAACCCAATGTCTGGAGAAATTCTTCATAAAGACACTCGGTCACCGGCAGGCTGGGATAATCGGTGTTGATAAAGATGAACCCGGCGCGCAATTCGTCATTACGTGACATCAGGTTGAAATAGCAGGGTGTCGCGCTGCCTTCAGCAAACTGGCGGCCCAGACGCTGTTCGCTTTGTGTGAGCGCACCAAACAGGATCCCGTTCTCTAATCCGGTTAGAAAGATAAAGATATTGCCGGTCAGCAAGATATCCTGTGCTTCTGTTTCTCCGCGGAAACGGGCACCGGTGATGGAACCCTCAACGCCATTGAAGTCAGTTGTCCGCATGCGGAAATCTGCGTTGCCAGCCACACGACGGCCAAATTGGTTAAGATCAAAGAATTCGACAGCACCGACGCCAGGGAAATTGGGGATCTGACCATTGACGAGATCTACCAGCCCGGTGATCGCTTCGCGTTGCGCGTTTCCTTCGTGGATTACGGTCACTTTGGGGGCATAGGCCCATTTGCGAACCGTGCCCCGCTCTGACGCCAAAATCTCAACGACTTGATCATACACAGGTTTTTCATCCGCGGCCGCGATTTGTGGCAAAACGCCAAAACTCAGTATAGATATCGCAAGCATGCGGCGGATGGCGGGACGTATTCTACGGTTTCTCAACGCGGCTACTCCTGACGGTTTTCCCTTGCATTGTTGCTAGATGGGAAACACGTCAGAAGTTTGTCGGTTTTTGGGAATTAGATGCGTTCAATCGCCAGTGCGATACCTTGGCCACCACCGATACACATGGTGATCAGCCCCCGTTTGCCGCCGGTCCGTTCCAATTCATACATCGCCTTGACCGTGATGATCGCGCCTGTGGCCCCGACCGGATGGCCCAGCGCGATGGCTCCGCCGTTGGGATTGACCTTGGCAGGGTCTAGCCCCAGCTCTTTGGATACCGCCAGTGCCTGGGCTGCGAAGGCCTCGTTCGATTCAATCACATCAAAATCGCCAACTGACAATCCAGTCTTTTCCATTAGGTTGCGCACGGCGGGTACGGGTCCGATCCCCATCACCTCTGGCCGCACACCTGCATGGGCGTAACCCAGTACCCGAAACTTTGGCGTCAGCCCCGCCTTGTCAGCCGCGTCCGCCGTTGCCAGCACAACCGCCGCCGCACCATCATTCAGGCCAGAGGCATTGCCCGCCGTCACCGACCCGTCCTTTTGAAAGACAGGGCGCAGCCCGGCCAAGGCTTCTGCCGTTGTCGCCTTGGGATGTTCATCAACCGCGAAATCAACCATTTCGCGTTTACGTTTGACCTGCACCGGCACGATTTGATCCATGAAATGCCCCGCAGCGATTGCAGCCGCCGCCCGTTCCTGACTTGCAAGCGCAAAGGCGTCCTGGTCCTGCCGCGTCACATTATGTTCACCCGCCACGTTTTCAGCAGTTACGCCCATGTGGCCGGTCCCGAACGGGCAATTTAACGCGCCCAGCATCATATCCTGCGATCGGATATCACCCATCTTCGCCCCCCAGCGAGCATCGGGCAGGATGAAGGGCGAGCGGCTCATGTTTTCGGACCCGCCCGCAAGGCCAAAGTCTGCGTCGCCCAGCATCAGGGATTGCACGACCGACACGATGGCCTGCACGCCCGACCCGCATAGCCGGTTTACGTTCATCGCTGGTGTTGTGTCCGGCACACCTGCATTCATCGCCGCAACACGAGACACGTACATATCCTTGGGTTCTGTGTTGATGACATGGCCCATCGCCACATGGCCGATCTGTGCGCCATCCACGCCCGACCGCGCCAGCGCCGCCTTTGCCACAACAGTCCCCAGCTCAATCGGGGTGGTCCCGGCCAAGGACCCGCCAAACGCACCAATAGCCGTCCGTGCGCCGCCCAAAATCACGATATCTGTCATCGAAGCCTCCCTAGCTGTTGGCCCATCTTACAAGGGTCGCACCGGCTGACCAGCGGAACGTGAGGTCACGACAGGGTTGAAAACGGCCTTCACGAACCCATATTGTATACTATAGCATACAATTAAGGGGGTATTATGGTTCAGGACTTGTTTACCACTGATTTATTGATCGTTTTTCTGGTCGGCGCTGTTGTTGTTTGGCTTTTGACCAGACGTGGCGGCGGTGGCGGCCATGGCGGTGGCTGGGACGATGGCGGCTCCGACGGGGGTGGTGACTGACATGATCCTGTCCCTTGGTCACATTCAACTGGCCCTGCCTGCGGGGGCTGAGGACCGGATGCGCGCGTTTTATTGCGCGCTGCTGGGCCTGGCCGAAATCCCTAAACCCGCACCGCTGCAAGAGCGCGGCGGGTTCTGGGCCACAGCGGGCGATCTACAGGTTCATTTTGGCGTTGATCCAGCGTTCATGCCCGCCACCAAGGCGCATCCCGCTTTTGTGGTGCACGATATCGATGCGCTTGCGACCGTGCTCGATACCGCAGGATACGTCGTCAACTGGGACACATCATTGCCTGATGTTAAGCGGTTCTTCACCACTGATCCTGTTGGCAACCGGGTTGAGCTTTTGACGCGCTAAATGTTAACGCTGCCCTATATCTTGAGGGAATTGCCACATGGATCAGGTCCAGACCGGTCTGCTTATTATCGCGCTTGCGGTTGTGCTGTTGTTCATTTCCCGTTGGAACAGCGCGCGTAAGTCGGGCGGCGGCGCACATGATTGGGAGGCGCAGGCGCTTGCCAAGATGCAGCGCCGCGGTAGCAAGCCGGATATGGCCTTTAGCGCGGGTCGTGATGCGGCCAATCAGGTCGCCTTGGCACGCGAAATCCACATTCCCATGTTGCCCGTGTCCGAACCTGAGATGCGCGCATTCTACCTTGACCTGATGGGTATGACCGAAATGCGCGCACCCAATTACCCTGCTGAACAAGATGGGTTCTGGGCCATCATGGGGCGTCGCCGGGTCTATTTCGGGATCAGCCCCAGCTTTGACACCGATCCCGGCGATTTACCGACTCTCGCCGTGCCAAGTCTGGATGCGATGGCGGACCTGCTGACCAAAGCCGGGCATCAGGTCGCGTGGGACACCCGCTTGTCTTACGCCCGCAGGCTGGGTGTGGTTGATCCCGCCGGAAACACGATCGCGTTGATTGGCGGGTAATCGTCGCAGGTCCATTCCCTTCGCGCGGTTGTGTGATAAGTCAGGGGAAAGATGCGAGGATCCATGTTACTGAACGTTCAAGACATTCACAAAACCTATGCCACCGCCGATGGCCCATTTGAGGTGTTGCGCGGCATTGATCTGGCGTTGGATGCGGGCGAAACGCTAGCCCTTACGGGCGAATCCGGAAGTGGCAAAAGTACCCTGCTTCATCTCATCGGTGGATTGGATACACCGGATCAAGGTCAGATCATTCTGAAAGGCACCGACATCGCGGCGCTTGACGATACGGGTCGTGCTGACCTGCGCCGGGGTACGGTCGGTGTTGTGTTCCAGCAATTCAATCTGATCCCCAGTTTGAAGGTTGCCGACAACATTGCCTTTCAGGCGCGCCTTGCCGGTCAGCATGACCCGGCATGGACGGCCATATTAGCTGATCGAATGGGTCTGACGCCGCAGCTTGGCAAATACCCCGAACAATTGTCCGGCGGTCAGCAACAGCGCGTCGCCATCGCCCGCACGTTGGCGCCCAAACCACGGCTGGTGCTGGCGGATGAGCCAACCGGCAATCTGGATGAAGGCACCGCCGCCACCGTTATGGACCTGATGCTGGAGTTGGTGACAGAAACCGGCGCGGGCCTTTTGATGGTCACCCATTCCGAGGCACTCGCCGCGCGCATGCAACGCCGCCTGCACCTGCGCGCAGGGCAGGTCGCATGACAGGCGCCACCCTACAAGCGCTGCTGTCGCATTGGTGGCGAAATCCATTGCAGCTATTCACGCTGTTGGCTGGTTTGGCGCTGGCAACCGCATTGTGGTCGGGTGTTCAGGCGGTCAATGCCGAAGCGCGTGCCAGCTATGACGCCGCTGCCGCCACCCTAGGCGAGGGCCAATACGATCGTTTGCAACGGCGCGATGGTCAGCCGATGGATCAATCCACCTTTGTCCAGCTCCGCCGTGCCGGGTGGTTGGTCAGCCCTGTGGTGCAAGGGCGCCTCGATGATGTCCGGATCATTGGTATTGACCCTTTGACGGCCCCAGGCGGTATCGGCCCTGTTAATCTGGGTCAAGGTGGCAACATAAGCGGCTTCTTCACCGATACGCTTTTTGCCAATGCAGATGTCGCTGCCCGATTGCCGGAGTTGACCGTCCGGATTACACCCGAAACCGCCCCCGGTTCCGCCATCACAGACATTGGCGTTGCGCAAGGTCTGCTAGGCAAGGAAGGCCAGATCGACAGTCTGATCATCTTGCCACGGCAGCCGATCAACCGGCCGGATCTTGCGGATATCGCCCCCGAACTGACCCGACAACAAGCGCAGGGTGGCTCTGACATCGGCAGGCTGACCGACAGCTTTCATCTGAACCTGACCGCCTTTGGACTGCTGTCCTTCGCGGTTGGCATTTTCATCGTCAATGGCGCCATCGGACTAGCGTTCGAGCAACGTCGTCCGGTCGTGCGCACCCTGCGTGCGCTTGGCCTGCCATTGCGACGGCTGGTCATTCTCATGGCCGCCGAACTGATGTTTTTTGCACTGATCGCTGGGGTCGTCGGTGTTGCCCTTGGCTACATCATCGCGGCCCTTCTGCTGCCCGACGTGGCCGCCACCCTGCGCGGGCTTTACGGGTCGGACGTATCCGGTACGCTGCAATTGCGGCCCGCCTGGTGGCTGTCAGGCCTTGCCGTCGCGTTGGGCGGTACGGCGCTGGCGGCCAGTGGCGCGCTTTACAAGCTATCGAAGATGCCGCTTTTGGCTGCGGCCCAACCCCGCGCACTTGCGATGGTCGCAGGGCGCAACGCCAAAGTCCAAGGCATCGCCGCCATTTTTCTGTTGATGACTTCTGGCATTCTGATGATCACCGCCAGCGGCCTGATTGGCGGCTTCACCCTGCTTGGTGCCCTGTTGATTGGGGCGGCCCTTGCGTTACCCCTGATCCTCGACCGTATCCTTGCGGTCACCAGCGCGCTTGCCAAATCCGTCACCGCCCAATGGTTCTGGGCCGACACCCGCCAGCAGCTGCCCGGCCTGTCACTCGCGCTGATGGCGCTGCTTCTGGCCATGGCCGCCAATGTCGGCGTCTCGACCATGGTTTCCAGCTTCCGGCTCACCTTTACCGACTTCCTCGACCAGCGGCTCGCGTCAGAGCTTTACATCAGCACCGAGACAGCGGCTCAAACTGCGGCGCTCATCACCTACGCAACCCCGCGCGTCGAGGCGATTTTGCCGATACAATCTGTTGATACCGAAATCGCAGGTCAACCAACGCAAGTCTTTGGCGCGCGCGACAACCGGACCTATAGGGAAAACTGGACATTCCTGCAAAGCAGCGCTGATCCCTGGGATACGACATTTGCGGGCGAGACGATCCTGATTAACGAACAACTTGCACGGCGGGCAGACCTTCAAGTTGGCGACACGGTACAATTGTTGGATGCCGCGTTCACTGTCGCTGGCGTTTATGGTGATTATGGCAATCCCATCGGGCAGGCTTTGATCAATGAGCCGATCTTTCTGACCCTTTATCCAGATGTCACCGCGCAACGCTTTGGTTTGCGGCTTGATCCTGCTGCGGTCCCCGATTTCGTCGCCAGCATGGAGGCTGAAACCGGGATAGCCGCAAGCCAAACCATCAATCAATCGGGGATCAAGGCGATATCGCTGCAAATCTTTGAACGCACCTTTACGGTCACGACTGCGCTTAACATTCTGACCCTTGCCGTTGCAGGCTTTGCCATATTGATGAGCCTCCTGACGCTGGCCACGATGCGCGTACCCCAGCTGGCACCCGCATGGGCGATGGGCATGACACGGGCGCAACTGGGCAAACTCGAACTCTTGCGCGCGGTCCTTCTGGCGGTCCTTACTGCGGTCATCGCGCTTCCCCTTGGGCTTGCGCTTGCCTGGGCGCTGCTTGCCGTGGTCAACGTGGCTGCCTTTGGGTGGGAGCTGCCCATGTATCTATTCCCTATGGATTATGCACGACTTGGCGTTTTCGCACTTCTTGCGGCGGCGCTTGCGGCACTTTGGCCCGCGCGAAGACTGGCAAGAACACCGCCCGCCGACCTGCTCAAGGTATTTTCAAATGAACGATAAACGGCCATTCTTGGCAAACGGCACTTTAGGGGCTTGGGCGCGGATCATTGTGCTGATGGCACCGCTTCTTTGGCCTATGACAACATTTTCCCAGGGTTTCGCTGGCCTTGGCGCTGACATTGATGGTTTCAGTACCCCCCAACCAAATCCGACCTTCATGTTCCCGGATGATCATGGAGCCCATAACAATTACCGGATCGAATGGTGGTATCTGACGGCAAATCTGCAATCGGGTGACGGCACATCCTATGGGCTGCAATGGACCCTGTTTCGCAATGCGCTGGCGCCTGAAGGGGAACAATCAGCACCGCAATTCTGGATGGGGCACGCAGCCGTCACCACGCCCGACAACCATTATGTCACCGAACGGTTGGCGCGCGGAGGGATTGGGCAAGCCGGGGTGATCGCCGACCCGTTTGTGGCATGGATCGACGATTGGACGCTTGAAGGGGATTGGGACACGCTGCAAATGACCGCCAGCGCGCCCGATTTCGCCTATGATATGACGCTCACAGCCCAAGGGCCGCTAATCTTTCACGGTGACCATGGTTATTCCGTCAAATCCGCTGAAGGGCAGGCATCCTACTACTATTCGCAGCCCTTCTTCGACATTTCCGGCACGCTGCAATTGCCCGAAGGGAACATCGCGGTCACTGGCGACGCATGGCTTGACCGGGAATGGTCGTCGCAGCCGCTATCGGACAACCAAATCGGTTGGGACTGGTTTTCGCTATCCTTCGATGACGGAAACAAATTTATGGGGTTCCGGCTGCAACAGACGGACGGGAACAGCTACACCTCTGCCACCTGGATCGCGCCCGACGGGACGACCACAGCCTTTCCCGACGGGGCGTTCAGTGCAGAACCCCTGCAAACGCATAATACCGCCGACCGTGACATTCCTATCCGCTGGCAGGTGCAACTGCCCGCAAAAAATGTCAACGTAACGGTCAACGCCATCAATCCAGACGCATGGATGGCCACATCAATCCCCTATTGGGAAGGGCCCGTGACAGTCACGGGAAGCCATACAGGGCGGGGGTACTTGGAAATGACAGGTTATGAGTAACTGGTTCGAGACGTTTGACGGCATCCACACCGAAATCTGGGATATGCTGGTGCAGGGCGTTGTTGACGCGGGCCACCCGGCGCGCCAGCCAACGTTTGCCACCACATCCCCTGACGGCTGGCCCGAGGCGCGGACCGTAGTTTTGCGCGGGGCGGACACCGACGCGGCAATCGTCTCGATCTACACTGACCTGCATTCCGACAAGGTCAAAAGCCTTCAGGCCACGCCCCGCGCGGCCCTGCATATCTGGCACCCCGAAAAGGCGCTGCAACTGCGCTTACAGACCGAGATTGAAATTGCATCAGGCCCGGCAGTCCGCCCATTATGGGAGCGGGTGCCCAACCATTCGCAGCAATCCTACGGTGTGACGCCCCCACCGGGTGCGCCGATCGAGAATGCGCTGGACTACGTCAAGGACCCCAACCCCGATACATTTGCCGTGGTCCATTGCAAGATCATGCATATCGACGCCGTGCATCTGGGGGATGACCACCGGCGTGTCAGTTTTTCACGTGTCCGTAACTGGGCCGGGCAGTGGCTTTCGCCCTGACCTGACCGCGGCTACAACATCCCCATGAACAGCTTCCCCCTTACCCGTGACCTTGTCCTGATCGGCGGCGGTCATACCCATGCGCTGGTGTTGCGCAAATGGGGGATGAACCCGCTGCCCGGTGTGCGCGTCACCGTGATCAACCCCGGGCCCACGGCCCCCTATTCGGGGATGTTGCCGGGCTTTGTAGCGGGACACTACACACGGGATGAGCTGGATATCGACCTTGTCAAACTCGCCCGTTTTGCCGGTGCCCGACTGATCAATGGGGCAGCAACGGGCATTGACCGGGTGGCGCAAACCGTGACCGTACCGGGCCGCCCGCCCATCGCCTATGACACGCTGGCGATTGATGTTGGTATCACCTCTGCGATGCCCGACATTGCGGGTTTCACTGCCCATGCGATTCCTGCCAAGCCGCTGGGTACTTTCGCGTCGCGCTGGGATGCGTTCCGGCATGAAACGACGGACCCGCAAATCGCCATCATCGGCGGCGGGGTCGCGGGGGCAGAGCTTGCGATGGCTATGGCCCATGCCCTGCGCGACAAAACCCCCACCGTGAAATTGATCGAAAGCAACCGGGTCCTGACTGCGCTGGGCTACACCGCCCGGCAAAGAATGCTGGCCGCACTGACCGCTGCAAATGTTGAAATCATCGAAGACGCGCAGGTGTCCGAAGTCTTTGCCGAAGGCATCGTGCTGAAAGACGGACGCACCGTCCGCAGTGATTTCACTACCGGGGCCGCCGGGGCAAAACCCCACGATTGGATCGGCGATACAGGGCTGGACCTGCATGATGGCTTCATCACCGTGGACGCAAACCTGCAATCCAGTGACACTAACATCTTTGCCGTCGGCGATTGCGCGCATCTATCTTTTGACCCCCGGCCCAAGGCAGGTGTCTACGCGGTCCGCGAGGCACCTGTGCTATATGACAACCTGCGTGCCGTGCTGTCGGGCGGTTCCTTGCGACCTTACAAGCCGCAGCGCGACTACCTCAAGCTGATCTCATTGGGTCAAAAATCAGCACTTGCGGAAAAATTTGGGACGGCCCGGCAAGGCACGCTTTTGTGGAAGCTTAAAGACCACATCGACCGCAAATTCATGAACCAATTCGAAGATCTGACCATGATGACCGCGCCAAAACCGCCGCGTACGACCGCACTTGGCATGGCCGAGGCGCTGGGTGACAAACCGATGTGCGGTGGCTGTGGGGCCAAGGTCGGGCGCGCCGCCTTACAGACTGTTCTGACAGAGACCTTTGGCGATGACGCGGCCCAGATCCAGCCCGGTCAGATCATCACAACAGACCACCTGCGTGCGCTGACCAATGACCCGGTGCTGATGACCCGCATCACGGCGATCCACGCGCTGGGCGATATCTGGGCCATGGGGGCAAAGCCGCAAGCGGTGACCGCAAACATCATCCTGCCGCGCATGACAGCGCATCTGCAACAGCGCACCTTGCAAGAAATCATGGAAACGGCCACGCAAGTCATGTCAGACGCAGGTGCCAAGATCGTTGGAGGACATACATCGCTGGGGGATGAACTGACGATCGGTTTCACCATTACCGGCCAGACGAAAACGCCCATCACATTGAAGGGTGCAAAGCCCGGTGATGCGTTGATCCTTACCAAACCAATCGGCAGCGGCACAATCATGGCTGCCGAAATGGCCGGTCAGGCGCGTGGGGCCGATGTGATCGCTTGCCTTGGCCACATGATCCAACCCCAGGGCAAAGCGGCAGAAATACTCGCCGAGGCTCATGCGATGACAGATATCACAGGCTTTGGTCTTGTCGGGCACCTGCGCGGGATCTGCGACGCCTCAGGCACGGGGGCCGTGCTGCACCTTGGGGCCATTCCCCTGATGAAAGGCGCCAGCGACTTGTCTGAACGCGGTACACGCTCCACCATTTTTGACGACAACAAGATGGGTGCAGGGGACATCACTGGCCCAGATTTCCCGTTGCTTTATGACCCCCAAACCGCTGGCGGGCTGCTGGCTGCCGTTCAAGCCAAAACTGCTGAAACGCTAGTCAGTAAACTGCAGATTGCAGGCTACCCCGCAGTGATCATTGGTGAAATAACCGCAGAAAGAACGATCAGAACCACATCCAAAGGCTAACCGATGTTTCAACCACCCGTCTTTCGCGAAGATCGCCCAGATATCATGCATGATCTTATGCGCGCGCATCCTTTCGCGACGATCGTTTCATCAGCGACGGGCGGGCTGTCGGCGGATCACGTTCCGTTGGTTCTAAAGATGGATGGCATGGGCATTTTGCAAGGGCACCTCGCTGCCGCGAACCCGCTATTTCGGCACGCTGATGGGCCGATCGAGGTGCTGGCCATCTTTCAGGGCCCGCAATCCTACATCACCCCATCATGGTCTCCGTCCAAGAAAGAGCACGGGAAAGTCGTGCCAACCTGGAACTATGTCGTGGTTCATGCGCGAGGCACCTTCCGGTTCATACGCGACACCGATTGGTTGATGGCGCACCTGCACGACCTGACTGATCAGCAGGAAAGTCACCGCCCGGCGCCATGGGCCGTATCAGACGCGCCTGATGATTTCGTGGCGCGGCAATTGCGGGCTCTGGTCGGGTTCGAGATTGCGATCACTGATCTGACCGGCACTTGGAAGGTCAGTCAGAACAAACAAGATGCTGACCGCGCTGGTGTTGAGTTCGGATTACGGCAAGATGCCGACCCGCAAAGCGCATCAGTTTCTGAATTGGTCAAGGTTCGGGGCGGCGACTAACCACCGTCGCGATAGTCGAGCTGCCGGTCTGGTCGCGCTGCCTGAAAGGCGTCTAGCGCCTGACAGTGCGCATCGATATCTATCAATGTGGGATAAGCGGACAGGTCACAGCCGAACCGACGCGCATTGGCCATTTGTGGGGCAAGCGCGATGTCTGCGATTGTCGGGTAGTCCGCAAAGCAGAAAGTGTGGGCCTCAACCCGCTGCTGCAATTGCCGCTCCAATGCGCCAAGTGTTTCTGCAGTCCAATGCCGGTACCATTCCTGTGCATCCGCGACAGGCAAACGCCTGCGTACCCGCTTGACCGTCAGTGCATGAAGCTCTGCACAGATGGCGATGGCAAAGGCCCGCGATTGTGCCCGTTTCATGGGGTCCGCTGGTAGTACCGTGGGTTCTGCAAACATCTCTTCCAGATAAGCGATGATCGCGAGGGATTGGGCCAAGAACGCGCCGTCCACCTCGAGGGTCGGCATCAATTTTTGTGGATTAATTGCCCGATACGCATCGGTCTCCAATGCGGGAATGGGTACATATTCATAATCCAAACTCTTGAGATGCAGGGCAATGCGTACGCGCTCACCGGCTGAGTTTTGGGCCTGCGTATGTAGCCGCAATCTCAAAACGGCTCCAAAGCAGTCACAACAGCATCGGCCACCCGTTCCTGGCCAGCATCGTCCAACGCGGCAGCCTCAACGACCCTGATCACCTCGCGTTCATCAATCCGACGGGATTTGTCGTAGGCGGGATCATAGTGGTCCTGCATCAGGGCCAGCGACAGATCCTCTAATGCGCCATCCTGCGACAGGCCAACCCAGCGGTCCACAACCGCATGGCCACGTACGCGGCGCAGCGGGCGCAAGCGATCAGCAACAACTTGCGGGTCGGCAATCACTTCGCGGTACGCTTGCGCCAGATAAGTGGCGCGCGCGGCCAACGGCACGTTCAGTACGATACGGGGCGCAGCCAGCATTGCCTGCCATAGCGATGGCGGCAATGTGAGACGACCGATCTTGCTGCTTTCAGCCTCCACCACCACTGGTAGACTTGGGTCAAGCCCTTGTAACGCAACAGCTAAATTTGTCTCAAACGCCTTTTGCGCGGGTTGCCCGCCGGGCATCGCACCGAGGAGCGAACCGCGATGGCAGGCCAGCCCTTCAAGGTCCAGAACCTGCACACCACGTGCCGCCAGCCGGGGCAGAATGGCCGTCTTTGCCGTACCCGTATTGCCGTCCAGCAGGACCAGCCGGTGAGGCAGCGGGCGATCATAAAGATAGCGGTTCACAAGGCGACGAAAGGTCTGGTAGCCGCCTTGAACAGTCTCGGCCCGCCAACCGATCTCGGACAGGATCGTGCGAAAAACACCCGACCGCTGACCGCCCCGCCAGCAATAGACCAACGGACGCCAAGCCCCTGTTTTACTGGCCAATGGGCCATCGATATGATCGGCTATATTGCGCACAACCATGCCCGCACCGACCTTGCGGGCATCAAAGGGGCTGACTTGCTTATACATGGTGCCGACGGCGGCGCGCTGGGCATTATCAAGGGCGGGCAGGTTGATCGCACCGGGCACATGATCCAGCGCAAATTCGGCTGGCGAGCGGACGTCGATCACCGTGTCAAACCCATGGTTCAGGATCGCATCAAGGCTGTCAAAGACGATGGGCATGGCCGTCGGAATAGCCCTCGTATCACCGATGCACAAGCTATGCGGAAACCATGCGCATGATCATACATATCGCAGCAGACTGATTGATGCCGCAAAAAGGCGGCAACTGGTCAAGTGTGGCGGCCACCCGGGGTCAGGGGGCTGTTTTTTTTAGAGGCTCAAGGAACCGGAGGCCGACAAGCAGACGGCGGTGGATCAGCCGTCCAGTTGGGACTGTCTGAGCGCCGTCAGGGAGAAGGTATCGTTCGAGGCTGCGGCTGCAGGAGCGTCCGAAGCGCTTGTAACGGGTTGAAACGGGATATTGGTTGTCGGTGTGTATGTTGTCGCACTAAATGCCCCACCGGAGATCAGATCATCAATGTTGAACGACGGTATGTTCGCGTTCAAAACCTCTGATGACAGTGTCAGGCCAGGCTGCGTGCTGCTTGGTGTCGCAAAGGACAAACCAAGATTTGACAACCGATCCAGCGTCGACGCGATATCTGGAACAGTGCTGGGTTCCTCCACCGGCGGAAGCGCGGGCTCTGGCTGTGGTGCATCGCCAGAAAGCCCCAAACGGTCGCGCACATCTTCTGGCGCATCCTCAAGCGATGTCGTCGATGTGATCTGACCGGTATCGTCAAAAATGGATACGTATTGATCCTGCCCTGACTGATCAGAGCCGATGGCGAATTCTGCACGCCCGTCTGCATCCGAATAGACACGCACGCCACCTGGGGTGACGCGGACCGCCTCACCGCCGATATCGGCGACGACGGTCACCCCGGCGGCATCACTGCCATTGTCGAGCACGCCCAGAATGTCGGTCAGGTTCGTTATACCGCCGCGTGATAGTTGATCAGCCAGATCAACGCCGCGGTTTTGCGCAACATCAGTGGATTGCACATTATCCAGCCATGTTTGTCCATCGGTCCCGGCACTGAAATTGGTACCAAGCCGTTCGTTCAGTGCTGCAAGGTCCGTATCGGAATTGCCCAACCTGTCTGACAGCGGGATGCCGTCCAAAAGCTGATCAAGGGTGGCGGAGTCGCTGCCTGGTTCAAGAACCTGATCCAGCAAACCGTCAAGGAGATCGTCAGACCCGCCGCCCGGTGCGAGCGGTACGGCACTGGCATTCGGCAAGGCAGCGAACCCTTTACCTGCGACTGCAACAATCGTCGGATCGCCGCTCGGTGACCAGAAGTCAGCGACGGATGTATCGTCTCCGGGAAGCGAGGATTGAAGCTCCACTGCATCGGCAAAACCGTCGTACTCAGGGTCGTGGGGGAGTTCCAAACCCGCCTCGGCAATTTCGGCTACGCGTTCGTTATACACACTCTGGAATGCCACCCCAAACACCCCTGCGCCTTCAGGCATTTGAACACCCAACGTGATCAACTTTTCGACAGCCTGTTCAAGGCGAGGCCCGTATGTCCATGGATCTTGCACCTGGAGCTGGTCCATATAGCGACCAAGTTGTTTTGTATTCCTGAAAGAGTCTGGGATGTTAACGCCAAACGGCGCTGTGTAATTGTCACCGTCCTTATACACCGCGTCCAATATGACCCGGGCGGCGACGAATTCGGGGGCATCGTTATGCCAGATATAGCGGGCACCAAGTTTAACGGCATCTGGGTCGTTTGTTGCGTCAAAGTCAAAATCGGTAAGCCCAGTCTCACCCAACCTCATCGCTTCAGAAAGAAACGTGAAGGGATCTCCACCCAAATCTCTGACCATATTATTGACAGCACGCAGCGACAATTCCGGCCATATCTGCGCAAGGTCCGCAACCGATGGTGGCGTTTCAGCAGAAATACCGAACAAGGTGCGGTCCCCAAACACCCCAGTTTCACCGATTGATGGGATCAACTTACCATCGCCACTTTGCTCGACCATGACCAGCGCTTGTTCGATCCGGCGACCGAGCGCCTCTGATCGGCTCATTCGTCGTTCTGCGCGGGTACGCGGCCCATTCAGGATCTCAAAGAGTGCTTGCTGATCTGTTTCGCTCCAGTTTGAAACTGACTCTTCTGTCAAACCAAGCACCGGCAGGATCTCGCGAGAAAACTCTTCTGCTCCTCTCCTTTCCTCAGATGCCTCACCCATTGAGTTAACCGTAACGCCAAGAGCACCTATGATAGAAGCGGCCGTCGCTTGGGGCGCGCCGAGTTGGGCAAAAGCTCCGGCGACATTCCAGGCAGCAGTTGTTTCTGGGGTGAGAAGTCCAATGTCTTCACCGAATTGGAAAGCACCTTGAATTGGCCCCATGGCGTCAACCACGGCCGTGAATTTATCAACCACACCTTCAAAGGTGTTATCTGATCCGATGATCTGGTCGGCAACCTGTTCGCCAAGATTCATCAGGTTGGCGACCTCCGCCGGGTTCAAGGCGTCCATTTCCGCTTGGCTTATGCTACCAAGCGCCTCATCCAGATTGCCGCCGTTCTGGTTGATCAGCGCGTCATACGCCTCTGTCCCCTGACGCAGCACCACGCTGCCGCCAGCAGGTGAAACGAAATAGACATTACCGGTATCGGTGTCGTGCTTGACGGAAAATCCACCCATCGCAATCGCCCGGACGTCCCAGTTCAGCGCATTACCGGCAATCCCAAGGCCGCCGAAATCACCCGAAATGAGCTTTTGAGAAAGAATGCCAAAATTGAATTCAGGCGCAACAATAGACCCGTTTTCGCGGGCCTCCAGAAGGGCCCCTATCCGCCAAAGTGTTTGCGTGAATGGGATCATGTTATCGTCATTTTTAAACCCGGGGACCCGCCTACTGTTTGGCCCGGTTACTGTCGATGTGAGTCCGCCTAAGTCATCTCGCGTCGATGAACTGTCCGGCCCCCAGTCTAGTGGGGATGCAAACCCCGTGTCGAAACCGATTTTCGAGTTTGCCAAGAGTTCGGCGGATGATACCAAGGCATCTGTCATCGCGGCGTCATCACCACTCATCATGATGTCTGCAAACTGCTTTGCAATCTCCGGGATGCTTCCCGCCGGGCCGTTTCCTGTCGTCGCCATAAATATATTTGCGATATCCTCGGCAGCGAAGTTAATAAAGATCGCGCTTTCTTGGGATGCATCGTTATTTACAAATATTGATCTCTGCTGTTGCGCAAGGGCTTGCGTGGCCGCTTCGCCCAAAGCTGAGAACGGGCCGCTCAGCCGTTCCAAATCCCCGTATTTGATTTTGGCTGTTAGGCCACCAAGCGGGATCTCGACGTCTTCCCAAGCGGTATCGCCAGTCACCCCATCCATAATGTTGTTAATGGTTTTGCCTGTCGGATGGCCCCATTCAAGCAAGGTCCCACTTCCAATCGGAAACTTGAAGGACCCTCGAAGAACAAAACCGTTTAGGGCATCCTCAACAATCTCACCGGGAACTGCGCTGTATGGGTTTACGTCAGACACGGCGTCGCCGGACATAGCATCCTGAACATTATCTATGGTATCGCGAACGCCATTGATCACATCCCCAGCACCGTTAATAACAGTGTTAGCAGCGTCATCAGCCGCATCACGCAGGTCATCAATGGTGTATTTGGGTTCGCCGCCTTCGACAGGCGGAGGTGGCGTCGCCGTTGGTCCAGGAAGCCCTCCGGTGGGGGCTGCTCCCGGCTCATATTCTATCGGGCCGTCCTGTCCGGTTTGAGGTGCCTCCGCAACGGTCGCAAACGCTCCTTGCCGTTCGCCAGCCAGCATCGCCTGGTCCAGAAACTGTTTGAAGTTGTCTGCTGCGTTTGCCTCATCGGCGGGCGGGTTCGTTTCATCATTGCGAATTACGTTGGACATCTGACTTCCTCGTTCATTTAAATGACAAACTGAAGCACGCCATGAGATTTCTCTCAAAGACGTCTCAGGATTTTGCAGCCAATGTATGGGGAGTGTTGTGGTTCGCCCAATCAGATCAATCTATGGGCGTGTCCGGTATCAGATACTGGGAAAACTCAGTATCTACACAGGCGGAGCGGGTAAAGCGCCGTGCCGCCGCCATGCGGCATCATAAATGGCGGAGGTGTTTTAGTGCCCTCATCCTTTGCGACTACGTGCAGGTATTATTCGGCAACGAGATGGAAGGTTGTGCGTGATTGTGTTTCTGCTTCGATCTGGTTGAGACGCTTCTGCACGGCAGGATCATCACCGTTCGCCACCTGCGTGCGTGCCTCATCGCGCCTCTTGCGGGCTTGGGCCAAGGTAACTTCCGGGTACCGCCCATGGGATAGCAAACGCTCTTGTCCGAAATGACGGTACTTCTGTTGCCAGAGCTTCGAACCGTTTGGCTTAGCCAGTACGAACAAACCACCGCCATCTGATAACTTATGGGGTTTGCCCCGAACCTCTGCTTTTCTGATCTTTACGTCTGAAAGTGCCATTGGGTGTATCGTATGTTCAGTTATGGTCAAAACGTTTGAAGATATCACCAAAAACATCAATGTTTACAGGTCGATATGTTCATCTATGTTCGGGGTAAATGGTGCCCAGGAGAGGACTCGAACCTCCACGTCCATACAGACACCAGCACCTGAAGCTGGCGCGTCTACCAATTCCGCCACCTGGGCAGGTCACGTGAGCGCGGGATGTAAGCCGGGTTCGTCGCTCTGTCAACGCGATTCGAGACGAAAAACGTGTGGCGTCCTGCAATTCGCAGGATTGCGCCTTGTCTGGCCATTGGGGGCCGGGTAAACGTGGCCTGCATATTCAAGAGGCCTGTCCATGTCCAAACTTGTCACCATCTTCGGCGGTTCCGGTTTTGTCGGGCGCTATGTCGCCCGCCGTATGGCCAAGGAAGGTTGGCGTGTCCGTGTCGCCGTGCGCAACACCAACGAGGCAATGTTTGTGCGCCCTTACGGTGCTGTGGGCCAGGTGGAGCCGGTGTTTTGCAACATCCGCGATGACGCGAGCGTGGCTACCGTGACAGAAGGCGCTGATGCGGTGATCAACTGTGTTGGTTTGCTGGATGAAGTGGGCAAGAACACCTTTGATGCGGTGCAGGCTGAGGCGCCCGAACGGATCGCGCGCATTGCTGCATCCATGGGCATCGCGCGGATGGTCCATGTCTCTGCCATTGGGGCCGATGCATCTGCCAGAAGTATGTATTCGCGTAGCAAGGCAGCGGGAGAGGCGGGTGTTTTGCAGCATATGCCTGACGCCGTGATCCTGCGCCCTTCGATTGTTTTTGGACCGGAAGATCAGTTCTTTAACCGCTTTGCCAGCATGTCGCGCTTTGGCCCTGTTTTGCCTGTTGTTGGCGCTGATACCCGGTTCCAACCCGTCTATGTGGATGATGTCGCGGCTGCCGCTGTCAAAGGTATTTTGGGCGAGGCTGCTGGCGGTGTTTACGAGCTGGGCGGACCGGATACGCATAGCTTCCGGGAGCTGATGCAGATCATGCTGGAGGTGATCCGCCGCAGGCGTCTGATCATCAATATCCCCTTCTGGGCTGCACGGGTGATGGCGTTTGGGTTTGGCGTTGCGCGGACGTTGTCATTGGGGCTGATCAAGGGTCCGGTGACCAAGGATCAGGTGTTGAACCTTGCCGTTGATAATGTGGTTTCTGATGGGGCCAAAGGCTTTGATGCGCTGGGCATTCACCCGACTGCGATGGAAGCCGTTTTGCCGGATTATCTATGGCGTTTCCGGCCTTCGGGGCAGTATGATGCGATCAAGGAATCTGCAAAAAACCTAAAGAATACCTAGGTGTATGCGATCCAAAGCAGAATTGTTCCCAATCCCAAACGGTAGATGACATAAGGCGTGTAGCTGACGGCGCGCAGCAGCCGCATCATGAGCGTCAGTGCGGCCAATGCGGCGGCAAATGACATCGCCACGACAATCCCGATATCACGCAGGGCGCCCGCGTCTGCCGTGCCGATCACATCAAGGCTGAGCAACGCACCAGAGGCGATGATTGTGGGGATCGACATGAGCATCGACAGGCGTGCCGCATCTGTGCGCGTGTAGCCCAACATGCGGGCGGCGGTGATGGTGATGCCGGAGCGGGATGTGCCGGGGATCAGGGCGATGGCCTGCCACACCCCCATTTGAAGCGCGTCTTTCAATGTCCATTTCTCTGCTGTCTTTTCAATGGGTCCCGTCTGGTCGGCCCAGTAGAGCAGCACACCGAAAATGATCATCGTCCAGCCGATGATGGCGATCCCGCGAATGGCCTCTGACAGCCCGGTGAATTTCAGGAAAAGACCGAACAGGATCACGGGGATTGTGGCGATGAGCAGGCAGAGCGCGAGGAATGCGCCTTGGGTGTCGATCTTGCCGCGCAGCAGGCGAAAGGTGCCAAAAAGCGCCAGACGCACATCGGGCCAGAAGTAGAGGATCACGGCGCAAAGCGTGCCCAGATGAGCTGCGACATCGATGATTTGGCCCTGATCATCCAGGCCGGTCAAGGATGGCAACAGGATCAGATGTCCAGAGGAGGAAATCGGCAGAAATTCTGTGATACCCTGGATCAAGGCGATCAGAAGGAGATTGAAAGTGGTCATTCCGTTCGTCCAGTTGATTCGGTTCGGCTAACCTAAAGTGTTAAGATATAGGGGAAAGAGGATATATAGGTCACATATTGGACCTATTATTTTCGGATTCTGGCACAATTCACCTATCGCGAGAGTGAATTTCACTATAATAGGTCAGTAATACTGCCTTTTCATTTTGATTTTGTCGTTCTAAAAGGCGGCTCGCCTCGCTAAATGGGAGAGATAGCCATGGCTGGTCAAAAGATGCTCAAGTTTACTGCTGTGGAACGGCAGATGCCAGAGAAGCGCCCGCCCAATCTACGCAAAGAAGACTTTGGCGAGATTTATGCAGAGTACGCACGTGAGAAGGCCGCTGAACAGGCGAGCCGTTGTTCGCAGTGTGGCGTGCCCTATTGCCAGACCCATTGCCCGCTGCACAATAACATTCCCGATTGGCTGCGCCTGACCGCCGAAAGTCGGTTGGAAGAGGCGTATGAGATCAGTCAGGCGACCAATACATTCCCGGAAATTTGTGGCCGCATCTGCCCGCAGGACCGCCTGTGCGAGGGCAATTGCGTGATCGAGCAATCCGGCCATGGCACCGTCACCATTGGGTCGGTCGAGAAATACATCACCGATACCGCGTTTGAACAGGGTTGGGTCAAGCCGATCCGCCCCCATGTGGAGCGTAGTGAAAGCGTTGGTATCATCGGCGCCGGCCCCGGTGGCCTTGCTGCTGCGGATATGCTGCGTCGTCAGGGTGTGCAAGTCACTGTCTATGATCGCTATGATCGCGGTGGCGGTCTGCTGACCTATGGCATCCCCGGCTTCAAGCTGGAAAAAGATATCGTCATGCAGCGCATGGCGCAGCTTGAGGATGGTGGCGTGGAGTTTGTGATGAATTGCAATGTCGGCGAGGACCTGTCGTTTGACGCCATTCGCGGCAAGCACGATGCCATCCTGATTGCCACGGGTGTCTATAAAACAAGGGACTTGCCAGATTCGAACGCCGATGGGATCGTGAACGCGATTGATTACCTGACGGCCAGCAACCGCAAGTCATTTGGTGATGATGTGCCGGAATTTGACAGTGGTGAGCTGAACGCCATCGGCAAGCGGGTCGTCGTCATCGGCGGTGGCGATACGGCGATGGACTGTGTGCGTACCGCCGTGCGTCAGGGCGCGGAAAGTGTGAAATGTCTGTATCGCCGCGACCGCGCGAATATGCCCGGATCGCAGCGTGAGGTGCAAAATGCCGAGGAAGAGGGTGTCGAGTTCGTTTGGCTGTCCGCCCCCGATGGGTTTGAGGGCGATCCCGTCACGGGCGTAAAGGTGCAAAAGATGCGCTTGGGTGCGCCGGATGCGACAGGCCGTCAGGCACCGGAGTTAATTGAAGGTGCTGACTATGTTGAAGGCGCTGATCTGGTGATCAAGGCGCTGGGCTTTGAGCCCGAGGACCTGCCAGCACTATGGGGTGTTGAGGGGCTGGACGTGACCCGCTGGGGGACGATCAAGGCGGATTTCGGCACCGGTGCCACCAGCCTTGAGGGCGTTTATGCCGCTGGTGATATCGTGCGCGGTGCCTCGCTTGTTGTGTGGGCCATTCGCGATGGCCGTGACAGCGCCGCCGCAATTCTGGAGTATCTGGGGCAGGCGGCGACGGTCGCCGCGGAGTGATGTGCAAACCATGCGCAAACCATGCAGAAACCATGCGCATGGTTGTACACATGCCGCGACACCAAACGTCAACAACACTGACCTGAAGGGTTAAGATATGATGAAACCTCTTATGATTGTTGGTGCGCTTGTGCTGGCCACCCCTGTGGCGGCACAGCAAACTTTTGCGGCACCCGAAGGGTGCGAAGCGACGTTGACGGTGCAGCAAAAGGGCTGCGTCATGGTCAATGTCTGGCGCTGTGAAGCCGACAATCCGGGTGATCAGTGGATTGCGCTGATCAGTCAGGCCGGTGTGTTCAGCGTACAAAAGGTGGATGCCGAGTTTCAGTGGATCGAAAGCTATAAGATCAGCGGTAACGAACGCTTGCAGACGCCCGCGCCCGACCCCGCGTCGCTGACAGAGCTGTTTGAAACGCAGGTTGATACCTGGGATTTCACGCTGGAGACGGATGACGGGACCGAACGCAATGTCGGTTTCGACATGCTGACCGGTGAGACGACGGTGATTGATGGTGAGACGCTTTTGAACACCGAATATCAGGGCCGTACGTTGGATGCGGATGGCAATGAGATTGAAGCGGGCAATGGTCGCCAATTTGTCAGCGAAGAACACCGTCTGTTTTTCTTTGGTGAAAGCTGGGATGCCGCGACCCCCGATCAGGTGATCGACATGTCCCCGGTGGAGTTCATCTATCCCGGTGAGCCCGGGTTCTTTTCCGCCGTGCCGACATATGAATGTAATGAATTGGAAACGGGGTATCGCCCTTGAGATACGTTGTCTTTTTCGCTCTGCTGGCGGGGCCTGTTGCCGCGCAGGATGGCCCGGCCGTTTTTGGATTGCCGGCGGGATGTGATGCCTATCTGACCGTGCAGGGTGCCAGCTGTAAGGTGGAGCATCATTTCACTTGCCAAAATGATCCCGAAGGTCATCAGCGCCGCGTCAGTCTGGACGAACAGGGTCTGACTTATGCCGGTGAGATTGACGATGAAGCCCAGTGGATTTCGAGTTTTCATGCCTTGAGCGGGCATTCGGAACGTCTTGAAAGCCGCCCTGTGGAGCCTGCTTCGCTGTCTGAATTGATCGAGACCGGCGTGGACGATTACGATTTTCGCACCCTGTCCGATCAGATCGGCGAAACCCGGTTTGTGGGTCAGGATACGTTGACCGGTCGCGAGATCACGATTGATGACGTGACCTTGGCTGAGACGACCTATGACATCACCGCCTATGACGCGGCGGGCAACGAGATTTGGCGTTCGCAGGGCAATGAGTTCATCAGCCGTAATTGGCGCATGTTTCTGTCCGGCACCGGTGTCATTACGACCCCGAACGGATCGTTTGATCGCAATGATGCCCCCGTCGAATTTATCTTTCCGGGCGAGCCTGGATTTCTGAGCACACGGCCCAAGCATGGCTGCGGGGTAGCGATTTCATCCGCCCCTGATTTTGAGGAGATTATCCATGACCACTTATGATCAATCCTGGGTCGCGGCCGAAGAAGCCAAGCGTGAGTGGATGGCTGAAAATGGTTTGTATCGCGACGATGATGAACATGCGTCTTGCGGTGTGGGTCTTGTCGTGGCGATCAATGGTGCCCCGTCGCGCGATGTGGTCGAGAAGGGCATCAATGCCCTCAAGGCGATCTGGCATCGTGGTGCTGTGGATGCGGATGGCAAGACCGGCGATGGCGCGGGTATTCACGTGCAGATCCCCGTCCCGTTCTTTGAGGATCAGATCCGCCGTACCGGTCACGAGCCTGATCAAGGCAAGATGATCGCGGTCGGTCAGGTGTTTTTGCCCCGTACCGATTTTGGTGCGCAGGAACGCTGCCGCACGATTGTTGAATCCGAAGTGCTGCGGATGGGTCACTATATCTATGGCTGGCGCCATGTGCCGGTGAACAATGATGTCTTGGGTGAAAAGGCGAATGCGACCCGGCCCGAGATCGAGCAAATCCTGATCCGGTGTGACAAGGATATCGACGAAGAGGCGTTCGAACGTCAGCTTTACATCATCCGCCGCCGGATCGAGAAGGCCGTCGCCGCGGCGCAGATCGCGGGCATGTATATCTGTTCGCTGTCCTGCCGGTCGGTGATTTACAAAGGCATGATGTTGGCCGAACAGGTGGCCGAGTTTTACCCCGACCTGATGGATGCCCGGTTCGAAAGCGCCTTTGCCATCTATCATCAGCGCTATTCGACCAACACCTTTCCGCAGTGGTCGCTGGCCCAGCCGTTCCGCATGTTGGCCCATAATGGTGAGATCAACACGCTGAAGGGCAATGTGAACTGGATGCGCAGTCACGAGATCCGCATGGCGTCGAGCGCGTTTGGTGAAAAGGCGGAGGATATCAAGCCGATTGTGCCCTCGGGCGCGTCAGATTCCAGTGCGCTCGATTCGGTTTTTGAGGTGCTGGTGCGTGCTGGCCGCAATGCGCCCATGGCCAAGACGATGATGGTGCCGGAAAGCTGGTCCAAGCAGGCCGTTGAGATGCCACAGGCTTGGCAGGATATGTATTCCTATTGCAACGCTGTGATGGAGCCTTGGGACGGTCCTGCCGCATTGGCGATGACCGATGGCCGTTGGGTGTGCGGTGGGTTGGACCGCAATGGCCTGCGCCCGCTGCGCTATGTCGTGACAGGTGATGGTCTGCTGATCGCCGGGTCCGAGGTGGGCATGGTGCCGGTGGACGAAGCGACAGTGGTTGAAAAAGGTGCACTTGGCCCCGGCCAGATGATTGCCGTGGATATGCAAGAGGGCAAGCTGTTCCACGATACGGAGTTGAAGAACAAACTGGCGGCTGCCCAGCCGTTTGGCGAATGGGTTGGCAAGGTTGTGAACCTCAATGACTCCCTGATCGACATACCTGAGGTGCCGCTGTTCGAAGGCGAGGAGCTGCGTAAACGGCAGGTGGCTGCCGGTTACAGCATTGAGGAACTGGAGCAGGTCCTCGCCCCGATGGCCGAGGACGGTAAGGAAATGATCGCCTCAATGGGCGATGATACCCCGTCGGCGGTGCTGTCGACGACCTACCGCCCGTTGTCGCATTTCTTTCGCCAGAATTTCAGCCAGGTGACGAACCCGCCGATTGACTCGCTACGTGAAAGCCGGGTGATGTCGCTGAAGACCCGGTTTGGCAATCTCAAGAACGTGTTGGACGAAGATAGTTCGCAGACCGAAATTCTGGTGCTGCAAAGCCCGTTTATCGGCAACGCTGAATATGATGAAATGGTGCGCCAGTTTGGTGATGGTGCGGCCTTTATCGATTGTACGTTTGAGGCCGGGCCTGATGCGATGCGCAAGGGGCTGGCGCGTATCCGGGAAGAGGCAGAAGATGCCGTGCGTTCGGGTGCCAGCCATCTGCTGCTGACGGATGAACACCAGTCCGAAACACGTGTGCCGATGCCGATGATCCTTGCTACATCTGCGGTGCATTCTTGGCTGACGGCCAAGGGGCTGCGCACATTTTGTTCGATGAACGTGCGGTCGGCTGAGTGTATTGATCCGCATTATTTTGCAGTGTTGATCGGCTGCGGTGCAACCACCGTGAATGCCTATCTGGCGCAGGATTCCATCGCGGACCGTGTGCGGCGCGGCCTGATCGAAGGCTCGCTGACCGACGCGATGCGCCGTTACCGCGCGGCGATTGATGCCGGTCTGCTGAAGATCATGTCGAAGATGGGTATTTCGGTGCTGTCATCGTACCGTGGGGGGCTGAATTTCGAGGCTGTGGGCCTGTCCCGTGCAATGGTTGCTGAATTCTTTCCCGGGATGCATTCGCGCATTTCCGGCATCGGGACCACTGGTATTCAGACCAAGCTGGAAGAGGTGCATGCGCGCGGCTGGAAAGGCGGCACCGATGTGCTGCCAATTGGCGGGTTCTACAAAGCCCGCCGGTCTGGTGAAAAGCACGCATGGGAAGCCCAAACCATGCATATGTTGCAGGCCGCGTGTAATAACGCGAGCTATGCGTTGTGGCAGCAATATTCCAAGTCGATGCAATCCAACCCGCCCATTCATTTGCGTGATTTGCTGGCGATCAAACCCCTTGGGACGGCTGTGCCGATTGAAGAGGTGGAGAGCATCACCGCCATTCGGAAGCGGTTTGTGACGCCGGGCATGTCGTTGGGTGCGCTTAGCCCGGAGGCGCACAAGACGCTGAACGTGGCGATGAACCGGATCGGTGCGAAATCGGACTCAGGTGAGGGCGGGGAAGATCCCGCACATTTCCACCCGGAACCCAATGGCGACAACCCGTCGGCCAAGATCAAACAGGTGGCGTCCGGTCGCTTTGGCGTCACAGCGGAATATCTGAACGCCTGTGAAGAATTGGAGATCAAGGTCGCCCAGGGTGCCAAGCCCGGTGAGGGTGGCCAATTGCCAGGGATGAAGGTGACCGACCTGATCGCGCGCCTGCGCCATTCGACCAAAGGTGTGACCCTGATTTCACCGCCGCCGCACCACGATATCTATTCGATCGAGGATCTGGCGCAGCTGATCTATGACCTTAAGCAGATCAATCCGCGCTGTAAGGTGACGGTCAAGCTGGTGTCGTCATCCGGTGTTGGGACGATTGCCGCTGGTGTTGCCAAGGCCAAGGCCGATGTCATCCTGATTTCCGGGCATAATGGCGGCACCGGGGCATCCCCCGGCACGTCGATCAAATACGCAGGTTTGCCATGGGAAATGGGTCTGACTGAGGCGCATCAGGTGCTTGCCATGAACAACCTGCGTGAACGCATCACGCTGCGCACAGATGGTGGTTTGCGCACGGGCCGCGACATCGTGATGGCGGCGATGATGGGGGCCGAGGAATACGGGATCGGCACTGCCGCCCTGATCGCCATGGGTTGTATCATGGTGCGCCAGTGCCAGTCGAACACCTGCCCGGTGGGTGTGTGTACGCAGGACGAGGCGCTGCGCGCGAAGTTCACCGGCAATGCCGAGAAGGTGGTGAACCTGATCACCTTCTATGCGACCGAAGTGCGTGAGATCTTGGCGAGTATCGGTGCCCGGTCGCTGGATGATGTGATTGGCCGTGCTGATCTGCTGACGCAGGTGTCGCGCGGGTCGGCCCATCTGGACGATCTGGACCTGAACCCGCTGCTGATCACTGTCGATGGGGCGCACAAGATCCATTACGACCGGAGCCGCCCGCGCAACCCGGTCGATGACACGCTGGATGCACAGATCGTGCAGGATGCCGCCCGGTTCCTGAATGATGGGGAAAAAATGCAGCTGGATTATGCGGTGCAGAACACGCTGCGCACGATCGGGACGCGCACGTCGAGCCATATCGTGCAGAATTTCGGGATGCGAAATGATCTGCAGCCGGATCACCTGACGGTGAAGCTGCGCGGCTCTGCCGGGCAATCGCTGGGCGCGTTTGCCGCCCCGGGGCTGAAGCTGGAAGTGTCGGGTGATGCCAACGACTATGTGGGCAAGGGCCTGTCGGGGGGCATTATTGTGGTGCGTCCGCCGATGGTCAGCCCGCTGGTGGCGTCTGAGAATACGATCATCGGGAATACTGTTTTGTATGGTGCGACGGCTGGGTACCTTTTCGCGGCGGGTCGTGCGGGGGAACGGTTTGCCGTGCGCAATTCCGGTGCGCATGTGGTGATTGAAGGCTGCGGCACCAATGGGTGTGAATACATGACCGGCGGTGTTGCCGTGATCCTGGGGTCGATTGGTGCTAATTTCGGGGCCGGGATGACGGGCGGGATGGCCTATCTTTATGATCCTGAGGGCGAGGCTGCTGATCTGATCAACATGGAAACGCTGGTGACTTGTCCGGTGACCGTGGACCACTGGCATGATCAGCTGAAGGCGCTGATTGAACAACACGCCGCGGAGACGGGAAGCCGCAAGGCTGCCGATCTGTTGCAGCATTGGGATGTGGAGAAGGGCAATTTCCTACAGATTTGCCCGAAGGAGATGCTGGTGCATCTGCCGCATCCGTTGAGTGTCGAAGAACAGGCGATCCCGGCGGAGTAATCGTTGAGACCCTACCGATCTGGTAGGGTCTCAAACACCGGCAGGCCGTCCGGGATGAAGTGGAACGGCTGCCGACCCTCGCAATAAATCGCGATCTTGGGACCCTTGAAGGCCGTGGGGTCATCAAGCGTCCCGATTTTGAGTACAATATGGTCAGGGCCGGGGCGGCGTGTGATCAGGTGCTTGCCGCAATCGGCACAGAATTCGCGGGTAACGGCGTTGGGCAGATCCCGCCAGGTGAATGCTTTGGATGTGCCCTTGGTAAAGTGAAAATCTTCGTTCGGCATCTGCATGAAATATTGTGGTCCGCCGCCCGCGATGTGTTGGCAGGCGCGGCAGTGGCATTGGGCCGCAGCATGTACCACGTTCATCCGTGCGCATCACGCCGCTGCCATAATGCGGACACCGTAACCTGAATGTTTGACCTTTTGCGCGGCAGCCTTGGCATATCGGTCTGATCGCGGCGGCGCAAATAACCAAAAAGCCCGTTCAAATGTTTCGCACCTGCCTGAATAACCCCAGCCAAGTGAAACGTTCAGTTGGCGGCAATGGACGCGCCGGATGTGATCAGGGACGGTACCAGTTGCTGTACGACGCGGTTCCAGCGTGTGATGGGCTGTTCGGCGATGAAGACGATGTCGTTGGGCAGCAGATTCAACCGTGTCGCAAGTATAAGATTGGTTACGTTGCGCGCATCCAGATGCCACGCGGTCACAGCGCCAAAATCCGCCTCTGATCCGCGCAGAACATATATTTGCGCCGGGTTTCCTGTTTCGCTTGAGAAACCACCATCGGAATAGAGCGCGTCGGCCAAGGTGGTCTGACGGCCAAAGGGCATCGCGAAGCGGCCGGGTTGGGTGACTTCACCGGTCAGATACACGTAATCCCGATCTACCGCATCGAGGGTGATGCGTTCCTGAAAATTTGTGCGTCCTTCGGTCAGCGCGGCCCTGCGCAAGTCAATCTCGGCGGTGAGTTCAGCAAGCGCCTGCACGCGCCCTTGCTGACGGAATTGCGCCAAGGTGATCTGTTCTTCGAAATAGGCGCGCGCCTTGTCCAGTTCGAAAGCCGTGTCTACAAACACGCTATCGCCGGCGACAAGCAGGGTCTTTTGCAAGTTTGGTTCGCGTAGATACTCTGTCAGCGGGATCTGGAAAAGATTGCCGGTGCGGTAGATGCGGATCGATGCAAATTCAGCGTCTGGTGTTGCAATGCCGCCTGCGCGGGTGATCGCCTCGTCCAGATAGAGCGGAGTGAGCGTGATGGGAGCGACCGTTGGATTGGCAACCGCTCCACCGACCGATACGCGCTTGGAGTTGAACTCTGCAATCTCGAGGCTGAAGGTGGGATCGATCCGGTTTTCCACAAGGCTTTGGAAAAGCTGTGCTTCGGCTTCTTCCAGCGTCAGCCCGTCAAGCACAATGCGTCCGACGTCAGGCACGGCGATCGCGCCATCATCCTGCACGGTATAGCCTTGGCGGCTGTTCTGGGCGGCCAATAATCCGGTCAGTTCTTCGACGGTTCCGCCGCTTGTTTTTGTTGCTAGCAGTACGACATCACCGACGCCAATGCGGTAGGGTCCGGGGCTTGCCGGGGGTGGCAGGCGGGTTGTGAGTGCCGCAGGGCGTTGTTGTTCGGATAGGCTGGGTGGTGGCACTGCGCCAGCCCCGCGCAATCCCGAGCGATTACCGGCGTTTTGGAAGAACACATCGGGTATCTGCTTTGGGGCGTAGGTGGCTGTGTTTGCGATCAGCAGGCTTTCGGATGTCAGCGGGACGACGCGCACCTTATTGTCAGCCGCGTTCACCTGCGGCGAGACGTAGGCCACACCGCACGCATTCAACGAGACCGCTGCCACAATCCCATAGACCCATTTTAGCATTGAAACCCTCAAATACGGGAAATGGCGCAATCGTATGCTGTGATCAGCATCGTTTCTATGCAACCCTCAATTAAAAAAGCAGGCCAGTTAAGGCCTGCCTGTTCATAACAAAACTATGCTTGGCGGCTTAGTTTGTTGTTGATGTTGAGCTTGACGAGTCATCGCCGCTTGCGATGAGAATCCCTACGAGCACTACGCCACCAACAATTGCCAGAGTTGTGGTTGTACCCAATGCGCCCAACCCTTGTGCGGTCGCAACTGGATTAGCTTGCACTACCACTGATTGTGGTGGTGTTTCTTGTGCCATTGCAGTTGATGCGATGAATGTCGAGGCAAGTGCTAGTGCAACGATGCGTGTCATGTCTGCGATTCCTATCAATACTTTCAGTTGTGTCCATCATACATCACCCGCAATCGTTGTAAATGGCGTGTGAAGGCACGAAGCGACCATATGCGGTATGATCGCAGGCTCATTCGAAGAATTCGGTCAATATCGACCCGATTTCGGGGGATATCCACTGACGCGACGAAGTAATTACTCTATTGCTATCAACAACATACTCGTTTTCAAAACTTGTGCCTGGTGATTTGCATGTTTCAACAACCCGCCGGGCCGCCGTAACCGAATATGTGCATATAAAGCTGCGCGCGATTAGCTGATTTTCGCCGTCCAGATACCGGTGGATGCGCACGGCTTGTTGTTGACCCCCGCTGATCGCTGCCAGCGGTTGCGTGACATCGGCCGTCATCAGGTCAAAACCTAAACCACGGGTTGCGACGACCGCTCCGTCACGCAGGCTGATGCTCACGCCGTTTGACGTCAAGAAAGTGTCGATACCATCATTGCTACCGACCCGTGTTAGCCCAGCGACTTCGCCCCGTGATGGTATCTGCACGAGTAGCAAGGGCCCATCGATTTGCGCCAAAACATCGGGTGTAAGCGTCGCCCTGAGTGTGTCAATGTTCAATTGTTCTGATGTCGCCTGCTCCGGCGCGGACAGCCCGGTCCAGATCTGTTTCACCAGATCGAAGTCACCTGTGCTGTTTCCACAACCTGTCAGAACGAACAAGGCAGCGCTGGCAATGTGTATCCGAGAAAATATCATCGCCAGAACCTGCCCCAACCGCCGCGCAGATCACTTTCATGATAGTTGCGGACTGTCTCATACAATCGATCTTCTACGTTAAGCCGTGCGCCGCCATCACGGGTGAGTGGGCGCAGCGTGGTCTGGTAAACCCGTTTGGTGGGTGTGCCGATGAAATGCCCGATGGGCACGGAAATGCGCAGCCCTTTGTCAAAAGATCCTTCGCCGAAGTCGTCAAATGAAACGTCGGTAAATGTCGCAAAGGCGCCAACGCGCCATCCATTGTCGAATTCACGATCAAGCGTAAATGTCGCGCCATAATCACCCGCAAGGTACCGCCCGACATCAATTTGACCATGTATCGAGTTCCCGAAATCGTAATATCCTGACACGTGGCCGGTTACGATATCATAGTCTTGAAACCCAAAGAGTTGGTCGAAATCGCGTTTTCTTGCGTAGTTCAGTTCTACGCCGATACCCAGACGGCTTTGTACGGGTTTCCACAACACCTCTGTCGATACCCCGCCATACATTGATTCCAGATAACCGCCCGTAACACGCCCATAATAATCAGGTGCCAGATTGAATTGGTAAGCGGTTGTCAGGCGCGTGATTGCGGGGTCACCTTCGGCCAGATAGGCGGGGCCGTCCGTCCGAACCCGCGGGAGGGTGGAGCCTGATCCAGGTTCGCCTTCGCGATTGCCCGCAAATCGTTTGCGGATATCCCCCGAAATCTTCAGTCCGGGCGCAATTGCATAATTGGCGGATAGTTCAATCCCAATATCGGCGCGTACCGGACTGGTGGGGTCGAAATATGTAGCGCTGATATAGGGCCCTAGGCGCCATTGAAAGTTTGGGTACAACGCTTCGACATAGGTGGCCCCAGTGCCGATTGTGGCTGCGTCATCGATTTGCGCCCGTGCGTAAGATTTCCATGCGTTGTCTGGCTCGAACTCTAACGCTTCCACATCGGTGCGACTGATCGTGACCGCCGCTGCCCGCACGCCGCCCACAACCGGAACGATGGTGAATGTCTCAATCGAAGCTGGCATGACCCGCGTCAGGATACGCGCGGTGCGCCCAATTGCTTCGGCCCCGGCGATATAGGTGTCGTTACGGATCAAAACGGTGACGGTTGTCGGGGTGATATCTAGCGCCTCGAGCATCATGTCCTCGGCTGCCAGCAGCCGTTGCATGCTGTCACGTAGAATATCAGGGGCGTCTGGTTGTTGGGTCCACCCGACAGAGCGCGCCGCATTTGGGGGGCGAGGCAAAACAGGTGTGGGGCGCTGACCCAGACCGCCATTTACGACGGGTTCTTTTGGGTTGAGCGTGAAGTTAAGCGCTGCACCCAGTTCAGACCCATATAGATAATAGGCCTGCATCGTGACGCTGTCGGAAAAGGCATAGGACAGGCCGATGTTCAGCGGCGATTCGCGTTCAAACAAGTCGCGCCCGGGTATCGTTTCCGGGATGTAAGCGTCTGACGAATATTCAGCCTTCAGGGTCAGTTGATCCGTCGCTTGCCAGGCGACACCGCCGAAGAATGCCGCATCACCGCGGAACCATTTTGTTGTTTCGAGCTGCCCGCCAAGGCCGGTTGTGGCTGCGTCGCGTTCTTCGAAATCGTCGCCAAAGAACCGCAATGGGTTTCGAAATCCGTCATATGTTCCGAGCCGCCCCCAGCCGATGCCCCCGGTTAGCCCGACGGATGGCGTGACCTGCTTTGTCGCGACAACATATTCCCCGGAATAGATGCCGGTTCCGATCATGTCCTGTAGGCCGATGGCGATTGCTGGTCTGAACTGCCTCTCATCGACCAATCGATATCGCAGATCAAAGGATCGGTCATAGTTGTCCCTGCCACTTGCGATGATCCAATCTTCAATGCGCGTATATCGGAAGCTTCCAGACAGGCGCGGGTTGATCTGAAAGCTGAGCGTGTTGCGTGTGGTTCCGGCGAAATAACTGATGGTTGCAGCTAATTCGGCGTCAGCTGCGCTTTGGGCTGTAGGCATGTCGATCAACCCGGGCGTGCCATACGCCCCATAGGTGATTGCACTGTCTTGCGCCTGTGCCATCGGTGCGAGCAATAGCGCCATGACACCGCCGCCCAATATATGATGCCGCTGTCCTTTCGCGTCGGTCTTTGGAGTCTTCGACATCATGTCCCCAACAGTATTTTCGCGTGACCGTATCCAGTCATCCGGGGCAGTACAATGCTTTGACCGGGATCACAAATATCTGGCGGAATGACGCGAAAAGCACCATGTTGTGCTGGGTTGACCGCTTGCGTTTGTGTAGTGTTTGCGGCGGACAATCATGATTTGGCCCCCGGGGAGAAATATCTGTTGCGACAATTCCTGAACGCGCTTGCCGGGCGGCGGCGCGCGACACCTCCACCAGATCAAGAACAGACCCTCGCCAATGTATTGCAGCCAGATGCGCCGTTTTTTGCAGTTGGCGATATACACGGGAGGGTTGATTTGTTGATGGACCTCCTGAGCCGCATTGATCCGAACGAAGATCAGCAAATCGTCTTTTTGGGTGATTATGTTGATCGTGGGGCCGATTCCGCGAAAACGCTTCGCTTTCTTTACGAGGTGGCCCAAAGACGGCCAGATCAGGTTGTCTGCCTGATGGGCAATCATGAAAAGATGATGTGTGAGTTCATCGACGACCCGCTGGATCGTGGCGCCAGATGGTTGCGCAATGGCGGGCTGGCGACGCTGGCCAGTTTTGGCATCACGGGTCTTGCGGAAAAGCCGACCCCGGATCGGGCGATGGAGGCCTGTGATCAGCTTGAAGCCGCAATACCAAAAGAAGTTCTGGATTGGTTGGTGGATTTGCCGCTGTCATGGCATAGCGGGAATGTGTGGTGCGCACATGCGGCGATGGACCCTGATGCGCCGCCTCAGACGCAACGATCAAAGACCATGCTTTGGGGGCATCCGGCGTTCCTGAAATCACCGCGCGAGGATGGCATCTGTGTTGTGCATGGTCATACGATTGTCGACCAACCCTTCAACGCCAATAGCCGGATTGCGGTGGACACAGGTGCGCATAGGACGGGCCGTCTGACTGCGGCCTATATCGCGCCGCAGACCTGCGAATTTATCAGCACCTGACGTGCCGCCGGATCAGGCTGTGACTGTTTCCCGATCTTGCAGATGATAGCCGTCAATACGTCTTTCAATGATGCGCCGCAGTCCTGCAGCATCGCCATTATTGATCGCAAAGAGCGTGTCGCGCAGAAGTGTCGCGACCTCAATCTGGCTGAGCGGCAATTCTTCGGCCCGCAAAATCTTGGGGTGTGGTGTCGCCGCCAACGTGTCGTTGACGAGCAGTTCTTCGTATAGTTTTTCGCCGGGACGTAGCCCTGTGATTTCAATTGCGACGTCACCATGACCTGTGTCCGGGTTTTTGACGGTACGGCCCGACAAGTGGATCATCCGCTTGGCGATATCGACGATTTTCTGCGGCTCGCCCATATCGAGGACAAATACGTCGCCCCCCTTTGCATAGGCCCCGGCCAAAAGTACAAGCCTTGCCGCCTCCTGAATGGTCATGAAGAACCGTGTCACATTTGGATGCGTCACAGTCACCGGGCCGCCATTTTCGATCTGCTTTTGAAAAAGCGGCAAAACCGACCCAGAAGATCCCAACACATTGCCAAAACGGACCATCGCGAATTTGGTTTCATCCGCCCGTGTCTGAATGTCCTGAACGATGAGTTCTGCCATACGCTTGGTTGCGCCCATGATATTGGTCGGGCGCACCGCCTTGTCTGTCGAGACGAGGATGAAGCGTTCGATGCCAGCCTGTTGCGCCACATCCGCGACAACCTTGGTGCCGATGGCATTATTTCGTGCACCTTCGACTTCGTTGTCTTCGACCATAGGCACATGCTTGTAAGCGGCGGCATGAAGAATGATCTCGACCTTGTCGTTGGACACGACACGGGCGACGTTGTCCCGATTCGTGACAGATCCGAGCCGGGCGGTGATTGGAATGCCCGCCTGTTGTGCGGCGTCTGAAAGCGCGTTTTGAATAGAGTAGAGCGCGTATTCAGAGTGTTCGAATAGCACGATGCGTGACGGTTTACAGTTGATCAACTGACGGCAGAGTTCTGAGCCGATTGACCCACCCGCCCCTGTGACCATGACAACCCGGCCCGCATAGGCGGCCGCAATTTCGGGAATATCGAGATCCACCTTGTCGCGCCCAAGCAATTCATCCGGGGCCACAGACCGCAATGATGTCTCCAGACTGCGCCCGGTCATAAGATCAATAAAGGATGGCAGGATTTGCACTTCGACTGGCAATTCCTTGAGTTCTGCCAATACCGCGTCTCTGCGTTGATCCGACAGTGACGGAATAGCGAGCAAAACGCGTGCGGCGCGGTATTTCTTGATCAGTTGGGGCAGTTCCTTCGGGGATTTCACCGGCAAACCAGATATCATGATATTGTTCAAGTTGGGGTTGTCATCGACAAAAAGTACCGGGCGTGTTTCGACCGATTGGCGCAACGCTGACGCAAGCTGAATGCCAGCGGCGCCCGCACCATATATAATCACCGGCAGACAGGTCGCATTGCGTTCGCCCAACTGTTTAAGGGCATAGAGACCAAAGACGCGCACAGACATAGCCAACAGAAAGAAAAGCGCACCAAAGATCAGCGGCACTGATCGCGGACCTGAAAGGTTCAGCAGATAGCTCGCCACGATTGCGGCAAGTGATAGTGCGGCGGCTGTCAGCGCGATGCGCATTGTCGCGGCGCTTTCAATGGCATGCAATTTGATCCGATGCAGACCGCAGAACACGATAATCGGTGGCCCGATGATGGCCATAACGCATAACAATGCCCAAGACTGGCCGAGCATTTCGACTGGAAAAACATTCCCATACCGCAACGCGACAGCAAGATAGAGGCTGGCGCAAACGATGAAAGTATCAGCAGCTAAGAAGAAAACTTTCTTCTTAGACCGCGACATAGAAAGCAGTCGCTGCATTAACTTTTTGCCTTTTGATATTTACTGATAGCCCAAAGTCTTTTTAGCGATAGAGCGCGATACTGAACAGCCCTAATATTCGCGCGGGGGTAGAGTTTGCGAGAAAGCGCCAATCGCCTGCGCCGCAGTCGAAATATTGCCTTCCTGCCATTCATGTGTGAAGGAAGAGCGAAATATCACGCGGGACGAATGAATGACGCATGCCTCACATGACTTGCTTGGCGGAATCAAACCGCAACCAGAAACACGCAGTGATGAAATTGATCTAGGCAAGTTGTTTGCCGTGCTTTGGCGCGGAAAGCTGTGGATCAGTCTTTGTGGGTTGATCGCGCTGATGGCGGGCTTTTATTACGCTTTTGTCATCGCGATCCCGATGTATACGACCAACGCAACAGTGGCGCTGGAAAGTCGGCAGGAGCAGATTGTTGACATCGAAAGTGTTGTGTCCGGCCTGCCCGGCGATCAAGTCGCTATCAACACAGAGCTGGAGGTTCTGAGGTCCCGCAGATTGATGGGAAAAGTGGTCAGTGACCTTGGTCTTGTGCAGGATCCCGAGTTCAATTCCAGGCTTCGCACACCATCCGCGTTTTCGCTAAACGCAATTGCAGGTTTTGTTACCGAAAACATTTTTGGTCAAACTCCGACACCCAGGGCGGCTTCGGAAGAAGCGATTACAGATTCGGTTGTGGATGCGCTGCTGGCCCGCGTGTCGGTTGCGAATATTCGCCAAAGCTATGTCTTTCGTATCTCTGTTGTCAGTCAGGACCCACAGAAGGCCGCGCAAATCGCAAACCGGTTGGCAGAGCTGTATATCGAAGATCAGATCACCCTGAAGTTTGAGAAGACGGTACAGGCAACCGAATGGCTGACCGAGCGCGTGGCTGACCTGCAGATCGAGCTTGAAACCGCCGAAGGCCAGCTGAAGGACTTTAGCAGTAACACCGATCTTATCAGTCCAGAGGGGCTTATCGCGCTCAATCGACAACTTAAAGATTTGCGTGATCGTCAGGCAGACATCACCGCGCTTCGCGATGCAGCGGTTCTACGCGTGGCGACATTGGATGCGGCGCTGCAAACAGGCGATACCATACAGATGGTAGAAGCGGCTGACACTGCCGAGCTGACCCGGCTGCTCACTGATGATGGCATCGCAATGTCGGCTGATGCTTTTGCCACAAGATATGGTGAGATTCTGACCCGCGCTGAATTGGAACGGGGCAGATATATTGCGCAGCTGGATGCTATTGAAGTGTCTATCAACCAGATATCTGACAGCATCGCCACACAATCAGATGAATTGGTCCAGCTGCAGCAATTCCAGCGCGAAGCGGATGCAAGCGGCCTGATTTACGAATTCTTCCTCAGCCGCCTGAAGGAAACATCTGTTCAGCAGGGGTTGCAACAGGCCGAAAGCCGCATCCTATCGAATGCTGTGGTGCCAAATGATCCCTCCGCCCCCCGCAAGCCTATGGTTTTGATGCTGTCGTTGATCTTGGGCCTGTTTGTTGGCGCGGGATTGGTGCTGTTCAGAGAACTTTCGCAAAACACCTTCCGTCTCGCGGAGGATTTGGAGGCCAAGACGGGTTACGCGGTTATCGGGCAAGTGCCAGTGATTCCATCACGTGGTCGCAAAAAAGTTCTTACTTACTTAAAGGAAAAACCGAATTCGGCTGCGGCAGAGGCCATTCGCAATCTGCGCACATCGCTTTTGCTGGCCAATCTGGACAAGGCGCCGCAAGTTATCATGTCAACATCGTCCATCCCGGGCGAAGGCAAGACGACACAATCAATTGCACTGGCGCAGAATCTGGCTGGGCTTGGCAAGAATGTGCTGTTGATCGAAGGTGATATCCGCCGCCGGGTGATGAGTGAGTATTTCGACATTCCCGAGAAAAGCGGGTTTTTGAGCGTCATGCTTGGCGATATTACGTTGGATGAGGCGCTGACATCGTTGCCCGATATGAAGTTCGACGTGATGCTTGGCGAAACGTCCCAAACGAATGCGGCGGATATTTTCTCTTCTGATCGATTTGCCGCATTTCTGGGAATGCTGCGGAAAAAATACGATTACATCATTATTGATACGCCGCCCGTCCTTGCCGTTACAGATGCGCGGATTCTGGGGCGCTGGGTTGATACAACGATTTATACAGTCAAGTGGGACAGCACATCGCATCGGCAGGTTCTGGATGGTTTGAAAGCGTTTGAGCAGGTGAACGTGAAAGTCGCGGGTCTTGTGCTTGCGCAGATTTCTGCGCGGGGCATGAAACGTTACGGCTATGGTGACAGCTATGGCGCCTATCAGTCTTACTACCAGAGCTGATAGCAGATACTGGATCATTTGATGGATGTCGCCGGGGCCGCGACACGGTTGGGTGTCAATATCCGTACCGCTGTCGTTGGTGCGCATCAGACCGCTGCCATTGCCTGACAGATGTAACCTGAGGCTTGACCCTTTCGTGGCGGCTGTGGCTTATGGTGGCGATGGCAGAGGCACGTAAACCTAAAAAGAAACCGGCCAGAAAGCCGGCGCCCAGGAAAAAAACGACGAAGCAGAAAAAACCGCACCTGTTTGATAGGCTTGCGCGGTTAATTCGTCGCCTGTTCTGGGGTGTGTCCTTTGCCGTATTGGGTTTTGTCCTTTTTGCCACCCTGCTGTTTGCGGTGATCAACCCGCCCACCAACCACTACATGTTTACAGAAGCACGCCGTTTGGGCGGTGTTGAACACGACTGGGTGGCGATGGAACGGATCGCGCCGGTGATGGGCCGGTCTGTCGTCGCGGCGGAAGATGCGAACTTCTGCCTGCATTGGGGGTTGGATGTCCGGGCCATTCGGGCGGCTGTTGATAGTGGCCGTGGTGGTGCATCGACGATTTCCCAGCAAACGGTCAAGAATGTGTATCTTTGGCATGGGCGGAGTTGGGTGCGCAAAGCGATTGAAGCACTTTGGACCCCGTTGACGGAGGCGGTGTGGAGTAAACGCCGCATTCTGGAGGTCTACCTGAACGTTGCCGAGTTCGATGAGGGCGTTTTTGGGGTGCAAGCGGCGGCGCGTCATTATTTTGGTGTCGATGCAGCTGATCTGACGCCAACGCAAGCCGCCCGTTTGGCGGCGATCCTGCCATCGCCCAAGAACCGGTCGGCGTCGAACCCCAGCCCGTTCACCCGCAGTCGTGCCGCCGCCATCCTGAGCGGGGCGCAAACCATCGCCGCTGATGGCCGCGCGGATTGCTTTCAATAAGATCAAATGACGCATATTGAGGAGCGGATGGTTGCCGCCATCGCCTTGCCCCATTGATCCGCACGGCCCCTTGCGGCATTGATGGGAAAACCTTTTGTGAGCTGTCATGAACACGTTGTATCATTACCCGTTATCCCCGTTTTCCCGCAAAGTGCGCCTGTGTCTTGGCGAAAAGAAGATTGAGGTGGGCCTTGTCGAGGAGCGGTATTGGGAACAGGACGCTGATTTCCTGCGCCGCAATCCCGCGGGCAAGGTCCCTGTGCTGAAAATGGGCAGCCGCACGATGTCGGATAGCACGGCTATTTGCGAATATCTGGATGAAACCCATCCAACGCCACCGCTATTTCCCAAAAATGCAGAGAGCCGGTTTGAGGCCCGCCGTTTGGTCGGCTGGTTTGATGATAAGTTTCATCACGAAGTCACCAGCAAACTGATTGGTGAACGGGTTTATCGCAAGGTGATGGGCACGGGTTATCCCGATAGCACCAATGTCAAAGCCGGTGCCAAGGCAATCAAGTATCATCTTGATTACATGGCTTATCTGCTTGACGAACGGCGCTGGCTTGCCGGTAATGACATGACCATGGCGGATTTTGCAGCGGCTGCGCATTTGTCCTGTCTGGACTATACCAGCGATGTCGACTGGAACAGGCATGAAGTGGTCAAGGATTGGTATGCCAAGATCAAGTCCCGTCCTGCGTTTCGGTCTATTCTGGCTGATGAGGTGCCTGGTTTTCAGCCCGCGGCCCATTATGCCGATCTTGATTTTTAAGGGGGCCAGCCCCCGTCCCTGCGGGACCCCCCCGGGATATTTTTGGCCAAAAGAAGCATGAAAGAGCGTCTGGTGGCCTTTGCGACCGAGGCGGGTTTTGCCAAGGTCGGGGTTTGTCGTCCGGATGCCGTGCCAGAAATTGCGGATCGCCTGGCGGCGTTTGTCGATGCTGGCCTGCATGGTCAGATGGACTGGATGGCAGAGCGGATGCATTGGCGGGGGTCGCCTGCCACGCTTTGGCCCGCCGCGCGGTCGGTCATCATGCTGGCAGAGCCCTACACGCCAGAGCATGATCCGCTAGCCGTTTTGGAACAGCCAGATCGGGCGGCGATCAGCGTTTATGCGCAAGGGCGCGATTATCATGATGTGGTCAAGAAGCGTTTGAAGCGTGTTGGCCGTTGGCTGATCGAGCAGGTGCCGGGGGCGGAGATCAAGGTGTTCGTTGATACCGCGCCCGTGATGGAAAAACCTCTTGCGCAGGCGGCGGGATTGGGTTGGCAAGGCAAGCACACCAATCTTTTGGGGCGCGATCTGGGGTCATGGTTCTTTTTGGGCGCGATTTTTACAACGGTGGAACTGGACCCTGATGCGGCCGAGATCAGCCATTGCGGGTCGTGCACCGCATGTCTGGATATCTGCCCGACCGCGGCGTTTCCTGCGCCCTATCAGTTGGACGCGCGCCGTTGCATTTCCTATCTCACGATTGAGCACAAGGGCCCGGTTGCGTTGGAATTGCGCGGGCTGATGGGCAACCGTATCTACGGTTGCGATGATTGTTTGGCCGTTTGCCCATGGAACAAGTTTGCTGTGGCGGGCCGCGATGCCCGCTACGCGGCGCGTGACGATTTGCTGGCGCCACCCTTGGCGGAATTGGCGCGGTTGGACGATGCCGCGTTTCGGGCCCGGTTTTCGGGATCGCCGATCAAGCGGATTGGCCGGGACCGTTTTGTGCGTAATGTGGTCTATGCGATTGGTAATTCGGGGGATGCCTCATTGATAGGTGCCGTTTCACCATTGGTTGATGATCCCGATCTGGCGGTGGCAGATGCGGCGCGCTGGGCTATCTCTAGATCAAAGGAGATGTCACCATGATCAGAATTCTTGCTTTGCTGATGTTGCCCGTGGCCGCGATGGCGGAGGTGCCGCAAGGACCACCCAATGCTGATTTCACCCCGGCATTTCCCGAACAGGCCCGTGCGCCTGCATTACCTGCCACATCTGTTACGGTTGAGACATTTGCGAATGACCTTGAAAATCCATGGGGTATTGCACCTTTGCCCGGTGGTCAGTTTCTGGTCACGGAGCGACCAGGCCGGATGCGTGTGGTCAATGCCGATGGGTCGATCAGTGCGCCGTTGCAGGGTCTGCCTGAAATCGTGGCAACCGGGCAGGGTGGCTTGCTTGATGTGGCGGTGTCACCTGGCTTTGCGCAGGACCGAACGATCTTCTGGACATACTCTAAATCGGTGCGCGGTGGATTTGTGACCGCTGCTGCGCGCGGCACCTTGGGTGCTGATGGCGTGGTCAGTAACGCGGTTGATATCTTTGTTCAGGACAATCCGGTGCGCAATGGGCGTCACTTTGGCAGTCGGATTATTCCGATGGCGGATGGAACGGTGTGGATCACTACCGGTGACCGCGGCGCGGGTGATAGCGGGACATTGGTGCAGGACGTGACGACCACCCATGGCAAGGTGATCCGGGTGAATGCGGATGGCAGCGTGCCGGGTGACAATCCGTTTGTGGGACGGGATGGCGATGATCAGATTTGGTCGTTGGGACATCGCAATATGCAGGGGGCGGCTATTGGGCCGGGCGGCTTGTGGACTATTGAACATGGGCCCCGCGGCGGGGATGAGCTGAACCAGCCGCAGTCGGGCCGTAATTACGGGTGGCCGTTGGTCAGTTATGGCATCAACTATCGTGGTTCTGATGTTGGTGATGGCCTGGCGCGGGCCCCGCAATTTGAAGAGCCGGTCTACTATTGGGATCCGGTGATCGCGCCCGGCGGGATGATGTTTTACGACGGCCCTTACCGTGATTGGCGCGGTGATTTATTGATCGCATCGCTGAACCCAGGTGCACTTGTCCGGCTGAAGATGTCGGGTGGTCGGGTCGTTGGTGAAGAGCGATTGCTGACGGATGTTGGCCGCGTGCGTGATGTTGAGGTGCTGGAGGACGGATCCGTATTGGTGCTGATCGATTCAGGTCGGGGTGCTGTGTTGCGGGTCACGCCGGGGTGAAGCTGCTGCTTGCGCGGGTTGCGGTGCGTATTGAACGCCTGTTGGGACGTGGCCGTCTCGCCCGGCAGGCGGGCGCGATTCTGCCTTATGTTGGCTATGCGACCCCGGGCCATATCATTGTGCGCGGTCGCGTTCTAACGCATCAGGGCGTTCCAAAAACACGCGATGATCAAAGCCGCCTGCGCAATCTTTGGCAGATGCTGCATCTGTTTTTTACGGCGGAGGTTGCCGGCGTTACCGTCGTCGCCGAAGGTGTTACGACTGTTACAGATGAAGAAGGATATTTTACGTTGTCGCTGCCGCGCGACGGTCAAACGGGCTGGCGCGACGTGCCGGTGACTGTTGCGGATATCACGGTCGCCTGTCCGGTGATGGTCCCCAGCGCGGATGCAGCGTTTGGCGTGATTTCAGACATTGACGATACGATGATGCAGACCGGTGCCTATTCGCTATGGCGCAATGTCTGGACCTCGCTGACGGGCAATGCTGCGACCCGTGTCGTTTTTCCTGACGCGGTGGCGTTGATGACGCGGCTGTCGGATGATGGACGCAATCCGGTGCATTACGTCAGCTCATCACCATGGAACTTCTATGGGTTTTTGACAGACGTTTTCAGGCGTAATGGATTGCCGCCGGGTCCGATGTTTCTGCGGGATTATGGCGTCAGCGAAAGCCAGTTCATCACGGGGACGCATGGCGACCACAAGGGATCGGCTATTGATATCATAATGGCCGCACTGCCGGACCTGTCATTTGTACTGATTGGCGATACCGGCCAGCACGATGCCATGGTTTATCTGGCTGCGGTCCAACGTCATACCGGCAGGGTCAGTCAAGTGGTTCTGCGGGCGACGGCTGATGGGGTCGACAATACCGATATCGCACATGCCGAGGCAATCAGAGCGCTTGGCGTGCCCGTTCATATTGGTCCAGATTATGACGCGGTAGTCATGGCCTGACGTCGCGCGGCTGCGAACGACACAAGCCGCCGCGTTTTTTCGTCCCACAGATCAAGGCTGGCGCATTTGAAACTTTCCAGCATGGTCATACGGCTGACCTCGACCAGTTCATTGTGGTCGCGCAGTACCTCTGTCAGTCGGTAGAACGGGATACGGCTATAAAGGTGGTGCACATGGTGGATGCCGATATTGGCCGTGAACCAGCGCAGGATCGGCGGCAGATCATAATGGGAACTGCCGTGCAATGCAGCCTCGTGCAGTTGCCAATCTTCTTTGGGGTCCCAATGGGTGGTCTCGAACTGATGTTGGACGTAGAACAGCCAAACGCCAATGGACGCTGCGATTAATGTGGTTGGGAGAAAGACCAGGAACAGCGCCTGAAACCCACCAAAATAAACGATTGTGCCAAGGATGGTTAAGATCGCCGCGTTGGTGCCCATCGCACTGACCCAATATTTGCGTCCTTGGTTCATCAGGCCCAGCGGAAGCCGGTTTTGCAGAAAAAACAGATATGTCGGGCCAAGGCCGAACATCACAAACGGATGCCGGTAAGCCCGATACAGCAGGCGGCCAAAGGCGGTTCGCTGGTGGTATTCTTCGACCGTCAGGGTCATCACATCGCCGATGCCGCGCTGATCAAGATCGCCTGCGTGGCTGTGGTGGATGGAATGGGTTCGCCGCCAGACGTCATAGGGTGTAAGCGTCACCACGCCCAATGCGCGCCCAATCCAATCGCTGACGTTGCGATTGCCAAAAAACGACCCATGCCCACAATCATGCTGGATGCAAAACAAGCGGAGCAGGAACAGCCCGTTGAGTGCAGAGATCAGGAATGCACCGATGTAGGTATATTGCGCCACCCAGCAGGCCAGCACCCAAAGCAGGACAAACGGTATGAGACTGACGGCCAGTTCAAAGCTGCTGCGCAGACTACTGGGGTCACGGTACTTCGCCAATATCTGAACCCAGTCACGGGGGGTCATATTTGCCGGGTTCGGATTTTGATCACTCATGCACTGCTTCTTATTTTGTATTTGTGATGGATAACTTAACGCCGTCACTTAACAAGCGAAAAAGGGCTTCATTGTGGTGGGGGTGCGGCCTAATGTGCCGAAAAAGGATTAATTATGCAGCCGCTGCGCGGAATTATGTTCAAGGTGTTGTCTGTTTTCATGTTCATGGGAATGGCAAGCCTGATCAAAGCCGCCTCGGCTGATGTCCCACCGGGGCAGGCTGTTTTCTTTCGATCGTTTTTTGCCCTGCCCATTATCTTGGGCTGGTTGGCGATCCGGGGCGAATTGCGGCATGGTTGGAAAACCAACAACCCATTGGGTCACTTTTGGCGCGGGCTGGTGGGAACGTCGGCGATGGGGCTGGGGTTTACCGGCCTGGGGCTGTTACCACTGCCCGAAGTGACAGCAATTGGGTACGCCGCCCCGCTGCTTGTGGTGGTCTTTGCTGCGATGTTCCTGAATGAAGACGTGCGCGCGTTTCGCCTGAGCGCCGTGGCGCTGGGTATGGTGGGCGTGTTGATTGTGCTGTCGCCGCGCCTATCGGTTGGTGCCTCTTTGAATGTATCAGAAACGCTGGGCGCGGTTGTGGTTTTAATGGGCGCGGTTCTTGCAGCCTTGGCACAGGTATTTGTGCGCAAACTCGTCGCCACAGAAGGCACCGCTGCAATCGTATTCTGGTTCACGATCACATCATCGGTCATGGCTTTGTTTACGCTGCCTTGGGGGTGGGTCGTGCCGGGCTGGTCGGTTGCTGCGATGCTGATCATGGCAGGGCTTTTGGGTGGGATCGGGCAGATTTTCCTGACATCGAGCTATCGTTTCGCAGATGCGTCGCTGGTTGCCCCGTTCGATTATACCTCAATGATCCTTGCGCTGGTGATTGGATATTTCATCTTTGATGAGGTGCCCACCGGGACCATGTTACTGGGCGCTGGGATTGTGATTGCTGCGGGTGTGTTGATCATCTGGCGCGAGCGCAGATTGGGCCTGCAACGCGCGCAGCAACGCAAAGCAACCGGGAACGTGGGTGGCTAGGAACGGCGGGTTCGAAAGTTCATCATATTGAGCACATTTTTTGCCTTTGCCATGCGGCGCGACAGGCCCGGTGCCGCTGACGGGACATGCAGGCCAAGCGTATTATAAAGCGACCACAGATGGGCGGCGTTATCCGGATTTAGATGCGGCGGCAGCGCAAGCGGTACGCCCCCGTCGGGTTGCAGGAACCTTGCCGGGATATTGAAGGGGAGTGATCCGCGTGGGCGTGCCATCGCCTTTTGATTGATCCGTGCCAGTGTCCGGTGATGAATGTCACGCTGTCCAAGCTGCAGTTTGTGCGCCCGGTAATATCCCTTGTCCCAATTCAACAGGGCAAGATCGAAGATATCGTCAGGGCCGGGGCGGGGCGACAGTGCTTTGGGATTATCGAGGTGATACCCCGGGTCGCTCCGATAGAACGCATGCACTGCGACGGCAAAGTCACATTCCGTTTGGCTGAGCATCCAAAAGATCAGTTGGTTATGGGTCTGTCCGCGGGTCCGCCGAATGGTGTCCAGCCACAGATCCTGAGGAGCCGTTTTCAGGACACGCCGCAACGCAGCCTCTGCCGTGCTTTGCCGCGCATCACTGTCGGCTTTGGGTTTCGGGTTGGCGTTTCGGCGGGTCATCATCTCGTTTACTGGCTATGGCACATTGGATCGCAAAAAATACTGTCTGAACTTGGACGCGATTCTGGCAAACCGCAGGCATTTTCAGGTTAATGAAATTTTACCTGCATTTTTCAAATTATTGATACGCGGGTCTTGTTTTTTGCATGGATACTTAGCCGAATCCCTTTGACCTGTGTTATATAGGCGACGCAGATCGGAGGACGAAATGACCAAACATGTTCTGGACAGACCGAAGATAATGTCAAACGCACTGCTGCGTCATGCTGTCGCAATACAAAGGAAGGCGTTGCCGCGCACAGCCAGCCTTGCCTTGCAACGTCGACGTCGAAAGGTGGCCGTAGTTGGACGCGCGCGGCAGTATTTGCGTATCGACAGGCACGTAAGCGATTGAAAACGCTTAATTGAAATTGTTGGATTTTAGGGGTCGCGGGCCTTGCAAATAGAGCGGTTGCTGGATTTGCATCGCGGTCTCGGCCGCAGTCTTTTCGGTTTATTTGAAACAGTTTTTTTATAAAACTGACGCTAAGTCAACGTTTGGTCATATTCTCGGCCGGTTTTGGGTGCGTAGATGATAGAGAACAACAGTAAGCACATTTTAGATGTGTGAACTGGCATGCGATTTGGCGGTCATGGTGTCCTGCCACGGATCATCAGCTTCGCCAAGATATACGCGCCTGCAAAGAACTTGTTAACGATCGATACTGTTAGTTAGGAAAACTGATGAAAGCAAAAAACCTCTCCATAGCCATGAAATTAGCTTATCAAACCTCGTGTTTGGCCTTGCTTTTGGCGACCTCTGCCTATGCAGAAGAAGTGAGCCTGGTGTCAGCTGATGGGCTGATGCGTATTGAGGGCGATTTGGTCGAATTTACGGGAACCCAATATGTCGTCGCGACGCCGGACCTTGGCGAATTGCGCGTCTCCGCTGCGATGGTCAGTTGTAGCGGTCCGGGCTGTCCAAGTCTTGTTGTTGAGCCGGGCGAAGAGGTCACGTTGACCTCGACTGTCGGCGATATGACAATGACTGGTGTGTTGCTGGATTTTTCAGATGGCAACTACAGGATACAAACCGATATTGCCGTGCTGACGGCCCCGGCTGACACCGTCACATGTTCGGGCGCCGGATGCCCATCGCTTGAGGTTTTGGCAAGCAGCACACCAGAGGTGGAAGAGCCCGCAGAAGAAGCCGCGCCCGTGCGCATGGAGGCGGATCTGGTGATGGTCGGCTCTGACAATGTCGGTGAAGACCTGATGCCATTGGTGATGGAACCGTTCGCGGAAATGCTGAATGCGACCGTATCTGATCCGATCGAATTTCCCGACGATATCGCCCAGTATGTATTCACGCCCATCGGCGGTGGTGACCCGTTCGTGATGGAAGTTGAATCCAACGACTCCGAAATCGGATTTGATCGCTTGGTCGAAGGCACCGCAGATATTGCGATGGCATCCGGGGGGCCGACGCGGTCCCAGATAAATGCGCTGGCTGCGCAAGGGCGTGGCAATCTGCTGGATGTATCACAAGAATACATCATTGGCGTCGATTCTGTGCTGATGACGGTACATAATACTAACCCGGTCGATGCGCTGTCGCGTCAGCAATTGATCAGCATCTATACGGATCAGACCACCAACTGGTCGCAGGTTGGCGGCCCCAATCTGACAATCATGCCCGGTGCCCGTGATGGTGGTTCAGCACGTCGGAACTTTGAAAACTGGGCCTTTGGTCAAGAGCGTGACTTGTCGCCCGGAACAACCGAATTGGACCGTGGCCGCGACATGCGCAACTTCGTTCAGGACAACCCGGGTGCTGTTGGCTATTCGATCAGTGACAATATCGGGGATACCAAGGCGGTTGACCTGATCCTTGATTGTGGTGTCGTGACCGAAGCAACACCGTTCAAAAGTAAGGCGGAAGAATATCTGCTGGGTCGTCGTATTCGTCTGTACATCGATAACCAGAACCCCAAGCCTGAAGTACGCCAGCTGGTGAACTTCATGATTTCGCCGGAAGCTGACGAATATGTGGCTGAGTCAGGCTACTTCAGTCTGGGTATTGTCGAAGACGAGGGCGCATTGGCCCGTCTGACAGATGCTGCATTGATTGGTCAGCCACGTTCAATCGGTCGTGCTGCACAGAATGAAATCGCAACCCAGCTACGTGGTGCCGATCGCTTGTCGCTCACATTCCGTTTCCCAACGGATGAGTTCGCTCTGGACAGTAAGGCGCTGCGCGATATGGATCGTCTGGTGGACTATATGAACCGTCCGGAAAATGCTGGACGTGAGCTTATCTTTGTGGGCTTTGCCGACTCGGTAGGACAATATGTCTATAACACACAGTTGTCGCGTAACCGTGCAGAGCAGGTTTTGCAGCGCGTGCGCAACCATCCAAATGCTGGCGCTGTGCGTGGTATGAACATGTCGACCGTTGGCCTTAGCGAAGCGGCCCCGGTCAGCTGCAATGACAACGCTTATGGTCGTTCGCGGAACCGTCGCGTTGAAGTTTGGGTGCGCTAAGCGCAACCAATACAACAATAGAAAAAAGGGGCGGTTCTCACCGCCCCTTTTTTTTGGTTTTGGCTGTGCTTAGCTGCGCACCAGCTTTTCATACTCTTCCGCGATATCCCGCGTCATTGCGCCGACTTCAAAGTTGTAGTCGCCGATCTGCCCCACGGGCGTGACCTCTGCGGCGGTACCCGTCAGCCAGCACTGCTCAAATCCTTCGACTTCTTCGGGCATGATCACCCGTTCGTGGACCTTGACCTGATGTTTCTCCAGCATCCCGATCACCGTTTGCCGGGTCAGCCCGTTCAGGAAGGCATCGGGCGTGGGTGTGTGGACCTCTCCATCTTTGACGAAGAAGATGTTGGCGCCCGTCGCCTCAGCCACATAGCCGCGGTAGTCGAACATCATCGCGTCAGAGCAGCCTTTGGCCTCTGCCGCGTGTTTGGACATGGTTGCGATCATGTAGAGGCCAGCGGCCTTGGCCTGCGAGGGGGCCGTTTCGGGGCTGGGGCGTTTCCATTTCGCGATGTCGAGCTTGGCGCCCTTGTATTTCGCATCGCCGTAGTAGCTGCCCCATTCCCAGACGGCGACGGCCAGATGGACGGGGTTGCGTGCGGCCGCGACGCCCATGTCCTCGCCGGAACCGCGCCATGCAACGGCACGCACATAGGCATCTTCCAGACCATTGGCCTCAAGCGCTGCGATCTTGGCGGCCTCGATTTCGTCGACCGTGTAGGGGATTTCAAAATCGATCAGGCGACCTGATTGGATCAAACGTTCGGAATGTTCGCGCGATTTGAAGATTTTGCCATTATAGCACCGCTCACCCTCGAAAACCGAGGAAGCATAGTGCATCGCATGGGTCAGAATGTGCACATTGGCGGAACGCCAGTCGACAAGTGCGCCGTCCATCCAGATTTTGCCGTCCCTGTCGTCATATGCTCCAGCCATGTTAGCCTCCACTTGATTTGCAATAATTACGCTGATAGGTCCGTTTCGGACATAATATTGCGCAGTTTCTTCATTTCGCTAGCAGTTGATTCTTGGAATGTCAACAAAGCTGACGTATTGTGATCGGGTGTACGAGGGAGGGCCGTATGGCGGAAGGGTTACAACCTCAGATGGGGCAGAGCCTGCTTTTTCTGACGGACGAGCAGTTGCGTAAGGGGATTGAGGCGATGTTTTTCGCCTATCGCGGGTTTACGGCCGACCCTGATCGTATCCTAGCACAGAAATCCTATGGCCGCGCGCATCATCGCGCCATCCACTTCATTCATCGCAGTCCAGGCACGACAGTGAATAACCTGCTGTCCATCCTTGGTGTGACAAAACAATCGCTTAATCGTGTGTTGCGCACCCTGATCGAAGACGGTTTGGTAGCCAGCACTGTGGGCAAGAAGGACAAACGCGAACGTCATTTACACTTGACCCCGTTAGGTGCTGCGTTGGAGCGTGAGTTGTCGGATGCCCAGCGCGACAGGATGCGCGCTGCGTATCGGGCGGCAGGCCCGGCCGCGGTTGCTGGCTTTCGGCAAGTGCTTGAGGCAATGATGGATGATGAGGCGCGCCACCATTATGAGGCGATGAAGGATAGACCGGAATGAATGCTGACGATGCCCACCTGCTGATTGTTGATGATGATGAGCGTATTCGCGGATTGCTGCAAAAGTTCCTGATGCGCAGTGGTTTCCTGGTCAGCACGGCCCGTGATGCCGCCCATGCGCGTCGGATCTTGTCAGGGCTGGAATTTGATCTGATCGTGTTGGATGTGATGATGCCGGGCGAGGATGGCATGGCGCTCTGCCGTGATCTGCGCAAGACGATTACGACCCCGATCATGCTGCTGACCGCCAAGGGTGAGACGGATGATCGGATCACCGGGCTGGAGGCTGGGGCAGATGATTATCTGGCCAAGCCGTTTGAGCCGAAAGAGCTGTTGTTGCGGATCAACGCGATTTTGCGCCGTGTGCCGGCGGCAGAGCCTGCCGTGGTGTTGCCGAAGGTCCTGAACATGGGTCCGGTCCGTTATGATATCGAACGCGGCGAGATGTGGCAGGGGGATTCTTTAGTCCGTTTGACGGCGACCGAAAGCCAGCTGATGCGCATATTCTCGGGCTGTCCGGGCGAAGCTGTGACCCGTGCCCGGCTGGTTGAGGAGTTGAGCCGGTCAGGAGGTCAGACGCAGGAACGGGCGGTGGATGTACAAATCACCCGGTTGCGCCGCAAGATCGAAGCTGATCCCAAGCAGCCGCGGTATTTGCAGACGGTACGTGGGGCAGGGTACATGCTGGCCCCGGAGTGATCTGAAGGAGCGCCCGGTCTGTGCATTTTGATTTTGCGCCTCCGGCGGGGATATTTTTAGCCAAAAGAAGATAAAGGCACCGCATGACAACGGCATTGATTTCGCATGATGATTGTTTGGATCACGTGACACCGCCGGGCCATCCCGAACAGGTGGCGCGTTTGGATGCCGTTCTAGGTGCATTGTCCGGTATGGATTTGCTACGCGTCAAAGCCCCACTGGCGGCAGAGGATGATCTGTTGCGCGCCCATCCCAAGTCACATGTGGACGCCATTCGCGCCGCCGCCCCAACGCAAGGTTGGCGGTCGCTGGACGCGGACACGCATATGTCGGCGGGCACGCTGACCGCAGCCTATCGCGCCGCTGGCGGTGTTGTGCGCGCAGTCGATATGGTGATGGTGGGTGAGGCCGCAAATGCCTTTGCTGCTGTTCGTCCACCGGGCCACCATGCGGAACGGCAAACGGCGATGGGGTTTTGTTTCTTTGGCAATATCGCCATCGGTGCCAAACACGCGCTGGACCATCATGGGCTGGAGCGTGTCGCCATCGTGGATTTCGACGTCCATCACGGTAATGGTACGCAGGATTTGGTCGAGGATGATCCGCGTATTTTGTTCTGTTCGACCCATCAGTCGCCATTGTATCCTGGCACCGGGGCCGCGCATGAGGTGGGTGTGGATAATGTGTTGAATGTACCCCTGCCTGAGGGGACCGGATCAAAGCCGTTTCGCGATGTGATGGAACGGGTCGTGTTGCCGCGCGTTGATGCGTTTTCTCCTCAACTTCTGCTGATTTCCGCCGGATTTGATGCACATCAGGCTGATCCACTGGCGGGTATGAACCTGACGACCGAGGATTTTGGCTGGGTGACAGAACGCCTGTGCGATTTGGCCGAAAAACACTGCGCGGGCCGGGTGGTATCGAGCCTTGAAGGTGGCTATGACCTTGAGGCGCTGGGCGCTTCTGCAGCGGCCCATGTCAAGGTTTTGGAGGAACGCGGACGATGAGCGACGTGAATGAGATGAGCTTTGAAGATGCGATCAAGGAACTGGAAACGGTCGTTGGTCAGTTGGAGCGTGGCGATGTTGCGCTGGATGAAAGTATCGCGTTGTACGAGCGGGGGGCGGCGTTGAAGGCCCGCTGCGAGGCCAAACTGAAAGAGGCGGAAGAGAAGGTGGCGAAGATTACGCTTGGTGAGGGCGGGCAGCCGACGGGGACTGCGCCGCTGGATGGTTGAACCGCTCAGGCAGTTCATTGTGAAGGACCTTTCCGAGATGGATCGCAAGCCTTTGAAAGCGGCGCTCGCGCAGGCCGCTGAGATAACGGACGGCCGTGTCCTGATGGCGTTGGCTGACCTGTCTGGCCCGATCCCTGATGCCATGAAGTACGCGGTGTCCGGAGGGAAGGCGTTGCGTGCCTTTCTTGTGCTTGAAACGTCGCGCTTGCATGGTTTTGCGGCATCGAAAGCCGGAGCCGCCGCTGCTGCGATTGAATGTTTACACGCCTATTCGCTGGTCCATGATGATCTGCCCTGCATGGATGACGATAATTTGCGGCGCGGTCAGCCGACGGTGCATGTGAAGTGGGATGAAGCAACAGCCGTATTGGTTGGCGATGCTTTGCATTCGCTTGCTTTTGCTTTGATTGCGCAGACGGATTGCCCGATTGAGCCACGTTTGACCCTGACGACATCGTTGGCGCATGCGGCTGGTGTGCGTGGCATGGTTGGCGGTCAGGCTGCTGATATTGCGGCAGAAACGGCTGAGGCGCCTTTGACCCTGGATCAGATCATTGCGCTGCAGGCCGGCAAGACCGGGGCCTTGATCGGCTGGTCGGCAATGGCAGGGCCACGCATGGCAAGCGCTGAAATCGGCCCCCTTTCCATCTATGGGGAATGCTTGGGCCTCGCCTTTCAAATTGCCGATGACATCCTTGACGTGGAAGGCGATGCATCCGCTGTCGGCAAGGCGGTGGGCAAGGATGCTGCCGCAGGCAAGGCGACATTTGTGTCTCTTCTTGGCTTGGATGGGGCGAAAAGCCGCGCGACAGAACTGGTACAAGAAGCATGTGATGCGCTATCTCCTTACGGCGATGATGCGGAAACGTTAAAAGAAGCCGCCCGTTTTGTGATTTCGCGGACACACTAGAAAGGGTCACTGATGACCGACCATCCCCACACCCCCGTTTTGGACCGCGTCAATACGCCCAACGATATGAAGGCGATGTCGGATGCAGAACTGCGTCAGCTTGCCGATGAGTTGCGGTCCGAGACAATTTCCGCCGTGTCAGAAACGGGTGGTCACTTAGGGGCTGGGTTAGGCGTGGTCGAGATGACCGTCGCCCTGCATGCGGTATTTGATGCACCCAAGGACAAGATCATCTGGGACGTGTCGCACCAATGCTATCCGCATAAGATCTTGACCGGGCGGCGCGAACGCATTCGGACGCTGCGGATGGAAGGCGGCTTGAGTGGTTTCACCAAACGATCAGAAAGCCCCTATGATCCGTTTGGCGCTGCTCATTCCAGTACATCGATTTCGGCAGCGCTTGGCTTTGCCGTTGCGCGTGATCTCGGCTGCGAAGGCGGCGATGCGGTTGCCATTATTGGCGATGGTGCGATGTCGGCGGGCATGGCCTATGAGGCGATGAACAATGCGGGCCACTTGGGCAAGCGGTTGATTGTCATCCTGAATGACAATGAAATGTCGATTGCGCCGCCGACCGGGGCGATGTCATCCTACCTGTCCCGCCTGTATGCCGGTGAGCCGTTTCAGGAGCTGAAGGCGGCGGCAAAGGGGGCAGTTTCGCTTTTGCCGGAACCGTTTCGTGAAGGGGCCAAGCGCGCCAAGGATATGTTGAAACACATGACGGTTGGTGGGACCTTGTTTGAAGAACTGGGCTTTTCCTATCTCGGCCCGATTGACGGGCATGATATGGAGCAGCTCTTGTCGGTGCTGCGGACCGTCAAAGCGCGGGCTGATGGGCCGATCCTGATCCACGCGATCACAAAAAAGGGTAAAGGCTATGCCCCTGCTGAGGCCGCGAGTGACAAGGGCCATGCAACGGCGAAGTTTGATGTCATCACTGGCAAGCAGAAGAAATCGCCAAGTAACGCCCCTTCCTACACCTCTGTTTTTGCTGAAACTTTGCTAAAGCTCGCGGCAGATGATCCCAAGATTGTCGCCGTGACCGCAGCGATGCCTGATGGCACGGGGCTTTCGAAATTCATGGAGCGCTATACCAGCCGTTGCTTTGACGTCGGTATCGCGGAACAACATGCGGTGACATTCAGTGCCGGCATGGCGGCGGGTGGACTAAAGCCGTTCTGCGCGCTTTATTCGACCTTCCTGCAGCGCGGCTATGATCAGGTTGTCCACGACGTGGCCATCCAAAGGCTGCCGGTGCGATTTGCCATTGATCGCGCGGGACTTGTTGGCGCCGATGGGGCCACACATGCAGGATCCTATGATGTGGCCTATCTGGCCAATCTACCCGGTTTCGTCGTGATGGCTGCCGCAGACGAGGCGGAGTTGGTGCGCATGGTCGCAACAGCCGCAGCGCATGATGATGGACCGATCGCGTTTCGCTTTCCGCGCGGCGAAGGTGTTGGCGTCGATATGCCTGAAAACCCGGAATTGCTGGAGATCGGCAAGGGCCGCATGATCCAGGAGGGGTCAGGCGTGGCGATTCTGTCTTTTGGTACGCGACTACAGGAAGTAATGAAAGCCTGCGAAGCGCTGGAGGCGAAGGGCATCAAACCTACCGTTGCTGACGCGCGTTTTGCCAAACCGCTTGACCGGGATTTGATACTGACGCTTGCCGCAAACCATGATGCTTTGATTTGCGTTGAAGAAGGGGCGGTCGGCGGGTTTGGAAGCCATGTCGCACAGCTTTTGGCGGATGACGGCGTGTTCGATGGCGGGCTGAAATACCGATCCATGGTTCTGCCCGATGTTTTCATCGATCAGGCCGGACCAAAGGCGATGTATGATGTGGCCGGTCTGAATGCCGAGCATATTGAGGCCAAAGTTCTGGAAGTGATGAATGTTGCCAAGATTGGCGCGCAGTCTGCGTAAACGATTCTATTTTGCATCCCAAGATTGGTGAAGGCCCGGTTAAAAATCTGTTTCCGGTTGAGTAACAGTTTATGTATATTGGGGTAGATTTGATCTAATGAATTGATCCATAAACACTAATTGCGTTGGTGAAATCGTGGTATTTTTGCGTACAGCCGTGTGAAATTGTGCTGGATTTGCTTGAACGATGGTCAAGATACTGCGACAAAAGCCCGTGGGTAGATTTTTTGCTGGGGATTTATAATGTCGTATTCCAATATTCGTTTTCGCACGTTTGACACGCGGTCTGGGCTGCTAAGCAGCACGGCAATTATAGCCGGAATGATGGTCGTGTTTGGTGCGGCGCTGCCGACAACGTCTTTCGCGCAGTCGACGCTCACATGGGATAGCGATCCAGGGACTGCTGGAATTCAGACTACGGATGGTACTTGGGCACCCGGTGATGGTAATTGGCAAAACGGCGGTAGCAACGAAACCTTTGCCGATGACGACCTTGTCGTTTTTGGCAGCAATGCTGCTGCTGATCCTGTTTCGGCAACTGTCACGATCACCGATGACGTAAGGCCCGGTTCGCTGACTTTTGAGGTGGACGGCTATACCGTTGCAGGTGATGGGACTGGCAATAATCTAATCTCTGATTCTGGCAGTGGCATGGCCATTGATGTCACGGCGGGAACAGCGACTATCAGTGCTGTCATCCGCAACCGGGGCAACATTGTCATAAATGACGCGGCCAGTAGCGCGGGTACGCTTGTTCTAAGTGCCACAAATGCCGAGTCTTCTGACGTAACCGCAAGTACCTATGATTTGCAGGGTGGTGGGTTGGTGATCTCAGGATCAACCGCAGCAGAAGACACCGTTTTGAACAATGGTGGCAGTCTTAGCGTGACAGGCACCGTCAATGGAAACGTAGATCATAACACCGGAACATCCGACAACTCTGGCAGTATCGGTGGTACGCTAAGTGTTGGCGGCGGCACCTTTAACAATGTGGGCGGCGGCATTGTGGTGGGCGCTACTACTGTGACCGATGGCACACTTAACAACGCTGGTAATCTGCAGAACACGTTGGCGGTTTCGGGTGGTGTAGCCGTCAATCAAACGGGCGGAACCGTCGGCCAGTTAGCAACCGTTAGCGGCACTGGGCAGCTTGATGCTGATGGTGGTACGTTCGCGAACGGGATCAATATGACCGGCGGCAGTTTGAATGTCACCGATGATACGGGCAACAGTGGTGCACTGGTCGCGATTGCCAACGGCGGGGGTACTGTTACCGTTGATGATAGCGTGACGTTGAGCACGACAATGGTTAATACTACGGGTGACATCGACAACAACGGTACGATTGCCGGTGCTGTGACAATCACAGCCGGTACATTGGACAACGGCAGCGATGGTGTGATGCCGACGACCGGTGATGTCGAAGCTACGGTCAACATTAATGGCGGGACTGCCATTGTCACCAACTTTGCCGGTAGTTCCATCACTGGGGCAATTACGATGGACAATACCGTCGACGATGTCGGCGGAACGCTTGAAGGTAACGGTGGCAGTTTTGGCACCGTTCAGCTGAATGATGGTACGTTTAACGTCAACGCCACCACCACTGCAACGAGCGTGACCTTTGACGGAGATACCGTAAACGGCGATGAGATCAATATTGCCGCAGGGCAAACACTGACAACTGATTTCAGCCAAAGTGGTGGCACGACCACCATTGCTACAGGCGGTGGTCTGACGGATACAAATGGGCTGAGCGTCACAGGCGGCTTGCTGCAAAGCGCTGGCGCGATTTCCGGTGCCGTGGCAATCGGCGGAACGGGTCAGCTGGATAACAACACTGGCGGCACGATTACCGACGCGGTGACGGTTACTGACACAGGTATCTTTAACGTCAACAGCAGTGTTTCCAATACCACAACTGCCATGTCGGGCGGTGCTGTCAATATCGCTGATGGTCAGACGCTGACAACTCAATTCAGCCAATCGGGCGGTGAGACGACCATTGGTTTGGGCAGCACACTTGATGACGCTGATGGGATCACTGTTTCGGGTGGTACGGTGACAAGTCAGGGTGCAATCACCGGTGGGGTTGCAATCTCTAACGACGCTAGCGTGGACAACAATGCAAACGGCAGTATTGCGGGTGATATTACGATCAACAATACGGGTGAGTTGATCGCTGATGGTGGTACTTTTGGTGGGTCGGTGACCGTCAGCGATATGGGGACATTTGAGGTCAATACCACGACGAGCGTTGCCACAACAACCAGCAGTGGCGGTGAGGTTAATATCAACGCCGGTACGCTGACCACAGATCTGGAAATGGACGGTGGTGTCGTCAACGTTGGCGCTGCAGGTACGCTTGATGACACGACCAATGCCATCAGCGTGTCGTCTGGCACACTTACGAATGCCGGGACTATTGTGGATCAAGTCACCGTAAACGGTGGTACATTGGACGTTTTGGTCGGTAGCACACTTTCCACCGGCGTCACGGCTACCAATGGCTTTGTCAACTTTGCTGACGGTGATACGGGTGACGCTGATGTGACGGTAGTGCTTGGCGCTTTTGATCTGGTGAATCAAGGCGCGGCGATGAATATCGACGACGGCGTTACACTCAATGATAATGTGACGAATGAAAGCGGGACGTTTACGTCTGCAGGTACAATTGATGGGACCCTCGACATTACCGGCGGACAGTTCACGCAGAACGCCAGCACAGCTGTTCCGGATCTGAGCGGTGTGATGGGACAAGTGACTGTTTCGGGTGCAGATGCGATGAATGAGGGTTCGTTGGTCGCCAATGCCGGTACTTTCGGTGGCATCCAGGCGCTTGCCAATGGCGATGTTGAAATCAATGGCCCGGTTGAGGGTGATGTCGATAACGATGGCGGTACAGTTACTATTACCGGGTCGGGCGACCTTGACGGTGATTTGACCAATAACACTGGTGTATCGGATATCCAGACAAACGGTCAGCTGGACGGCGATCTGCTTGTAAATGGCGGCAGTGTCACCAACGACGGGACCATCACTGGTGCGGGGGGTATGGATACAAACGCGGTTGTGTTGGCCGATGGCATGCTGACCACAGATGACAACAGCGATATTCAAGGCACGACGACGGTATCTGGCGGCACTTTGCTGGCAGATGGTGGTGACTTTGGTGGTAGTGGCATCGTTGGTACAAACGGCGCGATTATCATCAATGACGCTGTAACCGGAAATGTTGATGTATCTGCCACCGCCGCATTCACGGTAACGACCGATGGCGTTCTTGATGGTGATGTAACGATCGCCGCAAATTCTACCGTTGAAGCGGTGAATAATGGGACAATTGAACAGACCTTGACCGTCAATGGCGGCGTGTTCCAGAACAATGATCTGATCAACGGGGACAACGATCCGAACGGTGTCGTCGTCAATGGCGGCGAATTCTACAATAATGATGGCGGTGTCATAAGCAATCCTGCATTGGTGCAGGGCGGTACATTCTTTGCCAATGGTGGCAACGTGATCACCGGCGCTGTGACCGTTACCGGCACTGGTAACTTCACAGTCATCGATGACTCGGCTGCAAGTGTGGTTAACGGTGCGGTTGGCAGTAGCGTGACGATTGACGCAGGTCAGACCCTGACAGGTAACTTGGACAACAATTTGGGTACGGCACAAATCAACGGTACTTTGAACGGTGCCTTGGATGTTACTGGTGGCGTGGTGAATATCAACGCGGGTAGCGGTGGTGTGACGGGTCCCAATTCTGGGTCAGCAGCGACGACTGTTTCTGGCGGTACATTGAACGCAAATGACGGCGTTTTTGATACTGGAATTCTGGCAACTGGCGGTGCGGTAAATGTCGGTGGCTCTATCGAGATTGCGGGCGGTGCCGCGCTTACGGCGGATGGCGGTGTCGTTACTATTCTTGGAACTGGCAATGTCGATGGTGATGTTGTTGTGGATGAGGAATTGGCCGGTCAGACTGACCTGACAAATACCGGTATTATTCAGGGTACAGTCACCGTCACCGGTGCTTCTGATCCCGCCGAGACAACTTTTGACAACCAAAACATTGTACAAGGGCTTGTCACCGCCAATGGTGGCACGGTCACCAACAGTGGCACACTTGCGGGTGGTGTCCTGGTTGACGGTGGTTTTGTGACAAGCTCAGGAAATGTGCAAAGCCCTGTTACCGTCGATGATGGTCAATTCGTCATTACAGACGGGACAATCACAGGTCCTTCTACCGTAAATGGTGGTACGTTTACCGCTGCGGGCGGCCAGTTCAACAGTGGCGTGACCAACGATGGCGGCACAGTTGAGGTTACAGCGAACGCGGCTGGGAACATCACGAACATGCAGGGCACTGCCACGGTGAATACAGGCGCCACGCTTACCGGCGTTGTGACCAATGCCACCAACGGCACCATTAACCTTGGTACAACTGCAGCAGGGCCAGCACAGATAACTGGAACGCTGACAAATAACGGCATGGCCAATATCGACGGTACAATCACCGGTGGCACCACAAACTCCGGCAATAACGCAGAGATGACGATTGCGACCGGAGACGTGGGTAATTTCGGGGCAACTGTTCCAACTGGTCTTACGAATGAAAACAATGCGACCCTGACGATCCAAGGCGCGGCATCAGGTACAATCACAAATAACGCGAATGTTGCGCTTGATGGCGGTACAATCGCGGCCGCTAGTCTGTTGGATAACAACGCTATCTTGAACGTCGCAGGTGCTTCGGTTGCGAACGGCACAATTGCCAATGCGGGAACCATGACGATTGGCGTGGCTAGTGGGCCAACTGCTACTTTAGCTGGTACAGGCACGCTGACCAACGAAAACGGCAGTACGCTGGACATTACAGATGCCGGGACGGTGTCAATGACCAGTCTGACCAACAGCGATGGTGCGACCATCGAACTGCGTGGGGCGATATCCAGTGCCCTGACGAATTCGGGCGATCTACTTTATTATGGGACATCCGTATTGGACGACCCTGATACGGATATGGTCGATGAGACGTTTATTGATCCGGCTGACGCAACGCGGCTTACTGGTCTGGTTACCAATAACGCAGACGGTAGCATTTCTCTGGAAAGCGGTCAGATGACCTTTGCCGGTGGGTTGGTCAATAATGGTACCGTTAGCGCGTCCGGACCAGATGGAACCGATGAGACAATCGGCGATATCATCACAATCAACAATGGGCTAAGCGGAAGCGGAACTTTTGTTCTTGATCTCGACCTTTCGCAAGAGGCCGTCACCAATGGAGGAACTGTCGAGGCGGACGGGACCGGTGCGTCTGACTATGTGCTTGTATCCGGCGGTGCAAGTGGTCAGTTCTTACTGGATTTCAATCTTCTTGGTGCAGGTGCTGAGCCTGAGAGCGGTGTTCTCGTCTTTCAGGTGGCCGATGGTGGATTTGCCGGTCTTAACCTGACAACCTCCGGTCTTCCATCTGGCAGTGCGCCAGTACTTTATCAACTCGCAACGGACGAGGTCGGAGGCTGGTACGCTGTCAGCGGAGTTAACCCGGCGATTGGCGGAATTGCAGGTTCAGTTGTATTTACGCAGTCTCTTATCGGTTCGGTGATCAACCGTCCGTCAAGCCCGTTTGTAAGTGGGCTCGCGTATGAGGATCCGGATCCCTGTGGTCCCGGCGTTTGGGCAAGGGGCGTTGGGGGGCAGGCCGACACGAGCGGTGAATTGACGACCTCGACCGGAAACCTTGACTATAACGGCGAGTTATCCGCTGACTATGCAGGCTTTCAAGCTGGCGGTGATGTCGCATGTTTCAACGGATATTTTGATGGTTGGGATATCTCTATCGGTGGGATTGCCGGATTAAACCAAGGTTCAACAGATCAAAAAGTATTTGATGTTGATGCCATAGCGGATGGCAGTGGCGGGTTTGTTTTTGTACAAACGGACACACAGGCAAGTGTTACCCGGACCGATTTTGATCAAAGCTATGCGGGTGTTTACTTGACCGGTGCTTTCAATAGGTTCTCTGTCGATTTGCAATACCGTTTTGAGCAGACCGACTATGTCGCGACTAATACGGGTGTGAATGGTTTCGATGGCGTTGGGCTGACGGATAGTGAATTCACGAGCAACGCACAGACATTTAGCGGTTCCGTTAGCTATGCCATTCCTATTGCCGATAGCAACCTTACCGTTATTCCGACGGCGGGTTTTGCATATACTGGCATTGAAACAGACACGATCTTTTTGGATGCAACGAATCCTGGCGACCCCCGCAGTTCGATCTCTGTTGAGGATTTCACGTCCGAGACAGTTTTCATCGGTGGCACACTTTCGCGCACGTCCTTTGGTGCCGATAACGTTTCTGCCCTAACACAGTTTGGAACACTAACGTACTATCGTGATTTTGCGGATGATCCGGTGTCAATTTTTGACGATGTAGGACCATTAGGAACTGGTATTCGCGACATCACGACAGACAATTTGAACGCATACACCGAAGTCAGCGCTGGCCTGAACTACCTACGTATTCTGCCGGTTGATGCCCCGCTCGGGGCCAAGCAGATGAGTGCCAGCCTGCGGGGTGATTTGCGTGGTAGCGAACAGCTGGAAAGCTGGGGGCTGACAGGTCAGTTCCGCGTTCAGTTCTAATATATACCGGAAGTCCTGCCTTGACCCCTTGGGGTCAAGGTTTCAGACTTATGCGCATGGCGGCATCACCTTTTGCCGCGCAATGAAACGATTGGATTATTATGTCTTGGTTTAGCAAAGTCGCTTGGAAAGAAGGCCTTTTTCTGCAGCCGCAGCACCTTCAGCAAAGCGACCGCTATCTTGAAAAGCTGATCCAGAGCCGGACGGATGTGATCACCCCATATCCATGGGGTCTGTCAGAGATGACAATCGATCGCGACATGGCACAGCAGGGGCGGTTAGGGTTGCGCACTGTCGTGGGCATTATGCCCGATGGCACCCCCTTTGATGCGCCAAACGCGGGCGTATTGCCTGCGCCGATAGAAGTGCCAGAGGATGCCAAAGGTCTGTACCTGTGGCTGACGCTGCCCGATCTCAGCCAGAATGGCCGCGATGTCGGGCTTGGCCCGGACGCGGCGACGACCCGCTATCTGCTATCGTCCGATACTGTTGCCGACAACGCTGCTGCCGCACGCGTTGAACATCAGATCGACACGGCTGTTCCCCGGTTGGAACTGGATATCCGCAAGTCGGCCAAGCCCGGTTATCAATGCCTGCGGGTGGCCCGGATAAACGAGGTGCGCGACGGCGTGATCTCGCTGGATGACACCGTGCCCCCACCGGCGCTTGTGTTGGCCGTACATCCGGTGATCGAGGGGTACCTGAGCCGGGTTATCGGTTGGATCGAGGCGAAGTTGGGCAGCTTGGCCCGCTATGCGTCGGACCCATCGTCTGGCGGGGGGATGCAGGCCACGGACTATCTGATGCTGATGGTTCTGAACCGCGAGATCAGTATCTTGCGCCATTTCACCCACGGTCGCGCGGTCCATCCCGAACGGCTTTATGAAAAGCTGATTGGTCTGGCGGGCGAATTGTCGACCTTTGACAACGGCGAACGGATGGCGCGTGAATACAAACCCTATGACCATGGTGATCTGAAAGCGACATTCACACCGGTCGTGCAGGATATCCAGCGCCTGCTCAGCCGTGATGTGGGTCGCGCGGTGCGCTTGGACCTCAAGCAGGTGCGTCAGAATTCTTTCCTGGCCGAAGTGGCAGATCGCAACCTGTTCCGCGACGCGACCTTCGTGATCGAGGTCGAAACCGGCAAACCGCTGACCCAAGTGCAGCAACAATTCCCCGAACTGTGCAAGGTCGGCCCCAACACCCGCATGTCCGAGATTGTGAAGAACAACCTGCCGGGCATCGGCCTTGTCCATTTGCCGAATCCGCCCAGACAGATCAGAGTAGTGTCCAGCAACGTCTACTTCCTGCTGGATAAGAAAACACCGCTTTGGCAGGAGTTTTCCATGGCACCCGCCATCGGGATGCATTTCGCAGGCGACTGGCCTGAGCTGAAGCTGGAGCTTTGGGCGATACCGGAGAAAGCGTAATGGCTGACGACGACGGTGATAAGACAGTCTTTGGTGGCCCCCTGCCGGGCGCGCGGCCGACGCCGCCTGCCGACGGTGATCGTACGGTCATCGGCGGGGCTCTGCCGCCATCGCAACCGTTGCAGCCGCCTGCCGGACGCCCCGCACCTGTGGGGGGTAACACATGGCTTGGTGGCGCGGTTCAACAGCCGCCAGCGGGCGGCATAGGGCGACCTGCACAACAAGCTGACGGCTTTTTTCCCGATATGCCAAGCGACGTGCCTGCCGCAGCACCGCTTCAAACACCACGTATTTCGCTGCAAGAGGCTTTGCGCGCCAAGGGACTTGGTCAGGGTGGTCCCTCGAACCCATTATTGGCTGCTGCCGCCAACCTGCTGATCCTGTTTGGTCGTCTGCGCACGGGTATGGTGGAAATGCAGGCAGAGCCATTGATGGAGCACGTCACCCGAGAGCTGGATCAGTTCGAACAGAACGCCGTCAGCCGGGGTGCTGATCCGCATGAGGCGCAGGTCGCCAAATACGCGCTTTGTGGGACTGCGGATGATATCGTGCAAAACCTGCCTGGCGCGGATCGAGGCGTCTGGATTCAGTATTCCATGGTGGCCCGCTTCTTCCAGAGGCGCGATTCCGGTGTTGGCTTTTTCCAAGAGGCTGAAAAAGCCATGCAAGCGCCCGGCCAGCGGTTCAATCTTCTGGAACTGATGCTGGTTTGCCTGTCACTGGGGTTTGAGGGGCAGTATCGGACAGCACCAAACGGGGCAGTTGAACTGGCGCGCATCAGATCGGCCATCTATGAAACACTCCGCCGGGTGAAGCCGCGCCCGGACGAAGATATCTCGATCAACTGGTCGGCAGTGTTGCTGGGCGGGCGGCGCAAGTTTGGTGGCGTGCCAATATGGGTTTTTGCAGGCATCGCCGCAGTGTTGATCCTTGGCGCGTTTGTAACGCTATCGACGCTGATCAGCCGGGATGCGAAGGTTATTGCGACGGAGCTGAACACGATGCACCCCAATGTGGAGCGTCTTAGCCTCGTACGTACGGCCCCGATTCAGGTGTTTGAGCCACCACCCCCCGACAAATCACAGTTGGAGCGGATCGAAACTACTCTGGCAAATCAGATCGCCGATGGATCGGTTCTGGTCGGTGAAAAAGGCGACTACATCTTTATTCGCGTTGGCAATGCGCTGTTGTTCAATTCCGGCAGTGCAGAGGTAAAGCCCGAATTTCAGGATGTCGCAGGCCATATCATTGATGTGCTGAACTTGGAGGTCGGGCCGATACGCGTTCTTGGCTATACGGACGATGTTGGCCGTGCCAGTAACAATCTTGCACTGTCAGTCGCACGCGCCGAAGGGGTTGCCGCCATTTTGCGGGCTGGCCTTGACGGTCCGGAATGTGTGGTCGAGACCGCAACAATGACCACGCCAGAGGGTGTCGAAGTCGAAGTTGTGCTCAATAGCAGTGATCCTGCCTGCAACTCACCGACCGAACGCTTGACCGTTGAAGGTCTGGGCGAGGATGACCCCATTGCGGACAACACAACGCCAGAGGGGCGCGCGCTCAATCGCCGGGTTGAAGTCTTGTTAGCAAAAGAGGGCACGTTTTGAATATCTTTCGTATGGTATTTCGCTTCTTCCGCTGGCGTCCATGGATGCGCGTTCCGCTGCTGCTGATTGGCCTGACCTGCTTGATCGTCGCAATCTGGATCGGCTTGCCGATGATCGGGATGCCGATCTTTTCCACGATTTGGCTGCGGGCTGTTGTGACCGCGGTTGTCATTGGCCCCATCCTGATCATGCAGATCATCCGCTGGCGCAAACGGCGGGCGGCCGCGCGTGAAATTGAAGATGCCCTGACCCCCACAGAGCCTGAGGGCGACGGCAAGGTGCTGGGCGAGCGCATGAACGAGGCGCTGGCCACGTTGAAGAAATCCGGCGGTGCGTCCTACCTTTATGACCTGCCGTGGTATGTGATCATTGGCCCGCCCGGTGCGGGAAAGACGACCGCATTGCGCAATTCTGGTATCGAATTTCCACTGTCTAACGCCGATGATGCCGGTGTTGTGTCAGGCTTTGGCGGCACGCGCTATTGCGACTGGTGGTTCGCCGAAGATGCGATCCTTATCGATACCGCCGGGCGCTATACCACCCAGGACAGTGATAAGGCGGCGGATGAAAGCAGTTGGCAGTCGTTCCTTGAACTGCTCAAGAAATCCCGCCCCAATCAGCCGATCAACGGTGTGATCCTCGCGTTCTCGGTCGAGGATATGATGAATGCCACACCAGAGGACTTGGCGCGTCATTCCGAAATCGTGCGCACCCGTCTGGCCGAAGTCCATGACAAGCTGCGGATCGACTTTCCCGTCTATGTGCTATTCACCAAATGTGATCTGATTTCAGGTTTCCGCGAGTATTTCAGCAGCTTCAGCCTGGGGCGCCGCAAATCTGTATGGGGCGTGACCTTCCAGACTAAAGACCGCAAGGCGCAGACCCATGAACAGGTGCCCGAAGAGTTTGACCAACTGGTTTCGCGCCTGTCGGACGAAATCATTGACCGTTTGACCGAAGAGCCTGACGGCATCAGCCGCATTGCCATTTTTGGCCTGCCGGGGCAGATGGCATTGTTGCGTGAAAACGTGACAGACTTCCTGCGCCGTGTTTTTGAACCGACCCGCTATAAAACCAGCGCGATCTTGCGGGGGTTCTATTTCACATCCGGCACCCAGGAGGGCACGCCGATTGATCAGGTGTTGGGGGCGATGTCCAATAACGATCAGGCCGCCGGTGCATTTGCGCCTGCATTCATGTCGGGGCAGGGCAAAAGTTTCTTCCTGCATGATCTGCTGCGCAAGGTGATCTTTGAAGAACGCGACTGGGTCAGCCATGATGTGCGGGCTGTCCGCCGCGCACAAATTCTGCGCGCGCTTGGCCTTTCGGCGATTGGCCTGACAACAGCCGCTGCATTGATATTGTTTGCAGTCAGCTTTTGGCAAAATCGAAACCTTGTAAACGCGGCAGATGTCGCCACGCGCGAATATGCCAATGACGCGCAGCGCGAGATTGCGCGCACCGAGATCGAAGACTGGGAACTGACACCGATCCTGTCCTATTTGCAGGATATACGCACCATGCCGTCAGGCTATGGTGCTGCGCCGTCCGCGTCCCGCTGGGATGGCTTTGGTTTGGGGCAGCGTGGTCGTCTTGGGGCTGCTGCGACCAACGCGTATAGTGATGCGCTGGAACAGATGCTGCGTCCGCGTCTGATCTTGGATGTTGAGCGCCGATTGCCCGAACTGCGCGATGCCGGAGAGCCCGCGCAAATCTACCGCGCGTTGAAGGTCTATATGCTGCTCGCGGGTCAAGGTCCGCGTCGTGACGATTTGGCAATCAAGACATTCTTTGAAGATATCTGGCGGCAGGAATTCACCGGTGTGATTGGGTTCGATCAACGCGAACAATTGATTGCGCATCTTGATGCGATGCTGACGCTGGACGACACCCGCGATATCGCCGTGCCGATCGACGATACCGTCGTGACCGTGTCGCGCAGTGCGATTGTGCAAATGTCGCTTGCTGATCAGGCCTATGCGATTATTAGCGACACGGCCCGCCAATCGTCATTGCCCGCCTTCAACCTGTTGGACGCGACCGGCCCGCAGGCCGAAATGGTCTTTACCACGCTGGACGGATCAAATCTGGGTGAGATCGAGATTGAGCCGCTTTATACCTATGACGGTTTCTGGGAAATCTTCATGGAAGAACTGATCAACGTGCGTCAGGTGCTCGAGGATGACAAATGGGTGTTGGGCGATCAGGCGAATGCGGTAAATTTCGACAACCAGTTGCTGGGTCTGGATCGCGCCTTGCATGCGCGCTATGCGAATGAATTCGAAGCGGCTTGGAAGACCATGTTTGATCAGTTCAGGTTGGCTAACATGGTCGCCGACAAACCCCAGTATGATGTTCTTGGCGCAGCGGCGGGACAATTCTCTTCGCCGATTGTGCAGCTGGCCAATGCGATCGAACGTGAAACGAAATTGACCCGTTTTCTGGATGAATTGGCAGAGATTGACCCCGCAGAGTTTGCCACTGGAGGCGCGGGTGGCGCAGCTGCTGGTCAAGTCATGTCGCGGTTCCGCAGCGGATCAAGCGGCCTACAGCGTATCTTGCTGGACGCGGTCACCAGCGGCAACAAAAACCAAAACCGCGTGAACGGCTCGCCAGATGACGGCGGACCACGCGGTGATGCCGAAAATGTAGAACAGCGGTTCGAGCTGTGGCACCTCATGCTGGATGCATCCAGAGGGGCACGCCCGATAGATGAGATTTTCGTCAATCTGTCCGCCATTCGCGATACGTTGCGGCTTGCGCAACGCAGTCCGGTGGAATCCGCTAACTTGCTCGAAGTACAGTTGAACGACCTCACCCGTAACAAGTCACGGTTGCCTGCCAAGCTGGCGGAGTTTGTCGAAGACGCCGAACGTGATTTCCGCAGCGATGCCTCGGATGCGACAATCGTTCAGATGAACCGGGCTCTGACCAACAACATCACATTCAACTGCCGTCAGGGGATCGAAGGGCGCTTCCCGTTCAGCAACAACGCCACGCAAGTCGCCCTGAATGACTTTGGTAATTTCTTTGGCTATGGCGGCGATATGGATCAGTATTTTAATACTTATCTTGATGCGCATGTGATCCGCGGCGAAGACGGCTATGTATTCGACCCATCCAGCCCGCTGGCTGATCGTTTATCCGAAAACATGCTGCGCCAGTTCTATATTGCGGACAAAATCAAACGCGCTTTCTTCACATCAGGCGAAGCTCAACCAGAGGTGCCGATTTCATTCACCGTCACCGCAGCACACAGTACGATAGAAAAAGTTCAGCTCGGCGTGAATGGTGAAAGAGTTGAACTATTGCCAGAAGGATCCGCCCAAACGGTTGTTTGGCCAGGGGCGGGATCGGGCATTTCGCTTAATGCCACACCTCGGGAAGTTGGTGTAAATGAGCGACAAATTGGAAACGGAAAGTGGGCTATAGTGCAGTTTGTCAGGCAAGCACGGGATCGTGTTTCGCGTAGCAACGGTGTGCGCCTGACCCAGCAGTTGGGCGGACGTACGATCACCTTTGATATGGAGTTCACCACGGCAGACAATCCCTTCACCATGCCGGAATTGCAAAATTTCGCATGCCCGCAAAGCGTGAACTAGCGCATGGGTGATGTGGAAGAAATTGATGCTGAGGCTGATACGGTTCTTGCCGGGTTTTATGGCAAGCATCCTGATTTTGGTGATTTCGTCACGGCGGGTTTGTCGCCTGCCTTGTCCGACCGGTTGGAACAATGGCTGAACCTGATGTTGCCTGCGTTGCGCGACGGTGTCGCAGATAACTGGGAGGGGCATTACGATGCCGCGCCTGTAATGCGGATTTGGATTGGGCCTGCACTGACCCCCGAAGGGCGCGGGTTTTGCGGGACGATGACAGCAGCACGTGACAAGGTTGGAAGACGCTTCCCCCTGCTGGCAGGGGTTGAGGGGGCCTCGTTGGGCCCACCTTCGGTTGATCCGGATCAGGACTTTTATGCGCAGGTCGATGCGTTTTTGGCAGGCTATGCCCGCAAGGATGAGGATGCGCGCGGGCTGGCCGAGCAGTTTGGCAGCGCTGTGCTGTCTTCTATGACCGCAACGCCGCCGCTTGTCGCGACAGATTTCTGGGCAGCCCGTCAGGATGGGGATGCGGCGCGGTTATGGATGGATGTGGCAGATGCTGACCGGGTTCGGTCAGCCGCGCATCGCACATATATGTGGCGCACGGCGCCGGATGGCTCTGCGCTTTATGTGACGGACGGATTGCCGGGGGCGCCGGTTCTGGCTTGGCTGATGGGGGCGCCCTACACGCCACCGCAGCAAGAGGGGGAGTAGACGGGAATGACTGTGCAAACAGAACACTTCTTGATCCAGACAGGTGCCACAACCGATACCGGATGTGTACGCGATCACAACGAAGACAGCTTTCTCACCAAGCCCGAATTCGGCGTTTGGGTGGTTGCTGACGGTATGGGGGGGCACGATGCAGGTGATTTCGCCAGTCAGACGATCGTGGCCGAGCTCGCCTCTGTTGGGTTCGCGATATCCGACGAAGACCTGCAAGCCCGCTTTATGGAGCGGCTGGGCCGGGCGCATTCACGCATTATGGATCATGCTGCCGCTTTGGGGGGTGGCACGGTCGGGGCCACGTTGGTTGCGCTGCTGGCGTATGAAGATAAATATATCTGTATCTGGTCTGGTGACAGCCGTATCTACCGGATGCGCGGTGGCGAACTGACCCAACAAACCCGCGACCATACGGAAGTGCGCGAACTTTTCGAAGCTGGCCTGATCTCGGCAGATGAGGCTGAAAACTGGCCCCGCAAGAATGTGATTACGCGCGCAATCGGCGTCTCGGACGCGCCAAAATGTGACACCGTCAGCGACACGCTGGAGGAAGGCGATATCTTTCTACTTTGTTCTGATGGCCTGACCGAGCATAACAGCGATGATGATCTGGCCCGCGCGCTTGGATCGGGTCTGGAACCGCAGGCGATTTGTGACGGACTGATCGCGCAAACGCTGGATCGCGGTGCAAAGGACAATGTCACTGCGGTCGTCATGCGCTGTATGACGCCGGAATTCGCCGCCCCGGCGATGGATTTCTAAGGGCACCCGATGGCGGATGATAAAAGCAACCCCCCTGCGGATGACGACAAGACGCAGATCGCACAGCCGATCCCAACCGGATCGGATGATAAGACAGAGATTGCAAGTACACCAATTATCCCTGCCAACCCTGCAGGGGTGACTGATCCGGCAACGCCGCCTGCACCGGGTGACGACCGCACAGAGATTGTCACCGCACCTGCGGATCCCGAAGTGGAACCTGACCCACTGACCGCCCCGCCATCGGTGCCGCCCGCGCCAATGCCAGCGGCCAGCCCGCCGCCAGCAGCGGATACCGCCCCGGCGCATGGCGCACCGGTCCCAATTGGGACGCTGATCAACAACAATTACGAGATCAAGAAACTGATCAATGCCGGTGGCATGGGTGAGGTGTTTCGCGGCGAAAACGTCTTTACCGGCGATTCCGTTGCAATCAAGATCGTACTGCAATCGCTGGCGCATGACGAAAAAGTCGCGGCCCTGTTCATGCGCGAGGCACGGGTGCTGTGTCAGCTCTCTGATCAGGCGATCGTGCGATACTATAACTTTGTCAAAGATGCAGAACTCGACCGCTTCTGCCTGATTATGGAGTTTATCGAAGGGACGGCGCTTTCGGATCACATCCGTGATGTCGCCCCCCTAACCTTGGTGCAGGCCGTGGGGCTGATGCGCCGGGTAGCTGCGGGCCTTGATCGGGCGCACCAAATGGATGTGATCCACCGGGATTTGTCACCTGACAATGTGATGTTGCGTGATAATTCACTGAGCGATGCTGTTTTGATTGATTTTGGTATCGCGAAATCAACCGAGATGGCGGAAAGCACCTTGCATGGTCAGCTTGCGGGGAAGTTCAAATATATCTCGCCTGAACAGCTTGGTCATTTCGGCGGCGAAATTGGGCCGCGGACCGATATCTACGGTCTTGGGCTGATGATGGCGGCTGCCCTAAGGGGCAAACCGCTCGATATGGGCAATTCCATCGTCGAGGCCGTCAATGCCCGCCGCGAAATTCCGGATCTGAGCGACATTGATCCGGCTTTGCGTCCACTTCTGGCACATATGCTGGAACCTGATCCGGCCCACCGCCCGGCACGCATGTCCGATGTGATCGCATTGCTGGATGATCCGTCGGGGATACCGCCAAAATACGGGGCTGCCCGACCGGTTGCCGACGCCCAGACAACGCCACCAAAAGACATATCCATTGTCACCAACGTGCCCGGTCTAAGCCAACCGCCCGGTCGCGCGCAGACCACGCTTGGGTTCGGTGGTGAGCCTGCTGATGCAGCATCGGCCAGTCCATTTGGTCAAACAACTGGTATCGCAAGTCCTCCACCACCCGAGGATGATCAACGCGGTGGCGGTGTGTTGCGATGGCTGCTTGTGCTTTTGATCTTTGCTGGTGTGGGCGGCTTTATTGCTTGGCAGCAGGGTTTTCTTGGCCCACAGGTCGCTGTTGTGAGTCCACCGGAGCCGGGCGGGGTGACCCCGGACGTGCCGGCCGGCCTTGATCCATCCACGCGCGAAGGGTTCTTGGCCGCTTGGCCCGATCAGGCCTGCACTTACATTACACGCATATCGGCAGGGCCAAACAGCGGGATGCTGGCGGCATTTGCGTCAACGGCGGGCGCTTTTGCAGGATTACTGGACGGTTACGAAGCTGAATTTGATGCCCGACCAACGCTGTTGGAAACACAGGTCAGCAGTGAACAATGCGCCGTTCTGACACTTGCGGACACATTGCGGCGGCCACAAGCGGCACCACCGGTTTTGACAATTGATAGCAATGTCATGGAAAGTAACGGTTCAATCGTTGGGCGCATCAGTGACAGGCGCGGTCGACCCGTTTGGCTGGCATTTGTGTCGACACAAGGCGGGGTTTACAATCTGACGGACCGGCTGACCGAGCAAGCTGACGGCAGCGCCACATTTTCGTTCGGGCTGGTCGCAGAGGACGGATCGGGCCCACAGCCGCAACTGCTGATCGCGATTGCCTCTGACAGCCCGGTCATCGCCGCAACCGTATCGGTGGCAGGTGCAAGCGCGGAATCCTTGCTGCCTTTGATCGCAGCCGAGGTGATGGGTCGTGATGACTCGCAGGCAGGCGCATCTATCGCAGGGTTTGAATTGCGCCCTTAGCGCACATCGAACGGTACAATCACCAGCGGTGTATCGGCGGGCAGTTCCTGACGCAATGCGGTAAAAAAAACCTCTGCCAGTTGGCCGTTTTGTTCGGTCAATGCCGCAGGCCGTCCATTGGTTGCAATGGCCACCAAAGCCTGGCTGGTGTCACGTGCAGACCCAGCGCGACGCAAGGGCACTTCAAACAATGCAGCGTTGCCAGTGAATGACAAATAGGTGCCCACATCCTGCACGACACCGTTGTCATCGATCAGCAGCAAAATGATGTAGCGGCCCGCCGTGTTGCCAATTGTCCCGGTCAGGTATGTGTTACTTTCTATCACTGTCTGATCAAGGCTGATGGACAGTCGGAATGCCGGGTAAGACGTGCTTTCACGGACAAAATTCAGGGCTGCGCATTGGCGGTTATCCATCAAAACCGTGCTTTCGGATGGCCGGGGTTCCAGATCGGCCAAAACCGCCTCTCCAAAATTCCGCATCGCCAGCTCGTCCGCTGACAGCATCGACAGTGCTGGCGTGCCATCCGCCCCTTCTTGGGGCAGCGCCAGCAGGCAGGGATCCGACAGGCGTGATCTGATCCGCATTACCAATTCGCTTACGGCACCGCCGGCGGTCGGGCCGTCAGGTGTGGGTGCCTGCGCGGCCCGCTGCGGCGGGAGCGTGGCGGTCGATGTCTGACGTGGCTGCAGCGCAGATGCATTGGACGGCGATATGGATGTGACACCTTGCGGTGCAGTGGCTGCGACAGGTGCCACAGCAACAGCAGCACCGTCTTGGGGCCGCAACGGGCTGACGGGTTGCAAAGCCAGCGCTGTTTCCGGCGCAACCGGGGCCATAATCTCTGGTTCAAGCTCTGGGCCAGTTGCAATTTCAGGTTCGACTTCCGGCTCTGGCGGTGTTTCCGGTTCGGGCGCTGTTTCCGGTTCCGCAGGATCAGGCGTCGGCTCTGCTGGGTCGGTCTCTGGTTCGGGAGGACTTTCAACCAATGGATCATTGCTCAGCGGTTCCTGAACACGGGGTTCAACCTCGCCATCAAGAATGATTGTGCTGATCACGATTTCAGGCTCGTCGGGGTCGGTTTCCGTCAAAGGACCAAGACCGTCAAGCAAATCAAACATGAAGATGGCCGCGCCCAGATGGATCACCGCGGATGCACCAAAGGCTTCGGCCCAATGCAGCGTTCGGCGGCGACCATCGCGGAAAATCATGGCGTCACCGTCCGGCGCAGGGTGACCAGTTTGATCTCAGCATCCGATAAGGGATCGCTATTCACGATATCCAAAAGACTTGATGCGGGTGCGTCTCGCCCGATCAGAATATGCAAGGTCAGGGGCCGTTCAAGCCCACCAACGGCGACACCCAGCAAATCGGGCGCAACAGGTGCACCGTCCAGTTCCCAGTTTCCGTTGTCCCGGACGATCAGAATGGGCGACGGCAATTGATCCAAGGGCAGTTCAGTGGTTTCTGAAATCTCAACCCCGTCTGTGGGCGGATTAAGCAACTGACCGGTCGCCAGAAAGAAAAAGATCAACAAAAGCACGATGTTCACAATCGCCAGTGAAACATCCAGACCAACCGGGGTATGACGGCGGGGCAATGACCGGATCATGCGTCCGTCCTCGCCAATTGGACAGAGGTCACACCCGCGGCGGTCAACGCCTCAAGCACGGATGTCAGATCTTGCACCTGCGCCGCGCTTTGCATGATCAATATGATCTCGGCCGCCTCGTTCAGCGCGACAGCAGCTGCAAACGCAGGAAGCTGTTCAAAACCAATCGGTTGACCATTTGCAATGATCTGGCCTTGTTCAACCGTCCATATCTGCGCGTTGGCACCCGGCACAACAGGGTCTTGTTCGGTTTGTGTTGCGTTCGGATCAACCGTAGCTGTGCCTGCTTCCGGCCCGCTTCGCACCGTCAGCAGTGCATAAGGGGTCAGGCTGGATGTTAGCATGAAAAAGATTAGCAACTGGAACATTGCATCCGCCAGCGGCGTCAGCGCAAACCGATACCGCGAGGCGGGGCGCGGTTGCATCACCGGATGCTCGCGCGAGGTATATGCCTTGGCGCGGGCTGACATCAGCCGCTTTTGGCGTCGACACGGCCGTTGATTGCCGCCGATATCAGCGCCTCAATGGATTGGCGTTCGGTCTCGATGCGCCCTTCGAGCCATGTCGCGATGAAGAATGTGACCAGCGCAATAGCAAGGCCCGCCGCTGTCGTTGTCAGCGCGGTCCAGATACCACCCGCCAACAAAGCCGGGTCAACCGCACCATCAGTGCCCGCCAGCGTACTAAACGCATCAATCATCCCGATCACGGTTCCAAGCAGCCCTAACATTGGTGCGGCTTGCACAACCGTTTCCAGCAGGCGCATGCGGCTGGTCATCGCGGACAGTTCGACAATCGCCGTCTGCCGCCCCAGTTCTTCTGCGAATGACTGGTCGTCGGGACGTGCGCGCAAGCCGGTAAAAACCGCCTGCAATACTCGCGTCAGCACAGATTTGCGCCCTGCGGCAGCCTGCATCGCTACATCGGCCCGCCCACCCAGCCAATCGTTCAGAACCGCCTCAGCCCTGGTGGTTTTGCCCACCCCGAGCCGGGCAAACTGGAACGTTTTGTAGAAGGACACCGTAACAGCCATCATTGACATGATCGCAAGCGCGACAAAAACAATAATGGTCGGAGTGTTGAGTGCGGAAAGATCCGGCGCGTTCATGAATAGTCCCTTGCTACACAGAGATCAAAATACGTTTGTTCAAATGCCAAATTGTATGGCCCCACGGGAAGATGTTTCGAGGCTGGACATGCAAAAATCACCAACGCCACCGTCAGCAAGATCGCAGGCCGTCACGACATTGACCGTGATGCGGGATATATCGGCACAAGCGAGGCCGCCAAGGTCAAACTGCACGATCTTCGTTTTGCCATCTACGATGTCGCCAAATTCCAACACCAAAAGGTTTGTCACGATATCCTGCGTATCAAAAACACCAACTTCATAGGATATCCCCGCCAGATCCTGACCCGTGCCATTCACGGCCACATATGTCAGGCGGCATCCGCCATCGGCAATCTCAGCGGCATTGTTCAGCTGCAACGAAAAATTTGGCGCAGCGTCGTCTTGTGATAGCGCCGGTGTTGCAATGCCCGCCACCAGCAATACGGCGGCAGAGGTGCTGCGGACGAAGTTCTTCAAAACCATAAGGTCCCCCACATAGGATCATAAAAACGCAAGAGCGAAACCGCTCTCACGCGAATAACAGATGTGAAGGATTGGGCCGTATCAACCGGCGGGTGTCAATATACGTTTAGCGAAACACGCCGATTGACCATGCGTTCGTGGTGATGGTGCGGCTTGCCTGTACCGTTTCGATGTCTGTCGCGACGACTGATGTTCCCAGGTCGGTAATTTCCAGTGGTGGCAGTGGGGCAAACACATTCGAATCATCGCCTACTTCAAGAGGCAGCTCTTCAAGTGCTGGTGCACCGAAACCGCTAAATAGCAGCGCAGGGGCGGGCTCTTCGGTTGGAATCGTTTCAGCCAAGCCAGCAACGGGCATAACGACAAAAGCCGCTGCAACCGACATGGCGCCGATCAATGAATGAAAAGGAATTGTCATTTTGACAAATCTCCAGTTTTTGTGCCCCTAAAGATGAACGTAACATAACAGCGGCTGGTTTGGCAGGATTTTTTTGCGTCTATTTTCGAAAGATGATAATCGACTTGTCCGTTTTCACCTGTAAATTTGCGCTGTGTATCCAATGAAATCCAAAACCTGATGGTGAAATATCTACTGATCACAGTGTTCGCATGTTGTTTCCCAGCGGGTCTGCGGGCACAATTTGCCGTTTGCAATCAATCATTTGATGTTGTGAATGTGGCCATTGGCCAGTTTGAAGAGCCCAGTTTCGTGACGCGCGGCTGGTGGACCATCGGTCCTAACCAATGCGCAAATGTCATCCGGGATGAACTGACGTCGCGTTACATTTATGTCTTTGCGCAGGATGTTTTTGGCAATGAAATCTTGCAAGGTGCGACGCCAATGTGCATTGCGCCAAAACGCTTTGTCATAGAAGATGAAACCGGTTGTCTGTTGCGTGGATACCTTGATGCGAATTATCTTGAGGTCGACACGCAAAAAACAGAGCGTTGGACACTTTTTCTAACGGTGCCTCAGTAAGGCGCACAGCATTATGAAGACGAAAGCGATCTGATCACGATGATAAGAGCGAAAACAAAGTTCATTCTGTTGGCGGCAGGCGCGTTCATATCTGCGGCATCCGCTGCCTTGGCCGAACGTGCGGTGGTTGTTGCGAATTTCGCCTATCCTGACGCACCGGCCCAGCAAGAGCTGCGCGACCGCGCATTGAAAGTCTCTGAAACGCTGTTGGGTTTGGGCTATCAGGTGACCCGGCTGGAAAACCCCGATCAAACCCGTTTTGATGATGCGCTGTCTGCGGTGTCTGACGTCGATGGCCCGGTTGTGATTTACTACGCTGGCCGCACGACAGCCCAAGGCGAACAAAGCCTGCTCTTGGGGACGGCTTCGGGCGATACGATATCACTGCAGGCCGTGCTGACTGCGGTGGACACGTCAAGGCGCGATTTAACGTCCGTTTTTCTTGATGTATGCAGCAGCGCCGCGCCACCCGTGGTAATTGAAACCGTAGGACCGCCCGCAGAGGATGAAGCGCCCGTCATGCCGCCCGCTGCATTGGCGCCTTTGCCCACAACAGATGGCGTATTGATCGCGTCTTCGGTGCCTGCAGGTGTTGCGTGTTCGCCTGCAGACGTCACATTGACCGAAACACTGATTGAACGGCTCGAGGTACCGGCACTGGATATTGGGCTGATGTTTGACGGCGCTGATGTCGCGATTCAGTCAACGGTCTCAGTGCCTTTTGTGTTTCGGCCTGCCACGAGCGGCATGCGTCTGACAGCAGCCGACTATAAGATGTTCGATGGCCTGACGCCTGAAAAGCAGACCCAGATGCTCGAGCTTTGGGCCAATGCTGGCATTGCGGTCGACCGTGCAGGTGCCTTGCCTGCCAGAACGGCCCCAACCGCAACCGTGCCCCGCGAAACCGTTGTTCTGACCGAACCCGTGCGTCCGGTGAGTGGTGGTGTAACACTGGTGCCGGTGCGGTCAAACGTCACCACAGTCACCGGCGGCGTTAGACTTGCGGCACCAACAACGCCAGTACCACAACCTGTCAGCGCGAATATCAGCCGCCCGGTCCCGGGGGCGGGTGGTTTGCCACAGCCATCCATCATTGTGGGCTTGCTGGAAGAAGTCACAGAGGCAAGCTTTGCTACAGCAGAGGAACCTGTCGCACCTGTTTCCGGCTCTATCATCGCCTTTGACGATATCGACGGACGACAAGCATTGCGTGACAACGATCCAGAACTATTTGCCAGCTTGCTTGAAACAGGCGCATTTGATCCGCCGCCAGCCGAATTGGCCCGCGCGCTTCAGACAGAACTGGCGCGCATGAACTGTTATACCTCAGGAATTGATGGTCAGTGGGGGCCCGGCTCGCGCGCGTCCGTCGGTCGATATTACGAACAGATCGGCGGGGCGGCACCATCGCAAGATGCGGATGTCCGCATTTTCCGACAAATTGCATTGCGTGATGACGTGACATGCCCGGCAGTACAAGCGCGTCCAGCCGCACAGCCACGTACGCCAAGGCCGGCAACCACCACGCCGCAAGCAGCAACACCAACACCTGCGCCTTCTACCGGTACGCCGCCACGTGTGATCAATCGTGATCGGGGGGTCGGGGTCGGGACTGGTGTTGGCCGCTAGGGTCATCGCCGGATGGAAATAGACCCACAGTTCCGACAGTCGCGCGCCGCCTCGCGCCGTCGTCGCCTAAAGCGCCGCATGCAATTATTCGCTGTGGGTGGGTCAAGCATTCTGGCCGTCATAGGCGTCGTCACTTTGGTCATTTGGTTGGTCAATCGTCCTGATACAGATCCATCTACGCAAGCGGCGTCTGACACGGATCAGATCATGCAGGTGGAAACCGACACAGCAGTGGCAGCCGTCAGGGTGGCCACGCCATTCGTAGACATACCCGGCGATCCGATGATCCTGCGCTTCGATACCGGCGACGGTGGGAAAGCCACGCGGCTTGCGGGATCAGACGCATTGGATGTGCGGCGTTTTGGTTATGCGCAACCTGACCGATTTGCATTGATCAGCGAAGATCTTGTCGTGCAGGAAAGCAGGTTGATTACGGCGCTGCCATCCAGCCGCGAAGATTTTGCGTTCTTTCAGGCCCAGCGCAGCAAATCGTTTGAGACACAGCCAAACCTGCCCGCGCTGATCACCACGCCAGATGTGGCAACCGGCCAGACACAGGGCGAAGTCGTCACGGTCGAAGGCGATGACAACAGTTGGGGTGATGCCATCGGCGGTGGCGATGACGATCTGCCGCTCACCTACATTAACACGCGCATCCAGAATACGACCTCCGTGGCTTTTGTCCGGCCAGAGGCAACCCGCCAAAAGCTGTCGCGTGATTTGGTCGTGCGGCTTGAGTACCCCAGATCGCTCGCCGATCTGCTCACATCCAATGATTTTGACGCAGACACATCCCAGATTTTGGACAAGGCAGCGCAGACCCTCATTCCGGCGCTGGCTGCAATCACATCGGAAAACCAACTCGCGGCCGGTACGATCGTTGCATTGCGTTACAGGCCGCGCGACGATGCTTTGGTACCATTGCAAATCTCGATTTATGGGGCTGACGGCCATATCGGCTCTTTGGCGCGTCGTGGCGCTGTGGGCTATGTGGTATCCGAAGACCCTTGGCGTGACGCGAACCTTTTACAATTGGCATCGCCAAATCGGGGCAGTGGCGGTCAAACGCAGGATTACCGTCTGCTCGATGCCGTCTATAGCGCGCTGATCCGCAACGGTGTGCCGACCACGCTTGTCGGCGAATTGATCGTACTGCTGTCCCAGTCTTACGATTTGGAATCCATCGCGGCGCCCGGTGACAAGATCACAGTGCTTTATGCGCCGGAAGGGGGCAGCGGACCGGGGCAGGTCGCGTTTGCAGGTATTGCAGGTCCGTCAGGCGAAATGCCCTGCTACGTCGCGCTGAAAGCCAGTGCAGGGGCGCAAGATTTCGGCTGTTTCACCCGAAATGGGATGCGGGGCGGGGCGGGTGGCAGCGCATTTGTGACCCCCGTACAAGGGACATTGTCATCCCCCTATGGCCCGCGCTTTCACCCTGTCTTGAAAGAGGTCCGCTTGCATGGCGGCGTCGATTGGGCGGCCCCGACGGGCACGCCGATTGTTGCGGCCTTTGCGGGGCGGATCGCGGTTGCGGGCAATGGAGGCGGTTACGGAAATGTCGTCTATATTGATCACGCCGACGGGCTCCAGTCACGCTATGCGCATATGGACCGCTTTGCGCCTGGGGCACTCGTTGGAAGTCAGGTGGGTGCGGGTGATGTGATTGGCTATGTCGGCACAACAGGGCGATCGACCGGGCCGCACTTGCATTTCGAGATCCGCAAAGACGGCGCGCCGATTGATCCGTTCTCGCTCGGTGGTGGGGGGACGCTTGCGGCATCAGATGCGGTCGAAGCGCTAACCGATCAAATCATCAAGGTCGAAAGCGCCGGGAACGCAAACGCCAAGAACCCGCTCTCTACTGCAACGGGGCTTGGCCAATTCATCGAAAGTACGTGGTTGCGGATGATGCGCACCTATCGCCCTGATCTGGCAAGCACGATGTCGCAGGCTGATCTGCTGGAGCTTCGTAAAGACCCCACATTGTCGCGCGAAATGGTGCAGAACCTCGCGCGTGAAAACGAAAGTTTCCTGCGCGCACGCGGGCATCACGTCGATGCCGGGCGCTTGTATCTGGCGCACTTTCTGGGGCCCGCGGGGGCGAGCACGGTGTTGGGGGCCGAGGATGCGCAAACCATACTTGAAGTCATGGGTGCCGCCGTGGTGCGCGCGAACCCGTTCCTGACCGAATACACTGTGGCCGACCTAGAAGCCTGGGCAGCCCGGAAAATGCGGGGTGCAGGGACGAGCGGACCGCGCCGTCAACCGCTTAGCCCAGAGGTGCGGGCCTATATTGAAGCGATCGACGCGGTCCTGTTGGAAGACGCCTGACGGTGACGCCCTACCAAATCCCGATATCGCGGTAGGCATGGCGTCGCCACGCTGCCGCTTCGCGTTCAACCTGCGCGTTGCTGCGCGGTGCGCGGTTCAGTGTCCAGTGGTCAGGCGCATCCCATTTTTGTTGGCGGGTCGCGTGGAGCATGGCATCTGCAAAGATTGAAAGCATGACTTTTCCTTTCGTTGATTTTGTGACCTCAAATTACTCTCATTGACTGTACAAAACGACTCTGTAAGATTTTGAACATGTTAGATCAGCTTTCATATGAACTGGCGTGATATCCCATCCCTCGCCGCGCTCAGGGCGTTTGAGGCAGCCGCGCGTGTGGGTTCGTTCAGCGCCGCCGCGCGCGAATTGAACGTAACGCATGCGGCGGTGGCCCAGCATGTCCGCACGGTTGAGGCGGATTTAGGGGTGTCGTTGCTGGTCAGGGCCGGGCGCGGCGTGGCATTGACGGATGCGGGGCACCGGCTGGCCGCATCCCTCAGCGATGGATTTGCGGAAATTACAAATGGGGTACGCGCGGTGGCCGAAGGGGCCGCAGCCCGACCCTTGGCGATCACAGCCACACCCAGCTTTGCCGAAAACTGGCTCATGCCGCGGCTTGCAGGGTTTTGGGCTGCGCATCCGGGGCTCAATCTGTCGATAACGCCAAGCATGGACGTCGCAGACCTGCGCCGCGACGGGTTCGATATGGGTATCAGATATGGCTATGGCGATTGGCCGGGGCTGGAAGCGACCTTATTGGTGGAGGCGGACTACACCGTCGTGGTTGCGCCATCGCTGCTAGTCGGACGGTCTGTGTCGGGTATCGCAGATGTTATGGACCTGCCCTGGATGTTCGAGGTCGTGCACCGCGAGCCGCAAAAATGGGTAACCGAACTGGGCCTGGATTGGGACTGCTGTCAGGTGAACGAGGTCGCGACACTCAGCATGCTGCTATCAGCAGTCCGGGCAGGCGGCGGTGTATCGGTGGTGTCCAGCGCATTGGTTGCAGATGACATTTCTGCAGGCAAACTGGTGGCGGTCATGTCTGAACGGCGCGAAGGATTGGGATACCACATCATACATCAGCCCGGAACCATGTCGGCCCGGGCGAAGACATTCAAAAAGTGGCTGTTGGCGCAAGCCGGCTGACCGGCGCTTGGCTATCGTCTGGTCTTCCCATAAATCCCGAATGGTGCGATGCCATCGGCTTCTTTGGACGCCCGCGCGAGCGAAAGCTTCTTGCTCATCCATGCCCAGGACGCTTGGCTTCCCTTTTTATCCTGTTCGACATCAATATTGGTGAAGTCATGTTCATCGGCGAGCTTCTTGCCGCCATAGCCACCCAGAATAGTTGCAACAACCTTGTGCGACGTCTCAAGTTCTTCGATTTTTCCGGATTTGCCATTCTTATCCCATGGCGTGCCGCCCACGCCGCCATGTGTGCACATGAAATGTTCTTCGGTATATGCGACAGCGGCCGCGTGTTTGCGACCGCAATTGCCAAAGGACTCGCGCGAACCGGCATCTTCGTGGCGTAGCGCATGGTAGCAGGCAGACACGTTTTCAGGAATGGTATCGGTGAAAAACAGGGGTGATCTGTCAACCGCATCAAACAGGAACATCGCGTGGACCGGAATATCGGCTTTGTTCAAATGATAGGCCAATGCAACGGTCGCTGCCCCACCCCGGCTGTACCCTGCAAGGAAAATCCGCGTAGGTTTTGCCGGTGTTGCCTGCTTCTCATAGGTCTCCCATTTGGCTTTCACCCATGAAAGGCCTTCCCACATCCGATCCGCAGTTTCTGTCCCGGCCAGCGAAGGACCGCGAAGATATCCGGCAATGGGCGTATGCCATTTCTTCCACATTGTTCGCACATGACTGTTTTCAAAGTCGGCGGCGTACTGGTCGTTGTTGTCATCGCCAGTGCCATCGATGCCGTAAAATATGTCCATTACCGGAACTCCCTCGAAACAGGTCTATGCAAACTCATACTCAATCGCGCCGTCTTTCATGACGATCGTGACTTCTTTCATCTCTTCTCCTGACACCATCCGGCTCAGCACCTGACGTGAAAGATCCGGCAGGATCGAGTTGGTGATGATGTTGTCGATCATCCGACCACCGCTATCAGGGTCGCGACACTGTTCGACAATATGCGCCAGCACATCATCGCCATAGACCATCTTCGCCCCATGCGCGTCGCGCAGCCGTTTAGCCACTGATCCGAGCTTCAATTTCGTAATGCCGCCCAGCACCTCTTTGCCCAGTGGGAAATATGGGATGGTGACGATCCGACCCATCAGTGCGGGTGGAAAGACCTCCAGCAGCGGGGGCTTCATCGCATCGCTCAGATCGTCCAGATCAGGGATTTTTTCGCCGTTGTCACCCATTTCCATAATGACATCTGTGCCCACATTCGACGTCAGCAGGATCAGGCAGTTCTTGAAATTGATCGCACGTCCATTGCCGTCTTCCATGATCCCCTTGTCAAAAACCTGAAAGAACAGCTCGTGAATGTCCGGATGCGCCTTTTCAACCTCGTCCAGCAGCACGACCGAATAGGGTTTGCGCCGCACGGCCTCGGTCAGGCGACCGCCTTCGCCATAACCGACATAGCCGGGAGGGGCACCTTTGAGCAGGGAGACAGAATGCGCCTCCTGAAACTCGGACATGTTGATGGTGATGATATTCTGTTCGCCGCCATAAAGGCTCTCGGCCAGGGCCAGTGCGGTTTCGGTTTTACCGACACCTGACGGGCCACAGAGCATGAAGACACCAATTGGTTTATTCGGGTTCGACAGGCCCGCGCGGCTCGTCTCGATCCGCTTGGCGATCATTTTCAAGCCATGATCCTGGCCAATCACGCGCTCGCTCAGGTGTTCGGACAGGTTCAAAATCTGTTCCAGCTCATCCACAACCATCCGGCCTGCGGGAATACCCGTCCAGTCCGAAATGACCGATGCGACCGCCTGTTCGTCCACGTGAGCATAAACCATGCGGTCATCGGCATCCGTCGCATCCAGCTTTGCCATCAGCTCCAGCATCTCGCCCCGGATCGTGTCTGGGTCACGGGGAACCTCGCCCTCATGTTCGGCCTCTGCGACGATAATGTCCTCGTCATTGCGGGCGTCACCAATATCTTCGGGCTCCGGCGCTTCATCCTCGCCTGTTTCGGCTTTGGCCAGCTCGGCGCGCAGGGCCAGAATATCATCAACGACCTTCTTTTCGGCACCGTATTTGCCCTCGAAGCTCTCAAGCTCTTCACGCTTCTGCTTGAGCTCTTCTTCCGCCTCGGCCAGACGCTCCTCGTTCTCTTCACCCAGATCGCGCTGGGCGGTTTTGCTGGCGATCTCTGTCTCGAGCGACCCGATGGCGGCCTGCAAATCACCAATCTTGGCCGGAATGCTCGCCTGCGACACGGCCACACGCGCGCAAGCAGTATCGAGCAGTGACACCGCCTTGTCCGGCAATTGACGGGCCGGGATGTAACGGGCAGACAGGTTCACAGCAGCTACAATCGCCTCGTCCGAGATACGGACGCCATGGTGCGCCTCCATCGGGCCAAGGATACCGCGCAGCATATACGCACAGCGGTCATTGTCGGGTTCATCCACATTGACCGGCTGGAAACGGCGGGTCAGGGCCGGGTCCTTTTCAAAATAGGTGCGATATTCGGCAAATGTCGTGGCACCAATGGTCCGCAACGTGCCGCGCGCCAGTGCCGGTTTCAGTAGGTTGGCGGCATCACCCGTCCCCTGCGAGCCGCCTGCACCGATCAGCGTATGTGCTTCGTCAATGAACAGGATGATTGGCGTGGCAGACGCCTGCACCTCATCAATCAGCGATTTCAAACGCTGTTCGAATTCACCCTTCATGGAAGCGCCTGCCTGCATGGCCTGAATATCCAGCATATGCAGGCGGGTGCCTTTCAAGATCGGAGGCACGTCGCCTTCGGCCAGACGTTGGGCAAAGCCTTCGACGATGGCGGTTTTGCCAACGCCCGCCTCACCGGTCAGGATGGGGTTGTTCTGACGACGGCGCAGCAACACGTCAATGATCTGGCGGATTTCATCATCACGGCCAACAACACGGTCCATCTTGCCGCTTTCAGCATCGGCGGTCATATCGACACTGAACCGGCCAAGTGCGGTGGATGCACTTGCACCCGGCGTCCCGCTCGCGGCCTCTGTACCACCCGATTGCAGGCCAGAGCCGTCCATGGGCCGCATATCTTCCTCATCCGACTGCTGCCACAGCGTACGGGATTCCTTGCCCAGCTGATCAGCCGAAATCTCGTTGAATACGGCAGAGGCGCGGGTGATTTCGCGCAGCAGGTTCTTGTCGTTCAGCATCGCCAATAAGGCGTGGCCCGTCCTGATCTGCACTTCGGAAAAGAACAGCGTCGCGTAGGTCCAGGCGTGGTTCAGGGTGTCAGACAGACCCTCTGCGATGCCGGGGGTTTCGGTTACGTTCTTGTCGAGGTTATCAATGGCCGCAATCAGGTCTTTCAACACGCGGCCACGGTCCAACCCCAGCTCTTTCAATGTGCAGGAAATGTCGGAGTTCTGGTCAGACACCACATGAAACAGCCAATGCGCCGTACCAATATTGCGGTGCTTTTCACTGCGCGCCTGACGCATCGCCTTCAGGAACGCGTCATAGCCGAGGCGGTTCATCTTGCCCGCGTATTTTTCGATATTGATCTCAGCCATGCTGTGGCCCCCTTGGAATGATATGCTTGTTAATTATTTACGCCGCCTGACCCAATGCATAGGTCGCACCGGGCAGATATGTGCCCGGTGGCGGCGTTGGATCAGGTGTTAATGTGGCCATCCAGCCCAGTTCGGCTGATTTACCAATAATCGCGGGCTCAAATGCCTCTGCAGGCAGTGAAAGTGCGACGGATACTTCAAAGGTGCGGCCCAGATAGCCATTCACGATATCCAGCATCCGGACATGAGAAGGGCCCCCGGGCAGAAATTCCTTATACTCCGCCAGTGTTTTGGCATGGATCTGGATCGTAATCTTTTCGTTGATCGATTGCGCGCGGGCACCCAAAAAACAATCCCGGCCCAAGGTGCTGCCCTGTTGGCCCAACATGTTGCGGCTGTCGGCCTCAAAATCGATCCAGGTGGGGACATGTTCATCAATCGTGATCGCAGCATCCAGATCAAAGCGTAGCATCTGCTGCAGCTTGATCGGGCTTTTGACGCGCCCGACACCAAGGGCGGCCATGCTTAGCCGGTTGGTATCCGGCACATTCCCGCGGTTTTGCCAGGCAGGCGTGCCAATCCCGATCAGCGCGCCGACATAGCGCGAAAAACTGTCATCATCTTCGTGATCAAACTGCGTAATGGCCCGCGCATCTGACCACGCCCGAAAAAACAACTGTTGAAACCGGGTGGCAAAGATATCCGTAAAGCGGACAAAGGCCATATCGCCACTTTGCGCCCAGCGCAGCACCTCTTCGGTGGTGTTCAGTGGTAATGCGCCATGAGGTCCGAAAAATCCGATAATCTGGTTGCGGATGTCCAAACGGCCATCTTTGCCCTTCTTGATCTCGGACATGTCGGAATAGGGAAAGGCCAGAAACGGGTCTTGTCCGATGCGTGCAATTTCTTGGGCGAGGGTCGTGCTTTTGCCGATGCGCGGCTTGCCGGTCGATTCACGTTCCAACCGGCGCAGCAACGCAAGATATCCGACCGGGCGTGCCTCTTGGGTCATATCAGCGGCCCCGATCCCGTGCGCGGCGGGAAGGTCGCGATATCGCCGCGATCAGTGGATGTAATGATCGTCTGGGTAAAGCTGTTGACCGTCGCATATTCGGACAGGAAGCGGTCCAATGCAGCCCCCAGCAGAATGATGCCGGACCCTTCAAAAGCCGCCTCATCGAACGTGATCCGGATTTCCAGACCACGCGCAGGGTAATAGCCGTCCCCACGCTGGATTGACCGCACGATAGGGCGGGTCGTGACCGTTTTCAGACCTTGCAACTGCGCTTCAGTCACCACATTCGACAGATCGGCAAACAGCGAAAGCAATTCGCGCAGGCTGTCAGCGGCGACCAAACCATCATCATCGCCATCCAGGCTGAAATGGTTCAACGACAGATAGCTGATCAAACGCCAGTAGTTATCACCCGATGTTGTGCGGTGATGGGCGTTGGCTTCAATCTCGGTCATGGCGGCACGGGGCGGGGTCGGCCCTGCCACACAGCCAAGGCTGACGCTGACATCATCGCACATGTGAAAGTCATCGCGCGATTCCGCGATCGGCAGGTATTCTGGCAGATGACGGTTGGATGCAAGCGTGCGGACCTGCAAACGTTGCGCGCGCGCGTCGCCCTCCAGATCGGGCGGCTCGTAAACCGAGATAAACGTCTCTGTCCCTGAATACCGTTGCTGCGCCCCGAACCTGCGTTCCTTTTCTGTCGGGCGGCGGGGTTTTTTGCGGGTAGTGAAATACAGTGCCTGCCGGGGCTTCGCGCTACCCTTTGGCATGGCATAAAGCGGGTTCACCCGCACCTTTTCCTGCACACCTGAATAATGGGCATGCACGGCGGTGATGCTGTAAACCTCATAATGGGTCAGCGGGCTGCTGTCAGGCGTCACCACAAATTCAGTGTGCTTGTCATCCAGCCTGATCTGACTTGCGCTTTCTTCAAACAAATTGACCGCTGGGGCACAATTCAACGCAAAAGCGTCTTCATTGGTGCGGGCAGCCAGATTCTTGTTGGCACCGCCGAATTCCAGCATCAGTTGCACTTCGGCCTGATCAATGCGGGCAAGATGCTGTTGCAGACCGGTCAGGCGAAAGCCGAGCAATTTACGCGGGAATACGAACACCTCGCGCAGACGCGCAAAACCTTGGAAAATACGGCCGTCATGCGGGAACAAATCTGCGCCTTCGTCAAAACCGACCTGTTCGATCGACCGGGGATCAAGCCGGATGAAAACCGGATCGCCATGTTTGTCGAGATACCGCAGCGAGGCGCGTTTCAGATCACAGAATATTTGCTCATAAAGGGCCACGGCATCCGGCATATCGGCAGTCAGATAGACAGGTAGACTATCTACCTTCACTTCTGACAGGGGGCCGCCACCCTTCTTACTGGTGGCTGACAAGGGCCGCATGATCGTCAATTGCAAACCGCCCTTTGTGCCTGGGGCGACCTCTGCTTCGCCCGCGGCAAGAAAGGGGGCAGGGCTGGGATGATATACAGCCTTTGAAACCCGCAAGGGCCAGATCGACAGTGGGCCGCACAGGCTGAACCGGCATGATACACGCTGATCGCTATCAACAAACCGGGCATCCATGTAATCGCCAGCGTCAAAATGCAGGCCGTTGACCAAATCCTTGTTGTCGTAAGGCGGATTGCCTTGGGTCAACATCACACTTGGGGTCGGGGCCAGCGCGTCCGGGAAAATCTGGTTCAGCAGTTCGGTCGAAAACGTCCGAAACTCTTCATCCATCTTCAGCTGAACACGGGCGGCCATAAAGGCCGTGCCTTCCAACAGGCCAGCAACAGCGGGATCAAGGTTTTCCTTGATCAGCCCGCCCAGACGGTCGGCAATACCGGGGTAATCTTCGGCAAACTCGCGTGACCGCTCATAAAGCAGGGCCAATTCCTTGTTATAGGCGTCGCGGAAGGCCTTTTTCATGTCTGCACCCGCAGACGGGTCATTTGGATTTTGCCTGCGCCCATATCGACCTCGGCCACGAAATCAAGTGGGACATCAACCGGGGTCGCAACCATTTCTGCAGAGACGTCAAAGCTTAACCGCTGGGTCGTTTCCTGATCCTCACGGTTCAGATTAATCTCGATCGTTTCGGCGATCAGGCGGGGTTCATGCTCAATCAGCGTTTCGCGGATCAATTGGGCGATCTGATTGCCTGCATGAATGCTATCGCTCATCTCGCTCATGTCGCCAAAGCCGAAATTGATTACTGATTTGGACACATAAGGGGCATCATCAAGCGGCACGACAGCATCCAGATTGATCGTGTTCATCAGGCTGGCCAGATCAGCGGTCAGGTGACGGCGCAACGTGCCTTCATCGGTGCCGGTACGGCGTTCCTGGCTGCGGGCGGTCACTTCGCGGGCGCCATCCTGATAATTGGCATCACCCTTGCGGGCATCGCCACTGGCGCGGGCTGCGCGAAACACATGCATCAACGAAACCTGCCGTCGATCCTTGGGTTCGGACCGATTATTGTTTTTTCCACGGCTGGTCGGGGCGGTGCTCATGGCGCGGTTTTACAAAGTACCTGGGTTACAAGGGAATTCGGGGCCACGAAGGGCCCCGAATTGTATCGTTTTGCAATGTAATCGGCAAATGGCCGATTAGCTGCTCCACTCTGTGTTCTGCGCGATGTCGAAGCCAACCAGCGATTCTGCACCGGCTGCACCGGATGCTTCCTGCAATGTGTAGGCGATTTCGAACTTGCGGAAGTTCAGGGTCAGGTTTTCCTGAATACGGTCAAGACCATCCTTCGAACCGCCAGTGGCGTAGGAAGAGATCATGATGTTTTCCATCTTCATGCGGAAATATTCCACAGGAGCGGCACCACCGGACTTACGCACGATCAGCTCACCGCTTTCGATGTGCTCACCAGTTGTGGTGCGCTTGATCAGGTCGTTAGACGCTAGGTCAACGTATTTGGTCAGGGAAATGTCCTGAACGTTGACTTTACCGCCACCGCCACCAGCACCGACATGTGTCGTACCGGACTGTGACAGACCCCAGTTCCATGCCAGAATATCGATCTGGTCCATGTGTGTGGCGTCCTGTGATTCACCTTTGATGTTGTTCGAGAGTTTTAGAAAAATATCAACAGCCATTATGCTACTCCGTTTTGGCCGTCAGCGTACTCAAATGCAGCTAACGTGTTGGTTGGTAAAGGGGTCGTCATTTGCCGCTAGGCAGCTTGGACACCAGGCTCATCCCGATATCCATACCTTCCATTTGGAAGTGTGGTTTGAGGAAGAACTTACCCATGTAATAGCCCGGGTTCTCCTCGTCTTCGATGACCTGCACAGTGGCACCGGCAAGAGGCTTCTTCGCCTTTTCCTTTTCAGTGGCACTTTCGGGATTGGCAGAGACATATTTATTGACCCACGTTTGCAGGTCTTTCTCAAGCTGGATACGGTCAGGGCTTTGCCCGATCTTATCCCGCACCATGCACTTCAGGTAGTGGCTGAAGCGTGAGACAGCAAAGATGTAAGGCAGGCGTGATGACATGTTGTCAGATGCGGTTGCCAGATCATCCACGTATTTCTTGGGGCGATACAGCGACTGCGCACCGATAAAGGCCGCCTTGTCAGTATGCTTGCGGTGCACAAGGCTGATCAGACCGGCCTTGCTCAATTCGCCCTCGCGACGGTCGGTGATCGACACCTCCGTCGGGATTTTCATGTCCTTGGACCCATCGCCCGTGTCGAACGCATAGGTCGGCAGGTTGATCACCTCACCGCCCGACTGCACACCGCGGATCTTCACCGTCCAGCCATGTTCCTTATGGGCACGGTTTATATTGGTGGCCATCGCGTGCGCCGCGTTCATCCAGGCATATTGATTGCCTTCGTGACCGTCGGTTTCTTCGATGAAGTTGAACTCTTCCACGACCGAACTGCCGTCCTGCGTATAAGGCTCGCGGGACAAAACCCGTGGTAGGGTCAATGCCAGATAGCGTGAATTCTCACTGTCACGCAGGCTGTTCCAAGCGGCATAATCCGGTGTGTCAAAGATTTCCGACAGATCGTCCGGGTTCGGCATCTCATTCCAGCTATCCATACCCAACAGGGCAGGGGCCGCAGCAGATACAAACGGCGCATGCGACGCAGCAGCAATCTTGGACAGATCGCGCAGCAGGCCGACGTCACCGCTGGATTGGTCGAAATAGAAATCGCCGATCAGTGTACCAAAAGGCTTACCGCCCATGGTGCCGAATTCCTGCTCATACACCTTCTGGAAAAGCGGGCTCTTGTCCCACTTGGCACCAGGATAACGGCGCAATTCGCTCTTCAGCTCGTTCTTGGACACGTTCATCACGTTCACACGCAGCGATGCATCCGTTTCAGAGTTGTTGACAGTATAAGCCAAACCGCGCCAGCTGCTTTCCAGCTCCTGGAATTCCTTGGCGTGGATGATTTCGTTAACCTGCTTGGTCAGCTTTTCATCGATCTTCGCCAGCATCGCTCCGATGGTATCGATGATGTCATCGGCAATAACCGTCTGGTCGTTCATGGCTTCGCGGACGAGGGTCACAACGGCGTTGTCCACCTCTCTGGCAGCCTCATCCGTGCGCGGCTTGATCGTCTGCTTGAGAATATCAGAGAATTCATCAAGCTCGCTCAGGCCTTCCTGAACCTGACCATCCTGTTGTTGGGCTTCTTCTGCCATAGTACTCTTTCCCTATTCGCTTCAAAGGCGCCTGTAACCAGACGCACCGCGCGTCTTATTCTTTTGCTTCACCATCATCGGCGTCATCATCGCTATTGGCCTCGGCCAAGGCGGCCATCAGTTCGGGGTCTTCGAGCAGCGCTTTCAGATGATCCTGGGCCTTGGACTTCCCGTTCATGTAACGTGACAGGTTCGCCAGTTGTTCGCGGGCCTCCAGCAATTTGGCCAATGCGGGAACCTGACGGGCCACCTGTGCAGGGCCGAAATCTTCCATAGTGTTGAACTCAAGGTTCACGCCAAGTTTGGTGCCGCTATCGGGATCCAACTTGTTTTCCACAGCAAACGACAAACCAGGCGACACGCTGCCCATGTAATCATCCAGCGTACCAGCGGTCACATCCGTGAAATTGCGCTCGGCCATCGGGGCCTTTTCGACTTTTGATGCGTTTCCGGACAAGTCAGACAGCACGCCCATCACAAAGGGCAGCTCGACCATCTTTTCGCTGTCATACGGGTCCGCGTAAGAAATGTTCACGCGCGGTGGACGGTTGCGCTTGATAAATCCGGTGGCAGAATCTGACGGCATCTAATCTCTCCTCAACATCGGCAGCATAAAACTGTGAATAACCAGTGAAGTCAACGTAATTAACACGATTCCCAATCGCAATTACCACGTTTTTTCAACACAAGCTCCGGTAAAACGAACACACTCAATTTTCGCCCTTGGGCGGTAACAAATCTGCGACAATCGCAGCAAAATCTTTGTCCAGATAGGTTCTGGCCTTGAACAGCAAAACAGGGATGGGACTGGCAGGTTCGCGTGCCCTGAAATAGTCCTCTACCGAACTGATCAGTGGGGCGACACCGGCCCTGTTTGCGATCTCTGGCACTGGTCCGGGATCGCTTTCCGCGGCGGCCGACGCCTGACTGGCACCTTCACCTGCAAGCATCTTCAGGCGATCCATGTATAACACAAAGCCGTTGTCCGATCCGAAGGTCATCTTTGTCTGATTGGCCATTTCAGGCATCAGCGTCTCAATGGCCTCGACCAGTGGTTTGCCCACCAGCAACCTTGCTTGCGTGACCAGCAAAAGCGATGGGGCTGCCGGTTCATGGGTGGCAAGATAACTTTCGACCGTTGTCAGGATTTGCAATGCTGCCGCGCGGTTCGGCACGCTTGTTGGCGCGACTGACGTAGGCGCAGCAGATGGCGCTGCCGGTGCTGCCGCCGTGGGGGCATCATCCGTCTGGGGCGTGTCTGCGGCTGGTTCGTCGGCAGCTTCGGCTGCAGGTGCAGCACTGCCATCAGCAGACCATGGCGTCAGGTCGCTGCGTCCGCTGTGTATAAGGCCTTGAATATCTGCGATAATACCAAGTGTATTCGACAGTGATGGCGTAAACGGGTTGTCGAGCAGCAGGCAAGCGGACTTGATCCGGGTCAGCGCATCCGCCGCCTTTGACAGCGCGGCATGCGATGCCTCAACAGCCTGGCGATTGCCCGGCGCACCAATTTCCGACAGCATCGTGCCGCTGTTCAGGCCCAGCTCACCCTCGCGGGGTTCGGCTTGCCCATTGGCCACCGTATAGCGGCGGAAGGTTACTTCACCCGCGCCTGCAAGATTGACATGTTGCAGCGGCAAGCCAACCACGACGCTGCTGCCGAGTTCATCAATTGCACTACGCCGGTCCGATCCATCCGTCGGATGAACCTCATTGGGATAGCTCTCCAACAGGATCGCTATTCCTTCGACAGCATCTGCGAAATCAGGCAGGCGGCCCGCCAAAATCATCATCCGGGACAGCAGCGACAGCAAACGCAGATCGCGGCTACGCTTCAAAAGCGCTGTAATGGTTTTCTTTTCCGCCGCATGGGGGATGGATTTAGGGTCGAATGTAACGCCGGGCGTGAACTCGTCATCGGGGGCCTTGATACCGGGGACAAAGAACCGTTCCGGCATCCGCGACTCTGCTTCGTAGTAATAATCAACGAATGCGGCGTCGTCGGACGCTTCAAGATCGGGTCCGCATGGCGCATCATCCGACACTGGTTCTGCCAGCCAATCAAGGCTCATAAGATGTCTTTCCTAGTAATCAGCAAGTACCCAATCCAACTTATGGTTAACGTTCATCAACATCTATAAAGGTGTCTTGATGCGGCGCAGGCGTCAAGCAAGGGATTCCAGACCTTTTTGCCGCAACATCAACGCTGTGCCGCAGACACTGCTGCCGAATAGCTTTCAGCGAAGTGTTTCAAAAAGACGTCAAGCATGCCGTTTTCGTGGTGTGCTGCCTTTGCATCCCAGCGTTTGACAAACTCATCCCATGATTTGCGGCGCCCACCGGCAAGAAGACCGCCACCCGTTGCTTCCTCAATCGCTTCAGGTGCCAGGTCTTCCAACAACTTGACCAGCGCAGGCTGGATAGCTGCAAAAACCGCCATCTGGTGCAATTTCACATCACTTAGGGCCGATGCCACGCCCGTCCCGCCCTTCATAAAGCCGTCACGGGGTTCCACGAACATCACTTCCAGCGCTTGTGTGGGATCGGGCAGAAATTTCAGTGGATTGTTGTCGGTCACGCCCATCATCGTGCGATCGCCGCCACGGGTGAACTGCTTGGCCGCCGCGCGATCCTGCAAAAGGGCCATCAATTCCGTCGCCACAGCGCGCATCGTCTGACCCAACTCGCGGGCCAAAGCCTCTGCATCGGCGGCGGTGCCACCGGGCTGCGGTGTCAGTCCGGCACCTTCGTAAAACGCGGCCAGAATAGCGGCGCTATGATCAACGGCAGGTGGCGGCGCTACGGCAGGTTGTGGGGGTGCCGGTTGCGCGGCTGGCGGTGCAGCAGCGGGGGGTGGTGTCGGGTTGGGTGCATTTGGCGCAGGCATCGAGGCCGACGCCGGGCCCGCCGCAAACGGTGAATCCGAACCACCAAATGGTGATGGGGCCGCAGCCGGAATAGGGGCCGCCGATGGCTGTGGCGCAGGTTGCGGCACGGGCGCGGGTGCCGGTGTGGGTGTAGGCTGCGGGGCGATGGGGTTGACGATAAATTCGCTTGCAAAATCCTCAAACACGCCCGGATCGGGGCGCGGATTGGGATCAATCGGCGCGCTTGGCGCGGATGATACCGCCCATGGATCCGCATCATCAAAGGCAGAGGGGGCAGGGCTTGGTGCGGCAGGTGTCGCACGCGGGGCGGGGGCCGGGGCACCGGCGCCAAGGGTCACGGTGATGAAGTAATTGCCGACCTGAAACCTGTCACCTGCGCTCAACTGATGGGCGCCTTCGATGCGGTGGCGCTGCCCATCGAGAAAAACACCATTGGTCGACACATCGGTTAGCCAGTAGCTGCCATCGCGAAACGCGATGTCGAAATGATGGCTCGAGATATGCTTTTGCGGGTCCGGTAACGTCCAATCCATTGACGCGGACCGGCCAACCGACATGCCCTTCCCCGTGACGGTCGCGGATGTGGGTCCGCCGTCAGGAAGCCTGTCATAGTTTTCGATCTGTAATGTCAGTGTCATTACACGCAATACCTACTCGGTGATGTGGATGGCCCGCTAATAAACCTTGAAGAGCGATTCCGCCATGTCGATAAACCGCGCCAGAAAAATAGGTCGGCGCGACAATTCCGCACGGGCGAGGCACGACAGGATCGCGGTATTAATCGCACGCGGCGCGCGGCTCATGTGAACGGGAGCCGGATCATTCGGAGCAATCGATCCACCCGACCATCCCACAGCAAGTGCCAGATGCACGCCTGGTGACTTGGCCGAAGCCCAAAGCGCGTCCCGCATGACATGGTGGCGCATGGCGGTGTCCGGACGTCCAATCCAAGCGGCAACCTGTTCCATCATCTGACGGTCCAGCGGGGTCAGGGCATCGGGCATGGTACGCAGGCATTCGTGACCCCACCAGATCGCCAGTTTGGGCTGAATAGCGAATGAGGTGAACGTAATCGCCTCCTCCGGTGTGGTCGACTGACGCAAGCGCATCAGGTAATCCAAGGCCTGCTCATCCGGGCGGGGGCGTTGTTGGGTGACTTCGGCAAGCTGAGGGATCGCAACATAAAGATCGGCCAGCGTATCATATCGCGTCGCAGTTGACGGAGGTCTGGTCTTTTCTTCGTCAAGCGGAGTTGCGTCGTTGGGTGACATGAATAATCCGGGTCCAATCACTAAGGGCGGCAAAACACGCCGGGATGAATGCATGTAAGTTTCCGCAGTTGCAGGGCAGCCGTCAAGCACGGTTTTGGATTTGCGGCCAATGAGGGGGAACAAACTGGATGCTCAACGGCCACTGAGCGCGTCGAACACCTCAATGATTTTCCGGTTCGCGGGGCGAAGCTGCCCTAGCTGCGGTTGACGTAGCCGATCATGATTGATGTCCTTGAGTCATTTTTTGGAGGGCAGTAGCGCTTTGCGCCTGGTTGGCTTCGCCTGAGCTGGTAAAACAGATTTCAGTTTTGGCACTCACGAATGCCAGTGACGTCATCTTACTGGGTTGGTGCAGTAGCTGGATGTTTAGTCTCAAGACGAAATTTGAGAAACTTTGCACGGTCGTACTCAATCTCGCCAACTTGTCGCGCGCCAAGTCTGCCGAGCGCGCCCAAGTTCTTGCGAGATCGCGGCAAAAGAAATGTGACGAATGGAATTCGCTCATCGGCGGTGGCAAAGTTGATCGCCTTACTTGAGATGCGCCTTCCGAGTCCGAAAGCGTCGGGCCTTAGGACCAATCCAAAATCCCATTCGTCACCTTCTTTCTGAAAGCCGCCCCATCCGACGTACCGGTCGTTGGCTAGAAACGCCCAGTGCCCAAGTCCATCACGAGCCCAGTACCTTTCCTTTTTTGCAACAAACCCTGCTGCAACTTTGGCATCCCACTCAAATGTTAGCAGCGGCATGTGCTCCGCTACCCGGGGGTCAGACATGTGAGCCACAATTTCGGTTGGGTCAATTTCTGACAACCGGGCGAATGTGATTCTATCTTTCAAGCTAGCCTCCTTTTGTATCCACTCGTGGCTTCCGAGGCCTTGAGCGCGCCTCAAGTGTTTTCGCTTCCCCAAGAAAGCGAAATCAGAATGGGTCTGTCACAGTTTCAGCCACTCGCTTTGCAAGCAGTGTCGCTGCCGGTCCGTTGCTGGGGATTGCGCGCACATCAAACCCCGCGATGTTTTCGATTGTTTCTATCACGTGTTTCCGTGACAGAAACTGACCAGTGCCGCGATACAACAGGGCTTGCCGCATCAGGCTATCGGTTAGGCCGCGTGCTGGCACATGCGCACAAAACGCAAGGCAAAGCACGCCACCGGGTCGTACTACCCTGCAAAGCTCCGCTAAAGCCAAAGTTGGGTTTGGCACGGTTTCAAGCGCCCAGGCACAAGTAACGATGTCGAAGGTGCCATCCTTGAACGGCAGAGCCTCCAATCGTCCCTTTATTTTCGGCGCAGCAATATCAACGCAACGCGCCAGCATGGCCTCTGAAGGATCCAGAAGGGTAATCACGTTGGACGGTAGCCCTTCGGCCACCAGCGTGCGCGCCAAGTTGCCAGTGCCACACCCCGCATCAAGCAGCGCTGTACCCGGCACAGCGAGCGCACGCACCAAAGCCTCCAAAGCGGCTTGCGCCTCACCACCGGCATACCGTAACCAGCGATGATGAAGTCTGTCATAACGCGGTGCCAGCTTTTCGTATTGTGCAACTCCATCGTGCGGAGGCGTCTGTGCAAACATCTGATTGTTCCTGGGTTTTCGAAGTGCTCGCTTGACGAACACGAATAACTTCAATGGATGATCGCCCGCCTATGCGGCCGCATTGTCCTGATCGGGCCACGACCAAGCGGTCCATAGAATGGCCACCATGGCCGCAAGTTCGATGACAAGATGGAATGTGTCATCCAAATCAGTCGGCGCGCTGGAAAGGAGCGTCCCTGTTGTGATGATCGCGGCCAGGATTGTGACCGGACGACCGATTTTGCGGGTCAGCAGTAGCGAGAACAGAACCATCGCGATCGGGACTTGGACGAGGAAACCACCCAGAAGCATCAGCTCTTCAGTGATCTCAATACCGTTGTAATAGCCCGTCAGCAGCATCTCGAGGTGGGAGGCGATCACGAACTGGTGGATATCGCGAAAGATAATGTTGAGCAGGATGAACAGCCATAGGGCTGAAAGCTTGGTATGTGCATCTACTGGACGCATCTTGATGTCCTTTCTTCGGTCAAATGGGGAATGGGCCGGCGGCCTGTGACCGCGAGCTTCAGTCATCAGGTTTCCTGCCGCTCCCCAGCCACGCAACTGTTCCGAGCCGCGCTGGAAAAGGACCGGAATGCGTACGAATGAAGCGGAGTGCTTCTTCAGATTTTGCGCGCCAGACTTCTTCGGGCATCCGTGATTTGATGACCGTAATGGGCGCGCTGCCGGTGACGAAACTGTCCCATAGCGCCTCGGCAGACCTGAAAACGCTCACATGCTCCAGTCTACTGATCGTCACGTCATGAAAACCCGCGGTGAGCATCTCGGATGCCAGTACGTCAGGGTTTTCAAGGGAAGTGATGTCATAATCTGATACAGCACATGCTGGATCTATGCGTTGCAGCGTCTCTGCCATCAACATGAAGAGGGGTGAGTCGGACAGTCTAGACCAACTCGACACATAGGCCCGCCCGCCTGGCCGAAGGGTCCTGAACATCTCGGCATAGCCCTGGGCTCGCTCAGGAAAGAACATGAGCCCAAAGAGCGAAAACGACATGTCAAATGCATTCTTGGGGAATGGCAAGTCCTGCCCATCGGCATGGTGGACCGACACACCGGACACGGAAGTTTCGAGAATATGCCGTTCGAGAATGGCCAACATCTCGTGCGAGAAATCGACGGCCGCCACCGTCGCACCTCGCTCTGCCAAAAGTGTCGTGAGCGTTCCCGGACCACAGGCGATGTCGGCGACATGCACCCCAGGGCTAATCCGGGCGTGCGATAGCGCCGCGCGGCCATGGGCGCGAAAGAGGTCGCCCGCTGCACTGGCATACCCTTCGGCAACGGCGTTCCAAGGGTCGACTTTGCTGAGGATTTTCATTGTTTTTTTGCGTCCAGTTGTGATGTCGGTAGGCCTCGGAGCCGAGGTGATCCGCGTCTGTTGGTCCGCTTATCGTCATGCGTCAGCAAACAGTCGATTGCCAAAAAATGGACATCTACTATACGTAGATGCATGAACTGGGACGCCATCTCTTTCGATTGGAACCAGGTGCGTGCCTTCCTCGCAACTGCGGAAGAAGGCACGTTCAGTGCCGCCGCGCGCGCTCTGAAAACCACGCAACCGACGATCGGACGCCAGATAACGGAGCTTGAAGATCGGCTTGGCGTGACGCTTCTGGAACGCAGCGTGAAGGGGCCGCGATTGACAGAGGCGGGCGAAACCCTGCTGCATCACGTACGCGCCATGAGCGACGCGGCCACGATGATCTCCATGGCCGCAATTGGCCAATCCACCGAGATCTCCGGCAAGGTGCGGATCACGGCATCGGACATGTTGGCTGTGGGTCTAATTCCGAGACTCTTGATGCCGCTGCGGACGAAGGCGCCGAGGATCCGGCCTGAACTTCTACCGTCAAACGATATCAAAGATATCCTTCGCAGAGAGGCGGATATCGCGGTTCGGCATGTTCGTCCCGAACAGCCGGAACTCATCGCCCGACATGTCGGCGATCTACGAACCGGTCTTTACGGGGCGCGGGCCTATTTCGAGGAGATGGGAAAGCCTAGTACACCCCGCGAAGCCGCCGATCATGCTTTTATCGGTATACCGAGCGGCGAAGGCGTGCTCGCGGCTCTGCGAAATCTTGGAATTCCCCTGACACAGGACAGTTTTGTCATAACCAGCGACTCAGGCGTGGTCATTTCTGGGTGCCTCAAGGCTGGTTATGGTCTGTCGTTGTTGCCCGTTGCACTTTGTGATCCTGAACCAGACCTCGAACGTGTGCTGTCTGATCTCCCTACGCCTCGGATTCCGATCTGGTTGGTGACACATCGCGAGTTGCAAACGAGTAAGCGCATCCGAGTTGTCTTTGACCAACTAGCCCACGGCTTGTCGCAGGCTGCAGCAAAGATAGGGAACGCGAGCGGGCGCTAAGTGTCTGCACCTATGGCGTGATATACAGTCTCTATTCCCTCTTTCCGGAGAGGGTATCGTGCTCAATGACCGCTTCGGCGAATTGCACTGCCTTGCAGGAATCAGCGTGCCGCCCCGCCGAGAGGTTTCTGCTGCAGCGAACCGCAAGATTCAGACGTAGGCTTGGTTCGCTCAGCAGACATCGGCGTGTTGGCAGCGCTGCGGATGCCCGACAGAAAACGTCAGACGACCGTTTAGTGCCCAGAGTGTAGAATGCTGCGCGGCTAACAAATGGCCGCTTTTGAATTTTGGTCGAAATTTTTGCCTGAGAAGGTAACCGCGCAGTTGAGTGCAAGTCATTGAATGCGGGGGGCAGGTCCATCCTTCGACCAATAGTAATGTCTGCGCTTGCAATCAATTTTGTCTCAGCACGTATCTGAGGACGTCAGTCAGCAGACCTTTCGTCCAAAGGAAACGTCGGATGCGGTACGTTCCTGTAGCCTAGTGCCGAGTAATTGAGCGTACACAAAGCACCGCTATCGCAAACGATGATACGCCCCGCGATAGGTGCGAAAGCCGCCCGAAAGTGCTGCATCGATTTCAATGCTACGACAGATTTCTTTGCCGGATCAATCCCGAAAGCTTCAAACTGCCTGAGGTCCAACATCTGGTGCGCAATGCTGACGATCAGGATGTCGATGCCGCCAACTTCAAGCACTGCCGTCGCGCCAAAGCTGCGCTCTAACCCACCCAATATAGGTCCATTCCCGACGACATGGCCGTCCCCGGCCCATTTGACAATGCCCGTCACGTTGAGTGGCCCGCCGCCCAGTTCCGGCGCCGTTGTGCCGCCAATGTTCAGTGTGACCAGACTTCCTTTGGTTTTGGTGCCAAGGAACGTGGCAGCGACCGGGTCGACTAATGGCCCGAAACACGCGTTCTTGATGTCGCTCTCAATCAAGGCAGCAAGCAGCGCCGTTGCATCCCCGTATGCCCCCGAGCCGGGATTGTCGGCATAGTCAGCAATGACCAGCGGACCTGCGTCGCCGTTCCATTGCCTGGCGGCAACCGCTGCCTGGGTACTGGTCAGATAGGTATTCAGGGTCTCGTGACGACGATTCCAGATGTCGTCTGCCAGTGTCTCGGCAATCGGGCGATGGGCTGCGGTATCGTCGTCGCATGTGACCAGAACCGTTGGGCCGACTTCGGCGATATCCGCACAAGGGAATGCGCCGTTGATGCTGATGGCATAGACCCCTTTGCGCGTTTCAAAGGCACGCGCAAGCGCATGGCGTTCGATCATTGGGCCCATATCTGTGCGGCCTCCGTTGGCCTCTTCCAGCATGGGCCGGCGCGCGCGCAGCGTTCTGGGCTGAATATCACCTGACATTGTGCGCTGCAAAAGCTCCGCCACCCGGCGCCCGGTTGCTCGGATATCAACATGCGGGTAGGTAGTGAAAGAGGCTAGGATTTGGGCCAGATCACACATCGCTTTGGTCACGTTGGCATGTGGGTCAAGCGTGACGGCGATTGGCAGGTCCGGGCCCACAATGGCACGCAGACGGTGCAGGATTTCTCCTTCGCCGTCGTCACAAAAGTCTGTGACCATTGCGCCATGAAGGATCAGAAATATGCCGTCCCAATCGCGATGTGCCGCATCGATCAGCGGCTTTGTCAGTGTCTCGAAGGCTTCGCTTGTGACAACGCCACCCGGTCCAGCGGAAGCGCTGATGACATGGGTTATGTTCCAGTCATAGTCGCGACCTGTGTCCAGTAGTCCGGCAAGCTCGGTATTCTGTTCACCTCGCGCCGCGACGGCCTGATCACCGTCCAACAGGAAACGGTCATAGAAGCATTGCAGGGTTGTCGGATGAATATTGAACGTGTTTGTCTCGTGAGATATTTCGGCACTTAATACTTTGAAGCCCACTGATCGTATCCTTCATGGCAGCAACGTGTTCTGTGGTTGGACTGGTATAAGCACAATCAGGGCTTGGCCGCAGTTTTGTCGGACCCTGCTGCACCAACGTGACCCGTGAATTTGCCATAAAGCCGAGCGATCTTGTTCATGCGAGCTTCGACCTCGGGACCCAGTTCCATGAACACGCCGTTGACTAAAAGATTGGCAAGACTGGCCATCTGGGCAGTGGATTCCCAAAATAGGTTGAAGGACGTGGGCACGACAAATCTTTCATCCGCCACGTTATGACCCCAATCGCAATATGGGTCCGTAATCAGCGTCACGGGAATGCCAGCGGCGTGCGCTTCTTGTGCCAATAACCGGGCCTGACGGGAGTAACGGCGCGCTTCGAACATGACCAAGGCCGTGTCGGTATCATCCATCGCCAGCACATCGGCAAAATTGCCGCTTGCCAGATCGACCAAATGCACCCCATCGCGTAGATATTGAAGTTGATTAACGAAAATCTGCGCGATGCCTCGCTCTGTCTGGAAACCGACGACAAAAACTGACTTAGCCTGCGCCAGACGCTTGACCACCCTGTCCCATTCCGGCGTATGCGTGGTTTCGTAGACGGCGACGAGCGCTGCCATCTCCAGTTCCAGACCGCGAGTCAGTTGATCCTCGCCTGCCCTGGTGCGTTCCTGCAGATCCCGCAACCGGTCGCCGATCAACCAGGGCTGGTCACCCATGTCGTTGCGCAAATTGTTCTTGAGGTCCTTGAAACCTTCATAGCCAATAGAACGGCAAAACCGACCAACGGTCGGCTCGCTTACCTCGACCTTGGCGGCCAGACTTGCAGCAGTCTCGAACGGAAGGTTACCAAGTTCGGCCAGCATATAGGTTGCTATCGCGCGGTCCGCCTTTGATGCAGATGCTGCGGCTTGACCAAGGCGGTCGCGCAGAGATTTTGTCATTCTGCCTCCACTATCATCGGGAAAATTTGGTAGGGTAACTTGCGGAAAGTCAATTGTTTCTGGTTTCCTTACGATATCTAAATGGACCGGGCATTAGCGCAGCCGATGCGGCGAAAGGCCTTCCACGAGGGATATTTTGTCAGCCACCGATCGGTCGAAACAAAGGTCAGCTGTTATGACGGCCAAAGCTGGTGCCATCATGATGCCATATCCGCCTTGACCCGCTAGCCAGAAGAAGCCCGACACGTCCGGGTCAAACCCGACAACCGGGGCGTCATCCGCCACAAAGCTGCGCAAGCCAGCCCAGCTATGTTCGATCTTGGTGACTTCGATGGTTGTTTCCTGCTGGATCCTGTCCGCGAGGACCGCAATGTCCATGTCATCGGCCCAGGCGTCGTGCGGGTCGGTTGCTGTCGCATCGCCTGGTGACGCCATCAGCTTGCCCGCGTCAGGTTTGATGTATGCGCCAAAGCCCGCAAAATCGACCAACGGCATCGCACCGCAGTCAAGCCCGTCTGGCCCGTTTATGATGATGGCAGTGCGCCGCTTGGGCACCAGACCGATGCTGCGCGCGCCAGCCATCGTGCCGATTTCGTCGGCCCAGGCGCCGCCTGCATTAATGATCGTTGCGGCAGCGAATTGATCATCCTTGGTCTGGATGCGCCAAGCCCCTGATTGATACGAGAGGTTGCTTACCGGCTGTGATGTCAGCGTTTTAGCACCGTGTGCCTTCGCGCCTTTCAGATATCCAAGATGAAGATTGGCGACATCGATGTCGGTGGCGTTGGCCTCATACACGGCGCGGCTGATGCGCTCTGGTCGCAGAAACGGTACCATTGCAACGGCGTCCGTTGGATCGATCGAACAGACCTCCTCGTCGGGCTCGGACATGGACAGCAGCGCGTCCAACTCACCCTGATGCTCTGGCATTGCGACCGTCAGCGCACCACGGGGCGATAACAAAGGTCTGTCGCAAAAGGCGACAGGTGGTGACCTGAAAAATGCCTCGCTGGCCTTATTAACCTGCCGCACGACGGGTCCACCGTAGTTGCGCGTAAACAGTGCCGCGGACCTGCCCGTGCTGTGGTAACCCATGGTTTGCTCTGCTTCGAGCAGCAATACGGTCCCTGCATGGGCAAGCTCATAAGCTGCTGACGCGCCCGACATTCCGCCGCCGATTACAAGAAAATCATAGATCAAAAATTCGACCTCTTGGACGGCGCGGGATGCGACAAAGACTGGTTTTGCTACAAGGCGCTCATTATTGATGCATTGCAAGAAAAACGTAATATATTGACTCCTTGCAAGTTTTATTACCTACTTTTTTCAGTTGCTGGGGATTCCTGATGTCAAAGCCATTGCGCGAACGTCCGACCGGGGCCGCGCTGTCTGTTCGAGCAACGGATACTGCGCGCGAAATCTCAGACTGTTTTGTTTACGACCAACAAGGAGACGACGAATGAGGAAGATACTATTATCCAGTGCCGCATTGACAGCCATTGGAGGGATGGCGCTGGCAAATTGTCCTGCCGTGACCGTGTCGGATCCGATGGGCGTCGCCGCTGGCGCGTTCCCGCAACAGTATGAGCTGAGCGAATTCCAGAGCCTCGCAAATTGCGATCTGGGAATGTCCGAAAACCCGGATATCGCGGCATTGAACGCGCGCATTCGGGGCAACCCGGATTTGCCTGCTTTGGCGGATCGCCTACCTGCCGAGCCGCTTGTCGTTGCGCCATATGATGAAATTGGAAAATACGGCGGTGTCTTCAATGCGCTGTCCAACGCGACAGAGGCTGGGACGTCAGACTTCATGTCAGTGCGCCATGTCAATTTAGTACGCTATGCCGATGATCTGACGACAATCGTGCCAAATGTCGCCAAAAGCTGGTCCTGGAATGATGACTTCACTCAGCTGACCTTCGTCTTGCGCGAAGGCCACAGATGGTCCGATGGTCAGCCGTTCGGCGCTGAAGACGTCGAATTTTGGTACGAAAATCTGGCCCTTGATCCAAATGTGATCGAAAGCCCGAAAGACTATGTCCTTGCGGGCGGTGAGCCGATGACAGTTGATGTGATTGACGCGCAAACCGTGCGTTTCAACATGCCATCGCCAAAGCCGGGGTTCCTGTCTCACTTTGCCAGCCACTACGCGCAGGGTTTTCAGCCGAAGCATTTCCTGGGGCAATATCACCCCGCGATCAATCCCGATGCCGATGAGCTTGCGCAATCGCTTGGCTTTGAAGGTGGCTACGATCTGGTCAGGGCCTACTACGGCAGTTCGGACTGGATGGATACACCAACACCGATGTTGGCCCATCCTGACAAGGTCGCAAACCTGCCACTGAATGCGGCACCCACTTTGGAAAGCCACATCGTTATTGCCGAAAGCACGGAGGGGCGCCAATATGTTGCCAACCCGTACTATTACATGGTCGACACGGCCGGTAATCAGCTGCCCTATATCAACGAGATGGACGAGATTTTTGTTGGCGAAAGCGAAGTGCGTCTGCTGATGCTGATGAACGGCGAAGTCGACTACAAAGCGCAGGCCCTGCAGGTGGATTACGTCCCGCTGTTGTTGGAAAATCAGGAAACTGCCGGTTTTGTCGTCGATCTGAAGCCTGAAATCACGATGCCCACCATCGCGTTCAACGTAACCTCTGAGGATCTGGAGAAGCGCAAGGTTTTTGGTGACCTAAGGTTCCGTCAAGCCATGTCAGTCGCGATCAACCGCGACGAAATCAACGAAGTCGCCCTGTTTGGTCTTGGTGCGCCGCAGCAGTATATCGGTTTCTCACCAACACCTGATTTTATCACGCCAGAATGGGAACAGCACTACGCGCAATTCGATGCTGAGCTGGCACGGTCATTGCTGGACGAAATCGGCGTCGTTGACCTTGACGGCGACGGGATGCGCGAATTGCCGAATGGCGATCCATTGACTCTGAACTTGCAGGTGGCCACGCAAGGGATATCGATCAATATCGTAGAACTTGTTGGGCAAAACTGGCGTGATGTCGGCATCAACAACACCGTCAAAGAGGTGACGACAGACGAATATCGTTCGTCGCAATCGTCGAACCAGTTGGACGTGTCCCTGTTCGAGAAAAGCGTGCCGTTATCCGTTGTACTTGGCAACGCCGAAATCTTCATTCCGCCGTTCGACAATTATTTCAACATGCGCACCGCGATGCTTTGGGGTGAATATGTGGAATCCGATGGTGCCGCGGGTGTGGAACCGCCAGACTACGTCAAACAGATGATGGAAGATGTCAGGGCGTTTCAGGCTACACCGGTTGGCACGCCTGAATCCGACGCGCTTGCGCTGCGGCTAGTTGAAAACATGACGGGCAATCTGCTTTTCATTGGTACGGTCAAAGGGCAGCAACCGATCTATCGCAACGCCGCACTGAAAAATTTCACACAGTTCAGAACCGCGTCATATGCTTTTTACCGGACGTATCCTTATCGACCTTCACAGTGGTTTCTTGACGAATAAGCCATTGCCGGACGTCAAATAACCGTTTTGGGCTGCTGATGTGGCCCGAAGCCCAAAACAACGGCGCCCAAAGGGGCGTATAATGCGCAGGGGCGTGTCAGACAGATGGTCCAGTTTCTACGCTTCGCGACAATCCGTTTCGGCCTTGCTGTTTTCACGCTATGTCTGGTGTCCTTCATCGTTTTTTCGCTGATGGAACTGGTGCCGGGGGACTGTGCTGAGCGCTACCTTGCATTCAAGAACTCGCAAGGCGCCCAGATTTCCATCGCTGATATTGAGGCGGAGCGTGTCCGGCTGGGTCTGGACCGACCTTATCTGGAACGCTGGACAAGCTGGATTCTGAATGCATTTAGGGGCGAGTTTGGCGAAAGCTGCATTCTGCGTCTGGATATCAACCAATTGCTGGGTCAAAAGGTCTGGCTCAGCGTCGGTATCTGCCTCGGTTCGTTGCTGCTGGCCTATGCCATTGCTATTCCAGTCGGCATCATCGCCGCAACATCGCGTAACCCGTTCCTGAACAACAGTCTGCGTCTGGTCAGCTATCTGGGGCTTGCGCTGCCGAACTTTCTGCTCGCGCTGATCATCATGCTGTTTTCGACCGTCATGTTCGGGAACAGTCTGACCGGGCTCTTCTCACCCGAATTTCGAGACGCGCCATGGGACTGGGCGCGGGTCAAGGATTTCCTTGGCCACGTCTGGTTGCCAGTGTTCATTCTGGGCTGGTCCGCCACCGCATTTGCAATCCAAACCGTCCGAGCACTGATGTCGGATGAAATCAGCAAGCTATATGTAACTGCCGCGTCCGCGCGTGGCGTGTCGGGGCGCAGGTTGCTGCTGCGCTATCCCGCACGACACGCGCTGAGCCCGATCATCAATTCGCTTGGTTTCGATCTGAATCGTATTTTCAACGAGTTGCCAATCGTGGCCCTGATCCTCACGCTGACCGAGGCGGGATCATTGCTGATCGAAGCATTGGCGCGATCAAACGATCAGCAGCTTGCGGGCGCGATCATCTTTTTCCTGACGGGAAGTATCGTCGCTATCAACTTCATCACGGATATTGTGCTGGCGCTGGTCGATCCCCGTATACGTCATAGCATTTTGGGATAAATGACATGAGTGACACCAATATTTATGACGCATCCGTCGACCAAAGCGCCAAGGATGCCTATTTCACCGCCTCGCAAAGCCAACTGATCTGGACCCGTTTCAAGAAACAAAAAGCAGCGATGGTCGGGGCCTGGGTTTTGGTGATCCTGATCCTGTCGGGCATGTTCGCGCCATTCCTGACGCCCTATGATCCGACAATTGCCGGTCGCGACAAGGATTATCTGAACGGCGCGCCGACCATTCCACAGTTCTGTGACGAGAACGGCTGCTCTCTCCGTCCGTTCATTTACACACACGAACGCGAACGCTCGATCGAGACGAATTTCCGCTGGGTGACCACCGAAAACAAGGACAAGCGGCGCTATGTCGAATTCTTTGTTCAGGGTAGCGAATACCAGCTTATGTTCATGACCTTTTCGACCCATCTTTTTGGCGTGGATGAAGGGTTCATCCACCTTTTCGGCACAGATTCCACCGGAAAAGACATCTTTTCGCGCACCTTTCATGCGATCAACACCTCCATGGCCGTGGGCACGATAGGCGTGTTCCTGGCCTTCGTGCTGGCACTGATCATCGGCGGGATATCGGGCTATTATGGTGGCTGGATCGACAGTTTCATCCAGATGGTGACGGACGCGGTCCGCACCATTCCGGCCATTCCACTTTTCATGGCATTGGCTGCCTTCATACCGGATACTTGGAGCGCCGAAGAGAGGTTCTTCTTTATCTCCGTCATATTGGGTTTCATCAGTTGGCCAACGCTTGCAAGGCGGGTGCGCACGCATCTGCTAACCGAGCGTAATCAGGAATATGTGCTTGCTGCCCAGCTTTGCGGCGCTTCATCGGGACATGTGATCCGGAAGCACCTGCTGCCCAGTTTCACCAGCTACATCATCGTCGATCTGGTCATTTCCTTTCCCTACATGGTGCTGTCAGAAACCGCGCTCAGCTTCATCGGTCTGGGCCTCAAGGACCCGGTCAATTCGCTTGGGGTGATGCTGCAAAACGTGACCAGCGCCGATGTTCTGCTGAATTACCAATGGTATTTCATTCCGGTGATCTTCTTCATCGTTCTCGTCATGGCCTTCGTGTTTGTGGGCGACGGCTTGCGCGATGCGGCTGACCCCTATGGGGACACCAAGAAATGAGCCGACTGATTGACGTCGAAAACCTGACCCTGCAATTCGATACCGACGAGGGGCGGATCACGGCTGTGGACAACGTCTCGTTCAGCCTTGAGGCGGGAGAGGTGATGGGGCTGGTCGGCGAAAGCGGGTCAGGTAAGTCAGTTACCGCCAAATCCTTGATGAAGCTGAACCCGCGCAATGCGATCTATGGCCCCGATACGAATATCACGCTGTATCTGGACGATGGCCCGGTTGATGTGATGTCGCTGCAAACCGACCATGACATGAAGATCGTGCGCGGTGGGTCCATATCGCTGATCTTTCAGGAACCGATGGCCAGCTTCGCCCCCGCCATTTCCATCGGCGACCAGATGGTCGAGCAATTGTTGATCCACACCAGCTTTTCACCGACGCAGGCCAAGGAACTGTCCATCGAAATGCTGGATCGGGTCGGGATATCGGACCCGAAAACCAGGTTCGGCCAATATGCGTTCGAGCTGTCGGGCGGGATGCGCCAGCGTGCAATGATTGCCATGGCCCTGTCGACCAAACCCAGGCTGTTGATCGCGGACGAACCGACAACGGCGCTGGATGTGACCATTCAGGCGCAAGTCATTGACCTGATGAAAGATATCGTGTCCGAGTTCGGAATGGGGATCATATTCATCACCCACGATCTGGGGGTTATTGCACAAACCGCCGACACGGTCGCGGTCATGTATCTGGGCCGGTTGGTGGAACATGGTAGCGTGCGGGATGTCATTCGCAGGCCTGCTCATCCATACACACGCGGATTGCTGGCCGCGTTGCCGACCTTGGATGATATCGACGCCCCACTGACGCCGATCCCCGGCGATATCCCGTCGCCGCTAGAACGACCGTCAGGATGCGTCTACAACACCCGCTGCCAAGAGGTTCTGGGCCCACGATGCGCACGCGAGGTACCGGCATTTTCAAACGTGAGTGCAGATCACACAGCCGCCTGCCATCTTCATGACTCAGAAAGAGATTCCCTGTGACAATGAAACCTTTGATCACGGCACAGGGTCTGTCAGTCCATTATGCATTGCGCGGCGGTCTGATCGGTCCTGCGCCCTTCGTGCGTGCGGTTGAAAACGTAACAATCGAAGTCGCACCGGGCAGTTTCTTTGGTTTGGTCGGTGAATCCGGGTCGGGCAAGACTACCCTTGGCCGCGCGATGCTGCGTGCCGCGCCTATCAGCAAGGGCGATGTTCTGTTTGACGACGGTGAGGTGGAATACTCCCTCAAGAACCTCGGCAAGAAGGATCTGAAGGACTACCGTAAACGGGCGCAACTTATTTTTCAGGACCCCTATGCCGCGCTCAGCCCCCGCATGACGGTGCGCGACATTATTGCAGAACCGCTGGAGGTCATGGGGCTTACAAAATCACGCGCGGAAACCGACGATCGGGTGCGCAAAATCGCGGCAAAGTGTCGGCTGAATGTCGAACACCTGCGCCGGTTCCCGCACGCATTTTCCGGTGGCCAGCGACAGCGCATTTCTATCGCGCGCGCCTTGGTCTCGGGGCCAAAGTTTATCGTGGCCGACGAAAGCGTTGCCGCACTGGACGTGTCCATTCAAGCGGACGTGCTGAACCTGCTCAAAGCAATCCAAGAAGAAATGGGACTGACATTCTTGTTCATCAGCCACGACCTAAGCGTCGTGGCCCATGTCTGCGACCACGTGGCAGTCATGTATCTAGGTCGTCTGGTGGAAACGGCACCGACGCGGACATTGTTTTCTGCTCCGCGCCACCCTTACACAAAGGCATTGTTGTCGGCGATCCCTTCGCTGGACCCTGATGACCGGGGCAAGGCACAGAAACTCGAAGGGGAAATCCCTTCGCCTACCAACCCACCGCCAGGGTGCAAGTTCCAGACCCGCTGCCCGCATGCTATTGATCACTGCCGCGTAGAAGAACCGATCCTCGAGGCCGCCGGAACCGAGCACAATGTGGCATGTCACAAATGGCAGGAATTGAGCCACCGCAACTGATTGCAGTACCGGCGCCTTCGTAGAAAGTCGTCTGCACATCCGCGCCGTCTCTTACCTTTAGGCGCGGGATGTTCTAGGATAGCTGATCCTCGGGCGCCGCTACCTCTCGGACGAAACCGCCGCTCAGGATGGTGTGAGTTGGTCTCGCTGGTGGGCCGTTGCCGGCGTTGTGAACGGGAAGGTCGACTGCAGTTGGCATGTCGATCTGGATGTGAAAAGCGCTTCTTCTTGAAACCGGCCATTGGCGCAGCTGCAGCGAAGGCCCGCAAAGTCCCGCAATGTGTAAGTTCAGGCGGCACCGTTCTTGGCGTGATGCATGAACGTCTGCTCGTGCGGGAACAGTGCAGCAAATTGTGGACGAAGCTGGAGTTTTCGCTCGGGTCGACCAGACGGATACTCAGCGTCTGGCCAGAAGCAGACATTGGTCTGCTTGCTGCCAATTCACACCAAGTGTGCAAGGCAGTAAATGACCGTTGTACGATGAACGGGTGGCAATTGAGAATGGCACCTTCCCATCTGTCTGACTGGCGTGCGCCCCATTAATCACAGGAATCGCATAGTGGATGACAGGAATCGCGCCTCTCAAACCGGGTGCCTGTCGCCATATTCATCTTCATCAACAACGCAAATGATGGAGAGACGCGATGAAAACGATTGGATTGACTGTAAGTGCCCTTCTGATGGCCAGCACAGCCATGGCAGAGGTGCAGACCCGTACGCTGACCTTTGAAAACGAAGGCGCGACGCTGAGCGGGACATTGTATCTGCCCGAGGATCATGATGGTGCCCGCCTGCCGACGGTTATCGTGACCGGGGCATGGACCAGTGTCGAAGAGCAGATGCCTGCGGTTTATGCTGAGGCGATGGTGGAGCGGGGCTTTGCCGCCTTTACGTTTGATTTCCGCGGCTGGGGCAAGTCCGGTGATTTGCCGCAGAATGTGCGCTTTGTCGAAAGCCCTGAGGCGAAGGTGTCCGACATTCGTGCCGCGATTTCCTTTGTTGCCACGCTGCCAGAGGTGGATGTGGATCGGATCAGCGGCCTCGGCATCTGCGCCTCGGCTGGGTATATGGTGGACGCGGTGGCCGGGAATGATCTGATTGATCGGATCGGTCTGGTCGCCCCGTGGCTGCAGAACGCTGAGATCGTGGATGCCGTTTATGGCGGCGCAGAGGGTGTTGATGGCCTGATCGACATGTCCCGTGCGGCAGAGGCTGCGGGTGGCCAGATTATCCCAGCCGCTGGTCCGTTGGGTGCCGAGGGCGTGTTGATGCCCATGGGTGGCTACTATTACGAACCCGACCGTGGCGCCATTCCGGCCTATGACAACCAGTGGAACAATGCGGGCTGGGAAGGTTGGCTGACATATCATCCTGCCGACAATCCGCAACGTTTGGACAAGCCATTGGCCATTGTGCATTCCGACGCGGCGGCCATTCCGCAAGGCGTGCGCACCTTCCTAGATGGCTTTGCCGGTGAGGCGACTGCGCAGTGGCTCGAGGATGTCACCCAGTTCGATTTTTACGACAACCCCGAAGATGTGACCCGCGCTGCTGATGTCGTGGCTGACCATTTCCGTGGCTGACCTTTGTGGTGGGTCGATGGCGGCCCACCGTTTCCAACCTGACAGGAGAAAGACAATGAAAACGATTTTGATGACAACTGCCCTGATTGCCGCGACCCTTGCTGGCGGCGCCTGGGCCGAGACGGACACGATTGCGGGTGATCCGCTGACCGTGGAAACCATCGTTGATCAGGCTGAGATGATCCGGATCGCTGATGCCATTGATGCAGGTGTGGATGCCAAGGATTGGGCGCTGACCCGTGCGATGTTTACTGATGAGATTACCGTCGATTTCACATCACTTGTGGGCGGTGAGCCTACCACGATCCCCGCTGATGCGCTGATTGCAGGCTGGTCGGGCAACCTGACGGCTGAGAAAGAGAGCTTTCATCTGCGGGGCAATCATCGGGTGACGTTCACCGGCGCCGATAGTGCTGTGATGCTGAGCCACGGCTATGCCTGGAACCGGATGGAACGCGGTGCCTTGCCTGAGAATGGCGGTGATCCGCTGTGGGAAGTTTGGGGCACGTATGAGCATAGTTTTGCGCGCACCGATGACGGTTGGAAGGTTGACGGCATGACGTTCACGGCGACCGCAGAGCGCGGCAGTGAATTTGTGCGGAATACGCCGGGATCGTGAGGTGCCAATGGGGTGGGTTGAAACCCACCTTACGGTAGCGGATCTGTTTGAAACAGCCAGACCTTGAGCCCGCCATGGGGAATGGCGGGCCCTTTGGGTTTGAAGGGCAGGCCGGTGGCTTTGGCGAGGCCGGCGTCGTTGGTGACGATCCCGACCCGCCAGCCGGGGAAGCGGGATTTGAGTGTTTCACCAAGGCTTGCATAGACCCCGTAGAGCAGTTTCTGGTTGCCGATCCGTCCGCCATAGGGTGGGTTGCAGATGATCAGGCCGGGTGGGCCGTCGGGGCGTTCGATGTCGGTCGCGTTGAGGTTTTGGAAGGTGATGAGGTCGCCAACCCCGGCCCGTTCGGCATTGGTCTGTGCCATGCGGATGGCACCGGCGTCGCGGTCGGAGCCGTGGAAATGTTGGGATGGTTGGTGCGCATGAACGCGCACCCTACGGTCGTTCCATGCGTCAGGGTCGAATGTGGCGAGGCGTTCAAAGGCGAAATGGCGGGTCCGACCGGGGTTCAGGCCAGCCGCGATTTCGGCGGCTTCGATAAGGAACGTGCCAGAGCCGCACATCGGGTCAAACACCGGTTCACTGCCGGTGTAGCCGCATTCACGCAAAAAGAGGCTGGCGAGGGTTTCGCGCATGGGGGCCTTGCCGACCGCCTCCTTATGCCCGCGTTTGTGCAGGCTTTCGCCGGATGTATCGATGCTGATCGTGACGCGGTTGTCGTCGATGCGGGCCTTGATGGCGATGGGCGCGTCGGGGCTGATCTGGTAGCCTTGTGCCTTGAGCGCCGTTTCAATCCGCTGGGTCGCCGCCCCGGCGTGGTAGATCTTGGATTTGCGGTTGGTGCTGACCTCGACCCGGAGGGGTATGTCGGGGCGCAGGGTGTCGCTCCATGGGAATTTGCGTGCCCGTTTATCGAGCTGAGCGAGGTGGAAGGCCATGAAGCTGCCGATGCGCGCAAGGACGCGGGTCGCCCCGCGCGTGGTCAGGTTCGCCTGCCAGACATCGGGCCATGTGCCTGTGGTGGTGACGCCACCGGCGGTGATCTTTGCGTCGGTGAAGCCATTTTCGAGCGCCTCTGCCAGTAAGGCTGGTTCCAGCCCCGGCGTGGCCGTCATGAAAATTTCAAAGGGGTCCGTCATTGCACGTGCATAGTTGTCCGGTGATGTGGCGCGCAAGCGTTGAAACGATCAAAGCGGTTCAGAATGTGGACTGGATGCTGAATCGCGCCTCAATTTCGTTTGATGTAAACTCTTCTGCGCTTGAATGGGTCCTTGTCGCTGTCGCTGAAACGCTGGGCGAAAACCCCCAGTAGCTCACATTCTCGAAAACGGCCGTTGCGCCAAGTGAGCCAAAGACATCGCGGCGTCCGTCAAGTGTTGTCGGAAAGGCATCGTAATTGCGGTGTCCCAACTCGAACGAGACGGACCAACGTGTGTCAAACAGGGTTTCTGCCAGTTTGTAGTTCACATTGCCCCGGTATTCGTCGAAGACATTTTCGAAACCACCGTCGCTATACGTTGTGGCCACTGAAAACCGCAATGCATCACCATTCGCAAGGGTCGTTGCATAGGTCGCGCTGATATCCCTGATCCAGACATCAGCCGTGGACGGAACCTGGGACTTCTGATCCTTGAAGCTGGCTCGGACCGATACCCCACCTGCGTCGCCAAGCGGGAAAATCTGGCTTAACTCCCAGCTATCATATACCCATAAAGGGTCTCCACCAAACCTGACCCGCCCGTAACGCAGTATCCCCGATGTCGGGCCAAGACCGTCAATCAGCTGTCGCCTGTGGGTCAGGGATACTTCGGTCAGCAAGAGCGCGAAATCGCTTCCAGAGCTGTCAGGGACCAGTTCCTTTGCCGAGTCTGACAGGCTGAATGTGCGCCCGAAGATATACGCGCCGACAGAGGTGATCTGGTTTGAACTTTGTGACAAACGGTAGCTGACCAGCGCCTCACCGGCATATTCGATGCCTGACAGGGCCAGCCGTTCGGGGGGCAGAAAAAAGTCGATGTCGATGTCTTCGAGGCGAAAGACTTCATCCTGTGCCCCGTTATTGATGTTGTCGGATGGCGCGGCCCATGCTCCAAAGCGCGCCGAAAGCGGGTTTGCGGTCCGCGCCCTTTGAAATTCACGGACGACCCGTTCGGCCTCTTCTTCGGTATCAACATGGTTCGCGGCACGCCGCAGCCAGAGTTCTGACCGCGCAAATTGTTCTGCGGCAAAGTGGGAGGATCCGGCCAGCCGCGCACTTTGAAGTTTGTCATCCTCGGTCGGGGCAGTCCGATAGGCCCGCCCGGCCGCTTTTGCGGCCGTGCTGTGCTGTTCAAGATCGGACAGCGCCAGAGCCAGAAGGAAATGACCGGCAAAGCTGTTCGGGTTTTTAGCGATCATGGCTTGCGCGAGGGTCACGGTCTGTGTCGGATCACCAGCGATTAGAGTCTCTTCGGCTGCGGCTTGTAACGTCGCCCCCGAGCTCTGGCCTACGGCCTGTGTCGCCCCGATACAGAATAACAGGATACCGCAAATCTTCAGATGGCTCTTCATAATAGTCTAACTCGCATTGGCGCAGTGTCGGACGGATATCATCGTGGGGCAAGACACGGAATAATTCCGGCAAGCCTTTGCGGTTAAGGTATTTTTTCTCGGCAGGATACCGCCGTTTGAGGGTGATCTGTTCTTTTTGCTTATCATCGCGTCCCCTGAGCTTTAGCCATTTCTCTTGGGGGCAGGAAGGTTCAAATGAAGAAACAGTTAATAGTGCTCGCACTGCTTGCCTTGCCCGCATGTATGGGTGGTGGAGATAGCGGAGATGTCATCGACCCAACACCAAGCGGACCAAGTGTGTCGATGAACAATGAGTTCGGCACGCTGCTGAATGGCGTGCGCATGGGCGCAGGCGAGAATGCAGTGACCTATGACGGTCGTCTGGGTCAAGCTGCGCAAAATCATGCAAATGACATGGTCGATAACGACTATTTCAGCGTCATCATTCCCGATAGCGGCGGAATGGATATTGGCGACCGGGTCACCGCACAGGGATATACCTGGGCGACTATCGTCCAGCTCATCGAGCAGGGTGACTATACGCTGGCCGAAGCCCTGGTCGAATTGGACAACAGCAGTGCATGTGGTGGCCCAGGGCAAGACCCGTGCATCACAGATGATCGTCTTCAGGATTTCGGCATTGCCAAAGCTGGCACCGGAGCCGATCAGAAATGGGTTCTGGTTCTTACTGAACCCGGCTGACCAATCTGGTCTGAGATAGCCAATCGGGCGTTTCTTACCCGCAAGAATCGCATTGGATCGGCGGCGGATGGCTTTGCCGCCGATCTGATTTAGGCATTTTGTTGCTGCCGGATTGCCATGTCCGGTTTCGGATTTGCCCGCTGATCGATTCAGTCCTATCGAAAAGTTGAAACTGAGGAGTGTGCCTATGAAACGCCACCTATCAATTCTTGCCGTCTGCCTTTTGGCCGCTTGTGGCGGCAGCGGTGGTGGCACGTCAGCCTCGACCATGGATGCCCCATCTGTTCCGATCACGCCAGATATCGTGGATGCGCCGACCGACAACAGCTTTGGCGGTATGTTGAACAATGTGCGTGCCGCAGGCGGTGCCGGGCCCGTAGTTTATGATAGCCGCCTTGGCGCGGCAGCGCAGGGCCATGCCAATGACATGCTGGCGAATAATTATTTCAGCCATACCGGCCTGAACGGGTCGTCAGCAGGTGATCGGATTGCCGCACAGGGATATAACTGGAGCACATATGGCGAAAACATCGCCAAGGGCCAGCGGTCGGAGGCTGCGGTATTGGATGCCTGGCAGGGTTCATCGGGCCACCGGCGCAATAACCTGAACCCTGCGTTCGAGGATTTCGGCCTGGCCAAGGCTGGTTCCGGGTCGGACACTTATTGGGTTCTGGTGCTGGCGACGGAGCGGTAGGCGGCGTTTATGCCTTTATGCCACAGCCCGCCTAATGGTCGCGCATGAGCAGCCGCTTCAGCCGCAAACCGGCCCAGAGGATGTGAGGCGGCATCGCCAGCGAATAGTGACCACAATTCAGTTCCAGAATATCTGGCCTGGCCCCGGTGTGGTGCAGCGTTTGCAGAAACGTCGCTGACAGTTCGCGCAACACAACCGTGTCTCTTTTTGCCAACACAATCTGAAGGTCAAGATCAGGCCGGGCCAGCCTATCTGCATAATTGTTCAAGTTGAGTGGCCCCCAAGCCGTTCTGAGGTCGTTCAACGTGATCTCAGGCTCAAGGCTGGCGCGTATCGCGCGTGTTGCGCGACCTGTCCAGACCATGTCCGCCAGACTTCCCGCGGTCAAAAACAATGCGGCCTTCGACACGGCAGCGTCATGCGCGGCGACCAAACCCGCAACCCAGGAACCCAAACTCATACCAAGGACGGAAATCTCTTTGTAGCCTTCGCCCTTCAGCCAATGAATAAGCTTTCGTCCGTCCCACACGCCCTGCCGCACAGACTGAATCGTTCGTCCGAGGTTTGGGCTAAGCATATAATCCGCGTATGAGGCGCCCGGGCGGCTCCGCTCGAAATGATAGGGTAGGGTGATCTCGACAACCGTGATGCCGCGCCGGGCGAAAAAATTGGCTATCTGAGGTTGCCGATTGCTTGAATTCCAATGGTGAAACACCACCAGCGCCCGATCAAGGGATCCGCTTTGTGTGACTTTCGCCGAAACGACATTGTTCTCTTCGGTTTCGGTCGACAGGTCCGATGGAAATTTGATCCAACCGTCTTGCCTTTCGAAACCCCAATCGTCCCCGCTCGGCCTATTAAAGAATGTTGGGTCTGCCACGGCTTGGTCCGCAAGCGCACAAAACTCTGCGATATGCGTTGTCTTCGGTGCATCTGGAAACCCATATTCTGCACCAAGGGCGAAATGCGTCGCTGTCTTTTCTTTTTCGCCGCGCTGCGCCCGTCTTTCATCCCAACGATCAAGCCAAGTATAGTACAATCTGATTGTCTCCTATCTTGCTCGCCCAGCCGCCGCGACATGGCGCATTGGCCGCGTCAAAGGCTTTCGCGCTGTTGATGACTGCATGGGGTTGGTCGCTTGCGATCCCAGCGTCCGCATTGCCCAAGCATTCTACATCTTTGTTCGCGCCGTTTCAGGTTTTGGCTTGGGTTTGGTGATTTCTTCGAGTGCCCGAAGAGGCCGTTTGACCGCCTCGCCCAGCCCGGGCCGTGTGGGGGCGGCCATCTGTTTGCTGACCTCGACGATCAGCACCCCGCCTGCGACCACTAGGGGCAGTTTATGCCCGAGTTTTTCTAGAAAGCCTGCCGATTTACGCCAAAGTTTGCTGCCCGATGGGGGTTGGTAAAGCGCCGACATGGTCCGTTCGGTGACGAACCGGTGTTTGCGCAGTTGCGCGTCGAGCTGGCTGAGCGAATAGGGCCGCCCATAGCCAAATGGTGTTACGTCGGAACGTGACCACAGCCCGCCCCGATTGGGCACGATGAACACAGCCCGCCCGCCCGGCCCAAGCACCCGCCATGCCTCATCCAGCAGGGCAGAGGGTTGTTCTGTCGTTTCCAGCCCATGCATCAGGACCAGCTTGTCGACATGCCCGGTTTCAATCGGCCAGAGCGTGTCTTCGCAAAGCACACTGATGTTTTTGCCATCCGGCGGCCATGGCATCACGCCTTGGGGGCCGGGCATCAGCCCGATGGTGCGCCGTGCTTCTTTGAGGAAGGGCCTTAGCAGGGGGACAGCAAACCCGAAACCCACGACCATTTGTCCTTTGGCCTCGGGCCAGAGCGTGGTCAGTTCGTCCCGGATCACCTTTTGCGCCGCCCGCCCCAACGCGCTGCGGTAGTAGAAATTTCGCAGGTCAAGCACGTCCAGATGCATTGCGGTTTCCGGCTCCTTGGGCAAAGCTGTTGCCAAAGCATATCAACAGAAAGTCACTTTACCATGCCAAACGATTTTGCACCCATTGATCTGGTTGTCGTCCCGTGTCTGTCGGACAACTACGCCTTTTTGGTTCACAACCGTGATACCGGGGAAACCGCCCTGATTGATGCCCCGGAAGCCAAGCCCGTTCAGGGCGCGTTGAAAGCCAAGGGCTGGACCCTGACCGATATTCTGATCACCCATCATCATCCTGATCATATCGATGGCGTGGCGGAGTTGCGCGAGGGTGCGCGTGTGATTGGTGCCGCCCGCGATGCGCACCGCCTGCCCGATCTTGATGTGCAGGTCGCGGATGGCGATGTCATTGAAGTTTGCGGTGTGGATACCCATGTCATGGACGTGTCCGGCCATACTGTTGGGCATATTGCCTATCACATGCCCGAATCCGAATTGGCGTTCACGGCCGATAGCCTGATGGCGCTGGGCTGTGGTCGTTTGTTTGAAGGGATCCCCGCACAGATGTGGGACAGCCTGCAAAAGCTGCGTGGGTTACCGGAAGACACAATTATTTGTTCAGGCCATGAATACACAGAAGCCAATGGGCGTTTTGCGCTATCCCTTGACCCCGACAATGCAGAGCTTATCTCTCGACTAGAAGGGGTGAAGGCGGCGCGTGCCGCAGGACGCCCGACAGTGCCATCCGCATTGGATGATGAGATGCGAACGAACCCGTTTTTACGGGCTGATGATCCGGGATTTAAGGCGGTTCTGGGGATGTCGGATGCATCCGATGTGGATGTTTTTGCCGAAATTCGGGCACGGAAAGACAAATTTTGACCACGGTGATGTGACATCGTGTTCAAAAGCAGATGAAATGTTGGACTTCACGCGATTTGTGAAGCCGAAATGAAAAAAAGTTCTTGAAGGTTCGCGGATAAAACCAAACCTTAAGGATAAGAGGCCACGGTTGGCGTGTGCAGTATATGCCGACCCCCGATATGAAGGAGCACGCAGGTGCCATCATTTTCGACAACACTTGAGCAGTCCATTCATGGGGCACTCGCCCTTGCGAATGCGCGCAAACATGAACTCGCAACGTTGGAGCATTTGCTGCTGGCATTGATCGATGAACCCGATGCGGCCCGCGTGATGCGTGCCTGTTCGGTCAATTTGGACGAGTTGAAGAAGGATCTGGAAGATTTTATCGAAGATGATCTTTCGACGCTTGTGACCGATGTTGAAGGGTCAGAGGCTGTGCCGACGGCCGCATTCCAGCGTGTCATTCAGCGCGCCGCGATCCATGTGCAATCGTCCGGCCGCAATGAGGTGACGGGCGCCAATGTGCTGGTCGCGATCTTTGCTGAGCGTGAAAGCAATGCCGCCTATTTCCTGCAAGAACAGGATATGACCCGCTACGACGCCGTAAATTTTATTGCCCATGGTGTGGCAAAGGACCCTGCATTCGGGGAATCACGCCCTGTGACGGGTTCGCCTGATGAAGGCGAAACCGTATCAGTGGGCGCCGATGGCGAGGAAAAGGAAAGCGCGCTTGCAAAATATTGCGTTGATCTGAACGCCAAGGCGACCAAGGGCGATGTCGACCCCTTGATCGGTCGCGCACACGAGGTGGAACGCTGTATTCAGGTGCTGTGCCGCAGGCGGAAGAACAACCCGCTGTTGGTGGGTGACCCTGGTGTTGGTAAAACGGCGATCGCTGAAGGTCTGGCCTTCAAGATCGTGAATGGCGAAACGCCAGAGGTTCTGTCGAAGGCCACGATTTATTCGCTTGATATGGGTGCATTGCTGGCTGGCACCCGCTACCGCGGTGATTTTGAGGAACGCCTGAAGGCCGTTATGACCGAGATGGAAGATCACCCTGATGCGGTGTTGTTCATTGACGAGATCCACACCGTAATCGGTGCTGGTGCGACTTCTGGTGGGGCCATGGATGCATCGAACCTGCTGAAACCTGCGCTGCAGGGCGGAAAGTTGCGCTGCATGGGCTCGACCACCTACAAGGAATTCCGTCAGCATTTCGAGAAGGACCGCGCGTTGTCCCGCCGGTTCCAGAAGATTGATGTGACCGAACCTTCGGTCCCGGATTCGATCAAAATCCTGCAGGGGTTGAAACCCTATTTCGAAGAGCATCACAGCATCAAATACACCGCTGATGCGATCAAGACGGCGGTGGAGCTGTCCGCACGCTATATCAATGATCGTAAGCTGCCCGACAAGGCGATTGACGTGATTGATGAGGCGGGTGCGGCGCAGCATCTGGTTGCGGAATCGAAGCGTCGCAAGACGATTGGCACCAAAGAGATCGAGAATGTGGTCGCCAAGATCGCCCGCATTCCGCCCAAGAACGTGTCGAAGGACGATGCCGAGGTGCTGAAAGATCTGGAGAAGACGCTGAAGCGCGTGGTCTTTGGTCAGGATACGGCGATCGAGGCGCTGTCATCGGCGATCAAGCTGGCGCGGGCTGGTCTGCGTGAGCCTGAAAAGCCCATCGGGAACTACCTGTTCGCAGGTCCGACCGGTGTGGGTAAAACCGAGGTGGCCAAGCAGTTGGCCAGCACACTGGGTGTAGAGCTGCTGCGCTTTGACATGTCGGAATATATGGAAAAGCATGCAGTGTCGCGTCTGATTGGTGCGCCTCCGGGCTATGTCGGATTTGATCAGGGTGGCATGCTGACCGATGGGGTCGATCAGAACCCGCATTGCGTGCTGCTGCTGGATGAGATGGAAAAGGCGCACCCGGATGTCTACAACATCCTGCTGCAGGTGATGGATCACGGGAAGCTGACCGACCATAACGGTCGGACGACCGATTTCCGCAATGTGATCCTCATCATGACGTCGAACGCGGGTGCGGCTGAAATGTCGAAAAACGCCATGGGCTTTGGCCGTGAGGCACGGACGGGTGAAGATACGGCGGCGATCGAACGCACATTCACACCGGAATTCCGGAACCGTCTGGATGCGATCATTAGCTTTGGTGCTTTGCCGAAACCGGTGATCATGCAGGTGGTCGAGAAGTTTGTGCTGCAGCTTGAAGCGCAGTTGATCGACCGGAATGTGCATATCGAACTGACACCTGGCGCCGCCGAGTGGCTGGCCGACAAGGGCTATGATGAGAAAATGGGTGCGCGTCCACTGGGCCGCGTCATTCAGGAACACATCAAAAAGCCACTGGCCGAAGAATTGCTATTTGGCAAGCTGGTCAAAGGCGGGATCGTCAAGGTTGGGGTCAAGAAAGGCGCGCTTGATCTTAAGTATGAGGCCCCGGAGCAGGGGCGCATCGCCGATAGTGGAAACAAGCCACCTTTGTTGACGGCTGACTAGTCCGGCCCACAAATCGCGAAAAATGAACCCGCTGTAGTGCTGCTACAGCGGGTTTTTTTATGGGTCAGCGCTGGGCGGCCATGGGGCGACCAAGCACGGTTAATCCATTCTCAACGCACCGGTTGTATTGCGGTTTCATTGATACTGATCGCGCAAGGCATTTTGAGAGATGGAGTTCGTGGCATGACCGGGACCTGGAATGGCAAGAACCGCCGCAGCAGATGGCGGCGTTTGAAACTGCGTTACAAGATGCCGATCCTCATTGGTGGGCCCACGCTCGTCTTGATGATCACGATATCCACATTGTCGTTCCTGATGGCGCAGTCAGAATTGAATTCACAACGTGACGTCGCGTTTGAACAGCTGCTGACCGACAAGACAGAACGCCTGAATGGCTGGCTGAGTGCTGTCAAAACGGACATGGAGGTGCTTGCCGCGGGCAAAGCCACACAAGACGCGATCATGGCGTTTGGTAAGGGCTGGGCTGCATTGGGTGATGATCCACGTTTGCAGCTCCAAAGGCTCTATATCTCGGGCAATCCAAACCCTAGCGGCGAAAAAGATAGGTTAACCGACGCGGGTGACGGGTCATTGTGGTCGCAAGCCCATGCCGCGTTTCATGATGGGTTTCGCACCGTTCAAATCGAGCGCGGTTACTACGATCTGTTCCTGTTCGACCTTGATGGTAACTTGATCTATTCGGTCTTTAAGGAGCTGGATTTTGCAACGAATTTCCAAACCGGTGTTTATGCAGAAAGCGATCTTGGTGTCGCATATCAAAATGCCGTAAATCTGCCTGCCGGGGCCTTCCATGTTACTGATTTTGCACCTTATGCACCAAGTTTCGGCGCGCCGGCAAAGTTTGTCGCGATGCCGGTGTTCGACTCTGACGGCGCCAAGATCGGTGTCGCGGCGCTTCAATTGCCGGTTGACACGATCGCCGACATAATCTCGGTCTCACCGATGTTGGGTGAAACCGGCGTTATTTATGCCGTTGGAACAGATGGCCGGGCCCGTTCCAGCGCGGTTCGTGAAGGCGGTCATGCGCTTCTGGATGCATTGCCACGTTTGCCGCAGGTGCTTGCGGCTATGAATGGCGAGACCGCAACCTTTACGAACGTCACGGGGCTCTCTGGAAATCCGGTTATTGCCCACACAAAGGCGTTTGATTTTTTTGGCACAGATTGGCGGTTGGTTTTGGAACAGGACCTGACCGAAGCACGGGCGGGGGCGAACAACCTGTTATCATTGGCTACGCTGCAGATTGCTGTTGTCATTCTGATCGTACTGGCGCTTGCATTTTGGACGGCGAGTACGTTGACCCGCCGGATCATTGCATTGGCCAGCAGCGTTAACGGCATCGCGGAAGGCGACTTTGACAGCATCATTTCGCAGACGAAGACCGGCGATGAACTGGGTGATATCGCCAGAGCGCTGGAACGGTTTAAGAAGGATCTGGCCGAAGGTCGTGACGCAATCGTCGAACAAAAGAAAAGTGTCGAGGTGCAGGCCGACGTGATGGGCAAGATTGGCGATGCGCTTTCGGCATTGTCAGGTGGTTCACTAAACTGCGCGATTACCGAACCGTTTCCTGAAAGCTATGAAGGGTTACGCAAAAATGTAAACGATACCGTTGCAGCCCTGTCGAAAATTGTAGGTAGTTTGCAAGGTAACGCGGCGCAGATTAACGCGGATGCGCAACGGCTGAGTGAAGGCACGACAAACCTGTCACGACGCACGGAAAGCCAGGCCGCCACGCTTGAACAGACCACCGCTGCGATGGAAGAAATCAACACAAGCGTGAAGGCCACTGCGGGTGGTGCACGCGATATTGTTCAGGCCATCGATAGCACCCGCAGCCGGGCAGAGCATGGTGAGGTTGTGCGCAATCACGCCGTTGATGCGATGAACACGATTGAGCATTCATCAGAGCAGATTGGCCAAATTGTCCAGCTGATTGATGATATTTCCTTTCAGACGAACCTGTTGGCACTGAATGCCGGTGTTGAGGCAGCACGGGCAGGTGATGCCGGACGCGGTTTTGCCGTTGTCGCATCGGAGGTGCGCGCATTGGCGCAACGATCATCTGACAGTGCTGCAGAAATTCGACGCCTGATTGATAGTACAAATGCGAGTATCACAAATGGTGTAAAGCTGGTGTCGGACATGGGCACCGCGATTGAGGAAGTCCTTGTCGGGGTCAACGAGGTTTCGACCCATATCAAGAAGATTGCCAGCGGCACGGAAGAACAGGCCGCCGGTTTGTCGGAAATCAACACAGGCATTGCAATGTTGGATAAGGTTACCCAACAAAACGCCGCCATGGCCGATGACAGTGCCACATCTTCGCGTGAGCTGCAGCATAAAGCTGATGAGCTCAGTGCGCTGGTCGCGCATTTTCGCGGCGCGGAAAGTATCGATACCGGCTATGATGAAAGCCATGCTTTGGTGTTCACCCGCTCCGCCTAAATCTTCAAAACCGATCCCGCATACGGCTGACGTGATAAGACCTATGGTACGATGCATCGCGCCATTTCGGTTCGGGCGGTTGTATAATAACCCTGCGTAGTAGTTTTGGAGGTTTGCCAACCCCCAGCTGTCTGCCATTGGTGGCGACAACCGATAGGCGCCGGTATTGCGTTAGGCGGCGTAAGCGACCCGGCACATCACGCCACGGGACCTTTAAGCAAAACGCCCACCTCAATGGTGGGCGTTTCATCACATCAGGTACACCATATTAGGCGGCGCATTTCTGTCAGTCGCGTTGCCAAAAGCGGTTAGCGACGCAGTCCAAGCCGTTTGATCAAATCCTGATAACGCGCTTCGTCTTTGCTGCGTGTGTAGTCCAGCAGCTTACGGCGCAATGCAACCATTTTCAGTAGGCCACGACGACCATGATTGTCTTTTTTGTGCGTCTTGAAATGTTCAGTCAGTGTCGCGATGCGCGACGACAGGATGGCAACCTGAACTTCGGGCGAACCTGTGTCGCCCTCTTTGGTTGCGAATTCTTTCATGACGCGTGCTTTTTCTTCAACAGTAATCGACATCGGGGTCTCCTTATTCAAAGGGTTGATGGCACGATCCGGGATGTCGTCCAGAAAGGCCCGTGGAGGGTCCGACGAGGGATTCTCGCGCGGATGGCTGCGTTTAGGGCGATTTGGCTGAAAAGGGAAGCGTTTTATGCCGCAGCGACAAAGGAAACAGCGCTCAAATCAATCTCTGACAGGTTGGTGAATGTCGCGACGGCCTCTCCGTCGGCCAGCAGGGTCAGACCCGCCTCCGACAAGGATGTGGTAAGCGCCGGAATCTCACCATCGTATCCGATTTCGATGATGTCTGCCGTAGGGTCAAAATCTTCGACGGTCGGGTTTTCGCCAGCCGTCAGTGCGAAGGTGTCCGCACCGGTTCCCCCGTGCAGATTGTCGCCCGTTCCGCCCATCAGGATATCATCGCCCGCGCCACCGTTCAGGAAGTCGCGAATATTGTCGCCCCGATCATAAAGCGTATCATCACCGGAGCCGCCATGCAGCGTATCGGCCCCGTCATCGCCGACCAATACATCATCCCCTAACGAACCAAGTAGCGCATCGTCGCCATCGCCACCCATAAGGATGTCATTGCCGCCGCCGCCATTGAGCGCGTCATCGCCATCGCGCCCCGCGATGGTATCATTGCCAACATGCCCATAAAGCGTGTCGTCGCCCGCGCCCCCGTCGATAATGTCATCCCCGCGCCCGCCATGTATTTCATCATTCCCGGCGCCACTGGCGAGTTGGTCATTCCCATCTTCGCCGTCGATATAGTCATTCCCACCGCCTGTGAGAACAGTATCGTCATCGTCGCCCGAAAAGATGACAGTGTCATCATCGCTCGCCGCGAGTATCTGATCAAGCGTCGCAACCTCTGTGCTTGGGTCGTCGTCATCCTTTGGCGCGGTATCATCGTCCGCAACTTTCGCCTCACCCAGATCCGATCCGGTGATGACAAAGGCCGATAGCGCGACGCCCATTATTCCAAGAATGGCCAGCATGATTGGTTACCTAAAATTATCCGAGTCGCCCCCGACCCTTCGGACAAACTGCATAGCACAACAGGCCGCATTATTGGCCGGGAAACTGCCCCTATGGTTAACGAAAGAAGGGCAGAAAGCTGTCGATTACGGCGGTTGGATTTTCCTCCATGGCGAAGTGACCGGAGGTGCAGGCGCTGTCTGTCATCTGTCCAACCCATGGTTTCCAAAGGGCTGCAGGGTCGCCTGTCTGGGCCGGGAAGCCGCCCCTCGCCCAAAGGAAATGCATCGGGGCCGCGATCATGTGTCCAGCTGCCCGGTCCGTTTCGTCCAGCGCTTTGTCGAACGTGGCCCCGGCGCGGTAGTCGGCGCACATGGCGTGCAGATGGGCAGGGTCACTGGCTTGCGCGCGATAGCTTTCCAGCGCCGCTTGCGAAAAGACGGACAGCGATTTGTCCAATGTCCATGCCGCCAGCGTCCAGTCGATATATCCCGCAGGATCGGCGCCAATCATCCGCTCGGGCAGCGGGGCGGGTTGGGCCAGAAAGGTCCAGTGATAGGCCTTCAACGCAAGATCAGCGTTCCAGCTGGCCCAGAAATCACCGGTCGGGACGATCTCGATGATGCCGAGCTTGATCAGGCGATCCGGATGATCAAGGGCAAAGCGGTATGCGACCCGCCCGCCGCGATCATGCCCCAGCACATGTGCCTTTTCGATGCCAAGGCGGTCCATCAGCGCCGCAATGTCCGCCGCCATCTGTCGTTTGGAATAGGTGCTGTGATCTGCGTTATCGCCGGGCGCATCGCTGTCGCCATAACCGCGCAGGTCAGGGATGATCACGTCGAATTGGTCGGTAAAGGCGGGGGCGACATGCTCCCAGCAGTGGTGGTTCTGGGGATAGCCATGCAACAGGATCAGCGGCGTACCCTTTCCTGCGCGATGGACTGAAAGCTGGATATCGCCGCATTGGTGATAGGATTGGGTGAAACCGGGGATCATTGGGCGCTCCAAAGGATGGGTTGCTGGTCGTAGCTGATATAGAGCGGATGTTTGGGGTGGCCGTGTTTGCTCAACCCCAATGTATAGAGCGGTTTGCCCGTGTCACGCAAAAGCCGCGCAGTGGCGGGGCCGCGATCCATATGGGTGCCGTGCGTGCCCCAGGCGGCAATGATCTGATCGGCCCAGTGGGCGCCATCGCGGATCGTATCGTCATTTGCCGGGCCAACCGGATCAGAGGCTTTGCGCATTTGCCGGGGGTCGGTGTCGCGCCAGGCAAAGATGTTGGTGACCTGAAACGCGCCGAACCCTAACGCGCGGGCGCGGCGTTCGCAGCGTTCGACGGTGGGGTCGTTTTGTATCTCGGTCGCCTTGGACGGGTTGAGCATCACGAACAGCACCCGGCGGCCTGCCGGGTCCCATGTCCGGGTCAGGGCGTAGCGATACCGTTCGCAATCCGAATAGGTCGCGGTGGATGGTGCATCGTCTTTGACATGTGTGCGTGTGATCATGTCAAAACAGATACCACAACGTAGGGTGGGTCTTGACCCACCTACGCCACGAAAACGCGGGTCGGTTGCATTTCGCCGCCACGATAGGTGCCCACGGCGATGGCCTTGCCGTCATAAGACGCCCAAACTTCCTCGCCATATTCAACATCGCTGGCGATCACGGATGCCGGATTGCCATTGCGCAATTTCGCGACACTTTCTGCAAGGCAGCGGACCTCTGGCAGATCACAAAGGCCAACCTCAAGCGGTTGCAGATAGGTGTCCAGATCGGGCGTCTTTGCCATGGCATCAACCTGATCCATTGTGATACCATTCTCGGCTTGAAAGGGCCCCGACCAGATGCGGCGCAGGAATTTCACATGCCCCTTGCATCCCAACACATCGCCAAGATCCCGTGCGATGGAACGGACATAGCCGCCTTTCCCGCAGGTCATTTCCAGCACAACGTGATCGGCATCGGGGCGATCAACCAACAACAGCTCCTCCACCCAAAGGGGCCGGGCGGCAAGCGCCATCTCTTCGCCGTCGCGCGCTTTTTTATAGGCGCGCTCGCCGTCGACTTTGACGGCAGAAAACTGCGGCGGGACCTGCATGATATCCCCGACAAAACCACCCAACGCGGCCTTGATCGCGTCATCATCGGGGCGCAGATCGCTTTGTGCAATCACTTCGCCCTCTGCATCGTCGGTGTTGGTGGCCTGGCCTAGTCGGACGGTAAAGGCATAAGCCTTCAGCGCGTCCGTGATGTAGGGCACGGTTTTTGTCGCTTCGCCCAGGGCGACGGCCAAAACACCCGTTGCTTCGGGGTCCAACGTGCCAGCATGCCCCGCCTTTTTAGCATCCATCGCCCAGCGCACCTTGTTGACCACGGCGGTCGAAGTGATCCCCGCCGGTTTATCAATGACCAACCAGCCCGAAATATCGCGCCCTTTGCGTTTGCGTGCCATGTCTGTCGCCTTTATTGCCTAACGGGCTGCTAGTCCCGCGGCGATTGGGGGTCAAGCGCCCACGTCATTTGTGACGTCGCATTTAGCAGCTTTCGAGCACTTCCAAAAACGCGGCGCCAAACCGTTCGGCATATTTATCACCCATCAATCGGGTGAGGTTGTCGATATCTGCGCTGCGTAGCTGCGCGACTTTTGCCAGCATAGAGGCAGAGCAGCTCATTGGTTTGTCAGCACCATGGGGGCCGCGGGCAAGCTGCGCCTGCACCTCAAGCAGCCGGTCATAGACGGCCCCTTCGTCCCGTCCCGCCAGTTTGCGCCGCATCGGGTGGATATCTTCCACGGCACCGGCAATCACTTCCAGAAAGTCGCGCCCATAGCTTTCCAGTTTCTTGGCTCCGACCCCCCCGATATGCGCCATATCGTCCAGCGTCATGGGTCGTTTTTCGGCCATTTCGATCAGTGTCCGGTCGTTGAAGATAATGTAAGCTGGCGCATTCGCCTGTTCCGCCAGATAGCGCCGCTTGGCTTTCAGCGCGGACAATAGTGGTGCGTCTTCGTCGCTGACCAGCATCCGCACCTTGGGGCCGGACCCGCGTGCGGCCTTGATCGTGTCACGCCGCAGTTCAATCGTCGCCTCGCCACGCAGAATGGGCCGTGCGTGCTCGGTCATCCGCAGCGCGCCATGCCTTTCCCGGTCTGGCCGCAGCAGGTCATGCCCCATCATTTGCCGAAAGATCGCCTGCCATTGGCGTTTGTCATATTCCTTGCCCACCCCGTAGGTGGGCAGGCTGTCATGGCCGCGTTGTTTAATCTTATCCGTTTGGTTCCCAAGCAGGATGTCGATCAGATGGCCTGCACCGAACCATTCCTCGGTGCGCAGCGCGGCGGACAGGGCCATGCGCACGGCGGTTGTCCCATCAAAAACCTCTGCCGGTTTATCACACAGGTCACAATGCCCGCAGGGTTGTGGGTTTTCACCAAAATACTCCAGCAGATTTTGGCGGCGGCATTTGAGCGCCTCTGCCAAACCGAGCAATGCATTCAGCCGCCCGTGGTCTGCCGCGCGGCGTTCGGGGGGTGCCAAGCCTTCATCAATCTGTTGGCGGCGGTAGCGGATGTCGTCGGGGCCGAAAAGTGTCAGGGTTTCGGCAGGGGCCCCATCGCGGCCCGCCCGCCCGATTTCCTGATAATAGCTTTCAATCGATTTGGGCAGGTCCGCATGGGCCACCCAGCGGATGTCGGGTTTGTCGATACCCATCCCAAAGGCGACGGTTGCGCAGACGATCAACCCGTCCTCTTGCTGGAAACGGCGTTCAACGATACGCCGGTCTTCGGCCTCCATTCCGCCGTGGTAATGGCAGGCGAGGTGGCCAGCATCGCTCAGTGCCTTGGCCAGTGTTTCGGTCTTGGCCCGCGTTCCGCAATAGACGATGCCGGATTGTCCTTTGCGCGCAGCGGCAAAGTTGAGGATCTGGTTGCGCGGCCCGTCCTTGACCGCAAAGGCCAGATGGATGTTGGGCCGGTCAAAGCCGCGCAGGAAGGTGGCAGGTTGGATGCCGTCAAAGAGTTTCTGAACAATCTCTTCGCGCGTTTCCGCATCCGCCGTGGCGGTGAACGCCGCGAGCGGGACGTCCAGCGTGCGCCGCAATTCACCGATCCGCAGATAATCGGGGCGAAAATCATGGCCCCATTGGCTGACGCAATGTGCCTCGTCCACAGCGATCAGGCCCACACCCACACGGCGCAGCATGTTGATTGTCCCACCAGAGGCGAGCCGTTCCGGGGCCATGTAGAGAAGTTTCAGCGCGCCGCGTTCAAGCGCGTCCCAGACCGCGTCGGTCTCGTCCTGCGTGTTGCCGGAGGTCAGCGCGCCCGCCTCAACCCCCGCCTCGCGCAGCCCCCGCACCTGATCACGCATTAGGGCAATCAGCGGAGAGATCACAACCGTCACACCGTCACGCACCAAGGCGGGCAGTTGGAAACACAGGGATTTACCGCCACCTGTTGGCATGATGGCAAGAGTGTTCTGGCCGTTTGTCACCGCCTCGACAATGTCCTGCTGGCCGGGCCTGTAGGCGTCAAAGCCAAAGACGTCACGAAGAAGCGTGGCAGCGGACATCGATGAGGGACCTGTTCATGCGCGGGGTTGTTTGTCCGGTACATTTTCATAGGCGGATTCGGCGAACAAGACGTATCTGGCCTTTGACAGAAAAAAGGCCGCTTCCAGCAAAGAAGCGGCCTTTTCCGACAGGGAGGCAGCAGGGGATCAGCTGTCGATATCGAAGATTTTGGATGCAACAGAACCGGTTGCGACGACAGCAGCGGTAAGAATGATTGTTTTCATAGACATGATGAATTTCCCTTTATCAGGTATCTGTGAGGATTTCTGGGGAAGGGGGTCCGGACTGACAGGGAGCACCAGCCCGGACAGGGGAGGATTTAGTGAATATCGTATGCTTTGCTTACGACAGGCTGACCAACGATGTTAATCACAGCCAGCGCGTCACGACTGCGTGGAAGATCGACATCGACACGGGCATTTTTTTGCGCCAGCGATGGAACCGGTTGTTGCAACAGCAGCGGCGAGGAGAGCGGATTGGTCATCAAAGGGCGCCTGTTTCTTTGACCTGATCTCGCGTCGGTGTCAGCATTCTGACACGACATCAGCGGCATGTTGGGGTCGGTTCAGGCAAATCAGAGTCGTTGCCAAGCCGATCCGAACCCCGTAACTCTGACCCTTTCAGGAGGGTTTCGATGGGCGAGGTCATTTTGGTTCGGCACGGGCAGGCAAATTCCGGGGCCACCGATGAAGAAAGCTATGACCGCTTGTCCGATCTGGGTCATCAGCAGGCGCGCTGGCTGGGGGATTATCTGCGTGACCGCGAGGCACCCTTTGACAAGGTGATCACAGGCAGCCTGCGTCGCCACCGCGAAACCGCCGCCGGGATTGGCTATGATGACCCCCAGATCGATCAGCGCCTCAATGAGATGGATTACTTTAATCTGGGCCAGGCATTGGAGGATGTGCACGGCGTCCCCTTTCCCGGCCCCGACGAATTTGCCGCCCATGTGCCGCAGGTGATGGAAGCCTGGCACCGGGCCGAAATTATGGGCGTGGAAAGTTTTGCATCATTCGAGGACCGCGTGACAGGCGTGCTGCAAGAGGCCGCAAAGCCGGGCGTGCGTGTCTTATGTGTGACCTCAGGCGGTGTGATCGGGATGATCATCCGTCATTTGCTTGATCTTGATCCGACCCGCATGGCGCATGTGCTGCTGCCGATTATGAACAGTTCGCTTCACCGGGTGCATGTGATACCACAAGGGCCGATCCTTGCCGGATTCAATGCGGTCCCACATCTGGACCACCCCGACCGGGCGCATGCATTGACGCATTACTAAAGGGGCGCGGTTGCATGTGCTCAGATTGCTTGGGCGGACGAAAATGCCGCTCGCAATAGCCTGATGAATGTCCGCTCGGATTTTTGACAGGTCTTTGGTTAACGTCGCAACCTATTTCATGAACACGGCGATATGTAATGCAGCCCTGACCTCAAAGCATTTGTTCCAAGGAACCCCAATGACGAACCGGCCCATCATTGTATTTGATCTTGACGGAACGCTTGCGGACACAATTCATGACCTCGTTTCAGCCATCAACCGTATAGTGGGCAGGTTTCAGGTCGCGCCCGTTACGGCATCGCAGGTAGCGCAATCAAGAAACCCGATCCACGGCATCTGATCCAAACAATTGAAATTGCCGGTGGCAGCAAGGAACGGGCCGTGATGGTTGGCGACACCCATAATGACATACTCACCGCGCAAAATGCCGATGTTCCGGTGATAGCAGTGGATTTCGGGTATTCCGACGTTCCGGTCCAAACCCTTGCGCCGACGCGCGTGATATCCGGCTTTGAAACCTTGTTCGAAGAGGCCATGATATTGATGCGCTAAGGTCTCAGCGCCTCAGAAAGCCGACCTTGGCTGCATCTTCCGCCAAGGTTTGTTTTACAAATGCTGGAGCCATGCGGCGTACGCATCTCGCTTCTGGCAAGCGGAGCCTTTCCTACCGCGTAGGCACGGGTGTCTCACCCCGGTAGTCGTAGAACCCGCGCTTGGATTTGCGCCCCAGCCATCCGGCTTCGACATATTTTGTCAGCAGCGGGCAGGGCCGGTATTTGGTGTCTGCCAACCCATCATGCAGTACATTCATGATCGCAAGGCAGGTATCCAACCCAATGAAATCCGCCAGCTCCAGCGGGCCCATCGGATGATTGGCCCCTAGCTTGAGCGACGTATCAATCGACTGAACCGATCCGACCCCTTCGTAAAGCGTATAGATCGCTTCGTTGATCATCGGCATCAGAATGCGGTTCACGATGAAGGCTGGGAAATCTTCGGCGGTCGCCGATGTCTTGCCCAGCTTTTCAACGACCCCATGGCAGGCCTTGAACGTGGCTTCATCCGTGGCAATCCCCCGGATCAACTCGACCAATTGCATGATCGGCACCGGATTCATGAAGTGGAAGCCCATGAATTTCTCAGGGCGGTCGGTGCGCGAGGCAAGGCGGGTGATGGAAATCGACGATGTGTTCGATGTCAGAATCGTATCTGGCTTCAGATGCGGGACCAGATCCTCGAAAATGGCGGTCTTGATCGTTTCGCGCTCGGTCGCGGCCTCGATCACCAGATCGGTCTGGCCCAGATCGGTCAGGGTGCCTGTAGTGTTGATGCGGGCCATTGCCTCTGCCTTGGCCTCTGCGCTGATCAGCTCTTTGCTGACCTGCCGGTCCAGATTGCGATCGATCAAGCTGACCGCGGCGCGCAGCGCTTCCTCACTGATATCCGTCATCAGCACATCATACCCGGCCAGCGCAAAGACATGAGCGATCCCATTGCCCATCTGGCCCGCACCCACGATGCCCACCTGTTCGATTGTCATGATCTTCCCCTGACTGGTTCGACCGCACCATAGGCCCGTGCAGGCCCCCGCTTCAAGGCAGTCAGGCCATGAAAAACTGCCTCAAATTCGCCCATTAGCAAATTGGCAAGCCATTTAGGCGAATCTGGTCGCGGGTGAGAACAAAGGAATGGTGGGAATCATGAAGCAAGAAACAATTGAAGCCGGCGACCTGTCATATGCACCATGCCGTTACGGAAGCTCGCGGATGTTGTTTCGCGGGCCGCGGCGCCGGTTGGATCGTCCCTATATCGCTTTTGTCGGTGGGACAGAAACCTATGGAAAATTCATTGAAAAACCGTTTCCGGCATTGGTTGAAAAGGTCATGCGCCAGCCCTGCGTCAATTTCGGTTGTGTGAATGGCGGGATCGATGCGTTCGTGAATGACCGCACGATTATGGATATCTGCCACAATGCGGACATGACCGTTGTGCAAGTCATGGGGGCCAACTACCTCTCGAACCGGTTTTATTCAGTGCACCCGCGGCGCAATGACCGGTTCCTGCGCGCCTCCACCGTGCTAGAGGCGATTTATAACGAGGTGGATTTTTCCGAATTCTCCTTCACCCGCCATATGCTGGGCACGCTCTACGCTCGTTCGCCTGAACGGTTTGATATCGTCGTCAACGAATTGCGGCAGGCTTGGGTCGCACGGATGAAAAACATGTTGGGGCAAATCGGCTCGCGCAGCATCCTTCTGTGGTTTTCCGAGGAAGAGTTAAGCGATGTTCATTGGTCTGAACGGGTGGGCCAGCTTCAGACTGACCCCTTGTTCATCACGCGACAGATGATGGAAGAATTGCGGCCCTTGGTCAAAGACATTGTTGTCGCCAACCCTTCCGAAACGGCGCTATCGCAAGGGACCGAAGGGATGTTCTTCCCCGAAACCCAACACAACGTTGCATCCGAAATGCTGGGCGTTGCGTGCCATGCAGAGGCCAGCACGGCCCTCGTGCCATCCCTGCGTGAACATCTATATACCCCATAGAAAAAGGCCCGCATTACCAATGCGGGCCTTCAAATTCGATGGGCGCGCTAATCAGAGCTTTTCAGTCAGTTCCGGCACGGCATCAAACAGATCAGCCACCAGACCATAATCAGCCACCTGGAAGATCGGGGCTTCTTCATCCTTGTTGATGGCCACGATGATCTTGCTGTCTTTCATCCCCGCAAGGTGCTGGATCGCACCGGAAATACCGACAGCAACATAAAGATCAGGGGCGACCACCTTACCGGTCTGACCAACCTGCCAGTCATTGGGGGCATAACCACTGTCCACAGCGGCACGGGACGCACCCACAGCCGCGCCCAGCTTGTCAGCCAGCTTTTCGATCAGGGCAAAGTCATCCTCGGACCCGACACCGCGACCGCCGGACACGACCACACCGGCGGACGTCAGTTCAGGCCGGTCAGAGGCCGCAACCTTGTCCTCGACCCATTCCGACAGGCCGGGATCACCAGCTGCGCCAATGGTTTCAACCGCAGCTGACCCACCCATGCCAGCGGCATCGAAGCCTGCGGTCCGGATCGTCATGACCTTCTTGGCGTCAGCGGACTTCACCGTCTGGATCGCGTTGCCCGCATAGATCGGGCGCTCGAACGTGTCGGCATCCACGATGCCAGTCACTTCGGAAATCACCATCGCATCCAGCAGCGCAGCAACACGGGGCATGACGTTTTTCGCATCCGTCGTGCTCGGGGCCGCGATATGCGAATAATCACCGGCCAGCGAAACAATCAAATCGGCGGTCGGTTCCGCCAAACGGTGGCCCAATGCGGCATCTTCGGCGCATAGCACTTTGGCAACACCATCAATTTTTGCAGCTTCTGCCGCCGCTGCTGATGCAGACGCACCGGCACATAGCACCGTCACATCACCCAACGCCGTTGCGGCCGAAACAGCTTTTGCAGTCGCATCCACGGCCAATGCGCCGTCGGTGACTTCACCAATCAGAAGAACAGCCATTACACAGCCCCCGCTTCTTTGAGTTTCTCGACAAGCTCGTCCACAGAACCAACAAGGATACCCGCCTTGCGTGCCTCGGGTTCAGTTGTGCTGACAATGGTCAGACGTGGGCTGACGTCAACGCCGTAATCGGCGGGCGTTTTTTCATCCAGCGGCTTTTTCTTCGCCTTCATGATGTTGGGCAATGATGCATAGCGCGGCTCGTTCAGGCGCAGATCAACCGTTACAATGGTCGGCATCTTCACCTTGATCGTTTGCAAACCGCCATCCACTTCACGGGTCACGGTGGCATGATCACCATCCACCGATACTTCGGAGGCGAATGTCGCCTGTGACCATCCCAGCAGGGCAGACAGCATCTGCCCGGTGGCGTTCATGTCATTATCAATCGCCTGTTTGCCACACAGAACCAGACCCGGTTCTTCTTCCTTGACCACAGCGGCCAGAATTTTGGCAACGGCCAGCGGTTCGATATCCGTATGCACATCGTCAGCGGCGACCACCAGAATGGCACGGTCCGCACCCATCGCCAGTGCCGTGCGCAACGTTTCCTGCGATTGCTTCACGCCGATGGACACTGCGACCACTTCGTCGACCTTGCCAGCTTCGCGCAGGCGAATGGCCTCTTCAACGGCAATTTCGTCGAACGGGTTCATGGACATTTTGACATTGGCAAGATCGACACCTGAACCGTCCGCTTTGACACGGACTTTCACGTTGTAGTCGATCACGCGCTTGACGGGTACGATGACCTTCATCTGCGTTTCTCTCCCAAAGAATCTGACATTAGTGGTTCTCGGAATGTTGTTATCGTGCGCCGCCAAGCAAAAACAGTGCAAAATCGACGCGGTATGGGGTGCAGACGCCACGTTCCGACGGCCGCGCAGGCGAAACCTCAGGCGGTCAGCGATTGAAATTCGCTGCGTCACCTTCGCAATTGTGATGAAGCTGCCAGCGTTTTTTGGACTATGTTCATCGTCAAGTTAACAAAGTGCTGCTAAATATCAGCCGCCCGAAACAACACCGTCAGTTCGAATTGAGGACAAACAGATGTATCATTTGCTGCGTTGCCTTGTTCTTGTGGGTCTGTTGCCCACAACAGCCGCCGCCGATATCGAAGAACGCTGCGAGGAGCTGTGGTTCGCGCGCAATGCCATGTTGAATGATGCGGGGTACTGTTTTTCGACCACTTTGGGCAGAAGCCTGTTCAACAATGCCGACTGCACCACCAGGCAACCCATTGTGGACCGTCAGGTATCCGAACAGATTTCGATTATTCAGCGGCTGGAACGCGATCCGCCTTTCGCGAGCATCACCCAAAGCGGCCAGCGAAAAAGCTGCCAAATCGATACGTCTCAAAGCAGCCTGAGCGATGTGCGCTATATCGAGCTGCGTAAACGCGTGACGTTTCAACCAGCAACAGACGGCGCATCCGCCGGTTGCCTTGGCTATAATGGCGAACCGTTCCTGATCCATGCGGCCCCGGACCCACAATCACGTGTGCTGGGCCGGGTTGAACCCGGGTTCAGCTTCAGCCTGTCGCATTTACCGTGGCGGGACTGGAACTTCGCGCTGGTCTGGAGGGACCCGTCAGAGGGCGACCCAATCACGATCGGTTGGTATCGTCATGATACGGGTCAAAATTGCAGCATTATCGCGGGTTAGTGCGCCTGAGGGCAGGTTACCGGTTCGCCCCTGGCACCCACAACACGTCATCCTTGCCATCGTTATTGGCAATGCGTGACGCCTGAAAAAACCAATCCGACAGCCGGTTCAGGTATTTTACCGCCGCCGGGTTCACCGATTCCATTGTGGCCAGTTCGACAGTCAGCCGCTCAGCCCGGCGCGACACGGTCCGGCACAAATGCAGATGTGCGGCCAGCGCCGACCCACCCGGCAGGATAAAACTGCGCAAAGGCTCGACCTTCTTGGTCATCGCGTCGATTTCGGCCTCAAGCCGCTCAACCTGCGCATCAGACATGCGCAGCGGCGGATACTCCGCCTCGCCATCCTTTTCCATGTCCGGGCGGCACAGATCAGCCCCCAGATCAAACAGATCATTCTGAATCATCGTCAATTGCGCATCGATTTCCCCATTCGCATGCAACCGCGCCAGGCCAACCGTGGCATTCGTCTCGTCCACCGTGCCGTAAGATGTCACCCGGATCGCATGCTTTGCGACACGGCTACCGTTGCCCAACGCGGTTTCGCCCGCATCGCCCGTCTTGGTGTAGATTTTGTTCAGAACAACCATTGGCTCAGGCCCCCCGGCGCAAATAGACAAACAAAAGGATCAGCAGAACGGCAATGAACTGCGCACCAATCCGCCAGCGCATGATCTTGTTGGCGTATTTGCGGTTGAAATCACCACCTTTGCCAAACCCACCAATGCCAAGCAGCAAGATGCCCAACACGATCAGTACGGCAACGGCAACAAGCCAAAACAGCGGATCATCGGCCATGTTCACGTCCCCTCAATTCTGTCCCCAGCGATGTAGCAGGCCACGGGGCGAAGGAAACCCTCAGGCGCGCAAAATCACCCAATCCAGCAGCCGGGTCGGCAACACCCGCCGCAATAAACCCATCAAATAGGTCGGCGTGGTCACATAATAACGCGGTTTCGGGCGGGGTGATGTCAGCGCGTGCAATAGTTTCTTCGTCACGGCAGAGGGCGGCAATTCAAACCGGTCTGGCCCGCTATCGGTGTAAAGCCGGGTCAGCACATCGGTATATTCTTCCGACCGGGCCGAATTTTCCCAATCAATCCACTGCTCAAAATGCGGGATCGCATTTTCGCGGATTTTCGATGTCACCGGCCCGGGTTCAATCAACACCACCTTGATCGGGGTGTTCGCCATTTCGACCCGTAATACATCCGTCAGCCCCTCCAGCGCGAATTTGCTCGACACATAGGCACCGCGCCATTTCATCCCCACAAAGCCCAGAACCGACGAACAATTGATGATCCGCCCATGCCCTTGCGCGCGCATCACCGGAATGACCAACCGGGTCAGCTCATGCCAGCCAAACACATTCGTCTCGAATATCGCGCGCAAGCCCGCGACCGGCAAATCCTCCACCGCGCCGGGGCAGGCATAGGCACCATTGTTGTAAAGCGCATCCAACGTGCCGCCCGTCGCCTCCAGCGTTTCGGCCAGCCCGTTTACGATGCTGTCGGGATCGGCATAATCGATCAGCGGGCTGTCAAACCCGTCCGCCTTCAACCTCTCGCAATCCTCCGCCTTGCGGCAACTTGCAAAAACACGCCACCCGGCGTCACGTAACCCGCGGGCCGCATCCAGACCAATGCCGGATGATGATCCCGTAATCAGTATTGATTTCTGTGTCATCGCAACTGTTTGGCGCGGGCCGCGCCATCTGGCAAGTCGCAGCCCACCGCCAAAGCGGAAGCATGCCCAAATTTCCCTGCTTTACGCCGGAATCCCGCATCGCTAAACCGGTGGTCATGAGTGATGACAGCGACGCCGATCTTGGCCCCAACGATGTAACCGAAACCCTGCGGCGCGCCATTGGCGACCGCTATCTGACCTATGCGCTCTCCACGATCATGCACCGCGCGCTGCCTGATGCGCGCGACGGGCTGAAGCCGGTGCACCGGCGCATCCTTTACGCCATGTCGCGTCTGCGGTTGTCACCGACCGGCGGCTTCCTGAAATCCGCCAAGATCAGTGGTGACACGATGGGTGATTTCCACCCGCATGGCGACGCCGCGATCTATGACGCGATGGCCCGGCTCGCGCAGGATTTCAACGTGCGCTATCCGCTTGTGGACGGGCAGGGGAATTTCGGCAATATCGACGGCGATAACCCCGCGGCCTCGCGATATACAGAGGCGCGGATGACCGCAGCAGCCGAGGCGCTGCTCGAAGGGTTGTCCGAAGATGCTGTCGATTTTCGCGACAATTACGATGGCCGCCTGACCGAACCGGCAGTCTTGCCGGCCACGTTTCCGAACCTTCTCGCCAATGGCTCCAGCGGCATCGCCGTGGGGATGGCGACCAACATCCCGCCCCACAATCTGCATGAACTCATCGACGCCTGCCTGCATCTGATCAAGACGCCTGATGCGCGTGACGACACGCTACTGAACTACATCCCCGGCCCCGATTTTCCGACCGGCGGCATCATCGTCGAACCACCCGAGAACATCGCCGAGGCCTACCGTACCGGGCGCGGATCATTCCGCTTGCGCGCGAAATGGGAAATCGAAGACCTTGGGCGTGGCACATGGCAAATCGTCGTCACCGAAATCCCCTATCAGGTCCAGAAATCCAAGCTGATCGAAAAACTGGCCGAGGTGATCCAACTTAAGAAGGTTCCGCTTCTCGCGGATGTCCGCGACGAAAGCGCCGAAGACATCCGCGTCATCCTCGAACCCCGTGCCAAGACCGTCGATCCAGAGGTCATGATGGGGATGCTCTTCCGCAACTCCGATCTGGAAACGCGGTTCAGCCTGAACATGAACGTCCTGATCGACGGGCTGACGCCAAAGGTCTGCTCGCTCAAGGAGGTACTGCGCGCCTTCCTTGACCACCGCCGCGATGTCCTGATCCGGCGTAGTAAATATCGGCTGGAGAAAATCGACCACCGGCTTGAGGTCCTTGAAGGATTCATCATCGCCTTCCTTCATCTGGACCGCGTGATCGACATCATCCGCTACGATGACGATCCCAAACAGGCGCTGATGGTCGAAGACTGGGCCAAGGACCATGTGCGGGCGACCTCCGAAAAGGATTACGTATCACCCGTCGATGACGATCCAGAGGTATCGCTGTCGGAAATCCAGGCAGAGGCGATCCTGAACATGCGCCTGCGCAGTTTGCGGCGTCTGGAAGAACTCGAACTGATCGCCGAACGCGACAAGCTGATGGAAGAACGCGCGGGCATCGAGGACTTGCTCGAAAGCGACGCCCTGCAATGGGCCAAGATCGCCGAACAACTCCGTGAAACCCGCAAGACTTTCGGCAATAGCAGCGAAGGCGGTGCGCGCCGCACCAAATTCGCCGAAGCCGCCGAAGTGGTCGAAGTGCCGTTAGAGGCGATGATCGACAAGGAACCGATCACCGTGGTCTGTTCCAAAATGGGCTGGGTCCGTGCCATGACCGGCCATATCGACCTGACCCGCGAGCTAAAGTTTAAGGACGGTGACGGCCCCCGCTTTATCTTCCACGCCGAAACGACTGACAAGCTGCTGGTGTTCGGTGCCAACGGACGGTTCTATACCGTCGGTGCCGCCAACCTGCCCGGCGGGCGCGGCATGGGCGAACCGCTGCGGTTGATGGTTGATCTGCCCAACGATGTCGAAATCGTCGATATCCTGATCCATAAACCCGGCGCAAAACTGATCGTCGCCTCTGCCGAAGGCAACGGTTTTGTGGTGCCAGAGGAAGAAGTGCTCGCCCAGACCCGCAGCGGTAAACAAGTGCTCAACGTCAAAGACACTGTCGCCAAGGTCTGCAAACGCGTGGCGGGTGACCATATCGCCGTGGCGTCCGAGAACGCCAAATTTCTCGTCTTCCCGGTCGATGAACTGCCCGAAATGAACCGGGGCAAAGGCGTGCGTATCCAGAAATACAAAAAGGCCACCGGACGGCAGGGTATGCTTGAACTCGATGGTGGTCTGTCGGACCTGACGACCTTTAACTGGGATGACGGGTTGTCTTGGCCCATGGGTGGCGGCAAAACCCGGACCGAACCAGACATGACCGAATGGAAAGCCGCGCGGGCAGGGGTCGGCAAACGGCCCCCTTACGGCTTCCCCAAGAACAACAAGTTCACCTAGATGACGGGTCGTGTGCATAAATCATGCGCATGGTTTCTGCATCGTTTCTGCATGGATTGCACACGGGCGCTTTTGGTCGTTTTGCTGGTGTTTGGCCTGCTCGCTCCGCGCATGTCGGCGGTGCTGGCCCAAGTCATTCCCGGCATCCAAACCATGGTGATTTGCACCGGCGATCAGGTGATCACGCTGACCATCGGCGCGGACGGCGTGCCGGTCGAAACGGTCTCGGAAAACCCGCATCCTTGCGTCATGGCCGATGGGGTCACGCTGGCCACCAGTGACCTGCCGTTCTGGCAGAAACTGGCCGCAGACCACGCCCGCAGCTTCGCCATTCTGGAAAGCCCCCGGGCCGTTGACGATCACCTGATACGGCTTTCACCATCCCGCGCACCCCCTGTTGTGATTTGATCTAACTCACTCAAATCAAATCAGAAAACAGGATTACATTCATGACCGATGCAGCTGCGCCGGCACCGGACCGGTCGCAAATGACCGGTGGTGCCTTCTACCGTTTGGTGTGGAAATGGCATTTCCTCGCCTCGCTTTATGTCCTGCCCTTCATGGCGATGCTCGCCATCACCGGCGGCATCTACCTTTACAAACCGCAGATCGAAGAAGTGATCTATGCAGACCGCCTGAACGTCGAAATCGGGGCAGAGCGTCAAAGCTGTGAGGCGCAGATCGCGGCCCTTGGGGCGACTACCGACATCACCCGCATCCGCAGTATAAAGATCGAAGATCGGCCGAGCCGGTCAACCCTTATCGAATTCGACGACACCAATAAAATCAGAACCTTAGCCTGGATCGATCCATACACATCCGAAGTTCTGGCGACCCAGCCACGCGACGAAACCGCCATGCGCATCCTGCGGAAATTCCACGGTGAATTGCTGCTCGGTGACTTTGGGACCAAGTTCGTCGAACTCGCTGCACACTGGGCCATCGTGATGTTCATCACCGGGCTATACCTGTGGTGGTCGCGCGGCCAGCGGACTGTGAAAAAGGCATTCTCGCCACCCTCTGGTAAAGGCCGCAGCTTCTGGCGCGAAACGCATTTGTTCACCGGCATCTTTGCCGCTGCGCTTGTCGTCCCGATCATCATCTCGGGTCTGCCATGGACGAATGTCTGGGGCAGCGGGCTGTCTTATGTTCAACAGCAGACCAACACAGAATCCAAAAGCCTGCGCTTTGGCGGCGACATACCCAACTCAACCACCGGCGAAGGGACGCCCATCCCCTACGCACAGGTCTTCGACATCGCCGAGGCCCAAGGGCTGGTCGCCCACTATGAAACAAGGCCGCCGCGCAACGCCGTCGCCGCGTATTGGGTCCGTTCCGCCAGCATCAACCGGGCCGACCAGACAGAGCTGATCATCGACCAATATACCGGCACCGTTCTCAAACGGCACGACTTCGCAGATAACCCCGCTTTGGCCCGGGTTGTGTCGCAGGGCATCTCTTTCCACCAGGGCGAGCTTTACGGATGGCTTAATCTGGCGCAGAATACTTTGGCTGCGGTGTTAGCTGTTGTTCTTTCGGTTTCGGGTTTTGTGGTGTGGTGGATGCGACGGCCGGCGGGATCACTTGGGGTTCCGGCGGCACCTGACGCATCACTGGGGACGGGGATGGTCGTTCTGGTGATCGGACTTGGCATTCTGCTGCCGCTTGTGGGCGCGTCGTTGATCGTCGCCCTTGTTCTGGACTGGTTGATTTTCCGCAAGCTTGGGTGGTTCCAAGGCCGCCCTGCGACCTGACCTGACGCCCGGCGGCGGGCAACGATCCGCCGCCAACACGCCTTTGAAGCAGCGAACCAACTGTCACAAAGCTGCAAAGAACCGTCACTAGGGTCGCGCTGAAAACAAACGCCAGCAAGGAGCCAGTGCGATGAAAGACGTTGATACATATGACCTTTCCTGGGACGAGTGGGATGAATTGCAACGCCCCGCCGCCGAGAAGACAGATTTTGACGATGTGGTCGAAGCCGCCATTTCACGGCGCGGTTTCCTGAGCGGTGTCGTCGCGTTTGGTTCGGGTGCGGCCGTCATGGGCACAGGCCTGCTGTCCGGCACATCAGCTGAGGCGCAAACCGCCAGTCGTTTCGGCTTCACGCCAATCCCGATTGCCACAGACGGCACCGTGCATGTGCCCGAAGGCTACACATGGCAGCCTGTCGCGAAATGGGGCCAGCCCCTGTTCTCTGACGCCGAAGAATTCAGTCAGGAAATAGGTGTCAGCGTTGCCAGCTCCGACCGGGTGTTCGGCGAAAACACCGACGGGATGGAGGCCTTTATGGTCGGCAACCGGCAGGTGATCGCGGTGAACCATGAATACGTGAACACCAAAGTCAATTTGCCTCACACCGGCGGTGAAACGACCAGCGCAGATGATGTGCTTATTCTGCAAAACATGCAGGGCGTAACAGTGATGGAAGTCGCCGAGGGTCCGGACGGTTGGGATATCGTTGTCGATAGTGATCTGAACCGCCGCATCACGCATAACACGCCGATGACAATCGCGGGGCCAGCCGCTGGTCATGACCTGATGAAAACATCAGCGGATCCCGAAGGCGTCCTGACACTGGGAACCATCAACAACTGTGGCGCGGGCAAGACGCCCTGGGGCACCTATCTGACCTGCGAAGAAAACTTCAACGGCTACTTTGGATCAAGCGATCCGGATTTCGCGTTGCCAGAGGGGTACGGGCGTTACGGCATTGGGTTGGAAGGCCGTTATGGCTATGAAAAGTTCGATCCGCGCTTTGATGTGTCGCAAAACCCGAATGAGCCGCACAGGCTTGGCTATATCGTGGAAATCGACCCCAGCGATGCCTCATCAACCCCGATCAAACACACTGCATTGGGTCGTTTCAAACATGAAAACGCCGCCACTGTAATCGCGCCTGATGGCCGGGTGGTCGTCTATATGGGCGACGATGAACGGGGCGAATTTATGTATAAATATGTCTCCAACGGGGTCTACACACCCGGCGGTCCGACATCTGCTCTGCTGGATGATGGTCAGCTTTATGTGGCGAAATTCAACAATGATCTGACCGGTCAATGGGTGGCCCTGACCCCCGAAGCCACGGGCATGGACGAAGCTGAAATCGCAATCTTCACCCGCACTGCGGCGTCAGCCGTGGGGGCCACAACCATGGACCGGCCCGAATGGGTCGCCGTGAACCCGGTCGCGGTCGAAGGGTACTGTTGCCTGACCAACAACCGCAACCGGGGCGTCAAGCCAAACGCGGGCGGTGATGATACATCCATCAATGGGCCAAACCCGCGCGCCGAAAACAACTATGGCCAGATCGTGCGCTGGTACCCCAGCAATGATGATCACGGAACGGACACATTCACCTGGGACCTGTACGTCATGGCCGGAAACCCAACCGTGCATGATGACAAATATGGCGGATCGTCCAACATCAACGAAGGCAACCTGTTCAACTCACCCGACGGGATGATGTTCGACAGCACCGGGTTGCTTTGGATTCAGACAGACGGGAACGACAGCAACGAAGACGGGTTCGCAGGGATGGGCAACAACCAGATGCTGGCGGGTGACCCATCCACCGGTCAGATCGAACGGTTCCTGACGGGCCCCAAAGGGTCCGAGGTTACCGGCCTGACATGGTCAGCGGACCGGCGTACAATGTTTGTAGGGATTCAGCACCCGGCGGCCCCTTTCCCTGACGGCGAAGGGATGCTGCCCCGCTCAACCATCATCGCGGTCAAACGGGACGACGGCGCAATGGTTGGCTAGTGAGCCAAAGCCGAAACCAACATTGCGACACACGCCCCTCGGCCTTCGCGCTGGGGGGCGGATGTCTGCATTGAGCCCAAACCTACTGAATGCTGCGGGTTGCGCGAACGTCGGCTTTATCGCTTCCGGCCAACAACGTGCCAAAATCAAACGAAGTTTTGCCAAGGCGTTGTGGCAAATGAATCTTCAGCGATATTGGTCGCTTCGCCTAATTTACCTACTGAAGTGGGCACTGCAGCTATTGAAACGGCGTTCGATCTTGGCGACTCTGGCTTTCTGCGCGATGTTTTGTCCGGAGATCAGAGCCTATTGGATGAGACCTTTGCAGGCCTTGATTTGTCCGACCTTCAGACCCTGGCCGAAAGTTCTATCCAAACGCCCGACATGCAGGTCCTCCCAGGTGACCTGTATTTACAGGACGGCAATCCAGTATCTGCATTGCAGGCTTTTTCCGCTGTACCGGCCAACGCTGCGCAGTCCGAACAGGCGATTGGGCGGCAGGCGCTGGCTAGTTTCGTTGCTCCCAACAACCCAAACGCTCTTGAACTACAGCTAGCTGAACAACTTCTGCTAGACAACATGTTATCCGGGGACACTTATTCCTCGGCTACGGTTTTGGGAAACACCGATCAATTTCCATCTACGGTTACTCTTGCCGCTGCTACCACTCTGCGTGTGAACCCCGCATCACCAGAGCAACTATCTTCTGCACGACAGGCACAAATTGAAGGTTGCGCAGCGGCGGAAGCGACCGCCGATGCTTGGTGTTCTGTCTTTGACATTGTTTATGTCACGACCCGTCAAGCCAACCCATCTGGCAGCGACATCTTGTTCGGATCGTCCGAAGGACCACTAGCAAGCGGTATTGTTCGTACTCGATTACCAGTCGCTTTTGAACTGGCAATGGCTCAAGAACCCACGTTGTCATCTTTAAGCTGTAGCCTTGGTTGGCTAACTTGTCCCCGTGCCATCGAACAGTTGTTATACGAGGCGGATATTCCCGCTATCCCGGCCGAAGAACTGCCAGAGCGCGTAGACAATTTTGACGCAACTATTACTGATGCTCTTAGCCACTTTCCGCGTCCTAGGTATAATTCGCCCCGCGCGCTAATCTTCATCCATGGCTTCAACACTGATTTTGCTGAAGCAACAGACGCCGTCGCGCGTTTGATGATCACTTCACGCTACCCATCTACTCCCTATCTCTTTAGCTGGCCGTCGCAGGGAAGGTCTTGTTCAGCAAGCAACGCTCATTGAGTTCGGTTGGCCGAGAGACCGTACAAATTGCTTATCAAGCTGACCGCGATGCCGTCACCGCCAGTTGCACAAACATGCGCAATGCCATGACCGACATTATCAAACGCTACGGTTCAGGTCAGGTAGATATAGTTGCCCACTCGATGGGAAATCAACTGCTGTGGGAAATGCTGCAAGGCTGCGGTGACCCCACAGCCCCAGTCCTTGGCGACGCAGCTAACAAGCCATTCCGGGCAATGATCCTTGTGGCGGCGGACCTATCCTTGCCGAAATTCCGGGATGTTCTGAACAATTATACAGACTTGGCGGACGAGCTAGCGATCTATGCCAGTCCGAATGACCTTGTGTTGCAAGCCTCAGCTCGAGTTTTTAATCAGAACGACTTGGGCGACGGCTACGATGCGCGGGTACCGCGGTTGGGTTTATATACCCGGTCGACACATGCCTTCGAAGCGGGGGTTCAGGTGATCAGCACTCAAACCGTGGATGGAACCACGACTTACGCACCGCGCAACCACAACTATCATATCAATAATCCTACAATCAGGCGTGACATCTCTATGATCTTGAACGGCCAGTTCTCCGATCTAGCGATCCGCTGTATTTTGGGGCCACTGGACGAGGGTCACTACATGATTTCGCTCAACTGCTTGTAGCTTACTAATGTTCTGATCTCTTTTCGCGCCAAAAATAATGTAGGTTAGAATGGTTTGCGGTTCGGCACGTTGCGCCGAAACATTTAACCAGCAATGGACATCAGGTCTTGACTCGCGACTAGCGTCAGCGAAGGTAATCTAAGCGTAGATGTAATGATAACTAGGAATTATCGGTGCGATCTCACGCCGTATGCTGCGGTCGCCATGTAGAGCATCCAAAGTCAGGTTTGGGCTGCGGATTCAACGGATCGCCGCAACACATGTCTCAAACTTCTCTGCGGGGGTGTTGTATTGCAAGGCCTTTCTGGGTCGTTGCCGTGCTGTTTTAACCTTTGTCTTTCAGAAATGATCGTTTTGCCTTAAACGAGGAGGGAAACCTTGAAAATGAGACAAAAATCTGCCAGCTTTTGCTCAAACCCAAGGTAACTTGGGAATATGGGTTGAAGGATGCATTTTCATGGTCCGGTTTCCAATGACACGCGGCGTGCTTCCTCCATTGTTCACAATCGTCTCTGTCTTGGCGTTTTGTCTTTTTTCTGCCCCGGCCCTTGCAGGACCTATGGAGCGGATCAGCGTTAATGCAAATGGCGAAGAAGCAAATGGCGAAAGCGGCTCGGCCGTGGCCTCGCGCGATGGGCGCTACATTGTTTTCGCCTCAGCTGCTACCAATCTTGTAGAGGGTGATGCTAACGGCCATCCCGACGTTTTTCTGAAAGACCGCGAAACCGGCGAGGTCGAGTTGATAAGCGTGGCCACGGATGGCACACAGGGCGACGGCTGGAGTGGCGAAAGCTTCGGATCGGGCGCACGGCGCATGGATGTCACGCCCAATGGCCGGTTCGTTGTTTTTGAATCGGAGGCAACCAACCTGACACCTGCCACTCCCAGCGATGCGCTGACATCGGTCTTCTTGCGAGACCGGGAGATGCAGACCACCGAGCTGATTTCGTTCAGTGCCGACGGCACACCAAGCTCAGCCTTCACCAATGGCTCTGTGGCAGTGTCTGACGATGGCAACCTTGTCCTGTATCTGACAGGTGACGCCTCCTATGACACCGGCGCAGATGTCACCTTCATTGATGCGCTACTACACAATCGGGTGGATGGCAGCACGTCCATTGTTAATCTGAACGATGCTGGGGAGCAGTCAGCACCGGGAGGAAACGCTAGCAGCAACAATATCGTTCTGACAGACATCACCGGCGATGGCCGCTTCGTTGTTTTTCACACCCGAGCCCCGAACCTCGTCGATAACGATACCAATGATGCGCAAGACGTGTTCCTTCGCGATTTGCTCGACATCACGACGCAGCGAGTTAGCGTCGCCTCGGATGGCACTGAGGGTGATAGCGTGAGTGAGTGGCCTAGTATTGGGGCCAACGGGCGCTATGTTCTCTTCCGGTCGCGCGCCAGCACCTTCTCACCAGATGCCGAGCCGGAGGAAGTGGGCCTCTACGTGCATGATCTTCAGGATGGCACTGTGCAGCGTCTTGCGATGGAGGACGGGAGCGGCCTTGGCACAGTTCCGGCAATGCCGGATATTGTCATGGGACGGAACATCTCGGCTGACGGGCGTTTTGTGGTCTTCGGTTCGAGCATGGAGACAATAAGTGAAAATGACGCCAACGACAGCCGCGACGTCTTCCGCATTGAGCGCGCTACGGGCGAGATCACTCTGCTTAGCGAAGGCCTGACGGGCAGCAGCGGCAATGGCGATTCTTCAAATATCACGATCAGCGAGGACGGGCGCATCGCCGTCTTCGAGAGCGATGCGGGTGACCTCGTGGAGGGCGATACCAATGGCGTGCAGGATATCTTCGCGACCGGCGACGTTCTACCAGGCGCACATCCTTATGAATACGCTGCCAAATTCGTCTGCGGCGATCAGCGGAACCCCGAGCAGCTGATCCTAACACAAGGACGCTATGCCACCACCGTCAACATCCACAACCCCAAGCCCGACACGGCGGCCTTTTCCAAGAAGCTGGCCCTGTCGATCCCGCCGGGGATGCAGCAACCGGGGAAGATCCTGCCCATCGACACGCATGAACTGGCCTATGACGAAGCGCTTGCAGTGGATTGCGAGGATATCCGCACCCGGCTGTTCCCCGGCGGCTTTCCGGGCGGGATGATTGAGGGGTTCCTGGTGCTGGAAAGCGCTGGACCGCTGGATGTCTATGCCGTGTACACCACTGCCGCGCTGCCCGAGGATGGGGCCGAGACGATCCAGCACAGCAGCATCGACGTAGAACGGGTCCCCGAACGCACCCGCCGCGCTGATCTGGCCGTGAATAAATCAGCCTTCGTCTTGCCCTTGTTCGAAGTGTCAGACACGCTCACCTACTACCTTGCACTCTACTCGATCACACTAAGCAATGCTGGGCCGGATACGGTTGGAAACATCAGCCTGCGTGATGAGCTGGTAATTGACCAGGTCAATGCGCTGGCACTCGGTTTCATCGCCTTCGAAGCCATTGAGCTGCCATCGGGGGCGGTTTTGACCGGACAGGCCTTGCCATCGCTCTTCTTTTCGTCCTTCGATGTGGATTTGAACGAGTTGGCGGCGGGCGAGACAGCAGTCATAAACTTTGGCGCGTTGTTGCTAGTGAACCTGTCCCCAGAGCTCGACCCGTTCGTGATGCTGCGCGACACCGTCAGCGTCACCAGTACTGCAGCGGACCCCAACCCGGACAACGACAGTTTCACGCTTGAGACGGTGATTGTGCCATGAGCCGAAGGAGGAGGACAGCCCGATGACATGGACAACGCTGACCTGCACCGCAGCTGTCCTGAGCCTTGCGCTCGGCACGTCTGTTCAGGCGCAGGACGAAACGAACAGCAACACGCGACTTACCACGCCAACAACCGACCAGTGTGAGGACGCCTATAAGCGCCTGGTCCGGGCATTGCGCAGGCAGACGCCACCCGATGGTTTTGCCGTGCGACTGCATGAGACGCGCGCCATGGCTGAACTTGTCGAAGAGGCGCTGAAGATGCCTGAGTTGACGTCGTATCTCAGATGCGCCCGGCACTGAGGCTCAAACCAGCCAACTTTTCTCACCCACCGCGCGCACGAAATCGGCGAAGAGCAGGTGAGGCTCGAAAGGCTTTAATTTTCAGCTCGGGTTCAAACAGCACCCCGAGGAACTACGGGCGGTCCTTCATCTACACAGCCAAAGAAAAAAGCGATTACATCAGGTCATCGGAATTTTGTGTCAATGCGATGTCTGTGTCTGACGCCAGAGTTTTTCGGATTGTTGCAGTGAACTTCCGCTTCGTCAGCGCAGTGGAAGTTAGGATACTTCTCGGTTATTGTTACCTGATAGTCTGCGAATTAATGAGGTCTATTGGGTAAGACAATGGCGTCCACTATCTTCGCATCATCGATCCAGTCTTTGTGGGCGATCAAGACCGCATATTCACTCTTTCGTCACGAATATCCTCAGCGGCCCTGCCAGCCGTTTAGTTGCTGTCTATTTGGGCCTGACCATATACTTACAAGGCAATTGGCCGTGCAGACGCGCTCTTTGGACTCAACCGTCAGAATGCGATGGATCAGTAAAGTATTGGTTTTAATGATAAAGTTCTGCAACTAAAGCATGAATTACAAAAAACACAGCTTTTCCACCCTTTTAGGTTGTTGACACATTGACGCACTCACGAGATTGTGAGCTTTCGAAGGACCGTCATGTTGACGTATTGTGAAGGACCTATTTTCAGTGCTCAAGACATTCTCTGCCGCTTTCGTTCGCCTGCTTTTCTTAATCTCGGTATTGTTCCTGACGACACTTGTTGTCGCGGACACAGTGACTTCCAACGCGGTTCGGCTTGTTCCTGTTGGAATTTCCATCACATCAGACGACAGCCTGCCGGCGGAAGTGCAGCAGATTGAGGCAGAGGCGCTGCCCTTCGCCTTTGATCGCGATGGCGCGACTGAGTTGACCTTGTTTGAAACTGCTCAGATTGAAGTCGCGTTGGAACCGGGCGCGACCCCGTCTGCATTGCGCGTGCGCACACCGGCACCTTACACGATTTCTGTCGCGGCGTTGTCTGGCAACGGGCGCAATCAAAGCTTTGCGCCCGTCAGTGGCGTCCAGAGTGTCGATCTGTCCATCCTGCCGGACGGATGGCATAGCTTGCCATTCGGCAACGAGATTGCCTCTGAGTCATTGGAAGTGACGTTCACGCCTGTCGCTGGTGCAGCGAGCACAGGATTGCCAGAGATCGAGGTTTGGGGCGTTGGAGCGCCATTGCGGGCAGATGACGTTACGATTGCGCTGGATGCAATGGGCAACGGCGATGCTGCAGGACCTTTCCGCCGGGTTGAGACGAATGGTAATTTGTCTGTCTCAACACGTCAGCCGGTGGACGCAGCCACGCTCGACCTGCCGTACGCGCCGCAAGATATTCGTCGTGCCTGGCTGGTTTATGATCTGCGCGGGGTTCATAGTTGGCTTGCGGTGCGTCGCGCGATCAATGGTGCTGCACCTGCTGGCGGCTATGTGGCTGCCGCGGATAACCGGTGGTCGCAACAGATCGAGCCGATTTCGCCTTCCCAGCTCGTACAGGGTACAAATACCTTTGAATTTGGCACGTTGGCCGGACAAGAACGCGACTATGCCGTGCGCGGACTGTCCTTGGTCGTTGAGCTTGATGACGGGCAGCATCTGTTGCGTGGTGGCACGGTCATCGCCGATGGTGATGCAGCAACGGGTTGGACCGCATTGGCAGAGGGCAGCGGTGGTGCCCGCATGGAGCTAGCGCTTGCGCAGGCATCTGCGATTGGGGAATTTGACTTTACTTTGGCTGCGCCGATTACGGGTCCGCTGACAGTGGAAGCGGTGACACCCGACGGTGTCGTAGTTGTTCTCGATGCTGTAGATGCAGCAACAGATCCGCAGGTTGTGACCAATGGCACCAGCTATCAGATCAACATGGGTGGGGCCGTAGCGCACGCCATCGCAATTACGCTCAACAGCAGCTTCGAAGTAACTGAGGCTGATGCAAGCGGCTCGCCGATGGGTGCGGCGCGGGAGCCTGCCCAGATTACGATGTCATGGCCGCAAAACGGAGAATTCTACGGCCGCACCGGTTTCTTGCGTGGGCATGTTCTGCCGATGGCAAATGCATCTGGTCCCGCAGATTTCTTTGTAGCTGGTTTACCATTTGATGCACCCGATGGTGTCTTCGAGGTGGCCATCTCAAAGGATCAGGCAGGTTTTCAGGATGACGCGGATGAAACGCCGTGGTCAGTCGAGGTTGTGGCCCTCTATCCTGACGGAGCCAGCGTCACTCAAAACATTGTTTTCAACACGCCCGTTATTCTTGACGGGCTGAGTACCTACACACCGGATGTGCTGTCAGAGACGTTCGTTCCGGGCGAAGAAAAGACAGTGACCCATGAAGGCGCGGAACTGACGATGGCCGCCGGGGCGCTGGACGAAGCAACCACGTTCCGTATCTCGTCGCTGACCTCGATTGAACTGGCAAGTCTGGATACGGGCCTGATCAACGTCACCAAAGGGCCGGGCCGCGGTTATCGCATGCTTCCGCACGCTCGGTTCAACGCAAAGAACCGCCTGCGGCTGCCGTTCTCGCCGAATATGATCCCGCAGGGCTACACGGCGTCTGATGTTCAGATCTTCTACTTCGATGAAGATGCTGGCCGCTGGATGGCGCTTGAAAACACCAACGTTGATGCCACTGAAGAAATGGTTGCGGCGGATACAGACCACTTCACAGACTTCATCGCTGGCGTTGTTGTGGCACCAGAAAGCCCGCAGGTCGCGAGCTTCAACCCAACCCAGCTGAAAGACATGAAAGTTGCGGATCCATCCGCACGGATAAACTTGATTGCGGCGCCACAAGCGACAAACACTGGCGATGCGGGAATGTCATATCCGTTGGAATTGCCGCCCGGCCGCCAGGGTGTCGCGCCACAACTGGGTCTGCAATACAACTCTGCCGGTGGCAATGGTTGGATGGGCATGGGCTGGAACCTTTCCATGCAAGAGGTTTCTATCGACACGCGTTGGGGTGTACCGCGCTATGACGCGGCTCAAGAAACAGAAACCTACCTTTGGAATGGTCAGCAGCTGACGCCAGTTGCCCATCGTGGCGACTTGGTACCGCGTGAGGCGGAGCGCGTGTTCCATACCCGTGTGGAAGGTGGCTTTAACCGCATCGTCCGCCATGGCGACAACCCTGCGAACTATTGGTGGGAAGTCACCGACAAGATGGGTACGCGCTATGCGTACGGGGGTGACCTCGATAGCGGTCAACAGGTTGGATCGGCGGTCCTGGCTGATGATAGCGGCAACGTCTTCAAATGGGCGCTGACCGAGGTACGCGACACTAATGGCAACCGTGTCGAATACTCGCATGTCACGGTTATTGACACAGGGTTGGCACTGGGCAGCGTCCTAGGTCGGCAGCTTTATTGTGATGCGATCCGCTATACCGGCGACGCTGCCGGACCTGGGCCATTCGAGGTAAAATTCATTCGCGACCGCGACCTGCCGAACTTCACCCGACGCTCTGATACGATCATTGATGGTCGCGGTGGTTTCAAGATGGTCACAGCTGATCTGCTACGCCGTGTAGAGATCACCTATAACGACATTCAGGTCCGCGCTTACGAGTTCGACTATGCGGAAGGCGCTTTCTACAAGCAGCTTTTGCAGTCGGTGACGCAGTTTGATGCGCAGGACCAGCCATTTAACACACATACATTCGACTATTTCGACGACGCGCGTGAAGCGGATGGCAGCTATCTCGGCTTTGCCCCGTCGGTGAACTGGACCGCTGGAAACGACAACGTGTCATTGGACGCCTTCTTTGGTTCGATGGACGCGAGTGTTGTGAATGGTGTGGAGGCAAGCAATGAAAACGGGCATTTCTATCTCGGCTTTGCGCCAGCGGGTTATCGGAAGAGTGACTCCATTGCCGGTGTAAAGCGCGGCTTCAGTTCTGGCTCGACCACCGGCCGAATTCAGCTGATTGACCTCAACGGTGATGGTTTGGCCGACAAGCTTTTCGTGGCCAACGATGGCCGTATCTTCTTGCGCGCGAATGAAAGCGGCCCACAGGGTGCCACGGCGTTCGGTCCAGTTGTCGAAATCGACCTGCCTGCTATTCACCGGGAGACCAGTTCGGGGGACTCGCTGGGTCTTGAGGGATATCTGGGCATTAGCTTTGGTTTCAACGATTCCGACAATGTGACGGAAAGCGGGACCTACTTCACAGACGCCAATGGTGATGGTCTGCCAGACCTGAACCGCAATGGTGTCGTGCTGTTCAACGTACTTGATCCTGCAGGCATACCGACATTCACAACAGATAGCGCGCTGTCAGCCTATCCTGTTGGTCCGGCTGCCGTGCTGGCTGATCTGCTGGATGCGAATTTTGATACCTTGCTGGAGGACCTGATTGATGCCTCGCCGCTGGCCGACAATGTGCGCGCCTGGATGGCACCTTATGACGGCACCGTGCAGATCAGTGGTAGTCTTGCGCTGATCGAAGATACCAGCACTGACCGTGCCGCATATGAGACCGCTGATGGCGTGCGCACCACAATAGAATTGAACGGTGTCGCGCTGTTCAGCACCGATATCGCTGAAGATGACTATACGCCCAAGTCACCAGCACTAGCGCCTGTCACTGTTGCCAAAGGCGATGTAATCTACTTCCGCGTGCAGTCCGGCTTTGATGGTGCGTTTGATCAGGTTTCGTGGTCACCAGTTGTCGCTTATACCAGCATCCCAACCGCGAGCGGCCCGAACGGGTTGCCAGTCGACAGCTATGATGCGTCGGATAATTTTGTCTTGCTCTCGGACATCGGCACGACGATCCTGCCACCTTTTGATGGCACGCTGCGCATCGCCGGGACATTGGAGAAGGCCGTCACGACAGACGATGTCATTGTCGAAATTCTTCAAAACGGAGCGGTCGTATCGACACAGACCGTTTCGGCCGATACGGCGGGCAGCATTGTTCTGGATACAGATCTGGCAGTCCTGACCACGCAGACCACCCAGAACCAGATCGGCACGGATGCGAATGGTGATCCTATCTTTGAAACGGTCGTCACGCAGGATGGTGACTTCATTGCCGTATCAATCCGCACCGATTCACCCATTGACCTCGGTGCGCTGAGTTGGAATGCAACAAATCCACCGCGCAGCTTCTATATTGCGTCCGCTGATGTCAATCCGCTGACCAACCCAGACGGCACACCGACTACAGAATTGCCAATCGCGCCGTTTGTTTCGATCTTCTCAGACATCTCTGGCGCTGCACCATTGGTCGCGTGGCAGGCTGCGGCATCGGAAACTGTCACGCTTGAACCGACATTGGTGGTCTCTGATACGTCCCTGACGACAACACTGTGGCTGACGGTTAAGGCTGATGGCGTGCGTGTTGCCAAGGTACCAATTGATGTGACCTCTGGTACTGTTGCCCCGGTGAGCGTTGCGTTTGCTGCGTTTGCTGGCACGGATTATTTTGTAGAGATTTCGGGCTCTGATGCTGGCATTCTTGCATCTCTGGGCGCGGCGTCGGCGACGGTTACACTGTCTGACGGTGTTACGCAGGTGCCAGCCGCTGTGGGCCTGAATGGTGTCGCAGCGCCTAGCATTTTGCCGCAACCATATCGGGGTTGGAGCCTGTTTGGCTATAACGGTAATCGCACGCGTGCAGATGTGCCCATTGCGCTGACGGTTGCTGATCTGGCGCCACCCACTGCCGCAGAAATCCAAGCACAGCAGGATGCGATCCTTGCCGCCGTCCAGAGTGGCGATGACGCGCAAATTGCAGCCGTTATTGCGGCGAATGAGCCCAAAGTCTTTGCGCTGACACCAAATGCGGGTCAGTTGCGCTGGACATCCAGCGATGATGGCTTGTGGAGTGAGGCTGCGCAGGTCAGTGCGTCGCGCTTTGGCAGCGACTATCCATCTGTGCCTGATCCGACTGTTTTTGCTGGGGCACGGGCGGTTTCACGGATTTCTGAGACAGAGACGTTCGGTGTCTTTGCTGGTGTCTCACTTGGCGGACCGTTCTCCGGGTCTGTTTCGGAGTCCGATAGTTCGACGGTGTCCTTGATGGATTTCCTTGATATGAACGGCGACCGGTTCCCGGATGTCGTCTCATCAGGTCAGCGCGTGCAGTTCTCGCCTATGACGGGCGGTCTTGAAACTGTGTTCATGTCAGTTCCGAATATGGGCAACAATGTCCGGGCCTCTGAAGGGTCGTCCTTCAATGGTGGACTTGGCGGCACGTTCCCGACGCAGGAAGTAAGCGCCAGAGGTGTGCCAAATAAGGTCGGCGGAGGCGGCGCTTCGGGCGAAGCTGTGACGCTGATGCGGTCTATCGGGCTGAATGGCAGCCTGACAAACGGTAATTCAAGTACGTCCTATGATCTGCGAGATATGAACGCGGATGGCCTGCCGGATCTGATTGAACAATCGGGTGGCAATATCCTTGTGTCTTACAACCTTGGTTATCGCTTTGCATCGCCGGAACTTCTGGGCGCCGCACTCATATCAGATGGTGAGAGCGAAAGCGTCTCATTTGGCTTTGGCTACAACGATGGTATCTATGGCTGGGGCGGTGGTCTTAACGGCTCGCGTGGTACGAACACGGCCTCGGCTTCATTGACGGACATCAATGGCGACGGGCTTGTTGACCGCGTGTGGAATACGGGATCTGCCTCTGATCTGCTTGTGCAGATCAACTCTGGTAGCGGGTTTGAGGTTGAGATCATCAACTGGTCGACCGGCACGCCGGGTAATGACCTGGTTAAGGGTCAGTCCGAAAGCGAGGGTGGGGGGCTTTATGTCACCATTCCGATTTGCCCATTCTTTGGTCTGCCGCCATGCCTCATTTTCAACCCTGGTGGCGATATCGGCAAGTCAATCAGCCGTACTGAAGTTTCCATTCAGGACATGGATGGCGATGGCTTCCCCGAATACCTGACGTCGTCTGGCTCTGATCAATTGTCCGTCAGCCTGGACACCGTCGAACGTACGAACATGTTGCGCCAGGTGAATCGCCCGCTGGGGTCTACGATCACGCTGGCTTATGAGCGCTCAGGCAACACCATTGACCAGCCCCAGAACAAGTGGGTCTTGGCCCGTGTCGAAGTCTTTGACGGCTTTGCCGGGGATGGCACCGACACGCTTGCGACCAACTTCACATATGAGGATGGGTACTGGGATCGCGAAGAGCGCGAGTTCTTTGGATATGCGCGTGTGATCGAGGATCACATGAACGTTGATGCCGTTGGTGGTGAAGCCGTCTACCGGACAATCACCCGCGATTTCCTGAATGATACTTATTATGAGAAGGGTCTTCTTGCGGCCTCAACCACAGCGGATGCGGGCGGCAATCTCTATCTTGAAACGGCCAATACCTATGCCTTTGTCGATATCGATACTGGTTCAGAAGTCAGCCAGCCTGATAGCCTGACAGCAACCGTTTTCCCGCAGCTGATCCGTACAGACAACCAGTTCTACGAAGGTCAGGCTGTTGCGGGCAAAGCAACGTTCATGACCTACACCTATGATGCGCTGGGGAATGTGGTCGAGTACTTTGATGCGGCCAATCTGGACACGACGGCAGACGATGTGACCAGTGTCATTGGCTACCACAGCGATCTGCCTGCCTATATCGTGGGCAAGGCCGACAGCGTGGTTGTGACCGGGCAGGGGGGCACTGGTCCAAGTGGCGCATACCGCAATCGTGAAGCCACTTTCGAGACCGGCACTGGCAATCTGCTGCAACTACGGTCTGTTCTTGCCGATGGCAGTGCTGCTGTTACAGACATGACTTATGATGGCTTTGGTAACCTAGTGAATGTGACGGGTCCGGCGAATGCCACAGGTCAGCGTTATGGTACAGATTATGTCTTTGATAGCGAAGTAGACACCTATGTCACCGGCATCACTGATAGCTTTGGCTATACCTCATCGGCCACATATGATGTCCGTTTCAGTGAGCTGCTGAGCACAACAGACCTGAACGGTCAGCCGATGACGTACACGCTTGATGATGTTGGTCGGATTGTGACCGTGACTGGCCCGTATCAGGCTGGCACCGGTTTCGACACGATTACCTTCGCCTACAACCCGTTGTTGGATGTGCCGGGCGATGACCAATACCCGGATGTTGATGTCAGCTGGGCCCAGACGCAGCACATCGATGTCTATCGCAATATCGCCGATCCAATTGAGACGGCCATGTTCATTGATGGCTTGGGTCGTGCGTTGCAAACAAAGAAAGACGCAGCCATTGGCGATGCGAGTGGCGTGACTGACCGTATGGTCGCCTCTGGCCGTATCACCTTTGATTTCCTAGGGCGTCAGACTGAGCAATACTACCCCGTGATTGAATCTCTGGGGCAGGCGGGCGTGTTCAACGCCACCTACGACGGCATCATGCCAACCTTGACGGATTACGACATTCTGGACCGTCCTGTTCGCGTGACGATCCCGGACAGGTCCGCCACGCAGATGACATATGACTTTGGTCCGGACCGGAGTGGGGCACAGCAATTCCGCACGCTCTTTGTCGATGCCGAAGGCAACCGGCGCGAGACATTCGCGGACGTGCGCAAGCTGATGACCTCGGTCAAAGAGATCAACCCGGTGGGCGGGCAGCCGACGATCTGGACAAGCTATGTCTATGATCCGCTGCGTCAGATCACGGATGTGACCGATGATCAGGGCAATGTCACATTGGCCGAGTATGACAACTTCGGGCGGATGACGGCGCTGGATAGCCCGGATATGGGGCGGACGACCTATGGCTTCGACCTCGCCTCGAACCTGACGACCAAGCAGACGGCCAACCTGGCGGCAGATGGCACGGTGATCAGCTATGCCTACGACTTCAACCGGTTGGAAACGGTGACCTATCCGACCTTCACTGAAAACAACGTGACCTACACATATGGGGCACCGGGGGCTGCGGATAACCGGGCCAACCGGATTGTCACAGTGACCAGCGAAGGCGGCACCGAAGAGCGGTTCTATGGACCGCTGGGTGAAATGGTACGGCAAATCCGGACCATCAATTCCGACACACAGGGCAACAGCCCGAACAGCCCAGAAGTCTACACAACCGAGTGGACCTATGACACCTGGAACCGGCTACAGTCGATGGTCTATCCCGATGGGGAAATCCTGACGAACCTCTACGACAGTGGTGGCAAACTGCGCCAGATCGATGGACAGAAGACAGGGTTTGACTACCCCTATCTGCGGCAAATGACCTATGATGAGTTCGGGCAGCGGACCTACATGCAAGCAGGCAACGGGACGGAAACATCCTATGCCTACGTGCCCACGACGCGGCGCTTGGATGCACTGCAGGCCGGGAATGCGCAGGGACGGACGTTCCAGGACCTCAGCTATGCCTATGATCTGGTGGGCAACATCACAGCGCAGGCCAACGCAGCGACGGTCAATGGGGCCAATCAGCTGGGCGGGGCCACGGCCTTTACCTATCAGTATGACGATCTCTATCGCCTGACGGCGGCCACGGGTGTCTGGGAATACCAACCCAACAAGACCGAGAGCTTCACGCTCGCGATGGCCTACGACACGATCCACAATATCGCGTCCAAGGATCAGCGCCACATCCGCACCCAGCCAAGCGGCACCGAGATTGAACAGCAGAAGACGACCTATGACTGGACGTATTCTTACGCCTCGGCCCAGCCGCATGCGCCGTCGCTGATTGGGGAACGGGCCTATTCCTATGACCTAAACGGCAACCAGACGGGTTGGGATTCACTCAGCAACGGCACCCGCCGCACGATTGTCTGGGACGAGGAAAACCGCATTCAATCTGTGGCCGACAATGGCCGGACGCAGACTTACAAATACGACGACGCGGGTGAGCGTGTCATCAAGCGCGGGTCGCAGGGTGAGACGGCTTACGTCAACCAGTTCTTCACGGTGCGCAATCGTGAGGTCTCGACCATGCATGTCTTTGCCGGTGGTACGCGGATGGTGTCGAAACTTGTACGCCAGCCGCGCGATGTGGATGGCGACGGGGTTATCGACCCAATCGACGGCTGCGCCAACCCGCCTTGGGGTTGGACGAATGGCAATGGCGGCGGGAACGGCAACGGGAATGCTGGCGGTAATGGCAACGGGAACGGGCCATGCGGGAACAACGGGAATGGCGGTGGCGCGGGACCTGAGGTCTTCGAGAGCGACCAGTATTTCTACCACCCGGATCATCTTGGGTCGTCAAGCTATGTGACGGACATCGATGGTGAAATCTTCCAGCACCTTGAGTATTTCCCATTCGGTGAGACTTGGGTTGAAGAAAGCTCCAACACGCAACGGACACCGTATCTGTTCACCGGCAAGGAGTTGGACGAACAGACGGGACTCTATTACTTCGGAGCGCGGTACTACGATCCACGGACCAGCGTGTGGCAGTCGCCGGATCCGCTGCTGGCCAGCTATATGGGTGGTGGTGACGAGGGCTACGGAGGGGTTACCGACCCGAGCAACCTTAACCTTTATGCCTACGTAACGAATCGTCCACTGGCATTTGACGATCCGGATGGCCAACAGCGTAGGGCCGGAAATGGGCGCAACCCGTATGCGAACAATCCAGTTTGGCAACTAAACAATCAGATCATCAACAATCTGCAACAGCAAATACAACTCATTAATCCAGGCACCCAATTTATGTCGAGCACGGCGCCGCCGACAGTAAGGCAACAGGGGCGAATTATTCGGAGCTTGCAGAACCAGCGTTATACTGCGCAACAAAACGCATACCTTGCTCAGGAGGCACTAAATGGCTGTGTCCCAACGAACCGTAGTCTTGGTTCGAGTAACGGCCTCGGAGCAGTCTCCCCAAGGTCTTCGGCGGAGTCGAGTTTCTTAAACAATGCAAGATCAACGTTTGGTCAAAGCTCTGTTTGGAACAACGTTGTTACCCATCGAAACGAGCTGGTCATTCAGCGAAGTGATATCCCGCTAACGCAGCAAAACATTAATGCCATGCGCTCGGGTCGTGCACCGATGGTTAGAAACAGTCTAGGTGGCTGGGAACGGTTGACACTCCATCATACGGGACGGAATACTGGCACCATGATAGAAGTCCTACAATCTCAGAATGCCTATAATTCTAGAGATGGCGGGCCATTGCACATACCAGGCCCCGGTGGACCGCTGCGCCAATCGCGGTCTACGGAGTCTTATTGGCAGCAACGTTATCAAGACTTTGTACGTTCTGGCCAAATTGTTGAATAGATCAAGTCGATGACGAATGCACAGGACGTATTGAAGGATGGAATGGTTCTTGGGCCTGTGTCCGACGCTGAAATCCACTCAGCCGAGACCGACTTAGGGGTGGTTTTCCCTTTGGAATATGTTGCCTTCCTGCGATCCTATGGAGCGGCAGTGTTTGGAAGTAAGGAAATTTACGGCTTACCCGATACCAGTTCCGATGACCCTCCGGTTTGGAGTAGTATATTGACGATGACCAAACATATCCGCAAAATGTCCGACTACTGGCTGGACCATCAACATCTACTCCCGATTTCCTCGGATGGTATGGATAACATGTTTTATCTAGATACTGAGAAGTCGCCGGCGACATCGATTCGGGTGATCGGCCCAGGGGTCGATGAGGTCTTTTCTGAATCTATGGACGAGTTCATCATGAAGCTCCACAACGAGGAATTTGAATTCTAGAACAAAGATAGTTTGGGCTGTCCAAGTCTGGGAATACCAACCCAACAAGACCGAGAGCTTCACGCTCGCGATGGCCTACGACACGATCCACAATATCGCGTCCAAGGATCAGCGCCACATCCGCACCCAGCCAAGCGGCACCGAGATTGAACAGCAGAAGACGACCTATGACTGGACGTATTCTTACGCCTCGGCCCAACCGCATGCGCCGTCGCTGATTGGGGAACGGGCCTATTCCTATGACCTAAACGGCAACCAGACGGGTTGGGATTCACTCAGCAACGGCACCCGCCGCACGATTGTCTGGGACGAGGAAAACCGCATTCAATCTGTGGCCGACAATGGCCGGACGCAGACTTACAAATACGACGACGCGGGCGAGCGTGTCATCAAGCGCGGTGCGCAGGGTGAGACCGCTTACGTCAACCAGTTCTTCACGGTGCGCAATCGTGAGGTCTCGACCATGCATGTCTTTGCCGGTGGTACGCGGATGGTGTCGAAACTTGTACGCCAGCCGCGCGATGTGGATGGCGACGGGGTTATCGACCCGATCGACGACGGCTGCGCGAATCCGCCATGGGGCTGGACGAATGGCAATGGCGGCGGGAACGGCAACGGTAACGCGGGCGGCAATGGTAACGGAAACGGGCCTTGCGGGAACAACGGGAATGGTGGTGGCTCAGGCCCTGAGGTCTTCGAGAGCGACCAGTATTTCTACCATCCCGATCATCTTGGTTCGTCAAGCTATGTGACGGACATCGATGGCGAGATTTTCCAGCACCTGGAGTACTTCCCATTTGGTGAGACGTGGGTCGAGGAGTCCAGCAACACGCAACGGACGCCATATCTGTTCACTGGCAAGGAGTTGGACGAGCAGACGGCGCTCTACTACTTCGGTGCGCGGTACTACGATCCAAGAACGAGCGTGTGGCAGAGCCCGGATCCGATTTTGGCCAGTTATATGCAAGGTGAGATAAACAATGGCGTCTTTGATCCGCTGAACCTGAATTTGTTTGCGTATTCGCACCAGAGACCCATTGTCATGTTCGATCCTGATGGGCTAGCCGGGATGTCAAGCGCAGCCTTATATGGAACGACCTGTGACAGTGAGTGCATGAAGACGGGTGGCAGCTTCGTTCTCGATTTTGTTCCGATCATAGGGGATGTAAAAGGTTTCGTTGAAGCAGAGACGGCAGGTGATTATGTCTGGGCGACCGTGGGACTTGTCCCCGTGGTGGGTGATATCGCTGGAAAGGTCGGCAAGGGAATAGGGAGGGCCTTCCGCGGGACGTGCTCGTTCCATGGAGATACGCTGGTTCTAACAGCGGATGGCATGATGCCGATCTCGCAAATCGTGCCCGGCATGCTTGTCTGGTCGCGCGATCCGGCGACAGGCGAAATGGGTTTGAAGCCTGTGCTGGCACAATATTCCAACCCCTATGAAGAAACGGTTTACGTGAGCATTCGCGATGCGGAGAACGGCGAAGAACAGGTTATCATCTCCAACCGGATCCATCCGTTCTTTGTGCAGCGTGAGGCTGTCGATGGACCGACGTCGATCTCACAATCTGTACAACCTTCCTCTGAAGGCCACGTGTATCGCGGCCCCATCCCGAAGGGCTTCTGGATTGATGCAGCAGACCTACAGCCCGGCGACCGGTTGTTGAATGATGATCAAAGCTGGGCGGTTGTTGTTGGGGTGGAGGTCGAAGATGAGGCGCTGCAGGCGTTCAATCTGACAGTCGACGGATTTGAAACCTTCTTCGTTGGCAGCGCGCCTGAGGCGCATCCCGTTTGGGTGCATAATTGTCCTGCGATCCCCAATTTGCCATTGACTGATATGGATCGGGCGGGAATACTTCGCGAAGCGTCGGTTGCTCGGGGTAATATAACTCTGCCAGGCTCTGCCTCACGCGCAGAAGCGGCCGACTTAGGGGACTCTTGGGTAGGGCCGGGCCATAGAGTTGCCAGTGACGGGCAAACTTTGGTTAGTGCAGATGGTCTACGTACATTTCGCCCTCCACAGGCAAAACCCAATAGTCCTTATAGTCAAACTGGTGTGCAAGCGAATTTTGAGACCAGAGTTCAAGTTGATGGTAAATGGCAAGTTGAATCAAACGCCCACTTGGACATCAATGACTAGGATGCAAAAATTTGAAAGCTGAACTGAAATCAATTTCATCCACCGACATTGATGAACGAGTATATTGGCCTGACGATGTGAATTGTTTTGGTTTCAGTTTGGATGCAATAATCGGTCCCATGGGAGAAGATACTGGTAATTTATTTCAATTCTTTGTTTGTACGCCCACTTGGGTGTCCACAAAAATGATAAACAGAGATTTTGGTGACCACGGGGTCTTCGGTCGGTATTTGATTATCGTGTTAGATTATGATTTTGAACGGATAAGACAGATGGTTTCTCAACTCTGTGATGAGACTAAGGGCAAAGATTGGAGTGAAATCGCGATAAAACTCTCTCGGTATGCCGCTTGGGAGTATGCCGAATACCAAACCTGACATTCCCCCACATGTTCATTGTCTCTACTATCTGACGGTCGGCGGCAATTCCTAAGAATACACCCATCCATCAAAGTACGGGCAGCCTCCGCAAGATCGAAATAAAGTACTACGGAACCGGAATGGGTGATGAGGTTGGACGACCGGTGCGGCACGAGATGCCTGCAGTAGCAGCGCCGATTGGCTCGGCAATCTTGGTATTACAGTGGATTAGAATGCACGTGGCTGAAAGATTTGAAAACGATCATTTTGCGAACCTGATGCTGGCACTTTACGACTGCTGCTATGACGCAGAGCAGCAAGCACCGGGTTCAGCAAAGGTTGTTTACCAGAAGTATGGGGTAGCTCTATGCGATTTCTGGATTGATAGGTTTTTTCAGGCTTTGAAGAAGGATTGCCGAAAGCAATTGAATCCTTCAAAAGCTGTCATAGGACCTTTGAAACCATGACCCAATTGGAGCGTAAGGAGTTAATTGGCAGTTTAGAAAGGGAGCGAAGCATACTGACGGCTTGGATGATCAAAAAGCAAATCATTGATTGGTCGGAGCCTGGTATTGATGATTTGGACGCCCTTGGCCGCTTGGATTCCGTCACCACCTCTCGCGAGATCGCTACTCACAAAGTTACAAATAATACTGTCGATGATTTTCTAGAGATTTGCCCTGACCTGAAACCATATATGCAACGGGTGAAAGATGAGCGTCCAATGTGATCTGTAAGGCGGCTGATATGAACATGCCGACTTCATGCACCGTCGCTGATCGGGAAACGCGCGTATTCCTATGACCTGAACGGCAACCAGACGGGCTGGGATCATGTCAGCAATGGTACCCGTCGCACGATTGTCTGGGATGAGGAGACCGCATTCAATCTGTGGCCGACAATGGCCGCACGCAGACCTACAAATACGACGATGCCGGCGAGCGTGTCATCAAGCGCTGCGCGCAGGGTGAGACGGCTTACGTCAACCAGTTCTTCACGGTGCGCAATCGTGAGGTCTCGACCATGCATGTCTTTGCAGGCGGGACACGAATGATGTCGAAGCTCGTGCGCCAGCCGCGTGATGTGGATGGCGACGGGGTTATTGACCCAATCGACGGCTGCGCGAACCCGCCCTGGGGCTGGACGAATGGCAACGGCGGCGGGAACGGCAACGGGAACGCTGGCGGTAATGGCAACGGAAACGGGCCATGCGGGAACAACGGGAATGGTGGTGGCTCAGGCCCTGAGGTCTTCGAGAGCGACCAGTATTTCTACCATCCCGATCCTCTTGGTTCGTCAAGCTATGTGACGGACATCGACGGCGAGATTTTCCAGCATCTGGAGTACTTCCCGTTTGGTGAGACCTGGGTGGAAGAAAGCTCGAACACGCAACGGACACCGTATCTGTTCACAGGCAAGGAACTGGATGAGCGGACCGGCCTCTACTACTTCGGAGCGCGGTACTACGATCCGCGGACGTCAGTGTGGCAGTCGCCCGATCCGATCTTGGCGAGTTATATACTAGGGTCAGGACCCATTGATTTTTGTTTTGCGTCATGATTCACGGGTCGAAAATCGAGCGGTGATATGAGCGACCTTTTCTGGCTGAATGACGATCAGATGGCACGTCTGGAACCCTACTTCCCAAAATCTCATGGCAGGCCACGCGTGGATGATCGACGCGTGTTGAGTGGAATTATCTTCGTCAATCGCAATGGCTTACGATGGCGGGATGCGCCCAAGGAGTATGGCCCCCACAAGACCCTCTACAATCGCTGGAAGCGATGGAGCGAGAAAGGTGTCTTCGCCCAGATCATGATGGGCCTGGCTGCTGAGCATGGCGAAGAAAAGACTATCATGATCGATGCGACATATCTGAAGGCACACCGCACCGCGACCAGCATGGGCGTCAAAAAGGGGGGCGTGGGCGTCTGATCGGT
>CANLDN010000011.1 GCA_947489445.1 uncultured Paracoccaceae bacterium
AATTCCTGAAAACCATCGCGCTCACCGCGCTCACGACAATACCAAATCAAACCTTAGCGCAATGTGATCCGGGGGAACGTGTCGCGCGCTTCAGTTTGATCACGGCGTTACAGGGTCACCCTAAAGGCGAAGCCGCAATGGCATTCGCTGAACAAGTGAACAGCCAGCTTGACGGCACGCTTTGCGTCGAAGTTTATGGCCGCAGCGAGCTATACAATGATGATGACGTTTTTGCCGCTTTGCTGAATGACGACGTGCAATTCGCAGCCCCCGGCGTGACGAAATTCGGGGCGTATTCCGATCAATTCGAGCTTTTTAACCTGCCCTTCCTGTTTGACGGCCCCTTGCAGGTCATGGCCTTTCTGGAAACCGAAATGGCGCAAGGTATGACCGACGGGATCACCGATGACGGTTTTGTCGGGTTGGGCTATTGGGCAAACGGGATGCGTCAGTATTCCGCGACAGTGCCCATGCGACTGCCGGGTGATGCGAGCGGGTTGAGTTTCCGGGTCTCTTCCAGTTCGCCGGTCACTGCAGAAGTCCTGCGTCGGATGAATATCACGCCGGTCAAACTGTCCTTCAGCAAGGTCTATGATGCGCTGGCCTCGGGCGAGGTGCAGGGCCAGGAAAATACCTGGGCCAATATCCAGAAAGAGGAATTCTATCTTGAGCAGGCCGCGGTGACCGAAACCAACCATAATTACATCGGTTATCTGGTTGTGACGTCGCAAGCGTTTCTGGACAGTCTGGACCCTGAAACCCGCCAGGCTGTCGTTGATATTATGGCGTTGACGACCCATGAGCGGAACCGTTTTGCCTTTGAGATCAATCAGGCCCGCCGTCAGGATATTCTGGATGATGACGGTGTGATCATCACACTTACACCCGAAGAACTGGCGATCTGGCGGGCAGAGATGAAGCCGGTATGGGATCAATTCCGGTCATCCATCGGAGCTGAACTGATCGACGCGGCGATTGAAGTGAATGCGACGGTTGATCCGTTCAATTAGCGCAATAACGGGCGGGGCGCAGATTGTGCCCCACCGCTAGGCCCCTTGGGGGGCGTTATTCGCCCGCCGTGTTTGCAGTGATCTGATCCAGAATTTGATGTCAGCTGGGTTAAGGCAAATGATGCTTGCGCTGATCCGCGCGTTGTTCGCGATACGGCGCATGAGCCGACCATCACTCCCGTCCATTGCGCGCATTTGGCGAGAATTCCGGTTTGATCTGCGTTAGGCATGTCAAAACATCAAAGGATCCTGCAATGCCACTTTTTAACCGCACGGAACTGGAAGCGGCTGCGGCCCTTGTTTACGACCATATGTCCCCCACACCGCAATATACTTGGCCGCTTCTGAACGCGGCTATTGGCGCCGAGGTTTGGGTCAAACATGAAAATCATGGCCCGACCGGTGCGTTCAAGGTGCGTGGCGGGATCACCTATATCGATTGGTTGCAGCGCACGCAGCCAAGTATACGCGGCATCTGTACGGCGACCCGTGGCAACCATGGTCAAAGCCAGGCCCGCGCCGCAACAGCGGCAGGTATGATTGCCAAGATCTATGTGCCTGAGGGCAATTCATCTGAAAAGAATGCCGCGATGGCCGCGTTTGGTGGCGAGGTGATTGTGCATGGAGATGATTTTGACGTGGCCCGCGTTGAAGCGATGCGCGTGGCCGAAGACGAGGGTTTGGCCCCGGTTCCCCCGTTTCACCCCGAACTGGTGCGTGGTGTTTCCTCTTATGCGCTGGAGTTTTTTGCCGCAGCACCTGCGTTGGATACGGTTTATGTTCCGATTGGCTGTGGGTCAGGTATTTGTTCGGTGATTACCGTTCGGGATGCGCTTGGCCTGAAGACCAAGATCGTTGGTGTTGTTTCGACCGAGGCGCAGGCTGCCAAGCTGTCATTTGAAGCGGGCCGTTTGATCGAAACGAATACCGCCAAGACGTTTGCTGATGGCATGGCTGTGCGCATCCCTGTGCAAGAGGCATTTGATATTTATTCCCGTGGTGCTGAACGGATTGTTGCCGTCTCGGATGCAGAAGTTGCCGATGCCATACGCACCTATTATCGCTGCACTCATAATGTTGCGGAGGGCGCAGGTGCTGCCCCATTGGCCGCCTTGATGCAGGAATGTGACGTGATGCGCGGCAAGCAGGTGGGTGTGATCCATTGTGGTGGCAATATTGACACCGAACAGTTTGTGACCGTTCTGAACGGTGCTGTCCCGGAGGTTTAACACCCAACGTGCGGCTTGGCTGTTACGCTTGCCATGTTGCGCATTGTGGCGTTGATATTCGGGAAGCGCTGGATGTATTGGTGTCCCCGTGTTCCGATCTTGCGGAATTGTTTTGAAAACCGGACGACATTCTTATGACTGCGAATAACTGTATTGTTCTGTCGAGTGACCACGCCGCCATCGCGTTGCGGCAGGCGGTTGCTGATCATGTCGCGGGGCGCGGTTGGGACGTGGTTGATATCGGGCCGACGCGCCCCGAGAGTACGCCCTATCCCGAGCATGGTGCCGCGGCGGCCCAGCGTGTTGCGACTGGCGATTGTCGGTTTGGTATTGTCCTGTGCGGGACCGGGCAGGGCATCATGATGGCCGCCAATAAGGTCGCGGGCATCCGTTGCGGGGTTTGCGCCGATACATTTTCTGCCCGCATGATTCGCGCCCACAACAATGCCAATATGCTATCGCTTGGTGCGCGTGTGGTCGGTGAAGGCTTGGCGCTTGATATCGTGGATGCGTTCCTGACAACCGATTTTGAAGGCGGCCGACATGCGGCGCGGGTGCAGATGATTGAGGCGTTGGAGAGCGGCGCGCGCTAAGTCCGCGCGATTTGGATGGCGGGATGCCCCGCAGTGTGACCTGCGGGGCAATTTGGTCAAAGTGCTTTCCAGAAGACGATTTTATCGACGCCTGGTTCGTAGAATTCTCTGATCCGGGCTTCTTGGGTGAAACCGGTTTTGGCGTAGAAGTCGCGGGTCAGTGCAAATTCGGGGATACCTGCAGTTTCAACCAGAAGAACGCGGGCCTTCAGCGCCTTGAGTGCATTTTCAAGATAACCGATCATCGCGGCCCCGACCCCATGCCCTTGCTGGTCTGGAGTGACCCCAATGGCCAGCAGGTTCCACGTTCCTTCGGTCATGCGTTCGGGTTCGCAATAGCCGTAGGAAATCAATTCTTCATTTTGTTCGCAGGTGAACCACAGATCGGGTTTTGTCCCGTCCAGATAACCCGCGATCATGTCGTCGAGCATCTCGGACGGGAAAAGCTCGGTCGCGTCGATGATGGGTTTAAGCGCCGCAATGTCGTGTTTTGTGACAGGGCGGATATTGGTTTGGTTTTGCAATGGTCTTGCTTTCATTTTGAGCATCGCACGGCTGGCAGATGATGCGCCGCGCATGATGGTCTTTTGATACGGTAGGGTTTTTTCGCACCAAAACACCCCGCTGCTGCGTGGTGTCAGGTGCATGAATGACCACCTTTGGATGGTCTAGCGGTTGCCCGCAATCGTCGACATAAAATCTCCGCTCCGGTCCCAAATGGCCGGTTAGTTTGATGGTAGTTGGGTACTAAGACAAAGACAACTGTGGTCGGCCGGAATGGCCCTTGGGTGAGTTGGTATCGTCACGTTCGGCCTGATTTGGTTGTCGGAGTTTCAGCCCGGTCGCCGCCGCCCAAAGCGATTTGAGCCGACCTTTTTGCAAGTGCAGAAAACGACGGTTTGAGCGGACGAATCGGTAACCCCTTCATTCGCTGCAATAAATGCTTGACCTTAGGGCAGCGAAGACGGCTGGGTCGTGATTCTGTCAATTCGCATGGTTCTAAGGTCGTTTTTGGGCCAAATGACGTGACCACTGCTATTTCGCGACAGCCACAAACTGCCTATAGTCACTTGAAAAGCGACAAGAAACTCGCACCTTGTGATAGAATGCTGCTGGGAGGCTGCTGTAATGATCCGTTCCGAACTGATCCAGAAAATCGCCGATGAGAATCCGCATCTCTATCAACGTGACGTCGAGAAGATCGTGAATACCATTTTCGAAGAGATCACGGGCGCCATGTCGAACGGGGATCGCGTCGAATTGCGTGGCTTCGGCGCGTTTTCGGTAAAAAAGCGCGATCAGCGGATTGGCCGAAACCCACGAACTGGTGAAGCGGTTGAAGTTGAAGAGAAACACGTTCCGTTCTTCAAGACCGGCAAATTGCTGCGGGATCGGTTGAACGGCAACTAAAACGTTTCGCAGAGAACCCGGGGCATTTTTCCCGGGAAACGCGCCGAACATTGATACGTTAAACGCCGTTATCACGCTAAATCTGGTTCAGGTTTTTGACGAAACGCTGTAAGAGGGTGCCATGAAAACCATTCGCTATGCCTTTTGGGCCGTTGTGGCCTTGTGTCTTATCCTGATCGGGCTTGCCAATCGTGATATGGTGACTGTGCGCGCGATGCCTGAGGCGCTGAGCGAATTGTTGGGCCTGTCGCCTGATATTCAGCTGCCACTGTTTGTGGTCATTTTCCTGGGCGTGGGTCTTGGCTTGATGATTGGTTTTTTGTGGGAATGGGTCCGTGAGCATCGCATGCGTGCGGATGCGCGTGGCAAAGCCCGCGAGGTTGACGCCCTGCGCCGCGAGGTGAACCAATTGCGTGGTGCCGCTGCGGGTGCAAAGGATGATGATGACGTGCTGGCTTTGCTGGGAAAAACCGGCTGATGACCACTGACATTCGGGTGAAGATTTGCGGGCTGCGCGATGTGGCCATGATGAAGGCTGCGGTGAATGCCGGGGCCGCGTATGTGGGTCTGGTGTTTTTCCCCAAATCCCCGCGCCATGTGAGCATCGACCAAGCGGCTGCGGTTGCGCAGGCCGTTCCTGCGGGTGTTGCGAAGGTGGCGTTAGTGGTTGATGCGGATGATGCGGCATTGGACGTGATCATGCGCGATGTGCCTCTGGATATGCTGCAGCTTCATGGCCAAGAGACGCCCGAACGTGTGGCCGCGCTACGGGCCCGTTATGGTCTGCCCGTCATGAAGGCGGTTGGTGTGGCTGATGCGGGTGATCTTGCGGCGTTGGACACATATGCGCAGGTGGCCGATCAGTTACTTGTTGATACAAAGCCACCCAAGGGTGGTGATCGGCCCGGCGGAAATGGTACGACATTTGATTGGGGGCTGATCGCGGGCCGTCGCTGGTCGGTGCCATGGATGCTTGCCGGTGGTCTGACGGCTGACAATGTGGCCGAGGCGATTGCCCTGACGGGCGCCACTCAGGTTGATCTGTCGTCTGCCGTGGAGAGTACGCCCGGTGTGAAGGACCCCGCGTTGATTGAGCGGTTCATGACGGCGACGCGCGCTATTTAACCCATTCTATATCAAGATGCGTGAACGAAATTGGATGGTTGCCTTGCGCGTACCTGTGACAGGCTGACGCTTTACCATTCACACCGTTGGCGCTAGTGCTGTCAGGCGCGAAACAGACAGGTGTCCCCATGCCCAATGATCTATTCAACAGCTTTATGACTGGTCCCGATGAAAAGGGCCGTTTTGGTGATTTTGGCGGCCGTTTCGTCTCTGAGACGTTGATGCCACTGATCCTGGAGCTGGAAGAGCAGTACGAGAACGCCAAGACGGATGAGACATTCTGGGCAGAGATGCACGATCTATGGACCCATTATGTCGGTCGTCCCAGCCCGCTTTATTATGCGGAGCGACTGACGCAGCATCTGGGTGGTGCGAAAATATATCTCAAGCGGGACGAGCTGAACCATACCGGCGCGCATAAGATCAATAATGTGTTGGGCCAGATCATTCTGGCCCGCCGCATGGGCAAGAGCCGGATCATTGCTGAAACAGGGGCGGGGCAGCATGGCGTCGCGACGGCGACCGTTTGCGCCAAGTTTGGTCTGAAATGCGTGGTCTATATGGGCGCGCATGATGTTGAACGCCAGGCCCCAAATGTTTTCCGTATGCGTCTGTTGGGGGCTGAGGTCGTTCCCGTGACGTCTGGCCGTGGCACGTTGAAGGATGCGATGAACGACGCCTTGCGTGACTGGGTCACCAATGTCCGCGACACGTTTTATTGCATCGGCACTGTTGCCGGTCCGCACCCCTATCCTGCGATGGTTCGCGATTTTCAGGCGATCATCGGCAAGGAAACCCGCGAACAGATGATGGCCGCAGAGGGCCGTTTGCCCGACACGCTGATTGCCGCGATTGGTGGCGGATCGAACGCGATGGGTTTGTTTTATCCGTTCCTTGACGACAAGGAGGTCAACATCATCGGGGTAGAAGCGGGTGGTAAAGGCGTGAATGCGAAGATGGAGCATTGCGCGTCATTGACCGGTGGCCGCCCCGGCGTGCTGCATGGCAACCGGACCTATCTGTTGCAGGATGATGATGGGCAGATTTTGGAAGGATTTTCGATCTCAGCCGGGCTTGATTACCCCGGCATTGGTCCAGAACATGCGTGGCTGCACGAGATTGGTCGTGCCCAATATGTCGCCATTACCGATGTTGAAGCGCTTGAAGCGTTCCAGCTTTGTTGCGCACAAGAGGGAATCATTCCGGCATTGGAGCCGTCCCATGCCTTGGCCCATGTGATGAAAATCGCACCCGATCTGCCAAGTGATCATCTTTTGGTCATGAATATGTGTGGGCGCGGCGATAAGGATATCTTTACCGTCGCGCAACATTTGGGCTTTGATATCCAAACTTGATCCAAATCGGCATCAATTGTCCTAAACTTTGGTTTAGGCGGTTGGATCATCGGTTTACGGAGCCGGTATTAAACCCATGATGCATAGTGGGTTTTGTGGTTTGCTGCGATTCCTTTGGTGAACGGCTCGTACAGTGCGGGTTCGTCTATCCAAGAGGAAAACGAAATGAAAAATATTCTGCTATCTACAACCGCCGCCCTCGCCATCACTGCAAGTGCAGGTTACCCGCAAACCATCGCCGATCAGGTCATCGCGCAATTGCAAGCTGAAGGCTATGAGAGCATTGAAGTGACCAACGGACCAACGCAGGTTCAGGTCGAAGCAATCCGTGATGGTCGTAAACTGGAAGTTGTCTATGATGCCGCCACCGGTGAGATCCTTGAAGAAGAAGTCAGCGATGTTGACGATGATGAAGACGCTGAGCCGGGCGTAAGCATCGAAAATGACGACGAAGACTTCACCGATGATGAAGATGATGAAGACGACGAAGATGATGAAGACGACGAAGATGACGACGAAGATGATGATGAAGATGATGATGAAGATGACGACGAAGATGATGATGAAGATGACGACGAAGATGATGATGAAGATGACGACGAAGATGATGACGAAGATGATGACGACGAGTAGTCGTCAGACCTTGTTCTGTTTGCGCGAGATCGCGTAAGGGAGTTTTTATGTTAAAGAGACTGATCATATGTCTCTCGTTGACTGGGGCGCCGCTAACGGCTGTGGCCCAGTCTGTTGAGGACCAAGTCGTGGCGCAGCTGCGTGCGCAGGGCTTTGCAGAGATTACCATGACCCGCACGTGGCTAGGGCGCGTGCAGGTTCTCGCAATTAGCGACCAGCTGCGTCGCGAATTGGTTTTCAATCCGCAGACAGGAGAGATACTACGGGACTATTCGGTCTGGCTGGATGGTGATGATGGTGGCCCACGCCTTCTGGATCCGACGGTCGGGAGTTCCGGGGGATCGTCTGGTAATGGTGGTTCCCAAGGCGGCGGTTCATCAGAACCCGGCGATGACGACGAAGACGGCGGTGAAGATGATGAAGATGACGGCGATGAAGATGACGACGATGATGAAGATGACGACGATGAAGATGACGACGACGATGACGATGACGACGATGATGACGATGACGACGACGATGAAGACGACGATGAAGACGGTGACGACGAATAGACAGCCAACGCGCTGAGGAGACGCAGTCTTTGACACAACGGCGGTACGTATTGGCCATCGTGGTCGTGCAGGTGTTTTGCGCCGTTTTTTTTGTGTCTCAAATCCTGGCTTCTGTTGTGGGCATTGCCCCGATCAGTTGGCAAATTCATGAATTGATTGAATTGGGTGCCGCCCTTGGCTTGCTTTTGGGTGTTGTGCTGGGCTGGATGGTGCTGCGTCGCACGATGGCCCGTAATGATCAGGTTGAGGATCAGTTGCGCCTTGCCTCTGGCGCGTTCATGGATGTGATGGAAGAACGGTTTGCCGCGTGGGCATTGACCCCGGCGGAACGTGATGTGGCCCTGTTTGCAATCAAAGGCATGTCGACGCAGGAAATCGCCGGGCTGCGCGAGGTGAGTGAAGGCACCATCAAAGCGCAGACCAATGCGATTTACCGCAAGGCCGGTGTCGCGGGCCGCACCCAGCTTTTGAGTTTGTTTATTGATGAGTTGATGAACGACGCGCCCTAGCGGGTCAGGTAAAGTATATCGAAATCAGACTCCAACAGCGGCGAGGGCAACATCAGCCGTGCCTTTGTATCGCTGATCTGTTCATAGATACCGACCTGCGGGACGGTTTGCCCCGGTTCGACCGATATTTGATCGGCAGGCAGTGCGTCATACCTGACGGCTGGCCCCCCATCCACAAAACCAACCCCGGTATAGAGCGTTTGCGTGGCCCCAAGCGTCAATTTGCCGATCATGCGTTGTGAGCCGGTCAGTTTTTCCAGTTCAAACTGTCGTTCGCCCAGGTCGCTGATCCGGCAGCGGAAGTTGCGGTAAATTGTGGGCCCAGTGCTGCCAAGCTTCATCGTGCGGCAGTTCCAATCGCCAGTCAGAACGCTATTGGGCTGCGCGGCCCCGCTAAGCGCTTCGGTCAGCAACGCGATGTCGGATATGTCGCCGGTCGCAAATGACTGACGCAATGCGCCGCCGAGTGTGGCGTTCATGTTGTCCAGGCGTGGTTTATCGGCAGGCCGGATATCGGCAATGGCTGGGGTGGCCAAAAGACATGTCAGCAGCAGGGCGCGAATCATGACAGATCTTCCGCGGCGGCATAGGCCCGCAGTACATCAATGGGCACGATATCCAATGCCCGCACATGGGTCGCATGCAGATTGACTTGTGGTGCGCAGCCGTCTTCATGCGCTTGCAGGAACCGGCTGGCACAAAGACACCAGCTATCTCCTTCTTTCAGGCCCGCAAACCCGAACTCTGGCCGTGCTGTGCTGAGATCGTTGCCCACGTATTTGGAGAAGGCGAGGAATTCAGCCGTCATGACCGCGCAGACGGTATGGCTGCCTTGGTCAGCGGCGCAGGTATCGCAGGCCCCGTTGCGGAAGAAACCTGTCATGGGATCGGTCGAGCAGGGGGCAAGTGTGCTGCCGAGCACGTTGAAAGAGGGGTCTTTTTCCATATCAGTCCAGACTTTCTGCGATCAGACGGAACATGTCCTCGTTTTGTTGGTGCGCGCCGGGTGCTCGGAATGCCCGGTCGGCGCTGTGCACTGCAATGACGACATTGTTGATGCGATCAATGTAGATGTATTGGCCGTAAATGCCACGGGCCATGAATTGCCCCGGTTGTGATCCGGCAGGGATCCACCATTGATACCCATAGCCTGTGCGCCCCGGCGCGGTATTGGCGCTGGCCACGGTCGAGGCGTCGATCCAGTCCGCAGGCACGATTTGTTGCCCGTTCCAACGCCCCCCGTTGGCAATCATCTGGCCAAAGCGTGCGTTGTCCCGGGTTGTGGTGTTCAGCCCACCCAGAACAAAGGCGACGTCGTACCCATCGGTGAGGTAATAGGGTGCCGCTTCCAGCCCCAGAGGCGTGATGATTTTTTCGTTTAACAGGCTGCTGATGTCCCGCCCGGTCGCCCCGCGAATGACCATCCCGATCACATGGGTGTCGATTGAGACATACTGCCACTGTGTGCCCGGTGCTGCAAAACTGTCGTTTTGCTTGGCTGCGAAAGCGTCCATTGAGCCGCCAAGCGCAAGCACTCGCCCCATCCGATTGATATCGGAAAAGAAGGCCAGATAATCCTCGTCAAAGCTGACCCCGGACGACATTTGCAGCACGTCCTTGATGCTGGCGTCGTTGTAACCCGTCCCGGCGAGCGTTGGTGCGTATTTGGTCACCGGGTCGTCGATGCTGTCGATCGCCCCTTCATCGAGCAGGACCCCAAACAGCGCGGACAAATAGCTTTTGGAGATGGACCAGTTGATGCGCAGATCGGTGGCGGTTGTGCCGCGGTAGTAGTCTTCGAATACCAGTGCGCCATTCTTGAGGACAACCAGCGCTGTCAGGCTTCGGTCATTGATCCAACCCGCGACCTCGGCAGGCAGTTCGGCACTGGGACCGGGGGGCAGGGCGCTGGGCGTGTCGCTTTCACCGGGCAGGGTGCGCGACAGGAAGGCCGCGTTCATGTTGGAGAAGTTGCCGACGATCTTTTCTTCGGAAAACAGGCTAAGGACGGCGGAGAGGCGGGTGATTTCTTCTCGTTTCCAGATGCCGATGCCTACCCCGGCGATGGCCAGGATCAGAACGATCCGCAATATCCATTTTAGCAGTGTTTTCATTGTCCGTCCCTTTGCGTTGGCGGCCAGAATGCCGCGAAGCGCGCAGGGTTTGCAATGGGGGTTAGGGGGCTATCCAATCAATCCATCGCCCGTGGAAATCGGCCCGCCCCATAGGGATTGTCACATCGCCCGGCCAAAGCCGCAGTGTCAGGGCCGCCCCCCGTTTGCCGCCATCGTTTTCCATGCCAAACCATGCCAACGGCGATTGATCTGTTGCAGCTTCACCGGCAGCTTCAATCAGGGCGGTGCCTTCTGATTGTTTGTCAGAGGGGAAGTATTGCCATGCGATGGTGGAATAGATCAGGTGGAGTTGCCCGGCGTTATGCCCAAGTCGGGCGGCGAGCCAGTCGACTGCATCACCTTTGCCCACTGGCGTTGTTGCGGCCTTGATCGCGGCGCGGGTCAGCGCAAGCCTGTGGGGTTGATCCGGCCAAAGATAGGCTTGCAGGCGCAATGCATCCGTCGGGTTCGCCGGGTCAAGTGGGTTGAGGTCCACACCGGCCCGGTCCGTCACATCTGGCCTTGTGCTTGGTGGCAAGGGGCCGGTCCAGTCAGGGGTGAGTGTTAAGGCCGGGTTGGTTGCGCCGAATGCTTGGCCATCAATGTCCATCGCATAGCGGTCCCAATGCAGGTTCAGCCCGCCACTCGCCCCCAGTTCCGAGGTGCGGATCGGCAGGCCAAAGCGATGTGCCAGCCAGTGCCCAGTCGCGATCAATGTGGCTGATCGCCTGACCTCATTGGTTTGGGGCGGGCTGTCGAGCCAGTTATTGATTGCCACCGCGTCACTGACCAGCGTATCGCAAACCGCCCGCCAGAGCGTATCATCGTCGGGTTGTGCCGGTGGGTAAACCGGTGACAGCGTCTTGTGTCCAAGCAGATGCAAAGCGTGCAGGGCGCCTGCCAAGCGGAGTGGCACAGATTGGCCGCGTGGGCTGATATCGCCCTGCCAGTCGAAAATTCGGTCTGTAACCAACCCCTTTGGCCAGTCTTTGGTGGCGCAAAGGCCCATGAGTTGCCCCATGAAAGGCGAGCCGAGGTCGGCGCAGGCTTTGGATTGGAAGTCAAAGGCCGCTGCTATCGCAGGCGGCGTCACCGGAACCGATCCACGAGTTTTTGCATGGTGGAGCGGGTATCAGGCTCGGGTTCAGGTGCTGCTGCTTTGGGCTTGGGCGTGCTGTTTGATGATCGGGGTGGGGCGATGCGCAGGGCAATCGCGTTGAGAAACCTGCCACCATCCCCATCGACCAGATGCGCGATCCCATCGCTGATGCCGCGCAGTTCATCGTCGAGCCAGTTCTGATCTGCCTTGGGAAAATCGCGTAGCACATAGCCGGGCACCGCATCTTTGTGGCCGGGATGGCCGACGCCAAGGCGCACACGGTCATAATCGGGGCCGATATGACCGTGTATGGATCGCAGCCCGTTATGCCCCGCATGACCGCCACCGGTTTTGAGCCGGACCTTGCCGGGGGCCAGATCGATTTCATCGTGAAAGACGATCACGTCGCCGGATGCGATTTTGAGATAGCGCATCGCCTCGCCCACGGATTGGCCGGAGAGGTTCATGAAGGTTTCAGGCTTGAGCAGCGTGACTTTCGTCGATCCAAATCGGCCTTCGGCCAGCTGTCCTTGGAATTTTGACCGCCAGTTGCTGAAGCCATGATCCGTGGCAATTCGGTCGAGGGCCATAAAGCCGATATTGTGACGATTATGCGCGTATTTCGCGCCGGGGTTACCAAGTCCAACAATAAGTTTCATGGGCGCATCTTAAGTCATGCCGCAGTGCAGCGCCAGACCCCTGCGTTATTGACGCGCCTAATGTGTCGTTTTGCAAAGGTTATGGTCCGACAATGCGGTCAAGACATAGCAATCCGCTGCAAAACCCGCACCATCGCAGCCTTGTGCAATCCGGTCCAATTCATGTTCCAGTCGCTGCAAACGCGCGATTTTCTGCCTGACGTTATCCAGTTGTGCTTGTGCGATGTCAGTCGCTGCCCCGCAGGATTTATCGGGGTGTTCGTGCAGATCGATCAGGGATTTGATCGCCGCCATCGCAAAACCCAGATCGCGGGCGTGTTTGATAAAGCCCAGCCGATCAACACCTTTTTGCGTGTAGCGGCGCTGGTTGCCGGCGCTGCGTTCGGGTTCGGGCAGCAACCCCATTTGTTCATAGTACCGGATCGTCGGAACCTTAACCCCGGTGTGACGTGACAGCGTACCGATGGAAAACATCGAAAATGCCTCTTGAACCTCTAGTCGCTAGAGACATTACAGTACGAGTCGTGAAAAGGAAAGGATGCTGCCATGGCGGGCTGTTGCGGGCATGAGGCTCGGTTTGACGGGGTCTCAGCGGATTATAAGCGCAGGCTTTGGATCGTGATTGCGCTGAATGCGGGCATGTTCGGGGTTGAGATGACGGCGGGCCATTTGGCACAAAGTCAGGCCTTGCAGGCGGATGCTTTGGATTTCTTTGGTGACGCACTGACCTATGGCATTTCGCTGGCAGTGATTGGCGCCTCCATCCGCGTGCGCAGCACGGCCGCGTTGGCGAAAGGGGTCAGTCTGTTGCTAATGGGTCTGTGGGTTTTTGGGTCCACAGTATATCAGGTGTTTCCGGTGGGCGTTCCAACAGCACAGATCATGGGTGTTGTCGGGTTTTTAGCATTGCTTACCAATTTAATCAGTGTTGCCCTGTTGGTGGCCTATAAGGATGGCGACGCCAATGTGCGCTCCGTCTGGCTGTGTTCGCGCAATGACGCGATTGGCAATATTGCGGTGATGCTGGCCGCGTTGGGTGTGTGGGGCATGTCCAGCGGCTGGCCCGATCTGATCGTTGCCGGGATCATGGCGGGGCTGTTTTTGTCATCGGCTTCTCAGATCATTAGGCAGGCATGGCGGGAACGGGCTGCGCATCTGCCGGGTGGCATCGTCGATCGTGGCTGAAATGCAAAAGGCCGCCCAGTCAAGGGCGGCCAAATTTGATTGTCATGTATCTGAACGATCAGAGATTGAGCCGCAGGTCAGTGATCTGATCTGCAATTTCCTCGAATACAGTCGTGAGACCAGCACCACTTGCCGGGAAGAATGTCGCCGACGAGGAGGCACACCTTGCCATTTCGGTTCGGCCCGTAGCGTCCGTTTCGAAAGCAACGGTGTATACTTCAACATCGCGCTGCGGTGACTTTGCAAAGTCACAGATGGCATAGAAATTGTCCCGGTTGGTGGTACGCGCACTATATTCAAATGAGCTCGCGTCGCCTTGGTTTTTCAACTCTTCCGTCAGGTTGATTTCTGCGAGTGGATCATTTGGCCTCACCTGTTCGGTGATTTTGCCGTCGGTCATCAGCACCAATATCTTTTTGGTTTCAACGTCATCCCAAGCGGCAGGCCGGTTGGCAAATTCATCAGGAACCAGTTTTGGCCGATCAAGGATATCTTCGGCGTTCGCATCGCCCGCCAACACAGCGGCCTCATATGCGGTATTGATCGTGGCTGTGCTGTAATCGTTAAGGTGCTGGAACGCGGGTTGTGTGTCTGGGTCCAGCATAGCCAGACCGTATTTCATCGCGTAATGCGTTCCGGTGCCATCATGCATCCTGATGCCGTTGATAAAGGCGGCGGCGGCTGCCGCATCACGGAAAGCATATTGGATGGCACTGCGATCCTGTGGGCACCAGCCCCAATCCATAACGTCTGCTGCAATGCCCCAGTTCATGAAGTGCGGGACCTGCGTTCTGTTTTGCGCAGGAAGCCCACTATGGGTCCAATCTGTCCCCTGTATTTCCAGACATGACGATGCTTCTGTCAAGTCTTCCAAGTCCGCTGTGTTGACACTGCCGTTACCATTGCCATTGCCATTGCCATTGTTGACAGTACCAGTCAGGGAGTAACGGTTCGCGTTAAGGTAGTCGAACATTTGCGGCCCGGGATTTGTCATTCCTGCATAAGGCACGATCGTCAGTGACACTTGTCCGCCATTGTCAGGGTCAAGCACTTTGTTTGCAAATGCGATGGCGGCATCCTGCATATCCCCGAACCGGCCGCGACCTCCATTTGCTGTACTTCCGGTGGATCCGCCGTAGCGCATGGAGCCCGAAATATCGAGAACCAAGGAAATCTCGACCTTGCCAACACCTTCCAAAGCTGCCGATTGGGCGGGTGCGCGCAAGGTGTCGATGCCAACCAAGCGCAGATAGAAAGTATTGAGGTTCAGCGCTGATTCAACATGGACCGTGCGTGCGTTGCCACTGTTCACAATTTGCGGTGTGCCCACGATCGAACCGTCAAACCCGGCCTTTAGAAAATAATCCGCGACCACATCTTCTGGACTGAGGATTTGATCCAGTGACGCTGCTGCCAACACGGCCCGGTCCGACACGCTTTGCAGTTGTACCCGGCGCGATTCAAATCGCATGAAATCAACCGCCATGCCGCCAATGACAAGCATGGTCACGAGCAACAGTATGGTCATGACAATGATGCCGCCAGATTCGTCATCGCGAAAATCTTGCAGAAGGCGTTTTACACCGGTTGATTTGTTAAGTCGGTTGTAGGGAAAGGATTTGTTTTCAACTTGCATCACTACCTCTGGAATCACGCGTTCAGACAATTTTTAACCAATTATTAGGTATTGCGGAGAAGTGTCGAAAAAGTGGCGAGAGGGGGACTAAAGGATACTTAATGTCGTTTTTTTCGCGTTTTTGTATATTTTGTATATTTTTGTATCATTTAGTTTCCAAAAAACACAAAATAATTTGCTGCGAAGTCGCTCTGCGTCAAATTGCCCGCTGCAGGGCGTTCAAAACGATTTGAGTAATTCGTATCATAACAAATCAACGACGCGACCTAGAAACAAAAAAGGGCACCCTTTGTAGGATGCCCTTTGATATATGCTGTAAATAAGGAACCTTATTCGTCAGCAGCCTCGGTTGTTTCTTCGACTTCCACTTCGCCTGCATCTTCTTCTTCAGCATCGTCAGCGACAAGAGCACGCGGTGCAGAGACGTTGGCGATGACGAAATCACGGTCAGTGATGACGGATTTGGCACCTTCGGGCAGGGTCACCGAGCTGATGGAAATCGTGTCGCCGATTTGGACCTCAGCCAGATCAACAACGATGCTGTCTGGGATGTCGCCCGCCAGCACGTCGAGTTCGACTTCGTTCCGTACAACTGTCAGCACGCCGCCCTTTTTCACGCCGGGGCATGTATCCGCGTTGAGGAATTCAACAGGGATGAAGATTTTGACACGGCTTGTGCGCTTCAGGCGCATCAGGTCGATATGCGTGGGCAAGTCTTTGACCACGTCACGCTGCACACCACGGCAGATCACGCGGACGTCTTCCTGACCTTCGATCTTCAGGTTGAAGAGCGTGGACATGAAGCGGCCTTTGCGCAGCATGGTCAGCAGGTAGTTGAATGGGATGTTGATGGATTGCGGATCAGCGCCGCCACCATAAACAATGCCAGGTACGTCGCCGTTGCGGCGAGCTTGGCGGGCGGCCCCCTTGCCTGTCCCCGCGCGTACCGTGGCGTTCAGATCTGGGATCTTTCCAGCCATAGTCTTATTCCTTAATGTAGGGGCCCGCCTCCAAGGGTGTCCGAGCCCGATGAAGCCTGCGCTATAGGGGGGAATCGTGGGCTTGCAAAGTGTTTTTTGGACGATTCTTGATTGCCGGTGACCTATTTTGCCACAAGCAGGTCGCAAGGCGGGTTGCGGATCAGCGTCGCGGTGAGCCCGCCGAGCAAAAACCGGCTGAGATTAGACCGGGTATTTGCCCCAATGGCCATAAGATCATAATCCCCTTTGGCCATGATATCGTGGATCGCATCCGTCGCCTTCGCCTCGATGAAAATCGGTTCGGGCATATCTGGCGGCAGATCGGAGACTGCTTTCCAAGTTGCATAGTCCCGCTCAGATTCCTTGCGAAACGATACCTCATGCGCGTGAAACAGATCGAGCGTGGCGTTCGGCGCAATTTGCCGTCCCTTTTGGATGGCCGCCGCACAGGCCCGCGATAGATCCACCGCCCCCAGCATATGCGCATAGTCGTGATCACCCGGCTGCGTGACAAGCAAGACCGGCAGGCGGCTGGACCGGATCAGCCGTTCCATTGTTGTTTCCTTGATCTGGTCCAGGAATACACGCCTGCGATGCATGCCAACGATCAATAGATCGGCCTGCGCCTGATGGGCGGCGTGATTGATCTCTTCTGTAACATCGCCGATGCCGACCTGAACGTCTGTGGTCAGGTCGCGGGTTTGGATGCATTTGGTCAATGTGCCTTGGAGTATCCGCTTCGCCTGTATCTGTACATCTTCGGCGACGTCTTTGGGCATTGCGCTGTCGACCACATGGTTCACGGTCAGCTTCGCACCCAGTGCGATTGCCAGTTCCACCCCACGTTGCACCGCCGGATCGGAGCGGTCCGATAAATCGCTGGCGACGATGATATTTTGCATGGGGTTTCTCCTGTGTTTTGGGGTATTTTTCATTTATGGTCTGTCGGCTTTCATGCAAGGCACCGCCACAAGGCCACGGTGTGGTATTACGTCTCATCACTTTGATACTTGCTTTGGGAAAAAAACGCGGACAGGCATAGCGTCATGTCAGTTTTGAACGCGCTTTATCTGTCTCGTCGTCCTGCAGCCGCATTTGTGGTGGTTGGCTTGTTTTGGGGATGTTTTGCCGCCTATGTGCCGGTGATCAAAGCGCAGTTGGGTGCGTCTGATGCGTTGTTCGGGGCGCTGTTGCTTGGGTCTGCAACAGGTTTGGTTTCGTCGATGTGGTTGGCACCACGGGCGGATCGTGTGTTGGGCAGCCGGTCTATGCAGGTTGGCGTGGTCGCGTTGTCGCTGGCGTGGTTGATCCCCGGCCAGATCACCGCCCCACTGGTGTTCGCAGCTTCGATGGCATTTGTTGGCCTGTCGTCGGGGTTGTTGGATGTTGTCATGAATGCGCGTGTCAGCGAGTTGGAGGCCAAACATCACTGCCCCCTGATGAACGCAAATCACGCAATGTTTTCTGTGGCCTATGCGGTGGCCGCTCTAATCGTGGGCATCACTCGTGAGGCAGGTTTGCCGCCGACGCCTGTATTTGCCGGGTTTTCGATGTTCTGCATCCTGATGGCACCGTTCATGCGCATGGATGTGACCCATGTGGCAGCTGAAGAGGGATACGCCGGCCGTTACCCACTTTGGCCGATTGTGCTTTGCGGGGCGATCACATTGGTCGCCTTCATGTCCGAGGCTACGGTAGAGGCGTGGTCTGCCTTGCATGTTGAACGGACGTTGGGCGGTGGTGCCGCAGAAGGCGCATTTGGCCCCGCGATGCTGGGTATAACCATGGCCATCGGTCGGTTTTCAGGCCAGGTGGTCGCTGCCCGGATGCGCGAGGTGACGGTGGTGATTTGGGCATCGGTGATTTCAGCCAGTGGGGCGGTGATTGCGGCGATGGCCCCAACACCGGTGGTTGCTTATGTGGGGTTTGGCATTTTGGGTTTGGGTGTATCGGTCATTGGCCCGATGGGACTGGCATTGGTCGGAAAACTGGTCGCCCCGCATTTGCGTACAGAGGCGATCAGCCGGGTTGCGGTCATCGGCTTTTCGGGGTTCTTTTTTGCACCGATGCTGATGGGCTTGATGTCAGAGGTGTTTGGGCTGCGCGTCGCATTTGCTGCGGTGGCGGTCCTACTGATTAGTGCCGTACCGCTTGCCGTCTTGGTGTCGCGTGAACCACAAGCAACAGACACGCCGCAAGCGGTGAGGTAGCGACATGTGCATGATAGCGGTTTTTGGGCCGATGCCAGAGTGACACTTAAGCCCACTCCCCCTCAAAGTCTTTCGGCACCAGTAACACATCCCGGTCCAACGTTGTCACATCCCGACGCCCGCAAAGCGCCATGGTCGTGTCCAGTTCTTTGTGGATGATGTCGAGCGCGCTTGTCACCCCTTGTTCGCCCATGGCGCCAAGCCCGTAGATAAAGGCGCGTCCGATATAGACGCCCTTGGCCCCCAGTGCCAACGCTTTGAGCACGTCCTGACCAGACCGGATGCCGCTATCCATGTGAATTTCGACCTGATCACCCACCGCGGCAACAATGGATGGCAACATGCGGATCGCCGAGAGTGCGCCGTCGAGCTGCCGCCCGCCGTGATTGCTGACGATGATCGCATCTGCTCCAATCTCAATCGCTTTTTTGGCATCTTCGACATCAAGGATACCCTTGAGGATCAGCTTGCCCCCCCATTTTTCCTTCAGCTTGGCGATTTTGTCCCAGTCCAGTTTCAGATCGAATTGTTCTGCCGTCCACGATGACAGGCTGCTGGTGTCGCCCACACCTTTGGCATGGCCCACGATATTGCCGAAACTGCGCCGTTTGGTTTGCAGCATGCCCATGCCCCAGCGCCATTTGGTGGCGAGGTCCAACATGGTGGGAATGGTGAGCTTTGGTGGGGCCGTTAGCCCGTTTTTCAGGTCTTTGTGCCGCTGCCCAAGGATTTGCAGATCAAGCGTCAGCACCAGCGCGGAACAGCCCGCGTTTTTTGCCCGCGCGATGATGGCATCGACAAATTCCTCGTCCTGCATCACATAAAGTTGGAACCAAAACGGTGCCGTCGTGTTTTCGGCGACGTCTTCGATTGAACAGATCGACATGGTGGACAAGGTGAAGGGCACGCCGAATTTTTCTGCCGCCTTTGCCGCCTTGATTTCACCATCTGCGCATTGCATACCCGTCAGCCCGACGGGCGCCAGTGCGACAGGCATGGCAACGTCCTGTCCGATCATCTGGCTTTTCGTGGTTCGCCCGGACATGTCCACCGCAACCCTTTGGCGCAGGCGGATCTGATCGAAGTCAGAAGTGTTTTCCCGAAATGTCTGTTCTGTCCAGCTACCGCTTTCGGCGTAGTCATAGAACATTTTGGGTGCGCGACGTTTATGAAGCCGCCGTAGATCGTCGATGGTGGTAATGACTGGCATGACATTTCTTTCGAATTGGTCATTATTCCATACCAATTACGGGAAAAACTGTCAAAGTGTATTCTGTGACCTAGGCGCTGTGCGTTCCGTCAGCCAGTGATTTCACAAAGATCAAAACATCGCTGACAGGTTCACCAGCGCCGATTTTTTCCACGATGGCGGAACCGACGACCGCGCCGTCGGCAATTGCGGCAATCGCTTGTGCTGCACCGGGCGATTTGATCCCAAAACCGACGATAACGGGCAAATCGGTCTGTGATTTGATCCGGGCAACTTCTGGCGCGACTTCATCGGCTTGCGCGGTTGCGGTACCGGTGATGCCTGTCATGGACACGTAATACACGAAGCCAGAGGTGTTTTGCAGTACGGTTGGCAAGCGCTTGTCGTCTGTCGTTGGTGTGGCCAGCCGGATAAAGTTAATCCCCGCCTTTTGGGCCGGAATGCAAAGTTCATCATCTTCCTCGGGGGGCAGATCCACGATGATCAGCCCGTCGATGCCGGCTGTTTTGGCATCATGCAGAAACGTATCGACGCCACGCGAATAGATCGGGTTGTAATATCCCATCATCACAATCGGCGTTGTGTCATCGGTTTTGCGCAGCTCGCGTGCGTATTGCAGCGTTTTTTCCAGATCCTGGCCGCCTTCCAGCGCCCGTTGCCCCGCCAGTTGAATGGTGGTGCCGTCGGCCATCGGGTCGGTGAAGGGCATGCCCAGTTCAATGATATCGACGCCGGCGCCAGGCAGTCCCTTAACGACTTCGAGGCCAGTTTCATAGTCGGGGTCGCCCGCCATAATGTAGGCGACAAAGGCCTTTTTACCTTCGCTGCGCAATTGCGCAAATTTCGCGTCTATTCTGCTCATTCTCGTCCCCGGCTTGGTCCGCAACAGGGTTTGCGCGAAACCCCGGCGAAAGGCAATGGGGTAGGGGGTTATTGCACCGGACGCTGCAACCCCCTAGAAGCGCGCGAACAGATCAGGAGAACGCAAATGGGTTTCAAAATGGGTATCGTCGGATTGCCGAATGTGGGCAAATCGACCCTGTTCAACGCGCTGACAAAAACGGCCGCCGCACAGGCCGCGAACTTCCCGTTTTGCACCATCGAACCCAATGTGGGCGATGTAGCCGTGCCCGATGCCCGGCTGGACAAGCTGGCCGCGATTGCCAAATCCAAGCAGATCATTCCGACCCGGATGACATTTGTCGATATTGCGGGACTGGTCAAAGGTGCCTCAAAGGGTGAAGGGCTGGGTAATCAGTTTTTAGCCAATATCCGCGAATGCGATGCGATTGCCCATGTCCTGCGCTGCTTTGAGGATGATGACATTACCCATGTTGATGGGCGGGTTGATCCGGTTGAAGACGCTGATGTGATTGAAACCGAATTGATGTTGTCTGATTTGGAAAGCATCGAAAAACGTCTGCAAAACCTGACCCGCAAAGTGCGTGGCGGCGATAAGGAAGCCGTGCAACAGGTACGTCTGCTGGAGGCGGCGCAGGCCGCGCTCGAAAATGGTCAACCCGCGCGCACAGTTGAGGTTGATGCCGAGGATGCAAAGCAGTGGAAGATGCTGCAACTGCTGACGACCAAGCCGGTGCTCTATGTTTGCAACGTGGAAGAAGACAGCGCTGGCAGTGGCAATAGCCAATCCGCGCGGGTGGCTGAAATGGCGGCTGCACAAGGCAATTCTCATGTCGTGATTTCTGCCCGGATCGAGGAGGAAATCAGCCAGCTTGAGCCTGACGAGGCCGAGATGTTCCTGGAAGAGATGGGGTTGGAAGAGCCCGGCCTTGATCGCCTGATCCGGGCGGGCTACGCGCTATTGCACCTGCAGACCTATTTCACCGTTGGCCCTAAGGAAGCGCGCGCCTGGACGATCAAGGAGGGCACGACGGCACCGCAGGCCGCCGGTGTGATCCATGGTGATTTTGAGCGCGGTTTCATTCGTGCTGAAACCATCGCCTATGATGATTTTGTCGCACTTGGCGGCGAACAACCCGCCAAAGAAGCAGGCAAGATGCGCGCCGAAGGAAAGGCGTATATCGTCAAGGATGGGGATGTGATGCATTTCCTGTTCAATACCTAAGGCGGCGCGCCTGCGACCGAAAACACTGCACGGTAAGGTCCATGTCGCCCCGCCCAACTACGGGAGAGACGATATGGGTTATTTTCGAGTGTCTGCTGCAGCTGGGGTTCTGGCGGCATTGGCCGCATGTGACGCAACCGGTTTCAGCACACAATCATATCCGGGCCGCACCCAGGTCGCATTCATGAGCGCCGATACAGTCACCCAGCGGACCTATGCCTGCCAACCAAGCGATACGCAACGCGCGACGCAGGCGCGTGCATCTCGTGCGCACCGCTATGTTGACGCCGCCATCCTGTCGGCGGCCCGTCGCTTGAGCCGTCAAGGTATTGTGGGTGGTTTGGCTGCACAGGCTGAAATGAATGCTGAGCTGTCCCAAATCTCGCGGCAGGCGGAAATTGAGTATCGCTGCGCTTTGATCAACAGCCGAAACATCAAAAGCGGGTTGTTCGCCACGGGTTAAACCGGGCGGATTGCAAAAAACCGTGGATGTCAGTTCTTTGCATCCGGGTCTTGTTTGCGCAGCCGTTCTTGAATGCGTTTGGCCCGTTCCGGCGGTAGCGTCGGTGCGGTGTCGCGCATCTGCTGCACCTTTTCTTCGGCCCCCGCAATTAGCCCGGGGATATACTGCGCCTCTGGCAGGTTTTTCCAGTATTTCTTTGGCATCTCTGATGTCATGGCTTGCACCTTCAGTCGGGCCGGATTGAAGATGTTACAGAAATAGGTCCCCCACAGCGTTTCTGCGGCGTCTTCAGGCAGGTCTGGCTTGGGCTGACCGGGGTGGAAGGACAGGTTGCCGTCAACAAATTGGACGGTCACGTCTGGTGTTGCGATCATCCAATCCATATCGGCAAAACGTCTTGCGAAAAAGGGGGCGGTGGGTTCGACCGTGTGATGCGTTGGCTCAAACCAGGCGGCAAAGCTGCGCCGGTCGCCGCCTTGCCGCAAATCACGGAAACGCACGAAGGCCTTCATCTTGTGTTTGCATCGCTGCACGCCCTTTTCCATCTGCCGCAGCCTTGCAAGGTCCGGGTCAGCACGGTCTTGCATCAACCCTTGTTCGTGTCGCAGCCGCCATAGCAACGCATAAAGCCGGGCAAAGCGTTGCGGGTCCTTATGCCAGACCACCGTCTCGGCCATTTGCACGAAACTTTGCGGGGCTTTGACCCGCCGCGTTGGGGCAGGCAGCGGTGCGGCCGTGGCAAAAAGCTCTGGCATATTATTGCCGTAATCCCACAGCACGTCGGGCGGTGATACGCCTGCACCGATCAGCCGTTTTGCCGCCTCGCGCCAAGCCATGTCGGTGCCGATCATAGGAAGGGGGACAGTATACATCAAAAAAGACTCAGCTGTTTGGGGGGTGGGGCAAAGCATGCGCGCAGGTTCGCACTGTCTGTCAACGCGCCCGGCGTCCAGCCAAGAGCCGTAATGAAGGCCCGCGCTTTTTTCAGTGACGCGCCCATGCGCAACAGGTCTTCGTAACGCAGGTGTCGGTGTCGTCGCGTCGACAGGATACGCCCAACGGTGCGCGTGCCGAATCCCGGGACGCGCAGCAGCATGTCCTTGCTTGCGGTGTTCACGTTGACCGGAAAAATCCCCCGATTTTGCAAGGCCCAGGCCAGTTTGGGGTCGATATCCAGATCCAGGTTGCCATCGGGCCGCGCTGCAGTGATTTCGCCAACATCAAACCCATAAAACCGTAGCAGCCAATCGGCCTGATATAGCCGATGTTCGCGCGCCAGGGGTGGTTTGATCAGCGGCAGCTTGGCGGTGGCATCGGGTATCGGTGAAAAGGCGGAATAATAGACGCGTCGCAACTTGTAATCCCCGTAAAGCCGGGTGGAACGCTGCAGGATGGTAGCGTCCGTTGATATGTCCGCCCCTACGATCATTTGCGTGGATTGCCCTGCGGGCGCGAAACGCTTGCCGCGTTTGCCTTTATAACTGCGTTCGCTGGCGATCTCCTTGCGGACCTTCACGTCCTCCATCGCCTTGCGGATGGTTGCCGGGTTCTTTTCCGGTGCGTAGGCTTTGACGCCATTGTCGGTGGGCAGTTCGACGTTGATGGACAGCCGGTCCGCATAAAGCCCCGCCTGATCGATCAATTCAGGTGCCGCATCGGGGATGGTTTTGAGGTGGATATAACCGCGAAAACTCTCAACTTCGCGCAGGCGCTGGGCAATACGCACCATGTCGGACATGGTTGCATCAGGCGACCTGATGATGCCCGAAGACAGGAACAGCCCTTCGATATAATTGCGCCGGTAGAATTCGATGGTCAGCTGCACCACTTCATCGACCGTAAATCGTGCGCGTTGCACGTTGGATGACACCCGATTCACGCAATAGGCGCAGTCATAGATGCAGAAATTGGTCATCAGGATCTTGAGAAGGCTGATGCAGCGCCCGTCAGGCGCATAGGCGTGACAGATGCCGGACCCCTCGGTTGATCCTAATCCTTTGCCATCCCTGCTGTCGCGCCGGGCTGTCCCGCTGGATGCGCATGATGCATCGTAGCGGGCTGCATCGCTAAGAATTGCGAGCTTTTGTGAGAGGTCCATTCTTGCCATTTGTTCATGTTATGTTCTCATTCGCAAACACGCAAGATGTCTTGGGTAGAGCGGATCAATTGTTGAAGGTGCTGGCAAGGAAGTCTCGGGTCATCGGGTCGATGGTCAATCTGCGGCTATCCCCGCCCTTACGGTCATACTTCCAAGATGTGCTGATCCCCCGGCAGTGATAGTAACGAAAGGCATTTCGTGGCGGAAAGAGGCGGCGATTGACGTTTTCAAGCGTGTGAACCGACCAGCTTGTGCGCCCCAGCAGGCTGTTGGGCACGATGCAATACTTGCCGGGGCAGGACCCTTCGTTTTCGTCTTGCCACATGTGATCGGCGTGGTGTGGCGACTTGACTGCCGCCTCGGTAAAGCGCCAGGCCCCGCGAAAGGGTTTATATTTGGCCCAGGAGTTAACAGTTGCATCAAATATGCTGTGTCCCGAAGGTTCTGCTACCAGTTCATCTACATCACATAGCAGCACCGCCCGCGCCGCCATCAAAAACCGGTCCCGCATGATGTTGAGGTATGATTTCTGCTGAAATCGCGCCCATCCGATCCCTTTGCACGTTGACGGGTGGGGGCCGTGCGAATGTGGCCCATCAAGGACATCGGCCACGTCTATGCCGGGGATGGCAGCGAGTGTCGCGCGCAGGTCTTCATTGCTGTAGGCTGTGCTGGCGTTATTGGCGATGACAATCGCATTGGCCCCATGGTTGCGCTGATGCGCAACGCCCCAGTCATGTATCCAATCCAGATTGTCGTTTTGTACCTTGGTGTAGACAACATTCTTGCCCGCAAACCTGTCAGGATCGGCCATACTGAATGGCAGCGGGACGGTGGTATCGTCGACCTGCATCTCAACGATCTGTGGTTCGGTTCGGCACGGCAAATCCATGACATCGAACTGACGGAATTCGCGCAGTTTCGGTTTGCCGACCACTTGCCCATTGATCCTGAACGTCGCCCGCAACATGGTTTTCTTGAATCCGAGCAACTTGGGGCAATAGATGCGCAGCCGACCTGCCTTCGCCTGCCAGATGCTGTCATAGATCAGTGTGTCGTTGTCATAGCGGTCCCAGAACGTCGGATCGGTGACAGATGTCTGGGCATGCAATCCCCGCTCTCCGAAGGTATCTGGCGGTGCCTTGACGCTCGACAGGGCATGAATGGTGCTTTTCAAGATTGACGGCCCTTTTGCAGGTTTTGCCCTGCTGCATCAATGTGTTCATCGACCTTCGTTTTGAACTGCATCGTCGCATCCCGAACGATGTCACGCATTTCCGGCTGGGCGACGGCTTTGGGGATGTCCTGTTGCCATGTGTCGGGTGTCGATAGTGTTGGGGGCAGCCGGTAGCTGTTGAATTTGTTGGAGAAGGGCACGCAAATCGTTTTACGCCCCATCAGCAGACTCCAGTAAACGCCGTGGTAGGAATTTGAAATCACGGTTTGGCCGCTGGCAATGAATTGCAATGCGTCGGACAGGCTATCGCAGTGGTTGGTGAGTACCGGAATGTGGCTGGGGATATCGATTTTCATGCCATGGGTTTTGCCTGCATGTGCATAAAAGACGGCCTCGTGCACAGGTTCGGGTGGGGCGTCGAAATGTTCTGACATGCAACTGGAGCAGGGGGCGTAATCGTAGCGTTTGTCGCCATAATCCCGCGACCCGACAAGGTCCATGCGCCGTCTGGCCTGCCAATAACGCCATGAGATCGGGAATGACTGCACTGTTCCCACGCCCCATGCGATGTTGATTGCGCCCTTGCGCCGTGTCACGCCCTTGTATGATGACAGGCCGCCAAAGATCTTGCCGCCGCCATAAATGCCAACATCGTAGTCGGGCGTGTTCGCCTCGCGGATGTCGGAGACTGTAGCATCATTCCAGTCGAAGTAATCGTAAGGCGAACAGGACAGGTCGCCGATGTTTTCGGTCCGGCGCAGGTGTTGAAAGTGGAGTTTCATATCAAGTCCCGATTGGACGGCCACAGCCGCTTGTTTTTGGCCAGCCATATGATCCGGCGCAGATAATTTGCAGCCTTCAACCGAAAATGGGGCAGGCGTTTGTACCATTTCAGTTTTTTGACCAACCCAAAACCTGTCCCGGTGATAGAACTCACATTCTCATCATCGACATGGCTTGAGAATGGTTCGAGCCCGCACTGGCGGAAGTCATGTTTGAAGAACCGATTGAGTTCGTGATCGAACGCGCGCGTCTGCGGCCACAGATTTGGTAGAATGCGCTTGGCCGCATCCTTTTTTAGCAGATAAGCGGCATTGCCCGTGAAGGGGCCGATATAGGCATTCAATGTGTAGTGCCCCAGCTTGCCTTGGCTGACGGGCAGCTTGGCCCGGACGCAATTGAAACGCACCGTGTCCCAATGGGCCGCCCCGGCCAGTGCGGTATCGACGCTTTCCAGAAAATCGTCGTGAAACACGACATCATCCTCAAGAATGAGCGCCACCTTGTCATCTGACGCGACAAAAGCCTCCCATACGGCGACGTGGCTGGCGTAACATCCCATTTTTCCTGGTAAGATCTTGCTGCCCATGTTGCGGGAATAGGCGGTCTGATCGGCACGTTTTGAGAGCGTTTCGACGTGATCCTTGCCATAGATTGCGGGGAACCTTTGGAAGGATAAGCCCATGGAATCGAGCTGCTTTTGCATTTTGGAGAGTCGGTCTTCATCCCGGTCAAGATTGATTAGCCAGATGCCAAGATCAGCGCGGGTCAGTGCAGTTGCCATCCAGATTGTTCCAGCTCGGTTACGTGTTGCTATGTCTTGTGCATGATCGTATTGCGCATGAGGCGAAAACAAAAGCGGAAGGGTGGCTGAGTGAAGTCGTCTTTGTTACATGAAAGCCGTCCAAGACATCACAGGCATGCAGTCGTGTTGTGCTGTGATGAGAGATATCTGCCATATGCTGCGCTGACTATCTATACGCTAATGCAGTCAAACCCGGATCGGGATTTTGATATTTGCATCGCATCGCTGGATGCATTGGAAGTCCCGCCTGCCATCGCGCAAGCCGGCGTCAGGATGTGTCAAATCAGCGTTGGCAGTGCATTTGATGAATTGCCAACATCAAAACGGTTTTCTGTGGCAGCCTATGTCCGCCTTGCGTTGGCGGAGGCGTTTTGCGACGACTACGATCGGATACTATATCTGGACAGCGATATTATGGTTGTAGGGGAAGAGCTGGGCGCAGTTTTTTCGCTCGACCTCTTAACCGCGCCGGTGGGTGCGGCCACGGACAACATGAAGTTGAAATACCCACGGCGCCCCACCCCTGATCAGGCGGCCTTGGGTGTCAATGGGCCTTACTTCAATTCCGGTGTTCTGCTGATTGATACAAAAGCATTTGTGCAGCAAGAAATCAGGGAAAAATGCATTCAGGTTGCCAAACAGCATGATCCCGAAAAACTTCATTTCGATCAAACCCTTCTGAACTTAGCGTTGATAGGTAATTGGGCCCGTTTGCATCCGGCATGGAACTGGCAGTGGTCCATCGTCCGCCCGATGTTCGAGATATTCATCGATACCCAGATCATTCACTTTGTCGGCACTGCAAAACCGTGGTCTGATCGAAAGGCAGGGTTGCCCATTCGTTACCGCGAAAAGGCGCGGCGGTTTTTTGCGAAATACTATCCTGACCTTGAGACAAACACGGCGCCACCGGCCACCAAGATCAGAAAAAGCAACCTGTATGCGCGGTTGATACGACATATCGGTCGCACCAGCGCATTTGTAGATGCATTCAACGATCACAGCGGTGACATCATGAAGGTGTTACCGCCTGATTTTCGCTAACGTCTCAGTCCGCGAGATCGCTCCACTTCAGTTGCGTATTCCGGGTGAGAGCGCGTTTCAGCGTTTTGCCAATCACCTTGTCAAAATCATAGCCAGCGATTTCGCCTGATCCCGGGCGACGTGCCCAGATATCCGCCTCAGTGATCTTGTGCCCCGCTGGCAGCTCCTTGTCTGCAACTACGGAGGCGCGAGCGAAGCGGTAGACGTCCTCTTCGGCGCTGGTCCGCTGTTTGGGGTTGTTGAGCGCTGTGTGGATTTCACGGGATCGATCAATGATGTGGCGCAGCTCGGATGGGTCCATGGAATTGATGATATCTGGCCCCTTGCGGTAGCGCGTATCGGTGTAGTGCCGTTCAAGGATGCAGGCCCCAAGTGCGACGGAGGCGAGCGCCATCTCCGGCCCGATCGAATGGTCAGAGAACCCGACGACAGCGTTTGGAAACGCCTGCTTGAGGTCCGTTACACCCTGCAAGGATACGATTTCCGGCGGGGAGGGGTAGAGGTTGGTGCATTCGAGCAGGGCGTAGTCGATCCCCGCCTGATCAAGGATATCGACGGAGGCACGGATTGTTTCGATGCTTTGCATCCCCGTCGACATGAGCACGGGTTTGCCCATCCGCGAGATGTGGCGGATCAGCGGCAGGTTATCTGCCTCGCCTGAACCGATCTTGAAGGCCGGCACATCAAGCTCATTCAGGAAGTCCGCTGCGGCTCTGCTGAACGGCGTCGATATCCAGATCATCCCAAGGCTCTCGGTGTAGCGTTTCAGCTCGGCCTCATCCTCCAGCGATAACGCACAGGCAGCCATCACTTCCCAGATCGATACATCCGCATTGGGCGGGAAGATTTGCTTTGCTTCCTCGGTCATCTCGTCTTCGATGATATGGGTCTGGTGCTTGATCATTTCGCAACCCGCCCCTGCCGCAAGACGCACCATATCCTTGGCCACCGCCAGATCGCCGCCATGGTTGATCCCGATTTCGGCGATCACAAGCGGCGGGTGTTCGGGTCCGATTTTGCGGCCTGCGATATCCATGTGTCTGCTCCTGCATCTGGTGTTGCCGGATATCTATGGCGTTTGGCACAGCGAGGCAATTGGCCCTTTGTCATTGCAATACGTCCGGGCATGGTCCAAGTGACATCGCACCACTGTATCTCGGGGCGCGTATGATCCGAAAACTGATAAAAGTGCTGGACCGCAAGGAACGCAAATTTCGTGGTTCTTTTGGGCGCGATATCACCGACCCGCAAGAGCGGAAACGGTCTCAGTGGCATGCCAATTGGTTGGACCATGGGATTTTGCGCAAACGCTGGCACAACTTTGCCTCGGTTGCATCGGGAGTATATCGGTCTAACCACCCCGATCATGGACGGTTCGAAGCCTATGCCGCGATGGGTATCAAGACGGTTCTAAATTTGCGTGGTGTGGCGCAACAGCCGCATTACCTGTTCGAAGTCGAAAGCTGTGAAGTGTTGGGAATGACTCTGGTGACGACCCAGATGGCAGCCCGACGTGCCCCACGTGTGAAAGAGCTGGTGGATTTGATCGCAGCTTTTCACACGATAGAACGCCCGTTCTTGATGCATTGCAAATCTGGTGCGGACCGCACCGGTTTGGCGGCCGCCATTTATTTGATGATGTATGAGGATGCGCCGCTGGAACTGGCGCGCAAACAACTGAGTTTCAGGTATCTGCATATCCGGCGTACCAAGACCGGCATTTTGGATCATTTTCTGGATGTTTATGCCGCCCGGCTGGCGCGTTCACCGATCACAATCGATGACTGGATCAGGACTGAATATGATCCAGCGGCGCTGACGGACAGTTTTGCGGCCAAACAGGCAGCCCTTTGGCCTTGGCAGGGGTGGCGCTAGGCCGGTGCCCTTAAGCCGTCCGCAATTTGGCGTCCCAGCAGGAATTCGATGACCTCCCAATCGAAGGGGCTGTCTACGTCCAGGCCGCGTTCATTGGGGACGATCAATGGTATCACATGCCCGTCAAACAGGCTTTTTGCGCGGCGCAGATAGTCAGGCTTGACCACGTAAACCAGCCCCACATGGTCATAAACCATTGGTGCTTGCTGCCGGGCGACGACCCCATGAGGAAGCGGTTTGGACACATGCAGCCCACCGTTTTCATCCGTTTCCAACATGTTGAAATATGGGTTCTTGCGGCTTTCGCAGCATGACATGACCATGTCAGGCGCTGCTTGGGCATAAAGATCAAGACCGGCGTCAATATCTTCGGGCAGGCGCAACGGTGATGTGCAATCCAGATCAAGAAAGGCGCTCGCGGGTCCGGTTTGTTTTTCGACTTCGGCCAGCGCGTGCTGCCAGACGTGCCACTTGGCGGCGGTGTCTGTCGCAAGCTCCGCCGGGCGCAGGCCAATATCCAAACAGCCCCGTTTGATGGCATGGGCGTACATCTCCTCCGAATCCGTAGAAACAACGACATGGTCCACCCGATCAGAGGCAAAAAGCTGATCAAGCGACCAGTCGATAAGGTGCTTGCCGTGCAGAATCCGAAAGTTCTTGTTTGGTACACCTTTGCTGCCCGCACGTGCGCCGATATGCCCGATGATCATTGCGACCCCCTGTATTTAGCATGACCATTGCCGCAGTTGGCTGGCCCGGTCAACGGTCGGTGAGACGCAATTTTGGTATTGGGGCGGCAAACGCCAACCAAGTATTAACCTAAGGTCTTTAGGGATCGGGCAAACACTCATTTAGGTGCGTTCATGTCTGCTGATCCCGATCCCATTGAAGTCGAAACCGAAATAGAGGCTGAAGCACAGGCTTCGACGGTTACCCCGTCTTTGGCGTCAATGCTAAATCCGGTCGCTAGGGCGCTATTGGACGATAGCCTGCTGTTACTTTTTGACGCTAGCAATGGACGATTGATCGACGCCAATTCCGACGCTTTGATGCAATTGGGTTTGGATCTGGATTATGGTGATGCGCCACAATTTGATCTGATGGTGCAGGTCGCGGGAGAGGCCCCAAATGCGCTGCTTGAGGATGTAAAATCTGGTACTGCGCGCACTGTTGACGGCAAATTGGTTGGTGCGTTGGATCTGAGTGTCGAGGTCTCGATGAAGCTGGCTCAACTAGAAGCAGATCACATCGTCATATCGGCCAGATCAATGGGCGGTGCCGCTGCTGCTGCCCAAGACACTGCGGTCAGTCAGTTGGACGGCGCAATCGGCGTGATCGAATTTGATATGGATGGAAATGTTCTATCCGCCAATGAACGTGCGGTAATGGCGCTCGAAGCATTTGGAGAGGACATCGTCGGCTGGAACCATGATCGGCTCTGGCCAAAGGATTTGTCTGGGACAGCGGAATACATCGAATTCTGGGATAAGCTGCGTCAGGGACGCTCGATTGAGGGACGTTACAAACACGTCACCGCAATGGAAAGCGAAGTTTGGCTGCAATCGATTTATGCCCCCGTCAAAGATGCTGATGGTCATGTTGGCAAGGTGATCCAATGCGTCATGGACGTGACAGAGGACGCGCACCGTTCTTCAGTGGCGTTGGAGCGCAGCAATGCGATTTGGGAAGAGCTGGCAGTCTGCGAATACGATCCTGACGGTCACGTCATTACGATGAATGACAACATGCTTCGGTTGCTGGGCCATGCTGATGAGGACGTGATTGGCTTTCATGATGATCGGTTTTGCGACCGTGAATATGCACGCAGCAGCAAAAACAAGGACATCTGGGCGGCCTTGGCACGGGGCGAGACGCGGCATGTACGCATCAAACAGCGGACAAAGGAACAAGACGTTGTTTGGGCGCTCAGCACGATGATGCCCATCATGAATGCCGACGGCAAACTAACCAAGATAGTAAAAGTATCGAGCGAAATCACTCAAGAGCACGACACCTTGCTGGATGCGACGGCCAAGAACACGGCAGCGGGCAGCTTTGTCGGAATGGCAGAGTTTGACCGCGCGGGGAACATTCTGAATGCCAATGATACGTTCTGCAAAACATTTCGTGCAGACCCACAAAAGGCCATTGGCACCAATCATCGTAGCTATTGCAAGAAGGACTTTGTCAGTTCCGCGCGATATACTGAATTCTGGGATAAACTGAATAACGGAGAGGCCGCTTACGGCAAGTTTGAACGTCTTGGTGCTGACGGAGAGGCCGTGTGGGTACGTGCCGCCTATGTCCCGCTTTTCAATGACACGGGGGCGTGGTGGAAAATTGTCGCGTTCTTTATTGATGTAACGGATACTCAGATCCTGCAAACTGATCTGGAAGGGCATATGGACGCCATCAATAGATCTCAGGCGATTGTCGAATATGACAATGAGGGCGGGATCATTTCAGCCAATGAGAGCTTTTTGGACCTGTTCGGTTACACACTTGAAGAAGTGCGCGGCAAAAGCCATTCAATGTTTTTCGCAGGTGACGAGGCAAACAAAGGCAGGGACTCGGCGTTTTGGGAAAATCTGCGTAACGGAGAGTATCACGCAGGGGAATATCGACGCGCACATGCCAAAGGCCAGGATGTCTGGTTGCAAGCAACATATAATCCGGTGCTTGATATTGATGGCCGTACAACCCGTATCGTTCAGGTTGCGAATGATATCACAGAACAAAAACTACGCAGTCTTGAATTCAAAAGTAAATGGGATGCGGTGACGATGGAGCAGTCGGTGGTCGAATTTGACCCTGATGGCAATGTCTTGGTGGCGAATGAACCTTTTTTGAAAACAATGGGTTATTCGATGCGCGAAATCACCGGGCAGCACCACAGCATGTTCTGTACCGCCGATCATATCCAATCAAAGGAATATCGGGAATTCTGGGCGAAATTGCAGCGCGGCGAGCCGCAGACAGGACGGGTGCATCGTGTAGGTCGATTTAATCGTGATGTCTATCTCCAGGCAAGTTATAGCCCGATTCTCGACTTGGAAGGCAATGTTATGCGGGTTGTGAAGTTCGCGTTCGACGTCTCAGATCATGTTGCATTAGAACGCCTAACCTCACAAAACGCAGAGGCGGTGAGCAGCCAACTTGAGATTTTGCAGTCCGAGAGCCGGGCGATCAAAGCCGGTGCCTCCGATTTGTCGGTGACCCAGAGCGAGGCAAAGGATGCGGTTCTGGCCGGGCACAGTGATTTGGCGAACGGATTGGGAACATTCAAAGGTGCAAGCGAAGCCGTTACTGAGGTGGCGGAAATCGTTGAGGTGATTAGTGATATCGCCGTGCAAACCAACTTGCTTGCTTTCAACGCAGCCATCGAAGCAGCCCGTGCTGGCGAACATGGTGTCGGTTTCTCGATCGTGGCCGATGAGGTGCGTAAACTAGCAGAGCGTAATGGTGAAGCTGCGCGCAGCATAAGCAGGCATGTAGAAACAGCGACGCAGCACCTCAGCGCGGGTGCGGAGCGGGCAAATGCGGCGCTAGAGACGCTTATGGCGCAATCTGATCGGATTAGTGATGACCGTGATTTACTGACGTCGTTGGCTGGGCGCACGGATCAACAGCACGAAGCGGGCGACAAGATTTTGCAGTTAGTATCCGAACTTGGTCAATCTGTCGCGAGTTAGGTACCCCAGCATGGCTGAACGTAAGCGCAAGATTTATGGGACCATGCGTGTAGGGTCTGCGCAAATTGGTATTGCGATTGAAAAACTGGCAGAGGTTGTGGGGCCAATTCGTAAGCTATCGCCCATCATGATGGACTCTCAGAGCTTACTGGGAGGGCTCGATCTGCGCGGTGATCTCATCCCTGTTTTGGATCCATCGTCAATTTGCGGGTCTGGGACGGCCATTCGTGAACCACAGTTTGCCGTGATATTGCGTCATGAAGGGCAATTGATGGGGATAGGGATCGACGAAATCACTGGCTTGGCTCAAGTGCATGACGACGATATGCGCGTTTTTGACCGTATGGCCGCGCACGATCCTGGCGTTGTTTTGGGTGGTTTTCTTGATAACGGGACGGTCACAACCGTACTAGATGTGCCGCGCGTTTTCACCATGGTTGATACGCTATCAGTTAAGGCGAAATCGACTGAGCAGGTGGACAAACGCGACACCGCTCGACTTCAAATGCTGACCTTTGAGGCTGGCGGCGCCCTGTTTTCTATTGGCGCAACGGAAGTTTACGGCACAGTACCGCGCCAGAAGATTATTCAAGGCTCGATGACCGGAGGTAACTGCCTTGGAAGCATCACATATCATGATAGGCGCGTGCCGGTGATGAGCACTGTGGGGGTTTTCGGTGTTGGTTGTCACAAGCATTATCAAGATGCGGAAACCGTCGTTCTGAAGTTTCCCAATAATCGCCTGCTCGGGTTTGCTGTTGATGCGATCAATACAATTGAAGCGATCGATCCTGATAGCTATGTCCCGCTTCCCGATGTGATCGCGCAGCAAAACGACTTTCTCTCCGGTGTCAGGATTGCGGCAGACAAGTCTCAGATATATGCGCTAGACGGCGTGGCCCTTCGGCAGGATCAAGGCCTCGTCGCAGTTGCCGATCTGTCGGATGGTCCGACGGAAGAGACGAATGATGGGCAAGAGGCATCCGAAAATGAAGCGGCATCAGGTTCGCGCGAGAGGTACCTTCTGTTTGATATAGCAGAACCCATGGCTACCCCGCTCAGCCAAGTCGTACGTATTATACCCCGTCCAACGGAACTGACGCCATTGCTGCAAGGGCAACGAGGGGTCGAAGGGGTTTTTGCGCACGAAGGTCATTCCATTCCTTTGATCAATTTGAATGAGGATGCAGCCTTTGATCGTGCGGCGATCGTTGATGCTCGCGTGTTGATCGTTGGGCAAGGCGGGAAACAAGTTGGCTTTGCGGTTAATCGTGTCCGTAGCATTGAAGTCTCCGCTTGGCAGCACCGCTACGAAACAGGCGAAAGCCAGGAAGTGGGTTCGCTGGTGCAATTGGGCAGAGGGGCAAATTCACGTGTCTTGCAGTGCATAAACCTCGCAGAAGAAGCAGCAATCTATCAAGCTGCACTGCAGTCCCAAGATTCGCCTGACGCGCAGCTGTCGGACTGATTGGTAATCGTCAGGCTGCCTTAAGTCATAATTAACCAAAACGACTTTAACACCGTTGTTCAGGTTGGAGTTGGCTATGAAGCATTTGTCGAAGATCGAAACAGGTTCTCTTCTGATTGATCGCGCTATTTCGATCGAGAATGCCGTATTGGTCGCCAACGGTCGGATGAACGTGCGCTTGACTGACGGCGCTTATGCAAGATGCGCAGCTTCGCACGATGGTCTTCAGAGGATCATTAATGAAAACCGCCACGTTTACGGCATTACAACGGGGTTTGGCCCGCTCGCCAATCGTTTGGTTAGCTCAGATAATGGAATCGCGCTTCAACAAAACTTGATCCATCATCTCGCGAGTGGGATTGGCCCAAACTTTCGCTGGGCTGAAGCCAGAGCCATTGTTTTGGCGCGTTTGATGTCAGTCGTGCAAGGCGCGTCAGGCGCGTCTGCGTCACTGATCAATATGCTTGTGGCTGTGTTAAACTCTCGCTTCGCTCCAGCAATCCCCTGTCGCGGCACTGTTGGGGCTTCCGGCGATCTCACTCCTTTGGCCCATGTAGCGTTATGCCTTCAAGGTCGCGGTAACTTTCTGAATGAGAATGGCACCAACGTTCCAGCAACCGTTGTCTTATCATCATTGTCACTGCCGGCGTTGAGCCTTGCGGATCGCGATGGTTTGGCCCTGGTAAACGGAACCTCGGCAATGACTGGTTTAGCCTGTTTCAACACGATGCAGGTCACCCACGCAATACACTGGTCGATGGCGACAACAGCACTTATGGCTGAAGTATTGGGTGGGCGCATTGAAGCCTGGCACGCCGCGTTTGGGATGCTGAGGCCACATGCAGGACAGATTTTTGTCGCCGAAAAGCTACGTGAACATTTATCCGGAAGTGAATGGATTATCCGCAAACCGATATCCGAACGTGTACTGACTGGCCGAGGGGGCTGGACCGAGGACATCACGGGGCAGGATGCATATAGTTTGCGTTGTGCGCCTCAGGTTATTGGCGCTGTTTTTGATCTGGCAGATTGGCATAAAAAGACTGTGCAGCATGAATTGTGTTCAGTGACGGACAACCCGATTTTTCCAAGTAGCGCAGACGATGCGATTGCGCTTCATGGAGGTAATTTCATGGGGCAGCATATTGGTCTTGCATCTGATGCGTTGGCGGGGGGAATTGCGGTTTTGGCTGGGCTTGTTGAACGGCAGATCGCCCGGCTGACTGATGAAAAACTCAACAACGGCTTGTCGGCATTCTTGCATCAAGGGCAGCCGGGGTTGAATTCAGGTTTGATGGGGGCGCAGGTAACAGCAACTGCCCTGTTGGCAGAAATCAGATCTGTTGGCCCCTCATCGATACATTCCATTTCGACCAACGGGGCAAATCAGGATGTTGTTTCGATGGGCACGATTGCGGCCCGGCTGGTGCGCGACAAATTGGTTCTATTGTCGCAAATTCAAGCGATAATGTGCATCGCCGTGGCGCAGGCTATGGATATTCGCATAAGTGAAGGTTCGAAAAAGGAATTCTCGCCCAATGCTAAGGCCTTGAGGCATTTTGTGCGGAAACAGAGTGAAGTTATCACAACTGACCGTCCGCTTGGGCAGGAGATTGAGATGATCGCCGCGGCGATTGTCGACATTCCCCCGCCCAGTTCTTAGCTTTACGCTGCAGCCGGATCGACGGTCAAGCCAACTGCTTCGGCATATTTCAGCCAGGTTTCGACCGATGCAACGACGGCGCGGACTTCGATTGCAATAAGTTCGATACCGACGAGTGAAATACGGACGAAAGCATCAATGACGACGCCTTTATCCAAGATGCGATCAACGACTTCTGCGATAGACGCCGATGCAACGTTTTTTTCGATTGCCATGTTCATATCCTCAATAGTGACATCCGTGGGTTGCCCGTGCAGGACACCTTAGACCCTTGTAAGCGTTCGAAAATAACAAACCGTGACCATACAGAGATTTTTGTGATGTCGGCAGCGAAACTGCGTAAAATTGAAGTAATCTGGCTTAGCTCGCCCGCGCCGTTTTTAGGGTATGAGCTGCCAAAAGCTCGGCTGTCGCAAATCGCAAATCGTCGACCAATTCCGTCAGCTTTTCAGATGGATCCGCTGATTGAATGGTTGTTGGCGCGATGACGGTATCGCCCAGCCGACTTTTCAGTTGGGCGATAAGATCGTCAGCCAGATGATCGCGATTACCTTCGCACATCGTAAAGTAACGATCCGCGATGCCGGATAAGGTGGATGCAAGCCCGTCAGATTCACGTGGATGCTCCAACTCACTTGTCACAACTTCAAGTCGAGAGATGGCGGTGTTCAATGCCGTTCCAAAACGTGCAAATGTTTGCCGTTGTGCGGTGATGTCATTTGGAAGAACTGGCTTACATACATCGGTGATTTGCAGTTTCTGCAAGACGTCCGCCATATGTTTGATGCGCTGCAATAACTCATCATTCTGGGTGGTCTGTGCATTTATTAGGTCGGTGTTTGCGGCCAAAGCAGTCGTGATGACGGCCAAACTGTCGGTGGACAGATCGCCTATGTTCGCTTCGATCGTATGTCGCGCTTCAAATGCTGCGCAAACAGATTCCAGCCGCGCGATCACATGCGCCATTGCCGTTCCCTGGCGCGCGATGGACTGGTGAATGGGGGCCATATCGACAGTCGGCGTTAGTGAAGCAGAGCGCTGGGCGAGTTGGGCAAGGATTTCGGCAAGAACGTTTGATGGGTCAGTATGATGCAGGTCGCTTTGCAATTGATCGAGCTTTGTGATGATCGTGCTCAGCGACTGGGCGTTTGGGTTCATCGCTTCATCTTGGGTGTTGTCGGTCGATCGATTGTCCAAAGGACCATCCTGCCGCTCCGATGATTTGAACCGAAGAAGTTGATCCATTTGGGTGCTGATCTTATCGAGCACTGCAGCTAGATCACCTGATGCTTCTCGACTGGTTTGGAACGTCGGCTCTAAGGCTGCGGTATGGTTTTGGCGTTGTACGGGATCAAGCGCGATCGCGCTGCTGCGAATATGGTCAGGCAGACCAGGCGCATCAGCCAAGACGATCCGCCCATCCGCCAGGGCGGCCACGAATACGCCATTTTCGGCCGCCGCCGCCAGGATAGCACCACTGTCAGAGGGTTCATCAATTATGTAATGCACAAGGTCGCAGTCGCGCAGTAATTCCAATTGTGTTCTGGTTTCCATCAGGGCGACTTTCAATCTGTTCTAATGCAGCGGGGGATCTGGCTACCGTTCGCCAAAACCGATAGCGAACTTAACTTAAAAACGGTTTAAGCCCGCTCAAATCGTTTTGCCGAGCGGACCAAGATCAAGAGACAGATCGCCCGGCTTAAGCCCAAACTGATTTGCAAGCTTGTAGATTGCATTTTCAGCGCGCATCAATGTGGTTCCGAGCTGCTCTTCCTGATCTTCGGTCAGATGCCCGTTTTCCATTTTGCGGATGGCCTGAAGCTCCATCAATTGTCGCAAGAATTCCATCAACCCGAGGACCAGTTTTGCCAAATCCTGCTCAACCGTTTCAGGGTCGATCGCCACCCGACCTGTGCCGTTGGTCGCGCCATTTAGGAAAGCGTTGATATCGCCGCTGGCCAGTTCAATGGATCCGATGTCAGGCATGAGCACCCTGATGCAAATGTTGCCCTGCAAAGCTGAGGGGGACCCAAAGGCCGCTAACCGTCAGCTTGCGATGCTGCGGGAAAGCCGGAGCATCTTTCTTGATCCGCTCTATCACTGTCGTTACATCATGACGTGGCACCAACACATCACATCTGACCGCATTTTTGGCCTGTGTCTGGCGGGACAGATATCCTTCTGCGAGCCGTGTCAGTAATGAATATGCTTCGTCATTCTGATGTTGCGACTGTATTCTACCGCGCAACCATGACCGCCCGGTTCCGGTATGGCGCGGGACCCCGTCACGCATGGGCGCTGCCAGCGTTAGAGTGAACTGCCCTTTGCGATACAAGGCGGAAATCTGCTGCACGATGCTTTCATTATGCTGTTCTGTATAGGTTATCGCGTCTTGCAAGGTCGTATGTTGCGTGGGTGCGAGCGGAACAAAATCAAGGCCGGCTTTGAAAAGCTGTTGCAGTTTCGCCAATTTGGCGCGGGTGCTGTCCGGCACCTCGTGCGCAACCAGTACATGAAGTGTTCCGACAGGAACGGTGAAAATGCCCGGCATCGGTTTTTCTGCTGTGACCCAGCCGATCACCCACATGACGCGGACTGCCGATCCGATGCGATCTTGTCCGACGATGCCAGCATCAGGTCAACCCCAAGGAAAACAAGATCAATATCGGCCACCGTCAGCCACAACTCGCCGCGAATGACAACGCCGTGCCGCAAAAGCCCATCCACAAGATCAACCAGCCGCCCGTCGCTACTTGTCAATGCATCGTCGGGAGACGCAAAATCAACATCAAGCGACATCGCATTCCTCCCGATTTTGTTCTGTAGAAACAAAGCTATAGGGCGGCAGAGGGCCGCGCATGGTCAGCCGAAGGCCCAGTGCCTGGGTTTCCTGAGCAAAATCACGCCCGATCGTCAAAAGCTTGTCGATCTGCTCGCGCGACGCAAGGACGGATATGTCAATCAATCTTTGGTTTGTGGGTTTCTGAGCTGGGCAGATACACTGGACCGTTCTTTCAGTCTGAGCCAAGAGTGTCCGGGCAAGTTGCCGTCTGCATTGTCCCAGCGTTTCCCTTTTGACACGAGCCGACAGCCTTTTTTGCAAAAACGCGCGTCCCGTAGCGATGGGTGTTTCTTTGTTCTTACTGTCTTGATGCGGCAGAATGGACAAGTGAATGCTGTATTCCCCCAAACCACGAAATCGTTCAATTTGTTCTGAATAGGTTTGGAGGTGATCTGCGACATGACGCGCAATACTTTCGTCGGATGACAAAATCGTTCCGAATTTAACCGGCAATACGGTGCCATCATCCATGTAGCGCGCCAACAATGCATTGTGTCGAATTGCGGCGGCAATCATGTCGTCCTCTGTGGTGTCCCGCTTTCGATCATCCACGTCGGTCACAATCGCGGTCAGCCCGGCGACCGGTAACAACCTGTGCTGACCACCAACATCCTCTGGCGAGCCAAGTATATCTGCAATGGCATGAAGGAGAACGGTCATTTTCAAGCGACCTGACGATTGTTGTCTGGCAGCGATGCGGTGCCTTCTGACCAGCTTTTCAACATCGGAAAGCCTTGTTCCGGCTGCGCCAGCCCCGTTCCTGCGACAAGTATATCCGCGGCGCGACGGATACGATCGGCGATTGCCGGATCTGACTGTCGCAAGAGCCGTTTCTTGGTTGTGGTGATCTGTGACAAGTCTGGCATTGAGTTGTAGTCAAACAAGCGCAGCGCATCTTTCAGCATAGAGCCGGTCACGTTTTCCAAAACCAGCGAGTTGAATGATGCTGCGGGCGCTGGTCCGATTTGACGGATCCGCAGACCTTCGGTCCAGATGTCATCAATTGCTTCGACGGCCCGGTCCAGCCACATCGTTGCGGTTTCGTCGATCAGAAGAACCGCGCTGAACACTGTTTCAGCCTCACCTGGCAGCGTGATCAGATCTTTTGCGATGCTTGCAAGCAAGCCCTGAATTTCGACAACCAGACGCATTTTGAGCGCCGTGACAGCGCGTTCCAGCATTGGCGGATTGATAAGAGGTGCATCAAATAAGGGCGCAAGTTCGGGTGAGTGTCGAAATTGTGCCAAGACCCCCTCACTCTTCCAGTCAACGATCAATTGATACTGAACCTTGCCAACCAGCTTTGTTTGCAATTGCGCCAGATACGCGGTGTTTGCCAATATCATTGCTTCCGCGTCTGAAACCCGTAGTGATTGGCGCGGCAATACAGGCAATACCGTGGCGATTGGCATTAACTGTTCAAGCACGGATTGCCGCCGCGCTGCCCCGCGTAACTCTACTTTTCGGCTTTGTGGCAGGCGCAACACTGGACTGCATTCACGTTCCATGATGATGGTGAAATCCGCGACATGGTGGACGCGCACATTCAGCCGTTCTGGGATATCGTGGTAGCCGGGCAAAAGGGCGATCAAATCATATTGGGACATTACTACGACCCTCTGAAGAAATGTGGTTTGACTGGCGCGCCAACCTACTGGCCGCGTCCGCGTTCAATGCGGTGGCAAAGTCATCGGTCGTGATCACGGGGTCATTGCCCTTTGCCGTCAGTGCGCGTCGCAGCGACGACCTGGCCGCCATTTGGACAAGATTGGCCAATCCGGCGCCGGAGTACCCGTCGGTTTGTTGGGCAAGGGCGTCTAGATCAATATCCTGATCCAGCGGTCGCGTGCCTGCGTGGACCCTCAAGATTGCAAGACGGGCCTGTTGATCTGGCAAAGGGATGGGAAGGACCATATCGAACCGGCCCGGTCGGGTGAGAGCCGGATCAATCGCTGCGGCCCTGTTCGTGGCTCCAACAACTACAATGCCCTGGTTACTGTCCAGACCGTCAAGCTCTGCAAGTAGCTGTGTCACAATACGCGTGACGACGCCATCACTGCCGCCGCGCCGGGGGGCAAGCCCATCCAACTCATCAAAGAATATCAGTGTGGGGGCCGATTGGCGCGCCCGGTTGAACACGTCGGCAATCGCGCGTTCGGCTTCGCCCAGAAACTGGGACATAATTTTTGATGGGCGGACAAATAGGAAGTTCATCCTACTTTCATTGGCAAGCGCTTGCGCGATCAGGGTTTTACCGCTACCTGGCGGCCCCGACAACAAAATCCCCTTGCATGGTGCTACCTGCATCGCCTCAAACGTGGCTGCGTGTTCAAGGGGCCAGATGACAGCTTCGATCAGGGCGTTCTTTTCATGATCCATGCCGCCAATATCTGCCCAGGTTATGCTTTTGCGCCGCACATGGGTTTCACGCAAGACGCTGGGTATGGTGCGTGAACGCCCGGTTTCCAGGTCCGCCTGAGTGATGAAGAGTTCGGCGGGAACCACTGCGTCTTCGCCGCCAGCGTCATGCACCGCGCGCTGCAGTGCAGCCAGTGATGCCTCTCGAGCGAGTGCCGCCAAATCAGCGCCGACATAGCCATGACATTGTTCCGACAGATCGGCCAATGCCACGTCACTGGCCAAGGGCGCGTTGCGCAAATGGATGCCAAGGATATCTGCGCGTTGTTTGGCATCTGGTGGCGGGAAGCTGATTTCGCGGTCAAATCGACCTGGGCGGCGCAAGGCACTGTCCAGACTGTCCGGCAAATTTGTGGCCGCCATCACAACCACATTGCCGCGATCATCAAGACCATCCATCAGCGTCAAAAGTTGGGCCACCATCCGCCGTTCAACCTGTTTTTCGCCGGACATACCGTCGCGCTTTGGAGCAATGGCGTCGATCTCATCGATGAAGATGATAGCAGGCTGATCTTTTTCTGCGGCTTGGAAGATACTGCGCAACGCCGCTTCGCTTTCGCCATAGTGTTTTGATACAATTTCTGGTCCGTTGAGTTGAAAAAACGCGGCTGATGTATTCGCAGCAATCGCGCGCGCCAACAGCGTTTTCCCAGATCCCGGCGGGCCGTTGAACAACACGCCGCGTGGCGGTTTGATACCAAGCCGGGCAAACAGATCAGGACGTAACAGCGGTGCCGCAACCATTTCATGGATACGTGCGATCTGAGCATCCAATCCGCCGACCCCGTTATAGCTGATCGCCTGATCCGGATCCGTCCGGAGCGAGATCGCGGTGTGATCTTGAAACAATCCGGCAGGTGCGGGGGTCAGTGATTGCACCTCAAGTGACGTGTGCTGCCCCGCTTGGTCGACAACGTCGACCATGTCGCCCTCGGTCAAAGGCACATCAAAAAGGGCTTCTGACATTACGGCGGTATCCGGCGGCACCTTACCTTTTACACAAAAGATTACCGATGTGAGGTTGGGCAATTTTGCTGGCTGCAATTTTGCGGCCTTGCCGGGCGCGAATTCCGCGTTTGTCAGAATATCATTGCTGACTTTTGCGGCATTGCCGCCGCGGGGGGCCGGCACAACCCGGGCATGGGTGGTGCGCCCTATTGTGACAGCCGCTGTATCACCTGCGCGCAGGCCAATTTTCGACATTTGATCCATCGGCACCCGAATACAGGCGCGCCCCGCAATTAAGTCATCAGACCCCTCAAGTGATAGTGTGATCTCAACGCTCATGTGATTGCCTTGAGGCGCAGGAGCAGCTCGGTTTCTGCCTTGTCATAGTCGTCTTCTGTAATGTCATCACGCATCAACGCCTGCTCCAATGCAGCCAAGGCGCGCTTGATTGTGGCCGGATCGTTGAATTCTTCCAACGCGGCCCCGTGGATTTTTTGCATAACCCAAAAAGCGCCGTCCATTGGTCCCTTGACGGGCAACAACAGCAGTGAACCAAGCATGCCCATTACGTGGCTTCCTCTGTCTTTTTGACGTTGAGCGACAGGCGCACAAAATTATACATCGGCACTGGTCCGATTACTTGAATTCTGGGCTCGTCCCCTGGGGCAAAGGTACATTGCGCCGTGGCCGCTTCAACGGCGTTGATGAATTGGGCCTGTTCGTCTTGTTTGACCAAGAACTCGGCTCGTAGCACCTCCACATCGTCTTCCGGTGCGCGCAAAACATGTGCCTGGTGATGCGGTCGGAGTGCATCCAGCAATCTTTTTTGTGCCGTGCCACGCCGCCGATCAAGATGTTCTGCGAGCGAGCGCCCGAATTCGGCGCGTTCAAAATGTGCCTCCGCGCCGCGCCGTGCCAATGCGTCGCGCCGACGGATCAGATCAGGGCTGTCGGACAACGCGGCCAGCAGTGCAACATCCCGGTCAAAACAAATCCTTATTCCGAGTTCGACGCAGCCACGGACACGGTCAAATGCAGCCAGAATCTGTGCCTTGCGCTGCCCGATTAGTTGATCAACTGCCGCATCACTGTCCGCCAACAGCCCAAAGCGCGCAGGCAATAACGTTCCTTGACCCATCAATGTTTCAAGGACTTTGGTATGGGCCAGCATCAACCGCCGTTTTGGCAGGATTTCCTCGCCATCATAATCACCGTAAACCAGTGTCCAATCGTCGATGCGCCTGGTGGATATCGGCCCCAAAGTCATCGGCAAAGGGTCAATGGTTTGCGATGACGGCAAACCCTGCATTTCGATCAAGCCATAAAGATACTTCATGGCTTTGGTACCTTTGGGAGTTGCAGATCAAGGATGCCATTGCGCAACCTGACGCTGGCACTCTCCACATCAAATTCAGATCCGATATCCACCTTTACATGATACACCCGGTCACCCGTTGTACTGATGTGAAGCGTGTCATCCTCTTTGTGCAGGACGAGTTCTGACTGCACAACGCCGGGCATGTCAGCGGCTAAAATCCAGCGATCACTGTCTTCGATCAAATCATACGCTGGCGCACGGGGCTTGCTGGCAGGCGTTGTCGGTTTTGTGGCATGCTTCCGGTCCGGGTTGACAGGGCGCGGTTTCGACGTCGTTCTGACGGCTTCGCCGAGGCCACCCATTTTCACACGGATACCAGCCTGCGCGCGGATTGGCCCCTTTTCAGTGTCGAAAACATGTTCGCGGCTAATCTCGCCGGATCGGCCATCATCCAGACGGTTGATGATTTCGGTCACAGCCTCGCCCAGATTGCCGATCAGACCGTTGATATTCAGGTCTAATTCTTCCGCGGCGCGTGCGAAAGCATCTGATTTTTTCTTGGTCATGACAATTCCTGTTCTGCGCGCTCAGTCGCTGCGAGCGCAGTTTCAAGATGTTCAATGCGGGCAAGCAGAGCGGCATTGTCGGCGGCTAGCGTATCTGTTTGTGCAGAAAGTCGGGGATCCGCCTCCCACCAATTGATGCCCATCTCTTTTGCTTTGTCGACAGTCGCGATCAAAAGCCGAAGCCGGATCGTCAGCAGTTCAATCCCCACCAATGAGATTGAGATATCGCCCGCAATGACGATGCCCTTATCGAGAATACGTTCAAGCACATCGGCCAAGCCATCCGAATGCGCCGCACCTTGAAGTTCGAAGCTCATGACTGGTCCCGATCTTCGCGGTGATAGCGCCGAATACGCGTAAACTTCAAAAGCTCGCCAACATCGCTCAGCCGCACTTCATAGGTCACCAATAAGTCGTTATCGCCCATACGCGCCGCGCTTTCGATCGCATCCAGCATCACGTTCCAACCGCCATCAGTTTCTTTTTCGCAGGACGAAACGGCGTCGACCGTCAGGTTTGTCATTGCAAAAAAGGCATCTTTCGCATGATCGATTGCATCCAGCATTTTCAAAGCGCCGGCTTTGTTGCTACTTTTGAACTGAACGGCGGGCACATGTTCCATTGACACTATCCTTGACGCAAAGCGCCTTAATCCTTGAGCAAGTGAATAAGGGCATTGCGCTGATCATTGTTGCGCTTGAGCTCTTCGCGGTAGGTTGCGACACGGTTTTCGGCCTGGGTGATACCCATATTTAAGCGTGCGGCGTCGAACTCGAGCCGGACAAGGTGCATCGCAGCTTCCTTGGAATTGCGTGCAACAGCGCTGGACGCCATTCTCGGTCGTTTCGGGGTTTGGATGTGGGGGCGTTTCATTGCTGTTTCCTAACCATGCTCCTAGGGGCGCCGTAGCTGTGTGATGATGGCCTCAACCGGCAACACGCCGTGGCTTCCGTTAAGCACATCAGCTGCAATCTGCGCGAGAAACGCGTCGGACAGTTTTTTGGTATGCAGCCGCATTTTTGCGATCCGCGCAATCATGATTGCGGCCCGCATCGAGGTGGCAGGGGCACCATCAGATCCGTTACGAAAATGGTTGACCATGTGTACGATCCGTTCACACATACCTTTGTCCAATCCACTGCGTGCACAGACAATGCCAGCTTGGGTTTTCGGGTCGTTGGCCGCGACGTCAAATGTCACCATGCGGTCCATCAACGCATCTGGCGCATCATTTACGCCAGCATATTCGCGTGGATTTGACGTCAGGATGATACGAAAGTGAGGGTGTGCGTTCAGGTAGGTACGCTCGTTTGATTTATCAGACGAAACCAAGACACCCTCTTCCAAAACGGACAATAGAATACCGTTCGCCTGTGGTGTGGCACGGGTGAATTCGTCATAAATGAGCGTTTGACCCTGTTCCATGGCATTGGCGAGGATGGATTGACGCCAATCTGCTTTGGTCCGCGTTTCGCTGCGCCTGACACTTTGCACGTATTTGTCCACGACAGAGGCGTTGGTTGTTCCGACTTCTTTGCCGATCATGTCATCTGCAGTCATCCATTCATGTGCGGTCATCATTGCGATAGGGCGCCCGAGACGTCGTGCAACAGCTATCGCAAGCGATGTTTTGCCTTGCCCCGCGGGGCCTCTGAAATGGACGGGCACACCAGTGCGGGCGTAAAAGGAACTGCGTTGCAGGATCGATCCAATTGCGGCGTCCTCAAAAAATGCCTTGCCCTGTGACAGTCCGGACCACGGGTTGTGACCCGCAGGTCCAGAGCAAACAAGAGAATCGTCCATCGCGGCTTCTGCCTGCATGACGTGTTCGGTCAATTGCGATCCCCTATTTGTATGAAAGCCCGATCTGAGACCAGAGAGTCAGTGATTCTGGTTTAATTTGAATTAATCTGGATCTGTGGTTGCTATGCGCATGGCGCGTCGCCCCAGTCGCACAGTTTTCCCATGGCGTTACGCGGCAGTGCTGCGCCAAATCGAATGGATTGCGGGATGGCGACCGCCGGAAATTTCAAAAGCAGTGCCCCCTTAATCGCAAGCTCCATGTCCTGCAGATCGACGGCTTCCGTCGATGTGAGTACAACAAACGCCTTGAGCCGGTCGGTGCCCAAACGCACCGCAGCGGCTTGTACGCCATCTAACGACACGATGGTGTCACGCACCAATCGCGGGGACACATTCACCCCACCAACCTGAACAACATCATCCCTGCGCCCCTTCACATGAAAGGTGTGTTCTGCAGTCCAGTCCAGATTGTCCTGTATATCGAGCGCAGTCTGCCGACCTGCAGATCGGCAGACACCGTCACCATCACGCTCAAGATGCGGAAGCAGCTGAAACGGTTCCGTAATCGTTTGCCGCCATCCAACGCCGCCCGTCTCAGTTGCACCAAAAATTTCGGTCAGGGTTTCAAGGTTGCACCTTTCGACAACCTGCCACGTGGCGGCATCCGTCGGGCCCGCCGAAACAATACCTCGTACATGATCAGGGAAGAACTGTCCGCTCCGATTGAGCAATTGCCAATTCCAAGGCGTTCCAACAACGTAGTCGCTGACTTGGGCATGGCGGAACACTGATCCGGGCGCATCATAGCAATTGATGACAGCGCAATCCAATACAGTCGGCATCACGCACGAAAAGATGAAACCATAGATGTGGTGCGGAGGGACCATTGTTATGCAACGCGCACCATCGGGCAGTTCGCAAAACACGATGTCTTTTAGCGCGCGCGCTTCATTGAGAAAGGCAGATGCTGTATGCGTAACCTCCTTTGGCGAACCCGTGCTGCCCGATGTGAGAAAAGTAAAACTTTGATCGTCTCCCATCACGTCAAGGTGCTGGGCGATGAGCCTAACCCAATCGCCCAGTCTGCGTTCAACATAAAGGTAGTCCTCTATCCCGGTTTGATGGAGACCAAGAAATCTGTTGAACACCAAAATCAAGTCTTGAACCGACAAACTGTCGAAGCCCAATGCCTCTTCGGTAACCTCCAATGCATCAAATTCCGCGGCGGTCAGCCTTGGATTTTGCAACACCGCAGCATGAGCCATGCTCAACCGCCCTTCGCGAACCAGTCGCTTTTGTTCGGTTGTAATGAGACTTCGGCAAAGACTGCGGATTGCATCAACAGAAATGATACGCTCCATACCCATTTGTGACGGTAACTCAGAGCTTCTGAACCTTGGGTCCACCTGGCATATATCGTCGGAAATCAATTACTCATGGCCCTGAAGGTCATGAAAAAACTCACCAACGAGGCTGGCGTAATGGTGGCGGATTGCCCCGACTTCAGCTTGCAGTAAGGCAGCATAGACAGCGAGATCAGCAGCGACAGCCGTCGAAGGCATTACAGGCAGTCGGATGTCTTCGCCTGCATCATAGGCCTCGATCATATTCAGTGCCTCATCCAGATTGTCGAACATCCAGGCCTGTGCAGTATCCTGTTCATCGGCGGACTGAAAAAAAAGCTTGATCGCCAACGCGAAACGTTGGTCGGTGGTCCTGAAGATATTGATTTCATACCAATAGGGCAGGGATGGCGTATAGCTCATCGCCATCGCGAGTTCAGTGCCTTGAAAGGATAGTGGACGGGCACCCGCACGTTTGATGCGATAGGTCATTGCGTTGGCAGCAAACGCCGGGTTGTTCTGTAAAGAGGTGACCTGGTCGGTTTGTGGCATTTCCATGGATGAGGACATCTTGTTTTCCTTTGGTTATAGATTTCGGGACGCGATTAGCTCACGGATCATTGCATCGAAGGCCGATCGCATTGGTTGTGCCATCTGAACAGTTTGCAGCGACGGCATTCCCGCCAAAAGCTGACCCATCTGAAAGCATTGCTCCGGCTGGTAGTCCCTTAGAAATGCAATAAGCATTGATGGGTCATACGCTTGTGTCGCCCGAAACACGGGTCTGGCCGGGAGGTTGTCGGGCGGGGCGGCATTTATGCTGGCATAAAGACAACCGTCGCGCGCCGTGAAGACTTGGAATGTCTGCCTAACGACACCGATGGGCGTACCGGCATCACAAAACAAATCCACAACAATATCCCCTTCAAACGTCAGTGGACGTTGGCCATCTCGCCGCAGCGAGATTGATTTCCATTTGGGCACTGCGGTGCGGCAGGCCGGGTTTTGTATTCCTGATGGTGGCCGCGGCCATGCCCGTTGGGGCCTTCGGTCGATTGGCGTTGACCCAAGCAGATGGCGCAGCCCGTCCGAAATCGTGACTTCTACCATAGGATATGGAAGGGACTGTGCCATCTGATATGAGATCCGTTAGGTGCGCTTTACAAACATCCAACAGTTCTGCCCGTCAGGTTGGGATTTGAGGTGAATTTTGACCCCTACATCTGCGCCCTTGTAGGCAAAATTGTAGTCGAACATGACGTTGATCTGGCCGGTTCTGTGAAACTTTAGAAACTCGCCGTGAAAGCGCTTGCCCTTGGCGCAGGGGGCTACGTCGTTGAAGAAGTCTTTGCCGATCATTTCGTCAGGCGTCCGGTTGGCGATAAGCCCTTCCGCCTTGTTGTACTTTGTTATTTTGCCGTTGCGATCCAGCATGACTGCGCCAAATGGCAAGTATTCCGCACGCTGCGGTTCGCGGCTGAGGATGTTGTCGAGATCCTGGCTACCGAAAGGGATGATTTCCATCGTTTGATCCTTGATTTGTGACTGGGGTTATTCGGGCATGTCGACGCCATCTTCGTTCGCAAGGAACGAATCAGAGCGCGTAAGAGACATGTCATGGACGCGGCTGACGGTTTGACTGCCAAACTGATCCGCAAGCTTCTGACGCCCTTCTATAGACGCCCATTTGTAGTCGATACGACCGAGCGTCACGAGGCATTGCGGCACGATTTCGAACCGCTCTTTCAGCGCATATTTGGCTGCATCAACCTCGATTTCGGTTGCAGCCTCAAACTCCACCATGGTGCTGAGTTCTTCGACCAAGCTTTCGGCCTCAAGTTTGCTTGTATTTCCAATAACTTCTGCGGCAGCCGTCAGAACCCATTCAGGATGTTCGCCACGGACCACAAGGTTGCGACTTGGGTCGCGAAATTCATACTGCCCCTCATTTTCAAGCAGTTGACCTATCTCATTCATATTTACGATGCTCCTTCCGGCGGCATTAAAACTGTGGCACGCCGCATCAGATCGGCGTGTATACTCCGGTGATGGCGCCAAAAAATGAACAAAATCCGAACAATTGCCCGAAAGGACAAAACATCTTAGAAACTCAATAGGTGGCATTTTATGAAAAACCCGGGGGGGTGTTATGTATTCAGCCAGATCAATTGAAATGAAGGTGCGTGAAGATGGCTCTGACATCTTGTCTTACACCTTCAGCAATCTGTCAGAAGCGTCAGAGATGTTGGCTTTTCTTAAGGACTTTCTTCCAGACGCAACTTTCGTGATTCAACCGCTTCGTCACTAAGGGCGCGATTCACTATTCGATAACAACGTTCGTGTTAGATGCCAGTTCTTGATCAAGGAACGCGGTGAATGAACGCTGATCTGGCAATATGTGACGCTGTATCGGATGCGGAAGATGCCCCGCCCGATGATGACGGGAACGTCATGCAATGGGGCATCACCGTTGTCACGCGCGCTGGCAATCCACCGTTGCGATTTCGTGGTCGCCTGACGGCAGAGTATACGGATATGTCCACCCCGGACATGCCATTGACGATCTCCCTTTGGGAGCGGCAGAAAGGCGGGTTTGTGCTGTCTCATAGTGTTGATCGAACACCATCCGCGAGCCATGCCGTCAATCTCGCCTCTCGTGTCGCCGCGACCAGCTATCTGGAAGAGTATTGTGAAGGTTTGGCCAAATCCGGTCGACTGATCACATTTGATCCGAGCGACCCTGGCGGTTTCTCAGAAGCGATGCGGCCGCTTTATCAACACATGGTTTTCCGGCAACGGTTCCGTCGTTTTGTTGGGGATGTACTCGCTGACTGGAGCGAGCCGAAGTGCGCGTCAAAACATCAAGAGAATTCATATGCGGAGAGCACATTATGACATCAAAAAAGGGTTACCGGGATCAAGCGGCGGAGGTACGTAGTGCAGCACGCGATCAGTTGGCCCAGCTCAGACAGGAACGACTGGCCAACAGAAGATCTGTAGCTGGTCAGAGGGGGGATGATCAGGTCATTGTCCCTATGCAACAAGCGTCAGACGACGTTTTGGAGGTGCCACAAGCGGAGTATTCGCAGTTTCAAGAGGCTCCGGAATTCCATAAGCCCGACGAAGTACCGGGGGGCGAAACCAGTGAAGCCGTTGATATCGACCTGGGCGACACAGATACGCCCAGTGTAAACCTGTCTACTGACCCGATCACTGAAAACTGTGGCGACACGCCGGACATAAGAGAACCAGTTTTTGCGAGCGGGACGCAAGAAGACCGGACCACCCCCAGCGATGAAAGCGCTTGGGAAGGTGACCTTCACTTATTGCCGGGTGCAGGAAATGCTTTGATCTGGATGTTGAATCAATCGGGCATTGATTCGTTGGCGGATTTATCCGTGGCGGATCCGCGTCAGCTGTCTGACCAACTGGGCGCCGTTGGCCAAATACTCAACATGCAGACATGGATCAACTTTGCCAAAGAAAAGAACAAAGCGCCAATACGTTAGTGATTTGAACGCTATCGCGCATGGAGCGATGACACATTGTTTCAGTAGGCAAGCTTGCTAGACAATCCTCACCCAAACAAAAAATCGCCTCAATTTTGCACGTTCAGGTTTAAAAGGAGGACTTAGGCGGCCGGTAGCCACAAATGAATCAATGTTAACACTTCGGAAACAATCGGCTCTGGCGCCGCATTGATATCATCTTTTCGCCAGATTGGCGGTTTATCGCCGATGGTTATGCGTAAGTGTGTCGAACATGACACCAGAATCCACCATCGAGGTTAACTTAATGAAGTATCTAGGACAAAAGCTGACATTTGCCGCTTGCGTGGCTGTGTCGCCGCTTGTTGCAAATGCTGACGAGGTCACGATTTCAAGCAAGGACAACGCTGTGTCCATCACCGGAGAACTGCTTTCCTTTGATGAGGAAGTGTACATCCTGAGCACAGACATCGGTGAACTGCGTTTGTCGCGTGCGGCCACCAACTGTTCCGGTGCCACATGCCCGCAAACGATCACAAATCTTGAAATTACCGTTTCAGTGACAGAGCCAAAAACAGCGGCACTGCTGCAGACAATGGTCAATGGCTTTGCGGCCTCGCGCGACCTGATGGGGCTATCGGTTCCGGACGAAAACGGCGTTGTTGCGCGTATCGACATTCAGGATTTTGCGACCAATACAAGGTCGGGCACCGTGGACGTCAACTTGCAGGCAGCAGACGCGGGATTTGCTGCGCTGACAGCGGATCAAGTTGATCTGACAATCACGAAAACGGCCGTTCCAGCGGCAATCGCAGATAGCATTGTTGCACGCGGGGGTACCGATTTACGGGATTTGAGCCGTGAACGTGTTATCGCGCTTGATGCGCTGGTTCCAATTGTCCATCCCAGCAATCCGGTGCGATCTGTGTCGCTTGAGGAATTGGCGCTGATCGCGTCCGGGCGTATTCGGAACTGGTCCGAACTGGGCGGCGACAATGCGCCAATCCGCATGTTGTTGCCTGCCGAAGGGTCTTCGGCTGATGCGGCATTCACCGAACTGGTGCTTGATCCGAACCGGGTCCGTTTGCGCCGCTCTGCTGAACGTGCGGACAGCGAAAGCCAAGCTGCATCGATCGTCGAGCAGGATGAAACTGCAATTACGATCACCAGCCTCTCTGAGACCGGCGGGGGCGAGGTTCTGCCCATTCGTCAAACATGCGGCCCCTTGGCCTATGCCACCGATTTTGCCATCAAGGCGGAGGAATACCCGCTCAGTAGCCGCGTGTTCGCCTATACAGGTGATGATAATCAGACAACGACGGAAAGCCAGTTCATCAACTTCATGTCGTCGCCTGATGCGCAACCGCTGATCCAGAATGTGGGCTATGTGGACCAGACGGTCGTGACCCAACCGATTAGCTTGCAGGGCACGCGTATGACATCAGCCATCTTGTCGGCGAATAACAGCGACAGTTTGGGCCTGGTTCAAAACTTCTCGCGTGATTTGGCGACCGCAGATCGTCTTTCGACAACCTTCCGCTTTACGTCAGGCTCGGCACGTTTGGACAACAAATCGATCGAAGATGTCGAACGTATGGTCGACTTCCTGACCAGCGCCGAAGCGCGTAATCGCGATATTCTGGTCATTGGCTTCACCGATGATGTCGGCCGTTTTGATCTGAACGAGCGTTTGGCGTTGCTACGCGCGACAAGCGTGCGTGATGCGCTGGTTGGCGCTGTTGGTGGCGATGCACTGGCCGGTCGAATGTCGGTTTCGTCATACGGTCCGCTGGCACCCGTTGGGTGCAACGAAACCGCGGACGGTCGTGAAAGCAATCGGCGCGTTGAAATCTGGCTGCGTTAAGCAGCCGTGAATGATCGCCATTATGAAAATCCGGTTCCGGACGGTGACTGCATCACCTTGGAACCGCAAGTGAGGAAACACTTGATATGAAACGTAGAACCTTACTCGGCACCGGTTTGGGTGCCATGGTGGTCTCGGGCACTACAGCCACGGCACAATCTGCTGCGGTAATGTCCATGATCACTGATCGACCCGCAGCCGCGCGGTCCCTCGCCGACCGTGTCTCGCGTGTGTCTGGGGGACGTATCCAGATCGATGTACAACAGGCGCCCAGTGCACAATCCGCTGGCTTCCTGTCGACCGTATCTTCCGGCGGTGCGGATATGTACATGGCCGCTGAGGAGGCATTTGTTGACACGAATGCAGCCTTCGGCATCTTTTCATCGATGCCCGGCGGGATGAGCTCGAGCGAATTGGAAAGCTGGATTCTTGTCGCTGACGGCCGCTTCATGTGGGACATTCTTGGCGAAGAATACGGCGTCAAATCCTTCATGGCAGGCGACGACGGTGCTTTGCCAATCTGGTCGCGGGCGCCCCTGAATAGCGTGGCAGATCTGGCCACGGGTCGGGTTGGGTCAGTTGGTCTCGGCAAGAACGTGATGCAGGCAATCGGGGCATCGGATGTGATTGATATCCGCGCCGATGATGTGGATTTGTCAACTTTGACTGCTTTCGAGGGGTTGAATGTGACCCAGATGGCAGATGCAGGATTGCTTGATATTTTTTCACATATGACAGCCCCCAGCGCGGGCCGTCCAACATCTGCCTTGTCGGTCGGTTTCAATCTGTCCAAGTGGAATGGGCTATCCGATGCTGATCGTCTGATCCTTGAACGATGCATCATGGCGGAACATGGTCGCAATCGTAATCAGGCGCTGCATGATAGCGTTGTGGCACTGCGTGATGCGCCCGGCGTGACGACCCATGAAATGCCGCAAGACATCTGGGATGCGCAAGTCGCTGCATCCACAGAAACGATGTTCGAGATCATCGACTCAGGGGATCTGGGCGCTGATATCGGTGATGCCTACCTCTACTTCATCGGTGATGTCGCCGGTTGGAGCGAGATCGGCGAAGCTGCTTACTTTGCGGGCCGCAAGCAGGCGCTTTCACGATGACACATGAATTGGATGATAAGACGATGCCAGATTTGCAGCAAACTCAGAAACCTCTCTCTCGTCGCCGGGCGTTGCTCGCCGGGGGCGCCGCGCTGACCGGTGCTGCGGCGCTTGCGACACCAGCCATTGCGCAGGGTTCGCCACGTACGGTACGCATGGCGACGTCATGGCCCGGTGGCCTTGGCGGTCTGGCCGACAGCGCCGCGCGCGTCGCCGAAGGGATCACGACCGGCAGTGACGGCCGCCTGAATGTCGAACTCTACCCCGCTGGTCAGCTGGTTCCTCCGCTCGGTGTGCATGATGCCGCCGGTGCAGGCGAAATCGAGATGTATCACTCGGCCGAATACTATTTTCAGCGCAAGCACCGGGGTATGAACTTCTTCACCACGGTGCCACTGGGTCTGACATCGGTTGAGCATGCGGGTTGGATCAAGTTTGGCGGTGGCCAGGCGTTGTGGGATGAATTGAATGCCGGCTTTGGCGTCAAATCATTGGCTGTTGGCGGAACAGGCGTTCAGATGGGCGGCTGGTTCAATAAACCGATCACCAGCATGGAAGACTTTGAAGGCCTGACCATGCGCATGCCGGGTCTTGGCGGGCAAGTGATCAGCCGCCTTGGGGCAAATGCCGTGGTCCTGCCTGGCGGCGGGATTGTTGAGGCTCTTTTCGAAGGGTCCATCGACGCGACCGAATGGGTCGGCCCATATAACGATCTGCAGTTTGGCTTTCAAAAACTGTTATCGACGTACATCTACCCCGGCTTCCATGAACCCGGCACGACTGCCGCGGTTGGTATGAACCTCGATTTCTGGAACAGCTTGCCCGACATCGACAAGGCCCTGATCGAAACTGTGACCGATGCGGAAATGACAAATCACACAGCTGACTATTACGGCAATAACGGTTTGGCTTTGGTGCAGCTTTTGGCAGAATCGGGCGTAAAGCCGACCCGTCTGCCTGATGACGTCTGGAACGAATTGGCGCGCGTATCTTTTGAAGTCACAAGCGGTGTTGCCGACGATGACGATATGGGGCGGCGCATTGTCGAAAGCTATGACGCCTACCGTGCCCTGGTCGGTGCTGCCGGGCCAATAAGTCAGGCTGAATATCTGTCAAGACGTGGTGCAGAAAACCTGTTCATCTGACCACGAAAATAACGGGTGTCGGCGCATATTGACGTGCCGGCACCTTGCCAATCGGGTCACTTCAATCAGAACCCGGCTTCATCTTTCTTGCTGCCTGTGTACCTCATCATAGCCAAGCAACTCTGACAGCCTTGCACGTGCGCGGTTGATACGGCTCTTGATTGTACCGATTGCCACGCCACAGGTGCGCGCCGCGTCCTCGTAGGTCAGCCCACTTGCCCCGACAAGCACAAGCGCCTCGCGTTGTTCGGTCGGCAACATGCCAAGTGCCTTTTCAAAATCCATGACCGCGATGTGGTCTTGCTGGCTCGGATCACCGAATGAAACTTCTGACAACTGCAGTTCGGTGCCATCACGTTCTCGCTTGGTCTTGCGCAAATCTGAATAAAACGTGTTGCGCAGAATGGTAAATAGCCACGCTTGAAGATTGGTCCCGTCCTCGAACCGATCAAAATTCTTCCAGGCTTTCACGATAGTATCTTGCACCAAATCGTCTGCCGCACTGGGATTGCGCGTTAGGCTAAGTGCAAATGCACGCATTTGCGGCAGACATGTGATGATTTCGTCACGCGGGTCTGACGTGGCGAGCGCAGGTTTCATGCCTCTGGCTCCGGGTCTTGGTCCTGCTCTTGTTGGCGCAATTGCTCCAAAAGATGTGTGAACCGATCCGGCACCTCTTCTTCCACTACGCGCTGATAGACCCGCCTCAGGTTCTCGTCGATGTCGCGCTCGGCTTGCGGTTTTTTTGGTCGGCGCGTCATTTTGATGGCTCATTCGCTTGAGAAAATTTGCTGGTTGTCTATTAGTAAACGCCGCTGAGTTGTATTATGTTCCACAAAGCACGCAAAGGTTAAAGTGAAATGCCGAAAACCGATATGACAAAGGGTCTGTCAGCCCGTCTGGGTGAAACCCTTCCATACCTGCGGCGTCACGCGCGTGCTTTGACCGGTAGCCAGGAAACCGGTGATAAATACGCCTTGGCGGCGCTCGAGCATGTTCTTGGCGACCAATCGGCAATTCTGGATGCGTCATCCGCAAAGGTCGGCCTTTTCCGTGTTTTTTTTGGGGTTTGGAAAGAGGACACCAAACAAAAACCGACAGATGAAAACGAGATGGCAGCCAAAGCGCAAAGCTACTTGCAATCACTTACACCGCATTCGCGGCAGGCGTTATTGCTGCATTCGATCGAGGAGTTTTCGCCCGTGGAAATAGGCGAAATTATGGGTCTTTCGGAGGCGGAAGCCGACAATCTGATCAACATCGCCCGTCATGAAATGAAGCAAAGCATTGTAGGTCGGATCATGGTGATCGAAGATGAGGCGATGATCGCCCAGGACCTGCAGGACATTGTCGAGGCCATGGGCCACGCCGTGACCGGCACTGCCGCGACACGCGATCAGGCTGTTGCACTCGCCGCGACCGAAAAGCCTGATCTGATCCTGTCAGACATTCAGCTGGCGGATGGGTCATCGGGCATCGATGCGGTCAATGATATCTTGGATATGGCTGCGGACACGCCCGTAATGTTCATCACGGCATTCCCCGAACGCCTGCTCACCGGAGAGGGCAAAGAGCCGGCTTTCGTCATTACCAAACCCTACGGTGCTGACCAAATCCGATCTGCTGTCAGTCAGGCTATGTTTTTCCGAAGCAGCGCCAATATCGTGCTCTAGGCGCCGGACCCAAAATCCGAATCGATTTGGGCGGTTTTCATCTAAACCCACGCATTGACGACCGGGTTGGCCGACGGTTGTCGTTTAGGAAAGCGTGGTATTGAGATGTATTATGCGTTTGAAGCCGCATTTTATGTGCTGGCCTGTTGACGAGCGAACCTCCGCCTACGCAATTGCGCTGCGTAAACATTGGGTCGGAGCATAAAATGACAACGAATATCAAAATTTCATCGGTTGGTTTTGCGGCATTCATCGCACTATCGATTGCACTACCACAGCCAGTTCAAGCGCAGGCATTGAACGTTACCTGTGACGCGCCGGATACCGGCGGCACAGCCACCAATCTATGCGACAATGCAGATATGGATGCAGTTGAAACTGCTGTGAACCAAAATGCATCTGATATTGCCAATAACGCGACCGCTGCGGGCAATGCCCAAACAGCTGCGAATAATGCGCAGACGGCTGCAAACGGCGCACAAACGACTGCAAACGCCGCACAGACAACAGCAAACACCGCGCAGACAACAGCAAATGCCGCCCAAAGCACTGCGGCGGCGGCACAAGCTGCTGCCGGGACGGCACAAACTGCCGCCGGGACTGCACAAACCACAGCCGACAATGCGCAAACAGCCGCGAACAACGCGCAGAACACAGCAAACGGTGCGCAGACAAAAGCAGACACAAATGCCGACAACATTGTGGCAAATACCGCCGGGATCGCGTCGAATGATCTGGACATCGCCGCGAACACGAACGCCATTGCGTCAAACGATCAGGACATTGCCGCGAACACTGCTGCAATTTTGTCCAATGATCAGGACATTGCGGCGAACACGAGCGCGATTGAGTCAAACGATCAAGACATCGCTGCTAACACGACCGCGATTGAATCGAACGATCAAGACATTGCCGCCAACACCGCTGCGATTGAATCCAATGATCAGGACATTGCCGCGAACACCACTGCAATAGAGTCAAATGATCAGGACATTGCCACCAACACCGCTGCGATTGAGTCGAACGATCAAGACATCGCTGCTAACACGACCGCGATCGAATCGAACGATCAGGACATCGCGGCGAACACGACTGCGATCGAGTCAAACGATCAGGATATTGCTGCCAACACGACCGCCATTGAGTCGAATGATCAGGACATCGCCACCAACGCGACCAATATCGCCGCGAACGTGACAAACATCGCGACCAACGCCGCAGGCATTGCCACAAACGCTGGCAATATCGCAACAAACACCGCTGACATTGCGACAAACGCCGCCGATATTGCGGACCTGCGAACCGACATGAACCAAGGTCTTGCAATGGCAAACGCAATGGAAGTCTTCGCGCCGGAGGCAGGGTCAAACTTCCGTATGAATGTCGGTACGGGCTTTCATGATGGAGAGGCCGCATTTGGCATCACCGGAACGGGCCGTGTCGGCGGCAATGGAACACTTGTCTACTTCGGCATCGCTGGTGCCGAAGGGACGACAGCAGGCAAAGCCGGTGTTTCCTTCCAGTGGTAAAACAGCGCAGCGCCCCTATTCCGGGACTGATAATTGGCGGGCTTTTGTCCGCCAATGCTGTGTGCGCACAGACTGATTGTCTGCTGCAATTCGATGCGAATGATCAAGTCGATCTGGCAACACTGGCCGAGACACTGAACACATGCGCCAATTCCGGGGATGATGCGCTCTGGTATGAAATCATGGACCGGGGGTCTTACAGGTTCATCTATACCGCCCCCGAAGGTGCCCAAGACCGCCAAATCACGGGAATTTCGCATGTTGACTGGGCATCAACCGTCCCCATGGCGTTGGGCACCGTTTTTGGGTTTCGGGCGATTGGCGTCACCGATGACGATATGGTAGGTCAAACGGTCGAGATCATCACACATCTGCCTGACGGCCCGGACGGGCCGCGCCCACCGCAAGTCACGACCAAGCCGATCATACCCGGCGCGTTAGAGGCGGTGCTGTTCCTGATCGGATCAGAGCAGTTTTTGATCCCCGGCGAATGGCGGATTGAACTGCGCCATCGCGGCCGCATTCTGGCGGCCCAACGGTTTTTGTTGTCAGACGTGGCGCGACCTTAGTCGCGGGTCCCGGCAAACCGCGCGGCCCAGTCTTCGCGTTCGTCATCCGTGATCTTGCGGAACAGGTTTTCCGGCACGGTAAAGCTGTGACCGGCGGGCAGGGCCTGCAAGGCAGCAGCCACATCCGTGGGCCAATCGGTATCATCTGTCTGCATCGCCGCAATCATATCCGCTGCTGCATCGGGGATGTAGGCATCTGACAGAATTGCATAAACCCGGATCAGGTTCAGCCCAACCCGCACCTGCATCGCGGCTGTTTCCGGATCGGTCTTGAAGGTGGTCCAGGGGGCCGCCGCTTGCAAATACTCATTCCCCAGCACCCAAATACCGCGCAATTCAGAAGCAGCCTTGCGGACTTCAATGGCGTCCATAAATCCTTCATAAGCGCGCAGCCGGGTGGACAAGTCAGCGATCAACGCCTCTTCTGCGGGGCCATAGGTGCCGCCCTCTGGCACAGCCTCGCCGAACTTTGACCGGCAGAACTTGGTGATGCGGCTCACAAAATTGCCCAACACGTCGGCCAAATCTTTGTTCACATCGGTTTGGAAGGTCTCCCAAGTGAATTCCGCATCGGACGTTTCCGGTGCGTGGCTCAACAACCACCAGCGCCAATAATCCGGCGGCAGGATTTCCAACGCCTGATCCATGAACACACCGCGCCCGCGCGAGGTGCTGAACTGGCCGCCGTCATAATTGAGGTAGTTGAACGATTTGATGTAATCGACCAGTTTCCACGGCTCTTGACTGCCCAGAATAGTCGCTGGAAATGACAGCGTATGAAACGGTACATTATCCTTGCCCATAAATTGGGTATAGGTGACGTCATCAGCCCCTTTATCGGTGCGCCACCAACGTTCCCAATCCGTACCCTTGCCCGCATCCTGCCATTCCTGCGCGCAGGCAATGTATTCGATGGGTGCATCGAACCAGACATAGAACACCTTACCCTCCATGCCGGGCCACGTTTGGTCACCTTGTTTAACCGGAATGCCCCAATCCAGATCGCGGGTGATCCCGCGATCTTGCAAGCCATCCCCATCGTTCAACCACTTCTTGGCGATGGATGTGGTTAAGATCGGCCAGTCTTTCTTGCTATCGATCCATGCGGCAAGATCATCTTTTAACTCAGACTGGCGCAGGTAGAGATGCTTGGTCTCACGCACCTCCAACTCGGTCGATCCCGAAATGGTTGAATGCGCATTAATCAGGTCAGTAGGATCCAACTGCTTGGTGCAATTGTCGCACTGATCCCCACGCGCGCTTTCAAACCCGCAATTGGGGCAGGTGCCTTCGATATAACGGTCCGGCAGGAACCGGCCATCGGCCACGGAATAGACCTGTTCCTCGGTCACTTCCTTGATCAAGCCAACCTCGGCCAGCCGCCCGGCAAAGGTCTGGGTTAATGCATGGTTTTGCGGTGAAGACGACCGACCGAAATGATCAAACGACAGCCGAAACCCATCCGCAATCTGCGCCTGCACAGCATGCATTTCGGCGCAGTATTCTGCCACAGGCTTGCCGGCTTTGGCCGCCGCCAGCTCTGCCGGGGTGCCATGCTCATCGGTGGCGCATAAAAACAGCACCTCATGCCCGCGCTGGCGCAGATAGCGGGCATAAAGGTCCGCAGGCAACTGACTGCCCACCAGATTGCCCAGATGTTTGATCCCATTGATATAAGGGATCGCAGATGTGATCAGATGGCGTGCCATGGTGTTCGTCCCGATAGGTTTCCGCCTATCTAGCGGGGCAAGGCGGCGGTGACCAGATGCTGTGTGGCTGGCGTTTTGGCCCAAGGGTGGCTAAATGAAATGCAACAGCCCGCCCACGCAGGAGAAACACCATGAAAACGCTGATCCCCGTAATTGTGGCCGCGACACTTGCGAATGTTGCGCAAGCGCAGGATGTCTATGTCGGCGGCAGCCTTGATTATCACTTCCCGCATTCAGGTGATGCGCAGACGGTGGGGTCACTGATTGCCGGATTGGAAATTGATGCAGGTTCGTTTTCCATCATTGGAGAGGCAGAGTATGGCGTGCAAGTCGCCGGCGATAACGACTATGACACTGCGCGGGTACGGGTTTTGGGTAGCTATGACTGGGGTGACTACGCGCTCCGGGCTGGGGGCGGCATCACCGAATACTATTTCGGCGAGGACAGCGCGGGCGGATACAATTTCGGCTTCGGGGCCGAGCGTACTGTATCGGCTAACATGTCAGTCCGGGGTGAGCTGATCCGCGATTTCATGAACAATACGTTCACCTCTGCGGTGACGACAACGCGGGTGGCGGTTGTCTACAACTTCTAACGATCCCGGCTGCGGCCCAGCAATCTGCCGATCAGAAAACTGGTGCGCGGGGCATAGATGTAACGTGTGCGGTCTTCTGGCGCGCGACGGACCCGCATGCGGCTTAATCCGAATAAAATCAAAGCGATATGCCCGGCTGAGATAAAGTAGAACAGCGCCGCCGGACCAAATGCCGCGATCAGTGCGGATGTGGTGTAGGGCGCTGCAATCGCGCCAACTGCAAAGAAAAACATGAGTGCGGCTGATAGCTCCACCCGTTGATCTGACGTGGCAAAATCGTGGGCATGGGCCGTGGCGACTGAATAGATGGGAAAGGTGGTGAGCCCGAAAAAGCCAGCGGCCAGCAAGACCATCGTCGTTCCGTTGCCGGAGGTGCTAACCGTGAAAACACAGGCAAAAACAGCGGCCACCGACAGACCGATCATCACCCAGCGCCGGTCATATTTATCCGCCAGCCAGCCCACCGGATATTGCGCCAGCGCGCCGCCCGCGACGAAAGCGGCCAGGAAATACCCAATCTGATCGGCGCCCAACCCGACCGCCTGCCCGTATATCGGCCCCACCATCCGGAACGATGCGCTTGATAAAGCGGCAACCAACACGGCCGCGACCCCAAGCGGCGAACAAGCCCAGGCAAGGGCAGGGCGCAACCGTGTCGCCTTGGGCGTTTCAGGTTGCGGGATCCGCGTCAAGGCGAGCGGCAACAGCGACGCACAGCATAAGATCGTCAAGATATTATAGGCGATATAGGTTTCCAGATTGGCCAGCGCCCCGATCATGAACTGCGCCACAAAAGACGCGCCCATATCCGCGATGCGGTAGCTGCCCATAGCCCGCCCCCGGGTTTCATTGGTCACTTTGGCCTGCAACCATGCCTCGATCACAGTATAGCAGCCTGCGATGCAAATCCCCGATCCAATCCGAAAAAGCGCCCAGAACCAAGGGTCGGCGATGACCACATGGGCCGCAAGCCCGATTGCTCCCATAGCGGTGAAGGTCGCATAAGCACGGCTATGCCCGACGCTACCCATCAGGCGCGGCGCCCACCAGCAGCCGATGAAAAATCCAAAGAAATGCGCAGAACCCAGAAAGCCGACCTCAGCCGTGGAAAACCCCGCGCTCAGGCCCGTCAACGCGTCCAGCGGGCCAACGCCACCAGAGGAAAGCTGCAACAGGGCGACCGACAAAAACAAAGCCGCAAAGGAAATCATCATGCGCATGTGGCGGACATTGCGCCGGGCTTTGGCGGGATACTAGAGCGGAATCGACAGGCCGCGTCGCGTTTGTGCCCTTGTCATTGGGCATCGGCACATTAGGGTCCTGCTGAAACCCTATTTTGAGGCAGATACATGAAAAAACTCCCCCTTGGCCGCACCGATATTATTGTCAGCGATTGGTGCCTTGGGTCCATGACCTTTGGCAACCAGACCCCGGAAAAAGATGCCCATACCCAGATCGATATGGCGCTGGACGCGGGCATCAACTTCATCGACACGGCCGAGATGTATCCCGTCAACCCGATCCGCGCGGAAACGGTGGGCCTGTCTGAACAGGTGATCGGCAATTGGGTGACCAGAACGGGGCGACGGGACGATATTGTCATCGCAACCAAAGTGTCAGGCAATAACCCCGGCTGGGTGCGCGACGGGCGCGGCTATGACGGCGCTGTCATCCGCGAAGCGGTCGAGACATCGTTGAAACGTCTACAGACTGACTTTATTGACCTTTACCAGATGCATTGGCCCATCCGCGGCTCTTACATGTTTCGCCAGAACTGGACCTACGACCCCTCCAGCCAGAACCGGCAACAAACGCTGGACCACATGATGGATGTGCTTGAGGCACTGGATCAGGTCGTAAAGGCTGGCAAGGTGCGGGCGATTGGTATGTCCAACGAAAGCGCCTGGGGCATGACGAAATGGATCGATCAGGCAGAGACTGCAGTGCTGCCGCGCATGGCCTCCGTTCAGAACGAATATTCACTGCTGTGCCGCCTATACGATACCGACATGGCCGAAATGGCGGTGAACGAAGATGTGACGCTGCTGTCCTTCTCACCGCTTGCCTGCGGTCTGTTGACGGGAAAATACCAAAACGGGGCGATCCCTGATGGCAGTCGCATGGCGATTAACGGTGATCTTGGCGGACGTGTGACAGACCGGGTCTGGCCTGCGACGCAAGCCTATCTTGATCTTGCCACCGCCCATGATCTGGACCCGGTGCATATGGCGATGGCGTGGCAGCGGACGCGGCCTTTCCCGGTATCCGCGATCTTCGGGGCGACAACATCGGCACAGTTGGCGCAGATATTGGCAGGCAAGGATGTTGTGCTGTCCGATGATCTGACGGATGAAATTGACCAGCTGCACCGCGCCAACCCCATGCCCTACTGATTGATGTTCTGAGGGTGTTCGTGACTTTCAGCGTATGCCGGTCTGAGCCCCGTTTGATGCGGATAACGGTGAGCCAAAAGATTTCAGCCTCTTCGGAGATTACATGAAGCCATTATGCACAACATTGGCAATTATTGCTGGTCTGTGTTTGCTCTTGGGCTTTCTGGGATTTTTGCACCCTGTATTTGACGCGTTGGCCATCGGCCGAAAGGTGGCCATTTGTGCGGTGTTCTTTTTTCTGTCACTCCGCGCCATTTTGGGGCGTCGCCTTGTCCTTGGAACACTAGCGCTTAGCCTCTTCACGCTGGCCGCAGCCATATCCCGCTTTCCCGGTGATGGTGAGGCCGGCAGCGTCAGAATTTATACAAAAAACCTCTGGCATGCGAACCAAGAGGTGGCGTCCATAGTGACTGATATTCAGCAGATGAAGCCTGATGTGGTCTTCTTGCAAGAGGTTTCGCGCGAAAACAACGCGGTGATGTCCGAACTACAGGCATCCTTTCCGTATCAGGCACTTTGCCCGTGGCAGGGATGGAACGGCATTGCCATTTTATCCCGTTGGCCGTTGTCGAACGACACGCCAAGATGTTCGCCGCAAAGGTCGCTGATGGCCGTTAAGGTCATGAGGCCCGAAGGATCATTTTGGGCCGTCGGTGTTCACCTCCAGCAACCTTGGCCCGATGTACAATGGCTGCATTTGGAACAGGCTTTATCAGTTATTGAGGGCCTTGACGAAGGCGCAATCGTCGCCGGCGATTTCAACACCGTACCTTGGAGCGCAGCAGCCCGGCGCATCGGGCAGCTAACCGGCACAACGCCAGTCCATCCGCAAAAAACCACCTTTCACCTTTGGGGTGTCGGCCTGCCGCTCGATCAAGTTTGGGCATTGGGTGGATGGACACAGATACGACCACTCATAGGCTCCGATCATTTTGGCGTGGTGGCGGACGTCTGGCCCTCTGAAGGTGGCGGGCTGTCAAGATAGGCCGCTGCATGCCCAATATAACAAACATCGACGGTCTCGCGCTCAACCTCATGGCGAACCCGCATTCTGCGCCAACGGGATGCTGAAACGGGGGCCGGACGCCCCGCTGAGTTCCTCAAAGCCCATCGCCCTATAGGCCGCTGCCGCACCGGGGTTGTCGGGCGCGGTGCCGATGGTGAGCCGGCAGGCGCTTCGTGCTGTGGCGTGGTCCCGTGCTGCCTTGATCAGCGCGGTGCCTATGCCGTGCCCGCGCAGGGGTTCTTCGACAAACAGATGCGCGATGTCGAGCAGGTCGCCTGTGTTCATCGGTCGCCAGCGTGGTTCAAGTATGGCGTAGCCTGTGGCTTTGCCTGCCTGCCGCGCGATCAGCGCTGTGAGTGGTCCGTCAATCAGCCGCGCTTGGGCGTCGGCCAGCCCCATATGGCAGGGGTCGCCGTGAAAGGCGCACAGCTTGCGGATCATGGATAGAAGTGCCGGGATGTCCCGTACGGTGGCTTTGGAGATATCGGGCATAGTGTCCTCTGGGGTTTTGGCCCGGTGGGGACGCCAACATGATTTACCGCCCTGCCGGGCGTTTGGTGTCTTGAGATGTCAGAAAAGAACCAGCCGCCGTTATGTCGAGCTGATAAAATAAACGCTAGCGATGTTATGGCGTATGTTCATGGTGCTTTGGTGCCAAAGGATGCCTGCCGCTGTCAAGCATTCCGTCTTGTACGTGGCGGTAATATCGGGGAATGTCGCGCGCAATCAGGCAAGCAAAGGAGAGGCACCCCATGCCGCTGTCCATGAACCGCGAGGTTTTTATTACCTGTGCTGTCACCGGATCAGGGGCAACGCAGGATCGCAGCCCGCATGTGCCCCGATCGCCCCAACAGATTGCCGACAGTGCGATTGATGCGGCCAAAGCAGGTGCTGCCATTGTGCATTGCCATGTGCGCGACCCAGACAATGGTACGCCGTCTCGCCGTCTGGACCTATACCGCGAAGTCACCGACCGCATTCGCGCCGCAGAGGTTGATGTGGTTTTGAACCTGACCGCCGGGATGGGTGGTGATATAGTGTTTGGCGGGGTTGAACAGCCGCTCCCAACTGTTGCGGGCACTGACATGGTTGGCGCGACCGAACGGGTCGCCCATATCGCCCAATGCCTGCCGGAAATCTGCACACTGGATTGTGGCACCATGAACTTTGCCGAGGCTGACTATGTCATGACCAACACGCCGGGGATGCTGACGGCCATGGGCCGCATGATGACCGATCTGGGCGTGAAGCCGGAAATCGAGGCGTTTGATACCGGCCATCTGTGGTACGCCAAACAACTCGTCAGCGACGGTGTGCTGGACAGCCCCGCATTGGTGCAGCTTTGTATGGGCGTGCCCTGGGGGGCACCTGATGACCTCAATACATTCATGGCGATGGTCAATAACGTGCCCGATGACTGGACATTTTCCGCCTTCGGACTGGGACGGTCGCAGATGCCTTATGTCGCGGCCTCTGTGCTGGCAGGTGGCAATGTGCGTGTGGGGTTGGAGGATAACCTGATGCTGGACAAGGGCGTACTCGCAACCAACGCCCAACTGGTCGAACGGGCGGTCGGGATCGTTGAAAACCTCGGGGCACGGGTGATCGGACCCGATCAGGTCCGCGCCAAACTGCGGCTGAAAAAAAGGGCACCGGCATGAGAATTCTGGCACTTCTGCTGCTGTTATCCGGCTGCGGGTATCTCACGGTCTACCGCGACACGGACACGCCGATTTCATCGCAGGCGGTGTTTGACGCCGAACGCTACACCGGCATCTGGCACGAGGTCGCCCGCTTTCCGGTCCCGTTCGAGGCAGGCTGCGTTGGCGTGACCGCTGAATACCAATTGCGCGATGATGGTTTGCTGTCGGTCCTGAACATCTGCCGCAATGCGGACGGGTCCGAAAAATCGCGCATCGCCGGCACGGCAGAAATCGTGGGGCCGGGACGGCTCAAGGTCCGGTTTCCTTCCGTCCCCTTTGTGGCCGCCGATTATTGGGTCTTGTGGGTCGATGAAGGGTATCGTACCGCCGTGGTTGGCGCGCCCAATGGCCGGTCGGGCTGGATATTAAACCGGGATCCGCAGATCCCCGCCGATAGATTGGCCGCCGCGCGTGGTATTTTGGAATTCAATGGCTATGATCTGAGCCGACTGATGGAGGTATCCCCTTGAAACGTTTGATTTTGGGTTGTGTGATGGGACTGGCCGCATGTGACGGCGCGGGTGTTGGCAGCGGCGGCGGTGGCTTTACCGAATATATGGTTATCGGCAATCGCATGACGTTTGAACAATGTCGCGCGCGTGGCGGTCTGATCATCCGCGATGCAAACACCTCCATGGTGGCCTGTGATCCGACAGTGCGCGGTGACCCTGTGCCTGCCGACGAGTTTGATCATCCGGGCAAGCCAACCGGCTAGGACGACGTATATGACGGTAGCGGCAATCATTGGCGGCGGGGTGATCGGCGGCGGATGGGCTGCGCGGTTCTTGCTGATGGGGTGGGATGTGCGGGTGTTCGACCCAGATCCCGATGCGGAACGCAAGATCAACGACGTGCTGGACAACGCGCGGCGGTCCTTGCCCGGACTTTCGGATGTCGCCCTGCCCGAAGAGGGTAAGCTGAGCTTTCACACTGCCATGTCAGACGCCGTGGACGGTGCCATCTGGATACAGGAAAGCGTGCCAGAGCGTTTGGAGCTGAAACGCAAAGTCTATCAAGCGCTGCAGGAACACTGTGCGCCTGATGCGATCATCGGCTCGTCCACTAGCGGTTTCAAACCTTCGGAATTGCAGGGCTGTGCCACGCGGCCCGACCAGATCATTGTCACCCACCCGTTTAACCCGGTCTATCTGTTGCCGCTTGTCGAACTGGTCGCCAGCGACAAAATCGCGGCTGATCTGGTCACCCGCGCCAAGGATCTCCTGACCGGCATCGGGATGTATCCGCTTGAAATCGGGGCTGAGATTGACGCCCATATCGCCGACCGGCTGTTAGAGGCCGTCTGGCGCGAGGCGCTGTGGCTGATCAATGACGGCGTGGCGACAACGCAGGAAATTGACGACGCGATCCGTTATGGCTTTGGCCTGCGCTGGGCGCAGATGGGCCTGTTTGAAACCTACCGCATTGCAGGGGGTGAGGCAGGGATGCGCCATTTCATCGAACAGTTCGGCCCGGCGCTGGCGTGGCCGTGGACAAAGCTGATGGATGTGCCGGAACTGACTGATGATTTAATTGACCGGATCGCAGACCAGTCAGATGCGCAATCGGGCCATATGACGATCCGGCAGTTGGAACGCGCCCGTGATGATAATCTTGTGACCATCCTGCGGGGGCTGAAGGCACGGGACTTCGGGGCCGGAGCCTTGCTGAACGCGCATGACCGCCGGGTGGAAGGGCCTATCACCCTGCCGCATGATCTGCGCAGCCTCATCATGACGGTGGAACGGACTGTGCCGCTGGATTGGACAGACTACAACGGCCATATGAACGAGGCGAAGTATTTGCAGGCCTTTGGCGATGCGACCGACCGGATGATGTGGCTGATTGGCTGCGATGCGGACTATATCGCGGGCGGGTCCAGCTACTTCACCGCCGAAACGCATATCCGGCATCTCGACGAGGTGCATGCAGGCGAATTGATTACGGTTCTGACGCAGGTATTGGCTGGAAAGGGCAAGAAGATGCATTTGTTTCACCGGATGTTTGCGGGCAGTCGTGAGCTGGCAACGGGTGAGCACATGTTGATCCATGTGGACCTGACGACCCGGCGCGCATCCGACCCGGCACCGGCTCTAGCAAAAACACTTGGTCTTATCGCAAAGGCGCATGCCGCATTGCCCCACCCCGAAGGCGCCGGAAAAGGCGTCGGGGTCAAAGGCTAACCCACCTGCGCGATCAACTGGTCAAAATGATCCACCATATCACGCGGTGACACGGTTGCGGCCCGCACCAGACTGTCAAAATGCTGGGTCACTGCATCAACCCTTTCGGTATCGCGGAAAACCAGATAATTCCGCCCGATATAGATGACCGCCAATAGCGGGCCAAACACGGTGACAGGGGCCGAATACAGTTGCCGCTGGTCATAAAGATGCAGGCGCAGCGATGGGTATAGCTGCGCGTGCAAATCGCGAAACTGGCGCAGTTGATCGCGGCGTAATGCGGTGGGCAGCCCACTATAATATCCTTCTGCGCGGGCAAATGCGCTGAGCTCGGACAGTGGCAGCGCAATCTCATAATCCGACCGCGCGCCGCGCATCCAGTTCAACCGATCCTCGCTCGCGCCAATCGCCTGGTCGGTTGTCTTGCCCAACGATGGGGCATATTCCCAGCGCAGCATTTCAGAGGTCTTCATCATGTCCGGCAGCCCGGATGGGACATGTCTGATCTTGTATCCCGCGGCCTCCTGATGCCACGCAAATATCTGATCATCGACCATCGCACGCGGGGCTTCGGTCATGGAAATTGCGGTTGCCACCAACGCCTCTGCCTGTTCAGGCCGATCTGACAGACCCAGCAACCAATCCGCGCTGACCCCCAGCACCGCCGCGCATTCAGCGACCAATTGGGCATTGGGCAGGCGGGCGCCCCTGTCTTTAAGAAGTTGGGACAGCGTGGACCGATCCACACCAGCATCTCGCGCCAAACCACTTTGCGTCGCCCCCACAAGCGTCATGGCAGCGGTCAGCCGGTCGCGGAACAATTGCGCGCGATCGCGTTTGTCGATTTTTATCACCATTGGCGCTAAAAATCACATTTTTGGGGTTTTGTGAACCAGTCTCAGAATACCCGGCCACGGGTGCCGTTGGTATTCACAACTCATGGGGAAGATTCACGAAAAGGTTAAGTCGGTCGCGTGGCCGACAATATGGTTGATTTTGGCGTGCTACAGCGTCTGGGCGATTGCCCTTTGGGTATTGCCGCTCGGGCCCAACATCATTGTTGCCGGCTTTGCCATAGCTTTCCATGCTTCGCTGCAACATGAGGTCATCCACGGCCATCCGACACGCTGGCAATGGGTGAATGACGCCATGATCTGGCCGCCATTGACGCTGGTCGTGCCTTATGCGCGGTTCAAGGCCACGCATTTGGCACATCACAACGACGCGACACTGACCGACCCTTATGACGACCCCGAAACCAACTATCTCGCCCCTGATATCTGGGATGACCTTCCGCGTATTTTGCGTACTGTGCTGCGCGCCAATAACACGCTGGCGGGGCGGCTGAGCATAGGCCCGCTGGTCGGCACCGGTGGTTTTCTTTTGTGCGAATGGCGGATGCGCAATGTGTCGGTCGTTTGGGGTTGGCTACTGCATATTCCTGCGGTCAGCATCGTATTGGCTGTTGTGATTGCGGCCCCAATGCCCGTTTGGGCCTATTACATCGCCGCCTATCTGGGCCTGTCGCTATTGCGGCTCAGAACCTTCCTTGAACATCAGGCACATGAACGTGCAAGCGGGCGCAGCGTGATCATCGAAGACCGTGGGCTTTTCGCCTTTCTGTTCCTCAACAATAATTTCCACGTGGTCCACCACATGCATCCCAAGGTCGCGTGGTACAAGCTGCCCGCCCTCTACCGTGCCCGGCGTGACCACTATCTGCGGCGCAATGGCGGCTATCTTTACCCATCTTATGCCGCAATCCTGCGGCAATATCTCTGGCGAGCCAAGGATCCGGTGGCGCACCCCCTCTGGCGGCGCTGACATAATGCAGGCATAGGGGCCGGATGGAACTCTGGATCCCGATCACTCTGGGTGCAGCAGCGGCACAAACCCTGCGCTTCACGCTGCAAAAGCACCTCAAGGCGACACAGTTGTCGACAGCAGGGGCGACCTTTGCGCGGTTCATTTATTCGTCACCGCTAGTGATCGCCATTGCCATCACATATGCGCTGATGTCCGGACAGGGCGCACCACAAATCCCCGCCAGCTTCTGGCCCTACGCCCTCGCAGGCGGCACATCGCAAATCGTCGGCACCATGTGTGTTGTGGCGCTGTTCGCCCACCGTAACTTTGCCGTCGGGATCACCTTCAAAAAGACCGAGGTTCTGCTTAGCGCCCTTGTCGGTTTCCTGATCCTTGGCGATATTGTCACTTGGCCAGCACTTTTCGCCATGCTGTTGGGCTTTGCCGGTGTCCTGCTCCTGTCGGACCCGCCCGAAGCTGTGGGGCCTTGGCGGCAACGTATCTTTAACCGGGCGACGGCGCTGGGTATCGGCAGCGGTCTGGCCTTCGGCATCTCGGGCAACGGTTATCGGGGGGCGTCACTGTCTTTGGGCGACGGCGATGTCTTTTACCGGGCGATCGTCACCCTCGCTTTTGTCACCGCATTTCAGACGCTCGCCATGGCGCTGTGGCTGGTCTGGCGCGAACGGGGGGAGGTGATGCGTGTGCTGCGGGTCTGGCGGGTGGCAAGCCTTGTGGGTCTAACCAGCATGATCGGTTCCATCTGCTGGTTCACAGCCTTCACCTTGCAAAACGTGGCTTATGTAAACGCGCTTGGGCAGGTGGAGCTCTTATTTTCGTTGATCATCGGGGCGCTCGTCTTTCGCGAAAAAGTATCACCGCGCGAATGGCAGGGGCTTGTGCTGCTGACCGGCAGCGTCGTTCTGCTGGTGCTGGTAACCTAAAGTAAGCCCTTGCCACCAAGGCGGGACACCAGATGCGCCTCATCATCATTGCGAAAGAACGGGACATTGGCGGGCGGGCCACCCCGTTTGATATGGGCGCTCAGTTCGGCCAACACCACTTGGGTAATGAAGGGCAGATCAAAGTTGCGCGCGTCGGACAGATGCACCCATTGCAAATGGGCCAACTCATCCTCGGCGTTGGAAAAATCATCCGGGTCGGTCACCAGATCACCCGCATCCGCCAGAAAGAACCGGGCATCAAACCGGCGGGGGCGACCTGCCGGGGTGACGGCGCGGAAAAAGAACTCAAGCGCGGCGCCATTGGGCTGGTGGCCACTGGCCGCAAACCCGCGCCAGCCTTGCGGTGCGTCGGACCAGACCGCCGGTGCACCAAGGATCTGGCCGGTCTCCTCCCACAGCTCGCGAATGGCTGCGGCGGCAGGGGCATTGGGGGGCAGGGCGCTTTCCTCAGCCAATCGTTCATCGCAACGGGGGGCAAGTGGGGTGATCGGTACGCTGGCATCATGCGGATCAACCGCACCGCCGGGAAAAACGAACTTGCCCGGCATGAATGCCGCCGTCACGCCGCGTTGTCCCATCAGCACGGCAGGTGCTGTGGTCTGATCGCGTAAGACGATGATCGTCGCAGCGTCGCGGATTGCTGTCTTGTCCATGCCGTTACCCTGACAGGATCACGCGGATTTGCCAAACCCATGCATGCGGCGGGCCCACTGAATGGCGACAACCATCCCCTTGAGGCGCGGCAACAGAAACAGGGACAAGGCAACCGCACCAATCGTCAGAACCGTGGCCATCACGACGGGGTCGGGACGCCACTGCACCCACATGATGTGAATGGCAAAGCCAATAATATGGCCGACAACCAGAATGGTCAGATAGGCAGGGCCATCATCAGCGCGATGATGATGCAGATCTTCCTGACAGGACGGACATTGATCTGCGACCTTCAGGTAGCCATCAAACATCGCCCCTTCGCCACAATTCGGGCAACGGCGACGCAGGCCGCGCAAGACTGCGGGTTTGGTCGGGCGGTCATTCATATTTGTCTGAGCATCAGTCATGGCACGCGGGCTCCGGTGTTTGCATGTGACATGGCGTATTGCACCGCGTTTGGGAAGGGGCGGCGGCTGATTTGCGTCTGTCTGTCGCAAGAAACGGCGCGTGGAAATAATTGCGACGGAAATGCCGGACCTCCGCGTTGAAGGAGGGTCAGCGGCGCAAAACGCCGCATGAACGCAAACAAAGGAAAGACAATGAAAAAGACTATTTTTGTGATCGCCATGATACCCGGTCTGGTGATGATGGCAGGTGCAGCACAGGCGCAAGGGCCACGCGACCGGCCCGACTTTGCAACGCTTGATCTGAACGGTGACGGTGTTGTCACCCAGCAAGAGATTGCAGCGCGCGGCGAAGCCCGGTTCGCAGCCGCCGACAGCAATGGCGATGGGGCGCTCTCGGCCGACGAACTTGCAGCCGCAGCATCCGCTAATGCAGCAGACCGGGTGGCGCAGATGCTCGACCGGCTTGATGCAAACGAAGACGGGGTGTTGCAGCAATCCGAAATGCAGCCGCGAGGGGGTGATCGGGGCGGGCGCATGTTTGAACGTCTGGATGCCGATGGCGACGGGGCCGTCAGCGAAGCCGAATTCGATGACGCAAAGGACCGTCATCGTGGGCGCGGTCCGCGTGATCGCGGATAAGCGGACCATTGGCGGGGGCCGCCTTTGCCCCCGCCGATTGCCATGTCTGGGTGATGCAGGTAGCAAAACGTCAAATGACAGCGGTTCCCGACCCCGCCACGGCCATCCCGGACGCGGCTCTTTTGGTTGCATTCGCCAATGGCGATGCGACAGCGGCGCGCGATTTGGCGACGCGGCTTTTGCCGCGCGTTCTGGCGCAGGCCAACCGCATGTTGGCTGATGCGGCAGAGGCTGAAGATGTGGCACAAGAGGCAATGATGCGCCTTTGGAAGATCGCCCCCGACTGGCGGCAGGGCGAGGCACAGGTCAGCACATGGCTTTACCGTGTGGTTGCCAATCTGTGCACGGATCGATTGCGCAAACGGCGCGGGCGCGTGTCGCTTGATGCGGTTGCTGAACCGGCAGATGCGGCGCCGAGCGTGGCAGCCCAGATGCAAACGCAGGCGCGGCTGGCCGCTTTGTCCGACGGCTTGGCGCAACTGCCGGACAGGCAGGCGCAGGCGGTCGCACTCAGGCACCTTGAGGGGCTGTCCAACCCCGAGATTGCGCAAATCATGGACATCAGCGTGCGGTCAGTGGAAAGTCTGACAGCGCGCGGCAAACGCGCCTTGGCCGCTATCATGGCCGGGCGAAAGGCTGAATTGGGGTATGATGATGACTGATCCAAACGACGACATGCTTGATGATATCTTTGCCGAGGCGCGCGCAGTGGCCCCGACACCCAGCGATGATCTGATGGCACGTGTATTGCCCGATGCGACCTCGCCACAGCCGGTATCGGCACCACCGCGCCGCATGCGGCTGTGGGAGATGATCGGCGGTTGGCCTGCGCTCGGTGCATTGGTAACGGCAACAGTTGCGGGCGTTTGGGTCGGGATCGCACCGCCTGCCACGGTTGAAACCTACGCCGCCCAACTTTTTGGCGAAGAAATCAGCGTGAGCCTTCTGAGCGACGGCGCATTTTTTGACACCGGGGATTTGACAGATGGATGACGGCGCCAACAAACCGGCGGCACCTTCCAGGCTGTGGCGCATCGTTCTGGTGGTATCTCTGGCACTGAACCTTGCTGTTGTGGGGCTTGTGACCGGGGCCGCAGTGTCAGGGCGTCTGGGGGATGGACCCCCGCGCAGCTTTGATTTCGGGCTTGGACCTGTGGCGCGCGCATTGTCGCCACAGGAACGACGCAGCATCGGTATTGCACTGCGCCGCGAAGGGGGAATGCGCAATTTGAACCTGCGTGACAGGGCCGACAACATGATCACGGTGCTGCGCAGCGAACCCTTTGACAGGGACGCGCTGCAAGAGCTGATGCGCGGACAAAGCGACGCGATGGCGCAATTGCAGACACGCGCACAGACCGCTTTGCTGGATCAGATTTCACAGATGTCTCCCGAACGCCGGGCTGATTTCGCAGATAGCCTGCAGGACGAATTGTCCAAGGCCCGACCCCCACGTCTGCGGGGATCAGGCGGCTGATTTGCTCATCGCGACCTGATCGCGGCCCGCAGATTTTGCGGCGTAAAGGGCGGCATCGGCCTGATCGCACATCTGGCCCAGATTGCGCTGTTCCATCCCGCCAAAACCGCTGACGGCGACGCCCACCGATACGGTGACACGCAGTTGCGGACAGACCTCGCCCAGATCAAAGGGGCGGCAATTGACCAAACGGCGCAAACGATCCGCCGCACCGCGCGCTTGGGCCGATGTGGTTCGGGGCATGGCGACCAGAAACTCTTCACCGCCGATACGGGCGACCAGATCAATGGCACGCAGATTTTCGCGCAAACGGTCGGCCAGTTGTACCAACACCTTGTCGCCAGCCGCGTGGCCATAGGTGTCATTGATCGATTTGAAGTGGTCGATATCCAGCATCATCACCGCCAATTCACGGCCCGCATTGCGCGATTGTGTCGCCATGCGGGCCAGATGGGGCTCCACATAGCGACGATTATAAAGGCCCGTCAGCGGGTCAGTCACGGCCGCGTGCAGCCCATTACGCACAGTGTCACGCAGACGGTCATGCAATAGCTTGCGCCGGATCAACGCCTTGGCGCGCAGGGTGATTTCGCCCTTCGATGTGCCGCAGGTCACGACATCGTCTGCGCCCAGATCAAGGAACATCGCCGCCAGCTCGGGTTGACCATGCGGGACAACGATCAACTGCGTCGATAGCCGCGTTTCCGACCGTGACCGCAGATCAGACACCAATCCAAACAACGCGTTCGGACTGGTGCCGGTATCGGTACCATCCACGACAAACAGGTCAGGCACCGGCGTCACGGCGGTTTGTTTAAGCACACCTGTTGTCTCCAGCTCGCGCACCGGCTGACGCAACCCTTCGCTCAGCATCCGTACCAGATCATGGCGCGACGCCCCTTCCGGTGACAGGAACGCGACATGTGCCGCGGTTTCAAATTGTGCGCCGGCCTCTTCGAAACCCAAGGCGCGGCTGGTACTATCGCGCAGCACCAATTCCTGGCTGGCGCTGCGCACGCGCAGCAGGCTGCGAATGCGGGCCAGCAGCAGGGTGTCGTTCATCGGGCGGGGCAGGACATCATCGGCACCAGCATCCAACGCGGCGAACCGTGCGCGCGACGTATCGGCAACGCCCACGGCAATGACGGCGATGGATGCCGTTTCGGGTTCCGATTTCAGGGTCTTGCAAAAATCATGGCGGTCTTCGGCAGGATCGGACAAGTTGACAAGGATCAGATCGGGCCGGTTGGTCGCAATGATCGCCTCTGCCTCGATGCGGCTGGAACAGGCATCAACGCTGAATTGTGCAGACAGCATTTTCACTTTCAACACGATGCGATTCGTGGCGACAGTATCAACAATCAGTATGCGACCGGACATTTCTGTATCCTTATGCGGGGCGACCCCAATTTTCTGGATACAATTTCCGCAGTAATGGTTAAAAAACGGTTTCTGTCTTCGTAAGGATTTTGAATGGAACGTGAACAGGCACAGGTGATCGCATTGCAGGCTCTGGCCTGGCTTGTTGGAAACGAAGAGCTTTGCCCTGTTTTTCTTGGCGCAACCGGCGGGTCAGCGGATGATCTGCGCGAAAAAGCGTCAGATGCCGCATTTCAGGCCGCAGTGTTAGAGTTCATCACGATGGATGACGCTTGGGTGATCGCCTTTTGTGACAGTGTTGATTTGAAATATGACCAGCCCTTGCGCGCGCGCTATGCCCTGCCGGGTGCCGAAAGCGTTCACTGGACCTGAGCCGGTTATAAATCAATAACGATCAGGCCGTCCTTTGCCACGGCCCGGCTCTGACAAAGAATCATATTCCCCGCCTGCTGCGCCCTGGACAGCACAAAATCACGATGCTCCACCTCGCCTTTGACCACCCCGCATTTGCACACCCCGCACAGGCCATCTGCGCATTTCACATCCACATGCACCCCCGCCGCAATCAGCGCGTCAGAGGCGGTTTGATCCGCTGACACCGCAATCTGACGGCCATCTTTCAGCGCCAGGGTAAAGGGATGGTTTTCGTATTCCGGCTGTTCGGGGACGGCGAAATACTCCAGATGCCGGGCGTCCTCGGGAAAGCCATTCGCAGTTGCGGCCTCAATCACCGCGGCCATGTAAATATCGGGCCCGCAGGTATAAATATGCGCGCCTTTTGAATAGGTTGTGAGATCATCGAGGTCCGCCCTGCTGCCTTCAGCGCTGATATGCAGATGGACCTTATCGGTCCATGGAACCGTAGCCAGATCATCCAGAAACCCTGCATCCGCGCGTTTGCGAATGCTGTAATGCAGCGCAAAATCAGCACCGATCGCATGTAAACGATGCGCCATCGCGATCATCGGCGTGATCCCGATCCCCCCGCCCATCAACAGCGTCATGGGGGCATCCTCAACCAGCGGAAAATGATTGATCGGGCGCGACACAAATACCCGTCGACCTTCCTCGAATATGCGATGCATCAGCTTTGATCCACCGCGACCAATATCTTCGCGCAGCACAGCAATCTGATATCTGCTGCGATCTGCCGGATCACCCGACAGCGAATACTGTCGGACAAACTCAGGGGCGACGACCACATCAATATGCGCCCCCGCGGTGGCGGGCGGTAACTCGGACCCGTCTGGCATCGAAAATTCATATTTGGTCACCGCGTCGGTCATCTTTGTAACCTTGCTGATAACCACGTTCATCACCGGGGCATCGCCGGTGACGGGTGCATAAACATGTTCTGGCGGCACACCTTGCGCACGCCTTTTGCGATGTTCATCTGCTGTGATCATGCCTTGATAAGCGGCAATCCCGGCCTCGCGATCCATCGGATAGGGAAAGGGGTAGGGCGGCGGCGCAAGCGGGGCGGGGTACACCGCCAGCGTCTGATCCGCGAACCGCAGATCAAGGTCCTTTTGCAGGCCACGCTGGTTGACGGGGTGATCAGACGGCCGGTAGGCACCATCATCCTCCATCTCCAGATCCCACCACCATTTCTTGACCGGGTTGATCGCACCCTTGCCGGCGATGTCATCCAGCTTGGCCAGCGCCTTGGCTGCCTGCGGGACTGTCATGGCGAGCTTGCGAAATGGCGCTTCGGCAAACAACCCTTCCAGGTTCCACGGACACGTCTTCATACAGCGCCCGCACATCGCGCCGTTTTTCTGGCTCACACGGTAGGTCGTGCATTTCTGGCTGTCGGATTTCCAGATTTCATAGCCGTTGAACATCAGCTTGGGCCCCGCGGTGATCGCACCGCTGGGGCATTCGCGGGCGCATTTATTGCAGGCATCACAAAACTTTTGCAGGCCAAAATCAATCGGCTTGTCATGGGTCATGGGCATATTCGTCGTGACCACGCCCGATTTCAGACGCGGGCCAAGGAAGGGGTTCAGGATCACCTCGCCAATACGCGACACCTCGCCCAGTCCCGACAGCAATAACAACGGCGGATGCAGCACCTCGTCATCCATGACGGAATGCACACGCGCGGTATAACCCAGATTACGCAAATGCTGGGCCAGCACACCACCCAGCAGTGAAAACCGCAGATAGGCACGCATCGATTGCGCGCAAGCGATCCAGTCATCGCCCGATGCGCCCTCCATGGTCTCATGGCCCTGATCGATGATCATCGAAATCGCGTTGTCATGATACGGGGTGATGGGCGCGCCCGTGGCGTCGTGACTGTAATAGACCCAGTCAGGGCAGGCTGACAGACCAACCGCATCCACACCCAGATAATAAAGGGCGGATTTGATATTCAGGGCGTTATTTTCTGCTGTATCTGAGGTGACCTGCTTTGCCGCGTCCCCATCCTGCAACAGCACGAACGCCCCAAGTGACGGGCGAAACGCAAAGGCCGCCGCCGACTTGCGCACGTAATTGCCGTTCTTGGTGGCATCCTGCACCAGCTTGCCCATATCGCCGAACAACCCGCGCACGAACATATTGGCCCGTTTGGGCACCCGCGCGACATTAGGCCTGTCGATATATGTCGTGGGTTTCGCGACCCGCTTGAGCGTCTCAAACGGATGCGGCCCCTGCGCAAAATCACGTTTGGCATAGGGGTCGCGCCTCCGGGCAGAGGCAGCATGATCACCAAGCCCGGTACGATAGCTGGCAGGCGCGGCCTGACCGGGCAACAGCGGCTTGTCCGGGGTCATGGCCAATGTTGTGGTCACAGCCGCCAACCCGTAACGGTCCCCGGTGAACGGGTTCAGCAGGGCGCCATCCTCCAACGCAACCAACCCGGCCTGAAGCGCCAATGCACCAAGATGCGCATCACTGGCCGCCATCGAATGCGCCCGCGCCCCATGGCCCAGCGAACGGATATAGCTTGCCAATGTGACGGCGGTTTCCATCCCCCGCAGACAGGCACGATGGTCCAGCGCATCCTGTATCCAGTCCACCCCAGCCTCGCCCTCACGCGGGTCGCGCGGATGATCATATAGAAAGACAATCGCATGGGTATGATGACGGCAATCTGTGGGTGGGGCCGCCATGCTTTCGCGCAGGCCTGCCATGATCACATCAATCCCTGCGGCCATGGATTTGGGTTGCATATGGCGCAGCTTATCGGCCAGCCTGTCGACATCGGGGTTCGCCACAGGGTTATCCAGCCAAGCGGCATCGGGGATCTCGCACACACCGACCATGCTGGCATCGCAATAATATCCGAATGCCTTCAGGTGATTGGCCCGCTCATCCGGATCATCCGGTATCTCGGCCTTCTCGCGTTTGATCAATCCGTCGCGGGTGGCATCCAGCATCGCCTGATAGTCCTGCATCGCATTCACAATGCTTTTCGGATCATCGGGGCGACGAAACGATAGCCCCGTGAACGGCGGTAACCCGGTGCAATCAATCGTGGATTGACGCGCCAGCCGTTCCAGTGGAAACGGGCCCAGATGCATGGGGCGGGACTTGTAGGATCGCAACTTCAGCATGCCCGCAAACTCCGCCCCGCGTGGGCCAGTGTCAATGACCCAACACAAGGAACGCTCCGTGATCAAAGGACTACTTTTCGACAAGGACGGCACCCTGTTCGATTTCAATGCGACATGGGGGGCCTGGACACGGAAGATGCTACAGGCTGAGGTCGGCGATGACACTGCCCTATTTGATGCACTGGCTGATGTGATGGGATATGACGCTGATAACGAACGGTTTCACCCCGGCAGCGTTGTCATTGCATCCACGGTCAGCGAAACCGCTGATGCGATGCTACAGGTCCTCACGGATGTCGAAAAACCCGATCTGATCGCGCGAATGAACGCTGCCTCCGCCCATGTGGTCCAGGTCGAGGCGACGCCGCTGATCCCCTATTTCAATATGTTGCGGGATACTGATCTGCGCCTTGGGATCGCCACGAATGATGCCGAAACCTCTGCCACCTGGCATCTGGAGCGGGCCGGGGTCAAAGACCATTTTGACTTTATCGCGGGTTATGACAGCGGACATGGGGCAAAGCCCGGGCCGGGGCAGATGCAGGCCTTTTGCGCGCAGACGGGGCTGGACGCCAGCGCTTGCGCAATGGTGGGCGACAGCCTGCATGATCTGGATGCGGGGCGGGCGGCTGGCATGATCACGATCGGGGTGCTGACAGGTCCGGCGCCGCTGGCCGAATTGGCCCCACATGCGGATATCGTCTTGCCAACGATTGCTGATATTCCGGGCTGGATGCGGCGCGAAAATCTGCTCTGACCCTGACTCCGACAATAATTGTCGCTTTCACGTCATCCCCAATAGCAGGTAGATGGCACTCTATTCGCGATATCAAAGGGTTTCGCGATGACAGATACCAGACAACGACGGCGGGGCGGCGGGCGGGCCGGGGCCGCAAACCGGCGCGGGACAGCCGCGATCGAACAGATGCCATGGGCGCCCCCGATCAATACGGACCGCCCAACAGAACCACTGACCGATGAAGGTGTACAAGCGATCCACGATGGGGCCATGCGCATCCTCGAAGAGATCGGGATCGAGTTTCTCAACGACGAAGCCACAGCGCTTTTCAAACAGGCAGGCTGCACCGTCAACGGGACCAATGTGCGCATGGGGCGCGACTGGGTGATGGAAATGCTGGGCCACGCGCCAGCGCAATTCGATATCACACCGCGCAACCCGGACCGCAAAATCACCATTGGTGGCAAGCATATCCTGTTCGGCAATGTGTCGTCGCCGCCCAACTATTACGATCTTGAGATCGGCAAAAAAGTGTCGGGCAGTCGCGCCCAATGTGCTAATCTTTTGCGGCTGACCCAATATTTCAACTGCATCCATTTCGCGGGCGGCTATCCGGTGGAACCTGTGGATATTCACGCCTCCGTCCGGCATCTGGACGTCGTCTATGATAAAATGACGCTGACCGACAAAGTGGCCCACGCCTATAGTCTGGGTCAGGAACGTGTCGAAGACGTCATGGAAATGGTGAAAATCGCAGGCGGGTTGAGTGAAGAAGACTTCGCTGCCAAGCCGCATATGTACACCAATATCAACTCCACCTCACCGCTCAAGCATGATGTGCCGATGATCGACGGATGCCTGCGCTGCGTGCGGCGCGGGCAGGCGGTCATGGTCACGCCATTTACGTTGGCCGGTGCGATGGCCCCGGTTACAATGTCCGGTGCGGTCACTTTGTCGGTTGCAGAGGCGATCAGCGCCATTGCCCTGTTCCAATATGTCCGCCCCGGCGCGCCTTGTGTGATCGGAACCTTCACCAGCAATGTCGATATGAAATCCGGCGCACCCGCCTTTGGTACGCCAGAATATATGCGGGCCACCCAGATGACCGGGCAAATGGCACGGTTTTACGGGTTGCCGATGCGGGCTTCGGGATCTTGCGCGGCGAACGTGCCCGATGGTCAGGCCATGTGGGAAACGTCAAATGCACTCTGGTCGGCGGTCCAATCTGGAACCAACGTGGTCTACCACGCGGCAGGCTGGCTCGAGGGAGGGTTGGTGGCCAGCCCGGAAAAATTCGTGATGGATTGCGAAATGTTGCAAATGATCCAACGCTACATGCAGCCGGAGATCGTCGCGACGGGCGTGGATGACATCGCGTTTGATGCGATCAAGGAGGTCGGGCCAAACGGCCATTTCTTCGGCATCCAGCACACGCAGGACCGTTACGAAAAAGCGTTCTACCAACCCATCGCGTCAGACTGGCGGAATTTTGAGGCATGGGAGGTCGCAGGCGGCATCTGGACAGCAGAGCGGGCGCATCGCACCTACAAGGACATCATCAACACGTTCGAGGCACCGCCAATGGACGAAGGGGTGCGTGAAGAACTGACAGCCTTTGTGGCCAAACGCAAAGAAGAAGGCGGGGCACCGACGGATTTTTGAGGCACCGGGTCTGCTGCAATGCGTGGCGATCCGGGATCGGCAAAGCGGTCATTGAACCTGGGCCAACACCATCCATTCGCATCGACACAACATCCTGAACGCTCGAACGCGCCCTAAACAGAGCTACGTCCGACGCACCGCACACAACATGCATCCCGCCAAAGCCGTGTGAATATTAATGTACGCGATGTCTTTGTTCGCCAAGATCCGTTCAATTTCAGTACCGACATTGGCCCCTTCAGAAAGTGCGTTCATGGCATAATCCATAAGTCCGTTTGCACAGAACGCCCGCAAGGCCACGAACCGGTTCCTGACAATTTCCGGCACCTCTTGCCCACCGTTATGGCGCTTGCATGCATCCTGACACAGGAAGATTGCCGTTGGTTGTGCATAGACACTGGCGGGTTGCGGCAGCTGGAATGAAAACAGCAGGGCACCGTGTTCTTTTCCGGCTTCCTTCAGACAATGCCGACACGGGTAGGTATCACCATCGCGAAAATGCAGAATTTCATGTCCGCCGCGATCTGTTGTGCTCTGCCGGTGCCAGGCAGCCTCATCCGACGGGATCGCCTCATAGTGATAGTGCATCCGAAATCTCCAGTGTTCGGGTTGAGCTACGCTTTGCTTGCCGCCGGTTGCGATCCGATTCTTGCGGATTGCGACAAGGGCTCAGAAATCCTCGCCCAATCCTGCAAAAGTGGCGCTGGGCTGATCGGTAATCGTCAGAGCCAACAGGATCGTAATGTGCTTAGGTCCAACCCGCGTTCAGGCGCTTGAGACCAGCCTTGCCCGCCGCGATGATTTGCAGCGCGTCATCCTCGGTCTCTGCCAACCGGGCAACCGAAATAATGCCCACGAGCATCGCCATCGTCGCAGTCCCGTGGGCCGTGGACCGATCGGATGATTGATCCAGCAACAAGGATGTCCGTTTGATCGCTTTTGAGGTTTCAGATTTAATGTCACCTTCAAATCGCGATATCTCAGCGCCCATGGTTGCGAGCGGACACCCGCCGCCCGCGTTCTTGGCGTGATCAAGCGACAGGTATCGCGAAATGTAGTCTTTTCTTGACTGCTCTCGCTGCGTCTCCGTCTCCGAGGTTTCCATATCGGCAATCAGATCATCGACAGCCTTGGCAAATGCCGCTTCGATCAGGTCCTCCTTAGAGGAAAAATGGCGATAAAAACCGCCATGGGTCAGACCAGCGGCTTGCATCACATCTGAAACGCTTGTCGCGCCAATTCCGTCTTTACGAAAAAGACGAGCAGCGGCGTCGATGATGCGGGCGTGGCTCTTTTGTTTTTCAGCCTCTGACATTCTGGCCATTCAAGCGTCTCCAAGGGGATTGACAGTATAGATGTTATATATCATCTATAATTTTAGAGTACAATCATAATCTAAAAGCTGATGCCCAAATCGTTCATAAAACAATTGAATTTCGTCGGTTCGATCGGCGACCAAACATGTCGAGCCATCGACGCGCCCGATGCTTTGCACGGCCAAATCGGGCGTGGATCAAATCCCGCACTCCCCGGATGGGCCGTGAGTGAAAGAACGTGTCAGCAACAACAACGCAATCCGCAAATTCACATGGTGGAATTTGCGCAAGACTTTCCGAGAGCAATAACATGACAGACTTCCTGATTTTTTACGTGCGCACCTTTGCCGTTGCGCTTCCCCTGATCGCGATCGCGATCATGATGATCGGCGTGGGCCGGGCCAATCTGACAGCGCAGCAGACGGGCGTGGCCATCACCGTTGCGGCCCTTTTGTTTGGGCTTTGGTTCGCGGTGGTGGTTCCGCCCTCCGAATCCAACGTTCTGAACGTGCCGCCAACCCTTCAAGACCCGCCCATTGTGCTGGGTTTCCTGTTCGGCGGCGCGGCGATTGTTTGGGGGCTCGCCTGGGTTGTTCCGCTTGGACGGCGGATCACAATGGCCACTCCGCTTGCCGCCATAGCCGCCTTTCAGATCCCGCGCATCATGGGCGGTGTCTTCCTGATCGGCTGGCTCGGCGGCAGCATCCCGGCCGAGTTTGCACTGCCTGCGGGCCTCGGTGATATTTGGGCCGGAATCGCGGGCTGGCAGGCCAGCAAAGCATTGGCAAGCGGTGCGCCCAACGCGCGCAAGTTGCTGATGCGGGCGAACATCATCGGGATATTGGACTTTGTATTTGCGGTCGGCCTTGGCATCATGACGTCAGAAGGCTTTGCGCATTTATTGTCCCAAGATGCGCCGAACATCGTCAACGATCACCCGCTGGCCCTGTTCCCTGCATTCTTCGTCCCGATCTTTCTGGGGTTCCACTTCATCGCGATCAGCAAGCTGCGCGCGGAGCGCCGGTCCGTGTACGCCTAGGGGCCTTCAAACAATGCCTTGTCGGCGCGGGCCCCCGCGATCATCGCATCGAAGACGGCCCTGACCCGCCGATTGCGCCGCATATCATTATGGCAGACAATCCAAAGATCCCCGACCGGAGCGTCGAGAACATCACCCACACGACGCAGTCCCGGCCAGACCTCGCCAAGGATCATGGGCAACACAGCCGGATAGTCACTCTGCGCGCAGATTGAGGCGCGCAGAACGAGCGAGCTGGCGAAGAATGGCGGGCCCTCGGTGGCGTTGGGATCGAAGGCAGTAGAGCCGAATTGTTCGGCCAATCTCGGCTCACCTGCGTGACCAATATGCGCGTCGTCGCGCTCTGGAACGTCCGGGCCGCTCTTATCTGCAACATAAGTGGCCCAGCGGATCGTCGCGAGTTTTCGACCGAACAGAGCGTTCGAGCAAAGCCGCTTTGGCCGGATCGCGACGTCTGCTTCGTGGCGGGACAAGTCCAGCATCTTGTCGCTACTCACGACCTGCACCCTTAAGCTGGGATGGGCCCGCCCCAAATCCATCACGTGGCGGGCGACGAAAAAGGACGACAGGACTTCACTTGTCGTTATCGTGACAGATCCCGACAGTGCCTGGCTTTCGCCAAAAAGATGGCGCGACACGTTGGCTGTTTCCTGCTCCATCTTCTCGGCGGCATGCACGATGGCCGCGCCATCTTCCGTTGGAATGTAGCGGCCGCCCTCACGTTGAAAGACGGGCATCTTCAGCCTTGCCTCAATGGCGGCCAGGCGCCGGAAAACCGTGGATGTCGTTACTCTCAAGTGGCCCGCAGCTTCAGGTACACGCCCATAACGGGCGACATGCAGCAACAGGCGGTAGTCGTCCCAATCAAGCACAGCTTGTCTCATTTTTGCGATTCCGAGACGCAAAACTGCGTGTGTACTCACGAAAATGCAAGCCATATTCCATCCCCAGCAACAAGAGGGAACAAGACAATGTCAAACATCATCATTGCAGGTGGCGGGTTTGCCGGTCTCTGGGCAGCAATGGCTGCCGCGGCAACCCGGCACCGCGCGAACGCAGATACGATCAACATCACCCTTGTCTCCAAGGTGCCGGATCTGTGCATCCGCCCGCGGCTATATGAAGGTGCGCGGCCTGAAATGCTAGTGCCGCTGCAACCCCTTCTCGAAACCATCGGGGTCACATTCGTGCGGGCCGAAATCTCCGCCGTGTCGACCGAAACGGTGCAAACCCGTGAAGCGGGTACACTGGGTCACGACCGGCTGATCCTCGCGATGGGCAGCCATGTGGCGGTACCCCCAGTGCCCGGGGCCAAGGACCATGGCTTCACCGTGGACGGCTATACAGAAACCGCGCGTCTGGATACGCATCTCGCCAAACTGGACCTGTCCGGGTCCGACAATGCTCAGGTCGTCGTTGTGGGGGCGGGCTTCAGCGGGCTCGAAATTGCCACATCACTGCGTGACCGGCTTGGTCCCAACGCGCGTCTCTATCTCATCGATCATGCTGACGTGGCTGGCCAGTCGCTTGGTCCGAACCTGACTGACACGATCAATCAGGCGCTTGACCGCGCCAATATCACTTTTCTGGGTGGCGAGGCTGTGGCGTCGGTGACAGCTGACCAGCTCACCTTGCGATCCGGCAAGGTGATTGACACGCAGACCAGCATCTTTGCCACAGGGTCGCGGCCTTCACCGCTGATCGGCGGCATCGGAACGCAAGCAGGTGACGGACGTTTGCAGACAGACGCGACGCTGCGCATCCCTGCACACCCTACAATCTTCGCGGCAGGGGACGTCGCCGTTGCCTCAACCGACAGCCAGCACATGACCTTGATGTCGTGCCAACACGCGATGCCCATGGGCCTTGTCGCTGGCCAAAATGCGGTGCGTGATCTGCTGGGAAAGGACATGCTGCGCTACGCCCAACCCGACTACGTGACCTGTCTGAGTCTCGGGAAATCTGACGCGGTCTTCACGAAAGGGTGGGATCGCAGCATCGTGCTGACGGGGCAGGATGGGGCGCAGTTGAAGTCTCAAATCAACGAAATGTGGATCTATCCACCCAGCCCCGATTTGGGGCGTGACGCAATCTTCGACACGGTTTTGCCAACCCGGGGGGTGACACCTCTGGCGCGCTGACCACATCTTCCAACCAACATGTCCGAGGAACCATTCATCATGACGGATAAGAAAACAATTCTGATCACCGGCGCGAGCCGCGGGATCGGTCTTCTGGCGGCGCATGCACTCGCCGCCAACGGCCATAGCGTCTATGCCGGGATGCGCGACATTGCCGGACGCAATGCCGAACCCGCAGCCCGGATGTGGGCGACCGCGCAGGCGGAAGGGCGCGATCTTGCACCGGTCGAACTGGACGTGAGCGATGAGCACGCCTGTCAGGCGGCCATCGACAAGGTTGAGGCCGATAAGCCGCTCGATGTGCTGGTCAACAATGCCGGTGTCATGCCCGTCGGCCTGACCGAGGCCTTCACGATGGCGCAGACCAAGGATGTCTTTGACGTGAATGTCTATGGCATCATGCGCATGACACGGGCTGCGTTGCCCGCGATGCGCCGCCGGAAATCGGGGCTGATCGTCAACCTCAGTTCCTCTGCGGGACGGTTTGGGATGCCTTTCTTTGGTATTTATTGTGCAAGCAAATGGGCCGTGGAGGCCTATAGCGAAGCACTGCACAACGAACTTGAAAGCTTTGGCATCGACTGCGTTCTGGTGGAGCCAAGCGGCCATGGCACCGATCTGGTGGTCACGGCACCGGCCCCCAACGACACAACACGCTTGGAGGCTTACGGTGACCTTGCCGCAGGACGGGATCGCCTGCTGGGCATGTTTGGGCAGATGTTCGAAACAGACACCACCGGGACCGATGCCAACAATGTTGCCACCGCGATCACGCAACTTGTCGAGACGTCGCAAACGCGGCCCATCCGCGTGCAGGTCGGGCACGACATGGGGGTAAGTGCGGTCAATGCGGCGGTTGCCCCAATTCAGGCCAAACTGATCGATATGCTGAAACCGGTCTACAGCGGCGAGGTGGCAAATGGATGATCGTGGCGGCCTGTTTTTGTTTGCAACAATCCGCCCGAAACCAGAGCATCTCGACAAAGCACGCGCCGCGATCGACGATCTGATCCCCAAGACGCTCGCGGAACCCGGCTGCCACCTTTTTGCAGCGTTCGAAAGTGGATCCGAGGATGACGTGCTGCATCTATCCGGTCTATGCTACGCATCACCCCTTGGACAACCCCGGCACCTTTTGTGCCGGGGTCCTGATCTATAGCGGTCGTCAGTTGCCCGACGTCAAAAGCCGCCCGCCATGCGGGTTGTCGATCACGATCTTCCAGCCGCCATGGGTTTGCCGGTGCAGAACAGCGACCGAAAGACCGGACTGCGCGATGTCTTCACCATCCGGCGTCCGCGCGGTCATACGCCAAGGCGCGATATGCACTGCAATGTCGCCATTGACGATGACTTCATGCCCGTTCGCATAACTGAAGACCGGCCCAAGGGCCGCCATGCTCGCAAACATCTGCTCAAGCTGCGCCATATCGGACACCGGTGCATCAGGTTCAAAGACGACCGTGGCCTCCGGCCCATAGCTCGCCATAACACCTGCGATGTTATTGGTCTGAAATGCCGCCGTCATGGTCTGAATTGCGGCCAGCACGTCTTGTTGGTCTTGTGTCATATCATGTCCTTGAGCTGGTAAAATCTGTGGCATGGTCAGGGCAATAGCCGTCAACCACGCAAAAGCGTGTTTCATAAAGATTTCCTTTCTTTGGGTTGGGTGGTGGTTATGCGTTCGACACGTCGACCAGCCTCAGAACGGCCAACGCAAAGTCGCTTTGGAGGGCCAGCGGACCCGTGGCGCGCTGCAGCTTGGCAACACGCAAGTCTTGCGCCAACTGGGCGGCCCTGTTGCGCACCTCATCGAAGGGAGGCGCACCCTGCATCATGACGGATGGCGCATCGCCAACCCGTCCCTGTGCCATTGCCGTCGGAAGCCGTTTCACACAGGCGCAGGGCGCGGCGTGATTTGCCAAACCACAGGTCCGCGATGTGAAGTCCACAACCAGCTTGCGTGCGCGCGACAACCGCTGACGGAAATTCGCAGCCGAAATGTCCAAAATCTCCGCCGCTTCGCTTTGATCAAGCTCCAACACGTCGCCCAGCACATAGGCAACCCGGTAGTTCCGGTCGAGGCACAACAGCATCGCCATTGTACACCTGACCCGAAGCTCGTTGAGCATCACATGGTCTTCGGGCGCTGCATTTTGATCATCTGCCAAGCCGGTCAACAAATCATCGGAAAACATCCGAAAGCTAAGCCCGGGATCCCGCGCAATCACCTTGCGGGCCGTCAGCAAATAATTCGTAGCAACCCGGTAAGCCCAGGTCTCGAAACGGCTCTCGCCTGCGAATGTCGAAAGCTTGGTGATGATACGGATCAGGATTTCCTGCGTTGCATCTTCAGCGGCCAGCGGATCGGCCAACATCCTTGTGGACAGCCGGTAAACCGTGCCTTGTATGGCACGAACCAAAGTCTCAAGCGCGGCGGCATCGCCGTCCTTCGCCTGCTGGATCACGATATCCGGAATAGTGCTCAAAACCGGGACTCCCCTGCGTGGTGTCTTTGTAAGTGTTAGACACGCAATGGATGGTATCTGTGACAATCTTTTTTGGGTAGCGGATCGAGATTGGGGCGCGCAATCAAAACGCAGCAATGCTGCTGGCCGCCAGTACAGATAGCGCATGCTGCATCACTCAGACGATACACTTCATACGCAAACCTCAGTAAGTATACGTTTTTATACAGATACACTCCGCCCTTCAAACTCCGCCCGTTGAAGCCTGAACTGTTCATATACAAAATCCGAGAACACGCGCACGCGCGCATTCGAACGTAAATCACGGTGATAAAGGAGCCAGATATCCTTTCCGCGGTGGATTGCCGCCCCGGACACGCGCCTGAGAGTTGCGGACGCATCGCCCAGGCGGAAAGGAATAAGAACGGCCCCGGCACCTGCTTCTGCCAAAGCCATCCCCTCAGACTTACCGGACACCGTACAGCGCGGCTTGTCCTGGAATATGCTGCGGTCAATCTTAACGGTCTGTTGCGCTGCATCACCTTCGATCTTGATCCAGGGCAGTGGCGCGTTTCCGGCCTCTTCCAAAACAGCCGGGGACGCATAAAAGGTGCTGATAAATGATGCCAACTTGCGCCCGATAAGATGATCTTCAGGGGCGGAGGTTGCCCTGATCGCAATGTCCGCCTCACGCCGTGGCAGGCTCACAAGCCTGTCGTCTGATTGCAGTCGCACCTCAATCTCCGGTTTCACCTCAGCGAACCGCGATACGATTGGACCCAATACGTGCAAAACAAGCGCGATTGGGGCCGTCACGACCAACGGGCCCGCCACCTGCGTTTCGCTCGCAGCGATGGCCCGCTCTGCCTCACCCATGGCGTCACGCACAATGTCGGACTTGGCGGCCAATGCCACGCCTGCTGCCGTCAGGGTGTATCCCGAATTGGCCCGATCAAACAGTTTCAGCTGATGCGCGTCTTCCAAAACCGTGATGCGTCGCGAAACGGTTGTGTGGTTCACCCGCAAAGCCTCAGCCGCCGCAGAGATCGTTCCATGCTCGGCCACGGCAAAAAAGAACTTCAGATCATTCCAATTCGGCATTCTGCAATATCGCACAATTGTTTCTAATATTATCACATATACGCAGACCGCTTCAAAGTGCTCAAGTGCCTCATCGACACAATGGAGTGAACTCAATGAGCTACTATCTCGCGGGAACCATGCACGTCACAGACCCGTCCTGGCAGCAGGAATACGGTGCAAAAATGTCTGAACTGCTGGCCCGTCATGGGGGGCAGGTGCTTGCGTCCGGCACCCCTGATCAGTTCGAAGGAATAACCCCGCAACCCAGTCGATTGGTCGTGCCTTGCTTTGACAGCAAGGCTGTGGCGCAAGCCTGGTACGACGATCCCGACAATCAACATCTTGTCCGATTGCGGCAAACCGGCGCAACTTTTGAGCTTTTTGGCGCTGCCGCGATCTAGATCACCCAAACATTTTGAAATGAAGGAAGACCAATGCGAACATCAATTTCCAAAGCGGGCGCAGCCGCCATCATCAGCGTTATCGCCTGCTCTGCATGGGCCGACGTTGCGGGCCCGATTTCTCTGCCCGCCCCAGACATGTTCCCCGAAGGCATAGCGCTGGCTAACGACGGCACCGCTTACGTTGGCAGTCTGGCGCGACGCGAGATATGGCAGGTTGATACGAAAACCGGCATCGCTGAACCATTTATCGGCAAAGACGCTGATCTGATGAGCGTCATCGGGGTACACGTGAATGCCGCGCAAGATACGCTTTATGCATGCTCCTCTGATCCGGCGCAGCAATACGACGGACGGCCAACGGAACTTGTGTCTTTTGATCTGTCCAGCGGGGACGTCATTGCCCGTTACCCATTCCCCGAAGGCGGCTTGTGCAACGACATTTCTGAACTTGCAGACGGTACGATCCTGGCCACGGATTCCGTCCACCCCAGAATCATGAGCCTGCATCAGGACGGTGCGTTTGACGAATGGCTCAGAGACGAGCAATTCAGGGCAGAAGGGTTTGCCCTAAACGGAATTGCCGTCAGTGATGATCAAGTATTTACCGGTGTCTTTGCGACAGGCGCGCTGTACAAAATCGACACAAGCGCGGACGCTTTAATGGCCGAACAGATCAAGATCGACCGGCCAATAGCCGGACCAGACGGGATCGAAGTTCTCGACGCACGCACATTGATCGTCGTCGAAGGCATGGCGGCATCTGTCTTACGTGTCCAGCTGTCCGAAGACTTGCTAAGCGGGACAGTCCAGAACCTGTCCCAAGATTTTCAGGTTCCCACGACCCTCGCACTATCGGGTGATCAGGCGATCGTTGTCCAAGGGCAGCTTGGCCGCTTCTTCGGCATGGACCCATCGCCTGTCGAACCATTTGAGCTGGCGGTCATTTCACTCGTGCGCTGACGCAACGCCCCCACCTGCGGATGCGCCGGTGGGGGTGGAATGCAAGCGGGTTTAGTCACTCTGGAACCGTCCAAACAAAGATTGTTCGTACCGTGTTTGGCACCGTAAACGGTCATGCATCTGCTGGGGCACGCAGCGTGCGCACCAGATTTCCAGTGTGGACTTAAACCCGACAACGTGCAGATTAACACTTTCGCAACCAAGATCACCGTGCGCTCCGTTCATCAGTGTCGTTTGGGGTGGTGTGCATACAATCATGCGCATGGTTTGCGCATGGTTTCTGCATGGAAAACATATCGACGAAAATCGAATCGTATCCCTGAAAACAAGGTCATTAACCTTTTGCCGGGTGATATGGTGCCGGACCTGCGTGCGGCGCATTAACCGATCTTGCCCCCGCGGCCCGCAGCGGGCATCAAGACCTATGGTTTTTCGCAGTTATATGGACATTGCCCTGACCGAAGCGCGCGCCGCCGCCGCCCGCGGCGAGGTGCCGGTCGGTGCCGTTATCATTCGCGATGGCGCGATTATCGCGCAAGCCGGCAATCGGACCCGCGAACTGAACGATCCGACGGCCCACGCCGAACTTCTGGCGATCCGTGCGGCCTGCGGCGCGCTGGGTCAGGAACGTCTAACCCATTGTGATCTTTACGTAACGCTGGAACCATGCCCCATGTGCGCCGCAGCAATCAGCAATGCGCGGCTGGCCCGGTTATACTACGGTGCCGCTGACCCAAAATCCGGTGGTGTCGCGCAAGGCCCCCGCATTTTCAGCCATCCGCAATGCCACCACGTGCCCGAAATCTACGACGGCATTGACGCGGCTGTTTCAGAAAACCTGTTGAAACAGTTTTTTGCGGCAAAGCGTTAGAATTCCACGGTTTCCATCACGTCAGGCGTCAGAACATTCACATCCGGAAGTGCATCGACCAGTGGCTGGGCCGACGGGGCAAGGATAGGGAAGGTCTTGTAATGACAGGGAATTATCGTCTTGAATGCAAAGTATCGCTTTGCCGCATAAGCCGCCCGATCCATATCCATCGTGTAATGCCCGCCGCAGCATAAAATACCGATATCGGGTTTATGATAGTCTCCCATCCAGTCCATATCGGCCATGATATCCGTGTCACCACTGACATAAATTGTGTGCTCCTCACCAGCGATCATAAAGCCCGCCTCGGACCCGGCATAGGTCGGTCGGCCACCTGCGAAATCGATACTGGACGAATGACTGGCATTGACCATTGTGACCTTCACATCACCCAGTGTGATCGTGCCGCCTTTGCCGAACCCGACGGTCTCGACCCCCTCCGTCGCCGTCCAGTAATCTGACAATTCATGAATGCACAGGATCGGAATTCTATCTTTCTTTGCAATGGCTAAGCTATTGCTCGCATGATCCCCATGCCCATGGGTCAGCAGGATATGCGTCGCCCCTGCGACCGCATCGGAATAGCGTTCCATCGGAAACACCGGATTACCGTCCAGCCACGGGTCAACCAGCAAAACCTGCCCGCCGATCTCGATCCGGAAACTCGAATGGCCCAACCATGTGATTTTCATATTGCCCTCCATCGTGTTGTGGTCAGGATACGCCCATCGAATGGGGGCGCAAGATGAACTGGTTTGAACAGATCGACGGTTATTGCGAGCGGACGGATTTTTCCTATTGGTCCGAACCACTTAACGCTGTCACCAACGCGGCCTTCCTGATCGCTGCCATCATCATGTGGCGGCGCAGCGCTGGCGTTCCTGCCGCGCGTCTGCTCTGCGCGTTACTCTTTCTCATCGGCATTGGCAGCTACCTGTTTCACACCTTCGCGACAGGGTGGGCGGCCCTCGCGGATGTCGTCCCGATCGGGGTTTTTATCCTGACCTATCTGTTTCTGAGCAATCGTGATCTGGTCGGCCTGCCATGGTGGGCGGCTCTCTTGGCGACTGCTTGTTTTTTTCCCTATGCCTATGTTTTGGTTCCGTTTTTGGATGGCTTGCCGTTTTTCCACATCTCGGATTTCTACTGGACCGTACCAATCCTGTTGCTGATTTACGCGCTCTATCTGCGCGGCGCACTGGGCCGTGATTTCATGATCGGTGCCCTGATTTTATCGGCGTCCATCACAGTTCGCTCTTTGGATGAGCTTTGGTGCACAGGCTGGCCAATCGGGACGCATTTCGTCTGGCATTGCCTGAATGCGTTCATGCTGGGCTTCATGATTGACGTTTACCGCCGCCACATGCTTGCGACCCGTGCGGCGGGGCGGTAAACGCGAGCCAACAAACCATCCGGAGACGCCCATGTCGATTGACACCGAAACCGCCCGCCGCGTGGCCAAGCTGGCCCGCATCAAGGTCGAAGACGATGCATTGCCTGCGCTGGCAAGCGAATTCAGCGCGATCCTTGGGTTCATCGAACAGCTCAACGAAGTTGATGTTGAGGGTGTCGAACCGATGACGTCCGTCACCCCACAACGCCTGAAACGCCGCGATGATGTGGTCACGGATGGCAGCCAGCAAGAGGCTGTCTTGAAAAACGCGCCCGATGCCCGCGAAGGGTTTTTTGCTGTGCCAAAGGTGGTTGAATAATGAGCGATCTCACTAAACTGACCATTGCCGGCGCCCGCGACGCGATGCGCAAAGGCGACACCACAAGCGCTGAGATCACCAGCGCATGTTTGACCGCCATCGAAGGGGCAGGGGCGCTGGGCACGTTTGTGCACCACACCCCCGAAATCGCTGCCGATCAGGCGGCGGCCGCCGATGCCCGGATCAGGGCGGGGGATGCGCCTGATATGTGCGGTATCCCCTTGGGGATTAAGGATTTGTTCTGCACCAAGGGCGTACCGTCCCAAGCCGCCAGCCGCATTCTGGAAGGCTTCAAACCCGAATACGAATCCACCGTCACGACCCAGTTATTCGATGCAGGTGCCGTCATGCTGGGCAAGCTGAACATGGACGAATTCGCCATGGGCTCGTCCAACGAAACCTCTGTCTATGGCAACGCGGTCAACCCATGGCGGCGCGGCAACGAAGACACGGCGCTGACGCCCGGTGGCTCTTCGGGCGGTTCGGCCAGCGCGGTCGCTGCTGATCTTTGCCTCGCGGCCACCGGCACCGACACCGGTGGATCGATCCGTCAGCCCGCGGCCTTTGTGGGCATCACCGGCTTGAAGCCAACCTATGGCCGCGTGTCGCGTTGGGGGATTGTGGCCTTTGCGTCCTCTCTCGACCAAGCGGGGCCGATGACCAAAGACGTGCGCGACGCGGCCATCATGCTGGGCGCGATGTGTGGTCACGACCCCAAAGACAGCACCAGCGCCGATCTGGCCGTGCCTGATTTTGAGGCCGCTCTGACAGGCGATATCAAAGGCAAAACCATTGGTATTCCAAAGGAATATCGGATGGACGGGATGCCTGCCGAGATTGAAAAGCTCTGGGCGGATGGCACGGCGATGCTGAAAGACGCAGGCGCGGTGATCAAGGACATCACCCTGCCGCACACCAAATACGCGCTACCCGCCTATTATGTGATTGCACCCGCTGAGGCATCATCGAACCTGGCCCGCTATGACGGCGTGCGGTTCGGTCATCGCGCCAAACTGGCCCAAGGTGACGGCATCACCGAGATGTACGAAAAAACCCGTGCCGAAGGGTTCGGGCCAGAGGTGCAGCGGCGTGTCATGGTCGGCACCTATGTGCTGTCCGCAGGGTTTTATGACGCCTATTACAACCGGGCACGTAAGGTTCGTGCGCTGATCAAGCAAGACTTTGAAACGGTCTTCGCCGACGGTGTCGATGCGATACTGACACCGGCCACACCGTCTGCTGCGTTTGGTTTGGGTGAGAATATGGACCCAATCCAGATGTACCTCAACGATGTCTTCACCGTAACGGTCAACCTTGCCGGTTTGCCGGGTATTTCGGTGCCTGCCGGTTTGGATGCGCAGGGGCTGCCTTTGGGTCTGCAACTGATCGGACGGCCCTGGGAAGAGGCGGATTTGCTCAACACGGCATATGCATTGGAACAGGCGGCAGGTTTTGTAGCCAAACCGGCAAAGTGGTGGTAGGTTACGGCAAAAGAATATGCAGTGTGACAGGTGAATACCCATGAAAAAGGGTCTTGTGATCGGGTTTGTGGTTCTGGGTCTGGGGGCATGCGCTCCACGGGCGCCCATCGAACGTGGGGTCGGCTTTGACGACTATTCCGCTTTTGAACTGGAACGGGCCCGGCGCGAGGCCGCGCTGTCGGCGTCGCGCGAATCTATCATTCCGCCACCGCGCATCAGTGATGAAACGCCACAAGGTGCGATCTCGTCCAGCGAACTGGCGAATGCCGGTATCGGGCAGACACCCACCAATACCGGCACCGATCCGGGGCGCACCCAAGGGCTTGATGCCACGCCGGGCAATCCGGCCCCGGTGATCGCCAATAACCCGGGCATTTCCGACGAACAAAACTTTGACGCCGTCAGCGGACGCGAGTCGATTGAAAGTGACGCCGAACGCCGCGCTGCGCAGGCTGCTGCACGCGAACAGGTCCAACCCACCGCCGTCCCGGAACGGCCCAGCGACACTGGGCCGAATATCGTTGAATACGCGATCAATGCGCCCAACGCGAAAGGGCAGGAATGGTACAGCCGGTCGATCCTGTCCGGGCAGGCGCGGTTCCAGCGCAATTGTGCAGGCTACCTCACCCCGGATGACGCGCAGCGCGATTTTCTGGCCCGCGGCGGACCAGAGCGTGACAGATTGGGCATCGACCCTGACGGTGATGGCTTTGCCTGCGGGTGGGACCCGGCCCCCTTCAAACAGGCGTTTGGCAACTGAAACTGACGTCGCACCCGTCGCCCAATTGCGGCCCGCGCCGGGATGCGGCCCGGCCTGATCTGGTGGTTATTCACTACACTGCGATGCAATCGGCCAAGGCTGCCTTAAAGACGCTTTGTGATCCGAAAACCGAAGTTTCCGCGCATTATCTGATCGCCGAAGACGGCGAGGTGATCGCGCTCGTTCCAGAAGACCTGCGCGCATGGCACGCGGGTGCAGGGCGGTGGGGCAAGGTCACGGATGTCAACAGCCATTCCATCGGGATAGAGCTTGCCAATGATGGCTACAGCCCCTTTGCGGCGGCACAAATGGATGCGTTGACGGATCTGTTGCATGGTATTCGCACCCGCTGGCATATCCGGCCCGAACGGGTGATCGGGCATTCCGATATGGCCCCGGGGCGCAAGATAGACCCCGGCCCCAGATTTGACTGGCGCAGGCTTGCGCGCGCAGGCTTGGCCGTATGGCCCGACCGCGACCAGATAGCGGATCCGTCCAAATTTCTTCCGATGATGCGCGCCTTTGGCTATACCGCCACCGACGCGGCTGACCTGTTATGCAAAACATTCCGCCTGCGCTTTCGGCCCGGTACCTCTGGCCCCATTGACGGCGTTGATGCCGGCATGATCACCAATCTTGCCAAACGTTTCCCCGTTGACGTGAACGCGGCTTGGGCCTAACTGCAATTTTGCGCGGATGGCTGGATGGCTGCGGGCCGTTACCGGCCCGAGGAAAGTCCGGACTCCACAAAGCACGGTGCCGGGTAACACCCGGCGGGGGTAACCCCAGGGAAAGCGCCACAGAGAACAGACGGCCATGCATGCATGGTCACGGTGAAACGGTGGGGTAAGAGCCCACCGCGCGACTGGTAACAGAAGCGGCACGGCAAGCCCCACCGGGAGCAATGCCAAATAGGGACCGCGCGCCGTAAGGCGGGGATGCTTGAACCCCAGCAGGTCCGGGTTGGCAGCGAGAGGGTGTCTGGTAACAGGCATTCTAGATGAATGGTCATCTCGGGCGGTGTCATGCCGCCCAGACAGAATCCGGCTTACAGGCCATCCGCGCAAATAATTGGTTAACAAAGGTTGTCCTATTCTGGATTGCACTACCTGAAGGGGAAAGAGCTGCAATTGGAGGTAAGCGCATGGATATTGCAGATGCGCCAAAACAGAGCGTCAAACAAAAACTGCCCAAACTGGCAGAGCTACGCCAGGTACCTGACTGTGTGAAGTTGCTGAACACCGCAGGGCGGATCAGCTTTATGGGCGAGCAGGGGCTGAAGGTCATGGAACTTGATGACCTGTCACAGGTCGTAGGCAAGTCTTGGTGGGATTTCTGGCCAGCAGATCAACGTGATGCGATCAAATCACGGTTCGATGCAGCCATGGCGGGCGATGTCCAGCAGTTTCGCGCGAAGCGGCGGATGGCTAAAGGCACATTAAAAGACTGGAGCGTGACGCTATCGCCCATCCCGGGTGAAACGGGCGATGTTACATCCGTACTGGTCCTGTCGCGCGACGTGACGACCGTTCCCTGATTTCGTGCGTTTGCGGTTGACTCGCGCCCAAGCAGGCGTAAAAGGCAGCTTCAATCAGATTTATGCGATGCGCCTCATACGGCCCGCAACCAGGAGAGATGAGACATGGCGAAGCCTACCACCATCAAGATCCGCCTGAACTCCACCGCGGGGACCGGGCATTTCTACGTAACCAAAAAGAACGCCCGTACCATGACCGAGAAAATGGTCGTGCGGAAATACGATCCTGTTGTGCGCAAGCATGTTGAATACAAGGAAGGCAAGATCAAGTAATTGATCAGCCCTTGATGCGACCCAAAGGCCACGAATTTCCGTGGCCTTTTGCTTTGGTCAGTCGATCTTGTACGGGTTCGTCGCCGGATTGCCTGCATGATCCGTCCAACGGCTGGTTTGCGTTGCCCGCTCTGAGCGCAGCACCCTGTCATGGTCGGGATAGGTCACGACATCCCCCGATGATCGCGTGCCGATCACTAGATAGCGGACCTCCGCATCGCTGCGGTTCTCCAGACAATGACCGACCGGGTCACCTGCCTTGAACGTCGCCGCATCGCCGGGGTGCAGCACGGTGCTGGCATCACCTTCGTGCAAGGTCACTTCGCCCTCCAGCACATAGATCATCTCATCCTCGCTTGCGTGCCAGTGCTTGATGGAAGACGACGACCCGGGCGGCAATATCTCAACAAATGCCCCGAATTGCGTCAACCCGCCCGCATCGCTGAAAAGCTGCGCATTATAAGGCCCGCAGGGGTTGCCCACGCCGTCATCCTCGTCGGTCTTGACTGTATCGGGAGTGAATATCGGCATGGGCGTTCGTCCCTATTCGGCCGCTGTGGCATAATCCTCCATCGGCGGGCAGGTGCAGGTCAGGTTACGGTCGCCCCAGACGTTGTCGACACGGTTGACCGGTGGCCAGTATTTATCGACGCGGAACGCACCGGGGGGAAAGCAGCCCGTTTCGCGGCTATAAGGGCGGTCCCAGTCTTTGACGAGGTCCTCCATCGTGTGCGGTGCATTTTTGAGCGGGTTATTCTCTGCGTCACTCTCACCCGTCTCAATGGCGCGTATCTCGGCCCGTATCGCTAGCATCGCGTCGCAGAACCGGTCCAGCTCGGCTTTGTTTTCTGATTCCGTCGGTTCAATCATCAGGGTGCCCGCTACCGGCCAGCTCATCGTTGGGGCATGAAAGCCGCAATCGATCAGGCGCTTGGCGATATCATCGACAGTCACATGCGCGCTGTCGGTAAAGGGGCGCGTGTCGATGATGCATTCATGCGCCACCCGGCCTGTCGGTCCCTTATAAAGCACGTCAAACGCCCCCTCGAGCCTCTTGGCGATGTAGTTGGCATTCAGGATCGCCACTCGCGTTGCCTGCGTTAGCCCTTCACCGCCCATCATCAGGCAGTAGGCCCATGATATCGGCAGCAAGGAAGGGGAGCCGAAAGCGGCGGCAGATACCGCCCCCTCACCCGTATTGGGATCACCGGGCAGATGCGGGATCAGATGATCCTTCACACCAATCGGGCCCATGCCGGGACCGCCACCGCCATGTGGGATGCAGAACGTCTTGTGCAGGTTCAGGTGGCTGACATCACCGCCCAGATCACCGGGGCGGGACAAACCCACCATCGCGTTCATATTGGCCCCGTCGATATAGACCTGACCACCATGATCATGGGTGATCTTGCAAACATCGGTCACCGTTTCCTCGAACACCCCATGGGTCGATGGATAGGTGATCATGCAGCCTGCCAGATTGTCAGCATGTTCCGCCGCCTTGGCACGAAAATCATCCAGATCAATGTCGCCATTGTCGGCAGATTTCACAGCGACAACCTTCCACCCCACCATCTGGGCAGAGGCCGGGTTGGTCCCATGGGCAGACATCGGGATCAGGCAGATATTGCGATGCCCTTGACTGTTGGCACGATGATACCCCGCGATGGTCAATAGCCCCGCATATTCGCCCTGCGCGCCGGAATTGGGCTGCATGGAAATTGCCGCATAGCCCGTGATATCGCACAGTTTTTGCGACAGATCGTCGATCATCTCTGCATAACCCTGCGCCTGATCGCGGGGCGCATAAGGGTGGAGAAGCGAAAATTCGTCCCATGTCACGGGCATCATTTCGGCGGCCGAATTCAGCTTCATGGTGCAGGACCCCAGCGGGATCATTGCCCGGTCCAGCGCCAGATCGCGGTCTGCCAGGCGGCGCATATAGCGCATCATTTCCGTCTCAGCCCGGTTCATGTGGAACACCGGGTGGGTCAGGAAATCACTTTTGCGGATCAGCTTGTCGGGCATGTGGTAATGCGGTGTATAATCCTTGTCCTCGCGCTCAATCCCGAAGGCGCGCCAGACGGCCTCGATCGTGGCGGGGCGGCTGCGTTCGTCCAGCGTGATGCCAACCTGCGTCTTGCCCACGGCGCGCAGGTTGATCCCTTCGTCCACCGCCGATTTCAGCACGGCGGCTTGCAGCGGGCCGACATCCACGGTGATCGTGTCAAAGAAGGTGGCGGGCCGGACGTCAAACCCCGCATCCTTCAGCCCTTCCGCCAGTCGCGCAGTCTTGCGGTGGATGCGCTGGGCGATGGCCTTGAGCCCCTCCGGTCCGTGGAACACCGCATAGAACCCCGCCATCACGGCCAGCAGCGCCTGTGCGGTGCAGACATTCGATGTCGCCTTTTCGCGGCGGATATGCTGTTCGCGGGTCTGCAGCGAAAGGCGATAGGCGCGGTTGCCATGGCTGTCGATGGACACGCCGACGATGCGCCCGGGCATTGACCGGGCATAAGCCTGTTTCGTCGCCATATAGGCCGCATGTGGCCCACCGTAACCGACGGGGACACCAAACCGCTGGGTCGTGCCCACGGCGATATCGGCGCCCATCGCCCCCGGTTCCTTGAGCAATGTCAGCGACAAGGGGTCGGCGGAAATGATCCCGATAGCCTTGTTTTCATGTAGTTGCGCAATAAGCGGCGTGAAATCCCGCAGATGGCCATGGGTCCCCGGAAACTGGAAAATCGCCCCGAATACCGCGCTGGCATCCAGATCGTCCGGGCTGCCCACGGTAATCTCGATCCCCAGCGGGGCGGCACGGGTTTTCATCACCGCGATATTCTGCGGATGGCAATTTTCATCGACAAAGAACCCCTTCACCTTTGATTTCGACACACGCTGCGCCATAGTCATCGCCTCGGCGCATGCGGTTGCCTCATCCAGCAGTGAAGCGTTGGCGATTTCCAGACCGGTCAGGTCGCTGACCATGGTCTGAAAGTTCAACAGCGCCTCCAATCTGCCTTGCGAAATTTCGGGCTGATAGGGGGTGTAGGCGGTATACCACGCGGGGTTCTCAAGAATATTCCGCTGGATTGCGGGCGGCGTAACCGTCCCATGATACCCTTGCCCGATCAGCGAGGTCAGGACCTTATTCTTCGCCGCGGTTACGCGCATGTGATGCAGCAATTCACGCTCTGATTTTGGCTTGCCGAAATCCAGCGGTTCTTTCTGCCGGATATTTGCAGGCAGCGTGTCATCCATTAGCGCGTTCAGGTCATCTGCTCCCACCACGCGCAGCATCTCGGCCATCTCAGCCGGGGACGGGCCGATATGACGGCGGTTGGCAAAGTCATATGGCAGGTAATCGGTGGGGGTAAATGTCATGGGGATGCTCCGTTTACGCGATCAGGGCCTGATAGGCGGCTTCGTCCATGTAGCTATCCATCTGCGACGGATCAGACGGCTTGATCTTGAAAAACCAACCATCTCCAATCGGATCCTCATTGGCGAGCGCGGGGTTTTCGGCCAGCGCATCATTGACCTCAACAATCTCGCCATCAATCGGGGCCATGATGTCAGATGCGGCCTTTACGCTTTCGATCACCACGACCTCGTCGTCTTTGGCAACGGTCGTGCCCACCTCTGGCAACTCAACAAATACAATATCACCCAACTGGGTCGTGGCATGCTCTGTGATGCCCACCACAATGACGTCGTCTTCGGGGCGCAGCCATTCATGCTCTTCTGTGAATTTCATATGATATTCTCCCTGTCTTATCGTTTGAAGTTCGCCGGTGTGAACGGCATTTTCGTGACGGTCAGCGGCAGGCGTTTGCCCCGCAACTCACCATAAAGAACTGTGCCCGGACTGGCCTGCGCAGTCGCGACATAGCCCATGGCGACGGGTCCACCAACGGTCGGGCCAAACCCGCCGGATGTGATCATACCGATCTGTGCGTCGCTTTCAGCATCTGCAAAAAGCGGCACACCCTCGCGCATCGGCGCACGGCCTTCAGGCAGCAGGCCGACACGCTTGCGCGCCACCCCTTCGGCTAATTCAGAGGCGATTGGATCTGCACCCGGAAACCCGCCAGCGCGCGCGCCACCAGGGCGGCGGACCTTCTGCATCGCCCATGTCAACGCCGCCTGCACAGGCGTCGTGCCGGTATCAATGTCATGACAATAAAGGCAAAGCCCGCCTTCAAGGCGCAGGCTGTCGCGGGCGCCCAGGCCAATCGGCTCCACATCCCCATGCGCCAACAGCATGCGCGCCAGATCAACCGCATGCGCATTTGGCACGGAAATCTCGTAACCATCCTCGCCAGTGTACCCCGACCGGGACACCCAGCATTCCGCCCCGTTCAACGTTAGTGTCGCCACATCCATAAACGCCATATCGGCTACGGCGGGGTTTAAAGTGGACAACACAGCCTCTGCCGCCGGACCTTGCAAGGCAAGCAATGCGCGATCCGTCACTTCGGTCACGTCTGCATCCAGACGGGTCTTCATATGTGCAATGTCAGCATCCTTGCAGGCGGCGTTGACCACGACAAAGATATGATCACCCCGGTTCGCCAGCATCAGATCATCCATGATCCCGCCAACATCATTGGTGAAAAACCCATACCGCTGACGACCTTCGGCCAGCCCGATAACATCCACCGGGATCAGCGTTTCCAATGCTGCCGCGGCGCCATCGCCCGTCACCTTCACCTGACCCATATGGCTGACATCGAATAAGCCGGCTTTGGCGCGGGTATGCAGATGTTCCTTCATGACGCCCAGCGGGTACTGCACCGGCATGGCATATCCGGCAAAGGGCACCATCTTGGCGCCCAGCTCCACATGAAGATCGTGCAATGGCGTGTGCCGTAAATCAGACATCAGCAATCCCGTTCTTGCCGATCTGATTTTGAAATCACCCGGCACCACATTGACGCATGAAACCCCATGCGCGTGATGCCCCCTCTGTCCTTTCGCCTGAGATCGTTATCCCTTCGGCGGGTGCACGCACCACTCTCCAGAGTCTTGTCTTAACGCGAACGGTCCTTGGGCCTGAGAGTTTCCGGGGCGGTTGCTCCTTCGGCACCGGCATGGCCGGTTCTCCCGTCGTGTCAGGGTGACGTTAGGTTCAATATGGGTCCCGTACAAGCCGAAAATATTGGACGACGCGGAGGAACAGCGATAGTCCGTTTTACAAACACGACCTGACAGGGCAGGCAGTTGGCTGACAACCACCGTTCTTCCATGGAGGGCTAGAAAAACACCAGTTACCATTCCCCGGACGTACAGCCGTTGCGCCCGGTCCCGTTTTTGGTCATCGCAGTACCTTGCGGTGAAACCACTGGCCATGTGGTTATCGTGATGCAGGGACTAAAAACGTTGCATTTCAGGCGTCTCTGTGCGCCATAACGATTGCGGGCGTACCAGTGTGAACAAAAAAGAAAAACAGCCTCAACGCGCCAGCGGCCGGGATTGAAGTGAAAAAATGAAAAGCACTCACAGTATCGCAGCAATGTTGGGCCTCGTCGTCGGCATGGTGCTTGGGACAATCGCCGGACCCTCGGTAACTGCATATGTATGGAGAGGCCAAGTGATGGCTGACCCGATGACATACGCCGTGTTTCGCGACCAAGCTGTTGCCGAACTCGCGACGAACGAGGATCTAATTTCCTTTGACGGTGAAGCCCCGTTCTTGCAACAAATGCGTGTTACAGCGCCTCAATGGTCCTCACTCCTGCGCAGGCTGATGGCCGATCAAACCGTTTCTCTGGAGGTGAAGCTGGGCGCATTGCCGGTGATATTTGACCTCCTACCTCAGGAACTGGTGAATTTCACGGACCATCTGAATTCGCTGAGTCTGGCAGACCCCGACCTGATCCAGCTTGTCATGCTTGCGGTGACCAATTCCTACCGGGCAAGCGGGTTCATGAAGCCGGGTAAGGTTGCTGACACGTCCGTTTTGGACCTGGAGCACCGCTCGGACGCCCGTGCAGTTCTGCAACGTCTCGCGCAAAACCCGGCTATTAACGCCGAACTCCTGACGGCTGGACAATGGTTGGCACCTTATGCCCCTGAAAAAAGAGAATAATCCGCTTAACGATTGCCGATACCCGATCAGTTGCGTCGGTGCCGCGTCAACCGCGCAGGCAATCAAGCAACAATGCGCGCGTGTTCTCGGGGGTTAACGTAATCGGGTTTCCGCCACAGCTTGGGTCCTGCAAGGCGGATGCAACCAGCGCGTCGATGTCGGGGTCTTCGACCCCCAAATCGGTCAGGCCCTTTGGGATGCCAAGGGCGTTATTCAGCCCGCCGACAAAATCATGAAACCCGTCAAAGCCGCCCGCGATATCCAGATACCGGGCCGCTTGCGCAATCCGATCCTCAATAGCGGGTCGGTTAAAGGTCAGCACAGCCGGCATGACCACGGCATTCGTCGTGCCGTGATGGGTGTGGTGCACGGCACCGATCGGATGGGACAAGGCGTGGATCGCCCCCAATCCCTTTTGAAACGCTGTCGCCCCCATCGCCGCTGCCGACATCATATGCGCGCGCGCCGTGATATTGTCGCCACCGGCATAGGCCAGTGGCAGGTTTTCCTTCACCAGCCGCATCCCCTCAAGCGCGATGCCTTGTGACATCGGGTGGTAATGTGGCGAACAGAACGCCTCCAGACAATGCGCAAAGGCGTCCATGCCAGTGCCTGCAGTGATCGCGGGCGGCATGCCGACGGTCAGTTCCGGGTCGCAAATGACGACGGTGGGCAGGAATTTGGGGTGAAAGATGATCTTCTTTTCGTGACTGTCCTCATTGGTTATGACCGACGCGCGGCCCACCTCCGACCCCGTGCCTGCGGTCGTCGGTACGGCCACAATCGGCGCAATCGCATCTGCATTTGCCCGCGTCCACCAATCGTCCACATCCTCAAAATCCCAGATCGGGCGGGTCTGACCCGCCATGAAGGCCACAGCCTTGCCTAGGTCAAGGCCGGACCCGCCACCAAAGGCGATCACCCCGTCATGGCCACCATCTTTGAACGCCTGCACACCCGCCGTCACATTCGCACCCGTTGGGTTTGGATCAACCTCCGCAAACATCGCGCGGCCCAGCCCCGCAGCCTCCATCAAATCAAGTGTGCGCCGCGTTACGGGCAGCGAAGCAAGCCCCCGGTCGGTGACTAATAGCGGGCGCGTAATGCCGGCAACAGCACAAGCCTCCGCGATTTCAATGATGCGCCCCGCACCAAAGCGGATGGCGGTGGGATAAGACCAGTTAGCAGTCAGGGACATGGGGTCAGGCTTTCTTGAGATGATAGGATTTCGGGCGGGTCAGGTTGTGATAGCCGATCACCGACAGGCCACCGCCGCGCCCGGTATCCTTGCAACCGGTCCAGCACAGGCCCGGATCAAGATAATCGGCGCGGTTCATGAACACTGTGCCGGTTTCGATCTGATCGGCAATCCGTTCCGCGCGGGCGGCGTCCTGCGTCCAGAGCGACGCCGTCAATCCAAAATCGCTGTCATTCATCAGGCGGATCGCCTCCGCGTCATCTTTTGCCGGCATGATCCCGACCACAGGGCCGAAACTCTCTTCGCGCATCACCCGCATGTCATGGGTCACATCGGTCAGGATTTGTGGCATCAGATAGGCCCCCCCATCCTGTGGAAACAGCGCAGGATCGATATGGGTCTTCGCACCCGCTGCCACAGCGTCCGCAACCTGCCCGCGCACATGATCAGCAAAGCGGATATGCGCCATCGGCCCGATCGTCGTCTCCGGCTCCAACGGATTACCCAGCCTGTAGCCCTCCACAATTGCGACGGCCTTTTCCACAAAAGCATCAAACAGGGGCTCCACCACATAAATCCGCTCAATCCCGCAACAGCACTGGCCGGAATTGAACATCGCCCCGTCAATCAGCGTGTCTACCGCCGCGTCCAGATCGGCGTCATCCATGACATAGCCGGGATCCTTGCCGCCCAGTTCCAGCCCCAGCCCGGTAAACGTGCCTGCCGCCGCCCGTTCAATCGCCTGACCACCCGTGACGGAGCCTGTGAAGTTCACAAAGCCAAAGCTGCGGGCGGCGATCAGGTCGGACGTGGTCTGGTGATCAAGAAACACATTCTGAAACACATCCTCCGGCACGCCGGCGGCATGAAATGCCTGCGCCATGCGTTCGCCAACCAGCGGGGTCTGGCTGGCATGTTTCAACATCACCGCATTGCCCGCGATCAGGGCAGGGGCGACCGTGTTGATGGCCGTCATGTAAGGATAATTCCATGGGGCCACGACCAGCACGACCCCATGCGGCACCCGCTTGATCACTCGGCGAAAGGCATCGCTGTCCTCAATCTCAATCGGGGCCAGCGCATCCCGCGCAATCCCCGCCATATAAGTCGCGCGTTCGTTGAACCCGCCAAACTCGCCGCCATAGCGGACCGGGCGGCCCATCTGCCAAGCCAGCTCCGGCACGATCTCGTCATTCATCGCGCCGACATTGGCCACACCCGCCTGCACCAGCGCAATACGTTCGGCCAGGGGGCGGGCCGCCCAATCCGTTTGCGCCGTCGTGGCCCCGTCTACCGCAGCTTTCGCCTCAGCAACGGATAACGTCGGGCGCTCTGCATAGACTGAACCGTCGATAGGCGAAATGCAGCGGATCATTGAATGCTTTCCTCACGTGGTTGGCCAAGTATGAACAGGAAAGGGCCATGGATGATGTGCATCTCCCGCTGTCCGTAGGGCTGATCGAAAGGGGCGCGGAAATGGCCCTTTGGCAGTGCGTCCAGACCCTGACGATACGCATCGAAAAAGGCGTCCACGTCATCCACATCGATATAGATCACCAACTGCCTTGCGGGGTCATCCATATCCGCATCCGGTGCCGCACGGATCAGCCGCACAAAAGCGGCCTCGCGGCAGCACAGGACATGACCTTCGCCCCTGTGCGCGACATTGAAGCCAAGGCAATCGCGCAAGAATGTTTCGGCGGCCGGAATATCCGCGACCGGTAGGGACGGGGTTGAACGCAAGGCCTTCATGCCCGTTCAAACCCCCGCGCGATTTCCCAGTCGGTGACGACCCGGTCGAACTCCTCCTGCTCCCACTCCGCGCAACGGGTGTAATGATCAACCACATCATCACCCATGGCCGCGCGCAGCATGGCCGAGCCGCGCAACGTCTCGGTCGCCGCCCGCAGCGTGCGTGGAATATCCGACGCCTTCGCATCCTCATAAACGTCACCCCTGGTCGGCGGTGCCAGCTCCATCTTGTCCTCGATCCCCTTGATCCCCGCCGCCAGCATCGCCGCCTGCGCCAGATAGGGGTTCAGGTCCGACCCGCCGATACGGCATTCGACCCGCACGCCGCGGGTTGCCTCACCACACAGACGGAAGCCCGCGGTGCGGTTATCGACCGACCAGACGGTCTTGGTGGGCGCAAAGGTGCCTTTGGCGAAGCGCTTGTAGCTGTTGATATAAGGGGCGAGGAAGAACGTGTAATCCGGGGCATAGGCGATCAGCCCGGCCATGTAGTGGCGCATCAGGTCGGACATGCCCAGATCATCATCTGCATCATAAAACGCAGGTTCCCCGTCCCGCCACAACGACTGATGCACATGGGATGAACTGCCCACCCGGTCATGATGCCATTTCGGCAGGAACGTCGCCGCATGCCCATGCATCCATGCGATTTCCTTGATCCCGTTCTTGGCAATCGTGTGGTAATCGGCGCAATCCATCGCGGGCGAATACCGGATATTGATCTCTTCCTGCCCCGCTTCCGCCTCACCTTTGGAATTCTCAATCGGAATGCCCGCCCCAAACAGATGATTGCGGATCGGGCGCATGATGCCTTCTTCCTTGGTGGTCTGCAGGATGTGGTAATCCTCATTATAACCGCTGATCGGTTCCAGATCGCGGAAGCCGTCCTTGCGGATCGCGTCAAAGCTTTTCTCGAACAGGAAAAACTCCAACTCGGTCGCCATCATCGGGGTCAGACCCATCGTCTCCAACCGGGCGACCTGCTTTTGCAGCATCGCACGTGGGGAATGCGGCACGGCGTCATGCGTATGATGATCCAGCACATCGCACAGCACCATCGCGGTGCCGTCCAGCCATGGGGTTAGGCGGATTGTGTCCAGGTCAGGCTTCATCACATAATCGCCATAGCCCGATCGCCAGCTTGTCGCGGCATAGCCATCTGGCGTCGCCATTTCCAGATCAGTGGCCAGCAGGTAGTTGCAGCAATGGGTTTCAGCGAATGAGGTTTCAACAAAATTCACCGCATGAAACCGCTTGCCCATCAACCGGCCTTGCATATCGGCAAAGCAGACAAGGACGGTATCAATCGTCCCCTCCGTCACCCGCGATTTGAGATCATCAAAGCTGAGCTTACCGGTCATGGCATGTCTTTCTCATCTATGTCGTTGTTGTCCATCCACTCTGCGATGGATGGAAAGGGGTGCGTGGGTACTGGCGGTGCGGGCGGGTCGAAAGTCGGCAAAAGAACCCCGCCTTCCAGTCCGATATCCACGCGGCGCAGCGCCTGTTTTCCGTCAAATGGATCAAGGGCAAGACACATTTCATGCCCCAGAAAATCGACGATCAGGTTTGGCGGCACATCCGCGCGAAGATACGTGCCAAGACCTACATGTGGCCCCAACGTGCTTTCGAGCTGGCCCGCCCGGTTATATGTTGCACTTCGTGTGGCATATGTCAGACCACCCACGTGATCTGCCAAGTCCTCATCCGCCGATATGCGTGTTAACCATGAGCGCACATGCGCCGCCGCGTCAGGCGTCATGTGAACAATCGACGCATCAACTACCCAGTTTTTCCAGCCTGTCTTCGTCATCCATCCGTCCGTTTAAAAATGGGATGCCTGCACCCATTGCGGGCACCCCGTCATGTGCCGTCAGGTATACCGATAGGGGCGTCCGGCTTTCACCATATCCGCGTTATACCGCTTGAAGATATCGACCACGCGGCGCTTCGTCTCGCTCTCGGCGGCAATCTCCTCCCAGAACTCAAGCGCTGCGGCCTCAACCGTCGCCCATTCGTCGTCGGGGATGCTGGTTAGCTCCATCTTTGTTCCGTTGACGCGCAGATTGGCCTCACCACCCCAATACCACCACTGACGATAGTAATGCGACTGGTCACAGCACACCCGGAACAGGGTTTGCAGATCCTCCGGCAACTCGTTCCAGCGGTCCATATTGGCAAAGAACGACCCCGCCCAAGCACCCGAGATATTGTTGGTCAGGAAGTAGTTGGTCACATCGGCCCAACCAACTGTGTAATCCTCGGTGATGCCCGACCACGCGATGCCGTCCAACTCACCGGTTTGCACGGCAACTTCGATATCTTCCCACGGCAGGTTGACAGGCACCACGCCGAACTGGCTCAGGAACCGGCCCGCGGTTGGGAAGGTAAAGACACGCTTGCCCTGCAAATCCGCTAAGCTGCGGATGGGGTCCTTGGTTGCGAAATGGCAGGGATCCCAGGCACCGGCACTGATATGTTTTACGCCAACGGCTGAATATTCCTCATCCCAGATCTCGTTCAGACCATACTGGTTGAACAGGACCGGCACATCGAGGCTATAGCGGGACGCAAACGGAAAATATCCTCCAAAAACAGTGACGTCTGTAGGCGACGCCATGCTGTCATCATCCGACTGCACCGCATCAATCGTACCCCGTTGCATCGCCTGAAACAGCTCACCCGTGGGCACCAGTTGATCGGCATAGAACAGCTCTATCTGCATCCGGTCGCCGGCGATCTTGTTGAACATCTCAATCGCAGGGTCGATCACGTGCTCTGCCAGCGCGGCACCCGCATAGGTCTGCATCCGCCATGTGATCGTGCTTTGCGCCAGCGCGGGCGTCGCCAACGCGGCGGGGGCAATCGCGGCACCTTTGATAAACTTACGTCTTGTCGTCATCGCTTCTCTCCTTTGTTGGATATGGCCGCTTGGCGCAGGCTCTTAGGGGTTGTTGTAAACATAATCGGGCAGCCATGTGGCCAGCCCCGGAAAGATCATCACCAGCGCCAGCGCGCCGACCATCACCAGCACAAACGGCGTGATCGAGGCATAGATATCGCGCAGCGAAATCTCAGGCGGGGCCATCGCCCGCATCAGGAACAGGTTGTAGCCAAAAGGCGGGGTCATATAGGCGATCTGCGTGGTGATCGTATAGAGAATGCCATACCAGATCAGATCAAAGCCCAGCTCACCGACCAGCGGCACATAGAGCGGGGCAACGATGACCAGCATCGCGGTGTCATCCAGAAACGTGCCCATCAGGATGAATGACAGCTGCATAAGGATCAGGATCGTCCAGGGGGACAGGTTCAATTGTTCGGTAAACAGGCTCTCAATCGCCTTGACCGCGCCGAGGCCATCAAACACCGCGCCAAAGGCAAGGGCGGCCAGGATGATCCACATGAACATGCAAGTGATCCCCAGCGTGTTCCGGACAGAGTTTTCAAACACCACCCGTGTCATGCGCCCCTTCAGGATTGCGGCGACAAAGGCCGCCAGCGCCCCAATGGCAGAGCTTTCCACCAGCGATGTCCATCCGTTGACAAAGGGCACCATCATCACCGCAAATATAATGATGGGCAGCAGCCCGGCCCGCAAAAGCCGCAGCTTTTCGGGCATCGGAATGTCACGCTCCGCCTTGTCCAATACCGGACCCAGCACCGGATTGATCCGGCAACGGATCACGATATAGGCGATGAACAGCCCCGCCATCATCAACCCCGGTATCACCCCGGCGAGCCATAACTGCCCGACCGGCTGGCGTGCAATCATCGCGTAAAGCACCAGCACAACCGACGGCGGCACCAGAATGCCTAAGCTTGACCCGGCCTGGATAACCCCCGTCACCATCCGCTTGTCATAACCGCGCTTGAGCAGTTCGGGCAGGGCGATGGTTGACCCGATGGCCATGCCCGCGACGCTTAATCCGTTCATGGCGGATATCAGCACCATCAGGCCAATCGTTCCAATCGCAAGGCCCCCGCGCAGCCCGCCGGTCCAGACGTGAAACATGCGATACAGGTCATCTGCGATCTTGCTTTCCGACAGCACGTACCCCATGAAAATAAACATCGGCAGGGTCAGCAGCGGATACCATTTCATCAGCTTCATCGCCGCGGCAAAGCCGAGATCATACCCGCCCCGATCACCCCATAACAGCAAGGCAGCCATCACAGCGACAAAACCGATAGCCCCGAACACCCGCTGCCCGGTCAGCAGCATCAGCATCATGGATGAAAACATCAACGTAGCGATCAGCTCATACGACATCAGATCGCCTCGCCCTTCAGGCGCAACACATCCTTGAGGAACTCCGCGATGCATTGCAGCAGCATCAGGAACATGCCCACCACCATCACCGCCTTGATTGGCCACATATACGGCCGCCATGCAGATGATGAACGCTCCATCCGCCCGATCTCCTCTGCTCCCGTCAGCAACCCGCCGAAAAAGCTGAACGGCTCGCGGCCAAAATACCCCAGCGCATAAGCGGTTGAGGCGATGGCGCCGTAAAGCAGCACACACAGGTAGAAGATCAAAAGCAGCACGGTGAACAGGTCAAACCACGCCTTTCGGCGCACCGACCAGTTGCCATAAAGCAGGTCCATCCGCACGTTTGACCCCATCTGGATCGCGTAAGGCCCGCCCATGATGTAATAGGTGACCATGGCAAACTGGGCCATCTCCAGCGTCCAAAGCGACGGCAGAAAGAAGGTCTTGCTGACCGACGACCACAGCAGGATCCCCATCAGGACAAAGATGCCATACATAACCACCCGCCCAACGCGGTGGTTCACGGCATCAACCGCGTTGATGTAATGGCGGGCCGCCTTGATCATGCGCAGCGCTCCAGCGCTGCATGCAACCAGCCCACGATCATCTTGGCTGTGCCCGCTTGCTGATCCGGCGTCGCGATCAGATCACTGCGGATTTCCAGCATGACATTCAGATGACCATGCGCCAGCCCATGTTCTTTCAGGGTATGGGTCACCCCCTCAGCAGGTCCATAAGGTTCGTTACGACGCACATCCGCCAGCGGGCTCTGCGCCTTGGCAGCCTCCAACATGGGATCGGCCAAACGGTGATCCGCATCATGGACAATGCCAATCTCAACCTCGCGCACCTCACCGGCATAGACCGGGGTGAAACTGTGAACGGTCACGATGACAGGATCGGGCATAGCGCTGATCACATCGGCCAAGGTTGCACGAAACGGATCATAATAAGTGGCCACCCTGTCGGCACGGGCCGCATCGTCCAATCTCATATTTCCCGGAATGTCATGGATTTCGCTGCGAACAGGGATGGCATCGGGGGCGATTGGCGGACGATTGCAATCATAGACCAGCCGCGACACGGTTCCGGCAATCAATGTCGCCGACAGCAAACGCGACATCTGCTGTGCGACCCCCAGCGCGCCGGGGTCCCATGCAATGTGACTTTCCATTGCTGCGGGCGACAGGCCCAGACCGTCATAGACGTCAGGAATGAAGTTGGCGGCATGTTCACACACCAATACCACCGGTGACTGGCCCGTCCCATACGTCACTGACACCACGCCTGAATCGCCGACCATCATCCACTCCCGTTCCGATCAGCTTCATTTTTGACTGGCCGAGTGTCAACAAATTTTTGTAACGTATCTAACAGGATGACCAGTCATGTAATAAAAATCGTCAAAAAAGAGGCATCAGGTGTCAGACAATGACTTCACGATAGCAGACAGGATTCAGCAGCAGCTGGACCAGCTGACGCGGGCCGAACGGCAACTGGCGCATACGATCCTTGAAAACTATCCGGCCTCCGGTCTGGGGCCGCTTTCGACCCTTGCAAAGGGGGCAGGGGTGTCGGCCCCAACCGTTGCGCGTATGGTGCAAAAACTGGGTTTTGGCGGCTATCCCGAATTTCAGGCGGAATTGCGTGAAGAACTCAAAGCCAAGGCAAAGGGGCCCATTGCCAAACACGACACCTGGACCAAAGGGGCCTCATCCGGTCATGTGCTGAACCGTTTCACCGACGCGGTGATCGACAATATCCGACACTCATTAGGGCAGATTGACACGGCGACATTCGATGCCGCCTGCGCGTTGCTGGTCGACGCGGACCGGCCCGTGTCAATCGTGGGTGGGCGGATCACGCATACGCTCGCTGAATACCTCTTTCTGCATATGCAGGTGATCAGGCCCGACGTGACGCATATCGAATCCACCTCCAACACATGGCCGCATTACCTGCTGGACGTAACCGGGAATGACGTCTTCGTCGTCTTCGACATGCGGCGATACGAAAACAACACGCTCAGACTTGCCGAAATGGCGCATGCAGCGGGGGCCAAAATCATCCTGTTCACCGACCAATGGCGTTCGCCCGTTCACCGTGTGGCCGATATGACGTTCAGCAGCCGGATTGTCGCACCATCCGCCTGGGACTCAATGGCGACCCCCTTGCTGCTGATTGAGACCATGATTTCCGCCATGCAAGACCTGAACTGGGACAACACGCGCGGTCGGATAGAGCGGCTGGAAGACATGTTCGATCAGACGAAACTGTTTCGTAAATTCACTTAGCACAAAATCGGGGTGTAGGGTGGGGTTCCACCCCACGCACCAAAGGTCAGCAATTCCTGACTTTCCGAACCCTGCTGCCCTAAGGTAAACTATCCGCATTCAAGCATGACATTTCGAACGGAGGCGACCCATGACAGACGCCAGTAATCCCGGCCCCGCGACGCCCGTGGAACCTGTAAAGCCAAAGGGCAAGATTGGTCCGCAAAAATGGTGGCAGTGGTTTTTTCTCTACCCGGCTTTTGGTCTGGCGATCCTGACCGCGGCCCCCAATTGGGTGACGATGGCCAAGGAAATCTACCTTGAAATCGATGATCGCAGCCTGGCCGAGGCCGAAGAACAGGCACGACTTTTTGCCGAAAACATCGACTGCTTTGCGCAGGACTTCCAACGCTTTACCACCAATGACGGGCTGACAATTGATGCCGCGATCTGCGATCAGACCGCAGCCATCATCCTGCGGCTCATGGCCGATGACGACCGACACCGGGCCATCGCCATCGACGTGCGCGGATTGTTTGAGGTTGAAACCGCGCAAGCGTTTTCCCTCATCGCACCTGCCTATGCACAACCAATGCACACCGCACAGGTCGATGATCCGGACGCGCAGGTGATCTGCGCAGCCCAGATCGACGACCGGACGATTATCCGGCACGTGCGGGTTGGCACGTATTGCTACGACGAACCACTTGATATGCTCACCGGCTGGGTGGGCGAGGCGATCGAGGTGCCATGCCGAACAAGCTGTAGCGCGGGCTAGTACTGCACCCGCAACTGCCCGACGAGCCCCCAACTGTCGATCTGATCGCCAAACCGCACATCGGCGCGCAAGCTGGTGGCATACTGTTTGAGGCCGGCAAAGCTTTCTACCGGGGCCAGCCCGACATAGCTGACGCCAAGGCTCAACTCACCATATGAACCCAGCGTATCGTTTTGCACGTCTGCGACGTCATCGGCCGGGGTGATAAAGGTCGATTTGATCGGATCAGAAAAATCATTGTAATAGGTCGTCGTAACAAAAGTGCGCAACGCGCCCAAACCATCATCATTGATCCGGCTCCATGCGCCCGTGACGCCGACAAAGCCCACGTCGCTGGCGAAATCGCCAATTTCCAAACGCGATCCATCGGTGAAATCAATGCCACCCGACGTACCGCGCGTCAGCGCCAGACCAGCGGTGGGGATAATCGCAAAATCCGTATCAGGAATGGCGTAGGCATAGTTCACAGCCCCGCTCAGCGTACTGGCATCCGACCTCAGGTCGGCATCCTCTACACCAAGCCCGGCATTACCGTTCACACCTTCATTGGTGATATCAAAATCTGTCCGTTCCACCCGGAACTGTAGATCGGCAGACCATGGCCCGGTGCTGGCGGTGCCGTAGATGCCCAGATAACTTTGGGTGAAATCGGTTGTTGTAATGCTGGTTAACGTTCCGGTCAGGACAGCCGGGTTCAGCGGATCAATCGCATAAACCGGCTGTTCGATCACCCCGGCATTGTACCCGCCCATCACACCAACGGCCAAATCCCAACCGACAGGACCGTTAAAACAGGCAAAATCGCCGCCACCCTGAAAGCCCACGTAATCCGCATTCACCGTGCTTTGCACTTGGCTGACACCGTTGGAGGATTCCGCTGATGCATCGGCCCGCCCGCCCTGCGTGCGGATCCACGCACCTGTGCCACATGGGTCGGGATCATCATAGGCCAGCCCCACGACAAACGGGCTGGTTGGCCGGTTAACGACGGCCCCGATCAACGATTGGGTCAACACCAGATTACCGGCAACCGAACTCACACCGGGATTAACCTGCCCAATCACGTATAAATCGCCATCCATGCCGTCCTGCACCACAGAATAAACGCTGATGCCGTCATTTGGTAACGGGGTACCGACCGTAAACGTAAAACTATTCGCGGCGGCGTCGTTTACATCAAACACCAGAATGCTTTGCTGGGTGGCCACAACGGGCGTACCGATGATGTTAAACGACAGGGCAACAGTGCCGGTAGTCGTACCACCAACCACAACAGTGTCACCCGAACCTTCACCGCTCAGATCCAGATCAAGCACATAAGTGCCAGAACCCGACACATCGCCGGTCATGGTCAGCTCGGTCGTCGCCGTGTTGTCAGTGGCCAATGTCACAGTTTGGTTGTTGACCAGATTGCCATCAATCGCGGCATTAAACTCGGCTTCCAGCAAACCAAGATTAGTGACATTACCTGTGATGCTACCGGACAGTGTTGTTGCGGAACCGGCATCAAGCAACGCATCCCCGATCAACGCCCCGTCAATCACAAGATTGCCGCCGCCTTGGTTGTTGGTTTCGCCCTGCAATGTTGCCCCAACTGCCACAAAAAGGTCCGCACTGTTTTCAACACCACCTTTCACTGTCGTGTCATCGTCGACCAGCACAAACCCACCGGTCACAATCAAGTCGCCCCCAATATTAAGACTATCAATCGTTTCTGTGGTGCCAGCAAGATTGGTCAATGTGTCGCCGATGGTACCCGACAATTGCATTGTGCCGCCATTGTTGGTGGCATTTGCCGCAATCAGTGCAGTTGCGGTATTTGTAAAAAAGCCTTGGTTGAAAACAGTATCAAAGGTGCCGTTGTTGGTCGCAGTCCCAAAATTTGTCAACACACCTGCGTTGGTCGCAAATGACAGGACCGTCGCGCCACTTTCAACGGTAAGAGCAATCAAATCAGACTGATCACCACCCAAAGTCAGGGTGCCGTCCCCCTGAACGTCCAACTCCCCGTCCATTTCAACGGAAATTTCAACACCAGATCCGTTATTCAACGTCAGATCAACAGTCGGTGCGGCCAATACAAGCGTGCCACCAGTACCACCCAGCAGGTTGTAACCATCCACATCAAAGGTCATTCCTGTAACCGAAACACCGCCCTCAACGGTGACATCGTTCGCGCCCGGCCCGGCCACAGTAAACGCGACCGCGGCATTGCCGGGAAATGTCTGGTTAGGGACGGCCAAAGGCGATTGGAAATTAGGCGTAATGTTTTCATCCCAGACCCCCGATCCGCCCACGATGGCGGCGTCAGGCGTGGTATCCCAGACAAATTCCTGCGCGTGCAACACGCCCGGTATCAAGGCCAGTGCCGTGGCTGTTGTCAGCGGTATTGCGGTGAATCTCGGACGGCCGGACAGGCCCGAAAACTCTTGTTTCAATGGTTATCTCCAAATGAATTGCTGAAAATACCTGTTTAAAATCATCACGTAACACACGCCATCAAACCAGTCCCGTTGGTCGGGCCACGGGCGTTAACCATCACGATTAGTCGATGTTGGACTGGCAGGCAATGCAGACCAGATGCGCGGCTTGTGCGCAGCGCGAAAGCGCCTAAAGTTCGATGAAGCCGCCCGAAGGGCACCAGAAACAAAGGAAACGGCAGTGACATATGATTACGTCATCGTGGGTGGCGGCTCAGCGGGTTGCACGCTCGCCGCGCGCCTGTCCGAAGATCCGAACACGACCGTTTGCTTGCTTGAAGCCGGAGGAAGGGGTGACGGCATCTTGGTGCGCGCGCCCGCCGGTGCCGTGGCGACATTGCGCGGCAAGCCCAAGATCAACAACTGGGCCTATGAGACCGTGCCGCAACCCGGGCTGAACGGGCGCAAAGGCTATCAGCCGCGGGGCAAGGGACTTGGCGGATCAAGCGCGATCAACGCCATGCTATATGTGCGCGGACATCGGTCCGACTATGATGGCTGGGCCGATCTGGGCTGCGACGGCTGGGGTTGGGATAAGGTGCTGCCCTATTTCCGCAAGGCAGAAAACAATGAACGGGGTGGGGATGATCTGCATGGGGACAATGGGCCACTTCAGGTCTCGAACCCAAAAAGCCCGCGGGCGATCAGTCGGGCGTTTATTGCGGCCGCAACGCAGCTGCAACATCGCGAAACGGCAGATTTCAATACCGGTGATAACGAAGGGATCGGGCTTTATCAGGTCACTCAATTTCATGACGCAGCCAAGAACGGCGAACGCTGTTCGGCAGCGGCGGCCTATCTGCACCCGGTCATGTATCGGCCCAATCTGACAGTCATCACCAAGGCGCACGCAACGCGGATCATCTTTGACGGCAAACGGGCCACCGGTGTGGCGTATCTTCAAGGCAAGCAACGCAAGACAGCGATGGCTGGGAAAGAGATCATCTTATGCGGCGGGGCGTTCAACTCACCCCAATTGCTGCAATTGTCCGGCGTGGGACGGGCAGAGGATATTACCCCGCACGGGATCGACATGGTGCATGAATTGCCCGGCGTTGGCCAAAACCTGCAGGACCATCTGGACTTTACCCTCGCCTATAAAAGCAAGGATAAAGACAATTTCGGAATAGGTGCTGCAGGCACGGTGAACCTGATCAAACATATGCTGCAATGGCGCAAAGATGGCACCGGCATGATCGCCACCACCTTTGCAGAGGCGGGGGCATTTGTAAAAACCGATCCCGATCTTGACCGGCCGGATGTGCAAATGCACTTCGTGATCTCAATCGTGGACGACCATGCCCGCAAATTGCATTTGGGCTATGGGTTCAGTTGCCATGTCTGTGCGCTGCGCCCCTACAGCCGCGGTCGGGTTGGCCTGCATTCCGCTGATCCGATGGCCGCACCGGCGATCGACCCGCAATTCCTGTCTGACCCGCGTGATCTGGAAACGACGGTGAAAGGGGCCAAAATGATGCGCGATATCCTGTCGGCGGCCGCCTTGGAAAAATACAGACATAAGGAGCTGTTCGGAACCAAAGACAACATGTCCGACGCCGACTGGGAACACCATATTCGCGCCCGCGCCGACACGATCTATCATCCTGTGGGCACCTGCAAAATGGGAACAGACGACATGGCCGTGGTCGATGCGCAACTGCAGGTACGCGGGCTGCAAGGTTTGCGGGTCGTCGACGCCTCCATCATGCCAACGCTGATCGGTGGCAACACCAACGCGCCAACAATCATGATCGCCGAAAAAGCCGCTGACATGATCGGCAACGGCTGATCACAGCGTCTGTCAAACCAAAGATGGTTGGATGATCCGGTGCCAAGGTGGGGCGAGACCCACCTTACGTTGCCTTGAAAGTTAACGAAAACCCCTGACACCGTGCGTTGGGGGCCGACGTTTTGCCGACAAAAGGCCGACGTGATGCCGACCCGCTATTCTAGTGCAAGAATGCTGACACCGCTGCCTCAAATTCACGTGGTTTTTCGGCATGCAGCCAATGCCCCGCACCGGGGATTTTTGCGAACTTGGCTTGCGGGAAAAGCGCCTTGATCGCGGGGCGATGGGCAGGCTGGACATAGTCGGAATTGGCCCCGGACAAGAACAAGGTAGCCCCCTCATAAGGACCCGATGCATCGGGAAACCCGACGATCTGATCCATCTGTGCATCCAGCACATCTAGGTTCAGACGCCAGCGTTTGTCCTTCATATCAAGGCTTTGCAGCAGAAAATCTGCGACACCCGGTTCCAGATCGCCCAGTTGGGCCTTAGCGTCTGCCCGTGTTTGAACGGTTGCGAGGTCAACGCCACGCATCGCCGTAATCGGACCCATCTGCGTGTGGGTGTAAGCGACGGGGGCGATGTCGGCGACCAACAGGCGATTGACCAGATCGGGCCAGGTCAACGCTAGCATCATCGCAGCCTTGCCGCCCATCGAGTGACCCAGCACATCCATCGGCCGATCCATCACTTGCGCGAGATCCGTCGCCAAGTCGCCATATGAATGCGTTTCAAACCAAGGGCTTGCACCATGATTGCGCATATCGACAGCAATGACGGGCCGCGTTTCCGAGAGCCGTTTGGCGATCACCCCCCAATTGCGTGCCGACCCGAAAAGCCCATGCGCAATCAGCAGCGGAACGGCGTCGGGGCCATCATGAAAAACCGTGTTCAACATGCATCTTTTGTAACCCTTTGCCGGGCGCAAGCACCAGAAGGATTGAGCGGGCGCGCAAAGATCACTAACTCCCGGCGCATGGGTAACCACCTGCAAGACAGTATCGACGAAATTCGGGCGCTGATGGAAAGTCATCTGCGGATCAAAGGCCGTGACCTACGGGCACAGACACGCCGGGCCGGGCGTCTGCTCTCGCGCAAGGTGCGCCGCGATGTGAACTATCTGATACAGGCTGAAGAACTGCAGAAAAACCCAAAACTCGCCCGGATGGTCGATGACAGCAAGGTCACCAAAGCGCGGACCAACATCGTGGCGTTCCTGCAGACCATCGACCCGCGCGAACAGATGTGGACGCGGATCATCAATATTGCGGCGTCGGTTGCTCTTGGTCTGATCGCGATTTTTGTGGTTGTGCTCTATGTCCTAGTGCAACGGGGTTTCGTCTGATCGGATCACGCACGACCAGCGTCACGGTGGCGAAGGCCACGTAAAGCAGCAAATACCAAGACCCCATTTTGGCAAAGCTTACTAGTTCAAGGGGGTTCTGTCCGCTGTAAATCCACGTGCCCGTCAGCGTCCCGATATTTTCGGCCAGCCACAGAAAAAAGCTGGAAAAGAACGCGGCCACCGGCAAGGGCATCCAATACCAATTAAGCCCGATCTGAAACCAGATGCGGGTGCGCGCATAAAACACCACAGTGGCAGCAAATAGCGCAATACGGATATCGGGCAGGAAATGGTGGCTGAAAAAATTGACGTAGATCAGAACGGCCAACCCGAAATGAAGCATCAGTGGCGGAAAGGGCGCAAACTTCATATCAAACAGCCGGGTCACCCGCGCCATATAGCTGCCGACAGCGGCATACATAAAGCCCGAGAACAGCGGCACACCATAGAGCCGGAATATTGCATCTTCGGGATACGCCCATGACCCGGCATAGGTCTTAAACAACTCCATCGCAGTTCCGGTAATGTGGAACAATAAAATCACCCGTGCCTCAGCCCATGTTTCCAGTTTGAAGGCAAGGAAAACGACCTGAAGGCCGATGGCGATCAGGAATAATGCGTCGTAGCGGTTCAGTGCCCAATCCGTCTGCCAGATCATGCGGGTGCCGATGATAGCGAACAGGAGCGACGCGCCAAACAAACACGCCCAGCCTTGCTTGAGCACAAACATCACGAATTCTGCAACGGCAAATGGGAGCCGTCCGCGCATCCAGTCGCCAAGACGGCGTTCGATATCTTGGGTTTTTGTCATGCTTTCGGGCGTAATCTTATCTACGTTAGAGTTTCACAACGGTTTGTGCAGTTTTTGGGGAGCGGTGTAATGCGATTTGTTTCAATTGATCAGATCAAAGCACCCAACCTGTCGTTGCGGGTGTCCCCATTAATCTATCGGGTAACGCGGCACATGTCGCGATGACATTGCAGCGGCTGAAGCACCCTGAAAAATATCTGTGGATCGGCTTCTTTTGAAAATGGCCATACATGGTGATTTGCATTCTTGCGCTTGAAAATGGCGGTTTTCGAAATGATCAACGCGACCGCCTATGAAAAGCGATCGCAAGCGCGCATATCGAGCAGTTTTTTTGATACGCTCTGCCTACAGCCCCGGATAAATCGGGAACTTGTCGCACAGCGCCTCAACCTCAGCCCTGACCTTGGCCTCGACCACGCCGTTGCCGTCCTCACCGTTCGCGGCCAACCCTTCGGTCACTTCCACGATCCAATCGGCGATCTGGCGGAATTCAGGTTCGCCGAACCCGCGCGTGGTGCCAGCAGGTGACCCCAGGCGGATACCGGATGTAACCATCGGTTTCTCAGGGTCAAACGGAATGCCGTTCTTGTTGCAGGTAATATGCGCACGACCCAAGGACACTTCGGTTGCGTTGCCTTTGACGCCCTTTGGCCGCAGATCAACCAGCATCAGGTGGCTGTCTGTCCCGCCAGAAACAATATCCAACCCGCCCTTCATCAGCTGATCAGCCAATGCCTGGGCGTTCTTCACGACCTGCTGTTGGTAGGTCTTGAACTCCGGGCGCAATGCCTCGCCAAAGGCCACGGCCTTACCAGCGATCACATGCATCAGCGGGCCGCCTTGGATACCAGGGAAAATGGCAGAGTTGAACTTTTTCGCCAGCGCCGCGTCATTGGTCAGGATCATCCCGCCGCGCGGGCCGCGCAAGGTTTTATGCGTCGTGGTTGTGGCTGCATGCGCGTGTGGGAAGGGCGAAGGATACAGGCCCGCGGCAACAAGACCCGCAAAATGGGCCATGTCGACCAGCAGATAGGCACCCACGCTATCGGCAATCTCGCGCATCTTCGCAAAATCAATAATGCGCGGAATGGCAGACCCGCCAGCGATGATCATCTTGGGCTGATGTTCGGCAGTCAGGCGCGCAACCTCGTCATAATCCAAGAGGCTGTCCTGACGGCGCACGCCATATTGGATGGCATTGAACCATTTGCCCGACTGGTTCGGCTTGGCGCCATGGGTCAGGTGGCCACCGGCATCCAGCGACATGCCAAGGATTGTATCACCCGGTTGCAAGAGCGCCTGAAACACACCTTGGTTGGCCTGCGAACCCGAATTCGGCTGCACATTTGCAAACTCACATCCAAACAGCTGCTTGGCGCGGTCAATGGCAAGGTTCTCGGCCACATCCACATGCTGACACCCGCCATAGTAACGACGACCGGGGTAACCTTCGGCGTATTTATTGGTCATCACGCCGCCCTGCGCTTCCATGACAGCGGCAGAGACGATGTTTTCTGATGCAATCAGCTCAATCTCTTTGCGCTGGCGTTTCAGCTCTGCCTGCATGGCGGCATGGATTTCCGGATCGCGCGTGGCGAGTGTTTCGGTGAAAAAACCGTCGTCGCGGACAGTGACATTCATGGGTGCATCCCCCTTGGAAGCGGTACATTTGCGCCCTCATACCCCAAGAAATGCAGCTTCTAAAGCATCAAAACGACCAAGATGTTTATGAGCACGTCATGATGGTTTCGTATCGGCGACTTGTGTTTCGGGTCTGATCGCACCACAACTTATCGGAACTTAAGGGAATTCCGTTCATGCCACGCCCCAAGATCGCCTTTACGGCCAGCCCGGTCCCAATTGCGCAAGCTGCTCTCAAGGCGCTCGTAGCGGCGTATGGCGATGTGCCGCAAGCCGATGCAGACGTGATTGTGGCGCTGGGCGGTGACGGGTTCATGCTGCAAACGCTGCACAATACGCAAGGGGTGGACGCACCGGTTTATGGCATGAACCGGGGCACTGTCGGGTTCTTGATGAATGCTTTTGATGCAGATGACCTGCGGGCGCGGTTGGACGCGGCGGAAGAGGAAATCATCAACCCGCTGGTGATGACAGCGCTGACCGCCGACGGCGACATGCACGAGGCATTGGCTATCAATGAGGTCAGCTTGCTGCGCGCTGGACCTCAGGCGGCCAAGCTGCGGATCACGGTTGATGGCAAGGAACGGATGAAAGAACTGGTCTGCGATGGCGCACTGGTGGCAACGCCCGCGGGTTCAACGGCGTATAACTACTCTGCCCACGGACCAATCGTGCCCATCGGGTCTGACGTGCTGGCCCTGACGGCGGTGTCCGCCTTTCGGCCCCGCCGCTGGCGCGGCGCGCTGCTGCCCAAACGGGCCGTGGTGCGGCTGGACGTGATCGACCCCAACAAGCGCCCGGTGATGGCCGAGGCGGATGGCAAATCAGTACGCAATGTTGTCAGCGTCGAAATCCGGTCAGAGCCCACCGTGCGGCACCGCATCCTGTTCGATCCCGGTCACGGGCTGGAAGAGCGGCTGATCAGGGAACAATTCGCTTAGCTTAGCCTGAATGCGGCGCCCGCTCAACCAACAACTCGAAAATCCGCAAGACGTCCGACGGGGACGCGGTGTTCACGGCCCCTTGGTTGACCTGATCCCGGGTCCACATCCAGCTTTGGACAGGATCGTCGCGCATGGCCCATGCGCCAAACATACGTTTGTCCGCCGGTTGTTTGACAAGTTCTGTAACTTCGACATGACGGTCATCAGCCTTGATCTTGGCATAGATTGCTTCGACCTCATCCGCTGGTCCTTCGAGTAGCTGCAAGTAAAGGTCGTCGCGACAGATCAGGCATCCCGTGACCTCGGCAGCGGCGTTATTGGCGCGCGCTTTGAAAAGGATATCGATCAATACGGCGGCATCAAAGCCAAAAGGGCGCGATGCATAGACAAGTTGTAACAAAGGCATTCTGGCGTACTCTGTTCTGGCAAATCAGGGTGTCCACCCCTCCGGATCGCAGGACGCTATATCATCTACCGTGCACATAAGCGCCCACGATGTCCAGTCATCTGCTACTCACCACCCGCATATCCAAGTGGTTTCAGCGCGGCCCTAATTTCATCCAATATCGCCGGATCATCAATTGTCGCGGGCATTTTGAAATCCGCGCCATCGGCGATTTTCACCATTGTTCCGCGCAGTATTTTCCCGGACCGGGTTTTGGGCAATCGGTCCACAACAGCCACCAGCTTGAACGCCGCGACCGGGCCGATTGTATCGCGCACACGCTTGATGCAATCCTTGGCGATATCGTCATGCGATCTGTCACAGCCCTTGTTCAGGCAGACGAACCCCATGGGCAATTGCCCCTTCAATTCATCCGTCACCCCAATGACCGCGCATTCACCCACGTCGGGATGCCCTGCCAGCACCTCTTCCATCGCGCCGGTCGAGAGCCGGTGCCCGGCGACGTTGATCACATCGTCAGTCCGCGCCATGATGTAAAGGTATCCATCCTCATCAATCATCCCCGCATCCCCGGTTTCATAGTACCCGGGAAAGGTCGTCAGATAGGATTTCACAAACCGGTCTTCGGCGTTCCAAAGTGTGGGCAAAGTGCCTGGGGGTAGGGGAAGTTTCACAGCAATCGCCCCCAACTCTCCCGGCGCCATCCGGTTACCGCCCTCGTCCAAAATCTGCACATCGTAGCCGGGCATGGCCACGGTTGGGGATCCGATTTTGACTGGCAGCGCCTCAATCCCTGCCGGATTGCCTGCAATCGTATATCCCGTCTCGGTTTGCCACCAGTGATCGTAAACCGGGACGCCCATCACACGCTGCGCCCATTCGATCGTGTCCGGGTCCGCCCGCTCACCCGCCAGATAAAGCGCACGCAGGCATGAAATGTCGTAGTTCTTGATCATCTCACCCGTCGGGTCCTCACGCTTGATCGCGCGAAAGGCTGTAGGCGCAGTGAAGAATGACCGCACGTTATGTTCTTCTATCACCCGCCAGAATGTGCCCGCATCGGGCGTGCCAATTGGCTTACCCTCAAAGACCACTGTGGTGTTTCCATGGATCAGCGGCGCGTAGCAGATATAGGAATGCCCCACGACCCAGCCGACATCGGAGGCCGCCCAAAACACATCGCCGGGGTCGACGTCATAGACAGCCTTCATCGTCCAATTCAGCGCGACCAGATGCCCGGCAGTGGGGCGCACAACCCCTTTGGGCGCACCTGTCGTACCAGAAGTGTAAAGAATATAGGCCGGATGGCCGCCTTCAACCGGGACACATTCAGCAGGGGCGACGCCCTCCTGCACAGCGTCCCAGTCAAAATCGCGACCGGGGATCAGGTCACAGCGGTGCTGGTCACGTTGCAAAATGACTGTGAAGTCCGGCTTATGATCCGCCATTTCAATTGCGCCGTCCAACAGTGGTTTATATGCGACGACGCGCCCGGGTTCTAACCCGCAGGAGGCTGCGATAATGGCCTTGGGTGTGGCGTCATCAATGCGGACGGCCAATTCATTTGCGGCAAATCCACCGAAGACAACCGAATGAATAGCCCCCAACCGGGCGCAGGCCAGCATCGCGACCAGAGCCTCTGGGACCATGGGCATATAGATGATGACACGGTCACCTTTAGTCACACCCTTGTCGCGCAAGGCCCCGGCAAGGCTGGCGGTTTTGTCTTTCAGTTCAGCAAATGTGATCTGCGATTTGGTTCCGGTGATGGGGCTGTCATAGATAATGGCAGGCTGCGCTCCACGTCCGTTTTCGACATGGCGGTCCACGGCGTTATAGCAGGTATTCACCTGCGCGTCGGTAAACCAGCGGTAAAGCGGGGCATTGCTGTCATCCAGCGCTTTGGTCGGCGGGGTGACCCAGTCAATCGCCTTGGCCTGCTCCATCCAGAATGCCTCTGGATCGTTCTGCCAAGCGGCGTAAACGTCCGCGTATCCCATCGTGTTCCTCCCCAAACAGTGTCTGGGAAAGTGTTACGCGCGCCGCAAACCCGCGGCAAGAACGGTTTCTGGCCACGACACCCGCACTGTAAATTTTTTAACTACCCGTAATGGGCGACAGGCGTGCCCGCGACGGCGGACATATTCAGCAACCCGCGCGCGGTGATAGACGGGGTCACGATATGACAGCGGTTGCCCATGCCCATCAGGATCGGGCCGACCTCCAGCCCGCCAGCTTTCATCTTGAGAATATTGCGGATCCCCGATGCTGCGTCGGTATTGGCAAAGACAAGCGTGTTGGCGGCACCGGGCAAATGCGCCTCGGGAAAGACGCGCGCGCGCAGTTCAACATCCAACGCCGTATCGGTATGCATCTCGCCTTCATAGGCAAAATCACGTGGGGCGCTGTCCAGAATTCCCATTGCAGCCCGCATGCGCCGGCCCGTGTCACAATCAAGATTGCCAAACTGGCTATGCGAACACAGTGCGATTTTCGGTTCTACCCCAAAACGGCGGACATGACGGGCGGCCCCAATCACCGTCTCCGCAATCTGTTCGGGGGACGGTTCAGGATGTACCTGCGTGTCGGCAACAAACAACGGACCGTCTTCAAGGATCATCAGCGACAGGGCGGCCACCGGGTGGCGCCCTTCGGTGCCAAGGATCTGGCGCACGTAATTCAGATGCCACAGGTATTGGCCAAACGTACCGCAGATCAGGCTATCAGCCTCACCGCGATGTACCATGACGGCCCCAATGGCGGTGGTGTTCGTACGCATGATCGCCTTGGCAAGGTCCGGCGTCACACCCTTGCGGGCCATGAGGGTGTGATAAGTCTCCCAATAATCGCGATAGCGCGGGTCGTTTTCCGGGTTCACGATACTGAAATCGACGCCGGGGCGGATTTTCAGACCTGCGCGTTCGCAGCGCCGCTCGATCACTTCGGGACGACCAATCAGGATGGGGGTATCGGTGGTCTCTTCCATAATCGCCTGGGACGCGCGCAACACCCGTTCATCCTCGCCCTCAGCAAAGACGATCTTGCGTTCGGCGGTGCGGGCGGCATCAAACACCGGACGCATGATCATGGCGGATTTAAAGACTGATCCGTCCAGATTGGTCTTATACGCCTTCATATCCGCGATTGGGCGGGTCGCGACACGCGTTTCGCAGGCAGCCCCTGCAACTGCGCTGGCGACAACCCCCATAAGGCGCGGATCGAACGGTTTGGGGATCAGATAATCCGCCCCGAATGTCAGTTGTTCGCCCTGATACGCGGCGGCGGCTTCGGCGCTGGTTGTGGCACGGGCGAGGGCCGCGATACCTTCGACGCAGGCGATCTTCATCTCGTCATTGATCTCTGTCGCGCCCACATCCAGCGCGCCGCGGAAAATGAACGGGAAACACAACACGTTGTTGACCTGATTGGGAAAATCGCTGCGGCCTGTTGCGATGATGGCGTCCGGTGTCACGGCCCTTGCGTCGTCCGGGCTAATCTCTGGCGTGGGGTTGGCCAAGGCAAAGATGATCGGACGCTTGGCCATTTTGGCGACCATATCGGGCTTCAGCACGCCGGGGCCCGAAAGCCCCAGAAACAGATCCGCCCCGTCAATCACATCCATCAGCGTTGCGGGTGTGGTGCCTTGCGCATACTCCGCCTTTTGCGGGGTCATGTCCGTCTCACGACCTTCATAAACAAGACCCTCAATATCGCAAAGCCACACATTTTCGCGCTTCACGCCAAGCTTCAAAAGCATATTCAGACATGCAATCCCGGCAGCACCACCGCCCGTGCTGACGATCTTGATATCTTCAAATTTCTTGCCCGCCACATGCAGCGCATTGGTGGCCGCAGCGCCCACCACAATCGCGGTGCCATGCTGGTCATCATGAAAAACAGGGATATTCATCCGCTCGCGGCACAGTTTTTCGACGATGAAACAATCGGGGGCTTTGATATCTTCCAGATTGATCGCGCCAAATGTGGGCTCGAGCGCACAGACAATGTCGGCGACTTTTTCGGGGTCAGGTTCATTCAGCTCAATATCAAAGCAGTCGATATTTGCGAATTTCTTGAACAGAACGGCCTTGCCTTCCATCACCGGCTTTGAGGCCAGCCCGCCGATATTGCCCAATCCCAAAACAGCCGTGCCATTTGTCACAACGGCCACCAGATTGCCGCGTGACGTATAATCGCGGGCTGTGGAAGGGTCCGCCTTTATCTCCAGGCAGGCCTCCGCCACGCCGGGCGAATAAGCACGCGCCAGGTCACGACCATTGGCCAGCGGCTTGGTGGCGCGTATCTCCAATTTACCGGGTCTGGGGAATTTGTGATAATCAAGCGCGGCCTGGCGCAGGCCGTCTTTTGCATCGTCTGACATCCGTTCCTCCCGATATGGTTTAACGTTAAACCATTTTCTTTCCGTTAGGGAAAGTTGTCTGTTGATTAAACATGCCTTGGGGAGCGATGCAAACTATTCAACCATTTATGATATCCAGCGCAGTCTCTGCTGCGGGCACGGGCGACGACAATACTGGCACCCGCAGATCAACCAAGTGTTCCGCCGCGCATTGCATCGACGCCTGCGCCAGCACAATGCTGCCGAAAGGGCCGTCATTGGCATATGCTGCCCGAACATGCCCCGCGATGCGCGCGGCATATTCCGCCATATCGCCCTGCTCAAACGCGGCCCAGGCGTCATCGCATAGAACGACATGCGGAGAAATCGGCAGGCCCATGTCGGCGGCACAGTCTTTCAGCAATGTGGTGGTCGCCTGAAGGGTGCTTTCAAGGCACAGCGCCACCAGCACCGACGGCCCGGCCCGGCAGGCCGCTTGCATCATGGGGCGATCAATCCGAATGACGTGGTGCATCGCCATTTCATCTGCCAAAGGGCCCAGCGTGGAACATGTGCAGATCACGGCATCATCTTTGGACAACGCGCCCAACACAGCCAAAACATCGGCACGGACAGTGTCGAGCCCATCGGTGCGGGCGCGATCCAGCAGGATTGGGTCGACGTGGTGGGTCAACGCGGCCTCTGGTGCCAACTTCGCGAAAATCGCATCAAACGTCGCCACATGAACATCTGCCGTATGCAAAAATGAAATGCGCATCGCGTGCCTTCCCCATGATCTGCCCTGCTGATACCGGCCCATGAGCGTTTTGCAAACCAGCCAATCGGTTCCCCTTGCATCCGCCTTCATCCGCCTTCACTTTGGTCCGCAACCAGACCGGAGGTTCCATGTCCCTCATCGAAACTGCGCGCAAGGTGCGCGAAAATGCGCATGCCCCTTATTCCAACTTCAAGGTCGGGGCAGCCCTACGCGCAGCGTCGGGCGCCGTCTATGCAGGCTGCAATGTCGAAAACGTGGCCTATCCTGAAGGCACCTGTGCCGAAGCAGGGGCGATCGCGGCGATGGTTGCGGGGGGCGATAGTCAAATCGCTGAAATCGCCGTGATTGCTGATAGCCCCAAACCCGTCAGCCCCTGTGGGGGATGCCGCCAGAAGATTGCTGAATTCGCCAGTGGCGATGTCATTGTCACTCTGACCACCATTGACGGTGTGACCATGCAAACCACGGTCGCAGATCTACTGCCCGGCGTGTTTGACGCTGACTACATGAGCCGGGTCTGATCCATGGATGCCCGTGCCATCATCGCCAAGGTGCGCAGGCATCAGACCCCCAGCCGGGAAGAATTGACGTGGTTCGCCAAGGGTCTGGCCGATAAAGGTGTCAGCGATGCCCAAGCCGGGGCCTTTGCCATGGCCGTCTGCCTGAACGGGCTAAGCGACGAAGGCCGCATTGCCCTGACCCAAGGCATGCGCGATAGCGGTGATGTGCTCAAATGGGATATGCCGGGGCCTGTGCTGGACAAGCATTCCACTGGCGGTGTGGGGGATTGTGTGTCGCTGATACTGGCCCCGGCCTTGGCTGCGTGCGACGTCTATGTGCCGATGATTTCGGGGCGCGGATTGGGGCATACGGGCGGGACGCTGGATAAGTTGGAGGCAATCCCCGGCCTGAACATCAACGTAACCGAACCACAATTGCGCAAGATCACCCGCGATGTGGGCTGCGCGATCGTGGGGGCGACCGGCCAGATTGCACCTGCCGATAAACGCCTTTACGCGATCCGCGATGTCACGGCCTCGGTCGAAAGCGTGGACCTGATCACAGCCTCCATTCTGTCCAAGAAACTCGCCGCCGGTCTCGAAAGCCTGATCCTCGATGTCAAATGCGGCTCTGGTGCCTTCATGAAAACCCCCGATGAGGCGCGGGCGCTGGCTCGCGCGCTTGTCGATGCCGCCAACGGGGCAGGGTGCAAGACCGAAGCGATGATCACCGATATGAACGAACCGCTCGCCCCTGCGCTTGGCAACGCGGTTGAGGTGGCGATCTGCATGGAGATTCTGGCAGGCAACAAGGCCGCCAACCCGCGCCTGCATGATCTGACCGTCGCGCTCTGCGCACGCCTGCTGGTGATGCAGGGCCAGAAAGAGGCGGAAGCAACCGCGCGGATCAGCAAGGCCATCAGTTCCGGTGCGGCCATGGAACGTTTCGCCCGCATGATCGCAGCGCTTGGCGGCCCGCCCGATATGGCCGAAGACTGGCACACCCACCTGCCCAAAGCACCTGTGGTGGGCGAGGTCGTCGCACCTCAGGCCGGATACATTGCCGCCATGGATGGCGAAGCATTGGGGCTGGCGGTTGTTGGCTTGGGGGGTGGCCGGCGGGTGGAAACGGATCGGATTGATCCTGCGGTTGGCTTTACCGACATGGTTGGTCTTGGCGATCAGATTGCCCAAGGCGCACCGCTTTGCACTGTCCACGCCGCGACCGAGGACGCGGCAGAGGAGGCGGCGCTCGCCGTGCAGGCTGCCATAACCATCGGTGATGGGCCGACGCCCGGCCCCCTGATTATCGAAAGGATTACCTGATGCCCCGCGCGTTTCTGATCGTCATCGACAGCGTCGGTATCGGCGGCGCACCCGACGCCGATCAATTCTTTAACGGCGATCTGCCCGACACCGGGGCCAACACGGTTGCGCATATTGCCGAAACCGCCGGGTTGCGCGTTCCAACGCTTGACGCGCTGGGCCTTGGTGCTGCCGTCAAGCTCGCCTCTGGCACCGACGCCCCCGGCCTGACCCAAACGCCCACCGGGGCATGGGGGGCGGCCACCGAAATCTCGCGCGGTAAGGACACGCCATCCGGCCATTGGGAACTCGCGGGTGTCCCTGTTCCATGGGACTGGACCGTTTTCCCCGACCAAACACCGGCCTTTCCCGACGATCTGACCGCCGAAATCTGCGCCAAGGCAGGAACCGATGGCATCCTTGGCAACCGTCACGCCTCGGGCACGGTCATCATCACCGAAGAGGGGGAAGCACATGTCAAAACCGGCTGGCCGATCTGCTACACCTCAGCGGACTCCGTCCTGCAAATCGCAGCACACGAAGACCATTTCGGCCTCGACCGCCTCTACAAACTTTGCACTGACCTTGCGCCCATGCTGCACGGCATGAAGGTCGGGCGGGTCATCGCACGGCCCTTTGTCGGCGAACCGGGTAACTTCACCCGCACCGCCAACCGCAAAGACTTCGCAATTGCCCCACCAGCCGCCACGATCTGTGACTATGTCCACGACGCTGGCCACACCGTTCATGCGGTCGGCAAAATCGGCGACATCTTCTCCATGCGGGGCATCGACGACCTGCGCAAGGGGCGCGATGCAAAGCTGATGGACCACATTCACGACCTTAGCGCGGAAGCCGAAGACGGGGCCTTTATCTTTGCCAACCTCGTCGAATTTGACAGCGAATACGGGCACCGACGCGACCCACAGGGGTACGCCAAACATATCGAATGGTTCGATGCCGAGCTCGCAAAGCTCCTTCCAAAACTCCGCACCGGCGACCTGCTCATCGTCACCGCCGATCACGGCAATGACCCCACATGGCCGGGCACGGACCACACCCGCGAACGGGTGCCGATACTCGTGCACGGGATCGGTGCCAAAGAACTCGGGCAGCTGGCCTTCACTGATGTTGCAGCCACTATCGCCACCCACTTGAATGTGCCTTACAAGGGCGAAGGAACCAGCTTTCTATGACCTTCCAAAACATCCCCAAGATCGAACTGCACACCCATCTCGAAGGCTGCGCACCACCATCGTTCATCAAAGGCTTGGCAGCCGAGAAAAACATCGACCTGAGCAAGATTTTTGCCTCTGACGGCGGCTATGCCTTTCGCGATTTCGACCACTTCCTGCAGGTTTACGAGGCGGCCTGCACAACCTTGCAATCGCCCGAAGATTTCCGACGCCTCACCATGGCGGTCCTTGAAGAAACCGCCAAACATGGCGTTGTCTACATGGAAACCTTCGTTTCACCCGATTTCTGCGGTGGGGGCGATCTGACGGCTTGGCGCGATTATCTGGCGGCTATGGAAGACGCTGCAAACGAGGCCGAACAAACCCTTGGCATCACGCTGAAGGGCATCGTCACCGGCATCCGGCATTTCGGACCAGAGGCCAACAAACCCGCCGCCAAATGCGCGGTCGAAACTTTCGGAAATTTCATCACCGGCTACGGCATGGCTGGCGGCGAAATGGTGGGGCGTCCGGGCGACTATGCCTACAGCTTTGACATGGCGCGCGAGGCCGGGATGCCACTGACCTGCCACGCGGGCGAATGGGGCGGGGCCGCAATGGTCGCCGAAACGATCCGCGATCTGGGGGTCGAACGGATCGGCCACGGCATCGGGGCCATCAAAGACCCAGCCCTTGTCGAAGAAATCGCTGAAAAGGGGATCACGCTCGAAGTTTGCCCCGGCTCCAACGTTGTCCTTAAGGCGGTTGATAGCTGGGGCAACCACCCCATCGTCAAGCTGCGCGACAAAGGCGTCAAAATCACCGTCTCCACTGACGATCCGCCTTTTTTCCACACCACCATGACCGATGAATACGACATGCTGAACCAGACCTTCGGCTGGGACAATGACGATTTCAAAACCATCAACGAAACAGCCCTTGCTGCTGCCTTTTGCGACGACGACACCCGCGCCCGCATAGCCAAAAGACTGGAAACACAATGACCGAGCACCTCACCCACGTCACCCACCCATTGGTGCAGCACAAGCTGACGCTGATGCGGCAGAAAGACACCTCTACCGCTGTCTTCCGGCAGCTTTTGCGGGAAATCAGCCAGCTTCTGGCATACGAGGTCACGCGCGAACTACCCATGACAACCAAACGGATCGACACCCCACTCGAACCCATGGATGCGCCCGTCCTCGACGGCAAGAAACTTGCGCTCGTCTCCATCCTGCGGGCAGGCAACGGGTTGCTCGACGGCATCCTCGAACTCATCCCATCCGCGCGCGTTGGTTTCGTCGGTCTCTACCGGGACGAAGAGACGCTGCAACCGGTGCAATACTATTTCAAAGTGCCCACCGAGTTGGAGGACCGGCTTGTCATCGCCGTCGACCCGATGCTCGCCACCGGCAATTCCTCCGTCGCGGCCATTGATCTGCTGAAAGAGGCTGGGGCGACAAACATCCGTTTCCTCTGCCTGCTCGCCGCCCCTGAAGGGGTCGCGCGGATGAAAGAGGCGCATCCAGATGTGCCCATCGTGACCGCGGCCATTGACAGCCACCTGAACGATCACGGCTATATCGTGCCGGGACTCGGGGATGCAGGCGACCGGATGTTCGGGACAAAGTAGGCTGCGCAGCAACTGGGCCGCTCTCGAGCGGAGCCCGAACAGCGTACCACACCCCGCCACAGATGATTTGCTCGATCCATGAACACGCCGAAGGCCAACGAAAACGTCGACAGAACGCTCCGGGTTGTCAGTCTTGTCGTGCTTTTGCTTGGCACTGGCGCGGCTTTTGCGGGGCTGCTCTGGTCGCCAGCCGATCTGCCAGCAACACCCGGTCTTCATGGGCAGGGCCTCTACTGGCGTGACACGGCCTTTGTCGCAGGCGGATCGCAGGGATCGGATCTGCTCAGCCTGATCTTGATCCTTCCTTTGGGTGTCTGGGCCATTGCGGCCAGTCGGGACAGTCTTCAACGGCTTGGCCTTGTCGTCGTCCACACTTGGTGGCTCTATCTGTCGGCAAGCCTCGCTTTCGGGGCAATCGCCTTCAACGAGTTGTTTCCTCTCTATGTTGTACTGATGCCCGCGTCGGCCGTGGCGCTGTTGCTTGCGTTGAACGGCCTCGGGGTGTCAAAGGTACCGCGCGGCATGCCGGTATTTCTGGTTGGCTGCGGGATATTGACGGGGCTTTCCTGGGCAATCCTGCTTTGGCTCGAAATGACATCCGGTGCCTTTCCCCCGGCGACCTATTACACGGTACGGACCACTTACACGATCGACCTTGGCATCATCGCGCCAGCGTGCATCGCCGCAGGTCTTGCGCTTGCGAACGGATGGCGGTGGGGAACTGGTCTTGCGCTGCCGCTTGTCGCATTTGCTGCACTCTTGTTGCCGATGATGGTGCTTCAGACAGTCATGCAAATCCGGGTGGGAGTAGCCTTTGGCCCCGAAGCGGCGGTGCCGTTCATCGGATTTACGCTCGTCTCAGTCGGTGCGACCTGGTTTCTTATTCAAACCGCCCGATACCTACGCCGGATCCGACCCTAGCGTCGCTTTCACGGCACTTACCCATTGCGTCATTGCTTTTGCGGTCGCTGTCTGCGCCTTGTCAGACAAACACCGACGTCGTCGCTAAACATTGCAGATATTCTGCAAACTCACCCAATCACTGTCTTCCATGATGGTTGGCGAACCGCCTTGCGATGCGGCACCGACATCGAAATCTGGGACGATCTGCCCGCGCGCGCCCATGGTCGCAACATAAGGGGCAGGCGGCACCTCGGCCCCATTGAATACTTGCAACAAACGGTCCGTATCAGCCAGTGGGGCCGCCCCACCGACAATCGCCTCTGCATTTGTCTGCAAGATGTCCGACGGGATCTCTCCCGTGGTCAATAACCGGAATGTCGTGCCCAGACCCGCCCGATGCAGCACCGCCTCAAGCGGGTCAGCGTCGACCCGGGCCGCATGCGCTGCCAGCAAGAAACCTGCGGCGACTGCTGGATCGTCGGACACCTGCAACACCGCATAATCCAGTAGAACGATTTCACCGGGTATAGCCACGGCCCCCTGGGCAAGCTGGGGAACAACAACAATCTGCGTCGGCGTCTCGAGCCCCCAAAGCCGCTGCGCCAATCGTGCCGCGGCTTCAATGGCGCGGGGCTCGCGACATACGGCGCCCGTCTGCGTTTGAATATGGCCCAACATCGTGGCGCCGATCTCCATCCGTTTGGTCAATGGCACCACGGCCAGCGTCTGTCGGGTTAACGCGCCGGGCAGCCAGAAAACGGCCAGCGCCAGCGTCGCCACGATAATCCCCCCGGTGATCCAGTGGCGCAGCTTGCCCGGCTTGGGGCGCGCCTTGGCCAGCGCCTTACGGACCTCCTCGATCGCGTCGATCATCAGATCATCGGCAATCTCAACAGCTTCGCTGGCTTCGTCATCGGGGGCAAAAACGGCAGGGCGTTCGCCGGGATTTTGGCGGGTGATGGCAGGCAATGACCAATGCGCGATGGGGCGCCCGGCCCCGTCCGAGATCACCAATGTCGCATCCCCGAACGAGATCACGACATCGCGCCGCTGCGCATCGGTATCCGCCCGCCACAACCCGCCGCTTTCCAGCCGCACGTATTTATCAAGTGCTGTCATTGCCCCAACCGCCCTTTTTGGCAACACTACCGTGCAGGCCGGGGCTTGTCATGTCGCTATTGAACAAGACGGCCCCGACCCGCCCAATGCCCAATCCGCCTACCAAACCCGGAGCGTCACGATGTCCACCGATCCCCTGTTGCAGCCCTACCAACTCAAACACCTGACGCTGCGCAACCGGATTATGACCACCAGCCACGAACCGGCCTATCCTGTCGATGGTATGCCGCAGGACCGCTACGTCGCCTATCACGCCGAACGGGCGCGGGCAGGGGTGGCGCTGACCATGACGGCGGGATCGGCGGTCGTTTCGCGCGACAGCCCGCCATCGTTCAACAATGTGCTGGCTTACCGGGATGAGGTGGTGCCGTGGATCAGGCTGCTGACGGATGCCTGCCACGACGAAGGCTGTGCTGTGATGATCCAGCTGAGCCATCTGGGGCGGCGCACAGGCTGGAACCGGGGGGATTGGCTGCCGTCGCTGTCATCCGGTCCGCATCGCGAACCGGCGCATCGGGCCTTTCCCAAGGTGATGGAGGATTGGGACATTGCCCGCGTCATTGCCGATTTTGCCGATGCCGCCGAACGGATGCAGGCCGGTGGCATGGACGGGATCGAGATCGAGGCCTATGGCCACCTGATCGACCAGTTCTGGTCGCCACTGACCAACAGCCTTGATGGCCGCTATGGCCACGCCACGCTGGAAACCCGGATGCAGTTCGGGCTGGACATCATCGACGCCATCCGCACGCGCGTCGGCCCCGATTTCATCGTCGGCATCCGTTACACGGCGGACGAGGCGGCAAAAGGCGGGATCACCCCCGAAACGGGATTGCAAATGGCCGAGCGTCTCAAGTCCACCGGCCAGATCGATTTCTTCAACATCATCCGGGGCCGGGTCCACTCCGATCCGGCGCTCACCGATGTGATCCCGGTGCAGGGGATGCGATCCGCCCCGCATCTGGATTTCGCAGGCTCCGTGCGTGCGGCGACCGGCCTGCCCACTTTCCACGCCGCCCGCATTCCCGATGTGGCCACAGCACGGCATGCCATCGCATCAGGACTGCTCGACATGGTCGGCATGACTCGCGCCCACATGGCCGACCCGCATATCGTGCGCAAGGTGATGAAAGGGCGCGAGGATAATATCAGGCCTTGCGTGGGCGCCACCTACTGCCTTGACCGCATCTATCAGGGAGGCGAGGCGCTTTGCATTCACAACGCGGCCACGGGGCGGGAACTGCAGATGCCCCATGTGATCAGCCCTGCCGAGACGCGCAAGAATGTGGTCGTCGTCGGCGCCGGTCCCGCCGGGCTGGAGGCCGCACGCGTATCTGCCGAACGCGGCCACAAGGTGACTTTGTTCGAGGCCGCGGACACCCCCGGCGGGCAAATCCGCCTGACGGCCCAGACGCCCCGCCGTCGCGAGATGATGGGGATCATCGACTGGCGCATGGCCCAATGCGCCGCCCGTGACGTGATTTTTCATTTCAACACATGGGCCGAGGCTGTGGATGTGCAGGCGCTCGCCCCTGATGTGGCCATTATCGCAACCGGTGGCCTGCCCAATCTGGAACTTTTCGAGACGCGTGGTGAGGCGCCCCATGTGATCAGCACCTGGGATATCCTTTCGGGCGATGTCAAACCGGCGGGGCGCATTCTGATCTACGATGAAAGCGGCGATCACCCAGGGCTGCAGGCGGCCGAAGTTGCCGCCGAAGCAGGGGCGGAGGTCGAGGTGATGACCCCCGACCGCAGCTTCGCGCCAGAGGTGATGGGCATGAACCTGACCCCCTATATGCGGGCCTTGCAAAAGCACGATGTGACCATGACCGTGGCACGTCGGCTGCTGGATGTGGCGCGCGACGGCAACCGGCTGCTGGCCACGATCGGGACGGATTACAGCGATTACACCACGCAAGCGCATTACGATCAGGTGGTCGTGAACTACGGCACCAAGCCGCTGGACGACCTCTATTTCGACCTGCGTGCAGCTTCCGTGAACCGGGGCGAATTGGATCATGCAGCCTTCATCGCAGGAGAGCCACAGGCGTTGAACACCAACCCCGCTGGGCGTTATCAGCTCTTCCGCATCGGCGATGCGGTCGCGTCCCGAAATACCCACGCGGCGATCTATGATGCGCTGCGCTTGTGCCATGTGATGTGATGCCCGGTGTCGCTGTTTCGCTGACGCGAAATGCGCCCCACCCGCCATCCCACCGGCACCGGCTCACAGGTCTTTCGCCTGCTTTCGCAATTCGAATTTCTGGATTTTGCCGGTCGAGGTCTTCGGCAAATCCTGAAAAACCACCTTTTTCGGCGTCTTGAAGCCGGCCAGCCTGCCACGTGCGAAGGCAATCACTTCGGCTTCATCCGCCTCCGCACCGTCCTTCAACTCGACAAAAGCACACGGCACTTCGCCCCATTTGTCATCCGGCTTGGCCACCACGGCACACAGGTTCACTGCCGGGTGATGCATCAGTGCGCCTTCAACCTCGACCGAGCTGATATTTTCACCGCCCGAGATGATGATGTCTTTGGCCCTGTCGGAGATCTGGATCGACCCGTCGGGATGCTGCACCGCCAGATCCTCGGAATGGAAATAGCCGCCCTTGAAGGCCTTTTCCGTCGCCTCCGGGTTCTTCAGATACCCTTTCATCACCGCGTTGCCGCGCATCACAATCTCACCTTGCGTCGCGCCATCCATCTTCACCTGCGCCATCTGGTTATCAACAACTGTCGTCGTCTCCATCATCGGAAAGGCGACGCCCTGCCGGGCCTTGATCGCCGCCTGCTCATCGCTGGGCAGGATGTCCCACGCGCTGTCCCAAATGCATTCGGTCACATGGCCATAGGTTTCGGTCAGGCCGTAGACCTGTTTGACGTTGAAGCCCAGCTTGCCAATCGCGGCCAATGTCGCCGGGGCAGGGGGCGCGCCTGCGGTGAACACCTCGACCACGTGATCGAAATCGCGCCGCTCCGCGTCCTTGGCATTCACGATCATGTTGAGCACGATGGGCGCGCCGCCGAAATGGGTCACCCCCTCATCGGCAATCGCATCATAAATCGCCTTGGCCGTGATATCGCGGCAGCAAACGGCAGTGCCGCCGAGCGCTGGCAACATCCAAGTATGGTTCCACCCATTGCAGTGAAACAGCGGCACGATCTGCAGATAGCGTAGGAACAGCGGCAGTTCCCAACTGATGGGCGTGCCCATGGTCATCAGATAGGCGCCCCGATGATGATATACGACGCCTTTGGGCCGCCCGGTGGTGCCCGACGTATAATTTAGCGCCAGGCTCTCCCATTCATCCTCGGGCAATATCCAGTCAAACCCCGGATCACCCGTTGCCAGAAAATCCTCGTAATCCTGTTGCTCGCCCATGCCCGGCACACCCGCCTGTACATCCGGCACTTCGATGATCAGGGGCGCGTCCCCCTCCATCCGGTCGATCGCCTCCATCGTCATGGGCAGGAACTGGCTGTCGACCAGCGCGACCTTCGCCTCGCCATGGTCAAGGATATAGGCGACCGTACCGGCATCGAGCCTTGTGTTGATCGTGTTGAGCACCGCACCACAGGCCGGCACGGCGAACGATGCTTCGGATTGCGCCGGGATATTCGGCAGGATCGTCGCCACCACATCGCCGGGTTTCACCCCCACCTTGGTCAGGGCCGAGGCCAGTTGCGACACCCGCCTGTGATACTCCGCATAGGTGCGGCGCACCGTCCCGTAGACCAGCGCCTCCCGCTCTGCAAAAACCCGCGACGCCCGCTGCAAATGCGACAGCGGCGTCAGCGGGACATAATTCGCCGCGGTTTTACCCAAGCCGGTTTCATCACGCATCCAACCCATCAGCCAATCCTCCCCTGATACCGACATAAAACAAGACAATGCCCGGGCCTGACAAGCCTCAATTGTCTGACATTTACGGCTTGTTCATGATCAGACACCGCGCGGTCCATTAACCCGTCAAAATCATGCGGTCATGCGCATGGTATGCACATGGTTTCTGCATGGTTTGTGTATGCCGGAAGACGGTTGTTTTTATGGCCGTTAACCGCGATCTGACGTAGTCGTTCGTTTTGACGCCCAAGTGTTGCGCGAACGGTGCAAAAACCTGACGTCAAATTCATCAGCCTGGCAAAGACTTGCGGCAAGCGGTGGACTCCACAATCGTTAATTGCCCGTCAAACATTGGTATGCCATACGATCACCACGGTGAAAGTAAACTGATCTGCAATAGGGACATCTATGCCAGTCTTTGCATTCCGTGTTTTCAGCGCGCAAAATCTGCTTTCAGATCCCAACCCGCCGGGGGGAACGCAGCCGTTTAATGCGGGCAGCACAAACCCGCCAAACACGGGTTCCAACTCTTTCACAACGGGCAATGACACGGGGTTCATCCTGCGCGTCGATGATACCGGAACAGGGTCAGGCAATAGCGGCTCCCAGACAGATTTTGACGATGGCACGCAGGCCGATCAGGTGCTGGCCGAAGACGCGACCTTTACCTATACAAACTACAGCGGAAACGTGGTGACGACGACCTTTGCCGCAGGCAGCCAGATTCAGGCTGAACTGCAGCAGACCTTTAGCAATGGATCCACGATTGTTGCGCTTCGGATCGAAAACCCGAATTCAGGGACCCCCGGCGAACAGCCTTTGATTACGGTGGGTTATACGTTTATTGGTCCTGCGCCACCTCCGAACACGCCACTTGGGACAGTGACCAGCGGGACCGGTGCAGGCACCACCCCCTATACCAATTTATTGTGTTTCACCGCAGGTATGGGCATTCCAACGCCCGGTGGGCCACGCCCCGTCGAAACCCTGAAAGTGGGCGATCTGATCCTGACCCATGACAACGGCCCTCAACCTATTGCATGGACCGGAAAAACCGCGCTGAGCGAGCTTGAGCTGGCGCGTCATCGCAACCTACGCCCGGTCATGATGCCGCGTGGACGCATGGGTGCGCAGCGTGATCTGGTCTTTTCGCCACAACACCGCGTGTTGGTCAGCGGCCCGGAGCTGGAATTAACGACAGGCCATCACGAAGCCTTGGCCGCAATCGGGCATTTGGCGCCAATCAGCATGGCCGCACCGGTGGATGGGCCGTTGATTTACTATCATATCGCTTGCGCGGATCATCAGATCATCGCCGTTGAAGGGCTACTGGTCGAAACGCTTTTGGCGATCCCTGAAGGCGCTGATGCCGTGACAGCCGAGGGAGTTGATGTTGAGGACCGTATCGTCGCACGACCAATTTTGAAACGTTGGGAAGCCGCGCTTTTGGCCACGGACCTGATGGCGCCTAAAACGGACGTGGCCTGATCTTGGTTCTTGTATGACCTGAAATGATCATATCGCCTCAACGCCGCTATATCTTCGTCCACATTCCCAAAACTGGCGGGACCAGCATGGCCAAGGCATTGGAAAACCGGGCGTGCAGTGATGATATCCTGATCGGAGACACCCCAAAGGCGCGGCGACGCAAAGGGCGGATCAAGCATATGCGAACCCCCGGAAGGCTTTGGAAACACAGCACTTTGCAGGATATCGAGGGGAGTGTGGATCCAACCCAATTTTTCATATTTACCCTTGTGCGCAATCCATGGGATCGGATGGTCAGCTATTACCATTGGCTGCAAGCCCAAACCTTCGCCCACCCGGCGGTGGCATTGGCGCAGTCTACGGATTTCAAGGATTTTCTGCGGCATGACCAAACGCAAACCAGTTTGCGCCGGGAGCCGTATACGAGTTTCCTAAAGGATTTGAGCGGGGTAGATCACTGCGCGCTTTATGCGCGGCTCGAATATCCGAGCGATCTCGGCCCGCTTTGGAAACACTTAGGGTTTACGCTTACTGTTCCAACCGTAAATACCTCTGCTCGTAATCGTGACTGGCGTGTGTACTACGATACAGAAACAGCTGAAATCATTCAGAAAATAGCGGGCGACGATATCGCCCGCTTTGGTTATGCATTTGACCCGTAGGGATCAGGCGGCCTTGGCATCCTGTCCGAAGCGTTTGTAGAATTCTTGGCCCTTATCTGCCATTTCGCGCAGCAGGTCAGGTGTCTTGAACCGGTCACCAAATTCAGCCGTTAACTGATCGCAGCGTTCCGCTGCATAAGGCGCGCCGATCATATCGAGCCAGCCAAAAGGACCGCCGGACCAAGGTGCAAAACCCCAGCCGAGGATTGCGCCAACATCACCTTCGCGGATATCTTCCAGCACGCCTTCTTCCAGCGCGCGCACGGCTTCCAGCACCTGCGCGAACAACAGACGGTGCTGCACTGTGGTCAGATCGGGTTGTTCATCCGCGACAGGGTATTGCGCAGTCAAACCGTCCCACAGACCCTGACGTTTACCTTTTTCATCATAGGCATAAAAGCCCGCGTTCGACTTGCGGCCAAGCCGTTCCTGATCGAATATCCAGAACAGAACCTCGTCCACCTCGCCATCGGGATAGGCATCGCCCATCGCGGCCTTGGTCGCCTTGGCGATTTTCACGCCCAGATCGACGGATGTTTCATCGACCAGTTGCAGCGGACCCAAAGGCATGCCAACCAGCTTGGCTGCGTTTTCGATCAGGGCGGGTTCCACCCCTTCCTTCACCATGCGAATGCCTTCGTTGATGTATGGAATGATGCAGCGGTTGGCGTAGAAGAACCGTTCGTCATTGACGACAATCGGCGTCTTGCGGATCTGGCGTACATAGTCGAGCGCCTTGGCCACCGCCACAGAACCCGTTTCCTTGCCCTTGATGATCTCGACCAGCAACATCTTGTCGACCGGGCTGAAGAAGTGGATGCCGATGAATTTTTCCGGATCGGCAGAGGCTTTCGCCAGCTCCGTGATCGGCAGGGTCGATGTGTTGGTGGCAAAGATGCAATCGGGGCCGGTGACGGCCTGCACCTTGGCGGTGACGTCAGCCTTGACGCCCACATCCTCGAATACAGCTTCGACGATCAGATCGCAGCCTTCAAGGGCGGCATAATCGGTCGTGGCGTTGATCAGGCCCAGCACGGCCGTTTTCTTTTCCTCGGTCACTTTCTTGCGGGCAATGCCCTTGTCCAGATGGGCGGTGGTATAGGATTTGCCCTTGTCCGCCGCCTCCTGCGTGCTGTCGATCAGGACCACCTGAATGCCAGCCATTGCGGACACCAGCGAAATACCAGCGCCCATCATGCCAGCGCCGATGACGCCGACCTTCTTGACCTTCTGGTCCGGGGCTTCGGGGCGGTTGGCCCCTTTTTCCAAGGCCTCTTTGTTGATGAACAGGCTGCGGATCATGGCAGAGGAGGACGGGTTCATCAGCACATTGGTGAACCAGCGCGCCTCGATCTTGATGGCGATATCGAAGGGGACCAGTGCGCCTTCGTAGACGGCGGACAGCAATGCCTTGGCCGCAGGGTAAACACCTTGGGTCTTGCCGTTGACCATTGCGGATGCACCCACGAAGGTCATGAAACCGGCAGGGTGGTAAGGCGCGCCACCTGGCATTTTATAGCCCTTTTCATCCCATGGTTTGACGATGGAAGGTTCGGACAGAACCCATGCTTTCGCCGCCGAGAGCAATTCATCAGCGGGCACAACTTCGTCAATGACACCAGCCGCTTTGGCCTTCTTGGGATCGTTCAATTTGCCTTCCAGCAGCAGGGGCGATGCGCCCATCGCGCCCAGTTTACGGGCCAGACGGGTCGTGCCACCTGCACCGGGGAAGATACCGACCAGAATTTCGGGCAGACCGATCTTGGCTTTGGGATTGTCGGCGGCAAAGATACGGTGACAGGCCAGCGGGATCTCCAGACCGATGCCCAGTGCGGTACCGGGCAGGGCGCAGGCAATCGGCTTGCCGCCTTTGTTGGTCTTTGGGTCCATACCCGCGCGTTCGATCTTCCGCAGCACGCCATGCATCGCCATCACGCCTTCGAACAGGCCGCGGGCCGGATCGTCGCCCGCGCTTTCCTTCATTTTGGCGATGATGTTGAGGTCCATACCACCGGCAAAGGTGCCCTTCTTGCCAGAGGTGATGATCACCCCTTTGACCGCATCATCGGCAAGCGCCTGATCGATCAGGGCCTCGAGATCGGTGAACCCCTGCTGGTTCATCACATTCATGGACTTGCCGACTGTGTCCCAGACGATGGTGGAGACGCCGTCGGCGTCCGTGGTCATTGTGAAATCAGTCATTTCGCTTTCCTCTCCTTGGCAGGGCATGGCCGCTGCCAGACTTAGCTCTCTTGGGCATCCTGTCCCAGTTTTTCCGTTTTGTTGCCGTGGCTTATTGCCAGAGCGACACCATTCATTTCTTCGACCGCATATTCCGCCGAAACGATCTGCCAGTGCCCGTCGATCAGTTCCAGAACGGAAAAGACGGGGTAGGGGGCGACAACGTTCTTACCGTTGTGCAACAGGTGGGCCACATGGGTGGCCTCGACCCGTGTTTGCGATTTGAACTCGGCAGCAACACAGACACGATAGTGATCTGTGACGCCAATTGCCTCGTAGTGTTTGCAAAGCTCCTCGAAGGTATGTTGCAGTTTTTCGGCAGTCTCTATACGGATGACACGCCCCAATGTTGTCATCAGCTGAGGCAAGTGAAAGGCAGACAAAAAAGCGTCAAAATCCCTGTTTTCCAAAGCACGTGCTGTGATTTCCAGCAAATGCTCAGAGACTTCTTTGGCGGTTTGCGGCATTCCACCTGTACTCACAATCAGACCCGTTCAATAATTGTTGCGGCCCCCATACCGGAGGCGATGCACAATGTCGCCAGCCCCGTACCCTGACCGGTGCGTTCCAGCTCATCCAGAAGCGTTCCAATGATAATTGCGCCGGTCGCGCCCAAAGGATGACCCATCGCGATAGAGCCGCCATTGACGTTGACGACGCTGTCATCCACATCAAACGCCTGCATAAAGCGCAGGACGACCGATGCGAACGCCTCGTTAACCTCAAAAAGATCAATGTCGCTGATGCTCATGCCTGATTGTTTCATGATGTGTTCTGTCACCGGAACCGGCCCGGTCAGCATGATGGTGGGATCGGTGCCAATCTTGGCGGTGGCCTTGATCCGGGCGCGGGGTTTGATGCCCATCGCCTCGCCCCATTCCTTGGAAGCGACCAGAACACCGGCAGCGCCGTCCACGATACCAGAGGAGTTGCCCGCGTGGTGGATGTGGTTGATCCGCTCCAGATGCGGATATTTCATCAACGCGACTTTATCAAAGCCGGGCATCACCTCGCCCATCGCCTGAAAAGCCGGGTTCAAACCGCCAAGCGACTGCATATCTGTGCCGGGGCGCATATATTCGTCATGATCTAGGATCGGAATACCATTCACATCCTTGACTGGAACGATGGATTTGTCGAACCGCTTTTCATCCCAGGCGGCCTTGGCGCGCTTTTGGCTTTCCATCGCCAGTTGATCTGCATCATCGCGGCTGAAACCATATTCAGTGGCGATGATATCTGCGCTGATGCCCTGCGGAACGAAGTAAGTATCCATGGCGATCGACGGATCGACAGCAATCGCGGCACCATCGGACCCCATGGCCACACGGCCCATCATTTCGACGCCACCGGCGATATAGGCCTGACCGGCCCCGCCTTTGACCTGATTGGCGGCAAGGTTCACGGCTTCCATGCCAGAGGCGCAGAAGCGGTTGATCGCCAGGCCGGGGATCGACTGATCAAGATCAGAGGCCAGCACGGCGGTCCGTGCCAGACAACCGCCTTGTTCGCCGACTTGGGTGACATTGCCCCAGATCACGTCTTCGACGGCGTGGCCGTCCAGGCCGTTACGGTTCTTGAGCTCATTCAGCACACCGGCAGAGAGGCGCGCGGATGTCACCTCATGCAGGCTGCCGTCCTTGCGGCCTTTGCCGCGCGGCGTGCGCACGGCGTCATAGATATAGGCTTCGGTCATAGTGTCCTCCAATTAGGTCGCGTCACCCAAGGGCGCGCGGCATCAAGTCGTATGGGTGTTTCCAGCCGGGTTGGGCCGCGATTGCGTCCAGCCAGCGGTTGATGTTGGGGTACTGGGTACGGTCGAAGGTGAAGTCTTCGTCATAGAACAGGTAACCACAGCAAGCGATATCTGCGATGGTGATGTCGTCGCCAGCAAGCCAGTCGCGGCCATCAAGCTGCGTTTCCAGGATTTTCAGCGCAGAGGCAAGACGCATCGCCATGAAGGCGTTGACGTCGGCATTGCGTTTGTCTTCAGGTAGAAAATTCATGTTGAACCGCAACGGGCCGGCGACGCCGGACACCTTGTGATTGTCAAAGAACATCCAGCGCAGCACGTCGCGCCGTTCAGCAGCTGATTTCCCGCCCAGCTTGCCGGTTTTGGAACTGATGTAATCCTGAATCACGCCCGATTGGGTCAGTATGGTATCGCCGTCTTCCAGTACGGGCACTTCGCCCATGATGTTCAGCGCGCGGAATTCGGGGGTCCGGGTGGCACCTTTGAAAAAGTCCACGAACACAGGTTCCCAGGCCTCATCAACAAGGGTGAGGGTCAGGGCCGCCTTGTAAGCGTTTCCGCTTTCAGCGAAGCAGTGCAGTTTCATGGACATGTAAAAGGCCTCCCAACCCAATCGCGTGACGCATGCTGCGTCGGAGGAGGGCGCGAGTCTCGCGCCCTCTCGATCAGCTTAGAAGTTTGCGGCTTCGAGCGCCATCACAGTGTCGCCACCGGTGTTGATGCGCGATAGATGCATGGATGTGGCAGGCAGTTGGCGCGCCATGTAGTAGCGGCCTGTTGCGATCTTGGTCTCGTAGAATTCGGTGTCAGATGCACCGCCTTCCAGCGCTTCCATCGCGGCTTTGGCCATCCGCGCCCACAATAGACCCATGCAGACATGGCCCATCATGTGCATGAAGTCGTAAGACCCCGACAGCGCATTGTTCGGCTTGGTCGCATTCTGCATGAAGTACATGCCAGCGGCCTGCAGATCCTTTGACGCGGCTTTCAGCGGATCTAGGAAGTCTTTTTTCAGGGCTTCGTTGCCTTCGTTTTCCTTGATGAAGGTTTTGACCATCTCAAAGAACGCCATGACGTGCTTGCCGCCATCTTGCGCCAGCTTGCGGCCCACAAGATCGAGCGCCTGCACACCGTTGGCCCCTTCATAGATCATGGCGATCCGGGCGTCGCGGGCGTATTGGGACATGCCCCATTCCTCGATATAGCCGTGCCCGCCATAGACCTGTTGGGCGGCAGTCGCGTATTCAAAGCCCTTGTCAGTCAAGAAACCCTTCAGAACCGGCGTCATCAGAGAGATCAGGCCATCGGCATCAGCGTCGCTGTTCTTGTGCGCCCGGTCGATCAGGTAGGCGCCCCAATATGTGAACGCGCGCGCGCCTTCGACAAAGGATTTCTGGTCCATCAGGTTGCGGCGGATATCGGGGTGGACGATCAGCGGGTCGGCAGGGCCGTCGGGGTTCTTGGCGCCTGTGACATCGCGCCCTTGCAGGCGATCGTTGGCGTAGGCCACGGCGTTCTGGTAGGCGCTTTCGGCTTGTGCGAAACCTTGCAGGCCCACACCCAAACGCGCCTCGTTCATCATGGTGAACATGGCGCGCATGCCTTTGTGTTCGTCACCCACAAGGAAACCGGTGGCTTCATCATAGTTCATCACACAGGTCGAGTTGCCGTGGATGCCCATCTTTTCTTCGATCTTGCCGCAGGCGACACCGTTGCGGGCGCCAAGTGAACCATCATCGTTAACCATGAACTTGGGCACGATGAAGAGCGACACGCCCTTGATGCCTTCGGGCCCGCCCTGAATTTTGGCGAGGACAAGGTGGATGATGTTGTCGGCCATGTCGTGTTCGCCAGCCGAGATAAAGATTTTCTGACCGGAGATTTTGTAGGACCCGTCACCGTTCGGCACGGCCTTGGTGCGCATCAGGCCCAGATCGGTGCCGCAATGCGGTTCGGTCAGGTTCATGGTGCCGGTCCATTCGCAGGACACCATCTTAGGCAGGTATTTCTGTTTCTGCTCGTCGGACCCGTGGGCGTAGATCGCGGAATAGGCACCGTGGGTCAGACCCTGATACATGTTGAATGCCATGTTGGCGGACACAAACGGCTCTTGTGCGGCGGTGTGCATGATATAGGGCAGGCCCTGGCCGCCATAGTCAGGGTCGCAGTCCATGGCGGTCCAGCCGCCTTCTTTCATCTGCTCGAAGGCTTCTTTGAAACCTTTGGGCGTGCGGACAACACCGTTTTCCATCACGCAGCCTTCGGTATCACCCACGACGTTGAGCGGGTGCAATACTTCGGATGCGATCCGGCCTGCTTCTTCGACAACAGCACCGGTAAAATCACGGTCAAGGTCTTCGAACCCTTCAATGTCCTGTTCGCTGACTTTCAGCAAATCGTGCAGGACGAATTGAATGTCTTTGGTCGGTGCGTTGTAGATCGGCATGTGGTGTCTCTCCTCAGGTCGTATGTGGTGGCCGCAGCAATTAGGCTGCGACCGTTTTCTGTTTGGCCAGTTGGGACAGCTTGTCCGCACCCCAGGCCATCTGTTCTTTTAACTCACCAATCGCTTCGTCCAATTCTGCCTTTTGGGCTTCCATGTCGGCCAAATGCTTTTGGGCAAGTTCATAAGTCTTGGACAGCTGGGCCTCTTGCCCGTCATCCATGTGGTAGAGATCCAGCAACTGTCGGATCTCTTCGAGGCTGAAACCAAAGCGCTTGCCGCGCAGGATCAGTTTCAGGCGTGCACGGTCACGTTTCGTGAACAAACGCTTTTGTCCCTCGCGGATCGGGAACAACAGTTCCTTTGCTTCGTAAAAGCGAAGCGTCCGGGGGGTTACATCAAAGGCGTCGCACATTTCGCGGATATTCATTGTGTCGGCGGTCATCAATTCATTCCTTCATGCGTGTTTCGGATGCCACGCACTTGCGGAGTTGAAGACAACCATACAAGCAAAGTTGACGTTAACGTAAACGGAACGTGGCGTCATTTGGAGGTTGACGAAAGGTCAGCAAAGATGACGCCGGGTCAGGAGCAATTAAAAAACTGGGAAAAATTTCATTTCTTTCCCCGCAAACGTTTAAAATAAGGGTTTTTGCAATTTTATGGAAAGTGATGTTCGGTTTTTTTGAACGAAACAGGGGGAAATCGGCTGTGATTCCACCCGCGCTTTATCTTCATTGTGGTCTCAAAGGAGGATGGTGAAGACTTAAAGTTCGCTAAACACGCTCAAATCACGATGCAACGCATCATCCGAGTGTTGCCGCGGTCTCATCTCGCAACGCTTTGAGCTCTGCCATTGTCTCTTCCAATTGCTTTTTCTGCTCCGCAAGTTCTGTCATTTGTCGGTCAGCCAGCGTGATCCACTCGCGCATCTGCGCTTGGGTGCCTTCGTTCTCGTAGATCATCAGCCATTGCCGAATGTCTTCGAGCGAGAAACCAAAGCGCCGTCCGCGCAGGATCAGGGTCATGCGCGCAAGTTCTTTCGAACCGTAGAATCTTGAACGCCCTTCCTTCTCGGGCGTGAGCAGTTCAATATATTCATAGTAGCGAAGCGTCCGCGGTGTGACATCGAATTGCGCGCACATCTCTTTGAATGACAGGCGTTTTTCAGACATAAAGACCCTCCTTAACACTTACCGTAGCGTCAAGTTTTCGGAGGGGCAACGGCGGAAACCGGGATTAATTCATGAAGCCGGGGGCAAAGAAGTAAAAACCGTAGGCCGCAATCAATGCGGGTATCGTTGAATACAGCGTGGCCCATATAGCTGCTTTGGGGTTCAAAGCTATTGCAGGAAACAATGCGTCCCCGTCATTCGAAATCGCGTTGCCGACAAGTGCTGCAAAAGGGATCAGCCCGTTGATATAGAGTGTCGTGACCAGGACCTGTGGCCCGCATCCTGGAATCAGACCGATTATGATGGCGATAAGCGGCAGCAGTGGTGCCACCGCGCCAAAGCTCGACTCGAGGTCCAGACCTGTGAAAACCACAATATAATCATAGGCCAGATATGCCCCGATAACCCAGACCGAGATAAAGGCCGTCTCTTCTGCCATGCGCGTGACGGGGCTGTCCTTTGCATTGGTCATCGCCTTGAGCCGGGATGTAGCCCATACACCGATACCAATCGCTGTGCCCGTCAAGCCAACGACCGTTACCGCGGGTCCGAATACCTCAAAAACATCGATACCCGTTAGCTGGGTAACGCCGATAACCAATCCCGGCAGCGCAAGCGCCAAAAATGCATAATCTTTGATCCGTGTTCTGCCAATCAAGGGGGCCAACTCAGTGTGTTCCGATACGTCGGGCACCATAGTGTCGCCAGATACGGCATCCACAACCCATCCGGAAATGATGCCGACGGCAAAAGACAGCGGTAACACAACAATTGCTGCATCCGGTCGGGTCGCGATCAGTAGAAAGGCCGCGTCGCCCATGGTTGCGGTCAGTGTGGCGACCACAGCACCAAATCCAACATTCCCCGAAGAATAGGCCGCGACCACGACAACCGCGCCGCCGCATCCGGGCGTTGCCCCCAAAAGGGCAGCCAATGGCACCTGCCATCCCTTTGCGTTCTTCAAGGCTTGGCCAATATCAAACCTGAACAAGCGCTCTGCGCCGTAAAAAAGCAGTAGAGTTGCCGCCACAAAAGCAGAGACCTGCACGTAGGCATCGACCATCAGGCCGCGGGTCAGTTCGCCAAGAAGTCCGGGTGCAACTGCCAGCGCCAGCAAAACCAGTGCGACGATCAGCCTGTTGAGCCGGAAGGGCCCAACCAGTCGTCGCAGTGTGAGGGCCGGTGCATTGGTCGATGCGTCCATGACCATAATCCTTAGTTGCGAATTATTCTTAATTGCAGATATAGCACTTGCAGTCTCAACGGCAAGTGACAAGTTGCCTGCGACCCGTTTGCGCACGAAGGAGTGATCATGTCTGACGCACAAAAAACCCGCCGCGACCTGCTTGCCCGAAAGTTCATAGAAGCCATCCCACATGCGCGCGCTTTGGGCATGACGTTGACGGAGGTGGGCGAGGGTAAAGCCGTGATCGGCATGGATTACGATAAGCGGCTGATCGGCGATCCCGATACAGGCGTTATTCACGGCGGCGCTGTTTCTGCTTTGATGGACACATGCGGCGGGGCTGCGGTGATGTCTCATCCGGAGGCACCAGCTGGCACGGCAACCCTGGATTTGCGCATTGATTATATGCGTCCTGCCAAGCCGGGCGATCGGATCACGGCCACGGCAGAGTGTTATCATGTCACCCGCTCCGTTGCGTTTGTCCGCGCTACTGCGGTGGATGGCGATCCGGACAGGCCGGTCGCAACGGCCACAGGTGCCTTTACCTTGGAAAGGACCAAGTCATGAGCCGCCGCCCGGAACCTGTGCAAGTCATTAAGCAACGTCGCGATGCCACCCTGCAAAAGCTGGTGGATGGCGTGCCGTATGTCCAATTTCTTGGGATCAACTTCGACCGTCGTGGTGATGAGCTGACTGGCGTGCTGCCATATGATGACAAGCTGATTGGCAACCCGATGCTGCCCGCCCTGCACGGCGGGGTGACTGCAGCGTTCTTGGAAGTGACCGCGATTATTGAATTGAGCTGGTCGATGATCTGGGAAGATATGGAAAGCACCAAGAGCGTTGAAGATACACCGCGCGCCCTGCTGCCCAAGACAATTGACTTCACTGTTGATTACCTGCGCTCTGGCCTGCCACGTGATGCCTATGCGCGTGCGCGGATCAACCGCTCTGGTCGCCGTTACGCGTCTGTGCATGTGGAGGCGTGGCAGGATAACCGGAGCCGTCTGTTTGCGCAGGCCACCGGGCATTTCCTGATGCCACAACGCGATGGCTGATACCACGCCACTAACACACCGGCGGGTTCTGACGATTGCAATCCCGATTGTGGTGTCCAACGCGACCGTCCCGATTCTGGGTATTGTGGATACCGGCGTTGTCGGCCAACTGGGTGAGGCTGCGCCCATCGGGGCGGTCGGGATCGGGGCCATTATCCTGTCTGCGGTCTATTGGATATTCGGTTTTTTGCGGATGGGAACAACCGGCCTGACGTCGCAAGCCAGCGGGGCAGGGGATACCGACGAAGTGCAGGCACTTCTATCCCGCGCGCTGCTTATCGGGTTGACTGCTGGAGCTGTCATCATTGCTGCACAGATTGCAATCTTCCAAGGCGCCTTCTGGGTCTCACCGGCCAGCGCAGAGGTCGAAACCCTTGCCCGCGATTATATGGCGATCCGGGTCTGGTCGGCGCCTGCGACCATTGCACTGTATGGCATCACAGGCTGGCTGATTGCGCAAGAACGCACGCGCGCCGTGCTTGCCATTCAGGTCGGGATGAATGGGGCGAACATTATACTGAGCTTTTATCTTGGTCTGGAGCTGGAATGGGGGGTGACCGGCGTTGCCTGGGCAACCTTCATCGCTGAATGGGGCGGTTTAGCCCTTGGGCTATGGCTGTGCCGGGATGCGTTCGCCGGAACGGCCTGGCGGACGGCAGCGCGTGTTTTCGATATTGTTCGGCTGAAACACATGGCTGTGGTCAACACCGACATCCTGATCCGTTCGGTCCTGCTACAAGCGATCTTTGTCAGTTTCTTGCTGTACGGGTCCGACTTTGGCGATGTGCAATTGGCGGCCAACCAGATCCTGATGCAATTCCTGAATGTAACGGCCTATGCCTTAGACGGTTTTGCCTTCGCGGCAGAAGCATTAGTAGGGCGCGCGCTGGGCGCGCGGGCACGGTCAGAGTTGCGGCGCAGTGCACTTCTTAGCAGTTTTTGGGGTGCCGCAATTTGTGTGGTTCTGGCGATTTGCTTTGCCCTGTTTGGCGGCATTGTCATCGACAAGATGGCCAAATCGGTTGACGTTCAAGAGGCTGCGCGCATCTATCTGCCTTATATGGTCGCCGCCCCCATAGTAGGCGTCGCAGCATGGATGCTTGATGGCATCTTTATCGGCGCGACCCGAACGAAGGACATGCGCAATATGATGATCATCTCCACGATCATCTATTTCATGGCTGTCATTCCTTTAATGGCAGCCTATGAAAATCACGGTCTTTGGATCGGGCTCCTGCTCAGTTTCGTGGTGCGGGGCGCGACATTGGCCTGGAAATACCCTGGGCTGGAGGCAGAGGCAGACAGGAAGGTCTCAGGTCCAGTCGCTGCGACCTGAACCTACGGCATCGGCCACATTTGCAAAACCGTCTCGCGCCAGCAATTGATCAAGACCCTTGGTAATCTCATCCACCAACGACATGCCACGATAGACAAGCGCGGTGTAAAGCTGCACGGCAGAGGCCCCGGCACGAATTTTCTCATAGGCCTGCGCAGCGCTACCCACGCCGCCGACACCGATAATCGGCAGTTGGGTGAGGCCGGACAGTTGTGCCAGCGTGCGTGTCGATTTTTCAAATAGCGGCTGACCGGACAAACCACCTAGCTCTGCTGCGTGAGGGCCATGCAACCCCACGCGGTCAAGGGTGGTATTCGTCGCAATGACGCCCGCGATGCCCGATGCATTGGCCACGTCAGCCACATCGCCAAGCTCATCCAGCGTCAGATCAGGCGCAATTTTCAAGAAGACCGGAATTGGATGATTCAGATCCGCGTTTGCTTCCATCACACGGGCAAGCAGTGCTGCCAACGCGGCCTTACCCTGAAAATCGCGCAACTTTTCGGTGTTGGGGGACGAGACGTTGACCGTCGCAAAGTCTACATGTGCACCGCACCGTGTCAGAACCGTCGCGAAATCGGCAGATTTGTCGGCGCTGTCTTTATTGGCCCCAAGGTTAAGCCCGATGATGCGATTGCTTGGCCGCAGGGCCAAGCGCCCGGCAATGGCTTCCATGCCGTCATTGTTGAAGCCGAACCGATTGATGGCGGCTTGATCTTGCGCCAATCGAAACAGGCGGGGCTTTGGGTTGCCCGGTTGCGGGCGCGGTGTGGCAGCGCCAACTTCAAGAAAGCCGAACGAGGTCCGTGCCAGTGCGGACAACGCCGTGGCGTTCTTGTCAAAGCCGGCAGCCAGGCCTACCGGATTGGGCAGCTCAAGACCTGAAATCCTCGTGCGCAAACGGTCACTGGAAAATGGCCCCCCGCGCGGACCAAACCCTGCGTTCAAGGCATGTAGTGCAAGCCCGTGTGCCGTCTCCGGATCAATCCGGCGTAACGTCGCCAGCCCGATTCTCTCAAAAACCGGCATCAAAGCGGCGGAAACTGATGCGCGCCATCCACCACTGGCAGCGGCACAGTCCAGGCGACATCATCCATACGCAACTTGCGATAAAGATGCGGAAACAGCACGTCATTGCGGGCCGGTTCCCATTTCAGCGCCTCCAAGCCATCAGCTTCGACCGCAAGCAGAACCAATCCATTTTCGCCCGCAAAATACTTTGCGGCCGTTTCGGCGACTGTGTCGGCAGTTGAAAAATGAACATACCCATCCGCGACATCAATCGGTGCCCCGTCGGTTGCGCCGTTCTCTTTCAAATCGGCCCATTCATCAGCCCGGAATATCTTGTAAATCAGCATAAGCGTGTCATGGATGTTTCCCCGAAATTGGTCAAGCACTGTACAATGGGTGTGTGACGTAGGGTGAAGGACGCTGTTGATCCGGTTCGGCGTTTGACTCTGCCACAGACGGTTGCCAATCTACTGCCATACCAACTTGGGGGAATGATCCAATGATTTCGCGAATTTTAACCACAACCTGTGCACTTGCTCTGACAGCGGGGGCGGCAGCTGCCGACTATTCGCTCACCATCCTGCACACGAACGACTTTCATGCACGGTTTGAGCCGATCAGCCGTTTTGACGGCCCGTGTTCTGCCGAAGACAATGATGCTGGCGAATGTTTTGGTGGGACGGCCCGTCTGATCACAGCCGTAAACGAAGCGCGCGCGCGGTCTAACAACACAATCCTTGTAGACGGCGGTGACCAGTTTCAGGGCACATTATTCTACACCTATTACAAAGGTGCGATGGCAGCTGAATTCATGAACCAGTTGGGCTATGATGGCATGACCGTCGGCAACCACGAATTTGACGATGGCCCCGAAGTGCTACGTGGCTTCATGGATGCGGTCGATTTTCCGGTTCTGATGTCGAATGCCGATGTGTCGGGCGAGCCGCTGCTGGCTGACGTGTTGATGAAATCGACCGTGATCGAACGGGGCGGCGAACAAATCGGGATGATCGGCCTGACACCACAAGACACGGACGAGTTGGCCAGCCCTGGCGACAATATCATCTTCACAGAACCTGCCGGTGCGGTGCAGGCAGAGGTCGATAAACTGACCGAAATGGGCGTGAACAAGATAATCGTGCTGTCGCACTCGGGATATGCTGTGGATCAAGCGGTTGCAGCGAACACTACGGGTGTTGATGTGATCGTCGGCGGGCATTCCAACACACTTTTGGGCGATAGCGACCGTGCATCTGGCCCATACCCGACAATGGTTGGTGATACGGCCATCGTGCAGGCCTATGCCTACGGCAAATTCCTGGGCGAACTGAACGTCACCTTTGACGACGATGGTGTGCTGACCGAAGCTAATGGCGCGCCGATCCTGATTGACGGTGCCGTGGCAGAGGATGCTGCAGCAAAGGGTCGGATCGCCGAATTGGCCGGACCGCTGGAAGAAATCCGCAACAAGGTTGTTGCGGAAACAGCGACCGAGATCGTGGGCGTGCGTGAAGAATGCCGTGCGGTTGAATGCGCCATGGGCAGCCTGATTGCTGACGCAATGCTTGATCGCGTGAAGGATCAAGGCATCCAGGTCGCGATCCAAAACGGCGGCGGCATCCGGGCATCAATTGACGCGGGCGACGTAACCATGGGCGAAGTCTATACCGTGCTGCCCTTCCAGAACACATTGTCTACCTTTGAAGTCAGTGGTGAAGTTCTGGTCGCCGCACTTGAAAATGGCGTAAGCCAGATCGAAGAAGGGGCCGGCCGGTTCCCACAGGTTGCAGGTATGACATTCACCGTTGACCCAGCAGCTGAGCCTGGCGCACGTGTGTCTGAGGTCATGGTTGGCGGTGCGCCGATTGATCTGTCAGCGACTTATGGTGTGGTGTCCAATAACTATGTCCGCAACGGTGGCGATGGCTACGCGATGTTCAAGGACGCGGCCAATGCATACGACTTTGGCCCCGATCTGGCCGACGTCACAGCGGAGTTCATTGCCGCCAACAGCCCCTTCACACCCTACAAAGATGGTCGCATCACGGTAAAGTAAGCGATCCAGATTGGTTGAAATGCGCCGCAGGAAACTGCGGCGTTTTTTGTTTTGTGAGCGGAATTTGAGATGAGACAGGTATTCATGGGTTCAGCGCCCCTGTTCACACCCCGTCGGATTCAACTGCCGGTAGGATTTTCAAGGTGCCGGTTTATGTTCTTGTTGTTGTAACGGATCGGTACGTGCACAATCTCGCAATTGACTTGCGAAATTGCGGTCGTTCGCCACGATCCGCGTAGATTTCCGCTGTGCGGGGCGACTTTACCGTTCATCAAATAACTCACTTAGCCATCTGGCCAGCGATCCAATAGCGTGATCCGCATGGTTCATGATTACGACAAACTTTACGGCGAGAACCCCGACGCTTTGGGGCAACCAACCTCAGTTTTTGTCGATTTCTTTGACCATATAATCAGAAAAACCCACGTGTCTTGGATATCGGCTTTCGGAAAGCTGCAGCGCAGCGGCATGATCCTCGGTCAATGTCTTGTGTGGGTTGCTCCTGCATTGCAAGTGATTTTTGCGATTGCGATGGTCTGTCAGTACAGTCGTGTGTCCGGCCTGTTTGTGTGGCGGTTGCCACTGGCCTTGATGAGTTCCGCAAGCAAGGTTCCTATCGGGTTAACGACCTCAACGGCCGGGACATTCGTCGGAGTGTCCTTGCTTTTGGTTGACTTCGTTTCGCATCATCACATCAAGCGTCTTGCATCTCTTGGCAGGATCAAGCGATCGGCTGCCGGTATTCCTCTCCCTTGGTCAGGATTGCCCAGATGATCCGGGCGGATTTGTTGGCCATTGCGACGGTGGCGAGCCTGAAGGGCTTCTGGTCAAGTAATTTCGCGGTCCAGATGTCCGCCTTCTCAGGCTTGTTCCTCGCCATGAGCGCCCGTGATGTCATCCCGACAATCAGCAGCTTTCGAATGTACCTGTCACCTTTCTTGGTAATGCGCCCGAGACGTTCCTTCCCGCCGCTGGATTTATTGAGCGGTGTGAGGTCCAGCCACGCGGCCAAGTCGCGACCAGTCGCGAACTGTTTTGCATCGCCGATGGTGGCAACGACAGCCGAGGCTGTGATTGGGCCGATCCCTGGCATGCGCATCAACCGCCGCGCATCGGGATCTAGCCATGCGTGCTGTTCGATCAGCTTTGTCAGCCCGTCGATGCGCGCATTGAGGCCGTTCAGTTGATGGCACATCACGCCGAGAATGCCGTCTGCGATCTCGGGCATTTCCAATTGGTCTTCTGTGCCGTGCTCCCGGGCGAACTTGGACACAGCCTCGATTCCTGTTGGCAAGATATGTCCAAACTCCCGGAGTATGCTTCGGATCAATTCACGACCTGAGTGCGCTGTCGAACGACCAGATCCCGCGCACGATGAATGGCAAGTACGGCCTGCTGGTCCTCGGACTTGATCTCAACAAACCGCATGGTTGGCCGACAAACCGCTTCACAAATCGCCTCGGCATCGGCTGCGTCCGTTTTGCCTCGCTTCACATAAGCTTTGACGTAGGCTGCTGGCATGAGCCGAACATCATGACCAAGCTTACGCAGCTCACGACCCCAGTGATGCGCTGATCCGCAGGCTTCCATGCCGACCACACAACGGGGCAATGTTTCGAAGAACGCGAGCAGCTTCGCACGTTTGATCTTCTTGTTGATGATCTTGCGCCCGGTGGCTGAAACGCAGTGAACTTGAAAAACGTCCTTGGCCAAATCCAGGCCCACAGTCTTTACTGTCATTGGATGGCTCCTCTCCTAGCAGTCGATGAAAACTGCACTTTGGCACGTTCGATGCCGGTGGAGCAGGAGCAACCCACCTCATCCGGTAAGGGCCGACGATGCTTTGGCTGAGTACATAGACCATCAGCAGAGCCTTGCGCTGTCGCGGGTAAGCCTTTGGCGATTACAAGATATCAAAAATTTCACGCCTGCATGCCGCATCGACTGCCATTGCAGTTTACCAGTTTCTGTTACTTAGGCCCAGTTTTTGAAGCCTCGAGTAAAGCGTCGTTGGCCGCAGCCCTAGCAGTTCCGCAGCACCACCGGAACCAGAGACACGCCCGCCCGTTTCGGTCATGCAGGCGATCAGGTTGGCGGTTCGCAACTGTTCAATATCAGCCTCTGACAACAGAGTGGACGTGTTCCGAACAACGGGTGCGACTGCGCTTTGGAGATCCACGATCAGTTTGCCAGCTTGCGATACGATGGCACCACGTTCGATGACGTTGGCTAGTTCGCGCACATTTCCGGGCCAGCCATAGTCCTTGAGCTGGGTAATGATCCGTTCGGTCACGATCGGGGTTTTGCGCCCCATCCGTTTGCATGCCAGCTTTAGCAGGTGCACGGCAAGCAGGGGAATGTCCTCTGTTCGGTCGCGCAGTGGCGGGCAATGGATGGGGAATACGTTCAGAAACAACAATAAATCGTGCCGCAGTCTGCCTGCCTGGACTTCGCGTTCAAGGTTGCGGCTGGAGGACGCGATGACGCGCAAATCCACGGCGCGGCTCCGGTGATCGCCCATCCGCATAACAGATCGTTGTTGCAGCGTCTCAAGCAACTGGCCTTGCAGTTCGAACGGGATATCGCAGACTTCGTCGATGAATAGCGTGCCACCATGGGCCAGTTCGATCTTACCAGGGCTGTCGCGCACGGCACCGGCAAGGGCGCCCCGGACATGACCGAACAGTTCACTCTCAATTCGGTCGCTCGAGACCGCACCACCTTTGAAATGGATCATGGGACGCCGTTTGCGGCTGCTGTCGCTATGGATCGCTGACGCGACAAGTGATTTTCCTGTCCCGCTTTCCCCGGTGATCAGCACATTTGCCTCGGTCTGGGACACCAGCCCGATTTGACTGATTGTTTGCCGGATCGCCGCGGAGGTGCCGATGATTTCATGATGCGCCCGCTCGATATTGATCGCTTCTTGCAGATAGGCGTTTTCCTGTTCCAGCCGGTCCCGCAGGGCCGCGATTTCTTCCATGGCAGAGCGTAGCTTGGTTTCGTTTTCCCACCGTTCGGTAATATCGCGAAAGATCACAACGGCCCCGACCAACACCTGTCCTTCATAGATTGGGGTCGATACATATTCGACGCGGATCGGCCTGCCATCCTTGCGCCAGAACACCTCATCCTCAATCCGGTTGACCTGCTCGAAGCGGAAAGACTGGTAGATCGGGCATTGCTGTGACGGGTAGACCTCGCCATTCAGGTGGTGGTGGTGAATTTTCTGGTGAATGTCGTGACCCAACAGGTCCTGGCTGGTCCAGCCCAGCATTTCCTGGGCTGCGCGGTTGACGAATGTGGTTTTGCCATCTGCATTGACGCCGTAAATTCCTTCGCCCGCTGCATCAAGGATCAACTGGTTCTGCCGTTCGAGTTCAGAAAAGAACGATTGCGCGCGCTGCCACTCCAGGATGCCGCCGCCATACATTTGTGCGGCTGCAGCCTCTTCCGCACGGCGTTCAAGATCTGCGAGATCAAGGATGTTTAATAACAGCAGTTGCGTGTTTTCGGTCGTGACGCGCCCAGTCAGTTCGCATTTGATCGCATGATCAGCAGCGGACCTTAGCGTGATTTTCCGCGTCCATGCGGTGCCGCGATGCTGTACCTCGTCGATAAATACGACGAAATCAGCAAGGCCGTCATGGATGCATGGCGCAAAGAAACGCCCGACCAAGGCGGGATCGTCAAAAAGCGTGCAGGCCTCTGGTGTGGCTGCAAGAACCCTGTCCGTGACAAGGCTTATCAGGACGGTGGGGCCAAACGCACCGGCCAAATAGGAATCATAATTCGGTGTCTCACTATCCATGCTGTCATAAAGGTTAACGCTAGTTCTGAAGGCAATACGATTTTTCGTAATTCACGAAAAATCGTAACACAGAAGAAACGCAATAATGACTTAATGCATTGATTTAAATTAACAATAATAAATTTCTCGATTTTCAGACCCTCGTATTTTTTCGGATGCCGTACTGCGCCACCATGTCGATACAACAGCGACGGAGAGTGTCATGACGGTTAAATCACTGGGAAATCCCTTTTCATCCGAAACCGACCTGCGGCACGGGCAAAGCTGTACATGTGATACATGCAAGGGTAGCGCGGAACCGGTGGCAAGGATCATGTCCAGCGAAGAGATGCTGGAGCAAGCCGTCGAAAGTGCGATTGTCCGATCGGTCTTTGGTCAAAGTGATATTGGTCGCAGGTCCTTTATGGGCATGGTCGGCGGTACGACAGCTGCAGCCGCGCTTGCCTCCGTGTTTCCGATCAACGAAGCCAAGGCAGCCATTCTGGATAATCTTGGCCCGCCCGAAAAGACCGATCTGAATATCGGCTTCGTGCCGATCACCTGCGCGACACCCATTATCATGGCGGAGCCTTTGGGTTTTTACGAACGCTACGGTCTGAACGCGCGGGTCATCAAAACCGCTGGCTGGGCGGTTGCACGCGATAAATCCCTTTCCGGCGAATATGACGCCAGCCACATGCTGACCCCGATGCCGCTGGCCATGACGCTTGGCGCGGGTTCCATCGCCGAACCCTACATCATGCCCGCCGTCGAAAACATCAACGGGCAGGCCATCGTGCTGTCGAACGAACATATGGATAAGCGCGACCCGGCCCAGTGGAAAGGCTTCACCTTTGGCGTGCCGTTCGAATATTCCATGCACAATTTCCTACTGCGCTACTATGTGGCTGAATTCGGGCTTGACCCGGATGTGGACATCCAGATCCGCGTTGTTCCACCACCGGAAATGGTGGCCAACCTGCGGGCCGGCAATCTTGATGGCTACCTGTCGCCCGATCCGTTCAACCAACGGGCCGTTTTCGAAGGCATCGGCTTTATCCACATCCTGACCAAAGAAATCTGGGAAGGGCATCCATGCTGCGCCTTTGCTGCGCCATTGTCCTTCGCGACCGAATTACCAAATACATACGGGGCCTTGCTGAAGTCGATCATTGACGCCACGCAATATGCCTCGAACCCGGACAACAGGATTGAAATATCCGAAGCCATAGCGCCGACCAACTATCTCAACCAGCCCGTCACGGTCATTCAGCAGGTGCTGACCGGCACCTATGCTGATGGTTTAGGCGAGGTAAAGCGCGTCCCCGACCGCATCGATTTTGATCCGTTCCCATGGCACTCCATGGGTGTGTGGATCCTGACCCAGATGAAACGCTGGGGCTACATCGAAGGCGATGTGGATTACAAAGCGGTCGCCGAACAGGTCTATCTGGCTGCTGACGCCAAAAAGGTCATGGAAGACCTTGGCTATGACGCGCCAGACGTAACCTACAAATCGCATACCATTATGGGTAAGACTTTTGATCCGGACACGCCCGAAGCTTACGTCGACAGCTTCGCAATCAAGGCCGATTGATGGCAACGCTCAGCGAAAACAAGCGCGCTGCGCTGTTGTCCATTCTCTTGCTGTTGGCGGGGCTGTTTGTGTGGGAAATGTCGATCCCCGCACAAAAAGCCGCTGGCGAACTGACGGAATATGAACTGCTGACAGGTGGCGGACAGCCGAAGGCGGGCGTGCCACCACCCAGCCAGGTCCTCGCCAAAGCGTGGGAGCAATTGTCAGACCCATTCTATGACGCCGGCCCGAATGACAAAGGCATTGGAATCCAGATCGGCTATTCAATCTATCGGGTTCTAACGGGGTATCTGCTGGCCGCGCTCATCGCGATCCCGCTTGGCTTCCTGATCGGGATGTCCTCGGTCGCCTACAAGGCACTGAATCCGTTTATTCAGGTGTTGCGGCCTATTTCCCCTTTGGCATGGATGCCTCTTGCGCTGTTCATTATTCAGGACAGCGAAGCATCCGCCATTTTCGTGATCTTCATCTGCTCGATCTGGCCGATGCTGATCAATACCGCCTTTGGTGTGGCCGCCGTTCGCGAAGACTGGGTAAACGTCGCCCGCACGCATGAACTGGGTCCGATCAAGACCGCCTTCACGGTCATCCTGCCCGCCGCTGCCCCAACGATCGTGACAGGGATGCGCATTTCCATCGGCATCGCATGGCTTGTGATCGTCGCGGCAGAGATGCTCGTCGGGGGAACCGGTATTGGGTATTACGTCTGGAACGAGTGGAACAATCTCGACCTGACCTCTGTCATCTTTTCAATCCTCATGATCGGCGTTGTCGGCATGTTGCTGGATGCCGCCTTCGGCTTCTTGCAGCGCCGCGTGACGTATATCGAATAGCGAGACGCGCCATGAATTCCTTTCTGAGTATCGAAAAACTGACGCAGCGTTTTCCAGATGGGGCTGGTGGCGAACTGACCGTCTTTGACGACGCCAGCTTTGGCGTCGAGAAGGGTGAGTTTGTTGTCATTCTCGGCCACTCTGGCTGTGGCAAATCGACGATCATGAACATTCTTGCGGGCCTCGCAGAACCGACCAGCGGTGTCGTCAAAATGGATGGTGAACTGGTCAGGGGCCCAAGTCTGGACCGGGGGGTGGTGTTTCAGAACTATTCACTGCTGCCGTGGCTGACGACGCTGAAGAACGTGACCTTCGGCGTCCAAGCCCGCTATCCTGACTGGTCCAAGGCCAAGGTGATCGCCCATGCAACCGAATTTCTTGCCATGGTCGGGCTGGAAGGTGACGTAATCCATCGCAAACCCAGCCAGCTATCCGGCGGGATGCGCCAGCGTGTCTCAATCGCGCGCGCCTTTGCCAATCACCCCAAACTTTTGCTGCTGGACGAACCCTTTGGCGCGCTGGATGCGCTGACACGGGGCACAATCCAGGACGAGTTGCTGAAAATCTGGGGGCAGATGGAGCAAACCGTCTTCATGATCACCCACGACATTGATGAAGCGATCCTGTTGGCCGATCGTATCCTTTTGATGACCAACGGCCCCTTTGCCCGCGTCGCCGAAAGCGTCGAGATCACGATTCCACGCCCACGCAACCGGACAGAGATTATCGAACACCCCAACTATTATGCGATCCGCAACCATCTGGTGCAATTCCTTGGCAAACGGTCCAAGGAATTGTCCGGCCATCCATCCACGCCGGGTGAAACGAACCGGCCCACACCGGTGCGGATCGACAAGACAATACCCGCCGACGACCCCGAAGACCAACAGCCTGCCCTGCGGGTCGTGAACAGCTAAGAACCGGAGGAGACCAATATGAAAGACATCGCCATGACGCAGATGATGACCAAAGAAGACGTGACAGCAATGATCCTGTCAGCCAAGAAACAGGCCGGGCTGACTTGGGAAGAGATTGCAGACAAGATCGGCATGTCCCCGGTCTGGACCCATTCTGCGGCGATGGGCATGAACGCCTTTCCCGCTGATAAGGCCAAGCTGATGGTCAGTGTCATGGGGTTGCCGCAAGAGGCTGAAAGCGTTTTGGCAGAGAGCCCCACCAAAATCTGGGAACAGGCGGTGCCGACCGACCCATGCATCTACCGCTTTTATGAAATCGTGGGGGTCTATGGGCCAACACTCAAGGCGCTGATCCAAGAAAAATTTGGCGACGGTATCATGTCAGCCATCGATTTCGACATGACGGTAACGCGGGTGGAAAACCCCAAGGGGGACCGGGTCAAGGTTGAAATGTCCGGCAAGTACCTAGGCTACAATAGCTGGTGACCCGTCCTCCTGTCCCGCCTTTTAATTATGATGAAGCGGTTCAAAAGGTCCGCATGGCTGAGGATGCATGGAACACGCGCGATCCCGAAAAGGTCGCGCTGGCCTACACGACGGATACGCGGTGGCGCAACCGGTCTGAATTTCTAAACGGGCGCGATGAAGTGCGTGCGTTTCTGGAACGCAAATGGGCGGTTGAGACAGGCTACCGGCTGATCAAAGAGCTTTGGGCCCACACGGACAATAGGATAGCGGTGCGCTTTTGCTACGAATACCACGACGCGGACAGACAGTGGTTTCGGGCCTATGGCAACGAAAACTGGGAATTTGATCCTGACGGCTACATGGCCATACGTCATGCGTCGATTAATGACGTGCCGATTGCTGAGGCAGATCGTCTGTTTCACTGGCCGCAAGGACGCCGCCCTGATGATCATCCGGGACTGACCGCGCTGGGTTTGTAGCCACTGCCATTTTAAGAAACCGATCCTACAAACCAACCCAACTGGTCTGACCAAGGCATCGACAGAGGTCTTGTTGATCGAAACCGTGCGACAGTGGCTAACGTGGTACCGAACGACGGCTTTCTGAGGCTTTGCGGCTTATAGCCAAAGTCCGCTTCCGGGAAGCCGCATCGCAGCGTTGCGTGCTTCGGCCAAGGTCCTGTTTGGGCCGCTCGTGTCGTCAACCGATGCGAAGATTGAGTAGATGCTGCGCTGCATCCGATGTGGGCTGAGAGTCCAAAATGATAAATGCTGCACGGCGCACGAATGTCAGCTATTCAGCTTCTACGGCCAGTCGTCTGACCAACACCAAGATCAGTATCCCTGCAATGAACAGAAACACCGAACCGACAATCCACGCGATAGGTGTAGAGTAAATTTCAGCAACAGTTCCGGCCAAAACCAGACCCAATGCGCCCCCCAACTGTTGTATCAGCGATCTCAGAGATAGCATGGTCGACCGCTGACGGTCTTTTACACAGTGATGCAGAATGCTGCTGGCCGGCGTTTCGATGACACCAAGGATCACAGAATACAGAACGAATACTGTCACAAAGCCGGTGATGCTGCCTTGCAACGCCAATGCGATCTGAACGACCGCCAGGCAAGCAAAACTCGCTGCCAGCGTCACGGCGTGCCGCCGCTTGAAGACCCGGCTGATGTGCGGAGACAGAGATGCGCCGAAAGCAATGGAGAAGAAGTAGGTCGCAGTGACGACACCGATGACGGTGTTTGCATAACCCTCGTCCAACATGGGTTTTGCGTGGGTCGGCCAGAATACCTCGACGGGGTTGGTTGCCATCAGAAAGAACGCCAACGCTGCCAGAAGTATCGACAGTGTGGGATGTTTCAGAGCCAAAACGCTCGCGTCCTTTATCACCGTTGGGACATTCGCGAAGCCGTGCATGAGAGCAGTGACGTCTCTCGGACGCGGTTTTTCGACAATGGCCAACATCGTGAAAACAAGCACGCCCAACATCACACCGAAGCTTGCCACGTAGGACACATCATAGATGCTGAACCCAAGGCTTTTCGCGACCTCGCCCAAAATATCGGGCAGAAGGCCCCCGAAGACGGCGCCAATGGCCAAGCCTACGGCATTGGCCCATTGCGCTTTGGCCAGTGCGGGCTGGACATCCACATTGGGTGCTGCGGCCTTGAAAGTTTCGACAAACCACGCATCAAGCGTGCCTGACCTGAGCGCGCGTCCAAAACCGATGAATGCAAATGAAAGCGCCAGAACATGGAAATCGCGCGTCGAGAGAAAGAGCGCGAGCGAAATCAAGCTGGCGACGACCGCCGTCAAAAAGACTGGCTTGCGGCCAATGCTGTCGGCGAGGCCGCCAAAGGGCAGCTCCATCGCCATCGTCGTGAGCGAATAAACCCCGAAGAGAAGCGAAATTTGAAGGAGGCCCATGCCACGGTCAGTCAATGCCAGAGCAACAACGGCGACTGTCAGTCCCATCGCAAAACGGTCAAGGAACTGGTGTGTCTGAAACAAGCGAATGTGCTGTCGCGCTGACGGGTTCAGTGCCGCGAAAGAGAACTCGATTTCGGTAGCCATCCCTGCAGCATCGTCGTTGGTGTCGACGTGCACAATACCTCGGGTGAGCCAGAAACTATGCCGCGCACCAAAGCGGCCGTTCGTGCAAGCGGGGCGAAGGTCTGGTTTGTCCCGTCACCAGTCATCTGCACCGTTGTTGGAAAACCGGCTACGCAATGGCTAGATGCTATGTCGACTCCGATCAAAGTCGGTCCACAATCAGGCCACCACAGCTTAACTCTAGCGTGGCTGTGTTTAATGCATAGCCGCCCGCACAGCCTCCATCATCCCAAGTCGCATCTCCTTTCAGGATTCTGAGTAAGGCGATAGACGTGATAATCACTACGCTGCCGATTAATAGTTGATCAGCTAGGGGCGTTCCCAAAATGGGTACAAGATCCGTCCGCTGCTGTTCGCGTCGCCATTCAGCAAGTTTGGCTTGCACTGATCGTTGGACCTCTTCGGGTGTTCTTTCGGGAGGTAGCTTAGCAAGGTAGACCCCTGCGATTTCAGAGCCGTTGCGATATGCCAATTTGTAAAGAAACCTCGGTTGATCTGGCAACTGAGGGGTGCGGGCATTCAGAACTCGTCCCCATTGAAAGGCTAAGCGTGGATTATCTTGGTTAGAGATAAATGCTCTATTGCAGTAGATGTACGCGGCATCAATTGCAACTTGATCATCTGATGCAACCCCGGGTACGTCTTTTGGTTTTAATGGATCAAGAGGATGAGACGCTAGCCTGTCACAACCAGCGATAGCTTCTTCCGGCGTGACGGCTTCCCAATTCGGCACCTCAACGATAGGCCCTTGCTGCCCGGTAGTTACCGTTTCAACTGAATCCGACTCGCTTTCTCTAACACTTTGTCCTGTGTCTATTTCGTTAACATCCCTGCAAGCTCCAACTAAAAAGATCGCTGCGCAAAGCGCCAGCGTCGAAATGTGCCCACCAATAAACTTCATCTCGTACCTTTGTTGGAACCGTCGCGATACAGCTTGACACAACTGGACACTTAGGTCCAACGGCAGCTTTGAGCCCTTTACCGACTTTTGGCACCGCAGCTAAGGTCTGCTTACAGGTAATATTAGAGAGTTACGAATGGCGGGCGCGCCCGCCATTCAATATGGCACTACACCTGAGGCCGAATACGCCATCCACGCGGTGGTACTTATTGGGGTTTTGGGCGAAATCTTTCCGCTATCTGCCTTCTGTACACTCCGAATTGGGAGCCTAAGGTAATCACTCCACCAGAAAGTGAATTGAACGGTGCGGGGCAAATATCACAACGTGATCCTCGACAGGCACATAGGCAGTATCCAATCGCTTCAAAGTACAGGGAAGAGGCAGCATGAAATAGGCCTGTGGAATAACGTCAAGGAGGCGGCTGAGAAGTGCGGGATGGCGCACCCCGAGCACTCGGTGTTTTTTAAGCGGACAAACTGCTTAGCGGTCCAGCAGTCGGGCCGAGGTCTACAGTAGCGCGATGGCTATCAAGATTTCTAGAAATGACAAAGAGTTTGTAAACGCGTCTGTCATTTGATCTTTAGAACGCCGTTCTGCTCGCTATTTGTGCAGTATACTTTCGGATACAGAAAAACATACAGTTTACAAAGGCTTATAAAAGCTTAAGAAATTGTGTTCGCAAGAAAATTCCAAAGTAAAAATACTTGACGAAATTTAATTACGCACTCAATACACTTCTGAACAGCGAAATACCGCATCCTTGGTGCGCATGTCGCTGAATAAAGTTCGGGCGTTGTAGTGGCGCAGTAATTCAGAAGCGGCTTTTGACTATGATAAAATCTATCTTGGTTCCTGTGCGTGGTGATGGCATGGTTGCGACGGTGCTTGCACATGCAGCTGCACTTGCCAAACAGCACCAAGCACAAGTCAATGTCGTCCATTGCCGTGCGCAAGCCAAAGATCTGATGCCGCAAGGCATTGCTTTGAACGACTTCGCACGCAAAGTAATGATAGAGCAAGCCAGCGAGCTTGCGAACCGGCAGGAAGATCATCTGCGCGGCATCTTGCACCGCTTGGCGCGTGAATACGGACTTCAGGAGGATACCGACAAAAACGGCACTGCAAATTGCAACTTTGTGGAAGAACAAGGTCGTATGGCGGATGTCGTCAAACATGCGGGACGGCTGTCGGATATTATCGTTCTCCCAAAGCCTCAGAGAGAGCGAAATCTAGGACAAAGTTCCTTGAAGGCTGCGCTCTATGGTGCGGGACGGCCCGTACTGATTTGTCCGGGGCAATTGCAGCCTGACGAAACCTTCGCGCAGCACGTAGCAGTTGGGTGGAATGGATCACTTCCTGCTGCCCGCGCCGTTGCATCCTCTTTAGACGTCGTCCACGCGGCCAAACGGGTCAGCATTTTGATAGGTGGGAAGGTGCAAACGCATGGACCCAGCGCAGAAGAACTGGTCGCCTATTACGCACTGCGCGCCATCAAAGCAGAGGTCGTAACCTTTGAGGGGAAAGACCCCGCAAATGGACTGCTCAAGACCTGCAAAGACATCGGGGCCAGCCTGCTGATCACCGGTGCCTACAGCCACAGCCACGAGACAGAGATGCTTTTTGGGGGCAATACAGAGCGCATCGTCGACAAGACAGAAATGCCAATCCTGATGGCGCATTGAACCACATGGATTGCCGGATGTCAGCCTACAGAATTGGGCATCCCCGCCAGTGTTAGAGACTGCGCAAATGCGCAAAAACGCACGTCCGAAAGGCGGACATCTTTAGGGAGGAATACAAAATGAAACTTTCAAAGAGACTTTTTCTAGGGCTAGCCGTGGGTAGCACCCTTGCGACACTGCCAATGTCGGCTTTGGCTCAGGACTGGGAACCAACTCGTCCGGTTGATTTCACGATTATGGCTGGGTCGGGTGGTGGGGCTGACCAGATCGCGCGATTCGTGCAATCCGTTGTCGAAGCGAACGACATGACAAACCGTCCCTTGATCCCAACCAACCGTGGTGGGGGGTCTGGTGCGGAAGCGCTATTGCATCTCAAAGATGCGCGCGATCCCGACCATACGCTTATGGTAACGCTGAATTCGTTCTACACAACTCCAATCCGCCAAGAGGGTTTAGGTGTTGATGTTGAACAATTCACACCGATCACGATGATGGGCGTCGATCCGTTCGTGCTTTGGGTCCACAAGGATTCCGGCATCACCACGTTTGAGCAGTATATTGAGACAGTCCGTGAAATGAACGGTGAATACGTCATGGGCGGTACCGGCTCCGGTCAAGAGGACTCGATCGTTATCGCCTATATGTCCGGCGCCTACGACCTTGATATCAAATACATTCCATATGATGGCGGTGGCGCGGTGGCTAAAGACCTTGCGGGCCAGCAAATCATGGCCACGGTCAACAACCCTGCAGAAGCGAAGGGCTTTTATGAAGCGGGCGATTTTGTCCCACTTTTGGCCTTCTCTGACGAACGTATGGACGCCTATCCGGATGTGCCGACCCTGAAGGAAAAGGGACACGACTTTTCCTATTACAACCAGCGCGCCATTGTCGGTGCACCGGGCATGTCGGACCAAGCTGCGGCCTACTACCGGGACCTGTTCGGCAAGGTCTATGAAGGCGACGACTGGCAAACCTACCTTGTATCAGAAAGCCTGTCCCCGCTTCCGATGGATGAAGCCGAAACGCGCGCATACTGGGCAACGCAAGTGGAAAACCACCGCAAGCTTCTGTCCGAAATCGACTGATAAACGCAACTAAGGAAAGGGGGCAGGGATGCGCCAAGGTGAGATATCACTCGCAGGGATCCTTGCGCTCTTTTCACTGTATCTGATGTGGAAGAGTACCGAGCTTCCCATCGGATACATTCGCGGCCAAGGGCCAGGTGGCGGGTTTTGGCCCTTCTGGCTCTCGGTGGGTATGTTATTAAGCTGTCTTGCCATTGCTTGGAACTGGTGGCGCGGCAAAAGCCCAGCAGCCCTGTCTGATGAACCGCTGATGGATGCCTTTGGATGGCGCACTGTCCTCTTTGTGGGTGGCGGCGTCGTCGGATTTGTGGCGATGATTTCCATCGTATCGATGTATGGGGCAGTCGCGCTTTTCCTGATCTATTACCTGCGGTTTTTGGGGCGGCACTCTTGGCTGTTGACGCTGGCGATTGCCGTTGTCCTGCCTGTTGCCCTGTTCTTCTTCTTCGAAGGCGCGATGCAGATTTCGATGCCTCAAGGCTTGCCGTTCACACAGCCATTCTTCGACGTGATGTACGACATCATCTACTGACGCAGCCCCAAGCCGAGGATCATAATGGAAGTTCTCTCTTTTCTTGCCAGCGGCGTTTTAACAGCGCTTGAACCAATTAATCTCGGACTGATTTTGATCGGTGTGACGGTTGGACTTTTCATCGGGGCGATGCCGGGGTTGGGGTCGGTTAACGGGGTAGCCATTCTTTTGCCCATTACGTTTCTGGTGCCGCCCGCTTCAGCTATCATCTTTCTTGCGGCAATCTACTATGGGGCCATGTATGGGGGCGCGATTTCATCGGTCACGCTGGGAATACCGGGTGCTTCGACAGCCGTGGCAACAACCTTTGATGGGCGTCCTTTAGCGCTACAAGGACGGGCCAGCCTAGCGCTAGTGACGGCAGCACTGGCCTCTTTTGTGGGCGGCACCGTCGCCACTGTGTTCTTCAGCCTGTTCGCCCCGCTGCTTGCAACCGTCGCGCTCAACTTTGGACCGCCCGAAATCTTCGCCCTCATGCTGCTGGCTTTCGCAACCTTTGTGGGTCTGGGGGGCGATGACATTCCCAAAACGATTTTCTCGATCTGCTTTGGTCTGGTGCTGGCGACCGTCGGATTTGACACTATCTCTGGCGAGCCCAGACTTGTGCTTTTCGACATACAAGGGTTCCTGCGCGGGATCGGCTTTATCGTGTTGGCCATCGGCGTCTACGGCATCGGAGAGATGCTTTGGACGATTGAGCAAACACGCGGCGAGATTACGACAACCAACCCCAAGATGACTGTAAAGGGCCTCGCCTCTGACGCCAAAGAAGCGGTGCGTCGTGGATGGAAAGGCACTTGGATCGGTTCGCTCCTTGGCTTCTTTGTGGGGGTTCTGCCGGCCGCAGGGGCCACGCCGGGGTCGTTGATGTCTTATGGTGTTGCAAAGATGGTGTCTAAGACCCCCGAGGAATACGGACATGGGTCACCCGATGGTGTCGCAGCCCCTGAAGCCGCCAATAACTCTGCATCCACGGGCTCGATGCTGCCGATGCTGACACTCGGCATTCCGGGTTCTCCAACGACGGCGATCCTGCTGGGCGGAATGGTGATCTGGGGGCTCACACCTGGTCCGCGCCTTTTCATCGACGAAAGCGAATTCGTGTGGGGCTTGATCGGATCCTTCTATATTTCGAACTTGGCTGCGGTTTTGATCAACCTCGCGTTTATCCCGTTGTTTGTGTGGATGCTGCGGATGCCGTTCACCATCCTTGCCCCGCTGATCTTTGTGCTATCCATCGTGGGTGGTTTCGCTGCATCGCGGAGCATGCACGATCTTTGGTTGATTGTAATTTTTGGGCTTGGCGCATTCTTCATGCGCAAGTTTGATTATCCGCTGGCCCCTGCTGTTCTGGCGATTGTGCTTGGTCCGATTGCTGAACCGACATTGCGCCAATCCTTGCTTTTGTCATCGGGCGACCCGGCAATCTTCTTTACCAGACCGATTGCAGGGCCCATCACGGTGATTGCGATCATTCTGATCCTTTTGCCTGCCATCAAGCTGTTACGCCGCAAGGGGCGTGTGGCCACAAGCTGAACAACGCGATTATTGCCCCTACAGAAACACAAAACGACATGAGAGAGACGCCATGCTAATACTCGAAGACTTGATCCAGCGGCATCCTGACACCGCAAATGCGATTGGTGCACCCGGCCGCGATTGGATGACTTATGGCGATCTAAAGGGATTGACACAAAACGTCCGTGCGGCCTTGCGTGGCGCAGGTATTAGCGCAACAGATCGTGTTGCCATCGTCTTGCCCAACGGTGCAGAAATGGCTGTCGCATTCATCACTGTTGCGCAATCTGCGACCACGGCGCCGCTGAACCCGGCTTATAAAGAGGATGAATTTGCGTTCTACCTCGAAGATCTAAAAGCACGCGCGATCATTGTCGAGGCTGGCTATGACGGTCCCGCGCGTGCCGCGGCGGGTCGTTTTAACATGACAGTGCTCGAGCTGACGGCGACCCAGCCGGCCGGTAACTTCACCCTGTCAACGGATGTGACCGGCAGCGCCCCTGACACAGCACCCACAGCCGATGATATCGCGCTTATATTGCACACATCCGGCACCACATCGCGCCCCAAGATCGTGCCTTTGTTGCAATCCAATGTTGCGGCCTCTGCGCAAAACATTCGTGCGTCACTGGCTTTAACAACTGCTGATTGCTGCCTCAATGTCATGCCTTTGTTCCACATCCATGGCCTCGTCGCTGCGGTCAGTGCATCGCTCGCTGCAGGGGCGTCGATCAGCTGCGCGCCCGGTTTTGATGCCCTCAAGTTCTATGGCTGGCTCGAAGAGGTTGATCCCACTTGGTACACAGCAGTGCCCACCATGCATCAGGCCATTTTGGCGCGTGCCCCCCGCAATGCAGAGATTATCAAAGACGCGCGACTGCGCTTTCTGCGGTCTTCTTCTTCGTCTCTGCCCGGCCCAGTGATGACCCAACTGGCCGAAACATTCGGCGCGCCTGTCGTCGAAGCTTACGGGATGACAGAGGCCGCGCATCAGATGTGCTGTAATCCGATTGAACCGGGCCGCCAGAAACCCGGCGCTGTCGGTCTGCCCGCTGGTCCCGAAGTGAAAATCGCGCACGAAGTTGAAAACCGCTTGATTGATGGCGTCGGTGAAATCTCTATTTCCGGCCCCAACGTGACACCTGGCTATGAGGCGAACCCCGAAGCCAACGAAAAGAACTTTTTTGACGCCGAGGGCAAGCGCTGGTTCCGCACCGGCGATCAAGGCATGTTTGATGACGACGGGTATTTGTCTCTTACGGGTCGCTTGAAGGAAATCATCAACCGTGGCGGAGAAAAGATCAGCCCTCTGGAAGTCGACGGCATCCTGTCAGATCATCCTGCCGTCGGGCAATGTGTGACCTTCGCCGTCCCCCACCCCAAGCTTGGGGAAGACGTCGGAGCAGCCGTCGTCCTGAAAGAGGGCCAAAGCGCCACCGACCGCGATATCCGCGATTTCGCCAGCGAACGCTTGGCCGCATTCAAGGTCCCACGGAAAATCCTTATTCTTGATGAAATCCCCAAAGGCGCGACGGGCAAACTCCAGCGTATCGGCCTCGCCGAGAAATTGGGCCTGGGCTAAGGATAACGCCATGAAGATATGTATTTTTGGTGCCGGTGCAATCGGCGGCTATATGGGCGCAAAACTTGCACAGGCGGGCGCAGAAGTGAGCCTTGTGGCGCGCGGCCCGCACCTGAAGGCGATGCGCGAAAACGGGCTGCGCCTGATTGAGGAAAGCGGCGAGACGACCGTGAAAGTCACCGCCTCTGACGATGCGGCTGACCTTGGGCCACAGGATTATGTGATTGTCACTTTGAAAGCCCATTCCGTGCCCCCTGTTGTGCCAAAGATGCAGCCGCTGATTGGGGATCACACCACAATCGTCTCTGGCGTGAATGGGGTGCCTTGGTGGTATTTTCACAAAATTGGTGGACCTCTGGAAGGGACGCGCTTGGAAACTGTTGATCCCGGCAATGCGCAATGGGCCGGTTTTGGACCTGACCGCGTGCTAGGTTGCGTGGTTTACCCCGCTGCAGAAGTGATTGAACCGGGCGTGGTAAAGCATATCGAAGGCAACCGCTTTTCACTTGGGGAACCTGATGGATCGAAGTCCGAGCGCGCACTCGCTCTGTCCAAGGTGCTCTCGGCTGCTGGGCTCAAAGCGCCTGTTAGGCCGAAGATCAGGGATGAAATCTGGGTGAAGCTCTGGGGCAACCTGTCTTTCAACCCAATCTCTGCACTCACCCATGCGACACTCGATGTCTTGTGCACTGACCCTGGCACGCGCGAGGTGGCACGCAACATGATGATCGAGGCGCAAACAATTGCCAAAAAGCTTGGCGTCAAATTCCCCATTGACGTGGACCGCCGTATCCAAGGTGGTGCTGACGTCGGCGCGCATCGCACATCCATGCTGCAGGATCTTGATCAAGGACGCCCGATGGAAATCGATGCCCTCGTCGGCTCTGTAAAAGAACTTGGGCGCGTTACCGAGACGCCGACGCCAACCATCGATACGGTCCTATCCTTGGTCATGTTGCGTGGTAAAATTGCGGGACTTTACGACGCTTGAGGCGCGGTTATTGGTGATGTTGTGAGCGACTACATCGACACCTGCCATACATGTTTCTCGTTCTTGTGGCTGAGCCGTAACAAAGAAACCAGCCATTGGAGCATCCGCAGCGAAGGTCCGGTTTTCCGCCAAAACGGCCATTCAACTGCTGCCGGTTTTGCTGAGTGACGGCCACAGCCACCAATAGCGTTGCAGATTACTCATTATCTGAACTGAAACCATCAAAATCAGATTCTTCATCACTCCTTTCCATAGCATCCGACTCTTTTTCTAGTGGACCCTGAGTGATTTTTTCCTTTTTTTTGTCGCCGTATAGTGAAACTCGGAAATGCACCTGATCGGTGTCACGTGCTAAATTCAACTGCGCTCTCATCGGGTTCTCAAATTTTGATCGAAACGGCCCGTTGTTGACACCACCGTCTTGCGCAAAAACGTTATCTGGGTCACCGCCATCCCCGCCGTTCTGTGCCGCAAGAATATGTCCTGCTTGTGCGACACGGTAATTATTGTCGGTACTAGGTAATCTTATGGTCGGGTTTTTTCCAACCTTAGCCACAGCCCTGTATTTATCGACGGCATTCCACCCGTTGTTCTTCGCGCCGCTGCCTCCTTTAAAGTCCTGAGCTTCACCATCCGCAGCTATCACCACTCTGTGGTCCTCCCAATCTTCGATAATGACCATGGCCTCACGTTGCAGCAGACCGAGGTCGGTAGATGTCTTCGGGACCGTTAGAGAATTGTTCTTGTCAGTCGATAGTGAAGTAAACGGCACAGGCTGCTGTTGTTGTGCAGAACGGTTGTTAGCTATTGCCTGCAATTGAGCTGATTGTTCGGTTTGCGGGCTGTTTTCAGCCATCTCTTGCAGTTTTCTTTGAGCGGCCGCTGCAGGGCGATTGTCAACAAACTGAAATGCAGACTGATCAACGCTCTGCTTTTGAGTGCCGGTCTTAGCAAAAGACTGTTGCTTGTTACTCTGTGATTTATATGCATGAGTATTCATCCGCTCTCCTTTTTTGGTCTGTTATTATCTGTAACGTTCGGCAATGCAGCGCTTCCAGACAGAACGGCTGTAAGGGTATTGATATCCAGTTTTCCAACCTCGGGTCCCTTTGGTCAGGATACGGGCGATCACCTGATTTCATTATACATCACTTTTTCAAGGCACTAATCCGAAGCCGGCGGTGCTTTGCGCTTGATGGTCATCTCACGCAGGCCAGCACAAAACGCGTTCAAGTTGGGGTGGTAGCCGATGTAAACCAAGTGCCAACTAAGTGACTGTTTGTAAACGGCTAATTTTGTTCTTGAACGCTTGACGCTAACTTGAACACAACCATTCAAGTTCTGAAGGGTCGACCGAGGGCATATCTGCAGAAAAGCAGCAAATTAAGGCGTCATTAAATACTAATCACCATGGGTTTAATAGTTCGTGTTGTTCACAAAGATCTAAACTCGGATAACACCAGCAACCGATCCATAAAGGCCATTCTGACCGCAATACTGCAGACATCGGCCAATTCTGGCTACCTCACCCATCGCGCACCACAAAGCCCTTATTCCTATGATGTTCTGTCACTTTCTCCCGGTAAATATCACCTAATCCCACTAATCCCCAGCACTGCAATAACTACTGTCTTCGTACAGAAATGTAGCGGGACAGTTAAGTTTGTAGTGTCTGACAGTTAAAGTTGCAGCAACACGGTTTTTGGAAAACCGGTCGAAAAACTGCAGCACTGTGGCCTCTTAATGGCCCGTTAAAGCGGCTTCAACGATGGTTCAATGGCCGCCACCTTCGGCCCCAACCGGATGAGGTGTATGGCTCCTGCTCCACCCGGCGTCGCAATGCGCCATAGTGCAGT
>CANLDN010000012.1 GCA_947489445.1 uncultured Paracoccaceae bacterium
AAGGTCGCTCATATCACCGCTCGATTTTCGACCCGTGAATCATGACGCAAAACAAAAATCAATGGGTCCTGACCCTAAGTTTGGTCAGCGTTCGTCTTGATGCGAACTTTATACTTGAGTAGTCTGTGGCAGTGCCACCCACGTCCCGCATATTCAGGCGCCGCACAGCGGAAGCGTAGCTTAGATACGAAGTATGAAACCTGTCCCGGTTGCAGTCATCCAGGCTACTGAAATGCTGCGCGGTGCACGAACGGCGGCTATGACAGGCCGCGCCGCAGCATGACGAACTGTTGATGAATGGCAGGTATGGGCCGTCCTCTCGACCGGCCCTTCAGTCTAGATTTCAATAGCTTCGGCAATGGCCAAGGCATCCTCAAGTTCCACACCAAGGTATCGAACCGTGCTGTCCATTTTGGTGTGGCCGAGGAGGAGTTGAACAGCTCTGAGGTTGCCTGTCTTCCTGTAAATCTGCGTAACCTTTGTTCTCCGCATTGAATGAGTACCATACGCGCTCGCCTCGAGATCGATCGACGTCACCCAGTCCCGGACAATCCGCGCATACTGTCGCGTCGAGATGTGGAGGCGTTCGTGAAACCGGCCAGGCCAAAGATACTCTGATCCGACCATCAGCTCGTCCTCCATCCACTTCTCGACAGAGGTGCGAGTGCCTTCCGAGATCTCAAAGCGCACAGGTTTCTGGGTTTTGCTTTGAAGTACCGAAGCCCGTTCCTTGATCTGGCCCGACGCCATGACATCTACAACTTTCATCCTCACGAGATCACACCCTCGAAGCTTGCTGTCGATCGCCATGTTGAACAAAGCGAGGTCGCGGTGGTTCTCGGCCAGTTCAAGACGAACCCTGATCGCCCAGACGTGTTTTGGTTTCAAAGGTCGCTTCTGACCGACGATGCGGCCCTTGTTCCAAGCAGGACGAGGTGCGCGAATGGCAGGTAAGTTCGGTGTTTCCATGACTGATCCTCCGATCCGCCATGCCCTCCCACAACGACAACCCGACGTTGACAGGGCAGCATATCACAGGATGCCGCGCTTCATCTGAGGTCCGCTCCGAGCGCAAAATTGGGCGCTACCGCGCGGTGGCAAACCGGCCGTTGCGGAGGGCGCTTCGATCAAGTCGATTGATTTTTCAACCAGCTATCGACATTGCTTCTTGCCTCGTCATCCAATCCAGAATCGCCCTTGTCGTATCTTGAGGCATTTCCTGCTGAATCCAGTGACCGCAATCAAGGCTGATCACGTCCACATTTGGCACGAACTCCACAAGGTTTTCCGACTTCGGGATTATGTCCTGCACACCGTAGATCATAAGTGCAGGTTGGTGGATGACAGGAGAGACGTCGGCCAGGATCTGCCAGTTGCGGTCCATATTTCGGTACCAATTGATGCTGCTGGTAAACCCGGTCTCTTCGAAGGCCGCGACATAAACGGCCAGTTCCTCATCGCTTAGTACTGGCTCGCCCAAAGGGGCTTTGGTTTGCGCAAGATTGATCATCATCATACCGGGCGCGGGCGGTGTTGTCGGGACATTCTTACGATACAAATTGCGCAGGAACCGCGGTGTGTTCTGGTTAAGAACTGCATCCGCGACGCCCGGCTGCCGGTTGAAATGAACGAAGTAATTATCCGCCCCAAAGAACTCTTCCATGAACGCGATCCAAGGCTTTGGCGTGCGAGCCTGATAGGGCAATGCCAAGTTGATGATCTTGGACACCCGATTTGGATGCAGTTGTGCCATGCTCCAAACGACATTCGCGCCACAATCGTGGCCCACAAAGACTGCGTCGTCATACCCGAAGTGATCAAGAAGCGCTGCAAGGTCACCTGTCAGATGAGAGATATCGTATTCTGTGACTTGATCCGGACGTGATGATTTTCCATAGCCCCGCTGGTTTGGGACGATGACATGAAAGCCAGCCTCGGCGAGGGCTGGCATTTGATGACGCCAGGAATACGCGTGCTCTGGCCAACCGTGGCAAAGGACAATCGGGTTGCCCTTGTTCTGCTGCCCGGCCTCAAAAACCTCAAGCGTTGCACCGTTTGCTGAAACAAACGTGGGTGTTGGGAAGTCTGCGATATTTGACATGAGAGTATCTCCTTATTGAATTGCTTAAACATCGCCTAACCTAAAAAGGTGCCAAAATTTGACACCTTTGTATAATAATCTGCAGATATGAATAGTCGCACTCGACAAGACGCCATTGTACGCAGCCTGCGCCGGAACGGCATGACAACGATTGCGGGGCTGGCCTCAGACGTTGATGCGTCGCGGCGCACGATCATACGTGACATTGCAGCACTGCGTGACGAGGGGTTTGTCATTGATACTGAACCGGGGCGCGGTGGCGGCTTGAGCCTTGATCCGCAATCTATCCAAACCACGCCACGCCTGTCAGTCGCAGAGGTTTTTGCATTGATCATTGGTGTCTCGAGCATGCGTGCGGCTGGCAACCTGCCCTTTTCAAGCCTTGCGGATGCAGGGCTTTCCAAAATTGAGAAGGCCCTTCCATCTGACAAGGTCCGCGATCTGCGCCGCTTACTTGACTGCCTTTATGTTGGCCCGCTTGCGCCGCAAGTCGATCTATCCAATCTCGGAGAGATGGACCCTACTTTATTGCCCGCATTTGAGACCACTTTTCTCAAAAGGGTCTTCTTGCAGTTCCAATATCGCGACGCGAAAGGGGCCGAGACCGAACGGCATGTCGAACCGCAAGCGATGCTGATTTTGCCACCACTTTGGTACTTGGTCGCTTGGGACCCATCACGTGAAGACTTTCGGCATTTCCGAATGGACAGGATCCGCGCACCAGCATGCGCAGAGGGGGCATCATTTCGCCGGCGCATCGTTCCTTTCGATGATGGTGTCCGCCCCATTCGCATCGTGTAGCACAGGTCTATGACGCCCGTCGGATCCGATACCTTGCGGCCATAGTCCCAATCACGATTGCAATCATCACTGCTGCTGTCGTCAAAATGGATTTGGCCACCGTCGCAACGCTGCTTGCATAAACCAAAGGGGTAGGAAGATCAGGCCAGCTCAAGACCATCGCGACAATGCCGATGTTTTCGACGTAGTCGCAGAGAGCCGCAGAAATCGACAGAATGATACCAACCCGCACAAGCCATGGGGTGGGCATGTTTTGCCTGAACCAACGCATCAAAGATATCAGGGTAAGCGCGAGCAAAGCTGGATAGGCGGTATCGAGTGGCATCTGGTGACTGAGATAGTATCTGCCGCCTTCAATCCCCAACCCCTCAATAAGTGCCGCGGCTGATTTTGGACCATAGCCGAAGGGACGCATATCAAACGGAACCTGATGAGAAACAGCCTTGAGATGTGCGAGTGTTACAGTGATCATCAGGGCATAGATCGCCGCCCCCAATATCCCAAAGCAAAGCGCTGCCATTCCTGAATGTCTTGTCCATATTCGATCACTCATTTTCCAATCCCCCCTATCTGTGCCAGACATGCCCATAGGACGAAGCCATCCGCATTATCATTTGATAAGGCCTGCCAGAATGGATTTACGGACGTTTTTGATGCAATCGCATGAGCTGTCTCAGGGGAGCTGCGTCGATCGATTTGCATCCCAGTGGTCCGCGGACCGGGTCGAGCCCAAAACGCATGTCGTGCGCCAAGAAGACCCCGACACTGATGAAATCATCCTTTTGGACGGCCTGCTTGCCGCCACTATTTGTGATCCTGACGGCAAGGAGGTGTGTGTGGGCCTTTACGTGGGGCCCAGTGTCGTGACCCCCGTTATTGCGCGCACGCGGGCGGGGCAGTCGCTTGTTTCGATCACCGCGACAACCGATACGAAGATCGCTCGGATCGATAGTGATAAGCTAACACAGCTGATGATTTCATCGGAGCCCATTCGCAACTGGGCCAATGGTGCCCTGCGGGATGCGCTAAGCCAGAAAGCGGATCGGGAGTGGTGTCTTGCGGCCCTCGGTGGATCAGATCGGCTGACGTGGTTTCGCGAAACCTATCCGGGCTATGAAGACATCTTCAACCATGCGCTAATCGCGTCGTTTTTGGGGATCACGCCTGTAACGCTTAGTCGTCTGCGTCACAGTTGAATATCTTTAGCGCTTCAGCTCTTCGATCAGAAAATCATAGACCCGCCTGATCCGTCTGCTTGTCGTCAATTCCCTGTGGGCCACCAGCCAGATCGGAAAGCTCAGAGGTTCCAGATCGGGCAGAACGCGCACCACATTGGGTTCGGCGTCCCCAATTTGCGCATCCAGAATACCGATGGCAGCGCCTTGCTTCACAAGCTCCCACATCACCAGATAGCTTTCGGTCAGCAGTGGAAAGTTGGCTTCAGTCAGGCCCAGCCCAAGGCTATTGAGCGGTTTGATCATGCCGCCGGAATGGTCGACGCTGACGAAATCAGCGTGCCGCAGGTCGTAGGGTGTCTTAGGGTGCCCTAGCTTTTCAACGTAGCTTGGCGCGGCATAAAGGATCGCATCGGCCATACCGATCTTCTTGGCAATCAAATCGGGTTCAGTTGGGCGGAAGTTGCGGATCGCGATGTCGGCCTCACGCCGCAGAAGATCACTGGCGCGATTTGAGACTACGATTTCGACATGGATGCCGGGTTCTTCCGCGCGCAGTTTCGTGATTATGGGCGGCAGCAAAACAGCTGCATAGGTTTCGCTGGCGGAAATACTGATGCTGCCTTCCAGCGCTTGGCTTTGGCCAAGGGCGGCAAGTGAAACCCGCCCTGCTGCCTCACCCATCCCGCGCACATGTTCAAGCAACTCCATCCCACTTGGGGTTAGGGTCAGACCCCGGCCAACGCGTTCAAATAGGACAACGCCTAGTTCCTGCTCCAAACCGTCAACCTGACGGCCAAGCGTCGGCTGCGCCATGCCCAAGGCGCGTGCAGCGGCTGAGAGCGACCCTTCCTCTGCCGTCACCAAAAAGGCGCGGGCCTTGTTCCAATCAAATTTCACTGAGCGCCAATCCATACAGATATGCATATCAAAAATGGAAATTTGGTCAATTCGCATGAGCGCCCCGTCGGCGTAGACAATCCCCCAAGACAAACCTGTAACCAAGAAAGGATGGAAAATGACGATTCCCTCGAACCCCAATTGGGATCCAAACGCGGCCCGAACCGCTGGTGCGCTGTACCTCGCAATTGCCGTTTGTGGCGGATTCAGCATCGGCTATGTGCCGATGCAGATCTTTGCTGGTGATCCAGCGACATCCATCGCGAACCTCTTGATCAATCAGGATCTGTTCAAACTTGGCGTTCTGGCCGATAGTCTGGTGATCCTGTTTGAACTGGCGATCACCGCGATCCTTTATCACATGTTCCGCCATGTCGGACCCAAGATGGCGATGGTCGCGCTGATCTCGCGGGCGGGTATGATCATGGTGATGGGCATCAACATCTTGCTGTGGGTGATGCCGTATATTTTGCTGACGGATTCATCCGGTTGGGACAGCGCGCAACTCCACGCCCTTGCCCAATTCTGCTTTGATGCGCACGCCATGGGTGTCTTTGTCTGGCAGCTGTTCTTCGGGGTCCACCTGCTGGCGCTTGGCTGGCTGATCCTGAGGTCGGACGTTGTGCCACACCTGCTTGGTCGCGGCCTGTTTATCGGGGCTTTTGGCTATCTTGTGCAAGGCATTGTCGAGCTGACGTTCACCGACATCGCACTGCTCGACTACAGCATCATTGGCCTTCTGGTCATCGTGACAATTTCCGAAATCAGCTTTGGCCTTTGGCTACTGATCCGGGGCGGTCGCACATCAACCCAATTCACACCTGCAACTGCGTAAAGGAGAGACATTATGCTTGCTTATTCATACAAAAACTATGGATCACCCGATGTGATCGAACAGGTCACAGTCCCTACACCAACTCCAAAGCCGAACGAAGTTCTGGTCCGGGTTTATGCCACCACCGTAAGTGCAGGCGATTGGCGCGCGCGCAGTCTGACACTGCCAAAGGGCCTTGGCCTGATGGGGCGGTTGGTGTTTGGGGTCACCGGCCCGCGCAAACCGATCCTTGGGACTGAGTTTTCCGGTATTGTCGAAGCGGTCGGTGCTGACGTGACAAACTACCAACCCGGCGATGCCGTGATCGGGTTTCCGGGTGCAGGCTTCGGGGCACATGCGGAATTCATCACGATGCCCGCCAATGGCAAACTAACCCTGAAGCCCCACAGTGTCAGCTTTGCCCATGCCGCCGCGATCCCCTTTGGTGGCACCACAGCTTATGATTTTTTGGTCAACAAAGCCAAGCTGCAAGCGGGTGAAACCGTCTTGATCAACGGCGCCTCCGGGTCCGTCGGATCGGCCAGTCTGCAGATTGCCAAACATCTTGGCGCGCATGTGACCGCCGTTTGCAGCGGTGCGAATGCGGAGCTGGTGCGTAACCTTGGGGCCGACCGCGTGATCGACTACCGGACACAAAACGTCATCGGGCAGGGTGATCAATACGATATCGTCGTTGACGCTGTGGGAACATTGCCGTGGTCGCAAGCCCAACATGCCATCCAGCCCGGTGGGAAAATGGTACTGATCGCGGGCAAGACTTCGGATATGCTGTTTGGCAGCCTGAAGGCCGCGATGAAGGGCAAGAAGATGATCGGTGGCGTGGCATCCGAAAGCCATGAGGAACTAGAGGCCGTGGTGAAACTCGCTGCCAAAGGTGATTTTCAACCGCTCATCGACAGAAAATACGCATTCGCAGATATGAAAGCTGCTCATGCGCATGTCGATGGAGGACATAAGCGTGGAAATGTTGTCGTTTCGGTGGCCGAACGCGCTGGGGCTTCACAGGCGGCCTAGCAATGGCAATCGACCTGCAGGTTGGTGGCTCTGGCGAAAGGCAGAGCCGCCAACATGTGCCGACAGTTCACCAGACTTGGCAGCTATTGCGCCGTGTGTATGCTGCCTTGCATGGGTCAAGTCACGTCACTCTTTGCGCGAAAAATGGTTGCTGCTGCTGGCGATAGCATTGACGCATCACGGCTGTTGGCGGGTGTAGGGATTAACCCTGAGGGCCCCTGGGATCCCAAAGACATGATCCCTGACGATGACTACTATGACATGCTCGAAAGCATCGCCAAGCAAACTGACGTGACAGAGTTGCCGCTGCGGGCGGGTGCCTCTATGCGCTTGGACGAATATGGTGCTTTGGGGTTGGCCATTAAGGCGGCCACGACGCTGGGTGCGTCTTATGCGCGGATAGAACGCTATGCTCGGTTATGGACCAGCGTGGTGGAATATGAATTGCGACCGCATCCGTTGGGTACGCTCTTTATCCTGCAAAGGGCGGGTGAGCGGCGTTTGGGACTGCGGCTGTCAAACGAAACGACGTTGGCGAGCGCTGTGTCGATCGCGCGGCAGGTTAGCCCCGTGCCCGTCAAACCCTTGGAAGTTCTGGTTCAGCATGCGGCCCCGAAATCGGTGGCAGCCCATGAAGACTGGTTTGGTTGCCCCGTTCGGTTTGATGCTGATCTTGATGCAGTCCTGTATTCCAAGCAAACACTAGTGCAGCCGAACCTTCTTGGCGACGAAGGGATCTCTCGCTACCTGATCTCACATCTTGATGCTGAGCTGTCTCAGATCACGCAAGAGGTCACTCTGGTGGACCAAGCCAAGGATGCTATTGCGCAGGCACTAAGCGAGGGGTCGCCAAAGATGGCACACATTGCAGGTGGCCTTGGCCTTAGCGCGCGGTCGTTCCACAGACGCCTGTCTGAACATGGGATGAGCTTTAAGATGCTGACCGACGAGACCCGCCGCGACCTGGCGGAAGGGCTTTTGCGCAACGAACAGCATTCGCTCGCAGAGATTGCGTTTCTGACTGGGTTCTCTCAGCAAAGCGCCTTCACCCGCGCTTTCAAGCGTTGGGTTGGGCACACCCCCGCTAACTACCGTAAGGCGCTCTCGGCACGCTGATTGCCCCCTTGGCAGGGGCGGTCAAAACAGTGGCGGGGCCGGTCAATACGGCGCGCTCCCAGTTTCATACCGCTTGGCTATCAACAAGCTAAGGAGCAAAACAATGCAGAACAATCCAATCCTCGTCATCGGCGCAAGCGGCAAAACCGGCGCGCGCGTCGTGACCCGCCTTGAGGCCATGAACCTGACCGTCCGGCACGGCACGCGCCGTGCGCCCATCCCTTTCGACTGGGAGGCCCCGGAAACTTGGGCGCCCGTGCTAAAAGGCGTTGAGAAAGCATATGTGACCTACTTCCCCGATCTTGCCTTTCCCGGTGCAGTGGAAAAGGTCACGGCCTTTTGTGAAGCAGCCAAGGCAAGCGGCCTGAAACACATCGTCCTGTTGTCAGGACGCGGCGAACACCACGCCCGCCTTGGCGAAGAGGCGGTGCGCAACTCAGGCATCGACTTCACGTTGGTGCGGTCGTCCTGGTTTGCCCAGAACTTCAGCGAAGGCTACCTGCATGATCCGATTTTGGCAGGCATCCTGCCGATGCCCGGCGGTATGATCAAAGAGCCGATCATCGATATTGACGATATCGCTGATGTCGTCGTCGCGGCCCGGACAGAAGACGGCCACAAAGGCGAACTCTATGAAGTCACCGGACCCCGGTTGATGAGCTTTGCGGATATGGCGGAGACCTTGTCCGAGGCCATTGGCTGCCCCATCAAACACATCCCGATCAGCTTTGAAGACTTCCACGCCAACGTCGCGGCGTCGGGTGGTGAATTCGTCGCTGGCGTCTTCACAGCCATTGCCCGCGAAACCCTCGACGGTCGCAATGCCGTCGTGTGCGACGGTGTCGAACGCGCCTTGGGTCGCCCGGCCCGCGACTTTGCGGAATATGCCAAAGCCGCAGCATGGAGCGGCAAGTGGTCCACTGCTGCCTAACCCCTCTCTGTCACATCGCACAAATAGGAGGTTTTCATGACCTTAAGCATCTTTCAGAAATCAACGCTTGGCATTGCAGGTGCAACCGCACTTGGGATTGGTCTGGCGATCCTTGCCGCACCACATGCGTTCTATGCCAGCTACGGCATTTCACTTGGCGCAGACGTAAATCTGCTAAGTGAGCTGCGGGCACCTGCCGCAGGGCTTGCCGCACTGGGCGCCCTCATGCTGGTGGGCATATGGCGCGTGGCATTGCGCGAAACATCGATTATGGCGGCTTTCACCGTTTTCTGTGCCTTCCCGGCAGGTCGGATTGTCGGGATCATTGTTGATGGCATCCCCGCTGGCACCGTCATTGGTGCGTTTGTGCTTGAACTCGCGATAGCGGCACTTTGCCTTGCAGCATTTGGTGGTCGTATTTGGGCCGGCAAACACAGTGGGCCCTCACCCAAACACGCGTAGGTCACTCCCAATCGCAGCGGAAGCATCGAACCTCCCACCGCTCAATCCCCTAAGAGAGAAAATCCAATGTCCCCTATCATCTTCATTTTCCTTCAACTCGCCATCATCGCCTATGCGCTGGTCAGTGGCGTCTTCCTTGCGTTTTCCGATTTCATCATGCGGTCATTGGCCCATACCGGTGGTGCTGGTGGCGTGGATGCGATGCAGGTCATCAACCGCGAGGTGTTTCGCTGGGTCTTCATGATGCTGTTTATCGGGCTGGCTCCATTATCCCTTTTGATCTCGGCCTATGGCGGCATCTTTATCGGCAATCGGCCGGGCAATCTCATCATGCTGGCGGGCCTGATCTATTTCATCGGCTGTTTTGGGGTCACGGTCTGTTTCAACGTTCCGATGAACGAAGCGCTGGCAGGCATGGACGTGACTGCGGACGCAACCCTTGACTACTGGACTGGCACCTATCTGCCGCGCTGGACCTTCTGGAACACCGTGCGCACCATTGCCAGTGGCGCCTCAGCCGCTCTTTTACTGTTCGGGCTGTTATGGGCGACACAAACGCAAGCACAAACGGTTGTAGGGTAGTTTGAGATCATTGCTTTGAATGACCGCTATGGCGACTTCTACTGCAATGTACCGAAGAGCTCGCCGCACTTGCGAACAGATGCTGCAACAGCAATAGCCGCGACGGCACAAGTCCGGTTTGTCCGCTACTCACCAGTTTATACATGAAGCCGCGAACGGCGGGTGTACTGATATGGAGGGCATACTGATCCTTTCATCGTACCCGCGAGAGCAGCGTCCGTAAAATCTGCAATGCAGATCTTGGATTTCGTATTGAATGACATATCCAAGTCATCATGTTTGTTTGGCTGCGACATGGCAGGCGACTGTCACGCTGAACGGACTGTGTATGATATGATCCGCCCCATATCAGAATAGGCTGGGCTTGTACCTGTGGCTCCCAATAGAGCCATATGCCGGGTCACGCGCCGCGCCGGTGGCTTTGAGAACACCCTGACAGCGCGGGGATCACATCGCATGTATCATTGATCTGTCGCAAAGTCGGCTGGCGATGCGCCTGCTAGGCTCTGGTCAGAGTTGGAGGAGGTGCACCCATGTCCATTCTTATCATTTATGCCAGTATCGAAGGCCAAACGGAAAAGATCGGCAAGTTCATTGAAGATCAACTGCGCGCCGCCGGGCAGGAGGTCACGGTATTTGATGCCGGTGACCGCACCGCGTCGCTGTCTTTTGCGGGTGTGGATAAGGTCATTCTGGCAGCACCGGTCCATGAACGGCGCCACCCACAATCGTTCGAGGTGGTGTTATCGGCAAACAAACAGGAACTCGCGGCGCGCGACACCCTGCTTTTATCCGTGAGCCTAAGTGCTGCCTTCCCCGAAAAGGCAGACGAAGCGCAGGATTATATCGCGGAGCTGAAAATGCGGGTTGGGCTGGAGCCAGATATCGCATTGCCCGTCGCCGGGGCCGTGCGCGCAGCAAGCTATGACTATTATGAAAGCCAAGTGCTGCAACATGTCGTGTTGCAGGGGCAAGACGTGGACCCGACCGGGCAAGAACTGGAGTTCACGGATTGGGACCAGCTTGCCAAGGCGGTTGAAAAATTTGCCGGATAGACAGGCCGTAGTGGCTATATCCCCAACACCAACTGCAGCGCCTTCAGCTTCTGGCGTTGCGCATCCGTCCAGTCACGCCGCCGCCCCCGGAACAGGGTCGCCTGGCTCGCGTGGATCAGCCCGTCATCAAGGATTTTCAGACCGTTCGCCCGCAGCGTTTCCCCGGTTGAGGTGATATCGGCGATCGCCTCGGCGGTTTCGTTTTTGACGGTGCCTTCGGTAGCGCCCTGACTATCGACAAGCTGGTAGTCGGCGACACCTTGGTCGCGCAGGAATTCCCGCACCAGCCGGTGATATTTTGTCGCGATCCGCAGCCGGAACCCGTGCTTGGCCCGGAACGCCGCTGCTGCCGCGTCCAGATCATCAAGCGTGTCCACATCGACCCAGCCCTGCGGCACGGCGATGATCAAATCCGCCCCGCCAAAGCCCATCAGGGCCAGCTCCGCCACCCGACTGTCCCAATTCGCCAGCTTTTCACGCACCAGGTCGGAGCCGGTGACCCCAAGGTGAATGTTGCCCGCCGCCAGTTCACGCGGGATTTCGCCCGCTGACAGCAGCACCAGTTCCACCCCGTCGATCCCATCGACAGCGCCTGCATATTCCCGGTCTGATCCGGATTTGCGCAGTGTCACGCCGCGCGCCCCAAACCAGTCAAACGTCTTTTCCATCAACCGTCCCTTGGACGGCACACCCAGCTTTAGCATGATAACCCCAGCACCAGATCGGGTCGGATCACCCCGCCCACCGCAGGCACGGCCCGGCCCGCGCCCAGCCGGGCGGTCAGCGCATCATAGCGCCCCCCGGTGGCCACGGGCGGAAAGTCGAGCCTGTCGACCGCGTAGAACCCAAAAACGAACCCATCGTAATATTCCAGCGACGTCCGGCCATAGCTGCCTTCGAAATCAAGGCTGGACACATCGACGCCCCGTGCCGCCAGCGCCTCTAACCGCGCCTCAAGCCGGGACACGGCCGCCCCGATTGCGGGCATATCGACCGCGATATCGCCCAGCGCGCTCAGCACATTTGGCGCGGTTTCCCGCAGTCCCAGAATGGCGTCGATCAATGCCGCCTCTTCACCCGCAAGGGGTGCAGCTGCCGCATCTGCGCGCAAGGCTTCGATCCGGGCTGCAACCTCTGCCCGGCTGCGCAACCCGATTTCCGGCCCTGCATTTGCAAACGGATCATCTGCTGCCAGCAGTTCCGTACGTGCAGCCCCGGACCCGTAGCGTTTCAACAGCGCCTTGAACCGCGCCGGTCGCCAGATATGCCGCAAAAGTGCTGCCTTGCGTGCATCGGTCGTGCGCAGCCCGCGCACTGCGGCCATCAGGATGCCGATATCGCCTGTGGCTGCCCGCACGGGCAAGCCATTCAGCCCTGCGGCAATCAGGGCAAAGACTTCGGCATCTGCGTTGGCCGGGTTCTGACCGTCAAAGACCTCGTAGCCGACCTGCACATATTCATTCGCCCGGGTTTCATCGCTTTCCTGCTTGCGAAACACTTTGCCGGCATAGGTATAGCGGGCGGGGTCTGCGTGGCTTTCCATATGCATCTGCACGACGGGCACGGTGAAATCCGGGCGCAATACCATTTCGCCGCGCAGGGGGTCAGATGTCAGGTAGGCGCGGGCGCGGATATCTTCGCCATACAAATCCAGCAGCGTGTCTGCGGGTTGCAGCACATCCGCCTTCACCACCTGCGCCCCTTGGGCGGCAAAGTGATCGCGCAGGCGGCGCGCCTCAGTCAGGGTTTCCGCTGAGCCAGGCATCAAACGAAATACCTCAGCACCATCATGAAGCCAAAGAACATCAGGACCGACCCTAGGACAGTGAAAAGCATGGCATCATTCGTCGTGCCGTAGGCGACGGCGACAAAGCCCAATGCTGCAATGACAGCCCCGATGATGATCGAGGCAATGCCGGTCAGAATGGCACCAAGAAAGCGCAACAGTCCTTTTAGAAAGTCATTCATGATGTGCCCAAAATCTCGCGCACCTTGGCGAGCATCTGATCGCGCGGTACTTCGTATTGGCTGGGCCGGTCTTTCCATTCCTCAAGCGTGGCGTTCTTGGCGATCTCGGCCCCGAGGATCAAGTCCTTGATCTGCACGACGTTCTTGTCGAACTCATCCCCGCCCGCGATGATCGCGATGGGGGAATTGCGCTTGTCGGCGTATTTCAGTTGGTTGCCAAAGTTCTTGGGGTTGCCAAGGTAGACCTCGGCTCGGATAGGCTCGCCGCCGTCGTCCGGCTTTCGCAAGTCGGCAACCATCTTTTGATAATCCGCCATCCGGTCACGATCCATCACGGTCACGACGACGGGGCCAGTGGCAGAGCTATTCACCCGCCCTTTGGCTTTGAGAGCGGCCAAGAGCCGATCCACCCCGATCGAGACGCCCGTGGCGGGCACTTCCTGCCCGGTGAAGCGCTTGACCAAATCGTCATACCGTCCACCGCCCGCGACAGAGCCGAAGTTACGCGGACGGCCCTTTTCGTCTTTGATCTCAAAAGTCAGTTCGGCCTCATATACCGGGCCGGTGTAATAGCCGAGACCGCGAACTACGGAAGGGTCAAGACGGATGCGGTCAGGGCCGTAGCCTTGGGATAGTAACAGCGCCGAAATTTCAGAAAGTTCCGAAACACCTTCTTTGCCGATTTTGGAGTCTCCGACAATCCACTCCAAATAGCTCAAAATACGAGACTTGAACTCCTCGGGATATTGCTCAACCAACATAACGTAGTCAGGAAGCAATTCACTCATCAGGATCTGTCTTCCTTTCGCTTCAATGTCTTCATCGGACAATTGAGGCAAATAGTCCTGCGCCATCTGTGCTAGAACATTCGTGGTAGCTGAAACAAAAGACATCACGACTCCGGCTTGAGTATCGCTAAGTCCGGCCCCTTCTGTGAAGTCTCCAGACTCGTCTTTGCGTCCCCTTTGCAGCAGTTGCCCGACGCCTGACGGTCCCAGCCTGTCGATTTTATCAATTGCTCGCAGCACGATCCCCCGAGCGTCGGCGTGTTCGTCTGTGTCCGGCAACTCAGCGGCCTCTAAAACACCATTCAGCACCTTACGGTTGTTCACGCGAATGATATAATCATTATTGTCAATTCCCACGGCCTCAAGCGTATCCGCCAGCATCGCGCAAATCTCGGCATCTGCCGCCACTGACGACGCCCCGACCGTATCCGCATCACACTGATAGAATTGCCGAAACCGCCCCGGCCCCGGCTTTTCATTCCGCCACACCGGCCCCATTGCGTAGCGACGGTAGGGCATCGGCAGATCGTTGCGATATTGTGCCGCGACCCGCGCCAATGGGGCCGTCAGGTCGTAGCGCAGGGCGAGCCAGTCCTTGTCTTCTTCCCACGCGAACACCCCTTCATTCGGGCGGTCCACGTCGGGCAGGAACTTGCCCAGCGCCTCGACCGTTTCCACGGCAGACGTCTCCAACGCGTCAAACCCATAGCGATGATAGACCTCTGCGATCTTGCGCAGCATGTCGGTGCGCATGGTGACATCCGCGCCAAAGTAATCCTGAAACCCCTTTGGCGTCACCGCCTTGGGGCGCGGCTGCTTCTTCGTCTTGGCCATCGCTTTGGTCCTGTCCTTCACATTCCCGCGCCGTTTAACGCGCCTATGTCACAGGGGCAATGCAGTCGTATATTTCAGCTCTTTGAGACTGAACGACGACACGACCGATTTGACAAAGGGCGAGCGGAGCAAGGTGTGGGTCATAAAGGCCTCGTAAGCCTCCACATCGCGACACCGGATTTTCAGGATATAATCCGCCGTGCCGGAAATCGCATGCGCCTCCATAATCTGAGGGTGGGCGCGGATCACGGTGGCAAATCCCGCAATCGACGCCTCTGCATGATCGGCCAGCCGGACCGTTGCAAACACACACAGACGGACATCCGCCTTGGCCGGGTCCAGCAGGGCCACGCGGCCCCGGATCAGCCCCAGTTTTTCAAACTCCTGCACCTTGCGCCACACGGTCGAGGTCGCCATGCCCGCCTGCTCTGACAACTCTGCCAGCGACAGCGCCGCATCCGCCTGTAATGCCGCCAACAATGCCCGCTCTTGATCAGAAATTTTCATATACTGGCGCTTTCTAATATTCCCTTATCAAATATGCGCGAAATCCGACCAAATTGACAGAAAATTTCCGCTGATATGGGCGATAATTGGGGAAAGGAACCTGTCATGCCTAAAGATACCACTTACACCTCCCTGCAACCCGACGCCGAGGGGCGCTATCCCTATACTGCGGAAGATGATGCCGTCTGGGGTGAGCTTTTCACCCGGCAAATGGATTTTCTGCCCGGCAAGGTCGCCCCTGCGTACCTTGACGGTGTTGCCAAACTGGGCCTGAATGCCGCCAAAACCCCGCAGGTCAAGGATATCGACGCGAAGTTGCATGAATTGACCGGGGCGGGTGCCCATGGCGTTCCAGCCATTATCCCGCCATCGCAATTCTATGACCTGCTCAGCCAGCGCAAATTTCCCGTCGCCACCTTTCTGCGGCGGCGCGAGCATATGGACTATATCGAGGAACCGGATTTGTTTCACGAGGTGTTTGGCCATTGTCCGATGCTGACCAACGCACCCTATGCGGATTTCATCGAAGGGTTCGGTCAACGGGCCAAGGCGCTGGGCAAGGGCTATAGCTGGCACATGTTTCGGCTGTTCTGGTTCACGGTCGAGTTCGGAATGATCCGGACTCCTGACGGGTTGCGGGCCTATGGTGCGGGTATCGTTTCATCCCCGGCGGAGGCTGAGAATGCCATGTCCGGCCATGCCCTGATGCAGGATTTTGATCTGCTGACCGTGTTTCGTACCCCCTACCGGATTGATATCGTGCAGCCGACCTATTTCGTGATCGATAGCTTTGATGAGTTGGCCGCGGCGCTGGAGGCTGATTTTGGCGGCCTGATTGATGAGGCGAAACGCTTGGGTGATCTGCCCCCTCTTTTCGAGGCCAAGCAAGCGGTATAGAAGGCCCCATGGCCGACACAATAATCCTTGAAGAACAAATCGCCCACCTCACCCGCACGGTTGAGGAGTTGTCAGATGTCGTGGCCCGGCAGGAAACTGAACTGGCGCTCGTCACCCGCAGGTTGGCGATGCTGATGGAACGTGAAGCCACCCGCGAATTGGACGCAGGCGGCACGGTGCCACTGGGCGATCAACGCCCACCGCACTGGTAGGCACAACAGCGCGGCGCGTAAGGTGGGTCTTGACCCACCCGCCCTTAGTTAATGCGCTCTTTCATCACTGTGACACTGACCACTTCGGGAAACTTCCATGGTGTGCTGCTGGCCACGGCTGCGGTCACCGCGGTTGTCAGGATCGCCCCGGCGATACCGGCATTGGTCGCCGTGGCGACCTGCTTGTCCTGGGCAAACACCGTCTCGGCACCGCGTAGATCGTCCCCTTCGCAGCGCACTTGCATCTGGGCCGGGCGGCCTCGGTCTTCAAACTCTCCTGATTGCACAAAGCGGGGCAAGTCGACGCGCGCCGGGGTAATCACACTGGCCGACACTTCCGTCGACGACAACGTGCAGCTAAGACCGCCCACTTCGACAGAAGCACCGTCGCGGTTGGTCATGGTCCGGATTTCAGTGGTGCGATAGCTGGTGATGCGCGCGCGGTCCACGTCCGCACGGATGCCGGCCGTCGTGCTGGGCTGCGTGATTTCCAACTTCGGTGTGCACCCGGCAAGTGCTGCCGCGACAGCAAAAAATGCCAATTTCTTCATAACTTTAAACTCCAAATCAGCCCCATTGCCGCTTTAGGGCGTTTTCCGGATTATCGTCAACCAAGTGCCACAGATGACCTTAGGTCAAAGCCAAATGTAGGGTGGGTTTTCAACCCACCTTACGTGATGCCGCTGCCGGGGCATGACGCCCAGAAACCCGCGTCGGCATCGCGTTGCGCAAGTGCATGAACTGTGGTTGAAGCCGCTTATGTTGCGCAAAATTCTTCTGTTACTCGCCGTCATTTTATTCTTCGCCGCCTTGGGTTTGGGAATAACGGCACATGCTCTCTTCATCGCGGGCGGGGTGATCGATGCAACTGTCATTGGCCTGGCTGCCGGTGCCCTCATGTCCATTGTCATCGCGGGTGTTATCGTCAAGCGTACAACCCGCGACAAGCCCATCGATATGACCAATGCGGTCTCATACGACCTGCAAAGCGTGATGTTGGGCGGCCTGTTGGCAGGTTTCGGCGTCTTGGTCTTGGCCCTGTTCACGCCGCTCATGTACGACCTGTTTGAGAAAGAGGCCGAGAGACCCGGATCAGGTGCCTCAATCAATGATCTGCCGGCGGCCATCCAACCCGCGCTCAACTGGTTGAACGCAACACTGGGGTCCATCGGACTGGTTCTGCCCGTGGCCGTTTTCGGGCTGCTTTTGATCATCATCGGATGGCGGTTTATCCGGCCCGCCCGTCGCTAAACCGGCAGCCCTCGGCATGGCTCAGGCGCCCTTGATCTGCGGATTGACCGGGACATCGTGACCCAACGCGCGGCCCCCCAGCGTGTCGGAAAAAATCGTGATCTCATATTGCGGGTCCAATCAGACAGTTGCACAAAATCAAGACTGTTCCCCAACGCCGATTTTCGCCGTTGTTGACCGGATCAGTTGATTTCAGGTCACTCTGAAACCGTGACTCTTGGCACAAAAATCCGCAAAATTTTGTAACACGTCCGCAGTCGTGCGGTAGTTCTTGTGCTGATCGGCGGGGTCACGATGGAAAACGCCATCATCAGGCTCCTTGGTGATTTCACCACCCCATAGAAGACTATCGTCGGCTTCGAGTGTCGGAATGAGCTTGTCGTTCAAGGCTTTTGCTATGGTATGCGCCTCTTCGCGGCTCATTTCGCAAACATACACGTCGTGCAGGTCCGCTGCACGATCATTCGGCAGGGTTTCTAGCCGCCGTATCGCCTCCACAATCGCCCGGTAGTGCCAAAAGTTGACGCTGAAGTGATACGTATCGTCAACGAGATCAAAAAGCATCACACCCATCAGGCGTCCTCGACCTCGATCACCCCACCAAGACTGCGCAGCGCGCCCTTGATCTGCGGATTGACCGGGAAATCCTGCCCCAGATCAATCTCCACCTCACCGGGCAGATCATCGCCCATCAGGCAAAAGTAAACCGGCCCCTTGCCCGCACGCACCCCGTCCCGCGCAGCGTTTTCAAGAATGCTTGCCACCGATCCGATCGCATCCGGCGCGTCGATAAATACCCGCAAACCCGCACCACCCGCATCCGCCACAACATTATCAATCGGCGCCACGGACCGGCCCAACAGTTTGAGCTGATCTGCCTCCATCGTCGCCTCGCATTGTAGCACGACCTGCGACCCGGTTTCCAGGAATTCGCGCGCCGTTTCCAACGTGTCCGAAAACATCGTGACCTCATATTGCCCGGTCGGATCAGAAAGCTGAACAAAGGCAAAACGGTTCCCGCGCGCCGATTTGCGTTCCTGTCGGCCCGACACGGTACCAGCCATTTTGACAAGCGCCGCACCCTTTTCCGCGCGCGCGATCACTTCGTCCAAGGTCAGAACCTGTTTGCGTTTCAGCGGCCCCATATAATCATCCAACGGATGCCCGGACAGATAAAACCCGATCGCCTTGAACTCTTCGGCCAATCGCTCTGCGGGCAGCCAGTCTTCGCCGCCCATCAAGCGCGGCTCTGGCAGATCATCCCCTGCCTCGCCAAACAGCGAGACCTGATTGGATGATTTCTGATCATGGATCGCGGCGGAATAGCCCGTCAGCGCATCAAGGCTCATCATCACCCGCCGCCGGTTCGGGTCCAACACGTCAAACGCCCCTGCCCGCGCCAACATTTCCAATGGCCGCTTGCTGACCCGCTTCAGATCAACCCTGCGCGCGAAATCGAACAGGTTCACAAATTCCCGGTCCCCGCGCCCTTCAACGATCAGCTTCATCGCCTCGACACCGACATTTTTCAATGCGCCCAGCGCATAGACAAGCTGTTGATCTTTCACGTCAAAGGTGGCCTGTGACCGGTTCACGCAAGGCGGGATGTAGGCGATGCCCAGCCCCTTTTTCACCTCTTGAAAGTACACGCCCAGCTTGTCGGTCAGGTGGATATCGCAGTTCATCACACCGGCCATGAATTCGACCGGATGGTTCGCTTTCAGCCAAGCCGTCTGATAGCTGACCACCGCGTAGGCCGCGGCGTGGGATTTGTTGAAACCGTAATTGGCGAATTTTTCCAGAAGGTCGAAAACCTCGGTCGCCTTCTTCTTGTCGACCCCGTTTTCCATCGCCCCTTTTTCGAATTTCGGGCGTTCCTTTGCCATTTCCTCGGCGATCTTTTTACCCATGGCACGGCGCAGCAGATCGGCCCCGCCAAGGCTGTAGCCCGCCATAACCTGCGCGATCTGCATCACCTGTTCCTGATAGACGATGATGCCTTGGGTTTCCTCAAGAATGTAGTCGATGGAGGGGTGAATGGATTCCAGATCCCGTTGCCCGTTCTTCACCTCGCAATAGGTCGGGATGTTCTCCATCGGGCCGGGCCGATAGAGTGCGACCAGCGCCACGATATCCTCAATACAGGTTGGCTTCATGCGCTTGAGCGCATCCATCATGCCACTGGATTCCACCTGAAACACCGCGATGGTTTTGGCGGATGCATAAAGCGCATAGGACTTTTCATCATCCAGCGGGATCGCCCCTATATCGTATTCAAAACCTTCAGGCGGTTGATAGAGTTCCGTGCCATCCGCCGCCATATTCAAGGGGCGTCCGGCGGCCCGGATCAGCTTGACCGCATTTTCAATCACCGTCAGCGTTTTCAGGCCCAGAAAGTCGAATTTGACCAGCCCGGCCTGTTCTACCCATTTCATGTTGAACTGCGTCGCAGGCATATCCGACCGCGGATCCTGATAAAGCGGCACCAGCGCATCCAGCGGTCTGTCACCAATCACGACACCCGCCGCGTGGGTGGAGGCATTGCGCAACAACCCCTCAACCTGCTGGGCATAGGTCAGGAGGCGGTCTACGACCTCTTCATTCTTGGCTTCTTCGCGCAGGCGCGGTTCATCGGCCAGCGCCTTTTCAATGGACACCGGCTTGACCCCCTCGACCGGAATCATCTTGGATAGCCGGTCCACCTGCCCGTAAGGCATTTGCAGAACCCGACCCACATCGCGCACGGCGGCCTTGGACAAAAGCGCACCAAAGGTGATGATCTGCCCCACCTTGTCGCGCCCGTATTTGTCCTGCACGTAGCGGATCACTTCTTCGCGCCGGTCCATGCAGAAATCGATGTCGAAATCGGGCATGGACACACGTTCGGGGTTCAGGAACCGTTCGAACAACAGGCTATAGCGCAAGGGATCAAGGTCGGTGATCAGCAGGGCGTAGGCGACCAGCGATCCGGCCCCGGACCCCCGCCCCGGCCCCACGGGAATGCCATTATCCTTGGACCATTTGATAAAATCGGCCACGATCAGGAAGTAGCCCGGAAACCCCATCCCCTCGATGATCCCCAGCTCAAATTCGAGTCGTTTTTCGTATTCCGTTACCTCTGCCGCGTGCGGGATCACGGCAAGCCGCGCCTTCAACCCTTCCTCGGCCTGCCGCCGCAATTCCGCAACCTCATCATCGGCAAATTTGGGCAGGATCGGATCGCGTTTGTAGACCTTGAACGCGCAGCGTTTGGCGATTTCGACGGTGTTTTCAATCGCCTCTGGCAGGTCGGCAAACAGCGTCGCCATTTCCTGCGGGGATTTGAAATAATGCTGCGGGGTCAGCCTGCGCCGTGGTTCCTGTTGATCGACATAAGCGCCTTCGGCGATGCAGATCAGTGCGTCATGCGCCTCGTATAATTCTGTCTTTGGGAAATACACATCATTGGTCGCCACCAGCGGCAGACCCTTGGCATAGGCCATTTCAATATGCCCACGCTCTGACAGCCGCTCGGCATCTGGCAGCCCATCACCGGGATGGCGCTGCAATTCCACATAGAGCCTGTCTGGATAGATCACCGCCAGCCGATCCATCAACATCTCGGCCTTGGGCCTTTGGCCCTGCCGCAAGAGCCGCCCAATCGGTCCGTCCGGTCCACCGGACAGGCAAATCAGCCCTTCGTGATATTGCGCCAGTTCCTCGACCGAGACTTGCGGCAGCTGGCCCGCTGCGTCCAGATACGCGCAGGAATTCAGCTTCATCAGGTTCATATATCCCGCCTCGGACTGGACGAGCAGCACAATGGGCGCAGGAGCTTCGACACGCTTGCCGGGCTCTGGCGCGATGTAGGTCACATCAACCTGGCATCCGATAATCGGCTGCACCCCGGCCTTGGCGGCCCCTTCTGAAAATTCCAACGCACAGAACATATTGTTGGTATCGGTGACGGCCACGGCGGGCATATCCATGCCAGCGGCGAGGCCGGGCAGTTTTTTGATCGGAATGGCCCCTTCCAAAAGGGAGTATTCGGTGTGGACACGCAGGTGGATGAATCGGGGATCATTGCTCATGCGCAGACCGTAGCCGATGCGGGCACAGGCACAAGATGACAAAGCGTCAAACCGGCGATACCGTCGCGATATGCGCGCCCTTTTCCTTTGCCTTCTGGCCACACCCGCCCTTGCTGACCCCTTTCCGGTGGCACGTTGCGTCAACCTTGATCAGGCGCTGGAGGCGCCGAACGAAGGCGATTGGGGTTACACGATCACCCGTCCCGACGTTGCGTGGATTGCGGGACAGGGTTTTGACACGATCCGCCTGCCCGTGCGGTTCAGCGCCCATTGGGACGGGCAGATTGATCCGGCATTTCTGACCCGCGTGGATGAGGTGATCGGCTGGGCCACAGGTGAAAACCTGCAAGTTATTCTTGATCTGCACCATTTCGAAGCACTGATGACGGAGCCTGCCCAGAATGCCCCGATCTTCACCGCGATCTGGAAAGAACTGGCCCTGCATTACGCGGACCATGACAACACCCTGATGTTTGAACTGCTCAACGAGCCAACCGAAAACCTTGATACCGCCGGTGCCGTTGCCTTGTTCGAAAAGGTCTATCCCGTTATCCGCCAAACCAACCCCGACCGGTGGATCATCATCGAAGGGGGTGATTGGGCCAACCTCAGTGCTCTGCCCGACCTGCCGCAGATCGACGACCGGACCGCATTGTCGTTTCATTATTACGCCCCCTACACGTTCACCCATCAGCAAGCGGCTTGGATGGACGACCCGTTGCCGCCCGATATCTGGGGGGACAAGGATGATCACGCTGCCTTGCGCGCGGATATGGAACAAGCTGCGGCAAGGGGAACGCCACTGTTACTGGGTGAATTTGGCGTGACGACCCAGACCGATCTTGCCCAGCGGGTAGGCTGGACCCACGCTGTCCGCCAAGAGGCCGAATCCCATGGCATCGGCTGGTGCCATTGGGGCCTGTCCCGCAACTTTGCCATCCTTGATCCCGCGACACGCGACTGGGTCCCCGGCATGAAAGACGCCTTGTTTTCAGACCGCTAAGCGCGTTTTGTAAGCACCTCAGCTAACTATCTTGACAGCCCCCTCCCCTACCGCAATACTTAGCTATATGACTAACCAACTTGATACATTTTTCGGCGCGATGTCCGACCCCACCCGGCGGGCAGTGATCGAACGGCTTGCCTCTGGGCCGGCCAGTGTCAGCGAATTGCACGCGCCCCATAGCATGGCCCTGCCGACTTTCATGCGGCACCTCAAGGTGCTGGAAGACACCGGCATTGTCCGGTCAGTCAAAAAGGGCCGCGTGCGGACCTGCCATATCGAAGCCGCCCCGCTGATTGAGGCGCAAGGCTGGCTCGCCTGGCAACGCGAGATCTGGGAAAGCAGGCTTGACCGGCTGGATGCGCTGGCCCGCCATATCGTTGAGACAGAAAAGGAATAACGCCATGTCACTGGATACCTCATCATTCAATTTGCACCGCACACTGCCCCTATCGCCCGACCGGTTGTGGGAGGTCATGACAGACCCCAAACACCGCGAAGCGTGGGGCGGGCCAGACGCTGAAACCGTACTGGTCATCGACAAGGCCGATCTGCGGGTGGGCGGCCAGGATCGCCATCGCTGCGGTCCGGCAGACGCACCCGACTTCGTTATAGACACGCGGTGGTATGATCTGGCGGCCCCTGACCGCGCAGTGTTCACTGAAACGCTGATTATCGGGGGCGAGGCGCTGTGCACCAGTCTTGTCACCTACAGCCTGACGGCGGCAGGCACCGGCACCGATCTGGGCGTGACCGTGGCTGTGTCGTCCTTCAGCGGGCCGGAGACATTGGAGGATTTCAAACAAGGCTGGGGTGGTGGTCTGGACAATCTGGAATCGCATGTCGCCGCGATGGTCCAAGCCCACGTAAACTGAAAGGAAACCAAAATGGCGCATGACCTCAATCTGACCCGGCTGCTGCCCGCAAGCCCGGCCCATGTCTGGCGGTGCCTGACAGAACCCGAGCTCCTCAAAAAGTGGTTCGCTCCGCATCCGGTTGAAACGATCGAGGCGATCATCGAACCGCATCCCGGTGGGCGGTTTTATACGGTTATGCGCGTGCCCGATCATGGTGACACGGCCGGTGACGGTTGCATTCTGATCGCAGACCCGGCCAAGCGGTTGAGCTGGACCAATTGCCTGATACAGGACTTTGCGCCTGCGACAATCGACCCGGAAGCAGGCGGATTTGGCTTTAGCGCCGATCTGCAAATGTCAGCGGAAGGCGATGGTTGCCGCTATGTCGTTACCGTCCGCCATGCCAATGATGCAGACCGGGCCAAACACGAGGCAATGGGCTTTCACGACGGCTGGGGCACCGCGGTTGATCAGCTTGGGGCATTGGCAGCAACCTTGTAATCGTGCGGATGAGGTGGGTTGAAACCCACCTTACGTTGCTCAAAAGCTGTGCAAACCCGAACCGGCCCAAGCGACCAACGACAAAACCCTTGCCAAACCGCGCATCCCCCGCTTTCATGAGGCCTTGAAATTGGGGGCTGCTGTCTACGTCGCATCGACAGCTGCCAAATCCCGTATCACATCGGTAAGGCGGCAGGTTTACATCATGAATGTCACGTTTCTTCTCAATGGGGAAACCGTGCAGGTCGAGGCGGCAGCGACCCGCACCCTGCTTGACTGGCTACGCGAGGATCGTGGGCTTTGCGGCACGAAAGAAGGCTGCAACGAAGGCGATTGCGGCGCATGTACGGTGATTGTGGGCGATGACGCGGGTGCCAAGGCCCTGAACGCCTGTATCCTGTTTCTTCCCCAACTGCATGGCAAGACCGTTCGCACGGTCGAAGGCATCAGTGGCCCGGACGGCGCCTTGCACCCGGTGCAGCAAGCCATGATCGATCACCACGGATCGCAATGCGGGTTTTGCACGCCCGGTTTTATTGCCTCCATGACCGCCGGACACATGAACGGCCGGACCGACCACGACGATGTCGTGGCCGGGAACCTGTGCCGCTGCACCGGCTATGCGCCCATTGTGCGCGCCGCCAAAGCCGCCGAAAGCGCCCCATCGCCCGCATGGCTGAATGACGCGCCGCCTTACGCAGCATCGCAGCCCTACGCGCCGGAAAGCCTTGATCAACTGGCCACATGGTACGCCGCCAACCCGGATGCGACCTTGATTGCCGGGGCCACAGATGTCGGGCTTTGGGTCACCAAGCAACTACGATACCTGCCTAACGTCGCATTCCTGAACCGTTGCGCTGACCTGCAAAATATCAAGATCGGCAAAGACACCATCCACATCGGCGCTACCGTGACAATGACCGATGTCTTGGCCGTGATGCGTGAATATCACCCATCCTATGCCGAAATGATCCGCCGCTATGGCTCTGAACAGGTGCGCAACGCGGCCACAATCGGCGGCAACATCGCCAATGGCTCCCCCATCGGGGATAATCCCCCGGCGCTGATCGCCCTCGGGGCCACCCTGCACCTGCGCCACGGCGACAAGGCGCGCGATATGCCGATCGAGGATTTCTTTCTGGACTACGGCAAACAAGACCGGGCACCAGGTGAACTCGTCACCGGTGTTACACTCCCCAAACATGCCCCCGCCCTGCGCTGCTACAAAATCTCCAAACGGTTCGATCAGGATATCTCCGCCCTTTGCGGCTGTTTCAATGTCACTGTCGAAAACGGGAACATCACCAATGCCCGGATCGCCTTTGGCGGTATGGCGGGCACGCCGCATCGCGCCACTGCGGTTGAAAATGCGCTGATCGGCCAACCCTGGACTAAGGACACCATCACCGCCGCCGCCACTAAATTCGCCGATGACTACACGCCGATGACTGACATGCGCGCCTCTGCCGCCTACCGCTTGACCACGGCGCAAAACCTGCTGCACCGCTACTTTGCGCAACTCTCTGGCGACGGCACAAACGTGCTGGAGGTCACTTCATGAGTGTAGCCAAACCCCTGCCCCATGACGCGGCCAATCTGCATGTCACCGGCACCGCACACTATGTCGACGACATCCCCACCCCGGCGGGCACGCTGCACCTCGCCTTTGGCATGGCGGAAATCGCCAAGGGGACCATCACGGCCATGAACCTTGATGCCGTTCGCTCAGCCTCTGGTGTTGTCGCCGTCCTGACCGCTGATGATCTGCCCTTCGCCAACGATGTCTCACCCTCCATCCATGATGAGCCGCTGCTGGCCACTGGCGATGTCCACTACCTCGGACAGCCCATCTTTGTCGTCATCGCCAACACCCACCTGAACGCCCGCAAGGCCGCGCGTATGGGTGATATAACCTATGCCGAAGACGCACCCATCCTGACCGTCGAACAGGCTCTTGCCGCCGACAGCCGGTTCGAAGATGGCCCGCGCATCTGGTCCAACGGTGACGTCGATCAAGCACTCTCAAACGCGCCCCACCGGATCAGCGGCACCATCAACATGGGCGGGCAGGAACATTTCTACCTGGAAGGGCAAGCCGCCCTCGCCCTGCCGCAGGAAGGCGGCGACATGGTGGTCCACAGCTCCACCCAGCATCCGACCGAAATCCAGCATAAGGTGGCCGAGGCTTTGGGCGTCCCCATGCACGCGGTCCGCTGCGAGATCCGGCGCATGGGCGGCGGTTTCGGCGGCAAGGAAAGCCAGGGCAATGCGCTGGCCGTCGCCTGCGCTGTGGCTGCACGGGCTACTGGCCGCCCCTGCAAGATGCGCTATGACCGCGACGATGACATGATGATCACCGGCAAACGGCATGATTTCCGGATTGATTATGATGCGGGGTTCGATGAGAACGGCAGGCTATTCGGCGTCGATTTCACGCAAATCACCCGCTGCGGCTGGGCGCAGGATCTGTCCCTGCCCGTCGCCGACCGGGCGATGCTGCATGCCGACAATGCTTATCACCTGCCCGCCGCCCGGATCACCTCGCACCGGCTGAAAACCAACACCCAATCCGCCACCGCCTTTCGCGGCTTCGGCGGGCCGCAGGGGGTGCTGGGGATCGAGCGGGTCATGGATCACATCGCAGCCACCCTAAATCTAGACCCTACAGAGGTCCGTCGCCGTAATTACTACGCCCCCATGCACAGGGCGACCGCGCAACACCGTAAGGTGGATCTCGATCCACCGCCCCCCCAGACAACACCCTACAAAATGCCGGTCACCGATTTCATTTTGCATGAAATGACCGAAGACCTGCTCTTGCGTGCCAACTACCACGACAGGCGCGCTGCCATCGCTGACTGGAACGCCAGCCAATCGATCCTCAAGAAGGGCATCGCTTTCAGCCCCGTGAAATTCGGCATTTCCTTCACGCTAAGCCACCTTAATCAGGCAGGCGCGCTGGTGCATGTGTACCAAGACGGCTCCGTCCACATGAACCACGGCGGGACCGAGATGGGGCAAGGGCTGTTCCAGAAGGTGGCCCAGGTTGCCGCGCACCGGTTCGGGATCGATGTGAGCCATGTCAAGATCACCGCCACCGACACCGGAAAGGTGCCCAACACATCGGCCACTGCAGCCTCCTCCGGGTCTGACCTCAACGGGATGGCCGTCGCCAACGCATGCGACATCATCCGCGACCGCATCGCCGCCTGCCTTGCCGAACTGCACCAGACCAGCACCGAAAATATCCAGTTCGAGGATGGTCATGTTCAGATCGGCACCGAACAGATTACCTTTGCCGAGGCCGCGCAGACTGCCTATCTGAACCGCGTCAGCCTGTCGGCGACAGGGTTCTACAAGACCCCCGGTCTGCAATGGGACCGGATCAAGGGCGAAGGCACCCCGTTTTTCTACTTCGCCCAAGGGGCCGCCATCACCGAGGTCGTCATCGACACGCTGACGGGTGAAAACCGCATCCTGCGCACCGACATCCTGCACGACGCAGGCGCATCCCTGAACCCGGCCATAGACATCGGCCAGATCGAAGGCGGCTATGTGCAGGGCACCGGCTGGCTGACCACCGAGGAACTGGTATGGGACGACAAGGGGCGCCTGCGCACACACGCCCCCGCAACCTACAAGATCCCCGCCTGCTCGGACCGGCCCGACATCTTCAACGTGGCCCTCTGGGACGCGCCCAACCCGGCGCAGACCATCTATCGATCCAAGGCCGTGGGCGAACCACCCTTCATGCTGGGCATCTCCGCCTTTCTAGCCCTCTCCGACGCCGTCAGCGCCTGCGGGCCGAACTACCCCGACCTGCAAGCGCCTGCGACCGCCGAGGAAGTGCTGAACGCTGTGCAAAGGGCGCGCGGATGACAGATTGCATCCGCATCACCATCACCAGAACCGCAGGGTCGGTGCCGCGTGAGGCGGGCACACAGATGCTGGTCCACGCGGACCGTATCGAGGGCACCATCGGCGGCGGTACGTTGGAATGGGAGGCGATGGCGGAGGCCCGCAAGATGCTAGTCGATGGGCGCGAGACGCTGGCGCGCACGATCCCGCTTGGCCCCGCGCTGGGGCAGTGCTGCGGCGGGTCCGTCATGCTGACATGGGACCGGGCCGAGGCGCTGGCGGCCTCGCCCGGACGTCCGCTCTGGGTTTACGGCGCGGGGCATGTGGGCCGCGCCATCGTGCATGTCATGGACCCCCTGCCCGATTTCGAGATCACCTGGGTCGATACCCATGCAGACCGTTTCCCCGAAACTGAGGTCACAACACTGGTCGCCAAGGACCCAGCCCAGATCGTCAAACATGCGCCCGCAGGCGCCGACCATCTGATTCTGACCTATAGCCACGAGATCGACCTCGCCCTGTGCCATGCCATCTTGAGCCATGATTTCCACACGGCGGGCCTCATCGGCTCCGCCACCAAATGGGCGCGTTTCAGGAAACGGCTGGCGGCATTGGGGCACACATCTGAACAAATCGCACGCATCGCCTGCCCCATCGGTGACCCTTTGTTAGGCAAACACCCCGCAGCCATTGCACTTGGCGTCGCAACCGCCATGATCAGCCCGCAGAATCGCGCGATCAAGGACCACGCCGGATGAATAGCCCACTACTGCGCCTGTCCGGCCTGACCAAAGCCTACCCGGGGGTCATTGCGAACAAGGATGTGTCCTTCGATATTCTGCCCGGTGAGGTGCATGCGCTCTTGGGCGAAAACGGTGCGGGCAAATCCACGCTTGTCAAAACCATCTATGGCCTCGTCAAACCCGACAGCGGGACCATGACGCTGCAAGGCCAGCCGTTCCAGCCGCCCGAACCGCGTGCGGCCCGTGCCGCCGGTGTCGCTATGGTGTTCCAGCATTTTTCGCTGTTCGACGCAATGAACGTCGCCGAAAACATCGCCCTTGGCATGGAAAACCCGCCGCCCCAGCGCGAAATTGCAGCACAGGTGCGCAAGGTGTCGGATCAATATGGCTTGCCGCTGGACCCCGACCGGATCGTGGGTGAGCTTTCTGCAGGCGAACGGCAACGGGTTGAGATTATCCGCTGTCTGCTGCAGGATCCCAAGCTCTTGATCATGGACGAACCCACATCGGTCCTAACCCCGCAAGAGGTTGCGATCCTGTTCGAAACGCTGCGCAAGCTTAGCAGCGAGGGGACCGCGATCCTTTATATCTCGCATAAGCTGGAAGAAATCCGGACCCTTTGCGACAATGCCACCGTGTTGCGGCTGGGTGAGGTGGTGGGTGAATGCGACCCCAAAACCACGTCGGCCCGCGACATGGCCGAACTGATGGTTGGCAGCAAACTGCATGTGCCGGAAAAGGCGGATAAACCGGCTGGCGATACTGTCCTGACCCTGCAAAACCTTAGCGCCAAGGCACCGCATCGGTTTGGCACGGCGCTGAAGGATATCACGCTTGAAGTCCGCAAAGGCGAGGTGCTGGGCATCGGCGGGGTGGCCGGCAACGGGCAGGATGAACTGGTTGCAGCCCTGTCAGGCGAAATGCGGGTTGCCCCGGCGATGATCAGCTATCAGGGCCGCGCCATCGGGCAAATGGCCCCGAACGCGCGGCGCAGGATCGGCCTGCTGGCCGCGCCAGAGGAACGGATGGGCCATGCCGCCGCCCCGGATATGTCGCTGACCGAAAACGCAGTGATGACCGCGATGACCCGGCAGGAGCTGACCAGCAGGGGCTTTGTGCATTGGGGCAAGGCGCGCAGCTTTGCCGAAGGGGTGATCAAGACCTTCGACGTGCGCACCCCCGGCCCCGCCAATGCGGCGCGGTCCCTGTCCGGCGGGAACCTGCAGAAATTCGTGATCGGACGCGAGATCATGCAGGACCCTGACGTGCTGGTCGTCAACCAGCCCACATGGGGTGTCGATGCATCCGCCGCCGCCGCGATCCGGCAGGCGCTGCTGGATCTGGCGGCCAAAGGGGCGGCGGTGATCGTGATCAGCCAGGACTTGGACGAGCTGATGGAAATCTCTGATCGCTTTGCTGCGCTGAACGAAGGCCGTTTGTCTGCGCCGCGTCCCGCAAAGGGGCTGACGGTGGAGGAAATCGGCCTGATGCTGGGTGGTGCGCATGACATGGAGGTCGCCCATGTCGATGCTTAGAGGAACAGAGGGCATCGCTCGGACCTCGGGGTGGGTGCGAAGCGCCCTCCCCATGGGGGAGGTCCGGGCGCTGCCCGGCTGCGCCGGGCGGTGTACCCCATGATCGCCCTAGAAAAACGCCCCCAGCCGTCACGCTTCTGGACCTTTGCCACACCGCTTCTCGCCGTCATCCTGACGATGATCTGCGGCGGTCTGCTGTTCGCCGCCCTCGGCAAGAACCCCTTCGAGACGATCCGCACGATCTTCTTCGACCCACTCTTCTCTGAATTCGCGTGGTTCTACCGCCCGCAACTGCTGATCAAAGGCGCCCCCCTTGTCCTGATTGCCATCGGCCTGTCATTCGGGTTCCGCGCCGGTATCTGGAACATCGGGGCAGAGGGTCAGTATATCGTCGGTGCCATTTGCGGGGCGGCGGTGGGATTAGCGTTCTATCCAACCGAGTCTTTTATCATCTTCCCCCTGATGATTGTCGCGGGCGCTTTGGGTGGCCTGCTCTGGGCCATGATCCCCGGTGTCCTCCGCGTGAAATTCGGCACCAATGAAATCCTCGTCTCACTGATGCTCGTCTATGTGGCCGAACAATTGCTGGCCTCCATGGCGCTGGGGGCCTTGCGCAATCCAGACGGCATGGGCTTTCCCGGTAGCCGGAACCTTTCTCAATACCCGTCCGCCGCAAACCTCGAAATCATTCAAGGATCGGGCATGCATTGGGGCGTGTTAACCGCTTTCATCGCCGTGATCTTCGCCTATGTCGCCCTCTCGCGGCATGTCTTTGGCTTCCACGTCCGGCTGGCAGGCCAAAGCCCCCGCGCCGCCCGGTTCGCTGGCGTGAACCCCGCTGCCCTGATCCTGATCTGCATGGGGCTATCAGGCGCGCTCGCAGGCCTTGCCGGTCTGTTCGAGGTCGCTGGCCCCGCAGGCCAGATCAGCATCGATTTCAACGTGGGCTACGGATTCACAGCGATCATCGTGGCCTTCCTCGGGCGGCTGCACCCGGTGGGCATATTGCTGGCGGGCGGCCTGATGGCGCTGACCTATATCGGCGGCGAGATTGCGCAGTCGAACCTTGGGCTGCCACTGGCCGCGATCCAGTTGATGCAGGGGATGCTGCTGTTCTTCCTGCTGGCTGTGGATGTGCTGACGAATTACCGCATGCGGTTTGGGCAGGGAAAACCCGCATGACAGATCGCTCAACAACACCGTTCCGCATCGATCAAGGCATCGCCATATTTGGGAGTAGCATGTATGGCGCGATCTACGGGTTTCTCTACGCGGCACTATGGCCTGTATTGATCCTGATGCTGTGCGCACACGCCATACAAGTCGCTATCCGGTCATGGCGTTATGTCCGCGCAAAGCGAAACGGCGACATGACGCGGGCTGAACCCTTCCGTCTTATGATTCATAACCGTGCGCTTTCTGTGCGGGCCGAATGGATGTGGCTCGTCATCGGGTTTGTGGCTGTGGTGTCAGGGATCGAAATCAGCGGGGTGCTGACCTGATGGACCTTACCGCGATCAACCCTATCCTCCTGCTTGCCTCGCTCATGGTGGCCGCAACGCCCATCCTGCTGGCTGCCATCGGCGAACTTGTGGTCGAACGGTCGGGTGTCCTGAACCTCGGGGTCGAGGGGATGATGATCACCGGAGCGGTCTGCGGGTTCATTGTGGCCGTTAATACCGGCTCACCCTGGCTGGGTTTCATCGGGGCCGCTATTGGTGGCGCGATCCTGTCGCTTGTCTTTGGCCTGCTGACACAGCTGCTCTTGTCTAACCAGGTTGCAACCGGCCTCGCCCTTACCCTTTTCGGCCTCGGCCTCTCTGCGCTGATGGGCCAAGGCTATATCGGCATCAAGGCACCATCCTTCCCCGATTGGCACATCCCCCTACTGGGCGACATCCCCGTCATCGGGCCGATCATTTTCCAACATGACCCCATGGTCTATGTCGGACTCATCATCGTCGGGGCTACTTGGACCTTTCTCAAATACGCCCGCGCCGGGCTGATCCTGCGGGCGGTCGGCGAAAACCACGAAGCGGCCCATGCACTTGGCTATCATGTGATCCGGGTGCGGCTGCTGGCCATCATGTTCGGCGGGGCCTGCGCGGGGCTGGGGGGCGCTTACCTGAGCCTTGTGCGCGTGCCGCAATGGACCGAAGGAATGACCGCCGGGGCTGGCTGGATCGCTCTGGCCATCGTCGTCTTTGCCAGCTGGCGGCCCGGGCGGCTTCTGATCGGTGCCTATTTGTTCGGCGGGGTGACGGTTCTCCAGCTTAATCTGCAAGCCGCGGGCGTGTCCGTGCCAGTCGAATACCTTTCGATGTCGCCCTATCTGGCCACCATCGCCGTTCTGGTTATTATGCGGGCGGGACGGGCGCCGGGGTCACTGGGCCAATCTTTCCATGCCTCACGCTGAGGCGACTTCAAGACCACCAAGGGGATGAGTATGACGATGAAAACAATTCTGGCCGGGGCGACGCTCGCGCTTGGCATGGCAACGGGGGCATTTGCGGACGGTCACCAAACAAAGGTCGGCTTTGTCTATGTCGGCCCCGTCGGTGATGGCGGCTGGACCTACGAGCACGATCAGGGGCGATTGGCCGTCGAGGAACATTTTGGCGACGCAGTTGAAACTGTGTTTGTTGAAAGCGTTCCTGAAGGACCGGACGCCGAACGGGTCATGACCCAGATGGCGCTGGGCGGGGCTGATCTGATCTTTACCACATCGTTCGGATACATGGATCAGACCATCAACATCGCGGCCAAGTTTCCTGACGTGAAATTCGAACACGCGACAGGATACAAGCAGGCGGATAACGTATCGGTCTACTCAGCCCGCTTTTACGAAGGGCGCGCCGTTCAAGGGCACATCGCCGGGCACATGACCGAAAGCAATATCATCGGCTACATCGCCTCTTTCCCGATCCCAGAGGTTATCCGGGGCATCAACGCCGCCTATATCCATGCGCGCGAAGTGAACCCCGATGTCGAATTCAAGATCATCTGGGCCTACACATGGTTCGACCCTGCGAAAGAGGCCGAAGCAGCAACCGTGCTGATCGAACAGGGCGCTGACGTGATCTTGCAGCACACTGACAGCACCGCACCGCAAGCCGCGGCACAGGCAGCGGGCAATGTCGTCACCTTTGGGCAGGCATCTGACATGGCTGAATTCGGGCCGTTCCCGCGCGTGTCATCCATCATCGACAATTGGGCGCCCTATTATATCGCCCGCACGCAGGCGGTGATTGATGGGACATGGGAAAGCACCAACACCTGGGACGGGATCGGACCGGGCATGGTTGGCATCGGTGAGATCACGGACGCCGTACCCGCCGAGGTCAAAGCCTCTGCGGAGGCCATGGTCGAAGCCTTGCGTACCGGTGAATATCACGCCTTTACCGGACCGATCAACAAGCAGGACGGGTCTGCATGGTTGGCAGATGGCGAAGTGGCCGATGATGGCACGCTGGCGGGCATGAACTTCTATGTCGAAGGGCTGACCGGCGACATTCCACAATAGATTTCAGAAACGACATGGACGGAGCCCCGCCATCGGCGGGGCTTTTCTTTGAGTAAGGAAAGCTGCTTTGCAGTAGGCGAATTCGATTCGTATGGAGTCAAAGTTTTGCAGTGGAATCCAAAAGAATCTGCACCTCATAGAAGCATATGAGATGCAATTTTGACACATTTCAGTCGCGAAAACTTCCGAGCAAAAGTTACTTAAGCGTGCATCGACGCACGACAAGATTGAACCGCGGAAAAGTCACTTCCGGTGGGGTTGAATAAAAAATATAGTATATTTTTCAGTAGGTTAATTACTTGATCAAACTTCATATCACAGAGTGATTTGGACAAGCAAAAAAAGTCTGCCACAGAGCATCCACGATCCCGCCGTCGGCATTTTGACGAAAAAAGTGCACATTGGTTCCTATACTTTAGTTAGTCCGGTGATATGTCTTGACGCCTCATTCTGTGCACAAATTACACGCACGTTAAGAGATGTGGTGCAAAGGTTTCTTGCGGCCCACATGTATTTGAATTGTTTGCTGCAACGACTGTTTAGAGTCGAAGCGGGTAGAACGAGTTGGTAAATGGAGAATAGAATGACTTTATCAGTCTTCTTAAAGAAACGTAACTTCGTGTCTGCGCTTGCACTATCTGCAGCGCTTGTCGCACCGGCAGCGACGATGGCAGGCGAAGTCACCCTGAAATCGGCAGACGGCACTGTGAACCTTGTCGGGGAGTTTGTTGACTTTACCGACAACAACTATGTGATCCGCACTGGACTAGGCGATTTGCGAATCTCAGCCTCCCGGGTGCGTTGCGAAGGTGCGGACTGCCCCGATATCGGCGGCACGGATGCGGATGTAAAAATAGCAGGTTCTGATACGGTCGGCGAAGGTGTGATGCCGCTGCTCTTGTCAGGCTATGCTGCGTTTCTTGGCGCAGAAGCCACCGAAACCGCCACAGGCACACGCGGCCAATTCATCGCCGAACTGATCGGTGACGAAGGGTTTGGTGATCCGATGGGTTCTTATCTGGTCACATCTACCGGGTCCAGTGATGCGTTCAGTGCATTGCTCGACAATTCGGCACAGATCGGCATGGCGTCGCGGCGTATCCGCCCGGTCGAGGCACGCGCATTACGTGACGCGGGCGCTGGCAACATGATCAGCACCAGCCAGGAACACATCATCGCGGTTGACAGTCTTGTGGTTATTACACACCCCGACAATCCGGTTGATACGCTCACAATGGAACAACTGCGCGGCATCTATTCCGGCGAGATTACTGACTGGTCAGAAGTGGGCGGCAACAGCGGTCCAATCACTCTTTTCGGCCGTCAAGAAGCCTCTGGTACGCGCGGCGTCTTCGAAGATCGCGTTTTTGGCGAGGATGTGCCAGCTTCGCCTGAGGGGATGACGGTCGCCATCGACAACAACGAAATGGCGGCGCTGGTGAACGGTGATGTCAACGCAATTGGCTTTGTCGGCTATGCATTCCAGCGCGGTGCAAAGGCTGTGTCGCTGGTCAATGAATGCGGTATCAGCATGGTGCCCGATGCTTTTTCAGCGCGCACCGAAGAATACGCGCTGCAGCGTTTCCTGTACCTGTATAACACGCAAAATGCGACCGATGCGCCAACAGCGGATTTCCTGGAATACGCCATCTCTGACGCTGCTGACGAAGTGATCGCCAAAGCCGGGTTTATCGACCTTGGCATCGACCGGCGCGCACAGCCGTTTGATGGCGAACGCGCCAAGCAGCTTCTTGACCCGAATGTCGATGAATATGAAAGCGGCATCATGCGCGAGATGCTGTCCGAAATGGTCGACTATGACAGGCTATCGACCACGTTCCGTTTTCGCACAGGATCGCAAAAGCTGGACCCACGCGGCCAGCTGAACCTGGAACGTCTGGTTGATTATCTTGAAGGGGAGCCTGAGGGCACCAAAATCCTGTTCGTTGGTTTCACCGATGATCTGGGCGCATTCGACAGCAACCGGGATCTGTCCATCGGGCGGGCCGAACAAGTGATGGAAGAACTGCGTAACTTCGCCGGGGACCGCCTGCCTAGCATCGAAATGGGTGCGACCGGCTATGGTGAAATCGCACCATCTGCCTGCAACAACTCAGAAAACGAGCGCCGTATCAATCGCCGGGTTGAGGTGTGGATCCAGTCCGCCAACGGCTGATTTTGCGCCGGGTGCCACCTTCGGCACCCGGCCAACCCATTCCTTTGGGTGCGACATGCACCCCATAGCACCCAAGATCAATGTTCTGGCCAGATCGCCTGACAAACTGACAGACGTGACCGCCACACCCGCATTGGATCGCTCCGAGGAGACGACAATGACCATCCTATTCAACGTCACACACGTGATGCCACTGAAACGCAAAGCCTTTGCCGCAGCCCTTTGTGCCGGACTGACCATCATCCCCGCAACAGCACAGGAGTTAACGGCAGAAGAATTGCAGCGCGCCCAGTTCCTGGAAGATACCGGTGCCAGCCAGCGCATCGATTATTCCGGCAAACTGCGCATGCTGAGCCAGCGCATTCCGGCCGCCGCCTGCAACTATGCCGACGGGATCGACCGTGATGCCAGCGGTGCCATGCTTGACGCGGCTGCCAATGAATTCCAGCAAATCGTTAACGCGCTTGAGTTTGGCGACGAAAGCCTTGGTATCGTCGGCGCTGAGGAACGGCGCAAAACGCTCGTGGGCCTGCGCAAACTACGCGAAAACTGGGATCCGATGTTCGCAACAGCCGATCAGATCCACACCGATGGTGGCTCGCCCGAGGCGGTGACCACGATCGCAGCACAAAGCGCGCCGGTTCTAGATATCGCCAAACTGCTGGTCAGCGCGATCTCGGAAGAGTACTCCAACCCCGTGGCCCTGATGCAGGCCGACGCCCTTGTCATCGATATTGCCGGGCGGCAACGGATGCTGGCACAGCGGATTTCCAAGGATGTCTGCCTGATCGCCGCGGGGGTCAACGTTGAACAGTCCGTGGCCGACCTGGCCAGCACGGCGCAGCTGTTCGAAGATGCGCTGGTCGCATTGCAGACAGGGATGCCAGACGCAGGGGTCAAGGCACCGCCAAACGCACAGATCCGCGAAGGGTTGGATGTCGTTATGGCAGACTGGAACGCGCTCAAGCCGACAGTCATGGCGGTTCTGGCAGGCGAAAACCTTGATGCGCAGACGCGGGCCGACCTGTTCAACGGCGCCAATAGCATGACCGCAGACATGAATGAGGTAGTTCACATGTATTCCGATGCGTCAAAAACGGGGCTCTAGGCTATGAAGACATCAATCCTGAAACTGGGTGCTGTCACAATAACCCTGACCTGCGCTGCAATACCCGCCGCGCAGGCCCAGATCCCGGCGGCCGTCTACAACCTGTCTGGCCTGACGCATAACAGCCCATTCAACCGGCAATCTGCGCCTGCGCAATTTGAGACTGTCCAATATCTTGAGGATATCGGCGCTAGTCAGCGCGTCGATTTATCGGGCAAGTTGCGCATGCTAAGCCAGCGCATCCCTGCCGCCGCCTGCAACTTTGCGGCGGGCATTGATACAGACGCCACAGGTGCGATGCTGAAAGCGGCTGCAGCGGAATTCCAACAGATCGTGGATGCGCTTGAATTCGGGGATGAAAGCCTTGGCATCATTGGCGCAGAGGAACGGCGGAAAACGCGCGTGGGCCTGCGCAAACTGCGGGAGTTGTGGGAACCGATGTCCGCCACGGCAACGGCGATTGCCGATGGGGATAGCGCGGCGGACACGCTGACCCAACTTGCAACACAAAGCGAAGCCGTTCTTGAAATGGCGAAACTTCTGGTAAGCGAAATCAGCGGTCAATATGCCGACCCAACGGCCTTGCTTCAGGCTGATGCGCTGATCATCGACATTGCCGGTCGGCAGCGAATGCTGTCGCAACGCATGTCGAAGAACATTTGCCTGATCGCATCTGGTATCAGCGTCGACGCTGCAACGGCACAGCTCAGCGGCACGGCACAAATGTTTGATGCATCGCTCGGCGCGTTGCGCAACGGAATGGCGGATGCGGGCATCAAACCGCCGCCCAATGCTGAAATCGCAGCGGGGCTTGATGTGGTGATAGCCGATTGGGCGCAGCTACAGCCGATTGTGGCGGCCACGCTCGCCGGTGAGGCAATCAATAACACGACACGCAGCGACATGTTCAACGGCGCCAATGTGATGACGGGCCATATGAACAGCGTCGTTGGACTGTATTCAGAGGCCTCTAAACTCGGCCTTTAGGCTGACGGTCTCTGATAAGCCGCGCGGGTTCTCCATTCCCGCGCGGCTTTCTATTGTCCATCGGCCATCGTTTCGGGCAATGTGCCCAAAAGGACCGAACCATGACCAACTCCATCGCCCTGATGGGCGTCAAAGGTGGCCCGGCGATCCGCCCCGGCTCCAATATGCCTGCGTCGAACCTGCTGCGGCTTGATGGCAAGACGATCCTTATCGATGCAGGCCTCGGCGCTACGCGCGGCATCTGCGATCAGGGCGTGCCGCTGACCGATATCGACCTGATCTTTATCACCCACCTGCATTCCGATCATTACCTCGAACTCGGCCCCTTCTTTCACACCGCCTGGACAGCCGGGCTGAACCGCCCCATCCCCGTGATTGGACCCAAAGGGCTCGACACCTACTGGCAGGGCTTTCAGCAAAGCATGGCCTTCGACATCGACCTGCGCATCCGCGACGAAGGGCGCTGTGATTTCGGCAGCCTCGCCCAAATCAGCACCCTGACCGAAGACGCCACATATGACGGCATCCGCGTGCGCGCGATGCACAACATACACCCGCCGATCACCGACACCTACGCCCTGCGGTTTGATGCGGGCGGCACATCCGTCGTCCTTTCTGGCGACACCGCTTATATGCCAAAAATGGCTGACTTCGCCCGAAAGGCCGGTCTGCTGGTCCACGAGGCGATGCTGCGCCCCGGGGTCGAGGCACTTTGCGCGCGGATGACCAACGGCGATGAACGGCTGCGCAGCCATATCCTGAACAGCCACACCGACGCCGCAGATGTCGGACGGATCGCCCATGATGCAGGGGTCAAACAACTTGCTCTCAACCACTTTGTCCCTGATGGCGACCCCGATTTCACTGACGCCAATTGGGAACGTGAAGTGCGCAAACACTGGTCTGGCCCGCTACATCTGGGCAAAGACGGAATGGTCATCACCCTGTAATGCAAAAGGGCGCGCCGATCACCCGGCGCGCCCTTCTTCAGATCATAAAACCTAGTGGACGTGTTTGACGATCTCGCCCGACTTGATCCGCGCAAAATAACTGTTCATCTCACGCTTCACGATTGGCATCAGGAAGTAGAGCGCGGTGATGTTCACCACAGCCATCGCAAAGATCATCGCATCAGAGAAGTCGATCACAGCGCCCAGATCAGCCGCCGCACCAATCACGATAAAGATGCAGAAGATCACCTTGAAAATGATCTCTTTGGTTTTGCCTTCACCAAACAGATAGGTCCAGGCTTTCAACCCGTAATAGGACCAACTGATCATGGTCGAGAAGGCAAACAACACAACCGCAACCGCCAGCAAGTATGGGAACCAGCTAAAGCCGGTCGCAAAGGCCGCTGATGTCAGCTGAACACCGGATGATCCATCAACTGTCTGGATCGCAGTCCCCGCTTCGTTCAACACAAACAACCCTGTCTCTGGGTTCACAACCAGCACGCCGGAAATCGTGATTACCAATGCTGTCATCGTACAGATCACAACCGTATCGATGAACGGCTCAAGCAGTGAAACCACGCCTTCGGTCACAGGCTCTTTCGTTTTCACGGCAGAGTGTGCGATGGCCGCAGAACCAACACCGGCTTCGTTCGAAAACGCCGCCCGCTTGAAACCTTGGATCAGCGCGCCGACAAAGCCACCTGCAACCCCAAGCCCGGTAAACGCACCGGCCCAGATCTGGCCAAAGGCCCAACCGATTTGGTCATAGTTCACCAGCAGGATCACCAGCGCCGACAGCACATACATGATGCCCATGAATGGCACGACTTTCTCGGTCACTTGCGCGATGGATTTGATACCGCCCACGATCACAGCGAACACAATCAAGGCAAAGATAATGCCCGTGATCCAACCGGGGTAATCGCCCGTGATCCCTGAAATCTGCGCATGGGCCTGGTTGGCTTGGAACATATTGCCGCCACCCAACGCACCCAGGATACAAAAGATCGAGAACAGGATCGCCAACGCACCACCACCGGGCAGGCTGCGTTCCTTAAACCCTTTGGTCATGTAATACATCGGACCACCCGATACGGTACCATCAGGGTATTCATTTCGATATTTGACGCCAAGCGTACATTCCGTGAACTTGGATGCCATGCCCAGAAGACCCGCAACGATCATCCAGAACGTGGCGCCCGGCCCACCAATGCCCACCGCAACGGCAACGCCCGCGATATTCCCAAGACCGACAGTCCCGGAAAGCGCGGTTGCCAGCGCCTGAAAGTGACTGACCTCACCCGCATCGTTGGGGTCAGAATAGTCACCCTTCACCAGGCTAATCGCATGGGTAAAGGCCCGCACCTGAATGAAACCAAAATAGACCGTAAAGATCGACGCCGCGACAACCAGCCACAACACGATCCACGGAAAACTGGTACCGGGCAGGTTCATAAAGATCAGATTGACGAACCAACCGGTCGAGTTCGAAAAAATCTCGTTCACACGGTCATCGAACGACGCTTCTTGCGCGAAGGCGGCAGCAGGCGACGTAGCAGCCAAAGTGGCCGCTGCAAATAATTGCTTTTTCATGGCTTTCCCCTTCACGGAATGATCGTCACAGGGACCGTGGCCGTCGCCACCAGTCGCCCCGTCACACCACCAAAGACGCGTTCTTTCAGACCACGGATACCAACACGGCCGACGATGATCTGCGTGGCATCATGCTCCTTGGCCAGATTGTCCAGTATCTCGGCTGCGTCACCATGCCGGACCACGCCAACGACCTTGAAGCCCTCTTGTTCTGCCGCCGCCACCGCCGGGTCCAAAACCCGCTCATGCGCCATGCTGATCTCTTCCTCGCGGCGTTTATGGCGCTGCTCATTCTCTTCGGGTGTCTGAAAGGTGAAGGGCGACCATTCGATCACATAACACAGCGTCAGAGTGCATTCCCCCAGCGCCTTTGCGCGGGATTTGGCAAAGGCCAGCGCCCGCTCCCCCGCGTCCGAGCCGTCGATTCCGACGACAAACATTGTCTTAGTCATAGCGTGTCCCAGTTGTTGTTGCGTTTGATTTGGGCGCAGCAGCAATGCAACTGCGCCGCGGTTTCTAATGACCGCCTGATTTTTCCATCATACGCCATGATCAAGGCCAAAGCGAAAAGAACTTCCAACAGGATGCAATTCAAACCTATACGACCTCAAAATGATCAGTTTGTAGCCATTCTGTTGATCATTTTTTAACCTTGCGGTTATTTTTCCCGACACGCCTAGCCTCTCAATATATACAGAATACACGCCAGCAGAACAAAAATACTTCGTAACACACGTTTGACGTGTTATTCATACGACCGATTGATCAAAGAGCCGGGTTCATCCCACAGGACGACCCATCGATACCGGCGATGTGTCGCCGCGTGGCAGTGAACCGGTATTTGGTAGGGCATGATGACTGGGACAATATATCTGACGTTCATCTGCCTTGGCGCGATCGTAGCGGTTGGGATGGTGCGACGCATCAAACATCTGACCCATGCGCTACAATCCACACGGGACACCGTTGATGGGGACATGGCGGCCTCGCTTTACCATCGCATATCAGCGGAACACGCAGATACCGGGCTTGTTGTTCAGGCATTGAACGGCACGGTGATTTGGGCCAATCCCGGATACCTCAAGATGGTGCGCCGCAGCGCCAAAGAGGTGATCGGCCACACGCCATTCTCCTACGCATTTCCACCCGGCAAACGGCCACCGCAGAAAGAGATCGACACCTTCCGCCTTGACCCGGCGGATCATCATCAGCAAACCAGCTTCTTGCGGGAAAACGTGCGGGGCGACGGAACACCGCTCTGGCTACGTATCAAGATCAGTTATCATGATCCTGACGGGGACAACCCGCTCGCGGTGCTTGTCTGTCACGATGTCACCGAAGAAATCGCGCGCGAAACCAAGCTGCGCAAGACAAGCGAAAAACTGGCCCATATCGCATCCCATGATCACCTGACCGCCGCCGCCAACCGGGCCGAGCTTGCGCGCTTTGTCGACGATGCACTGCAAGCGGTAAGGCAAAATAATACAGGGGTTGGCATTCTACACATCGACTTGGACAATTTCAAACAGGTCAATGACACCCACGGTCATTCAGCCGGGGATGCGGTTCTGGTGGCCGTCGCTGACCGGCTGCGCGCGCATATCCGCGACACCGACCTGCTTGCCCGGATCGGGGGCGACGAATTTGTCATCGCATGCCCCGGCCTTCATAATCTGTCAGAGCTGCAATCGATTGGCACGGCACTTGTGTCGGCAGTGAACCGGCCAGTCGTCTGGCAAAACAAGGCACTGACATGCCAGATCAGCATCGGTGCAGCCTTGTCAAACGATGCCATACAATCCGCGGATGAGATGTTGCTGCAATCCGACTTTGCCCTTTATGACGTCAAACGCAGCGGGCGCGGAAGGGTGGCCACCTATAACCGCCAGCTTCATGAACGCCATGTCCGCGAAACTGCGCTGGCGGCTGAACTTCAGCTGGCCGTGCGCAACAAAGAGCTGACCTTTCACCACCAACCCGTTGTTGGGATGACCAAAGGGGACATCCGCGGGTTCGAGGCGCTCGTGCGCTGGAACCACCCACGCAACGGCCCGATCCACCCCACCGACTTTCTGCCCGTCGCCCAATCAATGGGCCTGATGGCGGATATCGATTTCATGGCGATGGAGGCCGCCATGGATTTCAAACTGCGCCTGAACGCCGCCCATCACACCGGTTTGCGCACTGCGTTCAATACCTCGCCCGAGGTCCTGTCGCATCCGCAATTCATGAAACGGCTATGTCGCGGTCTGAAATTGCGCAGGCTGGCCCCCGCCGACATCATCATCGAAGTGCTTGAAACCGTGGTCTTTGACACAAGGCACGGTGAAACACCCCTTGCCCAGGCCATCGCCGATCTTGACGCTGCCGGCTTTGTCACGGTGTTGGACGATTTTGGCAGCGGGCATGCCGGGTTGGCCCATCTGGCCAAGCTCGCCATCAAAGGGGTCAAGATCGACCATACGTTAACAAAAAATCTGCTGACCGACCCGACAACAGACAAGATCTTTGGTATGCTGATCGGGCTGTGCAATGATCTGAACCTCAAGGTTGCGACCGAAGGGGTCGAAAGCGCCGAACAAGTCGCGCGGCTCGCCACGCTGGGCAGCTCCAGCATGCAAGGGAACTGGATCGCCAAACCCATGCCCGCCGACGCCGCCCTTGCCTGGGCCGACGCCAACACCGATTGCCCCCGCCGCACCGTTGCGCTAACGAAAGGCCAACTCATAGCTTAGCGGAGCAGCGCCCATGGCCAGCAATCAATTCGTCTATTTCATGGACGGCGTGTCCAAAACCTATCCCGGCGGCAAGAAGGTGTTTGAAAACATCCGCCTGAACTTTCTGCCCGGTGTGAAAATCGGCGTGGTCGGGGTCAACGGCACCGGTAAATCCACTCTGATGCGGATCATGGCGGGGCAAGATAAGGATTTCCAGGGAGAGGCGTGGGCGGCCGAAGGCGCGCGCGTCGGCTACCTGCCACAGGAACCCGAACTCGATGCCAATCTGACCGTCCGCGAAAACGTCATGCTGGGCGTGGCCGACAAAAAGGCGATCCTTGATCGCTATAACGAAGTCGCCATGAACTATTCCGAAGAAACCGCTGACGAGATGGCCCAGCTTCAGGATGAAATCGACAGCCAGAACCTATGGGACCTCGACGCCCAGATCGACATCAGCATGGAGGCGCTGCGCTGCCCCCCCGACGACGCGGATGTCACTACCCTGTCCGGCGGTGAAAAGCGCCGGGTTGCCCTGTGCAAACTGCTGCTCGATGCGCCCGACATGCTGCTGCTCGACGAGCCGACCAACCACCTTGACGCGGAAACCATCGCCTGGCTGCAGCAACACCTGATCGACTACAAGGGCACGATCCTGATCGTCACCCACGACCGGTATTTCCTTGACGCGATCACCGGCTGGATCCTCGAACTCGACCGCGGGTCGGGCATCCCCCACGAAGGCAATTATTCCAGCTGGCTCGAAGCCAAGGCAAAGCGTCTGGAACGCGAAGCCAAGGATGACAAATCCAAACAGCGAACCCTGCAGCGGGAACTGGAATGGATGCAGCAAGGGGCAAAAGCACGGCAAGCCAAGTCGAAAGCGCGTATCGCCTCCTACAACGAACTGGCCAATCAGTCCGAAAAAGAAAAACTCGGACGCGCCCAGATCATCATCCCCAACGGCCCCCGGCTCGGTTCCAAGGTGATCGAAGTGAACGGGTTGAAGAAACACATGGGCGACAAGCTCCTGATCGAAAACCTTTCTTTCGACCTGCCCCCCGGCGGCATCGTCGGTGTGATCGGACCCAACGGGGCAGGTAAGTCTACGCTGTTTTCCATGCTCACAGGTCAGGCCGAACCGGACGAAGGCACCGTGGAATACGGCGACACCGTCAAACTGTCCTATGTGGATCAGTCGCGCGATGCGCTGAACGCCGACGCCACCGTTTGGGAGGAAATCAGTGGCGGCGCAGAGATTATTGAGCTTGGCGATGCCTCCATGAACTCGCGCGCCTATTGTTCCGCCTTCAACTTCAAAGGAGGCGACCAGCAGAAAAAGGTCGGACTGCTCTCCGGCGGTGAACGCAACCGGGTCCACATGGCCAAACTGCTGAAATCCGGCGGCAACGTGCTCTTGCTCGACGAACCGACCAACGATCTGGACGTCGAAACCCTGCGCGCCTTGGAAGACGCACTGGTCAGCTTCGCCGGCTGCGCCGTGGTGATCAGCCACGACCGCTTCTTCCTCGACCGCATCTGTACGCACATCCTCGCTTTTGAGGGCGACGCGCATGTCGAATGGTTCCAGGGGGCGTTCACTGACTACGAAGAAGACAAGAAACGCAGGCTGGGCGCGGACGCACTGGAACCCAAGCGGATGAAGCACAAGAAATTCGTGCGATAATGCGCCTCGCCCTTGCCATCCTCTTGGGTCTTGTCGTCGCGGCGACAGCTTACTATTTCAAGCTGCCGCTAAAACTCGGCGCGCATCCTTTCTGGGCCGATCAGGTTCTGGTTTGGGGCACGCCCATCGGCATCGTCCTTGCCCTTGCGACAATGCGGCTGCACGCAATAGGCCGAGTGATCGGCTTTGTGGTCCTCACCGGCATCGCTTATGCCATCGCCAATACCGGCAAAACCCGCTTCGCCGCATCATATGCCGAGGACAGTTTCGCCGGGCAAATGTGGTTCTTTGGTTGGCATGCTACCTTTGCATGCGTCATCGCTGCTTTTGTGTCCGCTTCTTTGGCAAAGCGATAGGCTGACAAAGTAATCACTGTTGCAGTGACCTCGCTCAGAACTGATGAAATACGGTCAAAGTCTCATGATCCAGCTGCGGCTGGATGCTTCCGGGCATTTTCGGCCTTTTGTTCGCGCTCGCGTGCCAGCGCCGTATCAACGATATACTGCAAGCGTTGGAACATCTGATCGATAAACAGACCCGCCATAACGCCGACAAGAACCATTGAGTATGGGTTGGCAAAAGTCTCGCCGGGTAACCCACTTTCGGACAATAACAAAAACCGCCCGCCTTTCAGGACAAGATAAACAATGAATCCCGCAAATAACCCCGTAATGACAGGAACAGCGTTCTGCACGCTGCCGCGATAAAGAGCGCCCGCGATGGCGCCGATTGACCCTGAAAAGATGACAGCCCAAGCAATCAGCGTTTCAGAAGATTGCTGGCGGACCATTTCAGCGATCTCCGCAAGTGGATTCGTCACTATTTCTGACAAAGCCGATTGTTCATTCAATACTGGCATCCAAGCGGAACCTGTGCGTTCGGCGAACTCTTCATCCAACTGGTCAAGTTGATTCCGAAGAGTTTCTATCAGTTTTGTGTTTCCTTCCGCCCTTGCATCCGCCAGCTTACCCTCAATTCTTGAACTACGCTTCTCATACTCTTCTGTCAGGCGTTCAAGCTGCTCGGACTCTGCCTGCTTCATAGCCTCGTTGCGCTGATCAATCAGATACGAAAGACGACACGTACCTGGCTGTGTCGCAGGGTGAACTAGGCAAAGCGCCGCCTCTGCAATGACGCCAAGGCCCGCGTCAGGATCAGTTTCACCCCTGAGCGATATGATCGAAAGTCGGTCTGCGACATTCTCTAGCCCTGCTATTCGATCTGCATCAGATATTCCGCCCTCTTCTTTTTCTGGAGAAGGCGTCTCACTTTTATCAACCAAATTTACACGCAGGAGGGCTTCTCCGGTCAATTGCTCTATTTTTTGATTGACGAAATGAAGTGTTTCACTGCGATTACTCACTTCAGTGATAAGGCGCATCACAAGCAACATCATCACCAATGAGGCAATACCCATTATCCAAATTGATGAACGTACGCCGAAATTTAGTGTCGGCGACGGCATGTATCCTTTGCCGTATTCCATAATAATAGACCAAAAATTGCTTCTAAAATTTATACTCCTTTTATCAGAAATCTGGTCTTACGGCAATAATAGCTAGTCAGTGGTGCTCTATAGCTATATTCACTCCACACTAGACCCAAACCCAATCGGCATCTCCCCCGCCGCACGCCGCGCATCGTCCCGATCATTCAGCAGCTTCAACTGCCGCTGCATCGCCTCTTCCAGCCGCAGCGCTTTGCCGATTTGCATATTCGTCCAAAGCCCCAATATCCGGCTGATCCGCGCCTGATACCCCGGGCCCATGGCGCGGTAGAACTTCGCCACGCTCGTATCGAGCCGCAGCGTTACTTTCACCTTCGGCTCTTCCACGTCCAGATCATGCTCTAGCGTGTGCCATTCCAACGGCACCTTGTCCCGCAGCTCCAGCGACAGATCCGTTTCATCGACACTTTCCTCATACAAATAGCGCATCATCCGCTGGCGGGCGATCCGTTCTGCTTTGGTCATCTGCGGCATGGCGGGCTCCTTTCGCGGTCAGCCTGCTGTGCAAGTGTTAACGCTACCAAAATTCACCGTGCGTTGGGGTCCGACGTTTTGCCGACATATCGCCGACGCGGGGCCGATCGCACGATTTTCCTTGATTTTCGGGACATAAAAGCCCACATGCGGGTTGCAGACGTTATACAACCTCGACCCACTGTTTTCCCTTATGGCTACAGTCTCTCGATTTTGCACTGACTACGCCAGGCTGTCGCACTCAAGCGGACAGCATTGATACTAAAGGAAAAACACGATGGCTACTGGCACCGTGAAATGGTTTAACTCAACAAAAGGCTTCGGCTTTATCGCACCTGATGGCGGATCCAAGGACGTATTCGTCCACATCTCTGCTGTTGAGCGTTCCGGTCTGACCGGTCTGGCCGATGATCAAAAAGTAACTTTTGACATCGAAGCTGGCCGTGACGGTCGCGAATCGGCGATCAACCTGGCGCTCGCGTAAGCGACCCGGTGAACATTGTGGCGCGCATTTTCATGCGCGCCACATTTTCCCGGCAGTTGTTCGCCGATCCTGTTACAATAGTGTAATTATCTTGATTTTGTTGACGTAATTGGCATGCTGCGCATGCGACGTTAATCTATCGACCACTGTCTCCCGAATACGGCCCAGTCTATCGATCCAAGTTTGACAGAGCCGGTCCGCTGCACTTCCGCGAGCGGAAAATATAAGGAAGACAAGGACATGGCTTCAGGCACTGTCAAATGGTTCAACACCACCAAAGGCTACGGCTTTATCGCCCCCGATGGCGGATCAAAAGATGTGTTTGTACATATCTCAGCCGTTGAACGTTCTGGCCTCACTGGCCTGCAAGATGACCAGAAGGTCAACTTCGACATTGAAGCAGGTCGCGACGGTCGCGAAAGCGCTATCAACCTGACTTTGGCTGATTAATCAGCCACTTACGCTAGCGAAAAGGGCGCCATCTGCTGGCGCCCTTTTGCGTTTAATCCTGCAATACGAACGTGACCCGCATCACGACCCGGTATTCTTCAACCTTGCCATCCTTGACCGTGACCTTCTGGTCGGCCACCCACGCACCCGTAATGCCTTTGAGTGTTTTTGACGCCTTCGCGATTCCGTTTTCCACAGCATCATCGAATGACTTCGACGAAGATGAGATAATCTCGGTAACTTTTGCGACTGACATGATAGCTCCCTCCAGTTGTGTAAGACCATCAGCCTAACCCTATGCGCCGTCCCAGTCTACGTCGTCGGCCTTTTCGACCCTCAAGCGCCCGTCCGGGTAGGGCTGCATCATGGTTTTCGCGATCTCCTCGTCACTGCTAAACCACTGATCAAGCTTATCTTCTTCAAGGATCACGCCCATTCTGTGGTGAATATCGCGAACATCCGCTGACGGTGCGCATGTGATCGTCGCCACCTGCGGAACCTGCACCCCGCCCGGCCCGTTCCAGATGTCATAAATCGCGGCGAACCAAAGCAACTGCCCGTCCCGCCGCGTGATCCGCCACGGCTGTTTATGCCGCTTTTCGCCAGTCCATTCGTACCAGCCTTCGACCGGAACAACGGCCCGTTTCACATCCGCATACGCCGATTTATCGAACACAGTTTCAGAGCGCGCATTCAAAATCGTTTCCATCACCGGACGCCCGCGCGCATTGACGCGCCCAACCGGGATCAGCCCCCAACGCATGCGCTGCGCACCCTTTGCCGTCAGCGTGATCACCTCCTGCCCAGGCGCGATGTTCAGACGCGGCGGATCCGCAATTCCCCCAACCTCGCGGGTCAGAAAGAACCGCCCCGGCATCTAATCCGCCGCCTCGATCAGCTCCAGAACGGTTGGACCCATTGCGGCCACGATCACCTCCACCCCGTCCTTATTGGGATGAATACCATCGGCTTGCATGAATTCCGACATTCCGTCACCCATGCCCGCTACTGCCCGCAAACCGGCGGCAAAGTCGGGATAAAGTGGGACGTCGTATTTCGCCGCCAATTCGGCATACATACCTTCAAACTCTTCCTTGTAATCAAGGCCGTAATTGCCACCCACGCGCAACCCGACCAGCAGCATTTCAACGCCGGCGTCCTGCCCCGCAGTCAGAATACCATCCAGATTGGCCCGGCTCACATCAGGGTCCAAGCCGCGCAAAAAGTCATTGCCCCCCAGCGTGACGATCATCGCGTCCACCTCAGGGGTCAGGGTCCAGCCGACCCGGCTGAGCCCTCCTGCTGTCGTGTCCCCGGACACCCCAGCATTCATAACCGTCACATCGGCGCCCTGCCCCTGCAGCCAGCTTTCCAGTTGCGGCACGAACCCATCACCCTGCGCCAGTCCGTATCCCGCCGTCAGGCTGTCACCCAAAGCCGCCACCGTCACAGTTTCGGCCTGCGCTACACCGGTTGTTATCAAAACCGCGGTAGCCAGCTTGCTGATACGGGAAACCGCCCCATATGCAGATGAAACCGAACCAGAGGCAAACCGCATGACCGACCCCGTCCTGTCCATCAAAGACGCCAACCTGTCACTCGACGGGAATGCAGGCCGCGTCGACATCCTGCATGACATCTCGCTTGATGTGGCGGGCGGGGAAACATTGGGCCTTGTGGGGCCAAGCGGGTCTGGCAAATCGTCACTCCTTATGCTGATGGGCGGGCTGGAACAGGCAACATCGGGCACGATCACGGCATTGGGCCAGGATCTGACGGCGATGAACGAAGACCAGCTTGCCCTCTTTCGCAGGGACAATATGGGGGTGGTGTTCCAGTCTTTCCACCTGATCCCGACAATGACAGCTTTGGAAAACGTGGCAACCCCGCTTGAACTGGCCGGAGCGAAGGACGCATTCGACCGGGCAGAGGCGGAATTGAAAGCGGTTGGCCTTGCCGATCGGATCGACCACTATCCCAACCAGATGTCCGGCGGCGAACAACAGCGCGTGGCCCTTGCCCGCGCTTCCGCGCCGCGCCCGCGCCTGCTGCTTGCTGACGAACCGACCGGTAATCTTGACGAGACAAACGGTCAGGCGATCATAGAGCTGCTGTTCGGGCTGCGCGACCGGCATGGCGCGACACTGATCATGGTCACCCACTCCAATGAATTGGCATCCCGTTGCGACCGGGTCGTGCGCTTGCGCGACGGACGGATCGATCAACCAATCGCACAGGCCGCCGAATGAGCCTGCGCGTCGCAACCCGTTTCGCCGCCCGCGAATTACGCGGCGGGTTGCGCGGCTTTCGCGTGTTTCTCGCCTGTCTGGCGCTGGGTGTCGCTGCCATAGCCGCCGTGGGCACCGTGCGCGCCGGGATCGAAGCCGGGTTGAAACGCGATGGCGCGGCCTTGCTTGGCGGCGATGCAGAGGTGGAATTCACCTACCGCTTCGCCCGCGAAAACGAGCTGGCATGGCTGGAAACCATCGCCGATGACATGTCTGAAACCGTCGATTTCCGGTCGATGGTGGTGGTTGACCGCGATGGTGACACCGAACGCGGCCTGACCCAGATCCGTGCTGTCGATAATGCCTATCCGCTTGTCGGGTCCGTCCAACTTGACCCCGACATCCCACTACCTGATGCGCTGGCCGATGATGGTGGCGTGATGGAAAGGGTATTGGCAGATCGTCTGGCGCTCACCCCCGGCGATACCTTCCGTCTCGGCGAACAAGACTTTACCCTGCGTGCAATCCTCGACCGTTATCCCGACAATGCCGCCGGTGGTTTCGGCCTTGGGCCGCGCACGATTGTCCTGACCGAGGCGCTTACAAACTCTGGCCTGATTGCTGAAGGCACATTGTTTTCCACGCAATACCGGCTCGACCTGCCGCCCAATGCTGATCTGCAAGCGCTGGAAGACGAAGCCGAGGCACTATTCCGCGACACCGGCCTGCGTTGGCGCGACAGCCGTCGCGGCGCGGGCGGCGTCGAACAATTCGTGGACCGGATCGGTGCGTTTCTGATACTTGTCGGCCTGTCCGGCCTTGCCGTGGGCGGCGTCGGCGTTTCGGCGGCTGTGCGCGCCTATCTGGCAGGCAAAACCGGGGTGATCGCGACATTGAAAACGCTGGGGGCCACGCGCGCCACGATCTTCCAAACCTATTTCATTCAGGTCGGCGTTCTGACCCTTGCCGGGGTCACGCTGGGTCTGATCCTTGGGGGTGGCCTACCAGTGCTCTTCGCTCCGCTGATCGAGGCGCGCCTGCCCATCCCCGCAGCATTCGCCATCTACCCGGGCCCGCTGGTCGAAGCGGCGATTTACGGCCTGCTCGCCGCCCTTGTCTTCACGCTCTGGCCGCTGGCCAAGACCGAGGATATCCGCGCCGCCACCCTGTTCCGCGATGCCTTCGCCGCGTCGCGCAGATTGCCAGCCATCAAATACCTGATCGCCATCGCCATCCTGCTGGGAGCCCTGATTGGTGCAGCAATCTGGTTTTCCGGCACTGCCTTCCTGACACTTTGGACGGCAGGGGGGATCGCCGGGTCGCTTTTCGTCCTCGTCATCGCCGCCCTGATCATCCGCTGGACCGCCCGCATTTTTTGCAAACCCGCGAGGGGCCGCCCGGCCTTGCGGTTGGCCTTTGGGTCCATTGGCGCGCGCGGGGGCGAATCCACCTCTGTCGTCCTGTCGCTGGGCCTTGGCCTGACGGTGCTGGCCGCCGTCGGCCAGATCGACGGCAACCTGCGCAATTCCTTCTCTAACGACCTGCCCGCCGTCGCGCCCAGCTATTTCTTTGTCGACATCCAACCCGACCAGATCGAGGGCTTCCGCGAACGGCTTGCGGATGACCCCGCCGTCAGTCAGGTCGACACCGCGCCTATGCTGCGCGGCATCATCACTGAAATCAACGGACGGCCTGCCGATGAGGTCGCAGGTGGCCATTGGGTTGTGCAGGGCGACCGGGGCATCACCTACGCCGATGCGCAGCCCGAAGGGACAGAGATCACCCAAGGTGAATGGTGGCCTGAAGGTTATACCGGGCCGCCCCAGATCAGCTTTGCCGAGGAAGAAGCGCTGGAGATCGGCCTGCAACTGGGCGACATGATGACGGTCAACGTGCTGGGGCGGGATTTCACCGCCGAAGTCACAAGCTTCCGCAATGTCAGCTGGGAAGATGCGGGCATCGGCTTTGTCCTGGCCATGAACCAGTCGGCCCTCGCCGGCGCACCCCATAGCTGGATTTCGACCGTCTATGCCGAAGAGGAGGCCGAGGCGCAGATCCTGCGCGACCTGGCCACAGCCTATCCCAACATCACCGCGATCCGCATCCGCGACGCCATCGATCAGGTGATCGAACTGGTGGGCGGGATTTCCGCCGCGACCCGTTACGGCGCGCTGATCACCCTGGTCACCGGGTTCCTTGTTCTGATCGGGGCCGCCGCCGCAGGCGAGCGCGCACGCACCTTCGAATCCGCCGTTTTGAAAACGCTTGGCGCCTCGCGCCGCCGGATCATGATCAGCTTCGCACTACGTGCCGCGCTGCTGGGTTTAGCCGCTGGTATCGTGGCGCTCGGCGCGGGTATTCTGGGCGGTTGGGCGGTATCCACCTACATCATGGAAACCGGCTATACGATTATCTGGTCCAACGCGCTGGCCATTGTTGGCGGCGGTGTCACGGCTTCACTGCTGGCCGGGTTGGCGTTCGCCTGGCGACCCCTTGCCACAAAACCGGCGCAAGTGCTAAGAGCGCGCGAATGAGCGATCCGGCATTCTTTGGCTATGGCAGTCTGGTGAACGTGGCCACACATGACTACGCCGATCCGCGCCCAGCGGCATTGCACGGTTGGCGGCGCGTCTGGCGGCGCACGAACCTGCGCGAAGCGGCTTATCTTTCGGTCGAGCCTGCAAATGACAGCACGCTGCAAGGTCTGATCGCCCGTGTTCCCGGTGCTGATTGGGCGCTGCTTGACCAGCGCGAGGCGGCCTATCGGCGCCATGACGTCACGCCAATTGTGCAGCACAACGGGCCAAAGGCACCCACCGCGATCTATCAGGTAAAGCCGGAGCATGAGGCGGAAGGCAATCACCCGATCCTGCTGAGCTATCTTGACGTGGTCGTGCAGGGATATCTGCGCGTTTACGGTCATAAGGGTGTGGCGCATTTCTTCGATACGACAGCAGGTTGGAATGCCCCGGTCCTCAATGACCGGAAAGATCCGCAATACCCGCGCCATCAAATATTGACCCCGGACGAAACCGCACTGGTTGACCGGCATCTAGCGGCGGTGGTGCAACAAGCTGAATAGGCGGGCCTGCCGGGCGAAGGGCTCTGCCTCTTCCGGGGCACCTTGCCGGGTCAGAACACGACGGGCCATCACCAGCGCGATCCCAGCAAAGACCGCGCCCCCCACATATTGGCCAATCAACACACCCGGTGCACCATACCACGCCGCACCCACCATCACGAACGGGATCGTGCCTGCCGTATGTCGACCCCAATTTACGATGGTCGAATAGAAAGGATGGCCGAGGTTGTTAAAGGCCGCATTGGTGACAAAGATCACCCCGTTAAAAAAGAACATCAGCGACAGCGGACCGGCAAAAAGAAACACCAGCGTTAGCGCCATACCATCCAGTTGAAACAGGCTTTCCAGCGCGGGGCGGGACAGAAAAAACAGGGTTGAGACGACAACGACCACAAGAGCCGTAAAAACCAACCCGTCCCGAAAAGCCCCACGCACACGGGCGGGCAAACCGGCCCCTGCATTCTGGCCGATAATCGGGCCAATCGCGCCAGACAGCGCAAAGATGATGCCAAACCCTACAGGGGTCATGCGCGCGACAATTGCCATACCTGCAACGGCTTCTTCGCCGAACTCCGCCATGGCGCGGGTCACATAGGCCTGCCCGATGGGCGTGGCCAACTGGGTCAGGATGGCAGGTACCGCGATGGCCAGAATAGGGCGAAGATCAACGCTGATATTGGCGACGGTGGGCCGATCGAAGCCGCCATAGCTGCGGATCAGCGGCATCAGCGCCGTGCCTGCGATCACCAGGCGTGCGCAGACGCTCGCAATCGCCGCACCTGTCAGTTCCAGATCCAGCCCGAATATCAGGATCGGATCCAGCACCGCGTTCACCAGCCCGCCCCAGATCGTGGCCATCATCGCACGGCGGGCATCGCCATGGGCGCGCAGGATCGCGCCGCCGATCATACCAATCATCAAAAACGGAAGCGACGGGACGATAATGGACAGATAATGAACGGCCAGATCAAGCGTCTGCCCCGATGCCCCCATCAATGCCGCCAGATGAGACAGGTTCAGCCAGACAACGGCCGCAAATATCGACCCGAAAACAACGCCGTAGATCAGTGAATTGGTCGCCCGTCTGCGTGCTTCGGCCGCGTCGCCAGCACCCAGTGCGCGGGCCACGACGGCCCCCGCAGCAATCGCCATGCCGATACCGAACGAGGTGGTGAAAAACAGGATCGCCCCTGCATACCCCACGGCGGCGGCGAGCTCTGCCTTGCCCAGCCACGATATGAAAATCATATCGACAAAATCGACCAGAAACACCGCCATCAACCCGACCGATGCCGTGAGCGACATCACTGAGATATGGCGAAACAGGCTGCCTTGGGTGAACTTTGCCTGCGCCTCGACCATGGCTATCTTTCTATTGCGATCCTGAATGGGATGGTTTGAAGCGAACGCATCTCCTTCAAACTGCGCCGCATGACGCTGATCACCAGCGTATCGCCATCACCAACGTCTGCCAAGTCGAAGGGTTCGGATTGCACCCAATCCATCTGCATCACCAGTTGTTTGGCATCCGGGGTCAATTTCACAGCTATCGCTTCACCCGCCTTGATCCGCAGAAGTTCGGCATCATCAACGCGGATGACCAACTTGCGGAAAATCGCGTAGAACCCTTTGTTCCGCCGGATCGTGATCTGGCGGGCAGGGTCAGACACGGGGCTTTGTCTGCAAAAGCGGCATCACATCGGCCATTTCCGGCCCGCGTTGACGCCCTGTGACGGCCTTGCGCAGCGGCATGAACAAACCTTTGCCTTTTCGGCCTGTGGCGTCCTTCACGGCCGCGGTCCATGTCGCCCAAGTATCAGAATCGTAAGGCAAAGGTGGCAACAAATCAAAGGCTTGGACAATGAATTCCCGATCTTCATCATCGACCAACGGGGTCGCCCCGTCGCGGAACATCGCCCACCAGCCAGCCACATCGTCAAGTGTATTGATGTTGTCGCGCACGACGTTCCAGAACGGCTCTGCCAGATCATCCGGCACGCCAGCCGACGTTAAAACATCGGCCACGTCGTCGTGTCCCAAGGTGGCCAGATGACGGGCGGTCAACGGGCCAAGGTCATCGACGTCAAATTTGGTCGGTGCAGAGCCGAATTTGGAAAGATCGAACCCTGCGACGACCTCGCGAATATCGCGGCGCAATTCCACAGGATCGGAGGAGCCAAGGCGCGCCATCAACGACAGGATCGCCTGCGGTGCGATCCCTTGGTTGCGCATGTCACGCAGGGACAACGTGCCAAGACGTTTTGACAAACCCTCGCCTTGTGGACCGGTCAGCAGGGAATGATGGGCAAAACGGGGGACAGCACCACCCAGCGCCTCAATCATCTGGATTTGTGTCGCGGTATTGGTCACGTGATCGGAACCGCGCACGACATCGGTGATGCCCATCTCTGTGTCATCCACGACCGAGGCCAGCGTATACAAAATCTGCCCGTCATTCTTGAACAAGACCGGGTCGCTGACCGACGCAGCATCGATGGAAATATCACCGATGATACCATCGGTCCATTCGATGCGCGTGTGATCCAGTTTGAACCGCCAATGCGAACCGCGTTCGGCCCGCAGCCTGGCTTTTTCATCCTCTGACAGCGCCAATGCGGCGCGGTCATAGACCGGTGGCTTGCCCATGTTCAGTTGCTTTTTGCGCTTCAGATCCAGCTCTACCGGAGTTTCGAACGCCTCGTACAGGCGGCCCATTTCGATCAGGCGCTGTTTGGCGGCCGCGTAGCGGTCCATGCGTTTGGACTGGTATTCGATCTTGTCCCAGTTGAGCCCAAGCCAGGTCAGGTCCTCCTGGATGCCTGCGATATATTCATCCTTCGACCGTTCCTGATCGGTGTCGTCAATCCGCAGGATAAATGTACCGCCAGCCTGCCGCGCAATGGCGTAGTTGAACAGGGCAGCGCGCAGGTTGCCGATATGCAAATAGCCGGTCGGGGATGGGGCGAATCTGGTCGTGGTCATGAGGTGTCTCCTGTCGCGAGACGCTTTGTCATGCTTGCACCAGATTGTCCATGCGGCTGCCACTGCTCACCAAACTGTGGCTTGCCGCTTTGGCACTCTGCGCTAGTATTTTGAGGGTCATTAGCTAGAAAGGCCAATCCGATGAAGCTTACTCGCCGTCAAACACTGTTGTCAGGTGCCGCCCTGCCGATGGCCGCAACGATCCCGACCGGTGCCACCGCAGGCGCCCATGCCGCCGCCCTGCCGACGCATCGTGATTTCACACTTGGCGATTTCAAGGTGACGACCCTGCTGGCAGGCAGTCGCAGCGTCGACAATCCGCATGGTATCTTTGGACTTAATGTTGACGATGACACCTTTGAAGAGGTCAGCACCGCCAACTTTATCGGCACAGATGCCGCCCAGTTCTTTTTCACCCCCACCGTGGTCAACACCGGGTCAGAGGTGATCCTGTTTGACACCGGGCTGAACCCGGCAGGTACCGGTGACGCGCTGAATGCAGCGGGCTATACCCCTGCGGATGTCACCCATGTTGTCATCACCCATATGCATGGGGATCATATCGGCGGGCTTGCCGATGATAACGGGGCAGAGACATTTACCAATGCCGCCTATATCACCGGGCAGGTCGAATTTGATCATTGGGCAGGCGCCGAAAACGACAACTTCGAAGCAAAGGTACGCCCGCTGGCTGAAAAGTTCAGCTTTATCGGCGATGGCGATGCGGTGCGCAGTGGCGTTACGGCCATGGCTACGTTTGGACATACACCCGGGCACATGGGCTACATGCTGGAAAGCGGGGGCAAGCAGTTGTTCCTGATGGCCGATATCGCCAACCACTATGTCTGGTCAGTGGCCTATCCTGATTGGGAGGTCCGGTTCGACATGGACAAGGCCGCCGCCGCGGCCACCCGTCGCCAGATCATGGGCATGGCCGCCGCTGACCGTATTCCGCTGATCGGCTATCACATGCCGTTCCCGGGTATGGGGTTCATCGAAACACGCGGTGACGGGTTCCATTACGTACCACATAGCTATCAGCTGATCTGATAGGCTTGCGCCGTCCGGGTCATCGGGCGGCGCTTAGGTCCCTTTGACGGGCCAGCGGTTGGACAGATCGTCAACGCCCGCTTTGACCAGTTCTTCCACCACGCTCAGGTCCACATCGGCAAGTTTATTGATGTACAGGCAGGATTTGCCCAGCTTATGCTTGCCGAGCCTGTCCATGATATCGCTGAAATCAGTATAACCGGGCATGATATAGAGCACCAGATTAGCCTTGCGCGGGCTGAACCCGGTCGCCAGAAAATCACCCGCCCGTCCGCTTTCGTAAGTGTAGTGATAGGTGCCATAGCCAATCAGCGTCGGCCCCCACATCTGTGGCGCCCAGCCTGTAACACGCCGGAACATCGCATCCAGCACCTGCGCATCCGCGCGGCGCGTGGGGTGTTCAACAGCGGCAATGAAATCTTCGACTGTTTGGTCAGTCGGTTGGGTTTTATTCGCAGACATGATCGGCCTCCTGCGTTGCAGGATAGCATAGCCGCAAATTCATGTTAGGCCCTTTGTGGCGTTTCAGTTGCCATGCGCAATCTGTTTGGCAGCGAAACTGTTCATTTTCTTGGCCATCTTCTTGGGCTTGTCGGACAAGTGACCCCATTGGATCTGTTGCTGTGGGGCCATCATGCCGGTCCCGGTTTTTACCACGACCCAGCTGAGGATCGGGAAGAAGTAAAACCGGATGGCTTTCACCTGTGCGCCTTTGTAATCGCTCCACGGGCGTTTGGGCTTGCCCATGACGGAAAACCCATCGTTGTCGGCCTTGAACGATGGTTTTTGAGTGAAATATGCAAAAAGAATGCGCCCGAGGAAGAAGAGAAATCCCAGCACCCATGCCGTGCCAATCCAGTAGAACAGGTCTTTGTCGGCAGCACCGATGCGCATGAATGTGCGGCCAATCATGATTTGGATCAGGCAGAATATCGCGCCTTTGACGACGGAATTTTTGGCGGGAAGAAGGGTCATGAGCGGTCTCTTGCAAGCTGGATGATTTTTACCACCGCGCTTGAAACGTCAAATTAGGGCCGTTGTATGACGGGCCCGAGCCTAGCTGTTATCCCGCCAACGGTTCACAATGGGGTAGCGCCGGTCGAGCCAGAACGCCCTGTTGGACAGCCGGGGACCGGGGGCAGACTGAAACCGCTTGTATTCGCTGATGTAGATCAGGTGTTCGACCTTTTTGACGATATCACGGTCGTAGCCTGCGGCGACGCAATCAGCGACTGATGCCTCGTCATCGACCAGCATTTTCAGGATACCGTCAAGGATATCGTAGGGCGGCAGGCTGTCTTCGTCTTTTTGATCGGGCCGCAGTTCGGCTGATGGCGGTTTGTCGATGATCGCCACCGGGATCACCTCGCCGGCGGGTCCTTTCATCCAAGGCCGGTGATTGGCATTGCGCCAGCGGCAGGTTTCAAACACGCGGGTTTTGTACATGTCTTTGATCGGGTTGTACCCGCCCGCCATATCGCCATAGATCGTGGCGTAGCCCACCGCGACTTCGGATTTGTTGCCCGTGGTCAGCAACATTTCCCCGAATTTGTTGGACTGCGCCATCAGCAGAAGGCCACGGATACGGGATTGGATGTTTTCCTCGGTCAGGTCTTCGGGCAGATCACCAAACAGCGGGGCCAATGCCTCGGTCACGGCGGCGCGGGGGCCCGCGATGCTGACGGTGTCATAGTGGCAGCCCAGCGCATTCGCAGCGGCGGCGGCATCATCCAGCGACCCTTGTGACGTATATTCCGACGGCAACATCACGCAGCGCACGTTTTCAGCGCCAAGCGCGTCCGTGGCGATGGCGGCCACGATGGCGCTGTCGATGCCGCCAGAAAGCCCCAGCAGCACCTTTTGGAAACCTGTTTTCCGCATGTAGTCACGCAGCGACGCGACCATGACGTGATAATCCTGTTCAATACTGTCCGGCAGGGTGGCCTTGTCGCCTGCCACGGCTTCCCAGCCATCATCGGTCTGGCGAAAATCAACATGGGCAATCGCCGTTTCCAACACCGGCATCTGAACGGCCAACTGCCCGCCCCGATTCAACACAAAGGACCCGCCATCAAACATCTGATCATCCTGTCCGCCAACCATGTTGAGGTAAACAACCGGCACGTTCGTTTCGATCACGCGGGACACCATGTTGTTCATCCGGATCGGGAATTTTTCGCGGAAATACGGCGATCCATTGGGGATCACGAAAATCTCTGCACCGCTTTCGGCCATCGCCTCGCAGACATCCGGATACCACGCATCTTCGCAGATCGGGCTGCCGATGCGAGGGCCGTTACCGGTCGTATATGGGCCAGAAATACCATCACTTTTGAACAGGCGCACCTCATCGAAGACGTTGAAGTTCGGTAGAAAATGTTTGCGCATCGTGGCCGTGATCTTGCCGCCTTGCAGCACAAAATAGCAGTTATAAAGGCGGTCATCTTCAAACATCGGACCACCAATAGCGAGGGCCGGACCATCGGCGCAATCCATCGCCAATGTCCGGATATGCAGCATGGCATCGGCGACAAAGGCAGGCTTGGCGACAAGATCCTGTGTCTGATAGCCAGTGATGAACATCTCTGGCAAAGCCACCAGATCCGCACCGGCATCCTTGCCGGTGGCCCATGCCTCACGCGCCTGCGCTGCATTCCCGGCGATATCACCAACGGTCGGATTCAGCTGGGCGAGCGTCAAACGATATATTTTTGTCATAGTTTTGTCCCAATGCACTGCGATGGATGTAGCAGAATGACCGACGGTGGAAAGGCGAATGCGTCAGAATGCATGCGCAGATGCCCCAAAGCCGTTGTCAGGGTGCGGGCCCTCAACTAACCTGCCCCTGTGACTTGTGGATCGGAGAGAATAATGACGATGTTTGGATTACCAAAAGGCGCGGCCGTGGCCCTTCTGACGGTTGGTCTGACGGTCGGTGCAGAAGCACAAACAGTCCAGACAAAACAATATGATGATGGTGGTGTCTACGAAGGAACTTTCGTTGACGGAAAGCAAGACGGCACGGGCACTTATCGCCTTCCCAATGGCTATGAATACACCGGCGAATGGGTCGAAGGTGAAATCCGGGGGCAAGGCACCGCACGCTTCCCCAACGGGTCGATTTATGAAGGCAGCTTTGTTGCTGGCAAGCCCGAAGGTCAGGGACGAATCACATTCGCCGATGGCGGCACATTTGAGGGCGATTGGGTCGACGGGAACATCACCGGACAAGGTGTGGCTGAATACGCCAATGGCGTGCTCTACCAAGGCGAGTTTCGCAATGCGATGCACCACGGTATTGGCATCATGACCAGCCCCGGCGGTTACGTCTACGAAGGTGCCTGGGTCAATGGCGTGAAAGAAGGCCAAGGCACAATCACCTACCCCGATGGTGCGGTCTATGAAGGCGCATTGCGCGGTGGTGAACGCGACGGCACCGGTACGCTGACCATGGCCGACGGTCTGGTCTATGCGGGTGCATGGGTTGATGGCCAAATCCAGGGCCGCGGGAAACTATCCCAACCCAATGGCGATATTTACGAAGGCGAACTGGTTGCGGGCCGCCGCGAAGGCGAAGGCAGCGTCACCTATGCCAACGGCGACACTTACACGGGCACATTTGCCAATGACCGCCGCCACGGCACGGGGACTTTCCGGGGGACTGACGGCTACATTTATGTTGGCGACTGGGTCGAAGGGAAGATCGAAGGCAATGGTGAGGTCACCTACCCTGACGGGTCTGTCTATGTGGGCAGCTTTGCAGGCGATCTGGCCGATGGCACCGGCACAATCACCTATCCCGATGGATCCACCTACGAAGGCAATTGGGATCAGGGCGTGATCAATGGCCGGGGTGTTGCAACATATGCAAATGGCTTGGTCTACGAAGGTGAGTTCCTGAATGCCAAGAACCACGGGCAAGGCAAAATGACCTATGCCGATGGGTATGTCTACGAAGGCGACTGGTCCGAAGGGCAGCGCAATGGCGATGGCCGGGCAGTATACGCAGACGGCACGATCTATGTCGGCGGCTTCCTGAACGGGCAACGTAACGGCAAAGGTGAAATCACCCTGCCAGACGGTTTCACCTATGTCGGCGATTGGGTCGATGGTGAGATCAGCGGCGAAGGCGTGGCCACATATGCAAATGGCGATGTCTACGAAGGATCGTTCGTGCGCGGTCGCCGTGAAGGCAACGGCAAGATGACATATGCCACCGGTCAGGAAAGCGTCGGAATCTGGTCGGACGGTGCGCTGGTATCGGAAACCAACGGCGGGAACTGATCGTCCAACAATAATCTACCAGATGGCTCCGGGTATCACGACCCGGAGCTTTTATTGCTTCCGGGCCTGCGCAAACACACCGCATTGATGCATCGCGGTGTACCAGCAGCGTGACCGTGTTACGTTACCAATTGCCAGACACAGACGCATCGGTCAGTTCCGTAGCCAGATCACCATCACCGAATATAACGGCCTTGAAAAAGGTACGATCTTCGCCGCGGACCGGTGCGGTGATCTCAACGAAAACCGTGCGGACCTGCAGGGGCTTGTCGTATCTACAACCGTTTGCGTAATCGCTTTGCTTGCCGACTGCGGGTATGTCGCAGGTTTCAAATTCGACCAGCGCCCGACCAGTCGCCACATAGCTTGGGTTGAATGCAAGCAGTATCTGTTTGGCCCGATCCAGATAGGTTTCTGGCAATTGTTCTTCGGCCACTGCCGGTAAGGTCTGCCAAAAATCGGGCCGGTCACCCTCTTCTTCGATGTCCCGATCCATATCAAAATCGCGATCCTGTTCGATGACAACTTCATAGGTCAGTTCGCCATCGCGAAAATCAATCTCCCAGCGATTGCCACGTGGCGAAAACTGGGTTTCCATTTCCGTGATGCGCAATGTCGGCGTATCGACCACCCCCACAACGTCCAAGGCAAATTGAATGGCTTGCGGCGTTGTTGTGATTTCACCGCTGATGTCCGGTGTGGCCGTTTGCCCAATGGCCGCAAACGGTATGAAGCAGACGGCAACCGCGCTTAATAATTGGGTACATTTCATAATATGTTTCCTCAAAGCGTTATTATGATGTGATTTGTATTCAATCATAGCGCTGGAATGTAATTGTTGACGATGCAATGAAAGACATGTCGACTGATTGGGCGAAGTCCTGCCCGCCGATTTCGCCTAAATCACGCCACCGCTGTCAAGTTTCTGCAACACCGCATGAGCCTCTGCCAACACCGTGTCCCGCCGATCTTCGTCCATCTTGTCCCAAACGCGGTACATATTGCCCATGCGTGGATTGCCCGTGAACCGGTCTCTGTGTCGATCCAGGAAATGCCAATAAAGCAGGTTGAACGGACAAGCATCCGCGCCGGTTTTGTCCTTCACCTTATAGGCGCAAGACCCGCAATAATCAGACATTTTATGGATGTAGTTGCCTGATGAGATATAGGGTTTTGACGCGATGATCCCGTCATCGGCGAATTGGGACATACCAATCACATTGGGGGCCTCGACCCATTCATAGGCATCGGCATAAACCGCCAGATACCATTCATGCACCTCAGCCGGATCAATCCCCGCCAGCAGGGCAAAGTTGCCCGTGACCATCAGGCGTTGGATGTGGTGGGCATAAGCCTCGGCCTCTGTCTGGGCTACAGATTTGGCCATACAGTTCATGCGGGTTTCGCCGCCCCAATACATGGCAGGCAGCTTGCGATCATGGCCCAGCGCATTGCGGGTCACGTAATCCGGCCCTTCACGGAAATAGATGCCACGCACATATTCGCGCCAACCGATGATCTGACGGATAAACCCCTCAACCGCGTTCAGGGGTGCGTCACCATCCTTGTACGCCTGTTCGGCGCGTTCGCAGACCTCAAGCGGATCAAGCAGCCCTGCGTTCAGATAGAGCCCAATAATCGCGTGATACAGGAACCGGTGGTCATTCAGCATCGCATCCTGAAAATCGCCGAATTTGGGCAGGCCCCCTCTGATCCAATGCGCCAGATGCTGCCGCGCCTGCCCGGTATCGGTGGCAAACCAGAAGGGGCGCAGGGTGCCGAAATTGTCGGCAAAGTGATCGTCAACCAGATCCAGCACCTCTGCCACAACATCATCCGGCGTGAACTGCATCGGGCCACTGTAATCCACTTGGTCCGGTGCCGGCTTGCGGTTGTCATGGTCGTAATTCCACTTGCCCCCTTCAGGCTGATCACCATCCATCAAAAGGCCCGTCTTGCGGCGCATATCGCGATAGAAATACTCCATCCGCAATTGCTTGCGCCCGTCGGCCCAATCATCAAATTCCTGATGGCTGGCGATGAAGCGGTCATCGGGCAGTTGATGGGTCTTCAGGGGCATGTCACCCAACGCCTCGATCAACCGCCATTCACCGGGTTCGGTGTAGACGACACCCTTGGCATCATACTCTGACGCGCGGCGGATCAACTCTCCGGTGATCGACCCGCAATTGTCGGGATCGTCCAGCGTGGTATAGGCCACCTGCCACCCGTCATCGCGCAGCTTAGCTGCGAATTTGCGCATCGCAGCAAAAAGGAATGCAATCTTCTTGGGGTGATGAGGGACATATTCCGCCTCATCCGCCACCTCTGCCATGACCACGACATCACCGTCCTTGTCGCATTTTCGCAAGGCGGACAGATTGGGCGACAACTGATCGCCAAGAACAAGAACCAGTCTCACCACGGGATCTCTTGCCCAGCATAATCATAAAATCCACCGGACTGGGCGGGGGTCAGATCATCAATCACCGCTAACAGGTTTGCCGCCGCCTCAGATGCCGGAACTGTTTTGTGCCGGCCTGCGTAATTGGTGGTAAATGGCGTTTCAACGGTACCAGGGTGCAGCGCCACGCAGATCGATTTCTTATGGGACCGGCCCAGCTCGATCGCGGCACCGTGAATGATCTGGTTCAGCGCGGCCTTGGATGCGCGATAAGAATACCAACCACCGATCCGGTTATCCCCGATCGACCCCACCCGCGCGGACAAGGTCGCAACAACACCGCGCCCATCCTTGGGCAATAACCGCGCGACATGTTGCAGGATCAGCGCGGGCCCGATCGTATTGACCGCAAAAACCCGCGCCATATCCTCTGCCTTGATGGCCGACAGCGCCTTTTCCGGTTTGCCCCAAAGCGGGGCCAAAATGCCAACCGCAACAAAGATCAGATCAAACGGCCCGTCCAATAAGCCCATTGCACGGGTGATCGTCTCAGGCTTGCCCACATCAAACCCGTCCTCCAACCGCGACAGCGTGACCACGTCCCATTTTTGCCCGCGCAACTGGTCAACCACCGCCGACCCAATCCCCCCGCTTGCCCCGATAATCAATGCGCGCATGCAAACTCCTCTTGCTCGTGCAAAGCTAGGGCCGGGCTACCCGGCGACAAGGCGGCGCACCTCGTCGGGGTCTGCTTCGGTAGGGGTAGTTTAGTATTATAAACCGCCATTCTTGCGACGCACCGCGAAAGGGTCAAAGGAGCCCAAGGCGGTCGTCAGCTTTTCTCGCTGCATGCGCCCGCAGCACAAAATTTGCTGCAGTTGCTCGGTCTAGGATGCCGCGAGGCGGCGGGCACTGCTGCCATCCGTTCACCGCGCAGCGAGGTTTTTCGGGGCAACTCATAGGTCGCGGAGAAAACTGCCGTTCAGTTTTGAAGGGTCAACGTCAGCAATTGCGACATCGGGCTCGTTGACTTCGAAGTTGCAGTGGGGTGCGCTAACAGCCAAGAACTTAAGCCAGCTTTCTGCATGGCAAATCTATTTGTCGCCAGAGAGCCAGACTAGTTTGAAACGCTCAGTGGAATGAGCAAGGTGAAGCACGTGAAGCTGTCATCAGATCTGACGCGCAAGCTTCCGCCGTGAGCCTTCGCAATTTCAGACGCAATGTGCAGTCCAAGCCCTAAACCTTGCTGATCCTCTTGACTGGTGCTTCGGACGAAGGGATCAAAGAGCCTCGCCATAGCTGTCTCAGGGATGGGCGCCCCATAGTTTTTAACACTTAGCTCAAAACTATTCGCGCTTGGCTTGACGGCCCTGACCTGAATTGGCTTTGATGGATCGCCGTAAGTCACTGCATTTCCTAAAAGGTTTGACAGAAGTTGACCAACCTTTGGAACATCACACCTGACTGTATCTAGATCGCCAATCTCCAGTTGTATTTTTCGATCCGCCTGTGACGAGCGCAACTCAGCAACTACCTGGTCAATTTCGGCCTTCAACGCCGGTCCAGCAGTTTCTGTCAGATGAATGCCGCTGCCCAAGCGGTTTCGCGCAAAATCAAGCACATTCTGAATGAGGAGTGACATGCGTTGTACGCTGCCGTTGGTCAGCTCAACGATGTCTTGACTGCGTTGACTGAGTGGTTCTCGCGATAGGATGTTCATCGCCGAACTGATCGACGCCAACGGATTCCGCAGATCATGTCCAAGTATAGCTATGAATTGCTCACGTAGCTGGGCTTCATGCAAAGACGTCGTCAATCGGTCTTCCGCTTTCGCGCGAGCGTCGCTTAGGTCACGTTCATACGCGCGTCGTGCATCTGCTAGTAGAAACACGAAGCTGGTCACTTTGCGTTCGCTGGAACCTGTTTCTTCTGCACTCAGCAAGACCGGCAGCTTATTCGCTTCGGCGTCTTTTAGATCAAAGCTGACCCCATCGACGTGCCCGTTGAGAGACAAAAGCGGAACGATTGAGGTTTCAAAAACAACACGGCTGGCCTTTGTCAGCATCTCCACGAACGGCGCACCTGTCATTTGAAAGGCGTCCAGACCCAACCAATTGGCCAGCCTCTCGTTCACAGCAACTATCGTTCCTGTTTGATTAATTGTCAGTAGACCGTATCGCGCAGGGGCCGTATCAGGCCCAAAGCTCCCATTTTTGTTATCTGTCATGACACGAAGTTGCGGATAGCCGAGATCACCTGTTCAGGTGCCGTCAGGTTTGGGCAGTGGCCTGTCGCATCCAACAAAACAAACTCGCTTCCGGGAATTTTGTCATGCACGTACCTGCCTACGTATTCGGATGCGATAATGTCGTCGCGACATTGAAGGATGAGCGTCTTTGCAGAAATCTTGGATAGATCCTCCCGATTGTCGGAGGTAAACGTCGCACGGGCGAAACCATTTGCAATCACGGGATCAAGTTTGCAGATGCTGTCTGCAAGTTCTTGCCCATGTTCCGGTGCATCAGGATTGCCAACAATCATCGGCGCCATTGAAGCTGACCAGGCAAGCGGGTTTTCTTCCAGAGATGTGAGCAAGTCCTTGATGTCGTCAACTGTAAAGCCACCTTTGTAAGACGTGTCGTCAATGTAGCGCGGCGAGGGTCCGACCATCACCAAAGTCGAAAACATGTCAGGCCGCTCAACATGCGCGAGAGCGCCGATCATCGCACTAACAGAATGCCCAACGAGGATGCCGTCGCGGATGTTCAGTTCTTCGCCAATGTCGATAACGTCTGAGGCATATCCATTGAGCGTGTCATATTTCGCAGGATCGTATCCCTCCGCATCAGAACCACCCGCACCTATGTGGTCAAAAGTAATTACGCTGAAGCTGTCTTCGAAGTGTGGCGCAACGTGCCGCCACATGGACTGGTCGCACCCAAATCCATGGGCAAAAACGATAGCACGCGCATCAGAGCCAGTCGTCTTTACATTGTGGCGCACAACAGCATTCATATGATTTTCCCAACACAAAAAGATATTCAGCAGCAAGTAGTATAGGTTAATAATGTTTTTCCAAGCCTTGCCCCCGCGTAGACCGGAATGTTCAAGAAGCCTTAAGTTCGGAAATTGACGTACCTGCCACTCCTTGAAGCCAACCTTTGCTGCACACAGTGAGTGAATGGATTGGGTTGAGAGCGGCCCTCTGCTTGTGAGGCAACGTCCGATCTTGGGCGCCTCTGACACCTGCCATTCCTTAAGATTGTAAGGTTGTCCTGTCAGCGCGGTGCTGATGATTGGGTATGGAGGGAGGATCGGAGGGCATATCATGCCAAGAGTCCAACTTCCTGCAGTCACCCCCAAGCGCAAAGCCTGGAACAAAGGACGCATCATCGGTCAGAAGCGGCCCCTGTTGCCAAGACAGGTCTGGGCGATCCGAGCGCGGCTCGAACTGGCGGGTTATCTACGCGATCTGGCTTTGTTTAACGTCGCCATCGACAGCAAGCTGCGTGGCTGTGATCTGGTCAAACTGGCTGTTTCTGACCTTGCCAAAGATGACCGCGTTCGTGAACGCGTGTCGGTGGTCCAGAGCAAGACTAAGCGGCCGGTACAGTTTGAACTGACGGAAAACACGCGTGAAACCGTCTTGGCCTGGGTAAAATCACCCGAGATGCTTGCGTGTCGGTTTATGTTCCCGAGCCGCTTCCATGACCGCCCACATATCTCGACTCGCCAGTATGGACGGCTAGTTCGTGATTGGGTCACGGCGATTGGGTTAGAGCCAAGTGGATATGGCACCCATTCGCTACGTCGGACAAAGGCAGCGGAGATCTACCGAAAGACCGGCAACCTCCGCGCGGTCCAACTGCTGCTTGGTCACACAAAGGTCGACAGCACAGTGCGCTACCTTGGCGTCGAACTTGAAGATGCCCTGAGCATCGCTGAGCGTATCGACATCTGAGCTAGCTTGGCGAACGGTCCGACCGTTCGCCATCTCAAAGCAATTGCCCGTCAGCTACGTTGCGATGGTCAGTGCTGAGCCCAATGTGTCGGATGCTGCAGCGTGTTCATAGGGCCGCGAAGCGCTAAAAGCAGTCATGTAGAACCATACCTACCACCAAGCGCCATGATACGGTAATGAGGTTGCGGTCTGCGCAGCGGCTGTTCGCTAAGCAAACAACCTGCAAAGACATATGACCACTTTCCATTCGAGGTTTTTGCTATTTGGCCGACCCCGATAAACGGCTGATTGAGCCAGAACGCAGTAACAGGGGGCGCTCCGTCAAATACCCCTAGCAAGGAGCCCCAAAGTTTTTCCCACGAAAGCCTCTAGATAGGGTAGGAAGCCCTGACCCTTGATAATTTTGGGTTGTTATCGGGGCCAAATGAAAAATTCGAATACAGGCCCCAGTCAAGTACGAAATCCTATTTCAAGAGCCGATAGCGACGTGGACTTTGAAGTCTTGGTACGCACCAACGTCACATGGATCCTGGCTTTGGCAAATGTTATTCTGAAGGATCATGCGAAAGCAGAGGATGCGGCGCAACTGGCTTTCTTAAAGATACATAAGGGTCTTGACCAATTTGAGGGTCGTTCATCGATGAAGACCTGGATGTACAGGATCGTTGTGAACGAAGCACTTATGATCCGGCGCAAAGACAAGAGTCGTGAAGAAAGCTTGATCGACGCGATGTTGCCCCGGTTTGACAAGAATGGATGCCGGTTTGCGGAAGAGACAATCAACCGTGAGACGGGCGAGACAATTCTGTCGAAGAAGCAGCAGCAAGATGAAGTCCAACGCCTCATCTTAGCGTTACCTGACCAATATCGGATCGTTCTTTATTTGCGAGACATAGAGGAGATGACGACTGCACAGGTTGCTACGGTTCTGGACATCAGTGAAGCGAATGTGAAGGTGCGTTTGCATCGCGCCCGTGCTGCGCTCAAAAAAAGTCTGGGCCCATTTCTGGCTGGAGGAAAGTTTTGACAGCGAAGGTTGGCAGCATTCGACGCGTGCTAAACGGCATATTGTTCAAACTGCCTGGCATGATCACGTGTGCGCAGTTTGAGGACTTTATTGTTGCGTATTTGGACGGTGAACTGACCAAAGAGGAGCTGCGAATCTTTCGTCGGCATCTGTTGGTTTGCCGAGACTGTAAGCGGTACCTTGCAGACTATGAGCGCGCGATGAAGTGCGTGAAGGACATGTCGGATGAGATCAAGTCTGACCTTGCTGACGTGCCAGAAGATCTGGTCAGAGCTGTTCTGGCCGCAAGGCAAAAGTAGGGGTGTGTTTGGCCGCAAACCCAATTAGGGTGCAATAATTGCGCACAATGGACCGCATGTCATAGTTTTAAGGATCGGCGCAATGCGATGACGTTTAGATGACAGGCCTCCTGCTCATTTGCTTTGCGACCGCGGCGTATTGTTTGGTAGCGCAAAAGCTGTCGTCGACCGTCTTGACGGCACCCATGATTTTCATTGCACTTGGCGCTGTCCTGTCGAGCAGTGGCTTGATGTCTCAAGAGGCGTCAGAAACCCTGCTCCATCCGGTTGCAGAAATTGCTTTGATCATCTTGTTGTTTCTTGATGCAGCGCAGATTGACCTTTCTGCGCTCCGCATCCGGCACACGTGGCCAGTACGGATGCTAACTATAGGACTGCCGCTTTCGATTGCATTTGGAACGGTCGCTGCGATGGTTTTGTTTCCTGAATGGCCTATCGTCGCAGCTGCTCTAATCGCATCAATTCTTGCAGCCACCGATGCGGCATTGGGGCAAGCCGTTGTCACACATCCTGATGTTCCGATGCGACCTCGACGTGCCCTAACTGTTGAAAGCGGTTTGAACGATGGGTTGGCACTGCCTGCGGTTCTTTTGTTTGCGAGCCTGACCGTCGTCCACACCGAGCAGGCTGGCACTGATTGGATCATATTTGTTGCGATGCAACTGCTGCTTGGCCCCTTGACCGGGGGCGCAGTTGGAGCAATCGGGGGGTCCGTATTTTTGCGTGCCAAAGCGGCAAACCTAACGACAGATTTATACGAAGGCCCCGGCGTCCTGGCCTTGGCTGGTGTTGCTTATCTCGGCGCAACTTTAGTCGGCGGAAATGGGTTTATCTCTGCCTTCATCGCGGGGCTGTCCTTTGGCGGACTGGTGAAAGGACGGTGCAAATTCATTTTTGAGTTTACGGAAGGCGAAGGACAATTACTCTCTTGGTCCGCTTTCCTTTTGCTAGGTGCCGCGATGGTGCCCGAAGCGATTTCCTACCTCACATGGCAAATGCTGGCTTTCATATTGCTAAGCCTGTTTGTCGTCCGCCCGCTTGCGATCTATCTGTCGCTCGTCGGAACCGATGCATCGCCAACCACACGCGTTTTCTTTGGTTGGTTTGGTCCACGCGGCCTTGCCAGTGCGTTATTTGCACTGCTTGTCGTGGATCAGATTGCGGACGACCTTGCAGACCAAATCTTGTATACCGCGATCAACGCCGTCTCGATCAGCGCATTGCTTCATGGCGTAACAGCTGCACCTCTTGCGCGCCGGTATGGGAGAAAGACGTCGCGGATGCACCCATGCCCAGAAACCCAAAAGATTGACGGTTCAGCACGTCCCGTCATCACCAGAACTACGTAATGCAATCGCGTCAGCGAAAAACTGTAACCTTTTGTCCGCTCAGCGCATCCAATCCTTGAGCACACTGAAGTGCAGAAAAAATAGACAACAAAAAAGGGACGGAAATATGAAGAACGGTGTACTAGCAGGCTTGGCAGCAACGATGGTGTTGTCTGTGATGATGGTCATGAAATCGATCATGGGTATGCTGCCCGAGTTTAATGTTATCGGTGATTGGGTCGCCGTTTTGTCGACGGTCGGGTTGCCCGCTTCGATGTTACTGGGCTGGATCGCGCACTTTGTACTGGGCGCTGTCTTTGGTGCCGCCTTTGCACAGTTCCGGGGGATGCTTCCGGGGTCTGACGTCGTCGCCGGAATTGCGTTTGGTATTGCGGCCTGGCTTGGCATGATGATTGCGTTCATGCCGCTTGCTGGAAACGGTATTTTTGGCATGAGCATCGGAATGATGGTGCCTGTGATGACCTTCGTTCTTCACGTCATCTTCGGAACTGTGATGGGGCTGGTTTATCAAAAACTGAACGCCGCAACCTAGATCTTGCACCTGCACCTGCACCAGCGCGCGTCGTGTTGGTGCAGGTTTCAGAATACACCGGCCAAGTGAACGACTGCCATAAAAGACGTTTGGCGTTGCTTCCTGGGTCGCTCAGACTATGCCTGCAACCCTTAAGGAACATTTCAAATATGACCGATCCCAAGAGCCAATCTGTCAAAGCGTCCGACCTGTTCGTCAAAGCGTTAGAAGCTGAAGGGGTTGAGCAGATCTTTGCAGTGCCCGGCGAAGAAAATCTTGATATTTTGGAGTCACTGCGCACGTCCAGCATCGAGCTCGTACTGACCCGACACGAACAAGGTGCAGGCTTTATGGCGGCAACCTATGGTCGCCTAACTGGCAAGCCGGGCGTCTGCATGGCAACGCTAGGGCCGGGTGCCACGAACTTAACAACACCAGCAGCCTATGCTCATCTGGGTGGGTTTCCACTCATCATGATAACCGGGCAAAAGCCGATCAAGACCTCCAAGCAGGGTCAATTCCAGATCATCGATATCGTAAGTCTGTATGACCCGATCTGTAAATTATCCGAGCAAATCGTACACGGCAATGCGATACCTTCACTGGTGCGGGAAGCTTTTCGTTTGGCGAGCGAAGAAAGACCTGGTGCTGTCCTGCTTGAGCTGCCTGAAGACATAGCTGAAGAGCAATGCGACGCTCCAGTTATCCCGCCTCATCCGCGCCACTATGCGTTTGCAAGCGACGCAGCCATCAAAGACGCGGCCAGTTTGATCAAAACAGCCAAGATGCCTCTTGTTCTGCTTGGCGCGGGTGCGAACCGCAAACAAGCGCGCAGCGCGATTTCAGATTTCGTTGACTCAACCGGCATCCCGTTCTTCTGCACGCAGATGGGGAAGGGTGTCGTTGATGAGCGTTCCGACCTGTTCCTTGGTACCGCCGCGTTGTCAGACAACGACTATCTGCATTGCGTCTTGGATCGCGCGGACCTCATCATCAATTTTGGCCATGACGTCGTGGAAAAGCCGCCATTCTTTATGGAAGACGGGGGCAAAGAGGTCATCCACGTAAATTATAAATCCGCACAGGTCGATCAGGTCTATTTTCCTCAGGTCGAAGTCGTCGGCGACCTCGCCACTTCGGTCAAAAAGCTCCAGCAAGCATTGGGCGATAAATGTGATTTTGACAGAACCTATTTCGGCACCGTTAAAGCTGAAGTCGAGCGACATCTTCATGAGGGCGTGGACGATCCGTGTTTCCCGGTCAAGCCGCAACGGTTTGTTGCAGATACCCGTCGGGCGATGGGGGACAAAGACATCATCGCGCTAGACAACGGCATCTACAAAATCTGGTATGCGCGTAATTACAAGGCCTATGAGCCCAACACAGTGCTCCTCGACAACGCGCTGGCAACCATGGGTGCAGGGTTGCCTTCAGCAATGGCTGCGGCCTTTCTGAATCCTGATCGGCGCGTAATGGCGATTTGCGGCGACGGTGGCTTCATGATGAACAGCCAAGAGCTTGAAACTGCGATACGCATGAAGCTGAATCTTGTTGTGATGGTGCTTAGTGATAGCTCCTACGGCATGATCCGCTGGAAACAGGCAGGGCTAGGGTTTGAGGACTGGGGGCTTGAATTCGATAATCCTGACTTCGTGAGGTACGCCGAAAGCTACGGTGCGACCGGACACAGAGTTGCGGCGACGGAAGATCTTGTCCCAACGATCAACGCGGCCTTTGAAGCAGGCGGCGTTCACTTGATCGACTTGCCGGTGGATTATTCAGAGAACCAAAAGGTCTTGATCGACGAACTTGCCGCAAAGACGTGCTTGCTGTGAGCAGTGCAAAGATACTCGAAGTCGTTAACCCGTTTGACCGTGAACAAATCGGTGAAGTACCACTTGTTTCTTGGGACAGTATTGATGCGTTCCTAACGCAGGCGTCGCGACTACACGCCAATCGTAAAAACTGGCTACCTACCCATCAACGTGCAGCCATCCTACGCAAGGCGGGTCAGTTGATGCAGGACCGGTTTGAAGATCTGGCTTTTCAGATCGCCAATGAAGGCGGCAAACCAATAGTTGATGCACGGGTTGAAGTAACACGCGCAATCGACGGCGTCGGTCTTTGTATCTCTGAAATGGGTGCACTCGCGGGTAAGCAAATCCCTATGGATTTAACCGAAGCAGGAGCAGGTCGCATCGCCTTCACGCAACGCGAACCAATTGGACCGGTTGTTGCTATCTCGGCCTTTAACCATCCGTTGAATTTGATCGTTCATCAGGTCGCCCCCGCTGTCGCGACGGGCTGTCCCGTACTGGTCAAACCGGCCGACGATACGCCTCTTTCTTGTAAAGCCTTTACCGATATTCTTTACGAAGCCGGGCTGCCGGAAGAATGGTGCCGTTTCGTCCCTTGCGACATTCCCACGGCCGAGAAAATGGCGACCGATCCGCGCGTAGCGTTTTTTACCTTCATCGGGTCAGGCAAAGTTGGATGGACTCTTCGCTCGAAACTTGCCCCCGGTACGCGATGCGCGCTTGAACATGGCGGTGCTGCTCCAGTCATCATTGACGACACCGCAGATATTCAGACGATGATTCCCAGTCTTGTCAAAGGCGGATTCTATCACTCCGGTCAGGTTTGCGTTTCGGTTCAACGCATTTTTGCCCCGAATGACTTGGCTGATGATATCGCTCACCATATCGCCGATGCCGCTTCCAAACTGATGGTCGGCAACGCCATACACGAGGATACGGACGCAGGCCCATTGATCCGCCCACCTGAAGTCGCGCGTGTGGCGAGCTGGATTGATGAAGCCAAAGATGCTGGCACCAAGGTCATCACCGGTGGCGAAAAGCTCAGCGAGACGACCTACGCTCCAACAGTCTTGCTCCGCCCTCCTCATGAGGCAAAGGTCTCACAGCAAGAGATTTTCGGTCCCGTCGTCTGCGTTTATGACTACGACACCATAGAAGCTGCGATCCAACAGGCGAACGCGTTGCCCTTCGCGTTTCAGGCTTCCGTCTTTTCCAAGAGTATGGGCATCGCGATGCGCGCCGTTGAGGAACTAGATGCGACCGCTGTTATGGTGAACGATCACACTGCCTTCCGTGTGGACTGGATGCCATTTGCCGGGCGGAAGCAGTCTGGGTACGGCACAGGTGGCATTGGCTACACGATGCACGACATGACCCAAGACAAATTGGCGATCATCAATCTCTAAACAACCCAACTGATCGTCAGCCTTACGCGCCTCGATCGCAAGAATTTCATGGGAGAAACCCACTATGTCGGAACTATCAAATCTCAAGGCACTCTTCGTCAATACGTCACTGAAGCGCGAGCCGTCAGAAAGCCACACCAAGTTACTCATGAACGCATCGGCCAAAATCATGACTGATCAAGGCGTTTCAGTCGAGCATTTGCACATGCTCAGTCATCAGATTCCTCCTGGCATTTATCCAGATATGACCGAGCATGGATGGGACAATGATGATTGGCCCCAGCTTTGGGAAAAGGTTCTCGCGGCGGACATTCTTGTCATCGGGACACCGTTGTGGCTTGGCGAGGAGTCTTCTGTTTGTCGCATATTGATTGAACGGCTTTACGGCATGTCCGGTGAATTGAACGCCAAAGGACAGTCTGTCTTTTACGGTAAGGTTGCAGGTTGCGTTGTGACGGGCAACGAGGACGGCATAAAACACGCAGCGATGACCATCGGTTACGCGATGAGCCATTTGGGTTACTCAATTCCGCCACAAGCCGATTGCGGCTGGATCGGAGAAGCCGGACCTGGTCCCTCTTACGGCGACAAACAGGATGACGGCAGTCGTGTTGGATTTGACAACGAATTCACGCAGCGCAACACCACTATCATGACTTGGAACCTCATGCATCTGGCGCACATGCTCAAACAAGCGGGTGGATACCCTAAGCAGGGCAATGATCGAAACGCATGGGACGCCGGCGCGCGTTTCGGCTACGAGAATCCAGAGTATCGCAGCTGACACAACGTGCGCAAAGCAGACGGTTGAATTCGATCGATAACCTGCAGTTTTGTCCTGCGTCTGGTAAATTAGAATGACTTGCGGCAAAGGGGCGGTCTGGGTCTAGGCAAATTTGGCGCATGTGAATGACTGCTTTGACGACACTGCCGCACGGCAAAACGAATCGGTGCTGCGGGTGCGAACGAATGCTGCGTCAGCAATAGCCGCGACTGCGCAAGGCCGCTTTGTCCGCATCTTACCAGTTCGCAAATGATTCAGTGAATGGCAGGTGTCTGAAGACGCAGCCGCATCTGAGATTGTCATCTTAACAGCAAATCACACATCCAGGTCATCCTATTTGCCTGGCTGCTGCATAGTCGGCGACCGGCCTGCCAAACAAACCGCTTAGGTAGCGTAAGCCTTCAAGGCGGCTTGGGTGCCATCGACCCAGATCGTCGTAAGCCACCGCGAAAAAGCGTCAGCAAAGCGCCCATCGCCAGCCAGATCACCATAGGGCTGACGCATCTCTAGCCAGGCAGATGGCTGTGACTTCGCACGCATTGCCGCTTCAGAAAGCTGGTCCCAAAACGGATCATTTGGTTCAATCGCTGTGCCATCTTCACGCATGCCCGCACACATCCGCGCCCACAGCGCCTCGACCAGGGCAAGCCCAGCGATTGACCCGCCTGCGGCCAGCGCGTCCCGCAAGATGGGCAGAACAAAACCGGGATGCCGCGCGGACCCGTCAAACGCGACCCGGCGCGTGGTGTCGCGAATTTTTGGATTGGCAAAACGCCTTTCGATCAAGGCAAGATAATCCAGTGCCGCCATCCCATCCACGGCATCAACATAGGGCAGAATTTCTTCGGTCTGCACCTTGTGAAAGAACGCGGCAATGACCGGATCGGCCATGCAGTCGGCGATTGTGTCCAGCCCCAGTATCTCACCCGCATTGGCCAATACCTGATGACCTGCGTTAAGGACGCGAATTTTCATGCTTTCATAAGGGTGGACATTATCTGTCATGGTGGCACCCGCCTGTTCCCACGGCGGGCGGCCCGCGCAAAAGCGATCCTCGATCACCCATTGGCGATAGTTTTCATGGGTCACAGGTGCTGCGTCATCAACCCCAAGGTTCTGGACAAAGGACAGCTCTGCCTCACCGGTCGCGGGCACAATGCAATCAACCATCGCATTGGGAAAACGCGCGTTGTCATCGATCCATTGGGCTAGGGCGGGGTCAGACAACCGGGCCAGGCCGACAATGGTGCGCCGCAAAACGTCGCCATTATTCTCAAGATTATCGCAGCATTGACCTGTAAACGCTGGATGCCCGGCATCACGCCGCGCACGATAGGCGGCAATCATCGCCCCAAAGGCAGTGACGGGTCGGTCAGGTTTGGCCATGTCATGTGCGATGTCAGGGTGATCAGTATCAAGACCACCATCCTCTGACTGGTAATAACCGCCTTCGGTGACGGTAAGCGATACGATCCGGATGCGCGGATCAGACATTGCCGCAATCAACGGGGCGTTTGTGTCATCAATGGCCACAAAATCAATCATGGACCCGATAATTTCGACCGATGCGCTATCGGGGTCCAGTTCCACCAATGTGGTCAGGCAATCCTGCTGCAGCAACCGGTCACGCATCAGCGCATCACCGGGGCGGACGCCCGCGCCAATGATCGCCCAATCATGCGCCAAGCCTTGCTGCATCAGCCGATGCAGATACCACGCCTGATGGGCGCGATGAAAATTTCCCAGACCGATATGCACAATCCCAGGGGTCAGCTTTGAACGGTCGTAAGCCGGGGTTGAAATCCCATCGGGCAGGTCGCCAAGGGTCGCGTCAGAGAGTTTCATAGCGTCTTTGCCATCTGTTTGATCCCTCATCAGCTCAACCAATTTCCACCATCAACGTTATAGGTCTGGGCGACGACATAAGCGGCGTCATCGCTGGCCAGAAACACGGCCATTCCGGTGAGATCCTCGGCTGTTCCCATGCGTCCGAATGGGACGGCCGCGCCAACCTCTTTCTTCTTCTGGCCGGGGGCTTTGCCTTCATATTTTGCAAAGAACGCATCAACACCGTCCCAGTGTTCCCCATCGACAACCCCCGGTGCGATGGCGTTCACATTTATCCCATGCTGGATCAGGTTCAGTCCCGCCGATTGGGTTAGCGAAATCACCGCGGCCTTGCTCGCGCAATAGACAGCGACAAGGCTTTCGCCACGGCGACCCGCCTGTGACGCCATATTGATGATGCAGCCTGCGACGCCCTTGGCGATCATATGTCTGGCGACGGCCTGCATGGTAAAAAGCGTGCCCGCGACGTTGATATCAAAGACGCGGGCGTAATCCGCGCGCGTGATTTCATCGATGGGTGCGGCCGAAAATATCGCGGCATTGTTGATCAGGATATCAATCTGGCCAAATGCATCGACAGTGGCCGCAACACCGGCATCAATACTGTTCTGATTGGCCACATCCATCTGAACCGCAATGGCCATCGGCCCTATTTCTTGGGCGGCGTGTTGCGCGCCTGCCGCGTCAATATCCGCAATGGCGACCCGCGCGCCTTCGGCCACATAGGCTTTGGCAAAGGCCAGCCCGATGCCACGCGCGGCCCCGGTAATCAGCGCAGATTTACCGGACAGTCGCATCACGCAATCCGCAATCCATCGGCATCAAACCTATGAATTTCAGCAGCTCTTGGGGTCAGGTGGATCGTATCACCATGGCGCAGGCTCACATCCCCGATGGCGCGCACCGTCATCGTGTCGGACAGCCCGGTGTTATGGATGTGAAAGAACGTGTCAGATCCCAAATGCTCCGCCACGCCGACAGTCCCCTGCCATTGGCCGTCACTTTCCACAACGTCGATATGTTCGGGGCGCACGCCGATCGTGTGGGCGTTGTGCTTGGCAGCCTCTTCCCCGGTGATCAGGTTCATCTTGGGCGAGCCGATAAAGCCCGCGACGAATGTGTTGCGCGGGGTGCGGTACAACTCAAGCGGGGACCCGACCTGCTCAATCACGCCAGCTTGTAGCACCACGATCTTGTCGGCCATGGTCATGGCTTCGACCTGATCATGGGTCACGTAAACCATTGTTGTTGCAAGTTTCTTGTGCAGTTCCGAGATTTCCATGCGCATGCCGACGCGCAAGGCGGCATCAAGGTTCGACAGTGGCTCATCAAACAGGAACGCTGCGGGTTCACGCACAATCGCGCGACCAATGGCGACCCGCTGACGTTGGCCACCGGACAATTGGCCCGGCCTACGATCCAGATAATCGGTCAGGTTCAAAACCGCGGCTGCCCCTTCGACGCGCTTATTGATTTCGGCTTGATCCATCTTTGCCATGCGCAACGGAAACGCGATGTTCTTACGCACCGACATATGCGGGTAAAGCGCGTAGGATTGGAACACCATGGCCAGACCACGCTTGGCCGGGACCACATCGGTGGCGTCCTTGCCGTCGATCTCGATATGACCGGTGGTGATATCCTCAAGCCCCGCGATCAGGCGGAGCAAGGTGGATTTACCACAGCCCGACGGGCCGACAAAGACGGTGAATTCGCCGTCATGAATGGTCAGGTCCAAGGGCGGAATGACCTGCACGTCGCCAAAGCTCTTTGTCACCTGCTTGAGTTGGATTTGTCCCATCGTTCAGGTCCTTTTGTTTCCCTGTCGCTTCGCAGCTTGAGGGCGTTATTTCACCGCGCCAAAGGTCAGGCCGCGGACAAGTTGTTTCTGGCTGAACCAGCCAAGGATGAGGATCGGCGCAATCGCCATGGTCGACGCCGCACTTAGCTTGGCAAAGAACAGACCTTCGGGGCTGGAATAGCTGGCGATAAAGGCTGTCAGCGGGGCCGCATTGGCCGCCGTCAGGTTCAGCGTCCAGAAGGCTTCGTTCCAGGCCAGGATAAAGTTCAGCAATACCGTGGACGCAATGCCGGGGATCGCCATTGGCGTCAGCACATAAAGCAGTTCTTCCTTAAGCGTGGCACCATCCATACGGGCCGCTTCCAAAATCTCGCCGGGGATTTCCTTGAAATAGGTGTAAAGCATCCAGACGATGATCGGCAGATTGATCAGCATCAGGACCACCATCAGACCACCGCGCGTATCCAGCAGGTTGAACTCCACAAAGATCAGCGAGATCGGGTAAAGCACACCCACCGCAGGCAGCATCTTGGTCGACAGCATCCACAGCAGGATATCCTTGGTACGTTTCGATGGCACAAAGGCCATCGACCAGGCCGCGGGGATCGCCACCAGAATACCCAGGATCGTGGACCCGCCGGCGATGATCACCGAATTCCACAAGAACTTCATATAATCAGACCGCTCTTGCACGACGGCGTAGTTTTCCAACGTCCAGTCAAAGGCAAAGAACAAGGGCGGGTCGTTGATTGCCTGCGCTTCGGTCTTAAAGCTGGTCAGGATCGTCCAGTAGATCGGAAAGAAGATCAGCAGGCCGATGGTCCATGCGGCGGCGGTGGTGATGATCTTGCGCTGTGTTGTAACGGCACGTGCCATGTCAAGGCCCCCCTATGTATCCAGGTTCTTGCCGACGATGCGCATCAGGAAGATGGCAACGATATTGGCAAGGATGATGGCGTAGACACCGCCCGCAGACCCCAGCCCGATATTCTGGCTGTCGATGACCCGCTGAAAGATCAGATAGGTCAGGGTCCGGGTGCCAAAGGCGCCGCCGGTTGTGACGAAAATCTCGGCAAAGATCGACAACAGGAAAATCGTCTGGATCAGAATGACGATGGTGATCGCACGCGCCAGATGTGGCAGCACAATGAACCAGAACCGTTTGAGCGCGGGGGCACCATCCATTTCGGCAGCCTCCAGCTGTTCACTGTCCAATGACTGGATCGCCGTCAACAGGATCAGCGTGGCAAAGGGCAACCACTGCCATGACACAATCAGGACAATCGAACTGAGCGAGGCATCTTGCAGCCATGCCACCGGTTCGGCCCCGAAAAACCGCCATAGATGGGAAAAGATACCGTTGACCGGATCCATCAGCATGTTTTTCCAAACCAACGCGGATACGGTCGGCATCACGAAAAACGGGGCGATGACCAGAATACGAACAACCCCTTGGCCCCACATCGGTTGATCCAGAAGCATGGCCAACAGAATGCCCAACACCACGGTGATCAACAGCACACCACCGACCATGATCAGGGTGGTCTGGATGCTTGGCCAGAAAGAGCTTGAGGAAATAAAGCGGCTATAGTTCGAAAAGCCCACCCAATCGAGACCACGCTCAATACTGTCACCGCGCAGCGGCAGGTATTTCGTGAATGAAAACCACAGGGTCATGATCAGGGGGACCAACATCCAGCCCAATAGCAGGACCACGGCGGGCGCCATCATCATACGGGCGGCGGATCGGGATGCTTTGGTGGCCATTGGATGTACTCCTCCTATTGGCGGACGCACCGCCTGGGATCGTAACACAGAACAAAAGAATAATGATGTGGGATCAGGGGGCGATACAACGCCCGCCCCCTGGTGACAGAACGCTTAACGGTAGCCGGCGGCTTCCATTGCTTCATTCGTGATCGCCTGCGCCTTCTCAAGCGCTTCCTCGATGGACTGCTGACCAGCGTAAGCGGCAGAGAATTCCTGGCTCACCTCGGTGGCAATGCCTGCAAACTCCGGAATGGCCGCGAACTGGATGCCAACATAAGGGCTTGGGTCCACGGTGGAATCGTTCGGATCAGCCGACAGGATCGAATCCAGGGTCATCTGTGCAAACGGCACGTCGATATAGTTGGGGTTTTCATACAGTGATGTACGCGCACCCGGTGGGACGTTTGCCCAACCTTCATTGGCAGCAACCAGTTCGATATAATCGGTGGATGTCGCCCACTCGATGAACTGCTTGGCTTCTGCCTGCTGCTGGGTACCGGCCGGAATGGCCAGCGCCCATGCCCACAACCAGTTGGACCGCTTGCCCAGACCCGTATCTGGGGCCAGCGCAAAACCAACGCTGTCAGCAACGGTGGAGTCGTCGCCGGTAACGAATGACGCAGCAACAGTCGCGTCAATCCACATGCCGCATTTGCCTTGGTTGAACAGGGACAGGTTTTCATTGAAACCATTCGTCGCGTAACCAGACGGGCCAGAAGCGTCCATCATACCCTTGTAGAAATTCAACGTGTTGGCCCACTGCTCGGTATCGAACTGTGCGTTCCAATCCATGTCGAACCAACGGGCACCAAAGGAGTTGGACATCGCCGTGATGAACGCACCACCTTCGCCCCAACCGGCCTTACCACGCAGGCAAATACCGTTTATGTCGTTGTCACGGTCGGTCATGGCAGCAGCAGCTTCAGCGACGAATTCCCATGTTGGGGCGTCTGGCATCTCAAGGCCCGCGGCTTCCATCAGATCCGTGCGATACATGATCATGGAGCTTTCGCCATAAAACGGTGCCGCATAAAGCGTACCCTCATGGGACAAACCACCTGCCATTGCGGGCAGAATGTCGTCCACATCATACTCTGCGGACAGATCATCCAGCGGAACCAGCCAGCCATTGGCACCCCAGATCGGGGTTTCGTACATGCCGATGGTCATGATGTCGAACGCCCCACCCTTGGTGGTGATGTCCGTCGTGACGCGCTGGCGCAGCACGTTTTCTTCCAGTGTCACCCACTCAACGGCGATACCGGTTTCTGCGGTGAAATTGTCAGTGTAGCCCTGCATGCGGATCATATCGCCGTTGTTCACGGTTGCGATAGTGATCGTCGCGGAATGGGCGTCTGCGAATGCGCCACTTGCTGTTACCAGCGAAAGCGCAGTCGCAGCACAAAATGTGCTCTTAAAAGACATCCGGTTTCCTCCCTAGATGGATGTGATGATCCAAGGCTAGTCGGGTAGGTGGCGCTGCGTCAATCAATTTTTTACGCGCGTAAAGAAAAATGGTATCACGCGGAGTCGCGCAAGATCAGCTTTCCTTCTAAACGTGTGCTTTTCCAAGGCGATACCTGCCCCTCGATCGCCGTAAACAGCGCCTCCGCCGCGGTCTGGGACACCGCATCATAGTTGTGTGAAATCGTGGTTAATGGCGGGCAGGTATAGCGCGAATGCGGATGCCCGTCCTGCCCCGCCACCCGAATCGCACAATCTTTGCCACGCCCAACACGCACGCCTTGCTCATAACACGCCGTCAGTAGACCAATCGCCAAACGGTCGTTGCTGCACAGGATCGTATTCGTCGAAAAGCGGCCCTGTTGCAGGGCATCATGGCCACCCAAACGCCCAATCTCCTCAAACGCCCAGCCTTCACCATCCACCGAAACAACATTCGGGGCATGGCCAAACGCCTCCATCGCGTTGAGATAGCTTTGGCGGCGCCGATGCGCATTCGGGTTCGCAGGCGTCTTCATCTCAAAAAAGCAGGGTGGTTCACCCGTGCGGCACAGGTAATCAGTGATATGGGCGGTAAACTGAAAATTGTCAGAGCCCACAAAAGCAAGACCGATCTGATCCACACTACTGTCAAAGATCAGTGTTGGTACATCTGCGCAAAACCTTTCCAAGGCCTGCCGGTCTGACGCACGGCCCAATGGGGCCAACAACACACCCGCCGGTTTCAAGGATCTCAAGGTATCAAGAACCTCAACTTCCAACGCTGGGTCGCCATGTGAACTAAACAGCGTGGGACGGTATCCGGCAGCGATACATCTTTGTTCAAGGTTGCGCGCGATCTCTGCGAAATAGGGGTCGGACAATAGCGGCACCACAACGCCAACATTCTTCGTCAGTTTGCGGTTCTGGTTCATCGCATAGATGTTGGGGCGGTAATCATGCTGCTCCAACGCGGCTTCGATACGGGCGCGGGTGCTGGGCCTGACGCTGTCGGGATCGTTAAAGTATTTCGATACCGTCGGGCGCGATATGCCACTGACGCTGGCGAACTCCTCCATATTCCGAATTTTTTGACCCGCCATGAACACCCGCTCCGCCATGTAAAAAATAAAACTTGCGCACCGATACAATTTCTTGTCGCGCGCAAAAAATCAACTTTTCATGGCAAAGTCCAGAACGGCACGAAGCAACGGCACGAAGCAACGGCGAATAGCAGAACCGGGTCTGACACCTGATGCAACCACGTCACAGCTTGTGGTGGGCATAACCGCATCATTGACTTTGAACCTGCCTCACTTCACATAAACCCTTCACCCTCAGACGCCAAAGGAGGCGCGTGATGACCGAAGATAGCCAGATATTGGGGACGCTCTGACGATCCGTCAGGGGTACTCTTGCGCGTCTCCATCACGAGGGAACTTTCCTCGCCATTCACCAGATATGACACCGCGCCTTGAGCAGGCGCATAGGGCCTGTTTGCGCTTGCCGTCCTGATCTGCGGCAGGCCAAATGCGCCTGACGGAAAGGAGGGTCGCCATGACCCGCACACTGCAAAACATCCGCAACATTGGCATCATGGCCCATGTGGACGCGGGCAAAACAACGCTGACCGAACGTATCCTGTTCAACGCAGGCCGGATCCACAAAACGGGTGACGTCCATACCGGGAACACCGAAATGGACAGCCGTGCCGTGGAAAAGGCGCACGGGATCACGATCTCGGCTGCGGCCACATCGCTAGATTGGCAGGGCTGCGATATCACCATCATCGACACGCCGGGACACGTCGATTTCACGATTGAAGTCGAACGGTCCTTGCGCGTGCTGGATGGTGCGGTTGCGGTTTTCTCTGCGGTCTCCGGTGTGGAACCACAGTCTGAAACCGTGTGGCATCAGGCCGATCGCTATGGCACGCCCCGCATTTGTTTCATCAACAAGATGGACAGCTTGGGTGCCGACTTTGACGGCTGCGTGGCTGACATTCGCGACCGTTTGGGTGCGGAACCGATTGTGGTGCAACTGCCCATCGGGGCCGAAAGCGATCTGTCCGGTGTGATCGATCTGACCATGATGCAGGCGCTGACATGGTCTGACGGGGCGACGGAACCGGAAGTGGGGCCGATCCCCGATGCGTTGCGCGCGCAGGCCGAAAAGGCCCGGCAAGTGCTGGTGGAAGACGTGGTGGATCAGGACGATCACGCCCTTGCCCTTTATCTTGAGGGCAAGCCGATTGATGCCGCCCTGCTGACCCAACTGGTCCGGCAGGCTTGCATCAGCGGCGCGGGCGTGCCTGTGCTGGCGGGCTCTGCCTATCGCAACATAGGCGTGCAACCGTTGATGGACGCGATTGCGGCCTATTGCCCTTCGCCTTTGGACCGCCCAGCGGTTGAAGGGCGCGACGCAGACGGAACCTCGGTGCAGCGCGCAGCGGACCCGAAAGCGCCAATGCTGGGTTTGGTTGGCAAAACCAAGCAGACCCAACATGGGGCCTTGTCGACCATCCGGCTTTATGCAGGACGGCTGGACAAGGGCATGGCGGTGCTGAATGCAACCACCGGCACGCGCGAACGCGTAGGCCGTATCCTGAAGATGCATGCCGATGATCACACCGATCTCGACCATGCCGAAGCAGGTGATGTGGTTGCGGTCATGGGGCTGAAATCGGTGCGGGCGGGCGATACCTTGTCGGATCCAAAGGCACCAGTGGTGCTGGATGGTCTGGTCTGCCCCGACCCGGTGATCGAAGCCGTGGTCGAGGCACCTGATGCCGCGTCCCAGTCCAAACTGGGGCAGGCATTGGCGACAATGGCGCGCGAAGATCCGTCCTTGCGGGTGGGCACCGATCCAGAGACCGGGCAAACCTTGGTCGCGGGCATGGGTGAATTGCACCTCCAGATCTGTCTGGAGGTGATCGCAACGACCCATGGTGTCGCGGCCAAACTGGGCCAACCGCGCGTTGCCTATCGCGAAGCCTTGACCAAAAGGGCAGAGGTGGACCGGACGCTGCGCAAGCAATCGGGCGGTCCGGGGCAATACGCCCGGGTCAAACTGGTGGTGGAACCGGCGGAGGATATCACCTTCGTCAATGAAGTCACCGGCGGCGCTGTGCCAACCGAGTTCATCCCGGCGGTCGAAGCCGGGGTGCGCGCGGCGCTAGGCACCGGGACAGGGCATGGCTGGCCGATGGCGGGCGCCAAGGTCACGCTGATCGACGGGGCATTCCATCCCAATGATAGCTCGGCCACGGCGTTCGAACGGGTCGCGCGCGAAGCCACGACCGAGGCGTTCCATCAAGCAGGCGCAATCCTGCTGGAACCCTGCATGAAGGTCGAAGTGATATCGCCTGCGGATCACGTGGGCGCGGTCATCGGTGATCTGAACGCACGGCGCAGCGTGGTTGTCAGCTCTGACGCAGGCAAGGCCGGGCATCTGATCGTGGCGCATGTGCCGCTGGCCAACATGTTTGGCTACGTGAGTGCGCTGCGGTCATTGTCACGCGGGCGGGCCACGTTTTCCATGGTGCTTGATCACTATGGGGAAGTGCCCAAAGCGATCGCAGAAGAGTTGCGCATAGCCAACTAAACAATTGCGCAGGCGGTCCTTTTCGGATCGCCTGCGCATCACATAGCAACCTCGGTCGGCAATTCATGACTTTTCAACTGGCGAAAGCTGAGTATAGTTACGCCCATGATGAGCCGCGCACATATCCCTACTACTGCCCCAGCCGGGCTGCTTTCGCGCGACATCCTACTCCTTAGCTGCCTCTGAGCGTGCCTTTCGGCGCGACCGCTCAGAGGGTGACAGCGCCAAGACATTAGCTAAGGACACATCATGAAAACGATCAATCTTGCTGAGAAACTCAGCCTGTTCAACACGCATTGGGACCCCAAAGTCGTGGCCGCCTATAACGATAACGACGTCATGGTCGTGAAGTTTCAGGGCGAATTCCCATTTCACAAACACGACACCACCGATGACTTCTTTCTTGTCCTTGAGGGCGAGATGTTCATGGACATCGAAGGGCAAGACAGCGTCAAAGTCAGCGCAGGAGAGCTTTTCATTGCCCCCCAAGGCGTCGTACACCGCCCCCGAGCCGAAAACGAAGTCAAAGTGCTTCTGATCGAACCCAAAGGTGAACCCAATTCCGGCGATGCGGACCGACCCGCCGCCCCCAAAGACCATATTTGAAGGAGCATGATCATGACCAAGGATAAAGTCCTGATCTTCGACACCACCCTGCGCGACGGCGAACAGTCCCCGGGTGCAACAATGACCCACGCGGAAAAGCTGGAAATCGCAGAGCTGCTCGATGAGATGGGCGTCGACATTATCGAGGCCGGGTTTCCCATCGCGTCCGAAGGCGATTTCAAAGCCGTCAGCGAAATTGCGGAACGTGCGAAAAACGCTGTCATCTGCGGACTGTCGCGCGCCAACTTCAAGGATATTGATCGCTGCTGGGAGGCGGTGAAACATGCGCGCCAGCCGCGCATTCACACCTTCATCGGCACATCGCCTTTGCACCGGGCGATCCCGAACCTGACACAGGATGAAATGGCCGACCGCATCCATGATTGCGTCACCCACGCCCGGAACCTGTGTGATAATGTGCAATGGTCCTCCATGGACGCGACGCGGACGGAAGAAGATTTCCTGTGCCGCACAGTCGAAATCGCCATCAAAGCCGGTGCCACGACAATCAACATCCCCGATACCGTTGGCTACACGGCCCCGGTCGAAAGCGCCGACCTGATCCGGATGCTGATCGAAAAAGTACCCGGTGCGGACGAGGTGATCTTTGCCACCCACTGCCATAATGACCTTGGCATGGCGACGGCCAATTCGCTGGCCGCTGTCGACGGCGGCGCGCGCCAGATCGAATGCACGATCAACGGCCTTGGCGAACGGGCGGGCAACACGGCACTGGAAGAGGTCGTGATGGCCCTGAAAGTCCGCGGCGACATCATGCCGTTCGAGACGGGGATCGACACGCGCAAGATCATGAACATCTCGCGCCGGGTCGCCACGGTGTCCGGTTTTGCGGTGCAGTTCAACAAAGCCATCGTCGGCAAAAACGCCTTCGCGCATGAAAGCGGTATCCATCAGGACGGGATGCTGAAGAACCGCGAAACATTCGAGGTGATGAAGCCCGAAGATGTCGGCCTCTCCGGCACGTCGCTGCCCTTGGGCAAACATTCGGGCCGGGCGGCATTGCGAGCGAAACTGTCCGAGCTCGGGTTTGATCTGGCCGATAACCAGCTCAACGATGTGTTCGTCCGGTTCAAGGATCTGGCCGACCGCAAAAAGGAAGTCTTTGACGATGACCTGATGGCATTGGTTTATCAAAACGACAGCGGCGATGACCGGTTGAAACTAAAATCATTGCGGGTCGTCTGTGGCACTCAAGGACCACAAGAGGCCGAGATGGTGATGACGATTGACGGCGCCGACGTTAAAACGTCGGCCACGGGTGACGGTCCGGTCGACGCCACATTCAACGCCGTGAAAGCCCTTTTCGCGCACAAGGCGCGGCTGCAACTGTATCAGGTGAGTGCTGTCACCGAAGGTACGGATGCACAGGCCACAGTCAGCGTGCGGATGGAGGAAGAGGGGCGCATCGCGACCGGCCAATCGGCGGATACGGATACGGTTGTCGCCAGCGCCAAGGCGTATATCAACGCGCTCAACCGGTTGCTGGTGCGGCGGGAACAATCGGAACCTGGCTACGACGTGAAAGGTATCAGCTACAAGGACGCCTGACAGACAGACTCAGCACAATTAAAATAACGGGCGCCCCAAGACCTTGGGGCGCCCGTCTAGTTTCAGGTACTGCACTTACTGATCATAACAGATCCAAAAACAACACCTCAGATTGAGAAAAGGAAATATTCACCGATCAATCGATAAAAAATCCCAAAAAAAAGTTGAAAAAGTATAAGTGGCAACATGCCGCTGCGTTCACGAAAACAAGGGGTTCTCTCTATACGCCGCCCGCTTTATAAGCATTTGAGGTCGCGCGGCACGGGACGGCGCGGGCACATGCAAAAATGAATTGGGAAGGCCATAGATATGGCAGGCTTCGGCGGGTTGTTTTCATCAGATATGGCGATTGACTTGGGCACCGCGAACACGCTCGTCTACGTCAAGGGGCGGGGCGTGATCCTGTCAGAGCCTTCGGTCGTGGCTTACCACGTCAAGGACGGCGTCAAAAAGGTTCTGGCCGTGGGCGAAGACGCCAAGCTGATGCTAGGCCGCACCCCTGGCAGCATTGAGGCGATCCGCCCGATGCGCGACGGGGTCATTGCAGATTTCGATGTCGCCGAGGAAATGATCAAGCATTTCATCCGCAAGGTGCACCGCCGCTCCACCTTTTCAAAACCCAAGATCATTGTCTGCGTTCCGCATGGGGCGACCCCGGTCGAAAAGCGGGCGATCCGGACGTCGGTGTTGTCAGCAGGCGCACGCCGCGCTGGCCTGATCGCCGAGCCCATCGCAGCGGCCATCGGGGCCGGCATGCCCATCACCGATCCGACCGGCAACATGGTTGTCGATATCGGCGGCGGAACAACCGAAGTCGCCGTTTTGTCGCTGGGCGATATCGTCTATGCCCGCTCTGTCCGTGTTGGCGGTGACCGCATGGACGAGGCGATCATCAACTACCTGCGCCGCCAGCATAACCTCTTGATCGGGGAATCCACCGCAGAGCGGATCAAAACCACCATCGGGACCGCGCGCATGCCCGACGACGGACGCGGACAATCGATGCATATCCGGGGCCGCGATCTGCTGAACGGTGTGCCCAAGGAAACCGAAATCAGCCAGGCGCAAGTCGCCGAGGCCCTTGCCGAACCGGTGCAATCCATCTGCGAGGCTGTGATGACCGCGCTCGAAGCCACCCCACCGGATCTTGCCGCCGACATCGTCGACCGGGGCGTGATGCTGACAGGCGGCGGCGCGTTGCTGGGTCAGTTGGATCTGGCCCTGCGCGAACAGACCGGCCTCGCCATTTCGGTCGCGGACGAGTCACTCAATTGTGTGGCGCTCGGCACCGGTCGCGCACTGGAATATGAAAAACAGCTACGGCATGTGATAGACTACGATAGCTAACCTGACCGAGGCCGCCCTTGGCACGCGACAAGAACAGCGAAGATTTCGTCGGCCCGATCCGCAGATTGCTGGTCGGGGTGTTGGTGTTGGCGCTGATGTTTTTGTTTCTGGTCTGGCGGATCGACAGCCCGCGGGTCGAACGGTTCCGGGCCATGGCTATCGACGCAGTGGTCCCATCCTTCGATTGGGCGATGGCACCGATTACAGGATTGGCCAACCTGATCAGCGATTTTCAAAGCTACCAGCAACTGGCAGCCCAAAATCAAGACCTGCGGCGCGAATTGCAGCAGATGAAGGCCTGGAAAGAAGCCGCACTTCAGCTTGAACAGGAAAACGCCAAGCTGCTTGACCTCAACAATGTCAGCCTTGATCCGCAACTGACATACGTGACCGGCGTTGTGATTACCGATAGCGGATCACCCTTCCGGCAATCGGTGCTGGTCAATGTGGGCGCGCGCGACGGGATCATGGATGGATGGCCTACAATGGACGGGATCGGCCTTGTCGGGCGGATCGCAGGCGTGGGTCAGGAAACCAGCCGGGTGATGTTGCTGACCGATACCTCCAGCCGGATCCCGGTCACGATCCAGCCATCCGGGCAAAAGGCGATCCTTGCGGGTGACAACACCCTGAACCCGCCGCTGGAATTCCTCGAAGACACTGCGCTGGTGCGACCCGGTGACCGGGTGGTGTCATCGGGTGATGGCGGCGTTTTCCCGGCTGACCTGCTGGTGGGTCAGGCCGCCCTTGGCACGGACCGGCGGTTGCGGGTGCGGCTTGCGGCGGATTATCAGCGGCTGGAATTCCTGCGGGTCCTCCGTTCGCAGCCACATGAAGAGATCACAGACCCCGGTGGACTGCTCGCGCCAGAGGCAGAATTCTTCGGACCCGCTGCCCCCAATCCGGTGACGCTCAGCAATATAGGGGTGGGTGATGGCTGAGATGAGCCCAACCAGCCTTTGGACCAATCGCGCCATCTTCGGCCTTTTTGCGTTCTTCCTGATCATTATCCAACTGGTGCCTTTGGATACGCGGCCGCCGACCTGGGCACCGCCGGATATTCTGCTGGCCATGACCCTTGTCTGGGTGGCGCGACGGCCGGAATACCTGCCAGTCTATATCGTTGCTGCGATCTTTTTGATGACCGACCTGTTGTTCCAACGGCCACCCGGCCTGTGGGCGGCCCTCGTGGTGATCCTGACAGAGGCGATCCGCAAACGGTCGCATGAATTTCGCAGCCTGCCCTTGGTGGCAGAATGGGGGTCGGTCGCCTTGGGGATCGTGTTGATCACGGTGGCCAACCGGTTGATCATGGCCGTGACCATGACACCGCAGGCACCGCTTGGTCTGACACTGATCCAGATGGCCTCGACCATTGTGATTTATCCAATCGCCGTATTTATCGCCCACGCCCTATTTCGGGTCAGCAGGCATACACCCGGCGATATCGGGACAAGGGCAAGAATATGAAGCGACTGCCAAAGGATGCATTGGAAAGCGCACGCACGATTGGGCGCAGGGCACTGGTCATGGGCGGCGTGCAACTTGGGATCGTGGGCGCGCTGGGGTATCAGCTGCGGTCGATGCAGGTCGAACAGGCCGACAAATTCCGGCTGCTGGCCGAAGAAAACCGGATCAACATCCGCCTGCTGCCGCCCGCCCGCGGGCTGATCTTTGACCGCAACGGCATCGTCATTGCGGATAATGAACAAAACTACCGGGTCGTCATGGTCCGCGAGGATGCAGGCGACATTGGCGAAGTGCTGGCGAAGCTCACCGAACTGGTTGACATCGCCCCCGATGATCTGGCCCGCGCGATGGAGGAAATGGGTGATCGCCTGCCATTTGTACCCGTCACCATCGCCGACCGGCTTAGTTGGGAAGATGTCGCACAGATCAACCTGAACACCCCCGCCCTGCCCGGCATCACGGCAGAGGTCGGGCTCAGCCGGGTCTATCCATGGGGGGCCGATCTGGCGCATGTCGTGGGCTATGTCGGACCCGTTTCGGATTATGACCTTAGCCGTATTGATGATCAGGACCCGCTCTTGCAAATCCCCCGCTTCCAGATCGGCAAGACCGGCACGGAAAACAAGCTCGAACACACGCTGCGGGGCAGCGCGGGCAACCGCCAGATCGAAGTGACAGCCGTTGGCCGGGTCATGCGTGAACTGGACCGGCAAGAAGGCATCCCCGGTAAAGATGTGCAACTGACCATCGACAGCCGCCTGCAAAGCTATGTGCAGGCCCGTCTTGATGGGGAAAGTGCTGGCGCAGTTGTGATTGATCTGGCCAGTGGCGATCTGCGGGCCATCGGTTCGGCCCCTTCCTTTGATCCCAATCTGTTCGTGCGCGGTATCTCCACGACAGACTGGACCGGCCTGAACGAAGACAAATATCGCCCACTGGCCGCCAAGGCCGTACAAGGAACCTACCCGCCCGGATCGACCTTCAAAATGGTGGCCGCCCTTGCCGCAATGGAAGATGGCGTCGTCGCCCCCGATGAAACCGTCTATTGCCCCGGCTTCACGGATGTTTTCAACATCCGCTTTCACTGCTGGAAAGGCGGCGGGCATGGCAATATCAACCTGCATGAAAGCCTGAAGCAAAGTTGCGACTGCTATTATTACGACATCGCCCAGCGCGTCGGCATCGACAAGATGGCCGTCATGGCGCGCAAGCTGGGGCTGGGGATCAAACATGATCTCCCCCTGTCTGCAGTGGCGGCTGGCCTCGCCCCGGACAAGGCGTGGAAGGCATCCGTCCGCGGCGAAGACTGGCGCATCGGCGACACCGTCAACGCCTCCATCGGGCAAGGCTATGTGCTGGCCTCGCCACTGCAACTGGCCGTCATGACCGCCCGGATCGCAACGGGACGCGAGATTACCCCACGTCTGATCCGGCTGATTGACGGGGTAGAACAGCCCAGCGGGCTTGGTGAAAGTCTGGGGATCAACGAAAACACGCTGCGCCGGGTGCGGGCGTCAATGAATGACGTGTGCAACCATCGGCGCGGTACGGCTTACGGGTCGCGCATCATGGCCGATGAATACAGGATGGCGGGCAAGACCGGCACCAGCCAGGTCCGGCGCATCACCCCCGAAGAACGCGCCGCCGGGGTGACCAAGAACGAAGACCTGCCATGGGAACGCCGGGACCACGCATTGTTTGTGGGCTTTGCGCCTTATGACAACCCGCGCTACGCCGTATCGGTTGTGGTTGAACATGGCGGCGGCGGGTCCCGCGCTGCAGCCCCAATCGCCCGCGACATCATCCTGCAGGCACAATATGGCGGGCCACCCCCGCTTGACGCCTACCCCGCCTCTGCCCGCGAGCGCATTGCGGAACAGCAACGCCGGATCGAACGGCGCGTGCCACCCGGCTCCACAGTATCGGGCCGTGCATGAGCTATCTTGAGCATAACACCAAATTCGTCCCCACCGGGCTCAGCAAGATCTGGTATCTGAACTGGCCGGTCATCATGCTGCTCATGGCGATCGCGGGATTTGGTTTTCTGATGCTTTATTCGGTCGCTGGTGGGTCCGGCACACCGTGGATGGAACCGCAGATGAAGCGGTTTGCCCTTGGGATGGTGCTGATGATCGCGGTGGCGATGGTCCCCATTTGGTTCTGGCGCAACATGGCGTTCGTGGCGTTCGGCGGCTCACTTCTCTTGCTTGTGGGCGTCGAATTCTTCGGCGAAATCCGGCAAGGGGCGCAGCGCTGGATCAACCTCGGCTTCATGCGGCTGCAACCGTCAGAGCTGACCAAAATCACGCTGGTGATGTTTCTGGCCGCCTATTACGACTGGCTGCCCAACAACCGCACCTCGCACCCGCTTTGGGTCGCCTTGCCTGTGTTGTTCATCCTCGCGCCCGTCGCCCTTGTGCTGAACCAACCTGACCTTGGCACATCGCTTTTGCTGCTGATGGGCGGGGCAACAGTGATGTTTCTAGCAGGTGTCCACTGGGCCTACTTCGCGACGGTGATCGGGGCGGGCGTCGGGGCCATCGTCGCCGTGTTCCAAAGCCGGGGCACATCGTGGCAAATGCTCAAGGACTATCAATTCCGGCGCATCGATACTTTCCTTGATCCCGCCAATGACCCGCTCAACGCAGGCTACCACATCACCCAGGCCAAGATCGCGCTCGGCTCGGGCGGCTGGACCGGGCGGGGATATATGCAAGGCACCCAGTCCCGGCTCAACTTCCTGCCCGAAAAACACACCGACTTCATCTTCACCACCCTGGCCGAGGAATTCGGCTTCGTCGGTGCCTTCACCCTGCTCACGCTCTACCTGCTTGTGGTCCTCTTCTGCATCGTATCGGCTCTTGGAAACCGGGACAGGTTCGCATCACTCCTGACACTTGGCATTGCGATGACGTTCTTTCTCTTCTTTTCGGTCAACATGGCCATGGTCACGGGCCTTGCCCCGGTTGTCGGTGTCCCACTCCCCCTCGTCAGCTATGGAGGGTCGGCCATGCTGGTGCTGCTCGTCGCCTTCGGACTGGTGCAAAGCGCCCATGTCCACAGGCCCCGCTAATGCTCAACATCCTTTTCTCTGCCCAGCCGCCCGCATGGGACGACTATGAACGCCCGCTCAATGCGGCGTTGACCAAGGCGGGCGTGCAGGCAAACCTGTCCCGCGACCATGCCCCGGACAGGACCGACTACATCGTCTTCGCGCCCAACGGGCCGGTCAAAGACTTCAGCCCCTACACCAAAACCAAAGCGATCATGAGCCTTTGGGCCGGTGTCGAAACCGTCGTGGATAACCAAACCCTGACCCAGCCGCTCTGCCGGATGGTCGATGACAGCCTCACCAACGGCATGGTCGAATGGGTCACGGGCCACGCGTTGCGGCACCACCTTGGAATGGACGCGCATATCCATGGGCAGGACGGGATCTGGCGAAACACCATCTACCCGCCAGTCGCAGCCCAACGACCCGTTACGATCCTCGGCATCGGGACGCTCGGGGCGGCGTGCGGGCAAGCACTGCACGTACTCGGTTTCCCGGTCACAGGGTGGAGCAGAAAGGCCAAAAACATCCCCAACATGCGCTGCCTGCACGGCGATGATGGGCTGCGGGCCGCCCTGACCGACGCGCAAATCGTCATCCTGCTGCTGCCACAGACGCCGGAAACTGAAAATATCCTGAACACCCAGACCCTTGGCCTGCTGGCCAAAGGGGCCTTCATCATCAACCCAGGGCGCGGGCCACTGATCGACGATGATGCACTGCTTGGCGCTCTCGATACCGGGCAAATCGGCCATGCCACACTCGACGTGTTCCGCACCGAACCGCTGCCCGCAGACCACCCCTATTGGGCACACAAGCAGGTCACGGTCACACCTCACATCGCCTCAACCACGCGACCCGAAACCGCATCGCAGGTCATCGCGGACAACATCAAACGCGGCGAGGCGGGGCAGCCCTTCCTGCATGTGGTGGACAGAGCACTTGGCTACTAAGCCCCCCGACTTCGTTCGCTGGACCTGCCAGATCACGCAGCGGCGCAGCTTCACCATCCTTCCCGATGGCTGCCGGGACATCGTGATCGACAGGCAAGGGCAGGTCACACTGACCGATTGGGATATGCAGCCGCGGAAGATCACGCTGCAACCGGGCGCACAACTGACGGGGTACCGGCTGCGCCCCGGTATCATCATCGACAAGGCCGATCTGGCAGATGTAAAATCGCGCGATGATGCAGAGGCGTTGATCAGCCACGCCCGGTCCGAAAATACGGATATCGATTTGGCGATCAGCGTGCTTGGGCGCGAAAACCTGATGATCAACACCGTCGCAACCCGATTGGGCGTCAGCCTGCGGACATTGCAGCGACAGTTTCAGCGGCGCGCCCTGCCCCACCCTGAATTCTGGCGCATGCTGGGCCGCGCACGCCGGGCCGCCATCGCCTTATCATCCGATATGACGCTCACTGATATCGCGGGCATCCATGGCTACGGCGATCAGGCCCATATGACACGGGCCTGCCGCCACTGGTTCGGTCACACACCAAAGCAAATCCGGCGCGATGCCGGGCTGTTATCCGACATCAATCAACCCGCACTTGGGACCTGGACGGGCGAACATATCTCAACCAGATAACCATCGGGATCGCTGACATAGGATGTCACCTGCCCCCAAGGTTCCTCCTGCGCATCCTGCACCAACACGGCCCCTGCGGCCACGGCACGGGCAAGGGCAGTGGGGACATCACCGGTCTCCAACGCGATCTCAAACACCGGGGCGTCAGGGCGCGCCTTGGCCGGGTCCTTGCCCAGTTGACGCATCAAAGCCCGCGACGAAAACGCGAGTTTGGTGTCGCCGGTCGCCAACTCACCATAATCCTTGCCTTCATGCAGAAAGGCGCGTGCCATACCAAAGGCGCGCTCATAAAAATCAAGCGAGGCAGGGACGTCTTCAACGTAAAGGATCGTATATCTGAAAATCATGTGGCAGCACCTATCTTGTAAGATGCAATCACTCTGCAACATCTCACCTCAACGGTCTTGAAGGATTGCGACACAGGGTGGCACGCATTTGGTGTTCGTTGAAAACGCGGGCTCGGTCTGTGCGCATATCGCCCAAACATTGCACATGATAGGCTTGCGACTGAACAAACCAAATTTTACAGTACACTATGACTTATTTAGATTTTTTAGCCTATGTCTGACACCGATATATGGTCTTTCACTCACGCGCCGGAGCATATTGCCTCCGCAGCGAAAGCTCTTATCTTGCAGCATGATATCTCGGATATCGATGCACAGTATCGCGACACACCTTCGGACAAGCCGTGGGTCGCGCCAGAACTGCAAGAGCTCTTGTTTTCACGATATCAGCGCACTTTTCTGATCGTCGATGCGACGTTGCGCACCAACATTACCGGTTCGTTCGATCTTGATGCAGTCGCGGTACCGACACGAAGCTTCTTCACCGGCGTCGCAGCTGAAAAATACAAACCTGTTGCGCCCTATTTGGTCGATATGACCCTTCCGGCTGAGGCATGGGACGACCCCGATGCAGTACCGGATTTTCACCTCGATTTCTTCAAGCGGCATTGGCAGCATGGCACAGGTATCATCATCCGGACCCCCGCCACTATGGACGAAGTTTGGTCCAACTTTCGCAAATTCACGAAGGTGAAGATGTCCAATGGCAAGGTCACATATTTCCGGTTCTGGGATGTCGGCATGCTGATGTACTTTCTGGATGCATCAACCGATGATGAGCTTGACCGTTTCTTTGTGACCCCGGAAGACGTCTTTTATGTTGGAAGGCCATCAAAACTGTCCGGTAACGTGCAAGTGCAAAGCGCCAGCCGCAAGGTGGCAGGATAGGCATGTTTAAACTCACACCGGCCCACGAGGCAGCGTTCAGGTTGGGTCAACGCGCAGCCTTCATCGAAGATTTGGCAGTTGCCAGCTACGACTCCCTTCCTGACGATGCCCCATTCCTTGACCAGTCCGGGCGGCTTCATGGGGCCGAACTGGTCCTGCGCCAAGCAGAGGCACGCGGCTACTCGACCAAGGGCGGGTTGTTCTTCTGGCTTAACCTCGCGACGATCTTTGGGGCGCAATTTCATTCTGACCCGCAACACACCGCGCTGCGCCCGCCGCAACGACGTGTTGGTGAGCCGCAAGAGTTGGATGCTCTGTCAGCCGTATATGATGAAGTTTCGGCTTACATCTCTGCCGTGCATGGCGGCGCCAGCAACTCAAAATATACCGATGCGGCACTGAGATTTGCGGATCAGTTCAACGGCGGTGCCGGGAAACCGCAGCTTGAAAACGATACCGATGACGTTGCGCGCCAATTGGCTGAAATCTACCCACAGAAATTTCAACGTCATTCCAGTATTTATCTTCAAAGACTACGCTCCGGCATCTATAAGGAAAAAGCTGAGAAAGTCTTGGCATGTCACGGTGCGGCGGATGTTTTGTTTGTTGCTGGTGTTGAGATGTTTTTTGGCCACCAATTTGAAACGGATGCCTTTAAGCCATGGATCGGGACAGCCCTTGAAAAAAGCAAACCAAAAAACGGGAACGCAGAGCCGAACCTGCAAGAGTTTTTTGACCTGTTCACGCAATGGGTCGACCCTGACTAAACGGCAATCAAAGGCAATTGCGTAAGCCATGGGCCGTCAAGTAGCACTTGAAAGCCCCAATCAGCGCGAGGGCGCGGACACGCAGGTCAATTGCATCTCAGGCAATTGTTGCCACCCGTCAACTTGGCCTGCCAAATGGGACATGGATTGCATCCGCTGTATCTATTGCCCCGACGATGCCGCAATACTCGCACGCGCAAGCCAGATCAGAGTTGAATCGTATAGCGCTATCATTTTCACTGACTACCTGTTCACGGGTGGAATGTGGACCACGATTGAGGTTTCGGCAGGCGGTTTTGAAGATGAAGGCCTGATCGTTATGGATGCAGATGCTGATTGCCACTTTGCGGCGCTGACATTGTACCACGAAGTGCGACACGCCATGCAACCGGCGGGAATGACAACCTATGACGCAGAGGTGGACGCCTACACATCCGCCGAACGGTGGGCCATCCAGAAAGGGTTGAACGATTCGTTGGGTTTGCGCATGACGGACGAGTTTGGCAACGAAATCCCCAGTGAAAGGGCTATCCATGACACTGTAATGAGGTACTATTTCAATACTGCCCCAGACGCGGGTACACCACCAACCGAGGTGGTTCGTTGGCTGAACGTTGAAACAAACGAGACGCAGTGGCAAAATGTGCGGACCGGCGCGTTGGAATGGCGGCCCTCGCAAGAAGGGGACTACATGCAAACCAATGACGTCAGCCTGACGGGGCCGGGCGTGATTGACTCCAGCGAATTCAGCTGCAGTGGATAGGAGATATTCCGTTGGAATACTACACCCCTCCCCCGATCCAAATCGAAATTCAAGTGGAGCAAGAAGTGTCACAAACCTACACTGTAAACTGCAACAACGTGCCGCTTGAGGTCGCAGCCAGTCAGGTCCAGGATATGGCCTCGGCTCTGCACACCTTTCTCAGCAACCCCGACAACATCGCAGGCCAGCCCGAGGGGTTTCATCCCTACCTCCAGCCGCCGCCGCCTCTGTCAATTCCAGAGGGCGCGCACGGAGTGTTCAACGGATTATGGGGCTTGACCTGCAGGCCCGGTCCCAGCTTTAGCTGGACCCAGCGACCAACGGCGGAACACATGTTGTCAGCAAGTCTTGGCTGGGATGAAGATGCCGAACGGTGGTTTGTTCGTGGCGTGCGTCTGAGCAACCTTAGAAGACCCTGACACGCGGCGACACGCCCAAGCCAGCATTCGGTGCGCGTTGAACACAGAACCGGTCCGGGCTCTTCGGGTTTGTTGTGCTCTCGGAACATCATGCAAAAGGCCAAATCTATTGCTTCTTGATTGCAATGCAGACATCGACCACCTCTGCTATCCTCATAGAGTTCAAAATCGGTCATATGCGCGCTCATGAGGGCAGCTATCATTGCTAAAATACGGCCATATCTGCTGCCCCCAAGGTTCCTCCTGCGCAACCTGCACCAAGACGGCCCCTGCGGCCACGGCACGGGCAAGAGCAGCGGGTACATCATCGGTCTCCAACGCGATCTCAAACACCGGGGCGTCAGGGCGCGCCTTGGCCGGATCCTTGCCCAGCTGGCGCATCAAAGCCCGCGACGAAAACGCGAGCTTCGTCTCCCCCGTCGCCAACTCACCATAATCCTGGCCTTCATGCAGAAAGGCGCGTGCCATACCAAAGGCGCGCTCATAAAAAATCAAGCAAGGCAGGGACGTCTTGAAACAGCGCGACAGCGCGCAATCTTATGCCGCCTTGATCAATCCACCATCGCTATTGCGATACCAAACATCGCCAGTTGCAGATGACAAATGCACACCGCCAATCCACGTATCGATCCCATGTGAGGTCACGAGGTTCCGGCGTCCTGCAAGACAGTCCTGACCAAATGATGTGATCCGCGCCTCTGCCTTGCGCAGGGTTTTGCGTGGACCACGCAGTTCAATGGCAGGTTCTGCCAAATCGGATGCTGCAAGCTGGGCCAGACGCCACGATAGGATAACGTCACCAATCGCCCATTCCGTACCATCACCCATCATCGCATTGCCCGACACACGCTGTGCCCTTGTCCAATCGGTCGGGCAAGCCTCCAGAAGACGGCGTTCCATCGCGCCAAGCCCTGTTTCAGGGTCAGGATACAACGAAACCAAGGCCTCAAACGCACGGATCAGATAGGGAAGCTCCGGGATATCTATGCCCCGAGAGGCAAGTTCAAACAGCGGTTCTGGCGTGCGGTGCGTGACGACAGACCAAAGCCGTTGCAGTTCAAGAAGGAGTGACGGGGTCAGCGTCACAGGTTCGGGACGGATCGCCAGATCATCGACCGAATTATAACCTAAAGACTGCCGCTGCCCGTCACACTTGTACTGCAATACGGACACGCGCCTTTCCGAAAAATCTGCCGCAGACAGGTACATCGAAAGTGCGAGCAAAAAAAGCTGCTCCCTTGGCACGCCGCTCGTCCAAAGCGTGATCTCGGATGCCTCATCCATCAAGGCTGGCAATGATTGTTTTCTCCTCGGATCAACCAAGCCTGGCGCAGCGCGATTTTTGGACGGGGAAAACAATGCGCTTGACCATGCATTACGCCGCCAGTGCTTGTAGCGCTTGCGAAACAACTGCTCCGGGTTTGCTGTCGGAGTTAGCGGACCAAACGTAAGGTCTTCATGCCCGCAAAACAGGACCGTATCGACCCATTTCTCGCGCTTGCCAAGCATACGAACCGTTCCACCCGATGACGGGTCAGGCGTGATAACAAGACGGGTCATAATCTGATCCTTTGACTTTGCGACAGCTGCGTTAATCAAATCCAACCGTACGTCGCATTAATCCTACCAGAAACGCATCATCATGCGCATGGTTTGCACATGGTTTCTGCATAGGTTCTGCATGGCCGCTTTGCCCGATATTCAAAAGGATTAACGCCCTTTCGCGTAAGTGGCGCCACATACGCAAAAAACGCCGTGCGCCACGTTAACCTGTCAACGCAGTTTCGGCGGTTTGTCCGGGTCCATGCCGGGCGCGCCGGGGGCCTGAGGCGCCACGGGTTCTGGCAGATCAAACCGCAATCCGACCTTCGCCAGATGGGCCGCCAACGGGTCCGACGCCCGCACAAACAGCACATCCATCACGCCCGCTTCGATCCCTGAAAACGTCAACGCCTCGCTGGCCGCCCCGGCCAATGCCTGCTCCGCGCCGGGTGCAGCATCTACAAAAGCAAGCACATGGCCCTGCGCGCCGTCATCATACGTCGCGGCGGCCAGATAGGCGAAGCGCGCCATGCCCGCCGCAATCGCCAGTTTGCGGTCCAGCCCGGTTACCACCGCCTCTGGCACATTGGGCGCAGAGACTTCGGACAATCGCGCCTCTGTCTCGTCAGGCGTATTGCCCAGCGTGGCGACCAGCCAATCCACCGCCTCTGCCGGGATCAGCATCGCAGAGGGGGCCACATCAAGGTTCAGCGCCAGCCCAATCCCTTGGCCCGCCAGCATCTGGACCAACGCGCGCCCCGGCAAACCCGCATAGGGGGCCGCGCGACCGACGAATTGCGACAACCGCTCCTCGCGATCAAAAACGAGGGTAAAGCGTTGATCTTCAATCTCAAAAAGCTCTGGCGTGATCTGATCATCCACAGCTTCCGCACCCAAAAGCATGAACATTTCCGTATCCGCCAACCGCTCATAAAACCGCAGACGCGCCGCATCATCTTCGGGTGCCGCTTCCATCGCAGCATGGGCTTGATCAAGGTCGGTCATCGCAAAACATCTTTCACAGCTATGACCATCCGGTATTGTGCCGGCACCGCTGAGGCAAGCAAAACACGCACATCAGGGGCCCAATAACCCGGCCACTTCGCACCGAATACGCGGCACAACATCCGCTTCAAACCAGTCATTTTTCTTGAGCCATCTGTTATTGCGGGGACTGGGATGCGGCAACACAAAGACACCGTTTTCGCCATTCGCAGAACGCCTGACAGCTTCGGTCACCGGCAGCCCCCGCAGATCAGGCCGATGCCACGCAATCGCATAACGGCCCAGCACCAATGTCAATGCAACATGCGCCAGCGCCCGCATGACAGGCTGCCGCCAAGCAGTCGCGCATTCGGGTCTGGGCGGCTTGTCCCCACCTGAACCCGAACCGGGAAAACACAGCCCCATCGGAAAAATACCGATCCTCTTGTCGCCATAAAATGTCGGGCGATCCACGCCCAGCCACGCCCTCAGGCGATCGCCGGACGGATCATCAAAGGGGCGGTTTTTCGCATGTGTCAGCCGACCGGGGGCCTGTCCGACGATCAGAATTCTGGCGCGCTCATCCAACTGAAATATCGGGTTCGGGCCTAGCTCCAATCCGTCGCAAAGCGTACAAACCCGCATCTTTGCTTTCAACGTCTGAAGATCCTCTGGCACGTCGTTTTCTCGCTTGTGGTTGCGTCAGTCAGATAAACCAGTCCGGGCCGCCAAGCTCGGTACTACGTAGGGAAACAGGCATCATACCCCTAGGGGAACCGGCAAGCCCCGCCATACCCAGAATCTACCCATACACCTTTGTAAAGATGTGTGAAATCAGCGGGGCATGAACCATGGCAAATATCGGATCCAACCCAAACAACAATCTTGGCACGGACCTGAATGCACCGCCGAGTTCCGCTCAATTCAATGCATTACTGGCAAACAACCCCATGTTGCTGGCCCGGGCCGGACCGGCGGTGGAAACCCTCATACAGCAAATCCCGCAAGCCGTTTCGCGACAGGGGAACACGCTTCGGATCGTTTACGAGTCCGGTCAGGTCGTCTCCTACCCCATCGCGACCGGTGGGGCGGCGACAACCGCCAGCGGGCAAGTTCTAAGCGCGGCACAGGCAGGACAGGCACTCCGTTCCGCATCCGCAGCACCCGGGTTTGCGTCAACTTTGGCCAGACTTGGGACCGTTGCGCGTAATTCGATCCTGACCACAATCGCCACAGAATTGCTGTTCCCGCAAAACACCACAGCACCAGATTACAACTACACACAATCACAAGTCGATGAGCAGTTGGGCGTGCTTCAGGGGATGCAGGCCAGCGACACCACAGGTTCGCTGGTTATCGTTGAAACCCAAAGTTCCAACGGCCCCGATCTGATGACAACGCATACGCTGCAGAACAAACATACCGGTGTCCCCATCGCAAGCGTGGACCAGCGCGGTGGGCTCCAAGTCAATCCACACCTGCAGGATGATCTGTCCTTCACGCCTTGGAATGGCGACAGAAGCAGCATCCCGCTGAATGCCAATACGACCAATGGCGCACCGGGTTCCATTGTCCCGCTCGAAGATCTTGCAATCACACCGCCTGCAGCACCGACCGTGGTGCAACCGACAACAACTGCCCCGACATATGATCCAACCGAGGATTTCAACACGCTGCAAACCACGATCCAGGCAGCTGCAACGGGCAACAACGGTGGGTTCACCGTTGAGCAGGTGCAGGGTGCCGCAGAGCGGGCGTTGGGAGCCGGTGTAATTACACAAGCAGAAGCGCAGCAGGCTTTGGACCTGCGGATGACCGTTGACGCCAATAGCAGGTTGGGCGCTTTGGCGAACCAATTCAGCGCGAACACGACCCCAGGCAGCGCCACTTTCGCCGCTAACCCCAATGAAGTCGCAGATCTGGTGAACACCTATTCCTATCTCGCGGATGCTTATCAGGGCACACCAGAAGGCACGTATTACTCCGATGCTTTGGCGCAAGCCATCCAACTGGCGCAGATCGCTGATGCACGCGACGTTGTTTCGGGTTTTGTGGGTAACCCGGCCAGCCAAAGCTATGATGCTGTCAACAATGCCCTCTATCTGCTGCGGCAAAGGGATCCCGGTCACAATACCAATGACGGGCTTGATGGGGTGTTGGATGACATCCAGCAAACGAACCGTAATCGCCGCACGGAAACGGGCGGGGTCGATACAATCCCCGATCCGTGGGATGAACCCATTACAACGCCAAGCCCGACCCCTTCACCACAACCGGACCCGGGCGAAGGCCAGCCGCTGTTGCCACCGGCAACGCCGCCCAACCAACCGCTGCTGCCAGCAGGACCAGACCACCCAACGGCCCCCAACCCGACCCCGGATAACCCTTGGGGGGTGCCGGGAACCACGCAGGGGGATCAGGCCCCGATCAGCGCGCCACCTGGCAACCCCGCAGAGGACCCATGGACCGACCCAACACCCCAAACAGGCGGTGGTGAAAGCGGTGGTGTTACGCCGCCCAACCTGCCGCCCACCGGCGGTGGCGGGGGCAATGCTGGTAATGGTGATGATAATTCGAGTGATCCGCCCGAATCCAATCAAAATTGGGCGCAGCGCCTACAGAACTTCTGGCAACAAACAACAGGAAGTTTTGCGCAGCGCAGTCAACAATTTCAAACAGTTGTCGGTCAAACGATCAAGACGGTTGGTTCCGGCTTGGCTGCCGCAAATGCCGCGGGTGGGGTTGGCGCAGCGGCATTTTACACCGGTTTGCGTGAAAACCGTACCACTAATGCTGTCGATGCTGACAATGCGGCCGAGGAACTACAAAACCTGCAAGCTGATCCAGATGCCTATATTCAGGAAAATTACACCAACGAGATAAATGTACCCGGCGCGGGCATCGCTATTGGCGACCATCTTTACAACATGTCCGGGCATCTGTTGGAGGTGACGAATGGGGATGGGTCGGTATACCATTTCCGGCGTGTTCCCGAAGATATGTTCAACGCGCTCCAAGCCAATCAGGAAGCGCGCGGGCTGGTTTCCAATTCCGTATTCGTACCAGAGGTTGTGACGCTTGAGGGTGGTGAAGAAGCCGCCGTCTGGGTGGAAATACGGCCGCCTGCCCGCGCCGAAGGGGCGCGGAACGTCGACGTCTCTCTGAACCGCGATGAAAACCGCACCAATGGCGGTTTTGGGATACGCCCCGAGATACGCATTGGTCCACAAGAGGGCCAACAGGCCGTTCTTGGAGGTGAGTTGAATGTAGGGCGCTATCAATCCGGCGGAAACAGCACAAGGCTACGAGTTGGCTTTCCGTCCGCGTCAGGGAACAATCTGGGTATTGGCATACGGCAACAGGAAACCCGCTCAACATTGAAAGTAGGCTTGGGTGGAGGGACACTGCGGTTCAACGAGTCGCGCGTGCGTGACCTGAGCGACCCGGATTCTTTCCTGAATGGATCCAGTCTCGTTGTTGCAAATGGCCGGGCATACTTGGATTTTGGTGATCGCAGCCGCGTGCGTTTGGACGGAAGTCTGACGGATGGGGTCTTGCCACAGGACCCATTTGGCCGTACGCGCTTAACTGGTTTCGCAGAATTGGGCCTTGGTGCCGATTTTGTGAAATATGTGTGGGGCGATGGTCAATACGTGAGCGCCAACGGCTATCTTGAAGCTCAGGCATACTTACCGGACGCCCGGCTGCAGGCAGGAACCGCAGGCTCCTCAGCTGGTGTGCGGCAAGCTCCTGGCTTCGTCGATCCTTCCAAGCTGTTCGAAATTGACCCCGCTCTTCAACTTTCGACCAACTTGGATGCTATCCCCGACCTCCTGATCGAAGATCGCGCGCAAAGGCTCCTCGGCTCCGAAGACGTTTTGACGGGATCTTCTTGGGGCACGCCCAACCCGTTGGCGGGCAATGTTGATCTTGTCGGCAGGTTGCAATCATCCGTCCTGACCGGTGAGGCTCAGGAAAATGCAACAGTCGCGTTCAATAACATGTCTGATACAACGGAAATCGAACTCGCGAACGGCACAGAGGCACAATTCCGAACCGATGGCACCAAATCCTTTGTGGTTATCCCGGAAACAGGGCAGATTTTCGACGTCACCGGTTCAAACGCGCTCAGCGCAAGCTCTCTTGCCTATGACGCAACCACGACGGCTACGCCGCAACTGATATCATCTAGGGTGCCCCTCTTTTATGGCGCCGAGCAAGTACAATCACCAAGTTTCGGCAGCAGAACCACCGCGCCCCTGTCCATAGATGAGGCCCCGACAGCAGAAAGTCTTAGCGCCCGTGGTGCGACGGTCGAAACGGTTACATTGGCGGATCAAAGCGAGGTTCAGGTTTTCACCGTCCGGGACGAAAATGGAAACGTTGTCGAAACTTATGGCAAAACCCAATATGGCGGCATTGATCTGACATTCGAGATGTCACAGGCAGATATCGACGCCTTGCCAAAACAGATGCTAGCACCCTACACCTCGCCCGATGGGGACCTGACGCCCGCTTTGATCGCGGTGAGCGATTTAGAATCGACCGGCGGTGTCACGGCGGACGATATTCTATTCAGCGACGATGCCCGCAGGCTCAGCCTGCCGCAAGGGGGCCGGGTCCATTACGGAACCGTCAATGGCAAGGAAATGGCACTTTATCAGTCGCCCAATGGTGAGACGGCCATCTATGACGCATCCATATTCGACCAACAAACCCTGAACGATTACTTCAACATACAAGGTGAGCTGCCTAGTACTGACGATGGTATTTTGTTTGCCAATGCAACAGGCCTGGGTGGCGTCGTATCGGATATGCCGATGCAAGTCCTGCCCGATTGGCCGAACCTGACAGAGGCACCGGTAACGTTGGAAGGGCTGCTGGAAACCATGCCCGAAAACACAGACGCCGGGTCCGCCGATCTTGCGCCACTACCCACACCCGAACAACCTGCGGCCACGCTGGACGAACTGCTTTCCACACTCCCCAACGGCAATGACATCCAGACCCGGATGACCGCATCGCTGCCTGAACTACAGGATGGCGTTCTGACCTCACTTGCCGAAAGCGGCACGGATATCGACGCGCTCAACACCCGGCTTGGCACGAACCTTGACGATCCTGCCAAGCGCAACTGGCAGGCGGGCATGACCGAAGGACCGGTGGACAACATCTATGAAAGCCAGCAAGGCCAGTATGATCCTGCTGGTGTGACCGCGTCCATTACAAATCCGGACGGAAGCCAGACACTTGTGTTGGATAACAACACATCCGTCGCACGCGACGGGACCGTGATCTTGCGCAATGACAGTGGCGATATGATTGCCTCAATCGCGCCAAGCGGGCAACGGACCGATTTCGAAAACATGCGTCCGGTGGAAACGGATCCTGCCGCTCAGCCTGCTGCCCCCCCGGTGCTGAATGATGTGCCGAGTATCGCGCTCAGCACGCAACAACGGCTTGATAATCTCGGGTTGCGCCTACCGGATCATTTCACAAATAACCTGCCGTCCATACCGTCGCTGCCAGCCTCATTCGCGACGACAACCGCGACCCTGCCAAGCGCGACATTGGACCAGTTGCTTCAGAACAGTGCAATTACGATGCCCTTGACGTCAACGTCGGCAAACTTCTCACTGCCATCCGCCCTGCAGAACAGCGCAGGATCCAGCAGCGGCACGCAGAATGACAGCCAGCCGGCACAGTTTGACTTGCAGACCATGCGGCTCGCTGGCCTCGACTGATCGGCAGGGTAAGAGGATTGCGATGTGATACGGCATTGAGAATGACAAAATCATCACGAAATTGACCCGCTCACACAGATGTCGCTGTATTCATACCGTGTTTTTGCGATAGTGACCCCGAAATAGCCCACAAAGATGGGCTGTTAACCTATTGTCGCCATACAAGGCAGGCAAAAGCGGGATTGAGATGCTGGAATTCGCAGAGGTCAGCAAGTCCTTTTGGACAGGCACACAGCGCAAGGTGATCCTTGACCGCGTATCATTCCGCGTGGAATTGGGCCACTCGCTGGGTATTCTGGCCCCCAATGGAACCGGCAAAACAACCCTGATCCGGATGATGGCCGGGCTTGAACAACCCGACGAAGGGCGGATCACCCGTGGCTGCAAGATATCCTTTCCACTGGGGTTTATGGGGGGCGTGGTGACGCGCCTGACGGCGATGGAAAACAGTCGCTACATCGCCCGGCTCTATGGCATGGACCCCGACTATATTGAGGCGTTCTGTCGGTGGCTCTGCGGGCTGGACGAATATTTTGATATGCCGGTCGGCACCTATTCCAGCGGGATGCGGCAGCGGTTTACCTTTGCGCTTATGCTGGCGCTGGATTTTGATATATACCTGATCGACGAAGGCATGCCCGGTGCCACAGATGCAGAATTCAACCGCAAGGCAGGCGAATTGCTGCGCGAACGGCTGGAACGCACCACGGTGATCATCGTGTCGCACCAGCCTGCCACGCTGGAACGGTTCGCACGCTCTGCGGCTGTGTTGCGCAACGGGCAGCTTCATATGTTTGATACCTTGGAAGAGGCAAAAGCGCTCTATGACTACGAAACCGAGGGTTAAAAAATTTCGCATACGGCGCGGTGGCGCGGTGCAACCGGCCCCGGCCGAGGAGAAAGGCGCGCCTGCGGCTGATCCCGCCGATATCACCGCCGCAGAGCTTGAGGCGATCAGCAAGGAGGGTCTGACAGGCCGCCAACTGCGCATGGCCCGCCGGGTTGCGCAGAAAAACGGGCTGAGCGTCAGTTCTGATTTTGATGCCGTGCGGCAACTACGCGCTGCAGGCATTGATCCGTTTCAACGCAATTCGGTGCTGGAATTGGTCACCCCGGCGGATGCCGATCACGCAGGCAAAAAGGGCAATATCCAGCTACCTGAAAAGATTGCAAAAGGCGCGGACACACTGCCTGCGACACGCACCAAAAAAGCTGCGAATGACCGCGCCTCTGAGGTTGCGAAAATTCAGCGTGACATCGCGCGCAGACGGCGGCGCAAGCTGGCCCTGCTATTCACCCGGCTGTCATTCTTTGTATTCCTGCCAACCTTCATGGCGGGCTGGTACTATTACACCGTCGCCACACCGATGTACGCCACCAAATCCGAAATCGTGATCCAACAGGCAGAGGCGGCGGGCGGTGCGGCCGGTCTGGGCGGTCTGTTTCAAGGCACGTCGATGGCAACACAGCAGGACAGTATCGCCGTCCAATCCTACCTCGCCTCGCGCGAGGCGATGCTGCGGCTGAATGCCGATCACGGCTTTAAGGAACATTTCAGCGATCCCGATATCGACCCGATCCAACGGTTGGCCGCGGACGCAACGAACGAAGCCGCATTCGGGCTCTATTCTGACCATGTTAAAATCAGCTACGACCCGACCGAAGGTATATTGCGGATGGAGGTGATCGCCGCGAACCCTGAAAAAAGCCAAGAATTCGCAGAGGCGCTGATCGGCTACGCCGAAGAACAGGTCGACCAACTGACCAGCCGCTTACGTGCAGACCAGATGCGCGGCGCGCGCGAAAGCTATGAGGCAGCAGAGGCGCGCAGAGCAACCGCACTCGCCCGGTGGCTGACCATTCAGGAAGAGGTTCAGCAGATCGATCCGGTTGGTGAAACAGCGGCCCGCACATCACAGATCGCAGCCTTGGGCAGTGAACGGCAAAGGCTGGCGCTGATCCTGCAATCACGGCTCAGCGTGGAACGACCCAGCGAAGTGCAAGTACAGGCGCTACGTGATCAAATTGCCAATATTGATGAGCTGATTGCCGGGTTGCGTGCGGATATGACAAGCGGCACGGCGTCCCAGACATCGCTGGCGTCGCGCAATACAGAACTGCGCACGGCAGAGGAAAATTACGGCTTTCAAACGCTTCTTGTGCAGCAAGCCCTGACACAGATGGAGGCCGCGCAGATTGAAGCCAACCGTCAGGTCCGTTATCTATCGCAAAGTGTGAAACCCATCGCCCCGGACGAGGCGACCTATCCACGCGCTTTTGAAAACACGATCCTGGCGTTTTTGATCTTCTCAGGCATCTACCTGATGATTTCGCTGACGGCCTCGATCCTTCGTGAACAGGTAAGCTCATAATGCATGACGTCTCAATTGGCCCCCTGACGGTCAGCAATGACCGCCCACTTTTGGTGATCTCGGGTCCCTGTGCCTTGCAGTCGCTTGACCACGCCCAGATGATCGCTGGCCATATGTCAGAAGCCTGTGCCGCGCACGGCGCACAATTTGTGTTTAAGGGCAGTTTCGACAAGGCAAATCGGACTTCGGTGTCAGGCAAACGTGGCGCTGGGATCGATGAAGGGTTGAAGATCATGCAGTCGGTCAAGGATAGCATCGGCTGTCCGGTGCTCACCGACATCCATGCCCCTGATCAATGCGCCACGGTGGCCGCCGTTTGTGACGTCATGCAGATACCCGCATTTCTTTGCCGCCAAACGGATCTGCTGCTGGCCGCCGGCGAAACCGGCGCCGTGATCAACGTCAAAAAGGGGCAGTTTCTGGCGCCATGGGACATGTCCAATGTGGTGGCCAAGATCGAAAGCACGGGCAACAAGCGGATCATGTTGACCGAACGCGGGGCGTCATTCGGATATAACACGCTCGTCGCTGATATGCGGTCGCTGCCCACTATGGCGCGCACCGGCTATCCGGTTGTGATGGATGCAACGCATTCAGTGCAACAGCCCGGCGGCATGGGCGGATCATCCGGAGGACAGCGGGAATTTGCACCGGTGATGGCGCGGGCTGCCGTGTCACTCGGGATCGCTGCGGTGTTTATCGAAACGCATGAAGACCCCGATAACGCGCCGTCAGATGGGCCCAATATGATCCCCCTGGATCAGATGGGTGACGTGGTCAAAAGCCTGATGGCTTTTGATGCATTGGCCAAGGCCGATCCCTTGCGCGTTTAGGGCTTGGACAGGATACAGCCAGCCAGTAGGTTCAGCGCATTCTAACCAATGTGATGACCCATGCGCTTCTTTGCCCTTCTCGCCCTTCTGCTGACCCTTACGCTGCCCGTCGCGGCCCAAGAGGCTGCAGGCACAATCAACACCGAAAACTCTGCCAGCCAAGATGCGGCCATCGCGGAACGCCTGCGTGAAATCCTGCGCGAATTGGGCAATTACAGCGATGTGACCGTCACCGTGAACGAAGGGGTCGTAACGTTGCGCGGCACCACAACGTCGGCAGCCGAGGCGACAGCGCTGGACCCGCTGGCCAACCGGGTCGAAGGTGTCGTCGCGGTGCGCAACAACGTGGTCGAAACCGCCGATATCGGGGCGCGGCTGGACCCGGCCGTGGACCGGTTCACAGCGCGGATGGAGCAGTTGATCACATTCCTGCCGCTTGCCCTGATTGCCCTGTGCATATTCGCGTTGATCGTCTTTCTAGGCGTGCTGATCGCGCGGCTGCGGCAACCCTGGGAACGGCTGGCGCCTAACGCTTTTATCGCCGAACTCTACCGGCAATTCATCCGCATCGCCTTTGTGATTATCGGGATCGTGGTTGCACTTGATGTCCTGAACGCGACAGCGCTGCTCAGCACCATTCTCGGGGCGGCAGGGATCATCGGTCTGGCACTTGGTTTTGCGGTGCGGGACACCGTGGAAAACTACATCGCGTCGGTGATGCTGTCGATCCGGCAACCGTTCAGCCCCAACGATTCCGTGGAAATCAACGGCGACAAGGGCAAGGTGATCAAGCTGACCAGCCGGGCTACGATCCTGCTGTCATTTGACGGCAACCACATCCGCATTCCCAACGCGACCGTCTTCAAAAGCCGGATCATCAATTATTCGCGCAACCCCGAACGCAGGTTCGACTTTCAAATCGGAATCGCATCCGATGCCGATCTGGCCGCAGTCCGCGATCTGGCGGCCAAGGCGGTCGAAGGGCAGCCCTTTGTGGTGGACACGCCGGGACCATCGGTCTGGATTGATCGGATCGGGGATGGTGCAATTTTCCTGACGGTGACCGGCTGGATCGACCAGCGCGAAACCGATTTGCTGCGCGCACGCGGCGAAACCCTGCGTCTGGTCAAGGAAACGATCGAAGCTGCTGGCGTCGAGGTGCCCGACACGACCTATCGCATACAAATGCTGGGGGCCAACACCGCGAAGGTGCAGGTTGATAACACGCCCACAGCACCGGTCACCACGTCCAAACACGCCCCCGCAAAGGCCGCAACACCACAGGACGTGGCCGCAAGCGGTGACGAACAATTGGAAGAGATGATCGACGCCGAACGTGCCCAGGACGAGACGGGTGATTTGCTATCTGACGAAGCCGCAAAGGAATGATCGCTTTTTGCATAAACGGGGCTTGAACCGGTGGCATCTTCGCAGTATCACGCCCCTCGCTGCTGGGATGTAGCCAAGTGGTAAGGCAACTGTTTTTGGTACAGTGTATCGCAGGTTCGAATCCTGCCATCCCAGCCATATATCCGCATTAGCATTGTTTTATCAAAGACTTACCCAAGTCTTTGATATGGCGATACGGTAACGCCTTCGCAGCTTTGGACCAAAAGCCCAAACAGGGCACCCCACAAGCAAAAACACCCCGTTATTCGTTCAGACCCCATAGACATCGATTTCGACACAATTTATCGCCCGATTTAACTTAAACTTATTACTCGCTGCGTGCATCCGGGGATCTGCGGATTGGCATAAGATGGACGATGTTCGCTCGGACATTAGACGGCAAGATAAGAAAAACGCAAGCCACCTTTAACGTTCACATTCACAACAAAAAACGCCCCCGGTTTCCCGAGGGCGCTTCAATGCATTAAACCGTGGGTCGGGGTTCACCCCGGCTCCACTCAGCCTTTTTCTTCGATGATCTCGACCATGTGGCTGATCGAATTGACCATACCACGCACGGAAGGTGTGTCTTCCAGCTCACGTGTCCGGTTCATCTTGTTCAGGCCCAGGCCGATCAGCGTGGCACGCTGTTTGGCGGGGCGGCGGATCGGGGAACCGATCTGCTTGACGACGATTGTTTTAGCCATCTGTCAGGTCTCCTTACGCGTCAGCTTCAGCAGGGGCTTCGGCGGCTGGCGCCTCGTCCCGCTTGGGCAGAATGTCCGCAACCTTCTTGCCACGACGCTGTGCGACGTTGCGCGGTGATTGCTCTTTGCCAAGACCGTTCATCGTGGCGCGGATCATGTTGTATGGGTTCTGCGAACCGATGGACTTGGAAACCACGTCCTTCACGCCCAGCATTTCGAACACAGCACGCATTGGGCCACCGGCGATGATACCGGTCCCTTCAGGGGCTGTGCGCATGACCACCTTACCGGCGCCATGACGGCCCTCGATATCGTGGTGCAGGGTCCGGCCGTCGCGCAACGCAACGCGGATCATCTGACGCTTGGCTTGTTCGGTTGCCTTACGGATCGCCTCGGGCACTTCCTTGGCCTTACCTTTGCCAAAGCCGACGCGGCCTTTTTGATCGCCGACCACGACAAGGGCAGCAAAGCCAAAGCGCTTACCACCTTTGACGGTCTTGGAAACCCGGTTGATTGCGACCAGACGGTCGGCAAACTCAGGGGCTTGTTCTTCACGGCGGCCACGGCCACCGCCACGTTTGTTGTCACGTTCTGCCATTGATGGCGTCCTTTGTATTTTGTGCCCTAGGGGCGTTGTCCAATCGCGGTCGCTTCTGCGCCGGATCATCGAAGGTGCGCATGAACGCGCACCCTACAGTTGGTTGGTAGGGTGCGCGTTCATGCGCACCGCCACCGTATTTAGATTTTCAAACCACCTTCACGGGCTGCATCGGCCAAAGCCTTGATCTTGCCGTGAAAAAGGAAACCACCACGGTCGAAATATGCAACCTCGACGCCAGCCTTCTTGGCGCGCTCTGCAATCGCAGAACCAACCTTTGTGGCTGCTTCGATGTTGTTCTTGCCGACCACGCCCAGATCCTTTTCGAGCGATGAAGCCGAGGCCAATGTGACCCCATTCTCGTCGTCGATCAGCTGGACGCTGATGTTCTTGTTGCTGCGATGCACCGACAGACGCGCACGTCCTTGGTTGGCGGTGACACCGCGCAGCTTGTTCCGAACGCGCATACGGCGCTTCAGAAACAGTTGTCTCTTGCTGTTTGCCATTTTTGCGTTCCTTACTTCTTCTTACCTTCTTTGCGGAAGATATATTCGCCTTTGTACTTAATCCCTTTGCCCTTGTAGGGCTCGGGCTTACGCCAAGCACGAATATTCGCCGCAACCTGACCAACCTGCTGCTCATCGATACCTTCGACGAGAATTTCAGTTGGTTTGGCTGATGTAACCGTGACGCCTTCCGGCACTTCAAAGTTCACATCGTGGCTATAACCCAACGACAGTTTCAGGACATTGCCCTGCATCTGTGCGCGGTAACCAACACCCGACAGCTCAAGCTCTTTCTTGAAACCCTCGGATACGCCGGTGGCCAAGTTGGCGACCATCGTGCGGCTCATGCCCCACTGCTGGCGCGCGCGCTTGGATTTGCCACGTGGCTCAACGGTGACGACATTGCCGTCTACGCTGATGCTGACATCGTCGGTTGCTTTGAAGGTCCGGGTCCCCTTGGGGCCCTTCACTTCAACGGTCTGACCTGACACAGAGGCGGTAACACCTGATGGCAGCTCAACCGGTTTTTTCCCAATACGAGACATCTGACGCTCCTTAGAATACGGTGCAGAGCACTTCGCCGCCAACATTGGCAGCCCGCGCTTTTGCATCCGACATCACACCCTGCGAGGTGGAGACAATCGACACACCCAGGCCCTGACGGACAGATGGGATGTCATTGGCGCCCAGATATACGCGACGACCGGGCTTGGAAACCCGCTTCACTTCACGAATAACAGGGGTGCCCTCGTAATACTTCAGCTCGATGTTGAAAGCAGGATGGCCGTCTTTGCCGTCCTTCTTTTCATAACCGCGGATGTAGCCTTCGTCGGCCAGCACATCCAAGACCCATGCACGCAGCTTGGACGCAGGTGTTTCCACCGCCACCTTGCCGCGCATCTGGCCGTTACGGATACGTGTGAGCATATCACCGATAGGATCATTCATAATATACGCTCCTTACCAGCTTGACTTGACCATGCCGGGGATTTCGCCATTGGACCCAAGGTCCCGCAGCGCGATCCGGCTGATCTTCAGTTTACGGTAATAGGCGTGTGGACGCCCGGTGAGCTGGCAACGGTTGTGCAAACGGGTCGCAGAAGAGTTCCGGGGCAGCTTGGCCAGTTCAAGTGTCGCCTTGAACCGCTCTTCCACGGGCTTTTCTTTGTCGTTGATGATTTCCTTCAAGGCGGCACGCTTTTCGGCATACTGCTTGACCAGCTTTTCACGCTTCACTTCGCGTGCGATCATGGATTTCTTAGCCATATCTAATTTCCCCTCAGCTGTTGAACGGCATGTTGAACGCTTTCAACAATGCCTTTGCTTCAGCGTCAGTGTTCGCTGTTGTGCAGATAACGATGTCCATGCCCCAGTTCTCATCGATCTTGTCGAAATTGATCTCGGGAAACACCAGATGCTCTTTCAGGCCAGTGGCATAGTTGCCGCGACCATCGAAAGATTTGCCAGATACGCCGCGGAAGTCACGGATACGGGGCATTGCAACAGTGATCAGACGGTCCAGGAATTCATACATCCGGTCGCCGCGCAAAGTCACCTTTGCACCCAGTGGCATGTCTTCACGCACCCGGAAACCCGCGATGGATTTCTTGGCTTTAGTGGTCATGGCCTTCTGACCGGCGATGGTTGTCAGATCTTCCTGTGCGGATTTTGCTTTCTTGCTGTCACGGACAGCCTCAGCACCGCAGCCGATATTCAGAACAATCTTGTCCAAACGTGGGATCTGCATGTCGTTCTTGTAACCGAACTCTTCCTTCATCGCAGCGCGAATTTTGGAAGTGTATTCAGCCTTCAAACGGGGGGTGTAGTTTGCAGTATCAAGCATCAGATCGCATCCCCTGTTGTCTTGGCGAAACGGACCTTGTTGTCGCCATCCATACGGAAGCCAACACGGGTCGCTTTGCCATTCTTGTCAACGATTGCCAGGTTCGACAGCTGGATCGGCATCGCCTTGGGCGTGCGGCCACCTTGTGAAGACTGGGATTGCTTTGTGTGACGGATCGAGATGTTGACGCCATCCACGACGGCCTTGCCGGATTTCGGGTCAATGCTGGAAATCGAACCAGTCTTGCCTTTGTCCTTGCCAGTCAGAACGACGACATTGTCACCTTTACGCAGCTTGGCAGCCATTACAGCACCTCCGGAGCAAGCGAGATGATTTTCATAAAGTTCTTGGCGCGCAGCTCGCGAACAACCGGGCCAAAGATACGTGTACCCATGGGCTCGTTGTTGTTGTTGAGGATGACAGCAGCGTTGCTGTCAAAACGGATGGCGGTGCCATCGTCGCGACGAACTTCTTTGGCGGTGCGTACGACGACGGCCTTGCGGACGTCACCTTTCTTTACGCGACCGCGTGGAATGGCCTCTTTGACGGATACGACAATGATGTCTCCAACACTGGCGTAACGACGGTGAGAACCACCCAGAACCTTGATGCACTGAACACGGCGTGCGCCGCTATTGTCAGCAACATCCAGATTGGTCTGCATCTGGATCATTTGGTTTCCTTCCGACCTATGGGCAAGTCCCGATTTCTGTCCGGGGGCCCAGGGTTTCGATTGAACCGGGGGTTATGGCCTAAGAGGCAATAACCTCCCAGCGTTTTGTTTTCGACTTGGGGGCACATTCCTGAATGCGGACTGCATCACCAACGTTGAAAGCATTGTTTTCGTCGTGAGCGCGATACTTCTTCGACTTACGGACGGTTTTCTGAAGCAGCGGGTGCTTGAAACGGCGTTCGACCGACACGGTGACGGTCTGTTCGTTCTGGTTGCTTGTGACAACCCCTGCAAGGATACGCTTAGGCATACTCTTAAGCCTCCGATGCGGCCGCTGCGGCCTTTTCGTTCAGAATGGTTTTGACCTTGGCCGCGTTGCGACGTGCATTGCGAATGCCTGCGGTGTTTTCCAACTGGCCAGTGGCCTGTTGAAAGCGCAGGTTAAAGGATTCTTTTTTCAGATTTGTCAGCTCCTCACGAAGCTGATCGGGCGTCTTGTCCCGCAGTTCATTGGCGTTCATGCCATATTCCTTTGTCAACATCACCGGCAGGCCGTACGAAACGTCACCCGATTCCCGGTGGAGTGGGTGTAGAAGTGGGCCGTTTAGACCTCATCTTACTACAAAGCAACCCCCCGATGTAAATTGAACTTGTGCAAGTTGGCCACATTGCTCGACTTGAGTTTGCAGCCAGTCAGTACCAACAGATAGAAAGCGATGTCCTAACCATCCAAACCGACGGATTCAACTGTCAGGAGTAGCTATCGTCACTGCGTGAAAGCTTAGACTGGAAGACAAAAAGCAACGCCGCGAAGACCATCGGTGGCCAAGTCCAGAGTAGTATTTTTCCAAGCTGGAACGACTTATTGAATTCCTCGCGAGACACCTCTGTTTGTTTGCCGTGCTCAACAACGAAGTATTGACCTTCTTGGACAAAACCATTCAACGCCGAACCGCCGATTTCAAGGCTGTGCGACCTAAAACTTAAAAAGTTGGGTACAGCGACAACAGCCAGAAGGAGGCAAATCATGCCCACCACAATTCTAAGTCTTCTAAGTGTGGTTTCGTTCGTCATCCTGATTGGTACCATTGTTAAGCGAAACCTTAAAGTCATCCCCAACGAACTACGGACTTGTTGCGCGAACTGAACATGTTTTACCAGTTTGACCAACATCTCTCAATTAGCCAATGCTCGCCCGGCGGCAACGCCGGGCAGCGCCCGACCTCCCCCCGGAGGGCGCTTTTGCAACGCTGCAAATAGCGCAACGCCAGCACCTCTGGCGCCTTCGCCCACAACACAACCCTTCCAAACGCCCTCCAGGTCGGGCGCTACCCTCAGCACACGATCACAACGCAGTCCCGGACTTGATCCGGGACCTCGCTCCCAGCCGCGCCCGTCCGGGGCTCCGCCCGTTCGACCCTCAATCGCTCCACTGGAGCGATTGCAAGACGGGTCTCACCCTCCCCCCGGAGGGCGCTTTTGCAACGTCCCAAACAACGCAACGCCACCACTTCTGACACCGTCACCCACAACACGGCCCTCCCAAACGCCCTCCAGGTCGGCCGCTGCCCTCAGCACTCAGTCGCAACGCAGTCCCGGACCCGATCCGGGACCTCTTGCCCAGAACCGCACCCGTCCGGGGCTCCGCCCGTTTGACCCTCAATCGCTCCACTGGAGCGATTGCAAGACGGGTCTCACCCTCTCCAGCCCTTAACGCTGCATTAACTAAATCCACCGCACGCTGCCTTAACCCCGCCTCGGTCATACAGTCATGCGCATGGTTTGCGCATGGTTTCTGCATAGGTTCTGCATGCCTCAAAACCCAAGTTTTTCATATATGTTAAGGCCGCAGACCGCACCGCCCAAAAAATGCCCGCACCACCCCACCGAACGTTGCGTCTCCCAAACGAAAACACCCGCTCCGTTTCCGGAAGCGGGTGCATCAAACCGTAGGGTGGGGTTTCACCCCACCGCCACAAATCTACTGGCTCAGCGCGCGGAACGCCGTCATGTGACGCCGCACCGTCTGGAACCACAAACCGGAATCCTTGATATTACCGATCCCGTTATTGACCACCGCCATGATTTCTTCATTCTGCGGATGTGTCTTGGCGATCACCGCGTGCAACACGTCCACAAATGTCAGCGCCTCATGCATCTGGATGCGACCCTGCGCGCCCAGTTCATTGATCCGGCCATCAGCCACGTCCACTGCGATCAACGCCGCATCCGCCTTGTTTTCAAGGACGAAGTTCACGCAATCCGCCGCCGTTGGTGCACGGACAACTTCAATCGCGGGGGATACCAGATCAACCTCTTCCATGGGGGCCAACGTGTACGCCTCTGCCCGGCAGATGCGCTTACCCGTCAGCTGGGCATGGGCGGTATAGACCGGATCGGAGGCAGGACTGAAATACCCTAGCACTTCCTCATAAAGCGGATCGCTAAAGTCGAGGTTGTTGCAGCGGAAGATTGATTCATCTTCCAGCTTGTCCATCAGATCGCAGTTCGGCTGGCTCCACCCGATGCTGATGTCATAGGCGTGATCTGTGATCAGCGGCTGCAGGTGGGCCCCGTCGTCGTTGATGAAATCAATCTGATATTCCGGGCGGCCATCTGCGTTTTCCAAGGCTAAGTTAATGATTTCAGTCAACAAACCGCCCTGCGCCTGATCCTCATCCATGAACGGCGCCCAGCCCGTTGCGGTCAAAACGCGGATCGGGCGGTTCTCTGAGGGGCCGGGCAATGCGGCGGTCGTGCGCTGGCGGATGGCCGACGCATTGGCCGCGGATTGGCCCAGATCCCCATCAAGGCAAGGGATGAAAATCTGGTCGCCAATGTTGATTGCGCCGGGGTTGGGGCCGATGACATCGACATTTGCACTGTAAATCAGGTTGAAACTGCCCTGATCGCCATAGGCGCGCTGCGCGATGGTCGATAGATAATCGCCCGCCTGAATGGTGTAATCCTGTCCGCAGCTGACGCTTTGTGCGCTGGCAGATGCCGCCGCAACGCAAAGGCTCGTAGTGATAAGAAGTGTACGCATGTGTTTGGCCCTTCCCGGCAAAACTGTATTGTTGACGTTCTGGGGACAGTGCGTAGGTAACATCTGTGGCAAGAATTTGTCAGCATCATGGAAAGGCGCCCCCTCGCGCCACGTCAACTTCTGCGCTAGGACGGGCTCATGTCTGATATCAAATCCCTCTTCGCCACCCGCCTGTACCACGCCAAACTGTCAGAGCTGGGCGATCCAGTTAACCCGGCTGAGTTGGAGAATTCCTGCCTTGTCATCGCCGATGACGACGAGGCCGGGCAGGACTGGTGCGAGGCGAACGGGTTTCCGGGCTATACATCCTACGCCTCACTGACCGACCTGCCCTGGCGGTTTCCGATCTTCGCCGATCTGGTCAAGGTTCTGGATGTCCATGTCGCCGCATTCGCGCAGGATTTGCAGTTCGATCTGGATGATAAGAAAATCACCCTCGACAGCCTCTGGATCAACATCCTGCCACCCGGCGGCATCCACACCGGCCACATTCACCCGCATTCGGTTATCAGCGGCACGACCTATGTGGCGATGCCGGACGGGGCAAGCGCGATCAAGTTTGAAGACCCCCGGCTGGCGATGATGATGGCCGCGCCGGGCCGGGTGAAGGACGCACGAGACGAGCTGCGCCAATTCATTTATGTCGCCCCGGATATGGGTGATGTGCTGCTTTGGGAAAGCTGGTTACGCCACGAAGTCCCAATGAACATGGCGGAAGACGACGAACGAATATCGATCAGTTTCAATTATGGCTGGGGATCGTAAACTGCCGCGAAAAACTGATACGATCCGGCGCGGTGCAGCGCCGGATCATATTTACTAGACCTAGCGTTCGGTCCCGAAAAACACGCCTTGGATGCTAAAGTCCACATCCCCGTTCGCGCTTCCGTCCGCATCGCCCGAAATGGCATCGCCCTCGATCAGGTCATCGCGCACGTCACCATCCAGAAAGATGCTCATCTCAGTCTCAAACTCCGAACCGTTATCGACACCGGTAACATCGCCAAGCGCGAGCGCGTCCACGGTGCCACCGTTTTCAAAACCAGAAATCTCTAGCGTTCCGCCAAGCAGTTGATCTGGGTTTCCGTCTTCATCAATCAGGTTGATGTTTGACACGGTGCCGTTGACCCGATTGGCGCTAAAGCCAACATTCATGGTCATGTCCGCCAGAATGCTGCCATCAATGTCGCCGTCGATAGCCGCACCGATTTGACCGTCATAGGTCACTGTACCCGTCGGCAGATCGGACGTATCTGTCAGCGGCAGATTCTGAATGCGGCTGGCCTCTGCAAAGGCGCGTTCGATGTCACGCTCCGTGACCGTGGGGTCCTCGGCCACGGCGCAGGCCGACAGGACCGCCAAGGCGGTGAACGTACTCAATATGTGTTTCATGACGAAATCTCCTGAATGCCCCGGTTGTCTGATATTGCGGAATTGCGATTGGGCGTTTTGCCCTTGCGTTCACATGGGAGATGCGTGGATTGATATGCAATAACGGTCCGGTTTTTCACGCATGTATCAGCCAAAATCACCAATGTGGCCTGCGGTCATGCAAGGCTGCATGTCCGACTGTTGACAGCCATTCAGACTCCCCCTATACGCCGCCCATCCGGGCTGGGGTGTCCCCCTATGGTCCCGATATCTATTGCTGATGTGGTCAAGAACCGGGCACCTATCGCCTTGTTCCTCTGAATACTCACCGCACCGAACCTCCGGTAAGGGTTCGACTGCGGAATTTTTGTGCTTTTCGGACACGAAAGCATGTTTTGAAACCTCGCGCCTACCGGGCGCATTATGTGAAGAGATGGGAACATCAAACGATGCCAACGATTCAGCAGCTGATCCGCAAGCCGCGCCAGCCAAAAGTCACACGATCCAAGTCCATGCACTTGGAATCCTGCCCACAGAAACGCGGCGTTTGCACGCGGGTCTATACCACCACACCAAAGAAGCCGAACTCGGCCATGCGGAAAGTCGCCAAGGTGCGCCTGACCAACGGTTTTGAGGTCATCTCCTACATTCCCGGTGAAAGCCACAACCTTCAGGAACACTCTGTTGTTCTGATCCGTGGCGGCCGTGTGAAAGACCTTCCCGGTGTGCGTTACCACATTCTGCGCGGTGTGCTTGATACCCAAGGTGTCAAAGACCGTAAGCAACGCCGTTCGAAATACGGCGCGAAGCGTCCTAAGTAAGGGAAGATATAGATGTCACGTCGTCACGCCGCTGAAAAACGCGAAGTTCTGCCAGACGCAAAGTTTGGCGATATCGTTCTGACCAAGTTCATGAACAACCTGATGGTCGACGGTAAAAAAGCCGTCGCTGAACGTATCGTCTACAACGCCTTTGACCGCGTTGAAGGCAAGCTGAAAAAGTCCCCCGTGGAAGTCTTCCACGAGAGCCTTGAAAACATCAAACCATCCGTCGAAGTCCGTTCGCGTCGCGTCGGTGGTGCAACATATCAGGTGCCTGTTGATGTGCGCCCCGAACGCCGCGAGGCACTGGCCATCCGCTGGCTGATCGCTGCCGCAAAAAAACGCAACGAAAACACAATGGAAGAGCGTCTTGCCGGCGAATTGATGGATGCGGTCAACAACCGCGGTACGGCCGTCAAGAAGCGCGAAGACACCCATAAAATGGCCGACGCAAACAAAGCGTTCAGCCACTACCGTTGGTAATAGGAAGCACCTGAAATGGCACGCGACTACCCACTCGAACTATACCGGAACTTTGGTATTATTGCGCATATCGATGCAGGCAAGACCACCTGTTCCGAACGCATCCTGTATTATACAGGCAAGTCCCATAACATTGGCGAAGTGCATGACGGCGCGGCGACTATGGACTGGATGGAGCAAGAGCAAGAACGGGGTATTACAATTACTTCGGCTGCGACCACCACGTTCTGGGAACGCACTGAAAACGGCACTGAGGCAGACAGCCCCAAGCACCGGATGAACATCATCGACACGCCCGGCCACGTTGACTTCACCATTGAAGTTGAACGTTCGCTGGCGGTTTTGGATGGTGCGGTCTGTGTTCTGGACGCCAACGCTGGTGTTGAGCCGCAGACAGAAACCGTTTGGCGTCAGGCTGACCGTTATAAAGTGCCGCGTATGGTTTTCGTCAACAAGATGGACAAAATCGGCGCCGATTTCTTTAAATGCGTCGAAATGATCGAAGACCGCACTGGTGCGCGCGCGATCCCTGTTGCGCTGCCGATTGGCGCCGAAGATCAGCTGGAAGGCTTGATCGACTTGGTCACCATGGAAGAATGGCTGTGGCAGGGTGAAGACCTCGGCGCGTCTTGGGTCAAGGCCCCTATCCGTGACAGCCTGTCTGCCCAAGCTGCCGAATGGCGCGAAAAGCTGGTCGAAGCCGCCGTAGAGCAGGACGACGACGCGATGGAAGCCTATCTGGAAGGCAATGAACCTGACGTGAAATCATTGCGCGCAATGATCCGCAAGGCTTGCCTGTCGCTGTCTTTCGTGCCGGTCCTTGGTGGGTCTGCGTTCAAGAACAAAGGCGTTCAGCCGCTGTTGAACGCTGTTGTGGACTATCTGCCAAGCCCGCTCGACGTTGTGGACTACATGGGCTTTAAGCCCGGTGACGAAACCGAAACCCGTAACATCCCACGTCGCGCAGATGATGACATGGCGTTCTCGGGCTTGGCGTTCAAAATCATGAACGACCCGTTTGTGGGTTCTTTGACGTTTACCCGGATCTATTCCGGTAAGCTGGCCAAAGGCGACACCATGCTCAACTCCACCAAGGGGAACAAAGAGCGTGTGGGCCGGATGATGATGATGCATTCCAACGATCGCGAGGAAATCTCCGAAGCGTTCGCGGGCGACATCATCGCGCTGGGTGGCCTCAAGAACACCACAACAGGTGACACGATCTGTGATCCGCAGGATCCGGTGGTTCTGGAAACGATGACGTTCCCCGATCCGGTGATCGAAATCGCTGTTGAGCCAAAAACCAAGGGCGACCAGGAAAAGATGGGCCTTGCCCTGCAACGCCTGTCCGCCGAAGATCCATCCTTCCGCGTGGAAACTGATCTCGAATCCGGCCAGACCATCATGAAGGGTATGGGCGAATTGCACCTCGACATCCTGGTCGACCGCATGAAGCGCGAATTCAAGGTTGAAGCCAATATCGGTGCACCACAGGTGGCTTATCGTGAAACGATTGGTCACGCGGTTGAGCATACTTACACCCACAAAAAGCAGTCCGGTGGTTCTGGTCAGTTTGGTGAAGTGAAGCTGAACATCATGCCGACAGAGCCGGGCGAAGGGTATTCATTTGAGTCCAAGATCGTTGGTGGTGCCGTGCCCAAGGAATACATTCCGGGCGTTGAAAAAGGCATCAAGTCTGTCATGGATAGCGGCCCCTTGGCTGGCTTCCCCGTGATCGACTTCAAGGTCGAACTGCTTGACGGTAAATTCCACGATGTTGACTCCAGCATTCTGGCGTTCGAAATCGCGGCCCGTATGTGTATGCGTGAAGGCATGCGCAAAGCTGGCGCAAAACTGCTCGAGCCAATCATGAAGGTCGAGGTTGTGACACCTGAGGATTACACCGGTGGGATCATCGGTGATCTGACATCACGCCGCGGCATGGTGCAGGGTCAGGACACACGCGGCAACGCGATTGTCATCGACGCGATGGTGCCTTTGGCAAACATGTTCGGCTACATCAACACGTTGCGGTCCATGTCTTCGGGCCGGGCGCAGTTTACGATGCAGTTCGATCATTACGAACCGGTACCGTCCAACATCTCGGAAGAGATTCAGGCGAAATACGCCTAACCGGGACGGCGGGGTAAACCCCGCCCTACCACCAAACCGTAGGGTGGGTGCGAACCCACCGCCCCAACAGAACAGACAAGGAGGCCATTATGGCAAAGGCAAAGTTTGAACGTAACAAGCCGCATGTAAACATCGGCACGATTGGTCACGTTGACCACGGCAAGACGACGCTGACGGCGGCGATCACGAAGTATTTTGGCGATTTCCAGGCCTATGATTCCATCGACGGCGCACCCGAAGAAAAGGCCCGTGGGATCACGATCTCAACCGCGCATGTGGAATACGAGACCGAGAGCCGCCACTACGCCCACGTGGACTGCCCCGGCCACGCCGACTACGTCAAGAACATGATCACCGGTGCCGCCCAGATGGACGGCGCGATCCTGGTGGTGAACGCCGCTGACGGCCCAATGCCCCAAACGCGCGAGCACATCTTGTTGGGCCGCCAGGTGGGTATCCCATATATGGTCGTCTACATGAACAAAGTGGACCAGGTTGACGACGAAGAGCTGCTCGAACTGGTCGAGATGGAAATTCGCGAGTTGTTAAGCTCTTACGAATATCCTGGCGATGATATTCCTGTGATCCCAGGGTCTGCCCTGGC
>CANLDN010000013.1 GCA_947489445.1 uncultured Paracoccaceae bacterium
CATCCGCGAAGGCGGCCGCACCGTGGGTGCGGGTGTTGTGTCGAAGATCGTCGAGTAACCCGTAGGGTGGGTAGAACCCACCGCACCGCGAAACAAACAAAAGGCCGCTCCAAACAGGGGCGGCCTTTTCTTTGTTGATTTACTAGTTATCCACCAGGCCATACAAACAAAGTATGAAGCGCGCTCAGTTGAGAACTTATCTGGCTGTAATTGGCTACATGCTCGCAGCCGTGTCGTTACTTTGCATTCCCATCGAGGCCGAAGCACAGACTGCCTTTGATGACGAGGCGATCTGGCCCGGCAATCCAGTCGCTTGTACACAACGTATCAGGCAGCTTGATCCTTATTATAGGGGGCATTTGATTGCTGAATGCTTCTTGTTTCCGGCGGGCCTTTGTAGTCAGAGGGAGGACCCTGAGTTATGCATTCAAGCTGCAAACAACATGACCAGAGAATTCATAATAGCGGCTAGATCTGAGCTGCCGCCCCACCTGCCAATGACTGGTATATGGTCGGGTTTCTATTACAGAACACTGGATCGGATAGAGCTGCCCACCGAACCCGTCTTTCCTGAATGCGTCAATCATCCTGACACCACTGAGAAAATCTGCTCATTCATAGAGTTGATGATGCCAGCACGGGATGCGTTCATAGCGGCTGGACTAGCGAACATGGAGTTTTCCGACTATCCGCGTAGGAAGCTTCCGGAGAGGCTAGGTCTGGAGCCGGGCGAACGCGACCCAGTCGACTGCCTCGCAGTTGCCGTGACGATAAATTCCGGTTTTCGGTTTGTATTTGAAGGTCAGTGTGTCGATTTGGGTTGGAAGGCTTGCCTGCGCGAGGATGGAGATGATGGTCGAGTGGTTCAGTGCCTTGAAGCACATATCGCCAGCATGCGAAAGTTTTTGACCTTGGCCCGTGACGCCATGCCTGCAAACATCAATTCAGAAAATCTTCCTAGCGCTGATTACAGGCGAGAGCTGGGCTGGGTTGACGACCGAATAGACAGCATCGCGATCTGCGAAAGCCAAATACAGGCCACCACATGCGAATATGTGGGTTACGCCTATGCAATACTTCGACTGCTTGAAATTGCAGAGGCAATCACCCCGGATTTTACAGACAATCTCATAGAGCGATAAGAGGTGCCCAGAGCCAGATATTGTATTAGCACATCATGATTTGCAGTGGCCCCAAGGCCCCCATTGCCGATGGCTCATTCAGTATACTTACCCCTTTACACCCCCCCCGACTCCCCCTATAGCACCCCCATCCAGCAAGGGTACGCCACGCGTGCCCTTTATACGTTGGACCAAAGACGCGATGAGGGTGCCGGATGAGCCGGTATCGTCCAATCCGATCTTCACCCCAATATAAGGGGATGACATATGGCCGCTCAGAGCCAAAACATCCGTATCCGCCTCAAGGCGTTTGATTACCGGGTGCTTGATGCAAGCACACAGGAAATCGTCAGCACAGCCAAGCGCACAGGCGCTTCTGTTCGTGGTCCGATCCCGCTTCCTAACAAGATCGAAAAATTCACCGTTCTGCGTGGCCCCCACGTTGACAAGAAATCCCGCGATCAGTTCGAAATCCGCACGCATAAGCGTCTTCTCGACATCGTTGATCCAACACCCCAAACCGTGGACGCGCTGATGAAGCTCGACCTGGCCGCCGGTGTTGACGTTCAGATTTCTGTTTAAGGAGGGTCATTGATGCTCCGTACAGGATTGATCGCAAAGAAAGTCGGGATGACCCGGCTGTTCATGGAAGACGGCAAGCAGATCCCTGTCACCGTTCTTTCGCTCGAAAATCTGCAGGTGGTTGCACAGCGTAACGCTGACAAAGACGGCTATACCGCCGTTCAGCTGGGCGCAGGCAATGCCAAGGCGAAACGCACATCCAAAGCGATGCGCGGTCACTTTGCGGCTGCGAAAGTGGAACCAAAGCGCAAGGTCGCTGAGTTCCGTGTGGCCCCCGAGAACATGATCAACGTCGGTGAGACGCTGACTGCGAACCATTATTTCGAAGGTCAGTATGTTGATGTCTGTGGCACATCCATCGGTAAAGGTTTTGCCGGTGCCATGAAGCGTCACAACTTTGGCGGTTTGCGCGCGACACACGGTGTTTCGATCTCGCACCGTTCGCATGGTTCAACTGGCCAGTGTCAGGATCCGGGCAAGGTTTTCAAAGGCAAGAAAATGGCAGGGCATATGGGTGCGGCGAAAGTCACCACTCAGAACCTGCAAGTTGTCAAAACTGACGCCGACCGTGGCGTGATCATGGTCAAAGGCGCTGTTCCCGGCTCCAAAGGTGGCTGGGTCACAATCAAGGATGCGGTGAAAAAGCCGACCCCTGAAAACGTGATCTACCCTGCTGGTCTGAAATCGATGGCCGAAGAAGCCGAGCGTCTGGCCGCTGAAGCCGCCGCCGCTGCTGCCGCTGAAGAGGAAGCCGCCGCAAAGGCCGCAGCCGAAGCAGAACAGGCCGCATTGGAAGCTGCTGAAGCAGAGACCACAACAGAAGCCTCGGCAGATGATGCCGCGCCAGAAGAAGGTGATAAACAATGAAGGCTGATGCAATCAAACTGGACGGCAAGAAAGCCGGGTCCGTCGATCTGAACGACGACATCTTTGGTCTGGAGCCCCGCAAGGATATCCTGCACCGCGTCGTCCGCTGGCAGCGTAACAAGGCAATGGCAGGCACACATGATGTGCTGGGTCGTTCCGAAGTGTCGTATTCGACCAAGAAGATCTATCGTCAAAAGGGCACCGGTGGCGCACGTCACGGGTCGCGTGGCGCGCCGATCTTCCGGTCGGGTGGTGTCTATAAGGGTCCAACGCCCCGCAGCCACGCCCACGACCTGCCCAAGAAGTTTCGCAAGCTGGGTCTGAAGCACGCCCTGTCCGCGAAAGTGGCCGCAGGCGAGCTGGTGATCGTGGACACGATCGAAGTGAAGGACGCCAAGACCGGCGCACTGGCCAAAATGGTCGGCGCATTGGGTTGGAAGCGTGCGCTGATCATCGACGGTGCCGAAGTGAACGAAAACTTCAAGCAGGCCGCCGCCAACATCACAACCTTGGATGTTCTCCCGTCACAGGGTGCGAACGTCTACGACATCCTGCGCAGCGACACACTTGTGTTGACCAAAGCAGGCGTCGAAGCACTGGAGGCTCGTTTGTCATGAGCGCGAAAGCAGAACATTACGACGTGATCCGCAAGCCGATCATCACTGAAAAAGCAACAATGGCGTCTGAGGCGAACGCCGTTGTTTTCGAAGTGGCAATCGACAGCAACAAGCCACAGATCAAGCAGGCTGTTGAAGCCCTGTTTGGTGTGAAGGTCAAAGCGGTCAACACATCGATCACCAAAGGTAAAGTGAAGCGCTTCCGCGGCTCACTCGGCACCCGCAAGGACGTCAAGAAAGCCTACGTGACGCTCGAAGAGGGTAACACCATCGACGTGTCCACCGGTCTGTAATCCGACTCACATACGAATGACAAAGCCCTCGGCAATCGCCGGGGGCTTTTTTGTAGGGTGGGTGCAACCCACCATCCCGCCACGCAACGCAAGCCGGGCGCAAAAGAAGCTTCTCGTAAATCGGCAGGGTCTCCTCTATTCTTGTTGTCTCGAGATTCATCAGGTGGGACCGAGCATGGCCAAGCAAATCGAGTTCAACAGACCCACAAAGTTCACCCTTATCGAAGAGTTGGGATCCGGTGCATGTGGTAAAACCGTGCGTCTACTTGATACCGACATGGATGCAGAGTTCGTCGCAAAAAAATACGCCCCCATTTTTCAGGAAGAAGAGAACAGTGATCTGTTTGACGAACTACTAAACCGTTTTCGCGACGAGGCCCGAATATTATTTCGTCTCAATCATCCGAATGTCGTTCGAGTATTTAACTTTTATGACTATCGCGAAGTCAAGACCGCGTACATCGTCATGGAGTATATTGAGGGTTTGGAAGTACTCGCGTTTTTGAAGGACAATCCATTTGCCGCGGATAGGGTTTTCGAAGGTATCGTGGATGGCTTTGCGCATCTTCAGAGCGAAAAGGTGCTTCACCGTGATATTCGGCCCGCCAACATTCTTGTCAGCGATGGTGGCATACCCAAGATAATTGATTTTGGGTTCGGAAAGGCAATCGTGAAACCAGAGTCGGCGGACCGTCTAAAAAGCATTTCACTCAACTGGTGGTGTGAACCGCCACCTGAATTCTCTGACAACGTCTATGATTTTCAAACAGAAGTGTATTTTGTTGGAAAGCTCTTCGAGCAGGCATTGTCTGAAGGTGGCCTTACGGAGTTTAAGTATAGGACACTCGTTGGCAGGATGTGCGACCCTGATCGCGACAGTCGAATTGAGAGCTTCCAGACGATTCAGTCAGAGATAAGCAAAGGGAAGTTTGCGGAACTCTCGTTCTCTGCAGCAGAGATCGCAACGTATCGGAGTTTTGCAAGCATGTTGTCTGAGGTTGTATCGTCCGTACAGACTGATGCCCGTTTCGAGCGAGACCCGGAAAAGGTCATTTTAAAATTGGAAGAACTACATAGAAAAGCGATGCTTGAAGAGTATCTCCCAGCACCCAACAGACTTGCACAAGTATTTATCAATGGATCATTCAAATACTGGACGAAGTCAGCGCCGGAAGTCGGGACGCTTAGGAAGTTTATTGATTTGTTGCGAGGGCTTTCAGACGAAAAGCAAGGAGTTGTGGTGGAAAACCTGATTGCACGGCTCGAAGCATGTGAACGGACCGAGCCGTCGGGTGGGTACGGCGGGTACGGCAGTACCATGGATGATGAGATACCATTCTAGAATCTACACCAAGCCTCTTGCCCCCCACGCACCTCCCCGCTATACGCCCCCCATTCACTCCACCCCGGATTCGTCCGGGGTGCTGTGCTTTTGACCATCGGGCACCTACGGGGGCCTTAACCACATAGGCCCCACATGGGGCCGCCAAGCAAACGGAAGAAGCTAACATGGCACTCAAGTCGTACAAACCGACGACGCCGGGCCAGCGTGGGCTGGTGCTGATCGACCGTTCGGAGCTTTGGAAAGGACGTCCTGTCAAGGCCCTCACAGAGGGTCTGACCAAGTCAGGCGGCCGGAACAACACCGGACGGATCACCATGCGTCGCATTGGTGGGGGAGCGAAACGCCTTTACCGTATCGTCGATTTCAAGCGCAACAAACAGGACATGTCCGCTGTTGTCGCCCGCATCGAATATGACCCGAACCGGACCGCTTTCATCGCACTGATTCAGTACGAAGACGGCACCCAGAATTACATCCTTGCCCCGCAGCGTTTGGCTGTTGGTGACAAGGTGATTGCCTCGGCCAAAGCCGACATCAAGCCCGGCAACGCGATGCCGTTTTCGGGCATGCCCATCGGGACAATTGTCCACAACATCGAAATGAAGCCAGGCAAAGGCGGCCAGATCGCCCGTGCAGCCGGCACCTATGCCCAGTTTGTGGGTCGTGATGGTGGCTACGCGCAGGTCCGTCTGTCTTCGGGTGAATTGCGCCTGATCCGTCAGGAATGCATGGCCACTGTCGGTGCTGTATCCAACCCGGACAATTCAAACCAGAACTTCGGTAAGGCTGGCCGGACCCGTCACAAGGGTATCCGCCCAAGTGTCCGTGGTGTTGCCATGAACCCGATCGACCACCCGCACGGTGGTGGTGAAGGCCGAACATCTGGTGGTCGTACGCCTGTGACGCCTTGGGGTAAAGACACCAAGGGCAAGCGTACCCGTAACAAAAACAAAGCGTCGCAGCGGCTTATCGTCCGTTCGCGTCACGCCAAGAAGAAGGGTCGTTAATTATGGCTCGTTCCGTCTGGAAAGGCCCGTTCGTCGATGCCTATGTCTTGAAAAAGGCAGAAGCATCACGCGAAAGCGGCCGCAACGAAGTGATCAAGATCTGGTCGCGTCGTTCTACCATCCTGCCTCAGTTCGTTGGCCTGACCTTTGGGGTCTACAACGGCAAGAAGCATATCCCCGTCAACGTCACGGAAGACATGATTGGTCAGAAGTTTGGTGAATATTCACCAACCCGCACCTATTACGGTCACGCCGCTGACAAAAAAGCGAAGCGGAAATAAGTCATGGGCAAGGATAAGAACCCCCGCCGCGTGGCCGACAATGAAGCCATGGCAAAACTGCGCATGCTTCGTACGTCCCCGCAGAAATTGAACCTGGTTGCTGGTTTGATCCGTGGCAAGAAAGTTGAGCAGGCACTGACTGATCTGACTTTCTCCAAAAAGCGGATCGCGGCTGACGTGAAGAAATGTCTTCAGTCTGCCATCGCCAATGCCGAAAACAACCATAACCTTGATGTCGATGAACTCGTCGTTGCCGAAGCCTATTGCGGCAAGAACCTGATCATGAAGCGCGGGCGCCCCCGGGCGCGTGGCCGTTTCGGCAAGATCATCAAGCCGTTTTCGGAAATCACCATCAAGGTGCGCCAAGTTGAGGAGCAATCATAATGGGTAACAAAGTAAACCCCATCGGCATGCGTCTTCAGGTCAACCGCACCTGGGATAGCCGCTGGTATGCAGACACCAAGGACTATGGTGATCTGCTGCTGGAAGATCTGGCGATCAAAGCATTCATCAAGAAAGAATGTGCACAATCCGGCATCAGCCGCGTGATCATCGAACGTCCGCACAAAAAGTGCCGTGTGACGATCCACGCTGCCCGCCCCGGTGTTATCATCGGCAAGAAAGGTGCAGACATCGAAGGTCTGCGTCAGAAGCTGGCACAGCTGACAGCCTCTGAACTGCACCTCAACATTGTTGAAGTGCGCAAGCCGGAGCTCGACGCAGCCTTGGTTGCCGAAAGCATCGGTCAGCAGTTGGAACGCCGCGTGTCCTTCCGTCGCGCGATGAAGCGCTCGGTTCAGAACGCAATGCGTATGGGTGCCCTGGGTATTCGTGTGAACCTTGCCGGCCGTCTTGGCGGCGCGGAAATCGCGCGTACCGAATGGTATCGTGAAGGCCGCGTGCCGCTGCACACCTTGCGTGCCGACATCGACTATGCGCTGTACGAGGCGATGACGCCTTATGGGATCATTGGCATCAAGGTCTTCATCTACAAAGGTGAGATCATGGAGCACGACCCATCCGCGCACGACCGTAAACATGCTGAGCTGCAAGAGGGTTCTATCCCTCGCGGCGCTGGCCGCAGGTAAGGAATAGGTAGATGCTACAACCAAAGCGTACCAAACACCGCAAGCTGCACAAAGGCCGCATTCGGGGCGAAGCCAAGGGCGGGTCTGACCTGAACTTTGGCACCTACGGCCTGAAAGCGATTGAGCCTGAGCGTATCACTGCGCGCCAGATCGAAGCCGCACGTCGCGCCATGACCCGTCATATGAAGCGTCAGGGCCGCGTCTGGATCCGTATCTTCCCAGACACACCTGTGACCTCCAAACCCGTCGAAGTACGTATGGGTAAGGGTAAAGGTTCGATTGATTTTTGGGCATGCAAGGTCAAACCCGGTCGCGTGATGTTTGAAATCGACGGCGTGAATGAAGTCATTGCTCGTGAGGCCCTGCGTCTTGCTGCGATGAAGCTGCCGATCAAGACACGGACGGTGGTTCGGGAAGATTGGTGACCCGACGATCCCTTTGGGATCGTCGGAGTGAGGTGTAGCGAATTTGCGAAGCAAACTCGCGGGCCACACCGGATAGAGATAAAGAAGCCCTCGCTGAGAAATCAGTGGGGGCCTTCGTTTTCATGAATGTCTACTTCGAGCCCATATTACATTCTTTTCGCTGCGCAGCCAATGTCCGGTATCAACGCGGTCAAAGCCAATGACGAAAAGCTTAGAGGACCTTCGCAAGACAATTATAAACAGCAGCTAGCTGGGGTGCCCTTTTTTAGTCAATCGTTCATATGTGAAGTCGCAATCTTATTGGGAGGCGTCCTAAAACGGCCACAATTATCGTGATAAGATCACAGGTCTCGAAGGTTTTCGGATGATCGCATTGAACACGCAACTCGCTCTGGCAAATGAACTTTCGCTTCTGGCCGAAAAGCGCCGCGCGAACCAGATTGGACAGTGGGAATTTGAGGAGAGCAAACGTACGCTTCTCAAACTGCCGCGTTCTCGTATGCCCGCCGTCATAAGAAACCTGTTGGCCTGTCTTATTGTCAATCTTGTGCTTCTGGCGCTGGCTGTTGCCTTCCCAACATATGCAAAAATGGTAGCGGTAGCCCTACTCATCGTCTTTGTCTATCTGCTGCTGGCGGGTGGGCATTTGCTATCGAAGGTGGCCACAGCAGGCAGGCGCGGCGGCGGCTCTTCGCGGGCGGTCGACTGGGATCACGGTATGCGACGCGTCGCTGGTACCGGTTGGTCCACTCTTGGCATTTTCAAGAACCGCAAGGACTAGACCATGGAGCAAGACCATGATGTGACGCGAGAAGTGGCAAAGCTGCGGTTTATGCGAGATAGTGGGGACCTTTCCGAACGTGAATACCTGCGGGCTGGTGCCCTTCTGTTTGGCGAGCAAGACACTCCACTCCGCACGATTGTGGGGGCAGTGCTGCTTATCGTGTTGAACCTTTTGGTCTTGGCGGGGAGCGTAAGCATCGCCATCAACGCAACCTAGAAATGAACGATCAACACGTTACCTAATAACAGCGTGGCGTCGCCGTTCTTGCTTGCTGAATACCTCGACGTTTCCAGAAGCGGTCATTCAGAACCAGAAATTCGACGACCGCTTCGTCCGCATAGCGGACCATTCCATGCCTTCTTAACAATTGTCGCGCACGCTCCACTAACCGACTAAATCCCCCTCAAGGCGTCCGACGGTTTGTCAACACATCGATGGCTAGCGCTCTCATCGTGGCGATTGCATTTTCTCATACCTGATTGCTGATCCAACTGTTAAGCTAACGTTATTCAACAGGCGAAAGCACCCCAAAATGAAACATGTCCCCAAACCCACCACAGACGATGACCTCATCAAGCAGTTCCTCGATAACGGCGGCAAGGTCAGCAAAGGCAAGACAAAGCCGATGCCGGATGAACTGGGCCTGAGCAACAACGTCTGGGGCAACAAGCTGACCCGCGAAGAAAAAGCCGCCAAGAAGGCAAAGTAGCTCTCAGCCACAGCTGCAGTTGAACGACACCGAGGCCCGCTCACCATCGGCCATATTCGTTGGCACTTAGTCCAGCGCCTTTTTGGTCCGCGCCGGTGTGACCACTATCATCACAGAACACGGCCCTTCAAACCTGATCAAATTCGTCCAGTTATGCATCGCAACAGAAGTCGTCCCGCTGACCACAGGATACGGATGGATATGGCTGGTGCGAATGCCTCCACTCAAACGGAGGCTCTTCCGCGAAAGCTGCCTATCTAGAAGTCGACCTCAACCGCGACACCCTTTTCAATCGCCAGATCAACGATTGACGATGCAACCGCAAGATCCTGCAGACCGACGCCTGTCCCGTCAAACAGCGTGATTTCATCATCACTGCTGCGCCCCGCATGTGTGCCGTTGATCACCGCACCGATTTCATTGATATTGCTCTGCTTGATCAATCCATCTGCGATGGCATGTTGCGCTTCGCCGATTGTGACAGACTGCGCGACCTCATCCGTGAAAACGGTTGCGCGGGCCAGCAGTGTCGCCTCGACCTCTTGCTTGCCCTTCGTGTCGGTCCCCATGCAGGCTATATGCGTGCCAGGGGTCACATGCGCATCCATCAATGAGGGGGCAAAGGCAGACGTAATAGAGATAATCACATCCGCATTGGCGCCCATTTGTTCAAGGCTCACGGCTTCAAACGGTAGGCCCAGTTCTTCTGCCACCTCAGCTAAACGCGGCAGCATCTCTGGGTGATAGTTCCAGCCAATGATCTTTTCGAAATCGCGCTGTTCGACCGCAGCCCGCAGTTGAAATGCCGATTGATGCCCTGCCCCGATCATGCCCAGAATCTTGGCGTCTTTTCGCGCCAAATGGTTGATCGAAACCGAAGACGCCGCAGCGGTCCGAAGCGCAGTCAGCAGATTACCCCCGACGATCGCACGGCATTTCCCTGTGTCCGCATCAAACAAAAACACCGTGGACTGGTGATTTGTCAGCCCCTTCTTTTCGTTTCCCGGCCAGTAACCGCCAGATTTCAGACCCAACGCCAAACCGTCACGATCAAAGCCGGATTTGAAACCATAGAGTGCGTCTGCATGCCCAATAGCCTCGCGGATGACGGGGAAATTATAGGCGGCGCCTTTGGACATGGACGCAAACACCTGTTCAATAGCGTCATAAGCATCGGCGCGGGTGACCAAGCCTGCAATCTCTTTTTCGGGTACGATGATCATCTGGTATTCCTTGCAACATGGGCCGATCCAGCAGGACCGACCCTTTGTCTTTCTATGTCCATTCAAACTTCTTCCGGAGGGTCCGTTCTCAATACGCTTTCCCGCGCGCCGATACCGGCCACAGCGTTTCAACCTTCCCGTTCCGCACGCCCACATACCAATCATGCACGTTGCAGGTCGGGTCGCAGTGACCAGGCACAAGCTTGAGCTTGTCATTGACCTTCAACACACCGTCAGGGTCTGCAACCACGCCATGCTCGTCTGAGCATTTGACGTATTCCACGTCCGTGCGCCCATAAATCGTGGGCAGACCACTATCAACCGACTGCGCCTTCAGCCCTGCATCCACGATGGCCTTGTCTGCCTTTGCGTGGCTCATGACAGATGTCAGGATGAACAGCGCGTTTTCCCATTCGCCTTGGTCGATGCGGTTGCCATCCTTGTCGAGGATGCGACCATAATCGGCGTCCATGAAAGCATAGGATCCGCACTGGAGCTCGTTAAACACACCAGAGGCGCTTTCGAAATAGTAGGACCCTGTGCCGCCGCCGCCAACAATGTCGGATTCAATCCCTTCGGCCTTCAGCAATTCCAATGTCTCAGCAACTTGATTGATCGCGATCTGGGTTTTGCCCTCACGTTCCACATATGAATCGAGATGCTGCATCGCGCCCTGATAGGCTTGGATACCCGCATATTTCAAACCGGGCGCGGCATCGATGGCTTTCGCCAGCTCGACAACGGGCTGGCCGTATTGCACACCGCACCGGCCTGCGCCTACGTCAATTTCGACAAGACATTCGATCTGTGTGCCATGCCGTTGTGCGGCGGCTGACAGGTCGGCGACATTGTCGATATCGTCGACACAGCAGATCGCGCGCGCGCCCAGCTTTGGAATGCGCGCCAGCCGGTCAATTTTCTGCGGGTCACGTACCTGGTTGGAAACGAGGACGTCCTTGATCCCGCCACGGGCAAAGACTTCGGCCTCGCTCACCTTTTGGCAACACACCCCAACCGATCCGCCCAGCTTTTCCTGCAGCAGGGCCACATCCACAGATTTGTGCATTTTGCCATGCACCCGGTGGCGCATGCCGTGGGATTTGGCGAAGTCGCCCATTTTCTTGATGTTACGTTCCAACGCATCCAGATCCAGCACCAAGCACGGCGTTTGGATGTCCGCTTCGTCCATGCCCGGCAGGGCGGGAACGTCATAGCCAACTTCGAGGTTTTTCAGATTGCTCATATCATTCATGGTTTTTCTCCCTTAACCCTGCATCCAGGGCAATTTGTCTAGATCGACATTGCCGCCGGTGATCACGACACCGACGCGCTTGCCTGCAAAAAAGTCGCGGTTTTTGATGATGGTCGCCAGCGGCACCGCGCAGCTGGGCTCCATCACGATCTTCATGCGCTGCCAGGTCAGTTTCATAGCGTCGATGATTTCCTGTTCGCTTGCTGTGAAGATATCGGACACATGGTTGCTGACAAAATGCCATGTCAGCTCTTTCAGTGGCACTTTCAGACCATCGGCGATTGTTACCGGGGCATCATCGGCGATGATGTGCCCCGCCTTGAAGCTGCGATAGGCATCGTCAGCCTGCTCGGGTTCCGAGGCAATGATCTGTACTTCTGGCGCGATGTTCGACAGGGTCAGACATGTGCCCGAAATCATGCCGCCACCGCCGATGGGGGCCACGACCATGTCCAACCCATCGGTTTGTTCCATCAGTTCTCGGCTGCAAGTGCCCTGACCCGCGATAACCCGTGGGTCATTATAAGGGTGGACGAAATCCCCTCCTGTTTCAGCCTGCACACCAGCAAAGACTGCCTCGCGGGAGCTTGTGGAAGGCTCGCATTCCGTGATGATACCGCCATAACCCTTTACCGCATCTTTCTTCGCCTGCGGCGCGGTGCGCGGCATGACGACGTTGCAAGGTATGCCCCTGCGGCCTGCTGCATAGGACAGCGATAACGCGTGGTTGCCTGATGAATGAGTGCATACACCCCTCTTGGCGGCTTCATCCGACAAACCAAACACGGCGTTAGATGCCCCGCGCACCTTGAACGCGCCGGCCTTCTGAAAGTTCTCACATTTGAAGAAGAGCTCTGCGCCAGTCAGGTCGTTCAGATAGCTGGATGTCAGAACCGGCGTCCGGTGAATGTAAGGTGTGATGCGTTCGTGGGCCGCGATTACATCGTCATAGGTCGGGATATACATATCTAGGTCTTTCATCATGCCGCATCCCGCAATGCCTGCCCGGCGCTGCCACGATAGTATTCCTGTGCTGCCGCCACCCCAGAGCCGAGTTTGATATCCATGCCAAGGTCGACCATGCACATCTCTGCTGTGGCTATGCCGGACAGGGCCATGACGTCAGTCATGCTACCCAGATGGCCGATACGGAACACCTTGCCCGCGACTTCGCCCAAACCTACACCAAAGGCGACGCCATATTTCTCGGCCGCATGGGTGACGATATCGGTTGCGTTAAACCCTTCGGGCGTCAGGATCGCGCTAACTGTATCAGACTGCAAATCTGGTGTCGCGGCGCACAGGTTCAGGCCCCACGCGTCCACCGCCGCCCTGACCCCGGATGCGATCCGGTTGTGACGGGCAAATACATTTTCAAGCCCCTCTTTCAACAACGTCTCGGTCGCCAGCAAAAGGCCATTCATAAGGCCGACAGCCGGAGTGTAGGGATAAGCATTCGCGGCATATCCTTTGGTCATGTCGTTGATATCAAAGAACGTCCGAGGCAGGCGAGCGTTCCGGTTGGCATCGAGCGCTTTTTGGCTAAAGCCCAGAATGGCCAAACCCGCAGGCAGCATGAAACCTTTCTGCGACCCGGTCACCGCGACATCCACGCCCCACGCATCAAACTGAAAATCCATCGACGCGATGGAGCTGACGCCGTCAACAAACAGCAAAGCCGGATGGTTGGCTGCATTGATCGCGGCGCGCACAGCGGCAATATCAGATTTCACACCCGTGGCCGTTTCGTTGTGTGTCGCAAGGACCGCTTTGATCTTGTGATCCTTGTCCGCCTTCAACATTTCGGCGTAACGATCAGCGGGGATGCCATGACCCCATGGTGTTTCTACGATTTCGACCTGCAGTTTATGGCGTTGACACATGTCGATCCAGCGATGACTGAACATACCGTTGCGGGCCGCCAATACGGTATCACCAGCCGATAATGTGTTGGTCAGCGCCGTTTCCCAGCCACCTGTGCCGGTGGACGGAAAGATGAAAATCTCTGCCGTGTCGGATTTTAATACTTCCTGCACACCAGCGCGGGCGGGGTGCAATATCTGGCCAAACAGTGGCGACCGATGGTCAATTGTTGGCATATCGCAGGCCTTGCGGATCGCTTCGGGCATGTTGGTGGGGCCGGGAATAAAGACGGGGTTCTGAAAACTCATGAGCCTATCCTCCATTAGGTTAAGTGTGTTTTGTCAGATGTGCAGTGGCCAATCCATTTTTTTGAAAATATTTTTCAGAAATCGTTGGAACTGAAAAATCGTTATCTTTCAGTATGTTATATTTTTCATATTGTGAAAAACGATTTCATGACCGAAGCTGTGCACATGGAAAATGATGTCAAAAGAGGGCGCGGTCGCCCAAAGGCGTGGGACGACAAGGCGTCGCAAAACACCATAAAGTCATTGGATCGTGCGTTAGAGGTGCTGGTTCAACTGGGCGAAATGCAAGGCGGCACACTGTCTGAAATCGCTGGTGCGCTCGATCAATCCCCTGCCACAGTCTACCGGGTCCTGACCACGTTCCAGGGACGCGGTTTTGCTGATTTCGACGAGCAGTCACAGGTCTGGAACATCGGCGCGGCCGCATTCCTGACCGGCTCACAGTTCCTGCGCCGTACGTCACTGGTCGAACGGGCGCGACCCATCATGCGCGACTTGATGGAGGCAACCGGTGAAACCGCAAACCTCGGCATCGAACGAGATGGGCAGGTTCTGTTTCTTGGTCAAGTCGAAACACACGCGACGATCCGAGCGTTCTTTCCTCCTGGCACAGCCTCGGCCATGCATGCCTCGGGCATTGGCAAGGCCCTGTTGTGTCGGATGGATGACAAACGCCAACGCGAAGTGCTCGCGGCGAGCAAACTGGAAAGGTTCACGCCCCATACCCTGACCGATCCCGAAGACATGATTGCTGATCTGAATGCCGCCAAGGCCCGCGGATACGCAATTGACGGGGAAGAACGGAACCTTGGTATGCGCTGTATCGCAGCCCCAGTCTATAACGTGTTCGGAGAGGCCGTCGCCGGAATATCAGTATCTGGGCCGACCACCCGTATTACAACAGGCCGTATTGCGGAGCTGGCGGAACCGGTGATGGATGCGGCCCGCAACCTGACCAAGGCGATTGGCGGCAATGATCGCCCGGTGGTCTCTACCCAAACCTGAGCGAAGCAACATATCCTAACCCGTCGAAGTAGGTCTTCTGGCCGGATGCATCACATCGGGCGTGAGGACTTTATTGGGCTGTCCGCATATTCCGGATCATCAGTGATCGCACCATGCTCATCCGGATCACGAGGCAATGGCGGCGTTGTCAGGCGCGCCCAAAGCAGCCGCGCTAAAAACTGCAATAAGATCACGGCCATCATGAACGCAGCAAAAGCTGCCAGCAAAGACCATATACTGATCGACACACAGGCATCGCCAGCACCAAAGATCAAGGCATACAGGATACTGACAGTTTCGGTACAGTTACCCGGAAAGACGCTGTTCATTTTCAAATATTCCCAACAGTATCACTAGGTGCGACTATAGCGGTATCTTTTCATATGAACAGGTTTGCCGTGCTCGGACGCGCCAAAACGAACGCCTATAAAGAGCGCGCAACCCTATTGCTTTATCAATTACATTGCGCAACCGTGACCAGTCCGACCCAACGTCGCGCGTTCTGGTACAAGCTGTTGCGCTTCAACATCGTCTATCGCCTTCTTGACCTACTGATACGCCCCGTCTATACGCCGCTGGTCGGTCAGCATATGCCCCGACTCAGATGAAACGCCGTGTTTGGCCGCTCCCGTCGCTGGGGGCCAATTCCGGCAAAAGGAGAAGCGACATGAAACTGAACGAACTTTCCGACAATCCGGGCGCAACACAGCGCAAGAAGCGTATTGGCCGTGGTCCGGGTTCCGGCATGGGTAAGACCGGTGGCCGTGGTATCAAAGGTCAGAAATCCCGCTCCGGTGTAGCGATTAAGGGCTATGAGGGCGGCCAGATGCCTTTGTATCAACGTCTGCCAAAGCGTGGCTTTAACAAGCCGAACCGCAAGGCATTTGCTGTGATCAACCTTGGTCTGATCCAGAAATTCATCGACGAAGGCAAAATTGACGCCAAAGCCGACATCACCGAAGATGCGCTGATCGCATCCGGTCTGGTGCGCCGCAAAAAGGACGGCATTCGCGTGCTGGCCAAGGGCGATTTCAAAGCCAAAGCCAAGATCACCGTTACTGGCGCATCAAAAGGTGCCGTTGAGGCGGTTGAGAAAGCTGGCGGTTCACTGACTGTCACAACCCCGGCAGCGGCTGAGTAATACCTTGTGGGTGGCCGTATGGTCGCCTACATAACTCCTCAAGTTTTCCCAAACGCCGCTATCGGGGAACCGATCAGCGGCGTTTCTTATGAAAAGAGACCCATATGGCTTCTGCAGCAGAGCAAATGGCGGCCAACGTCAGTTGGAGCGCCTTCGGCAAAGCAACTGAACTGCGCCAACGTATCCTTTTTACCATCGGCCTTTTGATCATTTACCGTCTGGGGACATTTATCCCTGTACCGGGCATTGATGGCGTTGCCTTGCAGCAGTTCATGGATGATGCCGCATCCGGCATTGGTGGTATCTTGTCGATGTTTACCGGTGGCGCACTGTCCCGGATGGCGATCTTTACCCTTGGGATCATGCCTTACATCTCGGCCTCGATCGTGATGCAGCTCTTGGGTTCCATGTGGGAACCGCTGAAAAACCTAAAGAAAGAAGGCGAACAGGGGCGGCGTAAGCTGAACCAATATACCCGCTATGGTACTGTCGTTTTGGCGACGGCACAGGCTTACGGCCTCGCTGTCAGTCTTGAGGCCGGTGGTCTGGCTTCTGATCCTGGTTTCTTCTTTCGTGCGTCCTGCGTGATTACCATTGTAGGCGGGACCATGTTCCTGATGTGGTTGGGTGAACAGATCACAGCCCGCGGCATCGGTAACGGAATTTCGCTGATCATCTTTGTTGGCATCATTGCTGAAATCCCTGCCGCTTTGGCGCAGTTCCTTTCGCAGGGCCGGTCCGGTGCGATCAGCCCCCTGGTGATTGTGGGGATTATTGTGATGCTGGCGGTTGTACTGACATTTGTGGTGTTTATGGAGCGCAGTCTGCGCAAGATTCACATCCAGTATCCGCGTCAGCAGCGCGGTATGAAGGTCTACGATGGGTCCACCAGTCACCTTCCGATCAAAGTGAACCCCGCCGGTGTGATCCCCGCGATTTTTGCGTCCGCGTTGCTATTGTTGCCCACGACGATCAGCACGTTCAGCGGGGGCACGTCCGGTCCGTTCATGTCGACCGTTCTGGCGTTGTTTGGCCCCGGTCAGCCGCTTTATCTCATCTTCTTTGGTGGTATGATTATCTTCTTCACGTATTTTTATACCCGTGAGGTTGCCTTCAAAACCGAAGACGTGGCCGAGAACCTGAAGAACCAGAACGGCTTTGTTCCCGGCATCCGTCCGGGCAAGAAAACCGAAGAATATCTAGACTATGTGGTGACCCGCATTCTGGTGTTGGGTTCCGGTTATCTGGCCCTTGTGGCACTGCTGCCTGAAATAATCCGTGCAGAACTCGCGATCCCGTTCTACTTTGGCGGGACCTCGATCCTGATTATCGTGTCGGTGGGGATGGATACCATCCAGCAGATCCAGTCGCATCTGGTGGCGCACCAATACGAAGGTCTGATCGAAAAATCGCAGCTGCGGGGCAAGCGTGGCGCCAACAAACGTAAAGGGCCATCGCGTCGATGAATATCATACTGCTGGGACCGCCGGGGGCGGGTAAGGGGACACAAGCGCGCACGCTGGTGGATGAACGCAACATGGTGCAGTTGAGCACCGGTGATATGCTGCGCGCAGCGCGCACCAGCGGGACCGAGATGGGCAAACAGGTCGCTGCTGTCATGGACCGCGGCGATCTGGTCACCGATGAGATCGTGATCGGCCTGATCCGTGAACAGCTTGAGGCGGATAATGGTGCTGGTGGGTACATCTTTGATGGCTTTCCCCGGACATTAGCGCAGGCTGATGCTTTGGGTCGGTTGCTGATAGATATGGGCGAAAATCTCGACGCAGTTATCGAGATGCGCGTCGATGATGATGCGCTGGTAGACCGGATCACGGCGCGGGCAACCTGTGCGGATTGCGGTGAAGTCTATAATGACAATACCAAGCCGATCCCAGCGGATGGCAAATGCGCCAATTGCGGATCTACCAAAATTGAACGTCGCGCTGATGACAATGAAGAAAGCCTGAGAACCCGGTTGCTGGCATATTACAAACAGACCAGCCCTTTGGTTGGTTACTATTACGCCAAGGGTGATCTGAAATCTGTGGATGGTCTGGCCAGCATGGATGAGGTTGCCGCGAGTATTGCCAAGGCGCTGACCTAGTGCAACTCTCACTGCTTCGGCAATTTGCTGCGGGTGATGTGGTGGATATTTGCTATGGTTTGGTTGATGTAGTGGTGTTTAACACCCCCGACCGGAATGGTCTGCCAAGCTCCCTGAAACAGCATGACGAAAATCAGAGTATGGCGGTATTATGATACACGCCAACGATGTCGGTTCGGTCTTCCACAACACAGGTTATTTACAGAGAATGCTGGACGCATCGCGCAACAGCCGGAGCAGACTTGACAGGGCTTGACCCTCACCCTCAACACTCCTAAACAGCGCCATCCCGAAAGGGAATCAATCTTTGGTTAAGGGGTCGCCCCCCGAAATCAACGACTACCTGATATGACGCAGCCCGGCGCCTTTTTGGTCCGGGCTTCCGTTGTGAAAAAAGGGTCTGGAATGACGGACCCGCAACGAAAAGGAATTGCACACGTGGCACGTATTGCCGGCGTAAACATACCCAGCGCAAAGCGGGTTCCAATCGCCCTGACCTATATCACCGGAATTGGCCCAGCCAAAGCCGAAGAAATCTGTGAAGCAACCAAGATCGACCGCGCCCGTCGCGTTAACGAACTGTCAGACGCCGAAGTGCTGGCCATCCGTGAGTACATCGACGGCAACCTGATGGTCGAAGGTGACCTGCGCCGCGAAACACAGATGAATATCAAGCGCCTGATGGATCTGGGTTGCTACCGTGGCCTGCGCCACCGTCGTAACCTGCCCGTTCGCGGGCAGCGTACATCCACAAATGCACGTACACGCAAGGGTCCTGCGAAGGCCATTGCCGGTAAGAAGAAATAAGGAGGCTGACCAATGGCACGTGATACCAAACGCACCAAAAAGAAGGTCTCCAAGAACATCGCCGCTGGCGTTGCTCATGTGAATTCTTCGTTCAACAACACCAAAATCCTGATCTCTGACGTGCAGGGCAACGCGATCGCATGGTCGTCCGCGGGCACAATGGGTTTCAAGGGATCGCGGAAATCCACACCCTATGCGGCCCAGATGGCTGCAGAAGATGCGGGCAAGAAAGCACAGGACCACGGCGTGAAAACGCTGGAAGTCGAAGTGCAGGGCCCCGGTTCCGGCCGTGAAAGCGCGTTGCGTGCGCTGGCTGCTGTTGGTTTCAACATCACATCGATCCGTGACGTGACCCCGATGGCCCACAATGGCTGCCGCCCGCCAAAGCGTCGCCGCGTGTAATTACCCTAACGCTTTGGGGTCGTGCTATTTGCACGGCCCCAATCCGTCATTTTGAAACCTCGGGCGTTTGCCTTTTTGGACATGAAGGCAGACTGGTATGGAGGGACGTATGATCCACAAAAACTGGGCTGAGTTGATCAAGCCAACTCAATTAGAAGTAAAACCGGGCAACGATCCGGCACGACAGGCAACTGTGGTCGCCGAACCGCTTGAGCGCGGTTTCGGTCTGACATTGGGCAACGCCCTGCGCCGTATTCTGATGTCGTCGCTGCAAGGTGCGGCAATTACTGCCGTGCAGATCGACAACGTGCTGCACGAGTTTTCATCCGTGTCCGGTGTGCGTGAAGACGTCACCGACATCGTGCTGAACCTCAAAGGTGTGGCCATCCGCATGGAAGTCGAAGGGCCCAAGCGCCTGTCGGTCCAGGCCAAGGGCCCGGGCGTCGTAACGGCCGCCGATATCTCCGAGACCGCGGGTATCGAGATCCTGAACAAGGACCACGTGATCTGCCACCTCGACGATGGTGCCGATCTTTACATGGAACTGACCGTCAACACCGGCAAGGGCTATGTCGCCGCTGATAAGAACAAGCCGGAAGATGCACCCATCGGCATGATGTCGATCGATGCCATCTATTCGCCGGTCAAAAAGGTGTCTTATGACGTGCAGCCGACCCGCGAAGGTCAGGTGCTGGATTATGACAAACTGACCATGAAGGTGGAAACCGACGGGTCGCTGACCCCTGACGATGCAGTGGCCTATGCCGCCCGCATCCTGCAGGACCAGCTGTCGATCTTCGTCAACTTCGACGAACCCGAAAGCGCCTCTGCCGGTCAGGACGATGACGGTCTGGAATTCAACCCGCTTCTGCTCAAGAAAGTGGACGAGCTGGAACTGTCGGTCCGTTCGGCCAACTGCCTCAAGAACGACAACATCGTCTATATCGGCGATCTGATCCAGAAAACCGAAGCAGAAATGCTGCGCACCCCGAACTTTGGCCGCAAGTCTTTGAACGAAATCAAGGAAGTGCTGTCAGGCATGGGTCTGCACCTTGGCATGGATGTCGAGGACTGGCCGCCGGACAACATCGAAGATCTGGCCAAGAAGTTCGAAGATCAGTTTTAAGATCCCGTAGGGTGCGCGTTCATGCGCACCCTACACCAAATGCCTGCAATAGCGGGGAACATCTGGGCATAACGCCCCAAGGAGAGTGGGGGACACGCATCCCTTGCCGGACAAAGCATAAAGACTTAGGAGAAAGAAAATGCGTCACGCAAGAGGTTACCGCCGCCTGAACCGCACACATGAGCACCGCAAAGCGCTTTTGTCGAACATGGCAGGTTCGCTCATTGAACATGAGCAGATCAAGACAACACTGCCCAAGGCCAAGGAATTGCGCCGGGTCGTGGAAAAGCTGGTCACGCTGGGTAAGCGCGGCGATCTGCACGCCCGTCGCCAGGCGGCCGCGCAGCTCAAGCAGGACAAGGACGTTGCCAAACTGTTCGAAGTCCTCGGCCCCCGTTATGCAGAGCGCCAAGGTGGCTACATCCGCATCATGAAAGCTGGTTTCCGTTACGGTGACATGGCCCCAATGGCGATCATCGAGTTCGTCGACCGCGATGTCGATGCCAAAGGCGCCGCCGATAAGGCACGTCTGGAAGAATACGAAGCCGCCGACGCCGAATAGGCACTTCAACTTGAATTACGAAAAAGCCTCGCACACGCTGCGGGGCTTTTTCATTTGGAGGGCTGCTGGGGTTTCTGCGGATGCTCAAGATGGCGGACACACAAGGCAAATATCTTGGTGCTGCGATTGTCACTCACCACAGCGGCAACACGCCAGAAGGGGCTGCGCTATGCGGTCTACCTCTTCGATATGCGGGCCGGAGAGCAGCTCAAGCCTGACTTCTTGGCGGTGGGCCCAAACGCAAAGCTGCCTGTCGTCGTAGATCAAGAGACAGACACGACGGTTTACGCGTCAAACGCTATTCTGAGATATCTCGAAGTCCAATCAGGCCAACTGATGCCTGCACCAGGTGATGCAGAATACTGGAAAGCACGGCAGTTGCTTTACTTTCAGAAAGTATCGAATGTTCCGTCAGCCGATTTTCAGATTGGGTGGTGTGCGCTCAGCTTTGCGCAGAGCTGCCGGATCAGCCCACAGGAAGTTAAACTCGGCAGGACCGTGCCATCCGCGGATTCTGCTTAAGGAAGATTGCAGATGTTGTCGTCATCCAGTGCCCGACAGGTAATATTATTCAGCTTGTTATCGGCGATTGGGCGGTTTTCCCAATAGACCGTGCATTCACCAGTTTCCATGACACATTCCTTAGACCAGCCAACGTCATACGCGGTCTGAAATGAGAACTGATTGGCACATTCAAAGACCATCGCGGCGATATCGCAGGTCCCCTCATAACAGATTTCGAACAACGGGGCTGGGCTGATACCGCCCTCCGTGTAATCCGCACAACCCGCTGTCGCACTCTGGCCGCTCATCGTCAGTACAAACGCTGCAAAAATAGGTTTGATCTTCATGCCTGAACCTTTCCTGTGCAACCACGCGGTATCATCTGGCCACCCCTAGAACTTCAAGAACAATTGGCCTATGTGCGAAGTCGACATCGACTAAAGGAATACCCTCGTGCAGACCAATAATGGCCGCGTCACCAAGGACGGGATACGCATCTATGACGGCGACGACTTTGCCGGTATGGCAAAGGCAGGGGCGCTGGCGGCACAAATCCTTGACGATATCGCGGAGCATGTCTTTCCCGGGCAAACCACAGGCGAGATCGACCGACTGATCACTCGAATGGTCGAAGATGCGGGTGCTGTTTCGGCGACCATTGGATACAAGGGCTATCAACACGCCAGTTGCATTTCGGTAAATCATGTCGTCTGCCACGGCATTCCCGGCGACAAGAAGCTGAAAGATGGCGACATCCTGAATATCGACGTGACGGTCATTGTTGATGGATGGTTCGGCGATACAAGCCGGATGTACGTTGCAGGCAACCTGCCCCGCAAAGCCGAGCGGTTGATCCAAGTCACCCATGATGCCCTGATGAAAGGGATTGAGGCGGCAAAGCCCGGCAACACCTTTGGTGATATCGGCCACGCAATTCAGCTTTATGCCGAAAGCAACCGCATGTCGGTTGTGCGTGATTTTTGCGGGCATGGGTTGGGCCGGGTGTTTCACGCGCCGCCCAATGTGCTGCACTATGGCCGCCCCGGCACTGGGTCTTTGCTGGAAGAAGGCATGTTTTTCACGATTGAGCCCATGATCAACCTTGGTCGTCCTGACACAAAGGTGTTGGCAGATGACTGGACCGCCGTGACCCGCGATAAATCCCTGTCGGCGCAGTTTGAACATTCCATCGGGATCACGGCGGATGGTTGCGATATCTTTACTCTATCACCCGGCGGAAAATACCACCCAACCTGGAACGTCAGGTGATATCATACCCCCGATTAATTCCAGTCCTGAGTGCTGCGAATTTTGTTATCGGGATGGGGGCGTTTGTTCTTATCGGGATGCTGACGCCTGTGGCTGACGGATTGGGGGTCACACCGGCCCGCGCGGGATGGGTCATGACCACCTATGCGCTGGCCTACGCCGTTTTGTCGCCGCTGCTGGTGTCGCTGACCGGTCAGATCGGGCGCAGACGGGTTTTGGCAATGTCTTTAAGTGTATTCGCCCTTGCCAATTTGCTATCCGCCTTTGCCTGGAACGAGGTAACCTTGCATATCGCGCGTGTCCTGGCCGCTGCGGGTGCGGGCGTGATGACGCCGCTGACTGCTGCGGTCGCCGCTGCGCTGAGCCCTGATGAACAACGTGGCCGTGCCTTGGCCGCGGTGTTCTTTGGCCTGACACTCGCGCAGGTGTTGGGCGTCCCGGCGGGCAGTTGGATCGCATACACATTCGGGTGGAGAACGGCCTTTGTCGTTGTCGCGCTGCTGGCTCTGCCTGTTGTTGTGTTGATCTGGCGGATTGTCCCGGCGGGTTTGTCATTCCAGACGGTGTCGCTGCGCGATCTGGGGCGCATCTTGGGTGATGCGGCGGTGATGTTGGCGGTGATGTTTACCACTACATTCCTGACCGGAATCTACGTTGTCTACACCTATCTCGCGCCGCTGTTGGAAACGACGATGGGCTATGATCGGGACGGGATCACCGCAATCCTGCTGATCTTTGGTGTCGGCGCCGTTGCGGGCAATCTGCTTGGCGGACGTTTGGCAGATAGAGCCGGTCCGTACCGCACATTGCTCTTTCTATCGCTCACCCAGGTGGTGTCGATGCCGGTTTTATCGTTGTTGCCGTTGCCCGATATCTGGCTGTTTGTCGCCATCGGCATGTGGTCTACCTTCGGTTGGTCGTTCATGGCCGCCCAGCAAGTCCGGATTATCGGGATGCGGCCCCAAGATGCACCAATCGTATTGGCGTTGAATGCCGCCGCGATCTACATTGGCGCAGCTCTCGGATCAGCCATCGGCAGCATCATTATCAGCTATTATGGCATGATCGCGCTGGGGATTGCGGGTGGTGCTGTTGCTGTGATGGCCGTGCTGCACATTGTCGGATCAGAGCGTCTGAACCGACAACGGGGAAAAATGCGGCCAAATTCACCCTAAGCCAATTGGTTGCAACTGCTGGATTGGCATCCTACATCCAATGTGTCGCTAGCGGTGGCACCCCTTCCCCAAATCACTGACGAAAGGATGCATATCATGCACCTGATCAAACACGCAGCATTTGCTGCCGCTTTCACCCTTTCCGCTACCTCCGCCATGGCGCAAGAGGTCACGCTGCGTTTTCAGCATTTTGTGTCACCCGCCAGCGCCAATCCGACCTATTTCATGCAGCCATGGGCGGACACGATTGAGGAACAGTCAAACGGTCGCATCAAGGTAGAACTGTATCCCTTTATGCAATTGGGTGGTGCCGCCCCTAGCCAGTATGACCTGATCCGCGACGGCGCGATTGATGGCGGCTGGGTTATTCCCGGCTATCAGCCCAACCGTTTTCCCGAGGCAGAAGCAATGGAACTGCCCTTCATGACCACCAAGTCAGGCGAGGAAGCAAGCGCTGCCGCCTGGACCTTTACCCAGCAATTCCTGATGGATGACTTTGCCGATGTGCATGTGATTGCCGCCCATATGCATGGTCCCGGTATAGTGCATAAACGCGGTGAAGCTGTTAGCACAGTTGAGGATTTTGCAGGCTTGAAGCTGCGCGGCCCATCGCGCCCAGCAACATTGCTATTGGAAGAATTAGGAGCAACCCCCATCGGGATGCCGGTTCCACAATTTCCAGAAGCCCTGTCAAAAGGTGTTGTCGATGGCGGCGTGATCACTTGGGAAATGTCCCCATCACTGAAGCTGAACGAATTGACCGATAGCCATACGGACGTGGCGGGTGACCGCGCGCTTTATAACCTCTATTTCATCTGGGCCATGAACAAGGATGTTTATGAGGGCATGCCGGACGATTTGCGAGCCATCATCGATGCCAATTCTGGCATGATGGCCAGCCAATGGGCCGGACGCGCGCATGATACCGGCGATATTGTGGGGCGTGACCTGATGGCAGCGGACGGCAATGAAATTGCCGAACTGTCGGTCGAAGAAACCGCGCGCATCCAATCGCTAGGTGAAACTGTGACCGCCGATTGGATCGCCGAAATGAACGCCAGAGGGTTCGACGGCGCGGCACTGGTAGAAGCCGCTCAGACAGCAGTTGCATCGAGCATCGGGATCGCCAACGAGACGTTCTAACGAGATCGGCCTTTCGGTGTGTCATTTGCCGAGGGCCGGGACCACCGGAGAGTAATTCGATAGGTCTATCGAGGTGCGGCTATGTACCTGTATGCAAATGGGGTAGCATAATACGGTGCCAACTTGACCTGATACGTTATAGCGTAGTCGATCACTGGGTCATCCCCGGCGATCGACCCATTCACCTGCTGACAAGGTCAAACCGAATGATGTAACTGATCTGTTCGACATGCACAGCTTGCATACGCAATTTTTCTACTGTTGCTGACGGCAGAAAGCGAATGTCGGCCATCAGCGTACGCGTGTTGTAATGCCGGGCGATTTCAAGTCTTTCTTCGCGGGTAAGATCCGCATCGAACAACGATGCTGTGGCCTGTTGCCGTTCTGCGAGATCACGAATGCCCGGCTCGGGCCATGGTATGGAAACGACCCTTTGACCAGAAGCGACAATTGGCCAAACTGCATACGGCGAGGCGGCAACGGCTTCTCTCGCAGGAATATCGGCGGTCAGCTCTTGTGCAATATCATATAATTTCACACCCGTTGTCCGAACATCCAATTCGTCGACATAGGCGTTGACCAACGGATGCATGTACGAAAACAAAATCGCCACACCCGCGAAACCAAGGACAAGTTTACGTCGGCTTGAATCAATGTTTTGATTTTGCAATAATCCAAGGATAACACCAGTTAACCCAATCTGTAGAACCAATGCGATTGGGGCAAGAAATCGGCCAGCAATCTGTAGGCCGGTCAAACCAATAAGAAAGATGCTGCCATAAGCCAAAAACGTCAGTGCAACCGGGCGCGCGCTTGCTTCACGGAAATGCAATATGCCGATAGCGGCGGGGACGAAGGCGGCGAACAGATGAATATATCCGTAAAATCTTGCCCCCCCTTCCCAAGAAGAGTTGCCGGGCCTCAGAACAAGCGCGAACGGATTGTGATAGGGCCACATCGCAGAAACACCCAGTCCTACAATGACCGCCAAACTGACAATAAACCGCGAACGAAATGACACATCCGGCCAAAGCAGTACAAAACAACCGACACCAATTAGACCTATCAAAGCACCTAGTTGATGCGTTGCGAACATGAACGCCACCAAACCCGATAAAAGAATGGCATATCTTAGGTTGGCCAACGCCCGGATGGTCATTGCCCACGATATCAAGCTGAAGCCAATTAGAAAAGTTGCTGGATAAGGTGCGGTATATAGCAAGGTCCGAAAGGAGTGGTGGCCGGTATGAGCCGGCTGCAAGCCCCAACCAAACACGATGACCAAAAGCAAAACAACTGGCGCCCATGGTGACGCAAAATAGGCCTTCGCAAAAAGGAAGACGCCCAAGCCCAATGACAGCATCGAAAGATACGCGGCGATGCGCAGGATGTGCCACTCAGTCAAACCAAAAAACTGTGCAACAGCAGCACCCATGACCCACAACGGTTGAAAATGCCTGCTGCTTTCGTCACTTAGTACGAACGGGTTTGATGGATTACCCAAATCAACTATCAAAGCACGTACCGAAGCCGCGTGTTGCCAGATATCAGTGTTTGGTGGTTCGAGCTGCATATTCATCGACGCAATGACAGCAATCGAGCCCAGGACAACAAATGCGACCGCCAAATAAGCAAGCGTCGCAAAAACAGCGGCTTGCCGTACGCCGTCACCGGAAGTTTTATCAAGATTAGGATTCATGGATCCATTCGGAATTAAGAGAAGTCGCTAATTATCATCACTTCAGCACAAGCCGAATTAGTGACGAAATTTGTTCTTAAAATGACATATAACTTGCAGTTGGCGCACGCGTTTGCCTGACATATCTGGTTCATTTCCATTCATCAGCTTTTTGATGGCCAACAACCATGGGTTTCCCCGCCCGACTGCGACAAACCCATGGACATCCATCCGGACAATTAGGAAATTCGCGCAACCACGTAATCCGCCAGATCCGTCAACATCGTCTTAAGCGGATGGTCAGGCACCACCCCAAGTGCTGATTTCGCCTTGTCCGCCCAAGCAAGCGCATCCACCCGCGTGCTTTCCATTGTGCCGTGTTTGGCCAGCAGCCCGATCGCGTGATCCAGATCGCCGTCTTCCTGCTTTCCTTTCTGGATCGTACGCACCCAAAACTCGCGTTCTGCGATGTCTGCCTGTGCCACAGCACGGATGATCGGCAATGTCAGTTTGCGCTCGCGAAAATCGTCACCTACGTTTTTGCCGGTGGCCTTGGTCCCGCCATAATCCAGCAGGTCATCAACAATCTGGAACGCGATGCCCAGCGCATCGCCATAGTCAAACATCGCCTGTACGGTGGCTTTGTCTTGCCCCGCAATCTCGCCACCGACCTCCATCGCGGCGGAAAACAGGGCGGCTGTTTTGCCGCGCACCACTTGCAGATAAACATCTTCGGTCGTGGCCAGATCACTGGCAGCGGTCAGTTGCAGCACCTCGCCTTCGGCGATTGTGGCGGCGGCGTTTGCCAAAATATCCAACACCCGTATGGACCCGGTTTCAACCATCAACTGAAACGAGCGCGCGAACAGATAGTCACCCACCAGCACGCTGGATGTGTTGTCCCAAAGCAGATTGGCCGTGGGCCGCCCGCGTCGTTGGCTGCTCTCATCAACCACATCGTCATGTAGCAGGGTTGCGGTATGAATAAACTCTACCGTTGCCGCCAAATGCACGTGATATGGACCGTCGTAACCACACATGCGCGCCGCCGCGAGGGTCAGCATCGGGCGCAGGCGTTTGCCCCCTGCCTCGACCAGATGTGCTGTCACTTCGGGAATGCGGGGGGCATGTTCGGACGCCATCCGGGTGCGGATCATGTCATTGACGGCATTCAGATCGTCGGCCAATGCCTCCGCCAGTTGTTCGTGCGGTTTGGTGGCGGCTGTATCAAGGCTCATGGCGGTTCCGTGATGTGAATGGACAAAGACGAAATGCCGTCTTACGTCTTGGATATGAAAGAGCTTTTGCGCACCAACGACCCGACTGTCATCGCCTTTGCAACCGCCCTGCTGGACAGCGAGGGTATAGACTGGTTCACCTTCGACGTAAATATGAGCGTCCTCGAAGGCAGCATAGGCATAATGCCGCGTCGGTTGATGGTACTGGACCGCGATTTGTTCATGGCAGAAGCCGTGATGCGCGATGGTGAGATTGATCTGGACCGTGACTGAAGAGCTGACCCAAGACGATTTTCTTGGTGGCAAACTGCGCATTTGGCAACCACGCCGCGGGTATCGGGCAGGTGTCGATCCCGTGTTACTGGGCGCGTCCGTAGCGGCGCATTCGGGCCAATCCGTCCTGGAGTTGGGATGTGGCGTCGGCGTTGCGTCATTGTGTCTTGCGACCCGCGTGCAGGGGCTGACGCTGACCGGGGTCGAGGTGCAGACAGAATATGCTGACCTTGCGCGCAGGAACGCAGTGGAAAACAATGCGCCACTCACAGTTGAAACCGCCGACCTGCGCGCCCTGCCCTTTGATTTACGACAACAACGGTTTGACCATGTGATCATGAACCCGCCCTATTTTGATCGGCGGGCAGGCACGGCCGCGGACGACGCAGGTCGCGATGTGGCGTTGGGCGGTGACACCCCGCTGGCTGCTTGGCTGGATATCGGGACGCGGCGGCTAGCCCCCAAAGGGTATCTGACGATCATTCAACGGATGGAGCGACTGCCAGAAGTCCTGGGCGTATTGAACCAGCGTCTGGGGTCACTGACCCTACTGCCGATTGCTGGACGTGACGCCCGTGCGCCAGAATTGTTTTTGTTACAGGCTCGGCAAGAAGGGCGGGCAGCGTTCCGTATGGCGCCCACTTTGGTGATGCATGACGGCATGACGCATCAGGGAGATGTCGAAAGCTATACCCCGCAGGTGCGCGACATTTTGCGGAATGGCGCATCGCTCCCCATTTGGCATTAATCTTTTGGCAACTACTTTGATCCAGCTTGAATATCACTGGGATTGCTGCCCTGCAGCGTGACACAGCGGATCAGATGTGTTGCAATACTTATACAAACCCAACCCAGAGGAGGACGACCATGAGCTTGAGTTCGCATTTGCAGGAACTGAAGAAGAAGCACCAACACCTCTCGGAACACGTCGAAGTTCTTCAACGCAGTCCAGCTACTGACGATCTCGAAATAGCCAAGCTGAAAAAGCAGAAGCTGATGCTAAAGGAAGAAATCACGCGGCTGACCACTCACTAAGCCCGCGCAAAACCGGCGCTGGCGCATGATGCCAGTGCCTATTCGGCGATATCGCCAGCCTTGATTAACCGCCGTCCCGCCTCAAACCGGCGGGATGCACTAATCTCAGCCAGCATCCAATCGTGAAACGCCTTGATATGAGGGCGGGTTTCGTTGCCTTTAGGGCAGACAAAACTGAATTGTGCTGGCGCAAGGATTCCCAGATCAAAAGGCGCGACCAAGCGCCCGGACTCTAATGCGCGGGTTGCCAGCGATACACGCCCCAATACCACGCCAGCCCCGGCAATGGCGGCATCAGATGCGTGGTCAGCCTGCGAAAAACGGGGGCCATGGCTTGTATCGATATCGACACCCGCGACTTTGCACCAAACGGGCCAGTCGCATGCCGGTTTCAGAAATGCGATTGAATCATCGTGGATCAGTGTTGCGTCGGCAAGATCACCGGGTGTCTTGATCTTTTCGGCCAAAGCCGGTGCCATCATCGGGGTCAACCATTCCTCAATCAATGGCTCCGCAAAGACATTCCCCTGGATGCCGCGACCAAAGCGGATCGCGACGTCGACCTCGTCACGGTCGAAATCTGCAATGCGCAGACTGGCATGGAAACGTAGTTCAATATCCGGATGTGCCTGTGCAAAGTCATAAAGCCGTGGCGCGAGCCATTTCGACGTGAAGGCCGGACCTGCGGTCACTGTCAAAACGCCGCTATTGTTCAACCTTTTTGTATTGCGCCAAGCCGTCGACAAAGTCGCAAATGCGTCGGCTGCACCGGGGGCCAGCGCCCGGCCTGCCTCGGTCAGCTCAACCGCGCGGTTAAGGCGCCTGAAAAGCGCCGTGCCCAAATCTGCTTCTAACGCCTTGATTTGATAGGACAGTGCGGCGGGTGTCACGTTCAACTCATCTGCCGCTTTTGCGAACGACATATGCCGTGCTGCGGCTTCGAATGCGCGCAAAGCGGTAAGTGATGGTAATCTTTCATTCATAATTCAGTTTAATACAGCTTAACTGAACATATAGGAAGACTCGTTTGTCACCTAACGTTTCAAAGCACATATTGGGTTCAGATAATGAAACACCTCAAAAGGATTTGATCCATGATCGAGACAACAACAACCCCCCGTATCCGTGAAGGTTTCAACCAGGCGCATCAAGAGCGTGCAGAGATCGTTCGCACTGCTTGGCTGTGGCTGACACGTGGTGCGAAGTAATTCGCTACGGCTGCTCGAACGAGCATCCGAACGAAAGAAGGCCACGCCTGATCAGCGTGGCCTTTGTCATTTACGGACGAAACGCCGTTAGCTCATATACTGGCCACCATTGGCAGAAATTGTGGAACCGGTAACAAAACCTGCGTCATCGGACGTAAGGAATGCAACGGCGCGGGCAATCTCTGACGCCTCGCCAAGACGCCCGACGGGGATTTGGGGCAGGATGACTTCGTTCATCACTTTTTCGGGGATCGTGCTCATCATTTCCGTGTTGATGTAGCCAGGTGCCACAACGTTGACCGTAATGCCCGCGCGGGCGCCTTCCTGTGCCAATGCCTTGGTAAAGCCAATATCACCGGCCTTGGTCGCGGCATAATTGGCCTGCGCAAACTGCCCCTTTTGACCATTGATCGAGCTGATCGTCACGATGCGCCCAAACTTGCGTTCGCGCATCCCGCCCCAAACGTTATGCGTCATGTTGAAAACGCCGTTCAGGTTTGTGTCGATGCATTCATGCCATTGCTGCGGCGTCATTTTGTGGAATGGCGCGTCGCGTGTGATGCCAGCGTTATTCACGAGGATATCAACGGGGCCAAGATCAGCCTCGATCTGCTTCACGCCAGCGGCACAGGCTTCATAATCAGCCACGTTCCACTTGTACGTTTTTATGCCGGTTTCAGCGGTAAATGCCGCGGCCTTTTCATCGTTGCCCGCGTAAGTGGCAGCAACAGCGCACCCTGCGTTTTGAAGTTCCGTTGCAATGGCTGCGCCAATTCCGCGCGAGCCGCCCGTGACGAGTGCGACACGTCCCATGATATTCTCCTCCTGGTATTTATGTTTGGGGTGTTAGGCGGCGCAGGGACGCACCGCCTTGATCTGGATCAGGGGCGTTCAACGCAAAGCGCAACGCCCATACCACCGCCGATGCACAAGGTCGCGAGACCTTTTTTCGCATCACGGCGTTTCATTTCGAACAAAAGCGTATTGAGCACACGGCAACCAGACGCACCGATTGGGTGGCCGATAGCGATGGCACCACCGTTGACGTTTACGATGGCAGGGTCCCAGCCCATGTCCTTGTTCACAGCACAGGCTTGCGCGGCAAAGGCTTCGTTCGCTTCAACAAGGTCGAGGTCGTCGACACTCCAGCCCGCCTTTTCAAGTGCTTTGCGGGACGCATGGATTGGGCCCACGCCCATAATGGATGGATCAAGGCCGGCGGTCGCATATGATGCGATACGGGCCAGCGGCTCAATCCCGCGCTTTTCTGCGTTGTCGGCGGACATGAGCAATGTCGCGGCAGCCCCATCGTTCAAACCAGACGCATTGGCAGCTGTCACTGAACCTTCCTTGGTAAAGGCAGGGCGCAGCTTCTGCATGGCCTCCATGGTTGCCCCGTGGCGGATGTATTCGTCTTGATCGACAATAATGTCGCCCTTACGCGTTTTCACGGTGAAGGCCGCGATTTCATCGGCGAATTTACCGGCTTTCTGGGCCGCTTCGGCCTTGTTTTGCGACGCCACTGCGAATTCATCCTGCATATCGCGGGTAATCTGCCACTGATCCGCGACATTTTCAGCCGTCTGCCCCATGTGGTAATTGTTGAACGCATCCCACAGACCATCGCGGATCATTGTGTCGATATACTTCATGTCACCCATCTTTTGACCGGCACGTAATGCGGCGGCATGAGGGCTGAGCGTCATGTTTTCCTGACCACCTGCAGCAACGATATCAGCGTCACCCAATTGGATATGCTGCGCCCCAAGCGCCACGGCCCGCAGACCGGACCCGCAAACCTGATTGATCCCCCAGGCGGCAGATTCTTTCGGAAGACCGGCGTTGATATGGGCCTGACGCGCGGGGTTTTGCCCCTGTGCGGCAGTCAGAACCTGACCAAGGATCGTTTCACTGACCTCTGATTTATCGATGCCGGAACGCGCGACAACTTCTTCCAAAACACGTGCGCCAAGATCATGTGCGGGCGTATTGGCAAAGGCCCCCATAAAACTGCCCACAGCGGTACGGGCGGCGGATGCGATAACGACATTGGTCATGAAATGGTCCCTTCAGGTTTGTTCCCTTGGCAGGACGAGGCCATTATCACCACGCAGGCTTGAGCAGGCCCCCCTGCCGCTCATCTTTCTGTTTATTGGGTTGGATGACGTAGGGCAATGTGATTCCCCTATGCGCAGTACGCATAGGTGTCACAATTCGAATTTAGGCACGCCGTAATGATACCCTTGCAGACAATCGACGCCGATCTGTTTTAGAAACGCGGCCTCTTCTTCGGTTTCAACGCCATCAGCAATGGCGAACATTTCGAACTGATGGGCAACGGTAATCAGCGCCTCTGCAAGCACCTGATTGTCCGGATCATTGCCAATGTTCTTGATGAAACTCTTGTCAATCTTCACCAGATCAAAGAAGAAATCTTTCAGGTGCCGAAATGCCGTCAGGCCGGCACCGAACCCATCCAATGCAAAAGCAACCCCCTTGGGCTGCATTTCAGCCATGAACCGGATGACGTTTTCATGCAGCATCATCGCTGAAGTCTCACTAATTTCGAATATCAACCGGTCGCCCAGATTGGCCCGATCCATCAACCCACGATCAAGGATACGTCGCCATTCACCATCGCCAATCGACCGTGCCGATAGGTTCACTGAGAGCCTGAGCGATGGTTTTTGTTTCAACAGTCTCAGAGCAAGGTCCAGCGTGACGCAGTCAATCTGCCGACCCATCCCCGTTTCTTCCACAAGCGGCATGAAATGGGCCGCAGGGATGATCCGTCCGGCATCATCCATCAAGCGCACCAACCCCTCGTAAAACGCGATTTGCGGCGTTGTATCGGCGGTTACAATGGGGTGGAACGCCAGCCGGGCCCGACCAGCCGCCAAGGCATCCCGCACCAGGTTCATCACATCCGCATCCCTGCTGGCCATCGCGTAATGCAATGGGTCCAAAAGGGCCTGATCGTCGATTTCAGCGCGGCTAAGCGTGGCGTTTTGCATCTGCGGGTTCCATAGTGTCCGCACAACATGGCCCATGGCCTGCTAATAACTGATTAAGGGGCGCCAATGGGTGAACGCTGCGGCTGGGCCGGACCTGAACAGATCTACATCGACTATCATGACACCGAATGGGGTGTGCCGGAATATGACAGCCGGACGCTTTGGGAAAAGCTGATTTTGGATGGATTCCAAGCGGGGTTAAGCTGGATCACAATCCTGAAGAAACGCGAGAATTTCCGCGATGCCTTTGCAGGGTTTGACCCCAACGTGATTGCCGAATGGGGTGAAGATGATGTGATGCGTCTGTTGGCGAACCCGGGCATCATCCGGCATCGCGGCAAGATTGAAGCGACAATTGGAAATGCGCGCGCTTGGCAAGAAATTGAAGCCAAACAGGGCTTTGACCGGTTCTTGTGGGATTATGTCGATGGTGCACCGCTGCAAACCGAGGCTACAGATCGTGCGGAAATTCCAACCCAATCCTCATTGACCGTGCAGATATCAAAAGACCTGAAAAATGCCGGTTTCAAATTTTGCGGCCCGACAATTGTTTATGCTTTCATGGAGGCAACGGGGCTATTCAACAACCACCTGATCGGTTGCCCACGCCATGCCGAATGCGCTGACCTTGCACGCTCACCAACGATTTAATGCATCCTCGTCTTCATCTTTCGCTGCTACCCAATCAGACCCTTTGTCGGTGACTTCCTTTTTCCAGAAAGGTGCCCGCGACTTCAGGTAATCCATCAGGAAATCCGCCGATTCAAACGCGGCCGCCCTGTGCGCGGCAGCGGTCGCGACCATCATGATTGGCGCGCCGGGTTTTAATGGGCCGTGGCGATGAATAACAAGCGCATCAGCTAGGTCCCAGCGCGTCATGGCCTGTTCCACGATCTTTGTGATCGCGGACTGGGTCATGCCGGGATAATGCTCGATCTGCATTTCTTGCAAGTCGCCGCCAGTATCGCGCACCACCCCGGTAAAGCTGACGACCGCGCCGATATCCGTGCGGCCTTGGGCAAAAGCATTCAGTTCGGCCCCTGCATCAAAAACTTCGGATTGCACGCGTACCTGCATTCAACCGCCTGTCATCGGAGGAAAGAAGGCAACTTCGCGGACGCCAGTAAGGGGGGCATCAAAGTCAGCGAGTTCCTGATCCAACGCAACACGAAGCGCGCTGATATCGGCAAAGGCTGCGGCGTAGCGATCCTCCCGCGCCGTCAGCTCAGCAATCAGATCAGTGACGGTCGCGGCCTGTGTATCGACCGTTTCCTGCGGAATACCGATCCGTTCGCGGACCCACGCAAAATACATGACGTTCATCAACCAACATCCTTAAGGTATGGCCGGGCCTTGCTAAAGTAATCCCAGCCAGTGATCAGGGTCAGCAAGGAAGCGATCCACAGCAGGACCACACCGCCCCACCAGCTGAACCACCAGCCTTGATACTTCCACCACAATCCAAGCTCATCAGGGCCAGCCCCCGAAACTGCATCGATGAACATCGCTTCCGTCATGGCCAGTGATTGTGCTGCCAGATAATGTTCAAAGGCACCGTTTGAAAACAGGACAGCAATTGCAACCATTTGTGCAGTGGTTTTCCACTTGGCTATATTCGTGACTTTCAACGTGCCTGCGGTATCGCCGAGAAATTCGCGCAGGCCTGATACGAATACTTCGCGAAACATGATGGCCGTTGCAGGCAGGAGGATCCATGGGTCCAGCCCATCAAAACTCGCCAACGCCGTAATCATCAGCAAAGCAATGATCACCATCGCCTTGTCAGCGATCGGATCAAGCATCGCGCCTAGTTTGCTTTCCTGTTTCCAGGCGCGGGCAAGATAGCCATCAAGGAAGTCGGTCAAGGCGGCCGAGACAAACAATACCAAGGCAAACCAGTCCGCCCATGGGCGGTTGAAGTAAAGAAACATGATCACCACACCGGGTGCCGCCAACAGGCGAAGAACGGTGAGGGTATTGGGTAGGTTCAATGTCATGCACTTGTTCTAGCGCGCTTGTCCGACACTGACCATATGTCAAGTCAGCCCGCATTGGCGGCTTCTATCCTGTCGGCAATATTATTGTTGAAATAAGACGGGTCTGCACTGACCTCTTCACCAAACCAGTCAGGCTTCGCGAATTCATCCGTCTCGGCAGACAGCTCAACCTCTGCGACATATAGATCAATTTGGGGGAACACATCCAGTTCTGCCACCAACCCCTTACCAAGCGGATAGAAGTAACGCTGCTTTTCAATCACTTGTCCGCACATGGTCAAAAGCAGGCGCTCCGCGTGATCCATGGGGATCGGATACTCAAACTCATCCCGTGATATATCGACAGTGACACCCTTGATCGTCAGAAAGGCCGCATCGTTGCTGATGCGCACGCGCACCACCCCGGTAGGTCCCGACATGATATAACCTTGTCGGATATCGTCTGCCGGTGTGGCCAGAAGAGCCGTAACATCGGGATGCGTGCGGTCGACAAGAAATTTCCGCTCAATCTCTTTCGTCATCGCCTGCTCCTGATGCTGTTGTCTCATTCCCAACTAACCATTCTCATGAAAGTAATCGTAGATCGTTTGGGCCATGTTAGCAGACACCCCATCGACCGCTTTGAGATCGGCAAGATTGGCCCTTGCGACCGCCTTGGCGGACCCGAAATGTGTCAGCAGCGCCCGTTTCCGGGTCGCCCCGACGCCCGGCACATCATCCAGGGGTGTCGCCCCGATTGCCTTGCTGCGCTTGGCGCGATGCGTGCCGATGGCAAAGCGGTGCACCTCGTCGCGCATCCGTTGAATGAAATAGAGCACCGGATCATTGTGGCGCAGCGCCATGACGGGTTTGCCGGTGCGGTGGAATTCCTCTTTCCCCGCATCGCGATCTTCACCCTTGGCCACGCCGACCATGGGGATATCGCTGACGCCCAGCGCGTCCATGATCTCGCGGACCGCGCTGACCTGCCCTGCCCCGCCGTCGATGAGCAACAGGTCGGGCCAAGTCCCGAGATTCCGCTCTGGGTCTTCTTTCAGCAAGCGCTGGAAGCGGCGGGTTAACACCTCTTTCATCATGCCGAAGTCATCGCCGGGGGTGAGGTTGGTGTCTTTGATGTTGAACTTGCGGTACTGGGTTTTGTCAAACCCATCCGGGCCAGCGACGACCATTGCCCCAACCGCATGCGCGCCTTGAATATGCGAGTTATCGTAAATCTCGATCCGCTGCGGGGTTTTCTCCAGTTCAAATGCATCTGCCACACCCTTGAGCAGACGGGCCTGCGTGGCGGTTTCCGACATCTTGCGCGCCAGACTTTCACGCGCATTCCGCAGGGCGTTTTGCACCAACTCTGCCTTTTCGCCGCGCTGCGGGACCGTGATTTCGACCTTACGGTCCGCTTTCTCAGCAAGGGCCGCAGCCATCAGATCATCATTATCCAGACCATGTGACAGGATCAGCATCCGGGGTGGTTCGCGGTTGGAATAGAATTGGCCGACAAAGGCTTCCATCACCTCGCTCAGGTCCTCATCCCCGCTGATCCGGGGATAATAGTCGTGATTACCCCAGTTCTGATTGGCGCGGATAAAGAACACTTGCACACAAGCCTGACCACCATCGGTATGCAGCGCGATCACGTCCGCCTCTGCCGTGGATTGCGGATTGATGCCTTGCGCCGATTGCACCTGGGTCAGCGCCTTGATCCGGTCGCGCAGGGCGGCCGCGCGTTCGAATTCCATCTCGGCGCTGGCGGACTGCATCTGGCTCGCTAGCGCCTCTTGAATACCTTTGGTGCGCCCCTGCAGGAACTGTTCCGCGTCACGGACAGAGGCCGCATAATCCGCTTCGGAGATCAGCCCACAGCATGGGCCAGAGCAGCGTTTGATCTGGTATTGCAGGCACGGTCGCGTGCGGGTTTCGAAATCACTGTCGGAACAATTGCGTAACAGAAAAACCCGTTGCAACTGATTGAGCGTACGATTGACTGCACTGACACCGGCAAAGGGACCGTAGTAGTTTCCGGCTTCTTTCTTGGCCCCGCGATGTTTCTTAATTTGTGCGAATGGATGCCCCTTGGCGACCAGAATATTGGGAAAAGATTTATCGTCACGCAGCAGCACGTTATAGCGTGGTTTCAACTGCTTGATCAGGTTCTGCTCCAGCAGAAGTGCCTCGGTCTCTGTGCGCGTCGTGAGAAACATCATCGAGGCAGTCTCGCGGATCATCCGCTCTATCCGCGGCGAATGCTGGCCAGGGCGTGCATAGTTGCTGACTCTCGCCTTTAGATTGCGCGCCTTTCCAACATATAACACCCGACTTTCCGCATCCAGCATCCGATAGACACCCGGCGACGCATCAAGTGTCCGCAGATACCCGTGAATTCGGTCATATCCTGTCGTGGGGGCTTCGGCTGGTTGATCTGTCATGTTCACGTGTCTGTGATTCTTTGATTGCTGCAATGGTAATGCACTGAGGACAAGAGAAAAGGCATCCACTGTTTCTGTGGATAACTCCGTGGATTAATCTTTCTGACCTAGAAATTTCCCTTGTTTTTGGCAGGCTTCGTCAGTTTGCCTAAAAAATAGGCAGTATTTCAACCTACTGTAATCATTAACTATTTTTCTTTACGACTGGTTAACGCATTGAAAAACCGGGCATTTGTAAAGAAACTATGAATGATTTGTGACGGAGTGCACAACTTCACCCAAGGATCACTCAACCCCAAGGACATCCGGGGTTTCCCATGCAAGGTGTTGCCCCCCATCAACCGCAAGCATCTGACCCGTGACCGACTGCGCATCCAGAAAATATCCAAGGGCTGCAGTGATGTCGGCGGGGTTTGCGCCGCGCTTCAAAACGGTCGCAGCGCGCTGCCGATTGAAGTGTTCTTTGCTTTGACGATGCCCCTGCAACGTGGGTCCGGGGCCAATCCCGTTGACACGCACACGCGGAGCGAGCGCCTGGGCTGTCGTACGTGTCATCGCCCAAAGACCCATCTTGGCGATTGTGTAGCTCATGAACTCTGGCGTCAGCTTGTGAATGCGTTGGTCGAGCATGTTGATGACAAGTGCCTGCGCCACCGGTTCGTTCATATCGTCGATCACCGGGTCAGGCGCTTGGGCGGCAAAATTCTGGGTCAGTACGAATGGCGCCCGCAGGTTGGATTCAAGATGCCTGTCCCAGCTTTCGCGTGTCGCGTTGGCAACATTATCATATTCAAAGATTGAAGCGTTATTGACTAAACAAGTTAACGGACCGCCCAGCGCGTCGCTAGCACGACTGACCAACGCCTGTGTCGCGTGTTCATCCAGCAGATTGGCCTGAAGGGCCACGGCGGCGTGGCCCATTTCCTTCAATTGATGCACCGTATCCGCGGCCCCGTCAGCCGAACCTGCATAATGTACAGCCACGTCATAGCCACGGGTGCCCAGATACAGCGCCAAGGCCTGCCCCAAACGGGCACCGGCACCTGTCACGAGCGCCTTCATGGACGTCCCTTTTCGCATTGGCAGGGGCCTTTCCCGATCCGGAACCGTTGGCATTTCGGGCATTTGGCGTCGGCCATGCGTTTCTGTCCCGGAAACCGCCATTTGCCGAAAATGCCCAGCACGCCCATGAAAGCGAGGAACAGAAAGATGGCTTTTATGATCACAGGCCGAACCTTGCAAAGGCGGCGCGTTCTTCGATGCCGGCCACCGCATCATCCACGATCTGCGCACCAAAGCGGGACAGGATGGATTTCTTTTGGCCGTAGCGCCGGAATTGCACCTTGTCGCCAAAACGCTGCTTCATCACGGGGGCCAAATGGCCGATGCCGTCAGCTAGGCCTTCATCAATGCCTTTCTGCCCGATAAAGACCTCGCCTGTGAAAAGGTCAGGATTATCAGACAGTTTCTTGCCACGCCGTGATTTGACATAATCAATGAACGTGGCATGCAGATCGTCGAGCCAGCCCTTGAGCTTTTTCACATCTGCGGGTTTCTGCGGCTGGAAGGGATCGAGCAGGGATTTGGATTTGCCTGCCGTGTGAACACGTCGTTCAATACCGTAATTACCAATCGCCTCATGCGCGCCAAAGCCTGAGCTGATCACGCCGATAGAACCTGTCAGCGAACAACCATCAATGAAAATCTCATCCGCTGCGCATGCCAGCCAGTAACCGCCAGACGCAGCGACGTCTTCGACAAATGCGAAAACGGGGATTTTCTTTTCGTCGGCCAGCCGTCGAATGCGTGCCGCAATCAGCGAGGATTGCACGGGCGATCCGCCGGGGCAGTTAATCTCAAGCGCGACCGCGGCGGGTTTGCCTTTGCTGAACGCCTTTTCAATGACAGGCGCAAGGCCCGGATTATCAAGACCGCGACCGCTATTCGCGATCGCCCCTTGCAACCTGATAACGGCAACAAAGGGCGGATTTTTTGTAAAGGGGATATATTTCATATGGCTTACCTAGGTCTTAACGGGGTGCGCACAAGTCATTGACGGATGCGCCAGCCGGTTTTGAATATCCACCAGATGAACGCCAGACAGGCGCCAGTGAAGAGTGTGATCGCCATCAGTGAAACACCAATCGCCACATCGGCCGTACCAAAGAATGACCACCGGAACCCGCTGATCAGATAGACTACTGGATTAAAAAGCGTGATCGTTTGCCAAACCGGCGGCAGCATTGTGATGGAATAGAACGACCCGCCAAGGAAAACGAGCGGGGTGATCACCAGCAGCGGGATCAGTTGCAGCTGTTCAAAGTTGCCCGCCCAGATGCCGATGATGAAACCAAGCAGGGCAAAACTGACACAAGTGAGCGTGAGAAATGCGATCATGGCAAGTGGATGAGCGATGCTGATATCCACAAAGAAGAACGAGGTAATCAGGATGATGATCCCGATAAACATCGCCTTTGTGGCCGCCGCGCCCACGTAACCCATCACGATTTCAAGAAAGCTGACCGGGGCAGAGAGAAGTTCGTAGATCGTGCCGATGAATTTGGGGAAGTAGATGCCGAAGCTCGCGTTCGATGTCGCTTGCGTCATCACGGTCAGCATGATCAGACCGGGGACGATGAAAGCGCCATAGCTGGTGCCTTCGACCTCTTGCATCCGGCTGCCGATTGCGGTGCCGAAGACCACGAAATAGAGCGACGTGGACAGCACCGGCGAGATGAGCGACTGCGTGATCGTGCGGAAAAACCGCCGCATTTCAAAGATATAAATTGTGAGGACTGCGTTGAAGTTCATGTCGGTTCCTTCACCAGACCCACAAAAATGTCTTCCAGACTGCTTTGGGCGGTTTGGATATCTTTCATTTGCAGGCCCGCTTTTTGCAGATCGTTGAGCAGGGTTGTGATGCCAGTGCGTTCGCTTGTTGTGTCATAGGTATAGGTCAGGTGCAGCCCGTCATCAGACCGGGCCAGCTCATATGCGTTGAGCGCGGTGGGGACGTCATCGGTCGCGGTGGCAAGTTCGATTTTCAACTGCTTTTTGCCCATCTGCGCCATCATTTCGGCCTTGTCCTGCACCAGCAGGATTTCACCCTTGTTGATGACGCCGACACGGTCCGCAATTGCCTCTGCCTCTTCGATATAGTGGGTCGTCAGGATGATGGTCACGCCAGATGCCTTAAGCCCTGCAACGATTTCCCACATGTCCTTGCGCAGTTCCACATCCACCCCGGCGGTGGGTTCGTCGAGGAACAGGACGCGGGGTTCGTGGGCGAGCGCCTTGGCGATCAGCACGCGCCGCTTCATGCCGCCGGACAACATCATGACTTTGCTGTCTTTCTTGTCACCTAATGACAGCTGGTTGAGGATTTTGTTGATATAGGCATCATCGCGTTTCTTGCCGAAAAGGCCGCGGGAAAAGCTCACGGTGCTAAAGACCGTTTCAAACGGTTCCAGATTAATTTCCTGCGGCACCAACCCGATCAGGTTACGCGCGGCCCGAAAGGCGGTTTGCGTATCATGCCCACCCACTGTGATACTGCCGGATGTCGGCACCGTAATCCCGCAGATTGTTGAAATCAAAGTGGTTTTCCCGGCACCATTGGGCCCAAGCAAGGCGAGAATTTCACCTTCTTCAATTTCAAGGTTTACAGATTTGAGAGCCTCGAAACCCCCGGCGTAGGATTTGCGCAGGTTTTGGACGGACACAATGGACGACATGGGACAACCTTTGACTGGGTTCTGCCGAACCTAGTGCGGGAATGCAGGAAGGGAAAGGTCTTAACGTGGGGTGCGGTTGCTTGCGATGCAGATGACATTCTCAATGGTTAACAGGCCTTTTTTATCTGAAAACAAGGGGTTTGGCGCAATGCAGAACCTATGCAGAAACCATGTGCATACCATGCGCATGATCTGTGTGTTTTTGAACAGATTTGGCCGGGTTAAAGGACCGTGCGGTGGATGGCATTAACCTTTGGACCCGCCCCCGCAATCCGCAGCCCCGAAGAACCGGCAGCGGGACGGCGGGCAGGATGAAGGGACGCCAATCAATCTATTCGACCTTTCAAATCGTATAAGCTTAAGGTGAATTAGATTTTCACAAATCATGGGGTTTTTTATGCGCATTCGTACAGTCGCAATCGCTGCCTTTCTGGTAGCGCTCTTGCCCGGCTTCCTGGCAGCCCAAGGGCGCCCGGCAGGCGTTCAGACGGATCTTGTCGAAATGCGTGAGATGACCGAGACTGTCACCGTTTTCGGCCAAATCGTGGCTGTCCGCGAAAGCGATGTGGCCACGCGCGTGTCGGGTATTGTCAACGAGGTACCTATTCAGGTCGGATCAGTTGTTGCCAAGGGCGATATCCTCGCGCTGATGGATACGGCGCGGCTGGGCATAGAATTGGCCAGTGCAGAGGCTGATTTGGCGATTGCGACGGCAGGTCTTGAGGTGGCGCAGGCGCAGGCAGATCGTGCGCAGACCGCGTTTGAGCGCGCCGAAAATCTTTTAGAAAATGCATCCATTTCGACCGCGCAATTCGATGATCGCGCCAGTGACCAGGCGGCGGCGCAAGGTGGGTTGGCGCAAGCCCGTGCCCGCATCGCGGCGGCAGAGAATGCGATTGCGATGGCACGGTATAATTTTGACAACGCGACGGTCCGCGCCCCGTTTGATGGTATCGTTTTGGATGTTGTCACGCAGGTGGGGCAGTTTGCGTCATCGGGTAGCCAAGTTGCCACCTTGCTGGATGTCGGGACGATGGAGGTTGAGGCGAATGTGCCGTCCCGCTTTATTCAGGCGCTGGAGCCCGGCCGTGATGTGATGGGTGAAAATGATGCGGGCCGCGCGTTGACGATGACCTTGCGTGCCGTTCTGCCGACCGAGTTTTCAGAGACTCGGACCCGCCCCGTGCGTTTTACGCTTCGGGAGATTGATCCGTCCTTTGCAATTGGTCAACCGGTGACCTTGGACGTCCCGATTGGTGCTGCACGTGAGGTCGTTGTTGTGCCCAAGGATGCGCTGGTGCAGGCGCGCGGTGGTTGGACCGCCTTTGTGAACGAAGACGGCAAGGCTGCACCGCGTACTGTTACGATTGGTGCCGCCTTGGGTGATACTTTCGAAGTCGTCAGCGGCCTTGTCCCCGGTGATGAGGTTGTGGTGCGCGGCAATGAACGCCTGCGCCCCGGTCAGGATATTGCGCCGATGGGGGCCGGTGGGCCGCCCGGTGCTGGTGGGCCGCCTGCCGCCGCGCAAGCGGGTGAAGCGCCGGCTGAGGAGGGTTAAGTTATGAACCCGATCCGCGTTGCGATTGAGCGTCCGATTGCCGTGATGGCCGTTGTCATCATGGCTGTTCTCTTTGGCGCATTGGCCCTGTCACGCATTCCCGTGCAGCTTGCCCCGGATGTTCGCAAGCCGATTGTCGTGGTCGAAACCGTCTGGCCCGGTGCCGCCCCCGCAGAGGTTGAACGCGAGATCGTCAACCCGCAAGAGGATGCGTTTCGTGGTTTGGAAGGTCTGGAACGCATGACCAGCCGGTCGCGCACAGGGCAGGCGTCTGTCTCGCTCGAATTCGCTGTTGGATCGGATATGGGCGATGTTTTGTTGCTTGTGTCCAACAGATTGGACCGTGTGGGCGGCTACCCGGCAGAAGCGGGAGAGCCGACGCTGAATACCTCAGGCTCTGACGATAGTCCGATTGCCTGGGTCATGGTCAGTGCAGGTGAAGGCAATACTCGATCTCTGCCCGAATACGGTGATTTTCTGGAAGATGAGATCAAGGAGCGTCTGGAACGGATCGATGGGATTTCGACCGTCAATGTCTTTGGCGGCGTGGCCCGTGAATTGCAGATTGTCATCAATCCTGAAGAGCTGGCCCGGTATAATATGACCATTCCCGCTGTTGTCCAAAGCCTGCGGTCGGAAAATATCAGTGTGTCGGCGGGCGAGGTGGATGAAGGCAAGCGGCGCTATATTGTCCGCGCCGATGGCAAGCTGGATACCATTGACGCAATCAAGGACGTGGTGCTGCGTAGTGAGGGCCAAGGGGCTGCGGGCATTCTGGGCCGTGTGCGCGTGTCAGATGTAGCCGATGTGGGCTTTGCCTATAAAGAGAATACCGCGCAGTTGCGGTTTCGCGGTGAACCGGCGCTGGCGTTCAACCTGATCCGTGAGCAGGGCGCGAACGTCATCTCGACCATGCAGGAGGTGAAGACCGTTCTGGCCGAGCTTGATGCAGGGCCGATTACCCGCGAGAACCTTGTGCTGGAGCAGGTCTACGACGAGACGATTTACATCGAAGGCGCGATTGATCTGGTCGTTCAGAATATCTGGATCGGCGGTTTGCTGGCGGCGTTTGTCTTGCTGATCTTCCTGCGGTCACCGCGCGCAACGCTGGTCATCAGCCTGGCCATCCCGGTGTCGATTGTCGCGACCTTTGTGGCGATGGCGGCGACCGGCCGGACGCTGAATGTGATTTCGCTGGCAGGGATCGCCTTTGCCATTGGCATGATCGTGGATGCCGCGATTGTGGTGTTGGAGAATATCTACCGGCTGCGCGAACGTGGGATGAACCGGCGCGAGGCGGCTTATCATGGCGCGCGGCAGGTCTGGGGCGCCATTCTGGTGTCGGCCCTGACGACGGTGATGGTGTTCATCCCGATTTTGGTGATGGAGTTGGAAGCGGGCCAGTTGTTTCGCGACATTGCGGTGGCGATTTCGGTATCGGTGCTGTTGTCCTTGCTCGTGGCGGTCACGGTTATTCCCGCCTTGTCGAGCCGCATTTTGGCCAGCGGTGACGCCAAAGTGATGCCATTGCCGGGCGTTGATCATTTTGCCCGTGGGTTCAGTTGGCTGGTGATGAAATATGTCCAGCTGACGATCCGCTTTCGCGCGCTTGGTCTGCTGTTCGTCTCGGTGATTGCGACGGGTGCTGCTGTTGCCGCGATTACGTTTTTGCCGAAGCTGGAATATCTGCCGGAGGGGAACCGCAATCTGGTATTTGGTCTGATCATCCCGCCGCCGGGCTATAACCTGGAGACGACAGAGACGATTGCTCAGCGGATTGAAGGTGTCGCACGCCCTTTGTGGGAGGCCGCACCTGAGCCGCAGACCGAAGATGGGACACCAACGCTGGAGAGTTTCTTTTTCGTGGCGACCCCGGGCAACAGTTTTGTCGGTGCGGCGACCGTAGATGGCGACCGTATCGCGGAGGTGATCCCGATCCTGTCGCGCCCGATTTTTGCGGAACCCGGCACGTTTGGTTTCATGACCCAGCCGTCGCTTTTTGGTCGGGGTGTCGGCGGGGGCCGCACGATTGAGCTGAACATCACCGGTAATGAGCTGGAAGAGATTTTAGGCGTCGCAGGTCAGGCGGCAGGAAATATTGCCCGGCTTTTGCCCCGGTCCGAAGGGCATCAATTCCGCCCAATTCCGGGGTTGGAGCTGGGCGCGCCAGAGGTCCGTTTGATCCCGGATCGCCTGCGCTTGGCGGATGCAGGGCTGACGACGCAGGCGCTCGCCACGACCATCGATGCCTATAATGACGGGATCCGTGTGGCAGAGATCAACGTGGGCAATCGCCGGATTGATCTGACGCTGAAAGGTGATGAGACGGTGCAAAGTGCCTTGCGCACGCAGGATATCGGGTCGTTCCCGGTGGTGACCCCTTCGGGGCAGATTATTCCGGCGTCGGAGTTGGCGGAGGTGCGAGTCACCGCTGGCCCGACTGAGATCCGGCATTTGGAGCGGCTGCGGACGGTCACGCTGGAGGTGCGCCCATCGGATGCGTTGCCGTTGGAGGCGGCGGTGGAATTGTTGGAAAACGAGGTGATTGCTCCGCTGGAAGCGCAGGGACTGCCGCCGGGTGTGGCCCTGTCTGTGTCTGGCATGGCGGATCAGCTGTCTCAGACATGGGGCGCGATCCAGATCAATCTGATCGTGGCCCTGCTGATCGTGTTCCTTGTCATGGCGATCTTGTTTGAGAGCTTTGTGTTGCCGCTGGTCGTGTTGATTTCGGTTCCCGTGGCGGCCGCAGGGGGTGTCGGCGGATTGGCCGTGCTGAATATCATCGGAACGCAGCCGCTGGATATGCTGACGTTACTGGGGTTTGTGATCCTTGTGGGGATCGTGGTGAACAACGCGATCCTGATCGTGCATCAATCGCTGTATCACCTGCGCGAAGAGGGGATGACCCCGGTCGATGCCATTGAGGAGGCGACGCGTAACCGGATCAGGCCGATCTTTATGTCCACGTTGACATCTGTGTGTGGGATGCTGCCGCTGGTGGTCTTCCCCGGCGCCGGGTCAGAGCTGTACCGTGGTTTGGGTGCTGTGGTTGTGGGCGGTCTGTCGATGTCGGCGTTTCTGACCCTGCTGACGGTGCCACCACTGCTGCGTTTGGTGCTGGCAGCGAAACCAAATGAAGCGCGGGATGTGGAAGCAGTGCCCGCGGAGTGATGAAAAGGGTGCGCTTTGAACGGGGCTGGGCGTTGCTCAGCCCATCATTCCCGCCACGTCCAGCATTCGGCACGAAAATCCCCATTCGTTGTCGTACCAGCCAAAGATGCGCACCAATCCCCCAGCGGTCACGCGGGTTTCGGGCAGTGATATGATCAGGCTTTCGGGACGTGCCCGCAGGTCGGACGACACCAGCGGCTTGTCCGTGTGCCCGATGATGCCGGATTGCTGGCGGATCAAGGCGTGAACATCCGCAAGGGTTGTTTTTGTGTTGAGTGTCACGGTCAGATCGATCGCCGAAACAGACGCGGTGGGGACGCGGACGGCTGCCGCCTCGACCCGGCCAGCGATATCGGGCAGCACCTGATTGAGAAGGCGTTGGGCTGAGGTCGTGGTTGGCACCATTGATAGACCCGCCGCCCGGCTGCGCAGCATGTCGCCGCGCGGTGCGTCAATTGTCGGCTGGCTACCGGTATAGCAGTGGATTGTCGTCATCCACCCGGTCTGCAGCCCCCATGTATCATCGATCAGTTTGACGACAGGCGCGAGCGCGTTGGTCGTACAAGATGCATTGGATACAACCGCTTGGCCAGCGAGCAGGTGATCGTTGGCGCCCAAGACCATGGTCAGGTCAGCCGCGTCAGATGGTCCGGAAATGAGGATGCGCCTTGCCCCGGCCCGCAGGCCCCGTTCGGCGATATCACGGGTGTTGGCCTTGCCGGTGCATTCCAGACAGATATCGACGCCGGACAGGTTCAGCCCGCTGACATCGGGTGTTTGATAAAGTGGGATTGCCTTGCCGTCGATGACGAGAGCGCCCGCCTGCAGCTCTGCCGTGCCAGCGTAGGGGCCAAAGACGCTATCATAGGCAAACAGATATGCGCAAAGGTCAGGAGCGGCGATATCGTTGATCCCGACGATGTCGATACCGGGCCATTTGCCGGTCGCCCAAGCCCGCAGCATTGTTCGCCCGATACGACCGAACCCATTGATGAAGACACGCGCCATGGCCTCCCCTTCCCTCACGTGGCTGTGATGCCGCAACTTAGCGTCACATACAACACGTGGGGTTTCATGTGCCCCGGCCATGCAGCTATAAGGAGATCGGGTTTGGGAATCGGGAGAGTGAAACCTGCGGGTGTACGAGAATCGATGTCGATTCTGTCACGCACATCAATCGTGATCTTTGCTGAGTCGGTTTATGTGGCTGAAATTTCACAAAAATGGTGATTTGTTAGCCACAATGTTTGCCTGAATGCACAGTCTTAATAAAAAATCACGGGTTATCAGTGAAAATGGGTATTAATCGGCAAAAAATTGCCGGACACTGATGCAAGTCACCGCACCAATGCCGGGTCAAAAGCCGGTTTAAGAGCCATGAAACAACAAGTTGGCGTCACTTTTTGGCCTAATTTGAATGAGACTAGACGATGAGGGCTATCGGAGATTCCGCATGGCCACCGAAGTTTGAAAGCTGGATGTGAGATGGGTAAGGCGCAAGTACAAGATAACGCGGACGACAAGGACGGCTTCGTTGATGAACTGAAGCCGGGCACCAAGTTGATGCACGGTCAGTACACGATCGAAAGCTTCCTGAACGCAGGTGGATTTGGCATTACGTATCTTGCCAAAGACAGCCTCGACCGCAAAATCGTGATTAAAGAGTGTTTCCCCGGCGCGTTTTGCCGCCGGAGTCGTTATGTTGTGCAAGCCCGTTCGCGTGCCCATCAGAATGAATTGAAATCTATCGTACGTTTGTTCGTACAGGAGGCTCGCAGCCTCGCGAAACTGGATCACCCCAATATCGTGGGCGTGCATCAGGTGTTCGAAGATAACGACACAGCCTACATGGCGCTCGACTTTGTTGAGGGTCGTGATCTGCTGGACACGATCGAAGACCCGAACCATGGCCTGACGCCTGTACAGATCAAATCGATCCTGAAGGAAGTCTTGGGTGCCGTCGGCTTTATCCACGATCAGGGTATCCTGCACCGTGATATTTCGCCCGATAACATTCTGATCAATCAGGACTTCCATCCTGTGCTGATCGACTTTGGTGCCGCCCGTGAAGAGGCCACCAAGCAGAGCCGTGTTCTGTCGGCCCTCCGCGTGGTCAAAGATGGCTATTCCCCGCAGGAATTTTATATTGCCGGGTCCGAGCAGAGCCCGAGCAGTGATCTGTATGCGTTGGCTGCATCGTTCTATCACTTGATCAACAAGGACGTACCGCCAAATTCTCAGGCCCGTTTGGCTGCAATCGCCTCGGGTGATGCGGACCCTTACGAACCGCTTGCTGGTCGTTTCCCGGACTATGAAGATCATTTCCTGACCGCGATCGACAAAGCCTTGGCTGTTTTGCCAAAAGATCGTTTGCAGTCAGCCACCGAATGGCTTGACGTGATGGAAGGCAATCAGGGCAATGTCACGCCGCTGAATGTTGCCAACCCCGCCACCGAAACGCCGGCTGTCCCTGATGCAGGTGCTACCAAGAAATCCAAGATGCCCCTTTTGTTGGGTTCGGCTGCCGCGGTAGCCCTGTTGGTTGGTGTCGGTGTTGTCACAATGACGGGTGGCGATGATGCTGCCGTGGCTCCGGTTGACACCGCAACAACGCCGCAGGTGACTGAACAGCCTGTGACTGCTGCGACCGTCACGACACCTGCAACACCGGAACCCGTTGTTGAACCAACGACCGAACCTGAGGTTGTTGCAACCGCCACACCTGAACCTGTTGTAGTGGAACCAGCGCCCGCGCCTGTTGTTGTGGAAGATCCCGCACCGCAGCCAGCCCCGGTTATCGTGGAAGAAACACCACCGGCTGTTGCGGAAGAGCCAACAACGGCGCCGGTCATTGTCGAAGGTCCGGTGATTGTGGATCAACCGACCCCGGATGTCCGCCCAACAACCCGCCCGGAGAGCGTCGAACTGGCCGCGATCCCGGAGCCAGAGCCATTGCCGGAGCCGTTGGCGACTCCGCGCCCCGAAGTGACGGAGCCCGCGGCAAACGCGCAGCTGCCTGATCAGGTAAGCAGCGGTCCATCTGCGGATACTGAGACAGCGAATGTTAATCTGCCCGGCACGCCGGATGCGGTTGCGGCGGTTGGCACGGGTCCAGAGGTTGATATTGCAGCTGTTACGCCGGGCAATGAACTGACACCAAGCGGCGTTCAGTCGACATGGTCCGTGCAGTTGCCATTCTCGCCAACGGCACCTGATTCAGCCGTGATTGGTCAGATTGCGCCTGTGTCACCTGTTTGGGTGCAGCCAGGTTTGGAGATCACATCTGTCAACGGTGTTTTGGTGGATGCGATTGATGACATCCCTGCGGTATTGCGTGCGACGAGCAATACCTCGGTGCAGTCACCCAGCTTGAACGTGACATTCGGAACGCGCAACCCGGCATCGGGCGAGCTTCTTGATCGTGAATGGGTCGTACCTGTGGTGCAAGAGACGACACTTTTGAATGGTGTGCGGTTTGAAACAGTATTTGCCGGGTCGAACTGGCGGACAACTGTCGTTGAGGCGCCCAGCGAACTTGCTGGAGTTCTCGAGGTTGGCGACCTTGTTGTGTCTTTCATCAGCACGGGCGAAGAAGTCACCGGGCGGGATACGCTGAAGGATATTTTCGAGCGTGAACTGATTGCAGGCACTGAAGTATTCCTGTTTGCCGTTGAGCGCGGTGACAGCACTTGGGCCTCGCAGCTGATCTATTCGGGTGTGCAGGACTAATATGTGGTCAGGACCGGGGGGTCTTGTCGGCAACGAAATCGGAAGGTAGGTAACATGAAATTCATTCGTGATCTCATCGGCAAAAAGCGTAACGCGAACAGAACTGGACGTGCCAGTGGTGTGGAATCGCTGGAACAGTCGTATCGTGACACCATCGGATCAATTGTTGACGAAAAAGACGCTTTGCGGCGTCGCGACGCGGCTGAACCCGCTGCTGTCACCGACATTTTGACCAATATCAACTCCAAGGTGAATTCATCTGCCGACCAAGTCCGTGTTGTCAAAGCAGATCCGCCATTGAAGACACCCGCCGTCAATATCTGGGATATGGAAGATGACGGTTCGTCAACAGAACTGCCTGATATTGCGCCAGAATTGCCAACACCTGCGCCTGCAGCGACTGCCTCTGCGGCCGCAGCCCGTTCACCCGCCCGTGCGCGTCGCACAAAGACCCGCCTGATCGGGTTTGAAAAATCCGACGGTGATGTTGTCGATCTGTTCAACGATGCCCCCAAGGCCGCACCAACACAGCGTGCCAAGTTCCCCGTGGGCTGGATCGTTGTTGTTGACGGCCCCGGTCGTGGCGAAGCGTTTTCGCTGCTGTCGGGCATGTCCCAGATTGGCCGTGGCGAAGATCAGGCCGTACAGCTTGATTTTGGCGACAACTCCATTTCGCGCACAAACCATGCGGCGATCGTCTATGACCCTGAAAGCAAGGAATTCCTGCTGGGTCATGGCGGCAAGTCGAACATTGTGCGCCTGAATGACAAGCCATTGATCAGCAATGAAGCGCTGAAAACTGGTGATGTAATGCGTATTGGTGAGACAGTTCTGCGCTTTGTCGCCCTGTGCGATGACAAATTCGACTGGGCATCTGGCGCTACTGGGGAGGACGAAGATGTGGCGATCGCCTGAACCTCGTTTTGACGTCGCTTCGGCGATTTGTCAGGGCGGACGTGATTATCAAGAAGACGCGATTGTCACCGACTTTCCGTTCGGAATGGACAGCGGTGTTGTGGTCCTTGCTGACGGCATGGGTGGCCATGCCGCCGGTGATGTGGCCAGCAAAATCGTGGTCACCGAAGTCTTTAGCGAACTGAAGTTCCAGAGTGCAAACTTTGCTGATTTCGAGTCAGAGATTCCGCAATATCTGACATCTGCCGCAGTCAACGCGAACAATATCGTTCGCGAGCACGTGACCGCGCATCCTGAAACCCGCGGCATGGGTGCGACGCTGGTATCCCTGGTCGTGATCGAAAACCGCATGTTCTGGATGTCGATCGGCGACAGTCCATTGTATCATTATCGCGCCGGTCGGATGCAGCAGTTGAACGAGGACCATTCAATGGCCCCTCAGATCGATTTTATGGTGCAACAGGGCTTGCTTGACGCGGAAGCGGGCAAGAACCACCCTGATCGCAACTGCCTGACCTCCGTTATTCTGGGTGATCGTGTAGCGAAGTCCGATTGCCCCAAGACACCTTTTGAGTTGCAGGTTGGTGATATTGTTGTCGTGTCCAGCGACGGTTTGCAGTATCTCGAAGACGAAAAGATCCAGAAAATCCTGCACCGCTATCGTCGCCGCAAGAGCGCTGAGATTTGCGGTCATCTTCTGGAAGCCATTGAGGCGCTTGCCGATCCCGATCAGGACAATTGTTCCTTTTCCGTCATCAAGTTGAACCATAACAAGCCGGTCATCCGCGCGATCCGCGCCAAGCCTGTTGGCCATGTTGAAACACATGCCGCCACGGTCACCCGTGTTGTTGAAATGGATGATGCTGCCAATGATGATCGTATCGTTCCTGGAAAGGGCGGTAAGGTTGAATCCGAATTGCAGCTGCCCCCAGTGATCAAGGAAGTAAAACCCGTCAAACCTGTCGAGGCCATCAAGGCAAGTGACGGTAGTGATGACCAGACACAGGAGGTTGATGCGGCTGCGCCACCGGCTAAAATAGCTGCCGGAGGCAAGTAATGTCGAATCAATCGGTGGGGAACCGAGTTCAAAAAGAACTCTCGCAGGCAGTGGCGTCAGGCCGTTTGCCTGCGAATGTGCAGAAACGTGCCAAACAATTGCTCGCCCGCATTGAGACGCCTGTGCGTCTTGGTCTGATGGGTATGCCGGGGTCGGGCAAATCAACATTGTTGAACTTGCTGGTCGGCTCGGATGTGTTGCCAGAGGGCGCAAAACTTCCCACCTTGCAACTGACCTATGGCGAGACGGAGCAGGCGATCTGCACGCTTTCAGACGGCTCCAAGACCACGCTTCCGACAGCGGACGCGCAGCAGATATCTGAACTGGCCCCGGCCTTCGTGGAAATCGAAATGCCCTTGCCCGCACTGGCCAAAATTTCAGTGCTGGAGGTCGTGACACCCGACGATCCCACCTCGATCCACCGTGCGAGCCAATGGGCGGCGAAGCGCAGTGATGTCGCGCTGTGGTGTACCCAAGGGTTCAACCCGACGGAGCAATCGATCTGGGCGCAGATGCCTGACATCATCAAGGACCATGCTTTCCTGATGGTGACCAAGGCCGATTTTTTGCACAAAAATGGCATGATGGACGCCACCATAGCTGCCATCCGCGCCGTGGCGAACGACGAATTCAACCAAATTTTGCCAATTGCCACCATCGATGCGATTGCTGCGCGACAGCCTGATGGCTCTGTCAACAAGAGCAAAATGCGTGAAAGTGGCGGGCTTGCGCTGATTTCCGCCGTATTGAAACAAGTTGAAATGGGTCGCCAGTCCGCTGTGGATATGGCGGACATTCTGCTGCATCAGCATGCCGATGATCTTGCGCCTGAGGCAGCAGCGGATGAACCTACCGCAAACCCAGCAAAAGAAGGTGTTTCGGACACTCAAACGACCGAATCAGCCGAGATTCCGGTCAATCAGATCGAAACCGCTATCGAAGACACTGTTGCGGAGACCGAAACGCCCACACCGACCGGTGACGCGGCGGAACCGCATGATCCCGAACCCATTGAGGCAGAACAAGAATCCAATGTTGTCACCCTTCACCCCGCGACACGCGACGCCTATGAACAGGCCGTGGGATACATTGTGACGCAGAGCCGCGCACTGATTGAAGCGGCTGAAAATATGGGTGATGCGGCCCCTTCGGAGATCATCGCCAAGGCCGTCGAGCATGTGCAATGGGTGAGCGATCACCTTAATGAACACGGCGATGACGCAGATCCGCTGCTGATGCGCGCGCGTGACGCCGCGTTGGACGCCGCTGATCTGGTACAGTTGATGCAAATGGAAAAGCGTGACAGTGCTGCTGTTGAAGCCCTGAGCCTAATGTTACAAATAAAGCGTGAACTGCAGGCAGATCTGGCTGCTTAAACGCGGCACTATAAATAAAATTTAATGAAAACAGCGCCATACTTTTGACGTGCTGCTCTGTTTCCATTATCGCAATAAAACCACTGTATGTCTCGTGATTTGGCGACGGGACGAACAACTGCTAAAGGTGGTGCCAACACGATTGATTGAGGACGGACAAGAATGAAGATGGAAGAGCTGACAAAAGGGGACGGATACAAAGTCCCTGCAGCACACCACCCTTTCATGCGGCTTGGTCTGGAAAAGCTTAGTGAGTTCCATGATGAGATTGTTGATCTCGAGGCGACCCTTGGGGACGTCGTAAAGCTGGGCGGGCCTGACGCAGAAAAGAAAGCTGGCAGGCTTATCAAGCAGTTACGTGCGTTTGAACCCAGCATCACGATGATTGGTCAGATCAAATCGGGTAAGACATCGCTGGTGAACGCGATGGTTGGTCGCCCTGATCTGCTGCCTGCGGATGTGAACCCGTGGACGTCGGTTGTGACCTCGTTGCATCTGAATGCCCCGCTCCCTGCGGATGCACCCACCGCGACATTCCAGTTTTTTAGTCAAGGCGAGTGGGATCATCTGGTCGAAAACGGTGGCCGAATCGGTGAACTTTCTGCCCGCGCGGGTGCCGATGACGAGTTGGACAAAGTCCGTGAACAAATCGCGGAGATGCGCGAAAAGACAAAACTGCGCCTTGGCCGCAAGTTTGAACTGCTGTTGGGCCAGAAACATAACTATGCCGAACTGAATGATGATCTGGTGCAGCGTTACGTCTGCATGGGCGATGATTTTGAGGATCTTGACGAAGAAGACCAGCAGGGTCGCTTTGCCGATATCACCAAATCCGCCGATCTGTATCTTGAGGCAAAGGCCATTCCGATGCCGCTGTGTCTGCGCGACACGCCCGGTGTCAACGATACCTTCATGATGCGCGAGCAGATCACGATCAACGCCCTGCGCGACAGCCGTATCTGCGTGGTCGTGCTGTCTGCCCATCAGGCGCTGAGTTCGATGGATATGGGCCTGATCCGCCTGATCGCAAACGTGAAATCACGCGAAGTGATTATCTTTGTGAACCGGATCGACGAACTGTCGAACCCGGCTGAGCAGGTTCCTGAAATCCGCGACAGCATCTTGCAGACATTGGCCGACAATAACGGCCCCGAAAATCCCGAGCTGATATTCGGTAGCGCCTATTGGGCCAATATCGCGCTGGCTGAAAACCTTGATGATATCGTCGCGGATAGTGCGGCAGCCATGTTCAACTGGGCAGAGGCTTCGCTGAGTTCGGAAACGGCAGGCATGGAAACCAACGAACTGGTTTGGCATTTGTCTGGTGTGCCCCAACTGTACCGCGCGCTCGCCGAGCGGGTCACGGAAGGACCCGGTGCTGAAATTCTGACCGCGTCCCGCAAACGCGCCCTGAACCTTGTGGGCGGTGTGCGCGCCTCAAACTCTGTCGTGTCGATGCGGTTGGATGGCGACGGTGTGAATGTGATGCCGCATGCCGATCTTGTTGCCCATCTGGACAAGCTTGAAGCGGATAATCTGAAATTCCTTAATGACCGGCTGGATATTGTATTCCAGCAGTTCGGGTCGCGTGTGGATCAGTCCCACAAACGGTTCCTTGATCGCGCGCTGGAATCGCTGTTGCAGCACCTCGAAACCAATGGCGAAGATGAGGTTTGGCAATACAGCCCCGACGGCCTGCGCATGTTGTTGCGGACCAGCTATCAGGTGATGCGCCGCAATGTATCATCCACCTGTGAACAGGTGTTCGCCAGCGCATCTGGCGATCTGGCCGATACGTATCGGACTGCTTTTGGTGTGGCTGTTGAAAACTTTTCGATCACCCCGCCGGCTGCCCCTGAAATTCCGGCCCCCGTGTCGCTGGGCCAGACGATTGCATTGGATTTGCAAACATCCTGGTGGAAAGGGTGGTGGAAACGCCGCAAGGGTTATCGTGCTTTTGCCAGCGGCTTCTATGACCTGATTGAAGCCGAAACCGCCCCGATTGTAGACGAATTGAAGGTCCGCCAAGCGGCTGATATCCGCGCCATGGCCGAACACGAATTGCGTGAATTCTTGGCCGAGCAACGCGGTTTCCTGACGGATATTAGTGACAAATCCAACCTGAGCGTTGACGATTTAGAAGATATTTTCGGTATTACTGCCCAGCAAGAGCGGGACGAGCTGTTTGACTTCATCTTTGAAGAACTCAGCGCTGGCCCGGCTGAAGCAGAAGGAACGGCGTAATGAGTGATCATACACCCGCGTCGGGTGGACCGCGTAAACCGCGCATCGCGTTGATGGGCGAATTCAGTGCGGGCAAAAGCACCCTGTCCAACCTTTTGATGGGGGCGCGCCCCCTGCCTGAGAAGGTAACCGCGACCCGCCTGTCCCCGGTTTGGATTTCCCACGGTTCGCAAGACCCCTATCGCATTGACATGGATGGCACGACAGAGCCTGTTTCGCTGGACCGGCTGGAAGGCATCCCTGTCGATGAGACACGTGTCATCCGCCTGTTTATGGAATCCGATATTCTGGATGTTTGCGATCTGATCGATTTTCCCGGTATTTCCGACCCCAACATGTCATCCAATGTCTGGGAGCGGATGCTGCCCGAAGTTGATGCCGTGATCTGGTGTACCCATGCCACGCAAGCGTGGCGCCAATCGGAAGCCGCCGTGTGGGACACAATGCCGGATGCGGTACGTGAAAACTCCATTCTTCTGATCACCCGTTTTGACAAGCTGACCACCGATAAGGACCGTCGCCGCGTATTCAAACGCGTCCTGCGCGAAACCAAGGGTATGTTTGGCGGTACTTTCCCGATTTCGCTATTGCACGCCCTTGAGGCCGGGGATGATTATGAGCGTTGGGATGCCAGTGGTGCAGGTCCGTTCGTGAACCATCTGATCGAAATGATCCAGAAACTGTCTGAACTGGCCGCACGCACAAGTTCGCCGCTTTATAATATTGCCAATGGTAGCACCATCCCAGAACCGGTGGTGGCCCCTGTTGCGCCGCGTCGTGTGCAGCGTCCGTTAGATGGTCAAAAGCGCGTGCGCGAACGTCCGGCTACCGCCCCTGCGGCCGAAGGCGGCGCGACCCCCACTGCCCCTATTCTGCGCGACACATAAGCCGCCACCCTTTCAGAGGGTTCCACAACGGTCTATACTATCGTACTCAGTGTGAAACGACGCAGAGGGAACGTGCCAGATGGTTGTGGACGAGTTGGATGCATTGCAAGATAGGTTTGACGGTTGCGAGACACTGGCATTTGCTGATCTGTCGACGCAGATGATCCTTGTGACGAATAGCGCGACGACCTATCGCCGCGAAGGTTTGGATATTTTATGTGCCGAGGCGGCCCTGACGCTGGGCGCAGGCAAGCAGCTTCCGTTTGGTGATACGCCCGGAACAGCTGCGTTTGTCGCAAGTAAGGACCAGTTGCGGATTTATTTGCGCGCCTCACAAGAACCCACCGATGTGCTGTGTTGCGTTTGCGACACTGATCTGGATGTGGATGCTTTCTTGCAAGATGCCCTTCCCTGCCTTGATAAGATCAGCAGCGGTGGGTAAGCCCACAGGAACAATCGCAATGCAATCGGGACAACTTTCGTGACTGATATGACGGCCCTCGCCAATAAGCTATCTGCGCTGATCGCAGAAGACGAGGTTTTCGTCGCGGGTGCCCGTGTCATTTCGCAAGGGGGTGCGCCGCCTGCACTGGCGGCGATCATCAACGAGATTGATGATACCGTGCTGGAACGCACGTTGGTATTTGGCATCGATGATGTGAATGTCAGCATGGTTGTGGCTGGCCGTCGCCTGCGGGGCATCGTGGATGTGTCGGGCAACCTGCCCGAGGCGGCAAATGTTGTAGGCCAGGTATTGTCCCGCGAGGACCCCGCGACGATGCAAGCGGCGGGTGATCTTATCACGCTTCTTTGCGTTGCCGCGGCCCGTGTAACCGTGCGTAGCCTTCCACCACGCCCCCTAGGCAGTGGTGGTCAAGCCGGTATCTCAGCTGCTGGTCTGGCGGAGTTGTGGCGCATCGACGTGGATGCCAAGCCCGCCCCACCGATGGTGCGTTTTCTGGCGGCTAATGCCGCATCCATGACCGCCCATCTTTATGTGACTGATAACACCGTAACGGAAATCTCTGGCGACGTATCTGCATTGCAAACAATCTGGGATGATCAGGCAACGTCATTCCGCAAGCGGCATAAAGCGCTTTATGCCAGACAGGATGGCCCGCTGTTGATTTGTCTGGATGGTGCCCTCTCCAATGGAAGGGCCGTTGCGTTAGCGATTGCTGGCAACGAGGTCTGCATCTTTGCCTATAAGGCGGATCGTATTGGTGCGATTACGACGTCTTGGTATGCCGTAAACGGCTAGTACGGCGCGGCAGCACGTGGCCACCGCGCCAGTGTCTGATTACATCATCATCGGGCCGCCAAAGTCCAAGCCAATGATCAGCGGATCATGGTCAGACGCAGCGAACACCCCGTCATTGTAGAAGTCCGGGTTCGTGAAGGATGTGTCGTACCCAATCAAGTCAGGCTCATCCGCGTTGATGTGCCATTCGGTGGCCCCGGTCACGAAACCCGCGAACGCATCATCGGCCAGCCCATGATCAAGCGACCCACGCTGCCCGTCAAAGACAAAGCTGTACGCCTCATCCTGCCCAATGAAATCATCGATCAGGTCGTTGAGGCCGGCATCATCATCCAGATGCTGCACCGGATCTTCTTCAGCATAGGCATTCAGGTCACCGAGCAGAACATAGTTTTCGGTGCCACCGCCGTTATAGTCGTTGGCGATCCAGTCACCCAATTCGATGGCAGCATCCAGACGCACCTGGTTCCAGAAACCCTGCCCATCACCCTGATCGTAGTTTGGATCTGCGATCAACGCATCGACATCGGCTTGGGTGAACCCGACAGCCGTGCCATTGTCCAACGCGGATTGCGCCGAACTGACGACGCTGTTCAAGCTGCTTGGCCCTTTCGATTTGAAGTGGGATGAGACGACTGTGAATGTCTCGCCCGTTGCCAAATCTTCGAACGTAGCCGCAACCGACGGCCGGTTGCGCTGGAAGTCACCGAACGAGCTATCCAGCACCGATGCCAGTGCAAAGGTTGTGGCGGCTGATGATTCTTCAAACACGAGGAATTCCGAATGCAGCAATTGTACGGCGTTGGCGTCGTAGATGATGCCCGTCGTGATCGCGTCCGTCCCGATGAATCCTGCATCCACCGTTGGATCGGCAAAGGCATAAGAGGCGCCAGAGCCGTTCACCGCAGCCTCAGCATTCAGCGCATCGACCAGCGTCTGGATCGCCGAATCTGTGCCGAAGCCGCCATTCTCGATCTCTTGCAGGGCAAAGATCTCGGCCTCTGTTCCGGTGATGGCTGCGACCAGCTTCTCCGTCTGACGCGCCAGTTCACCAGCATCGTCAGCCCCGCGTGGGTCGAGACCATTGGGCCCGGAACCCGCCCCGGGTTCATCAATGGTCGAGAAGTAGTTCAGCACATTGACGCTGGCTACTTGCAAGGTACCACCCACATCATCGGGTGTGTCCTGACGCGCACCGGAATTGGTGCTTTCGTCAATATCGAGCGTTTCGGTCACCACCAGTTGGTAGTCGCCAAAGCCGAAGGACATGACCCCTTCGACGCTATCAGTCAGTTCAGTACCCAGCCGGATAGTTGAACCCCCATCGCTGAAATCATCGCCTGCGTCGAGGAAGCCGTTGCCATTGTCGCCGGGTCCGCCGGGGACAAATTCGAAGGCGTCAGGGTTTTGTGACCCGACCCCATCGTCAAGGATCAGTCTGTTGTCTTCGTTCTGCTGTTGCAGTTCGGCGATTTCATCGGCTTGGGTTTGCGCGTCAAACAACTGGGTCGCCTGGGTTTGCACACCCGCGCTGATGACCAACTGACCGAACCGATCAAAGTTGAAGTTTTCGATCACGGTGAGCGGATCAGGCGTGCCGCTGGTCACACTGACCAACATCCCTTCAACTGCTTCATAGTCTGGTACAGCTGTTGGTGAGAGCATAATCTGCGCCGCTGTCGGTGTTGCGACGAGTGCTGAGATCACCACCGTCGCGCTGACGCTTGTGATCTGGGTTTGGCCGAAGAATTCATCAACCTCTCCCGTAATCCCAACCAGATTGCCCACATTTACTGTGGGCGTACCGCCGGTGAAGACAAAGATGCCTTCGGATGTAGACGCATCCGCGTCAGCGTCGGCGTCTTCTTCCTGTAGGTAATAGCCATTGGCGACCACATGGGTCACGACGGCCTCAACATTGACAATGGCCCCCTCCAGCGCCGATGCGCCGCCGCTGCCTTGGATTTCGCTGATCAGCTTATCCTCGCCGGGTTGCACGACGATGTCGTTGGCGGCACCGCGTGTTTCGGCGATGGGACCGACCCAGTTGCCAGCATCGTCCAGTTGCAGCGATTGCCCTTCGGGTGTGCCGTTGTTTTCGGACACGGCGATGGTGGTTGATGTCATGCCAGCGGCGGGGCCATCGGTTGCGGTAACATCGCCTTCGTAACTGATGAATTCGACGACCGTGCCATCGTTGGATAGCGCGATCCCGTCTGGGCCATTCTGGAATATAGACGGTTCAATGACGTAGTAGTCGTAGGTGCCGTCGCTCACCACTGTGCCGCTGCTGACGGCAATGGTTTCATACGATGCGCCGCCATTGCCGTTGTAAAGGTCAACGCTCAGCGTGCTGACGTCTTCCCCCGCGTCGACGCGGATCTCGATGAACTCATCATCATCCATGCTGACATCATCATAATGGAATTCGTTGATCCGCGCTGACGTGACGCCGACGACATTGTTGGCAGCACCTGCGGTATTGGGTGCTGCATCGGCCCATGTACCGTCTTCCTCGCGCTGGAGACTGTTGCCGATGGCCGTATCGCCCGGTTCGAACACGCCGATATCAGTTGAGGTTTCGCCATCCGCTGTGCCACCCACAGCAGTGAAAGTTCCCTCGTAGCTGAGGAATTCGATCAGTGCGCCATCGTTGGACAGTGCCAGCCCATCAGGGCCACCGTTCTGGATACTTCCGAAATTGGGCACGGCGCCGGCTTCGAGAACGTAATAGTCATATGTTCCGTCAGATGTAGGGATGATTTGATCAAAAGTAAGCGTTTCGTAGACCGTGCCGCCATTGCCGTTGTAAAGCTCCAGCACCAGCCCAGACACATCGGCCCCGGCATTGACCCGGATTTCCACAAACTCGTTCTCATCCCCGCCCACATTGTCGTAGTGGAATTCGTTGATCCGCGCGACAAGCGGTTCTGCGATCGGGATATTGGCCGCACCGGATGTATTGGCTGTAGGGGCCGCCCATGTGCCGTCATCTTCGCGCTGAAGGCTGTCGCCAATGGCGGTGTCGCCGGGTTCGGACACGCCGATATCGGTGGATGTCACACCGTCAGCCGTTCCGCCAACGCCGACAAAGTCACCTTCGTAGCTGAGGAATTCGATCAGGGTGCCAGCGTTGGACAATGCAATCCCGTCGGGTCCGCCATTCTGCAATCCGTTGGCAGGCAGGTCGATGACATAATAGTCATAGGTCCCGTCGCTGCTGACCGGTGGGGTCGTCAACGCAAGCGTGTTGTAAACGCCACCGCCGTTGCCGTTATAGAGTTCGATCGCAACGCCTGAAACGTCCGCGCCTGTATTGACCCGGATTTCGATAAACTCGCCCGTATCGCTACCTGCATTGTCATAGTGGAATTCATTGATACGCGCTTCCAGCGGCGGCGTGTCATCTTCGCCGGTGATTGTAACCGTCACGGTCGCGGTATCGCTGCCGCCCTGTCCGTCATCGACCGTGTAGGTGAATGTATCGGTGGCGGTTTCGCCTACGTTGAGGTCGTTGAAGATGGCGCCGGCATCGTAGGACACGCTGGTACCGTCAAAGGTGATGGTGGCCCCGGACGCGCTGGTGCCATCAACGCCAACGATATTGATCATGTCGCCATCGAATTCTTGATCGTTCGCCAACAGATCGGTGGCCGCGATCGTCAGCAGACTGTCTTCGTCAGTGGTGGCTGTGTCGTCGCCTGCCAGAACCGCGTTGTTCGTGCCGTCCAGGAAGAAGGTGTAATCGTCAGCAGCGAAATACAGCGCCTCGACCCCGAAGAGTTTATCGCTGCCTGCATCCGCAACATCGACCAGTGAACTGACCGTGGTTTTACCAAACCAGCCGGTACCGACCGAGATGTCATAATCGGAAATGCTGCCTTCATATGTGACGGTGTCAAAGCCCCAGCCGCCGCGAATGTAATCATCGCCGCCACTGCCCGCGATGATGTCATCGCCAAATCCTGCGATCACGGTGTCATTGCCCGCGCCTGCATCGATGATGTCATTGCCCCAACCGCCAAAGATCAGGTCATTGCCTGCCCCGGTCGAGATTTCGTCGTTACCAAATAAACCAAATACGATGTCACGCTCTGGCGTGCCTGTCAGCACGTCGTCAGCAAAGGTTCCGAACAGAAAGTTCGTGCGATGGAATGTCATTGGTTTTCCCCCAACCGTTGGACTTCGTTTTTTATGTGTAGGAGATTTGTATCAGTATTATTTCGTTTGGCGCATTAGTGAATAGATCGTTAAAGCGCATGATCGCCGATCATTGACGTAAGGTTATGCGCCTGAAAATTGCGCATGTGCGTTTTGGGCGCGCCAGTCGCGTTGTGGAGGAGTCGAAAATCCGGCGCGGTCAAAGCTGATTACCCGCATCATCGATTCCAAGTTGCACAAATTTCGGGCAAGTGCTGTGGCGACTGGTTCACAAAACCGCAAATCCATCCAATCGCCTGATTTTTGAGCGGTGAAGCGGGGACTCACCGCGTTGCAGCAACTACCCCTTGGGCGTCTGGAAACGGGCATCCATCGCCGCGCAAGGGGCTTTCCTGGCAGAAACCTCCCCTTACGCGACTACAACATCACTGTTGCGGGGGCTGATTAACATCTGACCACGCCCAATGACAGGGCACCGCAGCGCCGAACGGGGGACATTTTAAAGATGACCAACACCAAATCACTCAGTGCGTCCATTTTTGCGGCCCTTCTGGCCAGCACAAGCATGGCTGCCGCCCAAGACTGCGCCGACCCCATCAAGGTTGGTGTATTGCATTCACTCTCAGGATCGATGGCAATTTCTGAGACGACATTGAAAGACGCGATGCTGATGCTGATCGAACAGCAGAACGCGGCAGGTGGCGTTCTGGGTTGCGAGATCGAGGCGGTCGTGGTTGACCCCGCATCCGATTGGCCCCTGTTTGCCGAGAAGGCCCGCGAATTGCTGACCGTGTCAGAAGTTGATGTGATCTTTGGCAACTGGACATCCGTATCCCGCAAATCGGTGCTGCCGGTGATTGAGGAACTCAACGGCCTGTTGTTCTATCCGGTGCAATATGAGGGCGAAGAAAGCTCGCGCAATGTATTCTACACCGGCGCCGCCCCAAACCAACAGGCGATCCCGGCCACGGATTATTTCCTGGAAGAATTGGGTGTTGAGAAATTCGCGCTGCTGGGTACCGATTACGTCTATCCGCGGACAACCAACAATATCCTGGAATCCTACTTGCTGGATAACGGCATCGCTGCCGAAGATATCTTTGTGAACTACACGCCATTTGGTCATTCCGATTGGGCGACGATTGTCGCTGACGTCGTCGCTCTAGGCGAGGACGGTAAACAGGTGGGCGTCATCTCGACCATCAACGGAGATGCGAATATCGGCTTTTATAAGGAACTCGCCTCCGCGGGGGTGTCGGCTGATGACATTCCGGTTGTCGCATTCTCAGTTGGCGAGGAAGAGCTTTCGGGCCTCGATACATCCAACCTTGTGGGTCATCTGGCCGCCTGGAATTACTTTCAATCTGCTGACACAGAGGTGAATGCAGAGTTCATCGCCGCATGGAAAGCCTTTGCAGGCGAAGACCGGGTCACCAATGACCCCATGGAGGCGCATTACATCGGTTTCAACATGTGGGTGAACGCGGTCGAGGCGGCAGGCACAACTGATGTCGATGCAGTCCGCGAGGCGATGTATGGGCAGGAATTCCCCAACCTGACTGGCGGCACCGCGGTGATGCTGCCGAACCACCATCTGGCTAAACCGGTGCTGATCGGTGAAATTCAGGCCGATGGTCAGTTCGACATCATCAGCCAGACATCAGAGGTGCCCGGCGATGCCTGGACCGACTTCCTGCCTGAATCATCGGTATTGAAGTCTGATTGGCAGGAACTGGGATGCGGCATGTACAACACCAAAACCCAGACATGTGTACAGCTGACCTCTAACTACTAAGTCATCGGTGGGGTGTGGGAATGTTCCTGCACCCCACCGGCATACCGGAAATCCCCCATGTATCGTATGATGGTTCTTTTCGCCCTGTTGATGGGGCTAGCCCCGGTTGCGCAGGCGCAGGATTTGCAGACAATCCTGCAAACCCACGCGGCAGAGGTTGCTGATCCGGGTCGCCGTACCGTGGGGGTCGTTCTGGAGGATTTGGCAGCTTCCAACCTGCCGCAGGTGGCGGCCTTTTTGGAACATTGGCAGGATAAGGCCGTTTGGCAGCGCGATGATGGCGTCTTTTTTATCGCCAGCGAAACCGGCGGCGACCTGACATTAACGGATGTGGACACCGGCGCTGAAACTGTGGCACCAAAGGCCGGTTTTACCCAGCTCAAACCCAATGGCGGCGTGCGCCGGGTCATCGCGACAGCACTTGTCCAGTTTCAACTGACAGATCCTGATCTTACCCGACGCGAAACCGCCGTCGCCTCCATCGCGCGCAGGCCAGAGGCCGCGCAGCTGGTACCGCTTCTGGCCTCCATCGAGGCAGAAACTGACGCTGCCCTGCGTGCACGCAAGGTGCAATTGGCCAACTTCATGACGGCACGCTTTGCCGATGCCTCCGCAGACCGGATAGCCGCGATCGAAAGCCTGGCCACTGATACCAGTGTCGAGGCGCGGGCGGTGCTGAACCAAATTCTGAGCACGACACCCGGTTTGGCCGAGAATATACCGGATGACACCAACATTGCGCGGGTGCTGGTTCCGGGCACGGACATGTCGCAGGATGCAGCTTATGCGCTTTTGGTTGCGGCTGAGCTGGCCGCACCCCGCACCCCGCCTGCGGCCATTCGCGCAGCGTTAGAGGCCAATATCATAGCCGGGCGTGTCGGTGATGTGCCAGTCGCCCAATTAGATACCAACGCCCAGCGCGAACGTGCGTACGCGCAACTGGCCGCAGCAGGTGACGTTCCACCGCTTGTGACAGAAATTGACCGCAATGCAGCCTTGGCCAAATTTACCTTCTTCGAAGAATATGAAGAGAATGACCAAGCCGTCACAGATGCGGCTGAACGCGCATTGTCCTTGGTCGAAACACGGGTAGCTGTAGGTCAAGCCGCCGACCTTGCTCTTGATGCCCTGTCGCTCGCATCGATCTATTTTCTTGCGGCCATCGGCTTGGCCATCACATTCGGCGTTATGCGGGTCATCAATATGGCCCATGGTGAATTCATCATGATGGGTGCCTATACGGGCTATGTCGTACAGCTTTTCGTGCCCAGCTACACGGCATCCATCATCATCGCCTTGCCGCTGGCCTTTGCCGTCACCTTCGGGGCTGGGGTCGCGATGGAACGGCTGGTGATCCGGCACTTGTACCATCGCCCCTTAGAGACACTGCTTGCGACCTTCGGGATTTCCATCGCCCTGCAACAGCTTGCCAAGAACATCTTTGGTACACAGGCACGGCCACTCACATCACCAGAATGGCTGGATGGGGCGCTGGTGTTCAGTGATGTCGTACAAATCAGTTATATCCGTATTGCGATCTTTGTGCTGGCGCTGATCTTCCTTTGCCTGATCCTGTTCGTTCTCAAACGGACCCGTCTGGGATTGGACGTGCGCGCGGTCACCCAGAACCCCGGCATGGCGGCCTCGATGGGTATTAACCCGGATCGGATCAACATGCTGACCTTCGGGCTGGGGTCGGGCATTGCGGGGATCGCGGGTGTTGCCATCGGGCTTTATGCCAAGGTCACATCGGAAATGGGCGCAGATTACATCGTGCAATCCTTTATGACCGTGGTCGTCGGCGGGGTTGGCAATGTCTGGGGCACACTGGCGGGGGCATCTCTGATCGGTTTTTTGCAAAAAGGGATCGAGTGGTTGAACCCGTCCAACACGCTTGCCGCACAAACCTACATGATCCTGTTCATCATCCTGTTCATTCAATTCCGACCCAAGGGTATCGTCGCCCTCAAAGGTCGGGCGGCAGCGGATTAGACACGTGCTTCTTTTGGCCCAAAATATCCTGGGGAGGTCTGGAGGGGTGAAACCCCTCCAACGTGGCGACGCCGAAGGCGGCGCAAATGCATAATACATTCATCGCACGCAATCCGTCAGTGCTCTGGTTCCTCTTGTCGCTCAGCATACTTACCGTCGGCGTGACAATCCTGTCAGAGGCCGGGATGGGTTTCCTTTCGACCTCTTTCGTCAAGACGCTGGGCAAAACCCTCTGCCTCTGCCTGATCGCCATCGCGATGGATGTGGTCTGGGGATATTGCGGGATCCTGTCCTTGGGGCATTTCGCCTTTTTCGGGATAGGTGGCTATGCGGTTGGCATGTGGCTGATGTATGCCCGCACCGAGGGGATCGTGATTGAAAGCCTGTCATCCCAAGTCATCCCACCCACCCCGCAGGAGATCACCGATGCGATCGGCAACCAGATTTTCGGGGTCGTCGGCAGCTCAGATTTCCCGCTGATCTGGGCCTTTGCCGATAGTCTGACCCTGCAATTGCTGATGGTTATTCTTATCCCCGGCCTGCTCGCCCTTGTTTTCGGCTGGTTGGCCTTTCGCAGCCGGGTGACAGGGGTTTACCTCTCTATCCTCACCCAAGCGATGACCTTGGCGCTGGCGTTGTATCTGTTCCAGAATGACAGCGGATTGCGTGGCAATAATGGTCTGTCCGGCCTGCAAAACATCCCCGGATTTGAAGACACACCGCAATCGACGATTTCACTGGCGTTCTTTTATGCCTCAGCCGCGGCATTGGCACTGGGCTATGTCCTTTTTGCCTGGGTTGTATCCGGCAAGATGGGCAGCGTGATCAAAGCGATCCGCGATGATGAGGCGCGGGTGCGGTTTCTGGGCTATCATGTCGAAAGCTACAAACTGTTCATATTTACTTTAACGGCTATCATCGCGGGTATCGCGGGCGCGCTTTACTATCCGCAGGCCGGCATCATCAACCCCGCTGAGATCGCACCGATTGCCTCAATCTATCTGGCGGTCTGGGTCGCCATCGGTGGGCGCGGACGACTTTATGGCGCAGTGATCGGGGCGGCTTTTGTATCGCTTTTGTCCAGCTGGTTCACTGGCGGTGGGGCGCCGGCCATCAATCTTGGGTTCTACACAATCCAGTGGACGGATTGGTGGCTGGTCCTGCTGGGCTTTTCATTCGTCGCCGTCACCTTGTTCTTTCCCAAGGGGATCGGCGGGCTGTTCGATTATCTGGTGAGGAAACCGTCATGAGCACGCTCTTGGAAGTCGACGGTGTCTCGGTCAGTTTTGATGGCTTCCGTGCCATCAACAACCTGTCCATCCAGATCGGAGAGCCGGAGTTGCGGGCCGTGATCGGCCCCAACGGCGCTGGCAAGACCACGTTCATGGACATTATCACCGGAAAAACCAAACCGGATGAGGGGCGGGTCACGTGGGGCGACAAGAACATCTCGCTGCTGGGCATGTCCGAAAGCCAGATCGCGATGGAGGGGATTGGGCGCAAGTTCCAGAAACCCACCGTGTTTGAGGCGCAGACCGTCCGCGAAAACCTCGCCATGGCGCTGCGCAATCCGCGCGGACCGTTCGCCGTACTCTTTTATAGGAAAACCAAAGCAGGCGGCCAGCGGATCGAAGAAATCGCGGATGAGGTCGGCCTGACAACTGAACTGACCCGGCCTGCGGGCGAGTTGAGCCATGGCCAGAAACAATGGCTCGAAATCGGGATGCTGTTGGCCCAGGACCCGCGCCTATTGCTGGTGGACGAACCCGCCGCTGGCATGACCACGCAGGAACGCGAACATACAACCGATCTGTTGAAACGCGCGGCAGAAACACGTGCCGTTGTCGTGGTGGAACATGACATGGAGTTTGTGCGCCGCCTCGACTGCAAAGTGACCGTATTGCACGAAGGGTCGGTCCTGGCCGAAGGGTCGCTTGACCACGTGACCTCTGACCAGACGGTCATTGATGTTTATTTGGGGCGCTAGATGCTGACAGTTGAGAAGCTGACGCTGAAATATGGGCAAAGCCAGATCCTGCATGGGATCGATTTGCAAGCAGCTGTGGGCGAGGTCACGGCGGTCATGGGCACCAACGGCGTCGGCAAGACCAGCCTGCTCAAGGCCATATCCGGGCGTCACCCCTATTCAAGCGGGAGCTTATCCGTCGATGGGCAGCCGTTAGATCACCCTTCTGCCTTTGCTGCAGCCCGTGCGGGTATCGCCTATGTGCCACAAGGTCGCGAGATTTTTCCACTGATGACCGTTGAGGAGAACCTGCACACCGCCTTTGCCTGCCTGCCAAAAGACGACCACCATATCCCCGATCAGATCTTTCAGCTGTTTCCAGTCCTTTTGGATATGAAGGCGCGGCGGGGCGGCGATCTGTCGGGCGGGCAACAGCAACAGCTTGCCATTGCGCGTGCCTTGATCACCCGGCCCAAAGTGTTGCTGCTGGACGAACCAACCGAGGGCATTCAGCCAAATATCATTCAGCAAATCGGGCGCACTATCAGTTTGCTGCGCACACAGGGCAACATGGCTATTGTATTGGTCGAACAGAACTTTGACTTTGCTTTTGGGTTGGCCGACCGCTTTGTGGTCATGACACGTGGCGAGGTGAAACGCCGCGCTGATAAGGCAGATGTTACCGCTGATGCAATGCTCGCCGAACTGGCGCTGTGACTGCTGAACATGGAGACGAAAAGGTCGGTCACAATACATCGTCCAAGGACTTCTTCTCATCAGCATTATTGAACGAAGATCCGAGTAACTTTAGCACCTCGGCCATTGCATCAAGTTCGTGTCCCTTTGGCAATTCATCGCGTAACGAGCCATCCAGATAGAGGCTGGCAAGGCCATGGGTGGCGCTCCACGCGAGAACAGCTTCAAGGGGCAAGCGTTGGCCTTTTTCAATGGTCTTCCCTGATCCAGATAATGTGCGGGCCAATCTCTGCATCTGCGCCTGATACTGTTCATCAGTTTCATTCAAGAGCTCTTGGCGAAATATCATGCGAAATTCACCCGGATACTGCATGGCAAACTTCAAATACGCGGTCCCAACATCAAGAAATGGCGCGCGCGCTCCCAGTCCCTCCATCTCACCAGCCATATGCGCGGCCGCGCGGGCGGCAAAGGCGGTCAGCAGGTCCTTCTTGTCGGCAAAGTGGCGGAACGCTGCGGGATGGCTGACACCTACCCGTCGCGCCGCTCCACGAACAGACACGCTCTCTACACCCGCTTCTTCGACCATCGTTCCTACAGCATCGAGAAGTGCCGCACGCAAATCACCGTGATGGTATGGTCGTTTCTTTGATGGTTCGGTCATAATGTTACCTCCGGAAACATCTTGCCAGTGCAAGTCGATTACCTTATGTAACCAGCGGTAACACAAGCTGCCGGGAATGTGAAAGATGGAAGGTGTATTTGCGTTAAGAGTGATGTATGCTGCTGCCGTTCTCGGCGCTGGAGCAGTCGGCGCATTGACGCTTTTCGCGCCACAGATGGCCACGCGATACGTGTTTTTCAGCGCCGCGACCGTTGATCCGTTTCTTCGCATTCTTGGCGCTGTGTGGCTGTCGCTGGGGCTTGTTGCAACAATGGGCATTTTGAAGCCGACGGATTTTGTATCCGTGCTATTAATCCAAATCGTCTATAAATCCGCGTGGCTTACAATAGTCGCCTATCCGGCAATCTTTCGGGGCAATCGAGATGTCGGTCTTTTGTTTTTTGCGGGGCTTTTCACCGTTTGGGTTATCGCGCTCTGGTTCGTGGTCCCTTTCGCCGAAATTTTCGCGGCGGCTTGAGCTATCGGCAAATCCAAGGCAGCCTTTCATACGCGTCGCGGCATTCTGTATTTTGGGATCGAAGCCGACCTTGATCGGCCTGTGACCCCAGACATCCCGATGCGTCCTATTCCAATCGCGCCGGAAACCCGTCTGCGCGCAGATCGGTCTGCAACAAATCCTCAAGCAATTTCACAATCATCGGCGATTGCGCATCACCGCCATAAGCGGCACGCGCCGCGCGATAGGTCTGCTGCGTCGCTGCGGCCAGATCAAGCGGCACCTCAAATTCCTGCCCAAAATCCATAGCAAATCCTAGGTCCTTTAGGGCCAGATCAATGTTGAAGGCCACGTCGTAGGAACCATTCAGCACCAGCGCCCCTTCGGTTTCATGCACAAAGGAATTGCCCGACGATGCCTTGATCGCGTGCCATGCCTGACCAAGGTCAAGCCCGCCGCGCCTGGCCAGCATCAGCGCCTCGCCACAAGCCTTCAGATGAATGAAGGCCAGCATATTGGTGATCACTTTGATGATCGATGCAGACCCCAATGGACCCATGTGAAACACCTGATCACCCATCGCCTGCAGCGCGGGCAGATGTAGATCAAACATGTCCTTATCGCCACCAGCCAGCATGGTGATCTTGCCTTGGGCGGCCAGATGGACACCGCCCGTCACCGGAAGCTCCATCATGCGGATGTTATGGGATGCGGCCTTGGCTGACAGGCGATGCACGTCGTCACGGCTGACGGTCGACATCTCGATCCAATGCGCATCGACCTTGGCGGCGGGTAAGATGGCATCAAGCACATGCTCTGAAATGGCGGGCGATGGCAGGCAGGTGATGATATGGTCGACCTGACGCGCGACTATGGCCGGATCATCAGCCCAGCTTGCCCCAAGCGCCAGCAAGGGTTCGGCCGCGGACTTATCAATGTCAGTGACCGTCACCGAGAACCCGGCCCGCAACAGGCAAGCCGCACAATTGGCACCCAGATTGCCAAGCCCGATATAGCCGTAATGCATGGGCATCCCCTATTGAAAATAAATGTTGTGATCAGCCCGGATTGCTTGATCAAGCGCCGGGTCGATCTGGATTTCCGCCTTGGCCAGTATGTCGTTTTTGCGTTCAATCGCCTTGTCGAGCAGCATGGGCCGGTCGGCCTCGCCCCATTCCTTCGGGCTCATCCGGTTGCCCAGGGTGGGGTAGATGTATTCTGTTTGCATCAAGTGCAGGGTCTGGTCGGAGCCGAGATAGTGACCAGGACCACCCATGCAAACCGCTTTCATGGCCTCAATCGATGTACTGTCTTCTGTCACGTCGATGCCGCGCACGCAGCGTAACACCTGCCCCAGAATGTCGTCACCAAGCACGAGCGATTCAAGGCAAAACCCCAACAGCGACGCATGCATGCCAACGGATTCGTAGACCATATTCAGCCCTGACAAACCGGCCAAAACATTGGTGATCCCCTGCTCCCAACCTGCCTGCATATCTGGCAATTTGCTGTCGGAAATCCCCGCCGCAGCACCCCCCGGCAGATCGTAGAACCGGTGCATCTGGGCACAGCCCGCCGTCAGCAATGCCTGTTCAGCCGATCCGCCCGACATCGCCCCGGTGCGCAGATCTGACACGAAAGGCCATGTGCCAAAAACCGCCGGATGACCGGGAGCCAGCGCATTGACATAAACAACACCCGCCAGACATTCAGCAACCGCCTGCACGATGGCCAAAGCGATAGGCGCAGGGGCGGTGGCGCCGGCTTGTCCGGCTGACAGAAGCAGGACCGGCATACCCGCGCGAACGCAATGCTCCATCGCGATGCAACTTTCCTCGGCAAACTTCATCGGCGGGACAACGAAACAATTGGAGTTGGAAATAAACGGACGTGCGCGCCATGCGGCCTCTCCGCCTGCGATGCGGTGGATCAGTTCAAGGCCGGGGGCCACGTGATCGGGTTCACTGAACGACGTGCCGATATGCTTGGTCGTTCCGGCGCAGCAGGCATAGATGGTGTTCAGGTCCATCTCCAGATTGTCGGTCACGTCGCGGGCGACCATGGCCCGCTGGAAGAAATGCACGTTATCCAGCGCATGGGTGATCTTGGCCGCATCATGCAGATCTTGCGCAGTCGAATCCCGATAAGTGTTGGTTTCAAGATCAACAATATGCACAGCCGCCCCCGCGGTACCGAAATGCACATTCGAACCGGTCAGATGCAGGTCATATTGCGGATCACGTCCATGCAGGGTGATGTTGCGCGCAGCCTTGACCAGCATGTCCTCAACCAGCGCGCGTGGAAAACGAAGGCGACCATCATCGCCAAGGATGGCACCCGCATCGGTCATGATCTGCACGCCAGACGGCGGGGCCTGCGATAGCCCGATCTGTTCGAGCGCATCAAGCGCTGCTGCGTGAATCCGGGCGACGCTCGCCTCACTCAACGGTTTGTACTGACCACCGGTCAAACCGGGACGAACGGGCCGCATGTCTGCCGACAAAGGTGCGTTGCGCAAGGCAACCCGTGCCGCACGACCCCCGCTGCGTGATCGGGTCTGAATGACATCAGGCATGGTATCTCCTCCCGTTCGACTGAAACAAAGTATTGCGCTGGACAGCAAGCAGTTCAATTTGCTGCTTCATGCAATATTGATCGGATTAGCCGATTAGGGCAGTCTGCTACTTATGCAGCTGGAACTGATCGAAACCTTTCTGGATCTTTGCGAAACCCGCAGCTTTAACCGTACTGCGGAACGCCTGCGCGTCACCCAATCGACCATATCGGGTCGGATCAAGGCGCTAGAAGCCATCATTGGTCGTCGTCTTTTTCAACGCTCCCGCGCAGGGACCGCTTTGACGACCGAAGGGTTGCGGTTTGAGCCGCATGCGCGCAGCATGCGCCATAGCTGGATCACCGCGTTAAATGCCACCCGGGATGTGGGCATGTCCGGTGTGACCATGCGTATCGGCCTGCAACATGATCTGGTCAGTATTCAGATTGACCGCCTGATCAGCGGATTTCGCGAGGCGCTGCCCGACACACATATTTATGTTGAAGCGGATTATTCGATGCAGATGTGCGCTGATCTTGTGTCGGGCGCGCAAGATATCGCAGTGCTTTATTCGCCGCAGACCCATGCTGATATTCACTTCGAAACGCTGGGCGAAGTGGCTTATATGATGGTGTCGACAACCGCTGATCGCCTGGCGGATGTATCAGCAGACAGCTATATTCTGGCCAATTATGCCCCATCTTTCGCCCATACCCATGCCGCCATATTGCCGGATCTGACCAATGTATCGCTCTCTATCGGTCAAAATGGGGCGATGGTGGATTTGCTGACCTCATTGTCAGGCACGGCTTACGTGTTGCGCCATTCCGCAACAGCATTGGTGCGTGCCGGATCATGTCGACATGTTCAGGACGCGCCGGTGATTACCCAGCCTGTCTTTGCCGGGGTGAACCGACGTAACCATCACAGGGCCGCCTATCGGAAGCTGCTGCAAATATTGCGGCAGCAATATGCTGGCGCACATATGCGTCCGTCACGATCACAAGTGGCATCAAAGCCCTTTATTCACTGAAAACCGCTTGACCTTTTGCCCCCCGACAGGTTGAACAACCTTCAGATTTTCATTCGAATACGGGCGGTTTCACATGGACGACCAGAACAAGAACCTCATCCTGGCGACAGTGCTGAGCTTTGGGGTCATCATGGCCTGGACTGTACTGTTCCCACCCGAAGACTTGCCCGTCGATCCCGCGACACAAACGACGACCAGCGCAGAGGATCCCACCCTGCCCACAGCTGATCCGGTGACTGGCGCCGCAACCACGCCGACCGAAGCACCAGAGCCGGCAACACAGGCGGCACGGATCGCCATTGAAACCGGCGAATTCAGCGGATCATTGTCATTGCAAGGTGGTCGGATTGACGACCTTGCGCTGAACAACTACCGCGAAACGATTGATCCTGATGCTGATGTTGTGCGCCTGCTCAGGCCAGTGGGCGAACCCGGCGCATATTTCGCGACCTTCGGCTGGACGGCGACAGAGGGGCTTGATGCCACATTGGTGCCCGGCCCGGATACCATCTGGTCAGTCGAAAGCGGTGACACACTGACACCTGACAGCCCTGTCACACTGATCTGGGACAATGGGGCTGGCCAAGTATTCCGCAAGACTGTGTCTGTCGATGATGAGTTCTTATTCACCTTTGAACAAAGCGTGCAGAATGCGAGCGATACGGCCGTGTCTGCCCGCCCCTATGGCCTGTTGCGCCGTCATGGCCAACCTGATGATTTGAAGAATTTCTTTATCCTGCACGAGGGCCTTGTGCGGATGACAGATGGTGAGTTGGAAGAAACCGGTTATGACGACATCACCGACTATGAAGTTGACCCACGCGAGCGCACTCAAGCAGAGCGGTTGGATGTCACGGCCTCCGGCTGGATCGGGTATACCGACCATTACTGGATGACGACACTGATCCCGGATCAATCCTCGCCGTTCCGGTCCACATCCAAGTATTTCGACAGCCGTGATCTATATCAGGCAGAGGCGGTGATGCCGATCGAAACGATTGCGCCCGGTGAAACCGCGACTGTCACGACACGCCTTTTTGCGGGTGCCAAGGAATGGGAAGCCATTCGGCATTATGAAAACGAAGAAGGTGTCGCCGGGTTTCTGGACAGTATCGACTGGGGTTGGTTCTTTTTCCTCACCAAACCGATTTTTGCGCTGTTGCATTTCCTGAATATCTACATTGGCAACATGGGTTGGTCGATCCTGATGCTGACCGTGATCCTCAAGATCATCGTTTTGCCGCTGGCCTATAAATCCTACGTCTCTATGGCGCGGATGAAGGAACTGCAGCCGGAGATGGAAGCACTGAAAGAACGCACCGGCGATGACAAGCAGGCCATGCAGCAAGGCATGATGAAGCTTTATAAAGATAATAAGGTGAACCCGGCGGCCGGGTGTCTGCCGATCCTGCTGCAAATCCCGATCTTCTTTTCGCTTTATAAGGTGATCTTCGTCACCATCGAACTACGCCACGCCCCGTGGATTGGCTGGATACGTGACCTCAGCGCACCTGACCCGTCTTCCATTGCGAACCTATTTGGCCTTTTGCCATGGGCAGGACCGGAACCAGGGTCGATCCTTGCGCTGATGCTGATCGGTATCCTGCCTATCATGCTGGGCGTATCCATGTGGATGCAGCAGAAACTGAACCCGGCCCCAACCGATCCGACACAGCAGATGATCTTTGCCTGGATGCCTTGGGTGTTCATGTTCATGCTGGGGTCGTTCGCGTCCGGTCTGGTGCTCTACTGGATCGCCAACAACGTCATCACCTTTATCCAGCAATATGCGATCATGCGCAGCCATGGGGCCAAGCCGGATGTCTTTGGCAACATCAAGTCGAGCATCAAACGCAAGAAGCCTGTGGACCTCGACAAACCGAAGGACAAATAGATGGCGACCGTCTCTGCCCTGTGGCGTCACCCGATCAAAAGCCACGGGCGCGAGGCGTTGGATGCGGTCACTTTGGTGGCGGGTCAGACCATGCCATGGGATCGCCATTGGGCAGTAACACATGAGAAGTCAAAATTTGACGCCGATAACCCCGAATGGGTCATGTGTCGGAACTTCATGATTGGGGCAAGCACCGCCGGGTTGGCCGGGATATGGGCGGAACTGGATGAGGCAACTGCAACGGTCACACTGCGCCATGTCGACCTTGGCGAAATCACATTTAGCCCCGATGACCCGGCGGATGTCGCACAGTTTATCACATGGGTCAGCCCCGTTTGCCCGCCGGAGAAGTTGCGACCCGCTGGCATCGTCAAGGCACCGGGGCGCGGCATGACCGACAGCGCATTCCCCTCAATCTCGATCATGAACGAAGCAAGCCACAAGGCCGTTGCCGGGCGGCTGGGTCGCCCGTTAGAGATGGAACGCTGGCGCGGGAACATCTGGTTTGATGGGTCTGCCCCCTGGGAGGAATTCGAGTGGATCGACCAGGACCTGCGGATTGGGGAAGCCATACTAAGAGTCCACGAACGGATCGAACGCTGTAACCACACCAAATCCAACCCCCGCACCGGCAAGCGCGACACGGACACTCTCTCCGTCTTGCGCGACGGCTGGGACCATCAAGATTTTGGCATCTATGCGGAAGTGACCACCGGCGGTAACGTCCGCGTTGGTGATAAGGTCGAGGTGATCTGATATGGAACTCCGCTTTCCTGAGGTTGAAACCCCTGATCCACAAACGCTCGAAAAAGGGCGCTTGTTGTTTGCGGGCGAGACCGAGTTCGTCAAAGGGGTGGTCGCCATGGACGGCCTGCCGCCTGCTGATCGGATCGAGGTCTGCTTTGCAGGGCGCTCCAACGTAGGCAAATCATCCCTTATCAATGCACTTACGGGCCGCAAAGGATTGGCGCGCGCGTCAAACACACCCGGTCGGACGCAAGAGATCAATTTTTTTACCGCTGGTGATTTTTATGTGGTCGACCTGCCAGGCTATGGCTTTGCCAATGCGCCAGTGGCCGTAGTTGAAAAATGGCAGCGGCTGCTCAAACAATACCTGTCGGGGCGCCAGACCCTGCGCCGCGTGTTTGTGCTGATCGATGCGCGGCACGGGGCCAAGGCGGTGGATGAAGAGATCATGACCTTGCTGGACAGCTCAGCCGTGACGTTTCAGGTGGTGATGACCAAGGTCGACAAGGTGAAAGGCAAGGCGCTTGATGAGGCGCTGGCCAAAACGCGCAATGCATTGGCCAAACATCCCGCTGCTTTTCCTGAGTTAATCCTGACCTCGTCCGAGAAGGGCGAAGGTATCCCAACCCTACGTGCGATCATCGCGGGGATCGAATGAAGCCAAGGACCCAAGACATGAACCGTGATTGGATCGCAACCGCCAGCACCCTGTCCCAAGCGCTACCGTACATGCAGCGCTATGCAGGCGCGACTGTGGTGATCAAACTTGGCGGTAACGCCATGGGCAGTGATGCGGCCATGCGCAGCTTTGCCCGCGATGTCGTGCTGATGCGGCAGGTCGGCCTGAACCCCGTCGTGGTGCATGGCGGCGGGCCAATGATCAACGAAATGCTGGCGAAACTTGATATCAAGTCCGAATTCGTGAACGGCAAGCGCGTGACGGATCAGGCGACCATGGATGTGGTCGAAATGGTCCTGTCCGGCAAGGTGAACAACCGGCTGGTGCAAGCGATCAGCGAAGAAGGCGGCAAGGCTGTCGGCCTGTCCGGCAAAGACGCCAACCTGATGATCTGCGAACAGACCCATGCCGATCTGGGCTTTGTCGGCACACCTGTGGACGTTGACCCAACGATCCTGCGCGATCTGCATGCCGCCCATGCGATCCCCGTGATTGCGCCCCTTGGAATGGGCCGGGAGGGCGAGACGTTCAATGTGAACGGCGATACGGCTGCTGGGGCGATTGCTGCCGCGCTTAAGGCCGACCGCCTGTTGCTGCTGACGGATGTGGCTGGCGTCAAGGACAAGGACGGTAATGTCCTGACCGAGATTGCACCCGCCAAGATTGACGACCTCATTGCGGATGGTACCATTGCCGGTGGCATGATCCCCAAAACAGAAACGGCCCTTGCCGCGATGGCGGCTGGGGTCCGCGCGGTTGTCATTCTGGATGGGCGCGCGCCCAACGCCTGCCTGTTGGAGCTGTTTACCGATCACGGCGCTGGTTCGCTGATCCGCGAGCCGCGCTGATCGGATAGTCGCACCAAACGCAAACTGTGCTAGCATCCGGCTATTCAAACGATAAAGGATAGATTGATGCGTATTTTTATAACAGCTGCGGCTATGGCCCTGACCTCCACCCCTGCCCTGGCGATTGACCCTTGCCTTACCGGCAATTGGCAGGCTGATCTGAATGATCTGGGACAAATGATAGGGGGACAGATGGGTGGTAGCGTCACGGTCACGGATGGTACTATCGCGATGATGATCAGCACCGATGATAATCTGACGATGACGATCAGTGATCTGCGCTACAATATGCAGATGCCGGATATTCCCGCCACGCTCGTCACGATCAACGGCATCAGCAGTGCGGCGATGATGGCAGAAGGCGGCAGTTGGACCGCGACAAACACAGATTTTGATCTTGTCGCCTCTGCCGATGTAATGGGGCAAACGATGGTGATCCCGTTTGATTCCGATACCGGTCTATTTGGCGGTGGTGACGGCACCTATGAATGCGCAGGCGACACTGTCACATTCATATCTGCTGGTGATGTTCCACGTATGCCGCGCCAATGGGTGCGCATTGACTGATCTGGCGCTGATCAGCGCACTGGAAAATCATGGACTGCAATCGATGGGCGGGTTCGCGATCGCGCCAGACGATGATCTGCCTCTGGCGTCTGGAACTGTTCTGCTTGTTGGACCAGACGAACCTCGGTTCTGGGCTGTATTTTCAACCAGCGCGCAATATCGCGACGGTCTGGCCGACCCGCTGGATCGTTGGTCACGGGCGGCCCTTGAGCCGATAGCACGGGCCTTTGGCGGGCACGCGCTCTACCCTTTCGGCGGACCACCCTACCATCCGTTTCATACATGGGCGCTCCGCACGGGGCGATCCTGGGCGTCACCCATCGGGTTCTTGGTACATGATCAAGCCGGTCTTTTCGCATCCTATCGCGGAGCGCTGGTGCTGCCATGGGCAATGGATCTGACGACCGCCGAACGGCCCTGCGACACCTGCCCCGACCAACCTTGTAAAACGGCCTGCCCCGTCAATGCCTTCGCCAACGGCTATGATGTTGATGCCTGCAAGACGTATCTGCGCAGCGCCGCCGGTACGGATTGCATGACGCGCGGATGTGCGGCACGTTCGGCCTGCCCGGTTGGCCAGGGCCGCAGGCAACCCGCCCAAGACGCGTTTCATATGGAGGCCTTTCTATGACCTTGCGCCTGATCCTGATCCGCCATGCAAAATCCAGTTGGAGCGACCCTTTCGCAGACGATCACGCACGCGTGCTTAACAAGCGCGGGCGCGCTTCCGCCGAGGCAATTGGCAAGTGGATGGCCAAGCACGCATATCTGCCAGACGTCGTGCTTTGTTCAGACGCGGTGCGGACACAGGAAACGGCAGAGCTCATCCTGCCGCAACTGTCACCCACACCAAAGCTACGCCTGTCACCGATGCTGTATCATGCGGCCCCTGATACCATTGTGGATATGCTTCACCGAGAAGATGCAGGGGCGATTGCGATTATCGGGCATAATCCCGGCATCGGCATGATGGCCAATGGATTGGTATCCAGCGCGCCGAACCATCATCGGTTCAGCGATTATCCCACCTGCGCGACAACAATCATCGACTTCGATATCGCCGGATGGGGCGACATGCAGCGAGGTCAGGGAAGGGCTGTGGATTTTGTTGTGCCGCGTGACCTGATTGGCACTGCGGGGCCAGACACAGACTAAAAAGCCCCGGCGCAATAACCGGGGCTTTGTTGTTTAGTGGCCGAGGATCTGGCTGAGGAACAATTGCGTCCGTTCCGATTGCGGGTTGAGGAAGAATTCCTCGGGCTCGTTCTGTTCGACGATCTGGCCCTGGTCCATAAAGATGACGCGGTTGGCGACCTGCCGGGCAAAGCCCATCTCGTGCGTCACGCAAAGCATGGTCATGCCTTCCTCGGCCAGCTCAATCATCGTATCAAGCACTTCCTTGATCATCTCTGGGTCAAGCGCCGATGTGGGCTCATCAAACAGCATGATACGTGGCTTCATGCACAACGAACGGGCAATCGCCACACGCTGCTGCTGACCACCCGATAACTGGCCAGGGTATTTATCGGCTTGCTCTGGGATCTTGACCTTTTCAAGGAAGTGCATCGCCGTTTCTTCGGCTTCCTTCTTGGGTGTCTTACGCACCCAGATTGGGGCCAGCGTGCAGTTTTCCAAAATCGTCAGATGCGGGAACAGGTTGAAGTGCTGAAAACACATGCCAACCTCTGACCGGATCTTATCGATGTTTTTCAGATCCGACGACAGTTCAGTGCCATCCACCATGATCTGACCCGCCTGATGTTCTTCCAGCCGGTTGATGCAACGGATCAAGGTCGATTTGCCGGACCCGGACGGGCCGCAAATCACGATCCGTTCGCCACGCTGCACCGTCAGATTGATGTCGCGCAGCACATGGAACGTGCCGTACCACTTGTTCATATTGGTGATCTCAATCGCGACTTCGTCAGAAACCTGCATCTGACTGCGATCAACCGTGCGTTCTTTTGTCATTTCAACCATTGTCAGGTCTCCTTAGCGGTGTTCACGCTGAAGCTTGCGCTCCAGGTAAAGTGAGTAGCGGCCCATGCTGAAGCAGAAGATAAAGAACAGCAGGCCTATGAAGATGAACAGCTCCCAATAGATGCCGTTCCAGTCGGTCGAGGCACGGATCGCATTGGTCAGTCCGATGGGGTCCAGCAGGCCGATAAAGACCACCAGCACGGTGTCCTTGAACAGACCAATGAAGGTGTTGACGATACCCGGGATCGAGATTTTCAGCGCCTGCGGCAGAATGATCAGCCGCATGGATTGCCAGTAATCAAGACCCAGACTATCCGCCCCCTCATACTGTCCCTTGGGCAGGGCAGCCAGACCACCGCGGATCACCTCGGCGATATAAGCCGCCGAGAAGAAGGTGACCATAATGATAACCCGCAACATCAGATCAAAATTAGTGCCCGGTGGCAGGAAGTAGTTCAACAGCAACGATGCCGTGATCAGCCAAACGATCAGGGGAACGCCCCGGATCACCTCGATAAAGGCGACGCTAGATTTGTTGATGATCAGCAGCGGCGACTGACGGCCAAGGGCCAGCAAGATACCCAACGGCAGCGACAGGACAATGCCCGCCACACCGATGATGATCCCCAGCATAAAGCCACCGATTTCGCGACTTTGCACCGGCTCTAGCCCGACCCGGCCAAGCGTGGCATAGGTTGATCGCAGCGCGTCTTCCAGAGTTGCCGCCTGCTCTTCGGCGGCCAATGCGGCCTCCAACGCTTCTCGTTCATCCGAAGTCGCGTCACCCGCGCCATCCATCGAAATCAGATTGGCAACGGCATCCGGCAGATTGGCGCGCAACGTCTCAGCCCGTTCTGTGACATTTGGCAGTTGCGCATCCTGCGCCTCCAACAGACGTGTCCGGGCCAGAAGGCTGCGCGCCTCTGACAAATCCTCATCCAGCAAAAACGCGGCGACGGCTGCATCAGATGCCTCGCGACGGGTAGCCATCAAAACATCCATCTGCGCCAGAAACGCAGTACGCGCTGCATCAAAGTTGGGCGAACCCTCAGCGCGCAGAGCCAGCGCCTCTTCAAGCAACGCAGTTTTGGTCGCCGCTTCTTCGGTCGCACGAGCCGTCAACGCATCACGTTGCGCTTCCAACTCTTCAAAGCGAGGAGTCATGGTTTCGGCCATCTCGCTCAGCTCAGTGGTTTTACTTTCGATCCGCGCCTCACCAACGATACGGTGCAGCGTATCGGTCGCCCATGGGGTGACCAAACCCCACCATATCAAGGCTACGACGATCGCACCAATGACGCCGGCAATGGCACCGCCCACCTTGGACAGTTCGCGCAATGCGACGACGCCAACGACAAAGCCCAGCAGAACGAAAAGCGGGCTCCAGATTGAACCACCCCAAATCAGCCAGACGGCCAGAAACGGGTAAACCAACGAAAACCACATCATCTGGCGCGGGAGCTGTTCCGAAAACAGGATCGGGGCGAGTGCGACAAAGAATAGGACAAACGCCAAGATCGGGCGCCAGTACAGGTCCGACGGGTAGAAGCCGAATAGCAACTGCACCCAACGGTCGGTGATGACGGCAAAACAGGCCCCGTCATGGCTGCTCATCCCATCGACCGACAGAACCTCGCGGCATTCGGATAGTGATCCGGCGGTCCAAACACTGTTGAGGAGCCAGGGAATCAGGCCGGACAATGCCCAGTAGACCACTAGTAGCGACAGCACCGTCAGGATCGCGTTTAGCCAGCTGGAGAACAGGTTTTCCCGCAGCCATTTGACAGCACCCTTTTCGCGCAATGGCGGATCGGATTCAGGTAGCATCTTGTCGCGAACAAAGGTGCTGGATTGTGCGTGTGTATCAGACATCCTAGCGCTCCTTCAGGGTGTTGCGGTTGTTGTAGAAGTTCATCACGCTCGAAATCGCGATACTCAGCGCAAGATAGAACATGCCCATCAACAGGATGCCCTCAAGCTCGCGACCGGTCTGGTTGATCGTGATGCCCCCGAGTGTGGCGCGCACGTCCATGTACCCCACCGCAATCGCCAGTGACGAGTTTTTGGTCAAGTTCAGGAATTGCGAAATCAGCGGCGGAACAATCACCCGTAACGCCTGCGGCAGGATCACCAACCGCATGGTGCGGTTCGGACGCAAGCCCAACGCAAACGCGGCCTCTGACTGGCCACGACTGACGGCCATGATACCAGCGCGCACGATCTCGGCGATGAAGGCACCGGTATAAAGCGACAAGGCCAGCCAAAGGGCAATCAGCGGGTTACGAAGCTGAAAGCCGTCTTCGAACCGGGGGATGCCACGTTCGGTCATTTTTGGGTAGTGGACTTCGATCGCGCGGCCTTCGGGCAGCGTATCGCTCAGCACTGCGATACGTTCATCGAACAACGGTGTGGCTTCGATTTCAGCAATCAATGCGGTTGCCTCGGAAGCATCTGCAATGATCAAGCTGCAGTTGCCAGCAGCCAGTGCCTGGCGCGCATCCGTGTCACCAAAGTAATCGCCGCGGCGGAAGTTCACATCGGCAGCCTGCAAATAGCGCTGGCCATTAATGGAACCAGCCTGATTTGGAATGCCACAATAATTGATGCGTCCGCTGGCCTCTGCAAAGCTGGCCAAATCCATGCCCCGCTCGGCGCCAACAGCAATGAACACCTGTTCATTGCGTTGCGATACCGCGCTGAGGGCGAAATAGGCCAGAACCAAAGGCACGATAAAAACGCCAAGCGATGGCAAAAAGACGGGGACAATACGGCCCGTTTCCGCCTGAATATCGCGTGCGCGGCGACGCAAAAAGATGATGCCTGCGATAGATGCAATCAGAACAAGCGTCATGACCCAAGCCAAGCTGGACCACGCCAACCCCGGCATGAACGTCCCTTGGTTCGTGATTGCAATCACGCCAAAGATCATATCGTTCTGGGCAATTCCCTCAGCATTCGGGCGGAAGGTGTTAGGCGGGTCCATGCCTTCGGTGAACAGCGCAAAAATTGCGATGATCCACAACAGCAACGGTACGTTACGAAAGCCTTCGACGTAGACAGCGGCCAGCCGGGACACGACCCAGTTATTCGAAAGGCGCAAAACACCAAAGATCACACCGATGATCGTGGCGGCAATACAGCCCAGAAACGACACCAGCAAAGTGTTAGACATGCCGACCAAAGCAGCGCGCCAATGCGTCATAGAGTTGTCGTAAGGGATCGGGCGTTGGTTGATGTCGTAACCGGCGCGCGAGCTTAAAAACCCGAAATTGAACTCCTTGCCCAGATTAGCAAGGTTCTGCACCGTGTTGTTGATCAGCCAGTAGAACGCGATACACAACAAAATAAGCGCTACCACCTGAATAGTGATCGATCGATAGCGCGTGTCATAGATAAGTTGGCTCAGCCGAAACGTATTGCTCGGCGGGTCGGTCAACGTCGACATATATATCTCCCCGTGGCTCCCGTTTTGTTCGCGCAGGCTTCGATTTTTTCGAATGTTACGGCGCGCGGGATGCAGATTCTTTATAGCGTGTAGCTATTGTGAAAAGGGCCCGGCGATTGCCAGGCCCTTTATCAATATCAGGATTTAGCGGAACGGTGGCGAATAGATCAGACCACCTTCGGTCCACATCGCGTTCAGACCGCGGGCCAGACCGATCGGAGTGTTCTCGCCGATGTTCTTTTCGAACAGCTCGCCGTAGTTACCACCCGCTGCAATGGCGTTCTTGGCCCAATCTGGTTCCAGACCCAGCATCGCGCCCAGCTCACCTTCTGTACCCAGCAAGCGGTTAACTTCTGGATTGTCAGTTGGCGCCGCAGACATTTCTGCGAGGTTTGACGACGTAATGCCCAGCTCTTCTGCTGTGATCAGTGCATTCAGTGTCCAGCGCGCAATATCACCCCATTCGTTGTCGCCGTGGCGGACAAGCGGGCCCAGTGGCTCCTTGGAGATGATTTCAGGCAGCAGAACGTGATCTTCAGGAGATTCAAACGTTGCACGTGTCGCGGCCAGACCGGATGCGTCAGTTGTGAAAACGTCACAGGCGCCAGCCAGATACTGCTGCTGTGCTTCTGCGTTGGTTTCAATTGGCACAGGATCGTAGCTGAGGTTGTTGGTGCGGAAGAAGTCCGCGAGGTTCAGCTCTGTTGTTGTACCAGTCTGAATGCAGACGGTCGCGCCGTCCAAATCCTTGGCCGAAGAGATGCCAAGCGCCTTAGGTACCATGAAGCCCTGGCCATCATAGTAGTTAACGCCGACAAATTCGAACTTAAGGTCGGCGTCACGGCTCATTGTCCATGTGGTGTTACGTGCCAGCAGGTCGATTTCGCCGGAAGCAAGCGCTGTGAAACGTGTCTGGCCAGTGGTTGGCACAAACTCGACCGCAGACGGGTCACCAAAGATCGCAGCAGCTACGGCGCGGCAGATGCCCACGTCGAAACCAGTCCAGACGCCATTTGCGTCAGGGGCCGCAAAACCAACAAGACCAGTAGTCACGCCGCAGTTCAGCGAGCCACGTGCCTTGACGTCGTCAAGCGTTGCCGCCGAAGCCATGCCGGCAGCTAAACCAGCAACAGTCAGCGCGCCGAAGAATACGGTTTTTTTCATTTTTACCTCTTCCTGAGTCTCCACCTCAACATGAGGTGGCCAATTATTATCCCGTCCCGATAGACAGTCATGAGAACGAGGACGGTTACCCGTCCCAACGGTCGCAGAGTGTGCGGAATTCGTCTACAAGGTCAAGGGCGACAAAAGGAGAACCGGGAACAAACGCCATAAAATTGGGCAGTTTTTTTCGGGATTCCCGTGAAACGCATGCATTCTCTCACTTGAGTGAAAGCTGATAGAATCGCGCTGCGTCGAAAAACGCCGCCCGCTTTACCTTGGTCATCTCGCGCGCTTCTTCATCATCGCCCCATTGCGCGATCTGCCAATCCTCATCAACGCGCGACACATCCCAAGCCGCTCCCGGCATCAAATGTGCGCGAGTCACGGCCAAGGCAATGACCAGGGAACCCGACAGGCTGATCAGATCATGTGCCGCGGCCAATGCGAAATCGTCAAATGCGGCAACTTCATCCGTCAAGCGCGACAGAACTTGCGCGTCCTGCGCGACGTGCATCACGCCTTCACCGATCCACAAACGTGCGTTCAAACTCTCGGCTGCCCAGTCCAGCAATGGATCCCAAGCCGCGACCTGCTGCTTGACCAACCCTTCAGGTCCAGCCGCCCGGTAACATAGTAGATCACTGTCCCCATATTCTGCCAGCAGGGCGATCACTTCGTCCCTTTGGACGCGTACCTTATCAATGGCCGCATTAGCACTGCGCGTTACCGGCATGGTGCTCGGGTCAATCACGTCGCTCTGACTGCCCCACTCAGCTGCCACGGCCTCTGCCATGGCTTTTGTTGGCAGGATTAACCCGGCCTTTGCAGGAGTCTTGACAGGACGGCCATCCAGATGCACGGCGTAGCCACCATCAGCCGCTATCGCCATAGCCTCTTTCCAAAACCGTTTTTGCTTCCATTCACTCATGGCTTGGCCTCAACACTTGATCGACTGCCCCCGGCAGGTCCGCGAATGTATGGATCAGCAGGTCGGGCCGCAGGTCAGCCGCCGGATGATACCCCCAACTGACGCCAATGGTGCGCACGCCCGCAGCACGGGCCATATCCATGTCATAGGTTGTGTCACCCAGCATCACCGCAGCACCCGGGTTCACCCCCGTTTCGTTCAGCGCCGTCAGGATCATCGAGGGGTTTGGTTTAGATGGATGATGATCGGCCACCTGCTCACTGTGAAAGACGCCCGTTAGTCCGTGCCGTTCCAGCACCTTATCGAGCCCGCGGCGGGATTTGCCCGTGGCCACGGCCAGCAAGGTTTGATCCTGCTCTTGCAAGACTTGCAACGCATCGCGTGCGCCGGGAAAGAGCGGCCCCAACTCCTTGTTGTCCATCCGTAACCCGGCAAAGCTGTCCTTATACGCCTCAACCAGCCGATCCCGCCGCCCCTGATCTGCATTAGGACATAGTCGGGCAAAAGCCTCGGCCAATGACAAACCCACGATTGACAAAACCGCAGCGCGATCCGGCCTGTCGAGACCTTCGGCCGCAAAGGCCATGGTCATCGACGCCATAATCTCGGCCTGACTGTCGACCAGCGTACCGTCCACATCGAAAATCACCAATCGCAAATCATTCATCCGGCATATTGAACGGATCGACCGGGGCATGGCCCACGACCCAGCCCACAAAGTCCCAGGTATTTTGCATATGCTCCGGCAATGGGGCGGTCAGATGTAATGTGGCCCCGGTCGCCGGATGCTCAATTGTCAGACTGCGCGCGTGCAAGTGCATCTTGCGCCCAATCTCTGATCCCATGCCAGCGCCCCAACCATCACCAAGGTTTTCCTGCCCCGAACCGCCGTATTTGCCATCACCGATAATCGGATGCCCAATCTCGGCCATATGGGCGCGTAGCTGATGTGTCCGGCCCGTGATCGGGATCAAGGCACACCATGCCGCACGGCTGGCTAGCTGATCCATCACGGCATAATCAGACGTCGCGCGCTTCGCGCCTTCAACACTGTCGACGTCGCGCGGATGCACACAGCGCATTTTTTCATTCTCGCCACCACGTCCATGACCCGGCGCCTTCACCAACCCGTATTTGATCGTACCTGCACGCGGATGCGGGACACCAGCGACAGCCGCCCAATAGATTTTGCGGGTCTCGCGATGTTTCAAATTCTCGGTTAACTGCTTGGCCATCATGCGTGTTCGCGCAAGCAGCAACACACCGGACGTATCCTTGTCCAATCGGTGCACCAGCCGCGGCTTTTCATCGTAACCAAAGGTCAGCGCCTCGGCCATGCCGTCCACATGACGGGTCGTCTTTGATCCGCCCTGCGTTGCTAGTCCGGCTGGCTTGTTAATCGCGATGATATGATCATCCTTGTAGATCACGCAGGACTGGATCAGCTTGGCATCCGCCTTGGTCACACCCTGTTTGGCCAGCGACCGCAACGCCTCGGCCTCCTCCTCGGTTGGAAGAGGCGGAATACGTACCTTTTGACCGACCTCCAATCGTGTATTCGTTTTCACCCGGCCACCATCGACACGCAGTTCACCCTTGCGACACATTTTTTCAATGCGGCCTTGGGTCAAATGCGGGAACAGCCGGCGCAGATACCGGTCCACGCGCTGATCACCATCATCCGGGCCGATAACCCGCGTCTGTACACCGCTCATGTCGTCATTCCTTTTGCAAGCCACAGACCCAAAGCACAGCCAAGGAGCGATAAAACAACCGACGCCAAGACATATGAACCTGCCGCTGTCATACGCCCGGCCTCAACCAGCCGCAGGGTATCCAGTGAAAACGCCGAAAAGGTCGTGAAGCCGCCCAAAAGACCCGTCATCACAAAGGGCAGCCAATGCTGCAAACCACGCGCCGCCAGCACCACCCAGACAATCCCAATCGCGAATGACCCAACGACATTCACCGCCAGCGTGCCCAAAGGAAAGGCCACAATCAGACCCACAAGGTAGCGGCCCACAGCGCCCAACGCGCCGCCCAAAGCGACAGAGATCACAGGTGTCATCATGCGCGTCCCATCGCCCGAACCCGGGCAGATGTCAATTCTTGTCCCGTTTGGCGCGCAAACCCGCGAAATAATCAACGCGCTTCTTCAACTCGCGTTCAAAACCGCGATCCACAGGCAGGTAATAGACGCCACGCTTCATCCCATCAGGGAAATAATTTGCGCCTGAAAAAGCGTCTTCAGCATCATGGTCATAGGCATAACCTGCCCCAAACCCCTGTTCTTTCATCAGGGTCGTTGGCGCGTTCAGAATATGCGCCGGCGGTGGTTCCGACCCTGTCTTCTTTGCGGCCCCAGCAGCCGCCTTATAGGCCACATAAGTTGCATTCGATTTGGGCGCGAGTGCGAGATATGTCACCGCCTGCGCCAAGGCCAATTCCCCTTCGGGACTGCCCAACCGCTCATACGTCTCCCAAGATTGCAGGCAAACCGCTTGGGCCTGCGGATCAGCCAGGCCGATATCCTCGACCGCCATGCGGGTAATGCGACGCGCCAGAAACCGCGGGTCCTCTCCCCCCGCCAGCATGCGTGCAAACCAGTACAGCGCGGCATCCGGGTCCGAGCCCCGCACGGATTTATGCAAGGCACTGATCAGGTTGTAATGCTCGTCACCTGACTTGTCGTATTTCACAGCCCGTTTCATCAGACGCTTGGTCAGGTCATCAACGCCCAGCTTGGCATCCACCCGCCAAGCCGCCACCTGCTCAATCAGATTGAGCAATGCACGGCCATCACCATCCGCCATTTCCAAAAGTGCGTCACGGGCATGGCCGTCCAGCGGGAGCGCACGGCCCAGTTCCTTCTCCGCCCGTTGGGCCAACAGCTCCAGATCCTTCAAATCCAGCCGCGTAAGTATAAACACCTGAGATCGGCTGAGCACCGCTGCGTTCAATTCAAAGCTAGGGTTCTCGGTCGTGGCGCCCACCAACAGGATCGTGCCATCCTCCATATAAGGAAGAAACCCATCCTGCTGGGCCTTGTTGAAACGGTGGATCTCGTCGACGAACAACAGCGTTCCCTTGCCGTTTTGCCGTCTTATCTTGGCTGCTTCAAACACCTTACGCAGTTCAGGCACACCAGTGAAGATCGCACTGATCTGGACGAAATGCAGGTCCGTCTCATCAGCAAGCAGTCGCGCAATTGTGGTTTTTCCGACGCCCGGTGGTCCCCAGAAAATCAAAGAAGATAGCGTGCCAGACGCCAACATCGTGCCCAGCGGGGCATCGGGACCCAACACCTGTTGCTGGCCAATAACATCTGCCAACTTTGTCGGTCGCAAACGATCCGCCAAAGGGCGCGGGGCATCGTCACGGATGGGACCACTATCAAACAGATCGGCCATCAGATATGCCTAACGAGGCTGCGTGGACGATGGGGTTTGGTCAGTATTTCGTACATGTCGACTACCGATATGTTCGGGAAGACCCATAATTGCAAGTGGCGCGCGGGCCCAGATACAAACCGTTTAATCTACGTTGGGCATGCATCTTTCAAACCATGGAGACGATGTAGATATGCCTAAAAATAAGAAGGCCCCCGCGAAGCGGAGGCCTTCCTTCCGACATATCGGATGATTTATGCGTCGTTACCCTCAGGCGTGTCGACAACCAGATCGTCGCTGAAGACATCTGCATCAGACACTTCGTCGGCCATTTCCATCGGCGCAGCAAGGGCAGCAGCCTGTTCGGCCTCTTCCCGGCGTGCCTCGATGACAACGTTGTCGCGTTCTGCGGCGACGCGGCGCATTTGCTGCGTTGCGCCACCTGTACCGGCAGGGATCAAACGCCCCACAATCACGTTCTCTTTCAGACCGATCAGCTTGTCTTTCTTGCCCTGCACTGACGCTTCGGTCAGCACGCGGGTTGTTTCCTGGAAGGACGCCGCAGAGATGAACGAACGTGTCTGCAAGGACGCCTTGGTGATCCCCAACAAAATCGGCTCACCCTGTGCAGGGCGGTCGCCCCGTGCAAGCGCCTTTTCGTTGGCTTCATCAAACTCAGCCTTATCGACGTTTTCGCCTTTCAGCAGAACGGTGTCACCGCTGTCCTGAATCTCCCACTTCTGGAGCATCTGACGCACGATCACTTCGATATGCTTGTCGTTGATCTTCACACCTTGCAGGCGATAGACGTCCTGCACCTCGTCGATCATGTAGTCAGCCAAAGCCTCGACGCCCATAACCGCAAGAATATCATGCGGGGCCGGGTTGCCATCCATGATGTAGTCACCCTTCTGGACAAAGTCACCTTCCGCTACCGGGATGTGCTTGCCCTTGGGCACCATGTATTCGACCTTGATATCCGCGTCATCGGCAGACTCAATCGCGATGCGGCGCTTGTTCTTATAGTCCTTGCCAAAGCGCACGTAGCCATCGATTTCAGCGATGATTGCGTGATCTTTTGGACGGCGGGCTTCGAACAATTCGGCCACACGTGGCAGACCACCGGTAATGTCCTTGGTCTTGGCACCCTCACGTGGGATCCGCGCGACCACTTCACCAGCCGTGATCTCCTGCCCGTCTTCGACAGACAGAACCGCATCCACCGACATCGGATAGGCGACGGGGTTACCGTCATCCTTCATTGCGGGTTCACCATCGGCGCCGACAACGATGATCTTTGGTGCAAGCTCATTGCCCTTGGGTGCAGCACGCCAGTCAGACACGATGCGCTGGGTCATGCCCGTTGCATCATCGGTGTCTTCGCGCACGGCAATACCGTTGACCAGATCGACATATTTCGCCGTACCTGATTTTTCAGCAATGATCGGCAGGGTGTATGGATCCCATTCGAACAGTTTGTCACCACGCAGGATGTCAGCGCCTTCCTTGACGAAGACCTTGGAACCATAGCCGACCTTGTGATTGGCCCGCTCTTCTCCGTTTTCACCAACGATTGCCAGCACCATGTTACGGCCCATCACAACCATTTCGCCCGCCGCATTTTTAAGCAACTGCGCATTGCGGAACTCGATCTTGCCGGGCTGTGATGCCTCTTGGAACGACTGCTGACCACCTTGAGCAACACCGCCGATGTGGAACGTCCGCATCGTCAGCTGCGTACCCGGTTCACCGATGGACTGCGCTGCGATGATACCCACAGCCTCACCAATGTTGACCCGGGTACCACGCGCCAGATCGCGACCGTAGCACATTGCACAAACGCCATCTTCGGCCTCGCAAGTCAGCGGGCTGCGGATGCGCATCTTGGCCACACCAGCAACGTCGATCATGTCGGCCTTGCGTTCGTCGATCAGTTCACCGGCCTCGACGATGACCTCATCCGTACCGGGCTTGAGGACGTCATCGGCAGACACACGACCCAGCACACGCTCTGGCAAGGATGATACAACCTCACCATCATTGACCGCAGCCTCAGCCGTGATCGCGCGTTCCGTGCCACAATCCACCTGACGCACGATGCAGTCTTGCGCCACGTCAACCAGACGACGTGTCAGGTAGCCGGAGTTTGCCGTCTTCAGCGCTGTATCCGACAGACCCTTACGGGCGCCGTGGGTAGAGTTAAAGTATTCGAGAACGGTCAGACCTTCCTTAAAGTTCGAGATGATGGGCGTTTCGATGATCTCACCGTTCGGCTTGGCCATCAGGCCGCGCATCCCGCCCAGCTGTTTCATCTGCGTCACCGAACCACGGGCACCGGAATGGGCCATCATGTAAACCGAGTTTGGTTCACCCTCTGCCCCATCCGCCAGCTTTGGTGTGGTCGAAATGGTGGTCATCATCGCGTCAGTGACCTTGTCATTGGCCTTTGACCACGCATCCACAACCTTGTTGTACTTTTCGCCCTGTGTGATCAGGCCGTCCATATACTGCTGTTCAAAGTCTTTCACCTGATCGCGGGTTTCATCGACCAGTTCCCACTTGGTGTCGGGCACAACCATGTCGTCCTTGCCGAACGAAATACCCGCCTTGAACGCCTCGCGGAAGCCCATCGTCATGATCTGGTCGCAGAAGATGACCGATTCCTTCTGGCCGCAGTAGCGGTAGACGGTGTCGATGATCTGCTGGACTTCTTTCTTGCGCAGCAACCGGTTGACCAAGGCAAATGGCGCCTTGGTGTTCAGCGGCAGCAACGCACCAAGACGCAGACGGCCCGGCGTGGTTTCAAAGCGCGTCAGCACCTCGTTACCTTCGTCATCAATCTGCGGCATCCGCGCGTTGATTTTGGCGTGCAGGTGGACTTCGCCAGCGGTCAGCGCATGTTCAACTTCTTCGATGTTGCTGAACGACATGCCTTCGCCGGTCATGCCATCACGCATGATCGTAGTGTAGTACAGACCCAGGATCATATCCTGGGACGGCACGATGATCGGCGCGCCGTTGGCGGGCGACAACACGTTGTTCGTGGACATCATCAGAACGCGGGCTTCCAACTGCGCCTCAAGGCTCAGCGGCACGTGAACGGCCATCTGGTCACCGTCGAAGTCGGCGTTGAATGCCGAACAGACGAGCGGGTGAAGTTGGATTGCCTTGCCTTCAATCAGGACGGGTTCAAACGCCTGAATGCCCAGACGGTGCAGCGTTGGCGCACGGTTCAGCATGACAGGGTGTTCGCGGATGACTTCATCCAGAATATCCCAGACCTCCGGACGTTCTTTTTCAACCAGCTTCTTAGCCTGCTTTACGGTTGAGGACAGACCTTTGGCCTCCAGCCGCGAGTAGATAAACGGCTTGAACAGTTCGAGCGCCATCTTTTTCGGCAACCCGCACTGATGCAACTTCAGTTCCGGACCCGTCACAATGACTGAACGACCGGAGAAATCGACCCGCTTACCCAAAAGGTTCTGACGGAAGCGACCCTGCTTACCTTTCAGCATATCGGACAGTGATTTCAACGGACGCTTGTTCGCACCCGTGATCACACGACCACGACGGCCGTTATCAAACAGCGCATCGACAGATTCTTGCAGCATCCGCTTTTCGTTCCGGACAATGATGTCAGGCGCACGAAGTTCGATCAGACGCTTCAGACGGTTGTTACGGTTGATCACGCGACGATAAAGATCGTTCAGATCAGACGTCGCAAAACGACCCCCATCCAGCGGGACCAGCGGGCGCAGCTCTGGCGGGATCACGGGGATCACGGTCAGAACCATCCATTCCGGACGGTTACCGGATTCCAGGAAGCTCTCGACGATCTTCAAACGTTTGATGATCTTCTTGGGCTTCAATTCGCCAGTGGCTTCTTTCAGGTCGGCGCGCAGTTGCTCTGCTTCCGACTCCAGATCAATCTGGGACAGCATCTCGCGGATCGCTTCGGCACCGATATTGGCCTGGAACGCGTCCATGCCGTACAAGTCCTGCGCGTCGTTGAACTCTTCCTCGGTCATCAACTGGCCGTAGGTCAGGTCAGTCAGGCCGGGCTCGATCACCACGTAGTTCTCGAAATACAGAATGCGTTCCAGATCGCGCAGCGTCATGTCCAGCATCAGGCCGATGCGGGAGGGAAGCGATTTCAAGAACCAGATATGCGCAACGGGTGCGGCCAGCTCGATATGGCCCATGCGTTCGCGACGGACCTTTTGCAGGGTCACTTCCACACCGCATTTTTCGCAGACAACGCCGCGATATTTCATGCGCTTATATTTACCGCACAGGCATTCGTAATCCTTGATCGGGCCAAAGATACGCGCGCAGAACAGACCATCACGCTCTGGCTTGAACGTGCGGTAGTTGATGGTTTCGGGCTTCTTTATCTCACCAAAGGACCACGACAGGATCCGTTCAGGAGAGGCCAGCGAGACCTTGATTTCGTCAAACGTTTTCGCCGGGGTAAGCGGGTTAAACGGGTTATTTGTCAGTTCCTGGTTCATTGTTGAACCTCCTCAAACGTAAACGTCGAGTTTACTTTTCTAATGTCGATTTCGGGGCTAACTGCAATGTCATACGAGGGCAGCCTATCGGACTGCTTGTATCCAACATGCAGCCAAACATAGCCGTCGCCCAGTTTCGCTTTACCGACCGAGGTTTGAAACTCGTCGCCAAAGGAAACTGGATGTTGGAAGTCAGCCCAAGCAAAGTCAGTCAGTTCAAGAGTTTCCCCGTTTATCTCAAGGTTTCCAGATGCGAGTTTCGGAGGCATTTTGAACTTAATCACTCCTCATCCTCCGCATCCAGGAGTTCCATGTTGAGGCCGAGGCCCCGGACTTCTTTCACGAGCACGTTGAACGATTCAGGCACGCCAGCCTCGAAATTGTCCTCGCCCTTGACGATGCTTTCATAGACTTTCGTCCGCCCTGCCACGTCATCCGACTTGACCGTCAGCATTTCCTGCAGGGTGTAAGCGGCACCGTAAGCTTCGAGTGCCCAGACCTCCATTTCCCCGAAACGCTGGCCGCCGAACTGGGCTTTACCGCCCAGAGGCTGCTGCGTGACAAGGCTGTAAGGCCCGGTGGAGCGTGCGTGGATTTTGTCATCGACCAGGTGGTGCAGTTTCAGCAGATATTTCACGCCGACGGTGACCTTGCGGCTGAACTGTTCACCTGTGCGCCCATCGTAAAGAACCGATTGGCCCGAGGTGTCAAATCCGGCACGCACCAGTGCGTCGTTCACGTCTGCTTCCTTTGCGCCGTCGAAGACGGGTGTCGCAATCGGCACACCGCGTGTGACGTTGCCTGCGGCCTCGACCAGCTGTTCCTCATCCATGCTAGCAATGCCTTCGTCATAGACATTGTCACCATAGGCGATTTTCATCGCTTCGCGCACAGGGGTCAAATCACCGGAACGGCGGTATTCACCCAACGCCTCATCGATCTGGATGCCCAGACCACGTGCGGCCCAACCCATATGGGTTTCGAGGATCTGACCGACGTTCATCCGTGATGGCACGCCCAGCGGGTTCAGACAGAAATCAACCGGTGTCCCGTCAGCGAGGAATGGCATGTCTTCCATGGGCACAACCTTGGAAATCACACCCTTGTTCCCGTGACGGCCGGCCATCTTGTCGCCCGGCTGCAGCTTGCGCTTCACAGCCACGAAGACCTTGACCATCTTCATCACGCCCGGGGGCAGATCGTCGCCGCGACGGACCTTTTCGACCTTGTCTTCGAACCGCGCATCCATCGCACGCTTCTGGATTTCGTACTGTTCGTTCAGTGCTTCGACGATCTTAGCATCGTCCTCGTCTTCCATCGCCAACTGCCACCACTGACCGCGGCTGATGTCGGCAACGCTTTCCTCGGACACAATGGAACCGGACTTGAAGCCCTTAGGACCCTTCGCCGCCTTCTTGCCGGAGATGATGTCCCACAGACGGGCATAGATGTTACGATCAAGGATCGCCAACTCGTCATCACGGTCACGGGCAAGGCGTTCAACTTCTTCCCGCTCGATCTGCAGCGCACGTTCGTCTTTTTCCACACCATGGCGGTTGAACACGCGGACCTCAACGATCGTACCAAAGTCACCCGGCGGCAGGCGCAAGGACGTGTCACGCACGTCCGATGCCTTTTCACCAAAGATAGCGCGCAAAAGCTTTTCTTCCGGCGTCATCGGGCTTTCGCCTTTTGGTGTGATCTTGCCGACGAGGATGTCCGCAGGCCCGACTTCGGCCCCGATATACACGATACCGGCTTCGTCGAGATTGCGCAGCGCCTCTTCACCGACGTTTGGAATGTCGCGGGTGATTTCCTCTGGCCCCAGTTTCGTATCACGGGCGGCGACTTCAAATTCCTCGATATGGATCGAGGTGAAGACGTCGTCGCGTACGATGCGTTCGGAGATCAGGATCGAGTCTTCGTAGTTGTAACCGTTCCAAGGCATGAACGCGACGACCACGTTCTTACCAAGGGCCAATTCACCGATATCAGTGGATGGACCATCGGCAATCACCTGACCCTTTTGGATCGTATCACCCACTTTTACCAATGGACGCTGGTTGATGCAGGTGTTCTGGTTGGACCGCTGGAATTTGCGCATCCGGTAGATGTCGACCCCGGCATCGCCAAGTTCGAGATCTTCGGTGGCGCGGATCACGATCCGCTGTGCGTCGACCTGGTCGATGATCCCGGCCCGTTTGGCCATGATCGCCGCACCTGAATCGCGCGCCACAACCTCTTCGATACCGGTTCCCACAAGTGGTGCCTCGGCCTGAAGCAATGGCACGGCCTGACGTTGCATGTTCGACCCCATCAGGGCCCGGTTCGCATCGTCATTTTCAAGGAACGGGATCAAGGAGGCCGCAACAGACACCAGCTGCTTTGGCGACACATCGATCAAGTCCACGTTTTCGCGCGGGCTCAACGTATAGTCACCGTTTTTCCGGGTCGAGACGAGTTCGTTGTTAAACGACCCATCCGCCGCCATGTTCGCGTTGGCCTGCGCCACGGTGTGACGCATTTCCTCGGTCGCGGACATGTAGCTGACTTCGTCGGTCACCTTGCCATCCGTCACCTTGCGATATGGTGTTTCGATAAAGCCATATTTGTTCACGCGGGCGAATGTGGCCAAAGAGTTGATCAGACCGATATTTGGCCCTTCCGGCGTTTCAATCGGGCACATGCGGCCATAGTGGGTTGGGTGCACGTCGCGCACCTCAAAGCCCGCACGCTCACGTGTCAGACCACCGGGCCCAAGCGCGGACAAGCGGCGCTTGTGCGTGACTTCAGACAGCGGGTTGGTCTGGTCCATGAACTGCGATAGCTGGCTTGAGCCAAAGAATTCACGCACGGCAGCAGCTGCAGGTTTTGCGTTGATCAGGTCCTGCGGCATCACCGTGTCGATTTCGACGGATGACATGCGTTCCTTGATCGCGCGCTCCATGCGCAGCAGACCAACGCGGTACTGGTTTTCCATCAACTCACCAACGGACCGCACACGACGGTTCCCAAGGTGGTCAATGTCGTCCACATCGCCCTTGCCATCACGCAGCTCAACAAGTGCCTTGATGCACGATACGATGTCTTCCTTGCGCAAGGTGCGCATGGTATCTTCGGCATCCAGATCAAGACGCATGTTCATCTTCACACGACCAACTGCGGACAAATCATAACGCTCACTGTCAAAGAACAGCGTGTCAAACAGGGCCGACGCACTATCAACGGTCGGTGGCTCACCCGGGCGCATGACGCGGTAAATATCCATGAGCGCGGTTTCGCGGTTCATGTTCTTGTCCGACGCCATTGTGTTGCGCATATAGGCGCCAACAGTCACGTTATCGATGTCCAGAACAGGGATCGTCTTGATACCCGCATCAACGAGGTCCTTCAGCGTACCGCCGATGACTTCGCCTTCCTTGTCCATCTCTAGCGTCAGTTCATCACCGGCTTCGACATAGATCGCGCCGTTTTCTTCGTTGATGATGTCCTGCGCAACGAACTTGCCGACAATATTCTCGTATGGGACCAGCAGGTCGGTCACCTCACCAGCGTCGATCAGTTTCTTGACCGAACGTGGTGTGACCTTCTCACCGGCTTTGGCAATCACTTCACCTGTCTTGGCATCAACCAGATCAAAAGCCGGGCGGGTGCCGCGGACACGCTCTGGGAAGAATTTGGTGGTCCAAGCCTTGCCCTTTTTGTCCAGTTTGTATTCGACCGTGTTGTAATAGGCATCCATGATACCTTCCTGGTCCATGCCCAGCGCATAAAGCAGAGTTGTCACAGGCAGTTTGCGGCGACGGTCGATCCGGCAGAACACAAGGTCCTTGGCGTCAAATTCGAAGTCGAGCCAGCTGCCGCGATATGGGATGATGCGGCAGGCGAACAGCAGTTTGCCCGACGAATGGGTTTTGCCCTTGTCATGGTCGAAGAACACACCGGGGGAACGGTGCATCTGGGATACGATCACACGCTCTGTGCCGTTGACGACAAATGTGCCATTTGGCGTCATCAAAGGCATGTCGCCCATGAACACATCTTGTTCCTTGATGTCCTTGACGGATTTCGCTCCTGTGTCTTCATCAACATCAAAAACGATCAGACGGAGGGTGACCTTCAGCGGAGCGCTGTAGGTCATGTCGCGTTGCTGACATTCCTCAACATCATATTTCGGCTTTTCCAACTCGTACTTGACGAATTCAAGTACGGCGGTTTCGTTGAAATCCTTGATCGGGAACACCGACTGGAAGACACCTTTGATGCCTTCGCCGTCAAGCGGCGTGTCACTGTCGCCAGAGCGCAGGAACAGATCGTAGGATGATTTTTGAACCTCAATAAGGTTCGGCATTTCAAGTACTTCGCGGATTTTACCGTAGTACTTACGCAGGCGTTTCTGACCAAGGAACGATTGAGCCATGTTTGCCGGGTCTCCATAATGTCAGAACGCGCGCTTCGGTCGGGCAACCAAAACACACGTCCGATTGAGGTAGGGACCGTTCCAATACCTGAGGTGTATCCCAAACACCTCTCCCGAAACGATCAACTTACCTGTCAAAACGCGCAAGCGAAGGCGCTTTGAAAGATAAGTTTCAAATGAACCAGTTTGTTGATTTTCCGAATGTTGCGCGAGTCTGAACGGCTCAACTAAGAGAGATTCGGAAAAAGTTCAAGGGCAATCCCAAAAATCAATAGGCTTTTCATAAGGTAGCGTACGGCTCCACAAGACATAATACGGCAATGGCGACAAAGACAGCTTTGAACAAGCAACAGGTTCCTGACAAAACAGTCGCACGTTTTTGTGCCCCCAAGGGTGCTGCGGACAATTGAACGTTGGGTGCCGCGTTATTTGTTTTGTTTGTGCAGCGTCACACAGTCGATGCCACCGAGTTGCCGCAATAGATCGCCGGTCGAAACCCATTCAACGTCGATGCCGCGCTGCTTCATATCCTGTTGGAACTTCTGATTTAGCGTCTCGGAGCCGCTGCGATTGGTGATCATGTAGCGCTTACCGTCTTTATCCACAGCAACGATCCCATTGGCAAAGTTGACGTCAATGTTCCCAGCATCCCAAGGACGCCCCCTGCTACCGATCCCGCCGTAATTCGTGGCCTCTCGGATGACCTGAAAACCGGCGTCCTCTAGCGTTTGTGCTTTCTTATCCAGAATGTCCTGCGCGCCGCGCTGCAGCGCAACCCAGGTCCGATTTTTCAACCCCTCCAGCTCGTTGATGGCTTCGGGGTCAGCACTTGGCTGGGCCTTCAGGTCTGCAATGGTAATATCAAGGTTCTTCATTGACTGGTTCAAGTCGGACACCATCACAACACCGTTGTCGAGCGACCGCGTCTCCATATCGATATGAAACCCATGCTGCTCAATCGATATCAGATTTGACGGTTTCAATTTCAGGGTCTGCGCCAACATTCGGCGCGTCACCTCGATTTCAGCGGCTTGGGTGTTTGCTGTATCGAGGTCGATGGGCTTGCCGCGTACATCTGCAAGATCCTTCAGCTCTTGTGCCAACGATCCATCAAAGCTTCCGGTATCAAGAACCTTTTGCACCTCCTCTGATGGCAACTTATTCTCAATCTTTAATATCTTCCAGTTAACCAAAACTGTGTTGCGTCCGATCAATGCGACAGGCTCGCCGTTCTTATCAGCCGTCGCTATCAGGTTGCCGCCCTCGATCGCAAAGGGGGTTGATCGTACGTCCCAGCCTGCGTCAGCGGCCTCTTGCCCAACTCTACCGCTTAACCCGTTGGAAAACGCACGGCCTAGATTGAAAACATCCCCAAGCTCTTCATTCTTGGCCATATCTCGGATAGCGGACCGCGCACTTTGAAAGGTCTTCGGGGATACGCCCGACACAAGCAAACTCGCCCCGCCGCGTTCATTGGTAAAGACCAAAGCATTATCCTCAGCCCATACATCTTTTGTGGCACCTGATTGCGTGCTGACAGAAAATCCGCGCCGCCATCCGATTTGCTGCAATTCAAATGCAAGATCCGGCCCACCCTGATTGGCTTTCGGATTAAGATAAATGGTCTTGATGGGGGCCGCTGGATTTATATTTTCGCTGCGCAGACTAAAATCGCTACCATCGAAAGGCGTCAACGATGATTCAATCGCGTTCGACGTCTTCGCCGGCGCAGCTTGAACACTCACCCCCGCAATGCGTTGGGTATCGGATCCTGCTTCGGAATAAGACGGCATCCCGGACTCAGCCAGCGCAACCGAAAATGCTTTGTCTCGTTCATCAAGTTGCATTTCTGCCGCCAACGTTTGCGACCCATTTCCAAGTCGAACATCCATGAATTACATTCCTAAGCCTATTCCGATGCGTCGAAGGTAGCAGCACAGACTTACCGACAGATGACGAGGTACGCTTGGCGCGCGAGGGCATAGCATGCTGAATGTGCACGCATCGAAAAAACTCAATTCTCAGGTTGGGGTCAAAACAGCCATTGACCCAAAACCTTCACACATCGTTAACACTTCCGACCGGGCGGTCCGTTAACGCCGGTGTTGCCACATAAACGTGCGCATGCTTTGCGCATGGTTTCTGCATGCTTTCTGTATGGCGCAAATCCCAGCATAAGCAGGTGATTAACGTTGTTTTAGGCGCAAGGGTCAAAAACGGCGAAAATCGCATACCGGGCGTTGCGCGACCGCTTCGTTAACCCACAAAAAAACCGGGCCGCCTGCGCGACCCGGTTTCTTTCGATCAGATTGATCCGACTTAGGCCAGTTCGACCTCTGCGCCAGCTGCTTCCAGCTTGCCTTTGATCTCTTCGGCTTCGTCCTTGGACGCGCCTTCTTTGATCTTGCCACCAGCTTCGACCAGATCCTTGGCTTCTTTCAGGCCAAGACCGGTGATGCTGCGTACTTCCTTGATCACGTTGATCTTGGATGCGCCAGCGTTCTTGAGAACGACGTCAAATTCAGTCTTCTCGGCGGCAGCTTCGCCACCGGCGTCGCCACTAGCAGCCATCATTACGGCGCCGCCAGCTGCGGGTTCGATGCCATACTCGTCCTTGAGGATGGTTTTTAGTTCTTGTGCTTCGAGAAGGGTCAGACCAACAATCTCTTCAGCCAGTTTTTTCAGATCAGCCATTTTATGCTTTCCGTTTCCGTTAAGTGTGTTCCAACGTCAGGGTGTCACCCCCAAGACAGTTCAGATGCTTTATGCAGCTTTCTCTTCGATGGTCGAAAGAATGCTCGCGATGTTCGATGCAGGCGCGCCAACGGCCCCGGCGATGTTCGCAGCAGGTGCACCGATGCAACCCGCGATGGAAGCGATAAGCTCCTCACGGCTTGGCATACCAGCAACTGTTTTTACACCAGCAGGGTCAAGTGCTTGATCACCCATAGCACCGCCAAGAACGACAAGCTTGTCATTCTCTTTGGCGTATTTATCCACGACCTTGGCCGCAGCCACAGGGTCTTCGGAATAGGCGAGCACGGTCATGCCTTCAAGGTATTCAGCGATGCTTGCGCATGGCTTACCCTCAAGGGCAATCTTGGCGAGCTTGTTCTTGGCAACGCGCACGGAACCGCCCGCTTCACGCATGTTTGCGCGCAGGTCCTGCATTTCAGCAACTGTCATACCTTCGTAGTGGGCAACCACAACGACGCCAGAGCTTTCAAAGATCTGGCCGAGATCTTCGACCAGCTGTTCTTTTTGTGCTCTATCCACAGTTTCACTCCAAGTTTGGGGTTTCCCCCGGCTCAATTTTGCCCCCACGCGAACGCGGCGACAGTCGATGTCCACATATACGGGGGTTGAGCCAGCTTGGGCTGAGGCGTGCCTCAGGTCATTCCGGTCTATCCCGTCTCAGGCAGGAATTACTGGCTTAGGGCCAACCCACCGTCTCGGACGAATAAAGCCCGAACGAATCAATCCTACGGGCTAAGTTCGTTGGGTACTGCGACATGACGAAAAAGCCAATCCCCCATTTCTGGGGTTTTGCCCCGTAAGCGCGGAAACTGTAGACGCTAACGGAATGTTCAAAGGCTTGACCATAAAAGGTGCCTATGACGGCGTCACATAACGATAAAATTCGAAATCTTGAAGATTTCGCTGAGATTGCATCAGATTGGTTTTGGGAAACCGATGCTGACCACCGCTTTACCTATTTTTCAAACCGGTTGGAGGACGTGACCGGCATTTCGACTACCGCGATGATTGGAAAAAGGCGCGACACTATCCCCGCAGAGGATGCATCAGAGCCCAAATGGATCAACCATATGGCTGATCTTGTTGCCCATCGCCCGTTTCGTAACTTCGAGTATATGATCTTGCGGCCCACTGACCAACAACCCGTTTGGATGCGGATTGCGGGACAACCGCAATTTGACAAAAACGGTGATTTTCTGGGTTATCTGGGAACTGGCACCGACATATCCGCCGAAACAGTAGCAACGCAACGTCTTGAAGCGTCCAATGCTGCACTAGCTGAACGCAATAGCGAGCTTGACGAAGCCCGGCGCGCCCTCGAACAGACAGCCTACGAGGATGCGCTGACAGGCCTTTCAAACCGTCGCGCATTCGAACGTGATCTGGAGGAGGCCCTTGCCGTGCATGACGGTAATATCGGGCTACTTCACATTGATTTGGATCGCTTCAAATGGGTTAACGATACGCTGGGTCACCCTGCCGGTGATCATGTTCTGATGATCACCGCAGAACGGCTGCTGGCCGTGATGGCCGAACAGGGTTCGATATATCGTCTTGGCGGCGATGAATTTGCCGGCATTTTGACCACAAACGTGAGTTGCGCGCTCGCCAACTGGATCGGCGATAGTATCGTGGATGCTGTATCCGCGCCGATGGACGTTTCAAAACGCAAGGTGCACGTTGGCGCAAGCGTCGGGTTTGCGATTGCAAAATGTTCCGAGACAAGCGCCCGCCGTCTGATTTCTCATGCTGATGTTGCACTTTATGAGGCAAAGCGCGGTGGGCGAAACACCGTGCGTCAGATTACACCAGAGGTGCAGGCCCATTTCGAGGATCAACGAAAGCTGGCAGGTCAAATCGCCGGCGGCCTGGACCGGATGGAGTTCGTCCCGTTCTTTCAGCCGCAGGTACACGTCGAAACAAACACAATTATCGGGGCAGAGGCGTTGGTGCGCTGGCAGCACCCCGAACGCGGGTTACTGCCCCCCGGCGCGTTCCTGCAAGCCGCCGCCGATCTAGGGCTTTCGGCACAGATTGATAAGGTCATACTCGACGCGGCGCTGGCCGCTGTTGGCCGGTTGGCGTATGCCGGATTTCATCTCCCCTCTGTCTCTGTGAATGTTAGTGAAGCGCGGCTGCTTGACCCTTCGCTTTGCGATGACGTCAAAAAATTGTGGACTGACCGACGCTGTCGATTATCAATCGAGTTGCTTGAAACGATTTACTTCGATGACACCCATCATGGCCATCAGTTTGACGATAACCTCGGTCGGTTGCGCGAAATGGGGGTTGGCATTGAAACTGACGATTTCGGTAGCGGCCGCGCATCCATCACCGGTCTTTTGCGGACGTCTCCGGACCGGTTAAAGATTGATCGCAGCCTCGTTCAGGCAGTTGTCGCCGACCCCACGAAGCGCAGCCTCGTATCCGCCATCCTTGACATGACCCGCGCGCTTGGCATCGAAAGCATTGCGGAAGGTGTCGAAACACAGGCTGATATCGACGCCCTACAGCGTATTGGCTGCCAGATGTTCCAAGGTTACGCGATCTCTTATCCGCTCAGTGAAGCGGATTTTCTGACCTATCTTGCGTCGCAGTCCGGCCCGGATTTTGCAACGCGCGCGCCAAAACGAAAACGGCAGACCTAAAGGCCTGCCGCAATCAGTATAATTATCTGCTGGTATTAGGCGTTGCCGGTCGCAGATGAGATATCAATCGATACGCCGGGACCCATGGTCGAACTGACGGCGATCTTTTTCATGTACGTCCCTTTTGCGCCAGCAGGCTTGGCTTTGCCAACCGCGTCAACAAAGGCCAACATGTTTTCTTCGATCTGCTTGGCGCTGAATGACGCCTTGCCGATCCCGGCATGCACAACGCCTGCTTTTTCAGCCTTGAACTGTACCTGACCGCCTTTGGCGTCTTCGACAGCTTGCTTGATGTCCATCGTCACCGTACCAACCCGTGGGTTTGGCATCAGGTTGCGGGGGCCAAGAACCTTACCCAAACGACCGACAATGGCCATCATGTCAGGTGTCGCGATGCAGCGATCAAAATCAATCGTGCCGCCTTGGACGGTTTCCATCAGATCCTCGGCACCAACGATGTCTGCACCGGCTGCTTTTGCTTCATCCGCTTTTTCACCGCGAGCGAAAACAGCAACACGGACAGTTTTGCCTGTGCCGTGCGGCAAAGAAACCGTGCCACGGACCATCTGGTCGGCATGACGCGGATCAACGCCCAGCGTCATTGCGATTTCAACAGTTTCATCGAACTTCGCCTTGGCATTGTCTTTGACCAATGCAGCAGCCTCGGTGACTGACACATTGTGCTTGTCTGCGAATGCTTCACGTGCCGCAGTTGTACGCTTACCAAATTTTGCCATTACTTCACCTCGATGCCCATAGAGCGGGCAGAACCCGCGATGATCAGCATAGCGCCTTCGATGGAGGTCGCGTTAAGATCCTTCATCTTGGCTTCGGCGATTTCACGCACCTGCTTGCCTGTGATCGACCCTGCAACCTGCTTGCCCGGCTCTTTGGAACCTGACTTCAGCTTGGCGGCTTTCTTGATGTAGTAAGACGCAGGTGGCGTCTTGATTTCCATCGAGAACGACTTGTCCTGATAATAGGTGATCACGGTTGGGCAAGGCGCGCCGTTTTCCATGTCAGCCGTCTTGGCGTTGAACGCCTTACAGAATTCCATGATGTTGATGCCGCGCTGACCCAGCGCTGGACCGACAGGTGGGGAAGGGTTTGCAGCGCCTGCAGGAACCTGCAGTTTGAGCGTACCCACGATTTTCTTGGCCATGAGGCCTCTCCTTTTTCAGCGATGGGCATTGCCCATCCTACATTGCCCAAACGGGCGGTTATGCCGTGGTTCGCGTTGCCGCTCCCACGTCTGAACACGAAGGTTACTGTTTAGAAACCTGCGTGAATTCCAATTCGACCGGGGTCGCCCGGCCAAAGATCGAGACCGTGACCTTGAGGCGCTGGTTCTCGTCATCGACTTCTTCGACCATGCCGTCGAAATCTTCGAACGGGCCGTCGTTGACTTTGACCTTCTCACCAATTTCGAAGTGAATAAGCGTGCGCGGGGCGTCTTCACCTTCTTGCACACGACCCAGAATGGCCTGCACTTCTGCGTCACGCATCGGCATCGGGCGGCCTTGTGGACCAAGGAAACCGGTGACGCGGTTGATCGAGTTAATCAGGTGATAGCCCTCATCGGACATTTCCATATGCACCAGAACATAGCCGGGCATAAAGCGGCGTTCGGCTGTCACCTTCTTATTGCGACGGATTTCGATGACTTCTTCCGTTGGCACCAGCACTTCGTCGATCTGGTCGGCCAAGCCCTGCTCTTCCGCTTTGGTGCGGATCGCCTCTGCGATCTTCTTCTCGAAGTTCGAGAGAACGCTTACCGAATACCAACGTTTGGCCATCTGTCAGTGCACCTTGTCGTCGCGGAGCCAAGCAGCCCCTATTTTCATTTCATGGCAATATCGCCAGTCCCGAAAATAAAAGCGGCGTGCAACTCGATTCGCAGCACGCCATTTTCGGAAGTTTCTGGCTGATACCGCCCGGCCCCGGTATTTTCAAGAGGGGCCGGAGAAATTCTGTCAAACGCTACTGACCTGGCGCTCCGGCCGTATTCGGCCTGAATCGCCAAATGTAATAGGGCGCTTGCGCGGCATGGTGGCCCGCATCTTGCAATGCCAGATGCGGGATCGCGCTATCCGCCAGATAAAGCCAGCCGTCCGGGCCAAAACTCAGCCCATCCGCCCAACGAACGCGGTCATCCTTGATCAGCGTTGAAAGCGCGCCATCCGGGGCCATTATATGGATCGCCTGATGTTCGACATCTGTGATCAGAACGTTGTTTTCATCATCAATTGAAAACCCATCATTCAGCGGCTTTTGCCCCACAGCCTCTATCCGGTCTTCAATGCTTGCTTCGGTGCTGTCGAAATCCTGCAATACCGCCGTGGGCACGCGGTACAATGTGTCGTGATTCATGGCCCCATAGTACAACCAATCGCCCTGACGGCTAAGCGCGATACCGTCGATACCAGTCTTCATCTCAATCAGACCACCAAAGAACGACATATCCTTGATTTGGTTTTGGATCAGGATGTTCTGAGGATATACACTGTTATGTCTATTCAAGACGCGGCGGGCCGTATCTTCTTGTGTATCATACACAACGATCGCCGGACGTTTCGCCCAAAATCCGACATCCGCGATATAGACCCAACGACCATCAAAACTGACCTGAAGATCCTGTAGGAAGGATCCGATTGGCGCCATATCACGATCAAAATCATAAGTCTGCGTGACGCGGTTTTCGTTCAGGTCCACAGCGATCAGTCGTGGCTGCCCGGTCCCGTGATGGGCAGGATCAATGATCCAGAGCTTGTTTTGCGCATCAATGGCAAGGCCAAGTGGTGATTGTAGCAACGGTGCCAACTTATCGGATAAATAAGGAACGGGTGCACCATCAACCCATTCATGGAGAAAGGGCGCCACCGGGTTAGATTCTGGATGGATCGTAAAGAAAATGCGACCATTATCAGAAACTGCGGCATTTCTGATCGGGCGCTCAGATGTGACCGCGACCTCCAGTGTGCCTTGTGGAAATATCGGTTCAGTGGTCAAATCAATGTAAGGCGTCCCGCGCCCGAACAGCAGATAGACAGCCACGACGACCACAGCAATCAGGCCAATTAGCACAAAGAAAAGACGTTTGATCCAACTCAGCACAGCATTCCCCATTATGGTTGATCCTTACGAAATGAACGAATATTATATAATTAGTTCATTTTCAAGGTAGCCAATGTCAGATTCATCCTTTTCTCCCATCAAGCAGGCGCGCCGGTCCAAGATCATTGATGCCGCTGAGCATCTTTTTGTGACTGACGGATATCGGGCGGTGACAATGGAAGGAGTCGCCCGTTCCGTTGGTATGTCAAAGGTCACCGTCTACGCATATTTCCGGGACAAGGACGCGCTGTTTGATGCGGTTACCAGCGCAATTGCCAGTGATATGCAACACGCCTTTGATACGGCACTTGCTGGAGACGGAACCATTGGCGACCGCATCATCGCATCCCTGATTGCGAAACATGCCGTGGTTCACCATCGCGTTCGCAAATCGCGGTTCGCATCGGAACTATTCGCGGTCAAGAACCGCGCCAATGCCGCACGATTTCAAAAACTGGATCTGGGGTTTGTGGCGCAAATCGCCGACGCTTTGTCATCAAATGGCTTCGCGGCGCGCGACGCGCAAATCCTGGCTGATGTTCTATTTGCGTCCAGTCAGGGTATCGCTAATGCGGCCGATAGCCCGGCACAAATGGCTGCGCAAATCGGCATGTTGAGCAGCCTGATTTCAGATTGTGATTACCCGCCAAAATAACTCAGCACGCCTGTCAGACCCGTACGGATCAAAAGATCAACAATCGAAAAGAAAATGGCCGTAAGCGCCGCCATGATGAAAACCATGATCGTCGTCAAAACAACCTCGCGTCGTGTCGGCCAAACGACCTTGGACACTTCGGCGCGAACTTCCTGGATGAACTTGACTGGGTTGGCGAAAGCCATGGGGCACGGTCCTTTGTGGAAACATACGGCGACCTATAGCGTCTGCCGGACAATTTCAAGCCTGTCCGTGGTCTGTTTGGGTCAATCTGGTTCTGGTCGCAAGAACGTGACACCGGCCATGGCTGCAATTGCCGCGATCTGATCATCATAGACTTGCTTGCTTGCACTGTGTTCGTCCTGTGTGAAACCATCAAAGGGCGGATATCCCTCTTCGATTGGCAGGATCTTACGCGCCGCAAAGCCCATTTCTTTACCGTCCCCCTGTGCATGGCGGTGCAGCACCTCTGCAACAGCTGGCGATGATAGCCCGACATGAATGCGCCGCGGCAGCGGGGTCACCAAGTGACCATGGTCTGCGCCGACAAGCCCCGCGCAAATATCGTTGAAAAGCGGTGTATAGTCCTCGTAACGCCAGACCGTGAGCTCACCGATGCCGGGCGCGTGCCGTAACCTCCGCATCAGATCCAGCCAATCGATACCGTCGGTCGGATTGATGTCCTTGTAACGCGCCATCGGCATCACCCGACCACCCATCAACATCTGACAATAAGCCGAATTGATGAAGGCTGTCGGCCTGCGCAGGCACACGAAAACGTCAACATCGCGCCCCATAACCTTTGCCAGCGCGCCAACCCGACCAGCCGCATCGGGGTAGCGCGATTTTACCGGCAGTCGGCGCGGACTGTTCAAGACGCCGACATAGTTTTCTTCGCTCAGCACAAGGCGGCTGGCACCTTTGCGCATCAACCGAAGCTGATCTTGCGGAGATCGCTTCACCTTTGCCGGGTCTTTATCCGTATTCAGGCCAAATAATCGGGGAATGGCCCGACCGGGTAAACGAAAATAATCGGGGCCATAGTAGCGCACGCCCACATCTGCCAGCGCGTCAGACGCTTTGAGCAAGGATCGCTGCAAATGTGATGTTGCCGTCTTATGCGCCCCGATATGGAACGCTACGGTAAAATCTGTTGATGGCATGAATGTCTTGCGATCCTCCGACGGGCGGTGATCCGGTCTGGCAGGGGCATGGAGACTCGAACTCCAGACCTACGGTTTTGGAGACCGTCGCTCTACCAACTGAGCTATACCCCTATGACCGGGTGTCGGGTTAGTCCGAAACGCGGGCCGGATCAAGGGGGCAAGCCGCTCTGGACTTGTCTTTGCACCAAGAAATGTCGAAACACGAACGGCAATCGCCCAAATAAAGGCCTCGACCTTCCATGTCCTTGCGTAAACGGATCGAAAAGTCAGAAAGACTGGCCCAGTTTATGGCGGCATTGGCCGGGCGCTACCTCTCATTTTGCAACCGGCGCATCGCATGGGATGTGACAGGGCTGGACGATTTGAAAGCAGCGCTTGCCGATGGTCCGGTGCTGTTGACGATGTGGCACAGTCGGTCAGTCATGGGTGCGTTGCACTGGCCTGTGGCTGACGCGCCTCTTTCCAGCCTTTATGCCAGTTCACCCGTTGGGCGGGTGTCGGGCGCCTTGCAGCGCCGTGTCGGGCTACAACCGATGGAAATGTCGCGGAAACGCTCAAACCGGGCTGCATCGCGGACGGTGTTGAAACGGGTCAAAGACGGCGTGAGCATCGGCATGACCGGCGACGGGCCGTTGGGCCCTGCCAGACAGGTCAAAGATGCACCATTGGACTGGGCACGGGCAACCGGCGTCCCTGTCTTTTGCTATGCCTTCTCGGTCAGCAATGGGCGTCGTTTGAAATCCTGGGATCATATGTTGGTGCCCTACCCTTTCGGGCAGGGGGCTTATGTATTCAGACGATTTGACCACGACATCCCCCGCAAAATGACGCCGGAGACATTGGAACATCTCCGCGAACAGATGCGCGCGTTCATGGATGCAACAACTGCCGAGGCTGATCAGATGGTCGGCGTGCCCAACGGGCCCTGAAAGCGAATGCCGTTACAAAGCAAGCAAGGCCTCTAGATCACTACCCACAATCGCGACCTCATTCGCAACGATTTTGTCGATATCCCAGTTCCACCACGCGATTTCATTGAGCGTCTTGATCGTTTCAGGATCGAACCGCATACGGATCACCCGGCCCGGATTGCCGCCGACAATCGCATAGTCGGGAATGGTCCCGGATATCACGGCCCCCGCGCCAATAATCACACCGTTTCCAATCGTTGAGCCCGGCAGGATCCTGCCCCCCTGCCCGATCCAAACATCATGGCCAATGGTCGTGTCCGGGCCGGGTTCAGGCATGGACGGGCCAGCGGGACCAGCGCCCGTGAAGATCATGAATGGAAAGCTGGAGAACCCATCATAGCGGTGGTTGGCGGACGCAGTAATGAATTGAACACCATCCGCAATCTGGCAAAACCGACCGATGCGCAGTGTTTCAGGCGAGAAATCAAACAGATAGGGCGCCAACCGACCCGCCCAATCATCGGGCGGCTCAAAAGCACTCGCATAGGTATAGGCGCCGATATCCATGCGCGGATGGCTGATCGCCGCAGAAAGAAAAACTGTGCCGTTATGGGGCGAGCCGTCAGGCAGCATAACCGGGTGTCGGGTATCTGATGAAGGAAATTGCATGGGGCATCCTTGTGCTGAAATATGTCAGGTTCAGAACGTTGAATGATCCATGTCGGCCTCCGTTGGTGTTGGGTGAGGGTATACTGCAAGGTTTGGAGAAGGGAAATGAGTGCGGCGCGTGATGATGGGTATATCGTCGGTATTGGGACCTGTCTCGATGGGGTTGGGACAACAGCGGTTCATCCAGACCCTCATCGCGTCTTTTGGTACAACTCGAAAAGAGCATGTAGTGCGCACCCCTGTTGGATGGCGGGCCGGATAGTGGGAGTCCTGAGAGGTCTAAAGGGATGACTTGGTTTCCGATCTAAGCCCACTCATTTAACCAGTCTGCAAGACCGTGAGTTCCTTCTCTTGCGATTGTAGATACGCTCAGATTTTTGCCGACTTCGCGAATTAGCTGGCCCACAAAGCGCGGTAAGTCTGATGGGTAATGGCGTTCATCCATCTTTTCATTGCTGCGTGTGAAGTAAGTTGCTCGGCCATCAACGAACATTATGAGAGCAATTCCGTTCTTTGTTGCATACTCTATGGCACCCCTTTGGAAACCCGCTGTTGAAAATACCATGGCCTTTTGGCCACTTACCTCCCTGAGCCTTTCGCTGACGCCAAGGATTACCTCTCGTTCTATTGGGCGGCGGTGTCGTTTGCATGCGACTAAGATGCGTATCACAGCACCACCAAAAACTTCAAAACTCGCCAGTCCGTCCAAAGTATACTTACCGCTTTGACCTTTTTCGAGAGTTTGGTTTTTCACTTCTAGGCCAGTGATGGTTGCTCCCTCCTGTCGAAGCCACTGAATGACTTGCCGTTCGTAGTCGATTGGAGTGACGTTCAATGGAGTCTGCGGATTCCATCGCTCGGGTGCATTTGGACTCATAAGGGCGCTCTCCGTGATCTTCTACTAAAATGAGGCTGCATGGGAATATAGCCTTGTTCAACTAGATCATCACCTAGGAAAACAGATGTCGCACAAAGCAAAAAGGCCGCCCCTTTTGGAGCGACCTTTTGTTTGTCTTGGTGTCAGGTGGGGTGGAACCCCACTCTACGGGCTATTCCACGATTTTCGATACAACGCCGGCACCCACAGTCCGGCCACCTTCGCGGATC
>CANLDN010000014.1 GCA_947489445.1 uncultured Paracoccaceae bacterium
GAAGAAGATGGCGGCGATCCGGGTGGAACACTGACGTCATTTGCGACTGGCGAAGAAGACGGCGGCGATCCGGGCGGTACGGCTAGCACGATGGCGATTGGCGAAGAAGATGGCGGTGATCCGGCTGGAATACTGACGTCATTCGCGATCGGTGAAGAGGACGGTGGGACGCTAATCTAAGCCTATGGCTTACGCCGCGATGTGGGAACTGATAATATGCTAATGTTAGCCGGCGGCGCGACGGATCCGCAAATCTCCCGGTTCCAAATTCGGCTTGGAGAGCGGGGTATCCAGCATCTGAGTTTGCTGCATGGGGTTGACCACCCTCTTCCCTTGATCTGGGATATCGACAGTGGTGCGCTTTATCAAGATGAGCGGGCCGTTTCATTCAGTGCGGCGTTCGTCCGCCAAGATGTTTTTCGATTTCTCGAAACAAACAACAAACAAGATCGCGACGATGGTGCTGCCTGGAAAGTACTGATTGACGGCGTTTTGCGGGCGAACCCCTCGATACGCATGTTCAATAGGGGTTTTGCGGGACAAGCCGCTGTTAACAAGCCTCTTGCACTGATTTGGGCGAGAGAGGTCGGGTTTTCGATCCCGTCAACCGTTGTGCACGCCTCAAAGACGCAGGCAGAAAAGATGTTGCAAGAGCCGACAGTTTACAAACCAATCACGGGCGGCGACATGTGCCGATCACTGGAAGCGGAGCCACTGTCGCGTGTCAAAACCAAAGACCTCAAGAGGCCTTACATCTTTCAAGAGCGCCTTGAGGCTCCGGAGTTGAGAGTTTTTCGCGTCGGCGAGCGCTTATTTGGTTTTGATGTCGCAGCTGACGCGCTCGACTATCGTACCGTCGGTGGTGATGCAGTTATCTCGCCCGTTGATGTTCCGCAGCACTTGGTAGCGCCCATGATGGCTTTGACTGACAAGATCGGGCTGTCTTATGGCGCGGCTGACTTCAAAATGTCACCAAAAGACGGAAAATTCAGATTTCTGGAGGTGAATTCAAACCCGATGTTTGCTGGCTTTGATGAAGCATGTGACGGTCGTCTCATAGATGCTATGATCGATTACCTCATTTGACCGGCATCTTTAGGCAAACTTTTTGATGGGCCGACCATCAACCGATGGCATGTTCGTTTTGCATTGCCGCCGGGGGCCTATAACTGCAGGGGTGAATTACGTGTTGAGCTGCCTGAGACGACTTGTGTTATGCGGATCGTGGGTTGGCAGCAAAATCGTTTGAAACTGGGTGACTTGCGCCTTGAGTTGCTTTGCACTTTGGACGGCGTCCCTGTGGTTTTCAACGATACCAGCGATTTCGCCACGCTTCACTTGGTCCTGCGTAAATGCTGCATCGCCAGCGATGCAAACTGACCGTCCTTCATCTTCGATCAAGACCAATTGGTGCCCGTTGGCGTGCCCCGGTGTGGGAAAGATGGAAAGGGTGCCGTTTTGCGTGACTGCAGCACTTTGCGGGGACACGCCTGACACACGGTCCGTGTAGGTGACGGTTTGTATGTTAATCGATGGCGGAACGCGGCACATCAACGCCCCTGCGTGACCATTGCGTGCGGCCCCCGGGTACCAGGAAGGTCGCATCTGGAAACCAGCTCATCGCGCCTATGTGATCCGAATGCAGATGCGTCATGATGACCTTGCTCGCCTGTTCGGGCGCCCGGGTTGTCATCGTTCTGACCTAGACGTTGAGCTGGCCGCAAGGCTTGCCCATGGCATGGTTGAAGGTGCGATGATTGAACTGATGACAAATCCTGCGCACAACGCGCGAGACGTGATCGATGAGTTGGCCTTGGCATCGTCACGCTGGCTTGCCGGGCCATGATGCGATGTGAAATCTTTCTGCACTGAAGCGTCAGGTTGCTTTGTTACACTTGACACTGCTGCGCTCATGCTTGTGTCTGGGGCACATCCGGCTTGGAGGCGACACATGAAATGGCACTTTCCCGCATTTTTGATCATCACAGCGTTTGCAGGTCCCGCTGCTGCTGAGGTTACAATCAGTCATGGTTATTCTGCCTTTGGGGATTTGAAATACGGGCCGGATTTCACACATTTTAACTATGCTAACCCGGGTGCACCGCAGGGTGGCACGATGAGCCAGCGGCAACTTTATGGCACCCCGACATTCGACAGTCTGAACATTTTCATCATCAAGGGCGACACGGCGCCCGAAGCGGGCCATCACATTTATGACAGTCTTATGGTGCGCGCCTATGACGAACCTGATGCGATGTATGGGCTGATTGCGGAAACGATCGAATACCCGGATGATTTGTCTTATGTCGTTTTTAATCTGCGCCCCGAGGCGCGGTTTCATGATGGTGAACAGGTGACCGCCCAAGACGTTGTTTTCACGATCAATGCGCTCAAGACCGATGGCCATCCGTATTATCGTAACCTGTTGTCTGACGTGGTCGCGGTCGAGGCTGAGAGTGATCAGCGTGTCCGATTTGATCTGGCCCCCGGTGCGGGCAGTGCCTTGCCCGGTGACATTGCGGATTTGGCGGTGCTGCCCGAACATTTTTATGACGACAATCCTTTCGACGAAAGTTGGATGACGTGGCCAATGGGGTCTGGCCCTTACGAGGTCACTGCTGTGGACCAACCGCGGACGATCACGTTTTGCAAGGACCCGGATTATTGGGCGCAGGATCTTCCGGTGAATGTTGGCAAGAATAATTTTGAGTGCTTTGCCTACGAATATTTTGCGGATGAAACCGTCGGCCTCGAAGCGTTTGCTGCGGGGGAATATACGATGCGCGTCGAATACCGGGCGGCGTCATGGGCGACGGGGTACGATTTTCCCGCCGTTCAAAATGGTTGGGTGAAGCAGATATTGCTGCCTGATGGCCGCCCCGCGAACGCCCAAGGTATCTGGTTCAATATGCGCCGGCCCGTTTTGCAGGATATTCGCGTGCGTCAGGCGCTTGAATATGCGTTTAACTTTGAATGGACCAACGAAACGCTGTTTTACGGCACCTATAATCGCACCGACAGCTTTTTTGAAAATACCGAGATGGAGGCTGTCGGCATTGCGCAAGGTGATGAGCTGGCGATTCTGGAGACATTCCGCGATCAATTGCCGCCGGAGGTTTTCATCGAGCCGCCACATATCCCCTATGCTGGTATTGCCACACCGCGTGATCGTGCCGCCCTTCGTACTGCAGCGTCACTGCTGGATGATGCGGGCTGGGTTGTGGATGATGCGGGCGTTCGTCGGAACTCTGTGGGTGAAGCCCTGTCATTTGAATTCCCTGATGACAGCCGCGGTATGGAACGGATTATAGTCCCCTTTACCGAGAACCTTAAGAGCCTTGGTATTGATGTCACCTTTGACGTTATCGACCCCAGCACCTGGAGCGAGCGGCGTCAGACGTTTGATTTTGACCTTTCGGTGACGGGCTGGGGCGTCAAGGTGACGCCTGGTGCTGAATTACGTGCGTTTTATGGATCAAAAGCAGCCGCATCCGAAGGCAGCAATAACCTGAGCGGTTTGGCTGATCCGGTGGTTGATGCCTTGATCGAGCGGGTCGTGGCGGCGCAAACGCGCGAGGACCTTATTCCTGCGGCGCGTGCACTGGACCGGGTGCTGCGGTCCAAACATATTTGGGTGGGTCATTGGCATTCCGGCAACCACCGTGTGGCCATTTGGGACATCTTCGGCATCCCTAACGAACCCGCGCCCTATGATTTCAATCGTGGTGTCGATTTTTGGTGGTTTGATCAAGAAAAGTATCAGGCATTGGTCAATGCAGGTGCACTTACTGATCGATTTTGATGACGACACCCGCGCATTCAGCGGTGAATATCGTGTTGGTTTTGTAGGGAAAGCGTATTCTGAAACCCATCCGTAATACTGAGAGGTTTACGTAGATTGTGCCGTTCGTCGATCATGCGGGCGCAATGCAGACTGACCCCATCATGGTTTATGTGGAAGCAAGCGCAGCCACTTTTTGATTGGATCGAGTCTCATGAAAATATCCGACACCGACACCGTTGAGCCCGTAGATACCGCTGAAACATCGAATGGTGAAAGTGCCTTTCAGCAGGCGCGCGACAATGCACAAGGGAATGGCAAGCAGCCCACCAATGCCGCTGACCCGTCAGATACGGTAGTGGATATTGAGCCACCTATTGATGCGACGCCGTCCGATTTGGCATCTACTCCGCCCAAGACGCAGGCTGCGACTGGCGCGGATGCAACGGCCTCAATGAACGGCGCTGCCGCTGCAATGCCTTCGAATGCAGCAATGGCAGAGGCGGATGTTGCTGCGTCGTTGGATGCTGCGCTTGCTGCTGCGACCGAGCCGGGCGTCGATCCAGAAAATCTGGCGGAAATTGACGCGATGATTGCGCAGATACTGAACCCAGGCGGGCCCCCGGTTAAGGGTGAGGCTGGCGCCCTTTTGGATGAAATGAGTGCGGCTGGGCCAGCCAAGTCGCCGCAACAGCAGGTCGCCGATGCGCTGGCAGTTGCAAACATGTCGGGTAACACGGTCGGTGCCGCGATCCTGACTGCAGCACAGGCCAGCCTCAATGCCAATGGCGCGATCAGTTCTGGTTCGGACACACTGGCTGCTGGTCAGGTCATGGGGTCTATGGGCGCTGTTATTTCGTCCCTTGGCGGCCTGAAGGGCAATAAAGAGCTGATGATTGCAGGCAGGGTGCTGGACGGCGTCGGTAGTGTGGTGAAAACAGCCAGCGGCGCGTTGGCCCCGCCTGAAGGCATGACGCAGACAGAGGCAGTTGTCGCGACCTCAGCCAAGTCGGCTGGTTCCGTTGTGTCCCTGATCGGATCGCTTGAGGGAAACCAAGAGTTGGCGACTGCTGGCACGGTCATGTCGCAAGGGTTTGAAGCATGGCAACAGTTTGAGGGTGGCAATACGGGTCAGGGCTCCGCTGCTGTTGGGCAGGCCATCGCCGCCATTGTGGGTGGTGAAACCGGACGCATCATCAGTTCGACCAGTTCGATTGCGTCTTCTGTTATGGGCATCAACTCAGGCGCGATTAGCCCTGAAGCCGGTTGGACGCAGGTGGTCCGTACCGGGCTTGATTTGGTCGGCGCGGATATTCCGCCTGAGGCGAATTACTTTGCCAATATTGCGACCACTGCCGCGGTTGGCGGACCTTTTGCCTGGGCGTCGCTGGCGGTTGGTACATTGATGAACTTTGCCAATATGGGCAGCTTTACCGTTGAGAACGAACTGGCTGACAACCTTGATCTGGACGGTGATATGCTCAACGACGATATGGCCGAGCTGCGTCAGGAGTTCCGGCGCGGGTTCTTTGGCAATGTCGGGCTGAGCAACAGCGCGATTGATTATCATATCGAAGGTGTTGCGCAGGATCTGATGCAATCGGTTGATTATAGCATTACGCAGGAGACTTCGCCTGCGCGGGTTACCTCAAGAAACGGTCGGAAGGGTCACCAAACCCATTACATCAATTATGGAACAGACGCACAGCAACAAATCACCATAGAGCAAGTTGAGGGGCGGCGGGATGAATTCACAACTGCTTACTCTGTTAATGGGCAACAGGTGAGTTCGTTCCGACAAGAGGGCCGCAAGGATAGTTACCAGACTTACGTAAACGTCCCAACCGGCAACTATAACATAGACATGACGGCCACCTATGATGGGGTGAACCCCTCCACCAATAGTCAGCAAGCGCAAAGCCGGGTGACGATCACGCCGGATCAATTGCCGGAATGGCAAGCATTCCTTGGCGGTGATGGCGGACGTATCGAACGTGGCGACGGTCGGATGGTTGATGGACGTATCGCTGGTCAATTTGCCGAACAATCTGTTGAATTCCAAGGCGCCAAGAACGATCCGAATCTTTACATGTATATGGACATGAATAATGACGGCGTATCGGACATGGTCCGGGTTGGTCTGGATATCGATGGTCTTAAGCAAAAGGGCGATAGCAAGATCGAAGTCACATTGCTGAACGAAAATCGCGAGCAGATCTCTGATCCATTTTGGGCCGATGATTTTGCCAAGGCCGAGGAAATTGGCGGCATGTCCGATATGTTGTTAAATTGGGGTGCGGGTCAGCCCAAAGGCTGGGATCGCGGCAAAGACGCCGCGGCTTTCTATCAGCTGGCCGAAGACACGGGCCGGTTGGACGACCTAAAAGGCTATGACGGTGCGATTGAACAGCTTCTCGGCGCGCTGGCCGGCGGGGATCAAGCGGTCAATGCTCTGCTGGCAGATGGCAGCTTTGTCGCCAATGTGGAACGGATGTCCACCGATATGGGCCAGATGTTTGACCCGGCCGCCTATGCAGCACTTTATCCCGATGTCGCACAATGGGCGGGTGGCACATTGAATGAGGCAACAGGTGTCTATGAGAACCCCGATCTCAACAAGGTCCGCCAGCACTACCTGAACCATGGCAATGACGAACAGCGCGCGATCGACGGTGCGGGCACAGTTCTGAACAATCACGCCGATCAGGTGATGGAGTGGACGCCATTGCAGGCCTATTCCTATCTGGCGCAAAACACGGATGTGGCACAGCAGGTGTTGTGGGATCCTGCAGGTGCCGCGCGCCACTATAACGCTTATGGCCGCTGGGAAGGGCGTCAGACAGAGACTGATTTTGATGCGCTCTTCGCATCAGACCCCGGGCTAAGAACGACCATGGGTCACGAGATGTTCCAAAATCTCCAGCAAGATGGCGGTTGGCGTGCCGATATTATGCTGCCGGGCTTCCAAGAAAAATATGGCATCACACCTGATTACGTCCGCAAGGGTGAGGTTGTCACCTGGAATGTGGACAATATGTCCATCAGAACGGAAGACATGCCCAATCACATCGCGGCATTGATGACAGATGATGAAGCCAAAACAATGGCTGCTGCGCGTATCATCTATCATAACGCAGCTGGTGGCGACTGGGCCCCTTACGCAGAGCATGTGCAACATGTGGTTGCGAATGGAAAATCGGCTTTGAACGGCATTCAGGAAATCAAGGGCTCGACACCGTTTTCCGATGGTGAAGTTCACGCCTATCTGGGTGATCGGCGCAATCAAGAATTTGTTGTCGAAACGCTCATCAATGACACTATGGATGAGCTGCGTGCGAATGAAGGATCCATTGGCGCTACCCTTTCTGTAACCAACAACCCGAACTATGCTGGAAAGACATCAACAAACGGGCTGATGTACGAGGATGGTACGTTCAAGACTACAAATACATACTGGGACAATGGTGAGAAAAGATCGCGTTACAAAACGCGGAAATCCAATATTTCCGAAGGCGAGGCACGCGAGATCATTCAGCAAAATGTGCTGACCGAACAGCAAATCCGCGACTATGCCCGCATTCAGATGGCAAATAGCGCAGCACAGTTCGTGCCATCGGATGACGCGCCCCAGGCATCTGGTCTGCTGGATGCGGCACCCGCCACGGATCTGGGTGATCGGGTGACGATGGGCGTTAGATTGGGCGTGAACCAAATGATCACATCGGCGAACGGCATCTACACTGCGGCGGTCCATTCGGACGGTAACTTTGTGGTGCGCGAGCGGATGATAGATGGTCAGCTCAAACCGATCTGGGCCAGCAATACGGATGGCGATACGATGTTCCCCGGTGTGGAGGTACAGTCAGATGGCAATCTGGTCATTTACGATGACTCTGACAACCGTGCCTTGTGGTCCAGCGGCACCAATGATCGCGATGGCGCGGCCCGGCCGACCACCCTGATCATGCAGGATGATGGTAACCTCGTGCTATATGATGATGCGGGAGGTAACGCACTTTGGGCTTCTAAGGACAATCATTGGAATTCCAGCCACCTATCGCCTCTTGAAACATGGGCCGTTTGATCCCGTCTGATTTGCCGCCGCAACAAACGGTTATGGTGGCAATCTACGTCTAGCCGGTCATGCCACATGGGCGTTGTTCTTTCTGCCGACTTCACGAGCTGTTAACCGCGTCTTGGTTTAGTTGGAATGTGATATCTTGCACGTGCAAGACGTGTTGTTGAAGAGGATGATGGCTGATGCAGACGGTTTCTTTGATGGGTGTTCTTTGTGGTGCGCTGATTGCGTCTGCTTTGCATGCGCAAACGATCGGCGGACCGATTGATGTCGCCGAAGCGCAGGGTGTTTGTGGCGTGTTTGGTGTTGCATCCGCCACGCTTGACAGTGACGGGGCCATCCGTGTTGTTTGCAACGAAGATGCAACGGCTTTTGCGCCGCTTTTGGGCGGATTGGGGCCTGCACTGGGGGCTGGTGCCGCCGTCGTAGTTGCCGCGGCGGTTGCAAATGGTAACGCAACCCCAGACACGCAGTAGGTACTGCAACGTCTTGCGAAAGAATTGAGATCAACGTTTTTGAAAGACGACCTGCGACACATCAGCGTTAAGCTGCGTTGTCGCCCAAAGCCTGAAACAGGGTTCCGTCGAAAATCTTTAGCAGGACGGATACCCCAGCGCGATCAATGCGGCCCCTGACACGTGGTAATACCCGCTGATCCTGTGCCGTGCTTCTTGCATGAACCAGTCGCGTAGCGGGGTGTTGTAGTGGCTCGCCATGACCTCTGACCAGTGTTCAAACTGTCGTGGTGCAAGCGGTGTGCCCAGTTGGCTGGGGCCGTGAAATCCGAAGGTCGTCGTCTTTGAAATGCAGACATCATCGGCGCCCAAATACATCGTACAGGAAGAATAGCAGATGCGACCACGCAGTTCGATCCGAGTGCTTTGCCGGTTGATCTGGGCGATTTCGATTGCACGTGCCCCGATAAAGCCGCCGCGGTCATTTTCGATGATCAGGGCAGGTGTTGTTTGGGCGATGGCAGCGCCGGCGCATAGCGTAGCCAGACCGGCAAGCGCGATAATACCCGAGCGGCGTACAAAAGACGCCACCCGACGGTTGAAATCTACCATCAGTGTTTCCTACTCCACACATCACGCCGAAGCGTGATTCCCACGTGCAACTAAGCCGCCTTCGCCTTAACGAATGCTTGCTATCCGAATTCGTAACATATTTATCTAAAAGTGTGTGGAAATCCCGCGCTAATCTTATGCGTGTGTTAGTTAACCGATTTTCATAAAAACCTTTTCAAATCAGCTATTTTCGTGCCGTTCCTAGGGTCACGATTAATCCCTCTTTAACCGACCGGTTACAGTTTGGTTAACCATGCGGTGTCGTTTGGCGCTGCTTGTTGGTCACTCTGGTAAGGCGGGTTTTGGCGATGTTGGACTTTCACAGCGATGCAATTGAGCTTGATGATTTATCCTTTCAATCCGCCAAAACAGGTCTGGGTCGCTACCGTATGCCGGTGGCGAAGCTATTATTTGACAGATTTCTGGCCTTGCTGTTGCTTGTTCCGCTGGCATTTATTGCCTTGGCACTGGTTGTGCTGAACCCGTTTCTGAATGCTGGTCCGCTTTTGTTTGTACAGGACAGGATGGGCTTGGGGTGCCGGTCATTTACAGCGATTAAGTTTCGCACGATGACCCAACACAAGGATGCTGCGCGTGGCGCGTTTGATGCGCTGGAGATCGATCGTATCACCACATTGGGCCATATTATGCGGAAGACCCGCATTGATGAGCTACCGCAGATCATCAACGTATTGCGTGGCGAGATGAGCCTGATTGGCCCCCGCCCGGACAGTTATGACCATGCCCGCGTATATCTGCGCGCAGTACCCGGTTACGCCGAACGCCACCAGGTGATGCCCGGTATTAGTGGTTTTGCGCAGACCGAAGTGGGATATGTGGATGGCTTGGAGGGTGTTCATCGCAAGGTTGCCGCTGATCGCCACTACATCGCAAATGCGACATTTCGGTTTGATTTGTGGATTGCCTGGCGCACGCTGGTTGTCGTGTTGACCCGCCAGGGGGCCTGACCCTAGATTGGCGTAATCGCCCCGGTCTCGACCTTGATCGCGGTGAGCGTGCCGGTCGCATATGCACCCGTGTCGATCGCCGCATGGCCGTTTTCGATCTGCGCAGTTGGCACAATGACATGCCCGTAAATGATCCATATCCCGTCCTGTCGTGGGACAGTGGCAAAGTCAGGGTGCCCCCATGCCAAGGCGCGATGGGATTGATCATCAAGTGGCAAATGCGGGTCTGCGCCTGCATGTACAACCGCAACATTGCCGCTTTGCCACAGGTATGGCAGTTCTTGTAACCATCCCAGAGTATCGCCCAAAGCGACGCAAAGCGCGTCGCGCGCGGCAATCAATTGGTCGGGTCCCGCTTGTTCGGTCAGCCCGCCGATCCCGAAGCTCGCCAAGGTTTGCAGCCCGCCAAATCGTAGCCAGATCCGCCCGTTTTTCTTGGGTCTTGCAATGAATTTCAGCATCATTTCTTCGTGGTTGCCACGCAGGCAAATTACTTGACCGCCCTGGCTGGCATGCCGCAGTTTTTGCAGCACCCCTGCACTGTCTTCCCCCCGATCCACGTAGTCCCCGACTAATATGATGGGATGGCTATCGGACATCAGCCGATCAAGCAGCGGGTTCAACAGGTCAAGCCGCCCATGCACATCGCCAATCGCAAAGAATGGTTGATCCGGGGCCGGTAGGCCGCCGCGAAACTTGTCACTGCGCCCGGGCAAATAGCGGTTGGGTATCACCATGGGCGCAACCTATCGCGATTATGCGCGCCTTGACCATACGGGGGTGTTGCGCCGCCCAACGTGCGCAGCCCCAAGCCGTTGGTAAGTCCGGTCCCCTAGTCATGAGAGGTAATTGAAAACTGGAGAACCCAATGCCTGATCCTTTTGATTCCGATTATGTGAACCTAACGTCACCTGCTGTTTCGCATTATACGATCATTCCATCCGACGGTGCGGATTTGCCTGTGCGCCCCCGAGCAATTTATGTCAACGCAGGTGGCACTGCAGTGTTGCAGGACAATGATGGCGAAATCGTCAGTTATGATCTTGGTGCGGGCGCTGTGTTGAGCATTCGCCCCGTCCGTGTTCTGGCCACCGGAACGACCGCCCAGCTTGTGGCGTGGTACTAAATCATGATCGGTCTGGAGCTTTCCCCTGGGAATACCCAAGTTGTTGGATCGGCCCAGCCACCCACGCCGCAACCGCTGGTCGAATTTTTTGCGAATGGCGGTGGCCAACAAGTGGCCCTTGCAGAGGCGGCGGCTGGTGCCGTTGCGATATGGACAGAATTGTCCCCGAACCACGCCGCGATGTTGCGGTTGGATAACGGGAACACTGCGACCCGCCTGTCCTGGCGTGAAACCCTTGTCATGGAATTGCGCAATATCTACCCCGTTGGCGAGTTAACGCTGACCGGGTCCTGGTCGCAATTGCAATCTTCGGGGTCCGGTCTGTCGGGTAGCTATACAGGCAACCGCGCTGTGAGCACGTCATCGCCGTCTGCGGTCGCGTCGGTCACAGTGGATCGCGCGGTGCCCTATGATGTCTGGATCCATTATACCAGCCGCACAAGTGGCGGTTATTGCCGGGTTGAGATTGACGGTGATCAAACGCTAGTCAATGAGATCGACGATCCTGCTGGTTTGGGATTCAAGGCGTTTTCCACCTATTCTGCAACCGATCTGCAACGCCGTCAGTCGGTCAAAGTGGCGAGCGGCCTAACCGGAAGCCATGACGTCACCGTTCGCAATGGCGGTGCTGCTGACCCCGGAGGGAATGCCATCATGTTGGAGGCTGTTGCAATCACCGGTTCGCTGTCTGACCCGCGGATATTGCCACCGATTTGGCAATCCGGTGTCACCTACGGCATGGGTGATGAGGTGCAGTTTGGTGGCGTGTACTATTCTGCCCGCGGCAATGGCATCAGCGGTGGCGATGGACCGACACATAGTGGTGGTATTGCCTCTGACGGGGCGTTGGACTGGCGCGCCGATAATCGTTCAACATACCCCATATTTGTAGCGATGGATTATGCGTCGGAACGGGAATACGCGGTGCGTTTTGCGGTTGCTGGCAGCACAACCGAATTGGGCGGCCAAACCCATGGGAACGAGGCGTTGATTTCGCGAACGGTTCTGCTGGATGGTACCGCTTGGGCACCCACGACATCAGGCAACGGATTAAGCGTTGGGGGGCAAGTGACCATTGTTGAAAACACCACCTGGCAGCGCGCCACCGGCGGCGATATCGGCGAATGTCAGTTAACCCGCACCGTTACACCGGGTTCGGTGCGCCATGACGTGCAGGTGACAGGAACCGGCCCACAGGCTGATTTTGAGTGGCTTTATGCCGGTATGGTGCCGATGGTGCGCTGGGATGGTGAAACCCGCAGCACGGTTGTCGATACTTTTGAGGCTGCCGGATACCCGTCAATCAATCTGGCGGACTACGCCGGTATCAATCAGCCCAATCTGGATTATCCGGATGCCACCCGCCTTGGGATTACGGCGACAGTCGCAGGTGATGCATTGATCTATGGTCACGAAGCTGGCACTTTGCCGGTTTCCGGCAATGTCATTAACCAATTTGATACCTTTCTGCGTCCAAATCTGGATGCCACTTCTGAAAGTGGCGGTCTTGATTGGAAAGCCAAAGCCTATGTGACCGGTAGTGCGGATGGTGGGTTATTGTTCGGCGCGGGTGATGCGTTGGGCTTTTTTAGCCGTCATGTGCTGCGTATCGACTAGGTACGGCATGTCCCGCCCGTGCGTCAGGTGATGTTCCGGGCCCCAGAATGGGATCGGCCATAGGGCGGAACGCGTATGCACAGGTTGGGTGCGATCTGGCTGGCGATGTTGATGTGGTCGTCGATGGTGGCTGCGCAGGATGTGCCGATACAATACAACACCTATGGTGCGCCTGGATTGATTGATATGCCAATCGCCAGCTCTGCCCCCGATGCAGAGCTGGCATTTTCGACATCCAGTTTTGCCGGACAGACAAGAAATACGTTGACCTTTCAGGTGTCGCCCCGGTTATCCGCCAGTTTTCGTTATGCTGATCTGGATGATGTGCGTGGTCAGCGTGACGTTTTGTACGGCACCATACTCGATCGCAGTTTGGCGCTTCACTATCGTTTTGCGGATGAAACCGGCCATCGCCCCGCACTTGCCATTGGTGTGAACGATTTTGTTGGTACGGGGATTTATTCGGGTGAATATGTTGTCGCCACCAAAACGTTGCACCCGCATGTCATGGCCACATTGGGCATCGGGTGGGGCAGGTTGGCGGGTGTCGGCGGTTTTGATGGCCCGTTCGGCGCACGCCCTGATCCCGATATTGGCGAAGGCGGCACGGTCGGAAGTCGCCCGTTCTTTCAGGGCAACGCTGCATTGTTCGGCGGGATGCATTGGCAGGCGAGTGATCGCGTTGGTCTCGCTCTGGAGTATTCGTCTGATGCATATCCCTATGAAGATGGTCCTGCGTTTGACCGCCAAATTCCGATAAATATTGGGCTGACCTATGCCCCACGGCCCGATTTGCGCTTGTCTGCCCGATATCTTCATGGCGCAGAGCTGGGCATGCAACTGACCTATGTCGTCAATCCACTGCACCCACCGGCTGGCAGCGGTTTTGATCCTGCGCCGCCCCCGGTTCGGCCCCGTGCCGTGCGCAGTCATCTGTTGCAGACGTCTGACAGCCGTCTTGCTGATGCGTTGGCGGCCGAGGGCCTGATTTTGCATGCAGTGTCCCGCACTGGCCCGGTCTTATCAATTGAGATTGAAAACAAGCGTTACGCGGCCGGTGCTCAGGCGGTTGGTCGGACGGCGCGGGTGCTTTCGCGGATCGCACCTGCTGATGTGACCCATCTTCGCATTGCGTTGACGGATAGCGGTATGGCCAGCAGTGTCGTGGATATTCCCCGCGCCAGTTTGGAATCGGCGGAGTTTGCACTGGATGGCACCGATCAGATCAGACGAGCATCTGAGATCCAACCACATTTTGACCGGCCCATTGCGGCCTCGCGCTTCCCGGTTTTTGATTGGGAGATCGGCCCTTACATCACCCCTAACCTGTTTGACCCCGATGATCCCTTGCGTGCCGATATCGGTGTGGCGGTTGATGCGCAGATGCGCCTTGCCACCGGTGTCGTCGCTATGGGAACCCTGCGTCAGCGGTTGGCTGGCAATCTGGATCAGGCGACCCGTGTCTCAGATTCCGTGCTGCCGCGGGTGCGCAGTGACTTTCGGCTCTACGATCAGGAAGGCGATGCTGATCTGGTTGATTTGACATTGGGCTGGTATACGCAACCCTCGCCCGAGGTCACGACGCGGCTGAGCGCAGGACTGTTCGAAACGATGTTTGCAGGTGCGTCGGCTGAGGTTTTATGGCGCCCCCATGACAGCGACTTTGCCTTTGGTCTGGAGCTGAATGCCTTACGTCAGCGCGACTATGACGGAGGGTTTGGTTTGCTGGATTATCAAGTGAATACCGGCCATGCGTCTGTCTATTGGCAGATTGGGCAGGGCTATGCGGCACAGGTCGATGCCGGGCGTTATCTGGCCGGTGATTGGGGGGCGACGCTGCATCTTTCGCGCCAGTTTGCCAATGGTTGGTCCTTGGGGACATTCACCACGTTCACTGATGTTTCATTCGAAGATTTTGGTGAAGGATCGTTTGACAAAGGGATCAGTATTACGGTGCCGCTATCGTGGATCAGTGGTCGGGCGCGCCGTGATACATTGGATGCCACGGTCCGGCCTGTCACACGGGATGGGGGTGCAAGGGTCATGATCGAAGGGCGGCTTTATGAGTTGACGCAGCCGCTGATGGCAGAGGCGATCAACAATAGCTGGGGGCGGTTTTGGCGATGAGAACATTGGCTTTGCTTCTTGTCCTTTCTGGTTGCGCTGCCGCAATTGACCCAGTGGATTTGCGTGCGCGATTGACGGATGACTATATTGCCCGGCTTGCGGTGCCGCTGATCCTTGTTCAGGTGCCGCAAAGGGGGCTGGTCGCAACACTTGTGCCGACTGGCCAGAACGGAACCGTTCGCAGTTGGCGCAGCCGGGATGCGGTGCAGTTATCGTATGATCAGGGTGTGCTGGTCGCGACGCGCGGCTTGGGTCACGATCTGATGTCGGCAGATGTTGCGGGGACGGTCGCCGCGCTGCGGGGCCGTTCAGGGCAATATGACCGGGCCAGCAGCGTTGTCGATGGTGCCTTTCGGACAGTTGTCACCCATTGGACTTGCGCCATGTCACGGCACGGCGGATTGTCACATGATGCACCCACCGGACCGGTGGCTGTCACGGTATTTGTCGAAACCTGTACGGGGCCGACAACCATCGAAAATCGCTACCACGTTGGTGCGGATGGGGTTTTGTGGTGGTCCCGTCAATGGGCTTCGACTGAAGTGGGGGTCCTGGAAACCGAACGCATGAAACGCTAGTTCTGATAATATACGGTGCCGTAACCGCCGAAATACGCCCCACTGGTTTGTCGCATTTTCCGTGTGTCGATTTGCGACAGGATCAGACCAGCAATTGGGGCATTCAGGTTGATGAGTTCTTGCACTCCCGCCTGAACGAGATGTGCAGGTGTCCGCCGCCATGCGACCGCATAGATGACGACATCAGCATGTTGTGACAATAACCGTGCATCTGGCACAGGCAATACTGGTGGTGCATCGATGATGATATGATCGTAGCGGTTACGCAACTCGGCCATGAAGGTGGCGAACGCGACGTCAAAGAAAATATCTGCGGGATTTTGCAGCGTCTTTGGTGCCGTTAAAATGTCCGCGTTCAGCCGTGAGTCGTGGACGACCGAATGTTCCAATGTCGCCTTACCCGCGATGATCGCGTCCAGGCCTATTGCAGCATGTTGCAAAAAATGATGATGGAACGCGCTTTGCCGCGCATCCGCATCGACCAGCAGGACCGACCGCCCCAAACCTGAAAGGTTCTGCGCCAACGCGACGGAATGTGTCGTTTTGCCCTCGCCCGGAATACTGGAGGTCGACAGGATCACCTGCGGCAACTTGCTGTCATCCGCTGACAGCAGCGAGGTGCGCAGGTTACGAATTGCCTCCGCTGCCGCAGAGGCGGGTTTGCTGTGCAGATAATCGAGCAACTGTCCCCGGCGTCGCAATGGCATCTTCGGGATTTGGCCAATGACAGGCAGATCTGTTGCATCCGTCAAGGAAGATGCGTCGTTAAACCCGGTTTGCAAAGCATGCCGTGCCAGCACCCACCCCAGCCCGGCGAGCCCACCCAGAAGTGCGGCTATGGCCAAGATCAACATTTTGCGTGGCGCAACATATTGGCCGGGATTTGCCAGTGACAGGATACGGCTATCCGGGTTTTGTAGGCCGCGCTGGATGCGGGTTTCCTGCAATCGCGCGAGGAAGGTTTCATAGATGACGCGCGTCGCATCTGCTTCGCGGCGCAGTTGCTGCAATTGTATCAAGCCTGCGGATTGGGCAGTCAGCTGATCGGTGAGACTGGTCTGAAATATCTCCAAAGCGGCAATCTGGCTGGTCAGGCGCTGTGTGTCGCGCGTCGGTGTTGCCGGCTGCCCAGAGGCGGATACGACGCTGGCGGTGCCTTGGGCCAACGCTCGGCGCGCCTCGGCCAGTCGCTGCCCTGTTTCGATGGACTGACGACTTAGCGCGTCAAGCACTGCGTCATCATGAACCCGCGCGGTGGTGATCAAATCATTGATCGCCGTCTCTTTGGCCTGCAGGTCCAACTGCAAATCATAGACGCGTTCCGACAGCCATGTCACAGCCGTTTCTGTTGCCCCGTGCTTGGCTGTGACCTGATCGGCGAGGTAGATTTGCGCCAGTGTGTTGGCAATGCGCGCCGATTTATCTGCCGACCCTGTCGTCGCGGTGATCTGAAAGATGTAAGTGTCGCGCTGCGTGCCTGCCGTGATCGCGTTGCGCAGGTTTTGAATGGTTTTTTCCATGATGGCTGATGGTTCGGGTGCAATATCAGCCTGACCGCTCAGCGCGTTGCGCAAGCGCGTTCTGAAGCTGGTGAGCGACAAGGCAGGGACCGGGGTCAGGTAGCGGTTAAATTCGGGATCGCGGATCAAATCCATCTGGTCGACGACCTGCGCGAGCAGATGCTCGGACCGCAAGATGGCCACCTCTGTATTGATGCTGGCCTGATCTACGCCAAACCCTGCCACAGCTGCTGCCATATCGACCATGGGTTCGTTATCTGTCTCCACACGCAACGTCGCGGTGGCCGCGAATTGGGGCTGGGCGATTGCAAAGGCATAGTATCCGCCCAATGCAATAGCGACCCAGGTGGTAAACAGGATCGTCCATTTCCCGTACCAGACCGTACGAAAGAGACGCATGAGATCAAGCGGCTCGATCCGCTCTACCTCGACCGCAGAGAGATTCTGGATCTTTAGTGACGTGTCCTTGATCAGTTTGGCCATTGCAAAACAGCACCTTTCTGGCGGAGGCATTTGGGCGGCAATGGACCACAGAGGGGTTAACCTTAAATTAATCACAATGAATGACGACTGAACCTCATCGCGTCCTTGGTTAATGCGCGGCGGAATGGTGAAGGGTTCATGATCACATCTGTCATTGCCAGACTTACAACAGGTGCTGCGTTGCCCGCGATGCTGCTGCGCGGTGGGATCGTTGGTTTGAACTTTGTTCTGATACTGGGGTTGGCTGCGGTTCTAGGCCTTGATGTGTTTGGGGCGGTTGCAGTGATCTGGGGCGTATCACTGGTGACGGCGACGATTTTGTCATGCGGTGGTCCGCTCTTGCTGCTGCGCGCGATGACCGATGGTGGCCGTCTGCACTGGCATGTGCTTTTGATGCAAGCTGTTGTTTATCCTGCGGTCCTTGCTCTTGGGGTTGGCGTAATCTTGGGAGCTTTGTGGCCGTCGCTGCCGTGGGTCCCGATCCTGATGGCGGGGTTTTTGATCAATCTGCTAAGCTGCCTTGCCAGCATTATGCGCGGTCTGGGCAGTATTCAGATGTCGATGGGGTTGCGTGACGCGGCACCTCAAATCGCCTTGGTCATTGGTGCACTTTCATCTGATGCGACAGAGGCCGCAAATATCTTGATGCACGCTTCAATCGTCATTGGGATCATTTGCATCGGGTTCGTGCTGTGGTGCATCCGCCATCCCAAGCGTGGCGTCCATATCGGGCCGGGTGGTCGGCATTTACGCCCATCGGCGGCGCTGTGGGGAACATCGGTTCTGGGCATGGTTCTGGCGCAGGTTGATATCATCATTGGCGGCAGTCTGTTGTCTGCGGAACAGATCGGGCTGTATGCCGTGCTGCGACGCATTGCCAATCTGGTCGCCTTGCCGGTGACAGTCGCGACCTGGGTCAGCGCGGGACCGATTTCCGCGGCACATGGCATGGCTGACACCCATGCCTTGCAACAGGCCAGCAGGGCCGGCAGCCGTATCGCATTGATTCCCGGCGCGATCCTATTTGTGTTGGCGATCGCGCTGATCCCGGTTCTGGACCGGGTAACGCCCAACACTCCTGTGGGGCAGGGGCATTGGGTTTTTGTCGTTCTGCTGATCGGTGCATTTATTCAGGTGTTTTTCGCCTCTGGCTTTACAGTGGCGACCTTATGCGATCAGGCGCATCTTGCCGCCAAAGCACGTCTGATCAGTGTGTTGACCTATGTCATGGCCATTGGTTTGGCGGGCGCTTCGCTTACCCCAATGGTAAACGCTTGCGCTTATGTTGCGGGCATCAGTCTGGGCAGTTTTGTGCTTTGGCAGATATTGCGGCAACGATTGCGTTTGGACACATCAGCCGCCGCATTGTGGCACCGAAGGGGGGCAGGATGGAAACTGTCCTGATTGTCCTTCTGGGGTGTGTCTGCACTCTGTTGCCGTGCTGGATGGGGCAGGCTTATGGTGTCGTGCGGCTTGTGTCACCTATGCACTTACTAAGCTATTTTTGTTTCTTCGGTTTCCTGCTCAAGGTGGTGGTCTATGCCTTTGCGCCCCAATTCGCGTTTTACCGCCGTTTTGTTGATAACCCATGGGGTGACCAGCTCGGGGCAATTTATCTGAGCCTCTTTATCCTTATGATGTGTCTTGGCTATCGCGTGGCGTGCAAATCATCCTGCCGGGCCGACAGCGTTGCGGCTGCACGAACTGTGGCCGGTGGTATTGGGCGACAGGGTCTCTTGTTCGTCAGTGCGTTGATGGTGGCGCTTGCGACAATCATCGTGATCCTGCGCGCGCGGGGCGTGGCAGGGTTGGATTTGGGCGTTCTGACCGGCCTGAACACCGCCAAGCAGATCAACGTGAACGCAGCCGGGGTCGGGGCCACGCTGGCCGGGATCAAGACGTTTTTTATCGTTCCCAAATTTGCCTTCGTCTTGTTGTTGGCGAATGGGATCGCAACAGGGCGACGCAGTACCATGGTTCAAACAGCCACCCTTGGGGCTTTGCTGGTGTTGATCGCGCTTGTGTCGGGGGATCGGTTCGAACTGGTCGAACTGATGGTTTTCGCGCTGGCGACCCATATGATCCTTGGTGGTCAGATCGTGTGGCGCACGGGAATCCTCGCTGTGTTCTGCATTGCCATTCTGGCCGGTTTTTCGGCTTACATGACTCAATTGAGGTTGGGGACGAGTGACGCAACAACAGGTCAGGCACTGATCGCGCAGATCGTTGGATCCACCTATTTTCTGGACATTAATGCGGCGATTATGGTCACAGACAGGGTTACGCCTGCGATGTTCCTGCTTGGCGAAAGCTATACGTGGTGGACATTTGGTTGGGTGCCGCGTGCCGTCTGGATTGATAAACCCGCCATTGATCTTGGGGTCTTTTTCAAACGCGAAGTAATGCAGGTCTATACCGGGGGGGCGTTTAACGTGACCGGCCCTGGCGAAGCCTTTATCAACTTCGGCTGGGTCGGGGTCGCTGTCGGATTTGCGCTGGGCTGGTTCTATCGGGTAGGCGAGGCTGTGCTTTTGTCGCCCTTCGGTGCCATCCGCTATGGTGCCTTCCTGCTTTACCCAACGCTGTTTTACCCGTTCATCCAAGCCACGCTGCAGTCATCTTTCAGCGCCTTCATCGTGGGGGCGGCAGCCCAGCTTGTGCTGATCATGATGATGATTGCCGTCTTTGTTACCCGCTATGCCGTCTGGACCCCTCGGGTCGGCAGCGAAAGGAGCCATCTTTATGTTGCTTGATCTCTTCCTGCGTCCGCTTTTCTGGACATCACGTATCACGGCGGCATTGGGGCGCCGGATTGGTTTGCGTGTTGCCACCCGGCTTCATCGTGCAACCCTAGCCTCTGTCGGGATGGGCAGCCGTTTTCAGCCCGGCGTACGCTTTGCCCAGCCGGGCATCGTCAGCATTGGTACTGATTGTTATCTCTGGCGTGGTGTCGCAGCCTCTGGCGAGCTTAAAGGCGCGCCGCTGGTGATTGGGGATGGGGTGCAGATCAATCGCAATGTGCATCTGGACACGACCGGAGGGCTGATCATCGGACCGGGCGTTCTGATCTCTGAAGCCGCAGTGATTTACACTCATGATCACGGGTTTGATCCGCGATCTGTCCCCCAGCCATGCCCTAAAGTCATCGCTGCTGATGTGTGGATCGGGGCTGGTGCAATGATCCTGCCACAATGCCATCGGATTGGCCGGGGCGCTGTCATCGGGGCCGGTGCCGTCGTTATCAAAGACGTCCCCGATGGCGCCATTGTCGGTGGCAATCCGGCGCGAATCCTGCGGTATCGCGATCCGGCTTTGCAGGTGGCCGCATGAAGATACTGCATGTCACGCCGTCCTTTTATCCAGCGACCTATTGGGGTGGACCAATCTGGTCAACCAAAGCCATTTGCGACGGCATCGCGGCCCGGCCCGATATGACATTGCGCGTGTTGACAACGGATGCGGCCAGTCCGCGGCGCAGTGATCGCATTACACCGGAAACTTTACCTTACCCGGTGCATTATGCCCGCCGGATTGCAGGGCATAGCCTGTCACCCGGTCTAATTGCGCGCCTGCCGCGTGCCATTGCTTGGGCGGATTTGGTGCATCTTACGGCGACTTATAACGCCCCAACCTTGCCGACATTGGCCTTGGCGCGCCTGATGGGTCGACCCGTTGTCTGGTCTCCACGTGGGGCCTTGCAGGCCACTGCAGATTGGGCAGATGCCCCACGCCTGCGGATCAAACATCTTTTTGAACGGGCCGCTCAACTTGTGCGATCAGATGATTGTACATTGCACATCACTGCCGCGCCCGAGGCGGCCCAAAGCGTCGCCAGACTGTCAGGTATTGCGACCACGGTGATCCCCAATTGTGTGGATATCCCTGTCATGCCACCACGTGCGGCGCGCGATGATAATCAGCTCAGGCTGTTGTTTCTGGGGCGACTACATCCAAAAAAGGGAGTGGATCTGCTGCTGCATGCCTTGGCCCAATTGCCAAGCTATGCGCGGTTAGATGTTTATGGTACAGGTGCGCCTGACTATGTGGCAAGCCTGCGCGCCGAAGCAGCGCCACATGGCCACCGTGTGAGGTTTCATGGTCATGTCGAGGGTGAAGCCAAAGCCGCCGCCTTTGCCAATGCTGACCTTTTTGTACTGCCTAGCCATTCCGAAAACTTCGGCATCGCAGTGGCCGAGGCTTTGGCTCATGGCGTGCCGGTTGTTACGTCCACCGCCACCCCTTGGCAGGGGCTGGCGCGCCAAGGCTGTGGTCTGTGTCTCGATTTGGCCCGCGATGACCTGACAGAGGCGATTGCTGGATTGGCCAAGGCCGATCTGCAGGCCATGGGCGCAAAGGGTCGCGCCTGGATGATCCGCGACTTCGCTGCCGATGCGATGGTTGCGGCCTTTGCCCGGCTTTATCGCGATTTGGCACTGTCACAGGTCGACGGGGTGACCGCATGAGTGCGCAGGCAGACATTGCCACCAATCGTAGCACCCGCAGTTGGAGCAATCGAGAACTTATTGCCCGCATGCTGTGGGGGATTTGTCAGCCGCTATTCCGGTTCAGCCCCCGGCCATTTTGGGGGTGGCGTGTCATGCTGTTGCGGCTGTTTGGGGCGCGTGTCGGGCCAGGCGTCCGTATTCACCCCAGTGTGCGGATCACCATTCCATGGAATCTGCGCATTGATGATCAGGTGGGTATAGGTGATCGCGCTATTCTGTATGCGTTGGGGCCAATCCATATCGGGGCGCGGGCGACGATATCGCAATACGCACATCTTTGTGCCGGCACGCATGACTGGCGTGATCCGATCCGTCCTTTGATCAAGGCTCCAATTCAGATCGCACCTGACGCCTGGGTGTGTGCCGATGCCTTTGTCGGACCCGGCGTGATCATCGGTGCGGGGGCAATTCTGGGAGCGCGCGCAGTCGCTATGCGCAACCTGCCTGCTGGCCATGTTGGGGTGGGTAACCCCATGCAAACCCGGCCCGCAACATGACCGATATCACCGTCATCATCCTGACCCGCAACGAGGCATTGCATATCGAACGCGCCATCGCCTCGGTCGCGGATTTTGCGACCCGTGTTTTGGTTGTCGATAGTGGGTCAACCGATGACACCGTTATGCGGGCGCAGGCGGTGGGGGGACAGGTGCTGCACAACTCCTGGATCAACTACGCCACGCAGTTCAATTGGGCATTGGATCAGATTGTCGGTGATGGGGGCTGGGTGATGCGGCTGGATGCCGATGAGATTGTGACTCCCGATCTGGCCGCGCAGATCAGTGCCGGGCTGCCGGACGTGCCGGGCGTCTACATTGGTCGGCATATGAATTTCATGGGCCGCCCGATCCGGTACGGCGGTCTATTCCCGATCCGCGTCCTGCGTTTGTTTCGGAACGGGGCCGGACACTGCGAAGATCGGTGGATGGATGAACATATCATCGTTGACGGCCCAACAGCCGCGCTTTCCGGTGTGATCATCGATGACAACCGTCAGCCCCTTGATTGGTGGATCGCCAAACACAACGCCTATGCCAATCGCGAGGTTATCGATATCCTGAACCAGACCTACGGCTTCCTGCCTTTGGAAAGCATCGCCCAACTGCGTGGCGGACAGCAGGCCGCCGTCAAGCGTTGGATCAAGGAACATCTGTATCGACGCCTGCCCGGAGGACTGCGCGCGGGAATCTATTTTGCGTATCGTTACGTGTTGCGCCTTGGGTTTCTGGACGGGGCGGAAGGCCGCACATTCCACGTCCTGCAAGGGTTTTGGTACCGCTACCTTGTTGATGCGAAATTGGGCGAGGTGCAGCGATACCTCAACCGGTCCGAGGCCGACCCGATCACCGCAATTCGCCATGTGCTGGGCATCGATCTGTCTGCACAGCACACGCCCACCAGAAAGGCCGCAGAATGAAAATCTCAGTCGTAACAGCCGTGAAAAACGGCGGGGATGCCTTGCAAACGTCTATCAAAAGTCTGCTGTCACAAAGCCATGGCGATGTTGAACATGTGGTGCAGGATGGCGGATCAACCGATGGCACACTGACGTTTCTAAAGGATCATGGGCACCCGCATATGGTCCTGAATTCGGCCCCAGACGACGGTATCTACGACGCAATCAACACTGGGATTGCGCGCGCGACCGGCGATGTGATCGGTTTGCTGCACGCGGATGATTATCTGGCTTCGCGTAACGTTCTGGCTCAGGTCGCAAAGGTGATGCAGGACCCCGCGATTGATGGGGTCTATGGTGATCTTGAATACGTGGCCCGCGATGACAGCGCCCGGGTGATCCGTTATTGGCGCGCAGGCGCATACGCGCAACAGCGGCTGAAACGCGGTTGGATGCCGCCACATCCAACACTTTATCTGCGGCGCGAGGTGTTTCGACGCGCAGGCCTATATGACACCAGCTACAGGATTTCAGGAGATTATGACGGGATGCTGCGTTGGTTGACAACAGGACAGGTAAGGCTGGCCTACATTCCGCAGGTCATGGTCCGCATGCGGATCGGGGGGGCATCTAACAGGTCCATTGCCCAGATGATCCGCAAAAGCCGTGAGGATTACCGCGCTATAAAACGGCATCAAGTCGGCGGAATTGGTACGCTTGTCGCCAAAAATCTTTCGAAACTGCCCCAGTTTGGGATCAGGCGACCCTAGAAGTAAAAATAGTGGGTCAGTTGATAGAAGACAGGTGCTGCAAAAATCACACTGTCGAGTTGATCGACAAAACCACCTTGGCCGGGGATCAGATGTGACCAATCCTTCACCCCGCGGTCGCGCTTGATCGCGGCAAAGACCAGACTGCCAAACATTCCAACGAGTGAGGCGATAGCAGCCATAAGCATCGCGCCCAGCGTTCCGAACGGCGTAATCCAGCTAAGTAATCCACCGATGAGCGCCGCACTAACCACGCCGCAGACCATGCCTTCCCATGTTTTGGGCGAAAGACCCGGTGCGATCCGTCTTTTGCCGATCCGACGACCAAAGAAATACTCCAGCAGGTCGCCAAATTGCACCACCATCACCAGAAACGCGATCAGTAATACGCTGCGATCCGCGTAACCGTCGATCTCCAGGGTGACGAGGGCTGGCACGTGGCTGACGCAAAACACTGTGATCATCAGCGCCCATTGGGTTTCAGCCACGCGCATCAAAAACCGCTCTGAGTTGCCGCGCAGGGCCGACACAATCGGCAGTAGCAGAAAGGCATAGATTGGGATGAACACGGTATAAAGCCCGCTCCATTCCAGCGCGACAAAGATGTATTGCAGCGGCAGGACAACAAAAAATGCCAGCGCGAGCGAGATATGATCTGCCTGCGCCTTAGCCGTCAGCGTCAGGAATTCGCGCAAGGCCGCAAAGGACGCGAAGGCAAAAAGCGTCATCACCCCCGCCTTGCCGAGCAGCAGGGCAATCCCGACAAAGGCAACCATGCCCCACCAACTTTGCACCCGCGTCATATAGGTATCCAGCACCGGATTGTCGAAATTGGCCCCCTCGCGTGCGCGCAGCACTTCACCCAGAAAGGTCAGGGCGACCAGAATGCCAAAACTGCCAAAGGCGAGCAGCAGGATATCATTGGTTGTCGCGCTCATCCCCGACCCTCCGGCGCGAGTGCGACCAGCGCATCAGAGGCGCGTTTGAGGAAATCATCCTTGCTCTCGCCCTCCTTTACATGGATCGGTTCCCCGAAGGTGACTGTGCAGATCAGGGGCAGGGGGATCACCTCGCCCTTTGGCATGATTGTGTTCAGGTTGGCGACCCATGTAGGGACCAGGTCAACCTCTGGCCGCGCGACGCCCATGTTATAGAGCCCTGCCTTGAAAGGCAGCAGCGGATCATCGGTCATGTTCCGGTTGCCTTCGGGGAAAATGATCAGTGATGATCCTTCGTCCAGCGCTGCAATGATCTTGTCCATCGGTTTGTCTTTGACCTCTGGGCGGCGGTCGACCAGCACACAGTTGAAAACTTCGGGCCCGACAAAGGCGCGGACCTTGTTCTTCAACCAATAATCAGCGGCGGCTACCGGGCGCACGGTGCGCCGCATGGCGGGTGGTAGGACCGACCAGATCATCGGCATATCTGCGTTGCTGGTGTGGTTGGAATAATAGACACGCTGGCGTGGCACCGGCTCAATCCCCTGCCAATCGGCACGCACGGCCGTGATGGCGCGGGCAAAGATGCGAATGGACTGGCCCACAATCCGGGCGGCGAACTGGCGTATGAAACTCATGGGACAACTCTGACGAAGAGATTGGGTTTTGAAAAGGGTGAACCCCGCCCATGTTTCCACAGGCGAGGTTCGAGGAGGGACCTCTTAGATGGCTTCGCCAACATAGTCCGACAGTAGTTTTTCGTTCTTGGCGTCTTCAATCCGCTGGATGCGGTCCTCTGACATCTTGTCGTCAAAGCGGTATTTGACGAAGTTGACCAAGGCCAGCGTCAGCATCATCACCGACATCGCCCAGAACCCTTTGGTCGACAGCGGCACGTCGGTGGACAGCCAGAGCGAGATCGCGAGCATCCCGTATGCAACGGCGACACCTGCGCCATTTACGAACATGATCAGTGCGTTATCAGATTTTTGTACAGCCATTTTTCCGTTCCTTCGTTAGGTAGTTTGATGTGTTAGGTTTATTTCTTGGATGTTTTCAGGCGGGCCAGAACATCGTCGGCGGTGGATCTTGTGGCCGTGCCGAACCCTGCATCAGCCATCCGATCCGTAATCGTGTCGCCGTCCAGATCTCTATTGATATCGGCAAGGATTTCAGACCGCTCGAACGGGTCGTCTTTACCAAGCACACGCGAGATCAGTTCCTCTGCTTCTTCCACACTGCCTGATGTGACACCAGTGCGCGACATCTGCATCTGAATGCTTTGTTCGCGGCGCACGGCGCGGGCCTGAATGGCACCTTGTTTAAGGTCGATGATCCGGCGGTGACCGCTTTCGATGGACGACCGCAGGCGGATCACCTTTTGGTCCAGCCGGTCCAGCGTTTCGGTCCGCACCGTCAGTTCGTTTTCCATCGATGCGATGGCGCGGGCGGCCTCTGCGGCCATATCTTCGCGGTCATTGTCCAGCGCTTCCTTGGCGCGCTTGGTCAGGTCAGCGATGCGGCTTTTTAAGGCGCTGTGTTGCTTTTGCTCGGAGCGTTGCCGCTGGATCAGGCTGGCAAGGGTCGCTTTCGCGGCGCGAAGGCTGCCTTCGCTCTCGCGGATTTTCTGGTCAATCAGTTCAATGGCAAATGCATCGCGCACGCGGTCTTCGGCCCGTGCATTCTGCCCATTGATCAGGGTGGCAAGTGTCTTGAACATTTGTCTCTCCGTTTCATCTCAGTGCGTGAACACTGTTCATAAAATAGAGATAGCAATTAGCGATCTGCCGATCAAGAAAAAAATTGAACAATGTTCAATTTTTTATGATGAGGCCGTCAACTGCCTTAAAACAAGGGCAATCATGCGGTCTATATCCTCTGCGGGAACGCCAGATGATGCCTGATCGAGCCCCAAAAGCACGATTCCATGCACCGATGAGAAAAGCGCGCGGGTCAAAAGTGCATGTTCATGAGAATCACGTCCGGGGAAGATCACGGCCAGCGGGTCCGCGATATAGGCGAACAAACGCCCCATCTCTTCCAGATACCAATCGGGCGCGGCCTCATCCGGCGCACGCTCCACATCAAACAAGGCACGCCAGCTCAGATGATTGTCAGCGGCAAACTTGTGATATGCCTGCGCCATCACGATCAACTGCTCGACCGGATCCTGCGGAGCTTCGGCCAAGGCTTCTGCCACATCAGCGCCCAAACGATGGAAGGTGCGCGCGTTCACGGTCAGCACGAGATCGGTCAGATCGCCAAAGACATTATAGATGGCACCCACCGCACATCCGGCCTCAGACGCCAGATCACGCGCCCGCAAAGCTGTCAGCCCCTTTTCCGAGATCGTCCGTTCCGCGATCAAAACCAGATTTTCACGCAACGCCGCGCGCCGCTGAGCCACTTTACCTGCCATGTCACCCTCAATTGAACGCAGTTCAGTGATAGGCGAAGATTGGGGCGATGGGAAGAGGGCAGGTGAATGTCAGGTAAGCGATGCAAGGCAATCTGATCGCACAACGCTTTCGAGGCTGTGCCCGTACACTGACTTGGAACTTGTTACGCCGGCTTGTGGCAAACCGCTTCGATATTGTTCCCGTCAGGATCCAAAACAAAGGCGCCGTAGTAATTTTCATGGTAGTGTTTTCGGAGACCCGGTTTGCCATTGTCTTTACCTCCGGCACCGATTGCCGCCGCATAAAACGCGTCAACGGCACTGCGACTTTCGGCTTTGAAAGCAAAGTGTACGGGCGGTTTTTGTGCTTCACCTTCATCAATCCAGAAGCACGAGGTATCCGTTCCGAAGCCGCCCACCTTCACGCCGCCTGTATGTTCTGGCGGCACCAAATGAAGAAAGGATGCTCCTAGCGGGGCCAAGGCTTTCTCATAGAATGACTTGGAACGCTCAAAGTCAGAAACACTAATCCCAGAATGATCAATCATGTCTTCGCCCCGAACGGATTTCGATAATGATGACGTGCCTAGGTTCTAGTTCTGAAACTGTCAAATTGATCGCAAAGCGGACCATGCATCGTTTTGACCGCCGTCACGTCCCACAATCAAGTGGGCCAAGACAGCTCATTCCATCTTTACAGGCGCCCCACCCGCAAAGTTGTTCACCTCATGATAGCTTATGGGGTGTTCCTGCATCTGCAGATGCAATCCGTCGCCATCGTAAGGATGCGCGCGGGCGAGGTCTTCGTCAAAATCAATACCGAGACCGGGGGCGGTGGGGACGGGGATATAGCCGCCCTCAACGGTGATACTGCCCTTGATCAGATCGTTGTGGAACGGCGTCTCAATCGTTTCGGCCATCAAGATATTCGGGATTGATGCCGCCAGTTGCACGTTTGCTGCCCATTCTACCGGACCTGCATAAAGATGTGGTGCCATCTGTGCGTTATAGACTTCTGCCAATGCAGCGATCTTCTTGGTCTCCCAGATGCCACCCGCACGCCCCAATGCCGGTTGCAGGATTGTGGCCGCCCCTTGGCGTAACACTTCGGCGAATTCCGCCTTGGTCGTCAGCCGCTCGCCGGTCGCCACGGGGATGCACACAGCAGATGCCACCTTGGCCATCTCGGCCGCGTTATCGGGCGGTATGGGTTCTTCATACCAAAGCGGGTTGTAGGGTTCCAATGCCTTCCCCAGACGGATCGCCCCGCCGGTGCTGAACTGCCCATGGGTGCCAAATAGCAGATCGGTGCGGTCGCCCACCGCCTCGCGAATGGCAGCACAGAACGCGACCGACATGGCGATATCGCCCATCGCGGGCATATGACCACCACGGATGGTGTAAGGTCCAGCGGGGTCGAATTTGACGGCCGTATAGCCTTTTTCCACCATATCCAGCGCCACCTCGCCCGCCATATCGGGACTGGCCCAGAAGGCAGGCAGCGGGTGAGAGGGACGGGGATAGAGATAGGTATAAGCCCTGATCCGGTCATTCATGCGCCCACCGATCAGCGCATGCACGGGCCGGTCCCGGTCCTTGCCTAGAATGTCCCAGCAGGCGATTTCAAGCCCTGACCATGCGCCCATGACCGTCAAGTCTGGGCGCTGGGTGAAGCCTGCGGAATAGACGCGGCGAAACATCAGTTCGATGTTTTCCGGGTTCTCACCTGCCATATGCCGTTCGAACACATCCTTGATAACAGCGGTCATCGCCTCGGGTCCGACAGAGGATGCATAGCATTCGCCGTAGCCAACAATGCCGGTGTCTGTTGTCACCTTCGGAATGATCCAATAGCGCCCACCCCAGCCCGGGGCGGGTGGTGCCGTGACAATCACATCAAGATCGGCGAGTTTCATGGCGTGCACCTTAGGTTTGGAGGATGTTATGGGCGAGACAATCACGCTTCGGCATTTAGGTCCAGACGATCTGGACACGCTATTGGGCGCAGAAACGGGGCTTTTCGACAACCCGATCCTGCCTGAACAGGTGGGTGCCTTTCTGTCGGACTCGATGCACGAGATCATACTGGCATGCGATGGGGCAGAGGTCGTGGGAATGGCGACTGGCCAGATCATGCTGCATCCGGACAAGGCCCCTGCGTTCTTTATCGCCGAGGTTGGTGTGCGCGACGCGTACCAGCGCCGGGGTATCGCCAAACGCCTGTGTGACGCGTTGATGGCGATCGCCCGTGATCGCGGGTGCGAGGGGATATGGCTTGCGACAGAAACCGACAATGCCCCAGCCCGCGCGCTTTATCGTTCGCTTGACGCCCGCGAAACCGGCGGGATAGTCGTCTATGATTGGGACGGCGTGATGGACGAGTAAGGTGGATCTTGATCCACCTTACGACTGGGCCTCTGTCAGTCGAAGATGATCACATTCCGCTTGGCCGACCCGGTCTTCGTGTCGGCAATTGCATCATTGATCTGCTCCAGCGACCAGCGGCCCGAGATCAGCTCGTCCAGCTTCAATCGGCCTTGCTCATACAAATCAACCATCCATGGAATATCGCGGGCAATGACCACGTCGCCCATCTTGGAGCCGACCATGCCCTGACCTGTGGCCGCCAGCATCACCGGTTCATAGGTCGAGGTCGCACCCGAATGCGGCATCCCTACCATGATCACCCTGCCGCCGTTAGACAGGTATTGCGGGGCCTGATCATAGGCCGGGATCGCGCCGACGGTAACAAACACCGCATCCGCCCCGCGCCCCATCGCCTTTTTCGCTGCGCGCCATGGTTTTTCATCCATGGCCAGCACGCCGTCTGTCGCGCCGAATTCGCGTGCAATGGCGAGCTTCTCTTCTGACATATCCACAGCCACAATCCGGCGTGCGCCTGCGATGCGTGCGCCTTGGATAGCGTTCAGGCCCACGCCGCCGGCCCCGATCACAACCACATCCTGCCCGGCCCGCAGATGGGCGGCATTCACGACGGCCCCGACGCCCGTGATGACACCGCAGGCCAGCAATGATGCGGACTCCATCGAGATCGCATCAGATAGCTTCACGGCCTGACTTTGATCGACCACCACACGTTCGGCAAAGCCACCGGTATACATCGCCTGATGTAGCGGCGCGCCGTCTTGCGTTGTGAGCGGACCACCCTCAAACCCGGTTTCACAGACCACGGGTTTGCCGCCTGCGCAGGACGGGCAGGTCCCGCAGGCCCTGATCAGTGTCACGACCACCGGATCACCAACGCCAATACCGTGCACGCCTTCACCCAACGCGCTGACCACACCTGCCGCCTCGTGCCCGTAGACCGCGGGCAGCGTGCCACCCCAGGCGCCGTCAATATAGGAGATGTCGGAATGACAGATTGCGCAGGCCTTCAGCGTCACCTCGATCTCGCCCAACTTTGGCGCGGCGAGGTTGACCGTTTCGATTGTCAGGGGCTGCCCGAATTGGTGGCAAACGGCGGCTTTGATCTGGGGCATGGCATGGTCCTGCAAGTGTTGTTTGACGAAACATGTCCCATCGGGCCCACCAGCGTGCAAGTCTGATCGCGACGTTATGTGACGCGGGCGCGCTTTGGCCGGGGCGTCTGCATAAACACAATGATGCAGAAGATGGTCAAGACCCCCGACAGTAGAAACGGTGCACCGGGCAGGTAGTACGGGGTCCCCGCCGCGGTGAAGTACCAGAAGGTCTGGGTGACCACCAAGGGCGCCACAATGGTCGCCACCGCGTTGATGGATGTGACGGCCCCTTGCAATTCCCCCTGCTGGTCGTCGGATGCGGTGCGCGACATGATCCCCTGCAGGGCAGGCCCCGCAATCGACCCCAACGCTGTCAGCGGTGTCAGGGCCAGTGCGATCCAGCCTTGCGTGACAAAGCCCAGCATGACAAAGGCCAGCACGTCAATCGACAGGCCAAGGATAACCGCCTTGCGTTCCCCGATCATGTTCAGGATGGGTCGGATCAGCAACCCCTGCACAATCGCGATACCAATCCCGAAAACGCCAAGCGACAGGCCGATCATCCCGGGCCCCCAGTCAAACCGTTCTGCTCCGAAATATGCCCAAACCCCCGGATAGACAAAGAACGCGATGGTGTAGACAAATGTGATCAGCATCAGCCGTTTCAGCCCGGGCAGGTCACCGATATTCTTGAACGCGCCCAGCGGGTTGGCCCGGCGCCATTCGAAAGGACGGCGAATACGGTCAGTGACGGTCTCGGGCAAAACGTAGTATCCGAAAACGGCATTGGCTGCGGCTAGAAATGCGGCGGCCCAGAACGGTGCGCGGGTCCCGAACTCTGCCAGAAAACCGCCCAGAAGCGGGCCAAGGACAAACCCGACCCCGAAAGCGGCACCAATCAGACCGAAATTCGCGGCTTTCTCCTCCGGCTTTGAGATATCGGCCATATAGGCCGCCGAGGTTGATTGCGTCGCCGCCGTGATCCCGCCAATGAACCGCCCGATAATCAAAAGCCAGATCGTATGCGCCAGCGCCATAAGCACATAATCAAACGCCATGATCACCAGCGAGATGATCAGGACGGGACGCCGCCCGTAGCGGTCCGACAGATTACCCACGGTCGGTCCGAACAAAAATTGCATCGCGGCAAAGATGGTTGCCAGAATGCCGCCCCAGACCGCCGCTGCACCGATCCCCTGACCTTCGACCTCTTGAATGAGGTCTGGCATGACCGGCATGATCAGCCCGATCCCCATACTGTCCAGCATGACGGAAATCAGAATGAAAGTGATTGGCAGGCGTTTATCCATCGGCACAGGATTAAACCGCTTGGTTCACTTTGCAAGCCTGCTATTGATGACTGCCGCGGTAGCGATGTCCCGGATCGGACTAGAACGTAACGTTGTTGGCGACGAAGTCTGCAAATAACCGTGTCAGTGGGTTTTGCGCGGTGTGTCCATAATACACCATGGATATGTCGATCGGGCGGGGTGGCCATTCTGGCAAGACGACCTCAAGCCGGGTGTCTTGCAGCGGTTGGTTCACCAAAAATAGGGGTAGGGCGGCGATGCCGCCACCGTTTAGGGCCATTGCCGCCATTGTCCGTGGATCATTGACCGAAACCTGCGATGTAACAGCGATATCGGCGCCACCACCTTCACCGCTCAGAACCAAGGGCATATCCGGGCGGAGCGTGATGATCTTATGTTGTTCCAGATCGTCAATTGATGTGGGTCGGCCAGCAGCGTCGAGATAAGATTTGGCCGCGACGAGCGCCTGCCGTGCGCGCCCCAGCTTTCTTTGAATCAGGCTGGAATCTTCCATCTCGCCAATGCGAATGGCCAGATCGAAACCGCCTGCAATCAAATCGACAAAGGTGTTATCCGCCACGACCTCTAGCTTGACGTCCGGATAGGCCGCAGAAAACGCGACAAGCACCGGTGCCAGCAGGTCAGAAGCGAAGGTGAACGGCACGGAGATACGCAATTTGCCCGTCGGGCGATCCTTTTGTGCCGCGATCCGAGAGGCCGAGGCTTGCAAGACATCCACCACGTCCTGCGCCTCTTGCGCCAGCAAGCGGCCCTGATCTGTCAGCCGAATGCTGCGCGTCGTACGCTGGATCAGATCGATGCCCACGTTGGCCTCGAGCGCTGCAATATGATTGGTCACCGTTGACGTCGGCATACCGAGCCTTCGGGCTGCACCCGCAAAGCTGCCCGCCTTGGCAACGGCTGCAAGCGTGACAAGATGGTTCGGGTTCCGATACATTGTCCCATTTTTGGGATTATTATTCCAAAATCGCAAGGCTTTATCCGATTATATTGGGTGTTACCTTGTGATCAGCAAACAGGAGAACAGTCATGCGCGTCCTTATCACCGGATCAACAGGTTTCATCGGATCAGCGGCCCATCGGGCGTTGATGGCCGCGGGACACACACCAATCATGGTCAAACGGCCGGGAACCGCGCTGGGCGAGCACGATGTCGCAGTGGATTTGACTGACCTTGAGGGCCTTAAGAAGGTCGCGGCGGATGTCGATGCCGTCATCCATGCAGCAGCCAGCGACAACCCCGATTTTTGGCCGATCAGTCAAGCCGCAGCGCTTGCCATGATCGCAGGGTTGCCCGAGGGCGGACGTTTCGTGGCACATGGCGGCAGCATCGTTTTCGGACCGACCACCGCCGAGCCGACAAGCCCCGTGACGATTAACCCTCCGCCGCCGTTGGCGGGGCGGGCCGCTCTTGATCAGGCGATCCTTGACGCAGGCAACACGCGTGTGCGGACCCATGTTGTCTTTGGGTCGCTGGTCTATGGTGGCCCTGGTGCCGTGATCCCGCAGGCCGTACTCGGGGCCGCACGTGCGAATGGGGCGGCGCTCTATGTTGGTGATGGTAACCAGATCTGGTCGACCGTGCATGTCGATGACTTCGGGCGACTTCTTGTTGCCGCCATTACTCAGTCCGACGCCGAAAGTGGCCCTATCTTCGCTGCGGATCAGTCAATCAGTATGGCGGAATTTGCCGGTGAAATCGGCAACGCCCTTGACCTGCCCGCCCGTGCGGCCGCCGACGAAGAGGCGGGTCAATCCTACGGTATGTTTGCCGCTGCGTTTGGCATGAACCAGCACTTTTCAGGCGACGTGGCACGCAACAGTTTTGGCTGGCAGCCTGCGGCAGACGCGCAGGCCCTGCACGCCGCCATCTTATCGCTCGCGCAATAGCGTTCGGGCATTTTGGACAGGAACATTCCGATGACAGTTTATCAACCTCAGACACTTTTTGATGTCGCGGGCGGTGCAGACCGCATCACTGAAATGACAACAGCCTTTTATGAAAAGGCGTTGGTCGATCCGCTGTTGTCACCGCTTTTTAAAGAGGGCGAGGCCGATCACGCTAAATACCTCGCGGGTTGGTTTTCGGTCGTTTTCGGTGGTCCAAAAGATTATCTGACCGAGCGGGGCGACCTTGGCTTTGTCATCTGGAAACACGTGGCGATGCATATCACCGATTATCAGCGTGCCCGGTGGGTCAATCTGATGCGGCAGGCCGCAGCTGAGGTCAACATCGACCAACGTTTTCTTGTCCCCTTCGACCGGTTTATTGATAGCGTCAGCCGGGATGTGCAGGCCAATTCGCACGTCCCCAGAGACGAACTGCGCGAAAGGTTGGGGATCATGAAATAGGCGACATATGCCCGGTTTCTTCAAGAAAGCGGTTCAGCAAGGCGGCATACCCCGCCGGGTCCTCAACGCAGGGCAAATGTCCGGTGCGGCGCATCAGCGCGAATTGTGAGCCGGGGATCAGATCAACGGTTTCGCGCACCAGATCGGGCGGGGTGGCTCCGTCTTCGGACCCGGCGATCCCAAGGGTGGGCAGACGCAATCCGCTCGTGGTCGTATAGAAATCAGTCCCGGCAATCGCGGCACAGATCCCGGAATAGCCGTCCTGCGGCGTGGCCGCCAGCATGGCGCGCCAGGGTGCCATTTCGGGCGTGCCATAGAAACCCTTCCCAAACCAACGTGGCATTACTGTATCCGAAATCCCAGCCATCCCTAGCCGTTCAAGATCAGCGATCCGGTCCTGCCACAGGGCCGCGTTCCCGATCTTGGCCGCCGTGTTCGACAATACCATCGCCCGCATGATTTCCGGTCGTTTCACTGCCAGTCCCTGCGCCACCATGCCACCGACGGAGAGCCCAACGAAAAGGCAATCGCGGACGTCCAATGCATCACACACCGCCTCGGCATCGCTGATCAGTTGCCCCATGGAATAGGGTGGTTCGGGAACGTCCGATTGCCCATGCCCGCGCATGTCATAGCGGATGATGCGCAGGCCCGCAGGCAGCAATGCCACCACCTGATCCCAAAGATGCAGATGTGTCCCCAGCGAGTTGGCAAACATCACCTGCGGGCCATCCTCCGGGCCCTCAACCTGCGCATGCAGCGTGAAATCTCCGCGATCAGTTTTCACGTCGAAACCCCTGATAAGGTCAAGCCGCGCATGGGGGTCCCTCCCCGGCGCGGCTTGCACTTGTTGTCGCGGTCAGCAGTTGGCGATCGCAGACAACCCTCCCATACATAAGGAAGGTGAAATGCATGATTCCCTTCAACCTGTACTTTTGGATAGGTTCAGACATCCGGATCACCGATCACCATATGCGCCATGATCTGCCCATGATCCGAGGCGAGCTTGTTATAGGGGGCTTCCGGATGCGACCCATCCGTCAGATGGTCATTGAGCACGCTGAAATACTCCATTTCCCCGATTTTCCCCGCAAAATCAGGGTGAAAATGGCGCGACATCAGGATCTGATCGATGCTTTCGAACACCCCGCCAAAGGCGGATGTATAGACCATATCGCGCAGCGATTTGCGCACAAACAGCTTCTCGGCTGAATACAGGCGCACGGCCCCGATATTTTCCTGAATGATCTCGTTTTCCTCATCCGTGTACCGGTCCCGCCGGGTTTCGGCATCATGCCGGCGCATCCAGGCGTAATTGCGAAACGGGGTCTCACCGGTGATGATCTCGGAACTGACCGCGTGTTCGCTATCGTTGAAATCACCCAGCACCATGACCGGATTGCCTGCCTTCAGCTCGTCCAGAATGGCGTTGCGCAGCACCCAGGCCTCGGCCATGCGGCGCAGGCCGGACCGCAGTGATCCCATCGCCCGGGTGGCCGGATCGTAATTCACCAGATCGGCGGCGGGCGGAAACGGCGCACCTTCAGGCCGGGGCAGTTCGCCCAGCTTTGATTTCAAGTGGCAGTTGAAGACGGTCACCACCGTCTCACCCAGTTTGATCCGCACCTTCAGCACCGGGCGGCTGAGCCGCTTGATCCGGTAATGCCCGCCTTCATCCCCGTCCAGATCGGTAAAGGGAATGGCCAGCGGTCTGGGCAACTCCTGAATAACCTCCGGCAACCCTTCGAACCCGAAGCGCGACAGGATCGCGACACCGGGCCGCCGCTGCCCCGGTTCCCCGTCAAACAGGTTCGGGGCAAAGGCAAGAGCCGCTTCGGTATAGGGTTCATAGGCCAGCTTGCGGAAAATCGCCTTGCGGGCATAGCCTTTGGACCGGTCGGGGATATTCGCCTCGTTCGCGGCCAGCCCAAGCTCATCGGTCTCGATGACGACATCGCGCAGGGCGTCTTCGCTGAAAATCTCCTGAAAACACACGATATCCGCGTTCATGGTCAGCAACTGGTCGGCCATCCATGCACGTTTCCAGGCATATTCCTCGGGGGTGTATTCCTCGAACCTGTAATACTCCTGATCCGCCTCGATCAGGTTTTTGACGTTGAAACTGGCGATGGTGAAACGGGTCAATTCAAGGTCTCCAAAGCTTTGGCAAAGACATCCGGGTCAACATTGCCGCCCGTGGCAACGGCGACGATTGCATCGCCTTCAAATGCGTCCGGGTGGAACAGGGCGGCCGCCAGTGCGGCCGCACCACCGGGCTCGACCACGATCTTGAGCCGTTCGAAGGCATGGGCCATCGCACGCAGGCACTCCTCCTCGGTTACCACCACGCCCGGCCCGCAAAGGGCCTGCATGATGGGAAAGGTGATGTTCCCCGGCTGCGGGGTGATGATCGCATCGCAGATCGACCCCGAAAGCCGTTCATTTCGCTCGATCCTGCCGCTCGCCAGCGACCGGGTCACGTCGTCGAACCCCTCCGGTTCCACCGGGCGCACGCGCAATCCCGGCGCATCTGCCGCCAGCGCCAGCGCAATCCCGGATGTCAGCCCGCCACCGCCACAACAGACGGCGACATCAGCGTCGGTGATGCCAAGGGCGTTCATGTCCTCAGCAATCTCCAGCCCGCAAGTGCCTTGTCCGGCGATCACCTGCGGTTCGTCAAACGGTTTCACCAGTGTCAGCCCGCGCTCATCGGCCAGCCGCGCGCCAATCGCGTCACGATCTTCGGTCGCGCGGTCATAAAGCACCACCTCTGCCCCCAAAGCCCTTGTATTGGCAATTTTGATTGCAGGCGCATCTGCCGGCATCACGATCACCGCAGGCGCACCATGTTCGCGGGCCGCCAGGGCCACCCCCTGCGCATGGTTCCCGCTGGAAAATGCGATGACACCGGTTTTCAGCGCATTGTCAGTCAGCGCGGAAATCGCCGACCAGCCGCCGCGAAACTTGAAAGACCCGGTATGCTGTACACATTCGGGCTTCACAAAAACCCGCCGCCCCGCAATCTCATCCAGAAAAGGTGATGTCAGGATCGGCGTGCGCCGCGCATGGCCTTCCAACCGTTTGGCGGCGGCCCGGATCATGTCGATATTCAATGCAGCCTCTCCAACCAACGGTGCAGCGCATCCAACGCCTGCGGCTCATCCAGAAACGGCACATGGCCACGCCCCGGCACATCGACGCGGATCATATCCGCGCGACGTTCCTCCATCTTGTCTGCTGTGGCTGCGGTCAGCAGGTCCGAATTTGCCCCCCGGATCAGGGCCAACGGCAGCCCATGCAAGGCATCAAACAGCGGCCACAGATCAGGGGCCGGTTGCGCCCCCGCCTCCAGCACCGCATCGCGCAGCTTGGGATCATAGCGCAGCACCAGCCCTTGCGGTGTTTCCTCGTAATGCGCGCGCACTTCATCCAGCCAGCGCTCCATCGGGACGCCCTTGAAATGCACCCAGTTCCGCGTCCGGAATTCCGCAGCCTCCGCATAGGTTTTCTGCGCGGGCTTGCGGCCGATATAGTTCTTGATGATCTCCAACCCCGCAGGCGCAATCTCGGGACCGATATCGTTCAGCGCGACACCGGTCAGCCGCTCCCGCGCGGTCGCGGCCAGCATCATCCCGATCAGCCCGCCACGAGATGTGCCCAGAATGGCAGCTTTTTCCAGCCTCAGATGGTCCATCAGGCCCAGCACATCCTGCGCCTCCTGCGGGATGGTATAACTGGTGTAATCCGCCCAACCCGACAGACCCCGCCCACGATAATCGGGCCGGATCAGGCGCACCGGCAAATGCGGGGCGACATGATCGAAATCCATCGCATTCCGGGTCAGCCCCGCCAGGGCAATCACCGGCAGCCCCTCACCCTCATCCAGATAATGCAGGCGGGTGCCATCGGCGGCCTCGAAATAGGGCATCAGACAAACTCCGGTATCTTGGTCAGATCAGACAGGACGTGTGTGGGCGAGGCATAAAGCCGGTCCATCGGCTCGCCCGCCCGGTTCACCCAGACGGTCTGAAACCCGTACCCCGCGGCCCCTGCCGCATCCCAACCATTGGAGGACACGAACAGCACATCCGACCGGGCACAGCCGAAATGATCCCCCACCAGATCGTAAACCCGATCATGCGGCTTGAAGACCCCCACGCTTTCCACCGACAACACCGCATCTAGCACGTCATTAATGCCCGCAGACGTCACAGCGCCCTCCAGCATATCCGGCGAGCCATTGGACAATATCGCCGTCGCCAGCCCGCGGTCCTTCAACGTCTGCAACATCGCGGGTACCTCCGCATAAGCGGCCAGTTCCCAATAAAGCTCCAGCAGCCGGGCGCGGGTCTCGTCATCGCTCAACCCGTTTGCTTCCAGCGCCCAGTCCAGCCCGTCCTGCGTGACCTGCCAGAAATCGCAATGCTGACCTGCCACCGCGCGCAGCCAAGTATATTGCAACTGCTTGAGCCGCCAGTCCCGGGCCAAGGCAGGCCAAACAGCGGCCAGCGCCTCATGCGCCGGTTCCTCAGCCGCCGTTGCTGCCGCCGCATTCACATCGAACAGCGTGCCATAGGCGTCAAAAACACATGTGGTGATCGGCATTTTCCCCTCCGGTTTCAGATGCATCGTGTCACGGCAACACTCCGGCGAAAAGAGGCAAAGCCAATTGTAATGACAAGGCAGGGGCAATAGCGTGCCGCACAATCTATCCTAGAGTAGAAAAGAGTATGCAGATGAGTCAGGCGAAAACGGGCGACACCGTGCGGATCAACTACACCGGCACACTGACGAACGGAGAAACCTTTGACAGCTCCGACGGACGCGACCCGCTGGAATTCATCGTCGGCTCCGGTCAGATCATCCCCGGTCTCGACTCCGCCATCCCCGGCATGGCCGTGGGCGACAAGAAAACCGTCGAAGTTCCCTGCGCGCAGGCCTATGGCGACAGCAACCCCGACGCACGGCAGGCGATCCCACGCTCCGAAATCCCCGACAACATCCCGCTTGATCCCGGCACGCAATTGCAAATGCAGACGCCGCAAGGGCAGGTGGTGCAGGTGACCGTGGCCGAAGTGACCGAGGAAGAAGTGACGCTTGACGCGAACCACCCGCTGGCGGGCAAGGACCTGATCTTTGCCATCGAAATCATGGGGATCGACGCGGCGTAGCACATGTCGTTAGCGAGTATTCGGACCAGGTTGGGTCGACGACAAAGGAAATGCGACCTTGAAGAAGACGACTATCGGCCTCGTGGCCGGGCTCGCCGTGGCAGGGGCCGCGACCTGGGCCTCACTGCAATTCACATCTCCACCCAGTCAGGTCGATACATATAACGCCGAAGAAGCGTTTTACGCAGATCTCGAACCGCTGCATGACCGCATGCGCGCCGTGGAAAACGAAGATGTGAATGGGCATTTGTTTGCCGCCAACTTCGCCTATGTCTCCACCCGCCGCCTTCTGCTGGATCGGGCCCATCCGCCTGTTGGGGTCAGCTACGATCACCACGATATGGCGACCATCGGTCATTACGCCGACCTGAACAGTTTTGCCGAAAACTATATCGATAGTCTGCGGGCCATTTGGGAAGACAGCCTTGATCCCAAAGAGATCAATCTCAAAAAACCTTTACGCTACCGTTTTGGTGATGTCGTGCGTTGGGAATTCGTCGAATTGTCCGACGGCCGGACGCTGACTGTGCAGCCGCAGAATGCACCAGATGAAAATGTGTTGATGGCACGGGCCAATCAATATGATGGCGTCGATATTCTCGGACGGGATAAGGCTGGCAGCGCCATTCCACTCAGGGCCAATTTGCAGGTAGAGCTAAAGGTGCCATCTGATCTGCGGGTGTTGTCATTCCCTGGCCCCCGCATCGGTGCGACCCAGACCTATGATGACTACCGTGTCACGATTACAGATATCACGCCCCAATATGCCGAAGTAACGGTCAACCGCACCGATGCCGGCCAGGTCAAAAGCGGGATGCTGACCGTGGATCTGGGCGCGCGCGATGGTAACGGTCATCCGATTGTAACTATCAAACAAACCAGCAATGATGTTGCTGATATCGACGCATTTCGCACAGCGATCGAGGATATCATCGCGTTGGACGATACCCCCGATGCCGCGCAGCAGGCCGAGCGTCTGCTGGATGGCGGGCCGGCGTTGATCACCCGTTCCAGCTTTCAGGGCCAGATTGGTACGCTTGATGTCTACCTTGCCGATTTTCGGCTTGCACGGACGCTGACACGCGATCTGGTTCTGCCGGTCTTTGTACCGAATGCCGAAATTGCCGATCTGCCCGATCTCTCACAACCGTCCGAGATCATTGATCCACAGCTTTTGTATCTAACCGACAACACGCCGGATCTCTGGGATGCGGGCGAGGTCCAGAATGCCTTGTCCGTCTGGCAGGACAGGGATGCGGTCAGATACATCCTGCCACCTCGCGTCAGCGACGTATTTGTCGGCGAATTTGGCCGGATCGAGCGGTCCGGCGACATGGATTTTGGCCGGGCCAATCGCGATATCGCGCATGATGACTGGCAATTATACGAGGTGGGATCGACGTCGATCCGCTTCAAACCGGATGCTTTCCCTCAACCACCCGAACGGGTCACGGGCGAGGTTGCCGTGAACATTCTGACGGCGCTGTCGCGCGAAACCTTCACGCTGGATCAACTGCCTGCCGGGATATCAGTGACCGGCAACCGGGTGACCGTCGATGGCCCCCTGCTTCAAAGCCTCGTTGGCGACCAAGACTGGGCACGTATATCGCGGCGCGATCAGGATAGCACAATCGCAGTCTTTGCGCTCAACGCTGAAGGGCTGCCGCTGCAACGGTTCCACGTTGCCGGGCGGACAAACGATGGTTCGGATCAGGTCAGCTATTACTACCACGGCAACCCATCCTCTGTTCTGGTGCTCCGGCGTGGACCGGTCGAACAGGTGAATGTGCGTATCAATCAGCCGCTCGATGTCGCGGCCTTCGATCTGGAATACTAACGGCGGGTTAACACTCGCACCGCGCGGGGCGTTAATCTGGCCAAATGCCCGCCAGGGGTCCGACGCAAGTCCGACGTTTTGCCGACGCGATGCCGACAGGCCATTTCCGCGAAAACCCCTGCATTAATGGCGCGCGCGCTGATTCGGATCAAAGGGGTGTTGCGCACCCCCAAAAACACCACCGAACGTTGCGTGGTCTCAGACCAGATGATCGGGCTGCGGCATCCCCAGAACATGAAAACCGCCGTCCACGCGAATGATCTCGCCCGTGGTGCAGGCGCCCGCATCCGAGGCCAGATAAACAGCCGTACCACCCACCGCCTCAAGCGTGGCATTGGCGCGCAGCGGCGTGTTTTGTTCGGTATGCTTATAGGTCCGGCGCGCCCCGCCAATCGCTGCCCCAGCAAGGGTTTTCATCGGTCCGGGGCTGATCGCATTGACCCGAATGCCCTGCGGGCCAAGGTCGTTGGCCAGATAGCGTGTGGCACTTTCCAGCGCGGCCTTGGCGACCCCCATGACGTTGTAAAACGGGGTGACGCGGTTCGATCCCTGATAGGTCAGGGTCAGCAGCGTGCCACCATCCGGCATCAGTTCCGACGCCCGCTTGGCCACATCGATGAACGAATAGCAAGAGATCGCAAGCGAGGTCTTGAAGTTGTCGCGCGTGGTGTTGATGAAACGGCCCGTCAGCTCATTTTTATCTGAAAAAGCAATGGCATGGACGACAAAATCTAATCTGCCCCAGCGCTCTTTGAGCAGCCCAAATGCCGCATCCATGCTGGCGTCATCCGTCACGTCCACATCAACCATGATGTCCGACCCGACGCTTTCCGCCAGTGGTTCCAGGCGCTTGCCAAATGCTTCGCCCTGATACGAAAACGCCAGTTCTGCCCCGGCCTCGTGCATCGCTTTGGCGATGCCCCATGCAATGGATCGTTCATTGGCCACGCCCATAATCAGGCCGCGTTTTCCCTGCATCGAAATGGTCATTGGTCTATCCTTGGAACTTGGAAAGCAGCATGGACCCGTTGGTGCCGCCAAACCCGAAGGAATTGGTCATCACCGTATCAAGTCCTGCATTTTCAACGAGTTGCGTCGCGATCTCGGCTGGATCAAGCGTGGGATCGAGCGTTTCGACATTGATGGATGGTGCGATGAAATCATCCTGCAACATCAGCAGGCAATAGATCGCCTCCTGCGCGCCGGTGGCCCCTTGGCTGTGTCCGGTCATCGACTTTGTAGAGCTGATCGGCGGTGTCGCGCCCTGGCCAAAGACCCGGCGCACGGCTTCAACCTCGCCTACGTCACCGACGGGGGTAGAGGTGCCGTGTGCATTGATATAACTGACTTTTCTGCCCTCGGGGATGGTTTCCAACGCCAGCCGCATGGCCCGTTCGCCGCCCTCGCCGGACGGGGCAACCATATCGTGCCCGTCAGATGTGGCGGCAAACCCTGTCACCTCGGCATAAATCTTGGCGCCGCGCGCCTGCGCATGTTCCAGGCTTTCCAGCACGACAATCCCGCCGCCGCCAGCGATGACAAAACCGTCGCGGTTGGCGTCGAACGCGCGCGATGCCTTTTCCGGCGTGTCGTTATACTTCGACGACATCGCGCCCATTGCATCGAACAGGCAGGACAGTGTCCAGTCCAGCTCTTCGCCGCCGCCCGCAAACATCACATCCTGTTTGCCCATCATGATCTGTTCAGCTGCGTTGCCGATGCAATGCAGGCTTGTCGAACAGGCCGAGGTGATCGAATAGTTGATCCCCTTGATTTTAAAGGCCGTGGACAGGTTGGCAGAGATCGTGGAGGACATGCATTTTGGCACAGCAAACGGCCCAATCCGCTTGGTCGCACCAGTGGTTTTGACAACCTCATGCGCGGTCAGCATGGCCGAGGTGGACGGCCCACCTGACCCTGCCACCAGACCGGTGCGTGGGTTTGAAATGCTATCCTCGTCCAGTCCGGCATCTGCAATCGCCTGTTGCATCGCAATATGCGCATAGGCCGCACCAGGACCCATGAAACGCAGCGTGCGCTTGTCCACATGTTCGGTGACGTCGATCTTTAGCGTGCCGGCGATCTGGCTACGGAACCCGTGTTCTGCCATCTCGGGCGAGGCTTCGATGCCGGATTTGCCCGCTTTCAATGCAGCGGTCACTTCAGCCGCATTATTTCCAATGGGCGATACAATGCCCAATCCTGTGACGACGACACGGCGCATAGCTGCTCCCTTAATGCTTTTATTGGTGTGTAGGGGAGAGGGGGCAAGGGGGCAAGTGGCGGTGGGCATTGGTGCGGTTTGAGCGAAGTAGCTGAATGGGCTCCACAATTATCAATTCCCGGTTCCTCCCGTTCAATAATGATCAAAATCAAACTTTGGCGCGGCTGCCGTGACAGTCTGGCGGGCAGAAATGCTCGTCCCAATACATGGAAGGTCAGATTTTGGCGCAGGAATTGAAGCTTACCGGAAGATGCATGTGCGGCGCAGTTGGCATCAAGGGCACCGCGAAAGAGCCGAAAGTGGCAGCTTGTCATTGCGACATGTGTCGCCGCTGGTCATCGGGACCGTATTTCGAAGTATCCTGCGAAAATGTGACATTTGAAGGTGAAAGCAATATCAGCACGATACGTTCATCAGATTGGGCTGAACGTGGTTTCTGTAAGAAATGCGGATCGAACTTGTTTTATCACATCATCGACAGCGACGCATTCCAGATAGCCGCTGGAATTCTCGATGAGCAGTCAGATTTACGCCTGTCGCTGCAGGTCTTCATCGACAAGAAGCCGCCTTTTTATACTTTGGCCGACGAGACCGAAATCATGACGGCCGCAGAGGTCTATGCGGCATATGCGCCGCCAGACTGATCGTGCAATGACGGCTTAGCTTTCTGAGAGCGCCACCTTCATGTCCTTGACTTGATAGATCACCTCGCCATCGGCTTCGACGATTCCGTCGGCGACGCCCATTGTCAGGCGGCGCGTCTGTAGGGCTTTGGTGAAATCGATCTTATAGGTCAGCATCTTGCGGTCGGGGCGTACCATACCAGTCAGCTTCACTTCGCCCACACCCAGCGCATAACCGCGCCCTTGCCAGCCGCGCCAGCCGAGGTTGAAGCCAGTGAGCTGCCAAAGACCGTCAAGGCCCAGGCAACCAGGCATGATCGGGTTGCCAGGGAAATGGCAGTCGAAAAACCACAGGTCAGGTGTAATGTCGAACTCTGCGACAACATGTCCTTTACCATGCGCCCCGCCATCACCTGAGATATCGGTAATCCGATCCATCATCAGCATTGGGGGGGCAGGCAATTGCGCGTTACCGGGCCCGAAAAGTTCGCCCCGGGCACATTTTAGCAACCCTTCCTTGTCAAAACTACTGGGATAATCCGCCATCTTGCTCGTCTCATTTCTATGATTGCTTTGTTGTGACGACCTCTAACATCGGGCGCTTTGGGAGAGCAAGTGCGTGGGCATAATGCCGTTTTCATTTGATCCGATGGTATTTCTTCCCATATTAAGGACTTAGGGCAGCAAAAGAGCGACCATGACAGATATTGAAACACAGCGCAGCGCGGATTGGTTGGCGGGGGCCGGGCTGCGGCCGACACGGCAACGTATGACACTGGCCAGCTTGCTTGTGGGTGATGGGCAAGATCGTCACGTCACCGCAGAAAGCCTGTTTGACGCGGCCTCAAATGCTGATGAAAAGGTGTCTTTGGCAACTGTTTACAACACATTGCGCGCCTTCTGCGATGCTGGGTTGATGCGTGAAATCACGGTCGATGGGTCCAAAAGCTATTTTGATACCAACATGACAGACCACCCGCATTTTTACTGGGAAGATACAGCGCGCCTGACAGATGCGCCAGCGGACCAGCTTCAAATCAGTCGGGTTCCGGATGCGCCGCAGGGGGCAGAAATTGCCTCTGTTGACGTTGTTATTCGTTTGCGCAGGACCTGAGATGGGCCGCGCCTTGTGATATAAAATGGCGAATGCAGGACACGCCCTTGCACCTAGGCTGAATTACGCCCAAGGTGCCCGTGTTCAAATTTTTGTCAAAAAAGGCCTGTTATGGTCGACGATCACCGCAGAGATATGGTGCTGTCCTATCATCGTGTGCGCACGGCCCTCGGGCTACTTGGCATGGCCTTGCCGTTGGTGCTGTTGATTGGTGGTTTGCTGGATTATCGCCGGATAGAGCCCTCCATCAGTGATTTTTATCATACGACCTACCGCGACATTTTCGTTGGAACGCTTTGCGCCATTGGTGTTTTTCTGATTTCATATCGCGGCTATGGGCGCCGCGCAGGGGATATGATTGATGACGATTGGTTAGGGACCATTGCCGGTATCTCAGCGTTTGGAGTAGCGTTGTTTCCAAACGAAAGCCCAACCGCACAGATTGCGACGATGACGCAAAATATGGTGGGGATCGGGACAAGCCCATTGTTTCACTACGCCTCTGCCTTGGTGTTTTTCACCTGCCTTGCTGCATTTTGTCTGTTGAAATTTGCCCGCAGCGCCAAACCTGTTCGGCGCCGGATCTATGTTTTTTGTGGCTGGATCATCATTGCTTGCCTCGTGGGGATCGCTGTGGCTTCGGTGATCAAGATATGGGGTGGCGGGGCCGCACATCGCGCAGTGGTCAGTTATAATCTGGTGTTTTGGTTCGAGGCAGTGGGTATTTGGGCCTTTGGTCTGTCATGGCTGGTCAAGGGGAAGGCCGATATCGCGTTGGCGCGCATGACCAAGCGCCTGCCCGTTGATCATGATGACATTGTACCATCCTGAAAAGCAGGTGGATCAAGATCCACCTTACGATGATGCCGGCATTTACTGGACATTAACCTTGTCTGCGCAAGGTCGGCGGCATGTCCAACTACACCCGACGACACGTACCCGGTGGTACGTATTTCTTTACAGCCCGCTTGCAGGATCAATCATCTGATCTGCTGGTTAGCCATATTGATCTGTTACGTCACGCCACCCGGCTTTGTATGAAACGCTGGCCTTTCGTGATCGAAGGGGCCGTGGTTTTGCCAAACAAGCTGCATATGATCTGGACATTGCCGCCTGATGATGCGGCTTATTCCAAACGTTGGCGTTTGATCAAATCAGCATTCTCACGGCATGCTCCTGCGCCAACCCATGTGCCCGCTGGACATTTAAGGCGGGGTGAAAAAGGCATCTGGCAGCGCCGCTTTTGGGAACATGTCATCCGTGATCAGGCTGACTTTGATCTGCATATGCATGTAATCGCATCGGCACCTGTACATGCCGGGCTGGTCAAGCGCCCGGGTGACTGGCCTTATTCATCGTTGCAGCAACGTAAGGTGGGTCTTGACCCACATCCCATCAAAACCACTGACCGGGTTCAATCAAACCCAAATCCAATAGTTGCTGCGACTGCCAGCTAAAAGGGGTTGAGTTCTGCCAACGAAAACTCTCGATCTGGTGACGGCTTCCCGGGTTTCGTTTCAGCGCCTTTGCTGTCCGGAATGAACAGACCGCGGCGGTTATGCTGTTGTGCCAAGGGCAGGCATAGGTATTGTATTCCGGTATGTTGAAACTGCGGTTAGGCATCATCTGCAGTCCAGGCACAGCCCGAAACAGTGATGCCCGGTCAATACGACGTCGGGCGGGCGGCACATATTCTTCAAACCGCCAGCGCAACCCGCCATAGAAATCCATTTGACGCTCCAGCGTCTCGCCCTCGGTATCTTTCCGGGCCAGCGCATAATAGCCGGATTGATCCAGATAGGCGTCGTCGCGCGCGACCTCATCAGGCTGGTCACCGTATAAATCAATCACATAGGTCAATATCACGTCGCGCCGTTCTTCGACGTTGAAAGTGACCATTTCATCCACACTGCGGTGTTCGCAGAACGGATAAAACAGATATTCCGCGTTATAGCAGTAGTGAAACCAAAGCCCTGGTGCCGCCGCGATCAGCGCGTTGACGATCGCCGGCAATGCAGTGTCTTGCAGTACATCATAATCTACGCTGACAACATCCGAAGGAACGTTCAGCCCGCTTGCGTGAAACGCGATGATCTGGGCAAACCCGATCTTGCGCAGATGTGCGATGGTGCTGTTGATCTCCACCTCATCTTCAATCAGCAAAAGCGCCACCGGCCCATTGGCCAGAATGGTTTGACGATCAGCGATCAGCGCGGAAAGATTGGGGTAATGCATCGGGACCAAGTGACATGGGGGATCACGCCAAACTCTGCGAATTCGCGCCGCATTGCAAGCGCTAGGCCGACCCGTTAGAAGGCGCAGACCCACCCAATTTGCAAGAGTGTCCGATGTCCGCGCCCAAGAAGCTGTTTATCAAGACCTATGGCTGTCAGATGAATGTCTATGACAGCGAACGCATGGCCGAAGCGCTGGGCGGCAAGGGGTATGTGGAAACACAATCGCCCGATGACGCGGACATGATCCTGCTCAACACCTGTCACATCCGCGAAAAAGCGGCAGAGAAAGTTTATTCCGAACTGGGCCGCTACAAAGGGTTGAAAGCGGAAAATCCGGATTTGAAAATCGGAGTTGCTGGCTGCGTGGCCCAGGCCGAGGGTGAGGAGATCATGCGCCGCCAGCCCATGGTCGATCTTGTGGTCGGCCCGCAAAGCTACCATCGCTTACCCGCGATGGATGATGCGGTGCAGACGGGTGCCAAGGCGCTCGACACGGATTTTCCGGACGATGACAAATTCGCGACGCTCAAGACCCGTAGCAAAGCCAAGCGCGGCCCTACCGCGTTTCTGACCGTGCAGGAAGGCTGCGATAAGTTCTGTGCTTTCTGTGTAGTCCCTTACACACGCGGGGCAGAGGTATCGCGCCCGGCGGATCGGATCATCCGCGAGGCGCAGGAACTGGTCGAAAGTGGCGTGCGGGAGATCACGCTGCTGGGGCAGAATGTCAACGCCTATCACGGACATGAACAGGGTTTGGCGGGGCTGATATGGCAGCTAGAAAAGGTTGACGGATTGGAACGTATCCGCTTCACCACCTCCCATCCCAACGATATGGATGATGCGCTGATTGAGGCGCATGGCACCTGCGACAAGCTGATGCCATATCTGCATTTGCCGGTGCAATCCGGGTCGGATCGCATCCTGAAGGCGATGAACCGCAAACACACGGGCGAAAGCTATATTCGGCTGATCGAACGCATTCGTGCAGCACGGCCCGATATCCTTTTGTCGGGCGATTTTATCGTGGGTTTTCCTGGCGAGACTGAGGAAGATTTCGGAGATACGATGCAGCTGGTTCGCGACGTGCATTATGGGCAGGCCTATTCGTTCAAATACTCTACCCGGCCTGGCACGCCAGCTGCCGAAAAGCCGCAGCTGCCCGAGGATGTGATGAACGACCGCTTGCAGCGTTTGCAGGCGCTGTTGCGTGAACAGCAACAGGCGACGCAGGCGTCCATGGTCGGTCGTGAGGTGAAGGTCTTGTTTGAAAAGGCGGGCCGTGAAGAGGGTCAGATGATTGGGAAGTCCGAGTATCTGCATGCGGTCTATGCCGATGCGCCGGTGGATGTGCTTGGGCAGGTTCGTCGGGTCAAGGTTGTGCAGGATAGCCCGAATTCGTTGAAGGGTGAGCTAATCGTCTAGATGATCACCGTGGATGCTGTCGTAGCCGTTGAACTTGACCATAGTTTCATGTGCTGTGCGGCATAATTCAGGCAGATAAGACTATGAAACAAGCGCGACATGATGATCGTTTCAGCATCGGAAAGACTCATGCAGACTTTGTGCGTAAAACCACAACTTGGTCCGCAGTACTGGCGGTTCCCACATTAGCTTATTTGGGCATCTCATTTTATCTTGTTGGAAAGTTCAGCCCGGCTGTACGTGTTTTCGGCCTCAATGAGGGTTATGCAGAAACACTCTTGTTGGACCTGATTATTGTTGCCGCCCCACTGTGCGTTGTTCTGGCGGGTTATCTGATGCGCCTGAAACAACATCAGCGCAAAGAACGACAAGTATTTGTTGCGGCGTTTGATGCTGATGATCTTGTGCGGTCGAGATATAACAGAAACTTAGTTTACCGGGTGATTGAACGCGACGACGATGGCGCGATACGCCAGATGCAAGTTGTTTGGACCCCGCAGGGACGGTGCCAAGCGGGCAAGGTTTACGAGGGTGTCGATGCCCTCGCTGTCATTCCGTTTGTCCAAGATGATTTCCTGTCGCCCGCAAACTAAACGATTTTGGGACGCAACAGATTATTGCACAAGTATCGCCCCGTTTTTTGTCACAATCCATCCATCGACCTTGCGCCCGCAGCATTCCCTTGCCACCATGAACAAATAGAGACTCAAAGGAGAGCTGTTTGGCCACTGGTGCCCTCACCCCACCCGCTGAAGACGTCACTGAAACCCTGTTGGAATTTCCTGACAACTTTTTGTTGATTGACCTGTGCGGCGAATATGACCGCAACCTTACCACCATCGAAGACAAGCTAAGCGTGCAGATCCTGCGGCGCGGCAATCAGCTTGCCGTGATTGGCGAGGATGACCCCCGCCAAGATGCGGTTGAGGTGCTGAAATCGCTTTATTCACGGCTCGAGGCTGGCCGTTCGCTCGAACCTGGCGATATTGACCGTGAATTGCGCATGGGCCCAGAGACCATACGTGGCCCGGCGGGGCCAAGCGAACAAACAGAACTGTTCAAAGGTGACAATACCCGCGTCGAAATCAAGACACGCAAGAAGCTGATTGAACCACGCACGGATGCGCAGAAGGCCTATGTCAAATCGCTGTTTGATAAGGAACTGGCCTTTGGCATTGGTCCGGCGGGCACGGGCAAGACCTATCTGGCTGTCGCTGTAGGTGTGAACATGCTGATCAGCGGCCATGTAGACAAGATCATCCTGTCCCGTCCGGCCGTAGAGGCCGGTGAGAAGCTCGGTTATCTGCCCGGCGATATGAAGGACAAGGTCGATCCTTACATGCAGCCGCTTTATGATGCGCTGAATGATTTTCTGCCGGGTAAACAGGCGGCCAAGATGATGGAGGAAAAGGTGATTGAGATTGCACCTTTGGCCTTTATGCGGGGTCGCACGCTGTCCAATGCCTTTGTTGTATTGGACGAAGCGCAGAACGCGACCACAATGCAGATGAAGATGTTCCTGACCCGCCTTGGTGAAGGGTCGCGGATGGTGATCACTGGTGATCGGACGCAGATCGATCTGCCGCGCGGCGTGAATTCGGGGCTTTGGGATGCGGAGCGGTTGCTGAAAAACATTCCCAAAATCAGCTTTAACTATTTCACCTCCAAGGATGTTGTGCGCCACCCGTTGGTGGCCGCGATTATTGAGGCTTATGAGGCGGACGATCCCAAGTGAGCGTTGACTGCGTGGTTGAGGATGCGCGCTGGGGTGATATCGCTGCACTCGCCCAGACCGCGACCGATGCCGCGTTGGACCGCCTCGGGCTAGAGCCTTCGGTCTTTGAAATCAGCATTCTTGCCTGTGATGATACGCGGATTGCGGCCTTGAACGAGGGATTTCGGGGTAAACCCCAGTCTACGAATGTCCTGAGTTGGCCATCGGATGAACGGGCCGCGGCCATTGATGGCGAAATGCCGCTCGCCCCGCAGCCGGGGCCTGATAATGCGTTGGGCGATATTGCCATCGCATTCGAGACCTGCGCAAAGGAAGCCGATGCGGCGGGTAAATCACTGCGAGATCATACCATTCATTTACTTGTGCATGGCACGCTCCATCTGTTGGGTTTCGATCACGAACGTGACCGTGATGCCACCCTGATGGAGGGGTTGGAGACAGAGATACTTGGCAAACTGGGTCTTCCTGACCCATATAGGGACTAATCGGGCGCATGCGCCCATATAGGTAAGGGAAAAATGGGCGATACCGGCGACGGTCCATCTAGCGCTGCGCAAAGCGCGCAGCCGGATCAGACAGAAGAAAGAGCGGGCGTTTTAGCGCGGATTCGGAATGTGTTCCGGCCCAACATACCCCAACAAGAGCACGAAGATACAGCAACCGACGTGAGTGTGTCGACCGGGTCGATGCTTGGAATGCTTAACCTGCGCCGCATGCGTGTGGAAGATGTCGCCATTCCCAAAACCGATATCGTCGCGGTGCCTGCGAGTATTACCCGCGACGAATTGGTTGCGGTCTTTCGTGATAGCGGTTTGACCCGCCTGCCGGTCTATGATGGCACGCTGGACACTCCGATCGGGATTGCCAACCTCAAGGACTTCGCGCTGCGCCACGGTTTCAATGGCGACAGCCCGGATATGGATCTGCGCGCTATGGTGCGTCCTTTGATTTTTGTTCCACCATCCATGCCGCTGGGTGTTTTGCTCCAGAAAATGCAGGCGGAGCGGATACACATGGCGCTTGTGATCGATGAATATGGCGGCACCGACGGTCTGGTCACTATCGAAGATGTCATCGAACAGGTCGTGGGCGAGATTGAAGACGAGCATGACATTGAAGAAGCCAAAAGCTGGGTTTTGGAAAAGCCTGGCGTGTACATGGCTCAGGCGCGTACGGAGCTAGACGATTTCGAAGCTGAAATCGGCATGGCGTTAACCGAACATGAAGAGATTGACGAAGAAGAAATCGACACGTTGGGCGGCCTCGTGACGATGCTGGCCGGTCATTTGCCAGTGCGAGGCGAGTTGGTTGTCCATCCCGGTGGCCCTGAATTCGAAGTTCTTGATGCGGACCCGCGTCGGATCAAACGCCTGCGGGTCCGGTTGGCTGGCACGCAGGATGGCTAGGATATTGGCGCGGTTTGCGGCGCTGCGTGGCTGGGCACAGCTTGGGCTGGCGGCACTGTTGGGCGCTATTGCGGGACTGGGGCAGGCTCCGTTCGATCTATGGCCCGCCACCATTGCAGTGGTTGCCATTGCGTTGATGGTCCATCAAACCAGTCAAACACCCCGGCAGGCCGCGTTCCATGCATGGGGCTTTGGCATAGGATACTTTGCATTTGCCCTGCATTGGATTGTTGAGCCGTTCTTGGTCGATATTGCCCGTCATGGCTGGATGGCCCCTTTTGCCTTGGCGCTGATGGCGGGCGGTGCAGCGCTGTTTTGGGCGCTGGCGGCCTATGTTGCGGCTCGAATCAAACCACAAAGCGCGGTCGTGTTCGGTATTGCTTTAGTTTGGACGGAGGCGACTCGGTCTCTGATCTTGACAGGTTTTCCTTGGGCACTGCTGGGCCACATCTGGGTTCCCACACCTGTCGCGCAAATGGCCGCATTTGGTGGCCCCCATTTGTTGACTTTGATCACTGTCGTCACGGGTTATGCGATTGCCACGCTGTTCACGCGGCGTTGGCTTGCGGGCTTGGGTGTTACATCCCTACTGGCAGTGGCCGCGTGGGTGCTAAACCCGATGCCATTGCCGGACAATCCGAAAGCCGCTCCAGTCGTCCGTCTGGTCCAGCCCAACGCCCCGCAACACCAGAAATGGGACCCTGCCTATCGACAGGTGTTTCTGGACCGAATGATCACGATGACAGGGCGGGGCGCGGTTCCTGATCTTGTGGTCTGGCCCGAAACCGCAATTCCAACGCTGTTAAATTACATCGTATCCGATATGAGCCCGTTGGCCGATGCCGCACGTGGTGCGCCGCTTGTCTTTGGTATTCAGCGCCGGGATGAAGCGGGCCAGTATTTCAACAGTATGATTGTCATGGAGCATGGCGGGGTGATCCGTAGCATTTATGACAAACAACACCTTGTGCCCTTTGGCGAATATATTCCGGGCAGCGCATGGCTTGGTCGGGCAGGCATGACCGGGTTGGCACGCAATTTAGGCAGCGGCTTTGCGGCTGGTCAGGCATCAGGGCCGATTGACCTGCCAGGCATTGGGTCTGCCATTCCGCTGATCTGCTATGAGGGGATATTTGCCGAAGAAATCATGCGCGGTGACCGTCCGCGCCTGCTGCTGTTGATCACCAATGATGCCTGGTTCGGGCAAGCTGCGGGGCCTTATCAACATTTGGCACAGGCGCGGTTGCGCGCGATTGAACAAGGGCTGCCGATGGTGCGGGTCGCTAATACCGGGGTGAGCGCGATGATTGACGGCAAGGGGCGCGTGATCGATCAGATTCCGCTCGGTATTGATGGTTTTATTGATGTGTCGCTGCCGCCAGCGCTGCCAGAGACCCTTTACGCGCGCCGGGGCGAATGGCCGTTCTTTTTGTTACTCACTATCTTAACCTTTGGCGGCTTTACGGTACGTTCACGTAATAGCGATTGACCTGCACATCACCAGCGCATAGACGGGTCATCGGTTCTGTCACAACGGCTTCCTGACGTGACAGAGATTTCTCATTGGAGCACTTCCCCATGGCACGACAAGACTACATTTTTACCTCGGAATCTGTATCCGAGGGGCACCCGGACAAAGTGTGTGATCGCATATCCGATGCGGTGCTTGACGCATTGCTGACTGAAGAACCTGAAGCGCGGGTCGCCTGCGAAACATTTGCGACCACAAATCAGGTTGTCATCGGGGGTGAAGTGGGCCTGGCCGATCAGGCAAAGCTCAAGGATTATATGGGCCGTATCGATGATATCGCCCGCGCCTGTATCAAAGATATCGGGTATGAGCAGGATAAATTCCACCACGCAACATGCAATGTGACGAACTTGCTACATGAGCAATCCGCCCATATTGCGCAGGGTGTTGATGCAGGCACAGACAAGGATGAGGGTGCGGGCGACCAAGGCATCATGTTTGGCTATGCCACGACCGAGACGGAAGAACTGATGCCTGCGCCCATTCAATATGCGCATGCGATCCTGCGCCGTCTGGCCGAGGTGCGTAAATCCGGGCAAGAACCCACCCTGCGGCCAGATGCGAAAAGCCAGGTATCCTTGCGTTACGCGGGCGGCAAACCGGTTGAAGTCACCTCTATCGTGTTATCGACGCAACACGCGGAGGAAAGCCAGACCAGCGCTGATATTCGCGCCATTGTTGAACCCTACATTCGTCAGGTGCTTCCCGATGGGTTGATCACAGCAAATACCGAATGGTGGGTGAACCCGACGGGCACATTCGTGATTGGTGGGCCTGATGGTGATGCGGGTCTGACTGGCCGCAAGATCATTGTGGATACTTATGGCGGGGCCGCACCGCATGGTGGCGGTGCCTTTTCTGGCAAAGACCCAACCAAAGTGGACCGCTCCGCGGCCTACGCCGCGCGCTATCTGGCGAAAAACGTTGTGGCGGCGGGCATGGCGGATCGTTGCACGATCCAGCTCAGCTATGCCATTGGCGTGGCCAAGCCACTGTCGATCTACGCCGATACCCATGGCACAGGCGATGTGCGCCCGGCTGACATCGAAAAAGCCATTGCCGCAGTGATGGATCTGACCCCACGTGGTATCCGCCAGCATCTGGAACTGAACAAACCAATCTATGAACGCACTGCGGCATATGGCCATTTTGGTCGTAGCCCGGACGCGGATGGCGGGTTTAGCTGGGAACAGACGGATCTGGTGGACGCCCTCAAGCGCGCGGTCTGATGACGGGGGTGGGTTAAAACCCACCTTACGTTGCCGCGTCTGACAGATGATTTATCGTAAGGTGGGTCTTGACCCACCCGCCCGATTGCAGCGTCCTGCCTAGCTTGTTACACGGCCAGCCATGAGCAAAGGCAAACATCCCTCTGGTGCGCCATGGCGCAATTTCTATGGCCGTTTCCGCGGCAAGACGATCCGTGCCGCCCAGCATGACTACCTCGAAAATGATCTCGCGCCGCTGTCACCGGGCCCGATCAGTTGGGAGGACAATCCGGAGCGAACGCCGCTTGATCTGCGCTCACTATTTGGCGGCAATGATGTCTGGCTTGAAATCGGCTTTGGGGGCGGTGAGCATCTGATCCATATGGCCGAAACATACCCAGATGTCGGTTTGATCGGGTGTGAACCCTTCATCAATGGCGTTGCCATGTTGCTCGGCAAGGTGCGCAAGGCAAATGTAGACAACTTACGCATTCATCCCGGTGACGTGCGAGATTTGTTTGATGTGCTGCCCGACGCGACCCTGACCAAGGTTTTCCTGAACTATCCTGACCCCTGGCCCAAAAAGCGCCACCATCGTCGCCGCTTTGTGACTGCCGAACACCTTGAACCGCTTTACCGGGTCATGAAACCGGGGGCTGAACTACGTGTGGCCACCGATATCCCCGATTATGTCCGTCAAACATTGGAAGAGGTGCCCAGGCCGGGCTTTGAATGGCTGGCGGAACGGCCCGAAGATTGGCGCACGCCATGGGATGACTGGTTGTCGACGCGGTATGAACAAAAGGCGCTGCGCGAAGGGCGCACACCGCATTACCTGACCTTCCGCAAGCCCGCATAATCTTGGCCCCGGGTCATGGACCCTTTCCGCCCCCTGCGCTATCACGCCGCCGAAGCGAAAAGGAATTTCCCATGTCAGGCCACGGCACGCCCACCCCGATGACATCCCGCCCTTGCGGCCCATTAAAGGGCGAGGCGCTTGTGCCGGGCGATAAGTCCATTTCGCACCGCTCCCTGATACTTGGTGCCCTTTGCGTGGGTGAGACGCATATCACTGGTCTTTTGGAGGGCGAGGATGTGCTGGACACCGCCAAGGCGATGCGCGCCTTCGGGGCAATTGTAACCGACCATGGGGATGGTGAATGGACGGTGCAAGGTGTGGGGGTCGGTGGTTTTGCCGAACCCGAACAGGTCATTGATTGCGGGAATTCCGGCACAGGCGTGCGGTTGATCATGGGCGCCATGGCCACATCGCCGATCACGGCCACATTCACTGGTGATGCGTCGCTCAACAGCCGTCCGATGGGGCGTGTGACTGATCCGCTTGCACTGTTTGGCACCCAGGCCTTTGGTCGTGATGGTGGCCGTTTGCCGATGACAATCGTTGGCGCCGCCGACCCGATCCCTGCCCAGTACACTGTCCCCGTACCCTCTGCGCAGGTGAAATCTGCCGTGTTGCTTGCGGGCCTAAATGCGCCCGGCCAAACAGTCGTGATCGAAAAGGAAGCAACACGCGATCATACAGAACGCATGTTGCAGGGGTTTGGCGCGACGCTAACGGTCGCAGAAACGGACAAAGGTCGGGTCATCACCTTGGACGGCCAGCCAGAGTTGACCCCGCAAAACATCGTTGTGCCGCGCGATCCGTCCTCTGCGGCTTTCCCTGTTTGTGCCGCGATCATCGTGCCGGGATCGGATGTCTTGGTTCCCAATATCGGATTGAACCCCACACGGGCGGGGCTTTTTACCACCTTGCAGGATATGGGCGCTGATCTGACATTCGAGAATATGCGCGAAGAAGGAGGAGAGCCTGTGGCCGACCTCCGCGCCCGCTTTTCGCCGGAGCTCAAGGGTATCGCGGTGCCACCCGAACGGGCTGCCAGCATGATTGACGAATACCCCGTCTTGTCGGTCGTTGCATCATTTGCGCAAGGCGTGACCGATATGCAGGGCGTGAAGGAATTGCGGGTAAAGGAAAGCGACCGAATTGATGCGATGGCTAAGGGGCTACGTGCCGCTGGTGTGGCCGTTGATGAAGGCCCGGATTGGTGGAAAGTGACCGGCCTTGGCCATGGCAACGTGCCCGGTGGTGCGACAGTTGCCAGCCAATTGGACCACCGGATTGCGATGGCGTTCATGGTGATGGGGATGGCGACACAAAAACCGATAACGGTAGATGACGGGACGCCAATTGCGACGTCTTTCCCGATCTTCGAAGGGCTGATGGCGGATCTTGGTGCGCAGATCGTTCGGATGAACGGCTAATGGATGGCATTAAGTTTACGGTGGCGATTGATGGGCCTGCAGCGGCCGGGAAGGGAACAATTTCCAAGGCTGTCGCCGCTCATTTCGGTTTTTCCCACCTGGATACGGGCCTGTTGTACCGGGCCGTCGGGGCCAAGGTTTTGGCTGGCGGCGATCCTGTCGCCGTGGCTAGAATGCTTGATCCGGTTGATCTGGAAAATGACGATCTGCGGACGCCTGCTGTTGCACAGGCCGCCAGCCAGGTCGCGGTAATCGCAGATGTGCGCGCTGCACTTGTTGATTTTCAACGCAAATTTGCGGCGCGTGACGGTGGTGCGGTTTTGGATGGCCGTGATATCGGCACAGTGATTTGCCCTGATGCCCACGTGAAGCTGTTTGTCACGGCTAGCGCGGAATGCAGGGCAAAGCGGCGATATAAGGAACTGTCGGACAAAGGCATCAATGTAACCCCAGCCCAGGTTCTGGCGGATGTCAAAGAACGTGATGCGCGCGACAGTGGCCGTGCCGCCGCCCCATTGATTGCTGCGGACGATGCGGCGTTGATCGATACCTCAGAGATGACAATTGAAGAGGCGGTTGCCCAAGCCGTGGCAATTGTTGCGGCTGCAAAAGACGACGTCAGATAGTTTCTGAACCCAGTGGAGGATGTGTTGCAATTCTTCACCAAAGGTTGCTTTGGTCGCCGTCTGTCTTTGGGCTTAGCATAAGGGCAAAAGGAGTTTGCCCTATGTTTCGTGCCCTCGCGCTTGTCGCATTTCTGATGCCTGTCGCCCTTTCTGCCCAAGAGGCAGAGCCGCATATGACGTTACCACGCATGGCTGAAATTGTGCTGGCGCTGGACCCGGAAGCCCGTGTCGCGGGCAGCGGTTTTGAATTCACGATTGATGATATTCCCATCCTCATCGTCACGGATGTGCGGGCCAATCGGATGCGGGCGATGGTGCCGATCCGTGCCGCCGAGGGGATGACCGCCGAAGAGATGCAGCGCGTAATGCAGGCGAATTTCGACAGCGCGCTGGATGCAAGATACGCTGTGGCGCAAGGGCGCCTTTGGGGCGTTTTCATCCATCCTTTCGCTCAATTGGAAAAGGATCAGTTGATCTCAGGCTTGGCGCAAACGGTGAATGTGGCCAAGACCTATGGCTCGCTTTACACCAGCGGCGCGGGTCAGTTTGGGGCCGGTGACAGCGGTGATTTGCAGCGCCAGTTGATCGAGGACTTGTTGGACCGCGGGCAGGATATCTGACTGCCGTTTCAGTGTTTCTTTTGCAGATGTTGCCACAGGGTGAAAGGCAATATGGCCCAAAGACTTAGGCCTGCAAGATGATCTGACAGTGATCCCCCTTCTGGCAGGCGCGCGATCTTGCGGAGTTGGTCGGTGTCGAAAATCGTGTCGATAACCCATTGGTTCGGCAGGTCAGCGAAGATCAGACGGTAAAAGCTGTAGAACACCTGCGGGGAGACGGCGTAGACAATGCCGAAGAGCAAAACACCCAGTGCTAGATCGACCAGAAGCAGAATCGGTCCAGGGATGTGATATTGCCTGACTATGACCCGCGTTTTGGCTGCGAGCAGCGTAAAGATGAGCGCCAGTCCGACCCCGCTGATCGTTAGGACGCCAAACCGACCGCCTGCGCCGAGGGTCCAGAAACTATCCCCCACGTAGCCGTTCGCGGCGGTAACCCAGACGCCCGGCGCGCCAAGAGCGATCGCAATCAGCGCGAGTGGGATCAGCGATAACGTCAGTGCCCATGTCCATGGGCGCAGGTAGATGAACCAGTAAACTAACGCGGTCCAAGCTAAGCAAAGAAGTGCGGCCAGCGGCGTCATTTGTCGTTCTCCTTTGACCACGCCCAGCCTAAAGTGCCCTTACCGTGTTTCAAAGAGGTATCAATGGCTGAGCTTATTGTGGATCTGGTCACTTGGCCCCGGGCCGACCAGTTTCGGTTTTTTCGTACCTACGAAAAGCCGCATTATGCGATTACGTCTCGTTTGGATGTGACCCATTTGATGGCCCGAAAGGCGGATGGTGTGTCTGCGTATCGCGCCTGCCTCTACGCGATTGGGTCCGGTATTCACGCTGTTCCGGAGCTTTGCATGCGCTTTCGCGGCGAACAGGTTGTGCGTCATGACAGCGTCGCATTGTCGATGACGGTGCCCACGCAGGCGGGCAGTTTCACCTATGCTTATGTGCCGTATGTGGCTGATTTTGTGGCGTTTGACGCGCAGGCGAAAGCTCTGATAGACGCGGCCGCCATGGGTGGTGACTTGGCGGCGAATGCTGGAGAACGCGATGATCTTGCGTATCTGTCTTGTATGCCTTGGTTGGATTATACGTCTATAAACAATGCGTTGCCGGGCCCGGATGATTGTATTCCGCGCGTGTCATGGGGCAAGTTTGTACCACAAGGCGACCGCTGGGATATGGCGATGACACTGGAGGTGCATCATGCACTGGTCGATGGCCTGCAGGTCGGTGCGTATTTTGCGGCTGTGCAGGAGGCGCTCAACCGAGTTTGAGCGCCTAAGACGTCCGTAGACAGTGGCGCAGCGCACCTTCCCCGTCACCTTTGGCAAGGGTTGCGATGGCGGTGTCGTCTTGCAGCAAGTCCGCAATCGCCTGTCCGGCGGGAATGCCCTGTTTGCGTGCATGCCCCAGATAGTCGGTGACGCTGATCAGCTTGGCCAGTAATGCGATGCTGGTGGTCTGCACTGTTTTTGGGTCGGCGTTCATGGCGGGTTCCATTATTGATCGCGGCTGCGCAAAGCCTAGGTGTATCGGCGCTGTTCAGACAGTGGGGAAAACCGGACCTTTGCTGATCGTGTTTGGCCCCTCTTGCTTTGAGCGGCGTTTGGCAACATATGCCCTGCAAACAAATGGTTGAGGCTTCAATGACCCTACGTGCCCGCACTGCTGCATTTTTGGAACGTCCGATTGTGGGGTCGGTGATCATTGGGGTGATCATCTTCAACGCGATCATTCTTGGGCTTGAGACATCAAAGCCGATTATGGCAGAGGCGGGGGCGCTGATCGTCGCGCTGGATACGGCGTGTCTGGCGTTCTTTGTTGTTGAAATCATTGCGAAATTATTTGCCTATGGCAGCCGTTTCTTTCGCAGCGGCTGGAACTGGTTTGACATGATCATTGTTGGCATTTCGCTGGTGCCGGCATCGCAGGGGCTGTCGGTTCTGCGGGCGCTGCGTATTTTGCGGGTGCTGCGGCTGGTGTCTGTCGCCCCGCGCCTGCGCCGGGTTGTCGAGGGGTTTTTGACGGCGCTGCCTGGGATGGCGTCCGTCTTTGTTTTGATGGCAATCATCTTCTATATTGGCGCTGTGATGTCGACAAAACTGTTCGGGTCATCCTTTCCCGAATGGTTCGGCACCTTGGGCCAATCCGGCTATACTTTATTTCAAATCATGACGTTAGAAAGCTGGTCGATGGGCATCGTCCGCCCGGTGATGGAGGTTTACCCCCACGCCTGGGTGTTCTTTGTACCGTTCATCATGGTCACGACATTTGCGGTGGTGAACCTGCTGGTGGGTCTGATCGTGAATTCGATGCAAGAGGCGCATGCGGAGGAAAGCAATGCAGCCACCGATGAGTACCGGACCGAAATGCTGGCCCGGCTGGAAGCGATTGAGCAGGCGTTACAGAAGAAGTGAAAGTTAACGCGGCGCGCGCGGGGCGGGGGCGTTGCAACGTTCGGGCGGGTTAACGGGCGTTTGTGGTAAGCAAATATGGGCTTTGGCGTGATGCAGAAACCATATGTTTTCCATGCAGAAACCATGCGCATGATTGTATGTATTCATGGGGTGTTTAGGGTGGTTAACGGGGCGTACGTTAAGGTTTGTTAGGGAATGGTGAACTGACCCCTGGCTGGGTACGTCACAAGTCTGAGAGGCTCGATATCTCGTGAAAAAGTTGTACGAACAACAAACCTAAACCGCATCCAGCCCGCACAGACTGATTGACTTGGTTTCTGCAAAAGCACCATCTTCAAACGCGAGCGTTGCCACGCAGGAATAACTGGCCAGAACAGCCGGAAATGACTTGCGAGGAAAGACCAGCATTTCATCGCCAGAGGCAAATTTGAACTCTACATTCTCCGCTTCTAAAATTTCCAGTACCTCTTGCGCGGTCTTCCCGGCGAAGAGGTTGTTCAGACTTGTTTTCATAGCCTCTGCATTGACCGCGTAGCTGTCATCGCGAATTGATGAGAGTGTTGGCTCTGGTATCAGTTGAATATTGGACATCTGTGTATACGTCTCCCGTGTCATACACCCGACCATGAGCGCCAGCAGGCTGACGCCAACGACCGCGAGCGTTTTTGCAGCGACATTTACCACAGCCGCACCCAAACAAGGATGGCGTTGTCAAATGTCAAAAATATGCCCCCAGCCGGGTGCGAAAGCACTGTGAGCATCATGTTCAAACCCAAAGACATCCACCCATTTTCCGCCGCCGGGACGTTCTTCGGGAAGATCCATATGGTGCAATATCGTGCGCACGGTCGCATTACTGTTGTCAGTGGACAGCATACTGATCGGTTCGTATTTCAAGCCTAGCCTCCCGATTTTGGCTGTCGTCTCGGAAAATTTTTCATCGAGTCCACAAAATTCGTCGCCTTCTGCAATCTTGACTGAATCGACCATGAACACAACGTCCGGGTTATCGGCCAGACCTTCCATACGGTGCGTTACGAGGGTTCCAAAGAAATAATCGACATCCAGCGTTTCATCTGCGGGTGCGCTCCACTCGGTTGCGCGGCCCTTTTTCGCAAGATCGGAATATTTGTTACCGGTTGCCGGTCCGCCACGGTAGACGATTTTTTGCGTGCCATCCGTATAGAGAATAAAGAGATGGTAGAACGGCCTTGTCGAAATACCGCTGAACACGCCGTGACTTGGAATGACGTGGATGGCCCCAACCTCAATTGTGCAGGTCGGGCAATTGCCTGTTTCACACCCCATGTGGCAACCTCTGATTTTTCCGAAACAGAAGCTGATTATATAGCTGCGTTTTGCGGTTCTGTTCACCGAATGTCTGGGCGCGTCGCATGTTATAGGTCTCATCGCGGTTAAAGTGACCATGATGCAAGGCGAGAATATGGTAGTCGATCTCATCAGCGTTGTGCATCACCGATTCGTACCGCCTGTAAGCATCCGGATCATAGTCGATGTCGTTGGTTTGGCAGAAGCTGTGCAGCCGTCTATAGCCAAAGTGAACCGCCAGTTTCGCACGATTCACGACAATCGCACGATTTGGAAGAGGGGCTCGCGCCAACGCGGTGACGTATGTGTTATCATATCCCCGCACAACAATGGCTATTGGGCCGGTATGTCGGTCATGCAAGAGCATTTTGAAGTCCGTATCACCGTTCACCAGTCCATCAGCAAGAACGTGAGGGTCCCAAAAACGCAAGAATGCGAATTGACCGTTTTCATCTTTCACCCGCACAAATCGCCGAAAGTGCTGCCATATCGCATCAATTGATGCGTCCACCCTGACAAAGAAACCGATCCGGTCTGTGCCATGATGCCAAGGTGCTGCATCTTCCGGATCATATGTGAATAGTTGTTTGGTAAACGCATGCGCCGGGTCGAGCCTTACAATCCAAGGCGCTATATCGCCCTGCTCTTCGAGCGCTTCGCCTTGATAAAGGCACCGGTGTTCCAATCCTGTATCAGCGAGCCGTTCAGGTAAGTTTTTAACAATGCTGGCATCCAAGATGGCGTAGGTATTATGGATGATCAAACGATCCGAGATATGGAAAGGTTCAAAAAGCGGTGTGACAAGTTTTGACGGGACGCACGACCCACCATGATTTTCCATGTCGGTGCGGAGCGGTTCAATTAATCCGATTTTTTCAATAACGACTTCTGGCATCGGTTCATGATACAATTTGTTAGACATCAATACTTAACACAATTTATGAAAATTTATCTGAGCGTCTCATATACAACCAGCGCTGGTCAACGCATAATCAACTATGGCTTGTGCGCAATGCGATACTGGCGTTCTTGATACTTTGCTGCGTAAACTGTTTTGGTTCAAGAAACCATTCGATCTGAGTGCATGGTTGCGCCGTAAACCCCCTTGCATTACAGGCGCGATCCCCCTATAGCGCCCCTGTCGAAGCGTCGAGACAGGCGCGGGCTTGAGACTTGAGCGGGGTCGGTTCTGAACCGGCCCTGTTGTTTTATGTTCGTGGATGATGCCAGACCAATGATTGAAACCCAAAGACCGGTGGAGACAACCACCCGGCCCGTATAAAAGCTAGATTAGGAAAAAACTGCCACATGGCTAACACAATGGAAGAGTTTGAAGCACTCTTGAACGAAAGCTTCGAAATGGACACGCCCGCCGAAGGGTCTGTTGTCAAAGGCAAAGTCATCGCAATCGAAGCGGGCCAAGCCATCATCGATGTCGGCTACAAGATGGAAGGCCGCGTTGATATCAAAGAATTTGCAAATCCCGGGGAAGAGGCTGAAATCGCCGTTGGTGACACTGTCGAAGTGTTCCTGCGTCAGGTTGAGAACGCCCGTGGTGAGGCTGTAATCTCTCGTGAGATGGCCCGCCGTGAAGAAGCCTGGGATCGTCTGGAAAAAGCCTATGCTGACGAAGAGCGTGTCGATGGCGCGATCTTTGGCCGCGTGAAGGGTGGTTTCACTGTGGACCTTGGCGGCGCTGTTGCGTTCCTGCCCGGCTCTCAGGTTGATGTCCGCCCCGTACGTGACGCTGGCCCATTGATGGGTCTCAAGCAGCCGTTCCAGATCCTGAAAATGGACCGTCGCCGTGGCAACATCGTTGTGTCCCGTCGTGCGATCCTTGAAGAATCCCGTGCCGAACAGCGCGCCGAGGTTATCGGCAACCTGACCGAAGGCCAGGAAGTTGACGGTGTCGTCAAGAACATCACCGAATATGGTGCGTTTGTTGATCTGGGCGGTGTTGACGGCCTGCTGCACGTCACCGACATGGCATGGCGCCGGGTCAACCACCCGTCCGAGATCCTGACCATTGGTGAGACGATCAAGGTGCAGGTCATCAAGATCAACAAGGAAACGCATCGTATTTCCTTGGGCATGAAGCAGTTGCAGGATGATCCGTGGGATGCGGTTGAAGCCAAGTTCAGCCTGGGTTCTGTGCATCAGGGTCGTGTCACCAACATCACTGACTACGGCGCATTTGTTGAGCTGGAAGCCGGTGTTGAGGGTCTGGTTCACGTGTCTGAAATGTCCTGGACCAAGAAGAACGTACATCCCGGCAAGATCGTGTCGACCTCTCAGGAAGTCGAAGTCATGGTACTGGAAATCGACAGCGCAAAGCGTCGTGTGTCCCTTGGCCTCAAGCAGACACAGCGCAACCCATGGGAAGTCTTTGCCGAGACGCATCCTGAGGGCACCGAGGTTGAAGGCGAAGTCAAGAACATCACCGAATTCGGTCTGTTCATCGGTCTCGAAGGCGATATCGACGGCATGGTTCACCTGTCCGACCTGACATGGGAAGGCCGTGGCGAAGACGTCATCGGTGATTTCCGCAAAGGTGATGTGGTGCAGGCCAAAGTTGCCGAAGTGGATGTTGAGAAAGAGCGTATCAGCCTCTCGATCAAAGCCCTTGACGGCGATCCGTTTGCCGAAGCCGTTGGCGGCGTGAAGCGTGGTTCGATCATCACGGTTGAAGTGACCAAGATCGAAGATGGCGGCATTGAGGTCGACTATGAAGGTGCGAAATCCTTCATCCGTCGTTCTGATCTGTCCCGTGACCGTGCCGAGCAGCGCCCAGAGCGTTTCGGCGTTGGTGACAAGGTCGACGTGCGTGTGACCAATATCGACAGCAAGACCCGCAAGCTGGGTCTGTCGATCAAGGCACGCGAGATCGCCGAAGAAAAGGAAGCGGTTGAGCAGTTCGGTTCAAGCGATTCAGGTGCGTCCTTGGGTGATATCCTTGGTGCGGCGCTGAAGGGCGGCGACGAGTAAGTCTGGCTTGATGGTTTAAGAACGAACCCCGTCGCAGGTGACTGCGGCGGGGTTCTTTATTTGCGCATTTGAAACTTGCTTCCAAGGGTAGGATCGCACAACCAATCTTGGCTAGCTTGGACCCCTCATCGGAAGACCGCCATCACCCAAGTTGCGCGAAACGGTTTCTGTTGACCGTTGGTCGCTTCAGCCGTCAGCCTTGCGCGTCAGGCTTTTTCGGAGAAGGCATCTTTTACGGTGTGTAGTCTGAGGTGCCGCATGAATGCCCGCACGATGCTGGAGGTCGGGCCTTGGTCTGGCGTGACGAAATAGCTTTGGTAGTTGATCTGTGATGCAAAGGGCCGAAACACGACATCATCGGACCGGTATTGCACGATCGGGAACGGGTTGACGATGGTCAAGCCCAACCCTTCCCTGGCCAGGTCCACGGCGGCGACCGATGTTGATGCTTCCGCAACCACATGTGGCACGGCGCGACTGCCATGCAAAACCTTTTCCAGCTGCGCACGGCGGGCATGGCGGTGGGTCAATGCGATCAGCCTTTGACCGTCGAGATCCTGCGGGTAGATAGTTTCACGTGCCGCAAGCGGGTGGTCGCTGGCCATCGCACAAACCGCGCTGGACCTGCGATAGGGCGTCAGTTTCACACCATCGCGCGACAACTCCACGCCGGTGACCCCAAGGTCAAATCGACCGTCCAGAATGCCGCGGATCACGTCTTCGGAGGGGGCCACTTCGAGGCTGACGAAGAAATGTGGATTGGCCCGCAGAAAGGTTGCGGCGTGATGCACCAGAAAGCGGTGCGCATAGGTCGGTGGCGCAATAATGCGCAGGGTTTCCTTTGCCATTTCGGGCGGTCCGTCGATCCGGTCAAGCGCTTCAAACAGGGGATCAAGGCGTCTGTTCATTAACGCGGCTTCATTCGTCGGGCGCAGGCGTCCGCCATCGCGTTCGAACAGGATGCGCCCGGTACGTGCCTCCAGACTGGCGATGGACCGGCTGATTGCCGATTGCGACAGACCCAGACGTATTGCGGCCTTGGAGGTCGTCCCACTTTCCATCAGGGCCCGGAGTGCCTGATATTCCGGCAAGCTATGCCATGTCTTGGTGACCATGGGTGCCTCTGCGTAATGCTCATTAATCTATGATTTAATATCATGCTATTTTGTCTGGTCGATGAAAATAACTGGCATAAGGTGTTTACCGGGATTTAGGCTTGGCGGATTGGGGACGGTCTTGGCGGTTTCACCGACCATTTTTGATGGGCATAACGACGTTTTGTCGAAGCTATATCGCGCCGGTGGTCGGAAGGTTTCGGATACATTTGTGTCTGGCGGGAATGGTGCGATTGATCTTCCCGCGGCCCGTGCTGGTGGGTTTGGCGGCGGCTTTTTCGCGGTTTATGTTCCATCCCCTCTTGATGTTGACTTCAAGATGCAGGAGATGGCGAAACCCGCCTATGACCTGCCACTGCCCGATCCGATTGATTGGGAGGATGCATTTCCGGTCGTCATGGCACAAGCTGCCATCCTGTTCGATCTGGAAGGCCGTGGGGCGCTGAAGGTCTGCCGCAGCGTGCAGGATATTCAAGCGACGTTGCAGGCTGGCCAAATGGCCGCGATCTTTCATATCGAAGGCGCCGAAGCGATTGATCCCGCGTTGCATACGCTGGAGGTTTTGTATCAGGCGGGCCTGCGGTCGATCGGTCCGGTCTGGAGCAGGCCAACCATTTTCGGACATGGCGTGCCGTTTCGCTATCCCAGCGATCCGGACACGGGTGACGGGCTGACCGATCACGGTTTGCGGCTTGTCCGCAGATGCGATGAGCTGGGGATTATGGTTGATTTGTCGCACCTGAATGAGGCAGGGTTCTGGGACGTAGCGCGGCATACAACAAAGCCGCTTGTTGCGACACATTCCAACGCGCATGCGATTTGCCCGCACAGCCGCAACCTGACCGACCGACAACTGGCTGCGATACGCGACAGTGATGGGATGGTGGGGCTGAACTTTGCGGTCGCCTTCTTGCGCGATGATGGACGCATGCTGGCGGATGTCCCGCTGGAACAAATGCTGCGACATCTCGATCACCTGATCACACATCTGGGCGAAGACAGGGTGGGGTTCGGATCTGACTATGACGGAGCGATTGTGCCTGAGGTGCTTACCTCTTGTGCATCGCTGCCTGCATTAAGGCTCGCGATGGCAAAACATGGCTACAACGATGCGTTGATGACCAAACTTTGTCACGGGAACTGGTTGCGTGTGCTTGAAAAAACATGGGGGACATAACCCGCAAAGCATGGCGCAGCTGTATTGAAACGAAACAGGAGAGGTTCATAAGATGAATGCTTTTAACAGACTACTGACGGGGGCCGCGATTGGCCTTGCGGTCAGCGTGACGTCCTTTGCGGCGTTTGCCGAGACACCGGCGAACATGCTGGTGATTGCGCATCGGATCGATGATGTGACCAGCATCGACCCGGCGGAAAGTTTCGAATTTGCGGGATCTGACATCAGCCGCAATGTTTATAGCCGACTGGTCAATCTGGACCCAATGGATTTGGCTGCGGGATACCAGCCCGATCTGGCGACAAGCTGGGAGGTGTCCGAGGACGGCAAAACCATCACATTCACAATGCGTGAGGGTGTGACGTTCCATTCCGGCAACCCGGTGCGCGCGGAAGATGCCGCGTTTTCGTTGCAGCGTGCCGTGATGCTCAACAAGACGCCTGCATTTATCCTCGCACAGTTTGGGTTTACCCCCGAAAACGCCATGGAAACCATCCGCGCTGATGGCAACCAGCTGATCATCACAACGGACAAGCGCTATGCCACATCCTTTGTGCTGAACTGCCTGACGGCGACCATTGGCGGCATCGTGGACAAGGAAACCGTGATGGCCAATGAAGTTGATGGCGATATGGGCAACACTTGGCTGAAAACCAACTCCGCCGGGTCTGGCCCCTACACGCTGGATGGCTGGCGCCCGAATGAAAGTGTCACCTTGTCGTCCAACCCGGATTATTATGGTGGTGCCCCCGCGATGGAGCGCGTGATTGTGCGTCACGTGATCGAAAGCGCCTCGCAGCGGTTGTTGCTGGAGCGTGGCGATATTGATATTGCCCGCAACCTGAACCCCGAAGACGTGGCCGGTGCGTCCAGTGCAGATGGCGTCGTCATCTCGGACGAGTTGAAGGGCCGCCTGATGTATCTGGCGTTGAACCAGCAGCACCCGGAGCTGTCAAAGCCCGAAGTGCGTCAAGCGTTCAAGTATCTGATCGATTATGAGGGTATGCAAAACAGCTTTCTGAATGGGCAGTATACGATCCATCAGAACTTCCTGCCTGCCACCTACCTTGGTGCATCCGAGGAAAATCCGTTCACCTATGATGTTGAAAAGGCACGCGAATTACTGGCGGCAGCAGGCGTTGAAAACCTTGAGATCGAGATTGGCGTGCGCGAAGCGCAGGAACGGATAGAGATTGCGCAGTCGTTCCAGAATTCCGCAGCACAGGTTGGGATTACCGTCAATATCACTGTTGGCACCGCCAAGCAGATCCTTGAACGTTACCGTGCGCGCGAGTTGGATGTGTATCTTGGGGCATGGGGCCCGGATTATCCTGATCCACAGACCAATGCCGGGACTTTTGCCTATAACCCCGACAATTCGGACGAAGCGAATGCGACCGGCCTGTTGGCATGGCGCAACAGCTGGGACACGGGTGGTTTGACCGAAAAGGTCGCGGCCGCTGTCACCGAAGGCGATCGCGATACCCGGGTGCAGATGTATCTGGATATTCAGGAAGAGTTCCGTGAAACATCGCCCTTCGTTGTGATGTTCCAGCAGATCGAGCAATCGGCACTGCGTGACAATGTGACGAACTGGTCGACCGGTCAGGCTGTGACATCAGCGGCTTATTGGCAGGTGACCAAGTAAATGGCCCTCGTCGAGGATAGCACTAAAGGGCGCCCGTCACGGGCGCCTTTTTCCGAGCGGGCCTGGCCCGTCATCGCGACCACATTGAAGACCTTGGGGTCTATTGCGGTGACGTTGGTGGGGCTGCTTTTTATCACCTTCATCATTGGTCGTGTCATGCCGATCGACCCGGTGCTGGCCATTGTGGGCGAACGTGCATCGCAATCGACCTATGACGCGGTTTATGACCAGCTTGGCCTTGATAAGCCGCTGATCGTGCAATTTCTTTATTATCTTTGGGACGTGCTGCATCTTGATTTCGGCACATCCCTTCTGAACGCCCGGCCCGTGTCCGAGGATATCGCCCGCGTCTTTCCCGCGACGCTGGAGCTGGCCACGCTGGGCATCATTTTCGGTGTCGTCCTTGGGGTGCCGCTGGGTGTTTTGGCGGCTGTGCGCAAGGGATCCTGGATTGATCAGGTTGCCCGCGTTGTCGCGCTGGTCGGATATTCCATGCCGATCTTCTGGCTTGGCCTGATGGGTTTGCTGATCTTTTACGGCATCCTGGGCTGGGTCGGTGGCCCGGGACGCGTTGGCATATTTTATGTTGATGTGGTGCCGAGCGTCACCGGTCTGATCCTGATTGATGCGGCGTTGGATGGAAACTGGGACGTCTTCAAGAATGCCTTTTCCCATATCATCCTGCCTGCGTCGCTGCTGGGCTATTTTTCACTGGCTTACATCAGCCGGATGACCCGGTCTTTCATGCTCGAACAGTTGAGTGCCGAATACATCACCACCGCGCGGGTCAAAGGCATGTCAGAGTGGAACGTGGTGTGGAAACACGCGTTCAAGAATATCCGCGTCCAGCTGATCACCGTAATCGCGCTGAGCTATGCAAACCTGCTGGAAGGGTCTGTTCTGACCGAGATCATCTTTTCCTGGCCCGGCATCGGCAGCTATATCACCACCGCATTGTTGAGCGCGGATATGAATGCCGTCTTGGGCGGGACCGTGGTTGTCGGCCTTATCTTCATCCTGCTGAACATTTTTTCCGACCTGCTTTACAAGGTCTTTGACCCGAGGGCGAAGTGATGGCTGAGACACAGACCCTTCGCCAATGGTTGCTGACGGATACGCCCAGTTCGCGCCGGCACGCCAAGCTATCCGCGATTTATCAGGGCTGGTTGTCGTTCCGGTCCAATACGATGGCGATGATCGGATTGTGGATATTGATCTTGCTTGTGCTTGTCGCATTCGCGGCCCCCTTGATCGCGCCACATGATCCCTTTGTGCAAAGCCTTGGCAACCGGCTGGCCCCGCTTGGAACAGAGGGCCATGTGCTGGGTACCGACAGTCTGGGCCGCGATATTCTGTCCCGACTGATTTATGGGGCCCGCATCACGCTTTATATCGTGGCGCTGGTGGCGTTGATCGCACCCGTGGCCGGGTTGCTGGTGGGGACGGTGGCGGGATATGTCGGCGGATGGACGGATACCGTTCTGATGCGGATCACGGATATCTTTCTGGCTTTCCCGCGACTGGTTCTAGCATTGGCATTCGTGGCGGCCCTTGGCGCGGGGATTGAAAACGCGGTGTTGGCGATTTCGCTGACCGCGTGGCCGCCTTATGCGCGGATCGCGCGGGCAGAGACGCTGACGATCCGGTCATCCGACTATATCAGCGCAATCAAACTTCAGGGCGCAGGTCCGCTGCGGATCATCACCAAACATATCTGGCCATTGTGCATATCCTCCCTGATTGTACGTGTGACCCTGGATATGGCTGGGATTATCCTTGCGGCTGCGGGTCTGGGGTTCCTCGGGCTGGGGGCGCAACCCCCTAGCCCCGAATGGGGGGCCATGATTTCCGAAGGGCGGCGGTTTATCCTTGATCACTGGTGGGTCGCAACAATGCCCGGACTGGCGATTTTTACAGTGTCGCTGGCCTTTAACCTGCTGGGTGATGGATTGCGCGATGTTCTTGATCCCAAGGCAGGTGAATGATGGGTACGCTTTTGGACGTTGAAAATCTGTGGGTCAAATTCCCATCCCGCAACGGCGTGTTCGATGCGGTGCGCGGCGTGTCATTCACCTTGGGCCGCGAACGACTGGGGATCGTCGGCGAAAGCGGGTCGGGCAAGTCGATGACAGGCCGCGCCATATTACGGCTGATCCGCCCACCCGGGATTGTCGAGGCTGCTCAGATCAGTCTGGACGGCGTCGATCTGATGAAGCTGTCGGAAAAGGATATGCGCGCCGTGCGTGGCCAGAAGATCAGCATGGTGATGCAGGATCCCAAATTCTCGCTCAACCCCGTGATGACCATCGGCGACCAGATCATCGAGGCGTATCGTCTGCATAACAGCGCGACCAAGGCGCAGGCCTACAAGAAATCGCTTGAGATGCTGGAGGCGGTGTCGATCCGCGACCCCGAACGCGTGATGCGGGCCTATCCGCACGAAATGTCGGGGGGGATGGGGCAGCGGATCATGATCGCAATGATGTTGATCCCGAACCCCGAGATTTTGATAGCCGATGAACCCACAAGTGCGTTGGATGTGTCTGTCCAGCGTCAGGTTCTGGATATCATGGACAAGCTGGTCAAGGAACGCGGGATGGGTCTGATCTTTATCAGCCATGACCTGAATCTTGTGGCCGATTTTTGTGACCGGGTTCTGATCATGTATGCCGGGCGCATTGTTGAGGTGTGCGAAGCGGACAAACTGCATGAGGCGCAACATCCCTATACGCGCGGGCTGCTTAATTCGCTGCCGCGGCTGGACATGCCGCGCGACCGGCTTGCGGTGTTGCAACGTGATCCGGAATGGTCGGTCGCCCCAAGTGTGAGCGCCCGGTTGTGAATATGCTGGAGATCGACAACCTGAACGTCTGGTTTGGCAAACACCGGGACCGGGTCGATGCGGTGAAGGGTGCCAGTTTCACGGTGGGGCAGGGCGAAAGTTTTGGTCTGGTGGGTGAAAGCGGGTCGGGCAAGTCCACGATATTACGGGCCATCACCGGGCTTGCGCCCCTGTGGTCAGGCGGCATGATTGTGGATGGGCAACCGCTGGATCATCGGCGCAAAAGGGCATTCTTCAAGACAGTGCAAATGGTGTTTCAGGATCCCTATGCGTCGCTCCACCCGCGCCATTCGGTGGATCAGGTGCTGGGCGAGACACTGCATTTGCATGGGTTCAGCGATATCGATGCGCGTGTTGTGAAACTGCTTGATGACGTGGGTTTGGGGCAAAAATTTCGCTTCCGCTATCCCCATCAATTGTCAGGCGGGCAGCGCCAGCGCGTGGCCATTGCGCGGGCCTTGGCACCAGAGCCGCATCTGCTTTTGCTGGATGAACCGACCTCTGCCTTGGATGTATCGGTGCAGGCTGAAATCCTGAACTTGCTGGTTGATCTGCGGGCCAGTCGCGGGCTGACCTACCTGATGGTGTCGCATGATCTCTCTGTGGTCGGGCATATGTGTGATCGGCTTGCCGTCATGAAAGACGGTGAAATCGTCGAGGTTTTGGCCGTGGACGCCCTGCGCGCGATGAAGGCGTCTCATCCTTATTCCAAACACCTGCTTGAGGCGTCGCTATAGCGAACTGCGCATTTGTTTTGCTGCGAATATGAATTCGCGGTAACTGAGGAAATGGTTCCAAAGGCACTTACCGCATTTTGTATCATTATTCGCCGCGGTTCATTGGCCGGGGCGGCGGCCGATATGAATCTCAGTCAACCTGCCGTGTCCCGCCTGATTTCCAATCTTGAGCATGAACTTGGCTTTAAGCTGTTTCATCGCGACAAGCGCGCGTTGCGGCCGACCAATGAAGGGCGACGTTTTTTCCGCGAAGCTGAGCGCATTCTTGCAGGGATGGAGCAGCTTGCTGACATCGCCAGTGACATCCGCCAGGGTACAGGTCAGCAGGTTCGCGTTGTCGCTATGTCCCGATTGGCCAATAGTGTGCTGCCGCGGGCCGCGATCACGTTTCGGGCCTTGATGCCGGATATCACGCTCACGCTGGAAACCCATCATCGCCGCGAGATGGAGCGTTGGTTGACAGGGCGGCAGTTTGATGTGGGCTTTGGCCCCTTGCCTGTTGAAAGTGTCAAGTTGGATATCCGTCCACTGGGGAGCACGCAGGCCGTTGTCGTCTTGCCAAATGGGCATTTTCTGGGTGCGCGTGAAGAAGTGCGCATCAGTGATTTGATACGTGATGAGTTGATCGCGCTGACACCTGATACCTTGCTTCAACAGCAGGTCGAGGCGGCTTTTGCCATTGCCGGTGTCAGCCCGCATATCGGAATGCGTTCGTCATCATCCTTGATTGCCGTCAATTTGGTGGCGCAAGGATATGGCTATACAATCACCGACAAATTCACCGCATCTTGTGCAAGCGGTCCTGTGGTCGTGCGTCCGCTGATGAGCGCGCTATCGCTTGATTTTGGCATACTGACACCATCAGGCGCTGTTGTATCACCGGCAGCTGATACATTTATCGCATGCATGAAGGACGCATTCGATACGTTCTGAAACGTCATAATAACAACCATTTGTTTTCAAGCACTTTTCCGGAGCTCACCCTTATCGGGGCGGATAAGGTGGCATACAGGTCGGTGAAGTAGACTTCCGAATAGTGAATTTACTGTTGCGTTTTTTGCAACTTAATGACTGTTTGTTTATTTTTTGTGACATATTTAGACCATGATTTGCCTAAAAATCAGGCATTGGAACTGTGCCACGGCGTGGCCGCAGCATGAACAATGATTTTGGCAAGGAGCGAGTGGAATGTACCGGTCGACAAAAAAGAATTTTATGGTTGGGACGGCGATTACCCTTCTGGCAACGTCATCATTTGCCCAGGATGTGACATTGACGGCCTTGACGGGAGATGTTGCGATCACGGGGGAGTTGCTGGATTTTGATGGTGCGGC
>CANLDN010000015.1 GCA_947489445.1 uncultured Paracoccaceae bacterium
CGTTTCTTTGAATGGCGAGATTCATACTGTCGCACTTGGCGACCCCTTGCCGTTTAGCTGCCTCTGATCTGGCCCAAAGGGCCAGGGCGCGAAGCGCAAGGCGGGGCAGGGGGCGGGCGCAGCTCGTCCCCTGCCGCGTCACCAACACCATCCCATGAAAAAGCCCCCGCCTTTTCAGGCAGGGGCAGTATCGGCCAAGTGGGCCAACAGGGAGGAGTTTAGCTTACCACCTTTGACCGATAAAGCTATCTGGCTACGCGGCCTCCTGTGTCTCGGATTGCTCAACCTGTGCTGTGATGTAGTCCACAGCTTTTTGTGCCTCTGACGCGGCTGTGAAAATCAGGTTCTTATCGCCCTTCAAGGCTTTCAACCAAGATTCGACGTATGCGGCGCTCTGGTCAAAATCTGGCTCAATCCCAAGTTTCACGGCAAGGATGCAAGCGCCGATTTCGGCAACAAGTTCTTCGAATGCGTAGGCTGTGCGGTCATTAAATTTCTTGATCCGGTCCAGCCGCTTCTCGCCGCCGCTCCAATGCGTGATTTCGTGACCGAGAACCCCATAATACTTGGCTGCGCTGAAAAACGTAGCGATTGGCGGCATGTGAACGTGATCCTCAGACGGGCGGTAATAGGCGCGGGGTTCATCGGTCGTAACGATCTTTGCCCCAGTGTTGGCAAAGAAGGCGTCTAGGTCTGCATCTGGCTCGGTGCCAAGGTCACGGGCAGGGTCGGGCAACAGATAATATTCAGGGGGCAAACCTTCGATTTCATCTGCATTGAATACGTTGTTGCACTTGGCAAAAGGGACGCGGGTTTTGCCTTCCCCGTCTGGTGCGTCGTTGCCCTCTGCATCCTTCTCGAACGTGCCATAGAAAACAGAACGTGCCGCCTTCGATCCCTTCTTGACCATGCCGCCCAATTCCTGCGCCTGACGAAAAGTCATCCATCGCTCGGACGAATAACCGCGCTCGGATGCGGTCGCCCACAACATCAAAATGTTAATCCCCCGATATGCCTCACCGTTGTGACGCAATGGCAAAGCGGCTGACCCTGCGCCACCTGTCCACGGCTTGCGCCAAGGTGGGGTGCCTGCTTCGATCTGTGCGACGATTGTGTCCGTGACGTGCTGGTGAATATCTACTTTTGGCATAACCTATCATCCTTTGTGGTGTCGTTTGGGTCTGTGCGCCCAATGGTTCGGGTTTTTTGGACAGCGCGAATGCGCCTGCTCCTGAAAACCTGAATGCGATGAAAGGAAGGATTAGGAGGCTCCAAGCCTAATCGGCGGGGGGTGGTGCTGTAGAACGTCAGACGACTTTGACCTTTTCGTCATAAACTGACCTGATCCCGTATCCTTGCCGCTTGTGGGCTTGTTTCGTTGATCTAACTTCCGTTTCCGAAAATCAGGGCTGATTTGAAGGTCAGACGGCGAAGCCGCCTGCTCCTGCAAATCTGCCACGTGGCGAACGCGGAGGGGGGCGAGACAGGACAAATCGACAAGGTTGGTGCGGCCCGCAGCACAGCGAGGACACGGCCTTGTCTATTTGTCTTGTCCGAGGGGGGAGGCTGCGCCTCCACCCTGACGGCTCAGGGCGTTTGGCTTGTCCAAATCCCCTGAGCTTGACGAGAGAAATGATGCGGTTCAGCCGCGTCTCAAATCAATGATCCGGAAGTGATCAAGAGCAGCCGTTGCCGCAACTCGCGGCGAACGCGGTTAGAGAGCCCACGGCCCGGTCTAATTTGGTTGCCCGAGGGGGAGGGCCGCGCCCTCACCCATTTTCGCCCTCACCCATTTTCATTGGGTCGGATCGAACCAACCCCATCGACGCTAGAGTTGCGCTATGTCGAACGTCAGAAAAGTTTGATCTTTCCCTCATAACATTGACCCAGCCACCATAATTGACGCATGGAATCCGGTTCGATAGCTTGACCCGAAAACTATTGGGAACAGTGATTTGAGCAGCGCAGCCTTTAGCATCGCATTTGAAGGTAAGCCTTTTGATGACGGTGAAATCGACATTAGAGACCTAGCGCCCGCCTTGCTCGCGCTTGGTGAAATCGTCCAATCAGCGAACAAGGCTTTGAACGGTGACCGCGCAGACGCGCGTCTCAAGGTGAAGGCAACTCGGGAAAGCTGTTTCGAAGCTGTGCTCGCACTGGACGTTAGCTGGCTTACGGACATGCTCGACGTGGTGGCTTCGCATCCTGACAGAATGACTGCGGCGAAAGAACTGATTGAACTTGTTTTCAAGGCTGGGGGCGGTGCGGGTGCCGCAACAATCGGCGTTGTTCAAGCACTCAAGTTCATTCGAGGAAAGAAACCAGAAAAGATCGATGAAACAGCATCTGGTGTGTCAATTACCGTCAACAATACGACTATCCAGATGGAGCCGAAGGCTTTTCAATTACTTCAAGACAAAACCACACGGGAAAACATTGAGAAGTTCGGGAACAAGACGCTCGGCATTGAGGGGTTGGATAGTATTCGTATTGACGGTGGTGCCGACGACGAACCGCTTTCCATTGAAAGTAGAGATGTTTCCGCACTGCGCATTCCGGAACCGGGCGAAGATGAGACAGAAACAAACGTCGATCATGTAACGCTTTGGCTGCGGTTACTTACCCCTCAATTTGAGGACGGCTACAAATGGCGGTTTTCGGATGGTGGCGAACGTCGCTTCATGGCCGAAATGGAAGACACCACATTCTTAAACCCCGTTCTGGCGGGTGACGTGACTATGAGTGCCAATGACACGCTCCGGTGCCGATTGCGAGAGGAGCAAGAGATCCGTGGGGGCAATCTGACCAAAACAGTGTACGTAGAAGAGGTGCTAGAACATCGACGTGGGGATACCCAGATGAGGCTTCTCTAGTATGAACCTGCTCAAACTAATCGTGGGTTCTTTCCAGCTATCCAAGACAGCTTGGATAGCGTTATTTTTAGGGTGGGCAGCGTTCTGGATTAGTCTGACCTTTTCATTTGAAGTCCCGAGTTCAGGTGCGTTGATGATTTGTGGTGTTGTGGTCGCGGAAGTATTTTACGCACCGCAACAATGGGTACGTTTCGTTGCTGCCAACCCGGGAGGCTATGTGCTGAGGGTCGATGGGACAACTAGTGATGGTGTGTCGGCCTCTCACTTTGGCGTCTATACGACGACGCAACTATTCAGCAAAGAGATGGGATCGAAATCCGTAACCAGTGGATCAGGAGGAAAGTTGTTTTCGCAACTTGAAATCATAGATAATGGCCCGCTACGCAATGGCCGCATGATGCCCTTCAAGGAACACAAATTATGGTCTTTGTCTGCTGAGGCAGAGAGATATGAGAGTACATTTCATCGCTCTAGTGCCTTTACCGCCTTTTTTGGTTCGGTCCTCTGGGGCTACGGTCACTTATTTTGGACTTGATCCAAAGGTCAGAAATGCATGCCGTTTGATCCAGCATAGCTTGACACAGCTCATTAATAGGATTCAGGAAATTCGCTAGATCGATTCAAAGGTGCGCGACATTCCATATGGTGCGGCCCACAGCGAAGCGAAGACACGGCCCCCGGCTATTCGACTTGGAGACGGCGGTATCCTTACCGCTGACGCCCCGCAGTGGCGTTCGGCTTGTCCGAACCCCAAGGGGCCAGAGAAAACTCAGGTGTGAAACGTCAGATGACTTTGAACTTTACGTCAGAAACCGCCCCAATATCTTGAAATGTTCTGTCAGCCTTAGAGCAAAAATATGCAAGGCTTGAAATCAGAGAATTTGAGCATAGGTCCTCATCATGATCGCGCGGTCCCCTTTCGGTGGCTGACTAGGTAACCCTGTCGTGATCCCACGCCCTTACGGGCGGCAACGGGTCGAACCTCTGGTAGTTCTTACGAACTTCTATGTCTTCCCAGTTAGCGACGACGATAGCGCAATTTTGCGTTCACCGTCTGTTGGGATCATGGTGAACGCGACCAAGGCTCCAGCAGACCTAAATGGAAAGGATGTTGGGGTAATGCTCTTAATCGAGATTATAGGTTTATTGATTGGTGCTGCTGGGTTGGTGCTGGCGTTCCTGGTCTGGCGTGATGGCAGACCACGGCGTTAGTCTAAATGAGCAGGGTGAGTTCCATCTGAGATGACCGCCCCAAAGCATCGTCTTGGGGCGATCAACTTTGTAATGCGAAAACCTCGTAGGCAGTCTGGTCACAAAATCATAGGAAATTTCCGTTATTTCCTGTACACTGCAACTGCTGTATCAGTCTGCCTAGCTTGACTATGCGCAAAGCTCTTGGACAGTTTCAGCCTGTTCAAGAGCTACCACTTCTTGCTCACATGCTACAAAAATAGTCATGATCATGAGCGCTATTGTGATGTAGCGATATGTCTGAGTATTCAGTTGTCGTTCACCTCCTAACTTGCCTTATTGTTCCATCAATCCACCAAATGAATGTGGCGTAATCAAGGTAACATTTGAAAACGACTTAAATAAGGCGTTGAAAGCGTCAGAATTCAGGCAAAATGAGGTCAGAATAAGGCAAAATATAGGCACCCATTCTTGGTAAATCGGTGAGATTTGTGTGATTATAGATCAGAATTGCTTGATGTTTGGGCCAACAATGTCCGGCGCGTCCCCTGATAGGATTCAGAAATTCCCCTGCATCGAGTCGATGATGCGCGACGTTCAACAGGTGCGGCCCGCAGCGCAGCGAGGACACGGCCCCCGGCTATTCGACTTGGAGACGGCGGTATCCCTACCGCCGACGCCCCGCAGTGGCGTTCGGCTTGTCCGAACCCCAAGGGGCCAGTAAAAACTCAGGGCCAAAGGCCCGTAGGGCAGGGGGTTATCCAGTGTGGATGAAGGCGGCTTGACCGCTTGAATACGCAACCGCAGCATTCCCGTAAACGAAGACGCCACACATCGAAGTGTCGGGACTGTGGGTAACGCGCTGCTTGCACAAGGCGAAGCGAACGACCGTCACCCGCAGGGCAGATCGCCGTGGCCCAGGGCGAGCATGAGACGAAGGAAGCGGGGTGGCTCGCAGAGACGGCCCGCAGACTATCGGATCAGCTCGCGTCGGGTCGCGGTGTTCTGGTGAAAGCGGCTTGCCGCTGAAACTAGGGCGCGGTGGTCCGCCCAAAGGGCGGGGCATGTGCCAATGGAATGTATCTGGCAGAACTTAGTTTGTTCCTGTTATGTTCTCACATTATGGGAACGAAGAATCCAACAAAGACTGATTTGCTCGAACACAACTTTCCAATTCGGCTTAGTGTGGATGCACCAAACAACCATGCCGATCCGGTCGAACCGGCATTGCGCCGGGTCATAGGACGGCAGGCATACGGACGGCTCGGCCATCAGCTGTATCTGTCGTCGCTCACACACGCGACCGGGTTTGTTTGCGCCTGTCCTGCTGCCTCAATGCGCGGCGAATGGCCTCTGCGCATCACACTGGCATTTGAAGCAACGCAAGAAATGCTCATTCGAGATGCGCTCAAGCCTGTTGTTGGTGATGATGGGTACATTTTGGCACGTGCTGGGCATCATCGGGCGGACAGGCCCGCATGGCATCTGGAAATGCGATGCGTTTGGGACGCGGTACAGTTTACGCGGATGCCGCACCCTGCTCTGATCGTTATGGGAAGTTGGCGAGGGTGGAACAGTTGAGCAAAGGAACAGAAATAGAGCGAGAGGGGGCTGTCTGCCCCCGCGCCGTTGGCGCTCCCCCGAGGATTTTTAGGGAAGATGAATGCATAAATGTATGATCCAGAGGACCACATAAAGACAAGCCAAGGGTTGCATTGGTATAGGACTGCGGGGGCATGGGCAGATGCCCCGATCCAGCCATCCCCATTGAAAGAACTGGACGCATTGATCGTCAAGGTCGAATATGTGGAAGGTTGTTTCATCGACCCCCGCCACCTGGTTGGCACATGCCATGCCAGTTATAACCAAGGGATGACGTGGCGGCGATTTCTCCACGGTGGCAAGCGGATAGAGAAAAATCTAGTCGCGCTTGAAAAGTCGGCGGTCTATTACGACGATCCGATTGCCGCAACCGGCCAGACGGACACATGGCATGTGGTCGATATCGACGGCGCGTTATTTTCCAGTAGCAGCAATCATCGAGGAGTGATTGCGAAGTTTCGGGCGCATGAAGATCTGATCACGTTGCAGCTGGTGCATTCTGTTAGGCGATACGTGACGAACCAAGACGCGCGTGCGCAGCATAGGCAACTTCAAGAGGTGTATTTGCCAGGGCAAAAGGACTTCGGCATTGAAAAACGGCTGGTCAGTGATGATCGCCGCATCCAAAGCTATGAGACGGTGGTAACGTGCGATTTACGGGTTGGAAATAAACCAATTGTAACCCTGCCTTTGGAGAAGGCTGCATCGGTGGTGCGGAGAAAGAACAGGTATTACAGGAAGTTGCATAGATTGTCCCCTTTCCTGTGGCGTTTGCTATCAGGCGTTGATCAATAGACAAAAGGGGCCAACCGCCCCTTGTCGTGCAGCCGCGTTACTCTTCGCGGCGCTTTATTGTGAACTCGATCTTGAGAAGGATCAGGTTGACTTCGATGCTAAGGCTCAAGTCGATCTTGCGCAGTTGGTTTCTGAGTGTCTTCAAGCGGCGGGCTGCGATGCGACGTAACCGATTGGATTTTTTGCGTAAATATTTCATGGTAATCTCCTTAGTGAATAAACAGGGACGCCAGACACGGCGTTAAAGGGGGCCTGTCCACACGCGCTGCACGCGCCCCGAAGGGCTTGGTGTTGACTGGTTCCTGCGCCGTGTAGGGTTCACGGTCGTTTTCACGGAGATTGCTATATTTTCGGAAAATTCGGTTCTAGGATCGCTGCTCCCGAAGACACGCGCCTGCGCTCGATCCGCCTTCAGCTCGTCAACGGTTCTTCAGGTCAAATTCACAATGAAGCGCCGCGATAGCGGCTGTATGGCCAACCCTGTCGCAAGGCAGGGTTTTGCCTTTGCCACGGTCACGCTCACCTTGCGGACGCGCCCGCTAGGGTGTGTCGTTCAAAAGGGCCTCGCGTATGCCTGTCTCTTCCAACAGGTAAGACCAGATAGAAGCGTCAAGTTGGCGGCGGTAGGTTTCAACCGATTGTGCCGCATCAAATCCCTGCTGGAAAAGGTGGGTGTAGTGTTTGTCGTGTGTCCGGTCGATGCCCCAATATTTCCGGCCGCATTGTGCTTTGCGGGCGAAGGCATTGGCCTCGTCGGTGAGGGCATAAGCTGCTTCAAGGGTGGCGGCGGATTCGGTGATCTTGGCAAGTGCTGCATCGCGGGCAGCAACAATATCCTCGATTTGCGAAGTGATTGCGGGCAGGCTCGGTGCCTGTTCGCTGTCGTCGGCCATGATTTCGGGGGCTTGCATGTTCATGCGCTCATTCCTTCAAATAGATCGGCTTGGGGGTCGGCTTTTGGTCGTACGGGCTGCAAAGGGTCGATCCCCTTTGCCTCAACCGTGAATTTCCACTCACGTGGCCGTTTTGCGCCCCAATCGGTTGTGTAGTTTTCGCTGATCCTAACGCCGTAGATATTCGGCAAGTCTGCATCGGCTGTGACGCAATATCGCTTGGGTGATCCTTTGTATCCAAGCCATGCATTATGGTGATCCTGTCCGCGCAGGTATTCGATGCAATCAAGGATATTGCGTTTGTCACGGGCGGTTAGATGGCCTCCCGTGATCTTGAAAATGCTCGGTTTCATCGCAAGGACTCCTTGTCCTCTGCGTCTTTTTCCGCGCGGTAGTATTGGAAGGCGTTCTTGTCGTGCCTGTCGAATGCAAGCGTGCTTTGATCTGCAAGGTGGCGCAGGTCACATAGGGCATAAGTGAGCAGGTCAGGAACGCTATCCACGCCGTATAGTTCGGCAAGGGCGGATAAGATCCGGTCGCTCTGACGTTCGGCCAACTGTCGGGCTTCGGCGTTGCCGTATGTCAAAGCCTCTGGCGATAGATGCTGAATGGTGACGCCGCAACATGCGACGCCTGTGTTGCTGTCGGCATCCAAAAGGCGCAGCAAATCGTTATGTATGGCTTGGCCTTGATCTTGGCGACTGTCCTCTGAGGGACAGTCATAGACCATTTGAGCGGTGATCGTGATTTCCTGTCTCATTAGCCCGCCTCCGTCCAGTCGGTCGCCCATGCGTCCATTGTGGCGATGGTGTTGCCCTCGGGATCAATCAGGGTCATGTCAGGCTTGATTTTTGCCGCCTCGTGGTGGTCTTTGCCGAACGTGCGCAACATGGTCTGATCAGACGATGAAAATTCGTAAGTTGCCGTGTCGTAGTCAGCCCGCAGTGTGAAAATACCTATGCCATGCGTTCCAGCAAAGCGCATCGCACCTTGTTCTGTTGGGTGTGTATAGATATTTCCGTCAGCCCCTACGTAAGCCCATCGATCAAACTGCTTCGCAGTGTTTGTGCCATTTCGCACATCGTTAATCGCCGCGCGTAGGTGCGCCGGATTCTCAAAAACCTTCATCATATCGCGTTCCTTTGTGGTGTGGTCCGTTCTGGTGTTTCCCAAAATTGGACAAGGGTTCTGGAAGGTCCGCGTAGCGGTGCCTCTCCTGAAACCTTGGCCCTCGCCGAGAGCAGGGGGGGAACCGATGCAATGCTGAAATCCAGCCCAAAGGGGAGGGGGATCACCCGGCAACGCAGCCCACAGGGACCGTTGGTGGGGACACCCCTTTGGGCGCAGTATTTCGGGGTTGCATTGGGGGACCGGCGGTCCCCTGATCGTCGTGCAGGGGCGTTCGGCTTGTCCGAACCCCGCACGACCAGAAAAACCGGATCGGGCGAGATCCGATGCACAAGGCGAAGCGAACGACCGTCAACCGATCAATTGTCAGATGGTAAATCGAATGACTGATACGGCGTTGAACCCGCGTAGGTGCAGAAACGAAATTTATCATCTGCGACGAGGTCCTGACCTGATGATGTTTGGTGAACCGTAGGTTTTTGTTAAAAAAAGCAGCAATCAAGTGCATATATGTTCGTTCCACATGATCTTGCGACCATCGTTGCCGAGCATGTTCAAGCCACCCTAGAGACACATATGTTGGCTGGCGGTTCCCAGATTGGACCCAGATTGGCTGACAAAGATGCTTGGGGGACGCTGAGTTGATAACATCGGCGACGCAGCCGCTGATAAGATGGAAATCGCAGCTTTCGCTCATAGCGAGGACACAAAAGGTCTGGACATAGAATCCGAGGACCACAAACCAGAGAGGAATGAATATGAAGAAGATTATTGCAGGAGCGGTTTCGGCAATCGCGATAACAGCAAGTACCGTCTCGGCAGAAGATCAGCAAACGATTGATGCCCAAGCCTTGTTGCCACTGCTCACAATGCAGGTTGAAACGGTAAAATTGGAAGAAAATGGAAACATTGTCCGTGCAGGAGACGCGGGTTGGGATGACGCTGGAGACACTTATCCGCTGCTTAATGGCAAATACATTCTAGTCACGGGCAATAGCGCAATCGACAAAGGCGCGTGCCACAACATGACCGGCTGTAGCACTAACAGGTACAGGGGCAGCGTTACTTTGGTTACACCACCAAATTGGGCGTTCTCACAAAATTCCGTAGCGGTTGCTGAGACCGGCCATGGGAAAAACGGACATGGCGTAAATTCGGAATTTGAATATGGGGTAACGCCATTCCAAGGCGGCATCAGCATCATCAAGGACGTAAAGGTAGGCCACTGGTGCCACCGGGACGGCGGCTGGAATGATGGCGGCTGTTCGTCAAACCTTAGCGTGACAGCCCTTGCAGTGTTTGTCGGATGATGCGGTTCGGGTTTCTAATTATTTGCGCGATTGTCGGATTCAGTTTTATTGAAGACGTCCGTGACTATGTAGAGATCCGATGGACAGCATATATGCTCCGGTGGGATGCTCGGATTGCACTTAATGAGCAAACCGACCTGAACTACCGGGGCATTGTGACAATCGCTGTTTGGGTCGATGAAGGCGGGCAGCGGACATTGACCCGAACGAACGATGCTCAAAGCACATTCACGAAGTGGAAAAGTACAACTGCCCCCTGCGCCGGTTGTATCCTCGATGTGGCTAATGCGGTGATCTTAAGTGACGGTCATGGGGAATTTCATGGAGCGCGGAAACCAAGATTTGAAAATCGTAATTTTGGTGCAGCCGTAGTGATTGATGAAGTAAGTCTTGGTGCCGCCTGTCGTCGGGAAAACAAAATTGCTGGTGGCGGGTGCCGATCTATAGCCGCAATGGCCGTAGGCTATGTCGAATTGCCCGAGGTCTTACTGTCGGTGCCGGACACATAGTCATCTAATCAGGTTGCGATTTCATCCGCGATCAATCCGATAATACTTGCGTAGTTCATAGCGCCGTCAGGTTGTTCCGAGCGCGACAGTGATTTCGCCACGTCTGCCGCTTCATGACCATGCTGTAGCAGTCGCGATATTAGAACACATGCATCTTGGACCTGAAATTCAAGCTGCGATCCTGACTTGAAGCCCGCGGAGTAGAAGACTTCGCGTGGTCGCCCATCTTCCTTTGGATCGTATCCGACTGACAGATGAATGTTGTGACCATCTGGCGTAGTGATTTTGCGGGTCTCTGTGAGCCGCCTCGATGGCAGATCGTGACGTGGATCAGGCTTATCTTTATAGTCCATCGGCTTGTCCTCTGTATTGACCCTCCCGGCTATCCAGTTGGAAGAACCCCTTGGGTTTTTGTCACCGGGAAGGAACCTTTGGTGAGAGGGCCGACCGGAATAAGTCCAATCCTTATTCTCGATATCTGCGACCGGACATTCCAGCCGACTAACAAGCCCGTGGGGAGTGGTGGGCCGTTAGGCCCACCCGAGGGCGTTAGCCCTCTTGCTTTTTCGCTGCGCGGCGGCGTTCGTCTTGGCTCATGTTGTCGAAGTCGTCAGCCGCGAGGGTCATGCCGTATTCGGTGCCACCGGAGCTATTTTCCCAGCTTGTCTGGCGAAGCGTGCCACGAACATGGACCAAATCACCGGGTTGGGTGTTCTCTTTCACCCACTTGATGACGTTCTCGTTGAAGATCGTCACTTCGTTCCAGTAGGCGTTTGCCTGAAAGTCGCCGTTGTTGTCTTTGCGACCGTATTCTGCGGCAACTGTTACACGCAGGGTGTTGCCAACGTCTTTGGTCTTACCTACGCGGCCCATGATCTGAAATTCTGCAAAGGTTCTCATTGTCGTGTCTCCTTGGTGAGAGTGTTTCGATAAAAAACGGTCAAGCGTGTGTTCGATGCGATCAAACCAAAAAACGGAGGGTCCGAACGATATTATAATATTGTAAGATATTCTAATTCGGATGGAAACCGTTTTTTTGTTTGAAGGCAAAGGCGTAGCCGGAGCCGGTCGCTAAGAGAAGACGAAGCGAAATTCCGTTTGAGAAACACGTCCAAGGGGACACTTGAGAACCGTCGCGCTCAGTTTTTAGAAGGGCCGGGTAAGACCAAGGATGTTGGTGACTGTGCAACAGTGATCAACACAGAATACGGTCGCAAAGACAGCAACGGAGCGGGCAAACGCGGAACGTGACGGGGATCTTCGACGGGGACGGAAACAGGGTGAAAGTCCATCCCGATTGGTCCATGTTTGTGGCATGATTTGGCAACGGGAGAAACCGCGCTTGGCATGATGGAATGACCATGGTTGACACAGACAACAGAAGCGGAACGCGCCTCAGAGAAAAAGCACTGTGGCCGTGCGCCTCGATGTGGGACAAAAGGCCCCCACTCTCCTACCGGGCATTGCAGGCTGGTTTGGCATTGGCGCTGATCACGGTGCAGGTGGACGCTGAAACAGTCGATCCGGCGGCGGTGTATGTCGTTGACGGCGACACAATCCGCATGGATGGCGATAGCTGGCGGCTCGTCGGTCTCGACACGCCAGAGACCTATAAACCGCGCTGCGACTTCGAGCTGGCGCTAGGACAGGCAGCAACCGCGCGACTGCGCGAGTTGATGGCGTCCGGACGTGTGGTCGAAGTGATCAGATTGCCGGGGCGTGACCGCTTCGATCGGGGATTGGCGCGGCTCTATATCGGCGGGGAAAATATCGCAGACATTTTGATCAGCGAGGGGTTGGCCCGGGCTTATGATGGCGGTCGCCGTGAAAGCTGGTGTGGCTGACGCTTTAGCGTTTCTGCGCGAACAGCGCAGGCCCGTGTTCGCAGGGCGTCGCCCTGGGGGGACGGGCAGAAATTCAGTTTGAACCTCGCACCGTATCAATCGTATCGAGCGCGGCGTTGATAAATCAACAGAGCGGCCCCGATGAGTCCCACCAGACTGAAACCACCGATGATGGTCGTTGCCAGCCAAAAGTCGTCAGGCCGGACAGTGCGTAATGGAAAATAGCTACGAGCCAGCCACGTCCAATCCACATTGGCGGTAAACCCATAGTCGCGAAACGTCAGATAGGCCGTCGCACAAACATATCCCAATGACCCAGCAAGGACGGTGAGAACAATTGCTACCACCACAGCCTTCCGACTGGTCATGAAAACCGTCCTTGCTGGGTCATTGAGGGATGCACCGGAAGAACGGCGTTGCCCCAACGCCGTTTTCGTCAAGGTGGTCTACGGCGCGACGTCCAGCGTCATGACAGTCCTCGTTGCTGTCATAGACGATAGGCGAGATTGAATGCGTAGGGGGCCGCGCGTTCCATGAAGCATCGGCGGCGTCAAAGGTGCTGTTGGGTTCGCCCTCGGCGGCGGTGGTCAAAATGATCGTCAGGATAAACTTCATCGTTCGGTTTCCATTCTACTGTCTGTTGCTCTTATCGTTTTCGATGGCTTGCAATTCTGCGGCCATAAACTCGTCCAGTTCCGCGTCAATCGCTGCACGGTATTCGTGGTAAGGATTGGCGGGTCCATATCGAACGCCATGCTCCCAGAAATTGCCGTCTCGCCCATAGAGCCAAGCGCGATGAATTTGGGACCGTGGAAACATGCGGCGAAACCAAACAGGCAAGATTTGCCCCACATGACCTTGGACACTGACCCATAAAAGGAAGTGCCCATAGATCGTGGTCGGCCTATCCATCAAAGGTTCCATATTCATCCACTCCAACGCCGGTTCGGTGGGCCAACGTCGATATGGGTAAAATCTGAGTATTGGCCCAAGCCATGAACGCCATAGGACTCGGCATAGCCAACAACCAACGCGGGGCTGACGCCAACCATATTGAAGTCACACGCACGACCGCGAACATGCTGGGAATTACGCGCAGCGTTTTCGATGGTCGCGTTGCGTGCTTCCGTGCGAAAACCAGAATTGATCAAAATCAATTTTGGTTCGTTAAAATCGAGCGACATGCGTGTTTGGATCAACGCCAGATCACCAAACAAAAGGGGGGCAATTTCCCGCTGCGCACCACCTGCCCGCCAGTCGCGCCACAACCAATTTAGCTGTTGAAGACTACTAGCGTCGTATCGCTGTCCGTTGCGAAATCTGACTGCAAGTCGGTCGCCGTTGGTATTCGCAACCAAGATACGATCAAAGCCAATGTCGTTCCAAGGCGTCGTTTGTGCGCTGCAAATCGCTGGTGCGGCAAGCATCATCGTTGCAACGGTCATGGTCTTTAGAAAATGCCGTTTGCTTTGCATCGCTCCGTCCTAAAGTTGCCAAAACCAAGTGTCGTCTCGCTATACTATTGTGTTAACAATATTACAATATTGTTTTTTCGTGCGCTTAGTGAAAAAAGGCCCCCCCAAAGGGGGACCAGTGGCATCCTCACCACAAGGAAAGTCTAAGCGGCCAATCTCTCGGCCAGCGTTTCATTCGCAAAAAAGGTCCAACCGGTTTCCGTTTCAATCGCAGCAATCTTAGCCGCAAGTTCTGGTCTCCACCGCAGCCCGTTCCGCAGATCGTTTCGGCTAGCCATGATGCAGAATACGCAGGACATTCGGTGATTGCCCCGGTTGTCGTCGGTATCTTCGTAAATATGGAACGGGCGCTGTCCTGCTTGCTTGATGATCCAAAAGACGTTCGCCGTAGTCAGGTTGAAAATCGGCATGTAGTCGTAGACCTCTCGCCCCGCCTTGCTCAACGTCTTATTGACAGTCAGTGGGTCGCGCTTGGCTCTGGCAGTGCTTTCATCGCGTCGGACACCTGTGCAGTTCAAGGCCAGCTTTAGTCCACGTCGCGCAAGATCGGCGCGTATGAATTTGTATATCGGACCACGTTTCAAATCACTTGTGCATTGGCGAGTGGCACTAGACGGCCAGGACGGCACGTCTGGCCGTGTCTCAAATCGCCGTCGCACCATATCAAAAAACGTCTTTTCAGCACGGACAACATTCAAGGGATGCTCGATGTTCGCACGAATATGATCTTGTGTTCCCTCATGCTCGACCTCGCCAAGATCGGCGTGAACAACCACAATTTGCGAGGCGGGAACAAACTTTTTCAGTGCCGCATATTGGGCCATGCTGTCCTTCCCGCCGCTATGAGCGACGTAGAAGATTGCACCGCGATCAGCGAACGCCACTATCGCGGCCCTGTTCCAAATCAGTCCCATGATCTTCCCTATGTTTCATAGAAGGGGCAGGGCGCGTAAGCGCCCCGCTCCGTGCGTTACACCATGCCTTCGGGCAACCATGCTGCGATGCGGGCTTCTTGCGTCTCTGTGACGCCAAGGGCCTTGCGTGTGGCTTCGTCGCCAAACAGCTTTTCCAGCTTCGCGGCCTTCTCGCCCTTTTTCAGCCCCGCAAACGTCTTGGCGGCGTCATGGCTGTCGGACAGGTCCAACAATTCATTCCACAATTCGATCATGTATGGGCCACCAACACGGCCAAAGAAATTCTCCGCTGTCGGGGTGAAGTGATCCCGTGTGACCTTCTTCGTCTTCTCGTCAATCAACTCGCCAAGATCAGCGTGTGAGATTGAAAGCTGCCCTATAAGGGTCCGCACAAGCATATCCATGCACTTTTTATGGCCGCGCTTGCGGAATGCGGTGAAGTCCTCGGCCTTGCTGCCTTTGCTCTCAACGGGTTCGGGCAACGTCAGCCGCTTGTCCTGCGTGTAACCTGTCTCACACTCTGGCACATTCGCCAGATAGGGCAGGGACACATCATAAGCATGGATGCGCTGCCAGCCTTTCGATTGGGTCAACTGGAAAGCCAGTAGATCAAGGGCAAGGGTCGGGTCGTCCAGTAGCGCATTCTGACGTGCGCCAATGACGATCCGGTCAAGGTCTTCCTGCAACTTCGCAGAAATGGGTGACTTCTTCGGCGTCTCTTTGTGCGCCGATTTCTTCAAGACGCCCGCTGCGATAGCTGCCTCTTGATCCTCCTGCCGCACAAGCCCTTGGATCACCTCAACGTCCCCGCTGTGGTTTACGTAGATCACGATGCCTGCATGGGCCTGCTGCACGGCGGTAAAGCCGCCATCGGCCTTTGCCTGCAATTCCAAAAACTCAGCCGTGCCAGCTTCATCGCAAGCGTCACCGTTCACAAGTTCGCCCAACTCGTCGTAGCGGTCGCTTTCTTCCTCGGTCAACACGCCTTCGACCTTATAGACCCGCGCCATCTTCATGCGGTTGATCGTATCGCTATACGCATATTCGTCAGTGATACCCTCGCCCCAAGTCCAGCCGTTGTCCGTGGCGATCTGCGCGGCGGTGCTGGCAAGTTTCGCCTCAAAGCACTCCTGCAAAATCGCCGGATCATCAAAGATCGTTTCGTCTTCAAACAGGTCGCCACCAACGCGGCCCCCTGCGGCTTTGTAATCGTCAACACCAACAAAAGCGGCGCGGCGGTCACTGCCTTTGACGTGATCGGGCTTCAAACCTTCCTTGATCTGATAATCGGACATTGCGCCCCAACCCTTCGTGCCGTTCGCCTTCACGCGCTCCAACACTTCAAGGGTCAGCTTTTCGTCATTGCTGATCGTGAACGCCTTGGCTTGGGACATGCTGATTTCACTGGCCTTCAACGCATCCAAAACAGCCGTGTGCAGTCCAGCCATTGCCAAGCGGCGATAGACCTTCTTTTCGGTCACGCCATAGGCCACGGCGATCTGTCCTGCGCTCAAACCTGTCTTTTCCAGCTTGCCGTAGTCACGGATTTCATCGGCGGGGTGAAGGTCTTGGCGCTGCGCGTTCTCACTGGTCGCCCAGAGTTTCGCGGTATCTTCATCGGCGGCGATCTGAACCTGCACATTCTGAAAGCGCGGATCGTCCTGCAACAAAGCAAGGGCGCGGTAACGCCGCCCACCAGCGACAACACCAACGCCATCGGTCCCGTCATGCCGGAAACCTGCAAGGTTATGGATCAGGCCAGCAATCTTGATGTTCTCGGCCAACGATGTGATTTCATCCTCGGAAACCACTGTGCGCGGGTTCAACGGGGAAACATACAGGTCGGCAAACGCTACGGTTTCGGTGATCTGCGGGATTGTTGTTTGGTCAGTCATATTTTCTATCCTTGATGTGGTGATGGGTTCGGGTGGAACGCCCTCTGTCGGGCGCTCCTGTTTTTCAGTAGTCAGAGGGGAAAAGGATCGTCATGACCCGCTTGGTTTGTTCCAAGTCGGTTGGGTCTTCGGCTCCGTATTCAAGGTTCCAATCGTAGAGGTCGATCTTGAACCAGATGGTTTTCGTCTGGTCGCCAATGGTGATTTCCACCGCACCAAAGCTGTGATCCCCATAAGGGTCGTTATCTTCGGTAAAGTCGGAAAACTGCTGGATTGCCTGCATCAATCGCGCGATCCAAGCGGGGCTTAATGCTGCCACGGCTTGCGTCATGACGATCTGGCCGGGGATGGTAAAATCCGCCCCCCATGTATTGCGAAAACGGTCATTGTGGTCAGCGATCATCTTGGCCCGTTCTGCCGCCTCAAAATCTTCTTCGGGAATTGAAAGCGCATTGCTCATATCTTGGTCCTTTGTGGTGTGGTCCGTTCTGGTGTTTCCCAAAATTGGACAAGGGTTCTGGAAGGTCCGCGTAGCGGTGCCTCTCCTGAAACCTTGGCCCTCGCCGAGAGCAGGGGGGGAACCGATGCAATGCTGAAATCAAGCCCAAAGGGGAGGGGGATCACCCGGCAACGCAGCCCGCAGGGACCGTTGGCGGGGACACCCCTTTGGGCGCAGTGTTTCGGGGTTGCATTGGGGGACCGGCGGTCCCCTGATCGTCGTGCAGCGGCGTTCGGCTTGCCCGAACCCCAAGCGACCAGAAAAACCGGATCGTGTCAGTTGTCAGATGACTTTGACTTTCACGTCATAAGCTGACCCAAGTAGTCGCTCAAAGGCTGGTCGTGAGTGGCAAAGGCTCATAATTCCGACCAGGCCTAGAGCGTGGTGCAACGATCAGTAGAGCGGTGCCGGGACCAATTGCCACAATTCGGCCAGCTTGCTTTGATCAAAGTATTCCGGAGGGGTTTGACCCCTTGCGCATTGGAGACTGCACATGAGTTTTACAGAGAAAGAAAAGCGAGATTGGTTGGAAGAAAGACGCCAGCGAAATACGGGCGAAACCTTTGAGAAAGATTCAGCATCTGGCTCTAATATCTGTCTGCATTGCGGGAATGCGTTCACTAGTGGCACTGGAACCGTGACTGAAGACGCAGCCATATGCGACATATGTAATTACTGAGCGCGAGGTGGCCGATCAGAAGCATAGCAGGTGATTCATGTTTAAATTTATCTACATAGCAACTTTCGTGGGCGTCTTTTTGAGCCATACCGTTGCGGTTAGCGCGCAGTCACAGGCTGATGAGGACGCTGCTTTGTCTGAATTGATCAGACTTTCTGAAGAAGGCGATGCCCTTGCCCAAAACTTTCGTGGTGATGAGTATCGTATAGGACAACGCGTCGGGAAAGACTCCATAGAAGCTGTAAGATGGTATCGGCTAGCGGCAAATCAGGGGTTCGCAGACGCACAATTTATGCTTGGTGTTATGATTTTTTCTGGCGATGGTGTGCCGAAAGATGAAGCCGAAGCTAGGGGCTGGTTTCGGCTAGCCGCGGACCAAGGCCAACCTGGCGCACAGTTAGTGCTTGGGACTCAATTCTACGCCGGTGAGGGCGTTGTGCAAGATCATGCCGAAGCCGCTCGTTTGTTTTTACTATCTGCCCGGCAAGGTAATCCAGATGCGCAATTCAACATTGCGAATATGTATAGGAGAGGCGAGGGAGTATCGCTTGATATGTTGGAAGCCTTAGTGTGGTATCGGCTTGCTGCGGAGCAAGGGCAGATTGAATCGCAGGCTTTCCTTGGTTCATATTATTATGATGGGGTAGAGAAAAACTTTGCAGAGTCGGCGCGCTGGTTTCGGCTTGCTGCTGAGCAAGGAAGTTCTGGGTCGCAGTACCTCTTAGCTCGAATGTACGAAGCGGGTAATGGCGTAGTAAAAAGTGGTGTGGCCGCGCATATGTGGTTTAACATTGCGAATGCGAATGGCACTTTAGCTGCCGGTGGGGCTCGCGACCGATTGGAAGATGTTCTGACACCAGAGGAATTAGCTCTTGCTGTTCAAAAGGCCCAACTATGTATGTCTTCTGACTACGCAAAATGTGATTAAAACCAGTACTATACGGTGAGATTTCCGACTTCAAACTAGTGTTGTCTGTTGCTTATCCAAATACAAACCTTGAAACGACAGCCAGCAAGGAAACTAAGTGAAGAACTATTTGATCGGAGGCTTATTATGCCTCTTAGCAGCCATGGTTATTGGTTTTGAACCCTTACAGCGAGCGTTAAACGAGACAACAAAACAAGGCACCTTAAGGGGTGCCGAAGTGTGTATGGAATACTCTAACGGCGGATTACTCTCCGAAGACGCCGCAAAGGCAACTTGTGTCGCGACGTTCCAGCGAAGTCTTTTTAACGGCGATCTTGCGACTGGTCGCGCTGGTCCACGGTTTAACGAGCGAACCGTAGATTGGGGTGGCACTCTTGAGAACAAGACACCCGATCATGTAACGACCTGGATACGGATCGCCGTCAGCATCTATGACGCCGACGGCATCGAAGAGAAATTTTTCGCTGAAACGTCGGTTTGGATAGACCCTTTGAACGAAGCCGACTTCGTAGCTGAACTGCTTGAGGTTGAGCCAGAGCAACTAGTCGATATAGAGTTTTGCGATCACGAGGACTCAGACCCAACAGCGTGCCTGATATGGGCTGTTACCGACATAATGGGGCTTCGGATCTAGTCCGCAAAAAAAGAATGTTTGAGGTGCCCCTAGTTTCTTAGACACCTGCCTGGTTCAGTTTGTGCTGTCTGGTCTCATAGTCAACGGGCGACAGCATGCCGTTGTTCGTGTGCTTGCGCTTAGGGTTGTAGAACAGTTTGAGCTTCGGCAGAAGTCTATCGAACTGACCTTTGATCTTCATGCGACACAGATCGCTCAACAGGCTTTGGCTCATGATTTAGCGGCACTTGCCTTCGAGGTAAATCTGCTCAACACGATTTTTTATGAGAACCTCATAAATTGGGTCACTCTTCTCTGGAAATTCGGAGGCAGGCATGGCCTGAACTTGATTTTCTGCAGAACGTCTCAACTCGTGATCCCGCGAGCGGTCAGCCTCCATCCGTGAAATGAATGTATCGATTTCACCAATATCTCGCTGATATGTGTACGTTTGATGGTTGAATGGCACTGTCCCATTGGAAAAGAACCCGCCAGAAACGGTCTTCAAACGAACCGATACGAACCCCTCACAGTAGCTTGCACTGACCAAACCGCCTGCAAGACACTCCCTAATCCATGTCGGGTGTTCATCGTATGACAATTCTTCAGGTGTAGCTGATAAAAAATCGCCGGGTCGATACTCTTTTTGAGCCATCAGAACGACCCGCCACGGATCGGCCAAATAATCGTTTCGTTCCCCCAAAGATAAAGCACCATTCTGCTCTCTAACAGATAGGGCCGCGAATTCTTGGTTCTTGGCGTCTATGTCAGGAAGTAAGCCTGGGTTTAGCGCCGCTATGAGCTCCCGATCTTCCTCACCACGCGGGCCACATTCTGCTTCGCGGGCAAGCCATTGCGGAAAAATGCTGTCGAACTCAGCACGCCGGTCTTGCTCACACTTGCCGAAGCAAATCCCCGCTGGACGGTAGCTGACGACACCGGAAAAAATCAGCCCCAGCCCGATGGTTAGAAGAATGCAGCATAGTAGGACTGTCTTTTTCATTTTTCTCTTTCTTGTGGCAACGTTTGAATTCTCATCGACTGGTAGCATTTCTGCGAAGCAATGGGAGACGCAATCGCGAGAGACCGGCCAGAGACAGCGCAAGCCGGTCTACGGGTGTGAAACCCTACGAGCGGCCAACCTCAGTAAAAATAGCGCTCCAAGTTCTGAGCTTGCTGGATTGATAGACGCGTCGTGCATTCAGCAATTACTGCCCCCCAGCCCGAACCTCCTGCGTGCCAACTGGTAATGGTTCCTTCGGAACACATCTCATTCCTGTACTGGATCCAGAGCCGCTGAGCTGCGCGCACATTTGCAACCGCCTCTTCTCCGGCATAATGCGTTGGTTTATTGTTCATTGCGCGTTGATAGACAGCGTTCAGATGTTCGTCCGCGCGTTCCAAGCCGATGTAGTTACAGTATTCATGAGGTGACAACGCGGCTCCTCCAGGAATCGGGAGTCCTTTGCTTTCGAGAACTGTTTCCAAGTCCGTCACGCACTCTTGAATGCCTGCTATGACGCAAGCCTCCTGATCGGTAGCCTCATTTGCAAAACACGCTTCCACTTGAAGATAGGATTCATCGTATTCAGCGGCAGCTGCCTCCCAGTCATTCGCTTGCGCACCTGTTGCTACAATTACAAAACCAAAAGCCAGTATCTGTTTCAGCATAAGTATTTCCTTGAAGTTAATCGTTCGAGACAAAAATTAGCCAAGCATTGCCGAGGCCGCCTGCCGTCCGATAGCCAATGGCCGCAGGAGGCTGTCCGGTCAAGGCCCTGTTTGGTTCAGAAATGCTCGACGTTTGGGTCAGTATTGCATGACGCGCCCGATGATAAGATCCAGAAAATCTGATGGATCGAGTCAAAGGTCTGCGACATTCCACAGATCGGGCGAGATCCGATGCACAAACGACCGTCACCCGCAGGGCAGATCGGCGCGGCCCAGGGCGGGCATGATGGAAAGGTGGTGACTGGCTCTGCAAGAGACGGGCCCCAGCCTATTACATCAGCTCGCATCGGGTCGGGGTGTTCTGGTGGAAGCCGCCTGCCGGCTGAAACTAGGGCGCGGTGACACGCCCAAAGGGCGAGGCATGGGCCGTTTGTCGAACGTCAGATGACTTTGACCTTTCCGTCAAAAACTGACCTTATTCTCTAAGCGATGATCGACAGTCGCTGAGAAAGACGGAAAGCTCATAGAAATTGGCACGTAGAACCGGAAAAACGCTGGAAAAGTGGGAAGTGGCAATTGTGAAAGCGATGCTACAGAAGAACTATGTCCCGCAAGACGTTCACGCCTATTTTTCACGACCAACACGCTCCGTGAACCAAGCTCGTATATCTCAAATCAAAGATGGGACGATGCACGCGGCGATCAAACCGGCAAGCGACGTTGAACTGGACGCATTTCTGAATGCATGGCCGGACATAGACCCTGTAACGGGGCTTCACCTCAAGGGCGATGAGTTACTAATCAAGGCTCGGGAAGCGATGATTGCGGCTGTTCATACCTTTAACAGCGCCGGGCTTTTTTTCCGCGCAGAACTGTTCATCGTCACAAGCGTCATTGCATGGACGTACCTCATGCACGCCTACTACAAGAGGGAGGGCGTCGATTATCGGTACAAGCAAGCTGGGGTTGTGAAGAAAACAAGACATGGTGCCGATATGTATTGGGAACTAGGTCAATGCCTTGCCCACGGCGGGTGTCCGATTGAAAAGGGCGTCATTGATAATCTCAACTTCCTGACGGAAATCCGACATGAGATTGAGCATCAATCGACTGACCGGATTGACGATGCTCTAAGCGCCAAGCTGCAAGCGTGTTGTATGAATTTCAATGACGCGATCAAAACTCTGTTTGGCAAAGAGTTCGCATTGGAAAAGCGGCTTCCGATAGCCCTTCAGTTCGTTACCTTCGATGGAGCGCAAAGGGCCAGTTTGGTCGGTCAGGATTTGCCGCCAAACCTGGCGGCGGCAATGGATGACTTCCACAATGGGTTGACCGATGCAGAACAAGCCGACCCTAAGTTTCGCTATCGCGTGGCCTTTGTACCGAAGGTGGCAGGCAAGGCTTCAAAATCTGACTTGGCTGTTGAGTTTGTCAAAGCTGGCACACCGGAGGCAGAAAATGTTGAGAGAGTGCTTCTGAAAGAAACGGAGCGACCAAAGTATCGCCCTACAGAGATAGTTGCCAAGGTGAAGGCGGCTGGTTTCGCACAATTTGCAATGTTCGACCATACGCAGCTCGTAAACCAGCTCAACGCTCGCAATGTGGGGAAGGGCTATGGTGTCGAAATTGCTGGGCAGTGGTACTGGTATGACGGATGGTTCGATAAGGTTATCGAGAAACTCAATGAGGGTTGGACCCGTTAACGGACAGTGCGCCGCACTCCAAAGCGGTCTAGACCGTTTTCTTGACTTTGTGGCCACAACTGCTTATACCCTCTTTAGGCGTCCGGCTGCGTTGCTTCCGGCGTCATGTGCGCCCTTGATGGCCGTGTATACCAACGGTAAGGCACGAATCTAATTCTCGGAAGGCTCAACCATCAAAGGTTGAGCCTTTTGAGTTTATGGAACTCTTTCGTTTGAAAACAAGCACTTCCGGGCATAGTAACTGGCCCGATTAAATTTTTTGCTGGCATACATATTACCGGTCTTCGCATAGACACTGAGAACTGTCAGCAACACACCGGGCGGGCTGGGTTCAAAGCAAAAGAAGACGGCCCAGGATTCGCCTTCTACGGGTTCTATCAAGATGAGATTGGACCCTTTGTTGAAGTCCTGAGAAATTCCCGCGTTGCGGTCTTCAACAACAAAGTCCCTTATGATTTCGGGTAGCAAGAGCGACACAGCGTACCGATCTGGACAGAACGTGCGCCAGGTGCCGCTATGATCTTGCACGTCACGGCGTTGGCCGTGTGTTGCTCGATCCGAAAAAACATGCGTGGAGAACCGGATGACAACACGAAGGTCATTTCCGTCTTTGCCTCTGCCGATCATATCATGTCCCGTTGCATCAAGATGCCGCAACGAATGGGTCTCACCTTCGACTAGAAGAGGCGTATGGGTCAGAGGAATTGACATCCGCAGCGTTTAACTTCCTCGTACCGATTATTCCATAGCTATGGGTCAGAAATGCTTGGCGTTTGGGCCAATTCTGAGTGACGCGACCCACTGATAAGGTGCAGAAAATCCGCTGGATCATATCAAAGACGTTCCACACCATTAATCAGTCAAAAGTGCTTTGGCCCGCTGTCAGTGATCGCAGTGCGTTCGGAAAACTCGTTGTCCGACAACCGCTCAATGACGTTGATCCGTGCCCCTGCGTCGGGGGCAACGTCGCCATGATCGTAGGATAAAAGAGCAAGTCGAAGTTGCTCATTTTCGGAAAGGGAAGGCTCTCGAACGTCGCGCAAAACCTCAGCGTCACCCGCTTTCAACGCTTCAAGATCGGCAGGGCTGAGGTTGTCTTGAATTTCCTGTGCGAATGCCTGTCGATCTGATTCATCGTCAAAAGGTGGATTCACTCGATCTTCGGCAGAATGCGCCAATGCGTGTTCAATGTAGGGGATTGCGGCGGCGGGAACGTCGCCGCGCTCGTAATCGAAAGAGACGGTTTGCCCGACATTGGCGTCAACGGGCATATCCTGACGTGGGACAATGATGAACCTATTGTTGTCGTCTGCCAAACTGGCATAGTCAGTCTCGGCGGTGATGACTGTTCCAGAGATATGATCCCCGTCTTGGGCGGTCTCAACCCAAAATTCATCAACCGGATAACCTGCACGGTCCAGATCATCGACGGCTTGCATCCGCAATGCCACACGGTCTGCGTCCATGCACTCAACAACGATGCGGTTCATTGCCGTGGTATCGCCTTGGTGGGCGTCGATGCTGGCGCTCACATTGCGTTCGGTCGTGACGCCTTCAAAGTCGATTTCGTGACCGGCGCGTTCAGCAAGTTGTTCAACGAAAGCTCTTTGCGTCCGACCATTCCCATCCCTGAAAGGGTGGATGGTATTCAACCGCGATAGGGTCTCTGTGGCTGCGCCTGCAAAGGCATCTGGATCGGAGGACAGGGCGTCGGGACTGTTCGCCAGTTCGGACGTTTTCGCCAATTCGGATGAAATTTGGTTCGCAGGTAGAAAATCGGTGCTGCCTTTGCTGAGAACGCCCGCCGTGTCAGATACGCGGATTGTTTCGCCTTCCAATTCGATAGTGTCGTGACGCATGGTCCCGGCCCATTCGTAGACCCGTTCAAAAAGATGTTCGTGAATGTCCCGAAGATGCTGTTCGTCAAAGTTCCCTTCGATGGTTCCAACGGTAGCACTTCTATCGTTTGAAAGTTCGCGTTCCGCAAAACGTAAAGCCTCGGGATTATCAATCCCGAGGCGATTTTTCATGGTGACGCCATCGTCCTGAAGAAATGGGTCAGTATCCGCGTTCACGCAGATGATCCGTCACCAACTTCATGCGCCGGTTTTCCATTTCTTCATGACTGATCTGTCCAGTGATCCATAATTCGGACAGGGCTTCGCTCTCCGCATCTGGCGTTCCAAGGCCCTCCATGCGAGAACTCCACACAGCTTTAGACATTGCCTTACGCCGACGGGCAACCTCTTCGGGGCTGATCAAGCCATTGATAACAGGTGCATTCATAGGAACCCCAAATCAGGAATATCCCTATGATCTAATACTTTCTGCAACATTTTCAATCCCCTTCATCCACGCCAAACACCCCACGCCCCAAAATTGGACAAGGGTTCTGGAAGGTCCGCGTAGCGGTGCCTCTCCTGAAACCTTGGCCCTCGCCGAGAGCAGGGGGGGAACCGATGCAATGCTGAAATCCAGCCCAAAGGGGAGGGGGATCACCCGGCAACGCAGCCCACAGGGACCGTTGGTGGGGACACCCCTTTGGGCGCAGTATTTCGGGGTTGCATTGGGGGACCGGCGGTCCCCTGATCGTCGTGCAGGGGCGTTCGGCTTGCCCGAACCCCAAACGACCAACAAAGACTCAGGGCCACCGGCCCGTTGCAAAAACATAGCGATGATGTTTCGATCCGCCCTGGGCGGATCACGCCGAACCTGAATGCCGCTCTATCTCGCTGGAAGTAGAGCGAGATAAGAATATGCTGCGCTCAACTTTGGAGGTATATTCATGTCGGAAAATTCACGCAGGCCCATACGCCTGCACGTTTTAGTTTTTGTTGCACTCATCGGATCCTCGTCTACTGGCGCTTTAGCGCAAGACGGAGCATCCGAAGATTGCGAGCTGGCCGTCGCTGCCATGATCAATTTGGCGCAGACGAATTTAGCCAACAGTGAAGCGATGGTGCAGTTATCCATTGATAAGTTGGGTCTTCTGACGTCGATCGGAGGACAGGCAAACGCTGATATGGTGGAGGCCATGTCAGCAATGGATGCAACACTTGACGGTGTTGAGCAAATTGACGGCACCGTGGTTGCGGGCGGGATCGCGGCGATGCGCCGTATGTGTCCTGACGCATTCCCTCAAAACTGACAGAATAGGGGCTGTCTGCCCCCGCGCCCTTCAGGGCGCTCCCCCGAGGATTTTTAGGGGAAGATGAATGAAACGATTTGAAGGGTAGACCGGCGGCCAACACGCTGTCGGTGTACGGGTCAGGTACATAATATTATTGTATTAGACACAATCTTGCAATATTGTCGGAAACTGCGGACCTAGCAGGGATGCGACGGTGCGTGGAAGGTGAAAAAAACTCCGGTTGGATTTACCGAAAGGGCCGGGACCGCAAGGTTTCGGTCCTTTTTCTTTGAGAGGACGCAAATGAAATTCGTATTGATATTGGTGCTGTTCAATTTTCAGTCGGGATCAGAGGTGATCACGGCAGAATTTGACGACATGCAAGCCTGTGATGATGCCGCACGTCGCACGTTTCAGGGCGTAGATGCTGCTGTGGAATTGCGGGCGCTAGTGCCTGTCGAGGGCGCGACCGTGCTGGATGGCACGATGATAGCGTACAATGCCGATGGTGCGGAGACCGGGATGTATAGTTGCAGCCCGTCGCGGACAGAAAATTTGGGAGAATAGGATGCTGCAAGAATTGAAGTGGGCTGCGATGGCAGTCGTTTGGCCTCCAGCGACGAAAGAAGCGCGGGCAAAGATCCTGACGTTCCGGCAATGGTGTATGTTGCTCGGCGGAACGTTTTGGATGTTCCTGTGGAGCCTTTTCGTCGGCTCTTTCTTTATGTCGTCGTATGATCCAGTTGGCGGCGGCGCTCTTTGGATTGGCCTTTTTATGGTCGGTGCTGCGATGTATTTTGCATACCTTTTCTATGCCTTCGGCTGGCGGACGAAGACGCAATAGATGCTGGATCAATACAAATATCATGAAGGCTTTAGCGCGGTGCTGGCTTTTGGCGCTGCGTTCGACCAGGCGGAAAAACTGCACGGCCCTACTGCCTTCGATCCGCGCAAAGCTGACCTGTCATCGCCCGGCTTGGCGATGCTGAGGCAAGCCGGAGAACGGCTAGATCGCGTTGGGGGCAGGGACGCGATGTTTGCTGCCGCCTGTGCGTTGGCCGAGACAGACCCGCGCCGGTTCTATGGTCTCGGTGTGCTGCTCAGTGTTGTTTGGGCAGGGATAGGTGAGTGGTCTTTGATCCAATGATAACGCTTTGAAGGTGATTAAGAACACGACTGATGTTCTGCAATTGTCATCACGGACTTGGTTTCGGGGCCGTGGGGTCGATGTGACCTTTGATAGCTTTATGAACAACGTCGAGATTTCGGAAAAAACAGCCTTCACAACTGAGACTCGCCAGTTCGAATTGTTGGAAGTCACAGACGCTATTGTGGTTTGTGACAGGCGCAATAGACGGCGCATAGTTCACCGTGTCGCGCTTTACGTCGATAGCGGGCTAAACAAGGGCGCATATCGTATTTCCCGCAAGTTTGCCAACGGCAACGACGCGGAGAAAATTAAAGAGCTTATAAACCGTTGGCTTGATCGGCGGTTCGCATGAGGCGCCGTAGGCGGCGCAAGGGAATTGCTTGGTTTCGGCGGCGACCGGCATGGGGGACTGTATATCTTATGCAGTCTTTGGATGAACCGGACTTGTTCAAAGTCGGGTTTACCAAACGACTGACGAAAAGTCGCAGAAACGAATTGAAAGGCAAAGTGGGGGGCCGATTGAAGGTCTATTACACGTTGTCGATGCCAAACGCATATTTCACCGAACAACGGGTTTTGCGCGATTTGCGGGCGCGATGGTTTGGCCGCGGTGATCGTCGCGGAACGGAGTGGTTTCGGTTGCGGCGCAACGAAACACTGCCTGACATAGCGGCCCGAATTTTCAAAGCTGCTGGCGTGGTACGCCGGGTATCGAAGCTAAAACTATCTTGGCCGAAGGACCAAGAATTTGCGATTTATGGCTGCAAAGAACTGGCCGTTTTGGACGATAAGAGCAAAGATCAATTGGGTATTCGCAAGGACGGTAAGGAAAATGGCATTGGTGGATTTGAACGGGAAGTCAAAGCGCGAACTGAAGGCGCTCCTGAAGGACATTGACAAAGAAATCGTCCGCCGCAGGAAGCAGGCTTTGCGCGAGGCAAAGCGCCTGGTGGGCGATATTGCAAAAAAGCATGGCTTCACGTTGCAACAGCTTTTGGCTGACGCACCGGCGCCAGTGAAAAGGAAAAAGCGGCAATCGGCCCCTCGACCGCCCAAACCGCCGAAGTATCAAGATCCTCGGTCGCCGGAAACAACGTGGTCTGGTTTTGGGCGTCCGCCCGAATGGTTCAAAGACCTCTTGAACAGCGGAAAATCGGAATCGGATTTGCTGATTGCGTAAAGCGGCCGCCAGGTCGCGTGGGCGAAGATCGTCACCCTTTGGGCAGATCGGACCTTGCGTGGGCGGGGATGAAGCGAAGGAAATGACGCGGCTCTGTAAGAGACGCCGAATGACTATCGCAGCACCGTGCGCAGGGTAGGGCTGTTCTGGGTGTAAGCCGTCATGTGCCGGCTGAAACCTAGAGATGGTCGGGCGCTTGCGTTCGACGCCCCAAAAACCTCATTATGAAGGTGAAAAACGGGGCCTGAAAAATGTGCAATCTATACTCCAACAACCTGCCTCAAGAGACGATGCGGCGACTGTTCAACGTCAAGCCTGAAAATGATCAGCTTGGAAATGCGCAACCACTGCCTGCAATTTTCCCAAAGGGTGACGCCCCGATTATCACGCTCGATGGCGAGGGTTCGCGTCGGCTGGAAAATTCTCATTGGGGTTTCGTTCTGCCGCAAAAATCCAAGGTGACGGGAAATCCGATTCAGCCAAAGGCGGTGAACAATGCGCGTGACGACAAACTGCTGACTTCGAGATTCTGGAAATCCAGTTTTGAAACGCGCCGCTGTCTTGTTCCAGCGACCAGTTTTTGCGAGGCCAAGGGGAAAAAACCGGCCACGTATTATTGGTTTGGACTGAAAGGCGATGACGCGCGCCCCCCTTTCGCGCTCGCTGGTATCTGGCGATTTTTCAAGGGCCAATACGGACAGGAAGAACGGTCGTTTGTCACGTCTTCGATCATCACGACAATGCCCAATGACCTGGTGCGTGACGTGCATCCTGACCGAATGCCAGTGATCCTGTCGCCTGAAAAACACGAAGTTTGGCTCCATGGCTCGCCCGAGGATGCCTTTTCCTTGATTGCAACGTTTCCATCCGAACAAATGACGATCCACCAGCACGGGGAAGGGCTCAAATCTGACGTTGGATAGCAAAACGATCATCTGTTTTGCTGATCTTTGCGCTCGGCCAATGCTTTCAAGCTGCCGACGAGATTCAGAGTGCCGTTGCGGGCTGCACTGGTCATGCCCCGAAGGTATCCGCCGGGGTTTTGAACACGGATTTCCGGTGTAAACCTGTTTGCATCTGTGATGATCAAGGCGAGAAGGGCGTCGTTGTGGCCCATCACTTCGCAAGCGTCACGCCATGCCGTTTGATTGATGCCCAATTCCGGAAGCATCTGCACCGCTGCGGCAGAAACGTCATGCTCGGTCGGTTGTCGTCCGTTGGTGCGCGCGTCGATGTAGAGCTGCATGTCCGGCGATGCGAGGCCATAAAGGATCGGACCTGATAGCTTTAATCGAATTTCACCCTTGCGTGCGTCGCTCGACCTTTCATCATCTTTTTCTCTGCAATTTTCAGGGCCGATAGGCTCTGAACCAATAGATTCAGAATGCGCGGGCTTGCCCGCGCGCCTTTTAGCTACGCTTGCGTTACAGACAGGATTAAAGTCTTGGGTTGTATCTTGTATAAAAGGGGCTGCATCAATGCTGCTCCCGTGTTGCATATTCTGTGTCTTTTCCAACAATATCAACGTCTGGCGTGTGAGTAAGTCGGCGTCTTCGACGTGCTGGCGAAGATCGGTCATTTCGATCCTGCGCAGCTTCCGTGCATCCGGCCACGCATCGTATTCGGCCTCGATCTGGGACGTATCAACACCAAGGTCAGCAAGATCGTTGATCGCGGCTTTCAGGTGGCCTTTGTGGATGCTGCGAGTGTTGCACAGTAGGTTGCGTTCCCTGTGCAGGGCGTCTTGGTGCTGTTGGTGCGCGAGCATGGCGGGGACCAGGGCGATGGCAGGGGTAAAGAACACGCCGCACCCATCGTAACCAGACCTACCGCCATGCGCCATTGTGCGCTTGTCGATCAGACCGATGGCGGCGAGACGCTTTTCGTGTCTGGCTATGCTGTAGCGCGACTTCGTGCGCCGCGCGGCAATCTCGCCCTGCCTGCGATAGCAACAGGGTTCGCGGTCAGGCGACTTCCAGTCGCTTGGCCGGGGATCTTCGGCCATGCGGACAAATGTCGAAATCTCCGCATCAGTTAGATTAAACATCGTTGCTGCGACGTTCTCAAACAAGCGGATGAAGCCGTCACGCTCCATGCCGTTTGGCAGGGTGGGGAACCCTTCGGTGTGGTGATCGTATCGCTCAATACGAGCTGCAATGCTGTGCATATCTCTGTCCTTGCTCGGTTTAAGCAGGGCGGAAGCAGGCAAGTCTTTATTGTTCGCACAAATGCGTTTTTTGTTGCCTGCTTTGGAAGGGGGTGATAAAACCGAGACCAACAGCTTGTTTGATCTACTAAAGAATTGGCGTTCTTTGGTTTCAGAACCCCCCCCGTTAGGTTTCCGCCTTGCGGGGGTTTCTACTTTCTGGGGCTGCTTTCTCCTTTCGATTCTCTTTGTCTGGCGCTTTCAGAATACAGGGTATTGGCTCTAGGGCTATAGTGCCTACTGTATGCTGCGCCTTGGTCTAACTCTTGTGGTTTTGGAAAGGGTCAGACCAAGATGCAGATGTAGCGGACGCACAGATGCGTTTTTTTCTTGATTGCGATGTTGGTGGGGTGTAGAACCGGACTTGAAAATCGAATAGCCGTTTGGGACGCCAATCCCTTGGTTCTAAACCCCCCGTACAGGTTAACCCCTCTGCGGGGGTTTCTCGTTGTACGGCGGGAACTGCTCCTCTGCCTGTTGATTCTTATTGTTTGTGACGACAGGCATACAACGTCTGGATGCCTGTCGCAATTATAGTATCGTTCGCTAGGCGTCATACCACGCCTAGTAGTTGACCTGCTCGAAGCCGTAATTCCCTTCGTAGTCCCTCCATTCAACGAAAACGGAACGGTGATAAATGGATGGGCAGCCAACGCGCCACTGTTCAAGACCGATGTGTTCGTCTGGCAAATCATCGACTTCGAAACTTTGCCACCGAAAGTCGCCTTGTGTCCCGTAGGTGCCAAGACGTGCGCTAAACCACCTGTCGCAATCATTGTCCTCACCGTGTTCCCATTGGCGGGCATATCTGATTGCAAAGACACGAATAGACCGAACAAAGTTGAAGTCTGCCCCGGCAATATCAATGTCGGCTTGTCCGTCGCCCTCAGTGAAATCTTGGATCAGATGTAGCATTGCATCTTCATCAAGGCGTTCTGCGGACCCGCCGCTGCGTCTGACAACGGCGGGCTGGGGTTCAAGCGCAAAATCCGTGAGTGGTGCGCTTGGGAATGACTGCTGGGGTGCATCGTCCAACTCAAGGAGAATGTCGTAGATGCGGTCGGCAGTCAGGGTTTCAGGGTCAACGGTGTAGGCCGCGCCCATCGGGCAGCGCCAGATTTGAAGCGGTGGCTCGACAGGCCAAGGTGTGATCCGGCGGATGAACTCAGCGCGGGCGCGAGTGCATGGCACAGATGCGGGCCAGCCTCCCGATAAGCATAGCAGAATAGCGCAATCAATCTGATAGGTCTGGGCATGTGCGCGTTCTGGTGCCGCAGCGATGCCGACTGCGGTGGTTGCCAGTGTCAGAACGCTTGAGCGGAGAATGTTCTTCATGATGTTCCCCTCTAATATAGGTTATTATAACAGTCTCACACTGTTATAATATTGTTTAAGCCGATTTTAGGGGTTGAATCAAGTGGTCTTACGTCTGGAAGTGTCGGACCATGACGTCAGTTCTGGGGGTCGAGTTCAGATGATGTTCTTCATAAACTCACAGGGGGCAAGACAAGCAGACCATCATGGGGTCCACGCACTGCTTACTGAAAACAGTGCATCCTAGTCGTCGCGCAAAAACTAATTACGAATAGTGTCTAAAAAATGTGCAGATATCATTGATGACCGTTTGACTGATGTGTGGAGTTTCACACAAAAGATCATGTTTCGCATCTTTAACGATAGTGAGCGAACCATTCCGCCAACGAGACATTCGGTTTTCTATTTCTTTCCGTCCAACCGTTACGTCATCTATGCCGACAAAAGCGGAACAAGGGACGTCAGGTGAAGGCATATTGGATAGCCTATCACATTCGGCCAACCCTTCATGAAGCCACCTCATGCTCGGCGCCCCTATGTGAGCCTTGGGGAAGGACTCAGCCTGCCGAATAAAATACTCGTACATCTCGCGATCAGTCGTAATCGAGTTGTCTTCGAATGATCTATGAAGAGCGTAGCTCTTACCTTTTTGAGATTTAGTATACATCTCTCCTTGGCCAGCTATGACTGCTAAACGAGAAAGCGGCTTAGCCAAATGCTGTAGAAAAGACGGTACCACAATATTCCACATTGGAGCTGTGAACGCGCTAGCAACGACTGGAATGCCATCAATTAATGATCGCAAGCCAATGTTGGCACCCATCGAATGTCCAAATAAGTACCACGGCCTCGGAAGGTTCAGTAATCTCACGGCTTGTATCATTGCAGCGACATCCGACTGGTACTCGGAAAAGTGATTAACATGACCGAGACGAACATCTGAAGCGGTTCTGTCAGATAGTCCCTGCCCGCGCCAGTCGATCAAACACGCAGCAAAACCTTGTTCCAGAAAGGAAGGTAGCGTTCGTCCGTACTTCTCGATGAACTCTGCACGTCCAGTAAAGAAAAGGATTGTTCCGTTTATTGCACGTTCGTCGTTCCACACGGCGACACGAACTCGAACCTTGTCTTCAGTGTTGATCCAATAGGCGGTCCCAACTTCGTCGGAGTCAGCCACTTCGTTGTTTAGCGGCGCTTGTTCCATGAATTTTCTGATCCAAACCTTGTGTTGTAACGCGATGCGCATACACGCAATAAGCTGTCACCACTATTGAGAGCAACAGCAAGATTGAAAAACCAACGACTTGGCCAACGCACAAATAATTGACGAGCAGAAGAATGATGGCAGATAACCATCTGCCCCAGGGAGCACTGTCAAAAACGTAGTCATGGCTCCTGAAAAGTGTTCTCGCGTTCAAATAAACATACAAAAAGACGCCTGCGATCACACAGGTGAAGATAATAGTTGAAAACTGGCTCAGTGAGTACCCAACAATAATGTTTTCGTGCCGATCTGCAGTGCCTAGCAGTTGACGAAAGTCAGTGGAAATCCACGTCAGGATTTCCTTGCTATTAACGGAAATGTACATTGAGTACAGCTTTATGCTTGTGCTGATCCAAAGCGCAAGAACCGTTCCCAAGAAGATGTGATCGACCAACTTTATGCCGACAAATCGCATTCTTGCGTCGTCGTGTTCTGAGAGTTGGGTTTTGGCGTTCATGTATAGATCAGAGAAATCCGACCAAACCGTATACAGGAACGCGAATCCGGCGTTTAGAAAAAAGAACACTAGGGCGGCAAACAGAAAGTAAATGCCCGACAAGGTCAATGCGCTACCCACAGACATGATGTCCGGTCGTGCTAGAATGATGTTGACCCAGCTAACGGCTGCATTGCCCAGTTCATTATTTAGAATAGGAAACAGGTAGCCACCTACCCATTGCAACAAGAAAACGAAGAATACGCTGATAGCAAGCGCGACCCAGTGAAGTATGGAAAGCGAGCTAACCTTTGTTATCCATCCTTCGTAAGCCGACCCTTTTGACCTGGCATCCAAGAACAACAAGCGAGCTTCATTCTTCCAAAAGTTAATGACGCGCGACACGACCATCAAGAAGGCTGGCAACAGAACTAAATCATGAATGATCCAGCTTGGGCTCCAAAGGTATCCCACCTGTTTACTAGTCCCATCTGGGGTGGTGTAGCTCACACTTAGTACGTCAAGCATCGCCGTAAGAAATAAGATGCCTGTCAGCCAAAACCACACCACCACTGACAGGATGATCGGGTCAGCGAACAGCATTTCTAAACGTCTTGATAGTCGGTGTTTTGAACGAGCTGTAGGTGGCTGGATGATATCAGCGTATTCTTTGGTTGCTTCAACTGGAGACCCAACGTTTAGCCGTATGTCTGCTGTTTTGGTGTTGTCGGCTCCATTGGTCGCCTCAATTGTTCTGGAAGCGTCAGCCGTTCGGTTTTCGATGAACAATCGACGGGCAGCAAGAAGCGCGGCCTGCCAATCAGAAATTGCGTCCGGGTCGCCACAACCGAAGATCCGAGCTAACCAACGACAGTTGTTGGGGCTGATGTTCCGATCATTCTTACTATCAAACCAATACTGGACGCTGCGGATATTCGTAGAGGCGTCCGGATGATCAATCATAGAAATTGCGTCCGCCAACGCCTCCGGTGTCCATTGATTTTTGGGTACACCTTCATCGTCTACAGGTTGTCCGACACCCCTCTCGATAGCGTAGGCAAAGAGTTGCTTGATGTCTTTGCCATCGTTAGGTGGGGGCGAATAAAATTTTTCGCGCTTAATCAAATACCTACACAGTTCTAGTTCGTTTTTGTTCACTACAATTCGCCTGTGTTCGTGACTTTGTCTAGTGAAAAAATTCAACCTGCGATCACCAATATTGACAACTGGGTGATCAACTCACGGTTATCCAATTCTATTTCAAGCGGGGGCTTAGAATGCAGACAATTATTGAAAATCCTTCGAACGTGAAGTTAGCAGGTAAGCCGACTCTGAAACGGGATTGTGTTGAGATTGTTCCTCAACCGACCAAAACAACACGCAAAGAGGCAAATCAACGCCAAACCGCTGAGCCAATCAAGTTCATCCTAGACCGCGAGACACGGGCGGTTGTCGGATGGCTCTACAAGTGGAACACGGGAGCGCTCGTTCCCATGTGGAAAGACGGCAAATGTCAGAATGTCATTTATGAATGATGCCTTCGTAGCCTATCACTTCGCTCAATTATAGGTCAGCATTGCTGTCTTATTTAACATAACTATCATTATCAGATCTTCATCTGTCACACGGCGCGCGTGTGAGATTGCTTAATTAATGAGACTCTATTTATGAGACTCAAATCTGGTGTTCTGGACATACCACATCCGCCCCGCTTACCCAAAGCCGCCGTTCAAAAAGAGCTGGTCAAAGGTCTGCTGCGGGGACGAAGCGGCCGTTCGCCCAATGTCCGCTTTTGGCTTAGCTTGTGCGAACTCGCACGTAGCGCGTGGAAACTGCACCGGTGTCCATTTGCTTGGCTTCGGTCAACATCAAGTTGGTGCGAAATGTGTGGCCCTCGAACAGCCGCGTTCCGTGCCCGAATAATAGGGGAACGGTAAGCAACCAGATTTCATCGACAACATCTGCGCGCATCGCTTCCTGTGCAAAAGCAGCACCTGCAAAGATTACCATGTCTTTGCCCTGGCCCTTTCTCAAATCCTCGACCACCGTCTCGATGCCGTGATTTGCCAATGTCGAGTTTTGCCAAGCATCAGCATCTTGCAGCGTTCGGCTGAAAACGATCTTCCGCGATCCATTCATGAACTTCGCCAGCTTGCGTTGAGGTTCGGGCGTTTCTGGATTCGTTTCGGCATTCGGCCAAAAGGCAGCCATCTCTTGCCAAGCGGCGCGTCCATATAGGAGCGTGTCGAAACGCTCGATCATATCAAACGTCCATTGATCGAGATCGCTTGACCACTCTGGAATGAGCGGTTCATGACCCGGACCATTGATGTAGCCATCTACACTCTGAACCATTGAAACGACCAGTTTGCGCATGTGAGTCACATCCCCTACCAATTGCAGTATGCAACTGGTATATGATTGCCAATCTAATTGCAAGTTGCAACTAGAAGTGTGGAGCGATGAAATGCAGCGACGATCAGGATGTCCGATCAATCTCTCTATGGAGGTCCTTGGCGACCAATGGAGCTTGATCGTCCTGAGGGACATCATGTTCGGGCAGCGCAGGAGCTTTCGGGACATACTGACGAACTCGGAAGAGGGTATCGCAACAAACATCCTGACAAGCCGTTTGAACAAGCTTGTCAAAGAAGGGTTGCTGACAAAAAGGCCCGACCCGTCACATCGCCAGAAGTTTATCTACAGTCTCACTGAAATGGCGATCTCGCTCGTTCCGGTGATCGTCGCACTTGGGTCATGGGGGCGACGCTTTCTGCCCGTCTCCGAAGAATTGAGTATCCGGGCGGAGCTTCTCGAAGATGGTGGGCAAGAGTTTGCGAATGACTTCATGAACGAACTGCGCGCCCTACATCTTGGCATCCCGCTACCAGACCCAAAGCAGTCAGTCCTGCAGCGCTTACAAGCCGCATATGAACAGGTCGTTCGAAATAAAGAACAAAGTAGGGCGCAAAAAAGCGGTCGTTCGCTGCAGTCTGACTAAGGAACAGGTTGGGCTCAAAGTCAGATTTGGCCGCGATCTGTACCAACGGCGGCTGTTGGACACAAACCCCATGCCAAAACCCATGTGGCACAAACGGTCGATTCAGCCGGTGGCACAAACGCCTGAGTATTGGCAGATACTTCGCCGCCTCGGAGATCGGGTTTGTGCACAAATTGACATGGCTCCGGTGATCACAGACTCTGCTAGGATGAGTGATCAGGAAATATGGGCGCATTGGATTTCTACGTCCGGTTGTGAGGGCGGGGACGGCGACAATAGTGCGCGTTTCCCTTACTGGAGTTTTTCAAAAACCGCGATTGCGATCTGCGCGCTCAAGTTGGTCGAAGCACAGGTCTTAACTCTAGACGCGTTGCTCGAAGACCAACCATTCACGCTTCGCCAGCTACTCGGTCATACTTCTGGCCTCCCTGACTATGGGTCACTCAGAGAATACCATGCGGCAGTTGCGCGAGCAGATAAACCTTGGTCACGCGAACAGTTGCTTGATGCAACCTTGGCGCAAGGCATGCTGTTCGCGCCGGGTGACGGTTGGTCATATTCCAATATCGGTTATCTGCTCACACGAGGTTTGATCGAAGAGAAAACGGGAAAGCCGCTTGGTGACGTCATTTCCGATATGATTTGCAAGCCGTTGGGTTTGGAAAGCGTCACATTTTGGGACAGCCTTGAACAATCAGCTGCACTGCATTGGGATGCTGCAACTGGCTATGATCCGGGGTGGGTCTACCATGGCTGTCTAATTGGATCGGCTTCCGACGCATCACACCTGTTGCACGCTCTCTTCTCAGACGATTTGCTTAGACCGGACACGCTTGCGGAGATGCTGCACCGGCGGGCGCTCGGCGGTGCCATTCCCGGTCGGCCATGGACGGAGTGTGGGTATGCCTTGGGTCTGATGTCAGGTGAGATTAGCGGCGCGGGACGAGCTGTCGGACATTCTGGCGGAGGACCGTTCAGCGTAAATGCAGTCTATCACTATCCTGACCTAACCGATCCGATGACGATTGCATGTTTCACAGATGGGACAAATGAAGGGGTGGCGGAGTTTGCCGCCGCAGAACTAGCAAATCGACAATGATGAGTTCGTCCCACACACCGGACATAAACCCCTTGCCAATACCTATGCGGCACAAACGGTCGTTTGTGCCGTCTTCCCCTGCCCCACGACAGATCAATCGCTTAGACTGGACAAAAACCTACGGCAAAACCCAAGGAGTTTTGGCAGGTTTTTGCCTGCTGCTCCCGATCTGCCACCGCGACGACCGATTCAACTCTGGCCGTTGTTCATCTCTGCTATTTTTACGACACCCCATGAGTGTGGATTTCCTTTTGCATTTGTTTAGGTTTGTCCGAAATCCTGAGAAACCTGCCCGAAGGGCTGAATGCTGGAAGTCATATGTCCGAAGTCATGAAAAACCTAAGGGGCAGCGCCGACCCGTTAGAAAACGATCTGGCCCGAGTCTACGAACACTGGCAGGAGGTCAAGCGCAGCCAAGGCCAGCGGGCGGGTCTTGGGTATGAGCCGCGCGACATCAAGACCTTGGGGCCGGAGTCGGTGATTTCAAGCCGGGTTTTGAATGCTTCTGCCGGGTTCGAAGAGGTTGACTCGGATCAGAGCTATGAAGCCCTGGTGCTCAAGTACCCTGATCGGTTCACCCCGGACGTGATTGCGGCAGCGCAGGAGCGGTTGAAACTCGGCGCAAGCAAGGTGGACCAGTTCCGGCGGCAAGACATTCAATTCTTCACTAAATCCCGCTCAATCGAACTTTTCAAAGAACACGGAATTCAGCCCTCCATTGAGGGCTGGGTCGGTCGGGATGCCCAACTTCCCGAGCTTCACAAAGATAACAGCTATGCCGACGAAATTCTGACCAAAGGGTTTCGGAGTCTCGTGTGGCTACATGAACAGGAGAAGGACGGCGAGCATGGACGAGGCTTAACTGCTGTGGTCGAGTTCGGTCCGATGCAGTTGGATCGCCGTGCCCAGGTGCTTGACGCGGTATTCTTTGAGCGCCCCATTGGGAAAGAACTCTTGGAAGCGCATAAAGATGACGGGACCTTCATTTCAAGGATTGACGCGAGCCGCCATAGCCGAATTTGGCCGATTTTGGGTAGCGACGTGGACTCGCTTCTTTCCGCTGTCCGGGAGAAGGCCCACAAGATCGCAGAATATGAGAACTTGAGCCCGGACCCACACGAACCCCTGAATCTTGAGAAAATCGAAGACACAACCGCCCTACGGCAAGTGGTCCTACGGCGATACCAGAGCACGTTCCGACAGGCGCTCTTGCACAAGCGCCCAAAACGCTGCGCGATCACCGGCACGAACGAGCTTTCAGTTTTGGAAGCCGCCCACATCATTCCGTATGCGGCGCGGTTTGCCGATCGGGACAAGCAAGAGAATGGACTTTTGCTTAGGAGCGATATTCACAAGCTCTTTGACGCGCATCTTATTTCCATCAACCCCGAGACGAAAGAAATTGAGGTTTCAGACCGCATTGAGTCTTCAGATTATCTAAGCCTTTGCGGCAGGATCGTTTCGGACGAGGTTTCCCAGAAGAGCCTCAGCTTTCACTTTGAGAATTTCCAGAAGCAGCGTTTGTAGTGATCTGGACAAAACCATACGTTTCTGACCAGATCACGGAATGATTATTGGATATGCCCGCGTCAGCACTGACGACCAGAACCTTGATGCTCAAACCGATGCGCTAAAAGCGGCAGGCGCTGGTAGGCTGTTCGCCGACAGGATCAGCGGCTCGAAGCGCGAGCGGCCCGAGCTGGATCGTATGCTGGATCAGCTTCGCGACGGTGATGTTGTGACTGTCGCCAAATATGACCGCCTAGCCCGGTCCCTCAAAGATCTTCTGGAGATTGTGGAAACAATCGCCGAACGTGGTGCCGGCTTCCGGTCCTTGGCTGAAGACATCGACACGACCACGCCAGCAGGCCGCCTTGTTTTTCATGTCTTCGCGTCCATTGCTCAGTTCGAGCGTGAGCGGATTTCAGAACGGACCAAAGAAGGGCTGGCATCTGCCCGCAAGCGGGGCCGGATCGGAGGCAGGCCCCCTGCCCTGTCTGTCGCTCAGAAGGACGAGGTGCGGCGCATGAGGGACCAGGAACACCGCGCCGTTCCTGAGATTGCACGATTGTTTAAGGTAAGCGAACGGACGGTGCGACGAGCCTGATTACTCTAAGGTCAAGCGGCCATTCGTGCCCGTAGTTGCTGCCGCACATACTGTCTCGCTTCTGACAACCCAGCACGATAGTCATCTGCAGCAATGGACAAACAGACTTTGGACAATGCTTGCTCAAGCTCTTCGTCAGTCCAGGCTGAAACACTTCGTTTTGAGAGCGCGAAAACAACGGCCTTGCCAACTTCCAGCATCACAGTGCGGCGGGCTGCCTCAACTGCCAACTCCCGAACCGTCTCAGTGTCATCCTCATCGGGAAACAGAACAGAGATTTCAGAAGCCATCGCATCTACTGCTTCATAGAGGCAGTTCACAAACAACTGGCCAGTTTCGGGAACATAAAGCGCTGCCTTGCCCAACAGGTCTTTGTCCGCGATTTCTTCCTCAGTAGACAAGGGAATGATTTCTGGTGCCCGGTCGAAAATCTCAGCTGACTTTGACCTCTTCGCTCCTTCGGGAACATCGAACACGTTGCGCCGCGATGGCCTGTCTCCCCCCGACCGCGCAGCACCTGATCCGCCCGAGAAACCCTGCCCTTCTGGTTTTCCGGTATCTCGGTTCTCGGACGCGTTGCCATCCTTGGATTTCTTTCGGCCCTCGGACTTCAATTTGAATTCGTCCAACAGAGATTGAAGTTCTTTTTGAAGATCGTCGTAATCCGCCGCTCTTTCAGGGCTTGCAGCAGACACTACGTCTTTTACCCAATCGGGCATTAGTTCACGAACCAAGTGGGCATAATCAGAAGGCGAAACATCAGCGCCAGTGTCACGGGTTATTAGACGCTCGCGGTACTGGCTTGGCCGCGCTAGTTCGTCGTCAATCTCTATGTGAACGCATAGTTCCTTCGAACCAAACGGTATTCCGAAAGCCGGAGCAACCGCACTCCATCCAACACCTGTTTCAACTGAAAACATTTCGTCTTTGTGCACGATTGCCAGTGTAGTGGTGGTGCTTCCAAGTGCTCCACCGGCTGACTGACGCATGCCAGGAGAACTCTTATGATCTGGGTCGTGGTAAAAATGGATAGTGAATTTTCCGTCCTCACTCTTGACTGATTCAAAACGAGCAAAGGCTTTGTCGCGACGATCCCAGATCGTTTCGAACTTACGAACATCCCGCTTAAATCGAGTGAAGTCACCGTCCATCTTTATGATAACGTCCTCCGGAACTCTGTAGAACCGTCGATACAGCGCCGTCGCAAGATAGTGCTGTGGTGTTCGGCCTTTCGTAATCAAAGGTGTCTCGACGGTATTTTGCTCAAGCGAATTGCCTAGCAGCATTACCTCCGTCCAGTCTTTAGTTGCATCAAGCCCCTCGGAGACAGCCACGTCCGTAACGTCCAATACATTTACGATCTCGCCGTCCACATCACGCTTCACACGCACATAGTTTTGCTCTTCATCATCATAGGCCAGGATCACCTCACTCACAGTACCGTCCTTACAAGAACGATAGATCATTCCCGCCTTGTTGTTGGCGAGTGAGGAAACCTTGGCTCCGACACCAAAGTTTGCATCCAAGTCCAACGTCTTGTTTATCGACGATGCGAGATGGGTAATCTTTACGAGTTCTGTGTCGCTCAACCCCGGTCCAGTGTTCCAGAGAACCAGTTTTGGCACACCCCGATAGAGCCGCGAGGTAATCTTCACCTCCTTCTCGTCTTCGGCCAACTGCGCAGCTTCAATGGCATTTTTTACGAGTTCTCTGGGCATCGTCCAAGACGGTGCTCGTTCGATTGTCATACGCACGAACGCACCAATATCGCTGATGCCCAAACTATCTTGAGACATTGAAATTCCTTACAGTTTAAATTGTTGTTCGGATGAGCCCTGTGGATCAAAGCGGCGCTCCATCTCGCTTATGGCATCCCGCAAAGCCTTGACCATCTTGCGAACATCTGCCTGATCCCATTCATAAGTTCGCTGGTTAGACAAGTTACCAATTTTCCGAATATCTGAGAGCGCTGCCTGAGTTCTACTCTCAGCTAGGCGCACAAACTTCTCTCTTTTCTCAGAATTATTAGCCATATTTTCCACTCATGATGATCCTCATGGAAGAATATTGGTAATAATTTGGCGAAATACAACCCGTATGGTGCGTAATTGCCCGCATTTCGCAGAGTTTTTTGAAAAATATGTGAATATATGGTCCAATTGTGCTGATCTTGAAGCGCACTAAGAGCCTATCTTCCGACAGAAAACGAGCAAGATAACATCCGTTGGGCTACTGCAAGCGTTTGCTATTCGTCAGATTACCCAACCTCTTAGAGTATTTACTTGCTCAATGAATGCAGGTGACGGTCGATCTGGACGGCCAGGCGGTACTTCGATCATTGGGAACAGCCGCGCTTGAAAGTCTGCAAGCCCGCCATCGAGTCCAACGGCAACGAGTTCCGCTTCAAACGCGCCATTTCGATGAATCCGATAACCGGTATCGAATGTGACCAGGCCGCGATCATAGGCACGGTGATGAAGAGCGCATAGGGCAATTCCGTTGCTGGTTTCGTCGGTGCTGTCGGGATGCGCGGCGGGAAGGATATGGGCCGCATCGAGTAGACGCAGTTGCACGCCACACATCGCGCAGGAGTGTGAGTAAGCTGTCAGCACTCGATCTTTGAAATTCGTATCGCGTAGCGCCTTCTTGGTGGAAACCACAGCGTAGCGGCGCGGTTCAGGCACTTGATCTTCAATTTCTTGATCATCGACACTTTCAGGATCCTCGCAGATGGCTTCAAGGATCTGCAAAGTCTCTTCGGAAGATCCGCAGGCGTGCAGATCTTCCATGTTGTCGAGATAAGCGCCCATGTAGTCAGGCTTGACCGCAAAAGCGACTTCTTCCTCACCTTTAAAGTGAGGCGCGAGCCCATTGAGCCGGGCTGCTTCCAAAGCCGGTTGGCGAATTTGAATGGATGGCGAACCACCCAGAACCCCAAGGTGCTTATTCACGTCATAGGCGGCAAAAACGCCCAATTCTACGCACCAACCGAGAATGATTGTCTTTCCCCCGACCTCGGGGACAAACCTCTGCCCGCCACCAACTTCAGGCAAGCCGGTTACCTGGATGCGCCATTCGTCCGGCAGCGTTACCCGCCCGCCGAAGGTGAGATTCCAAATGTAGACACGGGCGCGATATGAGCTCGCGACCTTGATGATCTGATAGCCTGCTGGGTGCTCCCCTTCTCCCGAAAGCCGCAAGAAGCTCAATCCACTTTTTCGCAAAGCTTCTTCGAAGAGCTTGAACAGCGCGGGTTTTCTAAGGGGAGGCATGTTCTAATCCGTGGCCTCTATAAGCATTCGTCATCGCTTGCGCATACGCCCATGGGCGAAAATTTCTCTATTTATCGAATAGATAGACGACTCTCGTCTTCAGGGATAGTGTCGGGAGCAATCGGGGGACAGGATTTCAGGCGAGAGTAAATGGCAGGCAACCAGAAGATTTACAAAGACGATTTCACAAGGTGGCTTAAAGACCGTCTGAAAGACAAGGGGCTTCAACCGACACTATGCGGGTCACAAACCAAAGTTGGTGCCGGAGAGAACCATGAGATCAACCTGACAGCAGGTTGGTGGAGCAAGCCCAACTATTCGGGAAGTAAACCACCAAGATGGCTTTATCCTCTGGATGCGACACAAGGCAGCCTTTCGCCCACGCGCGAGAGTAACACGTCATTGAATGTGGGCGGCATCAATGCGTCCCAGGGTGATAAGGCGGCGGCGATATTCCGCATTGTTCCGGTAATCAAACAAGATGAGGATGATTTCTTCTCAGATGATGCGCTAGAAATCCAAATTCTGTTTTTGTTTCACGGTCCAACTCCCCAAGGCTCTTCTTCAGAAGTTGTGCACTTGAACCCTGATAGCGGAGCAATCGAGTTTAAAGGCGTCGCGTTGCCATATATAGGCGCAGGTCTTCTCGGTCTTCAGCCGCGAGGGCGTCAGTTTCAGATTATGGCTGGCGGCATGCCGCAGACAGTGACCTATGGCGATGTTTTGGATGCCGTAGCCACGGACATAACAGCAGCTCCACAAGGGAGGGCAGCAGGCCCTATCTCCGTATTCGATCTGAGCGACCAGGCAGAGTTTGAAAGCCTCAAGAAGATGGTGACCGATGCTTGGAAGGCGGCGGGACCGCCGCCCGCTCTCGCTGCCCCGGCGGGTGCTGGCATGGCCGATGAAGAAGATGAGGAAGATGACGATGAGATAGTCGCACCGGCCTCTTTGGAAATCCCGGTAAACACTGAGCTTCTCGGGATCGACCCTGCGGTCTATCGCCAGATCAATGCTGCCCTCGCCTCGGGCAAGCAGCATATTATGCTCTATGGCCCGCCAGGGACGGGGAAGACGACGCTTGCGCGCCATATTGCAACGGTGCTGACGGGCGGAAAATGGACATTGGTAACGGGCTCCTCGGATTGGAGTTCCCAAGACATCATCGGTGGCTATCAGCCTATCGGAAGCGGATCGGTTGCTTTCATCCCAGGGGTCTTACTACGACGCTTCGACCGCCCGCTCATCATCGACGAGCTAAACCGGTGCGACATCGACAAGGTGATCGGACCGCTCTTCACGGTGCTGTCGGGTCAGCAAACCACCCTACCCTACCGGCTCGACATTGAAGACAAGGATAGCCTGCAATATGTGATCCTGCCGGAGAGTAAGCCTTCGGCAGCAGCGCATGAGTTTGCGCCGGGACCGCATTGGCGGCTGGTGGCGACGATCAACTCCATTGACAAGGCGTCCCTCTACCAAATGTCCTATGCGCTCGCCCGGCGCTTCGGCTGGGTCTATGTCGATGCCCCCCGTGACACGGCGGGCTTCATTGAAGCCTTCTTGCGCAAGGAAGAGCCTGCTTGGGCAGGACCGGTGGCAGGAGCCCCCTGCCCTCTCGGTGAATTTTGGGCGGCGATCAATTCAGTGCGGGTGATCGGACCTGCGCCCATCATCGACGCAATAAAGGCCATCCAGGCGATGGAAGAGGGCGCGGAATTCTTCGCTGTCCCAGATGCTTCAATGAAGGAAGCCCTGCTCGATGCGGTAGACATGGTGCTGCTCCCGATGCTCGACGGAATTGTTGTGCAGGATGCGGAGTTTCTGGCTGGCAAGGCCGTAGAGGTCTTTGGTCTTGATGCTGACCAGAGCACGCGGGTCAAAGCGCGAATGGCCTCCGTGGCGGTGTGATGGAGACGCTCGACCGGGCTATCAACGACTATGCGGCAGGGGTGTTCCTGCGGTACTTCCGGCAAGGAACGCTGGCAGGGGCGGAAAGCCCTCATCTTGATCACGCACGGGACCTGGACTTGCTTCGCGCGCATTGGGCGCTGTCGGAACCCGTGCGGACATTTCTATCCTATGTGCTGACGCATCGGCACGAAGCCCAAAGCCTGCTGCAATTCGTCAAACGGACGGACGATGCTGTCGCGCGAGGGCGGATCGACGCGCGTGGCACGATGCTCGCGCGGCGTATTTCCGGGCATCCGTCACTGGTGGTCTACGAAGAGCCAGTGCGTAGCTTTAACACGGGGCCTAACCAAGTTGTTGCGTGGGTAGTCCAGACTGCTTCGACCTACGCGGCGCGGCTCTTCGCCGTTCAGCCCACAGGATCGGCCTATGCTGGCCTGGTCGAAGCAACTATGACGGATGTGACGGCAGTAAAGCGTCTCGATGCCTTGCGCGAGGTACTGAAAAATGTGTCCGTCCATCGCAGGCCTGGACCAGGCGCGTTGCGAGACGCTGCGCGGTCGCGGCGGATGATCTATCGGCTGGCGATAGCCGCCTATGATACGCTAGCGCGAATTGAGGCGGGAGACGAAGTGGCGCTGAGCAGCGTTCTGCAAAGCACCCTCATCGGACCTTTGGAGCAGTGGCGTCGTTTTGAGTTGGCTGTGGGACTCGGGATCGGCGAGGCCCTCGCGGCGGAGACGGGCGAACCGATGAACCTTGCCCTACTCGGCAAGACATCTGGAGCGCCGGTCATTTCGTGCGGACGCTATGACATCTTCTGGCAGGGTGGCGGTGGATTGTTCGTCGCCCCCGCTCTGGAGCCCTCCGAAGAGCGACTAGAAGCGGCTCTGGCAGCCTATGGAATGAATCTCGCAGCGGATCGGCCGGATTTGGTGATCACCGACCGACTTGCCGGTCGGGCGAAGGGAATTGTTGAGGTCAAGTATCTGGCGGGTGACACGGCAAACGCCCGCTTCCGCGAGGCTGTAGGGCAAATCGTGCGCTATGCACGAGGCTATGCCCCGGAAGCGGAGATAGATGGCCTGGTTCGCGCCTCACTCGTTACTCTGAACCGCAGCCCCCCTGCCCTAATAGATGAAGCAGCCGCAGCGCCGCGCGCAGTGGATTTCGAGGGGTTAACAGATGGGCGGTTGCGGCTTTGGGTACGGGAGAGGTTGTTTGCTCCCCCTGCATAGCAAAGGGCAGAGGGAGCGGTGTTTACTCGGCGGCAATCTTTGACGAAGCTTTTTTGCGCATCGAGGCAGGGCGTTGAGCGCCACCGTCTGCGAAGAGCGGCACTTTTTCCTCGTTCACAGGAAGGGCGCACGGCGATGCAATTTCGTAGGGGATGCCGCGATCCTTGGGCAACGGTTGAAGCGTCGGTTCAAAGCGAGCGCGCGCACCAAGGAGGTATTCTTCGGATAGCTCACAACATGTCCAGCGACGTTTCAAATTCTCAGCTACAACGCCTGTGACACAAGAGCCGCCGAACGGATCAACGACTAAATCGCCGGGATCAGTCAGGAAGCGAATGAAATACTCAGGGAGTTGCGCGGGAAAGCGTGCCGGATGAATTGGGATGTTTTCGGCGCGACAGTTATCTTGGTAACGCCCATTGGATTCCGTATTCGCGATGGCCAGCAGGTTCGGCGGGACAGAACCGCCGTTGTCCTTGTTGAACTTGTCAGAAATGTCATGCCCGGATGGGCGTAGCTTGGCTTTGTAACCATTTTTCAGCAGATGCTTCATCGACTTGGAATACGGCTGAAGGACGCGTTTGTTATTAGCTTTCGGAAATGGTGTCTTCGAGAGCCACCAGACGGTGTTCACAGCATCTTTGACGCGGACTCGGCGGACGTTGACCCATTCCGCTGGGGTTGGAAGCTTTGACGGGTTGAACCAGTAATGTTCCTGGCACAGATGAAAACCATACTCCTCGACCAGCATGACGAGAAGTTTGAAATGGTAGAGACTGCGTGTTGGCTGCCCAGGCACCCAGGCACCGCCAATATCAATAACCAGGCTTCCTGTGTCCTTCAGGACGCGATGAGCACCTTCGGCGAAGGGTCGAAACCAGTCACAATACCGATCAGCGTCTTCATTCCCATAACTCTTTTTTCGCACCAATCCGAAAGGCGGCGAAGTCATGATGAGATCGACACTGTTCTCTTTAGCTTTATTGAACAGATAGCTGCGGCTATCGCCCCAGAGAATTTCCCCATGTTCAGTCTTGTGAAACAGTCGCAGCAGTTTGGCCGGGAAATCGCGCGGGTTGGTCTTTTTCGGCCCTAAGTCAGGTTCGTCCGCCTGGGCAAACTGCGCATGGAGCGCGCGGAAGTATTCACTAAGAGAGCTATATCCTTGAGCAGCGGCGACGGATTCGATTTCCGAACGCTCTTCTTCTGTCAGACGAACGTTTGCCGTCTTACTCCTTGGATTCGTTGCCTTTGGTCGCGCCATGTCATTCCTCGCCTATTTTACAATTACACTCTAGCTGAGGGTTTTTTGTAAGACAACAACCAGATGGAATAACTGTCACACAAAAATAGAAATTATTGCTATCCGACTTTTTGAGAATATCGCCGGGCCTTCCATTGAAATGAGCCTGTGGATGCAGGCACCATTTTCATCTTCTTGGCACTTTAATCCTTACACTCAGGTCAACTCTTAGTTGTTAGGTCAATTCGCCATTTGCTGAACGAAACGACCGTATTCTTGACTGACTTCCTGCGCCTCTGTGAACGCCCTAGCACGTTCCCCTTCCATGCAGCGAAAATAGTCTTGAACATTGGTGATGTAGTCTTCGAAATCCTGTCGGATAAGGTCCTCATATTCCCGTGCGGATGCGGGGTCGCTCGGTACAAATGGTCTGGTTGGTGCCAAACAGGTTTCGGCTTGCACCGAATGAGCCATAAAAACAAACCAGATTATAAGAGTGTAAGTCGTCTTCCATGACTTAAACATGATGGTTGTTTCCTTATGATACTTGAATAAAAGTAATCTTGCTGCTTAAGGGTAGTATATAGAAAGACTTTCATCGAGTGACAATATTATAACTTGATGATGGTTTTATAACATTGTAATGTGGTGGTGCCTGAGAAGGGTGCCACTGCTGCTGACCATGGAGGTGACGCAGATCGTGGCGACAAACATAAACAAAGAAGCGCCTAATGTGGTCACAGAAACGCATTTCAAGACCCTTGTTGATAGCGGTTATCAAGCAGAGGTTGTGTGCAATACCAAAGCTACAAAGAAAGCTGCGGTTTGGTACGGCATCTGGATTATCCGCGTCGTCAACAAGGAACGCACATACGAAAAACTGCTCGTCCCAGCCCGCAAAAAGCTCGGTGACGACGACGAAATTGCAGTCCGTACCTTTAAAACAGCAAACGGCCTTATCTCCTTCCTCGAAAGCATGGGCTTCACACAAGTCAACATTCCGATGCTTGAAGGCGGTCGCACGTTGCACGCTTTGCCAGACACGCCTATCGAAAGTAGCGACAGCTAGTCTTGCTGCTTTAGTACTCGCCAGCACCCCTGCTCTTGCGCAGAGCATGGTGCTTATAATGAACGGCGACGGCTCGCTCAGTGAGTCTACGGCGCAAGACAACTTTGCACGAAACTACAATGATGGTGTGGGCCAAGGGTCGGCGTCCGAAGGACTGCAACTTTTTGGTCAAGGCACTGCTGTTGAGAGTGAGACAACAAATAGCGACTTTCGCGTTGCTTCTGTTGCACCAAGGGCCGCTGTGCCGCGCCCTGAAATTCTTCAAGCAATTGACGCGACCGCAATGCGTTACGCAAGCCACCCTGCCCTTCGTCGGGCCGGACTTTCGGTCACGGAATGGCGTCTGTTGTTCCGCGCGAACATCGAAATTGAAAGCGCCTACAACGTGGGCGCTCGAAGTGAGGTTGGGGCAATCGGTCTCGGCCAGCTCATGGCCGAAACCGCGCGTGATCTAAACGTCGATCCCCACAATTGGCAACAAAATCTCGACGGGTCGGCCCGGTATCTACTCATGATGCTGGTCCAATTCGGGGATGCGCGATTGGCATTGGCTGCATACAACGCTGGCCCCGATGCTGTGACGCGCAACAACGGTATCCCGCCTTATCGGGAAACCCAAAATCACGTCAGCAGAGTGCTGGCCGTGTTCAACCGGCTAGAAGGAGAAAACTCATGAAGCCAAATACGACCAACGTGGTGACACTGCTCGGTGTATTCCTGATGCTGGCACAACCGGCATTAGCGCAATCCATCGACTTGTCACCTGTCCAAAGCGTTCTTCAAGGCATCGTCGATGCGATTACCGGCCCGCTCGGTATCGTGATCGGCACACTGGCTCTGATCGGTGTGTTCTTGTCGTGGCTCTTTGGCATCCTCGATTTCCGTCAAGCTCTCTGGGTGATCATCGGGATCGCAGGCATCGCAGCCGCACCAACAATCGTCGCTGCAATCTGGACCACATAAGGAACACTAAGAATGGCTGAACAAGTGCCACTTTTCAAAGGACTGCTCAGACAGCCGAAACTACTCGGCTTGCCCGTCATGTACGCGATGGTGTGGTTGTTTGGCGGCGTTCTGGTGTTCCTGTGGACACAACATTGGGTGGTAGCGGTTCTTGCCGCTGCCGCCTACCCCGCGCTGCGCAAAGCGGCTGATTGGGACCCCAACTTCTTGGACGTGGTTGTCACGACTTTGCAAGAGACACCGCCAACGGCCAACCGCAAAATTCACGGCGGAGATAGCTATGCACCTTGAAGACGGTATAGACCCCGCATCACTCCTGCCGACATGGTTCATGAAGGAAAAAAAGCTGGCACAACAAATGCCCTATATCGGGCTTGTTGATGATCAGACCGTGCGAACGCGCGGTAACGAGCTTTTCCAATGTTTGAGATTGGACGGGATCAACAGCTTCACCAAAGATGACGATGAACTGGACAAAATCAGAGACTTGTTCGCTGCTATCGTCTCTCAAAGCGGACACCAGTTTGCATACTATGTCCATAAGGTTTCGAAGCCGATTGATACGACAATGAAGCCTGTAGATGAAGACACATTCGCTGGAATGGTTGATGAAAGCTGGAGACGGCACCTGAAAAGTGCGGACTTACGGGATAAGACGCTGACCATCACCATTATGCACCGCCCTGAAAGTGGTCGCCGTATCCCATTTTCGCCCAAGAAATCTATCGAGGCATTGCGCACGGAAACGACAAAACGGATGCGGGTGCTGCGCGAAGCGGTCTCATTTATCAAGTCAACATTCGCGGATATGAACCCTCGGTTGCTAGGCGCTGAAAACGGCGAGTTGTTTGGGTTTCTTGCGAGTATCAACACGGGTCAAGAGACACCGATCTTCCCATCCTCAAAATTGGGTATCCCTGCTGAGACCATTGCCAATACGCGTATCACATTTACCGCTGACACGTTCGAACTGTCTGAGGGAACCGTGGGTAAGAAAATCGGGACGACACTCTCAATAAAGGAATACCCTGAAAAAACGCCTTCTACGATGTTTGATGAACTGAACCTGCCGGTCGATATGGTGATCACGCACAGTTTCACACCCATCAACAACAACACGATGGAAGAACGCATCAAGCGCCAGCTTCACCTTATGGAGACAACAAATGATGCCGGACAATCGCAATATCAAGATTTGAAGGTTGCTTTGGACGAACTGATCAGTCGGCGTTTGTCCTTCGGTCAACATCATATGTCCGTCACGGTTTTTGCTGATACCGTAAACAACCTCGATGACGTATCGGCTGAAATTCGCAGCACTGCCCTTTCATATGGCGTTGAGATTATCAGCGAGAAATTCGCACACCGAACCCATTTCTTCGCCCAGCACCCTGGGAATACATCCAAGCGTAGCCGACCGGGCATCATAACGAGCAAAAACTTTGCCTCCCTCGCGGCATTCCACAGGACACCGCTCGGTAAGATAGGGAAAAACGTCCCTTGGGGTGTCCCGATCACTATGCTCCCGACGCCAGAACGATCTGGGTTTTGGTTTAACTACCACGAAAAGGGCTCGCCTGACGCCGAACCTACTGGCGGTCATACGCTGATTTTTGGCCGTCAGGGTGCCGGTAAATCTGTGTTGTCTGCGTTTCTCGCAACGCAAGCACGTCGCGCCGGTGTCAGGGTATTCTTGTTTGATTACCGCATCGGTCTTGAAATGGCCGTCCGGGCCAATGGTGGACGCTATTCTTCGATTAAGGCGGGTGAACCCACTGGCCTGAACCCCTTATGGGCAGAGACAGATGTTGAAGGTCAAGCATGGATGAACGAATGGCTTATGTCTCTGTTTGAGCGCGAGGACCGGCAATACACGCCATTGCAACGAACTAAAATCCAAGAGGTCATTCGGCAGAACGCCGAGGCTGCCGATCCGTCTCTTCGGAATTGGGATGATCTGGCCTCTCTGTTCGCTGCCACGGATGATGATGGTGATTTACAGCAACGGGCGCGTGAATGGGCCGCTGACGGACGCTATGGCTGGATTTTCGGTCAAAACCTTGAAGACACCTTCTCTTTGGAGGGTGACTTCGTTGCGTTCGACTTGACTGGTGTTCTTGACGATTCCAGTGAGCGGGAACGCATGGCGGTACTATCATATCTGTTCCGGCGTGTTGAAAGAACTCTCAAAGACCTCAAGCCAACGTTGATCATTGTCGATGAAACATGGAAATCGCTCGACAATCATTACTTCCGAGAAAAGCTAGAGAGCTGGCTGTTTTCTGTTCGACGTCAAAATGCGGTCGTTGTCATGATGACCCAATTCCCAAGTCAGTTGGAAAAAACAGGCATGGCCGACACGCTTTTGCAAGCGGTGTCCACTCAAATTCTTCTGCCAAATACTAAAGCGAAGGCGAGCGACTACGAGCTAATGAGCCTCGAAGACAAAGAACTCGACGTGATGCTCACAACTCCAAGCGCGTCGCGCCTGGGGCTTGTGAGAGACGATCAAGGATCAGTTGTTGTGAACGCTGATTTGAGCGCCCTTGGGCCGCTGCTAACCATCCTCGGTGGGATGAAAAAAGGAGAACAGTTGGCGGGTGCCGATTACCGCCAACGTCCAGACTTTTGGAGAGTCAAATGACAAGAACTGTATTATTTCTTCTGGGCCTCGTATCGCTTTCTGCCTGTGGTGAATATCAAGGTCTGACGGCAAACTGCTTCAACAATGGTGGTAGCTCGGCTGCCGTTACCCGTTCGACCAATTCCCTGAGTTTCTTGCCGCAGTCTGGCGGTCGCGTTTCCACAAGCACCGCTCCGGTGGATGAATGCAACTTCACCCCCCTTGGCGGGCCGGGGGGTCAGTGATGCGTGCTACCCTTTCATGTACGGCTCTTTGCGTGATCTGGGCAACATCTACGCTCGGCCAAGGTGTACCAACGGTTGATGGGGGTCTGATCATTCGGAATGAGGCCGCAAACCTGCGACGCGAAGCTGATCTTGCAACGCAAGCTGAACGGCTCTCAACTGCTGAGGCTATTGCAGAAATTGAAGCTGAACAGCTTGAAGTGCTGCAAAACATCTTGGACGCCCAAACCAGCTTTGGCGGTCAGAATGTGCCTGCAATGGTGCAAGGTCTTGAAGACGGCGCGTTGCCTGAACAATCGGCGGATGCGCTCTATGCACCGACTGACATCAACCCTGCCGGTGATCAAATGTTCGGGGATGCAAACCTGAATATTGAACAACTGATCATCCGTGTAGCCCAAGAAACGCATGGGTTGAATGGTGTCAGTCAGGCAGGACTATCGGTCGTGCAATGGCGGTGTCTATTGCAAGCCCTAATTTGGCAGGAAAGCCGGTTCACGATTGGCGCACGGTCGCCTGTCGGCGCGTTTGGTTTGACCCAAATCATGCCTCCCACGGCTGGCGATTTGGGCATCTATCCGGCTTACTATGACAGCCCGTATTTGCAGGTCGAAGGCGGCGCACGGTATCTCGCGCAGATGCTTCGTATGTTTGATGGAAACATCATCCATGCCCTTGCGGCGTATAATGCTGGACCGGGCAACGTCCAAAACTACGGCGGTGTTCCACCCTTCAAAGAAACCCAGCATTACGTGCAGGTGATCCCGCAAAAATACAACGAATATCTGGCGCGCGTCGGCGGAATCGACGCCTTGGGAACCATCGACCCAGCGTTGCTTGCCAACTCAAACCTTTCAATCTCGGGCAGTGGCGCAAGTTTCTACGCGAATAGCTCGATGCAGAACGTCGAAGCTGCTGCGCTTCGTGTCCGCAATATCGTGGAACGGATCGGGCAAACCACCGACATACAAGAAGCGATGGCTCTAAACACCTACGCGCGGGCCGAACTGGTTAGGCTGGTGTCGGTTCTCACCCGACTGAAAGCTGCCCGCACACGTCCCCTGAGCGACGCCGAACTGGCAATGGCTGCGGCCCAACTCAGAGAGCAACAATTTATGGACTTCACATTGGAGGAACTCGACTAATGGAAAAATCTACCCAACCCCGTGCATTTCTGCGTCTGACCATCACTGCAAGCATGATAGGTGCCGCCGCATTCGTTGCAGCGCCCAGCCTTTTGGTGGGCGGCGCTGCTTATGCCCAGGGCGTCCCAACAGTTGATACGCAGAACATCGCGCAAGAAATTCAACAGCTTCGCCAGATGATTGAAGATGAAGTCTTGCAGAACGAACAGTTGCAGCAAGCCTTGAACCAGTTGCGGACGTTGGAAGATCAATACGCGCAGCTTCAAGAGACTTACGCAGCCCTGACCGGCTTGATGGACATACCAGAAATCATCACGACGCAGTTTGAAGACGAACTCAACGGCCTGCTGGATCAGGAATTTGGTGATATTATGGGCACCATCGACGCGATCCAAAATGGTGACTGGTCTCAACTTGCGGGCAGTGGATCAGGCGAAATCCAAACCCAAATGACGCGCGTGCTGGCTGACGCCGGTTTTGACGAAGACACATTGTCTGAAATGGCAAACAGCGGTGTGGGTGGAGCTGAACGTGCAGCACAACAGGCCACGACTGGCGCTGTTATGTCTGCGGCGGCTCAGAATAGCTATGAGGACGCAGGACAGTCACTTGAGCGGGTAGATCGTCTCGTCGGCATGATCGGCGACATGGAAGAACTCAAGGACAGCGTTGACCTCAACACACGGGTAACGGCTGAACTTGCAATCGCTTTGGTTGCTCAATGGCAGTTGGAAGCGGTGCAAACAGTTGGCGATGGCACAACCGGCGTTCTGGATGCCGCGACCTTGGCCGAAGAACAGCAATTCATGGACTTCACCCTGCCGACTTTGAACGCAGACTAAGGGAAACAAGACATTGGCTACTGAACAGGAACACATCGAAGAAGAACTGATCTACGGCGCTCGGCGTCGAGAACAGTTGTGGCAAAAGCTCGGTCTGGGCGGCATGGCGTTTGGAATTATTGGGTGCTTGTCGGCGGCGGCTGTTGCTGTTCTCGATGTGGACCCCGAGCCAGTTGTCGTCCCGTTCAATCCAGAAACCGGCATGGCATTACCCAATGCCCAAGTTGAAACACAGCGCGTAACGGAAAATCAGGCAATCATCGAAAGCGTTGCCTTCCGTTACGTGACAGACCGGGAAACCTATAACCAACTCGACAATGACGTGCGTGTGCGCAGCATTCTCGAAAGGTCCGATGGTGCTGCGCTGGCGTCGATGCGGTCTCTTTGGGATAGTGCAAACCCAAATTATCCGCCCGAAGTCTACGGTGATAATGCTCGCCTCGATGTAGAGGTCTTGAGCATCAACCGAATTGGTGTGGACCGCGCTCAAGTGCGGTTGCGCAAGCGCCTGACTTCAAATCAAGGCGTCCAAGCGGGTCTTTTTACCGCGACCATGCTCTTTGAATTTCGGCCAGAAGAACGTCGATCGATTGATGACGTTTGGAACAACCCATTTGGGTTCACGGTCATAGAATACTCTATCCGCTCAGACAGATTGGAGAATTAGGATGAACGTATTAAAACCAACCATTCTGTCGCTGGTGCTGGCTCTTGTAGCCGGTCCAGCACTTGCGGAATACACGCCACGTTCCGGCCCCAACGATAGCCGCGTTCGTCTCGCCACGTATCAGGAAGGTCAAGTATACCGTCTCAGTGTAAGCCTGACCCACGTTACCACTGTCGAATTTGGACAAGGTGAAACAATCCGTTCGATCATTGCAGGCGATACCGAAGGGTTCCAGCTTGACGGCGTTCCCGGAGGGCGGGCTTTTGCTGTCAAGCCAAATGCACGTGGCGTTCATACGAACATCACGGTCTATACGAACCGGCGCAGCTACTATTTCAACGTCACTGAGGCATCGTCGCCAACCTACTACGTTGTTCAATTTCGGTATCCTCAAGACAATGTGAGGCCCGTCAACGCGGTCGCGCAGCAAGCGCCGAATTACAATTATGCAGCCAGCAGCGCGACGGCTTTCACCCCGACTTCGGTTTGGGATGATGGGACGTTCACTTACTTCCGGTTCGCGCGAAATGCTCCGATCCCCGCTATCTTCCGTGCCACAAATGGCCGGGAACGGACGGTCAATTCACAGCAAATCGAAAATGGCGTCCTGCGCGTGTCAGGTGTCAGCGGGCAATGGGTGCTGCGTCTTGGCGATGAAGTTGTCTGCATTCAAGTCACCAATGGAGGGACAGGATCATGAGCGAAGAAGATGACCTCAAAGCACGGCTTGCTGCATTGGAAAAGTCAGGTGGCGGCGCTGGTGGCAAGAAAAAGCCCTCCCCCATTGTCGCAATCGCTGGCATTGGTGGCATTGCAGCCCTTGGTGGGCTTGCATACGTTGCCTTGCAGCCCGAAACAGAAGCGCCAATGCCCGTCGCGCAGCCAGAGGAATTTCAGTCCCAGGGCGACGGCTTTGGAGAGATTGCGCCATTTGTCCCCCCTGCCGGACCAGAGCCAGAGGTTCAAGTTGTGGAAACACAGGCCGAACCGAACGCGGAACTTCTCGCTCAACTTGCGGCCTTGCAGGCGCAAATCGAAGAACTTCAAAATGCGCCAGAACCCGTGGTCGAAGAAGATACTGCGGCGGCGGATGCGATCAACGCACTGACCGAACAAATCGCGGCTTTGCAAACAGCTTCCGAGGCCGCGCAGCAGCAGTTTCAAGATGAACTGGAAACCCGCGACCGTGATCTTGAACGGCTGCGCATGGACCTTGAATTGGCGCAACTACAAACGCCATCCCCAGCACCGCTTGGACCATCGCAGGATGAATTGCTTGAGGCGGAGCGGCAACGTGTCGCCCGTGAGGAAGAGGCTCGTCGCTTGGCCGAACTTGAACAACGCCGTGCGGCAGAACTCGCTTTCCAAGAGGCTCGCGTTCTTTCTCCGACAATCGCGTTCGGTGGTGGTGCTGGCGCTGACGAAGGTGAATTGAGCGGTCGCACGTTGGGCGCTGTTCAAGACTTCGTAGCGAACGGTGCGTTGCCTACACAGGTCACTCAAGCGGAAGTCATTGCAAATCCGGCCAACACGGTCGTTCAAGGCACCATGATCCAAGCGGTCACAGAAACGGCCTTGGATAGCTCCCTACCCGGCCCGATCCGCGCCATTATTTCAGAGGACGTGCATTCCTTTGATGGGTCTCGCGTCTTGATCCCCCGTGGATCGCGGCTCATTGGCCGTTACCAGTCTGGCGTGGAGATTGCACAGCAACGTGTGACGGTCGCTTGGGATCGTATCATCCTCCCCAATAACCAAACCGTTGTGATCAGTTCTTTCGGCGGTGACGAACTCGGCCGTTCCGGCGTCACTGGTGTTGTAGATACGCGCTTTAACGAACGGTTTGGCTCTGCTGCTTTGATTTCCTTGATCACTGCTCTGCCTGGTGCAGCCGCAGCACAGGTAGAAAACGAAACGTCCGCAGAAGTCCTAGAAGATGTTGGCGATGATCTTGCAGATAGCACTGACTCCGTTCTGAGCGATTATCTTGCGATTGGGCCTGTGATCTATGTCGATCAAGGGTCTCGCATCACGGTCATGGTGGACCGCGACGTGGAGATTTTCTAAGTGGCTGGTAACTACTTCCAAGTCACGCTGGACAAGCTGCCAGAAGCAAAAAGGGCCGATGCTATCGAAATCTGCATCAACCCTGACGGTTCGATCTGGGGAGAATTTCAGGGCGACCACTTCATGAGCCGCCTTGATACCGTCTGGGACACTCGGCAAATCGGTGATCTTGCAACACAGATTGCGGCGGCTGCAGAAACGAAAATCAGCCGTGACAAGCCTATTGTATCTTGTAGCGTTGACTACCACGGACGGGCTGTGCGTGCGCAGGTAATCCAAGATCCAGTAGTGCGGGGGGGATACTCCATCGCACTACGGTTTTTCTCAACCATGTCGCTCGATGACATTAAGCTGAAATTTCTGTTTGGTGAGGAAATCAGTCTGGAGAATAATCGCAAGGCACGGAATCTTGAACTGCGTAAGACTGTCCTCGCTGGCGACATTGATGCTGCAATCAAGTTTTGCGTCGATAAACGGCTGAATGTGATCGTTTCGGGCGGTACATCGACGGGTAAAACCGTCGCCTGCCGAAAGATCATCAACTACATTGACGAGGCCGAACGCCTGATCACGATTGAAGAAGCCGCCGAACTGGTGCCTACGCAGCCGAACACGGTGACGCTAATTTCAAACAGGGACGTGCCGGTTCAAATGGCCGATGTGCTTTTAACCTCTACACTACGGATGCGCCCAGATCGGATCATTCTCGGCGAGGTGCGCGGAAAAGAAGCTCTCACCTTCCTTGAAGCCATCAACACCGGACATGGTGGCTCTATGACAACGCTCCACGCTGAAACGCCTCAATTGGCGGTTCAGCGCCTTGCAATCGCGGCCTTAAAAACAGATGTGCCAATGACTTACCAAGATATGATAAGATACATCGAAAGCTCGATTGATGTTATTATTCAAGCTGGTCGCCATGAAGGTGATCGGGGCATTACTCAGTTCTATCTACCGGGCGAAACAGATCAGGAAGGAGACGGAAAATGATCTATTTTGAACATGAAATCTTGACCTTCGGGACAGGCACGAAAAAAGAAATCAACACTATGGCCGCGTCTTTGAAAGAGTGGGGCGCTGCTGGTTATGAAGTTGTAAGCGTCGTTCCCATTCAAATTGGCGGTGCGGTAGTAACCGTTTTCCTTAAACGGGAAGTAGTCGTTGAAAACGATAGTGATGGGAAGGCAGCATGATAAAGCCAACATTGATCATTGCAGCAGTTCTTAGCGCCGTCGCCAGTTGGGCGGCGGCGCAGTCCGTATCTACCAATGGTAACAATGACTATGCATTCTGTGCGAACCGGCCAGATCGTCCAGCAATGGTCGAAGATATGCCATTCCGCGAAGCCCACCGGGGCATTCTTATTCAACGCCTGTACGCCGCCAATGCGTTGGAGAGGGTGGTTGAGAGTGATGATTGTTCGTGTGAAACACGATTTCCTGCATGGGATAGTGCTGTCGAACAGTATCTCGAACTTTACGCTGGTATCGAAGATCGGCACGAAATTCGTTCTCTGACCTCGGAGTTTACCCGAGCAATCAATGACTACCGCAAGCTGGCTCGACCAATCTGCGAAGAAGTCGGAAACTGGTAAAGGAGAAACGAGAAAATGAGTGTTGTTACGTTCTTTGTCGAAACTGCCGACAACTTCTTAGAGGATGCCGCAGAAACGCAGTTTGGTGCTGTTGCCGACACTGTTGGGACCATTCTTATCGTCGCAATGACAATCGTTGTCTTGATGGTCCTGATCAATGCAATTTTCCAATATAAATCTATGGATGGAAGGCAAGCATTCTGGCTAGCGGTCAAGTTAACCTTAGTTGGGGTGTTCGCAACGAACTGGGCTCAATTCAACTCATTTTCGACGGCAATACTCAGTGGCATTGATAGTATTGCCGGTTCCCTTGTTGCGTCAGTAGGCGGAGGAACACCTGGGCCGTCCGGCACGTTTGCAGAGGAATTTGATGGGATCATTGAACAGTTTGGTCTCTATATGAATGCGATTGGCGACAACATGCACTGGATGATGGGCGCTTTGATGGGTGCCATCGGAACTGTGTTGTTGTCGATCTTAGGTGGTCTAGCCGCTTTCTTCCTCATTGCCTCACGGTTGATGATCGCGTTGCTTCTTGGACTCGCCCCAATCATGATTTTCCTGACGCTGTTTGAAGTGACCAAGGATTACTTCGCACGGTGGCTTTCGGCGCTGATCTCTTTTGCGATGTATCCTGTATTTATTGCAGGCGTATTCGCAACAATCATTGGCGTCTCTAACGCCTTGATCAACGAGCTTGGTAGTCCTGACGGTGCATCTAATATTGGTGCTATCCTTCCATTCTTCATGATGGTTTTCATGGCAAAAGGCTTTATCCTTGCAACTCCATTTTTGGTGCGAGCGGTCTCAGGCAACATTGTAATGCCAGCACTTAACAGCGGGTTAGGCGGTGCCTATCAGTTTGGGGCGGCGGCGCTCGGTGGTAAACAGGCTCAGGCCAGAGCAAGCGTTGGCACGGCAACCGGTGCTGAATTGATCGCTTTGCGTGGCCGGAGTATGCTTGGCATTGGGAGAACAGAGAGAAGCCAAAAGTCAGCGGCAAACGACGCGAAGCCCGCGCCACAACCAACTGGCACTGGCGCCCAGCAACATCGTTTGCGTGAACGAGCTGACCGGCTGGCTGGTAAAAAGTAGAACATCATACGAAACAGTAAAAGGGCCGCTCAACGAACGGCCCTTTTACTTTGTGCTGACCTCGATCACTCTGCGGCGGTGACTTTCATGCCCCCCTGCCCGTCCGTTCCATGCTCAGCTTCAAAAGCTGCAAGTTGCCGCTCTGTATCCTCAATCGCTGCAATGTCCGCTTCGGACGGGGCTTCAAGATTGAAATTCTGCTGAACGGCCAAATTAAGCTGCGCCTGTCGATCATCAAAATCACGGCTTGCCTGAACAACGGCCTTGGCACGTTTCCGGCCAGAAGTGGTCAGCTTACCGGTCGAAGGCGTGGCTGCCGCCATTTCTACCGACACCGGTTGCGGTTTTTCCCGCTCGGCTTTCTCCGACACGTCCACCCCTGCCCCGCCTTCGGGAATTGGGTCTTGGCCTTTGATTGGCTTTTCCGCAGGCGAAGCCGGTTCGTTCTCTGGCATAGGCTCTTGACCCTTCACGGGTTGATCCATTGGCGTCGCCGGTTGTTCCATCACTTCGCGCTCTGGTGCGGTCTCCGGGGCTGGTCCAGTAGCCTTGGCTTGATCTGAAAGCGAAACCTTATCCAGAGACGTTTCTGGGAACGGCAATTCGCCCTTTTGAGCCGAGTGGATGCCTTTGAAAAAGGGATCATCGAAATACTGGATGCGCTTCGCTCTGATCGGCATTTGCGCATCCACTACAATGATAATGTCATCCAATGGCAAGCGACGTGCTTCGTCTTCGGGCAGCAATGACACTTCTTCTGTCCGCTCTGACATGCTGCGACCTTCAAACGGGTTTTTCCCAATGGAACGGGACCGAGTGACAACCCGCTTTGTGGTTTTACCCACTGCCTTGCTCAATTCTTCAACGGTTTTTTCATCCGATGGCGTCAGGTAAAGTTTGACACCGGCGTTACCTTGCAAAGCACGTCGGGTGTTCTCGCCGTAGATTTCGTCCAAGGCTGGGATGGTCTGCGTGACAATAGCCAAGTGGCCTTTGTAGGATCGCAGCGTTTCAATGCTGTCGGTCACAATTGGCATTTTTCCAAGGCGGTTGAACTCGTCCAGCATGATCATGACAGGCCACGGCTCATCGGGGCCAGGTTCTTTGTCCTGCACGGATGAAATCAGATCAGAGAAGAACAATCGGATCAGCGCCGCCATTGGCTTGACCATGTTTGGTGACACCACCAGAAAAACGGAAAAAGGCTTCTTCCGAATGGTCCGAAAATCGAAATCCGAAACCTGAGTGGCTTTGTCGATCGCGGGGTTGCTCCACTGGTCCAAACCAGACGTCATAAGCAGCGACACATAAGACGTGAGCGTGTCATTGTTGGTTGAGGCCATACGTTCAAAGATCAGCTTACCGGCGCGGTTCTGTATCTCGTCACGGCGCATCATGAACTCTTTTTGCTTATTACCACCGCTGGCCGTGATCCGGTAAATTTCACCGAGCGTCGGGCGTTCCCTCTCGAACGCCAAAAGGCCGGCTGCAACAAACAGGTCGATACCACCTTTCAATAGACCTTGAACGCGGTCGCTGTCAGCTTGCAGAAAAAGTGACGCCAACAACTGCAATTCCATCTGCTGACGGTCGGGATCCTCTAACTCCGCGATCCGCAGCAAGGGGTTGTAGCGATGGCTGCGTCGGTCATGCCAGTCTGTCGGGGCAAAACGGTAAACCTTGTCGCCTTCTGCCGCTCGATGTCGCGCTGTGGCTTCAAAATTCTCCCCTTTCACGTCCAGGACCACGGCTGATCCCTTGAAGGTCAGAAGGTTCGGAATGACAAAGCCTGTGGTTTTACCTCGGCCTGTCGGGGCGACGATCAACGCATGTGGAAAAACATTCGAGCTGATCAGCTTACCGTTGCCCTTGGGCTTTCCCAACTTACCGATGATAAACCCCGTTCCCGGTTTGCTAAAGAAACCGTTCTTGCGCATGTGCTGCGCTTTCTGCCATTGAGTGCGGCCAAATTTCGTCAGGGCGTTTCCTGACAAAACCGCGCTCAACAAAAGGCCGGTCACGCCAAAGCCACCAACAATTAAGTTCACCAGTCGAAAGTCGTCTGGGCGGAACCGCTGTAAGCCGGTGTAATTCTCAGCAAGCCACATGAAGTCCAATTCGGCGTTCATGCCATAGTCGCGGAACGTCAGAAAAGCGGTTGCAACGACATAGCCAATCGCCAAGAACACTGCTGTCAGTAGGAATATTCCTGCTGCAATTTTTCCCTTATCCATGAGTTTGCCCCTTTTCTGTATCAGCCCGAACCGTCTTCAATCGCTGCGCATCAAATTCTTCTTCAGCAATTTCTGAGACGACTTCGCGTGTGGCTTCACTGTTGGCTGTCTCGGCATCTGATTGCAGGTAGGCTTTTGCCGCATACAGACGGTCAAGACGTTCATCTATGACGTTCTCCAAGACGTCGGAATCACCTTTGCGCAATGCTTCAAGCTGTTCGTCGTCCAACTCACGCTCGATCTGGTCGCGGAATGTCTGGCTGTCCTGACCATCATCGAACGGCCCGTTGATCTTCTCGGTGCGCTCATGCTCGATCACGCGGCGCATTTCAGCGGTTTCGGCCTGATCCGTCCGGTATGGCCGAATGGCATTGTCGAACTCACGCACCCTCGCATCGGAAAACTCTCGCGCCTGAACCGCGTCCCGCTCATAATCTGGATCGTTTAGACGGTCTGTTTCGGGCTGATTGTCACGGGCCAGCCCATCACGCATTTGCTCTCCATAGCGATCCGCCGTGTCCCGCAGGTAAGCGTCGATCCGCCTTTGGTCGGCGGGGGTAACATCTGCATCATTGCGGCTCTGCGCCAGTGTCGTGAAGGCAGCACCCATCGCGGCACCATTCACACCACCACCCTCGCGGTTGCGTTCAATCGAGACGGCTTCAAAACGTGAATACTCGTCGGCCCGCTCGTCAAACTGTTCACGCACGCCACGGTCAATATCGGCAACAATCTCTCTGTCCGACATATCGGCCCGCAGGGCGTTGTTCTGATCTGCCTGAACGTATGTCGCTGGCTTCTCCATATCATCGCCAAGTTTATCCCATGAACGGGACGCAAGCTGCGCGTGGGCCGGTGACTTCGCGGCAAAGGCGTCGAACTCGGCTTGGCGGTTCTGCTGCAATTCTTGGTCGTTCTCACCGTCCCTGAACTCCTGTGTTTGAACAAGGTTTTCCTCAAGCCGTTCAAATTCGCGCCGGTCTTCGCGAGTCATCTGGATAAGCTCTGGGTTTTCAGTGATCCGTTCTTCGGCCCGCTGCGTCATTTCTAAGATGTAACCCCCAATGACGGACGCGGGCATTCCAGCACGTTCCATCGACTTCATATTCTGGTTGAATGCGTCGGTTACGGCCTCTTGGCGCTCGGCCTCGGCGATGCCCTGCTGTTCGGCCAGCGCAATGCCAGTATTTTGCTGATAGGCGAGCTGAACGTCCTCGTTATAACTATCATCAATAGCCCGCTGCATATCGTTATCGGAGATACCCATGCTGTCGATCTGTTCCTGCGTTGGCCCATCATCCAGCACTACTCCATCTTCTTTGATCACTTCGGCACGTTGAAGGGCCTCACCCAATCGCACATGGGCTTGATCCAGCTTTCCGGCTGCAATCTCCAAGTCATCCTTGCGCTCAAGATTCAAGCCTTCGGTTTCTGCGATTTTCGTGAGGTCGTCCGCAATCCAACGCTGTTCCAAAGACGCGTTGTTGGCCCCCTGCTCTACCCGCGCAATAACAGCCTCCGACGATATGCCGGTTCCGCGCAACGAAGTTTCAATCTGCGCCCTCGTCTCTGGTTCACGCAAAGCACCAACGCCGTCTTTGTTGACGTTCGTTTCTGAGTAAACCCCTGTGTCTGACGGCGCTGCGGTCAGCTTTGAAGAACCGGTGCCAACAGGGTTCAAATGCGCGACCGGTTGCAACGCATTATCCAACTGTTTTTCCATCCTTGGCCGTTCTGCTTCAGACGCAACCTGAATTTGCGCTTCAATCCGGTTAAGTCGATCCGTCAGGCTTGTTTTCAGATCATCGAAACTTTGCTGGTTATCCATGTAAACGTCTCCATCTGTTTGTAATTGACCCCCACGGGCAAGGACTTCGCCTGCGCGGAAAAGGGACTTTGAAATGTCTTCCCTGTTGTCGCTGTTCGCCTCTGCCGACAACGAAAGGTAGACTTTGGATGTGGTAGCGATGTCTGCCAAAGCGCGATCAAGGTCACGTCCAACCCTCTCCCGCTGAACCGGCTCCCGGCCCTCTGCTTTGGCGTCGTAAATTTCTTTCGTGCGTGGTGCATATGTTGCATCGCCGCGATCAAGCCTGCGGGTAGCTTCCAGCCGAACCCCAACTTTTTCGGCATGCTCAACCATCGAAAGGCGAAAATCGTCATAGTTGAAGTGATGATCACGCCCCAGATAGAAATACTCGCCTTCCTGGGAACGCCGGTTCAAAACGATATGTGCATGGGGATGCGCTCGATCTTCGTGAACCGCGATGATGTAGTCAAAGTTGCGATCCTCATTCTGAAAATGCTCGCGACACACAGCCGCGGTTATGTCCCGCACGTCTGCACCGCTCGTCCCTTGCGGATATGACATAAGCATGTGGGTGGTGTGGCCCATCTTGGGGCGGAAACCATCATCCCAACGGCTCGAAAATCTATCAGTCAGACCTTTGATTTCATCACCCGACAGCGTTTTCTTTCCATCCAACACGCCACGACTATCTACAATGTGCGATGACTTGGTGGTCAGGTATTCAAGCTGATTGGAAAGTTCCGCTTTGGTATGCGTCCCACCAGACTTGATAGCCTTGAACACAGCGGCACGGTGGCCCTTTGCCGCACGGATCATTTGCGGCTTCTTCGCGTGAAGCCCCTGCATGGAACCTCGCACCCGGCTCCACCCCTCGCGGAAAATCTCGCCCGTTACTGACTGGACGGCATCATTCCTCGCCATCGGCCAGCTCCTTCAGGGCGTCACTGACCAACATGCTTATCCCGTCTGTTCTACGGCGGGTCAGAAGATCTACCTGATCGGCAAAATCTAAAACGAACCCCGCAAGGCTGCGCATCTGCGCCAAACTTGATGGTCCAAACGAAGGGCGCAGACCCTTGTTGTTCGATTCATTCATCCGCTTCGCAATCTGAGTGACGTTGTTACCAACCCGGTTCAACGCCGCTCGAAAGGCTTTCAACTCCTCGGCCAAATGCTCGTCGGGTTGAAAAACGCCATTCGCAGACTGGATCAGACGCCGCATTCCATCGGAACGACTGCTGATCCCGTGCCTTCCAAGCACAACTTCAAACGCCTGTAATTCCTCTGGGGTTACGGTCGTTCCAATCTGCGCGGTGCGGATGCCGGTATCACGGCGGCGCTCTTTTTCGCGCTTCACAGTGTACTGGATCGTTCGAGGTGTAACGTCGAAACGCTTCCCGAGTACCTGAGCCGAAACGCCATTCTGCGTTTCACGGACGATTTCCAATCGCTCCAAATCATTCAAGCGTCGGCGACCAGCCATGCGAACATACATCTCCTATTTCCTGCCATCTTCCATACAATCACTTAGGCTTTGACGCAATTGTAACTTTGCACCGCAAACTATAATATTGTCAAAGCCGTTAAGAGTGATTGTATTCCGTTTCAGACGGCCCCTCGCGGGTCGTCGTGTCGAGCCACAGGCGAGACCGCCCCAAAACCGAAGGTGACGGGCCAAGCCAAATTTGCGCCGCCAGACGGCACAACAGCACCTTTGGCTCCTACCCTACCAAAAAACACGGCATGGGCATCTGACGGCCCGCAAATGCCCCTCACACAGCATATCGCAAGCTTGCACTCCCTCTTTTGACTCGGGATGCACAGATTTCATGACTTTCGCAAGATACAAGCAACACGAAACAAGTAACACAAAACAAACAACGCGAGACGGAATTGACACAGTTTAGCAAGAAACACGAAACAAGCGACACGACACAAACCACATGAAACAGGAGACAAGCCACAAGCTACACGAAACCAGAGACAAGAACCAGTCAACACAACACCGCACAAGCGACACCGAACACGGAACAGGTAACACGGGACACGCGACCTGTTACACGAAACACGCAACAAGACACCGAACAAGAAGCACGTGACAAGAAACAGTAGACCCGCCACCAGCAACACGATACCAAGGACACGAAACAGGCAACACGATACAGAGGACAAGATACATGCCCAATGATGAAATGAAGGTCGTCTCAATCATCACGCGAAAAGGCGGCGCGGGAAAAACAACACTTACGCGGGCATTAGTCAGCGCGGCCATGGCGAAAGGCAAACGCTGTCTTGTGTTTGACGCCGACCCGCAGCAAGCCCTAGCTCGCTGGGCGAACAAACTGCAAATTGAAGACCCACTTTTCCGCATTGAGCCCTTGACGTTGGTGAATGAACTTTCGGAGAAAGTTGAACAGGCATACGAGAACGACACTGCCGACTTCGTATTCATTGACACCATTGGCGCAGCGGGCGCATGGGCAGACGATCTTGCGGTTGAAAGCGACGTTCTTGTTGTACCGATGATGCTAAGTGACGACGATCTTGAAATCACAACTGACACTTTCAACTGGTATGTAGGGCTACGTGATCGCGCCGAAGACCCAGACGCCTTACCGTCCTTTCATGTCGTAATGTCAAACGTGCCAGCCAAGCAAAGCAAGGCAGAGCTGGCAATCGAAGAAAAAGCTATCTCGCAGTTTCCGGTTATGGACGATTATTTCATGCAACGGAAACAGCATAAGGACGCGTCGGCTGAGGGCTTCATCCACCACATTGCAAAGAACCGGCGGAACGGGCCAAGCCACTTGCGGGTCCAAGCAAAACACTTTGCCGAAGCGCTCGAAGAAGCCACCTCAATACTCGATGCTTTGACAGGGGGTTAACAGATGCCACGCAAGAAAAAGACCGCAATCAAGGGAAGCGACCCCGCATATACATCGGACTTTTCGCAACCGTTGCCGACAAACAAACCCGTTGCCAAAGAAACGCCGAAACCCGTCGTGTCCAAACCCGAACCTGCGCCAGAAAAGTCTCCCGCAGCAAAACCGACGCCCAAACCAGAGATCACCAACCCAAAACAAACACCGGCGAAACCAGCACCAGCAGCAAAACAAAAATCAGAGCCACAAATCCAAGGATCAAGCGACAAACGCGAAATCGCCTTGTCGGCTGCGGTCAAGCTGGACCAGCAAATGCAATTGGACGCCTTGGAAGCACAAGGAACACCCGCGAAAATTGCTATCACAATGGCGGGGCGTCGAGCAGTCGAGCAATTTGAACCACAACCTGAGTATGTCGAAAAACAAGACGTTCAACGGATGCCAATGCGGCAAGGGTATAAGAGCACAAAACGCATTGATGCAAGTATGCTTGATGCACTGAGAAACAAACATGATCCACACCGTCTATCCTCCGATAGTGCGATGATGCGAGGTCAGTTTGAACCACTGTTCTGGACCTGTCTCGATGCTGTTATCAAAGAACTGAACAGCAAAGATTGATAGAGGGCGCGAAGCGCCACGATATTTTTAAGAGGGGGAAGGAGTTTCGGCTTCCTTCCCCCTGAAACAAAATAGACAGGGCCGTGTCCTCGCTTCGCTGCGGGCCGCACCAACCCTGTCGATTTGGTTTCACCCCCATCCTCTCATGCTCCGCGCAAACTCGCGGATAGGCGATGGCCTACCCGACTTCGAATTGTGGGTCGGGCAGGAAAATCGCTGTTCTCAGTGAATGCAGAGGAAAATCTATGGGACGCAAACAAAGACTTTATGCTGAACCAATACAGCGAATTTTGGATCGCAAAACGGGCTCGGTTGTTGGATGGCTATACCTCTGGAACACCGGTGAAAAGGTGCCGATGTGGAAGGATGGCAAGCAATTGGATGTGATCTATGAGTGATGAAGGGCAGGGGGGCTTTTCAAGTTGGTAGCTGACTACGGCACTAGCAAAAGTTGGCTTCAATCATCGAACGAACGCACTTTGCGCATGTTCGGTAAAGATCATCACCAATCTACCAAGATCAGGCCGGAACTCACATTGCTGGCCCCCGATGGGTCTGTGATCGCCACGATGGATCATTGGGCGTATGAGTGGAAAGAGGCCGACAAAGGCGCGGCCTAGCCTTCCAAATTCCAAGCCAAAATGTTAGACTGCTTCCGTAAAGGAGGCAGTCTATGCGTATTGTCAAAACCCTTATTTCTCTTGCACTTCTGGCATCTGTGCCGGTCTCTGCGTTTGCTTGGGATCACGAAATGGAACGTGGTGTAGACCTTTATCAAGCTGGCGATGCTGACATGGGTGTTTCCTTAGTTTGTGATCCTAACTCCGTCTATGGCACCTCCGTAAGTGCAGTTCTGATCGCGCTTGACGCTGATCCAGACATAAGCGCCGTGGCAACGTTCCGTTTTCCCGACCTGATCACGATTGATGCGCCGATGACACACGGTCGTATCTCCAAGGCTGACAACCAGAACGGCATCTGGGAACCATTGGTGGCCGGTCTCAGGGCGCATAGCGCCGTGGACGTTTCTTTGAATGGCGAGATTCATACTGTCGCACTTGGCGACCCCTTGCCGTTTAGCTGCCTCTGATCTGGCCCAA
>CANLDN010000016.1 GCA_947489445.1 uncultured Paracoccaceae bacterium
TCTGCGTTTCATAGTCCATCCTCTCTTGGGACGGATTACTAACACCTCAATGGCCGGTTTTAAGGGGGCTGGGTCACCGTAAAGCTTGCCCCCTGAACGAGGCCAAGAACGGCGAAAAGCGCAATCGCAAAACCGGCCCCCAAGCCCGCAAAGATGTTGAGCGATACCATGGCGCACGAGATGGCAAATCCCGTCACAATAATCGCCACGCTGCCAGCTCTGCGCAGCAAAAACGGCACGATCAGCAACGAAACAGCGATGCTTGCCATTGGCATCATCCCGGCGACCTGAGCGGCGGTTTCCTGTGCCAATCGCTCTGGCAGCAGCGCCAAGAGCGACACGAAGGTTAGTGTATAGGCAAGCCAGCCAGCGCCCGGTGCGGCTATGAATGGCGAGGCATAAGCACGACGATGGGCGAGCAAGATACCGGTGTAGCGCGCGCCGGGTGCGGGCCGTGAGGTCTTCGTGTCCGGCAGGAACACCAACGCAAGAATGCCAATTGCCAGCAAAAACGCACCATGTCCCGCAAGAAGCGATGCCAGGCCGTTCACGCCGACGAAGGGCATTATTCCCCAGGCGACGATTGCAAACGAAACGCCGAAAAACGTGCTCCACAGCGTCATGGCCGCGCCGACATATCTCCGGTCGCTGATCTGCATGATCAAGGTTGGCGCGGCGACCACCACCGCAAGATGCGACGTGCCCTCGATAACCCTGCTGATCAGCATTGACGGAAAGGACGGAAGCAAAGCCTGCCAAAATGACATCAAAGCTCCGAGCGCGAGTCCGTATACAAGTATGCGCTTGGCGCCGAACCGTCCCACGACGCTGCCGGCGACAATACCGAGTATGGCGCCTACCAAGCTCACAAGAGACAAAAGCCAGCCCAGTTCCGTGCCGAGCTCTGGATACGTTTGGCGGAAAAGACCAAAGGGCACTGCAATCTTTGCAAATTGTGCCGCCGCGCCCAGGCCCGCAAACCAGAGCAGAAGTATCAGAAGAGGTTTTGGAACCCTTGCGTTCATGCCCCCAGCTACCCGACGAGCAGAGACCGGGCCACGCATAAAAAATGCGGGGGCTAAAGCCCGGTGACCAGACGTGCGGGTCGCCCGTCAGCGAGGTACATGCGTTCCCAAAGCATTCCGCCTGCGCTGATCTTCAATTCCGGGTAGATCGCCTCTGACGTCACGAGGAACTGAGGTTGCGGATGCTCTTCGTCCCACCAACCCTTGGCTTCGAGTTCGGTTTCGGCACGGCGGATTTCCTCGGTCGCAAAACGCCACAAGGAAACACCGACCATACCGCGATCGGTTGAATTCCAGTCTTTTGCTCGGCTTCTGGAATAAGCCAGGCACTCGTGGCTGGCCTCATCCACGAGGTGGACACAAAACGATGCCCCTTCGACCAGTCGCCTTAGCGCAGCATCGGCAATGCCCTTCGGGGACAGGCATTCGAATGCCTGTCTCTGCACATCTGCATCCGGAGTTTGTATTCCGTTTTCCCAACGCGAGACGGTTGTCTGATTGACCCCAAGCGCATGCGCCAGGGCGTCCTGTTTGATCCCGCACGCGATCCTTTGCCGCTTCAGGCGCTTTGCGAACGCCGGGAACAGAGGAGTCAAAAGGTCATTCATGTCCGAAGAGATATTACCATTGAAGTGCTTCTCCAAGCCCAAGGTGAAAGGGCGGTGCCACTACTACCAGACCCGCAAAGGTCTGCCGGGAACGACGGTCAGTTCATTTTCTATGTGGGAAACCTAGGTGAGCGCGGCTTAGTTAGAACTAACCCGGCGCAACAAGTGCAGCTGCAGAAGGGTGAAGCTCGGCCGGATCACGAAGAAGGGCGATCGTTATCTCCACAAGATCTGGATCGTCTTGAACTCGTGAAACAATGGATAATCCAAACCTCTAGGCCGACTCAGCTTGCAGCGCTCGTTGTACGGTCGAACGTTGCGCCATCATTTCTCGATGTTCCGCCACCTTGGGAAACTGACGAGGATCGACACCGTCCGGTTCCATCCACTGAGCAAAGGTAAATAGATACGGATCGGCCACAGAGTAGCGTTGGCCGAACACGAACGGTCCGTCCAGGTAGAAATCCTCGATATGTGAGTAGGCTGCCGCAACAGTAACCGGAACCTTACGCTGCATCGCTTCGATTGCCGCTTCATCGTCGACCCACCTATGCCCGCGCATACGATGGGCATGGGCAACGTGCAAAGTGGATGCCATGAAGCTATTGAATTCTTGAAGTCTCGCAAATTGATACGGATCGCTAAGAGGCGCTAGCTGTGCATCAGGAAAGATTTGCGAAATATAGACGAGGATTGCGGGGGTTTCGGTCAGAACACCAGATGGCGTGACCAGCGCCGGTACCCTGCCCTTCGGATTGATTTCAAGGTAAGGGCCGGAGTTATGTTCGCCCTGTTCGATCGACAACCGATGCAGGTCATACAACGCTACGGCGTCTTCCAAAGCGATGTGGGAGGCCAGTGAGCAGGTGTCCTGCGCATAGTAGAATTGCATACGTTCATTCATGACTGCTTTGTCCCCTCGATGCCATATGCTTCATAAAGACAGTACAACTGAGTGGGTCACAATAACCAAAACAGCCCGTTGCTCGATCCTGAAGAACGGCCAGACTGGGCTTCACGAACGGCCCAAAGCCGACCTTGAGTACGGTTTCTAAATGCTGCGGCGGCAGCCCGCATTGCCGACATTCGCCGCAGTTGGACGATCCTACACATTCATCAAGATTTGATTGCCGGGCCTCCCGCCTTCGAGCTGAGAATTCGGGATCTGCAAGTCGGCTACATCACGGTCAGATCTTCACCTCGTTCGCCAAGTCGCCTGCGCAGATCCGATACGTAGTCGTTCAGTAGACGCACACGGTGGGGCCGAAAACTCTCTTCCAAGGGCTGAACGCCCCGGATGTGAGTGACGTGGAATGACCGGTAGCCACCCCTTAGATGGCAGTAGGCTAACAACATCACCGCATATTCAAAGTATAGAACCGCAAGCGGAAAAATCCGTCGCTGCGTCACCGCGCCTTTGCGATCTTCATAAGTAATTTGCAGTGCCCTTTCGCCCCAGCAGGCCTCGCGTACCGCGGTGATATCGACGGCGGATGCCACATGCGTAGTGAACCGATAAACTTGGCTGACCGCATGCAGGACGTCACGTTGCTGATTCTCTTGCAGCGTTGCAGTGATTTTCGCCATTGCATCGCGTGCGGCGGTTGCCAGCTGTGCATCACCGCGAAACTGCACTTCGGCAAGGCCGATAGCCAGCGCCTCCGTTTCTAACCGCGTCAGCGTTTGTGGGGGCATGGCGATGTCTTCGACCAGTGTATATCCGACACCTGCCTCCCCTTCGATCCGCGCACCCGCGACCCGCAACGCTTCAATATCGCGGTAAAGCGTCCGACGCGAAACCTCCAAACGCTCCGCCAAATCGGCGGCCTTCACCGGCTGAGGCAAGGTCCTCAGCAGTTGCATAAGACGAAAAAGACGATCTGACTTGGCCATGATGTATCTTAGCAGAATGCTACTGACAGAAAATGGCAACAGTGGTCGGCGATAGTGTCAGCACTGGCATTGGAAGGATCAAATCAATGATGAAACTCTACCATTCTCCGCACTCTCGCTCCACTGGCATCCTTAGCTTGCTACGCCTGATGGGCAAAGAAGACGAAATCGACATCGAAACGGTGCATATCAAACGCCACGGCGGATTGGGGCGATTGGACCCCAAGAACCCACATCCGGAAGGCAAAGTGCCTTTATTGGAGGTTGATGGTCGTTTCATCCGGGAACGTGGCGCGATCATGCTATTCTTGACGGATCATTTCGACAGTCCATTGGGGCGTGGCCCGGATGATCCAGCACGATCAGAATATCTGAGCTGGTTGTTTTACTACGGCAATGTCGTGGAGCCGATTTTGTATCTCACCTATTTGGAAATCGCAGATAACGCGATGATCCACGACTGGTGTCGTGATCAAGCAACGATGTTCGCAACGCTTGATGCTGCGCTATCCAAACACTCCTTCCTCCTGGATGATGCGTTTTCTGCAGCTGATCTTTTGGTGAGCGCCCCGTTTCAATGGTTTCCTGACCTGATACCAGAGCGAGGTGTGGTGCGTGAATGGTTCGACAGGTGCATGGCTAGACAGGACACTGCGTTCATCGAAACCTACGACGCACGCGAGATGAAACGACTGGGACTGCCAAGTATTGAGGAAATTTACGAGGATGCTTGATTTGCCTTGGCCAACCTAAGGCGAGTCATTGAGATTTAGGCTCCAAGGCCGCTCGCAAGAGCGGCCCTAAGCCGACCTCCAGCAGTTGTACCGGATGCTGCGGTTGCAGCCCGCATAGCCGACGTTCGCTGCGCCTGCACGATCTTGGCGGTGGTCGACGTTTCAAGTGCGGCACGAACGATGAATTCGCTGCGGCTGCGCAAAAGGCTGCTTTGCGATGCCTTATAACTGCCGGGAAATCAGAAAACGGTTTGGAAGTTGGAAGTAAAGAGCCGGATTGCGCCGGTCCTCCTCAGCCGAAATTGTCACGATCGGGAATTGATCAACTCACACGGAGTGCGGTGACAACTCTGCTCGAAGAGATTATCGACTTCTGCGGGGATCTCGGGATGTTAACGTCCGATGCGCTTCGCTTGCTCCGTGTTGCGGACGCCGTTGCAGCCACGGCCCGTCAGATTTTCGTTTGCGCAGGTTCAAAATACGAGAGCATGCTTTCACGAACGTCCAGTATCGTGACAGCAAAATCAGAGATTCAACTCGGTCAGCCCTGGATGCTCGTCCGGACGGCGACCCGAGGGCCAGTGAAACAGACGCGACTGTTCCATGATTGGCATATCGTTGATGCTGGCAATACGGCGGCACATCCGCCCGTCTACCGCAAAATCCCAGTTCTCGTTGCCATAGGACCGGAACCACTGCGCGTCGTCATCACACCATTCGTAGGCAAAGCGCACGGCGATCCGGTTTTGTGTCCATGCCCAGAGTTCCTTGATTAGACGATAGTGATGTTCGCGCTGCCATTTGCGCGACAGGAATGCTTCGATTTCGATATGTCCTGTGAGGAGTTCAGACCGGTTCCGCCACTGGCTGTCGTCGGTATGGGCCTGCGTCACGCGCTGGGGGTCTCGGCTGTTCCAACCATCCTCGGCGGCGCGCACTTTTTGCGCGGCAGTTGTTTCGGAAAATGGCGGAAGCGGCGGGCGGCTCATAACGAAGCTCCAGACAGATTTCATGAATTTGCTTGCGCCAAAAATGGCGGATTGCGCCGACCTAGCTGGGCATTTCCAATGGACGCAAAAAGTGACGGTCATAGCGCCTGATACAGTCTATATCCTCGGCAAATTTATATGCTTTCTGGCATGCGCTGTCTGTCAGGCTCTTGATGCGATAGGCCTCATAATCCGCCAGAGAGGGGAACGAAAACAGGCAGACGGCAAGGTCGTTCGGGCTTTCGTGCGGCAAATAGTACCCGTGATGCGTTCCTGCAGATTTTTCGACCAAGGGAATCCACACACGCGCATATTCTTCGAATTCGGGAATTTTAGTTGGGTTCAGTTCATATTGAACGTAACAGGTAATCAACGGCTTCTCCTTACATGTTATTTTCTGACTAAGGTTTCGCATTTGCGGGTGCCAAGGTGGTGTTGTTACGGCCGCTTCCCGGTCGATCGCAAAGCAAAAGAACACTACGCTATGGGGGAAGCCCCTCACATGCCTCAACCTGATCAAGACATGAGGACCAAGACGGTTGTTCAGAAATGAATATCCTGTACTTTTTGACCACTTCCGGCTCCCCGCGCAGAGATCCCGCTGGAACGATCATTTTCATTCCGTCGCCGCTTGCCCAGGGAACGCCTGATCCGCAGACACGGCAGAATGATTTGGAGATGTCTCGCGCCGGCAGTTGGTAGGTGGCAACTTCATCGGCACCGCTCAGCCAGTTGAACCCATCGGCTGCTATGAACAGATTTGATGCAAAGGCCGATCCGGTGATCTGTCTGCACTGATCGCAACTACACAAGAACATTGTGTCGAACGCGTTGACGACCTCGAACGAGACCGCGCCGCACAGGCAGCTTCCGTTAAGTTTTGGCATTCTCTGAATCCTCTTTGAAGGGTTCCACACGTCGGCCAAGGCGCTGCAAGATTTCTCCGGCTTGTGAAGTCATGTCCTGAAGAGTGGCTTGCGCAGGCCCACGGTTTCGAACGAGGTCAGCAGCTTCGCCGACGATCACGGCGGCTACATCCGTGTCACCCGCTGCCGAAGCGGCGTTGAAACGGATTTGCTCTTCTGCAAGGTTTTCGCCCAAGCCGACAATATCCCCGCTCCACCGCCGCGTGAAGGTATTGCGCATCGTGCGCAGGTTCCAATCCGAAGGCCAATTGAGCCCACGTGCCATGTCGAATACGGAACTGCGTTCAGTATCGTCGCCCGAACCGCGCAGAGCAGCTTGTTTGGCATTTTCACTGGCGAGGGATTCATCGCTGGCAAAGAAGGCGGTTCCACACAAGACGCCGGACGCGTCAAGCGCCAGAGCCGCAGCCAGACCACGTCCATCAGCGATACCGCCTGCCGCGATGACTGGTATTCCTTGCGCGATGTCCACAACCGCCGGGATGAGGGGCAACGTCGCTCTGGTGCCGCCGTGTCCGCCTGCCTCTGTGCCCTGCGCCACAATGGCATCAACGCCAGCATCGACAGCTTCACGCGCTTGTTCGAGCGTCTGCACCTGAACGATCAGCTTTGTCTGCGCGTCCCTGATCTGACGGAGAAACGGTTTAAAATCACCGAACGAGAGCATGAGCGCTGCCGGGTTTCGTGCCAGGGTAAGATCGAGCAGTTCGAGCTTACGGGCCAATGACCAAGTGATAAAGCCGACCCCGATCCGCGCATTACCTGCTGCGTCGAATTCGCGTTTGAGCCAATCGGCGTCGCCATAACCGCCGCCGACCAGGCCCAAACCACCTGCCTTGCTCACGGCCGCAGCAAGCGCCCCGCCGCTGACACCTGCCATAGGTGCCAACAGGACGGGATGTTCGATGTCGAAGAGATCACAAAGGGATGTGCGGATGGCCATTCAGGTCAACCTGCCGCGTCGCGTCTATACTGGTCGACCGGTAGACCTCCGATCCCCCAATCCTCAAGCGCAACTTCGTCAATGACGACAAAAGTTGTCGCCGGAGACTTGTCGAGGATCCGCACCAGCAAGTCGGTGACGCCGTTGATCAACGCGGCCTTCTGATCCGGGGTGACACCTTCACGTGTTACTTTGATATTTACATAGGGCATATCGCTTCCTTTCAGGTCGCGCGTTCAGTGATTTGAAAGATTTTGGCCATGATCGACCATGCGCCGTCGGTTCGCACAAGCGTCAAGAAATCGATGAAATCCTTTGTCCCAATGGAACATCGCACACGGGCAAAGGCGGTGTTTTCACCTGCGAATTCTACGGATTCGATCACATCACGCCGAGGTTCATTGCGCGAGGCCGGGGACACGCGCTTGGCCACTACCGCGAAATACTCATCCATCGTGCGATACAGCAGTGGTGCTTCATCCGCTGTCGCGTAGATCGCCTTTGGGTGAAACGTTATAGCCAGCCTGTCCGTATCGGCGTGATAGAGACCGTCGAAATAGGTCTCTATCACCTCTGTTACTGCCGCAAATGCAGTCATGCCGCCTGCTCCATCAGGCCCTCGGCAATCATCGCTTTGATCGAGGCGGGACGTGCCGCAATACGTGCCACGTAAGCCTGGGTTTTCGGATGCGCGTCAAGGCTGAGCCCGACAAAACCTGCCCAATTCAGCACCACAAATGCATATGCATCTGCGACGGTGAACGTGTCACCTAGCAGAAAGCGACGACCGTCTGCGAGACGTTGCTCGACATGCGCCGCGCGGCGCCCGACACCTGCCTCGACCCTCTTTCTTGCATCGCCATCAAGCTCCCGACCCGTAAAAAATGGGCTGAAGGATTTGTGCAGCTCTGACGAGATGAAATTCAGAGTTTCCTGAAGTCGGGTACGTGCCAACGTACCGTTCGGTGGCGCGAGACCGGCAGCGGGTGACTGATCGGCCAAATACTGCAGCACGGCTGGATTTTCGGTGATGATGTCGCCTTCGTCGGTGATTAGAGCTGGAACATAGCCGTTCGGACTGATTTTGAGGAAATCATCGCCGGCCTCTGTTTTGTTTGTATCGGTGTCTGTCTTATCCAGATCGAACGGAATCTGAAGTTCATTCAGAATGATGTGGGATGCCAACGAGCATGCGCCGGGTTTGTAGTAAAGTTTCATTTGTCTTAGCTCCTGTTTGCTTTGGTGACAGTTCAGAGATGATGACTTTGATAACCGTTGACAACTAGGTATCTAAAGGATACTTAATTATCGAGTTACCCAAAGGAAACCTAGTCACCTGCCATGCCGCTCAAAGTCCGCAAAAACCAAAGCCCCGAACCGCCGCAGCCTTGTATGCTGACGCATTGTATGGCGGTGATCTCCGGCGCTTGGGCCGCCAATGTGATTTGGTCGCTGCGTGCTGGCCCGCGCCGCTTTAACGAGTTGCGTACCGACATTCCGCCAATTTCAGCCAAGGTGCTCTCCACACGGCTGACGGAGCTTGAGCAGCGCGGAGTGTTGTCCCGGAACGTGCAACCAACCTCGCCCCCATCCGTCGAATATGCCCTTACAGAGCTGGGCGGTGAACTTGTGCCTGCGCTTGAGGCCATTGTGAAAGTTGGCCATCGGTTGAAGATGCGCGACGAAGGGTAAAAGTCAGTCATGCTCTATTCCCGCTGATTGATCATCTCGCGATGAAAATGCAGTTTTCACTGTGATGTTCTTTAGTGGGGCAATTCCCTTTCCAGAGAGCGTTCAAAACACCTCACGCAAGGCACTGCTAAAGCGCGTCGAACATCAGTCCAGTCCAAATGTCCGTTGAGAAAAATCCCCCAGACCATTTGGCATCAAATTGGTCTAGCGGCCTAAGATCGACTACTTGCTGGCGCGTTTTTCCTTCGCCTTTCAGTTTGCTGAGTTCATCGCGGGCATACTGAAGCATTGCGAGGTAATCCAAGAGGTCATCGCGGGATCCCAACGAGCCGTGGCCCGGGATGACTTTGGTATGTTCATCGGTGTGGTCGCGTAGCATTTCAACGGCACTGATCGTGCCCTGCAAGGTACCGCCATTGTGAGTATCAATCACCGGATAGATGCCGTTGAAGAATACGTCCCCCGCGTGCACGACATTGGCCATCTCAAAAAATACCACCAAGTCTCCGTCCGTGTGTGCCCGGGGCGTATGGACGGCGCGCATTATGTCGCCATTTAAATGGAAGCTCATCGAGTCCTTAAAGGTGACAACGGGCAATCCATCGCTTGCCATCGGCTGAAACGACAAATCAAAAAGAGGAATATCACTTCCATCAGCAAGACGCGTGCGGGCCATCTCGTGACTGAAAATCGTTGTACCTGTCCCGCCAAGAAGTTCATTTCCGCCAGTATGGTCAAAATGGAAATGGGTGTTGATCAGGAACCGGGGAGGCTCGCCCCCCAATTGGTTTATAAGCGCAAGCAATTCCGGCAAAGCAGGTGCCATCTGATCGTCGATAAGAAACGTGCCATCGTCCCCGATCATGACGCCGATGTTCCCACCATCGCCTGTCAGCATGTACAGGTTTTCGGCGACTTTCGTTGACATCAGATGGGGCCCATCCGCCAACGCCGGTATTGGAACGGCGATCATGGCAGTTAAGAACAAGGTCAGAGACAGAGACCTACTGAGTCTGTGAACCCTGTGTTTTCCTGAAGTGCGGTTGCTCGTCATGGTGTGTCTCGTTTCATAGATTGCCGTGCCCAAAGCGTTTGTGATCCACGTCAGCCGTGCCTCATCGCTTGTAGGCACGCCTAGGGCGCTTGGATTAGCTCAATATTGTAGCCGTCAGGGTCTTTGATGAAGGCGATGGTTTCGTGTTCGCCGGTTTCATCCGGTGCCGCTTTCATCGGGCCCGGGTTTCGGGTGATTTCAACGCCCAGCCCGGCCAGATGAAGGCAGGTCTGGTGTATGTCGAGAACCTCCAATGCGATGTGTCCATATCCGGTGCCGTGCGAATAGCTGTGCTCGCCCCAGTTATAGGTCAGCTCAATCATTGCGCTGCTGTCGGGATAACCGACAAAGACCAGCGTAAATTCAGCAGCTGTAAAAGTCTCTCGACGCAATTCCTGCATCCCGAGTGCATCGCAATAAAAGCGCAAGGACCGATCGAGGTCTCGGACACGGACCATCGAATAAAGAATGGCGTGCGGGGTGTTTGGGTACGTTGACTGAGTGTTCATAATGATACGCCTGAAGGATCCAAAGGACCGGGGACAAACACTGCCTGTCCCCGGTAGCTTATTTTAGCGGCAGATTTCACCCTGGTAGCGGACCAGCCCAACAAGGTTGTCATCGTCGCGCAAATCAACGAGGCCATAGCTGTTGAACTGGCCTGAGTAGCCCTTCATCGTGCCGCGTGTGACGTCTGGCTGAATGTCGTAGGTGATTTCGATCATAAAGCGGCCCGGTTTGCCCGGCACGGCGGTCAGAACGCCCAGATCCTTTGTTTGGAATGCGCCGCCATCGTCACGGCCAAAGTAATGTTCCATGTCCATCTCAAGGCCCGTTTCAGTCTCGCGGGTGGCCGTGATCTTGCCAGCCGCGTTTTGAACCGCGCCAGTCAAAGTGGCCGAGATGATCATCGGCTGACCTTCGCCTTCGCCAAAGAAGTTAGGGATGGCGACGCCGCCCATTTCAAAGCAGTCGGCAGCCATTGCAGCAGTTGACGACATCGCAAGCGCCATGATGGCACCAGAAAGAGAGTTCAGTTTCATGTCATTTCCGTTCAGTTGAAGATGTTAAAGGTAGTAGGGAGAGTTGAGGCCGCGGCTTGCGGCCTCGGTCACACGGGCATCGAAGACGCGCGTATAGAAGGCAGCGTTCATCGCGGCTGTCGTTTTCGGGAATTCATTGATGGCAAAGTCCAACGCATTTTCGACAGTGTCGAAGGCGTCCAAGCCACCCAGCGTGTTTGTGTTGTGTCCACTTAGCCAGATCTTGGACAACAGTCCCTTTTGCCTGCGCAAGACCGGATTTCGGTCCTGCCATGGTGCGTTTTCAAATGGAACCGCGACCTGCACTTCGGTGTAAACAAATGCGCGGGGCTCGGCTTTGACCCGTCCGCCAAAATGGGGCGCATCCATCGCCGCGCTGGCCTCTGCGGTTGCCTGATTATCAAAGACCCGCGTTGTTTGCGCCACGCCAAAGTCACGGGCCAGAGCAGGGAAAAAATCCGTGCAGTACAGCAGCGCATCATCGACGCTCGCAAACCCGTAAAGCCCGCCGACAGAATGGTTGCCCAGCCCGGAAAACCACGTTTTGTCAACAAACCCGGGTTGGGCCGCGATGGCAGCATTCAGCTTTTCCCAAGGAACATCCGTGAAGGGCACGGACGCTTGCAATTCCGTGTAAACGAAGGCGTTGGCAGGCATAGTTTGGCGTTCCTTTTGATTGGATTGCGCAGTTGCAGCTGACCTGTGAACAGTCAGCCCTATTGCCGCGAGGGGAATAGCGGCCAGCCCTGCGGTAACTTTGCGCCGTGACATTGGCGCAGTTCCACCGGGCGCGTGCCGGGGCACACGTGAAGCCATGTCGTTTTCTCCTTAAGATTGGTGCCACCTACCTTGGTGGTTGCCTTGGGGTGGGTAACGAAATATAACGATCCCTATATATCGCTATTCCGATTGGCGCCCGCCGTCAATCAAAAATATAGTGAACGTTATTTTTTGAGGTAAAGGATTGACTTAGCTTGAAAAAATCAGAATCAACTAAGATGAAACTGCTAGAGGCGTCGGGCCGGGCGTTTCGAAAAGAGGGCTATTCAGGGATCGGGGTCGACTCAATAGCGAAAGATGCTGGTGTCACGTCCGGTGCATTTTATGCCCATCTGAAATCCAAGAACGATGCGTTCCGGGCGGCACTTGTCGCCGGTCTGGAAGACGTCCTTGCCGCTTTGCCCGAGTATCGCAAGAAGCATGGCGCCCAGTGGCCTGAAGCTTTTGCAGACTATTATCTTGGAAAAGGTCACCGGATGGACCTAGAGGGCGGTTGCGCAATGACCAGTCTGACGCCGGACGTGATCAGGACAGATCCAGCTGTGCGAACCGAATACGCGGAACTGATGAGCCGCATCATCAAAGAGATTGCAGACCACCTGCCGAAGGCAGGGTCTGCGGCCGAACGCGAAGCAATTGCATGGGCGTTCCTGTCGACACTGATTGGCGGGCTTACCCTCTCGCGGGCTGTGGGATCAGGTCCCGCCGCTGACCAGATCGCGCGCTCCAGCAAGGCGGCGGCACTCGACGCAATCGGCTATGCGGCAGGCTAGGAGAGTCAGGCGACAAGGCTGTCGCGGTGCGACCTGCAATACGGGATCAGAATGTCCCGAAAAGCACTCAATTTTCGCGATGGCCAGATATCAGGGTGCCCCACCACCCAGATATCTGCATAGGTTTGTGGCAGCAGTAGCGGCTCTGTGCACCAGATCAGCCGCTGCGCGTCCACGAAAATGGGCATCCGAACGACACCCAACCCAGCCTGAGCCGCGCCAACCATGGCCAAAATATCATCAGCCGCAGATGGACCCGATAGCGGGGAAAGTCAGTTGTAATCCTCTTCGGCATGATGGGATATAAGGAAGATATACCCCATCATGCCTGCCATTCGTACTCCCTGCAGCATCCGTCACAAAGGGCTCTTTTACGACGTTGGAGCGCGCAGCATTTGAGCTCCTGTGCAATCTGACCTCGTTGAGGACGGCCCTCAGCAGACGCTCGCCGTGGCAACGGATGCTGCGGTGCAGCTTTTCCCGGAAGCAGACATTGGAGATTCCCAGCTTCCCACCCGCCAATCACAGAAGATCGGGTTCTTTTGTCCGCCGTTCCGCTAGCTCTCGATAGAGCGCTGGAGGCGACACCCCGATCCAATCAGCGACACGCACCCACCCGCCTATTTCCGGCGAACCGTAAAGTTCGAGATAGGCATTCAACCGATCTGTGACCTTCCTCAAGCGCATGATTTCAATGCGGGTTCGGAGGATTTGTAGCTCTCTCGCTGTGCTTTCAAAAGCTTTGACTGAGAGCCGGTCTGATGAGGCAGAATTCTCAAGCAAACCCCTCAGTTCGGTTTTGGAGACCAAAGAAACCGTTGTCAGGACCTCGGTAACAGCGTCGCAGTGATAACGTTCCGCAAAGAGGGATGCTTCGGCAACTAGCCCGGCTGCTCCGGCCGTGTGCAGGGTCAAAAGCCCGCCATCTTGGAGCGCCCGCCGAAGGGATATGCGCCCTTCACGAACTAAGAATGCCCATTCAACTTGATCGCCTTGACGAAACAGAGTTTCGCCTTCTCGCAGCAAGCGCTTCGGAGCGCCGTCAAAAAAAGGGAGCCAATGATCGCACATGATCTCTATCATGTTCCATCTTGCGCAGGGTGTGCAATGCCTTCGGGCTAGTTATTGGACTAATCAAGGACTTCAACAATGCGTATCGCACACGTCGCACTTCTTATCATGGCTTTGCCCACGGTCGCGTTGTCTCAGACCCATGATGGAAGTCATGGATCGACGCCTTCGACTTACGCAGGCGAAGAAACGCGCCTGATTAAGTCTCTTTCGGAACAAGACTTGGAAGAAATCGCGCGCGGCGGTGGATGGGGGCTTGCGCGAGCAGCCGAACTCAATGGTGTTCCAGGGCCAACGCACCTCCTCGAACTAGCGGATCAAATCGGGCTGAGCGAGCAGCAGCGCGACGACATCGAGGCGATCCGAGCGCAGATGCAGGCAGACGCCATAACTGCCGGGGAGCGGTTCGTCGCAGCTGAACAAGCGCTGGACGCAGCCTTTCAAAACGGTGCGCCTGGTGCTGAGGCGCTTGAACGGCTGGTTACTGAAGCGGGGCAAGCGCGGGCAGCCCTCCGCCTCGTTCATCTGAATGCTCATCTGTTGACATTGCCACTGCTGACTGATGCCCAAGTCAGCCAGTACGCGGTGTTGCGTGGTTATTCAGATGATCCATGCGCCTCTGTACCAGACGGGCACGACCCGGACATGTGGCGCAGTCATAACGGATGCAACTAAGCTCGATCGCGGCGACACATCCTCGTGACTTGTCAAAGCCATATACCCCCAGTAGGTATTGGGGATGTTTCGCTTGGTTCTGTCAATCATTCTTGTTGTTGCATTCGCCGGTGCATCCACCGCGTCTGTGATGCATGGCTTGAACCATGGATCGGACCACGCAGACCACCACGCCGAAATGTCAAAAAGCGATCTTTTGGCTGATGCTGAGACGGCACTCGCGGACTGCTGCGATGCCACCAGCGGAATGGGATCAACCCCCTGTTTTGGCGATCTTGCGGCCACGTCGGCGATTGCGCCGGTTAATCCCGCAAACAGATCGGTTGGTGGTGTTCTGTACGCCGATTTCGATTTTGCGAACCTAACGCTTGCTGTCCCCACCGGTCCTCCGAAAGTCTGAACGGCAACGGGCGCTTGCCCGCAGCCCATTCAACTTTCTAATCAAAGGACCGACAGACATGATCACACGTCGTCACTTCACTACCCTATCCGCAACTACTCTTGTCATAGCCGCTCTGCCTGCTCGCGCTGGCACACCTATGCGCGTTCTCGCTTCTCCCGGCTGCGGGTGCTGTCACGCCTGGGCTGACCTAGCTCGCGCACGCGGCTACGCCGTCACCGTCGAGGAACTAACCGATCCTGAAACGCAAAAGTCAGAGCGCGGAATACCGCTTGAGCTCGCCTCCTGTCACACCATTGAAGCAGATGGATATGTCTTCGAAGGGCATGTGCCGTTCGAAGCATTGGAAGCCGTCTTGAAGGATCGCCCGGACATCACTGGGCTTGCTGTTCCTGGCATGCCGATGGGCTCTCCTGGCATGGGAGATGACCCGTCCGCGCGTTTCGACGTCATTGCATTTGGTGGAGAGGCTGGCACCGGCACAATGTACTACCGTGCTGGCACGGCGCAGCCGTTCGACACCTGATGGTAAGTCCAAAAGCAGTTTTGCTAACCGGCGGGCTCGCGCTCGCCGGTTTCGCCGCCGCATTTGTTCTGGCTCAACCTTCTGAAGCGGTTGGTATTTTGACGCCTGATGACCCCGAAGTGGTCGCCTTGGGCCAAGACATCTACGCGACTCAATGCGCCGCTTGCCATGGCGCGCGCCTGGAGGGGCAGCCAAACTGGCGGATGCGTGGCGAGGATGGTTTGCTACCTGCGCCGCCGCATGACGCCACCGGGCATACCTGGCACCATGATGACGAAACGCTTTTCACCCTGACCAAATACGGACTTGCCGGTCTGATGGAGAACGCGCCACCATCTGGCATGCCTGTCTACGAGGGCGTGCTCAGCGATGATGAGGTCATTGCGGTGCTGTCCTTCATCAAGTCAACTTGGCCTGATGACCTTCGTCAGTATCACGACGAACTGAATGCCCAGTCCGAATAGAGGAAAACTCAGATGATCAAACAAACTCTTCTCGGCTTGGCCGTTGTAGTTGCTCCCGCTCTTGCCTTTGCGCATTCGAAATCTGAGGCCACAACACCCGCCAACGGTGCGACAGTCACGGAAGTGCCCGAGCTTTCAATGCGCTTCGATGATCCGATGCGCATCATTTCAGTCACGCTTACCTCTCCAGATGGCGATGTCGAAATCGAACGCGAGACAGGTATGGACCCCTCTACGGAGTTCCGGGCTTTGCCATTGGAAGAACTTGCGCCTGGAAGCTATCGCTTCGACTGGCGCGGAATGGCGTCGGACGGCCATCCGATGCAGGGCAGCTTCTCCTTCACGGTCACTGAGTGACCGGACTCGCACCGATCGACGGTCTTGTCGTTTTGGCAATCTTGGCCAAGGCGATTGGTTATGGCGCGGCACTCCTTACGATGGGGGGTGTGCTGTTTTCGGTCGTTTTTTCTCAGCGAGCTGAGGTATCGGTCCTGCGACTTGCGAGGCGGCTTGCAGTCGGTGCGGCACTTATCGGTCTCGCCGTGCTAGCCGTCCGGTTCGGCATTCGTGCTGCCCGGATATCCGGGATGGGCTTAGAGGGCGCGTCCGACCCAGTGATGCTTGGCTTCGTTTGGGAAAGTCCACTTGGGACCGCCGCAATTTGGCGCGGGATGGGTGAACTCGCGATACTGGCAATTCTGGTGCACCGCATTGGACAATGGATCGCTCTGGCAGGCAGCCTTGCTGTGGCGATATCCTTTGCTCAAGTGGGCCACGCTCTTGGGGAGCCCAGAGTAGCCCTGGCTGTCCTGCTGGTGCTGCATCTTCTAGCCGCTGCTTTCTGGGTTGGCGCTCTCATACCTTTGCGGCAGGCAGCACTTGCTCCAGCCGGTGCTGACCTGTTGCACTATTTTGGTAATCTCGCCGCTGGCGGAGTGGCGGGTCTAATGCTCGCAGGCACATCGCTCGCTTGGCTGCTTTCAGGTTCTGCCACTGCGTTATTTGGAACGGCCTACGGCTTAGCACTTCTGGTCAAAGTCGCGATTGTTGCGGTCCTCCTGGGCTTTGCAACTTGGAATAAGGTGAGGCTGGTCCCTGCCTTGCGTGCTGAGAAACCCGGTGCAGCCCATGCCCTGCGGCGTTCTATTTCAATGGAAATACTGGCCGTTGTTCTAATCCTTCTGGCAACTGCAACCATCACCAGTGTAACAACGCCACCCGTCAATCTTTGACGACTTAGCCGCGCGCCTTGTCGAGCAGTTCAAGGAGTTCTGTAAATTTCGCCCGCTGATCCTCCCGATCACCTGATGCAAGTGCATCCTCGATACAATGCGACGCGTGGTTGTCGATAACGAGCTTCTCGACGCCTTTGAGAGCGGCTCGCACCGCCGCAATCTGCGTCAGGACATCGACGCAATAGCGGTCCTCTTCGACCATCCGGGCAATCCCTCGGACCTGACCCTCCAGGCGTTTGAGGCGCTTTAAAGTAGCTTCGCGATTTTCGTGCATAGTCTCTTTTCGCATGTTGGCAGACAAAAAGTCGAGTGAGTATGGCATCAAGCTCAAACTATTGAATATATACCCTAGGGGGGTATATAGGTTAATACAGAGCCCAAGCAAGCACAGCCCTCAAAACAAGCGTACCGAAAAGGAAAAGCCAATGCCCAAGGACACGCGCGACGTTGCCGACATTGATACAAACCCGGCCGAAGTGGCGTTGGGCAAAACGGCTGTGCTTTACCGGATGGCGCTGCCAGATCATCTGTGCCCATCCGGGCAAAAGGCTCGCTGGCTTCTCGAACGTCAGGGATATGATGTCGATGATAGGCTTTTCCGAACCCGCGCCGAAGTTGACGCTTTTAAGGCCGAGCACGACGTCAAGACAACGCCCCAAGCGTGGATCGAAGGCGAACGCGTCGGCGGCTACACGGACCTGCGCGAAAAGCTGACCGGCTGGGACCCGAAGGCAACCACCTACCGGCCAGTGCTTTATCTCTTCGCCGTCGCTGCTTTCACCGCAATGGCGCTATCAATTGGGTTCCTCGGCACGATCACGTGGCAAACACTGGGCTGGTTCATCTCAGTCTCAATGATCCTTCTCGGCATGCAGAAACTGCGCGATGTCGAGGGCTTCTCCACGATGTTCCTCAACTACGACCTTCTCGCGCGGAAATGGGTGCCGTACGCATATATCTATCCATTCGTGGAAACAGGCGCGGGTATCCTCATGACAGGCATGATCCTGACTTGGGTGTCAGCTCCCGCGGCACTTTTCGTTGCTAGCATTGGAGCCGTAAGCGTCTTCAAGGCCGTCTACATCGATAAACGTGAGCTCAAATGCGCCTGCGTCGGTGGAAATTCAAACGTCCCGCTTGGGTTTGTGAGCCTCACCGAAAACCTGATGATGGTCGGAATGGCGGTCGTGATGCTTTGGCTGATGGTTTGAACCAAAGCGGCTCATCTTTCTGACTGGTCATCTAGGCGCCAAGACGGGAATTGGTGTTCTATGTTATTCTTCTGTGTCAACAAAGGGTTGTCGTTTCGGGAGGGCATGGCGGATCGGAGGATCAGTCATGGAAACACCAAACCTACCAGCCATTCGCGCACTTCGCCCTGCATGGAACAAAGGTCGCATCGTCGGTCAGAAACGACCTCTAAAACCCAAGCATGTCTGGGCGATCCGTGTCCGCCTTGAATTGGCAGAAAACCATCGCGACCTCGCTCTCTTCAACATGGCGATCGACAGCAAGTTGCGCGGTTGCGATTTGGTCAAGATGAAGGTCGTCGACGTCATGGCATCTGGCCAGGTCAAAGAACGTGCATCGGTGTTGCAAAGCAAGACGAAGAAACCTGTGCGCTTTGAAATTTCCGAAGGCACCCGGGCCTCGGTCGAGAAGTGGATGGAGGACGAGCTCATGGTCGGCTCCGAATATCTATGGCCTGGCCGCTTCCACGAGCGCCTGCATATCTCGACACGCCAGTATGCACGGATCGTCCGCGATTGGGTCATATCCATCGGTTTAGAAGCGAGCGCATACGGCACGCATTCGATGAGGCGAACGAAGGTGACCCAGATCTACAAGAAGACCGGCAACCTACGCGCCGTTCAACTTTTGCTCGGCCACACGAAGATGGACAGCACGGTGCGATACCTAGGCGTCGAGCTTGAAGATGCGCTAGCCATTGCGGAGGCCATTGAAATCTGAGCCTACCGGGCCGTCTTCACTGGCGGCCCATTCCGGACATCCAGCCATGGCTTTCTGTGCTGCGGCGCAGCACGTCATAGGAGACATCCGCTGCAAGTGCAAATTCCTAGGAGTGCCAAATTCGCACAATACGCGGGTTCGGGTCATCTGCGCACTGCGCAATAGTGGTCAGATTGAACTCAGCACCGCCCACAGGCGCTTCTTCGTGCGGGCGCAGCTGCAGGCGGTGCTGGCTATAATCGTGCTTTTGTGTGCATTGGCACAGATCATCGTGGCTGTTGGTACTAAGAGGGCGTGGCGCGGCTCAGAATTCAGCATGTTTGTTGTGACTGTGGCGAAAGCGTTTTTTGGTGCTGCATGCTTAGAGGGGGGCTGGTTGATGAGTCCGAGAGAAGGTGTTGTGATGGTGGCGCTGTTTTTCACGTGGTTGCTGTTTGCTGGTTTTGTAGTCGTCATTGAGGATGTGGGCCAACAGTGTGAGCCAGTGCCAATAGGGAAGTCTCACTGATCACCCTCGTCCCAAAGGATGTCAAAACGGGGCTGGGGTTTCAGTAAATAAAATCCTTCAGCATACCGTTGGGTCGTTAGGTGTCGTTTGATGGGTACACCGGGTGCTCGGCCGCTGCTCACGGCCCATTCCTGCCATCTACGCCGTCGTCCGATGCTGCAGTGCTGCTTTCGTATTGTGCCATTTACGGCGTTCTCAGAGCCAAACTTCAATCCTGGCAAGAACAAAGAAGCCGTCTGGTTCGCTTTGGATGAGGACCAACCGCTCGGATTCTTCGCCAGGGTCTGGACCGAATGGACCTCCGTACGAAAGGTTAAGGACGGTGAGACGACTGACAACCTGTTCGGGTTCGGGTTTCTGACCTGTGACGCAAATAAAACTGTCGGTGCCATCCATCCAAAGGCAATGCCGGTTGTTCTGACAGAGCCGAGTGATATCGAAACCTGCCTGAACGCACCGACGGAGGATGCGTTGAAGTTCCAGCGGCCATTGCAGGATGGGTTACTGCAGATTGTTGAACACAAATCCAACCCATTGATTTGAAGTATGCCGAACCGATGCTGATCCAGAAGTCTTTTTTGCCCTAAATGGGGGGGTCTCCCCAGCGTGGCAAAACAAGACTTTCGGACTCAAACAGCACCGGGAGTTCATGATGTTTGGCCGAATGGGATAACGGCTCTCTGCGTTTTCTTCCTTTGACGCCTATTGGTTTCTATCATGTTCAGGGCGCTCGTTTTGCAAGTTGGGCAAACCCCAAAGCCCTGCGCAAAATACTGAGCGTCAGGGCTTGAGAATGGATCGATCCAATTATCACCCAACAAAAAGGAACAACAAATCGAGCACCTTGTCGTATCGACACGACGTAAGACACTTAGGACGACCTCCCGCTGCACTTGGTCTGAAACACCCATATACTCATGTGTCACCAAGAGGGTCTCATCTTCCTGCGGTGCAACAGAAAAACGGTATAATTTCTTCTCATTGGCAGCGTCGCAGCGGCAAAGCATAGAAAATTCTTCGTTATCCATCCGGCATGCAAAGAATATCGCGTTCAAGTAAGATCGAGTTTGTACTCCCGATACAAACTCCGACCAGTTCCGACCGATAACAGCATTTGAAACGGCCTTAGGTGCATCGTTCCTGCGTGCATGATCGTCCCATTTTGCTCCGACTGAAACAATCCTTCCAGATGCGTCTATCGTATACTGGTTGTCCATACACGCCCTACCAACCTAATCTACAGAAAGTCTTCTAGACCACCGTAAGGGTAGTGCATTCATGTGAATTGGCTACCAAACGGACCAAGTTTTTTGGAAGCCAGCATATCCATCCTTGTTTTGAAAGCAAACAAGACATCGCTCTGCGAGCAGCCGGGTATTGCGGATTCCGTCGCTATTGAGGACAGTTTGTGGAGTGCCGAACAACCAGCAAGACGTCTGGCATTCAAGAGATATCTTCGTTCAGGGTACTCAGATATTGATTACGAGTTCGCCAAAATAACGACGCTAACTTCGGGTCATCGCCAACCATCAAACTGATCTGTCTGGCAAACTCTTCGCTGCTCAAACCGCAGAATGCATCGCTCCCAGCATTCTGTACTGTGTTTTGCTGTGCTGCATTTTGCCTTTTCATGCAATGCCGCTATCATCGGATTGCAGTTGGTGCAATTCTCGCCGCTCAACGACATTGTCGAAACTCAAAGGAATTTGACAATCTTCCAAGCACCTGGAGTGATAACAAATTCTCAAAACCTATGGGCTGCCGCCACTCCTGTATGCTGCAGAAACCTGCGCTGCTGCTGAGCTGCTAGCCAGAATCCTTCGTCCATAACGTGCTGGCATCTCAGGTGAGGACCAGCGCCCAGCGACCATTATTGACGAGATATCACAGCCTAATTTGAATGCATCCTGCACACCACCAATCCGCATACTATGAGAAGACACGTCATCTCGCTCAAAACGGCGCTTGAATATCCTCGAAATTGTCGCGGTGTCTAATGGCGTTTTTTTCCCGTTTTTTTGCGACTTTGTGAAGACTGGATCTCCCTTCTTGAGTTTCGCCAATCTGATCCATTTATCTACCGCCTTTGTCCCATCCGCTGACAAGAATGCGTAGGCGCCTTGGCCGTATTGATCAGTCTTTGACCTGGAAATGAACAACAGGCTTGAGCCATCATTCTGTCGGCAAACATGCTCTACACGCAAGGCAATCAACTCGCTAGCTCGGCACCAGCTATCCGAAGCAGTCAAAAGTAATGCGTTATCCCGTATATCGATTCTGGTGTCCCCTAGAGACGCAACGACCGATAATACATCCGCTTTGCACAATGGCGCTGCCTGTCGGGTTGCCGTGCCGTAGCGCCGTTTGACGCTCTTGAGCGCCAAATCAACCAAACGATGGTGGCAAGGTGAACCAAGAAACTCTGCCCTATGCATTTCGCTGATAGCCCAAAGGCGACACTCAATGGTAGTTGGGCGAAGCTTGCCGCCAAGGCTTTCTATGTATTCGGCGATGACCGTTGGTTGGATCGGCAACACCGTCGAATGGCCGTTGATTTCCAACCACTTCAAGAATGATGCTTTGATCTGCCGAAGGTTTCGACGGGTTTGCGGTGCAAAGGCTTCTTCAGAGCGGCGCTTGTACTCAGCGATCATTTGCTGCCGTCGTCCGACGTCAGCACCTAAGAGCTCGGCGACGTTTTGCAGTCGTTCCGCATTGCGTCTTTGACGTTTCATCATTTTTTAGCCCTTTCTTAATCAATTTGGTTTTAGGTATTTTTAGATTGCTACCCAGTTGGCAAATGCAGAGGAGCGATTATGCCGCCAGACACGATGACTATAACACTTCATGAACTTGCCAATTCTCGAAGTCTGGCTACCGTCGCTCTCTCTCATGGGTTACGAAAGATCATAATACGAGGGTTGGTGCGGGCCGAGGCAGATAAAGGCTGCATAATGCACGCAGAAAATCTTGCCATGATGAGGGCTAAAGAAGGACTGGATCGGAACAGGATTTTACTGAAGAACAGCTTTCTCGATATTCAACAAGGCTACTTCGATCTGCATCTGGAAGTGGCTGCATGAAAGTCTGCATGTTGTTGGCGCTGTGCCAGAGCGGTGTCGAAATTCTCAGAAACAGATTGAATTCCGACGCCATATCTACTGGAAAAAGGCCATTGGCCATTACTCGTTACTGATACCAGTACAACCTCAGAATGTGGCAATATCTGGCCAGTCTTGACTGGCTTTTTGTATAGGGAGACTCAATCATTGTCGGTAACGTGGAGCGATAGGCTTAGACCAAGAAGTGCCGGACCGGGCCGACAGATTAAAGGATCATAGTAGCAGAGCACATGATCCAACATCAGCGGCTTTTTTTTGGGGGGGGGACGTCGCTTATAGAATTATGAGTTTAGTTGTGCGCGCAAAACCAGGGATAGACGGCTGTCACGACTTGGCCGTGTGAGTTCTGAGATGTCTGCACGCGCAATGCCTCACCAGGGTGGACTTGCGTGAGACCACATTGCTTGAGTGTGTTGGCATGTAGGAATATTTCCTGTCCAGACCAGAAATCATGCACAAATCCAAAGCCGCGCGTTGGGTCAAACCATGAAACACGCGCCGGGACCGTATCGCTAAGGTCAGTTACGCCATCATTATTTGTTGCTAGGTCTGCGAATGGAGAGCGTAGTGAGAGTATCAGGGTCGCCTTTAGCCCGGACGGTCCTTTCTTATATCTGAACTCAATTTGACACCCTTCCGACGCCGAGTTTTGACCGAAGCTCTCCAACACATGATGGTGCAACAAAACGTCACCTTCAATTTGGTCTGACAAAATGAAACCGTACCCTTTGTACGGGTCAAACCATCGGACTACTCCGTATGCTGTGTTGTCAGCTTCAACCCAATCATTTGCAGTACCGTCCATCTTGTTACCTTTCAAATCGTTACATATTCCGGTCCAGGGCAACTTGAGAGGAGGGGGTAGCGTGAGTGGCTTTGCCCTGGACCTTGGGTGTATCCGTGCTGCATTAACAACCCAGAGATGATGACACATAAATTGTTAATAGGGGGTTAACGCAGTGTAGCGACCTGTCACAAAACTGGACGAGCATCTGGGTTTTGGATTAAATGCGTGTCACTAGGTCAGCCAGCCAAGAAGGCTCTTTACACTTTATTAACCATTTTAACACACACTTCGTGTTGGCGGTTAAACATTCTGACCGCCGCCATAGGGTGTTAAACACATTACACTTAGTGCTTATGACCACCTTCGATAGTAACGAGCAATACAGTACGAGGCGATTATGAACGTATCAAACCAAATAGGTTTTCCTGAAACTCTGGTCGTGTCCGACCCAAATTCAGCGGGAGACGTGATTTCGTTCGAAATACGAAACTGGCCCCATTCAACGCCACACGCTCGCAACTGTAGAAAATGCCAGCATGGATTTCGTGGACCGGACTTTGCAAAAACATGTTGGAGCTGTCTTTCAGACTTGGCCAAACAAAGCTGGGGTCGATGTGCAGTGCACTTACCAAACGACCAATACCCCAGTTAAGTCTGCGAGATCACGCGGAGTTGTTGTAGGATTACTCCATTTCCGCGAATGACAAGACTGTCCTCAGGAAACTGCGTTCAAGTTCGGAACCGCGATCCGTCAGCTCGCAAACACCCAAGCCGTTGACTCACGGCAACTTTCCATATTCTTGAACGTTTGGCATTGACCTGAACGCGACCGTTCAAGTTTTGAAGCGTATGGGTTGAAGCTCTGACGAGTAATTTCCAATCAAAAGTAGTTCTCGTGACCCTACAACTTGTGGATGTCAATTCAAGCCGAACTACATATGAACAAAAAAGACCTTGTGCCCAAATCGAAAGTGCATTTTCCGCCTGGCGTGCCGAACGAGATCAAAGGCCGGTGCCTATTAGCGCAACGTCCGCTTATGCGTTTGGAGCTGGTTTGTCTCGCACCCGTAGCGAACTTCCGGTTTCCGCCCTCCCTACCAGCGATGCACTACTCATTCGGTCCCTCAAGCTTCAACCAGTACCGTGTGTATCGGCGTTCGCCAGTACGCGAGAGGGCACCAATCTCGACAAGTTCTTGTAGATCTCTTGTTGCCGTTGCCCGTGATGTCCCGGAGATCGAAATATAGTTTTCCGCGCTCAGACCACCTTTGAACCCGTCCGGCCCCTCCCGGAACATTCGCTCGATCACCTTGGCCTGTCTTTCATTCAGCGCTTCGCGATACCGGTCGTAGAAATGCGCCTTGGCAATGAAGAAGCCCACGCGGTCGAGGGTGACCTGCTGCGCTTCCAGAACGGCCTCTGCAAACCATACCAGCCAAGGCGTGACATCTAGCGTCTTCTGGTGCCGCTCAAGCTGATCGTAGTAGTCCTTCCGTTTTCGCTCGATGGTGAAGGCGAGCGCGATCAGGCTCGGCTGCCCAATGTTCTGAGCCAGGGACTTTTCGGCCAGGGCCCGACCCAGGCGACCATTCCCGTCCTCAAACGGGTGGATGCTTTCGAAGTAGAGATGACTCAGGCCCGCGCGCATCAATGCCAGCAAAGGCTTTTCCGCATCCGGCCCTGTCCGGTTGAACCAGTCGACATACCGTTCCATCTCATCCGGAACCTGCGCCGATGGCGGGGCCTCAAAATGTACGACCGGGCGATCAACACGACCAGAGACAATCTGCAAGGCATCTTCGTGCTGCCGATAGGACCCAATGGCCTCCAACCGTTTGTCAAAAGACAAAAGCATCTCGTGCCACCGAAACAGGGTTTCGTGCGTGAGGGGCTCCGCATAGGTCGAGTACACGTCAACCATCATCTCAGCCACACCCTGCTCTCGAGGCTTGTTCGGATAGTTGTCTGGTTCCAATCCGAGGTGTCGACGGAGTGACGATTGCACACTGCGCCGGTCCAACATCTCACCTTCAATGGCACTGGTTTTCATGGCCTCATCGCTCAGCAGGTCGATGCGGAGTTGATCACGTTCTGACGGGCTGACATGGTGAACCGCACCCAGGACTTCGCCTGACGACAGCAGAAACCGTTGCTCGAGTGGCGCAAGCTCTGCTTCGACATACCGGAAATCCGGCCAACCGGATATCTGCCAGTTCCATACCATGAGTTATAGAGTTCCTTTCTATAACTCACATATAGACCATTTTTGAGCTATAGGAGTCAATTCTATGCCTCACAGCGCACAACGCCGTTGTCACTGTACCCTAATTAATCAGATTCTGCCGATTGGAAGCGTTTTGAGGCAGTTTTGTACCCTTAATTGCAATATTTCCACAAACTGTGCCAGACAGCCTTGGTCGGCAAAACTTTTGTTAGGCAGATCGTTATCGGTGTCGCGCGGACCTGATAGGGAAAGTTATCCACAGATCCGACGCTCTGCTAATTAAGGGAGCAGTACTGGAATTAACGGTACAGTACGAAAATTAAGGGTACAAATCGCTATTGATTTTATTGGATAGTTTCAGGCCAGATTCTGATTAAATAGGGTACCCGGTTTTCTACCCTTTAGTCTGGCGGCTTGGATGCCATCCTTAGTCTCCCAGCCCCAGGCGGTCAGGTCGCACTGGTTTTGCGGCGGATCGCTCTCGAACAGCGCGCGTTTGGACACCAGCCGGGTGCCGCCCGCAAAGATGTGCTTGAAGATCGTGTCGCGGTCGCGGACCGTCCAGAACTGGTTGGGATAAACATTCTCGAACCCGTCGAGCCCGTCATAGCGCACGATGCGCTGACCCGCGTCGTCGTATTTGTACTTCGCCGCGTTGTCGTCGGTAAAATCAATTGTGCCATCGTCTTCGTGGATCGCCTGGATGCATTCCGGCTATGATTGATCCACTGGATCAATCACTTGACGCCTCCATCCCTCGTCCCAGAGAATGCCGCGCAGCTTGCCATTGTCATTGCCTAATCAGCCGGTGTTTTGGGCCGTTTTAGTGGGTCAGCGTTAGTTTATTTCTTCAGCACTCTCCATAACTCGGAATCCATGTTCATTTTCTCCGCAGTTATCTCGATCATCTCCAATATGTCGCGAGGTACTGAAACGTCATATTCGTAAAGCTGAACGCAAATAAGATACACTATCTCGCCCCATTCGTCGCGGGCCAAGTAGTCGTAAGCATCACGGATATTATCCTCAGGTATCTTACCTTCAGCGAATTCTATGAGGCTAAGAAGCTCGGGATATCTTCTCGTCAAAGTCAAATCAGTTCACCCTAATCAATTGGAAATGCCGTTATAAGGTCATCACCTCGAACAATTACTCTCATGTTTATTCCATCGACAATACCTTCCACCCTGTAGGTTACAGGATCACCTGCTTTAGTAAACAGTGCTCCGGGCTTACCTGTTTGCTGGATCCAAGTACTATTGGGACTTGTCGCGACCTCTGAAACGGCATTCATAATGCGTTGAGGGCCCCATGTCATAGGAAACTTGGTTTTTCCGTTAAACAGGCGAGTTAGCCCAAACATATGACCGCCGCCAGTTGCATCACCATACAGGATATGCTGTGTCCTTTGCGTACTTGCTAAATTCACATTCTGTGATGCCGCAGCAGCCGATGTTCGGGCTGTGGCAGTGGTTGCTCGGGACGTTGTCGACAGCGCCTGATACTGACCCGCAGTAAGCACAGTTAGGGCAATTTCACCTGTCCCAACGAGTCCTCCGACAACTGCCTCTCCGCAGCTTCCCTCGGCGGCGGCATTCATCCCGCTTGTCCATGCGCGCCGAGCGGGTACTGCCGCATCTAAGCCCATATCCAAACGCTGACCCAATTCTTGCATATTCGAAGGAGGATTATATGAATCAACCAAACTCTCACCTTGGCTCCAAAGCCAATCTGCAGCCAGTTCTGGAAGACTACAGGCACAAGGGTCATTTCCATCTGGATCTTTGAGGATAATGGGGCGCTGATGAGAATATGCATAAAGGTTAAGGTTGTTTGGTGTATAAACACCACCAGATCCACTCAAACCCACAAAATGAACTTGTAAAAGCGGATCGGGCTCTGCCACACGCTTGTCCTCGCATCGTAGTACCGCGCGCCGAAGTAGCTCAGTTGCGTGTCGTTATCGAACTCCTTGCCGGTGAAATAGTATTCTGTCCCGAGGATGGTCTCGAACTCCTGCACCCAGATTTCGCCGAAGGGGAAGTAGGCGAGGTGCTGGTAAGCCAGACCCTCGACGTTGGTCATGTAGGACGACGATCCCAGGTGATCGGGGTGGTAGAAATACTGCTCCAGTTCCGCCACCGAGTTGGAATTCTCGACCGGCTGGCACAGCCCCGACCCCACGCCGGTTTCCCAGCCCCAGGCGGTCAGGTCGCATTGGTTTTGCGGCGGATCGCTCTCGAATATCGCGCGTCTGGACACCAGACGGGTGCCGCCCGCAAAAGACGTGCTTAGTGCCAATTTTGTCAATCTAGCAATGCCGGCTCGCTTGCGGCAATACGGAACCTCAAGTCAGAGCTTATCCTACGCCTAAGAATTCGAATAAGGTTGATTACTTCGAAAGCATCACGCGACCCAGATCTCGAACCAGCAAACCCTATTCGTACACATTTTCCACCCTGCAACTCAATTTTGTTGAAACTAATCTCTATAACCAATCAGATTTTTTAAACATGAGTCGCTTTTCGGCCAATCCTACCATCGATTTACTGTTTTGACCCAAATGCTTAGCGATTTTTGTAAAGTTAGAATTTATCATTCCTTCCAATACGCCAATTTGTGCTAGATTCCTTATCTGCTTATTTTCACTACAAGCAAGTTCCTCAATATAGTCAGCTATGCGCTTCAGCATTTTATTTTCATTTTGGTCTAAAGCGAATCTTAGGAAATAGTCTTCGTGAAAAATATAACTCCCTTCATCACTTGCTCTTTCAAGATCGAGGGCTTGAAATTGCTCTTTCATTTCTGGAAACAACTCCAAGCAATGCAAATCGACAAGGTTCATCTATTCTATGCCTTCAGCAACTCGAACTGCATAGCGCAGATCGGCAAGTACTCTTTCAGCACCTTGACGATCTAATCGAGATAAATCACTCGCAGCAGGTGAGGTGAGGTAATTCCTAATATTAGTGATCCGTTCTTTCGCTTTCGTCAGGTGCGTTAAATCTCCACCCGCCGCAACTTCTCTCAAAAGCTCTCCTGCGGTACCGCCAGGATTTACATCTTGCACCCGAAAGACCTGATTGTATATCGCTTGTAGACCGGAGTCCTGAGCGTTGGGGCGATTGGCGCCTTGGATGTCGGCAATACGCTGAGCACAATTATTATGCACCCAAACCGCATCAACGTCCAGTGTAGCGCCAACGAAGTACGTCTCAAACTGCTCGATTGTCAGGTTGTAGGCTTCGAGTCGTTGTTCACGAACTTCTACATCAACAACAACCGCCCAGCTTTGATCATCATTCAACAACCGGTCGCCGGGCTGTAGGTCTGCTGCATCAATCCAGAAGCCCTTCGGGATGGGGCCGCGATACACGTGGCCTTCAGAGGAAGGTTGTACAGATTGTGAGATCGACGTCGGTCCATCGACAGCCTCACGCTGCACAAAGAACGGATGGATCCGGTTGGAGATGATAACCTGTTCTTCGCCGTTCTCCGCATCGCGAATGCTCACGTAAACCGTTTCTTCATAGGGGTTGGAATATTGTGCCAGCACAGGCTTCAAACCCATTTCGCCTGTCGCCGGATCGCGCGACCAGACAAGCGTGCCGGGCACGATTTGCGAGATCGGCATCATGCCATCCGCTGTTAGAACCAGCGTATCTCCATGGAACGAGCACGTCCCGCGGAAGGCCCTCCCTATTCCCTTGCCGACCTTTCCAGCGATATCACCCACCACGGGGACAAGTCCCACGGTCGCCCAGACATAATCACCTGCCGTCTCTGCTTCAACGAAACCTTTTACATCCCCTATGATCGGAACAAAATCGAGAACGAAGCTGCCACCCGTCTTCATGCACTCACTGTCACAGGTCGTTCCATATAAGGCTGCGCTTGACATCCCGGCTAGCCCATCAGGATCGAACATGACAATGGGTCTCTGGTGCGAATACGCAAACAAATTCAGGTTCAGCGGATCGAAGACGCCGTTGTTTATCTCACCACCCATATAACTCGCCAGTATCGGATCCGGCGACTGCCACACGCTCGTTCTTGGATCGTAGTACCGCGCGCCGAAGTAGCTCAGTTGCGTGTCGTTATCGAACTCCTTGCCGGTGAAATAGTATTCTGTCCCGAGGATGGTCTCGAACTCCTGCACCCAGATTTCGCCGAAGGGGAAATACGCCAGGTGCTGGTAGGCGAGCCCCTCGACGTTGGTCATGTAGCTGGACGATCCCAGGTGATCGGGGTGGTAGAAATACTGCTCCAGCTCGGCGACCGAATTGGAATTCTCGATTGGCTGGCAGAGCCCCGAGCCCACGCCGGTTTCCCAGCCCCAGGCGGTCAGGTCGCACTGGTTCTGCGGCGGATCGCTCTCGAAGAGCGCACGCTTGGAGACCAGCCGGGTGCCGCCTGCAAACACGTGCTTGAAGATCGTGTCGCGGTCGCGCACCGTCCAGAACTGGTTGGGATAAACATTCTCGAACCCGTCCAGCCCGTCATATTTGACGATCCGCTGACCGGCATCGTCGTATTTGTACTTCGCCGCGTTGTCGTCGGTAAAATCAATTGTGCCATCATCTTCATGGATCGCCTGGATGCGGTTTTCCTCATCCCAGAGCACGCCCCGCAGACTGCCGGTATCGGTGCGGACCCAGCCGGTCTGATTGCCGTTCAGGTCGTAGGAGAAATCGCGCAGCCCGATATTGGTGGGCGCATGCGGCTGGGGGCCGGTATAGCTGTAGGTCCAGTCATAGGTGGTGCCTTCGACGATCTTGGCATCATCCGGCTTGCGTTCAAAATGCCGCTGATCCTTGCCCACAATATTGTGGATCGTGTCGTAGGTCATGTCGAGGTCGAAGGTTTCCCATTCCTCGGGGCTTTTGCCCCAGAAACCGGTCGCGTTCGTCAGCCGGTAGAGATTGTCATAGGTGTAGGTATAGTCGGTGGCTCCGCCGATTTCGTCGTCGTCCAGAACGGTCGCCGCATTGCCCTGCCGGATGATATTGCCCACGTCATCGTAGACATAGCTCATGTCCATGAACGTGCGGAGCTGATTGCTGGTTTGCAGCGCGTCCAGACGCCGGGTGGTGGGGACATAGGCATAGGTGGTTTCCACGCCATTGCCCGCGCGCATGAAATTGCGTTGCCCGAATTTATCGTAGCCCATCAGGTCGAGGTAGTTATAGTCGAACCCGATTTTCTCGCCCGTGATGTTGTCGAGCTTGCCGCCTGAATCGTACCGGTTCGTGAGCACCTCACCGTCGGGATAGGTCATCTCATGCACCCGGTTCCAGGTGTCGTAGGTCCAGAGGGTTGTGTAAATCTCGGGCAGGTCGAACGGATCATTGAAAGGCGTGTCGGATGCGACCGTCCAGGTCTGCTGGATCATTTCGCCGAGTGGCCCGTAGAACCGTTCTTCTGTGCCGGCCTCTGACGTGACGCTGGCAATGCGGTTCGCGCGGTTGTTGGCCGCCCCGGGTGCGCCGTAAACATAGGTGACGTTGTTGTCCGTGAACTCCGGATAGGTGACCGAGGCGAGCCTGTTGAACTCATACCCGTAGCTGATCACCGTGCCATCTGCCGCCAGGTTCGCGGTCTGTTTGGTCACCAGGTTGGAGGCCAGATCGAACCCATAGGTGGTCCGTCCCGTATCGGGATTCTCCAGAACTGTCATCCGCCCGAAGTTGTCGTATCCGGCAAGTGTCAGGTTGCCCTGGTCATCCGTCACATTGGTGATTTGGCGCAGCGGGTCATACTCATAGCTGGTCCAGATCGTGGGCTGCCCGCCGACCGGGTTGATTTCTTTGACGGACGTCATCAGCCTGCGCACATCCGCAAAGGTTTCGCGCCGGTTGCCTTCCGCATCGATAAACAGCGTGCGGAACTGCTGGGTGCCCGACCGGTCCGCCCCGAAGTCGTAGACCATCTGCGTGCTGGTCCCATCTGGGATCGTCACCCGCACCGGGCGGTCCAATATGTCGTAATCCGTCAAGGTCGGCGCCACACTATCATATGTGGCGTTCAGGATTCCCTGATTGCCCAACGCTTCTTCAACCGGATAATACTGTTCCGTCTGGCGCCCGAGAAAATCAAACGTGATCCGGCCCGAGGCAACCATTCTATCGGTCACGCTGCCGGCCTCATAGATCGCCGCATCTTTCTTGGTTTGCAACACGCGGCCCAATCCATCAATGAACAAGGCGGTCTCAATCGGATCAGCGATATTGCGATAGACATCGATATGCTGCGTCAGTGCCCAGCTGACATCCACATCAGGAAACTGGTCATCCCCCGGCACGTCAAGGCGCGGATTATAGGCAAAGCTGATCGTGTCAAAGCCGCTGCCTGCCTGATAGGGGCCTGTCACACTCACAACCCGACCGACATCATCCAGCACATAGGTCATCGGCTGGCCATTCAGGTCGGTCGTGCTTAGTAGTTCGCTAAAGCGGACATCATAGCTTGCGGCAGACGTGTAGCCGAAACTGTCCGTGATACCCGTCACATAGGTATCAACCTCACTGTCGAATACATAGCTCAGCGCGTAACGCTGGCCCGTCGCATTGGCCGGCCCCGTGACGTTGATCAGGTTGCCGAAGCCATCATAAGTCATGTCAGTCGTCGCGGTGGCCCCAGTTTCCAGAATTGACTGCAACTGCAGCAGGTTACCCGTGCCGGTCTGGAACACCGCGACTCGGTTACGGTAAGCCCCACCGGGGCCACTTCCCCCTTGACCGGTCACGACCACACTATTGGCCTTACCGACGATGTAGTTGGGCAGATCCGCATGATAGCCAATTTGACTGGTCACATCGTCGGCTGTCGTATCCAGATTGGCTGCATCAAAATAGGTGATGACATTCCCAAGCGCATCATAGGCAAAGGTCATGAATGTCGCTTTGCCAGCCACGGCTTGGCCTTCGTAGAACTGATTGTCGGTACGCACCAGTTGCGGGAAGACTGTGGCCGTCAGACTGTCTGGCTGGCTGATCGTCGTGCCTGTGGCGATATCAACAAAGTCATAGGTATTGGCGGTCTCAACGAACAGATTGCCCGCCGCATCTGCTGTTGTGGAGGCCTCCAAAAGACCCTTTTCATAATAGGTGTCGTTGAGGAAATCGCGCGTAATCGTGCGATAAATGGCTTCACCGCCAACCGCATCGACGTTCATGTGATCCTCGATCACACGGGCATACCCGAAGAACTCGCGTTCCTCTCGGTCCCAATAGCCGTCTTCATAGGTAAAGTTTGTAGCCAGAATGTCTGTGCCATCACCGGCAAAGCCGTCATTCACCTCAACCCTTGCCAACACCCATTTGTTTTGAGGCTGATCAATGGTGTTCCCAGACCGCACATAAGCCAGCGTCACAGTCGATCCCAGCGGACGGTTCACCTGGCGCAGCATATTAGTGCGCTCAATCGTATCAAGGCTCACACGGAGGTCGTCGGAGTCTGACGAGGTCAAGTATTCCGGAAAGCCGTCACCATCCATGTCCTGGATCGCAACCGCCGCACGCGACATACTTTCGGAGACATCGAAACCCGGGTTCAGTATTAGGTGAATGAAAAAGCCTGGAGCAAAGGTCACATAGCCCCCTACGCTGTCAGAAATGGATAGGCTATCCGCCAGTCCAGCGTTTGTGGTTCCTGTGGGCCAGTTGATCTCATCCTCAAAGCCGCTGCCTGAATTCAAGCGGACATGCAAAACACCAGAACTATCGCCCGCCCGCACACGGTCTATCAAGCCATCGCCGTTTATGTCGAGTAACGACTCGTTCGCCTTATTCTCCGTCTCCGACCGATTCAACGAACCCGCAAACCCGTAGATGCCATCGTTAAAACCAATTGATAAACCACCGCCCAATGAACTGTATTCACCGTCATTGATCTGAACATCAATTGCCGCAGCGCCAAATGTTTCAAATGCCGCAAAACGATAACCTAGATTAAATGCGACATCGAGCGTTCCGCCCTGCCTCACTATATCGGGCAAACCATCAGCGTTCATATCACGAAGGTCGTATCCAACATCCGATGTGCCTTCGGCATAGTTCCCACTTACCCCCAACGAAGCCATTTGCGTACCAGAATCTCCGGGATCGCGACCAGTTCCGTTTGGTGACAGTGCCCCAGAACCTGAAGGTATTTGAATCGGGAAGGTTCCTCCGATACCGAAGCTCGAGCTTTCACCAGACGAAGTTCTGACTGCAGTTTCCATACCAGCAATGGTCATGGCAGTTGCTTCCAAACCGCCGATCATGGGAGAGTATTGAACCATGCGGTTGGCTGACACCACATCGGGGAACCGGTCACCATTCAAGTCAAGAAAGTCGAGAATCGAAACAGTATCAGTATCCGTCTTCGCACCGCTCACGAATAGGAGCCCAGCAGTCAGCCCATCGTTATCGGTTCTTGCGATACGAGAGACAGCCTGCGCACCGGCAAAGACTGTCGGATCAGGGACGGAAGGAAAGTCGTCGCCAAGACGAGAGGAGCTTGCACCGCTGGATGTTGTCCAGACTCCATCGTCAATAGTCGTCCACCGCGCCAGACTTACGTCTGGTAAGAACCCAAATACCTTTGGGCTAAACATCGCAATAATGGCGTCGATCTGAGCAGGATCACCACTGTCGGCCGCGGCCTGAACGGCTGCTTGTTGCGCGGCCAACTCAGCAGCAGTAGGCACAGCGAGATCAGCATCACTCAACGCGATGGGTTGGTCGGCGCGGGCCTTGTTCCCGTCATATCCGAAAGTCGACCATGCACGATAAGGCTGGCTGACGATCAGTGTGTCACCAGCACCATTAGCCCCAATTGGTGCGGCAACTGTTGTCAAATCTGGTAGCGTCACCGTTGCGCCAGTAACTGTAACATCACTCAGAATGCCAGGATCTGCACCGCTTACCTCTATATAGTAACGTTCGCCAAGCACTGCGCTGAAACTCAACGGAGGAACAGTCACTACTCCCCCAACAATCACAAGTTCTTCCTTTGCGATTAGCTGGTTGGCCGACTTAACTGTCAGCCAAAGCATACTGTCCAATCCGGGATTATTTGCTGTAATGGCGGGGTCGATGTCCACAACACCATTCACTGTTGAGATCCACGCCTGAAGCGGTGTCAACTGGTCAGAGTTGCTAAAGATCGTAGCCGCAGGCGCCAATGATTGGAGAGTCGCAAACTCACCATTGATATCAGTAACCGACTGTCCTGGATCGGTTATTACGGTGTAATAACTCACCGGATCAGTAGTCCAAGATAATGCCGCAAGATCAATTGGGCTGGCTGTCGTGATCGCAACCTCGATCTGATCCGCCCACTGGCTGATCTCGGTCTCGAAGATCGGATCACCATTTGTATCTACGCCGACTTCTACTTGCGTTGTCTCTGTTTTTTGAACGGTTACCGCACCGCCAATAAGCGTTGTCAAATCGACTGTTCCGATGACATCCCACGGCACTGTTTGAGTGCCAAGAACTGTCGTTGTCAACACATCTGACAAATCCCGACTCGTTTTGCGAACAGTCACTGTGACGTCATCTGTGGTTGTGACAGTTTTGGCCAGTACACCTTCCAGTTGTAGTTGCCCATTGAACGTTGCAACAATCTGCGTCTCTCCGTTGGTGAACAGAGTGAAGTCGGCTGCGGCATCATAGCTTGTGAGAGACAGCCCGTTGGCGTCGAGCGCAACTGGCAAGCTAGTGTAGTCCACTACCGGCGCCCAATCTACCTGATCAAAACGCCCGTCAAAATTCGATTGCAGACGAAAATAAAGGCGATCACCCTTAGCGACATTCACGGTGCTCAAATTTGTTGGTCGTGCAACGTAATCTGTACCGGGAATGTTGACAATCAAAAGCTGGACACCATTCAACTCGACAGTTGCGCGTACACCGTCGGCGGTTGTGTAGTCCGCGCGTTCCGGGCTCGTATCAGCGATAAGTTGAATGGCACCTGATACATCGACAGTGCCCGTGTAAGGGGCTGTCCAGACGCGCAGGTTGTCTACGAGCGGCGCACTGTTGATCAAGTCATCTAGCAAGTCTGCGAAATCAATCGCTACTGCAGCACCATCGACAGCGCCAGGTCCAATTGGATAGGCACTGACCGAGCTGTCTGCCGTGAACGTTGGCGTGCCTGCATTGTCAAGCACGTTGAATAGAATAACGCCGTCTAAGTTTAAGTCCGGCAATCCATCCCCGTTAGCATCTGTGAAATAGACACTTGTTGTCGTGACCGTATCAGCGTCGTTCACACCCAGCGATGCGCCAAGGAATACTTCTACGCCCTTTGAAGTTGTTGTACTACGTTCGCGCAAGATTGTGTTTAGATCACCGATCAGTATCGGTGTTGCAAAGAGCTCTGAACCGTCTGGCCCACTTTCATTGCGCCGCCAGAAGACACGGTTGTCATTGGCAACAAAAACCTTATCATTCAGCCCATCGCCGTTTAGGTCAAGCAGCATTAAACGTCCGGTCATATCTGATCTTGAACGACCGTATTTGAACCCAACTGACAAGAATTTGGACGGGCCCGGCGCTATACCTCCGTGGAAATGAAAACTGCTCCCATCAGCCTCTGTGCCGCTGATCGAACTGGCTTCAATATCGCCAAGAAAAGCATCAAGTGTCACATTGTCGTCACCTCCAGTCTGAGACCACTGTGTGGCAGTACCAAAACCTCTATATGTTTCGCCATCCCGTGCATCATCGAAATAATCAAACGTATGGGTGTTGAACGGCTGATCTTGTGCGTCAAGCTGTGTGACTGACTGCAAAAGCTGTTTGTAGAATGCGCCCTCAGCGTAGTCGAACTCGTAAGCCCGCACCTGTATACCGTTATACGTCACTTCGATGCGCCGCAGCAGGTCTGCAGTGACCATCTTGAAGCCGCCACGCCCGTCAATGATGGTGTCACGCCGTGTCGTGCCGCCCAGATCGCGGTCCCGCAAGAAGCGCACCTCAAACGGGCCAGTGCCATTGCTGGTGTGACCTGTATATTGGATCGCAGCGCAATAGAGCTGACGGCCCATCACCGACCCGGACGCGAGCCCCACATCATTCACCGTGACGTGATCATAGGTAATGCGGTTGCCATTGCTGTCACGAACTTCGTTAAGCGCCCACTTAAAGACGTGTCCCTGGTCATCGGTCAGAACAGAAGATGCATCCTGCGCGCCCGTGTCCAGATTGCCGCCATAGGCATAGCGTGTGCCCATCTTGTCGGTCACTTCCCACCAATAGTTTGCGGGCGTGTCGCCGTGACGGATAATGCGATTGAAGCTACCTTCAACCCGGGTATGGAAGACACGATCAGCCTCGCGCGGAACCAGCGCGCCACGATGCGCTACGGGGGTTAGCTGCTGCCCGGACCACAGATAGGTCTCTGTCTCCTGAGTAGCGTCATAGCGCGGCACACCCCAGCGCGTATCAATCGTGACCTCCTGCATGGACAGGTTCCAGCCAACGCCCATCCAGCCATTTCCAGCCGCAGAATTGTACTGGAGCCCGATTTGGGGGGCGACGCCCTGGCGACCGGCGGGCAATTCAATCGGGTATGACAGGCCGGCATCACCACTGTTCGTGCCTTGTGGGGCCGCGATCAGATTAATTCGAGCCGACGGATCGGCAACCTTCATGTCTTTGAGTTGGGTGGGATTGAAACTGGCCGTCTGCGGGCTTTCGGGGGCAACCACAACACCTGCAATAAAGTCGGTGAAGTGATCACTCTTGGCGTGAACACGCCTTTCCTTCATGTCGACAGATGTGTCTGTCAGCGCCGTCCAGCGTCCCAATTCTTCGTCGAAGAAGAAAACCCGTATGTCGTCCTCGGTATATCCGGCCGGCAACATCTCTTTGTCGTACGGCAGTCTCAACTCAACATTTGCCCGGAACGTCATATGCGGCAGCATTCTATAGCCATGACGCGGCCCCATCGTTACATTCACAAGGCCAGGATCCAGTTTGGGCATATCAACATCGGTCAACGCACTCATCTGTATCTCGGTCGGCTGCGCGAGCGCGTCTGCCATGACCGTCAGCATAGCCCCTTCGTGTTCCACAGATCGTTCAACACCTGGCGTAAAGGTCTGGGTCATAACCTCTGGTGTGTAAGTTGAAAGACCATCTGCGAAGACACGTGCGTTCAAGATGATCGTCTGGGTCACAGCCTCGCCATCTGGATAAAGTGCGGCAACCTCAACCGACCACGGCGCATCGTCGGTATCATCCATAAAACCTGCCTGATCTTTCGATATCGCAACTTCAAAAGACCCGTTCTGGATTTCAAATGGCAGACCACCCACAAATACTTCTGCGGGCCCGGACCCATTATCGAAAGGCCGCACATGACCGCGCATGAACGCAGTACGGTCGTAGTACTCTCCGTTTTCGGGCCATGTCATCTGAATGGTTGCCGGCAGTTGCGCATTACTGACCGGCGACCCCGATGCATCCGCTTCTAAAAGCGCAAAGCGACCTTGGGTATCATCAAAGAATAACTCCAGATGCGTACCTGTCAGACCGTCTAAGGCAATCGTGTAGGTTAGTCCCTCAACACCAACCTCTTCGCCTGCGGTCAGCGCAAACGGACCGCGAAGCGTGGTGTTTCCTTCAGGGTCATGACTGGAAATTGTCAGTGATCCGCTCGGCGTTTGATCGAAGACTAAAATTAGGTCATCCAGAGATCGGTGGCTTACCAAGGGAAGCGAAACATCAACGATTTCATCGTTATTGGACGATATCTGATGGCCCGTCTCAGCGCGATCATCACGCAGTTCCGGATCCAGGATCAGGCTGCGTCCGTCATCCAAGGCAATGATGAGAGACGCCGCGCGTATCCGGTAGCTTCGCTCCAGGCCCGGAAGCGTTCCGAAGGTGATTGCGTTCTCGCCGTGGACAAGTTGCTCAGGCGAGATGGGCTCCAACTGATGTGACCAGCCCTGATCGTCAAGGGTGACATAGCCGCCTTCGGGGGCTCTGCCATTGATCGCGCGACGCACGGCCACCCAGCTATGGATACCGTTCAAGTCATAAGAGAGCCAGGCACTCCGAATATCAGCGGGTGCAAACGGCAATTCGAACGAAATCGTTTCTGTGGGCTGCCGCGCACTAATGCTTACAGTGCCCTCCAATGCAATTTGCCGATATTCTCCGATTTCCGGGGTGTCTTGCAGCAGATCAAATACATCTGGGCCAGCCGCAATCGCCATCGTTTCGCCAGCACCCCAGAACTCAAATTCGGGAATTCCGGTGGCATCTGCGCGAGCCGTCGGCGTCAGCCTTAGCCGCAATTTCGTTGCAGGTACCTCATCACCAAATTGAATGTCATTCCAGCCAGAGCCTAAGGCAGACAGATCAATATCCTCTGCGCCCCGCACGGTACTCCACCCGACATCGTTACCCGTCCCGCCGCTGACCACTACGGACAGGGAATAAGGCGACGCCCCAAAAGTGCGGAGCTTGGATAATGTCGTGTTGGGCTCAAGCAGAACCTCTATGTCACCCGCGCCGTAAAGAACGTGCGCCGTTCTGGTATCGCGGTCAAACGCAAAAGGGAGCGATGCTGCCTCCAGCGCCTGAACTTCCGGCGGTAACGCCGGGTCCGATATGTGGGTGATACTGAGGGGCGCATGACGCACCGTATCCAACATAAGGGTCGCGGCCACCGCAACCATGCCTAAAGGTATGAATATAATAGCGGCCCAAAGAAAACGCGCCACGCCGTCAAATCGATTTGTCATGAAATTCCCACCTGTGAAGGGTTAGAACGCATGCACTCGTCAATGACCAAGTTCGCACTCACCAGTCTGTGAGTTTAATTGACTTTGTGTCAACTACTTAGAGTTGTTTTGGGAATGCCTAGCTATAACCAATTGTTAAAAATGGATTCTTTGTTCCGCTCTCCAGCTAAAGCTTGTAACGAAAAAATGACAATCGCCGTGTGTAGTTGATCGCGCAGACCGTAAAGCGGCCACTCGATTCTGCCGTATTGCCTCTCGTTTTGTTTATCATTTGACTGCGTCATACTGCTCAATTACGGGAAAGTCTTTGGACAAACCCTGACGGCACAAAACCAGCCAAACAGGCGTTAATCATGCCAATCTGCTTGGCTTGATCTCTTAGGAAATCCAAGAACTTTCTGTCATGTATCGGCATAATCAGATCATTGGCGTAATAGGGGCACAAATGATCGTTTTGTATACATAATCGAACAGTCGTGCCAATCTAGTCCCACTCGATTTTTGGCCACATCTCCGTCATCTTCTTCTTCGCGACCTTTGCCAAGGCTGCTTTTACCTCCGGGATATCGTCGCCGCGGTGCAGAACCCGGTAGAAGGTCTGATAATTGTGGCCCTTCTCAAAACACCAGGTCCGTAGATTGAGATCCTTCAATGCAAGTCCGTCACTGATCCACTGGCTTCGCTTAAGGCGCCCTTGGAAATACTTGCGAGTTGAGGGGCTTATGATCACTTCGGCTGTTGTTGCTGCTGCAAATCGCGCTGTTTCAATGACGGCTCCAAATGGCTCAATCCGCTGTGGTTTATTTTTTTCGCCGGTTAATGGTGTACCATCAATTTCTAGCGTCCACTGGATCTTTGGGTTCGGTCGCGACATTCGTATGATGCTGCGTTTATGTTCGTTTTGGTCGTCGCCGAAAGGAACCAAGGGTAGGGTGACCGATTTTTGCACACTCCCGGTATAGTTTCTGTCGGTCATTGCTTTGTATTTCTTTGACCGTTCGACGCGCCTCGGCAAATCTATCGCTCAGCCTTCCTCCTCCGGCACAAATCGAAAAACCCACCCCTCATAGGTCGCGGCTTCTTCAAATTCGCTTAGATCAACCGGGAAGCCCGATTGTTTCAATGGCGCGTCGGTGCGGTTAGGAACAACACCTTGGAAACCTCCATCTGCACCATATTCCAAACGCCACCCATCGGGATTGTATAGCCTGCGGATGTGCCGGACATTTGGGCCGCGCGGGTCGTTTAACAGATCGTCCAGCGATGCAGGATAACTCGGCTCCTCGCCAAATGCCCAGTACCGCGCAATTGCATCGCGATAGGCGCGCCCTTCAAAGATGATTTGCTCTTCAATGGCGCGCTTTGCTGTTGTCGCCGATGGTACCGACGTCACTTGCGCGGCCAATGCCAGGCCCACCAAAACGACGAGCATCGCCACATAGGTGTAGCCTGCGTCAGTTCTGCCAGCTTTGGATGTCTGCGGCATCATCGCTGCCCCCCTCCAGGCCATCCGCGCCATAAGACAAGATTTCGTACCCACCCGATCGACCGGGTGCGCGATAGACGTAGATGTTGCCCCAAGGATCAACGGGGATCTCCTTACGCAGGTAAGGCCCGCGCCAACCAGGCAGACCGGGGTTGTCGCGCAGTGAGGCAAGTCCCTGCTCTGTCGTTGGATACTGACCGGTATCAACCAAAAACGTATCAAGCGCTGTCCCAAAGCTCTCGATTTGTGATTGTGCGGCTGTCGCCTTAGCCGGGCTAATCCGTTGAAAAAGAACAGGGCCAACGAGTGCTGCCAACAACCCCACGATCACCAAAACGATCAGGAGTTCCATCAGTGTGAACCCGGCCTGCGGGTCACGTTTTCTTTGCTGCTTTACCATTCTTGATAGGCCACTCCATTTGCACCAGTCCCATTTGCCGCACTGCGCACGTTACGGACCCCGCCCTGATCGAGGTCCTGAATAACAACCCAAGAAACATCCTCACCTGCGATAGGATCAACCGGCACAAAGCTGATATAGCGCGCCTCTGCAAGGGCTTGCAGCGTTTCGGGGTAGACGCCCTTATCTGCGTGATAATCACCAATTGCACGGCGCATGACGGTCAAGTTTTCTGTCAGAGCCGCCTCTTGCGCACGTGTCAGCGCGCCTGACACGCTCGGCACAGCGATGGCCGCTAAAAGGCCGACGATGAACAGCACGATCACCAATTCCACCAGCGTAAAGCCGGCATCACGCCTACCAGTTCGCAATTTCGGTTCCATCCAAAGCTATCTTATCTGTTCGTGGGCGAATGTCATACACGTCTTGACCATTCCAAACCTCGGCATCAGGTGCATCGGTGTAGCCCAGAATGCGCCACTGATCCTCCAATTCATCATCTGTATTGGCGAAGGGATTCCTTGGCGCGCTACGTAAGTATCGGCGCAGCCGTCCATCGCTGCCTTCGACGCCCTCAACAAGTAATTCCAGCGTCGGAGGCCAGCCATTTTCACTTGCCAGCGACGTGCTGACCTCCTCGGCCAGTACATCTGCATTGAAAGCATCAAGCGCTGTGCGAACGTCGCGCAATGTCTCGCGCAAGGCGCCTTCTTTTTCCCGTTGCGCGGTTGTTTCGGCCACCGGGATCGTAACGACAGCCAGTACCGATATGATGACCAGAACGACCAGCAACTCGGCAAGGGTCGCACCACGATCTGAAACCCTATTGAACAGCAATGCGAGACGACCCCAGTTCAAGCCCTTCCGGGACTGAAACATCAGGTCCATTGCCAAGATCAGAAGAGAATATCAGATAAGACAAACCCGGCTTGATAGCGCGAAAATTGATTGCTGCAATTTCCCGGATACCGGCCCCAGCAACAGCATCGTTCAGGGTCAGGCGAACTTCGCCACGCGCGTTATCTATCTCAAAGGGTAACCCAAGGGTGCTATCGACCGACATAGCCTCGACAAGATCAGCCCGGAAACGAATGGTTGCCACGCCAGAGGTTGTACCTTCAAAGCCGGATGCTGTGATTGCTGTGGTGACAGTATCCTCCGTGGCAACCGTGAAATTGGCGCTGGTAAAATTGAGGCTGGCAGTAGATTGCGCGGCGGACGATGCTGTCGACAGTGGACGTGCGGCGGTTGGTTGCGGCAGTGACGGCAACCCAAGGGTGGGTCTGGGCGTCGATGTACCGGACAGGTCCAACCGGATTGTGGGCAAGTTGCCGGGATTGCTGGACAGGAAGTCTTGCGTTGCCCGCGTTGTCACCCTGTCACCTGAACCAGAGAAGAATTGCGACTCCCCCACTGACGGCACGTCCTTCCCACGAATGATCCGCGGGGTCAGTGTCAGTAGGATATCCGTCCTTGCCCCCGACCCGTCACGTGACTGAAAGACGCGGCCAATTGCAGGGATATTGCCCAGCCCAGGCACTTGTTCGCGTGTGTCGCGCTCTTCGTCCCGGATAAGCCCGCCAATGACGGCGGTTTCACCATCGGCTAAGACCATGCGTGTGGATACGTTGCGTGTACCGATGGCAAAAGCAGGTTCATCGGCAGTGCCTAGGTTTTGTCCCAAAGAGCTGACTTCCAGATCCAGCGATACGACAACGGATCGGTCCAGCCGGATCTCGGGTGTTACATTCACCTTAACCCCGACATCCTGGTATTCGAATGTCGTTCGGGTTTGACCGGTTGCATCCACGATTGTGGATGATCGCAATGGAACCCGGTCACCAATATGGATCAGTGCCTCTCGTTTATCGACAGTGCGAATGCGGGGACTGGCAAGTGTTTCGGCATCAACGTCCTGTTTAAAGAACCGCAAAGTCGCCGCTGGAAGGCTGACAATACTGGCGCCCAATGTGTCACTCGCATCGCTACTTGGAAACAGGGTTGAGATCGGTGAGGCTGGTGGCGACACAGAGATTTGTGATCCTAGATCCAGCCCCAGACGTTCGCTCTTGTTGCGATTGACCTCAAGTATTTCCAGTTCAATAACCGCTTCCGCCAGTGCGCGGTCATTGTTCGATAATAGCTGTGCGACAAGGGCCAGCCGCTCTCTGTTTTCCCTGACGGTGACGGCGTTGCTTTCTTCACCGACGGATACATTGGCGATCCCCAAAGACTGAGAGATGAGTGATGCAGCCGCAGCGGCATCCATCGATTCCAGATAGAAGGTTTGAACAAGATAGTCCTCATATGCTGCCCGCCCTTCTGGCGTATCAGGGGCGATAACAACAGAGTTGCGGCCCAGACGACGGTAGAATGCACCGTTGGTTTTCAAGAGCAGCGCGAAGGCTTGTTCAAAAGTGACATCCTCTGCAAAGAGGGTCACGGGTCGGTCTTCTATCCCGGCGTCAAAGACCATATTGACGCCGTAGTTCTGGCCAAGCGCGAGTGCTGCTTCTTTGAACCCGGCGTTGGAAAAATTCACGGTGACAGGCGCACTGGTCGACAGCCTAATGGGTGACAGGCCCTCTGTCTGGAGCATCTGATTGTTGATGGCATTGAACAGTGAAATCGCCTGCTGATTGCTGGGGTCCAGCGCGAGTGATCTTTCAACCAGATCCATCCCACGGTCCAGACGCCCCAGACGGGCAGCGGCAGCGGCTTCATTGTAGATCACGTTTGAACGGTTGCGTTCCTGCAATTGCACTTGTTCGCTTGCAAGTATCGCACTGTCTGGCACAACAGCCAGGCCTTGCTGAACCAACCCAAGTGCTGATCCAAAATCGCCTGTATCACTGTACCGGCGCGCTTCAGCGACATAGTAAGCCTCGGCGCGTTCTGTGACGGCCAGCAAACCCTCGCGCAGGGAAACGTTTGTCGGATCAGCGGCGAGTGATTGGCGGTAGGTTTGTATGGTGTTGAGAAAGTCTTCTCGGGCTACGCCGGACGCGGACGCTGACGGTTCAGGACGCAAGCTTTGCTCGCCACAGCTGATCAAAGTCAGCACTGCCACCAAAAGTAGAAACCGTTTCATCCGCCCATCCCGATAATCAGAGTTTCACCCGTATCAGCCATCGGGACAATAGCGATCAGACCAAGCTCCGCATGGGCAATCCGCGCAGTGTCATTGGTAATCTCTTCGATGGTGAATCCGGGCAACACATCCTGACCAACTTTCAGCAATTTCATCTGCCCTTCGTACTGCAACATGATCTGCAAGTCTTCGCCCGCGCGCATCACGCCCACGAGTTGCATAGCATCAAACTGACGTGTCGCAGCGTCCTTTGCAACTTTGAGCGGATCAACCACCGGTGTGGTGCGTGTTACAGGCGGCGGAGTGGCCACTGCGATGCTTGGTGATGCGTTGTCTGGAGGTCGCCGAAAGAGATCACGCGCTGCCGAAGACGGTGTCGCCGCCAGCTCACGCGCGACAACCAATTCCGGTATCGCTGTAACCGGTGCGGCAACACCTGCGACCGATGATGTTTCGCCCGACGGTTCCGCCCCAAGCCACCGCAGCATATTTGCGCCCAACAGCAAGATGACTGCGCCCGCGTACAGCAACCGACGCTTTTTTGAGACACCATTCATTCGATCGTACCCGCACTCAGCGTCATGAGTTTGAGTTGCAACCGCACCGCGCTGCCATCGGCATTTGTCGAAAATTCGGCGCTGCGCAGCAATGTCATTGTGTCAACCTGCGCCAACCCCTGCAGAAAACTGGTGATCTGCGCATAGCCGCCTTCAATCGTCAGATCCTGCAAAACCGGGCGAATGTCGCCACGCGGACGCCCGAAACTATTCGCGCCATGAATGATCTGGGTATCCGCTGCAGTCGATACTTCGGCAAGGCGTTCGACAACGCCCGAACGGTCGACGGGTGCAGCAAGCCGCGCTTCTAAAACATCCAGCGCTGCCATCGTCTCGATATACGTTGGAACAGCGTCCACCCGCGTTTGCAGCTGCGCCCGGGTGGATTGCAGCGCGATCACGTCTGCACGCAGCGCGCTATGGGCCGCACGTGCCGGTTGCCAATAGACGCGTTCCGTCAGCGCGATCAACGCAATAGCACTGATCAGGACCCAGACACCGCGGCGGACCACCGGCACCGCCCAATATGCCCGTATCCGCTTCATGGTGCATGCGCCTTGATGTCATACTGCACCAAGCTGCGTGTGCCCTGCTGCAACCGAAGTTGGCGTTCCAAAATCACATCTTGCAGATTGTCAGAGGCTTCCAGCAGGCGCAGCGCTGGTGGAAGATCGGCCTCATCGAAGGCTTGCAGCGCAAGTGAGAGCCGTCCACTTTCGGCATCATAAACAAGCTGGCTGATCCGCACGTCCTGAGGCAATGCCTCTTCCAGAAACCCCAGAATTTCCATCAGTGGCATGGCACGCGGGCCGGTCAGCACGTTGAAGAACGCAGCACGCTCGGCCAGATTTGTGATGTCTGCAGCGGTCGGGGCATCCGCTGCCAATGTTTCGAAACCCGCGACTTCTTCGGTAAGACGTGCGCGATGCTCCACGAACTGATCGCGCTCGGCCCGTAAGGTTGTTGCTTGCATGAAAACCCAGACCAGTAGACCGCACATCAAAATGGCGGCGGTCCAAACTGCGCTGGCCACCAATGCGACAGGGCGCTTTGGCTGACTGGCAAAGTTTCCTGCACGCATCACCCCCATTGTGCAACCCCCTGCGCCGGTGTGGCTGCAGCCGCAAATACCTCTGTACCGGCAAGCGTTGTGCCCAAAATGTCAGACGACAGCTGAGGTAAAAGTACTGTTGGGGCGGCTGCGACCAATGTAAGCGCCTTGGTTTTATGCCGCAATGCAAAGCTCTGGACCAACCGGGTGGTCCTTTCACCAAGCGCGTCACCCGATCCGCCAATCCATCCGCTTTCATAGAACCCCTCGGGCGTATCAGACGCCCAGCAAGCCAAGCTCCAACTTTGACCGTCGGACAAGACGCAAGCCCCGTTCTCGGCAATACCGTCAAGGGCTACGCTTGCAAAACCGAACCATCCATCCATGCGCCATATATGCAGACCCCCTGCCCTCGCGCCCGCTTCAACCACGTCGCGTAAGCTGCGTTCTATGCTGCGGGTGCGGACGGTCACTTGGTCGCCGCGTGCGATCACCTGATAGGTGCAAACCGGATCGTGAAATGCGCCGCCGCCATCGCGTATGAGGCGCATACGGATCAAATCTTGCGCCTCATTTGCGTCTTCGGGAAAATCAGCAAATTGCAGAACATCTTCACGCACCAAGGCATCTGGAAGGCTGACAAGGATCGGCATATCTGCACGGCGCGCCTCATGTGGCAAGCCCTTGGCAAGTTCTTTGAACACCCTGGCAAAAATATCCGGATCTTTGGGGTCGAAACGTCCAAGGGCAACATCACTTTGTGCGCCTGCCAGCAGCTTAGGCTTGCGCCGTTTCCCCCGCATGCGCACCAATGCGGCCTCGCTGCCTTCGGCAGTCAGCGCAATACCCAGCCGTGTTCTTCTATAGTTGGCCACGACCTACTCCACAAAGATGACACGGTTGACCTCGGCAAGCGAGGTGACGCCTTGCCGTGCCAGGTCAAGCGCCTGTTGACGCAATCCGCGCATTCCGGCGGCGGTCGCTGCGGCCGCAAGCTCGCCCGTTGGCGCACGCCGGATCATGCGGTCCGCCACATCCGGCGTCAGCGTCAAGTTTTCAACAACTGCGATCCGCCCGGCATAGCCAGTATCGCGACAATGCCCACACCCCTGCCCCATGCGCCAGCCGGTGTTTCGGTCACTTTCGGGATCAAGACCAGCCGCCAAAAGTTCATCATCTGAAATCGCGATAGAACCGTTGCATTCGGGGCAATTGCGTCGCAACAATCGTTGGGCCAGAACGGCATTCAGTGACGTGACAAAATCATGCAGATCAATGCCCCAATGGGTAAATCTGCTAATCACTTCAATCGTATTATTGGCGTGAACAGAGGCCAGCACCAAATGCCCGGTCAAGGCCGCTTGAATGGCGATTTCGGCGGTTTCGAGGTCGCGGATTTCCCCCACCATGATGCGATCGGGATCATGGCGCAGGATCGAACGCAGGCCAGCGGCAAAATTCAAACCCTTTTTTTCATTCACCGCGATCTGCACAATGCGGTCCAGTTCGTATTCAACCGGGTCCTCGATCGTAATGATCTTCTCCGAACCCTCGGCCATTTCGCTCAATGCTGCATAGAGCGTCGTGGTCTTACCTGATCCAGTTGGTCCGGTAATCAAAACCAGCCCATGCGGCTCACGAACAGCGCGGCGCAGCCAGGACACATCGGTCCCATTCAGCCCCAAATCTTCCAGCGTCAAACTGCCACCAAACTTCGACACGGCTGACTTATCAAGAACACGGATAACCACGTCTTCGCCAAACTGGGTTGGCAAAATAGACACCCGGAAATCCACATCGCGCCCTTCGATCCGCAAACGAAACCGGCCGTCCTGTGGCTTGCGTTTCTCGGAAATATCAAGCTCCGCCATCACCTTGATCCGGCTGACAAGTTCCGAATGGTATTTCACATCCAGACTATCGGTCGCGGGATACAGCACCCCGTCGATGCGATACTTTACATCAACCCGATCCGCAAAAACCTCGATATGAATATCCGAGACCTGTTTTTGCAGCCCGGCAATCAGAATGGAATTGGTCAAAAGGACAACGCCGGACTGATCCTGAAGCGTATCAAGATCGATGATCTGCTCCTGCCCGGCAGGACCCTCGCGCACAATCTGAGGGGCAAAGCTGGACTGTACTGAATTCAGCATCTGACCCGAGCTTTCGGCGCGCCGTAGGGCAGCATCAATTTGTTTTGGTGCGCTGACGACCAGTTGCACGGGCACATGAGCAGCCCGCATAAGGCGTTTCTCGGCCTCCAGATCCAATGGATTGGACACAGCAACCGTAAGCGTGCCGCCTTCAAATTGGACAGGTGCAACCTTCAGACGTGAAGCCGCCTCAACTGGGAGATACGCGAACAATTTGGGGTCGATGGTTACCGCGTCAAGATCGACAAACGCCAAACGCAACTGTCCGGCGAGCTGCGCCAAGGCACTCGTGTCGTCTTGGGCCAGAGTATTCATTGCACCACCGTCGAAATACCAAAAATCGGCAAGTAAACCGCCACAATCACGCCGCCCAAGACAATGCCCACCACCAACATCATGAGCGGTTCAATCAAGGCAATCAAACGCGCCAGTTTGTCGTTCAGCACCTCTTGGTGCAAATGCGCAACCTCTGAAAACATACGGTCCAGATCGCCCGCCTGTTCGCCCGCATCAAGAAGAGATTGGGACAGATCTGGATAAATCCCCGCTTGGGCCAATCCATCACGCAAAGACTGTCCTTGATTGATCGCCTTGCCCACTCTGGTGAGACGATCTTGTTGGTCGGCATCACTCAGACTGTCGGCCGTCAGACGTAGCGCGTTGTGCAACGTCATCCCGGCGCGCAGCAGCATGGCCATCATAAAGCTGATCTGCACCAAACCCAAATTCTGTCGGATCGGTCCGCTCACCGGCAAAGCCAGACGCCAGCGGTCAAACATCAGTCTTTGCGATGGCTCGCGGAGCCACAGCCGCACAAGAAAAATGCAACCGAAGACGCCCAGTGTTATGGCAGGTATTGCCACTGGTGCCACATCAACAGCCGTTAAAAGCATCTGGGTCAGGAATGGGAGTTCTGCCCCAAACTCCTGATAAAGCTCAGAAAAGCGTGGCAACACAAAAAGCAATAAACCAGTCAGCACAGCTGCCAGCAGCAGTAGCATAAAGATGGGATACGTCATCGCTTGACGGATTTTGCGTTGCAATTGATGTCTGACATTCAGGAACGACAACAACTGCTCCAGCGCGCCCTCCAGATCGCCGCTTGACGTCCCTGCCCGGACGGTCGCCTGCGTCAAGGGATCAAAGACCAACGGATGTTCGGCCAAAGCCACATCCAACGCTGTGCCACGCTCCACCTTTGCGCGGGTCGCGGCGACCGCTGCTGCAAGTGATGCATCGTCCCGCCGTGCCTCAAGCTGTGAAAGCGCGCGGGCCACGGGCATGCCTGATCCAATCAACGCTCGAAACTCGCGAATAAAGGTCATCAATGCGCTCAGCCTGACCTTGCGACCGCCTGCCGTCGAGAGTGCGAAACCCCCGCCCACGGCCTTGGCATCTACCAGGACCAACCCCTCACCTGACAACTGTGAGGACAGCGCAGCAACAGACTGTGCTGCATCTTCCCCAAAGATCTTCTCGCCTGAAAGGCGTCTTGCTGAATACCGGTAAAGCGGCATGGTTTGACGTGTCCCCTACTCACGCATCAGACCACGAAAAGCCCTGTTTTGCGAGAGACTAAAGGCTGATATAGAACCACGATAATTGCAACTACAATATGCCAGACAGGCCAGCCAAGAAGGGTTTTCATGCGTTCGCTATTGCCTTTTCTGGCACCGGTTGGGGTTATCGCGCCGGTCTGGATTTTCGGTTGGCCAGAGGCGCCGTTTGCGTCGTTGGTGCTGTCAGGATTGCTGTGTTATCTCGCGATGTTTGATCAAAAACATCTGCGCCTGCCAGATCATGCAACTCTCCCCCTGGCTGTGCTTGGAGTGGTCGTCACATGGCTCTACTGGGCACCTTTGCTGCCGACACATATTGGGGCCGCATGTGTCACAGTTGGCACCCTCTGGGGCGTGTCGGTTCTTTGGTTGCGAATGCGTGACGTTGATGCGTTGGGGCTCGGTGATGTGAAACTCGCAGGTGCGGCGGCGCTCTGGGTCGGTCCGGCCATCAGCTTTGTGGTGATGATTGCGGCAGCAAGCGCTTTGCTCATCACAATTGCCAATGTTGGTTTCGGGCGTGCGCGCCTGAATGACCCAATCCCGTTCGGCCCATTCCTGTGCTTCGGGTTTTGGGCAGTCTGGTGCTGGTTCGCCGGATGATTTGGTTGATCAAACGCGAACTGCCAACAGATTCAGCGCGTAGGAAGCTCCGCCCAAAAACAAGCTTACAAGTTGAATTTTGGACAGCGTGAACTTTGACCGCGCGCCCATTCCTCTGTCGCCTTGAGCGCATCGTCAAAATTGAGCCGCGGGCCCGCGATCCGCACTTCAGTTCCGCCCGAGACAGCGCATGCGTCAACCATGATCGTCCGAATAAAGCCGTCAGCCCTGTTCGCGACAGTCGTCGAAATGTCACTGTAGACATTCAAAGTGACGCCACTTTCGCGACGAACAACTTCAGCCTGATAAGTCGAAACATTCGATTCCAGCGCCGCAATACCACCCAAGGTCGACATGCCAGTTGTCTCGACCGACGTATTCAAACTGGACCTGTCACGCTTTAGTGCCGCCCCAAGTGCTCGTTTAAGCCACCTTCCGTTCGAAGGCGACAGGGCTTTTCCAACCCAATGCTGAGTGCCGGCGTCGTGGATTGTAGAAGCCGTTGATGTATTCGAAGATCGCCATCTCAGCCTTTCTGCGTGTGTTCCAAGTGTCCCGCCAGATCAACTCTGCTTTGATGGTTTTGAAGAAGGTTTCAACGGCGGCGTTATCGTAACAATTACCTTTTCCGCTCATCGATACTTTGAAGCCGTGCTGGCGCAGGATCTTCTGATATCATGCGAACAAGACTGACTGCCGCGATCGGTGTGGTGGATGCAGCCCTTTGGCGGTGA
>CANLDN010000017.1 GCA_947489445.1 uncultured Paracoccaceae bacterium
GTCTTGCCGTGGTCAACGTGACCAATCGTGCCGATGTTTACATGCGGCTTGTTACGTTCAAACTTTGCCTTTGCCATTTTGCAGGGCCCTTAATTTCTGAGGGGCCACAAATGGCCCGGTCCAACGTCGCGGGCGATGTATTGGGAATCGGGACAGAAATCAAGAGGATTGCCGCCAATCTTGGCTGGATGACAAACACACCGGCGCAACGTTCGGTGGTGTTGCGTAGGCGTGCGATTTTCCGACCCGGCCTGTTTTTTGCGAATCGTAGGTTAATGCGTGCATTTGCTGGCCCTTTGGCCCCAAATTTCCGGTCGGCGATGTGTCGGCAAAACGTCGGCCTTTTGTCAGCCCTTGGGCCCGATTTTCGCCCGTTAACGCACCGCGCGGTCAAAACATGAATGGCCCGTTAACCCATTGCGCCATCCGGTGCTATGCTGGGCGCGCAATAGCAGGAGGGTCACATCATGCAGCTTGGTGCATTTTCAATCAGCTTGAACGTCAAAGACATCGCGGCATCAAAGTCGTTTTACGGCAAGTTAGGATTTGAACCGTTTGGGGGCGATAAAGAACAGGGCTGGCTGATGCTGCGCAATGGCGAAACAGTGATCGGGTTGTTTGGCGGGTTCATTGAGGCCAACACGCTGACCTTCAATCCCGGCTGGGACCAGAACGCACGAAACCTCGATGATTTTGAAGATATACGCGACATTCAGAAACGGTTGAAGGCGGACGGCATGGCATTTGTCAGCGAGGCCGATGAGGCCACGACTGGCCCGGCGAGTTTTGTACTGATGGATCCGGATGGCAATCCGGTACTGGTTGATCAGCATCGATAGATTAGTGGGAAATAGAGGGTTTGTCTGGTTTGCGAACGAAGCGGACGTTCGCGAGTTGATTTTGAAGGTCATCTTTTGGACGAACTTGAGCGCATCTATACCTTCCGTTATCTTCATCATGTCGACGCCGAGCAAACAGATAGGAACAGAATTTTCATGGTTTCTGGGACGACAGAGCTTCGACTAGCTGCGATCGTATCATTCGTTTTTGCTTCCGCCATAGCAGTACATGCTGAGCGCGGTGACACCATCGAGCAACCGCCTCTCTATCTCCCATTCACTGGGCAGTGCGGCTTCGAGGACATGCGCGTATTGACGGATACATGCTTCTTTGACAGCCGTGTGGATCTCGTAGAGAACGACGTGTTCGGATGTCAGGCCGAAGTAGCGGCTCCAGTCAGCACCGGAGTTATCCCTCTCACCGGGACAGGCGGTGCCAGCGGCCGTCCGATAGGCGGTGTGGAGTGGGGTATGAGTGTACATTCGCGTTCGGAGTACGCCGCGAGCTACGACCTGAGGGTCACCGTCGATGCCGCTTGCACACCTCCTGCTGAGAGCGGTGACTGTACAGTGGTTGGAATAGCTATCGGGGTCGCCACACCTTTGGAATGCTTGGAACGGGCGGCGATTTCGGAATTGGAAGGACTCTCAGCCCCTATGGGCAATCCCAAATCCGGTCTGGAAGCGACATGCAAAGCCCTGCGAGAAGCGCTCCCTAGTCTCGATCACGACACTCATGCGCGGGAAGTCGTAGGGCAAGCGATGCTTCATTGTTATCAGGTCGAAGACTGAACCAATACTCCGACAGCCGAAGACGTTCTGGATCAAAACGACTCGGCACCCGCGGCCCATTCCTGTCGTTGACTCATCCACTGCCATGCTGCGAGCGCAGCCCGCATTGCCGACATTCGCCGCACCTGCGAAATGAGATGGAAGACGAACTCACGGTGTGCGGACTTTGCTGCCGTTCGCTGCTGTTGCGCCAACGTCCGTTTTGACATGACAAGCCTACTTCTTCCCCGCCCCTTTCGGTTCTTCGAGTGCTTTGTGATCGACTAGGTTCCACGGCAACCCCGCACTGCGAAATATGCGTTTTTGCTGGCGGGGATAATCGCCCACGTCGTGTGCAAGCCGCTCGCCCACCACGATGCATCGCAAGGTCCGGTCTCCGCTATTGTAGATAGAATGGGCAAGGCCGCCCTTGCGATATCCGATGAAATCGCCAGGTCCGATGGCGTGTTCTTCATCGCCGATGAGGGCAGTTGCCTCTCCTTCAAGGACAAAAACACATTCATCCTCGTGGTGATGGACATGGTATTCGGTTGTGTCGCAACCGGGTGCAACTTCGATGATATGAAACCCGAATCCTACCAAACCAGTCAGGTCGCCCAGGCTTTTGTTCACCCGCTTGGCATTGGGGTTGAGAAAGTGGGTCTTGGAAAGCCCCTCCATCTCTGCGATCTGATCTGCGGCTAAAAGATAGACGTCTTTGGCAGACCCGACGGGCGTGCGTTCATCCTTGTTCGACATGTTCGAAGACTTCCTCGTGTTCTGTGTTTCCGCGTCATTCTACCTGCCATAGACTGCCGTGATCGAGGCCCTTGCAAGGCTCGTATTCTCGGCAAAGAAACCGACCAGTGCGCCCGACGCCGTCTCATCTACGGGCAAAGCCTCTTGGGGCATGGCAAACACTGTGAACACATAGCGATGCGGGTCTGCTCCTTCGGGTGGACAGGCTCCGCCAAAGGCGTTCTGAGAAAAGTCGTTTCGGGCGGCGAACGCGCCCTCCGGCAACGGCTGACCAACTGTACCAACACCTTCCGGCAGGCTGGTGACTGTGGCAGGGATATTCGCAAGCGACCAATGCCACCAGCCCGAGCCGGTCGGTGCGTCAGGATCGTATGCGGTCACTACGAAACTGTTTGTGCCCTCGGGCGCGCCGCTCCAGCTCAACTGCGGTGAGAGGTTGCCGCCCTTGCAGCCAAAACCGGCAAAGACCTGATCTAAATCCAAGCTGTCACCGTCTACGATGTCGGATGAAACTAGGGTCATATCGGCCAATGCCGGGGACGACAGCAAAAGACCAATTGAGACAAGGCTGGCATTGATAGGGCGGCTAAGAATGGTGTGGGGCACAGTATGTATCTCCGGTTAGATGTTCTTGGGATACGGTAGCCAATCCTTCAGAAGGGTGCCGTGCCGCCTCGTTCAAATGTCATGCCGAACCGATCAATGTGCGTCTATCGTTTGTGCGGATGGCGGATGGACTGATACCGAAGCGCGCCCGGAACCGCTGCGCAAACCGAGAGGGGCACGCGTATCCGACATCAAGCGCGATCCGGTTGATCGGCAGTGATGTGGTCTGCAGCAAACCAAGCGCCAGTGTCATGCGCACATCGGCCAGCATGTCGCCAAACGTAGTGCCATCCGAGGAGAGACGCCGTCGCAATGTTGCTTCACTGACAGCCATTGCGCGGGCTGCTTCTGCGGCGCGCCACGGGTGGTCAGGCTCGGCGGAGACATGCGCGCGCAACTGTTCCTTAAATCCAAGGGGAACGGGGCTGCCGAAGCCAATCCCGACCTCTGCCAGCCACAGCAAGACCTCTCGCACAGCATGCTCGCGCAAGCGTTTGGGACAGAGTGGATCGTCCAGCGCGGTCGCGGCCCGTTCGAAGGCAGTGGTAAGACGGTCGTCCCGCGATGTCGCGTGGGGATCACCGGGCGGCACCGCCAGCTCTTGCAGAGCCGTCTCGTCAAACAATAGGGCAGATGCGATATAGCTGCCCTGACTTGGCTGGTTTTCGATAATCAGCGGCACCCGCGCTGGCAAAACGCCCAGGTATCCTGCGCGGATCACGGTTTGCGCGTCTTTCGTCCGCGCGGCCTTGCGTCCCTGACGGACCAATACAATTGCGCATTTCTCGGCGCATATGGCCCGAAAGACAGCATGACAGGACTGGCGAATAAGATGCACGGACGACATGGGACGTGAGGCTATCATAGCTTCACAAGAAAACGAAACCTATTCAATCGCGCCTACTAACCGCCATTCGCTGCATTGCAGAAACCCGGTAGATTGGGCTCGTAGCAGTCATCGGTTGCGGCGCAGCATCTGCCAAATCAGGACCTCGTCCCTCGTCACGGACGGCCCATACCGGACACTGCGAAGCGTCTGGATGCTGCGTTCGCAGCCCGGATTGCGGACATTCCGTTGAACCCTGCGTTTTAAGCAAATGTGTACTGTGGGACCGCTCAAAGAGCGTCACAAGAAGACGCCAACGTCCAATCAGGATTTATACGTAGCGGACGTTGATTTCAACCTCGTCCTAGGCGCTGGATTCATAACCGCAAGGCTAAGATCAGATAAAAATGTGCTCTCAGCAGCCCCATTTTTCAAAAAAATGTTGATCGAACCTGTTGGGATCGATGATCCTCGCTTCCAAACTTGTGTCGAAGAGTCCATACTTCTCTTGACTGGCGCGAAAGCAATGAGTACAAAACAAGAACGGAGGAGGCGATGGCTCGAGAAAATAAGAAACAAGTAACGGTCTTACTAGAGCCTCAAGAGGATCGCCGGTTTTCAGCATACTGCGAAGAGAAGGGTTATAAGAAGTCCACGCTTATTGCTCGTTTAGTGCGCGACCACCTTGATGCCGAGGGTTTCCAAACGCAGAGCGAGTTATTCCAAGATACGTCGCGGAATGAGTGATTAGATCAGATGCAAATTGAGTAGGTGTCCATGTCGATGCAATCAACACAACGAGAATCTCGAGCAAAACGAAAGCCCGAAGAGGTTCAGGTAATCGACTTCTTCAGTGGTTGTGGCGGAATGTCTTACGGCTTCCACACTGCTCAGTCTCGCAACGTAAAATACCAAATCCTCGGCGGGCTCGATATCGACCGACACGCCAACGCTACATACGAACGCATGCTTGGTAAGCCGGCCTTGTTGGAAGACATTCAACGACTGGCTGACCGTGACATTTTGCAAGAGGCGCTCGCCAAGTGGGGATATGACCCATCCAAGCCGCTGATTCTAATAGGTTGCGCCCCATGCCAAGGGTTTAGTTCGCACAGAAAAAAAGACAGACGAGTAGACGAAAGAAATGAACTCTTGGCTGCCTTCGGCGCCATTGTTTTGGCGCTCGAACCAGAACTGGTTGTCATGGAAAACGTCCCAGAAATGCTCCAAAAGAAGTATTGGAAGCACTATGAAGCGTTCTCGTCGCAGGTGGAGAAACGCCGGTACTTTACACGTGCTAGGCTGCACAATCTTGCCAGCTTTGGTGTCCCGCAAGAACGCTACAGGGCATTGGTCTTGGCCTCTCGTCTTGCCCATCGCGTTGAGATGCCAAAGCCTACCCACGCTCCAAGCAATTTTGTTTCAGTCAGGGATGCGATTGCGCAATTGCCTGCACTTTCCGCAGGTGAAGAGTGCAGGTTTGATCCTATGCACAAGACCTCCAAGCATCGTCGTGCAACGGTTGAACTTCTAAAGCTCATTCCACACGACGGAGGCAGCAGAAAGTCGCTTCCTGATGGAGTCGGTCCGAAGTGTCACACAAAGGTTGATGGCTTCAGGGATGTTTATGGCCGGTTGTGGTGGGATCGTCCCGCTGTTGCTATTACCGCACGTTGCAGGACACCATCTTGCGGCCGGTTTACGCACCCAACCCAGGACAGAGGCCTATCTGTCCGGGAGGCTGGCCTACTACAGGGTTTCCCGATCGACTACCATTTCGAAGGTCCATTTGATGACAAGTTCAAGCAGATCGGAAATGCTGTCGCACCAACCTTTGCTCGTGCATTGGCTGAGCACATAGATCGAGCTTGGGTCGGCGAAGCGGAAAAGACTTCACTTGAAGGAGATGTGTGTGCACCGATCGAGAAATCCATTTCCTCAGCATTGGCTGGAATGAAGAGGCGTCTGAGACTGTCCGAACAAGAAGCAGAGGTGGCTTGATGGAGCTTCGAGCAGTTGATCTCTTTTGTGGGGCCGGTGGGCTTTCTCTGGGGTTGAAGAACGCGGGCATAAAGCCGGTTTTCGCCGCCGATTTTGACGCTCATTCATGTTCCACATACCGAGAGAACATTGGTAACCACGTGCACCAGCTCGACTTGTCAAAAATTTCTGCTGCCGAGTTTACATCGATGGTCAAAAAGTCGACAGCGCAAGTCGACATTGTAGCCGGGGGGCCACCATGTCAGGGCTTCTCGGTCCAGCGGCGCGGACAACCTCTCGATGCCAGGAACGAACTAGTGAAACGGTTTGGCGAGTATGCAGTGATGCTGGCCCCCAAAGCCATATTAATGGAGAACGTGCCTACTATTCTGGGTGCACGGGGGCGAGCCTTTATCGACTTCATTACTGCAGCTTGGGAGAATGAATATGTTTTGCACAAGGCCGTTTTAGACGCTGTCTCGTATGGCGCGCCACAATTTCGTCGCCGGGCATTTATCGTTGCCGTTCGCAAAGACTTGAGTTCAAGTTTCGAATTCCCGGAGCCTACGAGATCACCGAAAAAATTTAGAACCGTACGAGAAGCTATCGGAGATCTCCCGCCCCCGCCTGACGACTATAGTGAACACCCCAACCACCACAATCATCGCCGCGTAGCAATTTCGGACATTAATATTGAACGAATCAGCTATGTGCCAGAAGGGGGTGGAAGACTCGACGTACCGTCGCACTTGCAGCTGCCCTGCCATAAGGCGTCAAATGGTCATCGCCACCTGGATGTTTTCGGTCGGCTTTCGTGGAGCCGTCCATCGGGCACGCTCACTGCCATGTTCGACAATTTCACACGCGGCCGGTTTGCTCACCCTGAGGAGAACCGCAACATCACAGGAAGAGAAGGCGCGCGTCTGCAAACGTTTCCGGACAGTTTCCGTTTTCTAGGCCCCAAGAAGGAGGTCGCCAAACAAATCGGAAACGCGGTCCCCCCGCTTCTCGGCCAAGCCGTGGGCGAGGCTATCGTCCAAGCTCTTGCGGACGCGAGGCCAACTAGCGAGCAGACTACTCAGCGCATTGGCACTCTCTCGCAAGAGGAGTTCATCTGAAATCGTAAGTACGATGATCGGCGCGGCCTCTGACGTTGTGCCGACGACTTTAGCGTATTCGTCGCTTTCAGCGAGATGAACCAGGATCCCTACGCGAGCATCAAGACTTCGGACATAGCATGTTAACTGATAGAGGTCCGCAGAGGCGCCGGAACTCATCATATCCAACAATTTGTACTTCGCATCCACAACGGCAGTGACCGCACCCTGGGCTTCAATAATGACATCAGGATCCAATATGGGTCCGCCGTCGGGAAACAGGCGTACTTTCATTCCCCTCAGGCCATGCAAATGAGCGTCGGCACTGACCCCCATGCCTTGGAGCCAAACATCTAAGAGCACCTGCACACAACGCTCCCAGAGTGCCTCGATGTTCCGGAACCTGGCTATCCCGTTCGGTACGTGAGCTACCCATCCGCCGAACAGACGTTCTTTATTGAGAATTCGAATGCAGCAATCAAGGAGCTTTCGTGCGGAGGCATTAGTCCCCATTCCACTGCTCTGGATAAAGCCACGCGCGGCTTCGATTGCCTCTTCGCTCGTATCGAATGACTGTGCACTTTCCAGTGCTTGTGAAAGGGTCTGCACCTCCCTGAGTGTTTTCGAAGTAGTCCCATCGAGCGTTGGAAGGATAGGGATGACAGAATGGATAACACGTAGGAACTCTTCATGCTGCCGGTGAACAGGGCGAGTGGCGATTACTCGATGCCGTATCCCTCTGGCAGCAAGTCGTTGGAAAGTCTCTCCGAATTCAATTCTCCCTCGCGGGAACGAGGTCGCTTGAGTCTCCTTTGCATACCGCCAAGGAACGCCATCATAGACGCACTCAAGCAAAGCATCGCGAAACTCACCGGCAGGATCGCCTTTATTGCCTCCATCTACTTCACCCTCCGATCTAAGGTCTTGCAAATGCTTTTCGTTCGCTTGCAAAGCCAGTCTATCCATCGCTGCCAGAACGCTTTGGGATTTCGGCTCAATTCTTAAACTGGCAGATGGGAGCACAAGCTCTCCAACGTAGTTGCTTGGAGTAACTACGAAGCCGGCGTTGCTCCGCGCGATACGAAGCACATTTTTTGCTTCCAACGCCTTCATTGGTTGGTCGAAAGAATGTGATCGCCAATCTTCAAGGGAGACTACGACCGCAGGTCCACGTTCTTGTAGCGTCAATCTCATGTCATGGTTCACGCAGTCTGTTCATCGTCTGGCGTTTCGTCAGCCCTAGGCGATCCAGAACCACGATCTGTTTCGTTGACATCATCCGATGCCGCGGAGTGCGTCTGGAGAAACGGAAAGGCCTCATGAGCGGCAATGTATGCGTCGTGCACGCGTCCTAGCGGGTCTGACAATAGTGGCAAAACTGTGCCGTTATAGATGTCCGCCAAATCGCTAACTTCCTTGGCGTGGGCAAACACACCATGTCCAAAAGGCAAATCCTCCAAGTGCTGATCGAACCACTCCACAAGCTTATCCAGAACCTCAGGTGGCAAATTGGTGCGAAGCATCTCCTTCAAGGAGAGAACAGAAGACGGGACTGGAATCCTATGGACCCGCCTATTCACTGCGTCGTCCAACGAGAGCGCCGACCGATCTCGAGGGTTCATCGTGGCTATGACGATCAGATTTGGCGCAATCTGCGTTTCAGATTGTGAAATCGAAAGTGTGAATTTTCGGCCACGGTGCTCAATGTATGTTAGCAATTCGCCAAGAACAGAGTGAGCGTTCGCTCTCGTGAATTCTTCAATAAGCAGAACATAGTCACGTCCGGGGTCATCCAATGCTTTTTCGTTAATCTTCCGTAGCGTCTTTGGGCGGAGCTGGAAGCCCTGCCCATCTGTTCTTGGAACAAACCCCTCAACGAAATCCTCATAAGAAGTACTGTCATGAAATTGGATTTCCATGCTTCGCGATGGATCCCCATCCGTGATCTGGTCAGCGACGATCCTGGCCAGACGGGTCTTCCCTGTACCCGGAATACCTGAGAGCGCGACAATCTTGCGAGAGCCGTGCACCCTGACCGCCGTCATGACCTCATTTACTACATCTGTGTCAGCCTTTGCCAAGGATGGACGTTCCGCAGCTTCAACTGGCGACATCAAATAGGAAATGTAGCTCGATCGATTGCTCCAAGCGTCCGATGGAACTTCAGGGACGGCTTCGTCGAGTAGAGTGTCCAAGATCGCGGCGTTCTCATCTGTTAACGCTCGAAAACCATCAGAAGCTGCTTCTGACGGGACCAACACTCCGCCCAAGCCGGCTCGGTTGAACCACGGCGTAATGTGGCGCGGATCATTGGTAAGTGTTTGTTCACCGAGTCTTTTCAGACCCTCTTCGGTAGCGTATCCGTTTGGGGAGCTTTTTCGGAACTCTGCAATTCTCGAAATTGCACCATCAAGCTCATGCTCGAAGTGTGTGTGTCCCAGAACGCGGTTAATATCCTGCCAGTGCAGCCTATTGTCGAGCTGTCGAAAAGCTTTCCATATTGCACGAATTGGGCGCAGGTCTGAACCAGCCGGAACACTTGAAGCTGGATTACCGCTTCGGTCAGGCTTTGCCAAGAGCACGCGATTTGCCACCATTGCGCCCAACCGGGCGATCTTATGATTTGCCCCTTCCAGTGAGGCAGCGACGTCATCCAAGCCATCGACCACGGCGCGGCCAAACCTAGTGGCTCGGACAAGGCCATCATCATCAACGGTCAAAAGGCCCATTTCTTCGAACGCCGTTTTCCATGTCCGGAGCCTTTGCTCTGATATCTCGGCGTTTGGCGACTGCCCACCAGTAGTCCTAGTGGTGAAACGCTCGATAGCGGTTCTTAGTGCCACACGGGTGCTCTCGTAGTTTTGTTCGCGAAAACTAGTACCATCTGCAGATAATATTGCCCAAAGGTAGTGAGGTGCCGTCACACTGGGTATTGAGAGATCAACGTCTGGGCTCTCATGATTTGAGATTGGCCAACTCATTTTTGAACCACACCAAGTCCCAGACGAGAGGGCTGCGTACATTGTTGGACTGAATTAGAACTTTCTGTCGAAATACTTTCGCCCAGCAAGTGATAAAATAGCATGGATCTTCTTCCTCGCGCGAAACTGCGTTATTAGTTCACCTGTCTCCCCAAGCTGCGGAACCGAATCGCTTGGTCCAAAAGGCGAGCTCGCTATGAGCTCTTCCCCCAAGCTACTTCCGTGAGAAAACCTAAGCAATGACCGACGTTGTCTATACGTAGATGCGCTCTGCTACCATCACGTCCGCCAGGCAGATAGGCAGGTACACCAAGATCAAAAAGGGAAGGCCACTGCGCTCGAGAGATTGCTGCCACCGATTGAGCGCACACGTTGTTATCGAAAGACCCGCCACCTCGCTCGGCAAGCGTCCAAGCAACGTTTTCGTTCACACGCCCGAAGTGGCTTGTGCTCCGCACGTCAGGTTGCATTGGTGCATTCCTCAGATGCCGTATTTCTCTGAAACAGAGATATCAAGGTGCTTCAAATGACCAAATTTTCAGAGCAGTTGGACCGCAGCGTAGTTTGAACGATTTGATATCGCCGAACAAAATCGATCTGGTGGTTTGCGGAGCGGGATGGGACCATCTAGTGCAAAGCGAAGTCAATTAATTGTGCTTGCGTGGCGTTAGGGAGCAATATGTTAAGAAAGATAAACATTGTAGAGAATGTCGGTCGATTTGAAAAAGCGATCCCGACCCAAAATGTCAAATTCGAAAAGTGCACGTTTTTCTTTGGTGAGAACGGTTGGGGAAAATCAACGATTGCGGACATTTTGCGATCTCTCACTCTCGGCGACCCGGAAATCATCGTAGGTCGCAAGACCCTCGCTGGAGGGCCGGATCAGAAGATTTCGCTTCAGCTTGACACGGGGCGGGCCAATTTCGAGGGAGGCAGTTGGAACGGAACCCAGCCCCGCGCGGCTGTGTTCGATAGCCTCTTCGTGAATGACAATGTCTATTCCGGCGACACGGTATCAGCCGACCATCTGCGTCGGCAGTATGGTCTCGTTGTTGGCGAAAAGGGCGTGAAACTCGTTCGCCTGATCGTGGCGCTAGACGGAGAAAACACCGAAAACAATAAGACCATTCGCGCCCTCGAAGCGGAGCTCACAGCCGGTCTTCGAGGGATAGGCCCTGCAGCCATGAGCCTGTCGGAGTTCGAAGCTCTGGAAGAGACCCCGGACATCGATACGGCAATCGCTGATAAGCAGGCAGAGGTTTCTCGCGCAGCGAAGTCAAAAGAGCTGAAAGCCGCAACAGGTGCGAACACATTTCCGCTTCCATCCGAACCGGCGACCTTCGAGGCAGCCCTCAACCAAACGGTCGAAGGAATTGCCGCTGATGCCGTGGAAGCCGTAAGGTCCCATGTCGCAGCGCATGAATGCGCGGAACCGACTGAACCGGGGTTGGAAACGTGGCTCGAACAGGGTCTGCCCTTCCAAGTGGAGGACACTTGTCCATTCTGCGGCCAGGAACTTAGAGATCGTAACCTGCTGGAAGCGTATAGCCGTTTCTTCAGTGAAGCGTATCGAAAGCTGGCCGAAGATGTTCAGAGGCTCCGTCAAACCTGTCAACGCTACTCAAATGGCGACTTCCGAAACGCAGCGGAACAAGGCTCCAAATCCAACGAGAAACAGTTCGAGTATTGGCGCGAGGCGGCTGGCATCGATGCCCCCGCGGCCATCGACCTTGAAGCATTGATCTCAGGGATGGAGCGCGCTGCTGCGGAAATGGATTCTGCTCTGCAGACAAAAGCCGCAAACCTCACTGTGGCGTTGGACATGGAGCGACTTGGCGCAGCTGTCCATGCCTGGACGAGCGCGAGGGCGGCCATCGAATCTGCCAATGCAGCACTTGGTGAGTACAACCGGAAGGTCGATGCCGTTAAGGCCAAGGTTGACGCCGCGCAACTTGAAAACCTCACAAACGAGCTGAAGGCCCTTCAGGCCCAAAAGCATCGCGTTGAGGCGGAGATCATCACGAAAGTCACGAATCTGCAAACGAAGAGGCAGCGCAAAGGCGAAATTGCAAAAGAGAAAGCCAAGCTTCGCGATGAGCTGACCGCCCACGGCAAGACCATCACCGAAAGTCTCGGCAAGACGATCAATGCCTATCTCAAGCGTCTGAATGCGGGCTTTCGGATCGACTACAAAGAACCTGACTATCGCGGCAAAGAGCCTGCAGCCAGCTACCAGATTCTCATCAACGAGGTTCCTGTTTCACCCCGAGCGAGCGGTGATACAACCGGCGCGCCGAGCTTCCGAAACACTCTCAGCGCCGGGGACAAGTCGGTTCTCGCGCTGGCGCTGTTTTTGGCGCAATGCAACGCGGACCCGGACCTCGACGAGACAATCGTTGTTCTGGATGACCCGTTTACAAGTTTGGACAATTTCAGGCGACAGTTCACGGCCATCGAGATCAGAAGGATTTGTGACCGGGCCAAACAGACCATCGTTCTGTCGCACGACAAGGGATTCCTCCGCCTGATGTGGGATAAAATCGACCAGAAATTGATCAAGTCGTTCGCGCTCCAAACAGGCGCGCCCGGCGTTACGACCATCACGCCCTACGACATTCCCGGCTCGACGCAACCGCGCCATGTTACGGAGCGCATGAAGATTGAGGAGTTCATCGAGGGCGAGCCCCACGAACTTTCATATATCAGGTCTCGCCTGCGAACCGTCTGCGAAGACTTCTACCGCAAAGCTGACCCCGGACTCTTTGGCGAAGCTGCGACGCTGGATCAAATCATCCGCGCCCTAAACGATGCGCACAACGATCACCCGTTCAAAGGTGCACTCGAGGACCTTAAGGATATCAACACCTATTCGAGGGTCGAGAACCATGCCGAGATTGATGGCGATCCCTACGGCGATACAAACCCCGATGAATTGAAAGGGTTCTGCGGTCTTGTCCTCGACCTAACCCGTGGGATGTAGCGGCGTAGTGATGGGAAAAGCTCCATGCAGCGCAGATGCGAAGGTCCGTGTCTAGCATTGCGTTTGAAACGGCTCGTGACCGCAACGAGTTTCCACCATCCTGAAAACTGAGCCAAAACAGTATGAGCCGGCGATGTCAGTGGCAAAGGTCCGCTTTCGAAGCCTGCTTGGATTTCCGCTGCGTTGGCAGCGAATGACGGCTTTCCGCCCCGAGTGTCGAAACCGGGTTGCTTCAAGCATGAAAACCAATGTCCGGTTTGGGCTGACACCGGTCAACTGACCAAATCAGTCAGATGTCGGCAGCGAGCCCAGACCTACAGACTTGCTGCAAGGTGGCGAATGACGGCTCTGCGAATTTGACCGGGCTATTTCGACATAGCTTGGTATTCTTCTGAGAGTATTCCCATGATGATGTCATCGTGCCAGACATCGCCGATACGAGCACTTTCGCGCTCGCGGCCTTCTTCGACAAAGCCGCAGGCGCGATAACAGCGTATTGCTCGCTCATTGAACGCCAGTACCCGTAGATCAACGCGATGCAGACCGATCGTTTCGAAAGCATGCGACAAGACCAGCCTTATCATCTCCCGACCTAGCCCCTTCCCGAGTTGCGAAACGTCGTACAGCCCGGTTGCCAAGCGTGCCCGGCTATCCTGTAGATTGAGACCGTCGAGACGCGCCTCCCCTAACAAGCGACCCTCGACTTCGACGGCCCAGCAAAGAGGGTGCGCCATGTTCCACTCTACCCAAGACCGCGCATCACTTTCTGAATAAGGCGCAAGGCCATCTGGATTGCCTCCAAAGCTACGGACGATTTCTGGTGATCTTCCGAGGGCCAAACGTCCAACAACGTCAGCACGACAAAAGGGGCGAAGTCGAACGCGGCTGCCAGAAAGCTCGGGAATATCACTGGTCATACGAAAGAGTGACACGCGTGTTGTATCTTGTCTATTTATGAGCGGACCTTCGTGCGACAGCAGCTAATGGCAGCAAAGTCCGCAGAGCGGCCATCAAAGTAGATTTCACCTGACAGAAAGGTCAAAGCACTTAATCAGCAAAGCCCGCGGGCGCGGAAGCACCAAGAAAATCGGTCCAAACACGGCCGTCTTGCCAGCGCATTAACCAACGCTTCACAAATGGCGACCGTACGCCCGGTTAATCCGCCAAAACCATGCAGTCATGCGCATGGTTTGCGCATGCTTTCTGCATAGGTTCTGTATGGCACAAATGCCCTGTTTTGCTTGTCTTAACGCTGGTTCTGCCATGCTTTGGGCGATCACCCGAAAAGGTGTTGCGCGCGCGGTCTATTCATTGACTGCCAATACCTGTTCCGCTTCGTGAAACGGACATGCCACGAAATGCCTGCCGCCGATATCCTCCAGCGCCGGGCGCGCTTCTGCGCAGGACGGCTGCACCTTCGGGCATCGGGTGCGGAACACGCAGCCCGATGGCGGGGCCAATGGCGACGGCAATTCGCCTTCAAGGATCGGACGCGGGCGGGCACGCTCCAGCACAGGGTCGGGGATCGGCACCGACGCAATCAACGCCTGACTATACGGATGCTCTGGCGCGGTGGTCAGTTTGTGACTATCCGCTGTCTCCATGACGCGGCCCAGATACAACACCAGCGTCCGGTCACTGATATGCTTCACCACGCTCAGGTCATGGGCGATAAAGATCATCGATAATCCCATATCCCGTTGTAATTCCATCAACAAATTGATGACTTGCGCCTGGACGGACACGTCCAGCGCCGACACCGGTTCGTCGCAGATGATCAGCTTCGGCTTCAGGATCAGCGCGCGCGCGATCCCGATCCGCTGACATTGCCCGCCGGAAAACTCATGCGGATACCGATTAATCAGATTGGGCAGCAGGCCCACCCGTTCCATCAACTCGCGCACCCGCGCCTTGACCTCTTTGCGCGGGGTGTTCGGTTCATGCGTGACCAACGGCTCCGCGATAATCTCACCCACTGTCATGCGTGGGTTCAGGGCCGCAAGCGGGTCTTGAAAGATCATTTGCACGTCACGCCGGTGTACCCGGCGCTGGCGTGGGTCCATATTGGCAAGGTCGTGCTCTTCAAAGAATATGTTCCCACCCGAAGACGGGATCGTCCCCACAATCGCCCGCGCAATGGTCGATTTTCCTGACCCGGATTCCCCAACGATTCCAAGGCATTCACCGGCCTGAAGGTCAAATGAAACTTCTGAAACCGCATGCAATTTCCGTGGCTTGGTCCAGGGCCATGATCCGGGGCGGCGCACATCGAAAGTGACCGACAGATTGCGCACAGACAGCAATGTAGACATCACGCAACCTCCTTCACGGGCAGATGACAAGCGCGGCGGCGATTGCCCGCGACCTCAAGCTTTGGTCGCTGTGCGGGGCAGTTGTCCATCACCTGTGCGCAGCGCGGTGAGAATGGGCAACCATAAGGCAAGCGCGACATGTCCGGCGGTTCGCCAGCGATCACCGCAAGCTCTGCATCGGCGCGGTCCAGCCGTGGGACAGCCTTCAGCAGGCCAGTGGTGTAGGGGTGTGATGGGTCGGCGAAAACATCATCAGTTGGCCCTTCTTCCATGATCTGGCCGCCATACATCACAAGGGTCCGATCACAGAATCCGGCAACGATTCCAAGGTCATGGGTGATCAGGATCACCGCCGTGCCAAAGTCATCCCGAATGTCCGACAGCACCTGCATGATCTGCGCCTGCACCGTCACATCCAGTGCCGTCGTCGGTTCGTCTGCGATCAGCAGGCGCGGCTGACACAGAAGCGACATGGCAATCATGATCCGCTGGCGCATACCGCCGGAAAACTCATGCGGAAACATCGTGACCCGCGCCCGTGCATCGGGAATGCGGACGGCATCCAACATCTGCACCGCCTTGGTCACGGCGTTTGATTTGCTGATCCCGTCATGCAGCATCAGCACCTCTGCCATCTGATCGCTGACCCGCATATAGGGGTTGAGCGAGGTCATCGGGTCCTGAAAGATCATCGCAATCTCGCGGCTGCGGATCTTGTTCAGCGCACGCTGGTTCATCGTCAGCAAATCATGCCCGTCAAACCGGGCAACGCCAGTGGCGCGTCCGTTCTTGGCCAAAAGCCCCATCGCCGCAAAGGCAGTCTGGCTTTTTCCTGATCCGGATTCCCCAACAATCGCAAGGGTTTCGCCCTTATCAATGCTGAAGCTGACGCCGTTCACGGCATTCACGTCCTCGTCTGCGGTCGTGAAGGTGACGCGCAGGTCATCAATTTCGAGTAGTGCCATGTTCAGCGGTCCTTAGGGTCGAGTGCGTCACGCAAACCATCGCCGACAAAGAAGAAGGCGAAGATGGTGATGACAAAGAAGAAAAGTGGATAGGCGATCTGCCAGTAGTATCCGAATTGCATCGTGCGTGCGCCTTCATTGATCAGGGCACCCAGCGATGTGTTCGGCTCTTGCACGCCAAGACCCAGAAAGCTGATGAAGCTTTCGAAGATAATCATCGAAGGGACCAGCAGGGTGGCGTAAACAATCACAATCCCCAACAGGTTCGGCACGATATGGCGCAGAATGATCTTGCTGGGGCGGACGCCGGTAGCGACGGCGACTTCGACGAATTCCTTGTTTTTGATCGTCAGGGTCTGCCCCCGTGCAATCCGCGCCATATCCAGCCATGAAATCAATCCGATCCCCAGAAACAGCATGAAGATGGACCGCCCAAAGATCACCAGCATCAGGATCAGCACGAACATGAACGGGATCGACATCAGCACATCCACGATCCGCATCATCAGCCCATCAATACGCCCGCCATAATATCCTGCCGTTGCGCCATAAAGCGTGCCGACAATGACCGCGACCAGTGCGCCGACAATGCCAACCATCAGCGAAATTCCGGTGCCCTGCACGGTCCGCGCGAACAGGTCGCGCCCGTTGCTATCAGTCCCGAAATAGTGGCCAGTCTCAATCGATGGGACGCCCTTGTAGGCGTTGCTGCCAATAAGCGAAAAATCGACAAAGCCCTTGTCATATTGAGCAAAGAACTGTCCAAACAAGGCAAAACTTGCGATCAGCCCCAGCATGACCAGTGATACGACAGCGGCCTTGTTGCGGAAAAACCGGGTCCGGGCGTCGGCCCAAAGGGACCGTCCTTTGACCTCGGCCAGATGGGCGGCATCGCCAATGCCTTCGATTGCGGCTTTGTTGGGAAACATGCTCTGGCCCCCTTAATAACGGATTTTCGGGTCAATCCACGCATAGAGGATATCGACCACGAGATTGAAAAGGATCGTCAGGGCACCCACCAGAATGGTGATCCCCATGATAACGGAGTAGTCCCGGTTGAAGGCAGAGTTCACAAAGAACTGTCCAATTCCGCCGGTCGAGAAGAACACATCGATCACAACAGATCCGGTAATCATCCCCACGAATGCAGGCCCAAGATAGGACAGAACCGGCAGTATCGTCGGCTTCATGGCGTGACGCCAGATCACCCGCCGCATGGGCAGCCCCTTGGCCTTCGCGGTGCGGATAAAGTTGGTGTTCAGCACCTCCAGCATCGACGACCGAGTGATCCGTGCGATAGACGCCATATAAGAGGTCGAAAGCGCGATCACCGGCATGACTAGGTTCTGCCACTGGCCCCCGTTCCAGCCGCCACCGGGCAACCAGCCCAGCCATAGGGTAAAGGTCAGCACAAGGATCGGCGCCATGACAAAATTCGGCAGCACCTGCGCACCAACCGAAATACCGACCGCCAAATAATCCAGCCAGGAGTTCTGCCGGATCGCGGCGGCCACACCCAGCGACACGCCGACAGAGACGGCCACCACGAAGGACCAGAACCCATAGGTCAGCGTCACCGGAAACCCTTGCGCGATAATGTCGTTCACGCTGCGATCTTTGTACTGAAACGACGGACCAAAATCGAAGCTGGACACAACGCCCCAGACATAATTGACGATCTGCCGCCAGAACGGCTGGTCCAGTCCGTATTTCGCCTGGATATTCGCCAGTACCTCGGGCGGCAGCGGGCGTTCGGAATTGAAGGGTCCACCCGGGGCGGAATACATCAGGATGAACGATATGATGACCAGCACCAATAGGGTCGGGATGGCCACGGCAAGGCGGCGAACGACAAAGCTAAACATATGTCAGGGGTCCACAAATCTGGATATTGTGAAGAAAAGTGCCGCGCCCCGGTTTCTTGGGGCGCGGCGCAGGGAAGTGGGCTTATTCAGCGACGATGTACAAGTCTTTTGAATACCATTTCTGCTGGAAGTTTTCGTAGGGCCAACCCTCGACCGCATCATCCAACATTTTTGCCGCAGCGTAGTGGTAGATCGGAATGATCGGCACATCCTGGCTGATGATCTGCTCAACCTGCGTATAAGCCGCCTGCGGGTTGTCAGATGTTTTTGCAGCGGCCAGCAATGCGTCAACTTCGGCATTGCTATACTGCGCGTCATTGTATCCCGAATTTGTATCCATCAAATCAAGGAAAGTTGACGCCTCGTTATAGTCAGCACACCAGCCAGCGCGGGCGATTTCATAGTCCTGATTGCCGCGGGTTTCGAGGAAGGTTTGCCATTCCTGATTAGCAAGCTCGGTTTCGACACCCAGCGTCTGCTTCCACATCTGGCTGATCGCGATGGCAACTGATCTGTGCGACTCTGACGTGTTGAAGATCAGGTTGACGGACAATGGGTTATCAGGGCCATAACCCGCCTCTGCCATCAGTTCCTTGGCCTTTGCGTCACGTTCGGCCTGATCCATTGCTGCGATGGGCGTTTCTGGTGTTTCAAACCCAGCCGTCGCCCAATGTGTGAATGTGTATGCAGGCCATTGACCGCCAGCCAACACATTTTCCACAATCACATCCCTGTTGACGGCAAGTGACAGCGCCTGCCGCACATTCCCGTCAAGCAGCGCGGGGTTGGTCGTGTCTGTCAGGTTGATCGTGTAGTAGTAGGAACACGCATTTGGCACGGACATAATGTCGTCTGGATATTGTTCTGCCAAACGGGGGAATTGCCCTGCAGGCACATCGGTTCTGTTCAGCTCTCCGGCAAGAAAACGGGTCAGTGCGACGTTTTCATCGGGGATGATCAACGAAACGGTTTTGTCGATGATGGTGTTTTCGTTGTCCCAATACATCTCGTTGCGCTCACGCACGAGCCGTTCTTGCGGCACATGCTCCGTCAGCACGTAGGCGCCATTGGACACCATATTACCCGGCTTGACCCAGTCATCGCCAAATTCGGCGATTGTGGCCTCTGGCACGGGGAACAGCGTGTAATGCGTGGTCATATCGGGGAAATAGGGCAGCGGCTGCGTCAGCCGGATTTCCAGTGTCGTGTCATTAATCGCCGTGATCCCCAGCTCAGAAGGGTCCATTTCACCGGCGATGACTGCGGCCGCGTTTTCAACGGTTGTCAGCTCAATGTACCAGCTATAGGGCGATGCCAGCTCTGGTGAGGCCGCGCGCTTCCAGCCAAATTCGAAATCAGCAGCCGTGACCGGTTCACCGTTCGACCATTTGGCGTTGTCACGCAATGTGAACGTATAAATCAGGCCGTCTTCGCTGACCTCATGGCTCAGCGCGACGCCGGGAATCAAAGCACCGCTGGCATCCTGATTATACAAACCTTCAAAAAGATCACGGATGATATCACCGCCAGCGCTATCCTCGGCCACGCCGGGATCAATCGACGGGCTTTCGTCAAGATCGCGATAGGTGAAAGTCTGGTCAGAAGCGAGGGTTTCGCCGGTTTCTGGGTGGGTGGCATGGCCATCCGCGTAGACCATACCGCCCGTCGCGATAAGGAATGCGGCGCCGGTCGCCATCAGTTTTGATTTCAATGTCATGAAAATCTCCCTTGTTTTTACACCGTTAGCCGGTGCACTTTTCGATTTTGTCGCACGCTTATCGCGCGGATGAAGGTATCTTTTGATTTGTTAACCAAAATGGCAAGGCCAATCCGATGTTAACGCAGGGACATTTGCCTAAGGCAGGGGTGAACCCAGAACATGCGCAAGATGTGGATAGTTTTTGACCAATCCGCAAAACTATCTGACCAATGGCATAAGCCAATCGCTGGTTTTGATTCGTTGGCAGCGGGGCGCAGGGCTGTTTTTGCAAAAGGGGCAGGACATCACATGACAGAACTGGCGCTCAGCACCCGCAAGCAGCTGCCTGATGCGCTGCGCGTATTGCTAGAAGATTACCCGCGCGCGACCTGGGAAAGTGATCCTGGATTCGATGGGTTGATCCGGTTCTGGCTTGATCGTCATTTGATGTTCCGCCGCTTAATGGATGAGATGCGCAGCGGGACAGAGGCATTGCTGGACCGCAAAACCGCGCCGGATCACTATGTTGCGCTGATCTCGCGCTATGGTGGAATGTTTGTGAACGGCTTGCATGAACATCACACCATTGAGGACACGTATTACTTCCCCAAGCTCGTGACAAAAGACGCACGGATCGCGAAGGGATTCGAAATCCTTGATAAGGACCATCACGATATTGATGCGTTTCTGGCGGGTTTTGTCGCGCGGGCCAACGAAGTGATTGGCGGCACAGCGGACCGCGACCGGCTACAAACAGTCGCCGGCGCGTTTCAAGCGGAATTGACCAAATTACAAAGCCTGCTCGACAGGCATTTGATTGATGAAGAAGACCTGATCGTCCCCGTCATTCTGCGGTACGGGGCGCCTGATGTCGGGTAATTCTACCGTAGCCGAAAAGACGCAGAATCCCCGGCACCACGGTCAACGGTAAACCGCATCTGGTCGTCGCCGCGCGCTTCGACTAACTGGCAGTTATAGGGGATCGGATCGCCGCCCCAGCTCATCTCGCGGCAGAAATAACCATCTTGCCAGCTCCATGTGCCTTCGATGTCCCAACCAATGGCGGCCCCTTGAATACTGCCGTTCTCAAGAACGTTCAGGCGTACGCCATAAAAGAAATTGCGCAATTCCCGGTTTTCGATCAGCGACAGAAATGTGGCCTGATCCTTGACCGGCACATAGCTATCTGCCAGCGCGGGTGTCGCACCAAGGGCAAGCGCAAGTGTCAAAACAGCATATTTCATCGGGCACCTCGTTTCATTGAGTACAACCCTTATACGCAGCATGTTTCGATTTGGTTCAGTTGTTAGGCAGTTAAAGGCCCAGGACATCCATCATGTCATATTCGCCCGGCGCCTGATCCTGCCCCCAAAGCGCTGCTTTGAGCGCGCCACGGGCGAAAATTGCGCGGTCAGTTGCCACATGGCGCAGCACGATCCGTTCACCGGGGGCTGCAAACATCACGTCATGTTCGCCCACGATATCCCCGCCGCGAATGGCACTTAGCCCGATATCGCCGCGCTTGCGTGCGCCAGTAATCCCATCGCGCCCGCTATCCAGCACATCCTTGAACTTGACCCCGCGCCCGTCGGCGGCGGCCTCGCCCAGCATGAGCGCGGTGCCGGACGGGGCATCGACCTTCTGACCATGATGCGCCTCGATGATCTCAATATCGAAATCTTCATCCAATGCGGCAGCAACTTTTTTTGTCAATTGCACCAGCAAGTTAACACCCAGCGACATGTTCCCCGCCCGTACGATCGCGGCGTGGCGGGACGCAGCATGGATCGCTTTAAGATCATCGTCTGACAGTCCGGTTGTGCCGATCACATGGACAGCGCGCGCTTGCGCTGCCAATCCGGCAAAACCGACCGTGGCAGCCGGAGATGTGAAATCAATGACCGCCTGCGCCTTTGCAAACACCTCCACTGCGTCATCCGTTACATTCACACCGACAGGCTGACCACCCAACATCACACCTGCATCCTGGCCAATCCAAGCATTACCGTCCCGTTCCAAAACGCCCACCAAGCGGCATTTGTCAGACGCCAGCACGTTTTTGATAAGCATTTGCCCCATTTTGCCCGATCCGCCGGTGATCACGATACCTGGAATGTCTGTCATGGTTTTGTCCCTTTACGCTTGCCCCGTCTTAGCGGTGCCGCGCCTGTTGCGAAAGCCCCGCTTGGCAAGCCTGTGCACAGGGCGTAAATGGGGGCATGGCAAAGAATTCAAATCGTGACGGTAAGGCACCAACCCAGCGTATGCTGCGCGTGGGTGAACAATTCCGTCGTATCCTGTCAGAGGTTTTGCAACGCGGCGACGTGCATGACGACGAACTGGTGCGCATGTCGATCACCGTGGGTGAGGTGCGGATGACCCCTGACCTGCGGATCGCGACGGCTTTTGTGCTGCCCCTTGGCGGGCAAGGCAAGGAAGAGGCGCTTGAGGCGCTGCGCCGAAATGTATACGAAATCAGGCACTTGGTGGTGAAGGGCGGGTCGATGAAATTCGCACCCGAGCTGCGGTTTCAAATCGACGGCACCTTTGACCAGATGGACGCGACCCGCGCCCTGCTGGAAGAGGATCACGTCCGTCAGGACCTTGACGACTGATGCGCTGGGCGGCGTTGATTTTTCTGCTGGCCTCGCCAGTGGCGGCGGTCACCTGCGAAGATGTCGAATATGCGGGCAAAGGTTACACCGCTTGTACCGTTGATGCGGCGTCGCATGCGCTGCAATTGTTCCACCGCGATGAAGCGGGTGAGGTGCTGGGCAGCTTTGGCGCAATCGAAGACATGCTGGCCGACAGAACACTGGTTTTTGCGATGAACGCGGGCATGTACCATGATGACCGGTCGCCTGTGGGTCACTACGTCGAAGATGGTGTCGAGACGATGCGCGTCATCACCAACGCGGGCCCGGGCAATTTTGGGCTGCTGCCCAATGGCGTATTCTGTATCAATGACAGCCGCGTCCAAGTCTATGAGACACTGGAGTATGTTGAAACCGCGCCAGTCTGCCGCGATGCAACGCAATCCGGTCCCATGCTGGTGATCGACGGTGCACTGCATCCCCGGTTTCTGCCTGACAGCACCTCGCGGTTCATCCGGAATGGGGTGGGCACGACGGCCGACGGGCAAACGGCGATATTTGTGATTTCCAACGATACGGTCACGTTTCATGAATTCGGCAGTTTCTTTCGCGACTACCTTCGCCTGCCGAATGCGCTTTATTTTGATGGCAAGGTGTCGCGGCTGCATGCGGAGTCTTTAGGGCGGTCCGATATCGGGTTTCAGCTTGGGCCCATCGTCGGTGTCACCATCCGGTAGGGTGGATCGGGATCCACCTTACGACATCGCAAGGCCGATCACCGTATCGACATTCGCGCTTTTGGGCAGCATGGCGATTTGGCCTGCATCGAACCAGCCAGCTTCCAGCGCATCATCCCCTGCCTGCGGCTCTCCGCTTTCATACCGACACAAGACCGCCGCCAACAAAAAATGATGAAGCGGCGTGCCGCCTTCACGGATAATGATGTCAAGGTTCGTCAAGTATCGCAGCGGCGTTGCCACCACACTTGTTTCTTCAATCAGCTCGCGTGCGGCCGCGGCCAATGCCGTTTCCCCAAGCTCCACATGCCCACCGGGAAACCCCCACAGGCCTGCGTCAGGTTCTTTCTTGCGCCGCACCAGCAAAACGTTTCCGTCATGCACGACAACAGCGAGAGCGGCAAGTTTGGGATAGGTCATGGCGATCAGGCTAGAATTTGGCAGGTGAATGGTAAAGCGTCTTTGCCCCTTGGCCTTTTGCGCTCATGCGCACATATAAGGCGCAACACGGATCAAGGAGATGATAGATGCTCGAACTCGATGGCACCCCGAACGCCCCTGCTGATTTGATCAAGGATGGCACCGACGGCACGTTTGGCCCTGACGTGATCGAAGCGTCCCAGACCGTTCCGGTAATTGTCGATTTCTGGGCGCCGTGGTGTGGGCCCTGCAAGACTCTGACCCCCGCGATTGAGGCGGCAGTCACCAAAGCGGGTGGCCGGGTCAAGCTGGTCAAGATCGATGTGGATGCCAACCAGATTTATGCGGGTCAGTTGCAGGTGCAGTCGATCCCCACCGTCTATGCGTTTTATCAGGGCAAGCCGGTGGATGGATTTCAGGGCGCGCTGCCCCCGTCCGAAATTGATGCTTTTGTCGAAAAGATCGCAGCCCTTGCAGGCGATCCAGAGGCCGAAGGGCTTGCCGCCGCGATAGAAGCCGCTGATCAGATGCTGGAAGAAGGGGCCGCAGCGGATGCTGCGGAAACCTTTGCCGCGATCTTGCAGGAAGAACCCAATAATGCGGCTGCCTATGCCGGGTTGGTGCGGTCCTATCTGGCGTTGGACGACGTAGATCAGGCGGAAGCGATTTTGAACGGAGCACCGGCTGAAATTTCGACCGACCCGCTGCTTGAGGCGGTGCATGCGCAGATCACGCTGGCGCGCGAGGCTGCAAATGCAGGCCCCGTGACCGAATTGCAGTCCACGGTTGATGCAGAACCGGACAACCACCAGGCCCGTTTTGATCTGGCGATTGCCCTACATGCCAATGGCAAGGTCGAGGAAGCCGTGACGGAACTGCTGGAGCTTTTCCGCCGTGATCGCGAATGGAATGATGGGGCGGCAAAGGCGCAGCTTTTCACGATTTTCGATGCACGTGAGGCAAAAGATCCCATCGTGCTGAATGGCCGCCGCAAACTATCGTCCCTGATATTTGCCTGAGGCCCGGTTTGGCCTAGGTTACGGGTCATGATATCATCAACCGATCTGCCAGACACCATTCCGGTGTTTCCCCTGCCGGGCGCGCTGCTTTTGCCGCGCTCGCGCTTGCCGCTGCACCTGTTTGAGCCGCGCTATCTGGCAATGCTGGATGACGTGCTGAAAACGTCCAATCGTCTGATCGGGATGGTGCAGCCCTATGACACCCCCGGACAGCAGGGCAAGCTGCACAGCATCGGTTGCGCGGGCAAGCTCACCGCGTTTTCTGAAACCGAAGACGGGCGCTACATGATCACCCTGTCGGGCGCATCCCGCTTTCGTATCATCGAAGAGGTCGAAGGCTTCACCCCTTACCGGCGTTGCAAGGTCAGCTGGCAGGGGTTTGACCGCGATCTGGGCGGAACCGAGAAAGACCCGACATTTGACCGTGAACGGTTCATGGACGCGCTGGGCCGGTTTCTGGTCGATCAGGGCCTATCAACCGATTGGGAAAGTCTGGGCGAGGCAGAGGATGAGTTGCTGATCAATTCCCTGTCGATGCTCTGCCCATTTGAACCAGAGGACAAGCAGGCTCTGCTTGAGGCGCCATCGCTATCCACCCGGCGCGAAACCCTGCTGACCCTGATCGAATTTGCTTTGCGTGGCGGGAACGGAGAAGAGGTGATGCAATGAGCGATGCAGGTTTTGACCCCAAAATGCTGGAGGCGCTGGTGTGCCCGATGACGCAAGCGACGCTGGTCTATGATGCGGAGAAACAGGAGCTGGTGTCGAAATCAGCGCATCTGGCGTTCCCGATCCGCAACGGCATTCCGGTGATGCTGGTGGATGAGGCGCGGAAGCTGGACTAGGGGCGCGGACTGTTCGTTGGTGGACAAATCAATGTCTGTTTAGAGCCCCCAGTTGTCGCATGCTGCAGCCGATATAGATGTTCGCTTTCCCACCTTCCGCGAAGGTCAATACGTCCAGTTCCCAGAGCGCATCTCACGTAAGATTGACAATGCGATCCAGATCACTCCGGCGCTTGCAATGATCTCAGCAATGGTCATCACAAAGGCGGGCAAGGCAATGGCTGCAAGTGTCGGCAGAGTTCCGATTGCCCAAAGCAGCAAAGCGGGTCTGGGGAGTGCCCTTGCCCGGTAAAGCGTCGCCGCGAAAAGCAGGACGCCAAGAACATACAGAATGACGGCTGCGAATATCGCCAGTCCTGTCGTTCCCGCAGTCAATGTTTCAACTGTGACCGGATCAAGCGAGGGAAAAACAAAAGCATCCGTAAACAGAAAACCAGCTATGCCCAGAAAGCCAAACGTTGCAAGCAAGACTCCTGCGAGGGCCGCCGCACCAGTTTTTTGATGCGAATAGACGTAGAGCGCCTGTAGGCCAACGACGCCCAGGCAAACCCCGATGAAGTTCATGAGCCGGGTTGCCGTTTCAGGCATGAAATCAGCGAAGATGTTCAGCACGCCGGAAACGGCGAAAGCTACGGCGCCGAAAGCGACGAAAGAATTGATACGCATGGCAGTCTCTCATATAATGGCATTTGATATAGTATCAATTGGTATGAAAAATGACAACACCCGAATTGAAGTCACCCGACGAAGAGGCCCTCTCGACCCTACCCCTTGGACTTCTGCTTGGTCGCATAAGCGCAACATTCCGGATGCAACTGCTTGAAGCCTGTCGAAGGGTTAGCGAAGATGTGCGTCTCATCGGCTTGGCGATGGCAATCGAGAGCAATCCTAACGCCACCCAAGCGAGCTATGCTCGCTTTCTCGGTATCGACCTCAATACGGCGAGCCGATTGATTAACCGCGCTGAGGAAAGCCAGTTGCTGAGCCGTGTGCCATCCCCTGCCGACAGGCGTGCGTTTGTTCTAGAATTATCAAAGGACGGACAGGATTTGGCCAGTACCGGTGTCCGCGCCGTCGAAGAGATCGAGGCAAAAATTGAAAGTGCGATTGGTAAGAAGCAGTATCTGGAATTTCGAAAAACCGCAGAACAAATCCTTCGCATTACCACTTGAAAAATGTCTGAACCCTATGCCCCATGACACGAGTTAACCGCCAAGGCGGCTGCTTTCGGGAAGCGGGCGTTCCCTGGAACTAAGCAATGTCCGCTTTGTCCCGGCGGTCAAAACAGATCATACAACAGAACGTATTTGCAGTGGCCCGGCCTTGCCTCTAAACGCGGGGCATGACTGATATACCCAAAGATGGCGACCGCATTGCCAAGGTTTTGTCCCGTGCGGGCATTGCCAGCCGCCGTGAGGCGGAGCGGATGATTGAGGCTGGCCGCGTGTCGGTCAATGGTAAGGTGATCGTGAGCCCCGCGCTGAATGTCACCAATGACGACAAAATTGTCGTTGATGGCAAGCGGGTGGGCGAACCTGATCCGCCGCGCATCTGGCTGTATCACAAGCCTGCGGGTCTTGTGACGACCGAGCGGGATGAGCGGGATCGCGAGACGGTTTTTGATGCCCTGCCTGATGATTTGCCGCGGGTGATGTCGGTGGGGCGGCTTGATATCAACTCTGAAGGCTTGTTGCTGCTGACCAATGATGGCGGTGTGAAACGAAAGCTGGAATTGCCCAGCACCGGCTGGCTGCGCCGGTACCGGGTCCGGATCAACGGATCGGTGAGCGAGGCAAAGCTGGATCAGTTGCGCGCGGGCATTACGGTTGACGGGGTGTCCTATCAGCCGATGGTCGTCACGTTTGACCGCCAGCAGGGTGCCAATGCCTGGCTGACCGTGTCGATCCGCGAAGGCAAGAACCGCGAAATCCGCCGCACGATGGAGGCGATTGGTGTGACCGTGAACCGCCTGATCCGGGTGAGTTACGGGCCATTTCAGCTTGGCACGCTCAAGCAGGGTGAGGTTGAGGAATTGAAACAACGTGTGGTGCGCGATCAGCTTGGCATTTCGGGCAAACCCACCCCGACACGGGTACGCAAATCGCCGCGCGACGCAAAAAGTAGCAAGTCATGCCACCCGAAGAAACGGTCATAATATCGCTAACGGTGGGACGTGCGATGACCTTAAAAGACCTTTCAGCCCAACGCGCAACCGTTCGGCGCTTCGTCGTCGGGCATGCGGTGTTCGGCCAAGTGTTTCACTTCCATCATGTATTCACTTCATGGCCGAGACGCGCCTTACTGAGAGCTAAAGTCAGGTTTCGACACTGTTCCCGGAGACCGGTCGACATTTGTCGGCCGGCACGAGGTCAGTATTCTAGTTTGTTTCCAGCTCATCGTTGATACGGTTAGCCGACTTGCCCATCATATCCCCAACAAAGTCGCCGATTTGGTCGACGGGAATCTCGGTATCGCCGATCTTAACTGAAGCTAACCCCTCACTATTAAATGTGGCCGTGGCACGCCAGGCAACCCCGGCCCAAGCGTCATATCCAGGCGCGTTTGCAGCTTCCGCGCCAAGGCGTGCACCAGGACCTGGTACCGGCAGAATCATAGCGGCCCCTGCAGCCGCACCGATGGCTGCAGCGGCGGCATCGGATATGGAATAAGCTCCACCGAAGTTGACGCTTACAGTGACGGTTTCGCCTTCCTTTACGTCCGGGATCATGCCGTTACTGCCATCGGACTTCCATTCCAGATCGCTTGGCAGGGAGTCAGAGCGAACATTGACGAAAACCAAACCCTCTGTATTCGCCAAGGCAGGGATTTTGATTTTCTTGGCATAACAGAAACCGAGTTCGGAATTGATATTGCCTTCAGAATCCAGGGCCACCTTGCCAACTACGGATTGCCCGGGCGCGTTCAGGCCAAGTGCGTTGAAAGATGTCTTATCACCGGTTGCAAAGGACTCCAGACCGAAGGTGCGGCCACGTGGCCCAGTGACGCCTACCACAAGCGCATCTGGAAGCACGGCATCAACAACGTCGCCCACAATCTCTTTGATCTTCAGGGCGCTTTCCCGGGAAGTGATCGGCATAGGATCAGGTTGACCCAGCGCGCCGCCAGTTGGATCATTGGTGTAAACGGCCTGCAGGGTGCGCGCCGCGGTCGCTGGTATGCCACCCTCAAGCTTAATCGCTGGCTCTGTGTCACCATTGATGATCTTTTCGAGCACATCATCGGGGACAGTAATCTTATCATCGACCTTACCCGGGACGTTCATCGGCTGTGAAAAGTCCATTGCGGGGTCGTATTCCATGGTTTTGATACTCTAATCAGCAGGATTGGCAATTCCTGCACTTGCGGCATCCATCGTCATCTGGGCCCTCCTTCTTGCGTGTCCGCACAAAGTAGTGACCGATCCTTTCATCAGCATTACGGTGTTTTCCGGGGCTTTATCGGATGAAATGAACAGAGGCGTTGCATGAACCGAACCTTATGCCCCAACCATTTCTGGATGATTACGGAGTGGCGACAGGTTCGATTGACTCGTCTACGGTTCGCAAAACAGCGATCGTGATCGACTTGCGGTCACGACGCCCGAAGCACTTTATGCCGCAATGATTGCACCGCCCAACCAGGCAAAAGTACTAAATACCGCTCGACAAGGGGGAAAAAGCGCGCGACTTGAACCTTGTCCTGTTACTTGCGTTGTGCATTGTAGCTGCAAAAGAAAATACCGGGGGACATCTTTTGGCCGACCTTCTAACGCTGGAAAACGCGACAAATCTGATTATGCTGTGCTTTTTGCAAGCTGTGTTGGGCTTCGATAACCTTCTTTATATCTCGATCGAAAGTAAGCGCGCACCCGTCGCACAACAGCAGACCGTCAGGCGCTGGGGCATTATTCTGGCCGTCGCAATGCGGCTGATCCTGCTTTATGCGATGATCAAACTGATTGGTGCGTTATCGGCCCCGTTTTATACCTTTACCTGGGATGGGGTGATCACGGGCGGCGTCAATTTCGCCACGGTCGTCTTTGTCTTCGGTGGTATTTTCATCATGTATACGGCTGTGAAAGAGATCAGCCACATGCTGTCGATGGATCATCTGGACCACGATGTTGAGGGCAAAAGTGGTAAATCGGCGGCGCAGGTCGTGGGGCTGATCGTGTTCATGAACCTGATCTTTTCCTTTGATTCCGTACTGTCCGCGATTGCGATCACCGATGTGATCCCCATTCTGGCCGCAGCAATTATCTTGTCGGGCCTCGCGATGCTGCTACTGGCTGATGGCGTGACCCGATTTTTGGAAAAGAACCGCATGTATGAGGTACTGGGCCTGTTCATTCTGTTGATCGTTGGTGTCGTCCTGCTGGGTGAGGCCGGACAGGCTGCCGTGCACGGGGTTGAGGCGATGGGCGTGCCCCATGAGGAGGCCAAGGATCAGGCCCTGCGCATCTTTGATCGCGAGATTATCCCGATGTCGAAATCGACTTTCTACTTCTCGGTTGTGGTGTTGTTTGCGGTGGAAATCCTGCAATCCGGCTATAATCGCAAGTTGAACGCAGAACGGGCTGCATTGCAGAAACACTCGTAAAACAGCCGCAGCGCACTTATCTGAAGGCAGAAGCAAAATGAGGGAGCGGCACATAGATGATGCGTTTGATCTTGTTGATTTTGTTTGTCGCCGCGGTGCTGACGTTCTTTACGGCGGCGATAACAACGATGCAGGCTGTGGTGTCGGTGACACGGCAGGCCACTAAGGAGGATACGATGCAAGCGACGTTCAAACGTGTGGCATATGTGTTGCTGGTGGTACTGCTGATCGGCATTGCCACCGGCTGGCTGGGGTCCGCCTGATGGCCAAGCGTTTCGGCGGACAGTTCAGCCCTGATGGGGCCGATCCGCAGGCAGATGCAATCCGCGAGGAAATCGTGGATCAGCGTATGGTGGCCAAGGCTGGTTCACGGGCGAATGTGCTGTTTGTCCCTGCTGTTATTCTGGTTTTCACATCCCTGAATGAAGGTCCAGTGACGCTGGTTACCGCATTGATCGGCGGTGGTGTCCTGACGCTGGCCGCATGGTTGCTGCGCGAGGGATTAAAGGCAGAGGCGGCTTACGACGCCCGCCGCGTCGCCCGTCGCCCTGCGATCCCCCGCAAGATGATGGCGTCGGCCCTGACTGGCATTGGCGCTGCAATTGCGGCTTATACGGGTGATAGTGGTCTGATAGGCTCTGTCCTTTATGGTGTGGCCGCATTGGGCTTGCATGTCGCGGCGTTTGGTATTGATCCGCTGGCAGACAAGCGGATGGAGGGGATTGATACCCGCCAGCAGGACCGTGTGGCCCGCGTGGTGGATCAGGCCGAGGCGCATCTGGATGTGATGCAGTCACAAATCGAAGCACTTGGGGATCGCAAACTGGAAACCCGTGTGAGCAGTTTTCGCGCCATAGCCCGCAAGATGATCCGCACGGTCGAGGAAGACCCCCGCGATTTAACCGGCGCGCGCAAATTTCTGGGCGTCTATTTGATGGGTGCGCGGGACGCGACAATGAAGTTTGTCGATCTTTATGGCCGCAACAAAGACGCCGATGCGCGCGCAAAATACGAGGCGCTGCTGGACGATCTTGAGCAGAATTTCGCCGCCCGCACCGAAAAAATGCTGCTGGATGATCGCAGTGATATGGATATCGAGATCAATGTGCTACGCGACCGCTTGCAACGCGAGGGTGTGCACCTGAATAACAAGGGGAATGAGTAATGTCCGAGACAATCCGCCAAAAGGCCGAAGCCAGCCTTGCCGAAGTTGAAAAGGTGACCGCCGTTGTGCTGGCTGAACCGAAAAACGAGCTGGTGACAATCGAACAGGCCGACAAGCCGACCACCGAAGCCATTACCACGCGCATGGCCGAGATTGATATTGATGATACCAATTCCATCGTTTCGTTCGGGTCTTCCGCGCAGGCGGAATTGCAGGAAATCAGCCAATCCATGCTGGCCGGTGTCCGCAACAAGGATGTAGGCCCCGCGGGCGACAGTCTGCGCAATATCGTGACAACCATTCGCGGCTTTTCAATCTCTGAACTCGACGTCCGCCGCGAGCGCAGCTGGTGGGAAAAGCTGTTGGGCCGTGCCGCGCCAATGGCCAAGTTTGCGGCCCGGTTTGAAGAAGTGCAGGGCCAGATCGATTTCATTACCGATGATTTGCTCAAGCATGAACATGTGTTGTTGAAAGATATCGAAAGCCTTGATGTGCTTTATGACAAGACGCTGCAATTCTACGACGAACTGGCGCTTTACATCGCGGCGGGTGAGGCAAAGATTGACGAGCTGGACACAAAGACCATCCCCGCCAAAGAGGCGGAAGTCGAAGCTGCCCCCGAAGACAAGGCCGTTATGAAGGCGCAGGAATTGCGCGATATCCGGTCGGCCCGGGATGATCTGGAACGCCGGGTGCATGATCTGAAACTGACCCGGCAGGTGACGATGCAGTCCCTGCCCTCGATCCGGTTGGTGCAGGAGAATGACAAATCGCTGGTGACGAAAATCAATTCGACCTTGGTGAACACCGTGCCGTTGTGGGAAACGCAATTGGCGCAGGCGGTGACCATTCAACGATCCGCTGAGGCCGCCGAAGCGGTGCGCGATGCCAATGATTTGACCAATGAATTGCTGACGGCCAATGCCGAAAACCTGCGGGATGCCAACCGGGTGATCCGGACCGAGATGGAACGCGGTGTGTTCGACATCAACGCGGTCAAAGAGGCCAACGAACATCTGATCGCAACGATCAATGAAAGCCTTGAGATTGCGGATGAGGGCAAGCGCAAGCGGGCTGAGGCAGAGGTTGAGTTGCAGAAGATGGAGACCGAGCTGAAGGAAACGCTGGCATCCGCCAAAGCCCGCAAAACCGGACAAGGCGACAGCATTGGCGGCGCGGCAGACAGCTAAGGCATCATGACGATTGGGGGTTCAGCTTTGCGCGGCATGACACTCGTCACTTTGACGGGTCTTGCAGGCTGTGCAGAGTTTTCCACACCCCCTTTGCCGCCGGAGCCACCGGTTGAGGTGGTCATCCCACCCGAACCGGTGATCACAGAGCCAAGCCAGGCCAGCAAAGATCTGGCCGTTTACTACCGCCGTCTGCAAAATGATCTGCTGGTACAGGGGCTGATGCGCGGCGATGGTGGTGGGGCGGATACGCCGTTCACCGATACCGTACTGGCCCGGAATTTCGTGCGTATCGCGCTGTTTAATGAATATCGCGATGACAGTGATTTCCGCACACCGCAGGCGACCGTATCCAAGCTGCGCCGCTGGACCCAACCGATCCGTATGTCGGTGGAATTTGGCAATACTGTTCCGCTGGACCAGCGCGAAATGGATCGCGCCAGTGTCAGCGCCTATGCCGCCCGCCTGTCACGCCTGTCAGGTGTGCCGATTACACTGACCGATGAAGACCCAAACTATCGGGTGCTGTTTCTGGGCGAAGACGACAGACGCGGCTATGGCGACCGCTTGCGCGAGCTGATCCCCTCAATTTCTGAAGCCACTGTGCGCGCCTTTGTGAACCTGCCCCGCGACCAGCTTTGCGTTGTGATCGGGACCTTTGCACCCGGCCAGTCCAGTTATACAAAGGCAATCGCCTTGATCCGGGCCGAACATCCCAATCTTATGCGGTCCGCCTGCATTCACGAAGAACTGGCCCAGGGCATGGGTCTGGCCAATGACAGCCCCGGCGCGCGCCCGTCCATCTTTAACGATGACGAAGAATTCGCGCTGTTGACGGGACATGACGAATTGCTGATCCAGATGCTGTATGATCCGCGCCTGCAGACAGGGATGCCGCCCGATCAGGCCGCGCCGATTGCACGGCAAATCGCTACCGAAATTCTCGCGTCCGGCGCAAGCTGACGCACCGCACTTTAAGGAGACCACAATATGGGCATTTTCGATTTTCTGACCGGCGAGTTTATCGACGTCATCCACTGGACCGATAACACCCGCGACACGATGGTTTGGCGCTTTGAGCGTGAAGATCACGAGATCAAATATGGTGCCAAGCTGACGGTCCGTGAAGGTCAGGCTGCGGTGTTTGTCCACGAAGGCCAGTTGGCGGATGTGTTTACGCCCGGTCTTTATATGCTGGAAACCAACAATATGCCCGTCATGACGACGTTGCAGCATTGGGATCATGGTTTCAAAAGCCCGTTCAAATCCGAGATTTACTACGTCAACACGACCCGGTTTTCGAACCTGAAATGGGGCACCAAGAACCCGATCATGGTCCGTGATCCAGAGTTTGGCCCCACCCGGTTGCGCGCCTTTGGCACCTATACGGTCAAAGTGGCCGATCCCGCCGTGTTCCTGCGCGAGATTGTGGGCACCGATGGTGAGTTCACCATGGACGAGATCAGCTATCAGATCCGCAACATCATCGTGCAGGAATTCAGCCGGGTGATTGCGCAATCTGGCATTCCGGTGCTGGATATGGCGGCGAATACCGCTGATCTGGGCAAATTGATTGCGGCCGCCATTGACGGAACGATGCATCAATACGGCCTGACGATCCCCGAGCTTTACATCGAGAATATCAGCCTGCCGCCGGCGGTAGAGGCGGCGCTGGATAAGCGGACATCCATGGGATTGGCCGGTGATCTGGGCAAGTTCACACAGTATTCAGCGGCAGAGGCGATGACGGCGGCGGCAAATAACCCCGCTGGCGGTGACATGGCAGCCGGGCTGGGTGCAGGCATGGGCATGGCAATGGCAGGCCAGATGGCGCAGGGCGGACCATGGGCTGTTGCCCCCTCTGCCGGGCCATCTGCGCCGCCGCCGCCCCCGCCGGTCGAACATGTCTGGCATATTGCCGAGGACGGCGAAGTCACTGGCCCGTTTTCTAAGGCCGCGATGGGCCGCAAGGTCACGGCGGGCGATTTGAGCCGCGAAAGCATGGTCTGGACCCAAGGTCAGGACGGCTGGATGAAGGCAGAGGATGTGACCGAGCTGGCGCACCTGTTTACCGTGATGCCCCCACCGCCACCCGGTGCCTGAGACGGGAATGACCACCTCTGAGCACCGTTTTCCCTGTGACACCTGTGGGTCGGACCTGCGGTTTGACCCCGGCACGGACCAACTGGTTTGTGATCATTGCGGGAATGTCGAACCAATCGAAGGCTCCGGGCCATGGGAAAGCAGCATCAAGGAACTCGATTTCAGGGCGGCGGTTGAACAACGGCTGGCCGCAGAGGAGATTGAGGAAACCCGCGTCATTACCTGCCCCAATTGTGGAGCACAGACAGAGTATGACAGCGATACCCATGCCGCCGAATGCCCGTTTTGTGCGACACCTGTCGTCACGGATACGGGCACTCATCGCCATATCAAACCGCGCGGTTTGCTGCCCTTTGGGTTCGATGAAGGGCAGGCACGCACATCACTGACCGACTGGCTGGGCAGCCTGTGGTTTGCACCCAATGGATTGACCGAATATGCCCGCAAGGGGCGCAAGATGAATGGCATTTACGTGCCCTATTGGACATTCGATGCCGATACCAAAAGCCAATATACCGGCCAGCGGGGTACGCATTATTACGTGACCAAATCGGTGATCCGTAACGGCAAGCGGCGTAATGTACGGGTGCGCAAGACCCGCTGGCGTGGTGTTTCCGGACGGGTCGCTCGATTCTTTGATGATGTGCTGGTGCTTGCGTCACAATCCCTGCCCAAGAAATACACCGATGGGTTGGAGCCTTGGGATTTATCCGCGTTGGAACCTTACAAGCCTGAATATCTGGCTGGGTTCCGGGCCGAAGGGTATCAGGTCGAACTCGCCGATGGGTTCAAAGAAGCGCGGGTTTACATGGACCGTATGATCCGCCGCGATGTGAAATATGACATTGGCGGCGATGACCAGCGTGTGAGCACCGTTGATACCCGCGTTAGCGATGTGACCTTCAAGCATATCCTGCTGCCGGTCTGGCTGGCTGCTTATAAATATCGCGGCAAGACCTATCGTTTTGTCGTCAATGGCCGTACGGGACGTGTGCAGGGCGAACGCCCCTATTCTGCGTGGAAGATTGCATTTGCGGTGGTGATCGGATTGATCCTTGCACTGATTGCAGGATTTGTTATCGCTAACAGCCAATAAAATTGGGAGAGACGCGATGATCCTGTGCTGCGGTGAGGCCTTGATCGACATGCTGCCCCGGCAGACGACCGAGGGTGGCAATGCCTTTGCCCCCCATGCGGGCGGATCGGTGTTTAATACGGCCATCGCCCTGGGGCGGTTGGGCGCACCTGTGCAATTCTTTTCCGGCCTGTCGTCGGATTTGTTTGGCGACATTCTGCGGGTGGAATTGGACCGATCAGGTGTGGATAGCAGCCCGGCTGCGATATCGGATCGCCCGACGACGCTGGCCTTTGTGACGTTGACGGATGGTCATGCGTCTTACGCGTTTTACGATGAAAACACAGCGGGGCGGATGCTGACCCCCGCCGATTTGCCAGTGACGGACGCCGACGCGCTGTTTTTTGGCGGGATCAGCTTGGTGGTAGAACCGTGCGGGGCCGCCTATGAGGTGCTTATGCTGCGCGAGGCGGCAAAGCGGGTCACCATGATTGATCCAAATATCCGGCCGTCATTTGTGACGGATGAGGCGGCATATCGTGCGCGGTTGGAACGGATGCTGGGGGCTGCGGATATCATCAAGACCTCTGACGAGGATCTGGAATGGATCACGGGCGGCACAGATGCCGCGGCGCTATTGGACGGTCATGCAACCAAGGTAGTGCTGCTGACACGAGGCAGTGAGGGCGTGACGGTGATGACACGGGATGGCGCTGTCGATGTGCCTGCGCAGAAGGCACAGGTCGTCGATACGGTGGGTGCCGGTGATACATTCAGTGCTGGGTTTCTGGCACAGATGCAGCAAAGTGGGTTGCTGACGAAGTCTAACTTATCTGATGCGTCACTGGATGATCTTGCCGCTGCCGCCGCGTTCGGCGCAACGGTTGCAGCGATCACGGTGAGCCGTGCAGGCGCCAACCCGCCTTGGGCGTCGGAGTTGTGAGGGCGCTGATCCAAAGGGTGACAGAGGCCGCCGTGCGGGTGGACGGCGCGGTAATTGGTGATATTGGCCCCGGCCTGCTGATTCTGGTCTGTGCGATGGATGGCGATGATGCTACAAAATCCGCAGCGCTCGCCGCCAAGATCAGCAAGCTGCGTATCTTCCCTGATGACGCGGGCAAGATGAACCGGTCATTGGTGGATATGGGTGGCGCCGCCCTGATCGTGAGCCAATTCACCTTGGCCGCAGACACATCACGCGGCAACAGGCCGGGGTTTTCAGCGGCGGCAAAGCCGGATGACGGGCGCGCGCTTTATGAAACTTTTGTGGCCGACATTGCGGCCCTTGGGGTCAGGACCGCCACCGGATCATTCGGCGCGGATATGGCGGTCAGTCTGGTTAATGACGGGCCAGTGACGATCTGGCTGGAGAACTAACAGCTTTTGCCCAGCACCAGCACCCAATAGGGGCCTTTCGCGCCTTGGGTGATGCCGATCCCGAACTCCTCAACACGCGGGTGGAGCATATTGCGTCGATGACCGGGCGAATCCATCCAACCCGTGATGATTTGCGCCGCACGCGGATAACCCCATGCGATGTTTTCAGCCACCAGGCAATCGGTATAGCCTGTGGCCCGTACGCGCCGTTGCACCGTTGATCTGTCAGATCCTTGGTGATCGAAAAAATCATTCACCATCATGTCGCAGGCATGCGCCATCGCGGCCTGCCCCAGATCGCGATTGAACTGCAATGCCGATTGCCCATTGGCCCGCCTGCTGCTGTTTAGCCCTGACGCAATCTCGCTGGCGAGCGCGTTGACATTGGGGGGTGTGACGCAGCTTTGGGCGGCGACCTGACTGCCAAGCAATGCCAGCACCAAAGCAGCCAAACATGCGGTGGGTCGGTTCATAGCGGTCACCTTTTGTGGTCAGATCGGACGATAAAGGTCACCCGGAAACACGGCAATGCTATGGCGTGGCTTTGACCGGGTGGTGGCGATAGAGATTGCGGATCGTATGGGGTGAATTGATGCTTGGATGAGTGCGCCTGCATGTGCTTGTTGGGGATGCAATATTCCATGAGACTTGAGTTAACGGCAGCATTGAGCCCAAAGTCACAGATGTTGCGCATCGCTCAAACGGCTGATTTTCATATCATCGTGATCGAACCGATATGCTGCCATTGAAAGCGTATGTTGAAAACCTGCTGACAGCAACCTGCCCGACCTCGCCCCAGCAGCCCCAGCCACCACGAGCAGAGGCATCCAGTGGTCAGGGGTTGGATGGGCTTGGGCATAATCAGGGTGGTCGACGGCGTTCAACAAAGTTGATTTGCGGGCCTCAGGTGTCATGAAAAGCGCGTCACGCACCCAACGGTCAAACCGAACACTAAAACCCTCAGTGTGATTTGATGGGTTTTTGGCAAAGTAACTTGCTCGAAATTCGTTCTGGTTATGTGTGGCACCGCCGCTTGCCAAGATCAGCAGACCTTTGTCGGCAAGTGGCGCCAGTGCTTCGCCAAGAGCGAAGTGCGCTGCCGCGTCACCGCCCCGACGTATCGAGACAGTGACAATTGGCACTTCAGCTTTTGGAAACATATGCACGAGCGGTATCCATGCACCGTGATCGAGCGATGGATCCCCCGAGGCCGCTGTTACATCTGCGGCCTTGAGTGCCGCCAATACCCGCTCCTGGACATCGAAATCGCCCCGACCTGACCACGCCAATCCAGCCGCAGCGGGGTGATCGGCAATCATCGCCATGACATCGGCCGAGGATACTGTGAATTCATCACGTTCGTCGTGGGCCGAGATCAGAATAATGGCGTCGGGCTGAACGTCCGCCAAAGCTTCACCAAAGGCAGCAAAACTTGCGTAGCTTTGCTCGCGCGGATCCATTGTCAGCGTCGCGGCCCCGTGAGAGATAAATACGACAGGTAGATGATGTTCAGGTTGGGGAGACATCGCAGCAACCTCAGTTTCGTGTGAAGAAACCGTCGAGCAGTTCCGACAGCAGTTCAGGCTGGGTTTCGGGAATCCAATGACCACTGTCGATTGTTTGACCCTCAACCTGGGTTGCCAGCGGTTCCATCATTTGCACCACATATGGGAAAGGTGCCAAGCGTTCTGCATTCAAGCCAAGAACCGGCATTTCAAGCGGGGTTTCCATGAATATCTGATTGTCTTCGGCGTCTTGCGCGAAGGCACGGTACCAATTGAAACCGGCGGTCGCATTGGCAGGATCGCTATAGGCGTCGACCGTGATCGCAATCTCATAGTCCGTGATCCCGCCGGAACCCGCGTCCATCTGTTGCATGAAGTGGCTATAGTAGAACTGCTCGTTACCTGTTGTGAGCGCTTCGGGCACATCAGCCGCGGCGTGAAATGCGAAATGCCAAGCACGCGGATCGGCCGCAATCATATCGAAAATTGGCGTGCCGGGCAGTGGGACATCAATGATCGTGACAGTGTCGGTTGCATCTGGAAACTGGCTGGCAAACGCGAATGCCGTCATCCCGCCGATGTCATGGCCGACGATGTTTGCGCTTTCGATCTCCAACTCATCCATCAGTGCCATGATGTCAGTGGCCATGGTGCGTTTGTCGTATCCAGCGTCCGGTTTATCGGAAGCGCCCGCACCGCGAAAGTCGACAGCGATGACATCATAGTCAGCGGAAAGTAGCGGCATAACCTCGATCCAAGACGCCCAGGTTTGTGGCCAGCCGTGCAACAGGATAACGGTCTCACCGTCGCCGCCATCGCGGACATAGTGCAGATTTACCTCGGCACCGGTCATTCTGGCGCTTTCAAAACCGTCAGGTAAAGTGACGTCGGCAAAACCGGCGCTGGCGGATAGCCCGAGTATCGCCACGGATGTGAGTGGATTCTTCATTGAACAAGTTCCTCGTTTATGGATGTAAGCTTAGGACCAGTTGGTCAGGTTGAGGCCTGCAAGGCGCCCTGCTTCTCGGGCATCCAGCGCGTCCATGGCATCAGAGAAAAGTTCAGGTCCGACCGACCGATAGGCGCCGATATCCTTGAGAACGCTAACTGTGGTTTGAAGGTCAAAGTCGCCTTCCCCTGCAAACAGGCGGTGACGCAACAAATCGTTTAGCAGATCACCTTTGAGTTCGGTGGTCGCGTCCACGAGTTGCACGTCAAATATCTTGTCGCCGGGAATAGTGCGCAACAGATCGTGGTCTGGATCCGCCCTCCAGAAATGCCAGGTGTCGAAGGTTAGCCCAAGATTGGGTCGGTTGATCTCTCGCACCAAATCCCAACCCTGCGTCAACGTCGCGATGGATGAGATCGGCATGGGTTCCAGACCAATCCTCAGGCCGCGCTGGTCCGCCCTTTCAGCAAACCCGCCCAAAGCGTCCACCAAGGCATTGTGTTCATGTGATTTTCCAAGGCCTTCAACCACGTTCATCTGCGTTGCACCCAAGGCATCAGCCATCTCGAAAACATCTTCTTCAGAATGGTCGATGAAGGCTACGTTTTCTTCGGGGTAGTTGTCCGGAATGGCGAAGTTTGGGGTCCACTGAACAAAGGGATCGACAATCGCCGCGTGAACGCCTGCATCTTCAAACCGTTTGCGGATGTCATCCGCTGACATGCCCGACGACCGCCAAGTCTTGAAGTCGATTGGGAAGACGGACATTGCGGTGAAGTCGCCTTCATTGGCCGCGATCAAACGATCATCCAGGGACTTGTTGCGGACATTTGCAGCCCAAAGGACACGACGTTGTATTGGATCGGCCATGAGTGCCTCTGATTTCAGGGTTGAGAGTGCCGCCGTTGCTGCGGCTGTTGAGAGAAAGGAGCGTCTGTTCATTGACCTGCCCTCACGCGGCTGCAGATTGAGCGATGTTGTCCAACTTGGACAACGCGGTGATCACGGCCGGACGCTTGTCTATTTCCGCGATCCAACGACGTGTTTGCGTGAGCGCCGGTAGCCTGCCGGCTGTTGCTTGTTCCAGGTATTGCAGGCCGCCCTTTGCCCAGGGAAAGCTCATCATGTCAGCGATCGAATAGGCGTCACCCGCCAGATATGTGGCGTCTGTCAGGCGGGTTTCGAGCACCTCGAACAGGCGGATTGTTTCTGCCAGATACCGCTCAATTGCATAGGGAAGCTTTTCTTCGGCCATAAGGAAGTGGCCCCATTGGCCGATCATCGGCCCCAACCCGCCAACTTGCCAAAACGTCCAAGCCAATGCATCGGCGCGCGCCTGACCATCATGCGGCAGAAACTGTCCGTTCTTTTCAGCCAAGTGCAAAAGGATAGCACCGGATTCAAACAACGTGGTCTCATCCTCAACCAATGCTGGAATTTTCCCGTTTGGGTTCAGCCTAACAAAATCGGCCTTGTTTTGATCACCATTGCTGATGTTGACCGGCTTGATGTCATAGGTCAGCCCCAGCTCTTCCAGCAGGATTGCCGGTTTCTGACCGTTCGGGGTGTTCCATGTGTAAAGCGTTCTCATTCTCAGTCTCCTGTTTTGAAGTTGAGAAGTATCTAGCTGCTAAGAGTGATTGTGATTAGTTGGAAAAAATGAGTATTATTAATCCATGAGTGAATTAATAGATCCGTTGCTATCTAATCTTGCCCTAGTTGTCCGCGTCGCTGATAGCGGTGGATTTTCAGCCGCATCTGCCTTGACGCGCATACCTCAAGCGACCGTCAGTAGACGTATCGCCGCACTGGAAGAAAAGCTGGAAACACGCTTGTTTGACCGAACAACGCGCAAGGTGGCACTGACACAATCCGGGCGCCGGATTTATGAGCATGCCAAGCTTATGGTCCAACAAGGTGAGGCCGCTGCGTCCGCCGTGCAGGCGTTGAAGGCACATCCAAGTGGGACACTGCGCATCACGAGCACTGTCGTTCTGGGTCAGGCTTTTGTTCAGGTTATACTTGCGCAATACATGCTGAAATATCCGGAGGTCAGTGTTAAGCTGGAACTGACGGGGCGCCGGGTTGATATCATCGAAGAGGGGTTTGATATCGCGATCAGGGTTGGGCGTTTGCCGGATTCTGGCCTCGCCTTGACACGATTGGGCACCGCAACCAGTGGCTTCTTCGCCAGCCCAAGGTATCTTGAGGCGCGCCAGCCCATCAGTGCGCCTGAACACCTGCGATCACATGCGATGTTTCTGCCCAGCTTATCCCTCGACCGAACGAAGATCAGCCTTTCAAAAGACGGTCACATCCACGACCTTGATGTATCCCCAAGGATGACATGCAATGACTTTCAGCCGCTTCTATCTGCGGCTCTAAATGGGCTTGGCGTAGCGCAGCTTCCTCGTTTTGTGGCTGCCAACAGCATCGCCTCCCATCAATTGGTGGCCGTGCTAACCGACTGGGACCTTCCCAAGACTGAAATTAGCGGACTCACCCCGTCATACCGCGGCACGTTGCCAGCAGTTCGCGAATTTTTGGCGCTCGCAAAAGAACAGTTGAAAAACGTCACGTAAGTAAAGAATCCAAAGCCGTTCCGAAATCACGCCAGTAGATCAGGCAGCCTTCGGTCCGGAAAATGCGCAACGAGGACATCTATAAAGGCGCGCAGTCGGGCGGTGACAGAATGCGGGGACGGGTAGACGAATGAAATTGGGACTTTGATCCCTTCCCAGTCCGGCAAAAGACGCAACAAAAACCTTTTCTCAATATCCGCTTTGACCAGAAATTCGGGCAAATATGCGATACCGACCCCATGATTGGCAGCGGCGTGCAAGACCGTCAGCGAATTGACAGATGCGACTGATGTCACACGGGCTTTTGTTGTTGTGCCGCCCCTTGACAGTGGCCACCGCGTCTGGCGGTCAGCCGTCAGCGTCAAGGCAGGCAACTTTGCCAACTGGTCCGGATGGGTCGGAATCTTGCCTGAAGTGAACAATTGGGGCGATGCAACTGGAATGGTCTCTGCTTCGGCAATCGCGCGCACGGCCTGACCGCTGTCCGGTAGCGATCCAATATAGACACCACCATCAAACCCCTCGCTCATGATGTCGACGGGGCGGTCGAGCAGGACGATTTCAAGTTTGATATTGGGGTAGGCGCGGCGACATTCTGCAATAATTGATGCGGCAAACGCTTGGGCGAAGAGATGCGGCATCCTGATACGCAATGCGCCTTCCGGCTCTACACTTGCTGCACTTACCAAACGTTCGGCTTCGTTTGCATCGGCCAGAATGCGCTCTGCCCGGGGCAGCAATGCTGTCCCTTCTGCCGTCAGACGCAGTTTACGGGTTGTCCGTTCGATCAGCCGGACACCCAACGCTGCTTCAAGATCTTGGACGCGTTTTGACACGGTCGATTTTGGCATGGCCAGCGCAGTCGCGGCGGCGGCGAAAGACCCCTCGTTTGCGACGGCTGTAAATTCTCTGAGCGCGTTGATGTCCATAGGCATACATTATCCATAAATATGGACAATGAAACCCATGATCTGCCACTAGTACATGTTTTGGGATGTTCATAGTTTCTGCTGCAAGGCACAATTAGATGGAGAAGTGCTATGCAAGTTCGCAACCCAATGAAGATTATCAGCGCAACGCTGGGAATGGAATCGCCGTTGATCCAGACCCACGACGTCACCCGCCAAGACACGGGCGATCTTATGAACCCCTTTTTGATTGTCAGTCTGTTTGAGATGAAAGGGCCGGTATTTCCACCGCACCCGCATGCCGGTTTTGCGGTGATGACCTACATTCTTCCCGAAAGCGAGACAGGCTTTGTCAATCAGGACAGCACCGGATTTTCAAACGAAATTGCGCCGGGTGATGTTCATCTTACCTTTGCGGGTAGCGGCTTGCTGCATGAAGAAACCAACAAGGTTGAAGGCCAGTCGGCGGTTGGTTTCCAGATCTGGCTCGACGTACCAAATGCCAATCGCCGTGATGCGCCAACCGCGACCCACCTAAAACATGCCGAGGTCGAAACCCTTCGAAGCGGGAATGGTACAATCCGTGCCCTCGCAGGAGCATCAAATGGTCTAAAGTCCAAGATCGACATTCCAACGCAGTTCCGTCTGATAGATGTGTCCCTAAACCCGGACGCAAGTTTTGAGCAGGATCTGAGCGCAACCGAAACAGCGTATCTTTATGTGATTTCCGGCGCCGTCAGCGTCGGCGATCTTGCCGCGAAAGCCGGTGACGTGCTGTTTACCGAACCAAGCGGTACGTTGCTCGCGGCAACAGCGCGCAGGGACGGCGCGCGTTTCATTCTTTTTGCTGGTGAGCCCTTGAAACAAGACCCTGTTTTCGGTGGCCCGTTCGTGGCCAGCAACCATGAAGAGCTGACGGATTTCAAACGCGCCTTCGCCAGCGGCGCGATGGGTCGTTTGACGGCTTTTGCCGACCAAACCGCAGTGTAGGGCCCCGATCATGACATCTGATGAAAACATGCCCGATGGGATTTCGCCAAAGCCATTGGTCGCCGCCACAGTCCTTACGGTTTCAAGCCTTACGATCATGGCCAATGCCACCATCGCCCCGTCGCTGCCCGGCCTGGCAGCGGCATTTGTCAATGTGCCTGCGATCGAGACCCTTTCTGGCCTTGTTCTGAGCCTGCCATCGCTGGCCATCATCTTGACCGCTGCAATCTTTGGTTCCCTTGCGGATCGCGTTAGCAGACGACGGCTCTTGGCCTTTGCAATGACACTTTACACCGTCGGTGGCGCTTCAGGGTTTTTCGCCACGACAATGATTGAACTGCTGGTTGGCCGTGTTGCGTTAGGGGTGGGTGTTGCCGGAACCATGACGATTGCCACCATGCTGGCCGCAGACTTGTGGACGGGGCGCGCGCGGGTGCAGTTCATGGGTCGTCAGGCTGCGGCCATTTCGGCAGGCGGTATTGTCTTTCTGCTGCTGGGTGGGTGGCTGGCCGAGATGTCCTGGCGCGGCCCGTTTCTTATATATTTGCTGGCCTTGCCCATTGCGGTTGCGGCATGGGTTGTGTTGCCGGAACGCGCAACGAGATCGCAAAAGGCCGGTGCGCCAAGGCAGCCAATTGAATGGGGCACAGTGGCACCGATTGCGGGCCTAGGGTTCTTTACGATGGTGATGTTTTACATCATCCCGACCCGCCTGCCTTTTTTGATGGCTGAGATCGGTTTAACCGCACCTGCAACCTCGGGTCTGGCGATTGCAGCAGTGACGGCAACCAGTATCGTTTCGGCCCTGTCATTTCCGCCACTGCGTGCGCGGTTTTCGCCGTTGTCCCTGTTTGCCTTCAGCTATTTCCTTATGGCAATCAGCTACGCCTTGATCGCCACGGCAACGGGATTGGGCCAGATCATTGCAGGTACGCTGATCGCTGGTCTTGGGTTGGGTGCGACGATGCCGAACCAGAGCAGCTGGCTGATGTCAAAAGTCAATGAAAGCACACGCGGTCGTGCGGCCGGGGTTCTTACCACTTTTGTGTTTGCCGGCCAATTCGCGTCGCCGGTGATCGCGGGTCTACTTTCCGCGTTCGTGTCGCTCGGCACTGTTTTTGCGCTGTTTTCCATCGCTTTGGGATTAGTCGCTATCGGGCTGATCGCGATCAATCTTGCCAACAAACCACACCCCAAGTTCGTCTGACAACAAAATGAATGTGTCATCAAATGACAAAAGTTCTGGTTCTCTATTACTCCTCTTACGGGCACATCGAAACGATGGCGCAAGCGGTGGCGCGTGGTGCGACAAGTGTATCGGGCACAGAGGTCGCGCTAAAGCGGGTCGCCGAATTGGTTCCAAAAGAAGTTGCAACAAGTGCGCATTTCAAGCTGGATCAAGAGGCCCGATTTGCCGACTCCAATGAGCTCGCTGACTATGATGCAATCATTTTCGGCACGCCAACGCGGTTTGGCAACATGGCAGCGCAGATGCGCAATTGTCTGGATCAAACCGGTGGTTTGTGGGCGCAGGGCAAGCTGATCGGAAAGGTAGGATCGGTTTTCACATCATCCGCGGTCGGCGATGGCAATGAAACGACAATTATCAGCTTTTGGCACACGCTTGCCCATCACGGCATGGTCATTTCTGGACTGCCCTATTCCAGCCCAGAGCTTTACGATCTCAGCGAAGTCCGCGGCGGGTCCCCCTATGGCGCGTCTACCATCGCTGGCGCTGATGGCTCCAGCAGTCCGTCCGCGATCGAGTTGAAACTAGCAGAAGATCAGGGCCGCCATATCGCTGGCATTGCGTCCGATCTGTTTGCGTAGTTCGCGTCCACCATCCCTGGCAAAGGGTTAACTAGGGTCAGGACCCATTGATTTTTGTTTTGCGTCATGATTCACGGGTCGAAAATCGAGCGGTGATATGAGCGACC
>CANLDN010000018.1 GCA_947489445.1 uncultured Paracoccaceae bacterium
TCCGATAAGCCGTTTGGGACTTGGTCTGCGGAAACCATCAAGGCTAGCGGCTACGAGTGCTGCGTAAACAGGCTGGATACACGTCTGCTTCTGACCAGTGCTAAATCAGCTTCAAAAATGTCTTGCTAAGCAAGAATAATCCACACATGCCGTCTCTTTACGCCGCAGCATCGATCAAAATGGGCTCTTCCAGCACTTTCGCTGCACCGCGTACGAAAGGCCGCATTGACCTTGACGTCAGACACCGCCCCCTCCGGCAATTGACCCCGCTACGCATGACCCGCACGATAAGCTGCTGGGGTTGCGCCGAACTTCCGCTTGAAATGTTGGCCAAAACGGCTGACATCCGCATATCCCACCCGCCACGCAATCTCGACCACACTCAGGTCACCCGTGCGCAACATGACGGTGGCCATATCCAGCCGCGCCCCGATCACATATTGCAAAGGCGAGGCACCGACCGCCTGCTTGAACGCCTTGGCGAAATGCGTGGCACTCATCGCCGCCAGATCAGCCATGGCAGAAAGCGTCAGATCCTCGGCCAGATTGTCGTGAATATAATCGAGCACCCGCCGCAGCCGCGCATCGGCAATATCGCGATGCCAGTCGGGCGCCGGGGTCACCACCTGCACCAACTGGGCGGCAATGGCCCGGTGCATGGTTTCACGGTAAAGTGTACCGCCATTGCTGAACCCCTCTGCGCCAAGGCTCAACTGTAAAAGCACGGGGTCGATGTCACCAATAACCGGCCGAAAATCAGCCACAGTCAAACCGACCTCTTCCAGCACCTCATGTGCAATGCTGACGGACAGCATATCCAGCGGAGCGTCGTATTCGCAGATCCCTTCGCTGCCCGCAGGTAAGATCCACCCCTGATTGCGGATCAGCGGTCTATGTGTGGCGCGGGACGATCCATAACTCAGGTGATGCGCAGGCTGGTCGTTCAGGAAAATCCCCAACGTCATATCCTGTAGGACAAACGCACCACCCCCGGCAGGCAGCTGCGCGCTATTGGCGATCAAACCCGGCATGTAACACATGTATGCGGGTCAGGCCGCAAATCCAGTTTTTCTCCAATGCTCGACCGGACGCGGCGTTAACCCAGCCGGATGCATACAATCATGCGCATGGTTTGCGCATGATTTCTGCATAGGTTCTGCATTCGGAGAACCTATGCAAAACAGGCCGTTAACTCCGTTTTTGGGGCTATTGGTGAAAAAATGATCAGTTTGGCCAAGCAACGCATGCTCAGACCGGGCTGTGCACCTTTTGCAAATCCACACCCGCCGCCTGCAACGCGGTCGCGGCAATATCCACCGCCGTCAACCCCGCATCGGCATACATCGCCGCAGGCGACGCCTGATCGATATAGCGATCCGGCAGTGTCATCGTGCGTACCTGGCAGCGCCCATCCAGCAACCCGTCATTTGCCAGATCATGCAAAACCATGGCACCAAAACCGCCACGCGCGCCTTGCTCTACCGTGACAAGCGCCTTGTGGTTGCGCAAAAGCTGACGGATCAAATCACGGTCCAGCGGCTTGGCAAAACGGGCATCAGCGATGGTCACAGACACGCCCTGCGCCTCCATTGCCATTGCCGCCTCGCGGCATTCATTCAGGTGCGCGCCGAAAGAAAGCAACGCAATATCAGTACCTTCCTGCACCACGCGACCTTTGCCGATCTCAATCACATTCCCGCGCTCGGGTAACTCCAACCCGACGCCTTCGCCACGCGGATAGCGAAACGCAATCGGTCCGTCATCATAGGCCGCAGCGGTGCGCACCATATGCATCAGCTCCAACTCATCCCCGGCGGCCATCACCACCATATTGGGCAGGGCCGCCATATAACCGATGTCAAATGCGCCCGCATGTGTCGGGCCATCCGCACCCACCAATCCGGCACGGTCGATCGCGAAACGAACTGGCAAGTTTTGCAAGGCAACATCATGCACAACCTGATCATAACCGCGCTGCAGGAAGGTCGAATAAATCGCGCAAAACGGCTTCAGACCCGACGCGGCCAACCCCGCACTGAATGTCACACCATGCTGTTCTGCAATGCCCACATCAAAGACGCGGTTTGCGAACCGCTCTCCCATGATGTTCACACCCGTCCCTGACGGCATCGCCGCTGTGACCGCCACAACCTTTGGGTCAAGCGCCGCCTCTGTCGTCAGGGCAGCGCCGAACACTTTGGTATAGGCGGGCGCATTTGGTTTGGATTTGGCCTGCGCACCGGTTGAAACGTCAAATTTCGACACGCCATGCCCGCAATCCGCACTCTCTTCGGCAGGGGCGTAACCCTTTCCTTTTGTTGTACAAACATGGATCAGGACCGGCCCTGTTGCCCGCGTCCGCGCTGCGCGCAAAACCGGCAAAAGCTGGGTCATGTCGTGGCCATCAATCGGGCCGATATAGCTGAACCCAAGCTCTTCAAACAATGTGCCAGACCCACCGGTCTGCATGCCAGTCACCAACTGTCGCGCACGGCGGGCATGATCACGGATCGGGCCGGGCAATGCCGCCTCGAACCCTTCCGCCATCTTGTGGAATTCACCCACCGGCGACGCATAAAGGCTCGACAGATACTTCGACATGGCACCTGTCGGCGGGGCAATCGACATCTCATTATCGTTCAGGATCACAAACAACCGGCGGCCTTCATGCCCAGCGTTGTTGAGCGCCTCATAGGCCATCCCCGCACTGATCGAACCATCCCCGATCACAGCAATCGCATCACCCGTCGCCTGTCCCATATCGCGGCCAATTGTGAACCCCAAAGCAGCAGAAATCGACGTGCTGGAATGCGCGGCACCGAACGGGTCATACTCGCTCTCGGTTCGTTTGGTGAAGCCGGACAACCCGCCTTCCTGCCGCAGCGTGCGGATGCGATCACGGCGCCCGGTCAACACTTTATGCGGATAACATTGGTGGCTCACATCCCAGATCAATTTGTCGCGCGGCGTATCAAAGACCGCGTGCAGGGCAACCGTCAGCTCGACCACACCAAGCGACGACCCAAGATGCCCGCCCGTTTCGGACACCGCAGAAATCACTTCGGCCCGTACATCGTCGGCCAGATTGGCCAGCGCTGTATCATTCATACGTCGCATATCCGCAGGGCCGACAACGCTATCAAGAAAGGGGGTTTGGGGGCGATTGGTCATAACGGCACCTCTGTGGTATAAAAAAGCGCCGCAAGGGGTTGGGCCCGCTTGCGACGCTAGGTTCCTGTAGCCAACAGGAAGGGAACTGAGGCCGAGGCCTCAATGACGGATCAGCCAGGGAGGGTGATCCGACGGCGAAGAACGGGGCGGCAGCGTCGCGCGCCGCCCCGCCCAATCAAGTCAACTGAACCGCTGGCGCTTCAATTGTCAGCGATGAGCGGTTGATCGGATCCGGCGTGTCCCGGCTTTCCGCCGGGAGCGCGTTCCCGATAAGAGCAATGATCGCGATGACCGCCCAGACCGAAATACAGAATACAGCCGCATAGCCTGCACCCTTGAGCATCAAGAGCGTGATATCGGCGGTCAGCCTGCTCTTTTCACCCATTTCGAGGATGTTGTCGTTTTTCATCATCTCTCTCCTTAATCCAACGGGGCAAAGCCGTGGTCTTGCGCCCACACGAACCAGTTGTCGACAACGGTGCCCGATAGCAGGATCCCGATACCTCCGGTCAATGTTGTCAGAACTGCAAACCACCAGGCCCAACGGTGAATACCTTCCATCGTCGCGTTAAAGCCCATGGTCCAGCGCCAGAACAGGGCGGCCCGTTCCGTCGCCGTGCCGCGATCAACAATCTGTTCGATCTCACGCTCGCCGCCAAAGCGGCTGACCGCAAGGATCGTGGCCCCATGCATGGCAAACAGCAGGGCAGAGCCATACAGGAACACGATGCTCAGCGCATGGAACGGATTATAGAACAGGTTCCCATGCGTGATCGAGAACAGGTTGGTCCAATCGAGGTGGGAGAAGACACCATATGGCACCATCTCTGACCAATCACCCATGAGGATCGGCCGGAACAGGCCCAGCACCAGGAAAAGCCAGATCGCAGAGGCAAAGGCCCATGCCACGTGTTTGCCCATACCCAATGCTTCAGCCCGCAGATATGTCCGCACCCACCATGTCAGAACCGAGATGAGCAGGAAGAACGAGGCAATCATGAAATAGCCGCCATCATTCATCGGCGGCATGCCAAGGCCGTAGCCGGGCGATGGTGGATCAAGCGAGAACCAGAACAGATCGCGCAGGAAAATCGCCGGGTTGTAGTCCGCCTGCGCCCAGAACGACAGGCCCACCATGACAAACCAGATCAAACCGGTTGCCAATGATATCACCCCGAATGAGCCCAGATAAAGCGGACCAAGCTGCGCATTACCGAACCAGCCGGCAAGGGTCGAAAACCGACCTTTACCCAAACGTTCGGAAGCGGGGTTGGCGGGCATCGGATTGATGCCCATTTCAGGCGGTCCCTGGACCTGAACCTGGGTGAAGATGTTTTGATATTCAGCCATTGTTCATGTCCTCCTATAGATCCCGCCACCAAGGCAGCTCGTAATACCAATCCCACCAGACGATCCATTCCTCGAACCAGATGGTGCCCGAAATCACGATACAGACGGCTGACCAGAAACCCGCGCTCAGCGCCAGAAACAGGCCGAGGCGGTGAATACCCAATGGCCCGATCGAATAGCCGATCAGATCACGGAAATAGGTGTCTTCGTGGTCAGGTGAGGCAATCGGATTTCCCTTGCCGGTATTGACCGCAGACAACACCAGCGATCCGTGCAAAGCCAAGGCCAGACAGTTCGTAAAGAAGAACGTCACCGCGATCATATGCGCCGGGTTGTAGTGGAAGTTGCCGTAAGCATAGCCCACATTGTTCACCCAATCGAGATGGCTGAAGATGCCATATGGGAACGCATGCCCCCACGCACCCAGCAGGACGGGGCGGATGACAACAAGCGTGACATAAGCCAAAATCGCGACGCCAAAGGCAAACGGCACGTGGTAGCCGATGCCGAGTTTGCGGCAAATCTCGACCTCGCGCATCATCCAGCTGACGAATGCGCCGATGGCACAGATCGTGATGATTTGCCAAAGCCCGCCTTCCAATAATGGTGCGGCCCCTAGCCCATATTCCAGCGCAGGCGGATCAATTGAGATCAGCCAGGGGTTCCATGTGGGGCCTTGGCTGGCCCCGTAAAATATCAATATCGTCCCAAGGACGGCGAAAAAGAACGTCGTGACCCCGAAGAAGCCAACGTAAAATGGCCCCACCCAAAAGTCGAACAGATCACCGCCTACCAATGTCCCGCCACGGACCCGGTATTTTCTTTCGAAGCTGAGCTGCGCCATCTTCCTACTCCATTCTGGACAGGCCCTGCACGCCCTTTCGGCTGCGCCCTGTCATCGTCAATGTCGGTGTTTGCTACGGGCGGAAACGGGCCCGCCCGCAGCTTATCTTTATCCCGAAGGACCGGTTACATGCCGTCGCCGAAGGCGAGCTGGAACCAGTTTGTGTCGGGGTTGCTGAGCAGGACGAGGTGAATCATCGCTGCAAGCAGGAACAGGAAGACGCCCTGCGCGACGAATACGCGACGCGGGTCGAATACCAGCCAGATCTTGTAGAACTGTGCCATGCGCTATCCCTTTCCTACCAATTGAACCAGGGCAGCTTGATGTACGTCAGAATATGAGCAACGACTGCCACGCCCGCGAAGACCGTGAACCCGCTCATATAAACTGCGTGCAGCTCCTGGGCCTGCTCGTCAGTGAGACCTGTGAAAGACAGGTCAGATTTGTCAGCCATGTTTTGTCTCCAAAATTGTGTACTGACGCCGCGCACCCCCCGCGGCCGGGTTACGACAGAAGCTCTTCCTCTGCCCCAATCCATCACCCCGGGGGGGAATGATGAACATCTGATGCCCTGTTGGGCAAATGTCGTCCGCGACCGTCACGCGCTAAAGATATGCGGCGTGATAATGCGGGCCTGGGTCCAGGCCTTGGCGATGGGCCCTTTTTCAGGCAGTTCCATGCGCCGTGCCGCTGTCAGCATCCAAGTCAGGAACGCCAGCGGCAGGGTCGCCAGAAAGATCAGCCCGAAATAGGCATAGTATTCACGTTTCGGCGGTGCCTGCCTGACCCGTGCAATCGGTGCATCAGTGGTAAAATCAGTCATGTGCGTCCTCCCGAGGATGGTTGCAGTGTTTCGACGGTTTCAAGAACAACCCGATCGTTCCCGGCGTCGAGGGCCGCCCGCTCTGCGGCGTCGCGCAGGGTCTTGGCGGCAGAAATACGTGTAAGGATTGGATGCGTCGCCACGATCTCGTCCAGCTTGGCCTGTGCATCGGCATCCCAAGGGAAATCGCGGCGCAAAGGGGTCAGTGTGGGATCGGTGGCGTCCATATCTGAAGCGAGTGGCAGAATGTGGAACAGTGCATCAAACAGGCCGTTGCAGACCTCTTGCAGCAGATAGGTCGCGCCCGCATAGCCCATGAACGGCGTGCCCGTGGCGCGCCGGATCGCGGCACCAGGAAAGCTGGCGGGAATGAAAACCGGCGATGGGCCATGTCCTGCCTTCATCTCGGCCATGTACATTTTTTCGTTGATTGATCCCAAAACGATAAGCGGCCGTTTCGTGTGGATCAGGCTGCGCACTTCGTCATTGTTGGTCTTCTTGCCACGGCAACGCGCCACGGCGAAAGCGCAGGGGAAACCCAGATCACCTTCGAGGAAATGACGCACGCCCCGGGCATAGGTTTCGTTCGCAACGATCCCGAATTCGGCGGTGGCAAAGAAGTCTTGCGTAACCGAACGCCACAAATCCCAAACGGGTTTGATGGTCGAATGCTTTTCACGCTCAATGAATGGCTCCGGGTCCAGACCCGTCAGCTCACCCAGCTTGCGCAGGAATTTGGTCGTGCTGTCGATACCGAACGGCGCTTGCAGATATGGCTTGCCCAGCACCTCGCACAACCCGCGCCCAAACTCGCGGTACATGGTGATATTCACATCGGCATTCACCAGATTGCGCATCTCGGCCACATGGGCACCCAGTGGCATCACCATATTGACCTCGGCGCCGATGCCTTCGACCAGCCGCCGGATTTCGGCCAGATCAGAGGGCATATTGAACGCCCCATACATCGGCCCAAGGATATTCACGCGCGGCTTGGCATCTTCCTCACGCTTCTTCTCGGGCGGCATCCGACCCTTGGTCATGCCGAATTCGGTGAAAATCCAGGTCATCGCCCGATCCGCGCATTCCCACTGATCTTCATCGATGGTGCGGGGCAGAAAGCGTTGGATATTGGTGCCTTGCGGGGTGACCCCGCCGCCGATCATCTCGGCAATCGATCCGGTGACCACAACGGCGGGCAGCGCAGGGTCCAGCGTGTCCCACGCGCGCTTCATCGCCTCTTCAGTGCCTTCGCCCATCTCAGTTTCGCCAAGGCCGGTTACGACGATAGGCAACTCATGGGGTGGCAGGCCGTCTGTGTAATGGAGCACGGATGTCACCGGCAGGTTTTCACAGCCGACCGGGCCGTCGATCACGACTTGCAGGCCTTTGACAGCACAGAAGGCATAAACCGCCCCCCAATAGCCACCCGCGCGATCATGATCGGTGACAAGCATCAGATCATCTCCTGCGCTTTGGCGGCGCGCGCCATTTTATCGAGCTTTTTCTGGTGCTGCGCGCGGAAGTCAGGGCGCAGATTGGGTGATCCCTCCCAGACACCGGCAGTGTCCTCTTTGCCGACACCCTCAAAGAAGGCGCGCATCGTGTCCATCTTCTCTTTCCCGGCGATGGCTGCATTCACCACCTGAGCCAGGGAGCCTGCGCCCGCTGGCCCCATGAGTGGCCGGGCCGATATCAAATTGGTGAAATAGAGGGCGGGTATGCCATGTTCTTTGGCATGTTGAACGACCGGTGTCGTGCCAATCGCAAGGTCGGGCTTAATCGCATCAACCGCAGCCAGATCATCCTCTAGGGACGCGCGGTAAACGACCTTCACCCCGCGCGAGGCAAGCCATTCAGCGTCAGCGGTGGACCAAGGCGTCTTGGGACATGCGGTGCCCACATAGGGGATATCCGCCCCGCTTTCGATCAGCAGCCGGGCCACCAATAGTTCTGATCCTTCGTAGCCAGACAGCGTCACGGTCCCCTTGATCCGCGCACCCTTCAGGGCTTCGCTGATCGCTGGCAGAAACGCATTCTGCGCCGCTGCGATCTGTGCCTTGGGTACACCAAATGCTTCACCGATGCTCATCAACCACGCGGCGGTACCATTGTAACCAACCGGTGCCGAGCCGATGATGGGGCGCCCTGCGGCTTCGAATTCACGGATGGATGCGGTGTAGAAAGGATGGATCGCAGCAACGGCACCACAATCAAGTGCGGCATAAAGTTCACGCCATTCCCGTGTCGGCACGACCGGCCCTGCGGCCAAGCCCATGGGCGCCAACATCGCACCTATCATCATCGGATCAGCCGGGAACATCTCACCCAGCAGCGCAACGGTCGGGCGGTCTGATTTCCCGCCGACAGGTGCCTGCACAGGCCCTGCAGCAATCTCTTCACGGGCGTAATTCAGCATCGCGCCCGCTAGGACATCCTTGGCCTCTGCATGGGTTGGAATGCCAAAACCGGGGACATCAATGCCCACGATCCGCACGCCATTGATCTCTTTGGGCAACAGACGCAGCGGCACGCCAGATGCTGTCGGCACACACAGGTTCGTCACCACAATTGCGTCATAGCGATCAGGATCGGCCATATCGTGGACGCTTTCGCGGATATCTTCAAACAGTTTACCGGTGACCAGCGTTTCAGAATTGAAGGGAACGTAGCCCACCGACCGACGGGCACCGTAGAAATGCGACACGAATGTCAGCCCATAAACGCAACAGGCCGAACCGGACAGCACCGTCGCCACACGCTTCATGCGAAGGCCTACACGCAAAGATCCGAAAGCCGGGCACATGCTCTGCGGCTGATCATGGGGTCCTTGCGGATAATCCTTGGCGTATTGATCCAGAATATCAGATTTGCCAGCGGCCCGCGCTGCGGCTTCCATCGTGCCAGCATTGGCGGTACAGCCGCCGTCTAGCGCTGTCGCTTGCGCTCCAGCATCAAGCGTCGGCACCGCATCCTCACGCGCCACGCCTTCGATGATCTGGACCTTGCCCGCATCATCGTAGCCAACTTCATAGCCCTGATTGTGATCCTCAGGCGTCGTCATAGATCACCTCGAGCGATTCTTTGGGCTTGGCATTCTTGCCGCGCATGTCCACGTCTGTGGCTGGGATCAGCTGATAGTCACCGCCGGTGTCCTTGGCATCAAACAGACCCAGCAACCCATCCTGATCAAGCGGGCTTGGGCGCACGGGCGGGGCCACACCCACAGCTTCGGCCAGGCCTTCGAACATCGGGCCCCATTGGCTTTCATGACTGCCAACGATTTGATAATTCGCGGACTTCTTTCTTAGATCGTCGTCTTGTGGGATTGCAGCAAGGACAGGAATACTAACTGCCTCGGCGAAGGCTTGGGCCTCTCCTGTCCCGTCATCTTTGTTAATGACAAGTCCGGCGACCCCAACATTGCCACCAAGTTTGCGGAAGTATTCGACTGCGGAGCAGACATTGTTAGCAACATAAAGCGATTGGAGGTCATTGGATGCAACCAAGATCACTTTCTGCGCCATATCGCGCGCGATTGGCAGCCCGAAGCCGCCACAAACCACGTCCCCGAGAAAGTCGAGGAGCACATAGTCAAAGTCCCAGTCGTGGAACCCTAGTTTTTCGAGAAGCTCAAAGCCGTGAATAATCCCACGACCGCCACAGCCACGACCCACTTCGGGGCCGCCAAGTTCCATGGCGAACACGCCGCCCCGTTTAAAGCAAACGTCGCCAATAGCAACCTCTTCACCCGCCAGCTTCTTTTTGGCCGAGGTTTCGATGATGGTCGGGCAGGCCTTACCACCAAACAACAGGCTGGTGGTATCGGACTTGGGATCACAGCCGATCAGCAGAACCCGCTTGCCCATTTCGGCCATCATATGGCTCAGATTGGCCAAGGTGAACGATTTGCCGATGCCGCCCTTGCCATAGATCGCGATGATCTGGGTTTTGGATGTGGGCTCGCCCTGCGGCACCTCAAGTGTCGGCTCCTCATGGGCCTCATCCCGCAGACGCTGATCGAAATCCTTCAGGTTCGGTATGTCCTGCCCACCGGCAGGCTTGCCATCAACGGAATCTTTCATGCACTTCCCCAATTCAGGATCATTTTCAGGCAAGCGGGGTCGGTGAACGCCGTTTCATAGGCGGCCTTTGCCATCGCTGCCGGTTGTTGGTGTGTGATCAGGTCGGCCAGCTCCAGCGTGCCGTCTTCGACCAATGCCTTGGTTGCGACCATGTCGTCGGGCGCCCATTCCGCGCTAATGCGAAACCGCGCCTCTTTCATGAATGCGGGCGGAAATGCGAATTGCAGCGGGGCCGTGTAAAAACCCGCAAGAACAATCTCTCCGCCTTTGGTAATGCGACCGATCCATTCGTTCAGCAGATCACCCCGACCAGATGCGTCATAAACGGAGGTGTAATCGCGCCGTTCGTCTGCATCAGGCGTCACCACCTGATAGCCATCTGCACCCGCCATGCGTGTTGGATCAACTTCCCAGACTGTTGGGGCTGGCGCACCAGCCGCAATCGTCAGCCGCGCCAGTAAACGGCCCAGCACACCATGGCCGATAATCAGATCAGGAACTGCCTTGTTCGGACCCGCCATCGCGTGACGTGCAGTCGCAGCCAGCGCAAGCAATGCACCAGCGGCACCCAAACCCCGGTCAATGCGTGTGACCCGTGCCGCTTTCGTCACGAGCATTTGCGACGCGGCCCCGAAAAGCCCATGCGCGCCCTCATAACAGCTGGCACCTGGCACAAAGACATGCTCGCCCACGCGGTAGCCGCTGTCGGCACCGGCTTCGACGACTTCGCCAGCGGCCTCATATCCGGGGATCAGGGGGTAACCCATACCGGGAAATGGCGGCATATCACCGGACCAGAACAGTTTTTCGGTTCCTGTGGAAATGCCGGAGTGTTTTATGGACACAACAATGTCATCGGCAGCCGGGGGGGCGATTCCCACCGTATCAAGCGCCAATGCGCCCGGTGCTGTGAGGATAACGGCCTTGGTTTCCAACGTTTTCTCCCGTGATGTCGCGGCACTTCGGGGACACACCTGCGACACTCTGTCATAGTGTCAGTCTAGCTTTACGTCACGTTGTGTCAATTACTTTAGACATTTAGAGTGTCAACTTAGCCTTACACCCTGCAAGACCGTCGTAACAAACGGGCGCCGCACCGCGGGGCGGGTCACTTTGTCAAAACCTGCCTGCTCCAACAGCCGTGATATCTGCGCCGCTGACCGCGCCTGACCGGTCCGCATTGCCATGCAGTAAAGGGCAAAATAGGCATCACCGGCCCGTTCAGGCCGCATCCCGCCTGTCATCGGCTCCGAAATCAAAACACGCCCCCCAACCGGCAACGCCGCATGGACAGCCCGCAGCAATGCCAGCACGGTGTCATCCGCATGATCATACAGCACGCGCACAAGGCTGATCAGATCGGCCCCACCCGGCAAAGGGTCATCGCGAAACGACCCCGAGGCGATGGTAATGCGGTCCAGCATCCCGGCAGCAGCAAACCTGTCGGTCGCGGCAGGGGCCACCGCTGGCAGATCAAACAAGGTCATTGGCAAATCAGGATAGGCCGCACCAACAGCAGCTAGAAAAGCCCCGGTACCGCCGCCCACATCCAAAATCTGATTAACACCGCGCAGATCAACCAAGGCCAACGTATCCTCAGCCACCAGCACCTGACTGTCTGCCATCAATTGGGAATAGGTGGCCGCAACAGACGGATCTTCCGCAGCGCCCGCGCCAAAAACATAAGGCCAGAAATCAGCCAGCTCCGTCTCGACCTCGCCGCGAAAGAACGCGACAGGATCAGCCAGATCGCGGTAAAGAACATCGTGATGCGCAATCATGCCCGCCAGTCCCGGCACACCGGCAAGGGCAGCGCCGCGGGTGGTCAGGGCATAATGCCCGGTCCGCCTGCGCTTCATGATCCCGATTGAGACCGCCGCCCCCAACAGCACCTGCATGCGCTCCAGCGGAACGTCCAAGCGGCGGGTCAGAACGTCGGCCGTTTCTTCCTGCACCAAAAGCATGTCAGGGATACCGAGTTTGACCAAGGCCTGCAAAATCTGGCTGTGGCAAAACCCCGCCACCAGATCGAACATCGCCTCGCCCTCGCTACGCACGATGCGCCGGGTCAGGGGGAATCGGGCGGCCCATGTCTGAAAACGGCGCGACGCCACAAGGCGCGTGAACCATGACGCAGGGCGCGGCGCATTTGGGGTGGCTAATGCATGTGCGCCGCTTAGATCAGCGTCCGCCATTATTCGCCGGGGACAGTGGACCGGGTGCGCGCGCCTGCTGGCACCAGTTTGTCGGCATAGGCGCGGACCATCTGCGCCAGCGCCGCCTCGCCCGGACATGCAGGGATTGATGAAATCGCGCCGCCTAGAATATCATCGAACCGCTTGATTGCACCTTGCACACCAAGGGCGGCAACCGCATTGGGCCGCCCGTGCAGATCATCCTGACCGGCAGGCTTGCCCAATGTCGCCTCATCACACAGCGCGTCACGCAGGTCGTCCGCGACCTGAAACGCCTCACCGATACGCGCGCCTAACTCTTCCCACGGCTCAGGCTCCTGACCAGCGGCAACTGCGCCCATTTGCGTTGCCGCGATAAACAATGCACCGGTCTTGGCCTGATGATACGCCGACAGATCAATCTGATCTTCGCTTTCCCAGCCCTGCCCGGCACAAATCCCATATGGCATCCCTGAACGGGTGCCCAAAATCTCGATCAACTGAACAGCTCTGTATGGGGTCAGGGCAGCGGCACGGGCCAGTACCTGAAACGCCATGATAATCAGACTGTCCCCGGTGAGGACGGCCAGCGGTTCGGAATACGCCAAATGCAATGCGGGTTTCCCACGGCGCATATCAGCATCGTCGAAACACGGCAGATCATCATGCACGAGACTCGCGCAGTGGATTAGCTCAAGTGCTGCGGCAGCCGCATTCGTGATCTCTGGGCTATCGTCCCCACAGGCCATCGCCACCGACATCAGGATCGTCGGCCTGATCCGGGCACCACCCGGCGTCACCGCATAGTCCAGCGCCGTGGCCAGCTTGGTCGGTGCAATACCGCCCCGCCCGGCCTGAATAGCTGTCGATATCGTCGTCTCAATCCGCTCAGATATCTTCATGCGCGTCTCCTTTTACAGTTCATAGTGTCCATTTTAGTTTACATGTGTCAATGTAAATCAAACGAGACAAACGAGTCTGAGGGGCGGATGAACAGCACTGCCGCAAAAGTTGTCATTGTCGGCGCGGGGATCGGCGGATTGGCCGCCGCACTACGGCTCAGCCATCAAGGTTGTGATGTGACCGTTGTCGAAATGCATGCAGCACCGGGCGGCAAAATGCGCACCCTGCCATCTGCTGCGGGCCCGGTTGACGCGGGGCCGACCGTTCTGACCATGCGGCCCGTATTCGAGGCGCTTTTTGCAGATGTTGGCGAAACTCTCGACACATACCTAACACTGACACCCCTGCAAACGCTGGCCCGCCACTATTGGGATGACGGGGCAACGCTGGACCTGATGGCAACCCCGGAAGCCAGTCTTGCCAATGTGATTGCCACCTTCGGCAACAAGGCAGGTGCCGAATTCGCGGCTTTCTCAGCGCGGACCAAGCGGCTCTTTGATGTGTTTGACGGGCCGATGATGCAAACGGCAGAACCTGATCAGCGCGGCGTGACCAAGGCAGTGCTGAAGCAGCCGGGCATCATCCGTGACATGGCCCCGCATCGGTCGCTTGCAGGGCTGCTGAAAGGCGCCTTCAGTGACCCGCGCTTGGCCCAGCTTTTTGGGCGGTATGCCACCTATGTTGGCGGATCGCCCTACGCCTCACCCGCGATTCTGTCTCTGATCTGGCAGGCAGAGGCGCGCGGCGTCTGGTCTGTTGACGGGGGGATGCACAGGCTTGCCCAAACCATCGCCAAGCTCGCCGCCGATCGGGGCGCAATGTTCCAATACAACACCCCCGCCACGCGGATTACCCGTCAGGGCGGCAAAACGACCGGTATCGAAACACCGGGTGGCCATATCCCGGCAGACATTGTGCTTTTCAACGGTGAACCCCGCGCATTGACAACCGGGCAACTGGGCGAGGGATCAAAGGCAGCGGTTTCGGCCAAAGGAACCGAACCGCGTAGCCTGTCGGCCTATGTGCATGCTTTCGCCGCCATTCCAACCGGCACCGCACTGGCGCATCACACAGTCTTTTTCGGCCAAGACCCCAAGGCCGAATTCGTAGCCCTTGCAAAAGGTGAGATGCCGACTGACGCAACTTTGTATATCTGCGCACAGGATCACGGAACCACCGCACCTGATACGCCGCAGCGTTTCGAAATCATCATGAATGCCCCACCTATCCCGCGCGACCCCGAAAAGGAAAAAGCCCAATGTCAGACACTGATTTTCAACCGTCTGCGTCAGTTCGGCCTGCAATTCAGCCCCGAACCGGGACCGGACACGCTGACCACGCCGGAGGGGTTCAACACGCTATTCCCAGCGAGCAACGGTTCCCTTTACGGGCGGAGCCCGCATGGCCTGATGGCGGCCTTCCAACGCCCGACAGCACGCACGAAGATACCGGGGCTGTACCTGTGCGGGGGCGGGGCGCATCCGGGGGCGGGGGTGCCGATGGCAGTCCTCTCCGCGCGGCACGCGGCCGCGGCGATCATGACGGACCTCGCTTTGCACTCGACGTCCCGCCAAACGGCTATGCGTGGTGGTACATCGACGGGATCAGCGACTGCGGCACCAAAGCAGTCTCTGTCATAGGGTTTATCGGGTCTGTCTTTTCGCCGTGGTATGCATGGTCCGGGCGCAAAGATCCCGCCAACCACTGCTGCATCAACGTGGCCACTTACGGCCCCGGCGGACGGTTCACGATGACAGACCGAGGGCGCGAAGCGCTGACCACGACGCAGGACAAGTTCCAGGTTGGCCCATCATCCATGCATTGGACGGGCACGGACCTTGTCATCGACATCAACGAAATCAGCGGCCCACCCCTGATCAGCCGGGTCCGCGGCCAAATCACAATCACACCCCATGCGATATCCTCGGTCGAGCTTCCCTTGACCCCCGACGGCACCCATATCTGGCGCCCCTTTGCACCATCATCGGACATCAAGGTCGATCTGGAAGCGAAGGGCTGGCAATGGTCCGGCCACGGCTATTTCGACGCCAATTTCGGAACCCGCGCGCTGGAGCAGGATTTCAGCTTCTGGACATGGGGCCGCTACCCGACAAAGTCCGGGGCGACCTGCATCTATGACGCGGTGCGGCGCGACGGCACAACGCTGGACACGGCCATCGCCTTTGATGATGCGGGCAACGCGCAGGTGGTTGACGCACCACCCCGCACCCCGTTCAAAAGATCGCTTTGGCAAGTCCGGCGCGAAACCCGCGCCGATCCTGGTGTCTTGCCGAAACAGGTGCTCAACATGCTCGACGCGCCGTTCTATTCACGGTCTGCGGTGCAAACGCAATTGAACGGCGAGGTCGTGACAGGCGTGCACGAGGCGCTGGACCTGGATCGTTTCGCATCGCCTTTGCTAAAACCAATGCTAGCCGTCAGAGTGCCAAGACGGCGGGGATGGCCGGGTTAATGGCGGCTGTGAGCCCTAATTGACGCGTCGGGCGGTTACCCTCCACCGCTACCAGGTGGGCGATTTTACGACCCTACTTTGTCACCGATATTGTTTATTTACTGGCGCGTCAGTAATCGGATAGCATTGTGACGGTTTTGGGCCAAGTGCGTTTCTGTGATCGGATGGTAACGGCAGCAAAGTCCCGCAAAGCGGCTACCGGCTGCCAGCCAAACCATCGCACTTGAAAACGATCTACAGACCACAAACCTTAACAACCCATTCACACTTCCACCGCACGCTGCTTTAATGGCCTCCACCGTACGGTGGGGTCCGACAAAATGCTGACGCTTTGCCGACGCGATGCAGACCACAGATTCCCCCTATTTTTGCGGCTTTAACCTTCGATTCGCATAAATCGAGCCGTGCCTGCTGACCGAACGCCATGCAACACCACCGACCGTTGCGCAGGCGTTCACAAATTGCCAAAAATTTACCATTTGATAAAAAATAAAATTGTGCCAAGCTACGCAAGATAAGCCACGACAGGAAGCAGCCATGTCCAGCACCCAAAACACTCCGATGACACCCGGCATCGTGTCGGGGCGTCTGCCCGCCGACGCCATTGCCGATAACTTCGATGATCTGCATGCGCCCTACGCCCCGCACGAGGCCGCGGTTGCCGCTGACCGCTGTTATTTCTGTTATGACGCGCCTTGTGTGACGGCCTGTCCGACGGACATCGATATCCCCTTGTTTATCAGGCAAATCAGCACGGGCACGCCCGAGGCGGCGGCAAAAACGATCTTCGATCAAAACATCCTTGGCGGCATGTGCGCCCGCGTCTGTCCGACCGAAGATCTTTGCGAACAGGCCTGTGTGCGTGAACTGGCCGAAGGCAAACCGGTTGAGATTGGCCGCCTGCAACGGCACGCCACCGACACGCTGATGGCCAAGCAAAGCCACCCATATGACCGTGCACCATCCACCGGAAAGGCCGTGGCCGTTGTCGGTGCCGGGCCCGCTGGTCTGGCCTGCGCGCACCGGCTTGCCATGCACGGCCATGACGTGAAAATCTATGATGCGGCCGACAAGCCCGGTGGCCTCAACGAATTCGGCATCGCCGCTTATAAATCCACCGATAACTTCGCTGCAGCAGAAGTTGATTGGCTTCTGGGCATCGGCGGGATCACCATGAAATACGGCGAGAAGCTGGGTGATAACCTGTCGCTCGACGCGCTGGCAGATGCTTATGATGCAGTCTTTATTGGCGTTGGCCTTGGCGGTGTGAATGCGCTGCGCAGCGATGGCGAAGACAAGGACGGTGTACGTGATGCTGTTGATTTCATTTCAGATTTACGCCAGACGAGCGACCTGACAAGCCTCCCTGTTGGTCGCGACGTGGTGGTGATCGGCGGCGGGATGACCGCCGTCGACGCTGCTGTGCAATCCAAACTGTTGGGTGCGCAAAACGTCACCATCGCCTACAGGCGTGGCCGCGACGCAATGAGCGCAAGCGCCTATGAACAAGACCTCGCCGCGTCCAAAGGGGTCCACCTGATGTTCAACGCGCAACCTGTCGCGATCCACGGAAACGGGGCTGTCCGCGAGATTGAGTTGGAATACACATCCGATGACGGCACCGGTCTGAAAGGCACTGGTGAAACTGTCAGCCTCAGGGCCGATCAGGTGTTCAAAGCCATCGGGCAGACCCTCGAAACCAGTGCAGACCTTGCATTGGAAGGCCGCAAAATTGCCGTCACCGGTGCTGGCCGCACCAGCCGCGATGGCGTCTGGGCCGGGGGTGATTGTGCCAGCTGTGGCGACGATCTGACCGTGACCGCCGTGGCCGAAGGGCGCGATGCGGCCGAGGATATCCACGCCGCGCTTTCCGCCTGATCTGTGCTATGCTGGATGCGGGACGAATAGCGCTGGAGGAACAGATGGAGACGCTCGAAACGCGCGTGGCCGCACATTACACCACGCAAGACCTGCTTGATCGCATTGAAAAAGCCTTGAAAGAACAGGGTGTTGACGTAGCAACGGTGGATAACCTCAAACCGGTCGACGAATTCCACACCGGCGGTCTGGAGGCGACAGACGCGCTGTTATCGCAGCTGGACATCACCCCGGACATGCGCGTTCTGGATATTGGCTGCGGGTTGGGCGGCACGGCCCGGCACATCGTGCATCGCTATGGCGCGCATGTGACGGGCGTTGATCTGACCCCGCATTATGTCGAGGTCGGGCAGGCCCTGAACGCCCGCGTGCATCTGGACGAGGCCATTAACCTGCATGTCGCGTCTGCCACTGATCTGCCGATGGAAGATGCCAGCTTCGATCTGGCAACGATGTTTCATGTCGGCATGAATATCGCCGACAAGGAACATATGTTCGCGGAAATTGCCCGGGTCCTGAAACCCGGCGGACGCTTTGCCTTGTTCGACGTGATGCGAGATGACAGCCCGGATGATCTGCTGTTTCCCGTACCTTGGTCCGAAAAATCCGAGACCTCGTTCGTTGATCCTGCATCGGTCTATCATGGTGCGGCTGAAGCGGCTGGCTTGACCCTGCATGGGCAGCGGTATCGCCGCGATTTCACGCTGAGTTTCTTTGCGCATGTTTTTGAACGCATGGCAGAGGCTGGCGGCCCGCCGCCCTTGGGCATTCATCTGCTGATGGGCGACACCGCAGGCGTGAAGCTGAAAAACTACGTCGCGAATGTAGAGGCGCGCAGGCTTGCGCCGGTTGAGATGATATTTGACAAGCCCTGAGACGGGCGGGAAAGGAACACGTGATGGCCGATCTCACCACTGATTTTCTGGGGATCAAATCCCCCAACCCGTTCTGGCTGGCCTCTGCCCCGCCAACGGACAAGGAATACAACGTGCGCCGCGCGTTTGAGGCCGGATGGGGCGGCGTTGTCTGGAAAACACTGGGGGCAGAGGGGCCACCTGTTGTCAACGTCAACGGCCCAAGATACGGCGCGATCTATGGGGCAGACCGGCGGTTGCTAGGTCTTAACAACATCGAACTGATCACCGACCGCCCCCTGGAAACCAACCTGGAGGAAATCACGAGGGTCAAGGCCGACTACCCGGATCGCGCGATGATCGTCTCGCTCATGGTGCCCTGCGAAGAACAGGCGTGGAAAGACATCCTGCCTCGTGTCGCCGAAACCGGTGCTGACGGGATCGAACTCAACTTCGGTTGCCCGCACGGTATGTCCGAACGTGGTATGGGTGCAGCGGTGGGCCAAGTGCCCGAATACATCGAAATGGTGACCCGCTGGTGCAAGCAATATTACGACAAGCCGGTGATCGTGAAACTGACGCCTAACATTACCGACGTGCGCAAACCCGCAGCGGCAGCAATGCGTGGCGGGGCCGATGCGGTCAGCCTGATTAACACCATCAACTCAATTACTTCTGTAAACCTCGACACGATGTCACCAGAACCGTCAATCGACGGCAAGGGCTCTCACGGTGGATATTGTGGTCCGGCGGTGAAGCCGATTGCCATGTCCATGGTGTCAGAGATCGCGCGCAACCCCGACACCCACGGCCTGCCCATCAGCGGCATCGGTGGCATCACCACATGGCGCGACGCAGCCGAATTCATCAGCCTTGGCTGCGGCAACGTGCAGGTGTGCACGGCAGCCATGACCTACGGCTTCAAGATCGTGCAGGAAATGTGCAGCGGGTTGTCACAATGGATGGACGAGAAAGGATACACCTCTGTCGAAGACGTCGTGGGCCGCGCCGTGCCCAACGTGACCGACTGGCAGTACCTGAACCTCAATTACGTGGCCAAGGCCAAGATCAGTCAGGATGATTGCATCAAATGCGGGCGCTGCTATGCGGCCTGCGAAGATACCAGCCATCAAGCCATCGCCATGTCCGAGGATCGCACGTTTACCGTGATCGACGAAGAATGCGTGGCCTGCAACCTTTGCGTCGATGTCTGCCCGGTTGAAAACTGCATCACGATGGAGCCTATGACAGCAGGCGAGGTCGATCCGCGCACCGGAAAAGTGGTCGAAAAGGAATATGCCAACTGGACCACACACCCGAACAATCCGGGTGCCGTTGCAGCGGAATAGTCAGGGTCTCAATAGCTTTTCATACAGCGTATCGAGGAACACCGCCGCCCCGTCATAGGGCGGCTTGTCCCCCAGAACGGCCCGCACTTGAACGTCGAAATCGGCATAATGCTGGGTCAGCGCCCAGATCGAGAAAATCAGGTGATGCGGATCGATATCGGCGATCTGCCCGGCCTGCGCCCAGCCTTTGATGATCGCGGCCTTGCCGTCGACCATCGTCTTGAGATCTGTGCGCAGGGTATCATAAATGCGCGGCGCACCTTGCAGGATTTCATTGGCAAACAAACGGCTTTCGCGCGGGTAATTCTGGCTTAGCGTCAGTTTTCGCCGCGCGTAGTCGACGATTTCCCGCACCGGATCGCCTTTCGGATCAAGCGCTTGCAGCGGGGCGAGCCAATTCTCCAACAGCCGTTCCAACAGGGCTGTATGGATCGCCTCTTTGGAGGGGAAATAATAAAGCAGGTTGGGTTTAGACAACCCGGCCGCCTGTGCAATTTGATCAAGGGTTGAACCGCGAAACCCATATTTGGAAAAGACGTCCAGACCAGCGTCCAGAATAGCTGTCCGATTGCGCAACTGGATACGTGTGGGCGGTTTGGTCATGGCATTCCTTTGCTCAAATTTCGGGCTGCGGGGTTTTGATGGCCCGCCAGTTTGCGCCCTTTGGTTGCATCTGTGTATATCCTGTGCGGAAACCTTGACTGCCACCATCCCTCTGTTAGCGTTGATTTGACCAGTTGGTCAAACCAAGATGAAGGAGCCCCCCATGCCAGCCCCCGGAGAAAACCTGCGTATCAACGGTGAACGCCTGTGGGACAGTCTGATGGAAATGGCCAAGATCGGCCCCGGCGTGGCGGGCGGCAACAACCGCCAGACCCTGACGGATGAAGACAGCGAAGGCCGCCATCTGTTCCAGAAATGGTGCGAAGAGGCGGGCTGCACCATGGGTGTCGATGAGATCGGCAACATGTTCGCCCGGCGCGAGGGCACGGACCCTGATGCGCTGCCTGTCTATGTTGGCTCACATCTGGATACGCAGCCCACGGGGGGCAAGTATGATGGGGTGCTGGGTGTGCTGGGCGGGCTGGAAATTATCCGCACACTGAACGACCTTGATATCAAGACCAAACACCCGATTGTCGTGACCAACTGGACCAATGAGGAAGGCACGCGGTATGCACCCGCCATGCTCGCCTCGGGTGTTTTTGCGGGCAAGCATGAGCTCGACTGGGCCTATGACCGGGTTGATGCGGATGGTAAACGGTTCGGGGATGAGTTGGAGCGCATCGGCTGGAAAGGCTCCGAAAAGGTCGGCGACCGCAAGATGCATGCTTTCTTTGAGCTGCATATCGAACAGGGTCCGATCCTGGAGGCCGAGGGCAAGGATATCGGCGTCGTCACCCACGGGCAGGGCCTGCGCTGGATCGAATGCACGGTGACGGGCAAGGAAAGCCACACAGGCTCGACCCCCATGCACATGCGCAAGAATGCGGGGCGTGGTTTGGCCCTGATCACCGAACTTGTCCACGAGATCGCCATGAAGAACCAGCCGAACGCGGTGGGCGCCATCGGCCATATCGACGTCTACCCCAATAGTCGCAACATCATCCCCGGCAAGGTGGTCTTCACCGTCGATATGCGCACGCATCTGCTGGACAAGCTGAACGCGATGGTGGCCGAACTGATGGAACGGGCACCGAAGCTCTGCGAAGACATCGGGGTGACATTCGAGGCCGAAATCGTCGGCCAATTCGACCCGCCCGCCTTTGACGAGAACTGCGTGAAGGCAGTGCGGAACGCCGCAGAGCGGCTCGGTTACAGCCATATGGATATCGTTTCGGGAGCAGGGCATGATGCGTGCTGGATCAACGACCTCTACCCGACCTCCATGGTCATGTGCCCCTGCGTGGACGGGCTGAGCCATAACGAAGCCGAAGAAATCAGCCCCGAATGGGCGCGGGCGGGGACGGATGTGCTGTTCCATGCGGTTGTCGAGACGGCGGAGATTGTGGGGTGAAATTAAAGGATTTTCCGAGCAATACCGTAACGGTAGTTTGCCAACATATCTTCGATCAATCCCGTCCAATCAAATTGGCGATGCGGGACCAAGAAACCATGCTGCTGATGCTTTGTGGTGAGGAAGACCACGATTGGGACAATCATCGGCCGCGCGTAGTCGGTTTAGGTCACCTGCTCGAACGAGATATGCGCATGGGTGAGCTTGAAATTGACGCCGGTTATGAAGCCAATTTGGTCAAAAACTGTTGGACAATTAGCAGCACTCCTGAGGAGGATTTACAATGACCAAGGTCATCAAAAACGGCACCATCGTCACGCATGATCTGACCTACAAGGCGGATGTCCTGATTGATGGCGGCAAGATCATTGAAATCGGCCCGGACCTGAAAGGCGACGAACAGCTCGACGCGACCGGCTGTTATGTCATGCCGGGTGGGATCGACCCGCATACCCATCTGGAAATGCCTTTCATGGGCACCTATTCCAGCGATGACTTTGAGTCCGGCACCCGCGCCGCCCTGTCCGGCGGTACCACGATGGTGGTCGACTTCGCCCTGCCCAGCCCCGGCCAGGGCCTGCATGACGCCCTGCAGATGTGGGACAATAAATCGGGCCGCGCGAATTGCGATTACTCCTTCCACATGGCCGTGACATGGTGGGGCGAGCAGGTCTTCAACGAGATGGAAAGCGTGATCAAGGATCGCGGCATCAACACCTTCAAGCATTTCATGGCATATAAGGGCGCGCTGATGGTGAATGATGACGAGATGTATGCGTCCTTCTCGCGCCTTGCCTCGCTTGGGGGGATCGCGCTGGTGCATGCCGAGAATGGTGATGTGGTGGCCGAACTGTCTGCGAAACTGCTGGCCGAGGGCAATACCGGCCCCGAGGCCCACGCCTATTCCCGCCCGCCCCAGGTCGAGGGCGAGGCGGCCAACCGTGCCATCATGATCGCCGACATGACCGGCGTGCCGCTTTATATCGTGCATGTGTCCTGTGAAGAGGCGCATGAGGCGATCCGGCGCGCCCGTCAACAAGGCAAGCGCGTCTGGGGTGAGCCGCTGATCCAGCACCTGACGCTGGATGAATCTGAGTATTTCAACAAGGATTGGGACCACGCCGCCCGCCGCGTCATGTCACCCCCGTTCCGAAACAAGCAGCATCAGGATAGCCTCTGGGCCGGGTTGCAGGCCGGATCGTTGTCGGTTGTGGCGACGGACCATTGTGCCTTTACCACCGAACAGAAACGGTTTGGCGTGGGTGATTTCACGAAGATCCCGAACGGGACAGGGGGGCTTGAGGATCGGATGCCGATGCTCTGGACCCACGGTGTTAAGACGGGACGGCTGACGATGAATGAATTTGTCGCGGTGACCTCGACCAATATTGCCAAAGTGCTGAATTGCTACCCGCGCAAGGGCGCCGTGCTGGTCGGGGCCGACGCCGATCTGGTGGTCTGGGACCCGGAGAAGTCAAAGACGATCACGGCAGGCAGCCAGCAATCGGCCATCGACTACAACGTGTTCGAAGGCAAAGAGGTGACGGGTCTGCCCCGATTCACGCTGACGCGCGGCCACGTGGCGATCCATGACGGCGAAGTACGCACGCAGGAAGGCCACGGCGAGTTCGTGAAACGCGAGGCGAATACGCCGACCAACAAGGCGCTGAGCACGTGGAAAGAACTGACCGCGCCAAGGCCGGTGGAACGGACGGGTATTCCGGCGACGGGGGTTTGATACGTGACGCCCTTTCGACCATTGGCTACCTCTAACACCAACTATGCTGATAGAAAAGCACGCGATACCGCTGCACTTCTGCTTCGGAGGTTTGTCAATGGTCAAATCACAAACGATGAATTTGAGGATTGCATGCCCATCACTGCTGACCCTGCCGTTGCGGCAATTTGGAACTCGGTTTGGGTAAATTATTCCGATTTTCGAACCCATCGAATGACTGGCCGTGATCAACTGCACCCGGATCTGAAGCGTGTCTGGTTGAGATGGCTCATATTTCTTGACTCAAACCATCCATACGAATGGCCGGAGATTTCCGAGGCGGCCTGTTCGCCGCGAGAAAACGAAACACAGAAAGGCCTGAGGTTGATTAACCGACTGTTTCGGCGTTCGGATCAACTCGAGCGACCTCGGGATGTTGCGGCGGAAGCAAACTACTCCTTTTGGCCATTTGCTAATCGGCAAGACTATCGGCGAGCTTTGCGAAACCCGCGTCGGCTTAATGCAAGAAAGCCAGCATGACCGTAGTCTCAACCACCGGCCTCAATCTCACTTTCCAAACCAATGACGGCCCGGTTCACGCCCTCAAGGACGTGAACCTCGACATTGCTAAGGGCGACTTTGTCAGCTTCATCGGCCCTTCGGGCTGTGGCAAGACGACCTTTCTCCGTTGCATCGCGGGGCTGGAGACACCCACAGGCGGAGAGATCACCGTCAACGGCATGACCCCGGACGAGGCGCGGCGCGCACGCGCCTATGGATACGTGTTTCAGGCGGCGGGTCTATATCCGTGGCGCACGATTGGCGGGAATATCAAGCTGCCGTTGGAGATCATGGGGTTTTCCAAGTCCGAGCAGGCGGACCGGGTGAAGCGTGTGATGGAATTGGTTGATCTGGCGGGGTTTGAGAAGAAGTTTCCCTGGCAACTCTCCGGCGGGATGCAACAACGCGCCAGCATCGCCCGCGCGCTGGCTTTTGACGCGGATATCCTGCTGATGGACGAACCCTTTGGCGCGCTGGACGAGATCGTGCGCGATCACCTCAACGAACAACTCCTGCAGCTTTGGGCGCGGACGGAAAAGACGATTGGCTTTGTGACCCACTCCATCCCCGAGGCGGTGTATCTGTCCACCAAGATCGTCGTGATGTCCCCGCGTCCGGGCCGGATCACCGACGTGATCGACAGCCCGCTGCCGAAGGAGCGGCCTTTGGACATTCGCGACACGCCGGAGTTTATCGAGATCGCGCACAGGGTGCGTGATGGTCTGCGGGCGGGGCATGTGGATGACTAGGGGATGCCTCCGGCGGGGATATTTGGGCTCGGAAGAAGCCGGGGGTCCTGCGTGAAATCATTGCTGCCGATCCTGACCGTTATTGGTGCGATCCTGCTGGTTTGGGTCGTTGCCGTGGTGCCCATGAACATGCATCTGACAGCTGATCAGGCGCAACGGGACGGGTTGGTTGTGTCGCCCGAAACCCCGGCGGAACGACAGGTCCATTCCGGGCTTGGGTTGACCCTGAAAAACCCTGCCCTGATGAGGCTAACATATAATCTGGAGCGCCCGCGCCTGCCTTCGCCGCATCAAGTCGGGGCAGAGATGTGGGATACGATCTTTGCCAAGAAAATCACGTCGCGCCGGAGCCTCGTCTATCACGGCTGGGTGACCCTATCGGCCACCCTGCTGGGCTTTGCCATAGGCACCACGCTGGGCATCCTGCTGGCCGTCGGGATTGTCTATAACAAGGCGATGGACATGAGCGTCATGCCTTGGGCCATCGCCAGCCAGACCATCCCCATTCTGGCATTGGCCCCTATGATTATCGTGATGCTGGGGGCTATCGGGATACAGGGGCTGCTGCCCAAGTCGATCATCAGTGCATATCTGAGTTTCTTTCCGGTGGTTGTGGGCATGGTGAAGGGGCTGCGCAGTCCTGACGGCATGAAGTTGGACCTTTTGCGCACCTATCACGCAAGTCCGGCGCAGGGGTTTTGGAAGCTGCGTTTGCCGGCCTCTGTTCCTTACCTGTTTGCATCGCTCAAGATCGGGATTTCGGCATCGCTGGTGGGCGCCATCGTGGCCGAACTGCCCACGGGCGCACGTGCCGGATTTGGCGCACGGATGCTTGTGGGCGATCAATATGGGCAACCTATGGTGACGTGGGCGGCCCTTTTCGCCGCCGCGATCACGGCCGCGGCGCTGGTCGGGTTGTTCAGTGCACTGGAACGTCTGACCCTGCGCCGGATGGGGATGGCAGCGGCATGACGGGGACGGCGATCATAAGTGCGCTGGCCGTGTGGGGCGCGGGGTGGTTTATCAACACGCGTCTTGCGCAAAGTGCGGCGGCGCAAACCCGTTTCGTGCAATTGCTAGTACCCGCGATCTTTGGCCTGACGATCCTGATCATGTGGGAACTTTTGGTGCGGTTGCTGGAGATCAGCCCTGTGATCCTGCCGCCGCCAACATCCATTGCGGCCCGGTTCGCACAGGAAACGCCGCTGCTCTGGGCGGACTTCCAACAAACAATCGTCAAAGGCGCGATGAGCGGTTATATCATTGGCGCTCTTGCTGCATTCGGTGTGGCGATCCTTGCCGACCGGTCAGATTTCCTGACGCGCGGCATCCTGCCTGTGGGTGGTTTCATGGCCGCATTGCCCATTGTGGGGACCGCCCCGATTTTCGTCAAATGGCTGGGCAGTGATTGGGAATCGAAAGCGGCTGTCGTGGGGGTGATGGTGTTTTTTCCTATTCTTGTGAACACCGTGGCGGGCCTGCGCGATACCACATCAATGCAGCGCGACCTAATGCGGACCTACGGGGCCGGTTACTGGCCGACACTGTTCAAACTACGGCTGCCCGCCGCGATGCCGTTTATCTTCAACGGGCTCAAAATTGCGACCACATTGGCGCTCATCGGGGCGATTGTTGCTGAATTCTTTGGCTCACCGACGGTTGGGATGGGCTTTCGGATATCTACATCCGTCGGCCAGCTTGCGCTTGACCTTGTCTGGGCAGAGATTGTGGTGGCAGCAATCGCCGGAAGCGCGTTTTATGGCCTGATGGCCTGGATCGAAAGCCGGGTGACATTCTGGCACCCGTCACAACGCAAATAACCAAGCCCCGCAAAGTGGGCGCACAACTGACTTGGAGGTCAATATGAAGAAACTGATGATGGCGGCAGCGTTTGCCGCAGGTTTTGGAGCCATGGCGCAGGCTGATGGCCACGCCAATGATGTGACGTTGCAGCTGCAATGGGTGACCCAGTCCCAATTTGCGGGCTATTATGTGGCGCTTGATCAAGGGTTTTATGAAGAAGAAGGCCTGAACGTCACCATCCTTCCGGGTGGCCCGGATATCGCCCCGCCGCAAGTATTGGCAGGTGGCGGCGCTGATGCGATGCTGAATTGGATGCCTTCGGCCCTTGCCGCCCGTGAAAAGGGTCTGCCCGTGGTCAACATCGCCCAGCCGTTCAAGACATCCGGCCTGATGCTGACCTGCTGGAAGGATACCGGTGTCGAAAGCGTTGCAGATTTCCGGGGCAAGACCATCGGCGTCTGGTTTTTTGGCAATGAATACCCGTTCCTGTCCTGGATGAGCCAGGAAGGTATCCCCACCGATGGCGGTGACGATGGGGTGACGGTCCTTAAGCAGGGCTTCAACGTTGATCCCCTGCTGCAAAGGCAGGCCGATTGTATCTCTACCATGACCTATAATGAATATGGTCAGGTGTTGGATGCAGGCGTTTCACCTGATGAATTGGTGACGTTCAAATACGAAGAACAGGGCGTCGCAACGTTGGAAGACGGGATATATGTGCTTGAGGAGAACCTCGAGGACGAAGTCTTTGTCGATAAGATGGTCCGCTTTGTGCGCGCGTCCATGCGCGGTTGGAAATGGGCCGAAGAGAACCCTGAAGAGGCCGCAGGCATTGTGCTGGACAACGACGAAACCGGTGCCCAGTCCGAAGCCGCACAAATCCGTATGATGGGCGAGATCGCTAAACTGACGGCAGGATCAAACGGTGCACTTGATCCGGCTGATTTCCAGCGGACGGTGGATACGTTGCTTGCTGGCGGTTCAGATCCAGTCATTTCAACCCAGCCTGAGGGGGCATGGACCAGCATGATCACGGATCAGGCGTTAAAATAAAACCCAACGACGTCGCGGGCTTGGACCGGGACTATTTGTTAAACCCAGCAGCTCCGGGTCACCCCGGGGTTGCTTATTTTGAAGAGGGCTGACCCTCATATCGCGCTATCAAGCCTAATCGCTGAAGATTCGCGCTTTTCACGTAGACTTGAGTGTGCCTGATTGATTTACCGCCCTGTCAAACTCGGAATCTCACTTTGACATGCTATATTTGTCATGTGGCGCTCAGAACAAGATGCGCGATGGATAAGGAGAGTTGATATGAAAGTGACGCCAATCAATCGCCGTACTCTGCTCGCTGCGGGCAGCGCGACCATTATGACCGGGGTATCAGGATTTCTGGCACCTGCGCAGGCTGCTGGACTTGCTCCGACACCGTCAATGCGTGGCGGTGCGAACAACTATCGCCCCGGGGCCGCGATTGTGGATCGGATTGGCGGTGGCGGTTTCTGGATGACCGGCACTGTGCGGCGGGCCGGTGATGGTGCACCGCTGCCCAATCAACGTATTCAAATTTGGGCCCATACCACAGAAGGGCATGAGCGCGATGCGCGTAGTCACGGCGCCACATTGACGGATGCCAATGGCGAATTCCGGCTTGAGATGCCGCAGATCGTCCCTGCTTTCGGTCAGGCACATGGCCATCTGGCTTACGACAGTGGCGATTTTGAAACCGTGTTCTTGCGACCGGTGATGGACAACGCAAGCGACACCAGCCTCAGCACCCAATTCATCCTTCAGCCTATCTGACCATTTGGGCGGATGCAGATGCGCGCGGCATTCTTTTGGGCATTGCTGGTTGCGGCCATGGTCATACCTATCGGTGCCGCAGCGTTTAGCCCGCTGCTGGCTTGGCGCGATCCGATTTACATCATGGCTGGCTTTGCAGGTATTATCGGTATGGCGCTGATGCTGGTACAACCCCTGCTGGCCGCTGGGTATCTTCCCGGTTTGACGGTGCCGCGGCAGCGCCAATTGCACCGCATGACCGGCGGATTGCTGGTTTTCGCCGTGATGGCTCATGTCATTGGCCTATGGGTGACAAGCCCACCCGATGTCATCGATGTGCTTCTTTTCAGATCACCGACACCCTTTTCCATTTGGGGGGTAGTGGCGATGTGGGCCGTTTTTGCCGCCGCCACAGTCGGGTTATTGCGCAAACGCCTGCCTTTGCGCCTTTGGCGCGTCGCTCATACAGTCCTTGTCTCTATTGCCGTCGTTGGTACCGTGGTGCATGCGCTGCGAATTGACGGAACCATGGAAAGCGCGACAAAGATCATCCTGTGCGTGCTCTTACTTGCGGCCACCATCAAAGCCATAGGTTTGCGCCGGGCTTGGGTCATGCGGACGCCACGTAGCGGCTGACATGCAAGGGTTGCGCGCTGATCATTATTCTAAATTAGCTCAGCGTAGGTCGGTATGATGTCACTTTCTGCCGGTGTCGCAGCATACACACCCCGGCAGATCGCGCGGCTCAGACAGATCGCGGCAGCCGCGCCAACGTCGCGCATCACAAACCTATCGACCCCTTCGCCGTTCCCCATGGCCACACCAAATACCAAATCCCCATCATGTGGCGTATGCGCGGGTACAACCGCACGCGCGATCCCATCATGGGCGGTCACAGCCAACCTGTGGCATTGGGTTTTCGTCATCGGTGCATTAGTGGCGACAATGGCGATTGTTGTGTTTGCCCGCTCTTCCGCGTGCAGCATCATCGCTTTTTCCTTGCGGCTGGCCTGCGGAGCAACCAGGCCTTGGGATGTATCCGGGCCAATGCCGCCAAACTCGCCGTCGATCTCGAACGGGGCCGCCCAGAAATGGCGATCTCCCGGGGTGGTCACGCTGCCCAGCGGGTTTGCAACAACCAGCGCCCCAACCGTGATCCCGCCCGGCAGGATCATGGACGCCGATCCCAGCCCACCTTTTTGCATGGCACACAGTGCGCCTGTACCAGCCCCCGCTGTACCAATGGCAAAGTCAGCAGAGGCATTCTCTAACGCCGTCCGCCCCAGTGCGCGATAGGGGTTTTCTGTCCACGACTTATCGCCGCCATTGATGAGGTCAAAGATGATCGCCCCAGGTACAATCGGTACATGAATATCACCAATCGCATAGCCACGGCCCTGTTGCCGCAGCGCATCGGCCACGCCAGATCCGGCATCAAGCCCAAAGCCAGACCCGCCTGACAACACAAGTGCATCGACTTGGGTCACCGTCCGATCGGCAGCCAACAAATCGGTCTCACGTGTCCCCGGCGCGCCGCCCATCACATGTACGCTGGCGGTGAAGGGTTTATCGGCGGTCAGAACCGTACTGCCGGATTTCAGCACAGCGTCCTGCGCATTGCCAACCTTCAGGCCCGCCACATCGGTGATCAGGTTCCGTGGTCCCGGTTTATATGCAGCGGCCACCGTCCACCTCCATCGCGACACCTGTGATCATGCTGGCCTCGTCCGAGCAAAGGAAACAGGCCGCGTTCCCCATGTCCTCTGGTGTGGAAAAGCGACCCAACGGGATCGTCGCCAAGAACTTTGCCCGCATCTCGGGTGTATCCTCGCCCATGAACGACGCCAACAGCGGCGTCTCCCCGGCTACAGGGTTCAGCGCGTTGACCCGTATACCGGACGGGGCCAGCTCCACCGCCATTGTCTTGGTCGCCGTGATCATCCAGCCCTTGGAGGCATTGTACCAGTTCAGGTTTGGACGGGGAGATACGCCAGCGGTCGAGGCGACGTTCAGGATCGCACCTGTGCCGCGTTCCTTGAAATGGGGCACAAAGGCACGGGAGGTCAGATAGACCGATTTCATATTCACATTGAAAACACGGTCAAAATCTGCCTCGCTGACATCCTCCAACGCGCTGGGCAGATGGGTGACGCCTGCATTATTCACCAGAATATCCAGCGGTCCCGAACCCAGCACCGTCTGCGCCAGATAATTGACCGATGCCCCATCCGAAACATCACAGGTTAAAGCCCGACCGCCAATTTCATCCGCGATATGCTGTGCGCCATCCATGTTGATATCTGCAATAATCACTTGTGCGCCCTCGGCCGCGAATTTGCGCGCGATCCCTGCGCCGAAGCCTGACCCGCCCCCTGTGACGATTGCCGTTTTTCCATTCAACCTCATTGTCCCCTCCCCGCTTTCCGTCCGACCCTGTAAGTGTAGAACAACGCGGCCAAAAGGCCCAGCAGACCACCGGCATAGCTGCCCTCATGCATCGCCCCCGCCCGCAGGAAAGCAACCCGGTCGGTCATATTGGGCGGCAGATTGAATTGCGCGGCCAGCTCTGGCGTTGCGATCAGGGTCAGCAGGCCAAGCGTTGTGATCGCGCAAATGGCCGAGATCCCGATGACCAGCCCGATTGCGCGCACCCCGGTCCGAAAGTACCGGGCATTGCCCTGAATGCGCAGCCCAAGCGCCATCACCGGCACCCCGATCACCAAGCCCATCCACCAACTGGCTGCCGCGCCGACCACGGCTGCACCTAGCCGGTTGTGCAAATCCGCAGGAATGCCGAATTGCGGGAATTTCAGCACGTGAAAATACTCTGGCGCAACCGCATAGCTAATCTGATTATGCAGCGCCCCGTAAAGCCCCGCCGCCAAACAGGCGATGGCGATCAGGAGGGGAAACAAAACCCATCTCAACGCGGCTCACCCATGCCAGGCGGCCACTGTTTTCAGGGTCGAGAAGCCATAAAGCGCCTCAAACCCCTTTTCGCGGCCATGCCCCGATTTCCCAACTCCACCAAAGGGCAGTTCGACCCCGCCGCCAGCCCCGTAATTGTTGATAAACACCTGTCCGGATCTTAGTGCCTTCGCCAGCCGCATCTGTCGTCCGCCGTCGCGTGTCCAGACGGACGCCACAAGACCATAATCGGTACCGTTGGCGATGCGCAGCGCTTCGGCCTCGTCTTCAAACGGAATAATCACCTGCACCGGACCAAAGATTTCATCACGGGCAAGGGCATGATCCGGAGGCACATCTACAAACAGCGTTGGCCGCACATAATGCCCCGGTGCATCCGTCATGATCTGCCCTTGCGCAGCAATCGCCAGATCATCGCCCCGCGCAAGAAAACCCTCCACGATCTCCTTCTGCCGGGCCGAGATCAGGGGGCCGACATGCAGGTCGTCCATTGCGGGTCCCACCTTCAGCCCCCGATAAGCCTCCGCCATCCGATCCCGCACCTGATCATAGACACCGCGCTGCACCAGAATGCGACTGGACGCCGAACAGGTCTGCCCGGCGTTCTGGATACCTGCATTCACAAGGAAAGGCAGAGCACGATCCAGATCGGCATCGTCAAACACGAGCTGCGGGGATTTGCCCCCCAGCTCCAAGGTGACCGGTATCACGTTTTTTGCCGCCGCCGCCTGTATCGCCTCGCCCGTCCGGACCGATCCTGTAAACGACATATGCTGCACACCGGGATGCGCGGCCAGCGCCGCCCCTGCCTCGCTCCCCAGACCCGTAACCACGTTCAGTGCCCCATCTGGCAAACCCGCCTGCATTGCGATCGCGGCAAATGCGAGGGCGGTCAGACAGGCATCCTCGGCTGGTTTCAACACACAGGCATTCCCCATCGCCAGCGCCGCGCCAACCGACCTGCCGATGATTTGCATCGGATAGTTCCATGGGATGATATGGCCTGTTACCCCATGTGCTTCTCGCAGGGTATAAACAGTGTAGCCGTTCAGATAAGGAATTGTTTCGCCTGTGATTTTGTCTGCCGCCCCGCCGTAGAACTCCATATACCGGGCCAATGCCACGGCATCAGCGCGGGCTTGCGACAGGGGTTTGCCCACATCCATCGCCTCGATCCGGGCAAGCGTGTCGATCTGTTCCAGAACCGCTTGCCCGATCTTGGTCAGGACGCGGCCACGGTCCAGTGCGGTCATGCGGCCCCAATCACCATCTCGCGCGGCCTGTGCGGCCGTCACCGCTGCATCAACATCCGCTACGTCGCCACGGGCGATGGTTGTCAGACGTTCACCATCCGATGGGTTCGTGACTTGGATCGTGGCATTGCCACGAATCCAAGCCCCCCCGATCAGGTTGCTCGCTCCTGGAATATCAAATGGTTTCAACGGCATGGGGCAACTCCGGCAATTGGGGTGCGGCGGCGATCAGGCTTTGAGTGTAGGGGTGTTGCGGGTTGGTGAATACATCTTCTGTTTTGCCTTGTTCGACGATCTTGCCGGCTTGCATGACCATGACCCGGTCAGTCACGGTCCGCACCACCGACAGGTCGTGGCTGATAAACAGATACGCCAGCGGACGCTTGCGGCAAAGATCGGCAATCAGGTCCAACACCTGCGCCCGGACCGACACATCCAAAGCCGACACGGCCTCATCGAAGATTATCAGTTCCGGCTCAATAATCAGGGCACGGGCTATCGCGATGCGCTGGCGCTGTCCGCCGGAAAACTCGTGGATATATTTATGTGCATCTTCGAATGAAAGGCCAACATCCTGTAAAGCCTTGGAAATTGCCGCTTCGCGCGCCTTGCCGGTCGGTGGATTTTCCAGCAAATGGAATGGTTCGGTGATCAGGCGTTCGACCCGGTGGCGCGGGTTGAAACTGCTATAGGGGTCCTGGAAGACCACTTGCATCTTGCGCCGCACTACAAGGTTAGGATGCTTGTGGGTGAAGACGGGTTCGTCATCCAATCGGATGTCGCCACCCTGTACGTCCTCTAACCCCAGAATGGCTCGTGTTAGTGTCGATTTTCCGCAGCCGCTTTCCCCCACCAGCCCCACGCGTTCGCCGTGGTCGATGTGGAAACTGACATCATCCAGCGCCCGAAATACGGGGCGTGGCCCAAGGATGGTTTTGCGCGGCAAAGGGTATTCCCGAACGATGTGTTTTGCATGCAGAAGGTATGCAGAAACCATGCGCATGGTCGTGCGCATAGGGAGGTCGACCTTGTGACCAGAGGCTTCAAACAGCGCCTTGGTGTATGGGTGCTGCATGTTGGTCAGCAAATGCTGTGTCGGGCCGGTTTCAACAACCCGACCCTTTTGCATGACGACGATCTGATCGGCCACATCCGCCACCACAGCCAGGTCATGGGTGATCAGCAAAAGCCCCATGTCGAATTCCCGCACAAGATCGCGCAGCAGGTCCAGAATGTGGGCTTGCGTGGTGACATCCAACGCTGTTGTCGGTTCATCTGCGATCAGTAACTTGGGTCGTAGGGCAATGGCCATGGCAATGACGACCCGTTGGCGCTGCCCACCCGACAACTCGTGCGGGTAGCGTGTGGGCGCAACCTTTAGCCCAACACGCTGCAGCATTTCGGCCGCGCGTTTGTGCGCCTCGGCCTTGGATGTCTTTTCATGGATCAGAATGGTTTCGGCGACCTGCGCGCCTATGGTCTGGACCGGGTTCAATGCTGTCATCGGTTCCTGAAACACCATCCCCATCGCGTTTCCGCGCATATGACACAGATCCGATTCCGGAGTTTGCAGGATGTCGATCCCATCAAGAATGATTTCTCCCTGAGGCGCCGCGCCACCCGGCAACAACCCCATGGTTGAAAGTGCTGTCATGGATTTGCCAGAGCCGCTTTCACCGGTGATCGCCACGATCTCTCCGTGCTGCATCGATAGGCTGACGTCGTGCAGAATGTCGGTCTGGCCGATGCGCAGGGACAGGTTCCTGATGCTGAGAATACTCATACCCGCGCCACCCTGATCCGCGGGTCCAGCCAGTCGCGCAACCCGTCCCCCAGCAGGTTCAGCCCCAGCACCATCAACAGGATCGCGAAACCCGGCACCAGCGCGGTATGCGGCGCAATGCTGACCAGCGTCTGCGCATCCGCCAGCATCCGGCCCCAACTCGCCGTTGGCGGCTGCGCACCCAGCCCGATATAGGACAGCGCCGCCTCGGCCAGGATCCCCAGCGAAAACTGGATCGTCCCCTGTACGATCATCAGGTTGGTGATGTTAGGCAGGATATGTTCGACCGAAATCCGCGCCGCCGACTTGCCGCAGACACGGGCGGCCAGAATAAAATCCCGCTCCCAAAGCGGCAGGGCCGCCCCCCGCGTCAGCCGGGCAAAAACCGGAATGTTAAAGATGCCAATGGCGATAATCGCATTCACCGCCGACGCCCCGAACACCGCCGTGATCAGGATCGCAATCACCAGCGACGGAAACGCAAACACCAGATCATTGCCGCGCATGATCAGCTCGTCAAGAAGCGCCCCCCGCCTCGCGGCCGCCAGCAGCCCCAGCGGGATACCAATCGCCATCCCGATGCCCACGGCAACCAGCGCCACCGCAATCGAAGTCCGCGCACCCATCATGATCATCGACAGGATATCGCGCCCGAAATGATCGGTGCCCAATACATGTGTTCCGCTGGGCGTTTGCAGTTTGTTGGGGATATCGAGGGTTTCGATATCGTGAGGTGTCCAGAGAAATGAGACCGCTGCCAAGGTGACGAACAAGGCCGAGAGGGCTGTTCCAATAATCAGATTGCGGCTCATGCCTTGGCCCTCAGCCTTGGGTCGACTGCGGCATAGGCGATGTCGACCGCGAAGTTCACGACGATCACCGTGAAGACGAGCAGCATCACAACGCTTTCTACGACAATCAGGTCGCGGGCGCTGATGGATTGGAAGATCAGCCGCCCAAGGCCGGGCAAGAAAAATACCTGTTCGATGATAATCCCGCCGGCGAGCAGGAAGGAGAATTGTAGGCCGATGATCGTGAGCACGGGGATCAGCGCGTTGCGCACCGCGTGTTTCCAGAGTGCTTGGCGGCGGGTGAGGCCTTTGGCGCGAGCGGTGCGGATGAAATCCTCGCCCAGCATGTCCAGCAAGGACGACCGCATGACCCGGGCGAGGATCGCCGCCTGCGGTAGGGCCAATGCGATGGCGGGCAAGGTCAGAGATTTGACGGCTTGGAACGGGTTGTCCCATCCCGGAAACCCGCCCGCGCTGAACCAGCGCAGATTGATCGCGAAGATCAGTACAAGGATCATTGCAAACCAGAAATTCGGGACGGCAACGCCCAATTGCGTTGCCCCCATGATGGTGATGTCGCCAGGTCCGCCCCGATGGCTGGCCGCGTAGATGCCTGCCGGAAAGGCAATCAGGGTCGACAGGATCAGCGCATAGATCGCCAGCGGCAGCGACACCCAGATGCGATCCGCAATCAGCTCGGCAACCGGTGTCTTGTAGGTCCAGCTTTGCCCGAAATCCCCGCGCAACAGCCCCGTCACCCAGTCGAAATACCGGGTGACCACCGACTGATCGAGGCCCATCTCCGCCCGCAGCGCCGCAATCGTATCGGGCCTCGCATTCACCCCCAGCATGAAGGCGGCGGGATCGCCCGGGATCACCTCGATCACCGCAAAGATCACCAAAGACGCCACAAAAAGGCTGATAACAAGCGATGTCAGACGGCCTAGGGCATAGCGGATCATATGTTCAATGTACTGAGGGCGGGCCCCGACCGCGGGTGGGGGTGAAGCCCCCGCCCTGGGGGGCGGTCGGGGGCTGCCCGGCGTTGCCGCCGGGCGGGCGCTCTACTCAGACCAAGATACTCCGGTCAGATCAACCGCTGCGGTCGGTTGGTTGACCCACAGGCCCTGTACATCCGCCTTGGCCACCGTTGCGACCGCCAGTTCGAACAGGTACCCGTTCACGTAATCCTCCGAAATGATGGTCTGCACCTTGGCCAGCAAGTCACTGCGGTCCGCCGGATCGGTTGTGGCGTTCAGCTTTTCCATTAGCGTCTGAAACTCTGGGTTGTCATATTGGAAGTAATAGTCCGGATTGGCATAGATCCCGATATCCATCGGCTCGGTATGGCTGACGATGCTCAAGCCGAAATCCTTATTGGTGAACACCTCCTCGATCCACTGCGCCCATTCGAGGTTCGTGATCTCGGTCTCGATCCCCACCTCGCGCAACTGGGCCGCAATAATCTCGCCCCCGCGGCGGGCATAGGACGGCGGCGGCAGCTTCAGCGTGGTAGTAAACCCATCGGCAAACCCCGCCTCTGCCAGCAATTCCCGCGCGCGGTCGGGATCATGCGGCGAATTGGCCAGCAGATCGACATAATCGGGATGATGCGGCGCGAAATGGGTGCCGATGGGCGTGCCCAGTCCGAACATGGCCCCGTCGATGATCGCCTGCCGGTCGATAGCATGGGCGACCGCCTGCCGGACCAGCACATTGTCAAACGGCGGCATCTTGTTGTTGGTCGACAGGATCGTCTCGCCCTCGGTATTGCCCACCAGCACCTGGAACCTTGGATCCGCCTCGAACTGCGGCAGGTTCTCGGGCGCGGGGAAGCCGATAAAGGCATCCACATCCTCGGCCATCACGGCAGCAAAAGCAGCGGTCGGATCGCTGATGAACCGGAAGGTGGCGCTTTCCAGCGCCGGGGCAGAACCCCAGTAATCGGCATTGCGCGTCAGCTCGATCCGGTCACCCTGCACCCAATCGGTAAAGGTGAACGGCCCCGTGCCAACCGGATTGCTCGCGATGTTCTCGATGCTTTCGGGGGCAACAATCACCGCGTCACCCCAGGCGAGGTTGAACAGGAAATTCCCGTTGGGTTGGTCGAGGATGATTTGGACAGAGAGCGGTTCAATGACCGTGACATCAGTGATGCCTGCGAATAACCCCTTTTGCGCATTTGTGCTGTCTTCGGCCCGCGCCCGATCAAGGCTGAATTTGACGTCTTCGGCATTCATTGTGGTGCCGTCGTGGAATGTGACACCAGCGGCAAGGTTGAAAGTATAAACCGTGCCGTCGTCGGAGATATCCCAGCTTTGCGCGAGCCCCCGGATGATCGATCCATCCGAGGCAAAGCGCGTCAGGCCTTCGAACACATTTGCATAAAGCACACTATCAATCGCCTGTGCTGCACCACCTGTCGGGTCAAGGTTCGGCGGCTCTAACTGAATGGCCACGGTGATGCTGTCCTGGGCCAGCACGGTGGTTCCGCAAAGAACAATGGCAGTGGACGCGGCGAACCGTTTGAGATGATGCATGATATCCCCCTGTTGCTGTAGGGAGTGTTGACCTAACGTTCAGGCAAATCAAGTCCTGTGACTAAGGTCCTTGGGCGCGGTCATGATGTACTGACCCGTAATCTAGCCGTAAGTAACTTATATCATTTTGATGACGAACAATGCTTGGAAAGTGCGTCATGCGGATAGAGTCTGATCAAAAAACCACAGTAGCTGCCACGTCTACCGAAAGTCCTCAAAGTGGCAGAAATTTCACAAATGCGCTCAAGCAGTCTGCAAGCGACGTTGAGTGGGGCAATAACTTAATCCGTGACGACATATCGGAAAATATTGACGCGGTTGATTTCAGCGTGAAACGCAATCGCGGCGCTGAGGCTGACATGTCGTTGAGTTTTGTCAACAATGGGTCTTACTTCAAGGACTGGACCATTCAGGTTACGGTGCCATATGAAATCAAAGAGATAAAGAACGCCGAAATCGTTTCGCGTGATGGTAACACCTATACCATCAGGGCGACGCGCGCCAATGATGATGTTTTTGCAGGCGAGAAGACCACGATTGATTTTGTCGCGCAAAGCGCATCAGGTAATTACCAAAGCCCAGAGAATATTTCTTTTCAACAAGGCGGGCTGACGAAGGCCGCAGGTCGAACGTGGTTTCCCACTGCGCAGATTGAGCGTTTCCGCGATCGAAGCGATTATTGGCAGGCGCCGTATGATGTCTCAACCCAGTCGCGGCAGTCAAACGCTGTCTTCAAACAACCCGTCTTGCCCTTTGATACGAGTTCGCTGTTCCAATCCATGCAGGATGATGCAGTGAGGCAGTCCGTCATACAGCGTGGCGCGGTTGAGCAGGGCGAATTGGAGCAGGCGATCCTGGATGAAACGATTTTGGGTGGGATGAGACAGCAGAACAAAACTGCCCGCGCGAGAGGCAACACTGCGAATGACGTCATCAGGCCGACGGATCCGATCACACAAAGTGATGCAGCGCCACGACCTGTTAACAAGCAGGTTAGCGGCAAGGCGATCAGGCTTGACTTTGAGAATCAACGAACGGGTTCGGCCTACACACGCGCGAACCAGCAGAAAGATCTGGACGTGGCGTTTGCAAAGAAAGATGCAGACTTCATGACTGAAATCGTTGCCGGTGATGCCATTTCGGGGAACAAGGCGTTGCGGGTCGAATATGGTCCAGACAAGATCACGGCAGTTGGTACCGCCTTTAAGGTTCCTCCTCAGAAGGAATATTATGTCCAATATAGTGTGAAGTTTGACAAAGACTTCGACTTCGATGGTCCGACGCGCAGTGCGGGTAAACTTCCCGGACTTGGTTCAGCAAGCCTTGCCAGCGGTGGCGTTCGGCCCAATGGCGCAAATGGTTTTACATCCCGCGTGATGTGGACCGAAAATGGGCGCGCCAAGCTATATACATATCATATGGATCAGCCCGACAAATGGGGCCACAACACCTTTTTCAAAGATGGCGGACAGGACGTCCACTTTCAACGTGGTCAATGGCACACCATTACGCAGCGGGTCAGGATCAATGATGGAAACCAAAAGAACGGCGAAATCGAAGCCTGGATGGATGGTAAGCGTGTCGCCAGCCGCAGTGGTCTTCGCTTCGTGAATAATGGCACAAAGATCGATAAGTTCTTCCTCAGCACGTTCTTTGGTGGAAACAGCAAGGAATTCCTTCCCAACAAGACTGTGGGCGCGACGTTCGATAATTTCATCATCTCGGCGGACAAAAACGACGTGGCACGAAACGGCTGAACCGTACCTTCTTCGTGTTAATGCTGACGGTACGCCTGCTTAGGTGTTTTGGCCGCGAGTTTCCGAGCAAGCGCCATTGCACGACCTAAACGAAGCAATGTGTACCACATGTTTTGTCGGCATTAATTGGAGGCGATGTAGACGTCATTTTTGTTAAAACAAAAGACAGCTACGCTTCGGTTCGCCCCAAACCACCGAAACGGTCGCCGCTTTGGATGCATGAATACCCTTTATCAGGCATCAAATGACCGCTCGCCCCGTCTGGATTGTCGGCTCGGCTGCTGCTATCTGACCCGCATCAAAGAGGGGATCCGACATGAGTGCCACCGCCAAGAAACGCGCGCCTTTGCCGGATGATATCCGGGCTGCCAAGGGCGGTACCCCGCTTGTCAGCCTGACGGCCTACACCACGCCTATGGCGCAGATGATGGATGAACATTGCGATTTTGTGCTGGTCGGCGACAGCGTCGGCATGGTGCTGCACGGGCTACCCTCGACCCTTGGGGTGACGATGGAGATGATGATCCTGCATGGGCAGGCCGTGGCCCGCGGGCTGACATCTGCGATGATGGTGATCGACATGCCGTTTGGGTCTTATGAGGAAAGCAAGGAGCAGGCATTTCGCAACGCCGCGCGGCTGATGGCTGAAACTGGTGCGGGGGCGGTGAAGTTGGAAGGCGGCGTGGCGATGGCCGAAACCATCGCCTTTCTGGTGGCGCGCGGCATTCCTGTGATGGCACATATCGGGCTGACGCCGCAGTCTGTGAACACGCTGGGCGGCTACAAGGTGCAGGGGCGCGGCGATGCGCGTGATGCCGCCTTGGCCGATGCGGATGCGGTGGCGGAAGCGGGAGCCTTTGCTGTGGTGCTGGAGAAGGTGCCAGAGAGTTTGGCGGATGAAATCACGGCGCGCGTGCCGATCCCGACGATTGGAATTGGGGCGAGTGCGGGCTGCGACGGGCAGATATTGGTCGTCGATGACATGCTGGGTCTGTTCACGGCCTTCAAGGCAAAATTTGTCAAACGTTACGCGCATTTGGGTGATGACGGGGCGGCGGCGATTGCGGCCTATGCGGCCGATGTGCGGGCACGTGAATTCCCCGCAGCTGAGCATGTGTTTGCGGATGAGGCGCCTAAGTGATTGCCCCGATTGAACGGACATTGGCCAGTCTGAGGACGCAGACGGCACTGTGGCGCAAGGCGGGTGAAACCATCGGCGTGGTCCCGACCATGGGTGCGCTGCATCAGGGGCATTTGTCGCTGGCACGGGCCGCACGCGCCGAATGTGACCGGGTGATCGTGACCATCTTTGTAAACCCCAAGCAGTTCAACGATCCTGATGATCTGAAGAATTATCCGCGCACGGAAGAGGACGATGCGCGCAAGCTGGAATCGACGGGTGTGGACCTGATCTATGTCCCTGACCCTGAACAGATTTATCCTGATGGCTTTGCGACGAATGTGTCAGTCGGGGGTTTGACGGATATGTTGTGCGGCGCGTCCCGTCCCGGTCATTTCGACGGTGTAGCGACTGTTGTATCCAAGCTGTTTTTGCAAACCGCCGCCGATTTCGCATTCTTCGGTGAGAAGGATTATCAGCAACTCCAGATTGTGCGCCGCATGGCCGCCGATCTGGATATCCCGATCGAGGTTGTCGGCTGCCCGACCATTCGGGAAGAGGATGGGCTGGCCATGTCCTCGCGCAATTTGTTGCTGTCTGACAGATCGCGGGTTTATGCGCCTGTGCTGGCTGAGGTGATGGAGGAGATGCGTGCGCAGTTGTTGGATGGGGCTGCGTTGAGCGAGATCGTCGGAGACGCGCAAGCGCGCGTGCTGGCGGCGGGGTTCAACGAAATCGACTATCTGGAACTGCGCGACGGGAGGGACTTGTCACTGCTCGATCGCGCGAAGCCGGAGGCAAGGCTCTTTGCGGCGGCGTGGCTGGCAGGGGTCAGGTTGATTGATAACATGGCAGTTTGATTGGCCGTCTTCCTGCCTGCTCTGCGGACTTTGTTGACGTTCGAACTCAGGTGGTTAAGCGTTTGGATTCAGATACCGTCGCCATCGTCGTAGATGTAAAGTGTCACTTTTCCGATTTCAGCCTCCGCCCAAGAAATGGCTTCATTAAGAAGAACACATTTTCGCTCGTTATATACTAGCGCGACGTCGTTTTCTTCTTCAAAGGCATCGGCATCGTTGCATCTGGGTCTTTGGGTTCGACAGCCCACCCATTGGTTCTAGGGCAGGTGGGGTCGCCTAGCGCGGCCACCAAGTTTGATTAACGTACCAAATATGAGGTTTGACCTTTCGAAAGAATGGAACACAGCTTTCTTGGTCGAACGATAAGAATAGCCGCCCTCTGTCGTTGGTGCTGTCAAAAACAAATACGTTGGGGTCTTCGGGATCGTGTCCGGAGTCTTCAATCACTTGCGAAATCCAGCCTGCATCCGCTTCACGCATAATGAAGGAATCGTCGCTCCAATCGAGTGGCGCAAGCAGAGCATCCTGTGCGCTTACCGGCTGACCATCAGGATAAAGCAGCGGAGAGATATGGCGGTCTTCTTCGTCCAGCACGAAAAATGATGGATCGCCCGCCGGCGCTTGCGGGTCCCAGACCATCGGGGCGTGACCATCGCCAAAGTAAAGGAAAGCAACCCGTACGCGATCATACCACGTCCGCAAATCACTTCCTTCCGGGGGCAGCGCATTTTCGGGGACACCATCAATGCGTTCCTGTTGGGTCATACTGGGCCAGATCTCCGGCCTGTTCCATCGCTTTTGATAGGCTGGTCCCGTAAAGACATAGTCGCCCACACCGACATCTCTGGCGGCAAAGGCGGCTAGTTCCGGCGGCAACGCTGAACCGGCGCTGTCCACTGCTCTAGAAAGCGTCTGCTCTGTTGGAATATCACGATGCCTGATCTTAAGGCCCCCGTCAGCAAGGTCAGGGTCCAATGCCAACAATGCTTCTTCATACGCGTCAAGCCGTGCACCAAACTCCATGCTTTGGTCGCGCAAAACAACGGTCCAGGGCCCCACGTCCACAGGTACGAATGTTGCCTCAAAGACCCCTGACACGGCATCGCCGGATAATTTCCCCGAAATGGTGATTGGGGCATTCCCGGACAAGTTCACCGAACATCCCTTCCCGTTTGGCCAACTCTGAGGTTCCGTCACTTCAAAACGGGTATCACACAATACGGTATCATTCTGCGTGACAACCATTTCAAGCTCATACGCAGTGTCTTGACTGACAGTCAGCTGAATGTCGGCCTGCGCCGCTGATGCAGCGGTCACGGCGAGGCAGATATTTTGAAGAAGGACACGAATGCTAAGTTCCTCTTTTCATAATGTGGGTGTGCATGACTATGACGCCGGGTATCGCAATGATCAATCTGGCGTCCGCGCAACGCATGCTGGATGATTTGGGCCGCGCCAAAGCTGACGTTTGCTACGTTGCAGAACCTAGTCAATATGAGCTCAGAGCGGACTTGCGGAGGAGAATGCAGCCCAAAAGTTGTCGACGCTTTCGCGGGCGTGCTCTGTGAGGTCCCGATTTGAAGGTATCGCAGTGTCGCCCAAAGGGGCGGTAATGACCAAGTCTTGCCCCGGTTGCAGGTTCACACTGATGCGCACGGCCACCTCGGCAAGACGGTCAAGTTTGGCGGGGTCGATGTAATCAGACATGGACTACTCCTTACTGCGGCAGATACCACCCATTCTCTCGGCACCTGGGCACTATCTGGGTAGCGGTTCAAGTGTTATGACATTGACTTGCAACGGCGCCGGCAATCTGTCACGCGCCCTCCAGTACGACGCATTGGGCGAAATCATGCCAGAACACAATATACTGACAGATCGGGCATCTCGGATTGCAGCGCGCTGGGATCTCACTCTAGGCGATCAGCTACAACTTAACAAATCGCGTGCCGTCTACAAGGTGGAGACGGCAAACGGACCGGCAGTGTTAAAGCTCTATCGAAAACTGCACCTCTCTGGCGAGCGCGCTGCAATCCCCTTTCTCAAAGCGCTACCTGACGATATCGCGCTCAAAATCTATCGCACGAGCCCAATGCGCCGCGCAGTTTTGATGGAATGGCTCGATGGACCTTCGCTCGCAACGCTCATCGCCGAAGGACAGACAGTTGAGGCCGAAGAGCATCTGGCACATGTGGTCGCCAAGCTCGCAAAGGTGAAGTTTAAGAATCACCTGATCTATCGCAAGACACACGAAGCCCGTACACCAAACACCTTCAAGGCGGCTGCTGCTGCCCAGACTGGTCAGCGGCAGAAATTATGCCAAAAGGTTACGGAAATTCTGGACGGTCTGCTAAAAACGACCGAGGTTGAGACGGTCATTCACGGCGACTTGCAGTTTCAGCACGCGATACTCACACCCAACGGGCCACGCCTGTTTGATCCAAAGGGCTTGCGCGCCGACCCGGCAGCGGAATATCGGCTTGTGCTGACACCTGATGTTGGGGATCTCACCGTTGATGATTTCATCCATTGTGTTGCGCGCAGGGCGATGCTTTTTGCCGATGCCACGGGCATTGATCGGCAACGGATACTGCAATGGGCCACAGTGGTATGGGGTGCTGGCGCCATGAATGGCAAAAAAGCACCAAACGGGCCCGATACTGTGGAGGCCTATCTCGAGGCCCTTCTGGATCTGGCGTTATCCTGAGGCCCCGCTGACACATGCTGTCAGCAGCCACCCTTGGACCCCCACCCAAACGCGTCAGATATAGGGACAAACCCAAAGGATCCTGCACCATGGCCGACGCTGCGACTGACGAACACGGTAAGGCTCAGGTAGGTGTCTTCATTTTGCGTTAGCTCGGATCAAGACACAGACTAGCGAAGGACGTTGGATTTTGCTTCTGACGTATTGACCAAAGGTTGCAGACACCAAGCTGTCAGGTCAGCGGGTTGCAAGTGAATTAGACAGGACGGGGCGACCATAGAACGCGCCATGTCGTAGAACAAGCAGCCGACCTTGATAGTAACCTCTGAAAGCGGCCAGTTGAATTAACGTACACCATTGAGCCGCACTTCGCGAGCTATGACATCGTTCTAGCGAAGCTGACAAACATCCCGAACGATATCCTTAAGCGGCTACTCATTCGAAGTTGGCGAAGCTCTGCAAGCAAACATGCGCAAAAACTCGCCGCCGTCGCGCGGCAGTAAAACCGGATGAGGTGTATGGCTCCTGCTCCACCCGGCGTCGCAATGCGCCATAGTGCAGTTGTCATCGACTGCTGAGA
>CANLDN010000019.1 GCA_947489445.1 uncultured Paracoccaceae bacterium
TGACCGCAACCCAATCAACAGAAAGAAACAGGAACGGATTCTACACCTAAACGGCCCGGATCAAGGGGCTGGGTCAAGTGATTTCGTGTTTTGGTCGTATTGCTCCTCCGGGGCACAAGCCATTGAAATTACAGAAGTATAGTTTCGAAAACTAACTGTTGGTTCGAGGCCCAGACCGTCGCCATAAGCGACCGCGTGTCGCTTCAGTTCTTTAACCGAGACACTCTTCGAGAAGGCATCATCAAGTTCTGCTTTTCCGAGGGTACTCTTCACCTCCCCAGCCGCGATTACTCCCTCGACGGGATAGTAGGTTGCATCGGGCGAGCCATTGATGCTGAAGACCGGGCAGATTTTTTCAAATACGACGATATCTTGTTGCTTGCTTACGCCACCATAAGAATCGATCACTATTCCACTACCAACTCCAATCCCGTCTGGCATCAAATTTTCAAGCTGGACGCGAGCCGGATGTTCTTTGGACGACCCCACAAGGCCCGGCGTGCCTGCGCTGGCAGAAAACGCAAACTCCTGCGTCAGACGCTTTGCAATGTGCGCCATATATTCTGAGCTGTTAAACGACATGCTGTCCTCACTTCCAAAACCCTGATGAAAACTGCAATGCAGGGTTTTCCATTTAGGGACAAGGCAATGCATGGTTGGTCTTATATCACGCCTGCTAGACACAAGCGTCTGGTGTGTATTTCTTTAGCGGAGCCACGGTTGTGAACCTAAGCAGTCTTTGACATAAAAGCGGCGAAAGGCGGCTTCGTCCCGCTGACCGGCCAAACCGCAGCAAAATCCAATGACCGCTTCGGGCTGGAAGCAGTCGTCCGAAAATCGCTGCAACCAACATAGCGCTCCGGCATTTGTCCAAAGCGTCAATTCGCTTTTTTGCTCGGATTGAGCTGGAGACTGAGCGGAAAACATAAGACCCTCGGAACTACTTTTGTCTTGCTCGCAGCCGGCGCAGCGTTTCTTTATCTTCCCCCAAAATTCCCCCGCGGTGATTGGTGCCGAAGGCGAACGACGCGTCAATGCAACGCTTGGCCAAAACATAGATGATCAGGACTACATCCTTCTCGAAGACCTTACTTTATCCACGTACCGCGGCACTACACGGGTCGATCACATCGTCTTATCGCGCTTCGGCGTCTTTGCGATCGAAACTAAGAATATGTCAGGTGGGATTTGGAAGCGAAAACCAAGCGCATTGGACGCAGGTCATACGACGCCACAAATCTCGGTTTCAGAACTCACAGCGCTAGAACTACTATCACGTAACGGTCGTTCGAGACTTGCTTGGCATCAGGCTGGATCAACTGGAAAGCTTTGTCGCATTCGTTGGCTCAGCAGAGCCAGAAAAGGAAATGCCTCCCAAAGTGTTTTGGAACAGACAAGCTCTTCTTCACAAAATCACTTTTCAAAAAGCACGTTGAGTTCACCGAAAATGAGGTCCACGACTTTGCCCGCAAGCTGCAACGTAGCGCTTTGGACGCCAACATAGGCCGGAAAACTGGATGTTTGCAGGATCGGAGGGGGGCGGCAAAGCCATGACGATCGCCTCGCCCTCATTGAAACGGCAAAGCAGCACGACGTCGATCCCCAGGCTTGGCTCACAAGGGTTCTCGCCCATATCGCCGAGCACAAGATCACACGACGCGACGTGCTCCTCACCTGGCGTTACGCTGCATGAGCAGCGTAACAGGCCATGCCCAAGATCAATAGGTCGGGTTCAACGGACGGGCACAAAAGTCTGCACGCAGCCCGAGAGAGAGGTGTGAGACTTGGACGCCGCCCGAAACTCACCGAGAAATAGGTCCGCGCAGCATCTGACCAACTCGCGACGACAGGCTGCAAGGACATTGCCTCCCGCCTTGGTATCGCCCGCATCACCCTGCAGCACAGCTTTCGGCGTTTGAGATTGGCTTACGCGCCAGAAGACTCGCGGCAGTCTGAACGCACCTCACAAGCTCGGTGCACACCAAATTAGCTATGAGTGGTCATTTACCCAACACTTTCAATAAGCTTCTGCTTGGACGTGCTGGCCTTCGCATTCTTGAAAGCGATTGATCTTATTCCTGATCGAGACAACTAGCAACGTTGAACCAAATCGCTACCGTCTTGCATCCTCAAAGCTGTCCTCAACGGTGATTGGTAGAAAGGCATCAGTTACCCATTGCCCCGGAACCGGATAGCTTGCAGCCTAGGCCAAGATGCATCCGTCGATCGGACAAAACACCCTTGGTTAGCTCAGGCTGCCTTCTGGTTTTCTTGCTGATCTACTTGAACTGGCGCAGCTTTCATCCATACCTCAATGACGGGCCTGCCTTTGGGATCTTTCTTGATGGTGCCGTCAGGGTTACGTACGTAGTCTTTTTTGACAACCTGCATCTCGTAGCCTGGGGGCAACGTTATTTCATCAAGTCCAGTATTCATGCTGAACGGCATGGTGAAGGGTGCATCACTTGTGTCAATGTGCATGATCACCGGCCCATCGAATGTCGAATCCACGTCTTCACCCCATGACATGGATGTCATGCTGCCTGATACACGCCCGCCCGACACGGTGTCGCCAGGCTCAAGCCCGTCATAATTGGCGTATTCGGCATCCGAGACACGCTGCAGACCACGAACGGTCGTCGGATTGCCGGTCACAGGGTCCGTTGTGAAGGTCCGTGTTCCCGTGGCTTGGTTGGTCCAAAGGGTTTCGCCCCGCTTGCCGGCGAAGACATCTTTGACCCCATCGCCAGTGCTTTCTGCTGGTTCGTTGAGCTTATCCAGCGCTGTATCAAGAACATGAGCGAAAACGCCCACGCCATTGTCGTAGTCACCATTGCTCGCCCGCGGGTTAAGCGCCATATAGGCCCAGGTTGGTTGGGTTTGGCCGGGCACGCTAAAGACTTTCGCATTACTGGAATACATGGTCCATGCCGCCTTTTCCTCTGGATTCAGGCTATTCCAGACTTCGCGAATTGTTTGCTTTTCCTCCGTCGTCAAATCCATGTTCCCCAGATTTCGCTCAAGAATAGCGTCCCCAAGCAGCGCGTAGGCTTTGGCGAAATCGCCCTCGTCAAAGGCCTTTTGGATCTCGCTTGTGTCCTTACCCGGCAATTGATCCGCAAGCATTGCGCCAAAGACCTGACTATTGGTCATGACCTTCCGCGTCCTTTTTCCGTTTTCGATGACGACAACGGTTTGCGTACCTTGTGGGTTGATCATCTGGCCGATCTGCTCATTGAATTCTGCGATTGCCGCGTCGCTTCCAGGAGGATGGGTCGTGAACTCGGCGGTATCAGGATGATCCAGCGGGTCGGAATAAGTCTTGCCCGCCGCAAACGACGCGTAACCATGACGCGGATCATATGTTGGCCAGTAGTTTTGCGGCGACGAAGGCGAGACACCCAGCGGCTGCAAACCTGGAACTGGTGCAGAGCTGCGGACGGTCTGCCCTTGTGTGGCGAGGTTGGTCGCTGAAAACAGGGACCGGCCCGCCAGTCTGATCACGTCTGCGGCCGTTTTGTAACGGCCGCCCCCGCCGGGCAACCCACCCTTGTGGCTGATTGTCCAGACCACTTCACCATCATCGGTCGTGCCAGTTGTAACGCGCATTTGATGGTTGATGGTTCCGTCCGGGTTCACCGCAAAATGGGTGATTGCGCCGTCATCGCCGACTATGGTGACCACGCGTTGCCGCGTTGCCCGCGTCGTGCCGTCGGGCAAGGTCTCAACGGCGTCAACAAAGGCAACTTCGGTGCCGTCACGCAATGTGTCTGTGGGAACACCGGCATAGATGTAGCCTCCGTTTCCATCTGTGGCGACCGGAACGGCTTGTGTCGGGCTGGGTGCGCCTGCGCCGTCGCCATTATCGATTTGGGGTGGTATGCTGGCCGCATGACGCTGATATTCAGCCTTCGCGGTAAAACCTGCTCCCCACGCTGTCCGCAGATTTTTGCGATAAGTCTCGGGCAGCCGCGAGTAAACCTCGTTCAGGGCATCGGGTGACATCAGCTTCATCGCAGGGCCGATAAGTCGCGCATCAACGCTGGGCAGGACCTGCGCGAGCGTGGCAGGTGGCATCTGTTCCATAATATCCGCAGCGGCCTGAGGATCGCGTTGCGCAATGTCGGAGATGATATGCGCGGCTTTGCCCGGACCGGACTTCGCAAGCGTCGTCAGTTCGTTGGCCGAAACGGCTGGATTGCCGTCGGCAACCAGTCGATCAGCGGTTTGCGAAACCGTTTCATCCGGGGCTGGGCCTTGTTGATGCGCGGGCTCGCCCGCTGCTTGCCATGCAGCGTGGATCTTGGCCTTCGCGGTTGGATCAAGATGTGCTTGGATCTTTTGGTTGTCCTCTGGCGACATCTGCATCAGGATTTCCATCGCCGCCTCTGGATTGTTCATCGCAATGACGTTCAGCAATTGGGCTGCTGCGGCAGGGTCGTCTTTGGCCAGTTCGGTCAATTTTTCCGCTGCATCATCCCTGGGCATTTTGACAAGCCGCGCAGCGTTGATGTTGAGCTGATGTTCCGGCGACGTCCCCGGTGGCATCGTGAAGCTTAGCAACAGGTTTAAAGCGGCTTCTGTAAGCGAGCCGCCGGCAGGAGTTGGTGGGTGTGCGCCATAGATTTCGGTGTTAGCGCCTTGCATGTACGCACCGGTTTCCACGGGGTCGGCTGCGCCACCGTTGGCGGCAACAACCGTCATTTGAGCCGTCTGATGAACGCGCGCTCTCGTGGTAAATCGCGTCATGGGCTGAAACAGGCGCTGTGATTTGTATTCTTGCTGCTGGGTCGTTAGGCCTCTTTGACCTTGCCCCGCATGGCTGTCTGGTAATTGGTCCAGTTCGGCCAGGATGAGACCCGCATTGCCGGGATTCATGGCCGCCAGGATTTTGGCCGCAACCAACAGCCCATCGTCGGTCTCCATCATGGTGTTGACGATTTCGGCCACTTCCTGAGGAGGCTGAGTGGCCAGCGCATTCGCCGCGGCCTGCGGTTCCATGTGCGTCAATACTGCAGTCGCGTCGTTATAACCCATCGAATTCAGGATCTCGCCGGCTTCCTCCGGGGGAAGGTTGTTGAGAGCGCCTGCCACCTCTTCCGCGGAACTGACGCCGCTCGGAACTGGCACCCCGTTGCCGCCGTTGACTTGTGCGTTCAGGTTTTGAAGGGCGGCTGTTTCGGTGTCAGTTTTGGCGTGCTGCGAGACGTTGACCGTCTCGCCATTCGCTGTCTGCGCGGTGATTTGATAAACAACCGAACCGTCCGGCAATCTGACGGGTTCGACACCGGTCACCTGAGCCGGCGCGCCGTCTACTGTGACAACTGGCGCAGCGTATGTCTCGGCAGCTTGGCCGTCGACGGTTTCAGCGAACTGATGTTCGCGCGGCATCCACACCTCGACCTTGCTGCCACCAGGCCCCGTCACCGCAGATGCTTTGCTCAAGTTCGGGCCCGGTTGGTTTTCTTCAAGAAGGGCTCCAAACGCTTGATAGTCTTGCAAATACCGGTCTTGCTTGCCGCTCTCATCGATCGTGATACTGATCGGCTCTGACGGATCTATGGTTGTTCCATGATCGTGGAAAGTCCAGGTCACCGTTCCAACGCCGTTGATATGACGGACCATTTGACCGCTTTGGATGGGGATTTGATCGTTTTGGAGCAAGGTCGGCGTAGAACCCGGGAGACCGTTAGGAAGGGTTGTTTGACCAGAAAAATGCGGTGCTACGTAAACCCCAAGTGGTTTGCCGTTTTCCTCATTCGAAGCGCTGGCCGCGAAAAGACTCGAAGAGCCTGTTGTGCCAAAAAAAGACCTAACATCAAGCGCAAGCCTATCGCTCTTGCCAGGCTCGATGTCTGGCACTTTACGTGCGCCCGTCGGCTCGCGATGCGCTGAGAACCCGATGATGCTGTCATCCGAACTATCGGATTGCTTTCGCTTTAGGGCGCCTCGACCAAAGGCCTGAGTTAGACCGTCGGCATTGATCCGTTTGCCGTCAGATCCTTCGGTGGCGAAGTTTCCCACGATCACGTCACGGTGGCCATTCTTGCTGTCTAGCGGCTTTTTGTCGCCAAGAACGGTGTCAGTCGCAGCATCCAATTCGGGCGCTTCCATGCCATTGGTCTGATACCACAGGATCGACTCGCGCGACGAGGTGGTGTCGCCATCCGGCTTGTTCTTATGAGACTCGATGGCTGCATGCCGGATCATCGCATGAGACAATGTGTCGTTGGAAGCATTACCAAGAGAGCTTCCGATATTTTCCCAGCCTTCACCGGACCTGTAGTAGAGCGCACCGTCGCTGACCATTTGACCGACACCGGTGTATTCATAGCCCGGGCTTGTCGATTTTAGACTGTTGGCGCCCGAGGTCGGTATGACGTAGACGCCAAACCGGTCGTCATAGGTACCGTAGATCTGCATGAAGCGATCGACCTTCTCGTCTGGCACGTCATCGCCACCCAAGGCAGCCTTGAGCTCGTTTCTGTCCAGACCATCACCATTGGTGTCAAAGCTCTCAACATAGCCCTGTTGACCCGCCGCTGTATTCAGATCGTATACCTTGCCATCGGCGCCGGTCCGCAGGTTGTCGCCATTTGCCACAAGATCGGCATCTGCCTTCGCCGTCACAACTTCACCGTTTGAGATCACCGTTGTTTCGTCTGACGCCTGGTCGACAAACAGGTTCGGGTTGTCGTCTGGCGAAACAGCCGTTCCATTGGCGACGCTGCTGACGCGGGCACCCGCATCACCATCGGCAACTGTGATACCAAGTTGTGCAGCGCGATCTGCCACGGCCTCGCCTTGTTCTTCATCCGATGTCTGTTGCAGTTGCTTGCCACGCAGATTGCCTGAAATCAGCACGCGCCCCTGTTCGCCGTCGCCTCCACTGACAAAAGCCCCGCGTACACCTGACGGAAGCCGGTCGGCACCGGGTCCGTTCGCGGGCCCGGCTTCAACGAAATCCGGATCAATTGTCCCATCCAGCATCTCTTGGCGAAGCTGCGCCAGCGCTTGATTCTCGGCAGGTGTGCGTTCTTCGGCGGTTTTGCCGGTTAGAGCAAAGGCAAAATCCTCAAACATTGCGTCGCTCTTTGCGATGGCGGCATATCTACTCTTGGATTTTGCTTCTGCCGCGTCCAGCCGCGGCGAAGATCCCGTTCGTTTAGGCTTGATCTTGACCGATTTGAAACCAAGCTCGCTAGCTTCAGTTGCTGTAGTTCTTGTGGCATTTGGTCCTTCGATCGCCGACATTTTCAGACTCCAAGAAATGGTGATGGTGAACCAAATGCTAGTCAATACAAAGAAACGTTCATTAAGCTTGTCTACTTGGAAGTCTAAGTAGAGACCTCCCGACTGCCCTTTACCCAGCCCACCGATCCAGCCCGCTTGGGTTTGAGTTCGTTGTTAAGCGGGATGCAACGGGTCCGAGACCCTTTTCAAGATCGTACGCCATCGTCTGGGCGCTGACGTTCCGCTGAACGGCCAGCGCTGTCCAAAATCGAATGTCTAGTTTGGGCTGGCACCGGTCAGCCGAACAAAAACGTCAAATTTCGGCAGTAAGTCCGAACCGTCGCCTTGCTAAGGCAAAACTGTTTAGTCATCCTTGGGTGTCTCTGGGTGAAAGTGCCAGCTACCCTGCGTGGTTTTTCGCCAAATACCGCCACTCACACCAGGCTTGGTTTCCCCGGTGTACTCAGTGGCCAACTGAGGGTTACCAGCAGGTTTTCTTAGCAAAGCAAACTTCGGGTCCTCTTCCACGTGGACTACCTTGGGAAGAGGCTCTGTAACTGCCTTGGGAAGAGGCTCTTGTACTCTTTGTCGCCATGATACTGGTTTGGGTTTCTGTGCGACCTTTGCTGCAATCTCGGCCAATCGTCTTTCAGCTATTTCCCGTTGGGCAACGCCGATCTGTTCAACGTCCACTAGTTCAGACAAAAGTGCCCTACGACGGTTTCCTAGGTTGTCCCGCTTGGTGGTGATACGGAGATTAATCGGTCGGTTGTCAGACGGATTGTGGTTGATGTGGTCAATGTCGCACTCCCTTGGCGCCCACTTCCCCAGTGTAACTGCCGCTATGAAGCGATGCGATAGAATGCGCTTGCCCGGGTACTGAAACTGAAGGTAGGGACGTCCCTCCCGACTCTCACTGCCGTTGGGTACCTCACCTACAACCTTACCACTCAGGTAATCGAAGTCGGTTGAGCTTATCAGTTCCCCCAGAGGCGGATAGGGCACCTCATGGGAATACTCCGTGGCGTAATTCGTCGCAAGCAACTGTTTGACGTATTCAAGGTCCTTCATCCCATTCGAGTTGGTAGTCTCACAGGTCTGTTTCAAGATCAGCGCTTGATCGCAGAGCAATGCTCTATTTTGCCGGAAAACTATCGGAGTATCGCAAGGTATCAAGACACAAGCCCCCCAAAGCCACCATTCAGTTTTCTAGGTTGAATAGCCGCCATGTCTGGTGGCCGTCCCAACCCGACGGTCAAATCCGATGACCGCTTCGGGCTGAACGTTACCCTTGGGCTGCCAGTCGGGTGCAAGACGGTCATTTCTTTGCTGGATTTTGAGGGACCGCGCGTCAGCATGTAACTCTGGCGCAAAACCTGTAGTTTTGAAAGACAAATCCGTTTCGCCCGGAAATGTCGGCATATCGCTCATTCCGGTTTCTACTGCAGCATTTATCGTCATGGATTTGTGCCTATGAGTTTGTTTTCCTCCTCAGCATCATAATGATCCAGCTTACGACAATATGACCGTCTTTATGTGGATTGGGTCGTCCGGTAATGGGATGTACCGCAAGCATTGCATCTGATCCCCGTTTTGGATCTTCGGGCATCAACAGCCAAGCCTATATTGGTTGTGCGCCCGTACGGGAGCGAAATTTGGCGCACTTCCGGCTCGACCTGCGAAAATCCAGGGTCTCCTTCGGGCCGAGGATCAGTCATTGCTCACAGCGAACCGAACGGCAGTAAAGTCCCGCTGGCCGGCCAGTCCCGCCCAGAAGCGGAATGTCCGGTTCGGGCCGACCGCGGTCCTCGTCGCAGTGGGAAACCTATTGAATCCCGCTCAGCATCAGAGGTCGGCGATGTACTCATGCTGTTGATTGCCTGCAGCGCCTTGAATGGCGGCGCTGGCCACTGGATCAGAAAGTGTCCCTTTTGCTATTTCAGATTCAACATGAATTCTTCGATCCCACCAGGTCGCGCCTTTATATCTGTCACAAGCTCTTTCAATTCCTCAATTGCATCTTCATCCAAGCTGACTATGATAGTTGATCCATCTGATTCCGATGTTCTCACTTCACCAGTTAAGAAGTTGTTGGGATTGAGTAAGCACGTCCCATTGCCTCGACTGGCTATCTCTAGACTCGATCAGTTGTGTAATGGTGTCTGTTATTTCTGAACGGTTCACATAGTCGCAGGAAAGAGCCCGGATTGCTGCCTTTTCACAAAAATCTCCGTGTTGTCTTTCTTTCTTTTGCCGTCATATATCTTTCACAAGATATCTGAGAAGGGAGTCCCATCGTTCTTAAAAAAAATGCGTCGAGGTCCTTGTCAAGACGATTGGGATCCAGCTTTCCAGCGATGGCGCGTAAAACCAAAAAAGCTTGTGCCACCTCGGGTTCGCTTTCATTTGGCGCAATCAGTGCCTCATCAGGAAGGTACGCATCGGTGATCTTGTTCGGGTCAAAAAAGTGTTTGTTGGTGGCCCCGTCAGCAGCCGCTGCGGAAACCGCCTCAATCTCATTGAGCGTCGTGTCCGCACCGCGTTCTTCCAGCATGCAGGCCAGTGACGCACTTCCAAACACGCGCTTTCACCCGTTACAAACGCCATTCCCTACGTACTGAATAGGAGGGTGGATCAAGCAATTTTTGATCCACCATCCCGACGCCAGATTTGGTTTCTGCGCATCGCCACTTGAGAATACGTACGGTGGTGCGTGCCGCTAAGACACGTGCGTAGGTCAGTGTAATGTGGCCGTGGCAACTCATGTTCTATTGATGACCAAAGCTCCTGTTTTGGAAATGCGCCATGCCCTACCACAGTCGAAAATTGAACCGTTTGGCCCTTGTCGGACTACTTTGCCTGGCCATGGCCGGATGCAAAGAAGTGCTGTTTTCCGATCTTGGTGAAACCGAGGCCAATGAAATGGTCGCGGTGCTCGCAGCCACCGGCGTAGTGGCCAGTCGCACCCGTGACAAGGACAATATCTATTCCATCGAGGTTGAGGCCGATGCCGTTGCTACCGCGACAACGTTGCTGCGCCAACAAGGTTATCCGCGCCCAAAATTCCAGACGCTGGGCGATGTTTTTGGAGCAGAAGGCATTGTCGATACGCCGTTCGAGCAACATGTCCGCTTCATCCATGCGATGAATGAAGAGCTGTCACGGACAGTGTCGGCAATAGCCGGTGTTCAGTCAGCCCGTGTTTTCATCACTGCACCGCCCAAGGATCGATATGCCCGCGAGGCACCGCCTGCTTCGGCTTCAATTACAATCAATTATGAGTCCGGCTTCAATGCGGAAGCCAGCGTGTCCAAAATCAAGAGTATCGTGGCACACTCGGTCACCAATCTGGACTATGACAATGTTGCGGTAGCCTTGTTTCCAGCCGCAGGTCCGGCGGTTCATGTCAATGAACAAACCACCGAACAGCCCACGATTTACGAGGCCGGCCTTTTGCCGACTGGCGCGTTGCCCCAGCACAACGGCACCGCCGACTGGTTGCTACCGCTGTTGGGTACGCTGAGTCTCAGTTTTGCTGCGCTTCTTTTCCTCTTGAACCGTGCGGGCATATCTTTTGGTGCGCTGCTGTCCTCTTCAGACCGCAAGTCAGAAGGAATGGAATGATGCAATTCTACCCTTTCGCTGGCGCGACACCTCAGCAAGTTCATGCTGGTTGGATCGATAGGGCGCTGACAGATATCGAAGATGAGACGTTTCGTCAGTCAATCCTATCAGCACCGCAATTTGCCGAACGAATTGTCACGGATCTTGCCGGTGCGGACGGGCACGTAGCGGAACTTGCCGATGATCATCCCATCAAAGCCCTTTTGCGTTTTGTAACGCAGGACCATCTGCATGCAATCGGTCAGGTGTGGTTTGCACCAGTCCTAGCGGAAACTATGCTGTCCCCTGCACGTCATGGAGCCCCTGAGATCGAAAGCAGGGATCAGTTGCGGCGCCTGATGCGGTATCGCGACCATGCCACGCCCGACTCAGTTGGCGATCTGCCCCAAAACCCTGATTATGTATATGAAGGCGCGAGTTGTCTTGCAGCATGGCTTTCTGTGCAACCAGAGGCCCCGATAACGCGCCGTCTGCGTCTTGTATTGCCACCGGAACTTTCCTTTGTGTCGGTCGAACGCATAGCTCTGGTCGGTCGCATCTTATCCGACCCAGAATTCGGGAGTATGGGCCGTGGATAGCGCTTTCGTACCCTGTTCCGCCCAATTCGTGCCGCGCGATATGTTCGATCAGGCCGTTTCCTGCGTGTCACGTGCGGAGGCTGAGGCGGCGCATGCGACTGATACTGCAATGCTCCAGATCGCCGAACGTCAGGCGGAACTGGATGCGCGTATCGCGGGTTTCGAAGCCAAACTGGCCGCAGCGGAGGAGACAGCGTTTCGGGATCTAGTGGACCAGCAAGCCGTAACAGCCCGTGCGGCTCAAGCGGAGGAGATCTTGGATCATGCCGCCCGGTTTCAGGCTGAGTTGACGGATACGGCGCCGCTTTTGGCGGATCTGGTCGCAACATGTATGCATCGTGTCATCGGTCAGCTTGCCCCGGATGATGTTCTGGCCGCGGTAATCAAGGTGGCCGTAGATGAGCTGCGGACGCGGAGCGCGCTCACCTTGCTGGTTGCACCGCAAGATCATGCATCTGTCACCGCGACAATTGCCGCCGCACCTGAAAAGTTCGCGGCGGTCGCGGATGTCACCGTTGATGCGGATGTTCCCGCTGGAACCATGTATCTGGACGGAACGGGCGGGTTAACGGATATCGGCCTGTCAACACAGATCAACGCGGTCTGCACGGCATTGCGACAGGCCGAAACACACGATGGTGATCTGTCATGACCGGCCTTGCCAATCATGCCGCCGCGTTTCTGGCAGTCGCCCCGCATATCCGACCACGCGCCTGTTTTGGAAAGGTCATTGAGGTGCGTGGCCCGATCCTTCGTGCTGCCTTCGCCGGATTGCATAATGGAGCTATTTGCGAGGTCATGCGCCCCGGCAGGGCGCGACTATTGGCCGAGGTGATCGGCGTGGCGGAGGAGATCGTCACACTCAGCCCGTTCGGCAGCACCGACAGGATCGCAGCGGGTGACATCGTTGCCAGAAGTGACGAGGCATTGAGCCTGCCAGCAGGTCCCGCCTTGTTGGGGCGCGTGGTGGACGCATTCGGGCAACCTTTGGACGGCCAGCCACCCGCTGATGATGCAATGCGCCGCCCTATCCGCTGCGCGGTGCCCGGTGCGATGGACCGCCCGTTGATCGCAACGCCCTTAGCGACCGGATTACGGGTCATTGATGGCCTCATGACCTTGGGCCGTGGTCAGCGAGTCGGGATTTTTGGCCCACCAGGCGCAGGTAAATCGACGCTTCTGGCCGCTATTGCGCGTCATACGGCGGCCGATGTGATTGTGATCGGTCTGGTTGGCGAGCGTGGCCGCGAAGTTCGCGAGTTTGTTGAACGTGATCTACCGCAAAAATCCCGGTCCCGTATTGTCGTGGTAGCGGCTACTTCTGATCGTCCGGCAGTGGAACGCGCGCTTTGTGCCCATAGTGCAACCGCCGTCGCAGAATCGTTTCGCGACGCAGGCAAATCGGTGCTTTTGCTGATCGACAGCCTGACCCGCACCGCCCGTGCCCTGCGCGAGATTGGCCTAGCCGCAGGTGAAGCACCGACCCGGCGGGGTTTTCCCGCTTCGGTCTATCCTGCGCTGCCCGCCATCATCGAACGCGCCGGTCGGACAGAGGCAGGCGACATCACTGCGCTTTATACGGTGCTGCTGGAAGACGACAAGCAGGCCGATCCGATTGCCGAAGAGGTCAAGAGCCTGACGGATGGTCATTTCATGCTGAGCCGGAACCTGGCCGAAAAGGGCCACTATCCTGCGCTGGATGTATTGGAAAGTCTCAGCCGCAGCATGGGAGCCATTGTTCCGCAGTCTCATCGCAACGCTGCGGCGCGGTTGCGTGCGCTTATGGCGAAGCATCGCGAGATCGAGCTGCTGCTACAGATCGGTGAATACGAACGAGGCAGCGATCCTGAGGCTGATGCAGCGATCGCCGCGAAGGATCAGATTGAACGATTTCTTTGCCAGCAGCCCGGCGAAGCAGCCCCATTCGAGAGCACTCTTGCTGGCATGCAGAGGGTAGCGCGATGAGCCGCTTGCAGCAGTTGACCAGAATTGCCGAAATTTCTGCGCTACACCGACGCCGCGCGGGTCGCAGGTTGGAGGCCGCCGCCAAACTGGAGCAGCAGCGCCAGACAATGGCCAAGGACGGTCGCGCCGCGCAAGCAGATGTAGCCCGCAGGGCGGAGACCTACATTGCCCGCCGGTTCGCCGCGTTGACGCAGGATGACTGCAGCGGTGCATTCCTGTCGAGCCTCGCTTTTGGACACCGACAGGCCAATTTGGATGCCGCTGCCGCCGTTATCAAGGCTGATCGGTTGGCCGAACGTCATCGGGACGCGGTGAAGGCGCGCGCGAAACAGGCGCGCGCATTGCTTAGGGCCGAGCAAGTCATGGTCCAACATATCAGGCTTGCCGATGATGCTGTCGCTGCAGCCCTTTCTGACATCGATGCGGCTGAAGATCATGAGGCGCACGACATCCATGCAGGGAAGATACAACCATGACATTTCATAATCCTATCACCTTAAACAAAGCTAACTTTCAGCCTTTCATATGGCCCGAGCTACCCGAATTGGATGCAAAAAACACGGTGCCTTTGCCAACCGCCGGCATCTTTACACATCAGCTTGCTGGACAGGCGGTGGCGCTGACTGGTCCAGTTGCGGTGCCGGACGGATTGACGCTGACACTGACCATTCGGTTTGGTGACGAAGAAATCTTCGTACTATGCCCAGCAGATGCGCTGGGCACACTGATGACCCTGCATGATGTTGTGGATGACTGGCAGCGCTACACGCCTGCGACAACCACGATAGTGTTCGAGTATCTGCTAACGGACGCCCTTGCCCCGGCCGTTGACGCAATGGGCGGCCCCTTTGAGGTGGTTGCAGTCGCTCAGGATGCGGGAACCGCGCCTGTATTTGGTTTTAAGGTCGCGCTGAAGAGCGGGCTGGAACTTACACTTGGTATTGCCGGATCGGATCGCATTCTTACGGCGCTTAGTGATCTATTCGCCGCCCATGTGGTGCCGCCAAAGCCACCAGAACTGGACTATCTTCCCTTTACCGTCGCGTTGTTGGGCCCATCATTCACCCTTGTCCAAAGCGTGATCGCGGCCAGTGCGCCCGGTGATGGCTTTTTGTTGGAAACTGATTGGTCAACACTGGCGCGCGCCGAACTTGCTGTCGCTGGCCAGGTCTGTGCGAGGGCCAGCTGCGGCGCGGACGGTTTCCGGCTGAAACACCCCCCATCATTTCCCGCATCACAGGAGACACCCATGTCCACCACAGCAGAATTCCACACTGTCGATCAGGCGGACTTGCCCGTCAAGTTGCGCATAGCATTGGGCGAGACCGCACTGACGCTGTCCCAATTGCGAGAGCTGCAGACCGGAAGCGTCCTGCCTTTTGCCGAAGAAATGCCCGCCACCGTTGGTCTGACCGCGAATGGCAAGCCGTTTGGCCGGGGCGAACTGGTCCGTATTGACGGGCAGGTCGCGGTCCGACTGACCGAAATCGGTTAACGACAATGGAAAGCCTCACGACCCCCCTCATCATCAGCTTTCTGTCTGGTTTCATGATCCTTGCGGTTCTCACGCTGACCTCGTTTGTCAAGCTGTCGGTCGTGTTCATGATTGTCCGTCAGGCGCTGGGATTGCAGCAGGTGCCATCGAATTTGGTGCTGATGGCGCTTGCCGGATTTACGGCTGTATTCATCTCAATGCCGGTGTTCACAGAGTCAATATCAGCTTTGACACAGGCCGATGGTGACCTGACCACACCGTTTGGGCTCTATGGATTATGGCAGGTTGGTATCGCCCCGTTTCAGGACTTCATCATAAACAATATCGACCCGCAGCATCTCGATTTCTTTGTCACGGTATCCAACGATCTTTGGGCCGGATCGGGTATGACTGGCAGCCAATCGGATTTCATCATTCAGGTACCATCCTTCATGGTTTCGGAACTGACCGAAGCCTTCCGGATGGGTTTTCTGATCTACCTGCCATTCGTGGCCATTGATCTGGTTGTTACGGCGATCCTTATGGCGCTGGGCATGCAGATGGTGCAGCCCAACATCATCGCGACACCATTTAAGCTGCTGACCTTTGTCTTTGTCGATGGCTGGGCGCGCTTGGTCGAGGGGCTGGTGCTGAGTTATGGAGTCGTCTGATGGAATTTGACCCATCATTTTCGTCGCTTCTGGTAAGTTTTATGGTCGATGTGGCTATCTTGGCCGGTGTGCCATTGGCCATCGCGACACTGTCCGGTTTTCTGGTGTCTTTCTTTCAGGCCGTGACCCAAATCCAGGATCAAACGCTATCGCAGACAATCAAGATTACTGCTGTCGTTCTGGTACTGCTGGTTTTTGGAACCCGGCTGAGCGGTCCGCTGATGAATTCCACCGTTGAGATCTTTGAAGATTTTGCGGTCCTCGCGCGGTAGGCGGGCCTGAAATGGATGATGTTGTCACTCTTATCACGGCCAACGGTATTGTCGCTATTTACCCCATCTTGTTTATGACGGTGCTGCGCCCGTTTGGACTTTTGATGGGGTTTTTGGCGTTCAGCTGGGCCATGCGTGGTGCACAAATGCTGCGGATAGCCATTGCGATTGCCCTGACCCTACCGGTGATGGCGGGAAACGCACCGGCATTTGAACGTCTCATCAGTTTGACATCTGTCACTGCCTTTCTACCCATCGCGATGAAAGAGCTGATCATCGGTTATGGTCTGGGACTGCTGGCATCGCTGCCATTCTTTGCCCTCCAATATGCCGGTGCCATCACGGATGCATTTCGCGGTGAAAGCGATACGGGCAATCCGGATCCGACTGGCGGCACGCTGCACACGTTTTCAACTGCATATCTGGTCATCGGGTTTTTCGCTTTCTTCAGTCTGGGCGGTTTCGAGGCACTGGTGCGCAATCTGTACCGCACATATGATATCTGGCCGCTGGATGCCGGTTTACCGAACCTCGACAGCGCCGCCGCCTTGCGTGCGGGCGATATGCTGACCTCTACCCTGATGACGACGTTTGTTGTCGCGCTGCCACTTCTGGCCATGTTGGTCGTGATCGAGCTATCGATGGGGATTGCCGCCCGGCTGGGCCGGCGGTTCAACCTTTATGATATGGCATTTCCAATCAAAAATCTGGTGACTGTACTCACCCTGCCACTCATTATGTGGGTTGTCTGGCAGGTATCAGCGACCCGGCTGATCGAAGCTGAGGATGCGTTTCCAATGCTGCAAGGTCTTTTCAGATGAGCGATGGATCAGAAGACAAGAAGCATCCTGCATCAGATACAAAGCTGCGAAAGCAGCGGGAAAAGGGATCGGTCCCCAGTGGACAGGAGAGCGCGGGTTTCTTCGCTTGCGCCATCGGATTATTACTGTTGCTTGCTAGTGCCGATTTGATCTGGGAACACATCAAGGAGATGGTTATTCTGGTTTTCGACCAGATAACCCTGCCTTTTGAAGAGGCTCAGGAAGTCAGCCTGAATGGTTTGCGGAAGTCCATCTCCAGGATTCTGCTGCCGATTGTTGGGCTGGTTGTCATCGGCAGTTTTCTTGTGATTCTGATTTATAACAAGGGTTTCTTATTCTCGATGAAACCCGTCACGCCACAAATGTCCCGTGTTTCACCGATGCAGGGGCTGAAACGGATCTTTGGCAGACGCGGCATGACGGAAACCGTCGTTTCGGTTGTGCGGATCACGATATGGTTGGTGATCGCTGGCGGGCTTGGTCTTTGGGCTGTTTACGAACTGGCAGCGCAATGGCCCTGTTCGGGAAGTTGCGCGGTCAATGAGATCGTTCCGATCTTCCGCCTGCTTACCATCCTTGCGATCATCTTGATGTGTCTTGCAGCCATAGCGGATATGATTGTGCAGCGTAGCGTCTTTCTGCAAGAGCAGAAGATGACGGAGACCGAGCAGAAAAACGAACGAAAAGAACAATCCGGCGCACCCGAGCTGCGTCAGGAGCGCCGCCGCCGCATGCGCGAGGCCAACCAGCCCCTTCGCAAGGCCAATCCACAGAACGCGACGATGTGCATCTTCTTTGGCGACCGGGCAATTGCGATCGAATTCCAACCGCCGGAAGTACACTTGCCCTATGTTGTGGCGAAAGCCGCAACGGCTGAGGAAAGCCGTCGCCTGCGAAAACTGGTCACCGCCAATGGATGGCCGGAAACCGAAAATGAGAAACTGGTTCGGGGCGGGATGACAACCGCGCCGGGCGACGTTCTTGACCATACGCTGTTTGCAGAGTTTGTTTCGGTCGTCCAGGAAATGTTCGATTAGCAATGCCTGCTGCTAAAATCGATCCCAGTCAGACAAATCGTTGGGCTAGTTTACGAAACCAGGTCAGCAAGTGGCCGGCATGCGCATCAACGCCGTTTTCTACAGCGATCGCCTCAACCTCGTCAGCAAGGATACGCAGTGTTGCGTCGACACGTGCGATAAGTGACAGGTCCGCGGCAACAATGATGGCTTTTTCCGCGCCATGGCCCACCCACATTGCGTGCTGTCGCTGAACCAATCTGACCAGAGGAACGTCACCATTCGGGTGTTGTAGTCTGACGTCGCGGCCCCTGACTATTGCGAAGACGGGAACATCGAAGGTGTGTTCTTGACGCAATTGGAGAACCAGGCGCTGCAGCTTCTCCGCGTCCTGCGGTGCGCGGCTTTCGGCGGTATGCCCGTCAAGCGCCTGTCCAAGATCATCATAGCCTTTACGGGTCTTTGCGGTGGACTGAATGGATTCGATGATCGCGGTGCCAAGGTCTTCTGGTGTTTCGGCCGTGCTGTTGGCAGATTCGCCGGGGCCGTCATCAACGCTTGGCCCGGGTGGCCGCTTTGTACAGCGGCCCATGCGTTTGTGCGTGGTCGGGGCGGCAAATCGCGGTGAGAACCCTGACAGCCTGCCCATTTCGTATTCATCGTCGTCAAGGCTGTCGGCGCTGTTGGATTTAATTTCGCCGGTCATGGTTGCTGTCCCTGTCCTGACTTCAGTTTGTCATCGCCATCGTTTTGCCTCTCGGCTTAAATGCCGTGCTTTGTTTTGGAGCTTCGACCAGATCAAGCGGAACGGTCGGTATCTCTTTGGCAATTTCATGAGGTGCAAGCACGGGCAATTGAATACCATTTGTCGCCAGGTGATTTCGGAGACGTCGGCGCAGGTCAGCGGGCGCGACAAGCGCCACCTGTCGCGCATTTGACCGTTGCCGGGTGTCGATGCGCCGTACAGCCGTGATCAGGCGATCATCGATTTCGGGTGTTAACGCCAGCGTTTCAGAGGCCTGATCGCGGTTGCTATCGCCACTTCGGGCTATCGCCCGGCGAATATCGCCTTCAAGCCGCGGCCCTAAAAGCGCAACCCCGAGCATGCCATCATCGCTTGCAATCCGATGACACAACTGCCGTTTCATCGACTCGCGCAGACATTCCGCAAGGATGACGGGCGAATGTTCGTCCAGCGTTGTCAGCCAGTAATGAATGGACGCGACAAGCAAAGCAAAGGGTTTGAGCGGCACACCGTCTTCGATCAGATAACGGAACATCTTGTGCAAGGCACCTTCATTCAACTCTTCGGCGATCTTTTCCATCAACTGGGGTTCTGCTGCGCGGGCGTCCTCCAGAAGATTGCTGAAGACCGCAAAGGAGAAGAGCGCGCCAAGGTTTTGTTCATAAATCCTGAAGGCCAGGCAGGCGATCCCGGTTTCGGCCGTTTGTGGCACAAGTTCATGTGTGGCCAGATCGTTTCGCTTGTCATCAGAAAGCCAAGTGCCTTCGATGAGCGGCCATTTTACCGTATCCTCTGCACCCGACAAACGCGCCAGCACGGCCCGATCACCGCCAATAATCAGCAGTGCATTGTCCGGCATTACCTGTCGATGCACAGGTACATCATCAATATCGATGATGATGGTGTTTGCTTCCAGCTGCGTACAGGTTTCAATCAGAGGTTTGCCAAAGCATACACCGCGTACATGATAAAGCATCTGAAGGTGCCCACCCAATTCCGCGTCTACCGCTGCCAGATCAAGCTGATCTGCCAGGTTCTTCGCAATCTTCAGGCGAATCCTGTCCGATTGCGGCAGGTCATCGTTGTCTGCTTGCGCTTGATCCAGCTCTGCTTGTTCCATTTGCCGAGCCGCCTCTTCGGCAGCAGCAGCCTTGACCGCGCGACGTACCATGGCCGAAACGATCAAAAGACCCACTGCCATGGCCGCAAATGTAAGTGTTGGAAAGCCGGGGATCAGACCAATACCCAAAACAATCGGCGCTCCGACGGCTGGTACACGCGGATCGGCGATGATTTCTGCGGAAATGTCGGAGCCCAGATCCTTGCCACCCTGACCTTCGGCCCGGGTCACGACGATGCCCGCACAAAGCGACATCAGCAAGGCCGGTAACTGTGCGACAAGGCCGTCGCCCACGGTCAAGAGTGAAAAGATCCCAACTGCTTCGGAAAAACTGTAGCCATGCGCGGAGACACCGACAGCGATGCCGCCCAGCAAATTGATGCAGATGATGATCAGGCCTGCGATCGCATCCCCTTTGACAAATTTCATTGCACCATCCATGGCCCCGAAAAAACGGCTGTCGCGATCAAGGCGCTGGCGCTTTTCGGCGGCCTCTTCGGCGGTCAGATTGCCGGCGCGGGCCTCGGCATCAATGCTCATCTGTTTGCCAGGTAAAGCATCAAGTGCAAATCGCGCGCCAACCTCAGCGACGCGTTCAGCGCCTTTGGTAACAACGATGAATTGGACCACGGTGATAATCAGGAAGATGACCAAACCCACAGCGATGGAGCCGCCAACGACAAAATCGCCGAACGTGCCAATGATATCACCCGCTTCAGCTTCGGTCAGGATAAGACGTGTTGTGCCGATGGACAACGCCAGCCGAAACGCCGTGCCCAAAAGAATGACAGATGGAAATGTTGAAAAATCTGAGGGGTGTTTGAGGTAAACAGCGACCATCAGAAGAGTGACGCCAAGCGTCATATTCACGGCCAGAAGTGTATCGATCAGCCCCGGACTTATGGGCACGACCATCAACGCAAGCGAGGCGACAATTAAAGCAACGAGAACGATATCCTTGCGCATAGCGACGGTCCTTGAATTTAAAAAAACTGGCAGGGCAAGGGAGGTCGCCCTGCCAGATGCCAGAGTTACCCGCTTGAGTTACTGGAGGCTTTAAGGGTTTCGCTCGCTGGCTTAACCTCTTTGAACTTTTCCAACTGCTCCTTGGCCAATTCGAGCTGAATCGCTTTCATTTCTGCGCCAATTTCTGCAATGGTTGTCATTGTCGTCTCCTTTCAGTGGATGCAGCCCGTTAGGGCTTGCTCTTGGTTCTGTGATTATTTGTGGTAATCACGTCGAAACCCACGGACCAACGGCACCATGGGAATGCGTTGCGTCAATTTTCATTGGCGCCTGTTCGGCCATCGTCAGACTGCATCGCGGTCAGTGTGTGGACAGGAACCACGTTTTCGAACAATTGCGCGATGGCGGCCTCACCATAAGTCTCTGCTGATTTTGCTGTTCCGCGACGAACAACAATGACGTGAGGGCGCGGAATGGGGGCCTCCCTTTCGGCAAGGGACAAAATGGCCTCGACGACTTCGACGGCCTTGGGTGGGCCGGACACGCGCACCGCATTTCCGTCGGCGATATGAATAAGACCAAGGCGGTCCGGATCGATTTCCGCTTCGATCAGTATTCGCGCGACACGCTCTATGTCCAATCCGCCTAAGGGGATGAACCGGGTTTGCGTTTCGCCTCGCGCCGATACTTCGAGCACGCCACCATAAACAAACCAGTCAATGCTCGCCTCCGTCTCGATAAGCGACATCATATTTTGTACGGAGCCTGTTAACAGCAAGTTTGACACTTCGCCCCTTGCGGCATCGGAGATATGCGGGACAAGACCGTGATGTGCAGCGATCAGGTTGGTCGCGGTGGCGACATTGGCGGTAGTGATGCGTATCGCGTCGATGTTCCTAGCGACATTATTCTGTTGTGTGAATGTGTCGTTGATCGCGTCATTTGGCGCATAGGCCGACACAACAACGCCATCTTCTGTGACGGTTTGGATAGGAGTCTCTGCCCAAGCAGGGGCTGCAAGAGTCCCAAGTGCGATGATCTTGCTGAGCGTTGATATAGATACATGCATCTCGTCGATCCCAATTAGCGTTTCTCACACAAAAGCTAACCGGAGAGTTCACGTGATTTCGATCCGCTCATGCACTTAGCGGACAGCGAATGACTTTTCAGTTTCGTCGTAGCTACGCAAAAGCCTGAGTTGCAGTACGGATTGGGTGGTTTGATCCTGCACGGCATGCTGAAGCTGCTTAAACAACATGGAAAGGATTTGATGATGGGAAATGAGACACAAAGTACTGAAGGATCGCTTGGATTAGGGCTTGATGCGGCACAGGAGGCCGAGGTCATGGAGACGATCGGAGTTATGATCGGCTTGCAAGTACTTATGGATAATCAAGAAGAAGAGGCGGACCTATTTTCCGACGAAAATAGCGTATGAGCGTTCCGTCAAGCGATATTGCTGGTGTCGGCGCGCTGCGGCTCGCCGATGTCACACAGATGCAGCCTGCGGAGCTCGCTGCGCAACAGGACCTGTCACGGGCAGTTGGAAGCGCGATCCAAAAGGCGGTTACTCTTCCTGGCGGTGAAACCAGTTCAGCGAATCGTCCAAATTCAATGCTGGAAAGGTCAACATCAAACGACTTCGTCCGCGAACAGCCCATGGAAGTTAACACAGATCTTGAGATAAGCCGCGAGATGGACCAGATGACAGATAAGTTCCGTGAACTGTATACGGACATGACCAATTTCAGCGTGACTTGGAGTATCGCCAAACGGACTGGTCGCGATGTCGAGACCCTGCTGAAAGGTCAATAAGGAAAGAGGGATATGCCGATGCAATCCGCCGTTGTGACACATAGTCAAATCATCAAGGCAAAGGCGCTGGCTGTCGCGCAGCGCCTTTCGCCCGGCTCTTCGCAGTTGCCGCCGGTTACTCTGGACGTCAAGAACGGCGTGCATCAGGGCAGTGTTCTTGAACTTGACAACGCATCGTTCAGCATTGGCCCGACTTCCGAGACCGATGTCATGCTATTGGATGACGAGGCGCTTGGCGGCAACGCCACCATAACGATATCAGGCTCACTATTTGGGCCCGTCTTCACCGTAACGACCAAAAGATCCGACGTTCGCGTGAATGGCGTCATTGTCAAGCCAGACGGCGGATCCGCATCACATGTTTTGCCTTGTATAGTTGATTTTAACGGTATCAGGTTCGAATTGCGTACCGCGCAAAAGCTACGACCCAAGCTATTCGTGTACAACGAAGGCATCCTCGCCCCGCTGTTATTGGCAGCAGCAACGATGGCGTTCGGGGCTCAGGCTTATCTGTCCAGTCGCCCCCCCACCCTTGCGTTCGACATGCCAGAACCACAGCAGCAAACTGCCTCGGTCGCGAAACTGGAAAGCTCCGAAAATCTGGTCCGGGAGATGATTGGTGAAGTCGGTTTGAGTGAGCGCCTGAACGTGGCGCAGACAGGAACCGACATGTTGGTGATCTCTGGGGAACTGCCGCCTGCTCTGATGCCCGAATGGCGCAGGATTCGTGGTGATGTTGATCGCGCCGTAGGTGGCGTTGCAATCGTCAGTAACGTCAGCGCCAGCGTCGGCCTTTCTGAACTGCCACCCGTTGCAGCAGTCACGCTTGGCCCGCAACCCGCGGTTCATCTTACCAGCGGCAAAACACTGAACATTGGTGATGCGATCAGCGGCGACTGGGTGATCGTCGCCATTGATATCAATAATATCGAGATCATGCAGGGCAATGATGTTCTCACCATTGCTTTCTGAAGGAGACTGGCATGGACCGAATTGATCGACCGCGTTCTGAGCAGTCTGCGGGTGCGGATAAGGAGGCCATGGCACGGCTGGCCGACCTGTCAAACACCATCGATATTGCGCACGGCGAGGAAACGCGAAAACGTCCAACGGATTATCTCGAACGGCTCAAGAGCATTCAGCGGCGCCCGCCTGCGCTTCCGCTTGTGTCACCCACAACCACGGATAACGATCCGGTAAACACCGTCGTCGCGCCAGAATTATCAAGATTATCGGAAACCGAGATATCAGAGTTCGAATTCGCAGTAGCGGAACTTGCCTGGCGGCTTGAGGGACCTATCGCAGCGTCGACGGACCCCGAACTTCTGAAGGGTCATGAGTTGTTGTCGGAAACGGCGCGCATGTTCGAGCATCTGCACCTACTTCAAACCGGATCGGAGACCTGAAAATGTTTCATTGTGCACCTTCGCTCCCTGCGGAAGCGCGCCCTCAGGATCAGGAGACATTGCGTAGTCTGGCAGCCACTTATCTTGCCTATGGCCTGCCCGCAAAGGCGCTCTCCATCTTAAATCTGGCGATATGGTTGGATAGTTCGGACAAACACACAATGATTCTGCTGGCCCATGCCGCATTTCATGCAGGTGATCACAGCAAAGGCGTCGCAGCTGTGGAACGCCTGCGTACAACTGCCGACCCGATCCCCGTTGATTTGCTCAGGTATTACCGACTGTGGACATAACGCTGTCGACAAGGGATGCGACGGTTCGGTCGCCAACCCTCCGATCTCCGCAAAGCAACCCGTTAATCGTGCTGTCGTCGCACGCATGACATGTTTGACGCGATACGATCAATCGCTGACACTGAAGTACGGACACATAAATGACAAACCCGACTACCAACCCTGACGGGCCTGTCGATGCATCCTTATCTCGTACCTTGTTTCGCTCGCTCTTGAAACTCAAGGAAGTATGAATATGACCATTCGTGAACCCGACGCCAATACCAACCTCAGCTGGACGCTTGAGGACACATCTTCATTTCAGGACGCAGCGGCGCTATTGCGTCCGGACCTCAGCGAATTGCGAACATCGTGTACGTCTGAGGGGGGATCGGATGCAGAGGTCAGAAATCGCATTGTTGATATCCATCGCTATGGCAGATCGGCTTATGGCGAAAACATCCGCAAAGTTGGTAGAAACATTTTTCCCCTGATCATTGCCCGCGATACAGAGCCGGAAAAGGATCGCCTGGACCCTGGGAGCCAGGGTGTCGGCGGAATCTATACGCTATTTCTTGCTGACGGTACCACTCACTCAATTCAACCCACGCATCAGTCTTATGAATTACTGAAAAGTCTGGCGCATCAACCACTAGCGGCATTCTCTATTCTGAGTCCGTATTTTTCCAATCCGCATGCAGATTCGTGGCTGGGTCCCATACGTGCGATGCAAGAAAAAGTTCACGCAGCGCAAAGGGCCCTTTCGCATTCAGATAAGTCAACACTTAGTAAGTCTCAAAGTGTGTTGGCTAACGAGATGTTAGATCACACGGATCAGTACATTTCATCCATTATTCAAGCGCGTTCAGTCAGTGAGACAGGATTCAAAACTTACACAGGAAAAATGCGGCCAAATATCAGACAGTGCATGGATGCTGCCGCCGACATTCAGATGTCATCATGCATGGATGCTCTGAAGAAATGGAAAGATATGCTCGGCGCGGTTGAGTGGCGCAAGCTCTACGTTGTGGTCACAACAATATGGCCTGTATCTGAATATAGTCCGCGCTGGCAGTTGTTCCGCACGCTGATGGACGACGACAAAATTGGCAATCATCTTCTAACCGCTGAGGGTGTCAAGACAACGGAGGAAGCGCGCGACTTTCTTGGTCGTATCGTTGCTGATCGCTATGCTGCTCGCTTGATCTTGGAGGCCAACGATACGCGTGGATGTCGTATGGTCCAAGCCATTTCATCAAAGACTGATGTCGTTGCCGACTCTGCCTATGCAGCTTTGTGTCGGCATTCGCAAAGGATCGAATGAGAGATACGTAGCTCAGATCTCTGACTTTGTGGCTGATGAGACCAAGCTGGCTGATGGAGCGGGCAAGCTCTGATGAGTCAGCATCAGGTGCTCTATCTGATCCCATCCGGCGCGATCCACACGACCATAAGGTAATAGGCCGGTGTCAAATAAAATCTGTCAGGTTTTTGTCAGCTCTTTGGCGTAGTTTGATTTCGCCATCGTTGAACATCTAGGAGACTCTCGTGCAACAACTTCCAAAACTTGTCATCGCCGATGAAATGGTAATCGTCAGAGACGCGATCTCAGAACGCCTATCCGCAGCAAATTCCGCAGAAGTTGTTGGTACTGCTGAGGATGGGTACAGCGCGATCAAGGTCTGCAAGTTAAAAAACCCGGATATCTTGCTCATGGATATTTCGCTGACACGACCCAGCGGAAAAGAGACCTTCCGCAAATTACGTGAGGCGATGCCAGATTTGAAGATCATTCTGACGTCATCGGACGCAAGTCAGGCAGACGTATTTTCGTTATTGTCCTTTGGTGCAGTCGGCTATGTGCCGAAGCAGGCAAAGCATGCAGACTTTGTCCACGCCATCAGCTCTGCAACCTTGGGCTATATGTGCATACCTGCCGAATACATGGGTAAATTCACGTCTCTTCGGAATAATGTTTCGCGCTCCGGCAATATATTCGGCCTATCACCGCGCGAGATGGAAATACTCGAAGCCTGTACCACCGGATACACCACGAAAGAGATTGCAGATAAGTTCAGCATCAGCCCGCGGACCGTGGAGACACACCGCTGCGCGATTTACCGCAAGACTTCCTGCCATAACATGCAAGATCTCAATAAACTGGCGGACCAACTCTGATGAACAATGCATTCAAAAATACAGATGAACCGAAAAGGCCTCGTGAGATGGAAAAAACACATAGCGAAGAATTCAAAAGAGAAGTCGTTCGCATTGCGTTGACCAGCCGGTTTACCCGTTGGCAGATCGCATCGGATTTGGGGCTGGAACTTTGGACGTTGAACCGATGGATAAGAGAATTGGAGGAAGGTCCAATTTCTGACTGTACGGCCCCGGATTTATTGAACGAAATATCACGGCTACGCAATGAAAATGCCGCACTGCGCAGACAGATAGATACTACTCAACCTGAGAGGTTTAGCACGTTCACATAACGGGACGATCGGAAAGCTCGTTACTGGGTCCATGTCTGTGGCGATCGCATGAAAGATGGTGACTAAACTGCAAGAAGATGTCACCTTTGGCGACGAACCCCGTAGACCGGACGTCGCTCGCGCAGAGATCGGCGGACCCAGAGGACCGAAATGCGCATTCTCTTTCTTGAAGACAATACACAAAATGCAGAGATATACGGAGCTCATTTACGCAAGGCTGGATATGCAATTGATCACGTTGTAACAATTGATGACGCTGCAACCGCACTGCGCAGTTCGAGTTATGATGTACTATTGCTAGATCGCCAAGTCCCCGATGGGGATAGCCGGGTCTGGCTTTCGCAACTGCGCAAAGATGGATTGACCACCCCGGCACTGTTTATGACCGTGCGAGACGCCGTCGAAGATCGGATAGAAGGCTTGGATGCAGGGGCGGATGATTATGTGACAAAACCCGTCGCGTCCGCAGAGTTAGAGGCACGTTTGCGCGCCATCCTGAGGCGCCCACAAGACCTGTTGCCACAGGAATTGAGTTGCGGTGACCTGTCGCTGGACCCCACCAACAGACAGGCCAGTGTATCGGGCCATCTATTCAAGTTATCCAAGCGTGAACTGATGTTACTCGAACACTTGATGCGTCGTGAAGGTAATGTTGTCACTAAGGAAGCGCTCAATGATGGCCTTTATGGTTATGGAGAGGAAGTAACGCCAAACACTATTGAGGTATGCATATCTCGGTTACGAAAACGCTTGGATGCGACAGGTTCAAATGCAAAAATTCATACCATCCGTGGGGTTGGATATCTGATCCGTGAACGCATCATCAATTAAGTTTCAACTCAATATACAGTTTGCACTGCTTGCTTTGCTGGCAATTTTTGTTGCAACCGCAATTTTTACTTGGCAGCTGCGGCACTTGGACAATGTCGTCCAAGAAGTATCGCTTGGTCATCAGGTTGATGATCTTGTGGCATCCATCAGCGTCGCTGATGATGGATCGTTGCGGTTGGATCTGACGCCGGAGCTCGTTCGCCTTTATGAGCAAGGGCATTCTGGATCGCTGTTTCTGATCAGAAATGCAGTAGGCAATATCTTGTTTTATGACGGTGATGATGTCTTGGAAATCTTGGGCGGCGCCCCGAAATTTCCCGCGACTTTCGACTTCTTCCCAGTCGCGGATCTGTCTGACGAAGAGGCGCGAGGACTTGACCCACGGCGCTTTGGTTTGACCAGACGTGTAGAGACGCAGGTCGGCACAATCTTCGTAACCGTTGCTCAGCACGGTGTCGTAGATGATTTCCTGAATAGCGCGGTCGCACGTGAGTTGACGGATGATGCACTTTTGGTCGGCGTGCCTTTGATTTCGATCTTCCTTCTTGCCGCGGCAGGTTTCGTCAGGTTTTCCACGCGTGGCTTGACATCATTGTCCGATGAAGCGCAGGCGATTGGGCCGCAAAATATCAGGGCGCGTCTACCGGTTCATGTCGCACCGACTGAGGTCGTTCCACTGGCGTTGGCATTCAACGACGCCATGGATCGTGTCGCGGAAGGGTTCGACCATCAAAGACGTTTCACAATAGATGCAGCCCATCAGCTAAAAACTCCACTGGCCGTATTACGGGCTCGACTTGAAAGCCTGTCGGCGTTCGATGGCCGCGAAACGCTGTCAAATGATCTTGATCATATGGACCGGCTTGTGCGCCAATTGCTAACCAGTGCACGCTTGTCAGTCATCAAGATCGACCCAAATGAAACTATCGATCTTGCAAGCTTGACAACTGAAGCCGTGGTGGCCCTCGCTCCGGTCGCCTTGGAAAGAGGGAAGATGCTGGAACTGGAGCACGCTGACACAAGGATTATTGTGCCGGGCGAAGCTCATCTGGCAATTGAGGCGCTACTCAATGTTGTTGAAAACGCCATAGCACATACTGAGGCAGGCTCGACTGTAACCATCGATATACGCGAACCTGCAACCATAGATGTGATGGACAGAGGCCCGGGCGTGCCATTGTCAGACCGCAAACATATCCTGATGCCTTTTGCGCAAGGACGATATGCCACCCCGGGGGGATCGGGTATGGGTTTGGCCATTGTAACGCACATCATGACGCTTCACGGTGGCACGGTTTCGATAACGGACCGTGATGGAGGCGGAGCCATCTTTTCTCTTACGTTCCCGACGCAAAAGACCCCTGAAGATGGCTAGGCGAAGCGAGCGCTTTTCTACCTGCAGAACTTAAGGACATGGGGCTATGAAGGCATTTATGTGACCTGAGTACCAGAGGCTAAGGTGGCCTTGGAAGGGTACCTGTGTCCCTGCCCCAATTTATCTACGTACCTACCTGCTTTTCCTAGCAGATCAACGAGTGCCCACGCAAAGCCGCCTGCTTGTACCAATTGGAAATGGAATAATGAACAGCTTGGTTAGAGCCAGTTCGTGATCAGGGGCGGATAATGAACAATATCAACGCAAATGCTGGTCAAGCATCGACGCACAGTCCACCCACACCGGACGACTTGGCGTTTCAAATTGATGTCGATATTGCACCTTCCTCCGGTTCAACGACTAGTCAAGCGGCCCCCCAATCCGGACAAGCGCGAAGCAGGCTCGATGGATTGCGTTACATCGCATCCTATCGAGATCTTGCGGATAGTTTCGGGGCGGATGCCGGAAAGGGGAACAGGCATTTCAATGACCATGGCGCCCAGGAAAACCGCGAGACTACTTTCGATCCGGAACAATATCTGGAGCAAAGACAGGGGTTACGGCAATATTACACGGATCAAGGATTGTCCGGAACGGCGCTATTGGAGCGCGCGACCAAAGATTTTATTTTGCAGGGACGTACCGGTCTGGATGAACAAACCAACACAGCCCTTTCAGATTTCGACGCTGCGTTAAATGCAACCGGCAGCATGCTGCCTGGCCACACTTATCAGAGCGGCCCTGTCGAGAGTGATCTTGACGCACTGAAATACATCGCATCGTATGGGGATCTTGGCGATAGTTTCGGCGCTAATGCCCAGGCAGGCCGCGATCATTTTCAGAACTCTGGCCGTGGCGAAGGGCGCACGACGGTCTTTGATCCGCAAGCTTATCTCGCCAGCCAGCCTGCGGTTTTGAACCGTTTCGAAGAGCTGGGACTCTCTGGCGAGGCGCTTGATATCAGAGCAACAGAGCACTTTATTTTGCGGGGGCGCTACACCCTTGCAAGTAAGCCGCCCCCTGTTTCCTTGGCTGATGCAACGCTGGACCAGTGGGTGGAAACAGGGATTATAAGTGAGCAGCAGAAGTCCGATTTTCGGGCAGACCCAGCAAGGTTTGCGCAGCTAGAGACGACAATAGCCAATGGATCGGGCCGCGTTGATTTTGTGAGTGGCGGCGAACACGCGCTGCGAGAGATCACTGACTTGGGTTCTGAAGATATCACAGCATTGCTGGCACAGGGATTTGATCTGGAAACTGGTCCAAGTACCGAACAACTGGTTGCAATTGACCAATTGGCGTACGGGCATGATGCCGCCTTCTCTGAGATATTTTTGAACTGGGTCGGGCATCAACAGCCTAATCTTGAGCTACAGGTGCATCGGGCCCGTGGGCACGAGACGGAATTCAGGGCTTGGAATACCGAGACTGATACCCAATTTAATGCGCCTTATCTTGATGCCATCGTTGGTAAGCTTGATGCTTCAAAGATCGGACGCACCAATAGTACAGGTGCCGATGACAGTCCGTCTTGGGGATGGCAGGCGATCCGCCCATCACTGAATGTGACGGAACAGGTTCTGCACGATGACCCTGCATACGGAACCGCTCTTTCAGGAGTATTTTCTGAGGCTGGACAGGCAAAATTTGATGAAATCCTCGCCACGGTCGGCTTAATGCCAGGCGATACTTCGCAGCGTGGCCATGATCGACGGCACATGCGTAGCTTTGAAATTGATGGCATTTTTGCGAATGATGGTTTCAACAACAGGCGCAGCCATGCATTCCTCCGCGAGATACTAGAGGTACACAATCCCGCGGTCTTAAGCGGGACGACAACCATTCTGCTGAACACTGAAGGACAGAGCGTCGGCGAGACCAACGTCAATACCGAAGGGAATTCCATCGGTGACATTAACAATATTGGCAATCGCACAATTATTGATCTGGGCAGTACTGGCACAACCCACAATGTCGGCCAAGGGAATGCGGATGTCACTGTAGTCAACGGAATTGATGGGGTGCTTAATAGCGGCAGCGGCGCGCTTGATCTGACAACAAACGGCGCGGCCAACTTGTCAATCCAGGATGATCTCCAACGATCTGACGTGACCACCAATGTCACCTATGCCGGCAACAATCAGAACATTCGACAGGATACCGATAGCGGCGAGACAGTTGTGGAGATTTCCGGCGGCGAGACAACAGATCTGACGGTGGATGCAGATGGCGCACTGGAATTCACCGTTGAGAGCGGAGCGACCCTGTCTGAGAGCACGATTAGCGCGGACGCCGCCGGTCTCACATTCACGACAGAAGAGGACTCTCTGATCGAGAATGTGGATGTTATTGGTAATGAAGGCGACGACAAATTCTATCTTGGTGGTGAGGCGATCGGCAGCCGGATCGAACTTGGTGACGGCAGCGACTATGTCCGTATTGATCCCACATTTGAAGGTGATTTTGATCTTAAGGACAGCGCTGCATCTTGGGCGTGGGCGGGCCAAACCGAAATCCATGAACACGACATTGTTGAGCTAAAGGGCGAGGGTTGGGATCTGACCGATACGCCTGACGGTCCCAAGTTGATTGCACGTGACGAAAACGGTGACATCCTGAGCCAGATCAATCTCGACGGTAATAGTAAGCATATCGAGTCGATCTACACCTCAGATGCGGAGGGCAATATCGCAAGTCTGCAAGATATTGCCCCCAAAGTGCGAACAAAGTTGGCTGCATTCGGCACTTTCAGCGCCGTTCTACTTGCTGTCGGCACTGTCTTCCCGCCCGCGGCAGTTGTCGGGGCTGGAATGAAATTTGCGTATGATGCTGCCAACAATCAGGTCACATTCAAAAATGCGTTGATGACGACCGCACAAGTTCTTGCAGCGGGCTCCGGGACTGTTTTGGCCAACGGTGAGGTTGTCGCCAACAGTGCGCTCTTTTATGCGCCCAACATTGCTCAATTTGGCATCAACGCAGCCGAAGGTAATTGGAAGGCGATCGGATCAGACTTCCTGCTGACCGCTGCGGGCGTTGGCAAATTTGCAGGATCAGAGTTCCTCTCGAGTCCCATATTCGGTCAGGTTGCAAAGGGTGTGCAGGCAGCCTTTGTAACTGTTGATGCGATCGAGGACGGGTCGCCCTTTGAGATTATCGAGGGTTTCTCGTTGCTTGGCCTGTCCGTGACACCCGAGGGGATATTGCAACCCATCATTGGCACCATTGGTGATGCCGCAAATGTAGGACAGAAAGCATTTATTGAGGATGATTTTGTTGCGGGTTTGACCACTGCGCTTGCAAGCGCGCTCGAAAATGGTCTTTTTGAAGGCCTTTCTGAAGAGGTTTTGGTAGCTGGTTTCGCGAGTCCGCATGTCGAAAGCATTATAAGTCAGCTCACAAATGACAAACCCATTGAGGGGGAAGCACTCGCCGATGACACGCTTGCAATTCTTGGCATTACAACTGGCGGCATCAATCATAAAGAAGCGCGGACCCCAGAAAAGGACGAGGCACCGCAAGCAGAGACGGAACAGGCCGGACAACAGTTACTTGATCCGACAAGCTCCCAAGACAGCGCTTCTGGATCTGAAAGTACCGAGGGGGTTGCGCTCACAGAAGGCACAGATATTTCCTTTGACCTTCCAGAAAATGAGCTGCCGGTTGCGCCCGTCTCTCCGCCACGGTTTGGCGAAGACGCACTTAAAGAGACCCAATCTATCTTGTCTGGCCTAGACAGTGGGGCGGCCGGGCCGACGGAAGCTGACAATGATGAACCCCTCACTTCGTCGGGGGTACCGCAGCTGACTCCGTTTGATCACGGTAATGCTTTTGACACTGAGTGGCTTGATGACAGGGCGTCACCTGAGCAGAGCGCTAACCTCCCCTTTGTCGATATCAACCTTGAAGACCAGCCGAGATTTGGTGGGTCGGGCGCGTTCGGTATTGATGACAGCGGTGTGCAATTACATGAAGCCTCGCTTGCAGATCAGCCTGATACGAACCTGCCCCCCGCTGTAGAAATCAGCCCCGAAGTTCAGACCCGAGGAATTAGCCTGGACGGTTATTCCATTCAGGTCACCACGAGTGGCGAGCAAACCCATGCCACCTACACAATAGATGGCGTTGATCGTCAAATTGTAATTCCGCCGGGCACCGAAGTAGAGGTCAACGCCTATGTCGCGGACTATCTGCGCGCTGGTGCACTTCCTGGTCTGACCCCGTCACAAGCCTTTCTGGACGATCAGACAGAAACATTCGAAATTGATGCAAATCTGCCTGATGATTACATGGCGCCTGATGTCTTTACAGATCCCGAGGGCGGGCAGGTCAGTTTTTGGGGCAACGACGTAGTTGCGTCGTCGGGGGCTGATCAGGCATCTGAGATGGTTTTGTCTGAGTTTGAAACGCAGGCTGCGGACGAAGCAAAGCCTTATCAAGGCCCGGATTCTTTGGCAAACGTAGAGGTTCTTCAGACCTTCAACAGCCCACAATGGGCCGGGCGTGAGTTTGTCCTTTATCAGGCGCAAAACGAAAAAACCGGGGTGTGGGAAGTCCGCGTCTTGTCTGCACGCACTGACGTTTGGGTGCAAGATGCAGTCGTGTTTGAGTCTGAACGTCAAGTGACTCCAGAAGACTTTGGCGTTGAGGGGCTCATCTGGGATCATGTGGTGAATGGCGCCGATAACTTGGTGGCACCTGAAAATATTCGTGGATCCATCCGACCTGGCCAAGCTGACGGCGACATAATGGATTCTTTGGGTGGCGGGTTTATCACGCCAAACGCAGAATTGGCCGGACAGATTCTCGGTTTACCTGAAGAAGCCGCGCGAGGAGTCATTGGCCTCACTGGTGGTCTCGCGGTTGAGCTGGACAGCGTGGTTGATGGCCTCATTTCATGGGTTAATCCAGAATATGACGGCACCCGCACGGGGATCAATAACCCACTCCATTACGAGGGCTTAGCGCAAGTTGCGGCTGGCACGAACCAGACGGAAGCGGCGGTACATGATCTAACAAATGGCATTACGGAGTATTTGGGCATTGATTTGACCTCGAAGCAGGCAAAATTTGGTGAGATATTTGTTCCCCTGTTGCTCGTACCAGTATCGCCTGGTTCCACAACTTCCGCGCGCCTTCCTGGAAATGTCGGTCCGGAAGACCTTGCCGGAATGGCGCGACTTGCTTCACCCGACGAAATCAGTGACGCGGCTACGCGGCTTTCCGATGACGCATTGCGTGCGGCCTTCCAACAGCATCCGGATGTTGGACAAGCCATGAAACAGGCGCTGCTACGGAGCCCGCCAGATGCCAATGCACGCGCTACATTAAATCGTTTAAATGACCTGACCGGCTCAACCGGTCAAACAGCTGCCACTGCGCCCAGACTAGTGACACAACCTGCAACGCCCCAGACTGGTGCGATCACAACGACCAATGCTTCCATACAAAACGGCGCCTTGACTCAACAAAATCGCGCTGCGGCAAGACTGTCCTCGGGTGCGATCGCAGATCCGCCCCACAACCCTGACCTAGGCACGCCCAGCACCGATTTTGAAACTGCGCAAGACCCGACCAACACGATACCCCGGTTCAGAGGCGAGATTATCGCTGATTTCACAGATATTGAGTTTTTGACCGGACCCGAGGGCGCGCGACGGACAATTGATGGCCAAATCTTCAACATCGCGCAAGATGACCAAGGCACTTACCGGATCACGGGCGAGGCATTCAACGGCTCAATCCCGTTGCCCGGCGACACATTGCAGGATGCCAATCAAGCGTTGGAACTGTTGCGCCGTGACGGGGCTTTGCCTGGTGTTGCCCAACCTGGGGTGCCGACAGACCCTGTTACCGATTTTGCGTTGGGCACCACCAATGCAACCATCACCCGCAACGTCGAAGGGAACGCCAATGTCTATGACATCCGCTATACGGCAGCGGACGGCAACACATACACAGGGCACCTTGAAGGTGGGACACTGCAAGACGCTCAGGCCAACGCACAATCGCTGTTGGACCAAGGCCGACTGACAGGCCTGACCCCACCCATCGATCCCGGCGCCGTCATTGAAGATTTTGGCGAGATTGTTCCATCAGGCATAACCCCGGTAGAAGCCGTTGACGGACAGACCCCGATCAACGGCGGTGGCAGCTCCAGTAGAGAGTTTTCTTCAGATTTTGGGACACCGGGCGGTCGGCAGATCGTCACCCCGCCGCAATCCTATTTTGCACGCTCAAGTGTTGATCAATATCATCCAATGGCGGTTGAATCTCAGACAGGTTCGGTTCTGATCGACCTTTTTGAGGTGGATGGCTTCGATCTTGCAGGTCACGATCTTAGCGCAATTAATGCACAACAACGGTCAGTCATTGAAAATATCGCGGAAAGCGAGGCAGGTCACCGCCTTCAAGTCTCTCAAGTCCAAGAATTCGATACCGCACAGGAAGCGCGATCCGCCTTGGCGAATACCCTCGCGGATATCAGCGCAGCGTCAGGTGATCCGTCTAAGAGCGAGATCGAGCTGGCTGCAGTCATTTATGAGAAAGGCGGCAAACATTATATCGGTCGCTCTTTGGCTATCGGCGGCTCCTCCTCATCTGTGCTCCCGGTTATTGGCCCCAATGAAATTGGCGCCACAAGGATTGAGATTGTGCATACCCATCCAGCACATGCAAATTTCACCGGAGACACGGCCAACCTTACCCTCAACCCGACCTTTCAGTCGACTTTATCAGATGGCGATATGATGGCTCAGGACAGACTTTATCAACGGTTGGTGAACAACCCTGATGAAGCGCCAAACCTGAGCGAGATCGGGATGACGTCAGTAAATACGCTCACGCGTGATGTGACAGCATTCGTCAAAGATAGCTCTGGGCCAATGCACTTGAGTGAGTCCGCTCCGATCTTCACGCCGGGCGATCTTGGTGCTGTGGTCCCGCGCTGGACCGACATTCAAGGTAAACTGTACCGAACCGCCGATATACTGGATCCGGAATTCGCGAAAACCATTGGCATCGAACCGTCGGATAGCTTGGATGTTCGAGAAACGAAGCTCTACGATTCACTGTATGGCCTGACACCTGAAGATGCCGGTCGCTTGCGTATCGAACAGATGATCTCTTTGACGGATCCTGCGACAAACCCTGATGGTCTTCCCTCAATTATGCTTGATGATACGCAGTTTGATACGGTTTTGAACGGCGAGACGATAACGATCGATGGACGCGGGACATTCAATGCTGAAGATGGTTTGGTGCCCTTCGAAGGTACAAACCCGCGCACCATTGACGACAATGATCCGAGTGCCAACGCTCATCCTCGTGGTGACGAGCCTAGTGGTGGAATTAATCTACCGGACGACACACCGCCAGATGATGAGGACCAGCCCGCCGATGACACGAACAATGACGGCAGTTTGTCCGTCAACACTGTTGTCGCCCCATACGACATTCACAGCACCGGTCCCTACGACCTCAATTCAATACGTAACACTCCTGATTTGCGGGCTACCGGCGCAGGCGGCGGGCGGCGCAACTGGACCGAGGAGGAGTTGCAGGCGATCCGCGACTACAGAGCGAACAATAATGGTGCTTTGCCAGAGGGTGTCGGTCTCGCAGATCTGCCGACCAGTTATCTAGAGGAGATTGCGGCCGGTGCCGAAATCGAGTTGGGTTTTGCAGACGACAGCCCTGGCCAATTCGACCCACTCAACATAAGAACTGATCCGGGCGATATCGTTCTGTCGGGTGATGGCGGGAAAGGCCGTCTGAGCATAGGTCAAGGCAATGAAGACTTGCTGATTAATCCAAACGCCACACGACCGCAAAACCCGTTTGATGTCTCCACGATCAACACTCAGCCAACTGTAGACCCCATCGTTGCAGTCGATGTGGCAAGGCTTGTTTTCGACGAAGACGATCAGATTGAGCCCCCGCCCTTCGATTTTTCGGAGTATGAGCAGCCCATTTTGGTGCCTGAGATTGGGGAGAATGAACCTTCAACACCCTTTAACCCAATTGATGCGGTGCTGAACGCCGCAAATACCGCTGTAGACGCAGGACGAAATGCAGCGGTTGACATCTTCGATACTGTAGGTCACCGGCTTTCACAAACAGGCGGATTCCAATGGATGATCGATCAGATTCCAGGTTTTCGCGATATCAGTTCAAGAATAACTTACGACGCGGACGGCAATGCCAGCATTGATACCGAAGGTCTTTCACCTGATTTGCTTGATAAACTGAGCGATGCAAGACTTGATCCTCGGATGTCTGTTACGTTGGGTTCAAATCTTCCAATTGCAAGCAGTCCTGGTCTTGGAAGCGTCGGGGTTTTTGTCAGTCCGCGTACACTGCAACGTCTGCGGCGGGACTTTCCTCAAATCCGTGAAGCTCTACAAAATGGCAACATGCCAGAGGTCCGCCGCATCCTTGGCGAAGCGTTCGGATCTTCAGGTGATACATTTCAAGGCCTGCTTGATCGCCGGGTCAGCAAGTCTACCGCCAAGGGGGCCTTGGACGACGCGCTGAGATATCTCGGTGTTGCGGCCGGAGGCAGAGCCACTGTTGAAGACCTGATCGATACCGTTAGTTTTTCTCGCAATGGATACTTCCTGATAAAGAAACAAACCCTGGAAGGTTCAGACGTGTTCGAGAAGCTGCCGAATGGTGGTTGGCGTATCAATGGTCGCGAGATCGAACAGGCATCGTTGGGCAGTATCCCGCCGCTCAACAGCGCCGGGCGACCGACACAGGCCGGTGACTATATATTGGATGTTGACCTGCCACTCGATGAAGCAGCGCTGCAATTCAGCAATGGGCCGCTCTTCACCCATACAGAGTATTCGCGTGGCGATCTGGAGGTGTTGGGTAAGACACTGACAATCCCGGCCGGCATGCCCATCCCGGCCAGCCTCCATAGTTTCTTGAACGAGCGCCTCGGTGTCCCTGCAAATATTGCAACATTTTCCTCGCCTGGTGT
>CANLDN010000020.1 GCA_947489445.1 uncultured Paracoccaceae bacterium
AACACGATATGATCGTTGCCCAAAGGTCTTCCTCTCAGCAATCGCCCTCGCCGCAAACGTCATATATTGGTTATGAGCCCTGACCCTAGCATACCAACGTTGATACAACTTCAAAACGCGGTCAATTTGCCGGCATGTCACGGCAGATGGCAACGGTATTATTCCAAAAATGCTTCGACTTGCCGACTATAATTCTCAAGGATGCGATAGCTGGTCAAATAGACGGGGTTAATTCCGGCATATTCCCCGGCAAACTCCGTCTCGCTGAAATCGCGCGATGAACTGAATACGGTTGCGCAAAGCGCAGAGTCATCAGCAACAATTGCAAGGACAACGGGAGGCGTCGTAAATGGCACATATGTCGCGAGTGGTTGATTGTTGCCATCTGTTGGCGCACGCTGCCATCCGGCTGTCAGGTAGTCAGGGAATGACTGTGCCACATCGCATGCTGTCAGGTGATTAAAGGCAAACGACGTGCCAAACACAGGACCCGGAAGACGCCAGTCAATCGTTACAACACCATAAAACGGGGCCGGAGCGGTGGCATCTGATTGGCCGCTTTGACTGAAATTTCGCGGAAAAGGCAGTACCCTGTCGGGGTTTTCGATGTTCCCCCAATTATGCACACTGATCTCAATAACAAATGCATCATCGGGAATGGTGGTCGCTGCAGCGTCGATTGCGGCGCGATAGGACGCGGCAAACATGGGATATTCTGGGTTATCGCGGATTTGCTTGTACCGTTCATCAAATTGGCCGTCGAACGCAAAGCCTTCTTGTAAAAACCTATCGAACCATTCGCGTTCCAGTTCGGGTGTCCAAACCTCTCCGTTGACAGTGTTTTCAACGACGTCAGCTTGTTCTTTGACCCAATCGATCAACGTTCGAATCGACGCCACGCCACCAAGATGTCTTTCACTATCGCCCGTTGTGATTTGATTCTCAAAACGGTTTACGCGTCTTAGCCAATCACACTCGGCGCCACTTGCCAATAGCGCGGTTTGTTCAAGCGCGTAAGTTGGCTGATTGGGCGATTGATCGATCAGCCTTTGAAACGTGGTTTCTGCATTATCCTGGTTCACCATTGTCCAGTGAAATACCGGATCAAAGAAGCCTTGGAATGCGGCGACGGCAAGCACGCCATCAGGGTCTTCACCGACAAATGGGCAGTCAAATCGTTCGGCGGTCGCAATTGATCGCAAGAAATTTTCCCAACCAAATATTCCTACCATTTCGTAGGGTGCTGTAAGCTGTTCCTCTGGCACATAATCGCGTAGTGCTTGTAGGCTCGTCACACTGACTACGCCGGTTTCATAACCACGACGACGCTCGCTATGCGCTTCTTCAAAGACGTAGGCGATAAATCGATCGGGCAATGCCTCAGACAGTGTATCGTGGCCATCCGCCCGCAACATCGCAGGACTGATGAGAGTAGCGGCACAAATCGCAATTCTGCTGAGCATTGCTGTCAATTCTCTTGATCGCACTTGAGCAGTAGATTGATGTAACTACGCCCGAATGCAAAGAGAAAATGGAGGTCCGCGATAGCGTCACTTAAGCCAAACGGCCTGCTGTCATTTGATTACGCCAGAGGAGCAGACCTTCGCGATGCTAAAATAAGCCTTCTGCTGCGGCCTCTGGTCAGATTTTATCGCGTAGATTAGCAGGGCTATCGAATGACCGCCTTTTAGAATCGCAGCACAAATACCGTTACTGCACTAGCAACGCTGCGCGCGTGCCACGAAAAATCATCACTTCCCGTACGGGCTCGTTGCCGACCTCGGATGCAGCGCAGCATCAGCGCAGTTAGGTCCGATTCACGCGGCAACGACGGCCCGAAGCTGCCGTCGGTCGGTCGTTGCGCATGCTGCGGTGCGGTCCATCATACCGGACTCCTGCCGCGATTGCAGCGTTGGCTTCGAAGCGCTTAATCATTGTGGAGTGCTCTGGCCAAGACTATGCAACCTAAACTACTAATTGGGGGCTGAGAGGACCCCTGACCATGAACCGAAAACAATTCATTGAAAGCCAAGGAGCCACTTGTTCCAACTGGAATTGGTCCTGGTCCTTCGTGAACGAGTCTAAGCGGTTTGTCATTTTTGGACTATGGTCCCATCACTCGGGAAGTGATGAGGGACTTATTCTCAGTAGGGATTGGGAAAAAAAGCCGTCAGGCAAAAGGAACCCAAGCTTCAAGCAATCTGAAGCACACGCAAGGTTAGTTGTTGAAGATGGCTATTGTCTCCTGACCTTCCCAATGTTTGCCAAGCTCGACGAACAAGGAAATATTCCGGAAGACGCGCCCGTCAGAATTGATCGAGTTCAGCCGATCCTGCAGCGCAAATTCTTGGTTGAGCTCGGTCGTGGTTGGTATGCGGTGGATGCGCCGCTTCCACCTGCTGACTCCTTTGAGAATTTGATACGCCCGGTTTTCGAAGAGGGCGAACAATCCATGTTGCTGTCCAAGCACGTGGAACGCAGCGCCGCTGCGAGGAAGCGATGTCTGGATGTCCACGGGCACCAGTGCCAAGTCTGCGAAAAATCGATGTCTGATCGCTACGGAATAATAGGTGAAGGTGTTATCGATGTTCACCACCTTCACGAATTGGCGCAAAGAGATGGAAGGCATTTTGTGGATCCAGAGAAAGACCTCGTTCCGGTTTGCCCGAACTGTCATCGTATGATCCACACAAGGCGACCTGCGTTGAGCCTTCAAGCCGTACGAAATATGTTGAAAGAACACTGCTGACCAAGACCGGCTATCAGCGGCCCTAAGCGGACACCCGGAGGCAAGTCGAGTTGCTGCGAGCGCAGCCCGCATTGCGGACATTGCCCCATGAGCGCAGCATTGTGGCATGTTGGATGACAGAATCGCGGACAAAATTGCCGTTTGCAACCGAATTTCGAAGGTCCGCTTTTCCACCAAAGCCATGGCCGCGAAATGCATTCGTTCCTTAGGACGATCGAAGAACGCGATCTATAAGCGCACTGCTCTGGTCCCAAAGGCGTTGGGCTGTCTCCACGTCATAAGATGCCTCGAATGATCGGCGCTGATCTGGTCCCCGCCAATACGAGGGGTTATCTTCGACAGCATTGTGCAGCAGCGCGGCAAGATGACGCCCGGCTTCGTCTGGTGTCCGCGTGGTGACACCGAGCAGTTTGATCAACCACGGCGCAGTCATTACTCGCTTTGCCAAGGGGTTTGTCCCGCGCATAAGGTCGCTGTCGGGAACACCGCCGGGATCATAGGCCAAAACATCGATTGATTTGTTGGGCGCAAGCTCTTCCGCGCGCCTCGCGAACTCGTATGCAAAAAGTAAATTGCATAGCTTCGACGTCGAATACCGAACGAGCGAGTTTGTTTTGGCTGTCTGTCGGTTTTGCGGATCGGCAAGATCTTCGGAAGCTAGAAGCACAGGCTTATTGAACCGCCCTTCCATACTTTTTGGGTCATGTGTTCCGCTGCTGACGACAATCAGTCGCGAATGATCCTGATACGCGGGAAGCGTCGTCATAGTTAGATGCATGTGCGCCAGATGGTTGACTGCAAATGTTTCCTCCAGACCGTCCTCCGACACATTCATCTTGCCCATGCCCGCTTGTGTGCCCGCATTGCAGATCAAGGCCTTGATTGGTGGCAAGTCCTGATTTGCGCGCGCGACAATAGATTTGGCAAAGACATCGACATCCGCAAGAGACGACAGATTAACCCGAGCGCCCGCGACGTTCGGAGAAAGTGCCCTTGCAAACGTTTTCGCCTTCTGTTCGTTCCGACCCGCGACGACAATCAAGGCGTTTGGATGAGTGTTATGAAGCGCGCGAACGCATTCGGCACCAATGCCTCCGTAGCCTCCGGTCACAATGATTGTTTCCGCGTAGGACGAAAGCTGTATACGATCAAGGTCGATCAATCTTGCATCAGTCATCATGCCCGACGCCCACCAACAACTATTTGTTCAACAATAATTCTTACTCCGTCCGCATCAGCTTCAATGCCTAATGCGCCGTGTGTCGCTAACCCGTCGAATAGGGCAACGAGGTGCTTTGCGGCTTGGACATCTTTGACATTGGATTGACCACGACCCCGCACATTCGCGATGAATGTTGCCGTCATTTCAATTTCCTTTTCTATCAGGTTTCGCACCTTGTCGCCGATCACGGGATGTTCTTGTGAGAGCGCAAAAATTGCGCGGCGTCTTGCAAAATGGGCTGGATCGGTTCGTAAAACTTCGAGTGCCCAGTCCGTAACTGAAGCGACTTTGTTCTCACCATCTTGAAAGCGGGTTAGGTCTTCGAAGACTTGGAAATAGTCGCTAACAGCACGCTCGACTGTCGCAAGCAACAAGCCAGCCGCATCTTTAAAATAGTAGGGAACCAGACCGTGGTTCACACCTGCTTTGCGGGCAATCGCCCGAGCACCGAACGTAGGAGAGAGCGTCGGAAGTTCATCGATGGCGGCGTCGAGAAGGGCGGTGCGGGCGGCTGAGTCTTGCATATCGGAAAAGGTATAAGAATCATAATATTTAGTCAAATGACTAAATCGACTAAACAAAGTTCGCAACCTCAAGAAGTTAGTTCGCCTGTAGCGGTGCCAATGCCTGTTTCGTTTCGATCCGTCAGGTTCCGACGTCAGACAAATCCCAAAGCCAAGCCAGACTAGATTGTGGAGCGCGACCCAAGTGAAGAACTCCCTGAAGCGGTCGTCCGTGCGGAATGCAGCATTGGTCAGACCGGGCTCATTGCCGCCACTGGGGCACATGCAGCATCTCAGCCTGGACCGTGGTTTCACCCCGCGATGACCGGCCCTTTGCGGACCTTCTCCCGACCATCAAGATGCTGCACCAGCAGCCCGCAAAGCTACCATTCGTCGCGCGTGCAATATTGAAGGCTGCTCGAACTCACAGTCTGCGGGACGAAGCGCCATTTCGCTGCGTCTGCGCCAACGGCCGCTTCCAAGTAATTCCCCTTAGCGGACTCGCAAAAATGGCGATTTGGTAGATGCCTAAACGCATGCATTTGACACGGGCTATATCAGGGGTCCGAGATTGAAGCATACCGCCTAATTCGCAGCAATATGCTGTCTGATCAGGCCAAGCTGGGCCGTTGGCAATCTGTAAGACCCGCCCGCGACCCCACCGCCTGTCGTATTCAGTTCAGTGTAAACCATGCCTACCATTTCGGTTTTGGTTCCACTTGTTGTCAAAAGCCCAGAAACGGATACTTAGTAAGGGCTCTTGTCTTTGGAAAAACGTACGTCGCGGTTCATGTGAAACATCATTTTCTCACTTCATTCAAGCGGGAGCGGGCCATCAATCAAACCGTTTGACACATGCTCAGGCATCTCGTCAAAGGGAGTGTAGCATTGCGTTTTGATGTCTGCTTTATGTATATCATACCAGTCTTTGGTATTGTTCTGCGAAAGCTGGGCCAACAGGTCAAACGAAGCGTCAGAGATCAGGGTCGTGGGAGGGCCGTCCTTTGCCGCGTGCAGGCTTAGGTGTTGCTTCATGCATGCGTAAGATCGTGGCCACTGCGCGCGTCGTGCGCTTTTCCACGTCGATGTACGGCACCTTGATGACCCCCAATTGTACGCGCACCATCCCCAGACCCTCGAGCAGACCCATCAGGTCTTCGGCGATATCCATCGGATCTGTTGCATCTGACAAAACGCCATTGGTTTGTGCCGACTGGAACATCACGGCAAAATCCTTTTGGGTCTGACCATATGCTGCATCAAAGAATGTTTGCCCGATATGGGGATTGCCCCGTGCCTCTTCATGCATCAGACGCGCGAACTCCATTGTGTCGCGGGCGTTCAAAAACGTCAAAAGCTTGGTACCATACCGGACCAGCGCTTCGCGAAGTTCCGGGATCGTTTCGGTTTTGGGTGGGGTCACTTCACGGAATTTCACTGCCTCGGCTTCGGTCACGCAGCGTAGGATATCGGCCATGTTTTCAAAGTGCCGGTAGATTGACGCTTTGGATACTGCCGCCTCGCGCGCGAGCAGATCCGTGGACACTTTTTCAAAGCCGTGTTCGAAAAACAGCCGACGTGCCGTGTGCAGAATGCGGTCATGTGGTGATTGCTTGCTCATAAGACACACCTAGGCCGCGCACTGTGAAAAGAAAAGTACTGCTTCGTACTCTTTTGACTTGCCGTCACAGTCGCATGCTCTAGGTACGGCGCAGTACCCATGCAGAAAGCCACCAGATGAAAACGACCATCGCACTCTTAGCCATTCTTGCCCTGGCGGCTCCATTGCACGCCCAAGACACCGAAGATTTGACCCCGTCAGGCGACCCCGCGCCTATACGGGCGGTTAAGCTCATTCAGGCCGGGGGCGGCGCGGTACAGCTCGAGCGCGTGTTTTTCGGTCAGGTAGCGGCGCGCGAAACGGTTGATCTGTCGTTTGAGGTTGGTGGGCGGTTGATCATGTTTGATGCTCAGGAAGGCCAGTTTCTGGACGAAGGCACCCAAATTGCCGCAATGGATTTGGCCCCATTTGAGCGCGCCTTGGAGCGTGCAACCCTACAGCTCGCACAAGCCAATCGTGATCTGACGCGCGCGCAAACGCTTGTCCAATCGAACGCGGCCTCAGCAACGCAGGCCGAGAATGCCGAAACGGCGCGTGATCTGGCCGCGGTGGCGCTGCGCGAGGCGACAGATGCGCTTGAGGACGCAGCACTCCACGCCCCGTTCCGCGCGCTGGTGGCATCTCGTCTGACGCCCAATTTCGCAAATGTATCGCCGGGCCAACCCATTGTACGCTTGCATGACATGTCTGAAGTTCGCGTTGAAATCGACGTGCCAGAGCGATTGTTTCAAAGCCTGTCCGATGTCACAGGCATCAGTTTTGTCGGCACATCCCCCCTGTTTGAGGGCGAAGTGCCGCTCACCTTGCGTGAATTCAACGCTGAGACGCAAAGCATCGGCCAAAGTTACCGTGTCACGTTGGCCTTGCCCTCCACCCAAGTGCCCACGGGTATTATTCCGGGCGCATCAATGACCGTGACCGCGCGCTTGCGCAACAGCGATGCAACGGCAATGACGCTGCCGCCATCAGCCGTTACGATGACCAACGATGGTGCGCAGGTCATGGTCTACACCCCCAATGCTGACGCTGAAAACGGCACAGTTGATTTAGTGCCTGTAAATGTGGCTTCGGCCAATGGTGCGCAGATCACTGTTACGGGCCTTGGATCAGACCAGTGGATTGTTGGTGCGGGCATTCAAATGCTGCGCGATGGCGAAACCGTGCGCCCCTTCACTGGCATGAGTGTGGAGTAGGTTGATGAAAATCGCGCGTTTCTCAATTGAATATCCAATCTACACGTGGCTTTTCATGGCCTTCGCCCTGGTCGGTGGCGCAGTAGGGTACTTGTCGGTAGGCAAGCTCGAAGACCCCACATTTACTCTCAAATCCGCTTTGGTGATCACCCCCTATCCAGGTGCGACGGCGGCAGAGGTGGCGACAGAAATATCAGAAGTGCTGGAAGCCGAAATCCAGCAGATGGATGAGATCAAGACAATCACATCGCGCAACACCCAAGGCAGTTCCGTGATTGAGGTTGAGGTCAAAGACCAATTTGGCGGCGATGAACTGCCGCAAATATGGGACGATCTGCGCGACCGCGTGGAAGATGCCAGGGCTGCACTGCCAAATGGTGCCTTGCCCTCCATCGTGAACGACGACTTTGGTGACGTGTTCGGCATTCTATATGCCGTATCGACGCCGGGGTTTTCGGACGCCGAAATATGGGACATCGCAACCTTTATGCGCCGCGATCTGCTGACCGTCGAAGGGGTCGCAAACGTCGAAATTCAAGGCCTCCCGGAAGAAGCGATTTTTGTCGAACCATCCTCGCAGATCGTATCATCGCTTGGCATTGATCCGGGGCTGATCATCGGAGCGATCAGCGCGTCAACTGCAATTAATCCAACAGGATTTGTCAGCAACGGAAGCGCCAATTTGCGCATTCAAGGCCCATCTGCGGAGGATAGCGTAAGCGAGATCAGCGGCCTGACGTTTGGTTTTCAGGGCGAGGTTTTGAACCTGCTTGATATCGCCGAAGTCAGCCGCGGTCGTGTTGATGATCCCGAGCACATTCTGCGCCACAACGGTCAAGAGGTGTTTACCCTTGGTGTGTCTGGCTTGCTATCTGAGAATATTGTGACTGTTGGGCAGAGGGTAGAGGCGGAGCTCAAGGTCCTGGAAGATCTCTTGCCGGTTGGCGTCACGGTCACGCCAATCTACGAACAACATCGCGTTGTGGACGATGCCAATGGCAGCTTCCTTGTGTCGCTAGCGATGTCTGTAGGTGTTGTGATTGGGGTTCTGGCGCTGTTTATGGGACCGCGCGCCGCTGTTGTCGTTGGCGTGTCGTTGTTGCTAACTGTCACATCCACCTTCTTTTTCATGTACCTTTTTGACGTCAAAGTCGAACGTATCAGCCTTGGCGCGTTGATTATCGCGATGGGTATGCTGGTCGACAATGGCATCGTCATCGCGGAAGGCATGCAGCAGGAAATGCGCAAAGGACGCTCCTCGCGCGAGGCTGCGGATACTGCGTCAAAGAAAACCCAGATTCCACTGCTGGGGGCAACGATTATTGGCATCATGGCCTTTGCTGGGATCGGTCTGTCACCTGATGCAACGGGCGAGTTCATGTTCTCGCTGTTTGCAGTGATCGCGATCTCGCTGTTGCTGTCATGGTTCGTCGCCGTGACGGTGACGCCGCTGTTGGGTCACTATTTGTTCAAAACTGGCGGTCTGGTCGGTGATGATACCGGCTATGACGGCCCTGTCTTTCGCGCTTATGGCGGTGTCGTCCGCTGGGCGCTCAAGCTGCGATGGTTGGTCATTGCTGGGTTGATCGGCACGACTGTCGCCTGCGTGATGGCCTTTGCCCAGGTCAAGCAACAGTTCTTTCCACCCGCAACAACGCCGTTGTTTTACCTTGAATATAAGGCCGCCCAAGGCACCGCGATTGGCGAAGTCTCAAATGATTTGAAGGTCATCGAAGACTGGCTTTTGGGCCGCGATGATGTTGCAGCTGTAACGGCAACCGTTGGCCAAGGTCTGACGCGGTTTATCCTCACCTATAACCCAGCGCGTCGCGACAGCTCTTACGGGCAACTGGTTGTCCGCGCCACATCGCCAGAGGCAATCCCCGCGTTACGCGCCGAGCTAGACCAGTTCGGGATCGAAGCGCTGCCATGGGCGGAACTGCAAACGAAACGTATCATCTATGGCCCGCCCGTCAGTTCCGATATTGAAGCGCGCTTTTCAGGCCCCGACGCCGACGTGTTGCGCCAACTCGCTGCCCAAGCCACCGATATCCTGCGTGATGCTACGCCGCTTCTACATAGTGAACACACCGACTGGCGCGAACGTGAGATCATAACTCGCCCTATCTATGCCGAAGACCGCGCACAAGCCGCCGGGATAGCACGCAGCGACGTGGCAAATGCCATTGCGCTAGCCACGAACGGGATACCCGCAGGCACTTACCGCGAACGAGACCGCTTGATCGACATTATCGTGCGCACGCCACGCGAAGAGACCGCACGTGACGGGCAACTTCTGGACCAGATTGTTTATTCAAACGCCATCGGGGGCTATCTGCCCTTAAGCCAAGTCATTGACGGGTTTGCAGTGGTGGCTGAAAACCCGGTCATTGAGCGGCGCAACCGTGTCCCGACAATCACTGTGCAAGCGAACGTCATCGACGGGCTAACACCCCCAACCGTTTTTGGTGAAATCCGCCCCCTGATCGAAGCGATTGATCTGCCCGTTGGCTACCGCCTTGAATGGGGTGGTGAGTTCGAAAGCGCAGGCGAGGCGCAAGCGTCGTTGGGCCGTCAAATGCCGCTGGCCTTCGGAACCATGCTGCTGATCACTGTTCTGCTTTTTGGCAAGCTGCGCCAAACAGCGGTCATCTGGACAATTGTGCCGATGGCGATCAACGGCGTGGCACTTGGGCTGCTTTATGCAAACCTTGCGTTCAGCTTTACTGCGATGCTGGGACTGTTGTCCTTGTCTGGTATGTTGATCAAAAATGCGATTGTGCTGGTTGAGGAGATCGACGCGCAGAAAGCAGAAGGGTTGCCGCAAGACAAGGCGATCATTACTGCAAGTGTAAGTCGATTGCGACCCGTTGTGCTGGCTGCTGGGACGACGATCCTCGGGATGCTGCCGCTATTGGCGGATGGTTTCTTTGCAGCGATGGCGGTGACGATCATGGGCGGTCTGGGCTTTGCGTCTATCCTGACGCTGATCGGCGTGCCGGTGCTCTACCACACATATCTGCGCAAAGAACGACGCGCGGACAAACGTGCCGCCAGCGTATTGGCAGTGGCGTAATGGCCGGAATCCCAACAGAGCGCTTTGAGAAGGTGCAGGTAAGCTCTGTTGCAGAGCTGCGCGATTGGCTCACCGACCATCACACTCAGTCGGAAAACGTCTGGCTGGTAACGTTTAAGAAAAGCGTGCCTGATAAGTATGTGTCCACGCAGGATGTATTGGACGAAGTGATCGCATTCGGGTGGATCGACGGCATCCGCCGTAAGTTGGATGATGACCGGACAATGCAAATCATCGGACCACGACAGACCCAAGCTTGGGCCAAAAGCTACAAAGACCGTGCTGCGCGGCTGATTGCGGATGGGCGAATGACCGATGCCGGGTTAAAATCAATTGCGGCGTCAAAGGAAAACGGACTTTGGGATTATTGGGCGGATGTGGATGCCCTGATCGTGCCTGAAGATTTGCGCGCGGCACTTGATCGCACTCCCATTGCGGCGCAGAACTTCGATCAAAGCGCGCAGTCTTACAGACGTAATTTGTTACGCTGGGTGAAGCTTGCGAAGACACCACAAACACGGACCAAGCGGGTTGCGCAAATTGTTGACTACACGGCGCGGAACGAGAAAATTCCACAGATGTAGTGTCATCGACAGATTTCTAGATTTTCTAGCAATTCAACAAGACGACAGACCTTGGTAGTCGGAAGCGCATTTGATTTGTTGTTGATGCCTAAGCCGACATTCATGCACATTGCAGCATCGGTCATTGCGGGCTCCTTTGACACCTTCGCTGCCACAAATACGAATGGCGGCTTATGATATGATCCTGCCCCTTACCGTAACTGACCCCTTTATTAACACTTGCGACCGTGCGCTGCGTTAAGGGGCCAGATATGCGCAATTCATGCGCATGGTTTGCACATGGTTCCTGCATGGAAAACACATGCGCCAAAACCCAGCTTTTGCTCGTGATTAACGTGATTCCGGGTCGATGGCGGGGAAAAGGGCGCAGACACCCACCGCGCGTTGCGCAGCCCTAGTCCTTAGCGACCTGATCGCGCAGCAAACGGCGCAGGATCTTGCCCGACGCGGATTTGGGGATTTCATCCACAAAATGTACCTGATGCACCTGTTTGTAATGCGCCAGCTGCGTATCCAGATGGGCCCTGATCGCGGCTTCATCCGGGGCCGGATCACCGGTAACAACAAAGGCGATAGGCAACTCGCCCGCCTCTGGGTCGGGCAAGCCGATCACGGCGGCATCGGTGATGCCCTCCATCGCAACCAATGTCGCTTCCAGTTCTGCCGGAGCAACCTGGAAGCCTTTGAATTTTATCAATTCTTTTAGCCGATCCACGATGAACATGTAGCCATCGGCATCGATTTTCGCGATGTCGCCGGTGCGCAGCCAGCCATCTTCGGTGATTGTTTCAGCGGTCGCTTTGGGATTGTTCAGATAGCCTTGCATGACTTGCGGGCCTTTGATCCAGAGTTCACCCTCTTTGCCTGCGGGCAGGTCAGTCCCGCTCTCGATATCGACGATCCGGCAGGCCGTATTCGGCACGGCCAGACCCGACGCGCCGGAACGCGGGGCGCGACCGGGGGAGACATGCGACACAGGGGCAAGTTCCGTCATGCCGTAGCCTTGCAGCGAATTGCAATCCAAACGTTTGCCGACGGCGTCCGATAGCTCCGCACCAAGCGGTGCGGCCCCGGAAAAGACCTGATGAACGTGGCTCAGATCATAGTCATCCACCAGCGGATGTTTCGCTAGCGCAAGGGCGACGGGTGGCACGATCCACATGCGTTGGGATTTGAAATCCTGACATATTTTCAAGAACATAGGCAGATCAAAACGCGGCATCGTCACAACTGCACCACCACCGGCAAGGTGGACATTCATCAAGACGGTCATGCCGTAGATATGAAAGAACGGCAGGAAGCCAGCGGCAACCTCGCCCGGTTTGAAATCGGCGGCCTCGATGATCTGGTCGGTGTTCACAACAAGGTTGCGATGCGACAGCATCACGCCCTTGGGCAAACCCGTCGTACCGGACGAATAGGGCAGCACCACAGTGTGTTTATCAAGATCGACAGGGACCTGGCCGCTCAGCGGCTCACCGAACAGGGCGGTGAATTCCGGGGATCCGATCGCGATGACTGGCGTATCGCCTGCACCGTCGCTCGCGACATCCATGAAGTCCGGGATGGTGATCAGGATTTCTGCTTGGGAATCAGAGAGTTGGTGATTTACTTCATTGGCTGTGTAAGTCGGGTTGAGCGTCGTAATCGTACCGCCTGCGAGGGCGACGGCATGGAAGATCACGCAATATTCGGGGATGTTAGGGGCCATCAAGGCAACCGTATGTCCGTGCCCGTAACCCGCAGCCGTCAGCCCACCGGCAAGCCGTTTGACCTGATCCATAAACTCGGCCGCATTCAGGGTGCGCCCGGTAGGGCCGTCGGTCAGCACAACCTCGTCCATTCGGTTTTGCAGACCTGCAAAGACACGTTCGGTTATGGATTGTTCAGTGATCGCAACGTCGGCGAAAGGGCTTTTGTAAATGTTCATTATGTCCTCCGTCTCCGGATCATGGCACAGGGTTTTGCATCGGGCGAGTGTCTTGTTGTTCCCCTTGTGCCGTGCGTTACTGCGCCCATGACACATGATGAATTGCTGGAATGGTCGCGACGGGCCGCCGAATGGGCGCTGGACTATCATAAGAGCCTGCGTGACAGGCCGGTCCGTGCGCAGGTGGACTATGGGGCGACGGCGACGCAGTTGCCTGCAGTTGCTCCAGAAGCACCAGAGCCGATGAGCCATATTTTTAAGGACTTTGAGGCGATTGTACCGGATGCGATGACCCATTGGCAGCACCCGCGGTTCTTTGCGTATTTCGCTGCGAATGCATCCCCCGCGTCGATGCTGGCAGAGCAATTGACGAATGCGATCGCGGCACAAGCCATGTTGTGGCAGACGTCGCCCGCTGCGACGGAGATTGAGCAGGTGATGGTCGGCTGGCTGCGCGATGCGTTGGGTTTGGCCGGTCATTTCACCGGGACGGTGCATGATAGTGCGACGACCGCGACGCTCTGCGCGGTGCTGACGATGCGGGATCGCGCGATGGGGTGGCGGTCGGTTGAAGATGGGTTGTGCGGCGGGCCACGATTGCGGATTTATGCCTCGGCGCAGACGCATTCGTCGGTGGACAAGGCCGTGCGGCTGGCCGGGATCGGGCAGGCGAATTTGGTGAAGATCCCTACACAGGCTGATTACGGCATGGATCCGGCGGCGCTTGATCAGGCGATCCGGGACGATCTGGCGGCGGGGTACAAACCGGCCGGTGTGGTGGTCTGTTCCGGGGGTACGTCGATTGGGGCGTTTGATCCGGTGGCCGCGTGTATCGCCGTGGCGAAGGCCCATGATCTCTATACCCATGTTGATGCGGCTTGGGCCGGGTCTGCAATGATTTGTCCGGAATTTCGGGCGCTTTGGGACGGGGTTGATCGCGCGGATAGCGTGGTGTTCAACCCGCATAAGTGGCTAGGTGTGCAGTTCGATTGTGCGATCCAGTTTTTGGCCGATCCCGCCCCGCAGATCAGGTCGCTTGGTTTGCGGCCTGATTATTTACAGACGCTCGGGCAGGATCAGATTGTGAATTTCAACGAATGGACCGTGCCGTTGGGCCGTCGGTTCCGCGCGCTGAAAATCTGGTTTGTGCTGCGGGCCTATGGGTTGGAAGGGTTGCGGGCGCGTATTCGCAACCATGTGGCATGGGCCCACGAATTAGCAGATGTGGTCGGTGAGATGGGTGGCTTTGATATTGTGACGCCCTGCGCCCTGTCGCTGTTCACGTTCCGCTATCGCGATGATGCGGCGACGGAGGCATTGCTGGCGCGGATCAATGATGACGGGCGGGTGTATCTGACGCAAACGCAGCATGAAGGGCAGTTTGTGATCCGTGTGCAGGTGGGGCAGTTTGATTGCACGCGCCATGATGTGATGATGGTGGCAAAGGTGTTGCGCGATCTGACTTAGCGCACGCCAATCGCAGCAAGCGCTTTGGACAGTTCGGGTGGCAGGGCTTCTTCTGACTGTCGCCCTGGCGGCAGGTCGCGGGGGGCGTCTGTTGTGGGAAGGTAGCGCCAGCCCTGGAAGGCGCGTTTTGGGGTGGCTTCGACCCGGATCAGCCCCGGTTTGCACACGATGGCGCAGCGCCGGATGTCGTCTGCCCCGATATATTCGTCCAGCCGCAATATGGGTTGGCGGCACAGGATCACGCCTTTGATCACCCAGAAGATTGATCCACCGTTGAGGATCTCTTCGCCCCGTTTTGGCCACATGCGCGTGATGTGCCGTGGTAGTCCATCATCGGTCTGCGCGCGTTTGGTGGATTGCCATGCCGCAAGCCCGGCGACGTCTTCGGTCCCGACCGATAACTTGAGCATATGCACGGTTTTCTTCATTTGTCGTTTATCCCCCCCGGGATTGTGATAACAAATAAGTCTGCCGGACCAACAATCAATGCGGGCAGCAGTATTCGTTTATATGGTAGGTTTGTTGAGTTCAACCACCGTATATGGTATGATATACATTCAGAAGTGACATTCTGGGTGCCCAAATTGTGTGGGTTCTGGCGAATCCCTCACACAGAAAGGAAGACATCCGCCATGTCCCATTTCTCTGCCCCTATTGCCGAACAAATCTGGGACATGAAGTACCGGTTCAAACAGGCGGATGGCACACCGATTGATGAAACGGTCGAGGATACCTGGCGGCGCATTGCGGTTGCTTTGGCGGCGGTTGAGGACGATCCGAAGGCTTGGGAAGGCAAGTTTTATGATGCCCTTGCCGATTTCAAATATTTGCCGGCGGGCCGCATTACGGCGGGGGCGGGGACAGCCCGGTCGGTGACGCTGTTCAACTGTTTCGTCATGGGCACCGTGCCCGACAGCATGGGCGGTATTTTCGATATGCTGAAGGAGGCGGCCCTAACCATGCAGCAGGGTGGCGGGATCGGCTATGATTTCTCGACCATTCGTCCCAAGGGCGCGGGCGTGATGGGCGTGGCGGCGGATGCATCCGGCCCTTTGTCGTTCATGGATGTGTGGGATGCGATGTGTCGTACGATCATGTCTGCTGGGTCGCGCCGGGGCGCGATGATGGCGACGATGCGTTGCGATCATCCGGATGTGGAGGATTTCATTACTGCCAAGTCTGATCCAGCCCGGTTGCGGATGTTCAATATGTCTGTGCTGATTACGGATCCGTTTATGGAAGCGGTGAAGGCGGACGGGTCGTGGGATCTGGTGTTTGATGGGCAGGTTTACCGCACTGTGCAGGCCCGTGATCTGTGGGATGCGATTATGCAGTCGACCTATGATTATGCCGAGCCGGGCGTTATTTTCATCGACCGTATTAACCAAATGAACAACCTGAATTACTGCGAAACGATTGCGGCGACGAACCCCTGTGGTGAACAGCCCTTGCCACCCTATGGCGCGTGTCTGCTTGGGTCGATCAATATGGCGCGGTTGGTGAGTGATCCGTTCGAGGATGCGGCGACATTGGACGAGGCCGCGTTGTCCGATCTGGTCGCTGTGGCCGTCCGGATGATGGATAACGTCGTTGATGCCTCGCGCTTTCCGTTGGCGGCGCAGCAGGCCGAGGCGCAGGCCAAGCGCCGGATTGGGCTTGGGGTTACAGGGCTGGCGGATGCGTTGTTGATGGTTGGTCTGCGGTATGGGTCCGAAGAAGCCGCTGCACAAACGGACCAGTGGATGCATCAGATTGCACGAGCCGCTTATCTGGCGTCAGTGGACCTGGCGAAAGAGAAGGGGGCGTTTCCGCTGTTCGATGCAGAGAAGTTCCTCTCCTCCGGCGCAATGCGAGACATGGATGAGGATGTAAGAGAGGCTATTCGTCAAAATGGCATACGAAATGCGCTTTTGACGTCGATTGCACCCACAGGGACAATCAGCCTTTACGCGGGGAATGTATCATCCGGGATCGAGCCTGTGTTTGCCTATGCCTACACACGCAAGGTCTTGCAGAAAGATGGGTCGCGGACGGAAGAAGAGGTCGTGGACTATGCCGTGCAGCTGTGGCGTGATCTGAAAGGCGATGCCCCTTTGCCTGACTACTTTGTCAATGCACAGACGCTCGCCCCGCTCGATCATGTGCGCATGCAGGCAGCGGCGCAGAAGTGGATCGATTCATCGATCTCGAAGACAATCAATTGCCCCGAAGATATCAGTTTTGATGATTTCAAAGAGGTGTACATGGCCGCCTGGGATCAGGGCTGCAAGGGCTGCACGACGTATCGGCCCAATGATGTGACCGGGTCGGTTTTGTCGGTGTCGGAGGAGGCATCCCCGTCGGAGGTTCCGGCGCAGGTGCGCGAGGGCGATGAAGGGGCTGAGGTCGTTTATATGTCTGAACCCTTGGATCGCCCGCAGGAGCTGGAGGGAGCGACCTACAAACTGAAATGGCCTGATAGCGAGCATGCGATCTATATCACGGTCAATGATCTGGTGATTGCGGGGCACCGCCGTCCGTTTGAGGTGTTCATCAACTCCAAGAATATGGAGCATTTTGCCTGGACCGTCGCGCTGACTCGCATGATCTCGGCCGTGTTCCGGCGCGGTGGGGACGTGTCATTCGTGGTCGAGGAGTTGAAGGCCGTGTTCGACCCGCGCGGCGGGGCCTGGATGCAGGGGAAATATGTGCCGTCCATTTTGGCCGCGATCGGTGGCGTGATTGAGAAGCACATGATTTCGATTGGCTTCCTTGAGGGTGAGGGCATGGGGCTAAAGGCCGATCCGCAGGCGGATGTGGTTGCGATCAATGGCCGACCGCGTGGGAAGGCGTGTTCGTCTTGTGGGTCCTATGAACTGCGGATGATTGAAGGCTGCATGACTTGTGGGTCATGTGGGTATTCGAAATGTGGGTAAGTACTTGTGGATGGAGTTGTTGACTGGTTCCCAAACTGATCAGCTCATTTCACAATATCTACGCCCCTGACCGGCTCCGCCAGCCGATCAGGTTGAGCCCCGCAAAGAGAATTGCGGCGACACACACGATGGATGGGCCAGCCGGCGTATCGAAGACGTAGGCGCCTTGAAGGCCAACAACGGCAGAAACCGTACCAATCGCACCTGCGATTGCGGCCATTGCCTCTGGTGTGTGCGCCAGACCCCGCGCCGCGGCGGCTGGGATAATCAGCAAGGCGGCGATCAAAAGAACACCGACCACTTTGATTGCCACCGCAACGACGATTGCCAGAGAGACAGTCAGAATGAGTTGTTCGCGCTTGGGGTTTAGCCCGCTGGCATAGGCCAGTTCTTCGCTCAGTGTCGATGTTAGCAAAGCGGACCATCGCCATAGGATCAGTGCGACCACAACCGCTGCACCGCCCCAGATCACCACCAAATCTGTCCGCGATACCGCGAGGATATCGCCAAACAGATACGCCATAAGATCAATGCGAATACCTGAAAGGAACGACACCGCAACAAGTCCAAAAGCAAGAGCGGAATGCGCAAGTACCCCCAAAAGTGTATCCATCGCATAGCCGCGTCCGGCCAACATCGTTACCGTCAACGCCATGATCAGCGCGACAGCCATCGCGCCCGCAAAAATCGACATCTCGAGCGCGAGCGACAATGCGACCCCCAGAATGGCCGCGTGCGCCGTTGCGTCGCCGAAATAAGCCATCCGCCGCCAGACCACGAAACAGCCCAGGGGCGCGGCGGCAAGGGCCACACCGACCCCCGCGAGCGTGGCGCGTGTCATGAAATCATCGAGCATTATTCGGCGGCCTCGTGGCTATGTGCATGTTTGTGATCATGGTCATGATCGTGGTCGTGGTCATGCCGATAGAGCGCCAAAGCACCACCTGTGCCTGTCCCAAACAGCGCACGGTACTCCGGTGCAGACGCAACAACCGCAGGTGCCCCTTCGCAACAGACGTGGCCGTTCAGGCAGACCACCCGGTCAGAGGCGCTCATCACCACATGTAATTCATGGCTGATCATCAGCACAGCACACCCCGTGTCCTGCCGTACTGTCTCGATTTGCTGGTAAAACGCGGCAGACCCCGGCTGATCCAACCCCTGTGTCGCCTCATCAAGAAGCAGGACGTCAGGTTGGTTGATCAAGGCGCGGGCCAGCAAGACACGCTGAAACTGTCCGCCAGAAAGCTGTGACATCTGTCTTTTCAGAAGGTCAGGCACACCCGCCGCAACAAGCGCGGTCTTGCAAGCGGCCCTTGATACTGTGTTGGAAAGCTGCATGAACCGTTCCACAGTTATCGGCAGCGTCGGGTCGATATGCAAACGCTGCGGCACATATCCAATTTTCAGCCCCGGCCTCAGGTTGATCTCACCGCTTGCCGGTGTTGCCGCGCCAATGATGGCCCGCAGCAGGCTTGTCTTGCCGGATCCGTTGGGGCCTACGATCGTGACGATCTCGCCCGGATCCAGATGCAGAGCCACGTTGTGCAGGACCGTATTGGCGCCGTAAGCGACGCGCAGGTTCTTGACAGAAATCAGGCTCATGCGTTTGCCTTACCGACGCAGGAAGGGCAGACCCCTTCGGCCTCTACGACCGTCTTTTCTATCTGGAAACCGGCAGCCCGAGCGGCATCACCAAGCGCGTCTTTGGCAGGTGTTGAGTGTGCTTCGGCCACCGCGTCGCAAAGACGGCAGATCATGAAGGCTGGTGAATGGTTCTCACCCGGATGGGCGCAGGCGACGAAGGCATTCAGACGCTCAATTTTATGAACAAGACCGTTCTCAGCCAGAAAGTCGAGCGCGCGATAGGCCACAGGCGGCTGCGAGCCAAACCCTGCGTCGCGCAATAGATCAAGTATGGCGTAAGCCCCAAGTGCGCGGTGTTCGCGCAACAGCAGCTCTAGCACCTTGCGGCGGACAGGCGTCAACCGCAACCCCTCGGCTATGCAACGGTCCTCTGCAGCGGCCAGTGCATGCGCGACACATGCCTTGTGGTCATGTTCTTCGAACCCGATCGGCATCGTGTCTTCTGCAGACATCGCATGTGCCCCTATTGTCATGTTATTATATATCATCTAGGACGTTTCGTAATGTTATACAATCACATAGGTATTCCCATGTCCAGAAAGCTCGCTTCACTCTCTGCAATCGCTATTTTGATGAGCGGGGTGGCTATGGCCGACGTTCCGAGTGTGGCAGTGGATATCGCGCCGGTGCATTCGCTTGTCGCCCGTGTGATGGAGGGGGTTGGCACGCCCAACCTGATCTTGCCACCGGGTGCATCCCCGCATGAATACAGCCTGCGCCCGTCTGAGGCGACGGCGTTGCAGGACGCTGATATCGTCGTGTGGTTAGGCGAGGACCTGACCCCTTGGATGGAAGGTGCGCTCGAAACGCTGGCCGCGGGCGCCAGCGTAATGACGCTGTTGGAGGCAGATGAGACGATACTGCTTGATTTCCGCGAAGGGGCTTTGTTTGAGGCCCCTAAACATCGCCATGATGATCATGAAGAATATGCCGAAGATGAGCACGATGAGGCAACTGAAACGGTGGCACATGATAACCAAGACCATGACGACCACGGTCATGAAGATCATGCGGAGGATGAAGGACATGACCCTCATGAATCTGATGCGCATGACGGGCACGACCATGGGGCGCATGACCCCCATGCATGGTTATCGCCTGCAAATGCGACAGCATGGCTGAATCTGATCGCGGCAGAGCTGTCATCGGCAGACCCCGATAATGCTGGTATCTATTTCGCAAACGCTGCTGCCGCACGAGCCGAGATAGAGGCGTTATCTACTGAAGTGACCGAGATACTAGACCCGGTCCGCGGCGAGAGTTTTGTCGTATTTCACGATGCTTATCAGTATTTCGAAACGGATTTCGGTTTCCCAGCCTCAGGTGCCATCTCGCTGAGTGACGCCACAGACCCCAGCCCTGCACGGATCGCTGAAATCCAGAGGCGCGTTCAGGCCGAAGGTATCGCTTGCGTCTTGACCGAACCGCAATTCAACCCCGGCCTGGTAACCACAGTTCTGGATGGAACAGAGACGAATACCGGCGTGATTGACCCGCTTGGTGTCGATCTGGAACCTGGGCCAACACTGTACCCGCAGCTGATCCGGAATATGGCAACCACGCTAGCTGAGTGTCTGTAACTAAGACCTAAGCATGGTCACTCCGGCGTCATAACGACCGTATAGCCGCATAAGAACGCAATGCGATTATGCGTCGTTTATCGCTTCGAGGATGTGCCAGCGACTACGTTAAGTACGATATGGTTCAATCATGTCCGCTGACAAAGCGTAGCCAATATCTGCAAGCTGGGTTGAGATTGACGATACACCAAACATACCAATGACGTTGACGGCTTCAAACAGCCCCTTGCTTTCGTAGGGCCTTTCTGTCGTGACAAAGACCAGCTGATTGGCTGGTGGGGGTGGGACATGCACGCAGGCACCCACATAAGGCACGAGGATGAAAGCGGTGACGCTGGTGCCGCTATAGTCGATGGGTACGATGAACCCGGGCAGACGGACAAGCTGTCCGTTCCAGTCAGCCCTTACGCCGGTTGATTCAGGCTGCTGACTAAACAGTGGCGCATTCTCATCATGCTCGAGCAACCCGCGAAATGCGTTTGGAATCGTTGTTTGTTCTTCAGGCAGCAGATCTTCCCACTCAAGATCAATGTATTCTTCAGTGCGTGCAACGCTCGGTACAAGTGTCGCGGTTGCAATTCCGGCGAGAACTGCGCGGCGTTGCAAATTTTGCTTCACCATACGTAGACCTCCATTTCATCGGCTGCGATGGAATAGCCTGTTTGGCCAAGGTCTGTTGACTGGAGCTGCGTACGCATCACCCCGGTGACCCAAACTGGATCCCAAAGCTGGTCGCCCGGCCAAGGCTCTGCCGCGTTGACCATGACAAGCTGGTTCGCGGGCGGTGGTGGCGTGTGGATGCAGGCCCCCACGTAAGGCACGAGCATGAAGTTGATTACACCTTCGGCACTGACATCAAAAGGGATGATGAATCCCGGCATCTTGATATAGGCCCCGTCGAGCTCTTCGTTCAGCTTGACACCGTTGGCATCATAAATTGGGTTCCAGGTATCGTTGGCAAGATCAATCTCACCTTCACCAATGATTTCCGAATAGGGCACACCTGGCGGTATAAGATTATCCCACATGATTTCGCGTGGTGTTGCTGCAAACGCCATTTTTGGCGCTGCTACCGCACCCGACAGCAGCGCCAAAGTTGTTCTGCGGTTTAACATTGCGTCCACCTCATCCTAAACGTCACGTCTGCACCATCATACCATCAGCGATGGACATTCTGTAAGCCCGCAATGCAGGCACAAGGCTCACGATTGCGCCAGCGCAGACAACCCCAACGATAACCGAAAATTCCCGTATCGTGGGCGCATCAATAGGCAGCCACAAGCCAAAGGCGTTGTCGACAAGAGGTTGCGCGATAACAAGACCCGCGTAGAGCAAGGCAACACCGAGCAAAGCGCCAACAGCGGCCATGAGCATGGCTTCAAAAACAAGCATGCCAAGGATTGTCAGTGGCCGCGCACCCATCGCCCGAAAGATTGCCATCTCGCGGCGGCGTTCGTTTAGGCTAGAAAAGATGGTCGCCATCATGCCGATCAGTGCAGTCACAACCACCATGGCCGAAACGGCCAAGAGAGCGGTTTCGGCTATGCCTACGATGCCCCAAAGCTCTTGCAAAGCAACGCCCGGCAGGATGGCCAGTAACGGTTCTTCTGGATATTCATTGATCGCGCGCTGCAGTGCGAAGGTCTGTAATGGGCTTTCCACGCCAACAAGCGCCGCGGTTACTGCCTTGGGTGTCAGCTCCATCCTGCGGATCACGTCAGCAGGCGTAGATTGGCCGGGTATCTGCGCACCGCCTTGCCAATCCACATGGATCGCTTCGATCGCCTCCATGCTGACGATGACGGTGCGATCAATAGGCGTTCCGGTCTTTTCCAAAATACCCGAAACGCGGAACGGTTGGTCTTTGTGTTCGGTGAAGGATGCCAACCCGTGGGCAACGACGATAGGGTCATCCACGTTGTAGCCCAACGTAGAGGCGACATCAGCGCCAATCACGGTATCAAAGAGATCGTCCATGATGACACCGTCCGCAACCGTCAGTGATCTGCCTTGCCTATATTTGTAGTGTTCAAAAAAGGCTTGGGTTGTTCCCATGACCCTGAACTGGCGGTGACTGTCACCTAACGAAATCGGGACAATCCAATCAACGTCTGGTCGCGCGGCGATGTCGAGGTAGCTTTCCCACGTCACGTTGTTGGTCGCATTGCCGATGCGGAATACGGAATAAAGCAATAGCTGCACCGACCCTGATCGCGCTCCGACGATCAGGTCAGTACCTGAAATGGTGTCAGCAAAGCTGGCCTTGGCGCCGGTCCGTACCTTTTCAACCCCAAGGAAGAGTGCAACTGACAGGGCAATGGCGAGGATGGTCATGCCCACTGTCAACGCGCGCGCAAAGAGCGAGGCTATGGCAAGTCGAAAAGTCATGCCGCGGTCCGGTCGATCTGCGCGATCCCTTCCATGCGGATGACGCGGTCGAAGCGTTCGCCCAAGCGAGGATCGTGACTGACCATCAGAAGCGACGTCTCGTGCGCCTTGGTCTGCGCAAAAAGCAGGTCAAGAAACGCAGCCTGGCTGCCTGCATCAAGGGCCGACGTGGGTTCATCTGCGATGATCAAAGGCGGCTGCCCGATCAGGGCGCGCGCTACCGCGACACGTTGTTGTTGGCCAACACTCAATGCGTTGGCCTTTGCCTGGATGATGTCGCTTGGCAGGCCAAGTTCTGTGCACAGGTGTGCTGCTTCCGCTGCCGCATCACCTGTGCGCTTGCGTCGTTCAGGCGCAAAGCGCAGCGGAAGCAGGATGTTGTCCATCACAGAACCAAAGGGCAGCAGATTGAACTGCTGAAAAATCACGCCGATTTGCTCCGCCCGGAATCTGTCGCGTGCACCGCCAGACAGTGCCGTAACATCTGTGCCTGCAATATTTACGGTACCCTGATCTGGCAGGATCGTGCCACAGATCAGCGACAGAAGTGTCGATTTTCCCGATCCGCTCTCTCCAAGTAGCAACGCTGATTCACCTCTTAGAAGCGTGAAATCAGTGACGTTCAGCGAAAACGCTGAACGCCCCGGCCACCGGTAGCCAACTTCTGAGAGTTCAAGAACAGTGTCTGTCACCTGTGTTCAGCGTCCCAGCTGCAAAACGGGCATGTCACGCTCAACTTCAAATGCCTGCGCGCCGGATGCCGTGATGATCTGCACCTCGACTTCGTTCGCATTCGGGAACGTTTCGAAATAGTCGAAGCTAATCTCGGTCAGCGCATCCGGATTGTCGCATGTCAGCCTATACTCTGCATGGAATTCCGTGTGGCCCGCTTCTTTTGCATGTTCTGCATGATCCGCGTCCCCGTGGTCATCATGTTCATCGTGCCCCTCTTCGCTTTCCAGTTCTGCCTGCGCCGCAGTCACCGTGCAGGCTGCTGCATCTGGCATGACGAAAAGGTCAAGTGGCGTGGCCAGTGTTGCAACCGCCGCCTTAATGGCGGCAAGATCGGCGTCAATCTCTGCTGTGTATTCAAATCCGACAATATCGGCACCGGGCGCGTGGAACTCCATGGCCACGGTTGTGCCCTCTATGGCAATATTGAGCGCACCAACACCATGTTCATGGACGTCAAGTTCGCGCGTGTCTTCGGCAAGTGCCGGAGTGGCTGCAATGAGAGCAATAAGAGAGAGTGCTTGTTTCATGATAGATCCGATTTGATTGAGAAGATCAGGCGGCGCAGGTCGCGCATTGCCCATGGATTTCAACAATGTGCCGATCCGCCCGAAAGGCGCTTTTATCGGTAAGCGCAGTGAGTTTCGGGAGCAGATCACTTCCGTCATGTTCTTCGACCAACCCGCAGTCTTCGCAGATTGCAAGAACAGGAACGCTTTCGACGTGACTACACCGGCACGGGACGAAGGCCTTAATGGATTCCAGTCGGTGCGCACGCCCCTGATCGGTCAGGGCCGAAAGTGTGCGGTATACGGTAGGCGGTGCAATATTCGGTTCGCCAACCTGAAGACGTTCAAGGACTTGATAGGCTGTCATCGGCCGCTGGCTGGCGCCCAGTACGGTTAACACATCCTTTTGCCGGGCTGCCGCAGGTTTTCTCATCGATCAAGCTCCATCATTGCGTTCGTATTTTATAATATAACAAACGGCAAGCCGTAAGAGTGTATTTGACCAAGTTGGCAATCTAGCCGCCGCAGTAGAAGCCCCCTTTTGCCTGCAACGTACAGGTTTTGCGTCGGCTCTCGCGGCGGATTGTATGACGCCGGGACAAGCCGTGCCGAGGTGGACCCTCAGCGCAATTACACTAAAAAGTACAATGATTTGAAACGATTTGGTTTAAAATATATGCGATTATCAATTAAAAATAACATTTACCTGTACAAATTGTGATAAAATATGTACCAAAATCTAAACGTTTAGATTCGGAGTGCGAGGTGGCCAACCTAAAGGACATCAGCAAAAAAGTAGGACTCTCTACAGCCACGGTCAGCCGTGCGCTCAACGGTTTCGACGATGTGCACCCCAAAACACGCGCCCGGATTGAAGAAGCGGCTCGCGAGTTGGGCTATGTCGCTAACCGGGCGGCCAAACGGTTGGTATCCGGCAAATCGAACATCATCTGCCTTGTTGCTGATCTAGAACTGGTACGAAAAACACGCGGCGCGGGAAGTCCTGACTTCCTAGAGCTGATTTCGAGGTTGTCCTGTGACCTGGCTGAACGGGGTTTTGATCTGGTCTTTTCTGTCCAGTCCCCCAATGAAACCGCCGTTGCGAAGTATCATGACATGATCAAGCGCGGAATTGTCGACGCATTTATTGTGGGAGCCCCAGTTCAAGGCGATCCGAGGATTGCCTTCTTGCAAGAAGTTGATTTTCCCTTTGTTGTGCATGGTCTGCCGCCAGCCGGGATGGATCTGCCCTTTGTGTCTGTCGACAACGTTCAGATCGTTTGCGATCCCCTGCATGCATTGCTTGATCTGGGACACAACAACATCGCTTTGGTTCAGGGCAGCCCTGATACTACTCATGCTTTGCAACGCTGCGACGCCTATCGCGACACGCTAACGGAAATGGGTCAGGGCGTTGATGAGCGGATGATCGTCTTGGGCGGTGACAATTCATCACATCTGAAAGCCAAGTTACTTGGTCTGTTTTCAGGCCGTCTGGGTCCGCGGCCCACGGCAATTATGTGCGGGTCGATTGCATTGGCTGAGACTTGTTTCGGGATTCTTGCGGAATTGGGTCTGAGGGTGCCGGCTGATGTATCACTGGTAGCCAATGATGATGGCGGAGAACCGGTACACTTCGGTGCGGAATTGCCAGAATTGTGCCGTACTTATTTTGATTGGAGCGATACAAGTGGTCCGCTTGCGGAAGTGGCCATTGATGTCAGTCAACGTGGCATGAGGCCGGGTCCGGAGCAACGCCGGAACCTGTCCTGTGAGATGATTTTCGGGCGGTCCATTGCGCGGCCAAGCCCGGATTTGGGGGGGAAGGAAAGAGCGCCGCAATAGGCGTGGAATTCCAGAAATGAAAGGTCTGCACAGCGCCCGCGGGGCGCTGAGAGAGAGATTTTGTCTGCGCCTTGGCGCGACACATCAAACCGGAAAAACCGGATCAACCAGGAGGAAGAAATGAAAAAACTACTTACAGGGACAGCGATGAGCCTTGCGCTAACTGGCGCTACAGCGGCGTTGGCAGAGGTAACGTTTTCGCAAACCGGCTACCTGCGTCTTGGCGTTGGTGAAAGCAATGACGGCGACTTTGCTGAAATGCAGCTAAACGGCGCTTGGACAAACTATCGCCTGGGCAACGAATCCGACTTCTATGGCGAATTCGGTGTGAACATGACTAATGAGTTGGCGAATGGTAGCAAGATTGTGGGCGGGGTTCGATACCACCTGTCAGGCGACGGCAATGACCTGCGCGCCAGCGGTGAAGTCGATGCAAACCTTGCCTTGCGCGAGGTATGGCTAGGCTACGCAGGTATCGGCGATGGGGCATTGAGCGACAGCACGATCTGGGCCGGACGTCGATATTACAAGCGCAAAGACATCCATATCATCGATTTCTACTACGAAGATTATTCGAACTTCACCGGATATGGCGTTGGTATCGAAAATATCGGCCTGAGCTTTGGTGATTTGTCGGTTGCGGCATTTGCGGATCAAGATCAAACCGTGACGACCTTCGACGCCCGGATTGAAAACATCGCGCTTGGTCAGGACTTGGTCGGTGAAGTCGGTGCGGCATATGCGACCGTGGACGAAGATGAACAGGGCGATGACGGTTTTGCAATTCGTGGGCATATCCAGAAGAATAACTTTGCGGGTGGTTTTCTTAAGGGCAGCCTGATGTATTCAGAAGGGGCAGCCTGGGGCTTCTTTGGGGATGGTGCATCGTTTGCGACATCGGATCGTTCGTTAGCCCGGGCCCAGATCCACGGCCTGGCATCGCTGAGCGACCGTCTGGATTTGTTCTTTGTTGCACTGCACCAAGTCGATGACGACGACGGCACGACGACGGCGTGGAGTTCGGCTGGTGTGCGTCCGCAATATACGATCACCGACAACTTCGCGGCTGCGGTTGAGGTTGGCTTCGATTATGTGGATGAAGATGGCGACACGCGTGATCTGACCAAAGCGACGTTGGCGGGTATCTACACCTTCGGAAAACCCGGCTTTTGGTCGCGCCCTCAGTTGCGTGCTTTCGTGACGCAGGGCAACTGGAGCGAAGTGGGCGCTATCGGCAATCAGGCGGCATTTGATACCGATACGGACGGCACATCCTACGGCATTCAGTTCGAAACCTGGTTTTGATCTCGCTACCAGATCTTATGATCAGCAGCACGGCGTCACCCGATGGAATGTAGTCGGGTGACGCAAAAAATCCCGAACAGGAGGCTGGCAAATGCGTCTTCGTACCAACTCAATAAAATGTCTGCTTGCAGCCGCGCTATTGGGCTGTGCCGATCCATCTTTGGGAGACGGCGAAGATATCGCGCCTGTCGCAACATCGAACTGGAATCGTGAAATTGTCTATTTTGTAATTCCTGATCGTTTCGCAGACGGTCGACCCAATTCTCATGAGGTTGATCCATCCAAGCCGGGTTACTTTCATGGTGGCGATTGGAAGGGGCTGACAGATCAGCTGCCATATCTTGATGATCTGGGTGTAACAGCGCTCTGGATTACACCAATTGTTGATAACATCGATGGCTTTGTCGACGGTGCCGGCTTTCCTGATTGGGCTTATCATGGTTATTGGGCCGATGATTTCAACGCGCTTGACGAACGTCTTGGAACCGAAGCAGACCTTAAGGCGCTTGTAGACGGGGCGCATGCGCGCGGCATGAAAGTGTTGGTTGATGTCGTATTCAATCACGTGGGCTATGGCAGTGATTATCTTGATCAGCGCCCGGATTGGGTGAGGCAAGGGGGGCAATGTGGCCAGGACGACCAGACGGCATGTCTGTTTGGTTTACCCGACCTTCGCACAGAGCGTACCGAGGTCAGGGACCATGTACTCGCCGCTCACGCTGCATGGGTCGATCGGATCGGGTTTGACGGCTATCGTATCGATACAGCAAAACATGTGGCACCCGAGGTTTTGGCTCGGAATCAACAAATGGTCGAAGATCGGTTTGGTCCGGATTTTTTGACTTTGGGTGAGGTTTGGGGCGCGAATGCTTCATCTTTATCTTCGCAATACTTTGTGCCGGGGCTGATGAACGGTGGTATCGATTTTTCTTTCAGAGGTACGACACGCGATTGGCTTTTAGGGCGAGGCCGGACGATCGCTTATGCGAAAGGGTTTTTACCAAGACGCCACACGCACACAAGCGGCGCTGTTCTTGGACACTATCTGTCTAGCCATGATGAACCCGGGTTATTGCACGAACTGGAGAACGACCGCGCGCTTTTCAAGCTGGCTGCCGGATTGCAGATGACATCGGTGGGTATGCCCATCATCTATTATGGTGAGGAGGTCGCGCGCGATATCGGAGAGTGGCCGCAAAATCGTTCTGCAATGCCTTGGGGTGCGTCGGATGTCCAACCAGGAGCAGGGGTCGCGCAGGATGCCGATATGCTGAGTTTCTATCGAAACCTCATCGACATCCGCCGCGCGACGCCTGCACTATCGATGGGGACCTACCGACCACTTTCATTTGAAGGCGATCTGTTGGTATTTGTCCGAAGCTGGCAAGGACAGGTTGTATTCGTTGCGGTCAATCGCGGTTCAACCATGCAATCAGCCAGCATCGAAGATGCCGCCTTTTTTGATCAGGGCGTTTGGACAGAACGCCTTGGCGGTGGCAGCGTGATCGCCTCGGATGGACAGATGTCGCTTCAGGTGCCGCCGCGTTCAATCTGGATCCTGACCCCAGCACTGAACTAAACTCATTGGAGATTATCATGATCCATCGCCCTATTCTTTGTATTTGCACATTGTTTTTGTCTCATGCTGTTGCTGCTGAATCCGTCACCTTTGATGATCAAAGTGGGGACGACTTTGGTCAGGGGACGCTAATCTATCCCACAAACCCGGTCTTCCGGCCGGGCGTGTTTGATTTGGTGGCCTTCACGGTAACGCCAGAGGGCGAACGCCTGCGGTTGGAGTTTGATATGGCCGCCCCAGTTCAGAATGAATGGAGCATGGCTGGTGGATTTGATGTGCAGATGTTCTTTGTGTTTGTTGATTCCGAAGCAGGAGGACACAATGATGGGTTGCCGGGGCTCAACGTTGCGTTTGCCCAAGACAGCGGTTGGGAAAAGGCTGTGGTTGTCTCACCTCAGCCTTTCGATCGTGTTGTATCGGAGATTCGGAAAGCAGGCGCGCTGGCCCCTGATGTTCTGGCGGCGCAGGACGTTTCGGCCGAGGGGTATAGGATAAGAGCGTACGTTCCGATTGCGGATATGGGTAGCGGATCGCCTGAGGGCTGGGGGTTTCAAGTGCTTGTTCAATCGAATGAAGGTTTTCCCGAAGGCAGTGACTTGCTGACCCGCCGAGTCAATGAGTTCGAAGGTGAATACCGCTTCGGCGGCGGCAATGATGGCAATTGCGATCCTCATGTGGTCGATATTTTAGGCTCACACGAGCAGCTTGCCCATGAATGTGGCGTGAAACTCGCGACACTTGAGATGTCGCGCGCGCAGTAAGCCTGCCCATACGGACGACCAAGTGCTGCACACTCCCGCTCGAACTTGGTGGTATGGTGTCAACGAGTAGTCATGCACTATTGCGCAAAATGGCAGGCTACTCGTGTTTGGCCGACTTCACGCAAATCTGGCCGTTCTTGCGTGCAGATGTTCTTGGCAATTGGACAACGCGGGTGAAAGGCACAGCCTGATGGTGGGTTGATCGGATCGGGTATCTCACCCTCAGGCAATGCAGCTTCGCGGCCGAAACCATCTATTTGCGGTGCCGCTTCCAGCAGCATCTTGGTATACGGGTGTTTGGTGTCGGCGAATAAGTCCTCTGCGCCTGCCTCCTCAACTAACCGACCCAGATAAAGTACACCAATGCGGTCTGCCATATGTCGCACAACTGTCAAGTCATGGCTGATCAGCACATAAGTCAGGCCGAAATTGTCCTTCAGGTCGCTCATCAGGTTCAGCACCTGCGCCTGCACCGACACATCCAGCGCCGATGTGGGTTCGTCACAGACAATTAGCTTCGGCTCTGACGACAGCGCACGGGCGATGCAAATCCGTTGCCGTTGTCCGCCGGAAAACTCATGCGGAAACTTCCCCGCGTCCAGCGCCGACAAACCCACCTGTTCCAGCAGCCTTTCCGCCAGCCCCGTCGCGTCGCCGCCCCGGGCCACTACCGGTTCCACGATGATATCCCGCACCCGCCAGCGCGGGTTGAGCGAGGCATAGGGGTCCTGAAAAATCATCTGGATGTCAGACCGGATCACGTCGACCTTTTTCGCGTCAGTTTCCGTGGCCAGATTCACGCCTTCAATCTCAACGGTCCCGCCGGACGGGGTCAGCAGCCCGACCAGCATCCGCCCGATGGTCGACTTGCCCGATCCGCTTTCGCCAACCAGCCCGTAGGTCGTGCGCTCGGTCACTTCGAAATCCACGTCGGATACGGCGGTCAGGAACGCCTTGCCGCGCCGTTCGATCACCCGGTTCAGCCAGGGTTTGGACACGTCAAAGACCCGTGTCAGGTTCTTCACGGAAATCAGCGCCATTCAGGAAACCTTTTCAGCGATCAGCGGGAACCAGCAGGCGGCATGGCTGTCCGATATCTGCGGGGCGGGGGCGGCGCGGCATTTGTCCTGCGCGTATTCGCAGCGGGGGTGAAACGCACAGCCGTCGGGCACCTTGTCGAGGCGCGGCATCGCCCCTTCAATCTGGTGCAGACGCTCCTTGCCTGCTGATGCCAGCGGGGTCGAGGCCATCAGCCCGGCGGTGTAGGGGTGCTGCGGCTGGGTGAGCACGTCGCGCACCGTGCCCAGTTCGGCCAGACGCCCGGAATACATCACGGCGACACGGTCGGCGGCCTCGGCAATCACGCCCATATCATGGGTGATCAGCATGACAGCCGTACCCCGGTCGCGGCAGAGCCGCTTCAGCAGCGCAATGATTTGTGCCTGTACCGACACGTCTAGCGCCGTTGTGGGCTCATCCGCGATAATTAGCGATGGTTCGGCGCAAAGTGCAAGGGCGATGACAACACGCTGGCGCATCCCGCCGCTGAATTCGTGCGGGTAGCTGTCGATCCGTTCGGCGGCACCGGGAATGCCGACCTCTTCCAAGGCTGCAACTGCCCGTTTTTCAGCCTCTGACCGGCTGATGGGCAGGTGTGTCAGCATCGTCTCGGTCAGTTGATCCCCGATAGAGAGAAGCGGGTTCAGCGAAGTCAGCGGGTCTTGAAACACCATCCCGATTTGCTTGCCCCGCAGGCGGCGCATCGCCTCGCCCTTCAGTGCGTCAATGCGGGTGCCGTTCAACCAAATCTCGCCTTTGGCGATGCGGGCGGGTGGGCTGAGCAGACCAATCACGGCATTACCAGCCATGGATTTACCCGCGCCGCTTTCGCCGACGACACCCAGAATTTCGCCAGCGGCAATGTCATAGCTGACGCCATCGACAGGTTTCACGACACCCGTGCGGGTCGGGATTTCAACGGACAGGTTATGGATCGACAAAACAGCGGCTGACATCAACGCAACCTCGGATTCAGTGCATCGCGCAGCCAGTCGCCCAGCAGGTTTACGCTGAGCGCCAGTGTCAGCAGGGTGAACGCCGGGAACAGCAAGATCCACCACTCGCCCGAGAACAGGAAGCCCTGTCCGATGCGGATTAGGGTGCCAAGGCTGGGCTGGGTCGGGGGTGCGCCAACGCCTAGGAAACTGAGAGTCGCTTCGGCGATGATCGCCAACGCCAGCGAGATCGTCGCGATGACCAGCACGGGCGACAGCACGTTCGGCAGGATATGCCGCAGCATGATCGCGTAAGGCGTCCTCCCGATCAGGCGCGCAGCCTCTACATATTCCTTGCGTTTCTCGACCAGCGTCGCACCCCGCACGACGCGGGCGAATTGCACCCAGTCGCTCAGCCCGATGGCGATGATCAGCACCCAGATTGCCATCTGGTCGCGGTATTCAATGGGTGTGAACCCTTTGGCGATGCCAAAGATCAGCATCGCCACAAGGATCGACGGAAAGGTCAGCTGCACGTCAGCAGTGCGCATGATGATCGTTTCGGTCCAGCCGCCCACATAGCCCGAAATCAGCCCCAGCGTGATCCCCAGCACCATGGCGAAAAGGACCGCAGCAACCCCAACAAAGAGCGATACCCGCATTCCGTAAAGGATGGTCGAGAACACATCGCGCCCTTGATCATCTGTGCCCAGCAAGAAGCTTTCGCCGGTAAAGGCGTTTGGCGTCATGGGTGCCGTGAACCCGTTCATCAGGTTCAAAGATGCGGGATCAAACGGGTTTGTTGATGCGATCAACGGCGCGAATATGGCCGACAGAACCAGGATCGTGACCACGATGGTTGAGACCACCGCGACGGGTGATCGCCGGAACGTGTAGTAGATGTCGCTGTCCAGAAACACGCGCAGGCGTGACTTTTGCACAACCTTTGGTGCGACCGTTTGGTTTGAAAGATCGGTCATCAGTGGCCTCCCGCCCGGTCAACGCGCAGGCGCGGGTCGATGAAGAAATAAAGCATATCAACGATCAGGTTGATCGCGACGAACATCACCGAGATCAGCATCAGATAAGCGGCCATCACAGGGATATCTACAAACTGGATCGCGTTGATGAACAACAAGCCGACGCCCGGCCATTGGAACACCGTTTCGGTAATGATCGCGAAGGCGATGATCGCGCCAAGTTGCAGACCGATCACTGTGATCACGGGCACCATGGTGTTTTTCAGCGCATGGCGGAAATTGATCGTACGGTCCTTCAAGCCTCGCGCGCAGGCGAAGCGGATGTAATCCTGTCGCAGCACTTCGAGCATTTCGGATCGCACAAGTCGCATGATCAGCGTCATCTGGTAAAGGCCAAGCGTAATGGCGGGCAGAATGAGCGCCTTCAAACCGCTTTCTGTCAGAAAACCTGTCGACCAGCCGCCAATATCAACCGTCTCACCGCGTCCAAAGCTGGGCAGCCAGTTCAGTTCGACCGAGAAGATGTAGATCAACAGGATGCCGATCAGGAATGTCGGCAAGGACACCCCGATCAGAGATGCGGACATGATGAAGTTGGCGACGAAACCGTCGCGTCTGATCGCGGTGAAAACGCCAAAGGCGATGCCGAATATGATGGCAAGAATGGCCGACACAGCGGCCAGTTCCAGCGTGGCTGGCGCGCGTTCCATCAAAATCTCGGCCACGGGGCGCCCCTGCCGATAGCTGACCCCGAAATTGCCCTGAACGGCGCCTTCGAGGAATCTATAATACTGCACTGCAAAGGATTGGTTCAGCCCAAGTTGGTCGCGCAGGCGTTCGATATCTTCGACCGTGCGTTCCTGACCCAGCATGTTTTCAATCGGATCGCCCACGAAGCGAAACATCGAAAATGCAACAAGCCCAACAATAAGCAGGACGAGCGCAGACTGTGCGACGCGACGAATGGTGTAGGCCAGCATGGTATGATTGTCCTAAATGGCCCCGGATAAGGCGCGTCGCTGTTTGAGATCAGTTCATTGTGAAGTATTTGATCTTTGGCTGGTCTTCTGGATCAACCTCGATCCCCACACGCTCTGACATGCCCCAGTTCAGCACTTGATGGTGCACGGGGATATAAAGTTGTTCGTCCTGAACAACCCGCCAGATGCTGGCGATATCGGCATTGCGTGCCTCAAGATCGGTATTGGACGCCAGCGATTGGATCATCGCATCCAGCTCGTCATTGTCATAGCCGGTGCCGTTCCATGTGCCGATGTCGCTTTCGCGGCCATGCACGAGGAAGTTGAAGATGTATTCGCTGTCATACGTCGGCACACCCCAACCCAGCATGTAGAAGTCGGTCTGGCCATCGGTAATCAGCGGGAAGTGCTGTGCCTTGGGTTTGGCATCAAGGTTCACAGTGATCCCGATTTGACCCAGCATCCCGACAGTCGCCTGACAGATACCTTCGTCGTTCACATAGCGGTCATTGGGGCAATCAAGCCGGATCGAGAACCCGTCTTCATAACCCGCCTCGGCCAGAAGCGCCTTTGCGCCTTCGACATCTGTGGACGATTCCGCGTCCATCTCAGCCGTCCAGCCATTCACGAATGGTGGTGCGATCATGCCTGCGGGTTCACTTTGGCCGCGCATGACGACCTGACGGATCGCATCGCGGTTGATGGCCATCGACATGGCCTGACGCACACGCACATCCGCGAGCGGGTTCGCACCATCGATGTTATCCGCTTCGATATCATCGGCGCCCTGGTTCATCCCGAAAAAGATGACCCGGTTTTGCGGTGCCTGCTTGACCACCAGACCGTCTGCGGCGTTCACGCGCTCAAGATCCTGCACGGGCATATCCTGCAGAAAATCAATCTCGCCTGACAACATCGCCGCGACACGCGTGGCGGGGTTCTGGATGGGGGTGTAGATGATTTCTGTCACGTCCATGGGGAACTGATCGATGCCCCAGTAATCTTCATTGCGGACCATGACGGTTTTGACATCCGGTTCCCGGCTTTGCAGTACGTACGGCCCGGTACCGTTGGCGTTGGTCGTGGCGAACGTGATTTCGCCGCCATCGAAATCCTGAACGGCAACGGTGTCATTTGCCTCGGTCCAGTCCTTGTCCATCATGAAGAGATTGGTCAGGTTGGATGGCAGAATTGGGTTTGGCCCGTCGGTTACAATTTCAACAGTGAAATCGTCAACTGCGCGTACCTCGGTGATGGAGCCGATCAGTTCTTTCATGTCGGAATTTGGCTGTTTGGCGCGTTCAAAGCTGAAAACGACGTCTTCAGCCGTAAAGGCCGCGCCATCGTGGAAGGTGACGCCTTCACGCAGGTTAAAGGTCCAGACATTGGGATCGTCGGCTGATGGCGCCCAATCAGTGGCCAATGCTGCTTCAAATGCACCGGTGACGTCCCGGATGATCAGCGGCTCATACATCTGATGACGGATGGTGTGGGTTGGCCCCTCGTTCTGGGCGTGTGGGTCAAGTGTCAGCGCGTCGCCTGAGCGTGCCCAACGCAGCGTTTCCGCGCTAAGCGGCGCAGCAGTGGCCATTAATACGGCGGCCAGTGTGAATACTGATGTTGGCTTCATATGATTTCCCCTGTTTTGTATCCTTCGAGTCACGAAGGTTGGTGCAATTGTCCCCAATTGCTGGCGAATGGCAAGAAGCCTCGTTTGGAGATAATCGTCGAACCAGAAATTGGTGATTGCAGCGAAGTAGATCCGCAAGTGCTATCACGGTGCGCGCCCGTGAAGATATCGAGCAAAGCGGGGTAGGAATGGTGACTGCGCGGATCTGATCGCGGCGATGCGCATTAGGGTGAAGTTTGTGCAATGATGGGGCAAGCGCTTGGGTGGTTTTGGCAATTCAACCGCTAAGACCCTTGACTTGGGGCGGTCAAATCATGCGACCGCCCCAAAATAGCTAACCGCCTATTTCACGGTCACGATAAAGTCAGCAACCTCATCCCGCACGGCCGTTGCGGCCTCGGATGCGGTCAGAAGCCACGCATTGAAATCTTCCAAAGGAATTGCATCAGGGTGCTGAGGAATGTCGGTCCGTGACAGGTAGTCACCCGCAACATAAAATGGTGCAAGGCCCGGGCCGCCAACTTCTGTTTCGTCACCCATCATGAAGTCGATTGCCAGTCGTGCAGCTGCCGGATTGTTCGGCCTATCTGCAATTGCCAGGATCGCTGGGAAGATGATGCCGGGCGAAGGCTTAACGTCATTGGCGACTTGAAGTGCCCAGCCTTCTTCTTCGTTGTCACGGCGGTCTGAATAGCTCGTGAAGCCAAGAGGAGGGTTGTCCTGGCCTATGGCCCCCACGATGGCGTTCACCTCATCTGTCGAGTCGACCAAGACAGGATCATTGGCAAAGAAGTCTGCGATGAACTGCTGGCCTGCATTTTCGACACCGTCTAGTACGATGGGTCTGCCAAATTCCTCTTCATAGGCTGTTGCCATCTCGTCCGAGTGCAAGAAAATCTGCGTCATCAGATCAAGGTAATCGCCGCGCTTAAGTGGATCGACCAAGAAAACGCGACCGCGCCATTCTTCGCGTGTGAGATCCCACAAGCTGTCCACTGGCGGGCCGTTCGGGTGTGCCTCCTCATTATACATCAACACTTTGGTCGACAATCGCTGTGTCAAGATCGGATCGCGAAGTGCTGGCGGGACGCGGTCGATGATACGTGGTGGGATGTATGGTTGGATAATGCCGCCGTCGAAGATCTTTACCAGCACGACCGGTGTGTCCGATATGTAGATCACGTCGGCATTGGTTATGAACTCTTCACTTTCCTCAATAAGAAGTTCGATTTGCTCCGTCGACGATATGTCGAAGCCCTTCATGTCAATTCCAGGATAGGCAGCCTCAAATGCGGCCTCGACCTTGCCGATCCGGCTGGTGAAGGAATAGACCGTGACGGTCCCCTCTGCCAAGGCAAGTGGCAGCAGTTCTTCGGGGGTCATCTGGTTGAGTTCATTAATCTCATCCAGTGTCTGCGCTAAGGTTTGATTTGGTATTGTCGTGAGCGCGGTGAGCGCGATGGTTTTCAGGAATTTCATTGTTCTGTCCTC
>CANLDN010000021.1 GCA_947489445.1 uncultured Paracoccaceae bacterium
ACTGCTCGATAGGTTTCTTGCCTGTATGAAACCTGCCTCAATAACTTTACGCCCGCCTTGTGCGGGCGTTTTTTTATGGGCTCTCGGGAACGTCGGGTGGCTTTTGCAGTTGCAGCATATACATTGCTTGTAACGCAGAGAATCGGAGCCGAAATCATGTCACTTTCAGGAAAAACCGCCGTTATCACCGGATCAAATTCAGGGATTGGCCTAGGTGTCGCCCGGGAATTAGCCAAAGCAGGTGCGAATGTGGTGCTCAATTCCTTCACTGACAATAAGGAAGACCACGCACTGGCCGCCGAAATCGCCGATGTGACCGGGGTTGAAGCGAAGTATGTTCAGGCTGATATGTCCAAGGGCGAGGATTGTCGCCGCCTGATCGTGGCTGCTGGCGGGTGCGATATTCTCGTGAATAACGCAGGTATTCAATATGTTGCACCCGTGCAGGAATTTCCGGAAGCAAAATGGGATGCGATCATCGCAATCAACCTGTCATCTGCGTTTCACACGACTGCCGCGGCTGTCACAGGTATGCGCGAAAAAGGCTGGGGCCGGATTATTAACATTGCATCGGCCCACGGTCTGACGGCATCGCCTTATAAATCAGCCTATGTAGCCGCAAAGCACGGGATTGTCGGCCTGACCAAGACGATTGGGCTCGAAACAGCGCAGGACCCGATCACATGCAACGCGATTTGCCCCGGTTATGTGCTGACCCCGCTGGTGGAAAGCCAGATACCCGATACCATGAAAGAATATGGCATGTCGCGTGAACAGGTCATCAAGGAGGTTATGCTTGAACGTCAGCCATCCAAGGAATTCGCCACGACCGAACAGCTTGGTGGCACAGCGGTTTATCTGTGTTCAGATGCTGCCGCACAGGTGACAGGGACCACGATCAGCATTGATGGCGGTTGGACCGCGCTATGAAGCGTATCAACCTCGCGCTGCAGGGCGGCGGTGCACACGGCGCGTTTACCTGGGGTGTTCTGTGTCGGTTGCTGCATGAGGAAGACATCGAAATTGCCGCGATTTCAGGAACTTCTGCGGGTGCATTGAATGCAGCTGCCCTGAAATCTGGTTGGGTTGCCAATGGCCGCGAAGGTGCCATCGAAAACCTTGAATGGCTTTGGGGTCAGGTGGGTGCGATCACTGATCCCCATTTTGGGGAATGGGTATCATCCCTTGCCCCCACGGCGCATTTATGGGCCAAGGCGATGGAGTATTCGCCCGCCTATGCTGCGTTCGATATGACTACGCGGATGTTTTCACCATATGTTTATGGGCCAACCATGCGCAATCCGTTGGAACGTATTGTCAACGAATTTCACTATGACGAGGTTTGTGCCAATGAGGGCCCCGATCTGCATATTTGTGCTACGAATGTGCGCAGCGGCAAGATCAGGGTGTTTTCGGGCGATGAGATCATGCCCGATGTGATTATGGCGTCGGCCTGTCTGCCAAGCCTGTTTCAGGCGGTTGAATTTACCGATCCGAAGACCGGCCAGACTGAGGCGTTCTGGGATGGTGGATATACAGGCAATCCCGCGCTTTTCCCGTTATTTGCTAACAACTTGCCCGACGATCTTTTGATCGTGAATATCAACCCGCTTCATCGTGATGATTTGCCGACCGACAGCCAATCCATCCAGAACCGTATCAACGAGATCAGCTTTAACAGCTCGCTCTTGCGTGAGTTGCGCGCGATTGATTTTGTGAAACGCCTGATCAAGGACGGCACAATCAAAAAGGACACTATGAAGGATGTGTTGGTTCATATGATCGCTGATGACGGGCTGATGAACGAGTTGAACGTAGCCACCAAGACGATCCCCAATGCCGTCGTGCTTGCGCGCCTGAAAGAGGCGGGCGAGGCTGCTGCTACGGCGTTTTTGAAGACCCATAAGAAGGATCTTGGCAAGCGCAGCACGGTGAACCTGACCGAGATGTTCAACTGAGCAGTTTGATGGCCAGTGCCCACATCACCAGCCCGATCAGGATATCCAGAATGCGCCAGGCCCGCGCAGATTGCATGATCGGTGCAAGCAGCCGTGCGCCATAGCCGAGGCTAAAGAAAAAGACGAATGAGGACGTGACGGCACCTATGCCGAAGGCCGTGCGCGGGCCGCCTGCGGGGTATTCGGTTGATATTGCGCCGATCAGGGCAAGTGTGTCCAGATAAACATGTGGGTTGAGCCACGTGAATGCCGCACCCGTTGCCAGCGTGGCCCAAAGTCCAGCGGATTGCCCGGAAAGTTGCATTTCATAGCGTCCAGCCCACGCCGCGCGAAAACGCAACACGCCATAAGCGATGAGGAACGCAGCGCCCCCCCAGGCCATATAGGTGGGCAGGTTCGGATAAAGGTCGACGATATAGCCGAACCCCAGCACGCCCGCGGTGATCAGCAGCGCATCAGACGTCGCACACAGCAGGCAGAGCCAGAAGACATGCGCACGGGCCAGACCCTGGCGCAACACAAATGCGTTTTGAGCACCAATCGCAAGGATAAGTGCAAACGCGGTCGCGAAACCGGTGGCAGCGGAGGTCAGCAGCACTTATTCGGCGGCTTGGGGCAGGGCTTCGATGTCTTTCCCGTTGGGATAAACAAGACCGGCAGAAATGACGAGTTTCGCTGCATCCTCAACCGTCATATCGAGTTCCTTAACGTCGCTGCGCGGCAAGAACAGCAGGAAACCAGAGGTCGGGTTCGGCGTTGTGGGCAGGAAGACGGTGACCACGGATTCGCCATTTGAAAGCTTTGCCTCAACCTCGCCCTTGGCGTTTGTCGATATGAATGCGATGGCCCAAATGCCCTTGCGCGGATATTCGACAAGGCAGGCCTTGTCGAAGGATGTGTCGCGTTGGGAAAAGACTGTCTCAGCGATCTGTTTGGCGGCGTTATAGATCGAACGCACGACCGGAGTTCGATCCACCAGCCGTTCACCGATACCCAGGAATGACCGCCCGATCAGGCCCTTGCCGATCCAGCCGACGATAACGGTGAAGAGCAGGAAAATGACAACACCGATACCGCGCACATTCACGGTTATCCGTTCGGCCCCTTGAAGCCCGAGGATTCGGTTCACCAGTTCTTCGGGGTGATAGGCACCAGGCACAAAGGGCCAGACCCAGCTATCCACCCAGCCCACGACGGTCCAGATCAGCCAAAGCGTCAGCCCGATCGGGGCGACAATGATCAGACCAGCCAAAAAATTGCTGCGTAGGCGCGAAATCAGGCCCGGGCGGCTTCGGCGTTTGATCTCTTCATGGTTAGGGTCGATCATTTTTCATCCAGATTATTCATTACGCCACACTTAGGCGCTGAAACCGGGGCCGACAAGCAGTTGAGGCTGTTTGGCGGGTTTACTTGCACATTGCGATGGCAATTTGTGCAGCAAGTCGCGCGTTATTGCGCACAAGTGCGATGTTTGCGGTCAGAGATCGCCCCTCTGTCAGTTCAAAAATGCGGCCCAGCAGGAAGGGTGTGACGGCCTTGGCGCTGATGTTTTGCGCCTCTGCTTCAGCCAGAGCCTGGGCGATGATCGGGGCGAGTGTTGCTGCCGGGATTTCGGTCGCTTGCGGGATTGGGTTGGTGATCAACTGGCCACCTTGCAGGCCCATTGCGGTTCTGGTTTGTTGCGCCGTGGCGATGTCTTCGGCACTATTCATGCGCAGAGGCGCGGGCATGTCGGATGTGGCCGACCAAAAGGCGGGCAGCATGTCTTGCCTGTAAGCGATGACCGGGACGCCCAGAGTTTCAAGCACTTCAAAGGTTTTGGGCAGGTCAAGAATAGCCTTGGCCCCTGCGGCCACTACTGTAACAGGCGTTTGCGCCAATTCGTGCAGATCAGCAGATATATCGAACGTATCTTCAGCCCCTTTGTGTACACCGCCAATGCCGCCGGTTGCAAAGACGTGGATACCCGCAAGGTGGGCCGCGATCATCGTGGCGGCGACCGTTGTCGCCCCGGTGCCACCTGTCGCGATGCAAGCCGCCATATCAGCGCGCGACAGTTTAGCGACGTCCTTCGCTTGACCAAGTGCGTCGAGCGTGTCCGCCTCCAGCCCGACGTGAAGCTGGCCGTTCAAAACGGCGATGGTGGCGGGGGTCGCACCGCTGTCGCGCACGTCCTGTTCCACAAGGCGCGCGGTTTCGACATTTTGAGGGAAGGGCATGCCATGGGTGATTATGGTACTTTCAAGCGCAACGATGGGCGCATCTTCAGCACGGGCCTTGGCGACTTCTGCGCTGTAGTGGATGGGGATCATAGGGGCGTCTCTCCGGACACGTAAGTGGCGGCTGCGTTCAGCGCGCGGGTCAAGGCTGCCGCTCGGCCCATGCCTTGCGCTTCTGATGCTATATGTGCCGCCATGAAGGTGTCACCTGCGCCGGTGACGCGTGTGACCATGACGGCGGGCGGTGTTTGCGTGATGATGTCACCAGCGGTCCCTTCGGAGGCGGATTTGCCGCCATCGGTGACGAGTACCCGGTGTGCGCCCCGCGCTATCAGGGCCGCCGCAGCATTCGCAGATTCGGCGAAAGTGGTTTGGCAAAGCAGCCCGGCCTCTTCGAGGTTTACGTAAAGGGTCGCAGAGGGATGGCCGATCAAAGCAAGCAAGCGTTCAGCTTTGCCCGGCGACGCGGGGGCGACGCGCAAATCGGCATTCGTGAAAAGAAGTGACTGCGCGATTTCCTGAAGCAGTTCCTCGGTCAAGTTGCCATCAAGGGCGACGGGGCCGCTAAAAGGCGCGGCCTGCGATCCGAGTTGTCCATTTGACAGTGGGCGCAGGATTTTATCACCTGCAGCCTCCAGCGAGTGTGCATCTGCGATGGCCGCGATCAATCCGTTTGCACCTTCGACTGCCATATAGACATCGGTCGGCAGATCCTCTGACCGGTAGATATGGGCACAGACCATGCCCATGCGGGTCGCCTCTGCCACCAGTTCATCACCTTCCGCATCCCGCCCGATGGTAGTGAGCAGGGCTGGGGTCATCCCGAACCGGCGCAGTGTCATGGCGATGTTCATTGCAACACCGCCGGGCAGACGGGTAATGCGCCCCGGCACATCAGAACCGACGCGCATATGGCTGGCTGCACGTCCGATCACGTCCCAGAGGACAGAGCCGATACAAAGGATATCAGGGGTCTGTGTCATGGCTGCGTTCTGACTGACGTTGGCGCGAAGGGCAAGCCTGTGGTTAAAGCTCGTCTTGCACCATTTTCTTTATCTTCACGGCCTTTTCAAAATGGTCCAGCTCATGTGTCTGTATCCACCATGTGGCCGCTTGCATAAGCAAGGCCGGATCGTCATTACGGTTTGCAAAGAACGCATAGAACGACACGCCGACACCGTCGCCTTTCTGGCCGATCTTTTGGTCGCAAATCTGAATAATTTTGTTGCGTAGCGCGCTGTTCATTCCGGGACTGCAAATGTGAGGTTGGCCCAAAGCGTTTGCCACACCGCACCAGTCCGTTCCTGCAATTCTGCCGAAGGCTCGCGCAGCACGACGGCGTCAACCATATAACGGTATCCCGGCTTAACCGGGAAGGCCCCGACCCCGTTATCGTCAGTGCGGTAAAGCGTGATTTCAACACCACCATTCGGCGCTTTTTCGAAGACTTCAATTTGTTCATTGGCGCGCACGTTTTCGCGGTAAAATAGTTGAACCTCGAAACCGTCTGTCAGGTCGTCGGTATATGGATTGGTCAGTGCGACGACTTCGGTCTCTAAACCGACACGGCGATCAGACCCTTCGCCATGTCCGACCCCAAACAGGGATTTGGAATAACGCGAATATACCTCGCCAAAGCCCTCTTCCGGCAGGCCGCGTTCCCGATGTCGGGACAGGACATCGCCAAGGTCCTTATGGTCAACAAACCTCTGAAACTTTTCCCATGCTTCGTAATTTATAGTGGCATTTCGTGCCTGATAAGCGGCGATATTCAATCCCTCAGCGGTTGGATCCTGTTGGAGTGCGGGCTTGTCACCGGGGCGCCCCCGGACGCGGGCAGCTTCGTCACCTGCAAAGATTACAAAATTGGCAAAGCGCTGTGGCAGATAGGCTAATTTAGCGCCAGTGAATTCCTCCCCATTGACAATGTCAGCCTGCAAAGTACCGTCCGCATCAACCTGATAGGCGAGCGGTTCGATCCAGAACTCATGCGCCATGACCGGGGCCGCAACAATACTTAAAATGAGGGCAATAGTACGCATGATCGTTTCCTTTTTGGCTGGAGCTAGGGTGTCGTTCCTGAGGGTATTGTCAAGCGCGGTTCTGCTTTGGTTCACAACCCTGTCAATTGCAGGCGCACACGAAGTCTTTCCCAGTATCCTGAATTTGCGCGCCGATGATGGCATTATCCTGATTGAGATCGACGTCAATGCGGAGGCCATGCTGGCGGGTGTCGATCTGAGCGCGGTAACAGACACCAATGATGCCGAAAATGGCGATGACTATGACAGCTTGCGTGCGCTAACCCCCCAAGACATCGCGGATCGGTTTGATGCCTATTGGCCCACATTTGCGGACAACCTGACATTGCTGGCCGATGGTGAACCGATCTCCTTCCGTGATAATGGTACAATCGTTTATCCAGCCGAAAGTGAAGAAGCTCCGCGTGAGACACGGTTAAGCATTGCAGGCACATACCCCGAAGATGCCACAACGTTCGAGATTGGCTGGATTACCGAATACGGCATGTTGATCGTGCGGCAGAATGATATCGGCATTGCACCTTACACAGGCACACTGGCGGGTGGAGAGATATCGCCACCATTTCTGATCAATGGCGGTTCTGCCCTGACAGGGTGGCAGGTCTTTGTGGACTACATTCCCGTTGGCTTTGACCATATCGTGCCCAAGGGTCTCGACCACATTCTTTTCGTGTTGGGGTTGTTTTTTCTAGCGGCCCGGTTCCGTCCGCTGATCATCCAGATTTCGCTCTTTACGCTGGCGCATACGATCACGCTGGCGCTGGCAGCGCTAGGGTATGTGAATATCTCGGGCGCGATTGTTGAACCGCTGATTGCGGCCTCGATCGTGTTTGTTGCGGTCGAAAACGTCTTTGCGCGCGGTATAAGCCGATGGCGACCGTTCATTATCTTTGGCTTTGGCCTGCTGCACGGGCTGGGGTTTGCATCCGTTTTGGCCGAATTCGGTTTGCCGGACCAAAGCTTCGTTCCAGCGCTGATCGGCTTTAACATTGGGGTTGAGGTTGGGCAGTTGGCAGTTGTTACAGTCATGTTCCTGTGTGTCTGGCAAGCGCTGCGGGTGGACCGGGGCGAGAACGAAGTCGGGCAGGGGTTCGCGGTTTACGCGGTGCTTCTGGTAGCAGCCATCGCGCTGATCGCGCTGAACCCGGCCAGCATGGTCATGATGTTGGAATCGCCAGTGTGGCTTTTTGCGGCGCCTTTGGCGGGTGTCTTTATCCTGTGCATTGCTTCGATCCAGTTCCGCGATCAAGTGGAAGCCTATCGCAAGATTGTTGCCATCCCGTCTTCAATCGCGATTGCATTTGTCGGAGCGTATTGGTTCGTGGAACGTGTTTTCCTTTGATTGCGTGTTGCAATCGTCTTTTGGCAATGCTAACCGGCCCGCACTTAATCCCGCAGGCGGGGGCGGGTCGGTTGGGGAGACATCCCAAGTGATCCACCGGTTGGGCCAGATGGCCTGATACCCCCGCTGAGGCTTGAAACCGGAAAAGGATACGGACACATGGCTCTTCCTGAGTTCTCCATGCGTCAGCTGTTGGAAGCTGGCGTTCACTTTGGACACCAGACCGCGCGCTGGAACCCAAAGATGCAAAATTACATTTACGGCAGCCGCAACGGCATCCACATCATGGACCTGACGCAGACGGTTCCAATGCTGGATCAAGCGCTGCAGGTAATCCGCGACACAGTGGCCAAAGGTGGTCGCGTGCTGTTTGTGGGCACCAAGCGTCAGGCGCAAAAGCCTATTCTGGATGCGGCTGAGAAATCGGCGCAGTTCTACATGAACCACCGCTGGTTGGGCGGTACGCTGACAAACTGGCAGACCGTTTCACAGTCGATTAACCGCCTGAAGCAGATCGATGAAGCCTCGGCCAACGGTTTTGCCGGTCTGACCAAGAAAGAGCGTCTGGGTATGGAGCGTGAGCAGGGTAAATTGCAGGCTTCCCTTGGTGGTATTCGCGAAATGGGCGGCGTGCCTGACCTGTTGTTTGTCATCGACGTCAACAAGGAAGATCTGGCCATCGCAGAAGCGAAAAAGCTGGGTATTCCGGTTGTGGCCGTTGTTGATACCAACTGTTCACCAGACGGCGTTGATTACGTCATTCCCGGCAATGACGATGCGGCCCGCGCCATAGCGCTTTACGTTGATCTGGCGGCCCGTGCGGCCCTTGACGGCATGACCGCGCAATTGGGTGCTGCTGGTGTTGACATGGGTGCAATGGAAGAGCTGGCTGAAGAAGTTGTGGCCGAAGAAGCCGCTGCCGAAGAAGCCGCCGCATCCTAAGCGTCATAAAATAGTCGGGCAGGGGCCTTATGCCCCGCCCCGCAGATATTCCAATTCCTCCGAGGAGAAGTAACATGGCAATCACCGCTGCAATGGTGAAAGAGCTGCGCGACAGCACAGGCGCAGGCATGATGGACGCCAAAAAGGCGCTGACCGAGAACGATGGTGACATGGAAGCCGCTGTTGACTGGCTGCGCACCAAGGGTCTGGCAAAAGCTGCTAAGAAATCGGGCCGGACCGCGGCTGAAGGTCTTGTTGCGGTGGCTGTGAGCGGTAGCAAAGGTGTCGCTGTTGAGGTGAACTCCGAAACCGATTTTGTTGCCAAGAACGCTGATTTCCAAAAAATGGTTGCTGGCATCGCCGACGTTGCAATTGGCACGTGGGACATTGATGGTCTGAAAGCCGCTGACATGGGCGGAAAGAGCGTTGAGCAGACTGTGACTGACGCAGTTGCCGTGATCGGTGAAAACATGTCTGTGCGCCGCATGGCGGCGATTGAGGGCGATTCCGTCGTCAACTATGTCCACAACGCGGCTGCTCCTGGTATGGGCAATATCGGTGTGCTGGTTGCGATGACTGGCGATAACGAAGCATTTGGCCGTCAGGTTGCAATGCACATTGCAGCGGCGAACCCCGCTTCCTTGTCCGAGGCTGATCTGGACCCGGCTGTGGTTGAGAAAGAAAAGCAGGTCCAGATGGATATCGCGCGCGAGTCTGGTAAACCAGAGGCTGTCATCGAAAAGATGATTGTGGGCCGGATGAAAAAATACATGGCCGAGGTTACATTGTTGAACCAGCAATTCGTTGTGAACCCTGACCTGACCGTTGCGAAGGCCGCGGAAGAGGCGGGTGTGGAGATCACTGGCTTCGTGCGTTTAGAAGTCGGTGAAGGCATCGAGAAAGTTGAAGAAGATTTCGCTGCCGAGGTTGCGAAGTTGAACGGATAAGGCAGATCACAAAAGCAATGCTTAAGGGCTCGCTGGCATATGTCCAGCGAGCCTTTTTTTTTGACATTATGGGGTCACACTTGCTTCACATTTCTGGTGAATGACTGCACTACCTAAAATTGTATTCACTTAACTAGGAACCCTAATGCCACGCACATACGAAACTGTTTACGACACTGAGAATGTATTCGACTGGGAGAGTATCACCAGCACCTTTATCGATGGTATTTTGACGATCGAAGAAAAGCGTCTGGATACAGGCTTTCGTGAGCTAACCTTTTACCGGGATGGATACGTCTCATCGATTCTGACGCTCGATTCCGATGAAGATGTGTATTACTGGAAAAGCAAAAGCACGGCGTTTAACACGGATGGCGATATCATCACGGAATATGTGAACTACGATAATGGCAGCATTGTCCAAATGAACATCACCGATGGCAACGTCACAAGCAAGATCATTAAATTTCCCGACACTGGTGCCGCAAATGCATTGCAGCAACTTTCCACGATTTACGACAACGGCGAGGTTGTTCGCGTATCTGGCAGCTATGCCAATGGTACGTCATATCAGGACGAGTTTACCGACGGAGTGCGTGACACGCGGTATTGGTTGGATGATCCGTTTGGTGAAACGGATGGGGCAAAACCATGGGCATCGATCACAATCAAATACGATATCACAACGAACGAGATGACTGATCGCACAACCTTTTTCGATAATGGCATCAAGCGTGTTGAAGCCTTTGAAGACGGTGTCCGCAGCAGCCGGGTTGATGAAGACCTTAACGATGTCAGATCCTGGGATACCATATCGATAACATATGATGATACCGGTGCCATTGCGTCTCGTGAAACTGTTTATGACGATGGTGATGTACTTATCAGCCGGTATGAAAATGGTATTCGCACACTGACAACCCAGCAGGATGACCCAGACGGGACAGGTTTGAACACCAGGAACTGGGATACGATTACATCGACCCACGATGAAAGCGGTGCTCTCGCGTTGCGCGAAACCCTTTATGACGATGGTGATACGCGCGTTGAAACCTTTGAAAATGGAATCCGCACGCAAACAATTCAGCACGACGATCCGGATGGCACAGGTGAAAACACGCGAAATTGGGACATAATCAACTCAATTTACGATGAAAACGGAGACATTTCGCAAAAGCTGATCACATATGATGATGGGTCGACCAATTCCGTTTTCTATTATGAGGGTGGCGGCGTTCAATTTGCCGTACGCGAAGATGTCATTGATGGCACCGATGGTGTTTTCGAGTGGGAATATATCTTTTCCACTTATGACGAAGGCGGAAACCGGACCAGCCGTCAAACGCTTTACGATAATGCAGACGAACTGATCTTTATTTACGAGCAAGGTGAACTTCAGACCAGGCTCGATGTGGATGGTGATGACAGCGAGGATTGGCGCGTTCAAATCACTGACTATGGCGTGGATGGCAACGTTGTGACGACCTACGATTCTGTCACTGATGTACCGGAGGAATACTTCGATCTATTCGGTATCGTCAGTTTTTAATCCAAACAGCAAAGTTGCGGCACCGCACTCGGGAGAAATGCGGTGCCGCTACGATTGTCGTGCCTGTCCGTTTGGGACGGGGACAAAGCACGCATCGGGGGTGCTGACGCCCGGCGGGCAAACCCTGAGCATCAGCGTCCGGTTACCCGGCGCAGATAGCAGAGCCTTGAAATTACAAGGATTATTACCCGCTGTTCCCAGGCCTAAGGCCACCACTCACGGAACAACGTTAATTTGACAATTTACGTAGCGTTAGGAAAGTCAGGGAAACCTGACCCTGACGCAGGTTTATGATTTTTCTCCTGGCGTCACTTGAAACAAGATTGCGTCAGACTTCAACGTCCACGATGAACATCTGGTTATAGAACGCAGCCTTCAGAACGGCCTGAGCTGTTGTTTCCACATCCAAGGCTTCGCGTGCCAGCCGCAGGTGCTTTTCAATCGTCGCTGGTGTTAACCCCAAAAGGACCGCGATATCCTGCGTCGTCTTACCGTCGCCGACCCATTGCAGCACCTCGCGCTGTCTTTTGGTCAGGTGCCGCTCACCGGTGTAGGGCAGGGTGAGTAGTTTTAGGTGCATCACATTATTCATGACGATGATTTCGTCGCCGCGTTTTGCCCAGGTTTGTTCAACGGCATCCTGACTAAGTCCGGCTTTTGCGGTCAGTGCAATAGCCGCCTTTGTACGTTCTGATATGGACCGAAAGCTAATCGTGTAGCCTGCAGTGACGTCCATCTGTTTGTTAAACTCCATCACCCGCATTTCGCTGGGCGTTAGATTATCAACCCGCCCCATATCCATCATCCAGCGCCAGCTACAGGCCCCATCATTGGCCAGCGCCCATTTCAGCATCGGTGCGTGATAGTAAAGCCCTTCATCAAAGAAAACCTTCATATATTCAGGGCTTTGCGTCGACAACAGCACCCAGTCTTGCGGATCACCCAACGAGCTGGAGGTGCGATAGCGCGTGAACCCATACATTAGCCGGTCAAAGCCGTAGTTGTGCATTTGGTTAGTGTGAATACCCCACAATTCCTCGACAGAACGTGCGTTTGTGAGTTTGTCGAGCTGTTTTACGAATTCAGTCAACGGGTGTGCCTCCGATATAGGACATCAAAGCGTCCATCGCGAGCGGATAACCCGCTGCGCCGAAACCACAGATTTGCCCGATCGCCACAGGCGCAATAAACGATCTATGCCGGAAATCTTCGCGCGCGTGGATATTTGAGATGTGAAGTTCTATCACGGGCAACATGATGGCTGAAATCGCATCCCGCAGGGCCACCGATGTATGAGTGTAGGCACCAGCATTTAGGATAATGCCAGCATGGGTGCCGCGCGCCGCATGAAGCGCATCAACCAACTCGCCCTCGTGATTTGTTTGGCGAAAGGAAATACTCACATCAAGTTCCTCGGCCTTCGCTGTGCAAATATCTTCGATATCTTGTAATGTCGTTGGGCCATAAACCTCTGGTTGGCGGGTACCAAGCAGATTGAGATTTGGACCATTCAGGATGAGGATTGAGTGGATCATGCAATTGATCTAACACCTTTAACCAACTGGTCAAAAGAGAATTTTCTAGGCAAGGGTCTGGATGCGCGGGCTGTGATGTTCTAACAATACCGACGACCCTGCCTCGCGTGGCAAAATACGCTTGGCGCTACTATGAGCCACGAAAGAGTTCTGACTAGTGAAGCATTCCAAGGTCATTATCACCACGATGAAGAACGAAGCGCCCTATATTCTTGAATGGGTGGCCCACCACACAGTCATCGGGTTTGATCATATCGTCGTTTACACGAACGATTGTACCGATGGCACGAACGAAATCCTAACCCGTCTGCAGGATTTGGGTTATCTAACTTTCCGACCGCACCACCCAGGAAGAGGCGGGGTGCATCGGTCAGCATTGCGCCGCGCGCGTCAGCTTGAAGTTGTAACAAACGCAGACTGGATTTACGTCACCGATGCTGATGAATTCTTGAATATTCATGCAGGTGACAACAGTGTTGACGCATTAATTGCGGCCAGCGGCGGTGACGATGTGGATGTCATTATGATTCCGTGGCGCATTTTCTCAAACAATGGACGAGCGATCTTACGCGACTCATTAGTTACACAACAGTTCACGGATGCAGAACCGTCCTATGAGGAGGGCGGGGCGGGTCGTAGGTTTGTAAAATCATTGTTCCGCAACAATGATCTATATCGAAGATTTGGTTCGCATAACCCCTTGTTACGCGATGAGGATGACGGCAAGCTGATCTGGGCGCAACCGGGCGGTTTAAACAGAACGAATATGCAACTCGGCAACCACGTCTCAGTGCCATTTGGACATGAGGTCGCACAGGTGAATCACTATGCTGTTCGATCAGCACAATCCTATTTGTTAAAACGATATAGAGGCAGGTCGTCGCATACGGGTCAGGTGATCGACACTGGCTATTGGGATCGCTGGAACCGCGGCGGTGTCATTGACGACAGCATATCGCGCTATGCCGCCGCCATGCAGGCGCAGATGGAGGTGCTTCGGTCGGATGAGGCACTATACAAATTGCACCGTAAGGGGTTCCGCTGGCACAAAAAAATGCTTGAGGAATTGATGCGGGATCCGGCTTATACGAATCTTTACAATAGGATTTGCACGACAGAGCCGATTACCTGTCACCCAAAGGATCGCGACCCGCGCCCATCGCGCCAGGATGCTGCGGTTTAACTGCCGCCCTATTTCTTATGTATGACGGCTACCTGATCCTTGCGGGTTTTGTCGTACTTTGCCTGAAACACAAAGCAGCCTGAGATTCGATCACCGATTGCGTTTAACTCTGCCTCAATCGCCTTGTCTGAATGCTGAAACGTCCGCTGCTTTTGGAATCCGTCAAAAAGCGCTGCCGTTTTCGTGATCTCAGGTTGTTCCATATGCTGCGGCTGCCAACGCAAATCTTCGATGATATACAGGCCTCCGGGCCTTAGCCGGTCGAACAACTCCAGAAACGCATATTGCTGCTGGTGCGAGGCATGGGATGCATCATCAATAATGATGTCCATATCAGGCATCGATTGTGCAACTGCCCGAATGTTTTCCCGTCTATCCATATCGCAGCGGAAGAACGCGAACCTGTCATCGTCGAACCATGAAAAATCTGACACGTCCAATCCATGTATCTTTGCCCTTTCAAAAAATTTTAGCCACATACGAATCGAAGGTAAATCCTTTGTCTCGCGGTCTTTACTGATCCCATGTTCTGGCCCTCCGATCAGCAGGCCCATTTCCAGAAAGTTGATAGGGCGATCCTGAAATGGCAGGAATAGCATTTGATAAAGCTCGGTGTAGCGGTGTTTGCGGGCACCCTTGTCAGAGCCAAACTCCTCTGCCAGGTCGGTCAGATTAATCAATTGCGATGGCTTGCTAGGCGTCGGCTTTGATGGTTTTTTGCCGCCAGTGATTGGCAATGGAATGGGCACCGGGGCCAGTTCCGGGTCAATGTCGTGCATCTGAATCAGGTTGTAGATCAGGCTGCCGGGAATTGGCTTACCTTCGTTGCGCTTGGCCAGCCGTCGTCGTACACGACGCCCGTAAAAATGCACCGATGCGGTGTCGGTTGCGATGTAGTCTTCGGTGTTGTCGATGGGACGCAGCATCAGTCGTCGGTCCTTGAAGCTAAACGGATACAGCACCCTTGACGGAAACGCGTGTTTGATTTCACCCGTCTTATGCAAGAAATGGGTCAGCGCATGTGGACCCCAAACGCCCCATGGCTGTTCGCTTGCATGAACCGGCTTGCCTGAGTCGCGGGCTTGCTTCAGCGTCGCCTCGTAATCGGCCCCGTACCAGCAGGGGATCGCGAATTCGTCACTTGTGAATTCCAGAAGTTCTCCCAAGGTGTCGCTGTCCTGCGGTAGCCCCAAAACGCCACCATTGACGTGATCCGCAGATTCCCAGCCATAAAAATGGCCTGTATCTGTCTGGAACGGTTGGGCGCAATATGCGTCGGTATCCGCCCAGATGGTTTTGTCCGACCCGGCCAGCAAGCGGTACCGGAACAGATCGGAATGCAGGGCCGGGCTGCCCGTCCGGTTGTGCTGCAGGAAATTCGTGCGCGGTAGTATGGCGTCTGCGTCCGCCAGTTCAATGCCCTCTGGTACGTTCTGTAAGGGGCCATAGTGATACAAAATCAGATGATGACCAGCATCCACGAAGGATTTCAGGCATAATTGTTCCAGATAGCTTAGCGCGCCTTCCATCCATAACGCTGCAATCACATACTCTTCACGCGCCATCTGTGGCCTTTCTTCATTGTTATCCTGTGGATCGAAGCCAGTATTTTAGAAACTCATAATAGGGTCAGCGCGGTTTTGCGACAGTCAAAAAGGCGGCAATGGTTCGTGAATACCGATTTTTGGACACGCGTTTCCAGTCTGACGTTTCCAATTTGATCTGCTGAATGTTAGACACCCTCAACAGGACGCTACAGGCGATCCCACAGATAATGCGCAAGGACATATAATGGCTCAAAATATTGTCGGTACACTGCCCACAGGCAAGAAGGACGTCGCGCCAAAGAAGAAACGCCGGGTTTCCAAGGACGTCATCCGTCGCAAGTTCCTGCAAAAGCTACCAAAAGGTGGCATTGCGGTCGAAATCGGGGTTTGGCAAGGGGAATTCTCTCCCACAATCCTTGAGCTGATTGCGCCCAAACAGCTCATTCTGATTGATCCGTGGACACATATCGAGAATGACAGTCACTCGGAAGCCTTTGTCGGGCGCACCGGAAAAACTAAGATGGACAGAATTTTTGATAAGGTTGTCAAGAGGTTTTCGGATGAAATTAAGGCAGAAAAAGTGGCATTGATCCGTGACTTTTCGGTGCCCGCCCTCGACCAATTTCCAGAACAAAGTATTTCGTTCGCCTATGTTGATGGTGATCATTCCTACGAAGGCGTGTCGTCTGATCTGGCCGCTTTGTTTCCCAAGATGAAAAAGGGGGGCATCATGGCGTTTGACGATTACCACCGGCGCGGCTGGTGGGGGGATGGCGTCATCCGGGCGATCAACGAGTTTCTGGGATTGCATCCGCGTGATTTGCGTATTCGAGCCGTTGTTGGTGCACAGATTGCGATCGAAGTGCTTGATGGCGCTGAAAGCGAAAGCGATTGAGCAATCTGCTACGTCAGGCAGGCAGAGGGTTGGTATGCGACTGATCATTTCAACGATGAAGGACGAAGGTCCGTTCATTCTGGAATGGATTGCGTATTACCTTTTTCTTGGATTTGACCACTTCGTTATAAACACAAACGATTGTTCTGATGGTACTGAAAAGATTATTATCAGGCTGCAAGAGCTTGGTATTGCAACACATATAGACAATCCAGGCCCATGGCCGAATGGTCCTCAGAGCGCGGCTTATCGCAACGCGATGCAGCATCCAAAATATCGCGAAGCTGAATGGATCATGGTCTGCGACGCCGATGAATTTCTCGATATCCGGGTCGGTGATCGTACGCTTGATGCGTTGTTTGATGCTGTGCCCAAGGCTAATGTATTTGCCTTCGTTTGGCGCTTGTTTGGGCATAACAACATCGTTGAATTCGAGGATAAATTCGTCACCGAACAAATGACAATGGCTGCCGCCCGACAGCAGGTTATTCCTCAGCAAACTCGGGCGCTGAAATCGCTTTACCGCAACAACGGTGTCTACCGGGCCGTATCAACCCACCGGCCAAGGCGCGCGCGTCCGAACCGTCTGCGCGAAATTCGGTGGTCAGACGGGGCAGGAAACCCCATGCCGGGCTATGAAAAACAAGGCTGGGCATTTTGTCTGAACGGGATTGGCTATGGGGATACTCTGGCCCGAATGAACCACTACGCTGTACGCAGCATAGAGTCCTATCTGATGAAACGTATGCGTGGCGACGTGAATACAACGACGTTTCACGGAAAGATGGAAGCATCAGGCGAGACTTACTGGCGGCTTCATTGCTGGAATGTAACGGCTGAAACGTCGATCTTGGATACACTACCACAGGTACGCAACATCTTTGAAAAATTGATAGCGGATCCTGTACTTGGCGCACTTCACCACAAAGCAGTCGCGTTCCACAAGCGGCGCATCAAGGAATTGCTCAAAACCGAGCAGGCGCGCCATTTCGTTAAGGAGTTTGCGAACTTCGACCACGATAAAGTTATTCTTCTCAAGGACTTGGTGCTCAGTGATCCAAATGCCGCGTTTCAGGCAGACGAATTTGACGTGAATATGTTTCTGCAGTGGATGCAGGTAACACGCTACCAAGAGACGCGTACACGGTTGCAGGTCGATACGTTGCCTTGGTATGCAAACTGCGATGCACTGGAGACACCCACAACGATAGAGACTGTTCAGCCGGTTCTGGATCGTTTTCTAGACTCGGAGTCGGGCGGCTATGCTACCTTACCAGCATTGCCTGCAGGATTTTTAGATCGTATCAAACAAGCCGTACCTGAACTAACAACGCGACAGCAGCGTTTGCGTCGACGCCGCATGCGCTTTTTGAAAGAAATCGCCAGCAAAAAACAAAAGACATGGCTGCTGGTTGGCGGACGCAGTGCAGACCTGATCGATGATCTGCTGGAACTGGACAGACTAGAGACGCTCCATGTCATTGAACCTTGGGGCATGCGAAACGCCGAAAGCGTGGTGGATCAACAGCAAGTGAACACTGACCGTAAAGATCGCGATGCCCAGTATTTTGCAACTGTGATACGATATAACGAACAGATCAAATCTGGGCGGCTTCGGATCACACGCGCGCAGCCAATGTCCGTGTTGAAATTGTTTGAGGATGATTTCTTTGATGTAGCCTTCATGAATGGCGGCCGCGCCAGTCAGCGCGCCGTGAAGGTGCTGCAAATGCTCCGCGCCAAAACAAAACCCGGCGGCATGCTGATTTCGAACGCATACGCAATACAAGGCCAACAAGAAAACCCGACGATGGCCGGACTGCACAGTTTCATTGGAGGCGATAATAAAGCCGGCAAACATCGCATAAGTGCAGTAAATGCGCCGTATCTGGCGATTGAAGTTTAGTGAAACAATCTATATTACATAATACTGATTATGCGTATTTTGTTTCCGTCTGTTTCTGTGGTAAGCCCCTTATAGCGTATCTAGTGCCCCATTCAACACAAAATATAGAGCACTGCACTAGAATGCCCGACCCACGCTACAATGACATAAGCTGCAAACTGCGGCGCATCGCCAATGACCTTGAAAGCCAAGCCCGATCCCATCGCCACCTTGCCGATCAGCTCGACCACGTCATGCAGACCCCGCCACGCGCCTCTGGCATCCCACCACATGTAGAGGCGCTTGACGCCGCAGCCTTGCAACTGATCCACCTGCCCGCCGCTGAGATACGCCGCCAAGCGCCAATCGTGGCGCGCGCATCTGGTCAACAGGTTCTGCCGGTCGCCATACGTGCCCAGCAGATGCGCCGCGCTGAAAAAGATCGCCAGCGGCGCGCCCAGACGATCAAGCTGCTATCGGCGCTTTCCGGCGGTGCGACTCTCCTCGACGCCACTGAGGCGCTCGGGATCAGCGAAGCCACCGGGCGGCGGCTGCGGGACGCCTGGCAAAAGGATGGCTGTCGCTAAATACCGGATTGATTATGTCTGTCGTTTGACGCCGAAACCCGGAACCAACCAGCCCTCGCCGTTACCAAGCCGCGGGTTATTCAAGATTGACATACGGCGAACCTTTTCTCCAGTTCCTGTCAGGCTGTACACCTTTCGACGGCGACCACCACGTTTCGCCTGAGGGGCACTGAATTTGTGAACGACCAGACCTTTTCTTTCAAGCTTTTCGAGTACCGAGTAGATTTGTGGAAGTGACGTATGATCTCCATCCTCGGACAGTGCAACATATACTCCCCCACCGTAGGCATCGTCACCCAAGCAAAAAACGGTCTGCAGAATGGCAAGTTGCTTACCGCCCAGAATCAAATCGGTGCTATCTTTTCTTGGACGCATCATCTACTCCCAATCCACGCAGATATCATCTTGGCCAATGGTGTGCATGCCCAAATCTGTTGGAGACACATCCTCAGCACCGTCCACCAAAGGTAAACCTTTGCCCAACTATGCCCAAACCCATTGCTGTCGTATTCAAACATTGATTCTAGTGCCTCAATGCGGTCGTCCAATTCGTCCGGTACAAAGAAAAATCTCAGCATATATAAGCTAGCTGAATTTGATGTGATTCCGTCACGAAGAGACACAGCAAAAAGGGAACGATCTTCTTCGGAAATGGATACATGTCTCAGAATGGGAACCGCCGGCTTACAACTGCCCAAGCCATATTGTTCGAAAGCATACTTACCTAATTCGTGGACATCAGTCGCGCCTTGACTTTTCGCTAAAGTGGTTGCCTTCTCGATGAGCTGCGAAAGACAATTGCGACGCTCCTCAAACACAATTGCATCATCGCGAACCGCAATTCTGGTGCAATTCCAGACGTCTGGGTCAGAGTTGTCAATCTTCTCTAATACTGAGCCGTCTTGAGTATCAAACAGATTCACAGCAGGACTACCAAACGCGGGGCGCACTAAGCGAACGCCAGCCACCACCGTCCCATTTTGTACCGCCAAAGTGTACCAAGTAAGCGGGTTATCAAAGCTATCCATCTCTACTTCGTCATCGTGTGGAGTGTCACAACCAAGTCGGTCGACGAAGTAGCGCTTTCTAAGCATTAAATACGAATAAAATGCAGGACCATGCTTATGCAAATCAACCAATTGGAAAGAGATAAACTGCATTGGCTCCCCTAATCAGCGCCGCAACATTACAACGCACTACCGCAAACAATGTATTACACTAATAGGTTTTGTCAAGTGACTTGGAACCGAACAACTGCAATTCTCAGTATTGCTGCAACTTGATCCTAACGTCGCATTCGTTCGACGATCTTCTCGCCCGTCCGTCCCGCGATGTATCCACCCAATCCGATCGACAGAAGCGTAAACAGTTTGTCGACTAGTTCCGGTGAACGCACAAGGTATTCCGGAGCCAGACCAAACCAGTAAAGATTCAAAAGTCCCAAGAAATTCAGCATGGCAATCGGTCGCCAGTTGCGTTGCAACCAACTCTCGCCCTGCGCCTCTGCCCCAACGATAGAAGCCGCCGCCTGCATCGCCTCTCCGTTTTGATCGACAATGGCAGCGATGATCTCAGCCCTTAACCGGTTAGCTTCGTTTGGGTCCAGCACCGCCTTGTCGATGGTGCCCAGAATAGCGGGTAAAATACCCGATAGCAGTTTCAGCCCGTTCATGTTGCAACGCTCCCTTGGTGTTCCAATCGGGTGACGCGCTCGGCAAGGTCTTCATAGCCGCGATGCATCAAGTTCTGCCTGCGGCTGACATGCTCATAGTTGGTTATGGCACTGCCCAGACGATACCAAAGCCCGCTCACCCCAATCAGGTTGGCGGCTGACAACAAGCCCAGCACCAATTCAAACGTCACCGTCATTTGAGCTGTTTCGCGATCTGCACGGCGACATAGGCCGTCCCTACTAGCGCAAGGCCCTGCGTCACGCGCACCGCGCCGATCCCGACCTGTTCCGCCGCGTTGCCGATGACGTAAGACCCGCCAACCGCGCCGACACCAACGCCGCCGGTGATCCATGCACAAAGGGGTATTCCAAGTAGTGGCATCAGATATTCCTCACTGCCCGTAAGACTTGCTCTTTTGTCGCAAAAGCGCGGTTCAGCCCGTCGTCTGCATAGTAACTTTGACCCGTCGCCGGACGCCCGCGCTTGTCGTAAGTCTGCGCCGGGAAAGAGGCCCATTCTTGCGAAAGGTTCTGCGCAAACTGCACATCCGTGATCCGGCCCTTTTCGTACTGATCCAAGCCCCGCCGTTGTCGCATCCACGCAATTGCCAGCGCGTCTTGTGTCCCGCGGTTAGCCGATAGCGTAGTCGACCTTCGGTCCATAGGCCGCAGAAGGCACTTCGGCGGCAGTTACGGTATCATCTCGGGTGTCGACCTGGGCTAAAGCGGTGACTGGCAGCAAAAGAGCAACAAGTGAGAGTGCGCGGAACATATTCGGTCCCTTCGAAGCTTATTTATTGAGAAATTTCAGTCGATCATCGCGGCTTTTACGGTCGGTATCAGAGTTTCAGGGCCAAAGACGTCGACCGTGACAATACCTGTCTCTTCGGCCAGGGCCTTCAGCGCAACGCGTTCCGGCTTCGGAACGCCGCCACCCATCGCGAGTAAGGCGATCCCTCCGTGGCGCAGACGCGCCTCGGCCTCGATGACACTAAACGCACCTTCGGCATCGATTGCTGCTGCCCCGAGCGTCTCCAGGGCTCTCGTCATTATCCCCGGCGTCTTTCCGAACACTAGAACTTTCATGTGTTTTCGTCCTCATTGCCAAGATCAAGACCCCCCAGAGCGATCAGCATTTGGGCAAGACCCTCTCGCATTGCCGCCTCGGCGCGGCGATCAAGCGGGTGTGTGAATTGCCGCTCCAGCACTTCCGTTTCCCTATGGAGTTCCGCCAAGGCGCGCGCGCCATCGTCGGTCAACTCAAGAGACCAAGCACGGCGGTCGCCCGGCAACGGTCTGCGCCGTAGCATTCCTGCCGCTTCTAGCTTGTCCACGATCCGGCCGTACGTACTGACATCACGAGATTGAAATTTCGCATACTCCTTTTGCGTCCGTCCTGGCATTAAGTGGATCATCCACATCACACCGACCAAGACTGGATCGAGCCCGCTTTTCGCGAAGATCGATTGTGCCCGCGCGCTCAGGAGCCGACCAATCGTATTGATCAGGAACCCCAGAGGCAGGTCGGGAGACGATGGTTTCATCTATTTAATATCGATTCAATAATGAATAATAATGATACTATATCATAATGCCATAGGCCATGGAAACAAAAAACGGGTCCCGACGGGACCCGTTTTCTTGCCATGTGAGTGAGCGGTGGCGGGTAATTGGATTCTCAAAGAACAATAGGCTAGTCGAAGGGGTTGGCGTTTGCGTTGATCTCAAGCGCGCGATCAACAAAGCTTTCGCCAATGGCAGGCTTGAATTCATCAAAGATCGGCTCGAAGGCATCTCGCCAGGCTTGCCGTTCCTGATCCGTTAGAGTAATCACGATGCCGTCGTCATCAATTATATTCTGACGACTGATCTGATTGAGCTCAAAGGCAAAGCGGTTCCGTTCGTGTGACACCAGTTTCATTGTGTCGATGAATATATCGCGGGTTTCCTGATCAAGACTGTTGAGGAACGATGTGGTTGTGAACACCAGGTATCCCAAATAGTGATGGCTGGTTTCTGTTGTGGCGGCTTGGGCCGTGTAAAACGCCTTGGAATCGATGTTTGAGAAGGTGTTTTCCTGACCCTGCACCTCTCCGGATTGCAAGCCGCCAAGCACGTCGGCGAAGGCCATCTTGCGCGGCGTGACGCCCATCGTATCAAGCATCGCTGCCATAATGGGTGACGATGATTGGACCCGGAAAGTCAGACCATCTGCATCCCGGGGCAATCGCATTGGGCGTGTCGCAGAAAAATGACGCATTCCATTTGACCAGAAGGTCAATCCGTAAAAGCCATCATCTTCAAGCTGTTCATAGATTTCTTCTGTTGCGTCAGACGTCAAAAATTCTAGCGCATGGAGCGGCCCGTCAAAAAGGAACGGCAGATCGAACAATGCGAGCTTGCTGGCAAACTGGGTCATCTTGGTTGGGCTGGGTGCCGCGAAATGTACCTCGCCATCCAGCATCGCCTGCCATAGCCTTTCGTCATCAGCATGCAGCTCGCTATTACCGACGACTTCAATACAGTAGCGACCATCAAGCCGGGTATTGATTTCATCGGCATAGGCCATCGCGGATTCGCCCTTGGGGTGACCTTGCAACGACGTGATAATGCTGAAGATCAGCACTTCTTCCCCCGGATCACATTGCGCTAAGGTTTGATTTGGTATTGTCGTGAGCGCGGTGAGCGCGATGGTTTTCAGGAATTTCATTGTTCTGTCCTC
>CANLDN010000022.1 GCA_947489445.1 uncultured Paracoccaceae bacterium
TCGTTGCCCAAAGGTCTTCCTCTCAGCAATCGCCCTCGCCGCAAACGTCATATATTGGTTATGAGCCCTGACCCTAGAACGCGGGCAATAGTGGTGGTGTTTTTGATCCTAAAAACATCAACCTCTTTGCATACGTAAAACAAAATCCCGTTCGTTTGGTTGATCCAAACGGTCAGGATTCCCATGAGGCCAACACTGGTTGGGCGCTTGCGGATGGTACTTTGGGTATTCAAACGATTGTTGATTCAAATTTAGCGGTAATAACTAGAGGGCTTGAAGGCAATGCTACTGTCGAAGACCTTGAAAGTGCACGAGCTGCGGCTGTTCAAGACAGTGCGAATGAAGCTCGAGACAACGGCGCACTAGCACTGGCGGTCACAGTCGCGACCGCAGCGGGTGGACCGATCAAACAGATGTTTGGCCGTATCAGAGGTATGTTTTCCCGTTCAAATAGAACCGATGTCTGGGATCGCTCTTTATTTGCGGATACGCAACGTGGGGTTGCTATCGAGGATGCACTGGCTGGTTCAGACTATCGCGGCTGGACCAGAGCAGGACAACAAAATAACGGTTTTTCAGAAGCATGGGACTTCAATCAGGGCTCAACTTGGGTTAGTCTCAAAACCGTGAACACAACAGGATCAGGTTGGATGTCTCGAATGAATTCATCATATTGATGACTTGGCGAAATGGAGCGGCAGCAGCGGTAGCTCGAGAGTTCTAGATATAAGAGTTCAGCCTGGCGGGGCAAATGCGGCTGCGCCGTTGGTAGACTATGGTGCGAGCCGGGGCGTAAATGTGACAATCAGTGAATACTAACTTACTGGATCATCGGCTTTGGATTATTGGTGCCCACAAAACTCTGCCTGTGGGTGTGGTTTGGGCAGCTTACGCAGCCGGAGCCTTATCTGGACGTGGCAAGGTATCTGTTCGTTCAAATTTTGTTAACAAATCAGATATCGATCTGGCGGAAGTATTTGGTCTGATGGGGTCAAATATCGTAGAGTTTCTTGAGATCACCGGATCGGGTTTTAACTTCAATTTTCTTCAAAATGGGGGCGCTGATTTAGATCAAATTCAAATCGACAGCGATGCGGACCGTTTGCAACCAATGTTTGCCGATCGTCTTGTAAAATCCGTTCTCGCAATGAATCCGGCTTTTACGCAGGCATCTCTGGTAGATCGTAGATATGAACATATGCAGAATATGTATGATCCACTTCAGTTCAGGGCTCTTGGAATTCCCATTAATGCTTTGCCCATGAAATCCAACGGCTTACCACCGCCGCTCGAAAAAAAATAATTGATATTGGGAAAAATCCAGGGAGATTTCAGTTTCGGGATGGATACGTTGAGATGATAGCGGCACATATGTGGTTTAGTGACTCTTTCTGGAACAAAATCAAAAGAGACCCATCTCGAGTAGTGAGCCAATTGCCTTCTGAGGCATTAATGAGTTTTGACAGGTGTTGGACCCTACACGTACCTAATGGTCTTTTTCGAAATGATTCTAACTCTCGACTTCAAGAAAATATTCGCAAAGCGGTTTTCGGATAGTTTTTTTGGAGAGGTGTTGGCGAAGAAAGTTGGACCTGTCGCGGTTTGATGCCACTCCTTTGATAGCATTTATTGCAACAAAGGAGATTGAGTATGGGACTGAAACGGACGGACGAATTCCGCAAGGACGCAGTGCGCATCGCGCTGACGAGTGGGCTGAAGCGCAAGC
>CANLDN010000023.1 GCA_947489445.1 uncultured Paracoccaceae bacterium
GAGTTGCTGGATTTTGATGGTGCGGCTTATACGATCGGAACGGCGCTGGGTGATCTGACGCTGGATGCCAGCATGGTGCGCTGCGAGGGTGCCCTGTGCCCCGTGACCACGATCCCGACCTCGGAATTTCAGATTTCCGGCTCGCGGATGCTGGGCAAGGATTTGGTGCCCAGCCTGCTGAATGCCTATAGCAGCACCAAGATCGATACATTTGCGACACTCACCGCCGCACGCGGGCAGGCGGGCGCGATCAATTATGAGGTCGTGTCCGCCTCTGGCGACAAGATTGCCACCGTTGATGTCGGCGCGTCGAACACCACCGATGGTCTGGCGGATCTGCTGCGTGGTGAGGCGGCGATCGCGCTGGCCTCACGGCCCGCACGCAACCGCGAAGCGCGCGCGTTCGAAGCCGCGGGCTTTGGCGATATCCGGTCGACCCAGAACGAACATATCGTGGCTCTGGACGGGCTCTTGCTGGTCACATCGCCCAACAACCCTGTCCGCGCGATCACCGAGCAGAACGCAGCCCTGGCCTTTGCCGGCCGGATCACCAACTGGGCCCAGCTTGGCGGCCCGAATGCCCCGATCAACATCTATGTGCGCGACACCAATTCGGGCATCCGCGAGGTGTTCGACAACCTGTTGATGCGCCCCAATGGCCTGCAGATCGCCAGCAATGTGACGCTGGTGCAAAGCGATGAGGTGCTGTCACAGGTGGTGGCCAATGACCCCAACGGGCTGGGCTTTACCAATTTCGCCGATGGCGAAGGGGCCAAGGCGCTGGCGATTGAAGGGGTGTGCGGGCTGCAGACACCGCCCAACGCCTTTACCATCAAGACCGAGGAATACCCGCTCACCCGCCTGCTTTACATGTATACGGCCGATCAGCGCTTGCCGTTTCACGCCAAGGGCATGCTCGATTTTGCCATGTCCGACGCGGCGCAGGGCCTGATTTCGGATGCCGGGTTTGTCAACCAGACGATCCGGGCCGCATCGATCGACAGTCAGGGGCTGCGTGTGGCCTCGGCCGTGGTGGCGAACCGCGACTTTTCCACCTTCCCGCAGCTGCAACAGATGATGGAGCAGCTGATCAGCTCGGATCGTTTGTCGACCACCTTCCGGTTCGAGACAGGGTCCAGCAATCTGGATGCCCGGGCGCAGGACGACATCGTGCGTCTGGCCGGGCTTTTGAGCACGGATGCGTTCCGCAACAAGGAAGCGGTGTTTGTGGGCTTCACCGACTCGGTCGGTGATCCCGAACTGAACCGGCAATTGTCCGAACGCCGCGCCGGCCAGGTCGTGCAGGCCTTGCTCGACGAGAACCCGAACCTGCAGGCCAACGTCGCCTTGCAGACCATCGGCTATGGCGAAATCTCCCCGTTGGGATGCAACGAGACCAATACAGGCCGCCGGATCAACCGCCGCGTCGAGGTCTGGGTCCGTGACGTGGTGGCGCGCAACTAAGCCAGCCAAAGCCACCCAAACGCACCCAAAACACCACGGATTTGACACAACACAACCGCCATTTCCGTGCAGCATCCTGCCACACGAGGACAGAACAATGAAATTCCTGAAAACCATCGCGCTCACCGCGCTCACGACAATACCAAATCAAACCTTAGCGCA
>CANLDN010000024.1 GCA_947489445.1 uncultured Paracoccaceae bacterium
TGTGTGGATGGCTCCTGCATTGCAAGCGTTGTTTGTGTTGCGATCATCCGTCAGTACAGTCGTGTGTCCGGCCTGTTTGTGTGGCGATTGCCACTGGCCTTGATGAGTTCCGCAAGCAAGGTTCCTATCGGGTTAGCGACCTCAACGGCCGGGACATTCGTCGGAGTGTCCTTGCTTTTGGTTGACTTCATTTCGCATCATCACATCAAACGTCTTGCATCTCTTGGCAGGATCAGGCGATCGGCTGCCGGTATTCCTCTCGTTTGGTGAGCATCGCCCAGATGATCCGAGCCGATTTGTTTGCCATGGCAACGGTTGCGAGCCGGAACGGCTTCTCTGCGAGTATTTTGGCGGTCCAGATGTCTGCCTTTTCCGGCTTGTTCTTCGCCATGAGCGCACGAGACGTCATTCCGATAATCAGTAATTTTCGAATGTATCTGTCATCCTTCTTGGTAATCCGTCCGAGCCGCTCTTTACCGCCGCTGGATTTGTTCAGAGGTGTCAAACCCAACCAAGCAGCCAGATCACGACCGGTCCTGAACTGATGTGCATCGCCAATCGTGGCAACAAGGGCTGAAGCGGTGATCGGGCCAATGCCGGGCATGCGCATCAAACGACGGGCGTTGGCATCAAGCCACGCATGTTGCTCAATCAACTTGGTCAGACCGTCGATCCGGGCATTGAGCCCCAATAACTGGTGGCACATCACGCCCAAGATACCATCAGCAATTTCCGGCATTTCCAGTTGATCTGCGGTGCCATGGCTGCGCGCAAAAGCGGATACGGCTTCGATGCCTGTCGGCAAGATATGACCAAACTCGCGAAGAATGCTTCTGATCATGTTTGCGACTTGCGTGCGTTGCCGCACGACCAAATCCCGCGAGCGATGTATCGCAAGAACTGCCTGCGGTTCCTCTGATTTGATCTCCACAAAACGCAGCGTTGGGCGACGCACCGCCTCACAGATCGCTTCAGCATCGGCAGCGTCCGTCTTGCCGCGCTTCACATAAGGTTTGACGTATGCCGCAGGCATCAACCGCACGTCATGACCAAGCCGTCGTAGTTCGCGGCCCCAATGATGGGCCGAACCGCAAGCCTCCATGCCGACAACACAGCGCGGCAGTGTTTCAAAGAACGCTAATAATTTCGCACGTTTGATCTTCTTATTGAAAATCTTGCGTCCAGTTCCCGAAATTCCATGGACTTGAAACACATCCTTGGCCAGATCCAGGCCAACTGTTTTAACTGTCATTGCGTGGCTCCTCTCTCAGCAGTCGATGACAACTGCACTATGGCGCATTGCGACGCCGGGTGGAGCAGGAGCCATACACCTCATCCGGTT
>CANLDN010000025.1 GCA_947489445.1 uncultured Paracoccaceae bacterium
TGACCCAGCCCCCTTAAAACCGGCCATTGAGGTGTTAGTAATCCGTCCCAAGAGAGGATGGACTATGAAACGCAGATTTAGTGACGAACAGATCATTGGGATGATCAAAGAGTATGAGGCGGGCGTGAAAGCGCAGGAGCTGTGCCGGAAGTACGGGATCAGCGATGCCACGTTCTATAAATACAAAGCCAAGTTCGGTGGCATGAACGTGTCAGACGCCAAGAAGCTCAGAGCGCTTGAGGATGAGAACAACCGCCTGAAGCGGATGCTGGCGGATGCAATGCTCGACAATGCGGCGCTGAAGGATCTCGCGACAAAAAACTACTGACGCCCGACGTGAAGAGACGGGCTGTGTCGGAGGTAATGGATCGGCATGGCCTGTCTGAGCGTCGGGCGTGTGAGTTGGCGGACCTGCACAGGTCCGTCTTTCAGTATCAGAAGCAGGAACAGGGTGATGACGCCCTGCGCAAGCGGCTGCGTGAACTGGCGAATGAACGCCGTCGGTTCGGGTATCGCCGTTTGGGCATCCTGCTGGCCAGAGAAGGCTTTGCAGTGAACCATAAGAAGCTGTTCCGGCTCTACCGCGAAGAAGGGCTGGCAGTCCGCCGCAGACGGTCGCGAAAGCGGGCTTTGGGCACACGCAGACCAATCTTGGTGCCGGATCGCGCAAACCAGCGTTGGTCATTGGACTTCGTGTCTGACGCCTTCGCAGACGGGCAGAGGTTCCGCGTGCTCTGCATCGTAGATGATTGCACCCGCGAAGCCTTGGCAACTGTCGTGGATCGCTCATTATCCGGTGCGCGGATGACCCGCGAGTTGGATGGTTTGATCCGACGGCGCGGCCAACCCGACATGATTGTCAGTGACAACGGAACGGAAATGACATCGCATGCTGTCCTCAGATGGTGCCAGGACAGTGGTGTCGGCTGGCACTACATCGCGCCCGGAAAACCAATGCAGAATGCCTTTGTCGAAAGCTTCAATGGCCGACTGCGCGACGAATGCTTGAATGAATACATTTTCGGCAACCTCGCTGAGGCGCGCCGGATCATTGAAAACTGGAGGATCGACTACAATACAGAAAGACCACACACATCGCTTGGCGGGCTGGCTCCGGCCGTCTACGCCAATCTCAACCGTGCCCACCCGGCCTGCCTCGCTTGAGCTCCGCAAAGGCTCCGCTCAGCAGGCCTTGACCGCAACCCAATCAACAGAAAGAAACAGGAACGGATTCTACACCTAAACGGCCCGGATCAAGGGGCTGGGTCA
>CANLDN010000026.1 GCA_947489445.1 uncultured Paracoccaceae bacterium
TGCGTGGTCGCTTTGCTATAGCGACGCCTATAGCCTTTTTTATGACGACGTCCCGCATTGATCCCAAGACATTCGCCAGAAGGGTCTAGCATCAGTGGTCTGAGTCAATATCCCTAGGGTTTGGTAGCTTCGGGATGCGGTTTGCGTCGGCTGCGGTCTGGAGTAGCTGCCCAATTGCTATGCTGCCTTGCAGATGGATCGGAGCACCAATTGGGTCATTTGCGAGGTTTTGAAGTACGCTTGTAGCGGCGTTGCGAATTTTAGCGTCAGGCGATGCCGTATATAGTGACAGCAACGCCGCCATTTCGACACGCGCCTGCTCTGTCAGTGGGGCCCCTTGAAGCGTCGAAATCAGGGAATCGGGCACCGGTGCAAAAGCAGCACCACCTGTTGTCTTAGTGATGCCAATCACCGAAATGCCACTTCGGTGATGAGCTGGTACTAAACCGGGTGCGACGTCAGTCGCATCGCTTACGTTAACGGTCCGAACATCGATTGAGGTTGGTGCATTCGTGTTGTCAAACCGAAAACCTGCGATCCGTCTGGGGTTTATGACACTCAAAGCCTGTTCGGAGCCCTCAGAAACCAATTCCAGTGCAACATTCAGTGGCTTAACATCGTTGGGGCTGCTTGGTGCGCCCGATCTCGAATAAAGTGTAAACCCTACTTTGACCGTACCCAGATATGGGATGCTGAACGAAAGCGGCGTTTTCAAACTCAGAATGTCGGCGGAGGCGGTATCGAGATCACCCGTATGCAGATACGCCGGATCATCAAGGCCGTTCAGATGCAGCAATGTTTCCGCGATCATGTTTCGCGCAAAAGGCTGACCATCCAGTTTATCCAACCGGGGTTCAAAGTCTCTCGCCCTAAGATAAATCCTCTGTGAATTCTCATAAGAAACACCAGGCGAGGAAAATGTTGCAATATTTGCAGGGACACCGAGGCGCTCGTTCAAGAAACTATGGAGGCTGGCCGG
>CANLDN010000027.1 GCA_947489445.1 uncultured Paracoccaceae bacterium
GCGCAGGATCTTCTGATATCATGCGAACAAGACTGACTGCCGCGATCGGTGTGGTGGATGCAGCCCTTTGGCGGTGACCGGAACGCAATCGCCATCTTGAGGGCGCGGATCGCCAGGTCGCGCTTCATCCGGTTACTGACCGCCCAGCCGATCACGCGGCGGGAATGCAGGTCGAGGATCACAGCCAGATACAACCAGCCCTCGCGCGTCCAAATATAGGTAATTTCACCGGCCCATTTCTGGTTTGGTTGATCCGCCGTGAAGTTACGATCCAGCAAGTTTGACGCAATGTTAAACTTGTCATTGCTGTCTGTTGTCACCTTGTGCTTGCGTGTTCTGATGACTGATATGCCGTTCTGGCACATCAAACGCCCGACACGGCGGTGGCCGATATTAAGGCCAATCTCCTTCAGCTCTTCAGTCATTCGTGGGCGACCGTAACTGCCCAGGCTGAGACGTGACTGCTCTTTGATATGCGCCAGAGTGACCAAATCAGACCGCTTCCGACGGCTTGCAGGCCGACTACGGAACGCGCGCAAACCACGAGTGCTGACGTCCATCACATGGCACATCCGACCAATGGAAAACGCAAATCGGTGCTCTTCGATGAACTTAAACCTCACGGCTTTTGGCTCGCGAAGAACACCGTGGCCTTTTTTAAGATTTCCCGCTCCTCCATGAGAAGACGGTTCTCGCGACGAAGCCGGTCATTCTCTTGGGCGAGGCTTAAATCCTCTTGCGATACCACATCTTTGTCTCGATATGCTGTGATCCACTTGTTCAGCGTCGACATGCCGACACCTAAATCATCGGCAACCTGCTTGCGCTTCAGCCCACTCGTCAGCGCGATGCGCACTGCGTCCTTGCGGAATTCGTCCGTCCGTTTCAGTCCCATA
>CANLDN010000028.1 GCA_947489445.1 uncultured Paracoccaceae bacterium
ATGGAAATTCGCGAGTTGTTAAGCTCTTACGAATATCCTGGCGATGATATTCCTGTGATCCCAGGGTCTGCCCTGGCAGCGATGGAGGGTCGTGACCCAGAGATTGGCGAAGAATCCATCAAGAAGCTGATGGAAGCTGTCGACACATATATCCCGACACCAGCGCGTGCGGTGGACCTGCCGTTCCTGATGCCGATCGAGGACGTGTTCTCGATCTCTGGCCGCGGGACTGTTGTGACGGGCCGTGTTGAGCGTGGCGTGATCAATGTCGGCGACGAGATTGAGATCGTGGGTATCCGCGACACCACAAAGACGACCTGTACGGGCGTTGAAATGTTCCGCAAGCTGCTGGACAGCGGTGAAGCAGGCGACAACATCGGCGCGTTGCTGCGCGGTGTGGACCGTGACGGTGTTGAGCGTGGCCAGATCCTGTGCAAGCCGGGTTCGGTCAAGCCGCACACGAAGTTCGAGGCCGAGGCCTATATCCTGACCAAGGAAGAGGGTGGCCGTCACACGCCGTTCTTTGCGAACTACCGTCCACAGTTCTACTTCCGGACGACAGACGTGACCGGCACGGTTGAGCTGCCCGCAGGCACCGAAATGGTGATGCCGGGCGACAACCTGAAGTTCAACGTGGAACTGATCGCGCCGATCGCCATGGAAGACGGCCTGCGCTTCGC
>CANLDN010000029.1 GCA_947489445.1 uncultured Paracoccaceae bacterium
CTCATAACCAATATATGACGTTTGCGGCGAGGGCGATTGCTGAGAGGAAGACCTTTGGGCAACGATCATATCGTGTTGCGACGCGTCGCCAATCCTTGAGCCTGCCAAACATGATCTCAATACGGTTGCGGCGTTTGTATCTGCGTTTGTCGTATCGCACAGCTTTGGAGCGGGACTTTCGACCTGGGATGCATGGCCTTATGCCCTTGTCTTCCAAGGCTTGTCTGAACCAATCAGCGTCATAGCCGCGGTCTCCGAGTAGCCAATCGACGTTTGGTAAGCTGCTCAACAGCGCCCTTGCACCGATGTAGTCACTGACCTGTCCGGCGGTGACGAAGAAGCTGACAGGCCGCCCTTGGCTGTCGCAGACGGCATGCAGCTTCGTATTCATGCCGCCTTTGGTGCGACCGATCAGACGCCCACGCCCCCCTTTTTGACGCCCATGCTGGTCGCGGTGCGGTGTGCCTTCAGATATGTCGCATC